>CAVTZR010000005.1:0-1881695 GCA_963739265.1 uncultured Chloroflexia bacterium
AATTCGCGGGGCGCTTTTCCATTGATATGCGGCGATCGCTCTAGCCTAGGTGCATCGGCATGATGACGTGCAGGTATTGATCGTCACCGACGGGGCGCAGCACGCCGGGGGCATTGGCCGCCGACATCTCGAGCGCGACGTTCGGCGTCTTGATGACCTCCAAGGCCTCGCGCAGGAAGCGGACGTTGAATGCGATCAACACGCCGCTGCCGTCGACCGTTGCTTCGACGATGGTCTCGTTCTTGCCGGTCTCTTCGGACGTGGCCGACATCTCAAGTTCGCTGGGCTGCGTCTGTCCGCTGGCGGGCTTGATGTTCAGGCGGGCCACGTTCGAGCCCTCGCGCGCGAAGATCTCGGCCTGCTTGCAGGCCTTGAGCAGCGCGGCGGTCGAGACGAGCGTGCGCGACGTGTACTTGCGCGGGATGATCTGCTGATAGTCGGGGAAGGTGCCGTCGATCAACTGGCTGGTCACCTCAACGTCCTTAAGGCGGAACACGACTTGGCCGCGCAGTTTGGGGACGACCATGCGGATCGATTCGGCGCCGTCGGTCGCGACCCGCGCCAGCTCGGTCAACGAATGAGCCGGGATGATCGCGCTGACCGCGTTGGGTGCAGGTACTGAGAGGGTCGCCTTGCGGACTGAAAGCCGGAAGCCGTCCGCGGCAGCCATGGTCAGCTTGTCCTTCTCGACCTGGAGCAGCACGCCCATTAAGACGGCCGGGCCTCGTCTGCCGACGCCGCGAAGGCCACCTGCTGGATCATCTCGCGGAAGTCGCCCACGTTCAGCTGGACCGCGCCGTCCAAATCGGGAGCCGGCAGCGGAGGAAACTCTTGGGCGTCGATGCACTTGATGTCGTTGGTGGATGTGCCGCAACGCACGTTCAGCGTCTGTGACTTGGTATCGAGCACGAGTCGCACCTGCTCGGGCGGCAGTGTGTTGACCAGGTCCGAGAATGTGCGGGCCGGAACCGTGGTCGAACCCTCCTGCTCGATGCGGGCCGGGATCCAACAGGTGATGCCAAGCTCGAGGTTCGTGGCTGAGAGGCGCAGCCGGCCCTCGTCCGAGGCGATGAGCACGTTGGCCAGGACCGGCAGCGTGGAGCGAGGAGAAACCGCCCGCGAAACCACGCCGAGGCCGTGAGCAAGATTCTCTTGTAAGACCGTGGCTTTCATCGGTTGACCCTCTTCGTTGATATGATGGTCGAGTATATCATCAGAATCGCGAGCGACGCTCGCATCGCGCTCACCGCACGAAGGTCGAGACGACCACACCGAATATGCCCAGTAGGAATTCAAGCCCGAAAAGCACCGCGGCAATGTAGATCACGATCATCCAGCCTGAGCCGCCGGCGCGCTGACGGACTCCCTGGCCCTCGGCGAGTTGACGGACGGCGAGGGCAGCCTTCTGGATCGGGTTGGAAATGACGCCACCGGCCCAAAGCAATCCGTCTGCTTCGTCGGGGACGATGATCCGCCGTCCCTTGAACGCGCGGATCCACTGGGGTGCATCGAGGGCGCGGCTGCCACTAACGACCAGCGCGTCGAACCTGCCGCGCGGCTGCTTTGCCGTCACCCTCATGGGCACATTTGGCGCGACCTTGGTCAGCGCGGCCCTGACCGAATCTGCAAATCCCATTCCCGAATCGAAGACCAGGACCTTGAAGGCGCTCTGTTTCCTGGCGAGAGCGGCCGCGGCAGAGCGTCCGTCACGCCGCATCACGATCAGGTGATAGACCAACAGGATGGCGAACAGGATCACCAGCTGCAGGTCATTCAGGAGGGTGGGCAGGAAGGCCGTCTGGCTCTGACCGGTGAGGGCGGTGTTGATCAGGCGGAAGACGAACGCCACGGCCGAGATCATGCCGCCGATGACGCCGGCGAACAGAGCCAGATATAGATAGGCCCGGCGCACAATGGAACGGCGGGCATGGTCGCCCGCATCGTCCGCGGTCGCGGTCTCGGCCTGCAGCACGCGCCAGGTGACCAGCCAGAGCGGAAGCCAGGCGAGGATGATCCCGATCGACTTGGCCAGGTCCGCAGGCAAGGCAGCGGTCAGGATGAGATAGCCGCCAGTGAACAGGTCAATCATGAACTTGATCAGCAGTGCCACACCGAAGAAAGTGCCGCCCAGTCCGAGGGCGGAGAGGATGTAGTAGTAGACCCGTTTCATGCCGGCCTGGCGGACCGGCTCGGCGATCAATTCGATGTGACGGTTCAGCCAACTCCCGTAGTAGGCCCAGACCGCACCGAGCGGCACGCCGATCGAGATCGGCCCCCCGATCCGGTTGATGAAATCGGAGAAGATCCATTGGGTGCCAAGCAGGCTCGATAACACCGTGTGAAGGACCGTGGCCGCAGCTGTCAGGACGGTGATCACGCCGCTCAGGGCAAGGATGTAGAGGATCGCGAGCCGCAGGTTCGGGTCGCGCTCCGCGGTCTCTGTCAGCGATCGCTGCACCACGCCCCAGGTATAGATCCAGAGCGGCGTACCAATGAGAAGCAGGCTCACGCCGTTGACGATGGTCTCGCGGGTCAGCTCGCCGAGGACGCCGGAGGGAACGTAGAAGATGTAGCGCAGGATCTGCTGCGCGCCGAAGATGGTCATCAAAAGTGCGTAGATGACCCAGACGTAGCGATAAAGCCGGCGCGCGTCGGCGAAGTTATTCTGGGCCGGGAGCGTGGCCCACTCGCGGCGTAGGAGACTCCAGAAGTAGAGCGCCACCAGGCCATTGATGGCGATGGCGATCAGGTTGTCGGGCGCGGTCTGGGTCCCGCCGAAGATGGCCCGGCCGGGCTCGAGCCGCACCACGCCGAGCATAGTCCGGTTGACCAGCGCCAGAAGGTTCTGGATCAGCGGGATGAGCGTGCCGATCAGGATGCCGTAGGAGAAGATGGCACGCAGGCTGGCTGTGCGCTCCTCATCGTCGGCGGCAGAGAGGCGCTGTGCCCACAGCCAGTGGAACAGGAAGATGGGCAGCCCCACCAGGATAAGCGCCAGGGCGCGGGCAGAGTCTCGGCTGTGCCGCCCACCGTCTGGCTGACGATGGAGCGGAGCAGATTGATCAGACCCCAGATCACAACCTCAATGCTGATGAGGGCGACGAGGTAGAAATACAGTCTGCGGACGGTTTTCATGGTCTCTCCTTCCTGGGGAGGGAGTGCTTGGCTATCCGGATCTCGGCGGGCTGGTCCGCCCGAGGGCACTGGGCGCCCTGAGGGCGACGCGGCGAGGCCAGATCGTTAAGGCGCGGGAACGGATTTCGGTGGGACCTGGTACCAACTGAAATCCCACAGGTTGTAGGCCGGCATCGACGAGATCTTCCAGATGCCGTTCTGAAACAGCAACTGGGCGCGGCCCACGTCGTTGAAGCCCGAAGAGAACGGATCTCCGCCGGGCGTATTGACCATGGTCAGATCGACCGTGGCGCTGTCGCCAGTGATATCCGCCGATCCGACCTTGATGCCGTTGTCCCCCGGGTTCAGCCGGCCGACCGCGAAGGCCTGGCGGAAGGTGTCATAGCTGGGCTTCTGGTTCAGGTCAGCCAGATAGCCATAAGCCCTCTCATAGTCCTTGTTCAGGATGGCGAGTACGTAGTTGTGGACCACGCCGTCGGGCGTACCTTCCGGCGCGTAGGAAACTTGCTGCTGGCGGGTGAAGAACACAACCAGCGCAGAGACGATCAGCACCCCAATCCCAATCAATATCCCTGTCAGGAAACGATCCTGCTTCATCCGCACCTCCCGTTCTATGCTCCATTGTATGTGGCGGCGGCACAAAAGACAAGCGGGCGTATACTCCAGCGAAGGAGAGAGCTGCGATGCCAAGCATTCGCTATACCACCCTCGTGATCTTCCTTGCGCTGCTGACGGCGTGTGGGACGCCCGGCCAGCAAGCCTACCCTAATCCATCCGCCGGATCAGCCTACCCCAATCCGCCCGCTGGATCGGTCTATCCCAACCCACCGCCGGCATCCCCGCCGGCAACGTGCGCCGTCACACGCCCGCCGGATCCGGCATTCGTGCCCCCGCCGCCAACCCCGCCCAAGCCGCCCGCAAGATACGTGGGCCAGTTCTGGTACGGCACGCCCGACCTATGGACGATGCTCGGGAACGACGGGACTTGGAGCGGCTTGCAGCTCGGCGCCAACGGCTATTCCCAGAAGATCTTCTGGTGGCGCCAGGGGTACGTCGCGACCGACGAGCCCAACCCGGCGTTGACCGTGACTGCAACGCGGCTGGATGCCTCCGCGCCGGCCGTCACAGCCGCGGATGCCACCAACGCATCGGCCGATTTCGGCGATGCCATGTTGGTGGGCGTGACCCTTCCAACGGCGGGCTGCTGGCAGATCACCGGGCAATACCGCGGGCACGACCTGAGCTTCATCGTGTGGGTGGCTCCCTAGGAGACATGTAGCGCATGTCGCCGGGCTCAAAGGCAATTGAAGTCTGTCTGGAGATCGGGAAGACGCATACCTTTGCCGTGGCGCTCAATTGGCCGGGCTGGTCGCGGAGCGGTAAGGACGAAGCCGGGGCCTTGCAGGCGCTGATCGACTACAGGTCCCGGTATCAACGCGCTTTGGGTGAGGCAGCCGTGGGTCTCAAGGTGCCCGCCAAGCCACCCGAGTTCAAGGTCGTCGAGCGGTTGAAGGGCGACGCCACAACCAACTTCGGCACGCCGGGCATGATCCCCCCCAGCGACAAGCGGTCGATGGACGAGACTGAGCTCAAGCGGCAGCAGGCACTCCTGCTGGCCTGCTGGCGCAAGTTCGACGCCGTGGCGCGGTCGGCCAGAGGCAAGGTGCTCCGAGTGGGTCCGCGGGGCGGGGGCCGCGACCTGAACCGGATCATCAGTCACGTGTTCGAGGCGGAACACGCTTACCTGGTCCGGCTCGGCTGGAAGGCCGGGCTCCCTGAAGGTCCTGGCGAGGGGTACCTACCCGACCGACCGGACATCCTGGCCGGCGTAGTTGCTGCGGCTCACGGGGAGCTGCCGACACGCGGGCCTCGGGGCGGACTTCGCTGGCCGGCGCGCTACTACGTCCGTCGGGCGGCCTGGCACATACTCGACCACGCCTGGGAAATCGAGGACCGGCTCGCCAAAGCGCCCGCCAAGGGGAAATAAAAATCCAGCGCCAGAGTGAACTGCACCCACTAGACAAGACACAATCAGAAAGACCCCAAGTGGCTAGTGAAACAGGCACCTTTGCTGGAAGGGTGTCTGTTTCGTTTTCAATTGTATGCGTTCGTAGTTGTAGAAGTCAACGTATTCCTCAATCGCTTGGCGAGCCTCTTCAAAGCTGGGGTTGTGCAGATGGCGCAGATACTCTTCTTTGAGATGGCTGAAGAAGTTTTCCATAGGCGCATTGTCCCAACAGTTGCCACGGCGCGACATGGAGGCAGTGATGTTGTACTGTTGAGTGAGGACGGCATACGCCTGCGAAGTGTATTGCGTTCCTTGGTCACTGTGGAGGATCAGCCCATCAGTGACCTTTTCTTTTTGTCTGGCTTGTTGGAGCGTGTGGGTCACCAATCCAATGGAGTTCTCGGGTCCAAATTGATGAGCCACAATAAAGCCATCGAATAGGTCTTTGATGGTAGACAGGTACGCCCAGCCCTGTTGGGTTGAGACGAAGGTAATATCCGTGACCCACTTCTGGTTGGGGCGAGTGGCAGCAAAGTCGCGGTTGAGCAGGTTGGGATAGCGGTGATAGATGCCCAGCTCTTCGAGTTTCCGGTACATTTTGCGTTTGCGGGCCCTGGAACGGATATTCAGCTTGTGCATCAGGCGCAAAACCGTCTTGGGATTGATCACCAGACCCTGTTGTTGCTTCAACCACAGGCTAATCCGCCGGTAGCCATAGATCTGGTGCGAAGCCGTGTAAGCCCGCTGCACGAGTTCTAAACGCACCGCATCTGTGTCCGGCTGTTCCAGCTTCTTGCGCCAAGCGTAATAGGCTGCTCGCGAGACACCTAGGAAGGCACACATGGCCTTCATTTCGAACTCTTTTCGATGGTGATAAAGCACCCGATATTGCGCTGCGCGAGCCGCACTTCCCGCAATTCGGAATGGAATTTTTTTAGCAGGGCCACTTCCATCCGCAGCCGCTCCAGTTCGGCTTGCGCCCCGGCCCTTTTGCGAGGTCGACCTCTCGGCTTGGCAAACGCGCTGGCGCCTTCGGCTCGATATTGCCTCAACCATTTCTGGATTCGTTGCGGATCCCGGATCCCGAGCGCCGCCGTGACCTGGGCAACGCGTTTGGCCCTCCTCATAAAATAGCCGCACCGCTTCCAGCTTCAGCTCCGGCGGATAATGCTGCATTCCTTTCTTACCTGCCATAGAAAAAAGCACCTCCTGTTCCATTTTCTCACAGAGGGTGCTTTCTCTTCGTGTCTCGTTCTAGGGGTTCAGTTCAGAGCGCTGGATCTCTATTATGGCACGGTAGTGCACGGTTGACGGTTATACTTTCTTCAGGACGGGAAGACCGGTCTTCATCTCGACGACCGTGTACCCGGCGGGGACGGCATCCATCGCGCCTTCCTTGATCTCCTTGGCGAAGAAGAACAGCACCCGTTCCTTGCCGCTGGCCGCCATCTGTCTACGGGTGTGCAGGTAGTAGGTCACACCTTTGGAATTGGTGAATGAGTAGGCCATTTTCTCTCCTTTACGAGTTGGGTGGGCATTGCCCTACGGCTGGCCCACAAAAAGTGTAGCACGGATTTTCTGGCCTTGTCAACAAGGACTTTCCTAAGATGACTAGACAAATGATGGTCGTTTCTACGCCTGAGGAGCTGGCTTCCGCCCTACGGCTACTCGACCGTCCCCTGGGGCTGGTGCCTACGATGGGCTACTTGCACGAGGGTCATCTCTCCCTTGCCCGCCGGGCAAGGGACGAGTGCAGAAGCGTAGCCGTAAGCATCTTCGTCAACCCGACCCAGTTCGGTCCGAACGAGGACCTGTCCAAGTACCCTCGGGACCTGGAGCGTGACCTACGGCTACTGGAGTCGGTCGAGGTCGACTTGGTGTGGACGCCTACAGCCGAGACGATGTACCCACCCGGGTTCCAGACGTGGGTCGAGGTCGAGAAGGTGACGCTTCCGCTGGAGGGCGCCCAGCGTCCGGGCCACTTCCGGGGCGTGACCACGGTGGTCAGCAAGTTATTCAATGCGGTCCAGCCGCAGAAGGCCTACTTTGGGCAGAAGGACGCCCAGCAGGCGACGGTCATCCGGCAAATGACCCGCGACCTGAACTTCCCGGTCGACATCGTGGTCTGCCCGATCGTGCGGGAGCCAGATGGGCTGGCCATGTCGAGCCGCAACGTGTACCTGAGCCCGGACGAGCGCAAGGCCGCGACCGTCCTCCACCGGGCTTTGACCGCTGCCCAGTCGGCCTACGAGAAGGGAGAGCGGCGGGCGGAGGCGCTGCGGCAGGCCATGCAGGACGTGCTGGGTTCGGAGCCGCTGGCCCAGATGCAGTACGTCTCGTGCGCGGACTATGAAACGCTCCAGGAGCTCCCGCAACAGGTAACGGGCAAGGCGCTGCTCTCGATGGCGGTATTCTTCGGCAAAACGAGGCTGATCGACAACGTTGTGGTAGGGTGAGCGCCGTGGCCCGACCCGGCCCGGGGTAGAATGCAGGTGCGGGGAGATGAGTCTCAGACACCCTGTGCGACCGTCTCAGGGTGAGAGACAAGGAGCAGAACCATGAACGCACCGATCGATTGGCTGCTTGAAGGTGAATCCTGGATTGAGTACCGTACTCGGCGTGACCTACTCGGACAAGCCGAGAGCGAACCCCAGGTAAAGCGTGCCCGCAAGGCGATGTTGGCGGACGCGGGGGTGAAGGGCCTGGTCGCCGAGTTAAAGAAATGGCCGGGAACCGTCATTGCCAGTCACAAGAGCTCCGGGCAGCCGTTTCACAAGTTGACGTTTCTGGCCGACCTCGGCCTGCGGACCACAGATCCGGGCGTAGACGCCATCAGTGCGCGCATCCTGGCTCATCGAGCGGCGGAGGGGCCGTTTCGACTCCCGATAAGCATCCCAGCAGCGTACGGAGGAAGCGGCCGGGACGCGTGGGCGTGGGCGCTGTGCGACGCCCCTCTGAGCTTGTACGCTCTCAACATGTTCGGACTCGGAGACAAACCGGCGGTGAGGGCAGCCGCAGCTTACCTGGCTGGAACTCGTGCGCCGCAACGGCTGGCCGTGCACGGTTTCAAAGGAACTGGACGGCTTTCGGGGGCCCGGCCGCAAGGACGATCCATGTCCCTTTGCGAACCTGGCCATGCTCAAGGCCCTATCTGAGAGCAAGGGATTTGGCGATGGGCAGGCCTGCCGGACCGGGGCGGAGACCCTGCTGGGGCTGTGGAGCGTAAGCCAGAGCGAACATCCATATATGTTTTTCATGGGCACCGACTTTCGCAAGCTCAAGGCGCCGCTGGTATGGTACGACCTGGTCCACGTGCTGGATGTGCTTTCACGCTTCGAGTGGCTGCGCAAAGACAAGCGCCTGCTCAGTATGCTGGCAGTGTTGAGGACGAAGGCAGATGCGCAGGGCCGCTTCACGGTGGAGTCCGTGTGGACAGCCTGGAAGGACTGGGAGTTCGGGCAGAAGAAAGAGCCCTCCCGCTGGCTGACAATCCTGGCCTGGCGCATCGTCGCGAGAGTAGAGGGCGGATTGGCGTGACGCGGCGGGTGTACCGAGAAGGTCATACACTCGATGTGCAGAGTGCTTCCAGGCAAGGCCCTGAACTGAAATGACCGATCAGATCATCATCCGCGGCGCGCGCCTGCACAACCTTAAGAACATCACGGTGGCGATCCCCAAGAATCGGCTCGTGGTTCTGACCGGCGTATCCGGCTCGGGCAAGTCCACGCTGGGATTCGACATCCTGCTGAAGGAAGGGCAGCGCCAATATATGGAGTCGCTGGGCATGCTCCCCTTCGGAATGGCGCGACCGCCGGTGGATGCCATCAGCGGGCTGTCGCCGACCATCAGCGTCGACCAGCATCTCATCAACAGCAGCCCGCGCTCCACTGTCGGCACCTCGACCGAGGTCTACACCTATCTGCGTGTGCTGTATGCGCGCCTGGGGCACCGTCCCTGTCCGAACTGTGGCAACGACGTCCCACCCTCCTTCAATGCTGGTAACGCGGACTGGGAGGCTGAGTTCCAGTGAGGACGATGAAGCCCCTTCAGCGGAAATAACCTTTCCATGCCCACACTGCGGCGCGTTGATCCCCGAGCTCGGCATGGAACACTTCTCGTTCAACAAGCCCGCCGGGGCCTGTCCGACCTGCATCGGCCTGGGCACTGTCCATCAGGCGGACATTGCGCGGCTGGTAGACGAGCAGAAGAGTATCGTTGACGGCGCGGTCGAGGGCTGGGACGAGTTCCACATCAACTACCACGGCTCCACGTTGCGGGCCGCTGCAGCCCATTACGGATTCGAATTCGATCTCTCGCGGCCGGTGAAAGCCTACACCCAGGTGCAGCGCGACTTGCTGTTCTTCGGCGTGGAGAGCCCTGGGTTCCGCCGCCATTTCCCGGCGGTCGAGCCGCCAACCACCGTCCGCGGGGGACGCTTCGAGGGCATCGCCACGAGTTTACTGCGGCGCAGCGCCGAACACATCCAGGACGAAGACTATCGCGAGAAGATGGGTGCGCTCGTAGTGACGCAGACCTGTCCCGACTGCGCCGGCACGCGCCTGCGGCCTGAGAGCCGGGTTGTGACCGTGTACGGGCAGACCATCATCGCGGCCTCGCGTTTGCCGCTCGACGACCTCGGGGCGTGGCTGGGACGTCTACCCGCCAGCTTCAGCGGGGACGAGATGCTGATGGCGGGACCGATCCTGGAGGATCTGAAGGAACGAATCGCCCGGCTCATCCAGGTCGGCGCCGGCTACCTGACGCTGGAACGCGCTTCCCCGAGCCTGTCGATGGGTGAGGCCGAGCGCTTGCGGCTGGCATCGCTGCTCGGTTCGGGCCTGACCGGTGTGCTCTACGTTTTCGACGAGCCGACCATGGGATTGCATCAACGCGACACCCGGCGCCTGATCGAGGTCCTGCGCGACCTGCGGGATCTGGGCAACACGGTACTGGTCATCGAACACGATCTGGAGATGATCACCGCCGCGGATCATGTTATCGACTTCGGCCCGGGCGCGGGCAAGCACGGTGGGGAAGTTGTCGCTGCTGGCACGCCTGCTGAGGTCGCCGCGAACCCCAATTCCATCACAGGGAATTTCCTTACGAAGCGTGCCTCCATCCCGGCCCCGCAGCACCGGCGCGCGCCAGGCGAAGAGGGCCTCACCATCCGCGGCGCGCGCCAGCACAACCTGAAAAACATCACCGTGCGCCTGCCACTGGGCCTGCTGATCGCGGTGACGGGCGTATCGGGGTCCGGAAAATCATCACTGGTGTTCGACGTCCTCGATCGCGCCGTTCGCCAACGCCTGCACAGGTCGGGCGAAGTACCCGGGGCGCACGATGCCATCGACGGCCTGGAAGAACTCCAGAAGATCATCACCATCGACCAGGAGCACATCGGGCGCATGCCGCGCTCGAACATTGCCACCTACTCCGACACGTTCACCCCGATCCGCGATGCATTTGCAGCGACACCTGAGGCCCGCCGCCGACGATTGACCGCGCGTCACTTCTCGTTCAACATTCCGGGCGGTCGGTGCGAACGCTGCGAGGGCGCCGGCATGCTGACAGTCAAGATGCACTTCCTGCCCGACGTCGAGGTGCGCTGCCCAGTCTGCCATGGACGCCGCTTCACGCGTGAGACGCTGGAGGTGGATTATCACGGCCACGATATTTCCCGGGTGCTGGATCTGAGCGTCGAAGAGGCCCTGGCCCTGTTCCAGGATGTCCCCGCGGCGGTCAGCCGCCTCCGGGTTCTGTCTGACGTCGGCCTGGGTTATCTCCAGCTCGGGCAGCCGGCCACCACCCTCTCAGGCGGCGAGGCCCAGCGCGTGAAGCTGGCCAAGGAATTGGGGCGCAGGGGAGGCGGCCGCACGCTCTACCTGCTCGACGAGCCAACGACCGGTCTGCACCTGTCCGATACGGTCCGCTTGCTCAACGTGCTCCAACGCCTGGTGGACGCAGGCAACACCGTGATCGTCGTGGAACACAACCTAGAAGTGGTGAAGGCCGCTGACTGGGTCATCGACTTGGGACCGGAAGGCGGTGCCGCCGGCGGAACACTCATCGCCGAGGGCACACCGGAGCAGATCGCCGCGAGCCCGGGTTCGTGCACCGGTCAGTACTTGAGGGAAATACTGTAAGATAATAGAGGCAAGCGTGCGCACGGCGGCGGGGCGTCCACGAGCGGCTTTGCGGGCCGGGTCTACCGGGCCTCGCCGATCCGGCCGGCTTGCGCAGAATACATTTCAATGGAGGGGAAGCGCATTCCCATGGTCCAATCGAATTTCTATCATGTGACCTCGACGGGGGCGATCGTTGCATGCCCAGGTTGGCGCGAGGCGGTCGCGGCCTCCAAGAAGAACGGCTATGCCTGGCTGGACTATTGCGATCCGACCGCGGCGGAGCTATCGGAGCTGATCGAACCGCTGCGGATCCATCCGCTGTCGATCGAGGACTGCACCGACGAGAACCAGATCCCCAAGATCGAGGATTTCCCCAGCAACACGTTCATGCTGTTCAACGACTTCCACTATTCAGACCACGCCCTGCTGATCCACGAGGTGGATGTGATCATCGGTTCGCACTTCCTGGTGACGGTCCATCGGGGCGATGTTGGCGACACCCTGCTGAAAGGCGTCGAGCGCCTGGCCGGCCTCGAACGCGAGAGCATCCGTCAGGGTCCGGCCTTCCTGCTGCACGTGCTGCTCGACCTGGTCGTGGACCGCAAATTCGTGGAGATCCAGCGGATGGAGGAGGAGCTCGGCCACACCGAGGACGGCCTGCTGGATGATCCAGAGCACTTCGAGCCGGCGGGGCTGCTGCACCTGCGGCGCGACCTGCTAGCGGCGCGCAAGAGCCTGTTCTACGAACGGGAGATCCTGGTGCGCGTCTGCCGCAGGGATTGTCCCTTCGTGGGGGAGAAGGCGATCTACATGTTCCGCGACATCTACGACCACCTGGCGCGCCTCTTCGAACTGACCGAGACCTCGCGGGACATCGTCACCAGCCTGATGGAGATGCACCTGTCGATGCTGAATAACCAGATGGCCCGGTCGGCCAACGAGACCAACGCCACGGTGCGGCGGCTGACGTTCATCACGACGATCTTCATGCCGCTGACGCTGCTGGCAGGGATCGGGGGCATGTCGGAGTGGTCGATGATGACCGGGCCGGCGAACTGGCGGATCTCGTACCCGCTGTTCATCCTGGCGATGGTGATCATTGCCATCGCCAACTATTTCCTGTTGAGGCGACTGGAGCGGAGAACGAGCGAGCGGGCTTGAGAGAGGCGGCAACTTGATGCGAATTTCACGGGCTGGCACGGACCGAAGTCAGCAGAAGATATATCTGATACTCCGTCGCGATGGTACATATTGAAGTCGGAAGGAACCCAGGATGAATTATTTACCCATCGATACTAACCGTGACGCGGTACCCATCCGCCTGTTCCAGTCTGATTTTCTGGAATTCTTCACCCACATCAGCCCGGTGACCGTCATCGTGATTTGGCTGCCCATTGCGATTCTGTTGCTGGTCTACGCCGTGCTGACGGCTCCCGGCGCCGCATTCCCGGCATTCATTGCGCTGGGCTTTCTGATCGGCCTGTTCCTCTGGACCCTGGCCGAGTACACCCTGCACCGCTTTCTTTTTCATCACAAGCCGACCAGCCCGCGGCAAGAACGCATCTTCTTCCTGTTCCACGGCATCCACCATGCCCAGCCGCAGGTGAAGACCCGCCTGGTCATGCCGCTGCCGGTCAGCATCCCGTTGGCAGTCGTCTTCTACGGATTCTTTTACCTAATCCTGGCCGTGATCCTGCACGCCCCACAGTGGGTGGCACCGCTCATGTCGGGTTTTCTGATCGGGTACCTGGCTTATGACCTGACCCACTACGCCACCCATCACTTCGCGATGCGCTCTGGCTATGCCAAGTACATCAAACGCTATCACATGCAGCATCACTACAAGGACCCGGCCACCCGTTTTGGCGTCAGCTCGCCGGTCTGGGATTGGGTCTTTCACACGCAGGGCGTCGAGTAAGCGGATATCCCCTCACCCTCATGCGAACGCAGGCCTCGGAGGTCCTCGTGACCTCGGAGGCCTCTGATAGCGCGTGGTAGACTCGGCCGTCTAACGTTAGAGCCAAAGGAGCCTGGAAATGAAGAGCGGTCAATGTCCCAAGTGCAAATCGACGAATGTGTATATGAACCAGAATGGACTATCCTTGGGAGGAAATAGCGGCGCAGTATCGATCTTTACCAACGGCACACGCGAACCGGCAGCCTGTGACAACTACATCTGCGCCGACTGCGGGTATTTCGAGAACCACATCTTAGGCAAGAATGGGCTGGACGAAGTACGCAAGAACTGGAAGAAGGTCAAGTAGACGAGGCCGGGGATTTTTCCTTATTCGACTTCGCTACACCTGCCTTTCGATCTTCAAGAGGATACTGCGTTGGCCGCGTGGCGCCGAGCGGGCTGCACTAGATAGACGCCGAGGGCTTCTAGACCCCGGCGGCCTCGCATGCGATATCTCCAGTTCTGCGGCTAAGGGCGGCCGTAGACTGAGATGTGTTTCGCGCTCGCTGCGGTGAACTCGCCGCCGCGCCAGTCACCCCAACGCTTCTTGAGGACAAAGTCCCGCCAGACGCGCCATGAGGTCCAACTCCGCCGGCCAGACATAGCGTATTTCGACAGGATACAAACGCAGGCCGCTTTCCGCAAAGATCATGTGCTGGCTGGTGATGCGCTGCCTCACCGGATCGTGCTCCGAGACGTCGAGCTGGCCCCGGTCCTGTTCGATGTTGACAGCTCGAACCGCCTGCTGCCCGGTGAAGCGGCTCAGGTCGGGGAAGAAGGCCTCGATGACGAAGACACCCTGCGGTTCAAGGTGACGGGCAACGTTGGTCATGCAGCGCACCTGATCGTCCTGGGTCAGCAGAGCATAGAAGGTATTGAAGAGCACGTAGATCAGGGCATATTTCCCCTCGACGGGGACGTCGGCGAAGTTGCCGGACGTGACCTGGATCGCCTCGGCGCCGGGCTTGGCGTGCAGCCGAGCGACCATGAACTCCGAGGCGTCGATGCCGCTCACTTCGATGCCCGACTGTTTCAAAGGCAGCGCGATGCGGCCGGTTCCGATGCCGAGCTCGAGCGCCCGTCCGCCGTCGGCAAGCTGATTCAAGGCCGTGATGGCCGCGGGATCGCAGTCCGCATGCAGCTCGTCGTAGACGCCGGCGATGCGCTCACCATAGGTTTCAGGGCGATAGTCTTCCATTTCAATTCCTCCTTGCTAGCGGCGGGCCAAATCTCATTGGCCCAGGTGCGTGACCTGCCAGTTGACGGTGAGTTCAACCGCTTCCCGGCGGCAGAGACTGAGCGCATGATCGCCGTTGGCGAACTCGTACCACTCGATGGTCGGGATTGCGGCGATCAGCGGTGGATAGTGAGTGGGAGGAAAGATGTTGTCCAGGGCGCCGGTCAAGAGCAGGACCGGATGGTTACGGAGTCCCTCCGCTGCGGATTCCGCCGGAGGAAGGCCTTCCCACTGGGATTTCAACTGCGCGCCGCTGATGCCATCCAGCATTCCGGCCCATTCATCGAAGATCGCTTGTGCAAGGGGCGCCCTGGCGCCAGATACCAACGGGCACAGGGCGACCATGGCTTTAAATCGCCGATCGACGGCGCCTGCCATAAGTGCCAGGTAGCCGCCGGCGCTGTGCCCGAAGAGCGCAAGACGCTGCGCGTCCACACATGGCTGCTGCACCAGCCAGTCCGCGACCGCGAGCAGATCGTCGTGCCGGCCCGCGAGCGTAAAGTCCCCTTCCGAGCCCCACGAGCCGCGATAGTGGAAGTAGGCGCAGTTCCAACCGGCTTCGCGGAGGGCGTAGGCGACGTCCAGGTTCTTCTCGACCCCCGGCAGTCCGTGCAGAAGTAGGGCGGTCGGACGCGGACCCGCGCCCGCGGCCCGGTACAGGCCGCCGAGCAGCTTGCTGCCGTGGGATCGGACGTGAAACCGTCCAGGCCGGCCTCAAAGGTTTGCATTGCCCATGCTATCAATCGTATCGGCCCGCCGCCGGAAGGTCCGGCGGTTTGGATTCGGATTCCTCGTGTGCCCGGTCGCACACCGACCAGGTTCAGCGGTGCTCAGGGCAGTGGCTCTTCCCATCGCGCTGCCGGTGTGGCCGAGGGTCGTCTGCCGGGCAGCAGCCCGCCAAAGAGCGCGCGGGGATCCTGATATACCCAGCCTGGCAGGGATAGCACGAATAAGTAGATCAGCGCCCCGAATAGAGCCCAATTGGCGGCCGTGGTGAACAGACCGGACAGGAATGCCCCGAAGGACAGCGCAGCCGCCAGCGCCGCGTCGGTGACCGAATACGACATGGACAAGAAAAGCATGGCCAGGCCAAAGATGGATACCGCCTTTGTGGTTCGATTCATGTGGATCGCCCAGTCGCCCAGCTGAGGCAGGGTGAGGATCAGAAAGATCAAGCGGTAGTCCCAATTGTTTCCGATAAAGAACGTTCCGATATACATGCCGGCGCCCATCCAGAAGGCGCGCAGGTTGCGCGTGTCGGGGGCCCCAGAGGGGTCCCGATGGCGCCAGCCGAGATAGACGCATGCAACCAGGATCAAGATGGCGGCGACATAGGGCAGCTGCGGGAATCGGACAAAGAGCTGATCCAGTCGGGTAACCACCTTGTAAAAGAGGAGCGGGGCCTCGTGGAGGGCATGAACCTGGACAAGGTTATGCAGGAGGTAGGGCAGGACGGCGACGCCGTAGGCTGCACTGAATCCCTTCGGGGTGCTGCTGAAGATGAAGAGCATGTCTTTCAAGGTAAAAAGGAAATACAGGACTGTGAAAAGGATCGAACCCAGGATGAGCCTCAGCGAGGTGGTTCGGTCCTGGCCAAAGAAGGCGCCGATGCCTAGGACGGGGATGATCTTGAACAGGATCGCCAGTAACATGATTCCGAAGGCCGAGATCGCGGACCGATCCACCAGAATCAGGCTCAGCGTCATGAGACCGAAGATGATGAACTCTACATTGGCGCGCTCAATCGCCAGCATGCCCGCCGAGGAAACTAAAGCAAATAGAATGAGGAACACTGAAAGCCCAGTCAGCCTGCCGGGGAATGCATAGACGCTGCCGAGGAACAGGGCGATCATCGCGAGCGCCAGTGGAACAGGCCAGCGCTGATCGATACCGGAGGCAAGCACTAGGTACCAGATCTTCGGATAGTTGAATATGCGTCCGCGGGGATCGCGGGGGTTGTAGAGGGCGGGGTCATACCCTTGTGCGTACGATTCCGCCCCGCCAGTGATCAGGCGCACGTCAAGGAATGGTAGATGGAGGTCCGGGATGTCCCACAGCGTAAACGTGTTCTCCCAGCCGTAGAAACGGATCATCAGGCTGAGCGCGAGCACACCGGCTGCGATCCCGATCAGCAAGGCTAGCCTGTGCCGGTCTATCAAACCCCGCAGGTTAGCCATGAGGGTCGGCCCGGCCACATAGATCGTAACAACCAGCCCTACGCAAGGGTCTGGTACGATTGTCGATCGACTGCCTGAGCATTTGAAACTATTCTAATCGGTTCGGTCGCAAGGACGCGGCGGAGAAAGGATCGCAGGCAGCTGTGCACATCTTCGGCGCCCTCAGGACGTTGGATCACCCGGATTGCCTGGCGCCTCACGCCTCCGGATAGCAGGCGGCGAAGTAGTCCCCCAAGCGGCGGGTGATGCGTTCGGAGATCACGGCCTCCGGGCTGAAGGCGAATCCATGCGCCAGCAGCGCATCCTGTTCGAGAGGCAGGTACTGGCTCATGAGCGAGGCGGGGATCTCCCTCGCATGCAGATTCGAGAACAGATGCTGCAGCGCAGACTGTACCTTGGGCTGGGGCCAGTAGTAGCGGATGCGATCACTCAGGCTGAAGCGGCGTTTGAGGGCTTGCTCGGCCGGAGAACCCTCGTAGTACCTCTCCCAGTGTCCCGGACGGTGAAGCATCGCCTGGTCGATGACGCCGATCAGGTTGGATGACTCGCCGGGAGGGAAGAGCTCGTCCTCGATCATAGCCAGGGCAAACACCGCTTCGCGGTAGGCAAAGGTGAGGGCTGGGCCGACCTTGAGGATGGCAAAGTGATCGTGCACGAGCTGCTGCAGCGCGGCGCGGGGTTGATAGTCGGTTGAGTGGGCTTCATAGACCAACGCCTGCGTCTCGATGAAGCAACTCAGCTCGCTCGCTTGGGCGGGCTGGTACTCGGCCACAAAGTCGTCGCCGAACTCCACGCCGGGCTGGACCACGACTGCCACGACACGGTCCCAAGCGGCCTCGAGTTCCAGCTTGCGGAAGGCGAGGCGGTGCAGCTCGATCGCCGAGGAAGCATCCTCGACGCTCGTCGTATGGGGGCCTTTCCCGTGCCCGGTGGAACCGCCGGGCGGAGGGACTTCGGTGCCGATGATATAGCGCAGGCCGCTGCTGTTGCTCCGCTCTGCGATGGCAGCCAACTGTGCGGCGCGGGCGGCGACGATCTCCGGCTGTGGTCCCCCGGCCGGATCATCCGCAAGTCGCATGCTGCAATCGAGGTGCAGCTTGACGAAGCCGCCCTGGACGTAATCTCGCACGAGGTCGGACGCCTTCTGCAGTGCGGACCGGGCCGGTTGATGCTGCCAGACCGACGGGCCGAGATGGTCGCCGCCCAGCAGGAGGCTATCGAACGATAGATCCATCTCGTCGGCGAGGGCGCGGACCGAGGCCGCGAACGTCGCCGGGTTGGTGCCCGTGTAGCCGCCGAATTGGTTCACTTGATTGCAGGTCGATTCGATTAAGGCAGGGACGCCGAAATGGCGCGCCAGGCGCAAGGTCTCGCGGATGACCGCGGGATGCGCGGAGCACACCGAGGCGATGCCCGCCGCTTCACCGCGGACCTGCCGGCTGCGTACGTCATCCAGGTACATGCCGCAGAGCCTCTTCGAGCGTGGGTTGTCCGTCGGTGCCGCCTGCCTGTTGAACCGACAAGCCGCCGCAGGCGCAGGCCAGCTGCAAACTCCGTTTCAGGTCCCAATGATTAAGATGCGCATACAAGAAATCCGGCATCGAAGGAATCGCCGGCACCGACCGCGTCGACGAACTTGACCGGGATGGAAGGCACCCGCTCCTGAACGCCGTGGCGTACGCCCAGCGCGCCGTCAGGTCCAAGCTTGACCGCCACAGTTTCGGCCTGCCCGGCAAGCTTCCGCGCTGCCTGTTCGACGTCGGTCTCGCCTGACAACAAGGTCGCCTCCCTCGCGTTCGGCAGGAAGACGTTCGTAAGGGCCAGCAGCCGGTCCAATGAGGCCCACTTCTCAGACGGGTCATAGTTCGTATCGAGCGAGGTGGTCAGACCAAGCTCGCGGGCGCGCTGAAAGAGGGCGACTAGATCGGGCTGCAGCCCGGTCTGTAGGAAGTACGAGGCGACGTGCAGGTGTCGCGTCTGGCGCAGCAGTGCGTCTGGGATGTCGGCGGCGCGCAGCTCAGGGATGAGCCCAGGCAGGGTGAGGATGGCACGGTCGGGAGCGCCGATCAGGATCACGCTCAAGCCCGTCACCTGGCCCGGACGGAGGACCACGTTGGCAACATCGACCTGGCGCTCCTGGAGCGCGTCGAGCATGAAACGGCCGAACACTTCGTCGCCGCAGACGCCGACGAACGCGGTCCTCAGTCCCAGCCGTGCGGTGCCGCAGGCGAAGATGGCGGACGAGGAACCGATCGTCAGCAGGGCCCGGTCGAGGCGCTGCTCGATCTGCTCGAAGCGCGGGACGACGTCGCCTGTCAGGATCAGGTCGGGATTGATCTCGCCCGCGACGAGCACGTCAAACACGGATCACACCATATGGGTCTTGAACTGCGGCAAGTACTCGCGGTGGATGGCGAAGAGCTCATTGGTCATCTGGCGGATCTCGGCCAGGGAGCAGACTGCGGCAGTGAGGGGGTCGTGACAGATGGCGCGGTAGACCATGGTAGGGTCGCCGGTGATGGAGGCGGTGATGGCCATCTCCTCGATTCCGCTGGAGAGCTGCGTGAGCAGCGCGCACTCATGCGGGAGGTCGCCGACGCGCTTCGGATGGAAGCCTGCCTGGTCGACCAGCACCGGGACTTCCACGCAGGCGCCCTCGGGCAGGTTGGTGATCAGGGCGGTGTTGCGCACATTGCCGTTAAACCGGAATGGGTCGCCGCCCTTGAGGGCATTGATGATGGAGGCCGCGTACTCCTGGCCGCGCTGCAGGTCCTCGGCGGTGAGCGGCTGCTCCAGGCGGGCCTTGACCTGGTCGCGCCAGGTGGCCTCGTTGTGCTGATACTCTTTGAGAATGTAGGCGTATTCGCCCGGATTCCAGCCGGTGCCGTGAGTGCAGTACTTCTCGATCAGGTCGGGACGTTTGCGGAACCACCAGTTGTATTCGGAGTTGTGCCCGCTCGAATTCAGTGCTGTACTTGCCAAGGGCAAGGTACATCTCATTGCGGACGATCTCCTCGTTGTAGATCTCGGGACGCCTGGTCACAGCCTGGTAGATGAGCGGATAGGCGTCCTTGCCTTTCCACTTGTACTCGAGATACCAGGCTTGGTGATTGATTCCGGCGCACAGGTATTCGACCTCGTCGAAGGGCGCGCCGATCCATTCCGCCAGCATCATGGCTGTGCCTTGCACCGAGTGGCACAGTCCGGTCACGGGGATGAAAGACTGGCGCTGCAGCGAAGCGCACAGCATCGCCATCGGGTTCGTGTAGTTGAGCAGCACGGCCTGCGGACAGTACTTCTCCATGTCGCGGACGATGTCGAGCATCGGGTTGATGGTGCGCAGGAACCGGAAGATGCCCGAGGGGCCGCGGGTGTCACCGACGCTGACATCGACCCCGTATTTCTTGGGGATCTCGATGTCGTGGCGCCAGACCTCCGTGCTGCCGGCCAGGATGGTGGTCAGGACGACGTCCGCGTCCTGCAGTGCCTGGCGCCGGTCAAGCGTGGCCTCGACCTTGGCCTGGCGGTTTCCCGCGGCGATGAGTTTCTCCACGCCCTTGGTGGCCCAGGCGAGCCGCTCGGCATCAATGTCCATCAGCGAGATGACTGAGTCTTCGAGCAGCGGAAAGGTGAGCACGTCGCGCACGAGCTCGCCGGTGAAACCCAGGCTGCCGGCTCCGATGAAAGCGATCTTGGTCATGTGCATCTCCCCTTTCAGCGTTTGACGCCGGTCAGGGCGATACCTTCGACAAACAGCTTCTGGGCAAAGAAGAACACGATGATGAGCGGCAGGATGCTGATCAACGCCCCCGCCATCAACACCGTAAACCGCCCGCCCAGTGTGAGTTGTGTCTGAAAGAAAGCCAGCCCGACGGTAAGCGTCGTGTTGGGGACATTCGGCATATAAACCAGGGGACGCAGCAGGTCATTCCAGGCGCCCTGAAAAGTGAAGATGGACAGTGCCGCCAGCGCCGGCTTGCCAAGCGGCAGGTAGATGCGCCAGAATATCTCCCAGAGGGAGGCGCCGTCCACGCGAGCAGCATCCACCAGTTCGCGCGGCAAAGTCAGGAAGTATTGGCGCAACAGAAATGTCCCGAAGGCCCCTCCCCAGAAGGCCGGCAGCCAGAGAGGCACGCTGGTTCCCACCAGGTGCAGCCACTTGAAAATGATGAAGTTGGGGATCAGTGTGACCTGCTCCGGCACCATCAGGGTGACCAGCAGGAGAGTGAAGAGCAGGCTCCGACCGCGGAATTTGACTACGGCAAAGCAGAAGGCGGCCATGGCGCAGCTGAGCGATTGGCCAATTACAGTCAGGATCGCGATGACGCTGCTGATCAGGAACAGCCGCGGGAAATTCAGGTCGAACGAGAACAGATTGCGGAAGTTATCCAGCGTGGCTGGATTGGGGATGAGGGTATGGGTGAACTGGTCGGCCGGAAGTTTGAAGGCGGTCGCCACCATCCACAGAAATGGTCCGACCATTATCCCGGCCCCCGCGATCAGGAAAGCGTAGGTTACAAAGTCGAGGATAAGCTTCTGCGTCGTCTTGCCCATCCCATGCTCCTATTCGTATACGACGTAGCGCCGCTCGAGCCAGAAGTAGAAGGCCATCAGGCTGATCACCAGTACGGCCAGTTCGATGGCCTGGGCGCTGGCACCGCCATAGTTGAAGAAATTCCACGCATTGCGGTAGATTGAAAAGACAACTACGGGGATGGAGCTATCACCCCCTGCCTGACGGGTCATCATATAGATGTAGTCGTAGGCCTGGAACGCATTGATCGTGGAGATCAGCGTTTGGAAGAAGATGCTGGGGCTGACCAGCGGGAGGGTGATGGAGAAGAAGCGCTGAGTTTCGCTGGCCCCGTCGATGGTGGCGGCCTCATAGTATTCGCGTGGAATCGCGGTGAGCCCTGCCAGGAAGATGATCATGCCCTCGCCGACCGCGCCCCAGATATTGACCACCACCACCGCCGGCATTGCGTTCTTGGCGCACAGCCAGCAGACTGCCGGCAACCCAGAGACGCGACAGCAGGTAATTCAAGATTCCGATGTCCCTGCCGTAGATCAGGTTCCAAATCAGGGCCGTGGCGACGGCCGAGGTAACCGCGGGCAGGAAATAAATCGTCCGGAAGACGGAAACTCCACGGATCTTGCGGTTCATAAGCACGGCGACGAACAGTGAAACAACTACCACTCCCGGAACATACAGGGCGCTGAACTTGAAGGTGTTCGTGAGTGCCTTGAAGTAAGCCGGATTCTTGAACAGGTTGATGTAGTTGGTCGCGCCGGCCCAGGTGGGAGGCGTCAGCAGATCCCAGTTCATTAAGCTGAGGCCGAGCGTGGCCAGGATGGAGCCCAGCGCGCCGAAGACTAACCCGATGAGCGTTGGCGCCAGCATGATCCATAGCCAGAGCTTTTCCCGCCCCAGCGGTTTCAACCCATATTCCATGCGTGCCTCCTCATTCGCCCTCACTCCTTCCGGATCCGGACTGGGTGAGGGCGAAGAGGCCGTCAAAATCGCTACTTGTTCTTGGCCAGGACCGCGTCTGCACTGGTCACGATCGCATCCAGCGTCGGGTTCAATTCCGCTTCACCGTTCCACATGGGGGTCAGGGCGTCACCGATTGTGGAGGACCATTCATCGTAGCCCTTGAAAACCGGTTTCATGTGGGCAAAGGCGAGCGAGTCAATAAACATCTGGTGGTTGATCGGCGTGCTTTGCTTCAGGAAGGCATCACTCTCCGCGACAGATTTCAATACCGGACAGGCAAAGCCCATTTCAGCGAGGCGGGTTTGGCCGGCAACGCTTTCCACGAACTTGATGAAGGCAAAGGCCTCCTCGGGGTGCTTGGAATCTCTGCCCACCACGAATCCTGCACTGTTGACACTGGTGGCTTGTCCAGCCGGGCCCTTCGGCATCAAGGCCGCGTCCCACTTGAAAGGCGCCCCTGAATAGCTCGGGACCGCCCAGTGCCCCATGGCCATCATGGCCGCGTTTCCCGAAAGGAACAGATCGCCACCGAACTGCGTCGCTGTGTTCGGATCAGGAATGGACTTGTCAATGAACATCATGTCGTGCAGGAACTGGAAAGCCTGGCGTGCTTTTGGCTCTCCGAGCAGGGTCTTGGTGTGGTCGGCATTGATCAGGTCGCCCCCAAACGCCCAGATGATCTCGCTCATCCCCGGCTCAAAATCGTATGGATCGATGACGTAGCCAAACTGGTCGATCTTGCCATCGCCATTAGTATCCTTGGTCAGGGCTTTTGCAGTTGCCCGCAGGTCATCATAGGTCCAGTCTGGCTTGGGGTAGGGCACGCCGGCCTTATCGAACATGTCTTTGTTGTAGAAGACGACGATGGTCTGGAAATCACGCGGCAGGCCGAAATAGCCATCCGCTGTCTGATATGCCGTCAGGGTATTTGGGAACAGGCCATCCAGCATGCCCGGATTCTTGTCGATCAGGGGCTGCAGATTGAGCAGGACGCCTCGCGACTGGTAGTCCAGGTAGAGCGGGGCATCGATGGCGAAAACGTCCGGTGGCGTGTTGGCAGCCAGCAAGGTCTTGAGCTTGGTCCAGTACGAATCCCAGTCGGAGACCTGAACATCCACCTTGATGCTGGGGTTGGCCGCTTCGAAGTCGGACACGATCGCTTTCCAGACATCCAGCTCGGCCGGGTCACCCCATTCCATGTAGGTAATCTGCACCGGCGCACCGCCTGCAGCTGGTTGGGTCGAGGCGGGTGCTTGCGTTGCGGCCGGTGCACCTGCTGGTGCTTCCGTTGCAGCGGGTGCACCTCCTCCTCCACAGGCCGTCAGCACAAGGCTGATCAGCAGGGTGAGAACGAACAAACGGTTCTTCATGGTTGCATCTCCTTCTTTATGGTTACAGACTGAGCTGAACCACGGCCGTCAAGTTGTGGGGGCGGTCGGGGTTGAGTCCTTTTGCCAGCGACCGATAAAACGCCATGAGCTGTAGAGCGGGAAGATAAAGGATCGCGCGGACGCTTTCGGGGATTCCGCTCTCGAAGGCGATCTCGGCCTCCGATTCGGCCAGGCTGAGGATCCTGGCATCCAGCACCTTCATCTCGTCCAAGACCGCCCGCTCGTGCACCCGGTTCTTGTCCGAGAGCAAGCCGACCACAAGTGCGCCGGGCCCGGCCAGGCTCTTGGGTCCATGCCGGAACTCGAGGAAGTGGAACGGCTCGCTGTGGGTCAACGACATCTCCTTCATCTTGAGATTGGCCTCGCAGGCGAGGCCGTAGCGGATCCCGCTGCCGAGGAAGTAAAAGCGGTCGAGGTTGAGGTCCCCGCCCAGTTCACGTACCAGCGGCTCGCAGGCCTGCAAGAGGCGTCGCCCGACGATGGGCAGGGCCGACATCGCGTCCAGCAGCTCGAAGCGGCCCGACATGCGGGCGCACACGGCTGTCGCGGCGACGTACATGGAGGCGAACGACCGCGTCTGGGCCACCAATTCCTCTTGTCCCTTGTCGATCACGATCGGGACATCGGCCTGCTGCGAGAGGCCGGCCGCGTAGTTGCTGATCACGATTACTGGTCCCCGGCCGGCCTTCCGGAACTGTTCCACCGCCCTGAGCGTTTCGGTCGTTGTGCCGGAGCGGCTGACGGCAATGAGGAGCAGCTTCCCACCGGATTCCGGCAGCGCGTTCTGGGGATTGAGCAGCAGCTCGCCGGCCGGGACCGCCCGCGCGGTGCGGCCGGTCAGCTCCTGGTACAGGGCCGAGGCGGCAAGCGACAGATAGTAAGCCGAGCCGCAACCGGTGAATATGACCTGCTCGAAATCGGCAGCCTTGGGGAGCGGTGCCAGCGGAGCGATCGAGAGTGCTTGAGCCCAGGCGTCGGTCTGCGAAAGGATCTCGTCGAGCGTAAAGTAATGGACGCTCATGTTGCCTCCCACTCACCCAGGACGTGACGGGCGTTGTCCGAGTAGATCTGCCTAAGGACCTCGTCGGGCAGATACAGCCCGTGGACGTACCACCGTCCCTGTTGGGGAACCTCGCCGACGCTGTAGTTGAAATACTCGTCGTCGGTCTCGAGGAACCGATACGCCAGGCGATAGGCCTCGAGATCGGGTCCCATATCGGACCCGAACAGGACGCGGTCCTGGTATTGGATCAGGAATTTGCGGGCGGTGTATGGTTGCCGGCCCAGCTCGCCGACCCGGGCGGAGATATCGGTGTAGTAGTTTGGACAGTCAGTCAGCATAGCGCCGACCCAGGCCAGGTTCTCGCCGTAGCAGCCCACGTGCGCGCCGATAAATGTAGTGGACGAATTGCGGCCAACGAGGGTGCGCAGGGCATCCAGGATCCGCATGAAGGGTGGAAACGGCGGGCTGGTGAAGGCCCAGCCGGGGTGGAGCCCGAGCTCCTCCCAGCGCTCATTGCGCTCGTCGAGCGGATCGAAGAAGGCAACCGGATCAGCCACATGGATCAGCACGGGCAGGCCCAGCCTGCCGGCGGTCTCCCAGATCGGGTCGAGGCGCCGGTCGTCGACATTGACCAGATGGTCACGCTCGTCGCGGACGTGCAGTCCGAACGATTTCCAGATTTTGAGGCCCTCGGCACCTGCCTCGGCTTGAGCCACCAGGCGACCAGCGGCCCACTCGGCAAATCCATCTCCCTTGACGGGCCATTGGCTCCAGTCGACCCCGCCGAATACGCGGAAGCGCTGGGGCGCCTTGGCTTTGAAGAGATCAAGATGCCGATGCAGGATGTCCTCACCCCAGCCGCCGTCCAGGTCCACGTATTGGACAACGCCGGCCGCATCGAGCAGATCGAGGAGCTGGTTCAGTGGCTTCTGGTCCCAGCCGCCGCCGAACGGTTCGGCGAGGTGATTGTGGGCATCGACAACGGGAAAGCGCGGCCGATCGACCGGTGTCGTCTTGGTCACCAGCCTGGAGCGCGGGCGATAGTTCTCGAGTTGCATCCCCATTTCGCAGTGCTCAGGCGAGCATGACCTTGATTCCCCGCCGCTTGAGGGCCCGGGTGAACTTGGGGCTCGCCTCGGTATCCGTGACGAAGGTATGGATGCCGGTCAGCGGGGCCAAGCGGACAGTCGAGACCCGATTGACCTTGGTGTGATCGGCGACGAGGATCACCTGCCGGCCGATCTTGAATATGAGTCGGTCGGTGAGCGTCTCGGGCAGGTAGTCACTGGTCAGGCCGTGCTCGAGGCTGACGCCGCGCGTGCCCATCACGACCTTGTCGGCCCGGACCTCTTTCAGTCCGAGTTCGGCGATATGGCCGATCAGTGAAAGCTCGCTGTCGCGCAGCATGCCGCCCAGGGCAATCACTGTAACCTCGCGGTTCCCGGCGAGCATGTTCAGCACTGGAAGCGAGTTGGTGATCACGGTCAGGTCACGGCGGTCGCGCAGGTGACGGGCCACCTCCAGGACGGTCGTGCCGGAACCGAGGAAGACGGTCTCGTGATCGCCGATGAGACTGGCGACCAGGCGGCCGATGCGCGCCTTCTCGGTCGATTGTTGGCGGCCGCGTTCCAGGATGGGCAGCTCCCGCGGGGCGGATCCGACCGCCAGCACACCACCGTGGACGCGCCGGGCCTTGCCGTCTGAAGTGATGGCCTGCAGGTCGCGGCGGGCTGTGGCTTCACTGATGGAGAAGCGGCGGACGATCTCGGCGACGCTGAGCCGGCGCCGGCGCTCAAGCAGCGTCAGGATCTGCCTGTGGCGTTCGGGGGTTGGGATGAAATCGCTCATGAACGCTCAACAATCGCTCATAATCAATCATAGCGTTTTCCATCGAGGATTTCAAGAGGCAATCGCGCGGCTTGTAGAGCAAGTGGGTGCACTTGCTCCTTATTGGATTGGAGCGATGCTCCCTTCGCGCAGGCAGCCGTGGAGCGGGGTCGGGGATGAGAGAATCTTCAGAATCCCGTAGTATCATCTGCCTGATGAGCATGCTGGCCAAAGAAGAAGAAGCGCTCGAAAAGCAGTTCCACGTCTCGATCTACATTGTGATCTACAAGTTCGTGCTGGGGATCATCGAACTCTCGCTGGGCACCATCGTTGCACTGTTCGGCCCCGAGATCTATCGGTCTGTCCAGACCAGCTTGCTCCGGGAGCTCGTCGAGGATCCGCACGATCTGCTGGCCCGCCTGGCAGAGACCATCGTTCCCAACTTTCTTACTCACAATGGATTTGTAGTGCTGTCCTTGATTATCCTGGGCCTGGCCAAGATCGCCGGCGCGATCGGCTTGATCTACAAGCAAAATTGGGGCGTGGACCTGCTCGTGAGCCTGACCATCCTCATGGCCCCGTTCCAGATCGTCAGCCTGATTCTTCACCCCCGTCTATTCGATACGCTCTACTTGCTGGTGGGGTTCGTGATCGCTCTCTATCTGATCGAGTTCAGGCCGAGGGCCTGGATCTCCAGGATATTGAGGTTCCGCTAAAGCTCGGCCGGTCCCCCCTAACTAGCCATGGATTGAGCCTGGTGCAAGTGGGCAGGCCAATGGATGTGTAGTGCCGGCGGCTTCCTGCCGCCCTCGAGGGCAGTGAGGCTGCGGCCGGGGGAATGATAGAATGCCTCCAGCAAATCAGTCGCCAACAGATCGTCCGGCGGATCTCTGATCCGCGCCAGGGAACCGGCATGCGGGACAAGTTGCAGCAGCTCAACGGAACAGGCAGTCTGTCGCAGGATTCAACTCTGGCCCGATCCGCCGGCCTGATGTTCCTTGTTGTTGTCCTGGCAGGTGCGTTGCTGGCGCTTCCCTCGATCAACGTGCCTTTCTTCTGGGATGACCTGCACCTCATCCGAGTCCATACTCCGGCGGAGCTGGCGGCCGGCTGGACCGGCACCTTCAACTCAGACCACATCGAGACCGCCGGCTTTCGGCCGCTGACCAACTACTTCAATCACTTCCGCGCCCTGGCCTTCGGCAATTCGACCACGGCCCACAGGCTCTTTCTGCTGGTCCTGTTTAGCCTCTTCCTGACGCTCGTCGGTATCCTGGCGAACTGGTTCTTCGACGGGGGTCTGGTTCAATTGGTCCTGGGGGGCATACTGGGACTCTTTCACGTGTACAGTGTCTATCACTACTTCTGGATCTCGGACGGGATCCATTTGCTCTTGGGCATTTTCATGCTCGCTGCCATGCTTTCGTTCCTGGAAACGATGCGGTCCGGACGACCGGCCTGGCTTCTCCTGTCGGCGCTGTGCACGGCGTTGGCCTTGTTGACGCGCGAAGACGCGCTCGCTCTCTATCCGCTGCTGCTCTACCTTGGTGCCGGATTTGTGTGGCTTCGGAGGCGCAAACAAGGCGAGCTGGGTAAATTGGGGCGGGCACTCGCCGTGTCTGCCGCGGTCATGCTGCTCGAGCTGGCTGCCTACTGGTACTGGCGCAGTCAGGTCGTGCCCAATGCAGGTCCACTGGGGTTTGACCCGCTGGCGCTGGCCTGGGCAGCCGGCCTTACGGTCGAGAACGTGGGTGGCAGTCAAATCCTCAACAATCCGTGGCCGGCCTACGGACTTGTTCTGCTGATTTGGAATATTTGGTTGGGCGTCTTCCTGCTAGTGGCCTTGTTTGCGCTAAAGGGGGCCGCGCGCTATGCGGTTCTCTTCTGGGCTGGCGCAGCCCTGATCGGCATGCTGCCGGTCCTGGTCCTCGCGCGCGCCAACTTGCTCCTTCTGCCTGTGGCATTTTGGGGCCTGCTGGTCGCAAAGGTCCTGACGGAAGCCTGGAGGAGCTCAGACAAATCCTGGCTGCGGGGTCTCGTGGTGGTCATGACCGTCCTGGCCTTGGCAGCGCCCGCCTATGGGACCTTCGCTTTCGAACGGGAACTGCGTCCCAACAACATCAACTGGATGTGCCGCAACGCGGACCTCCTGTACGGGGTCACGGGGAACGCCACCATCGCTCCGGGCGTGCGCGCCGCGGTGCAGGCGGATCTATCTGCCTATGGGATCACGGATTTGAGTAGCTTCGAATCCAGGCTGCCGGCGCTCGAGCGCAAGGCGCAAGCCGATGGCCGCTACGGATTCAATCCGCAAGGCCTGCCCTTCATACCGAGATTTCGGTTTCTGCCGCAGCTCGGATTGCACCCGCACTGCGAACCTCCCGGGTAGTACGGAAGCCGCATACAGCGCCCCTGGGCGCTACGATTCAATCCGTATCCCCCTGTACAGGCCCTAGCGAACCGTTGGTTTCGTGCCGCTGACGAAGGCAACCATCGCAGAGCGCGTGGGGCCGGAGGCGACCTCGGCGAAGCCCGCTTCCTTCAGCATGGCAGGCAGGCCCCCCACGTCCGTCTGCATCATGCGATGGCCGACGAAGATCAGGCTGAGATGGGCGAGGAGGAAGTTGTCCGGCGCCTTGAAATCGGCCACGAAGAGAAATCCACCGGGTTTCAGCACCCGGAATATCTCCGCAAAGCCCTGACGCTTCAGGTCGTCCGGAAGGTGGTGGATCATCAGGCGATTGATGACCACATCGAAGCTCCCAGCCGGATACGGAATCTTCTCGATCAATCCGATCTCGAAGACAGCGTTCAGGCCGGTGTGTTTCGAGTTCTTGCGGGCCCTTTCGATCATCTCGGGCGAGGCATCGATCCCAGTGGCCGAGCCGGCCGGTCCAACATACGCCTTGGCGGTCAGGGTCAGATTGCCGGTGCCGCACCCTACGTCGAGGACCTTGTCGCCCGGCTTGATCTTCGCCAATTCGACGACCATCCTGCTGTTGGCCTGATTCACGCCGAGGCCCACTAGACGGGAGAAGAAGTCGTACTGTCCAGCCTGGTGGAGGGTGTGTCCGGCGGTCTCGGGGCCGGCTGCTGTCTTCGGTTCGTTGTGCCTGGTATGCATGGTTAGGGCTCAATTCTCGGGAAATGAGGTATGCGAAAATCGCTCGAGTAAGGAACTGGCATTATTCTACGCCCCACGGGTGAAAGCCGTGTGAATTTCCAGCGCACAAACAACGAAGGTTCAGCGCGATTCAAAATCAGGAACCAACGCCCCTATCGGGGCGACGTTGGCGCGCACCGGGGGCCGCAGTATGAGTCCGCCCGTCCGCGGTCGCGGATCATTTGGGAAGATACACCTTGTACAGCCCGAACTGGCGAACCGTGAATGCCTTTCCAGCCGTGGGAGGCGGCTCGTTGAAGAATAGGACGTAGGTGCTCGGTTTATCTGAGGGGCAGTTCTGGAGGCCGAAGAAATATCGTCCAACGGAGCTCACTTCCCGGTACTGCGCAGCGGAGTTCACATAGACGATCTTGTCCGGACTCACGGAGGGCGCCATTTGTTCGGAGAACAGCGCAAAAATATAGGGCTCGTTGATCTTGGGTCTCGATACACAGATGGCATTGCTGCTTGAAGTCCTGGCGTAATCCAGCGCGGACAACAGGCCGGTGAAGTACTCGCGGTCAGCCTGCTGCTTGTAGACCGGCCCGTGATAGTAGTCAGTGAATAGGATAAATCCAGCGAGGAAGGCGACAACGCTCAGAGCAAAGACGATCTTGTTCCAGTGCAAGAGCCATTCCAGAAACAGGGCGCAGAACAGGAGGAGGGGCATGAAGAGCAGGTTGTTGTGAACGAAATAAGGGGCGATGAGCACGCCTACGCACGTGGCCGCAACCAGCCAGGCAAAGACCAGGCGACGTCCGAACCGATCCGCGCGGCGGAGCACGAAAAGCATTGCCCCGGCGAAGACCAGCGGAAAGGTCACGTTGTACAGATAGCCGTAACCCGGCTGGTTATAGGCCGATTCGCTCTAAGTCACGAGCAGCGAAAGGAAGCCCTCCACGTTGATGAGAAGCTGCTTTAGGGGCATCGGCTGAAAGACTGCCACGTCGGACTGGAGCCGCGAGACCGATGGGAGGTGGGGAATGGTCATGAGCCCGATGTGGATCGTAGGCAGGTCAAAGGTATTGACGATCACGTACAGTCCGGCGGGCACTGCCAAAATCATGAAGAGCAGAATGCCCGCGGTGAGATCTTTGATGGAGATGCGCCTGGCGAGGTAAGCCGGCGGCACAGCGAGCAGCAGGAAGAGCGGTATGGCTAGGTAGGAGGTGATGTAGCTATAGAGACCCAGGCCAAAGAAGACACAGGCCGGGATGAACCAATGGTTGCCCGCATCCGAGGCAAGCAGGCAGGCAAATCCGAGCAGGAACAATAGCGGCAGCAGGTCAGCTTCGGGACCCGTGCGCGAAATCACGATATGCCAGGGACTGATCGCCAGGAGCAACATGGTCAGCAAGCCAAGGACTCTCCCCTGCAGCTTGCGGCCGATGAAGTAGATGAGCGGCAGTGCCAGTATGCCGGCGATGAGCAGAGGCAGGCGCACAACCCTTGGACTCAATCCGGCGACGGCCACCAGGGGAATCAGGACGTAGGAATCGAGGGCGTCCTGCCCGCTGCCCCAACCGATGAATCTGACCGGAAAGGACTCCCCGTTCCGGTCCGTACCGTACCGATACAGGCTCATCGCCTCCACGCCGTCGGAGGCTTCGTCGGCACTGAGGCCAGGCGGCACGGTTCCGAACTCCCATAGGCGGGCAAAGCAGCCGAGACAGAAGATCAGCGCAAAGAGCGCGGCGTGGCAGGCCGTGCTGTGTGATCCGGCAACGCCGACGGCTGAGACGGCTCTATTCCAAGGGCGGCGCATTGAGAGTGTTCTTCATGGGTTCCCGGGCGCTACATAGCTCGTGGTCGTGGTCCGCGATGCCGGATTTGCAGCGAACTGTTGCCGTGTGCCAGATCCAGCCGCCGCTTGTGAGCTGCGGTTTCGAAGGTGTTGTTGGGAGGCGGTCGGCACGTGAGGTCGCCACGTGCTCGAGGAGGAAGCCCCTGGCCGGCAGTTGGAGGCGGTTCCTTACGGCCCCCAGTGCATGGACTGGACGAACGGTGCGATGGTGACAGACGGACGCCCATCGGGGTAGACAATTTGGGCCTGGCCGCCCTGGTAGATCTCCGGTTTGGCATTGGGATCAACCGTGGCGAGGACCGCCAGGCTGGCATCGGGCGCCCAGAGGATCTCATTGATGGCTGGGAAGGCCTCGGGCAGCAGCTGCGTGCGGCCAGTCACACCGTCCGAGTCGGAACGGACAAGGAACAACGGTGTGTGCCCGGATACGGGTATGGTGGGAAGGTTATTGAAGAAGAAGTAGATCTTGCCATCCGGTCCGACCCGGACCGCGTCGGCGAAGTTGTAGGTGTCGTTGGAGGCCGCCCCTGGAAGAAGCGTCGAGACGCTGCCCGTTGAGGCATCGGCAAAGAACAAGCCGGATTTAACCATGCCGAGCGTCGGACTGGAGAGATACAGCCCGGTGCCGTCCGGGATCCAGTCGAACTCGACAGCAAACCATGCCGCCATCCCGCGCTTCATGCGCAGCAGGGCGTTGTTCGAGAGATAGTAGATGCCGTAAGTCCCACCCTCGAAGAAACTGATGGTAACAACGAGGCGGGACCCATCGGGCGAGAAAGACATCGGTGAATAGAGCTCGCGGGGCATCGGAAAGCCGGCCGAATTGTCGATCTGGTTCTGGAGCACCTGGCTGACCGCACCGGTGCCCAATGTGTAGAAGTTCAGTCCATTGTGGCTGAAGGCGATCATCGCTCCGTCCGGCGACCAGATTGGAGAACCGACAGCGTTGGTCCAGCGGTTGTTGTCGTTGACCGGGCCGCCATCCACCAGCGTCCGGCGCCCTGCGCCGGTGGCATCCACGAGGAAGAGCTGGTTGTTGGAGATGTATGCCAGGCTGCCATCCTTCGGTGAGACGTCGTAGGCGTCGACCGTGGCGGGCTCGAACGTGATCTGGCGCGTGGTCTTGCCATCGGCCTCCATGCGGAAGACCTGCATCAGGCCGCCAGCGTCCTTGTTCAGAAAGTATATGGATTGCGGCAACAGGTTCGCGGCTGTGGGCGTGACCAGGGGTGCGGGCGTATCGGACGGCGCGGACGAAGGCGCCGGAGAGCCCAAGGCCTGCATCGTCTGCGCCACGATCGTCGGAACCGAACTTACGGTCTGGGTGGCGAGCGGCGAGGCGCAGGCCAGGATGGCCAGCGCAAAGATCAACGGTGCAGCCAGGAGCTTGTACCCAGACATTCCGTTCCTTCCAAGATCCAAAGCTTCGGTGCTCCCGCGGGAGCCTTGCTCGCCTTGCAGTCCAATTCGCCGCGCGACTAGACTTGCTCGAAGCGCGAGACCGGCACTACGAATAGCGTTGCCTGCGGCCCATCGGCTGCAGCAGGAACCTTCGAGCGGATCAGACCGATCGCTGTCTCAACCTGGGTCTCATCCAGGCCGATCAGGAGCGTGGTCTTGCCGCTGTGGAGGAAACCCCCGGTGGAGGCGATGCCCGTGACTTTGAACTTCGCGGCCGTCAACGCCCCGGTGATGGCCTCGGTGAGATGGTCCTTGATGATCAGGATGAGCATCTTCATGGCTGCGACTCCTTGGCCGGCAGGCCCTACAGCTGCTCGAAGCGTTCGACCGGCAGGCAGAACACGGTCGCGCCACCAACCGGCACGGGGATCGGTGCGGGCATCGGCATGGGCGCGCCCTCGACCGGCATGGTCAGATACTCAATGCGCTGGCGGCAGGTGCTGCGCAGCACGGTCAGTACCTCTTCTTCATGGCCGTCGGGCAGGCCGATCAGCAAGGTGGCGTTGCGGCGACCCAGGAAGCCGCCGCTGCTTGACAGGTAGACGACCGGCGAACCCAAAGGTTCCAAGGCATGCAGCGCCGGGTCCAGGTCCTGACTCTGGACGACCGCCAGCACGAGGAGATGTACGGGAGGGGTGATCATATCTCGCTCCTCAGTCCGAAGCAGGCAGACGATCCATATCCCACAACGGCCGTTCGATACCTCATCATACCAAGAATCGCCGCGTGGAGTCCAACTGACCTGGGAATTGCGAGATACAGGTCCCGGGAGGTAGATCTTCGCCGCGAGCCTGCTTGAAACGGCCCGCCCCGCGTGCTATAGTGAGTTGCCGGACTGGGCGATGCCGATATCGAACGGGTCACTCCGGCGGCAAGACTCAGGCAAGCATCCTCTTTGCAGACAGGTGGCACATGAAGAGAATCCGCGTGCTCGTGTGTGTGCTCATGCTGGCCGCATGCAGTCTGAGCCAGCAGGCAGCGGCTGGTCCCCAGGCGGAGATTGACGCGCCGACCGACGGTGCGGTGCTGCCGCTGGCGCCGTGCACCCTGGTGGCGCATGCCACTGCCCCAACCGGTATCGCCCAGGTTGAGTTCAGTGTGGACGGGGCGGTCGTTGGCAGCGTCGCGGGCTCGGGGTCGGTCGTCGTGGCGCAGCAGGCGTGGACCCCCTCGGCCGCCGGGGAACACACAATCCAAGTCCGGGCTCAGAATACGGCCGGCATATGGAGCGCGTATGCGCAGGCCCGCGTCACAGTGCAGGGTCAAAACCCGGAGAGCTCGCAAGCAGCGGTCAACACACCAACTTCATCATTGACCGAGACGCCGAGCCTGACACCGGCTCCGACAGCCACCGGGACGCCCTCGGTTCCCACGCTGGTCTTGATCCAGAACGCCAACTGCCGGCGCGGACCAAGCCAAGTCTATGATGTGCTGACCTCCTTTCTCAAAGGGCAGTCCGTGCCGATCACGGCGAAAAGCGAGGAAGGCACTTGGTGGCTGGTGCACATCCCGACCGGCGAGTACTGCTGGATCTCGGGCGTAACCGGCACGACAGGTGGAAACCTGAATGCGCTGCCGATCGCGACGGGTCAGCCGGGCTGCTTGATATTGAACGCCAGTCTCGAGGAAGTCTGCACGATCCCATGCCCGAAAAAGAACCCGAAGCCTGCCGATCTGTGCACGCCCTAGGAATTCTGGATATCTGAATTGTCCGGGCGACGCGAGTGGTCGGCGACGGCCATCGTCGCTGGAGGCTCGCGCCCAGAGATCTGCAACTATGGAGTGTCGAAGGGGGACTAGATCGAGACCATGCACGGGGCGGGGTCGGTAACCGTCACGGTCTGCCCATTCGGGAAGAGGACCTCGGTTGAACTCCGTCCCGCGCTCCAGCTTGAGCCCCTTATAGATGATCGTAACCGGCCACGGGAAGGGATTCACGCCCTCGAGCCGGACGCGGGTCGGCGAAAGGATCTGCACGCCGAGCGTTTGCAGGAAGAGACCGACCGGCGCGAAGCCGGTCAACGCGCCGCGCTCCCCAGTCCGGCAGCCGTCAGTGCGTGATAGTTTTCATAGGAGACATGGTTTTGCTTGAGGCACTGGATGACGGCCTCCATCATGCGCGTCGTCAGCCGGGCGGCCTCGACGCGCAGACCGTAGGCCAGGGCGCCCTCGGCGATGAGCTGGTTCCAGGGCAGGTGAACGCTCATGGCGATCGACTCGGGCCTCGGCTGCCTCGCGCACGCGGGCACGCGGAGGCGCAGGTGAGGCGGATAGCGCGGCGACCCCGAAGGGGCGATCGAAGCCGGTCCCCGCCTCCAGGAGGCGCTTGAGTATTGCCCGGGCCCGTTCGGGCTCGGGAAGATGCGCCCAGAGCGGCGCGAACAAAGTGATGTCCTCGACGCTCGAGTCGACGGTGCGCACGAACAACCTGTCTTGTGCCTCGAGGCCTTCCGCCGTGATGCGGTCGATGCGGCCATAAGCCTTCTCGCTGACCGCGACCAGTCCCAGCGTATGCAGCTGGAATTGGCGCTCTTCGATGCGTTCCCTCTGCGGAAGGGCGGCGGGCTCAACACCCACGGATTGGCCTTCAATGCCGATGACCGGCCACGCGGCCAAGGCACCCTTGCGCTGGATCTGCACCAAGAGGCGGACCGGCCGATCGAACTGGGCCGTCGCCGGGTGGAGCTCTCCCGGGCCTTTGCGCTGGCCGACGAGCATGCGGCCGGACTGCACCTCGCCCGTCAGCCGATACGCGGTAGACATACAGCGAGGTGCTCTCATTCCAGCTGGCCATCGCCGAGTTCGCGCAAGACCGCGGCCCGCTTGTGCAGCAGCCCCAGGTCGGCGTCCCGGCCGAGCTTCTCTGCCATCAGGATCAACGAGGTGGCCTCACGGTAGAGCAGGGCGTTCAGTTCGGGATTGAAGACCGCCGAGATGGGGAGTCCCTGCGACCAGGAATGCCAGACATCGAAGATGGGATTCTCGTCGAGGCCCGTTTGCAGAACGTGCTCCCACTCCGGTAGGCCGTCACCATCGGGGTCGTGGGCTGGCGAGAGCCAATTATCGAAGAAGGCCAGGAGCTTGGGATAGGTTGAGGCGAGGAAAGCCTCATCCTGCGTTTCATGGTAGTAGTTCCAGGCCAGGGTGGCAAGCAAAGGTGTGGCCGTGAACCTGGCCCGCTGGCCGGCCAGTCCGGGACGCCCATCGATCGATCCATCATCGGACTGGATGCTTAGGAAGTTCTCGACCAGGCCCCGACGGAGCACGGGCGCGGTGGGAAGCAAGCTTGCCAGATAGTACGCGTCGAAGGCAGATTGACCGCTCCAGGCCGGCGGATAATCCAACCCATCGCCCGAACGGGAGTAGCCGCCATCCGGCTGCCGAAAACGGACGAAGGAAGCCTGGGGGAGGCCATCACCGCCGGGAAAAAAAAGACCCAGGGCGGCCCTCTGGCTGAAGGCGAGGGCGGCGTCCCAGTCTGCATCGCCGGTGAAGATCTCAGGTAGGTCACCCAAGTCGAGAAGTTCGATGCGGGTCCGTTCGGCATCCCAGGCGCGGGCGGCCGACCGGCGCGCCAAATCCAATGAGGCCTCTGGCGCCGGTTCGGCGGCAATGGCCCAGGCAACGCTGCGAAGTCATGCCTGGCTCGAGTGGGACGCTCAACGCCAGCGACGGATACGGCGCGGGCCCGTGCTGGACGCCGCCGGTCATGAACAGGACCGGAGCGAGTCCACTGGTGCGTCCAGCGAGTACATTGATCATCTGCTGCTGGGTCTGCGCAAGTGACTTGCCGTCCAGGGGAGTCAGCACGCCGCACAGTTCAACATCCACCTTGCGTGCGTCGGGCCTGCGATTGGAGAGGGTCACCCGCCCAGCCAGTACGTGCAACTCCGGGACCCAATACTCTGCCGTAACTTCGAGCCCTTCGAAGGGAACAAAAACGAGCTGAAGGAAGTTGGGATAGAAGCGGCGCAAATACGGGGCGGTCTGGAACTCAGCCGGGTTGGCCACGATGTGGGCGCCTTCTCCGAAGCGGTAGAACAGGCGCATCCCGCGTGCACGCAGACCGTAGCTAGTGCGGACCGCCAGGGCAGGCGGCTCGCTGCCGCCGAGGTCCAGCTCCCAGATGTGATCGTTCGGGTAATCAGGCCGGGACAAACGCAGGTCGGCGGCGATGCTGAGCGAAAGAGGATCTCCCCCCTTTAGTGACCAGTCACGCATGGGTCAATTGTACGGTTAGAGAGGCGGCAGGTCAAAGGGTATAATTTTCTTTCTCAACCACACGCCGAAAGCACGACGAATGCACAGCTTGCATCGTGCGGTTGGGACATGGAACGCAAATCAACTCAAAGATCTCCCCTCCCAGAGCGGAGGGCAGGCGAGCAAAATGAGGGCCCGTGTGCGGGAGAAGAGCCAAATGGGTATGTACTTCGAGGAATTCAAGGTCGGGGAGAAGATCGTCACCGGGATGCGGATCGTCTCCGATGACGACATCATGACTTTCGCCGAGCTGACCGGCGACAACAACAGGATCCACACGGATGAGGCCTTCAGCAGGGCAGGGCCATTCGGTCGGCGCGTGGCCCATGGGCTGCTGGGACTGTCCATCACGCTCGGCCTGGCCTGGAAGACAGGCATCCTGGATGGGACCGTGATCGCCTTCCGTGAGATAAACGAATGGAAGTTCATCAAGCCGGTCTTCATTGCCGATGCGGTCCATGCCGAGCTGAACATCACGGAGACCAAAGCCCTGCCCCGCATCGGCGGCGGCTCGGTCGTGATCCTGGCCGAGCTGAAGAACCAGCAGGATGAGGTCTGCATGAAGGGCAGCCTGAATATTCTGGTGATGTCCAAGCCGAAATAGGACAGACGATATTTCGCACGATCCATGAGCGACGAGCCACCCGACAAGTTCCGACGCCTGCTGAAGTCTGAGGATGAGACGCGGGCCGAGCCGCCTTCGCAGCCGGCCGGGGTGCATCGGCCGCTGCCTCCGGGCATGTATCCCGCCCTGGACAAGGACAACATGCCGCTGCCGCGCCGGGTCAACGAGACCGACGTGGATGGGACGACCGTCACGCCGGCGGCCTTTGAGACCAAGACCCATCCGCGGTACACGGTCGCGGCGTCCAAGTCCACGCCGGGCAGAAACGGTACCAAGCCTCTGCGGGGTCTGTGGCGCTTCCGCAATTGGGGCTGCGTGCTGCAAGCCCTGGTCGTCCTGCTGTTCCTGCTGGTGTTTGGCGGGCTATGCATGGCCTCGCTAGCGCTCTACGAGTACTACTCCATCGCCAGCAACCTACCTTCGGTCGGCGATCTGCAGGGCCACAGCGTCGCAATTCGAGACGACGCGCATACTCGATCGCAACGGCGACCTGCTGTACGAGATCCTGGACCCGAACGCAGGCCGGCGCACGTACGTCACGCTTGACAAGATCTCGCCGGCGGTGGTGGCGGCTACCATCGCCACCGAAGATAAGGACTACTACAACCATCCGGGCTACGATCTGTTCGCGATCATCCGGGCGCTCTGGCAGAACTACACCACAGGTGACACGGTCTCGGGCGCCTCGACCATCACGCAGCAGATCGCGCGCTCGATCCTGCTGACCCCGGAGGAGCGCAAGCCAGCGGACGTATCTCAGGAAGACGCGCGAGATCATGCTGGCGGCGGAGATCACCCGACGCTATTCCAAAGACCAGATCCTGGAGCTCTACCTGAACCAGATCTATTACGGCAACCTGGCCTACGGGATCGAGGCCGCGGCGGAGACGTACTTCGGCACCACCGCCGACCAGCTCACGCTGGCGCAGGCGGCTTTCCTGGCGGGGCTGCCCCAATCCCCCGCGGTCTACGACATCTATACTAACCGTGATGCAACCCTGGCGCGCGACCAGCAGGTACTGACCCTGATGCTGCAGGACAGCTACGAGCAGAACTGTATCCACGTGAGCAACATTAGCGAGCCGGTGTGCGTGGACGCTGCGGCCGCGGCGCAAGCCGCCCTCGACATCCGCGGCTTCAACTTCCCGACACCGGATGTCAATATGCGCTATCCGCACTGGGTCAACTACGTGCGGTCACAGCTTGAAGCCAACTACGACGCGCAGACGATCTACAACTCCGGCTTCACCATTACAACCACGCTCGATCCAACCCTGCAGGACTATGCCCAGCAGTTGATGACTGGCCAGGTGGCGACCCTGGCGGCCAACAATGCGAGCGACGGGGCGCTGGTGGCGATCAAGCCCTCGACTGGAGAGATCCTGGCGATGGTCGGCTCGGCGGACTTCAACAACGAGGTGATCCACGGGCAGGTCAACATGGCGGTCAGTGAGACACGCCAGCCGGGGTCCTCGATCAAGCCGATCAACTACGTGGCCGCGTTCCAGAAAGGGTGGACGCCTGCAACGCTGATTTGGGATGTGCCCTCGGAATTCCCTCCCTCAGGCGATCCCAACGATCCGCACCCACCGTACATCCCCAACAACTACGACAACAAGTTCCACGGACCGGTCACAGTGCGGACCGCCCTGGCGAATTCATTCAACGTCCCGGCGGTCAAAACGCTGGATTTCGTGACCGTGTACGGAGCGGGCGGGATGATCGAGATGGCCAAGCGCTTTGGAATCACCTCCTTGAACCGCGATGACTACGGGCTTTCGCTGACCCTCGGCGGCGGGGATGTGAGCGTGCTTGAGATGGTCAGCGCGTACTCCGTCTTTGCCAATGCCGGCGTACGCGTGCCACCGGTCTCGATCCTGAAGATCGTTGACCATCAGGGCAATGTCGTCTATCAATATTCGCCGCCGCAGGGCGATCGCGTGGTCAGTCCCGAACATGCGTATCTGATCACCTCGATCCTGTCGGACAACGATGCGCGCTCGTGGATGTTCGGAACCCACTCGCTGCTGAATCTGCCTTTCCCGGTCGCAGCGAAAACCGGGACGACCAACGACTTCCGTGACAACTGGACCCTGGGCTACACGCCCGATATTGCGGCAGGCGTGTGGGTGGGCAACGCAGACTACACGCCGATGGTCAACACGACCGGCCTGACAGGTGCCGCCCCCATCTGGTCGCAGTTCATGCAGATGGCAGCGCCCTACGTCAGCGGGGGCAACTCGCCGGGGTTCACGCGACCGCCTGGGATCGTTGATAAGGTGATCTGCTCTCTGTCCGGCACCGAGCCTTCGCAGTGGTGCCAGGGCGGGCAGCGGAGCGAGATCTTTGCGTCCGATCAGCCGCCCCTCCCGGCGGGCCAGGACTTGCGCCGCGAAGTCACGCTTGACACATGGACCGGACTGGAAGCCTCGGGTGCCTGCAATGATTTCACGAACAAGCAGGTGGTCATCAACGTGATCGACCCTTGGGCGATGCAGTGGTTCGATTCGAAGGACGGCCGCAACTGGCTGAAAGACAACAGCTTCCCCGTGCCGCCGGTCTACGCGCCGCAGCGGGAGTGCGGAGAGAACGATCCACACGCCAACTTGAACCTGAGCGTGAATCGAGGGCGACGTCATCACGCAACCCACTCTCGCGGTGCAGGGCACAGCCGATGCGACCGGCGGTTTTCAAGTCGTGGAGGCTAGAATTCGGACTGGGACAGGATCCGGGTGGCTGGACCACGCTGGCGCAGAGCGATCAGCCCCTAGACAACAGCCTGCTGTTCAATTGGGATCTTTCGAACCTCCAGGACGGGACCATCACGCTTCATCTATATGTGACCGGGAAGGCCGGGTACGCCGAGCGTTTCATCCATTTCACCCTGGCACTGCCCACGCCCACACCTCTGCCGACCGAGACCCCGGCGCCGACAAATACGCCGGTTCCGACGGACACGCCGATGCCGACCGATACGGTGCTGCCGACGGAAACACCGACCCCATAGTCTCCTGAGTCGGGCATTGTGACAACAATCCTCGATGATCAGAGCGGGCGCTGGGATGCCTGAGCATCAGCGCAGAAAGGAGGAGCTGTTGTGACCAGAGTCATTGTTGCCGGGGATTGCGGCACCTCCCCCAAGAACCTGTTCCTGCAGGAATTCACAATCGCCCTCGTCAAGGGTGATGCTAAACTCATCCTCGGCAGAGTCACGGACGATATTCGTTGGGATACTGTCGGGGACGAGCTGATCGAAGGGAAAGATGATCTCGCGCGAGCAGTTGGACGACTGAAGAACGAACCAACTGCCGAGCTGACACTCAACCATGTTGCTACACATGGCAAGACGGGCGCAGTAGACGGCACTACAAGACTGAAGAACGGCAGGTCGCGGGCGTTCTGTGACGTGTATGAATTCGATGGAGCCAAAGGTGCCCGCGTAACGGAAATCACCTCGTACCTCATCGAAATTAAGCGAAGATCAGCGAGACCGCGCCGCGGAAAGTTGGCCAGAGAGCGGCGGACTGATGACGGCTGAAGGAGCCGGGAATGCGCATCGAAGACCTGAACTGGATGGACGTGGGGAAGTACCTGGAAAAGGAAGACCGGCTTATGCTGGTCACGGGCGCGACCGAGCAGCACGGCTACCTGAGCCTGCTGACCGATATCAAGATCCCGCTGGCTCTGGCCGATGCAGCCTCACAGGCCACGGGCGTGCTGGTCGCCCCGCCGCTGAACTTCGGGTGCTCGCCCTACTTCCTGGAGTATCCTGGGACGTTGAGCCTGCGCGTCAGCACGCTGATCGCGGCAGTGGAGGACCTCGTCCGCTCCGCGTACGGACACGGCTTCCGGCGCATCCTGGTGATCAACGGGCACGGCGGCAACTCGCCGGCGCGGGCGAGCCTGCGCGAGGTCAACAACGAGCTGCCCGAGTTGAAGCTCAACTGGTATGACTGGTGGATGTCACACTCCGTCGAAACGGTCGCAATGAAACACGAGCTCAAGCCAATGCATGCCAACTGGCTGGAGGCGTTTGCCTTCACCATGGTCGCTGACCTGCCGGACGGAAGCAAGACGCCGGTGCGCGAGCCGAGCGTGATCATGGAAGCAGGGACGGCGCAGCAGATCTATGGAGACGGATCGTTCGGCGGACCGTACCGCGCCAGTGACGACGTGATGCACGAGATGTTCTCGGCCGCCCTGGACGACATTGTGCAGCTCCTGAAGTTCGAGTAGGCTGTCACAGGTCGCGAACCAGCGTTCCCGGGCACTCATCACGGGGCGGATTGCTGGCGCCCCCACCCGCCGCTGCAGACAGGCCTTTCGGGCGGAACCTAGCCCCGCTCTGGCGGCATGCACCCCGGCAGGTGGTAAAATAACACGTCACGACGATTGAGAGGACACATGTATATTGATCCCAATAGCGGCGGCATGATTTTCGGCTGGTTGCTCGGGGCCTTCGGCCTCATCAGCGGCCTGCTCCTGGTCTTTTCCGGCAAGATCCGCCGGTACTTTTCGCAGATGCGGCGCAAGTCGCGCCCGAGCGATGAGGACGAGAGCGAAGCTCCCAAGTAGATGCGCACCATCATTGTAGGCTTCGACTCGTTCGACCCGGGGGTCTTTGAGTTGCTGCAGGAAGCCGGCAAGACACCCAATCTGGCGAAGTTCGTTGAAGACGGGGGATATTCGCGCCTGGAAGTGTGTTCGCCTCCGCAGACCGAAGTATCCTGGACGAGCATCGCCACCGGCGTCGATCCCGGATCGCACGGCATCTTCGATTTCGTCCACCGCGATCCGCAGACGTACATGCCTTACGTCTCGCTTCTGCCGACCAAGCAAACCGTTCTCGGCGAGCAGTTCATACCGCCGTACACCACCAAGACCCTCTTCCACGAGGCGGCCGATATGGGGTATCCCGCGACCGCCCTCTGGTGGCCGGCCCTGTTCCCGGCCCGGCTCGAGGTCCCGGTCGCGACCATCCCCGGCCTCGGGACGCCCGATATCCGTGGGCAGCTTGGCGTCGGCACCTATCTGACGACCGAGCCGCGCGAGCTGAAGAAGGCCAAGGTCATCCGGCTCGAACCCGCAGGCAAGGGCAAGTTCAGCGCGTCGCTGGAAGGGCCGCAGGTGAAAGCCAAGGACGGGATGCGTCCGGCGCTTCTGCCCCTTACGGTCGAGGTGCTCGACGAGAAGTCCGCGACCCTCACGCTCGACAAGCAGAAGGTCCCGCTGATGCTTGGAAAATGGAGCCCGATCATCGAGCTCAAGTTCCAGGCGGGCTTTGCGTTCTCGGTCCAAGCCATCACGCAGGCGATCCTCACGGAGACGAGGGGCCAGGTGAGCGTATATCTGGTTCCGCTGCAGATCCATCCACTGCATGCCATCTGGCACTACGCCACGCCCGCGGGCCTGGTGAAGGACTCCTGGAAGGTCAGCGGCGGATTCCTGACGCTGGGCTGGCCGCAGGACACCAACGCCCTTGAGGACGGCTGCATCAACGACGACCAGTTCATTGACCTGTGCGACCTGATCTTCACGGGCCGCAAGAAGATCTTCTTCAACCAGCTCGATCACTTCCGCGAGGGCGTACTGGCAGGCATCTTCGACTGCCTGGACCGGGTCCAGCACATGTTCATGCGCAGCAACCCCGAGGTGGCCCGAGAATGGTACTTGCGGCTGGACGGCTTCGTGGGTGAAGTGCAGGATCACATTAACAAGCTCGGCCTGGAGAAATACCGGCTGCTCGTGCTCTCGGACCATGGCTTCCGTCCGTTCGATCAGAAGGTGCATCTCAACCACTGGCTGATTGGAAACGGATACATGTCGCTGGCCAACCAGACGGCGACGCCCGAGCTGAAGGACGTGAGCTGGGAAAACACCAGGGCTTATGCGCTGGGTCTCAACAGCCTGTATCTGAACGTCGCCAACCGCGAGGGCAAGGGGACGGTCGGACCGGAAGACATCGAACCCCTGCTCTATGACCTGAAAGAACGCTTGTTGGACTGGAAAGCCAATGATGGCCGGCAGGTGATCAGCCGCGTGCTGCTGAAGCACGAAGCTTTCACCGGCCCCTATGCCCGACTCGGTCCGGATCTGGTGATCGGCTACGCGCCCGGATTCCGGGCCTCGTCTGAAACGGGTCTCGGCAAGTCCGCGGCGACCTCCCTGGAGGCCAACCACGATCACTGGGGCGCGGACCACTGCATCGATTCGACCAAGGTGCCGGGCGTGCTCTTTGCCAACCGCGATATCAAGAACATGCCGGGCGTATCGTTCCGCGACATCCCTTTCCTGGCGCTGGGCAAGCACCTCGACCAGTCCTACATCAAGCCGCCTTCACAAGCGGCAGGGCAGGGACAGAAGGATCTCGAGGAACGGCTGAAGGGCCTCGGATACCTCTAGGGGTATGCCAAGCCGGGCGCAAGTCGCGCAGGTCTTCGCGGTGATCGTCCTGATGGTCTACAGCTGGACGATCCTCTGGTTCTTCTACAAACTCCCAAGCTGGCTGTATTTTCTGAACGTGGGCGAGATCACGACCGTCTTCGCCTACTCTCTGGCCACCAACCTGGCGGAGAGCATTGCTGTCCTGTGCGGACCCGTGGCATTGAGCCTGATCCTGCCGCGCAAGTGGTTCCACGATGTATTCGTCGCGCGCGGCGGTACGCTGGCGATCGCGGGGCTGGCCTACATGATGTACGTGGCCTTCCAGTTCAAGTCGAAGGACGACTATCCAAGCCTGACGCTGAAACCCTCGTCGCTGGTGCTGGTGCTCGTGCTGATCGTGGTACTCGTATACCTTGCCGGCCGAAGCCACCTCTTGCGCCGGATCGTCGAGACCGTTGCGGACCGGGCCACGATCTTCCTCTATGTCTACATGCCGCTCAGCCTCCTTGCCCTGCTGGTCGTCTTGTTCCATTGGATCACATAGGCCCCGAGCGATGTCACGCATCAGCCGCCGCGACGCACTGAAAGTTGGCGCAGCCCTCTCGGGTGCGCTCGCGGTGTCGCGACTTGCACCCGGGCTGACCTCCGCCGGCTCCACCTCCGCATCTTCCAGTCCGAACATCGTCGTGCTGGTCTTCGATGCCATGTCGGCCGAAAACCTGTCGTTGTATGGCTATCGGCGTGACACTTCACCCAACCTCGAACGGTTTGCCAAGCGGGCCACGGTCTACAATGCCCACTACTCCGCCGGGAGCTTCACCACTCCTGGAACGGCCTCGCTCTTGACGGGCCTGTACCCGTGGACCCATCGCGCCATCGACGAATCGGGCCTGATCGCTCGGCGCGTGGTCGAAGAGAATCTCTTCCGGGCCATCGGCAAAAGCTACTACCGGCTGGCCTATTCGCAAAACATGTGGCCGAACTACTTCTTCGGCCAATTCCAGCCGGAATTGAACAAGGTGCTCTCGCCGGCCGCTTTCAGCCTAGTCGATCAGATCGTTGGGGACAAGTTCGGCGGTGACCTCGTGGACTCACACCGCGCCTTCGATGATTTCCTGTTCCAGGATGGATCCCCGCCGGCCTCACTTGTTTTTGGCCTGGCCGAACGAATCCAGCTTAGGCGGGCCGTGGCGCGTGCGCCGGCGGGGGATTATCCGCGGGGTCTGCCGCGCACCGGCAACTATCCGATCTACTTCCGGCTCAAGGACGTGTTCGATGGGCTGATGAGCACGATCGAGGCGTTGAAAGCTCCTTCGATCGCCTACCTGCACTTGTGGGCCCCGCACGCTCCGTACCGGGCGAGCGGCAAGTTCGACAGTGCCTTCGCCGATGGCTGGAGGCCGAAGGACAAACCCGATCACCTCTTGGGGGATCATATCCTGCCCCGGAATGTCAACGACCGGCGGCAGAACTATGATGAGTACGTCGCGGACATCAACTCCGAAGTGGGCCGGCTGATGGACTTCATGGATCAGCGCGGCATACTGGACCGGACCTGTTTCGTGATCACGGCCGATCACGGAGAGTTCTTTGAACGCGGCGTGGAAGGCCACATTACGCCGCTGCTGTACGATCCGGTGGTGCGGGTGCCCTTGGTGATCTCATCGCCGGGCCAGACCTCGCGGCAGGACGTCAACATCCCGACGAGCAGTCTTGACCTGTTGCCGACATTCGTGCAGCTGGCCGGGGGGAACTTCCGGATTGGCGCGAGGGCCAGGTGCTGGCCGGGTTGGGTGGGCCCGAGGACGCCGAGCGCAGCATCTACATGATGGATGCGAAGGAGAACTCAGCCTTTGCGGCCCTGACGAAGGCGAGTTTTGCCCTCCGCAAGGGCCAATACAAGCTGATCTGCTACCGGGGATTCAGTCAATACGGGGGCAAGGATCAATTCGAGCTCTATGACTTGCAGAACGACCCTGCCGAACTGAACGATCTGTACTCGGAGACCTCGCACGCCGCCAGAGCCCTGCGTGACGAACTCCTGACGAAAGTCCAAAGCGTTTCCTTACAGATTGCAGCATAGAACATAGAACTGCGGCGGGCCATGCCCCACCGCAAGCTCAGGTCTTGGATGCCAGCGACGTGATCAAGTCCAGATCGAGCTCGCCTTTCACACCCCAGCCCTTCTTCCCCTCCGGGATTACCGGGCGGAACTTCTCATACAGAGAATAGGCAACAGCCTCCAGCTGCGCCCGCGGATAGGCTTTCGCCAGCGTCTCCATGGCCGCGCGTGCGGCTTCCAGGTCATCGCCGAACTTCTGCTCAAGATAGGTCTGGACGCTGTCCGACTCAATGGCCTTGTCCCCGGCGGCAGCGCGCAGTCCTTTGGCGGTCCGCATCGCAGGAACTTCCCGTCCCATGATCCGGACCGCCTGGAGCTTCACACCTCTCTCCGGTTGCCGTGCCTTGCCGGCAGTCTTGTCTTTCTTCTCCTCGTAGATACCCAGCCGCCGACCCTTGGACTGGGCGTTGAGGCCGGCCAGGCCTCGGCCAAGCGTCAGGGCCTCAGGCCAGTCATAGCCGCCGCGTTCGGCGACCACTGCGGCCCACAAGGTCAAGACCGGAGCTCGATTGATGGCAATCTTTCGCTTTGGCATGGAGACGCCTCCAGACTACGGCCGAGGCACGTGCATGACCCAGCCGTAGATGGGATTCGTCTGATTATCGCACCGTTCCGGGGATAGCCGGTGTGGCCGGGGCTCAGTCGGCCTTCACCTCTGCAGGTTTGATCCCTACGTGTTGCCGGGCGATCTCGGCGGCGTGGTTGACGTAGTCATTGGTGAGCGATTCGATCGCCCGGCTGATCGTGGCCGGGCCGCCCCGGTAATGCTGGGCGCCGAAATCCTTGTTCCAGTCGTGCTCGTCCACGCCCTCGAGATAGGAGACCAGCAGGTCCTTGCCTTTGACGAGTTCGCGCAGCAGCGCGGGCCGGTCGATGGAGTTGAACCGGGTGATGATCTCGGCGTTCAGCGTCCGATAATCGTTCGGTCCATCCACGTGGTAGAACGGCTGCAGGCCGCTCTGGATCTGCTGACACCCGACCAGGGTGTTCCGGTTCCACCCGACCAGGTGGGCGAGGATATCGCGCGGCGTCCAATCGCCGAGCGAGGCCAGGAACCCCGTTGGGCTCAGGGAATGAACCACCTGCACGAAGTTCTCGAAGGCCTTCTCGAGCTGTTCTAACTGATCTGTCTTCGTCATCTGCGTTGGACTCCGTTCCTGCTGCAATGCACGGGGGAACGCGGCTGCGCTCCCGGAGGCCAATTCTGCTTCCCATCGCCGGCAAGCCGGGCCGCGGGTAGAATTCTCCTCGATAGTACTGCCTAACGTCACCGCCGCCCAAGTACTCTTTGCACCTCTTCCCGGTGAACAATGTCCTCTGAAGTCTTTGTACTGTCCGCAGTCCGAAATCCAGAGCCGGCCGAGGCAATCCGGCTGGCGATCGAACGCGCTCGAGGTCAACCCCGGGCGCGTTCAAGATGCGTTGTTCGGCTTCGAGAGGGCGTTCACGGCGTCGAGTCTGGAGGACACGGCGCGCAAGGCCGGCCTGACCTGTCCGACGGTCAGCGTGTCGTCCAGCATGCGGGCGGTCTTCTTCGGTGCACAGTCGATCCTCAGTGACGGTCTCGAGCTGATCGCGGTTGCGGGGGTGGATGGGCATGGCGCCAGCGCGGTGGTACTGGCCGGACCGGAAGCCATCGGCCGGTGGAACGTCGTCCCGCGGGCGAGACTTGCAGCGCGCTCGCTGCAAGGCATTGAAGCAGCCTTGCGCCAGGCGGGGATCGAATCCGAAGAGCTTGCCGTGGTAAAGCAGAGTGAGAGCGGGGCGCGGCTTCTGTGCGAGCTGCTGGACGAGCTTGAGACACGTCAGGCCCGCTGGGGGATGATGGTGGTTGGTGAGCTCGCGCTGCTCGTGGAGCGCGTCTAGGTCATGGCGGAGATGGGAGCCTCGATGGGGTGTGGCCGAACGGTTTGTGCGCCCCGCCGCGAGAGTGTGCCCGTCAGCTCCGCGGTGAACTGATGCACACGGTCTATCTGGGCCTTGGAACGAATCTCGAGGACCGGCGCGCCAACCTGCAGGCGGCGATCACGGGCCTGGCACCGGAAGTCCTGGTCATCGCCGAATCGAAGGTGTATGCGACGCCAGCTTGGGGATACGAGGAGCAGCCGGCATTCCTCAACATGGCGCTCAAAGCCGAGACCGATCTTGGACCTGCTGACCTTCTGGTACACGTAAAGCGCCTTGAACAGCAACTGGGCCGGACCGCAACCTTCCACTGGGGTCCGCGGCTGATCGATATCGACATCCTGTTCTATGATGACCTGATCCTGGATACGGACGCGCTAGTCATCCCGCATCCGCAGCTGCAAGAACGGGCCTTCGTGCTGGTGCCCCTGGCCGACATCGCATCCGATCTGGTCCATCCGGTGCTGGGGAAAAGCGTGCGCCAACTGCTGGAACGGGTCGACGCGAGCGGCATTCTACCCGCCTGATATAATTCGCAGACGATCAGGGAGCGAACGTGAGCGATCTCAAGCCCCTCAACTGGAGTCCGAAGCCCGGCGTAGGCATGAGCGTCTCGCGGCGCGCGGATGGCGGCATGAACCTGACTTTCGCGGATACGTCCGAGACAACGCTCCGGGCCTGGCATGACTTTGCCTTGGAGCACCTGCTCGGCTCGGATCGGCTCACTCGGAATCTCTACGACCTGAGGGCCGTGAAGGAGATCGACGAGAAGGCCGTGCGCACTGCAGTGGAAGTCAATAGCGATCCCTCGGCCCGCAACATTCGCCTGGCCGTGGTCGTGGCGAATGAACACGTGGCCAAGGCCATCCGCGACATCGCTGCACTTGCGCTGCCGGAGACCGCCGCCGCCGTGAAGATCTTCACCGACCTGGATCAAGCGGAGGCCTGGCTCGCGCTGTCCGCTGGACCAGATCCCGTGACGCAAAGCAGGGGGACTGGTGGATCAACAATGCGCGCGTCCCCGAGTTCACTTACCATCGGCAACCGTACATTCGAATGGGGATCGCGTACGTACGTGATGGGCATCCTCAACGTCACGCCGGACAGCTTTTCGGGGGATGGCATCCTCGCCCGAGGCGAGGGGGCGCCGATGGCGCTCGAACAGGCGCGGCGATTTATTGCGGCCGGTGCCGACGTCCTGGACGTGGGCGGCGAATCGACCCGCCCGGGCTCGCAGCCGCTGGAGCTGGAGGAGGAGCGGAGGCGCGTCCTCCCGGTGATCAAAGCCCTGACCTCCGAAATCCCGGGCGCTCTGATCTCAGTCGATACCTACAAGGCCGCGATCGCCGAGGAGGCGTTGGCGGAGGGCGCACAATCATCAACGATGTGTGGGCGCTGCGCGCCGACCCGCGGCTGCGCGAGGTGGCTGCCCATGCGAAATGCCCGGTGATTCTGATGCACAATCGCAGCAACCCTGCCAGCGTGGAAGTAAGGGCCCAGCTGGGTAACGCCTACATCGGCACCGAATACAAGGATCTGATCGAGGATGTGAAACGCGAGCTGATGGAGAGCGTGAACGTGGCGCGCGGCGCCGGAATCCCCGATGAATACATCATCCTCGATCCGGGTGTGGGATTCGGAAAGAAGGTCGAGCAGAACCTGGAACTGATCAACCGGCTGGACGAGATCCGTGCGCTGGGTTTCCCCGTGCTACTTGGCCCTTCGCGCAAATCGTTCATTGGCTACACCCTCGACCTGCCTCCCGATCAGCGGGTGGAAGGGACGGCCGCGGCGGTCGCGGTCGGCATCGTGCGCGGCGCCGACATTGTCCGCGTGCACGACGTCGAAGTGATGGCGCGGGTGGCGAAGATGGCCGATGCGCTAGTGGGGAAAGCGAAGCCGACAACGCCGCCTTGAAAAGCGGAAATCCGGGACTAAACTCATCCAAAACCCAGATGTTTGATAGCGAAATGAATTTCGCCGGCGACTGCAGCCGGGCGCTTCTGCGGAACGGCATTATCGAGCTGAAGGCCGGAAACCGCGAGGTTGCCAGGCGCTACCTCGACCGTGCACTCTACATGAGCAGTGAGCACGCCGTGATGGCTGAGGCATGGTACTGGATGAGCCAACTGGCGGACGATCCGGTCGAGAAGCGCAAGGCCCTCGAGAACTGCCTGGCGATTGACCTGCAGCATGCGCGCGCCCGCCGCGCCTTGGCGATTCTCGACGGCAAGCTCAAGCCAGACGAGATCGTCAACCCGGAGGCGCTGCCGCCGGCTGCCGGCGGCGCGCATGACGTAGATGCCCAGCGCTTTATGTGCCCCAAATGCGGCGGTCGGATGACGTTCTCACCCGATGGCCAGTCCCTGGTTTGTGAATACTGTCTCCGCAGCCAGCGGCTGGGCATGGGCCATCCCTCGCCTGGCGAGAACGACTTCATCATTGCGATGGCCACCGCCCGCGGACACGACCGGCCGTTGACCGAGCAGGTTTTCCACTGTCAGGGCTGCGGCGCGGAGTACATCCTGCCGGCCGGGCAGCTCTCGGTCACATGCGCATACTGCGGCTCACCACATGTGGTCCAGATCGAGAGATCGCCTGACCTGCTGGCGCCGGACGGCATCCTGCCGCATGCCTTCGATCAACGTCATGCGACCGACATCCTGATGGACTGGGTGGAGAGCATCAAGGTCGAGCCTGAGCGCAAGGTGGAACGTCCGCGCGGGCTGTATCTGCCACTGTGGACCTTCGACTTCGGCGGGGGAATCGATTACACCGCCGAGAGGCTGGTGGACGAGAGCGAAGGGTACCCCGGCCACGGAGCCAGGCTCGTACGCACCAGTGACCAGTACCCGGTGATGCTCAGAAATGTCCCGATCCCAGCCAGCCGGAAACAATCGGCGCCCTTCGTTCGGCTCCTCTCGACGTTCAACTTGGGATCTCTGCAACCGTATGATCCGCGCTACCTCGCCGATTGGCCGGCGGAACTGTACGACGTCTCGATGGCCGACGCCTCGCTGGACGCTCGCGAGCAGGTAGTGGCGCGCTTGAAGCGCGAGCTCCCCAACTTGGTGGCGATGAGCCGCTTGATCTCCGCCTACTCGGCCAACTTGACGATCGAATCATTCCGGCTCAACTTGCTGCCGGTCTGGATGACCGAGATCTGGTTCGAGGGCCGCTGCGGGCTCGTGCTGATCAACGGGCAGAACGGCGCGGTCCCGGGCGACGTGGTCCGGGTGCCGGCCCGGAACAAGACCGGGCTGATGGATTGGCTGGCCGATCTTGTGAAGGAATAGGCTGGCGATCGTCAGCTGGCGCGGTTCAAGGACGCGTTTGATTCACGCAGTCCGCGCGTAGAAGCAGGGACAAAGGATTCGCGCCGCCCTTGGTTGGGCGGTGCCTTCGATTAGGCAGGCCGTCCAACTGATCATGCACATGCAACGGCGTGACCTTGGGCGGGGGAACGATAGCCGAAACTGGTGTGATGAGTTGACTTGAATCGGCTTATAATCATTTCGTGAAACGCGTCACATAGTGTGGGGCAATCAAGAAAGGAATTAGGAGGCAATACCATGTCAATGGAAGACATCATGAAGGCCCTGATGCAAACGTCCACAGGAACGCAATCGACCGGCAGTAGCGCCGGAGCGGATCTGCTATCGCAGGCCATCGGGGGCGCTCTCGGATCGACACAGCAAAGCGGCGGAGGCGGAACTCGGCGGACTGCTGAGCGGGCTGCTGGGCGGCGGTTCGCAGCAGAGCGCGCAGCCCGCAACGCAGATGCTCGGCGCGCTGGAACAGATCATCGGCGGAACGCCCGGCTCCGGCCAGCTCGGAATGAACCAGGGGGGCGCGATGACCATGGGCGCCAACGACCCGATGATGATGCTGCTGCAGCCGGTGGTCACGCAGCTTGCGGCGAAGGCCAACATCTCGCCGCAGATCGCGATGGTGGTGGCGTCGATCGCGCTCCACTATCTGCTACAGAGCCACCCATCCACTCCGGGCGCCAGCCCGCTGAACCTGGGAAACGTCATGCAGACGCTTGCCTCGGGCGGGCAAGTCGATCCGGGCACGCTGCAGAAGAGCGGCATGGTCAACGACGTGATGCAGGCGACGGGCCTCAATCAGCAGCAGGCGGTGAAGAGTATTAACCAGACCTTCAGCGTGCTCGGCAAGCATGTTGCGGGAGTCAAGGGCACGGCAACGATCAAGCGGACGACTTCAACGAAGGCGCCTCCGAAGAAGGGCGGCAAGAGAAAGTAGATCGGGCAACCATCACATCGCCGACCGGTCAGGTGGGCGATGTGCGTTCGGACGGGACTCAACATACCGATGGGGGATGGACGTGCTGCCGGGGCTTGTTGCCTCCGTCCCGCAATTGGCGTACAATAATTCTGACGGGCTGATCAGCAGCCCACGCGGCTCGTTGCACGATCTGAATGGGTGGAGATCAATCAGAACAAAGGAAAGGACACTCGAACTATGCAAATCACCTGCTTTAACGACAAGAATATATGGACCGTCGGTCCCATCGAGATCGCCGCGGCCAAGCTGCGCTTTATGCTTGGCTTCCCCGAGGAGACGTTCATCTGCCCGAAGTGCAAGAAGGGCAACAAGGTATCCAAAGCTGACTTCCAGGCCGCGATGGCTGCACCGCAGGCCGCCGCGCCCGCGCCCAAGCCCGCCGGGATGGCTGCACCCGCGGTGGTCAACGCGCCGGCGCAGGGATTGATCGCCGGCGGCATGGCCCAGGTCACGGGCAGCGGACCGGGTCCGGCCGTATCTGCGCCGCATCATGGAACCGTGCTTGCCCGCAGCCTGCGCATCCGCAAGGGCCATAGCAAAGAGGACCCGGTGGTCGCCGGGCTTGTCAAGGGCGACAAGGTGACCATCCAGGCCACTTGGACCGACGGGCGCGATACCTGGGCGCAGCTGGGGGCTGACCAGTGGTCCGCCGTCATCTACAACGGCGAGGCCCTGATCCACCTGGACGACTAGCGCGGCACATCGCGAACGATGAGTTTGATCCAAGGCACATTACGCGGTTGCCTTGGAAATACGCGAGCGGCTGCAGTCAACAGCCGCTCGGCTATTCTCGATCAAGCGCGATCTGATCCGCGCTCAGGCTTTGGGCTCAGCCAGCTTCCGTCCGAGATCATAAGCGGCTTGCATTAGTTCCGGATTTTTCAGCACGTCGCCCGGGTCCGTTGCGGTACCGTAGACCATCCCAAGGATCGGCGCCCCGAGGAAGCGAAACATCGACTCGAAGGTGTGGATGGCATTGATGCCGCCGGAGAGATACAGATCGTCGTCGCCGTAGGTCAGGATGATGCCGACCGGCTTGCCGCGCAGGAAGCCCTTGCGGTTGTTCCACAATCCGTACCAGCGGTCGATGCACAGCTTTAGCTGCGCGCTGTAAGTGAACCAATAGATCGGACTAGCCAGGACGAGTGCGCCGGCCTCGATCAGCTTGGGATAGAGGGCCTGCATGTCATCTTCGATGACGCAGTATTCACCGCGCTCCTTGCACAGGTCGCAGCCGTCGCACGCACGGATGTCCAGCGAAGCCAGGTTGATTCGCTCGACCTCGAGACCGGCATCCTCGGCCCCGGCTGCGAGACGATCGGCGAGGGCTGCGCTGTTACCCTTCTCGCGAGGACTGCCCTTAAGGATCAGTACTCTTCCGCCCATGACTCCACCTCAATGCGATTGTAATCCCGCTGCCTTGAATATAGACTTATGATAATTGTCTAGACGCGGAATCGGCGACGAGACCAAAGCGACTTTGAGAAAGAGGCAAGGAGATCGGGCGGCGTCTACGGCGGCAGATGCAGTGCCTACTGCTGGTCTTGTTGCCTACCGGGAGTGGAAATATGGCGTGGAATGATAATCTGAACGGGCCTGCACTTGAAATTGCCGCGAGCACTGATTCGCCGATTCGAGTGGTGGCAGGACCTGGCACGGGCAAAACCTACGCCCTGATGAGAAGGATAGCACGTCTCCTCGAAGAAGGCGCGGACGCGCGGCGAATCCTCCTCGTGACCTTCACGAGGGTGGCCGCCAATGATCTTGAGAGAGAGCTAGAGCGTTTGCACGTGCCCAATGTTGAGATGGTCCGAAAGGGAACCCTTCATTCTTTTTGCTTCTTGACGCTGAACCAGGCGAATGTCTTGGAGATAACCGGACGTGTCCCGCGACCGCTGTTAGGCTTTGAGGAACGCTTTCTGCTTGAAGACTTGGGACCTGGCAACTTCGGTGACTTTTATGCGCGCAGGCGCAGGCTTAAGGCGTTTGAAGCTGCCTGGGCGAGGGAGCAAGATCAGGATCCGGGTTGGCCACAGGACCAGTCCGATCGGGAATTCCAGGGCCTCTTGGGCGAATGGTTACGATTCCATCAAGCGATACTGCTTGGGGAGCTCGTACCATTGACTTTAAAATACCTCCGTGACAACCCCGGTTGCGCGGAACGGTCTCAATTCCGGCACGTTTTGGTCGATGAATATCAAGATCTAAATCGAGCTGAACAAAGCCTCATTGACCTATTGAGCGAGCGCCGTTCTCTGGTGGTGATTGGCGACGAAGATCAATCGATATATGAGGCATTTCGGTTCGCTCATCCAGACGGGATATCTCGCTTCGACACCTCGCATCAGCCCACACGGGACATTCCTCTGAGCGAATGCAGACGGTGCCCAACCAGGGTTGTTTCTATTGCGACCGAACTGATAAGAAACAATCGCAGGAGAATAGGGCACGATCTGTTGCCTAGGCCCAGCAATGGTCCGGGAGATATTCATGTGGTTCAATGGGAGACCATGGAAGCCGAGGCCGCGGGCATGGCGCAATACATTGATCGCAAGATCGCATCGGGCGAGTTCGAGGCAGGAAAGACCCTTGTATTGAGCCCCCGGCGGCAGTTTGGCTACATGATCCGCGACGAACTGCGGCGGCGCGGCCGTTCTGCTCACAGCTTCTTTCATGAGGAGGCACTGGATGGCAACCCCAAGCAACTGGAGGACTGCCGATCGCAAGAGGCCTTCACTCTTCTTACTCTCCTGGCTAATCCTGATGACAGAGTAGCACTGCGCTGTTGGTTGGGTTTCGGAAGCCAAAGTCTACGAGTTGGTGAGTATGCACGGCTGCGCGCGTATTGTTCTGAGCACCCCTCCAGTCCCAGGGCAGCACTCGACGCTCTGGTAGCCGGGGACTTGAAGATCCCACACACATCCGGATTGCAGGGCCGCTATCGGCTGCTGACCACGCGCCTTCACACCCTTGAAGCCCTCGCCGACGAAGCTGTTTACAACGCGATTTTTCCCGCGGATCAGCCGTGGGCTGAACCATTCCGCGTGATAATCGAGGATACGATTAGTGAACGGACTATCGAAGAGATGTACGAGACATTACTCACGAACATCACCCAACCCGAACTGCCCTCCGATGTGGGCTATGTTCGAATAATGAGTTTGCACAAATCAAAGGGCTTGAATGCCGATCACGTAATTGTGACGGGGTGCATTGAGGGACTCTTGCCTAGCAGAGATGACGAAGCACCATTTGAAGACCAAATGCGTCAGCTCGAAGAACAGCGACGCCTCTTCTATGTGGCTATCACGCGTCCCACAAGGACCTTGGTTCTTTCAAGCGTTCTGGCTCTACCACGTGACCTAGCCCACAAGATGGGCGCAATCACGCAGCACGGTGATCGGTACTCGGCAGAAACCATAGCCTCCGCGTTCATAGGCGAATTGGGCAGAGATTGTCCCCGAGCAATCAATGGAAATGAATGGATCTACTAGAGCCTGGTAGGTCCCATCAGCGCCCTGCGTGCCCCGTCAGTCAATCGAAGGGCGTTCGCGGTCCGGAAGGTGGAATTTCGAGTAAGATAACTGGGCAAGCCACTGCAGTTCACTCATGCCTTCCCCCGATGCCCTTGTCCGCTTGCGCCGCAACCGGCGCCTTGATCAACGCCGCCGGCGTGAGACTTGCCTGCGTGCGGGCGGCGTGGGCCTGGGCCTCATCATCTCGTTCATTGCGGGGCTGCTTATCCTGGTCACGGCCCTGGGCTACGCGAGCCTGACTAGCGACCTGCCGAACGTTGGACTGCTGCCGGTCCTACTGAACCCGCCGGATGGACTGCTGCTGCAGCCCACGCGGATCTATGATCGCAGCAACCAGCACCTGCTGTTGACGGTCGCGCCGGGCGACGGGCAGCGGCGCTACATACCGCTCAGTACGCAATCACCGCAGCATCTTCCTGATTCACTGGCGAACGCCACGATCGCGGCCTCCGACCCGAACTTCCGGTCTCACGGCGGCTTCGTGTTGGCCGGCTGGAATGAACCCGATCAGCATCCGACGCTGGCGCAGAAGCTGGCCTCGGACCTGCTGCTTTACAGCGAGCCGCCGTCGCTGCGGCGCGCGATCCGCGAGCGGATCCTGGCAGCCCAGCTCACGCAGAAATACGGCCGCAACCAGGTGCTCGAGTGGGTGCTCAACTCGGCCGATTACGGCAACGACGCGTTCGGCGCCGAGGCCGCGGGGCAGCTTTACTTCGGCAAGTCGGCCACGGACCTGACGCTCGCCGAATCGGCCGTGCTGGCTGCGACCTCGCAAGCGCCCAGCTTGAATCCATTCGACGGGGGCGACGCGGCCCTACAGCGCGGTGATAAGATCATCGAGCTGATGCGCGACCTCAAGCTGATCACCAGCGACGAAGCTTCCAGCGCGGAGCGGCAGGCCAATTTGCTGCAGGAGATCGCCTTACAGAGAGCCCTCCTTGCACAGAGAGCGGGCGGTGGGGGCACTGCGCCGGGTTTCCTGCACCTAGTACTGAGTCAGCTGGATCAGCAGTTTGCCCGGCAGCGCATCGAACGCGGCGGCGTGACCGTCACCACCAGCCTCGACTATGACCTGCAGCAGCAGGCTCTGTGCACCACGCTGGTCTATGCGGCGAGGCTGGCAGGCTCTCCGGACCCAGCTGGGTCGTGCCCCGCCGCTAACGGCCTGCCTCCGTTGCCGCCCAACACGACCGTGGCGGATCCCTCAGCCAGCGCGCTGATCTTCGACCCGACCACAGGCCAGGTGCTGGCCGCAGTCGGCGAGACGCACAATGGTGTGGAGTTAGCCCTGCTCTCGGGCCACGATCCGGGCACACTGATGACGCCCTTCGTCTATCTGACCGCATTTACGCGCGGACTTAGCCCCGCCTCGCTCGTCTGGGACATTCCGCCCACCGACCGGCAGGTCATGCCGGGCGCGTTGTATCACGGACCGGTGCGGATGCGCATCGCCTTGGTCAACGATTATGCGGTTCCGGCGCAGACGATCGCAACCCAGATGGGCGCGGAGGCGATCGGTCGCACCGAGTCGTCGTTGGGACTCACACCCGAAACGGCCACGCTGTCGGAAGTTGCGGCCGCCTACGGTGTCTTCGCCGCGGACGGTGTGCGTTATGGCCAGCCCGGGAATTCCGATCTCGCGGCGGGCGTGACGATGCTGCCAACGGCTGTTCTGCGGGTCGAAGGACTGGACCATTCGGTCTGGCTTGACCTGGGGACACCTCAGGCACAGCCGGTCGTGGATCCGGCGCTGGCCTATCTGATGAACAATGTGCTCAGCGATCAGCTGGCGCGTGTGCCGCTGCTGGGTGAGCCCAACGCGCTCGAGATCGACCGACCGGCGGCCGCCAAGGTCGCTCAGACACAGGACGGAGCCAGCGCCTGGACAGTGGGCTACACACCCTCGCGGCTGGTGGCGGTCTGGACCGGGACGTCGTCCTCAGCTGCGCCCGGGACTGCGAGCAGTGGGGCTGAAGGTGCGCACCGTGTGTCGCCGCGGATCCCGACCGTGCTGTGGAACGCGTTGATCGAAGCTGCAAGCCAGTCACAGCCGCCGGATGGTTGGACCGCCCCGGCGAGTGTCAGCACGGTCAACGTCTGCGATCCATCGGGTATGCTGCCAACCGGGGAGTGTCCGTCCGTGGTCAGCGAGGACTTCCTGAGCGGGAATGAGCCAGTCCAGGCGGACACGCTGTACCAAACCTTTGCGGTGAACCGCGAGACGGGTTTTCTGGCGACGGTCTTCACGCCGCCCGAGCTGATCGAGAACCGGGTCTACATGGTGGTGCCGCCTGAGGCGCAGGCCTGGGCCAAGTCCGCCAACATTCCCGTCGTGCCGACGGCTTACGATGCCATCCAGACCGGGCCTGTCAACCCGGATGTACGCATCGCCTTGCCGGGCATGTTCGATGAGGTCAAGGGCCAGGTGCAGATCAAGGGTACGGCCGCCGGGACGGATTTCGATCGCTACCGCGTCCTGGTCGGTGTGGGACTGGATCCGGGACAATGGATCCAGGTGGGCAGTGATTCCAGCTCGCCCGTCAAGGACGGATTGCTGGCGACGTGGGACACCACGGGCCTTGATGGACTCTATGCTGTAGAATTGCAGGTCATCCGCAGCGATCAGCGCGTCGACACGATGGTCATGCAGGTGACGGTGAACAACAAGTAGTTCTTGGGCGGCGCGGCCAAACGCCCGTCGAACGGTAGTCTTCATGCCATCCCTAGCTGAAAAGCTGAAAGCCCTGGGCGTCAAGACCGGCGCGGCCGAGATCCCCGCCCCTCCGATCAGCGAGCATTACGACATTGCCTCGGTGCTGGAGGGCAGTCCGCTCACTACGGCACTCGGTGAGACCTTCGTCTATGAGGAGCACTTTGCGGCGGGATACCTGCACGGCCACGCGCCGATCCGGCCCCGGGCTCCCCTGGATATCATGTCGGCTTGGGCATCCGATGCGCGCCTGGGACAGATGCCGCTCGAGGCTTTCGCGTTCCTGGACACGGAGACCTCGGGCCTCGCGGGCGGGACGGGCACCTATGCCTTCCTGGTCGGCGTCGGACGCTTCACCTCCGAAGGGGACTTCCTGCTGCAGCAGTTCTTCATGCGCGACCCCTCGGAGGAGGCTGCATTGCTGGAGGGCTTGGCGGGGTTCCTTGCGCCGGCCCAGGCGCTAGTGACTTTTAATGGGAAGGCTTTCGATGCGCCGTTGCTGACGACGCGCTACCGCATGCATCGCATCCCGGTACCCTTCCAGGATTTTTCCCACCTGGACCTGCTACCGCTGGCCCGCCGCCTGTGGCGCGACCGGCTGGAATTGCGCGCGCTGAAGTATCTCGAGGAGAACATCCTGCAGGCGCCGCGTACCTCGGCGGAAGTCCCCGGGTACGAGATCCCCTGGCTGTACTTCGACTATCTGCGCACGGGCGACGCGCGCCCCCTGAAGGGTGTCTTCTACCACAACGCCATGGACGTGGTGGCACTGGCTGCCCTGCTCAGTCACACCGCTACGATGCTCGCCGATCCGTTCCACGAGATGATCGAGCACGGGCTGGATGTGATCGCATTGGCCCGGCTTTACGAGGACCTTGGTCAATGGGACACCGCGGCGCGTCTGTTCGAGCAAGGGCTTGCAGATGAGTTTGGGCGCCGAGGACTTCTCGCAGGCCGTACGGAGGCTGTCTGTGCTGCAGAAGCGCCGCGGCGACTTCGGGCAAGCCACCCACTTGTGGGAGCAGGCCGCCGCGGATGGGCACATCTATGCCCACGTCGAGCTGGCGAAATACTACGAGCACCGGCAGCGCGATCCGAAGACGGCCCTAAGTGGACCAAGTCCGCGTTGAAGGAGCTCAAAGGTGCAGACCTGCCGGCCTACATTCGCAAGCACTGGGAGGACGAACTGCGACGACGGCGTGAGCGCCTGGATGCGAAGTCAAGGCGGACCTAACGGCTATGGGCAGGGCTACGCGGAGATACGATATAATCCCTTCCGCTTGACTGCTTCCTGGTCACATCGCCGATTTCCTGCCTGACATTGCAGCGTCGGAAGCAGATCCCTACCGTGAAAGATCGCACTGCGGGCCGCAGGAGGAGTGATGGAAATCACAGTTACGACACTTCGAGGCAAGGTGCCGGTGACAGTGGTCAAGCCGCACGGGGAGATGGACGCGTCTAATTACACAGAGATGGTCAAGAAGGTCGAAAGTCTGATCAACGACGGCTCGCTTGATTTCCTGGTCGATCTGAGCGATGTTCCCTTCATGTCCAGCGCAGGGCTGGTAGCGCTGCACAGCCTAGCCAGGACCCTGCGGGGCGAGAACACGATCGATCCCAAAACCGGATGGGCGGCGCTCAAGTCGATGAGCGCTGGTCGCGACCGCGGCCCCCAGCAGCACATCAAGCTTCTGAGCCCCCAGCCCAACGTCGCCGATACAATCGAAAAGGCAGGATTCGATCAGTTCTTCTCGGTCTTCACGGACATGAAAGCCGCCCTGGCCTCGTTCTAGAACTGCCAAAATGGCAACGAGCGCTGGTTTGTCTGGCGCACGTTTGATTCTGAGTTGAAGATGCCCTTTGGAAGTGAGTGAAGGCCGCCTGGCGCTCACGGCGCCCGGGGGCGGCCGCGGGAGCCTCCTACGGGCCGGGTTTGGGATCTCCGTCTACGTTCAGCCCGACTATCCGCGCACGCATCGTGTCGATCGCGGTGCCAGTCTGGGCTCGGGGGTAAGCGTCGCATATCGTAGGACGAGTTTCGGCGAGGGAGTGCACGGAGCCGGAAAACCCTGGTGATAGAATCACGCGGCAGCGGAGGCGCAAATGGGATCGCAGATCAACGACCTGGTGGCGATGGGCGACGTGGAGACCCTCTACGAGCTGCTGGGGGACGACGACTGGATGATCCAGCTCGACGCGGCGGAGGGCCTGGTCAAGCTGGGGGACATCCGTGGGCTGGAATTCCTGCTAAGCGCAGAGGAAAGCGAAGACAAGCAGGTCCGGCAGGTGGCGAAGGAGATCCTGGAGTCGCCGGAGATCTCCAACAAACGATACGAGCTTGAGGCCGCGGAGAGGCGGGCGCGTGAGGAAATGCTGGGGGTTGCGCGCAAACGCCTCCAGCAGGGCCGCAAGGTGTTCCGATACAAGATGGTGTACCTGCCCGCGGGTGAGATCCTGGACGAGGATCCCTCGAGCGAGGGCTTCGACTTGCCGGCGCTGACTGATCACGGCCTGGAGGGCTGGGAAGTGGTGGGCATCATCCCGCGCCGCAAGCAGATGCTGGTGAGCGTGGTAGACGACAACTACTCGGGCGCGTATTTCCTGTTGAAGAAGGAAGTCTCGCCGGACGAAGGCAAGGAGCTGGAAGACATTTAGGAGGTAGGCATGTGCGTCTTTTGCGCGGCGATCCCTGTGGCGGCTGCCGCGGGTGCAACTGTGAATCGCAAGCAACTGGAGGCGAAGCGCCAGGCTGAGGCGGCCGGAGTGGAAGACCCGCACGCCAAGCCGGTGGGGAAGGTCACCGCGGGCATCATCGTTCTGCTGATCATTGGGTCCGTGACGTATCATACGCTAACGTCTCTGCCATATTAGGTCCGAGATCGACAACCGCGGCGGTCTGAACCGGCGGCGGGAGGAGGGCATTCAATGAAGATCGAACTGGTCGGCGGCCGCATCTGGGCGATAGCAGGGTGCGCGCTCGTGCTGTTGGCTTGCTCCGCGCTCGGGAGCGCGGTCGCGACCACCCCGGCTGCACCGGCTATGTCAACACTTTCTGCACCCACATCCATCGTACAGGCGCCTCCGGTCGATGCCAGCCCGACGAGCGCGGTTGCCCCCGCCGTTGCCAAGACGCTGGCCGCCGCCCTGCCAACTGCGACCGCCACGCTCACGGTGGTCGTTTCTCCCGTCTCAGTGCTCAAGGGAAGCGTGCTGCAAAGATCCAATTGCCGCTACGGGCCGGGCGCATTCTTCCTGTCCAAGATCGGAATGCTAGCCGGCGCGCCGATCGAGATCATTGGACGGGATATCGACGGCGGCTGGGCGTATATTCAATTCGCCGGGACGCACAACCTGTGCTGGATCAATAGCAAATTGATCCAAGTCGACGGCGATCTGAAGAGCCTGCAGGACTATTACCCCGATAAGGCGCCACTGCCGCGCACCAGCAAGTTTGGCGGCGCCTCGATCACAAGCGTCAGCGGCAGTTCGGCGTCGATAACTGTCGAATGGGCTCCGGTGGTGCTGTCGACCATCGCTATGCCCAGCGGCGCGGGTGAGACTGAATATGTAATTGAGGTCTGGACCTGCATCAATGGTGCCCCGGGGTATACCACTCTCGGGACCAATGACACCACATTATCTTTCCCGGTGGACAATTCCTGCGGCATGACGTTGCATGCGAACCTTGTGACGCAGACCAACCTGGGAATCTCAGGCATCGCCACTATCAAGCTGCCCTGAGCGCCTAGGCAACCCACGATTCCGGATTGACCTCTGCACTTGACCATCGCGACGTTGGGGGAGCGAAACGATTTACAATTCAGCAGGCACGAGATCAGATCGCCGCGACGGGGACGGGACCGGTGTGGCCGACGATCCAAGGAGCACATGCATGAGGATGGCAGGGAGAGCAGCTTGGCTGGCGGTCCTGATCACGGCTGCGCTTGTGAGCGCAAGCTGTGTGGCCCCGGCGCAGGCGCCCACACCCGCGGCGGGACAGCTGCCGAACGTCCTGGCTACAACGACGTTCCTGGCTGATATCGCCCAGAACGTGGCCGGAACGCGCCTGGTTGTGGAAAGCCTGCTGCCCGTCACGGCCGACCCGCACGAATATCAGCCCACGCCGAAGGACGCCTTCACCATTGCCCAGAGCCAGGTACTCATCATTAACGGACTGGGCTATGAGACCTGGCTCACGAATTTACTTGGTGCGGGCGGCATCCAGCCGCAGACGATCACTGCCAGCGACGGGCTGCAGCCGCGAGCCGGCAGTGATCCGCACATGTGGATGAATCCCCTGAACGTGATTCGCTACGCTGAGAACATCCGGGACGGGCTCTCCAAGGCCGACCCTGCAGGCGCGTCGGACTATACCGCGAACGCCGCGGCCTACGTCGGCCGGCTCAATGATCTGGATGCCTGGATCGAAGACTCAGATCGCCCAAGTGCCGCCTGAGAAACGCCTCCTAGTGACCAACCACGATGAGCTGGGTTACTTCGCGGACGCGTACGGGTTCAAGATCCTGGGTGCGGTCATCCCCAGCGTGACGAGCGATGCTGCTCCGTCGGCCCAGCAGATGGCTCAGCTGATCCAGACCGTCAAGAGCAGCGGCGCTCCGGCGATCTTTCTGGACGTCAACGAGAACCAGAATCTCGCCCGTCAGATCGCCTCGGAGACCGGAGCGAAGGTGGTGACGAACCTGTATGTCGAGTTGCTCTCGGCGAAAGACGGCCCGGCGCCCACCTACATCGCGATGATGAAGTGTGATGTCACCGCGATCGTGGAAGGGCTTAAGTGATTTGCCATAGATGAACTCTCACATTCCGCATCGGTTGGAGGTCCAGAACGTCAGCCTTGGCTACGGTGACAAGATCGTCGTGGAAGACCTGACGTTCAGTGTGCCGCACGGGGCGCGGGTGGCCGTGGTTGGGCCGAACGGCGCGGGCAAGTCCACACTGTTCAAGGCGCTGGTTGGATTGCTGCCGCTGCGCGGGGGTCAGGTTTTCATCCACGGATTGCCGCTTGGCAACCACAAGGATTGCGTGGCCTACGTGCCGCAGCGCGAAGAAGTGGACTGGCGTTTCCCCGTCACGATCGAAGACGTGGTGATGATGGGTCGATACGATCACCAGGACTGGCTGAAGCGCATCACGCGGCGGGACCGGCAGGCGGTTAACGGCAGCCTGGCGCAAATGGGCATCGCGGACTTGGCCGGTCAGTCCATTGGCGATCTATCGGGCGGGCAGCAGCAGCGCGTGTTCCTGGCGCGGGCGCTGGCTCAGGAACCGCATATCCTGCTGATGGATGAGCCTTTCACGGGCGTCGACCTCACCACCCAGGATGCGACCCTCCGGCTGCTGGACGATCTGCGCGCGGCCCAGGTCACCGCGATGATCGCCACGCACGATCTCAACCTGGCGGCGGACAAGTTCGACCTGATGCTGCTTCTGAATCATCGCCTGATCGCGTTCGGGAAGCCGGCCGAGGTCATGAAGCAGGAGGGCCTGTCGAAGGCGTTTGGCTCACACCTGACTCTGCTGGGCGATGGGAGCGTGGTGGTGGATGAATGTTGTCCACCCGAATGAGCGCCAATGTCCTATCTGCTTGAACCCCTTCAATACGCTTTCATGATTCGGGCGCTGCTGGCGAGCGTGATCGTGGGCGTGCTGTGCGCGGTGATGGGCACCTACGTGGTCCTGCGCGGCATGGCCTTCCTCGGCGACGCGCTGGCGCATGCCATCCTGCCCGGTGTCGCCGTGGCCTACCTGCTGCGCGGCAACCTGCTCGTCGGAGCCATTATCGCGGCGCTGATCATTGCTTTGAGCATTGGCTTCTTCTCAAAGCAGGGGACGATCAAGGAAGACACCGCCATCGGCATCCTGTTCGCGGCAGCACTCTCGCTCGGCGTGGCCTTGATCAGCTCGATCCAGACCTACGCGGTAGATCTGAGTCACATACTATTCGGGAACGTGCTCGGTGTATCGGCTTTCGACCTGCAGCTGACCGCTGGACTGGGGTTGTTGATCCTCCTGGCCGTGCTGGTGCTCTACAGACCGTTCCTCATCATCTCGTTCGATCCCATCCTGGCAGCGACATTGCGCCTCCGGGCGGACCTTTTGCGCTACGTCCTGCTGGTGCTGCTCGCGCTGACCGTCGTGGTGTCACTGCAGACTGTTGGCGTGGGACTGGCGGCGGCGATGCTGGTTACACCTGCGGCGACGGCCTACCTGCTGACGCGGCGGCTGGCGCCCATGATGGTGCTCTCGGCGGTCCTGGGAGCGCTGGCGTCCGTCGTCGGGTTGTACTTGAGCTATTACCTAAATATTGTCTCCGGCTCGGCCATCGTGCTGACGGCCACCGCATTCTTTCTGCTAGCCTACCTGTTCAATCCACGGCAAGGCGTGTTTAGGCACAGGCGGACCGCTTGATGCAGAGTTGCTGAGGGGAGCTCGCGGGCTGCCGGAGCTTGACGACGCGCGCGCTGGCCGTGTCAAGCCGGACCCAGAACCCCGCCCAAACACCGTCAGTGGGAAGGGCGCAGCTGGATCAGATCCCAAATGTTGCCGTACAGATCTTCGAACACAGCGACGGTCCCATAGGGAGCTTCCTTGGGTTGGCGGACGAAGCGGATGCCCACGGCGAGCATCTCGTTGTAGTCCCGCCAGAAATCATCCGTTCCCAGGAACAAGAAGACTCGCCCGCCAGTCTGTCTGCCAATGAAATCCGCCTGCTCGGGTGTGGAGGCTCTGGCCAGCAGGAGGGTAGTACCCGGGGAACCCGGGGGCGCGACGACGACCCAGCGCTTATCCTGTTCCGGCTGATATGTGTCCTCGACCAGCGTGAAATGCAGCTTGTGGCAGAAGAACTCGATGGCTTCATCGTAGTCCCGGACCACAAGTGCGACATGAATGATCGATTGCTGCATACCCAATTGTGTCTTCGCCAGGTGAAGGGCGCTGCGACGGGAGATCAGAGCGCGCTTACCCGGTCAATGGTCGGCTGAGTTCTGTGCGCCACTTGGACGCATTGGGCTCCGTTTCTGGGCCGACGAGGTAGACCTCCCATAGATCGGGCCCGGGTTTGTGACCGTGGGCCGCGATCCAGGCGTCGAACTCCCCCCAACCGGAGGCCAGCCCCTCATAGTCTCCGTGGAGGATGGTCCTTGCGACCTTCATTGCAGGCATCTGGCTGGGCCGCACGCGTCCGGCGGGGGAGACCGGCTTGGAAACTGGCACACCGATCTCGAAGTCAAAAGTGTCGGGCTGCATGCTGAGGTGGTGCGTGAACCAGGGTCCTGTCGCGGCAATGCCTTGCGCGGCCACGGCGGTCCTCAACTCTGCGAGGCCTGAACCCATGACGTCGCGAATCTTCTCGCGGGGAATGGTCAGCTGGATCACTGCGGTGTCATGGGCTTGAGTTTGTTCGAGACGCGGCTCTTCTATCATCGATTGCTCCCATCCGGAATCTCACCGAGGTTTGTCGGCCAAGGTCATCTAGGGTTGTGCAGGGTCGGGATTTTATCACGAGGACCGGATTGCCCTGGATTCCTCATTCATCGGTCAAGAAGCCCCGGACGGAGCCATCGGCCGGGCGGTGTATAATCGCCCGGACTCACAAGGAGGAGTTCTCATGGCAACCGTCGAAACCAGCATCAGCATCAAGAAGCCAGTTGAGAAGGTGTTCTCATATATTACCGATGTGCAGAACCAGAAGGCGATGAATCCAAACATCACCGAGATCAAGACCAGCGGCAAGATGGCGGTCGGCATGCACTACACGGTCAAGATGACCATGGCCGGGCGCCAGTTCGAGTCGGAGCATGAGATCGTAGCGCTGGAGCCCAGCAAGACGTTCGCGATCAAGACCCTGGCCAAGCCGCCGGCCTCACCGGTGACCAATACCTACACGCTCGAGAAGGAAGGCACGGGGACCAAGCTGAGCCTGTCGATGGATGCGGTCGTAATGCCGGGCACGGAGGGCATGGTTGTGCCGCAGCTGCGAGCCGGGCTGGATACCGCTCTCGCAGGATTCAAGAAGGCTCTCGAAGCGTAGATCCCTTTTCGATTTGTCTTTTCAGATTTCCGAACGGCCCTCTCACAGATGTGTGGGAGGGTCTTTCATAGCCTGTGCAATTGGCGGAACGCGTATGGTCGCCTGTTCTGATTTGGTGATGCCCTAAATCACTACCAGGGCTTTTGTATGGAAAGCAGTAGAATACAGCCCATGCGTAGAACGCCGCACGTAGCGCTGCTCACATCCTATTTGCTATTGTCCTTCGTCTTGAGTTCCTGCACTGCACCAACTCCCGAGCCAACCGCCACCAGCCTGCCGCCGACGGACACTCCAGTCCCAGCGACTGACACGCCAGCGCCGACCGCCACTGCGACCGACGTCCCGGCGCCGGCCCGCGCCCAGTACACGCTCAGCGCGGTGCTGGATTATGCCAACAAGGCGGTGACCGTGGACGAGACGATCGTCTACCCGAATCACTCCGGCGATGGATTGACCGACATGGTACTGGCGGTCGAGCCGGATCTGTGGACGGGCTGTTTCAACCTGACCAGCCTGAGCCTGGATGGGACGCCGCTGGCCAACTCCTCGTTGCAGGGGCAAATGCTGTGGTTCCAATTGCCGGACGTGCTGCAGCCCGAGGCGACGACCACGATCAAGATCCAATACACGCTCAACCTGCCCCTGATCGAGCCGACCAATCCCAACCTGACGCGGCCGCGCATATTCGGTTACAGCCAGCACCAGATCAACCTGACCAACTGGTATCCGTTCGTGGTGCCGCGCATCGGCGGGAAATGGATCCTACACGACCCGTGGTACTACGGCGAGCACCTGGTTTATGACGCGGCGGACTACACGGTCAATCTGCGGCCCGCCGATCCGGCGGTCAATCCCGTGATCGCCGCGAGCGGCGCGGCCAGCGCGAACGGCGAATGGAGGACGTACACCCTGACCGCGGGCCGGGCGTTCGTGATCTCCGCCAGCACGGAGTTCCTCACGGCCAGCACACAGGTTGGTGATGTGACGATCACCAGCTACTGGCTCCAGCAGCTGTACCATGACTCAGGCGAGGCCGCGCTGAACGCGACCGCAGATGCGCTACAGATCTTCGAGCAGAAGTATGGACCGTACCCGCACAAGACTCTGGCAGTGGTGATGGGCGATTTCAACGACGGGATGGAGTTCTCGGCCTTCTTCTTCCTCAGCCATGACTTCTACAATCTGTACGACGGCACGCAGAAGAGCTACCTGATCTTCGTGGCGGCGCACGAGACCGCCCACCAGTGGTGGTGGGAGCAGGTCGCGAACGACCAGGCGCTGCAACCATGGCTGGATGAGGCCCTGGCCACGTACAGCGAACACATCTTCTATGAGACAGCGAACCCGCAGCTGGTTTCGTTCTGGTGGATCTATCGCATCGATTTCTACAATCCACAGGGCTGGGTGGATATCCCGGTCTACGCCGGGGGCGGCTTCCGCCCGTACACCAATGCAGTCTACTTCCGCGGCGCACATTTCCTCGACGAGCTGCGGACGCGCATCGGCGATGCGGCTTTCTTCACTTTTCTGCAGGATTACCTCAAGCAGGAGAACGGCAAGATCGCCACGGCTTCCGATTTCTTCCGCATCCTGGCGGCACATACGACGACCGACTATACTGATATTGTTCGCAAGTATTTCCAGAACATATACTAGAAGGGGCAGGTGGAAGAACAATCGGTCATTGCCGAATCGTGGTGGGCAGGTGGCGCGCAATGACCTCCACGATCTGAAATGAAGAAGTCGACCATACGGACAGGTTGGCTGGTATGCGTCCTGTGCGCTTTGACAGTGTCTGCGTGCGCGCCGGCGCCCACGGAGGCGGCGGGACCACCCCTGGTGCTGGTCACTCTGGATCCCCACGCCACGGCGACTGCTACACCGTTCCAGCCGCCGGCGGTGACCGATACGCCACTGCCGAGCGAGACCGCCGTGCTGACCGATACGCCCGCCGCGACGGAAACCTCCACGGCGGTGCCGCCGACAGAGACGCCTGAGGACACGGCCACGCCGGTGCCGACCGCGCCATTACCTACTCCCGTCCCAGCCAGCGGCCGGACTCAGTACACGATGTACCTCACGCTGGATTACTTCAACGACGGCGTGGCGGTCAACGAGACTGTCCGCTACACCAACACGACCGGACAGAGTCTCGCCAACGTAGTCATGGCGGTCGAGCCCAACTTGTGGGCGAATTGCTTCACGCTGAGCACGCTCCAGCAGGATGGCGCCGACGTCAGCAATTACACGCTGAGCGGGCAGCGGCTGACGATCGTCCCGGCGCAGTCGATCGACCCGGGCGCGGTCACGACCTTCTTATTGGGATTTAGCCTCGCGCTGCCGCAGAAGAAATACAATTCAACGTTCGGTTACCTGAGCGATCAGATCAACCTGACCGACTGGTATCCGTTCATCGTGCCGTTCGAGGGCAAGTGGATCTTGCACGATGTCTCTGCATTCGGCGAGCACCTGGTCTACGATGCGGCCGACTACGACGTGTACGTCTCCGTCAAGGGTTCAAACGTGGTGCTGGCAGCCAGTGCCCCCGCCGAGACCAGCGGGGATTCCACCCACTATCACCTCGAGGGGGCACGCACATTCGTGCTGTCAGCGAGCGACAGCTTTCTGGTCGACGAATCCGCGGTCGGGTCGGTGAAGATCCGATCCTACTACTTCGCAGGCAGCGGGAACGCCAGCAAGGGTGTGGTGTGGATGGCGACCCAGTCGCTGGGTCTGTACGAGGTCAAGTTCGGACCGTATCCCTATCCGAGCCTGAGCATCGTCGAGATCGATCTGCCGGACGGGCAGGAATACGACGGGCTCGTGTTCTTGGCATCCAAGTTTTATGATGAGTACAACGGCAGTGCCAAGAGCGACCTATTCACGATCGGCACGCACGAGATCGCGCACCAGTGGTGGTTCGGCCTGGTGGGCAGCGACCAGGCGCTCGAGCCCTGGCTGGACGAGGCCCTGTCGGTGTACAGCGAACGCATCTATTATGAGTACAATTATCCGGCCTACGGCGACTGGTGGTGGAACTTCCGGGTGAACTACTTCGGTCCGTCGGGGTACGTCAATTCGAGTGTGTACGATTTCGCGACGTTCCGAGCCTACGTCAACGCGGTGTATTTGAATGGGGCCAACTTCCTGGATGACCTGCGATCGCGCATAGGAGATCAGGCGTTCTTCGCCTTCCTGGAGGACTACGCGGCGACGTACGCCCATGGACGGGCAACCAGCCAGGATTTCTTTGTGATGATGCGCCGGCACACCAACCGGGACTTTTCAGATATCATCCGGACGTATTTCCAGAATCAATACTGAGGCTCGAGGCCGCCTCAGCTCTTGTTTAGCGTGGGCGCGAGCCGATGAACCGCCGTATGATGGTTGGCGTCACGGTTTTGAGGCTGCGCGGCTGACCACCTGCGCTTGAGAGCGCCAGCACTTCATTGTTCGTTCTCGATCGGAGCTGGGATGCATTGGTTCAAGGACTACCATGATGAACAGGGGGAATACTGGAAAAGACATGTGATGAGCTGGGAGGCTGGCGCATACTACAAGGATTCTGGCCGCCCGATGCCGTTGTGGGAGCGCATGGCGGCGCTGCTGCGCGGCAATGGCATGTATGTGCGCATGGAGGCCGCCCGGCGAATGGTCGCACCACACGTAGAGGGTCTGACCGTTCTCGATCTCGGCTGCGCATCGGGGCGTTTCGCGTTTCAGCTGGCAGAGGCCGGCGCGAAGAAGGTGATCGGCTTGGACGTCTCACCGGACGCGATCGAGGCCGCCAATAGACGTTGCCTCCAGAGTCCCTACGCCGGCAAGGTTGAGTTCCAAGTGGGCGACCTGACGCAGGAGGCGCTGCAGCTGCCGCAAGTCGATCTGGTCACTGCCCTCGGCGTACTTGAGTATTTCGATGCGCCCGCGCTGGACGCGCTGCTGGCCAAATTCCGGACGCGCTACTTCCTGCTTGACTTCCCGGACGACGAGGGGCGCAAGCGCACCTGGCTCATCTGGAATCTGCGCAAGATCTATCTGCGCATAAACGGCTGTCCCGGCGTCCACCTCTATTCCAAGGACGAGTTCCGCCGCATCGCTGCGGCTCATGGTTTCAGCGGCCTGCGCTTCGTGCACCACTCGATCTTTGACTACGTCACCAATCTGCCGGCTGCGCCAGGATGAGCCGCAAGATCGCCTGCCTCACGCTGGACGTCGAGGCGGACTTCCTCGACCCGACCGGCCGGATCCGCCTGTTCGAGGATGAAGCGCTCTTCGAGCGTTTCGTCTCGGTCCTGCGACCGCGCAAGGCGAAGTTGACTGCCTTTCTGGTTACGTCGCTGCTGCCGAAGCACGGGGCGGACTACCGGCGACTGGCGGGACAGGTGCCGGTGGAATTCGCGATCCATTCGCACGCGCACAATATGCAGAATCCGTGCACGCGCGGCGATATCGAGCAGTCGGTACGGGCCTTTCATGATTTCACGGGTGCAAATCCGCTCGGCTACCGGGCGCCGGTCGGCCACATCACGCGGGAGGGATTGGAGACCCTGATGGACCTGGGCCTGCGCTACGATTCGAGCATCTATCCCTCTGCGCGACCGGGTCGGCACGGATACAACCACCTGCATTTGCCGGTCACGCCGTTCCGCGTCCGGCAGGGGGAGCGCTCGATCATCGAGGTGCCGTTCGCAAGCCTGAGCGGCATCCGGCTGAACTTCTCCCTGAGCTACGTCAAGCTGTTTGGCTGGAAGACCTATGGGCTGCTGCTCAAGGCCTTCCCGCTCCCGGACCAGGTCGCCGTGCTGAGCCATCCGCATGACTACTACTTTCACCTGCTCAAGGACGATGTGACCGCGCCCGAGAAGCTGCTGCTAATGCGTAACGCTCGCGGCGCGTTCGACCTTCTCGAGAAGATGCTGGATCACCTGGTTCAGGCGGGATACCAGTTCGAGTTCCTGGGGGGCCTGTGCGAGGAACTGGAGTTGGAATCGCTGCGCGAGATTCCCCTGGATCGGGTGGTGCCGGCCGGCGCGCCGGCATAGGGACTGCGTCATGGACCGACCTTTCGTCCACTTGAACGTGGCTGCCACGGCCGACGGGAAGATCGACACGTTCGAACGGCGCGGCGCTGCGATCTCGTCAGCCCGTGACAAGGAGCGGGTGGACCGCTTGCGGGCTGCATTCGACGGCGTCATGGTCGGCGGGCACACGCTGCACGACGAGGACCCGAGCCTAACTGTCAAATCCGAGGGTCTGCGCAGAGAGCGACAGCAGCGCGGGCTACCCACAAATCCTTCCAAGGTGGCAGTGACATCCCGCTTGCAGCTCGAGCCGGACTGCAAATTCCTGACCGCCGGCCCGGCGAGGATCATCCTGTTCACCACTCCGCGGACCCCAGCATCGCAACTCTCCATGCTGCGGGGCGTAGGGGCGGAGGTCCACATTCTCGGTGAGGGCAGGGTGGATCTGGTCCGGGCGATGCGGGTGCTGGTTGAGAGCGGGATCGCGCGACTGATGCTCGAAGGAGGGGCAACGTTGAACTCCGAGATGCTGCGGCTGGGACTGGTTGACGAGCTCACCGTGTTCGTGGCCCCGTTCATCTTCGGTGGCGAGACCGCGCCGACACTGTCTGGTGGCTCAGGACTGCCGAGCGGAAATCCCATGGGACTTGACCTGGTCCGTTTGGAACAGTGGGAGGATGGCGGAGTGCTGCTGCACTATCGAGTACAGAATCATCCGGCCACTGGCCAAGGCAGATGAACTCATTGCACCAATGGCGTTGCAGGCGCGCGGTCGGCTGTTCTTCCCGGGAAGCGCGGCAATCTCCTCTCCTTATGAGATCAAGGAGAATGTTTTTCGTCTTCCGGGCCTAGCATTCCTCTTGTATGCGCGCAGCGGCAGGCAGAGCCATCTGCCTGCCGCTGCTTCTATTCACTGGCGATTCAATGTCTGCTGAGGCTTACGCGACGGCTTTGATTGTGATTCCCCCGCGAGCCTTCTGGACAACAGTCACTGACACTTCGCAATCAACCAGGGCCAGCACATCCTTCTTGATCTGGCCCGCAAGGTCTTCGCAGAAGATCCCCTTGTCCCGCAGGGTCTGGAAATATAGTTTGAGGCTCTTGCTTTCAATTGAGTAGCCGCTGCGCAGCGTGATGGCGATCGTGTAAAAATCCGGCTGCCCGGTGATGGGACACAACGCGGTCACCTCGTCGCTGGTCAGGGTGACCTCGGCGCAGTTGACCTTGAGGATCTCCATCCCTGTAAAGGGATTCCTATTGCCTAGGTACTTCATTTCCGATTCCTATTCTCCCCTGCAGGAGCTCACAGCTCGCGTTTGGCGTTGGCAGGCCGGGGCCGGGTTCGGGGCTTCGTCACTGGTAATGAGATGCGAACGGGACTCTCAAGGGTCTGCCAATATAGCGTCTCGTAGCGCTGGAGCGTGTGATCCAGGCTGTGAGCCTGGACTCGCTCGCGGCTGGCGCCTCCCATGGCCTTTCTCTGCGCGGGCTGGTCCGCCAGCAGACCCATGTGGCGGGCAGCGTCGACCGGATCGCCGGCCTTGAACAGATGACCATTCACGCCGGGCGTGACCAATTCAGGCAGCGCCGAGGCATTCGCTAGCAGGACCGGCAGTCCGCAGGCCATCGCCTCCAGGCTGGCAATACTCAGGGTTTCGGTTTCGCTGGTCATCACAAAAACGTCGGCGCTGTTCAGCAGGGATGGAAGCTCCTCGTTCCGCAGTCGGCCCAGGAAACGAACCCGGTCCCCCAGATTTAGTGTGCGAGCCATGCCTTTCAGGTGCTCCAGGAAGGATCCATCACCGGCAAGAGCCAGCTGAATATCCGTCCGCCCCAGCAGATGGAGGGCCTGGACCATGACTTCAATCCGCTTCACGCGTTCGACACGGCCCACCGACACGAAGACCGCGGCCTGTGGATCCAGCCCGTAGTGAGAGCGCCAGGCCACGCGGTCGAAGGATGGATCGGGGTGAAAGCGTGCCAGGCTGGTGCCGCAGGAGATCGCGACCGCGGGCACCTGCAAGCCCTGCCGGCGCAGGTCGTTGATGGCGTACTGGGAGGGCGCGGTGACGAACTCAAGCTGTTGATAGAGGTGCAGCAGCCATGCCCAGAGCATCCTCTCCACCAGGGGTTTGAAGCGCACCGATCCTGGGATGAAGGGCTCGACGTGAACAGGGCTAAAGTGGTTCGTGCCGAAGGTCTTGATGCCCCGGCGCCTAGCCTCGCGGACGACCGTCGCGCTCAGGGGATAATGGTCGTGGATGTGCACAATGTCGGGTCGGAAGTCATCCAGCACCTGGCGCACGCGGGCGGTGGAGCGCAGCGGATGATAGGAACTCGGGGCCGATGAACTTGAATTCGTGTGAGCGGGCGGTTTCCAGGCGGACGCCGTTGCGACGGCCGCTGAATTGCCGCGGTTCGGGATACAGGGCACAGACGTCGTGCCCCCGGGCAGCGATGCCTTCGGCCAGATTGACCATGAAGATCGCCTGTCCGTTCAGGGCCGGGTAGTACGTGGTTCCAGTAATCAGGACACGCATCAGCTTGTGGCCTCGGTGAAAGGGTTCATTCAGACGCAGCCGGAGTGTCGCCCGCGCCCACGCTGCTCAATAGCCGTCGTCCCGCCACCAGCATAAATACCACAAAAATCAGGGGAACGATGAACAGGACGTAGTGCAGGCCCTGCTCAACCCGCTTGATCGATTCGGTGGCGTAGTAACCGATGAGCACCAGCGAGCCCGTCCACAGCATTTCGGAGATGATGAAGTACGGGAACCAGCGTTTGAAGGGAATCCGCAGCAGACCCGCGGTGACCAGGGCGGGGATGACGAAGCTGCTGGTTACCTTGGCGAGGAACATGACCTTTGTGGCGTGCTTCAGCAAAGCCGCTTTCAGGCGTTCGATCAGCTCTGGCCGGACCCCCAGCCGGCGGCCGAAGTGATAGATCCATTCCGTCTTGCCGAAATACCCGAGCGTGTACCACAGGCAGTCGGCAGTAAGATTGCCGGCGGCGGCGGTTAGGAAGACCGGCAGCGGCCGCATCAAGCCAGCCGAGGCCGCTGCCGCGCCCAAAAGGATGGCAAAGGTCCCTTCGAAGGCGACCAGCACGAACAGCAGTAGGTAAGTCCAGGATCCGAGCTCCGGCAATTGGCCGCTGCGCAGCGTGGTTAGCAGCCCCTGAAGGAAGGCGAGCACGCTGTCCAAGCTAGGCATGCGCGCCCTGCAGGTTGCCGCGGCGGGAACCAGATGACGATTTCCGGCTCATGACTCGTGTTTCACGCTTCCGTGCGGCCGGACGGCGGCAGAGATCGGTTCGCCGGCTTTCGGTGCTGGTCTTATCTCGCGCCGTGATGTCTGTGAACCGGCCCTGAAAACTGCTGGGTTCGGAACCGCGTTTCGAGCACCTGCCGATAGATCCCGGTATAGGTCTGCAGGGCGAATTCCATGCTGTGAGGCTGGACGCGCTCGCGGCTCGCCCGGCCCATCTGTTCGCGCAGGGCGGGCTGATCTGCGAGGAGTTTCATGTACTGAGCCGCGTCCCGCGCGTCGCCCGGCCGGAACAGATAGCCGTTGATACCGGGCACCACGAGCTCCGGGAGCGCGCCCGCATCCGCTAGCAGCAGCGGGCGTCCGGTGGCCATAGCTTCCAGGCTGGCGATGCTCAGCAGTTCGGCTTCGCTGGCGAGCGCGAACACATCCGCGCTGTTCAGCAGCAGATTCAGATGTTCATTGGGCACCCTTCCAAGGAACCGGACACGTTTTCCCAGCTGCAGGGTTTGCGACATGAGCTGCAGGCGGTTCAGCGCCGCGCCCTGGCCCGCGATCGCCAGCTGGATGTCATCCCGGGGGAGGAGGCGGATGGCGTGCAGCAAGACGTCGATGCGCTTCTCCCGGTCGACCCGGCCAACATATAGGAAGAGTTTGGAATCCGGCTCGAGCCCGTAGGTCCGGCGGGCAGCGGCGCGATCGACATTTGGGTCGGGGTGGAAGCGGGTCAGGTCCGTGCCGCATGACACGGCCCGCATGGGGACGCGCAGCCCCTGCGACTGCAATAGGTCGACGGCCGCTTGGGAGGGTGCTGTCACGAAGTCCAGGCGACGGTAGACACGGAACATCCATTGCCAGAGCATCCGGTCGAGCACGGGGCGGAGCAGGGTGGAGGCGGGGATGTAGGGTTCGACGTTGGCCGGCACGAAGTGGTTGGTGCCCACGATCGGAATTCCCCGGCGCCTGGCCTCCCGCACGGCCGTGATGCTCAAGGGGTAGTGATCGTGGATGTGCAGCACCTCGGGGCGGAAGGCCTCGAAGACGTCTCGAATGCGGCCGGCATATAAGTACGGAAAGTACGCGTCGGCGCGCACCAGGCTGAGCTCCAGACTGCGGACAGCCTCCAGTCGCACGCCGTTCATCCGGCTGCTGAGGGCGCGCCGGCCCGGGAACAGGGCGCCGACTTCGTGGCCCTGGGCGGCGAGGCCCTCAGCCAGGTGAACCATGAACACAGACTGCCCGTTGAGGGCCGGGAAGTATGTGGCGCCCGCGATCAAAACGCGGATGAGGCTTGTTCCTTCAGGCGGGGAATCAATCCGAGGCAGCGGCCGGATCTTCCTTGTCGAGCAACTTCAACAGCTGCCGGCCAAGCACGAACAGGAGAATCACGAGGGCGATCGACACGCCGAGGCCGATGTATTCGACGCCCTGCTGCACGCGCTTCGAGGGATTCGGTCGTGTAATAGCCGATGAATACCAGGGTGCCGGTCCAGAGCGCCTCTGCGACGATGAAAGCGGGGAACCAGCGCTTCCAGGGCACCCGCAGCAGGCCCGCGGTGATCAAGGCCGGAATGACGAAGCTGACCGTGATCTTCGCCAGGAACATCACGCGGGTGGCATGCTTGAGCATGTTCCGCTTGAGATGCTCGATGAGACTCGGCCGGACACCGAGCCAGCGGCCGATGTGGTGGATCCACTCGGTTTTGCCCATGTACCCCAGCAGGTACCACAAATTATCGGCGGTGAGGTTGCCGGCGGCCGCGGCCACGAACACTGGCAGGGGCCGCATGAGCCCGGCAGAGGCGGCGGCCGCGGCCAGCAGGACCGAGATGGGGCCCTCGATCGCCACCAGCAGGAACAGAATCGCGTAGCTCCAATAGCCGAGCTCAGGGATCTGCCCGCTGCGGAGCGTGATGATGATGCCTTGGACGAAGGCGAACAGGCTGTCCAGGTTAACCATGCCCCGCCGGAGATCCCCAGCGTGGGTGCGTCGAAGCACCTGCGGATGGCGTCCGTTCCCAAAAATGGCGATGCAGAGACTGCTTCAGTGTCATTTATCCATCAACTCGCGGGCCTGCTCTACGTAAGCCAGGCTTTGGTGCCGGAAGTACGTATTATAGAGCATGGCGTAGTGCCCTCCCTGTGCCAGCAGCGTTTCGTGGTCGCCTTCCTGAATGATACGCCCTTTTTCCATCACCACAATGCGATCGGCGGCCTTGACCGTCGAAAGGCGGTGGGCGATCAGAATGCTGGTGGAGTGCTCCAGGATGAGATTCAACGCCTGCTGGATTTGCCACTCGGTGAATGGATCGATGCTGGCGGTGGCTTCGTCCAGGATGAAGATGGCCGGCTGCTGCACGAGCACGCGCATCAGGGCCACGAGCTGGCGCTGTCCCATCGACAGGCGGTTGCCGCGCTCGCCGACCTGGGTGTGCAGGCCATCGGGCAGGATGTCCAGCCATTCCCCGCCGCCGATGCGCCGGGCCATGGCCAGCATCTCGGACTCGGAGACACCCGGGATCGCGTAGCTGATATTGTCCGCAACCGTCCCCGAAAAGAGGAAGGGCACCTGTGAGACGATGCCCAGCTGGCGGCGGTACTGCTGCAGGTCAAGGGTGCGAATGTCCAGGCCATCGATCGTGAGGCTGCCCTCCTGGAATTCGTAGAAGCGGGCGATCAGCTTGGCGATGGAGGACTTGCCGGCGCCCGTGTGTCCGACAAAGGCCAGGGTCTCGCCGGGCTCGATGCAAAGGTTGAAGTCCGAGAGGACGGGCTCCTTATCCGTGTAGCGGAAGTTCAGGTGTTCGAAGCACACCTCGGCCTTTCAAGCGGGGCACGTCCCGGTTCGCGGTCTGCACCACGTTCGGATCGGCATCGATCAGGGCATAGACGCGTTCCGCCGCCGCCAGTCCCTGCTGGATCTGCGCCCAGAAGGCGGCCAGGTTCTGGATCGGAAAGAAGAACTGCGTCCAGGCTGATGATGAACAGGTACCATGCCCCGGCAGTGATCAATCCCTGCGTAATGCTCAGGCCGCCAGCATACACGAGGATGGCGGTGAAGATGCCACCCGATGGCGTTGAGCACCGGGAAGACCAGCGACAGCACGAGACCGCGCTGGACGTTGACTCGGTAAGAGGTCTGGTTGGCGGCGTCGAAGGTCTGAAAGATGGATTCTTCCTGGCGGAAGTTCTTGGCGATGGAGATGCCGCTGACGGTCTCCTTGATGGCGGCGTTGACATCGGCCATGGCCTGCATGCCCCTGCGCGTGACGCGTCGGGCGATGCTGCGGAAACCGAGGGTGATGGCAAAGATGAACGGGATGAATGAGAAGAGCAGCAGGGCCATGTGCCACTCGGTGCGGACGAGCACCACGCCCAGGATCATGGCCTGGAACACCTGGGAGGCCAGGTCGGTGACGATGACCACCAGCTGGCCGAAGTCGTTGCTGTCGGAGGTGATGCGCGAGACGATGCGGCCGGAGGAGAACTGGTCGTAGAAGGAGAGGTCGTGCTCGGCGGCAGCCTCGAAGGCGCGGGCGCGCAACTGCAGGACCACATCACCGACTGAGCGCACCACCAGGCTGCGCCGCGCCCAGTTCAGACCCCAGGTGGCAAAGGCGATGATCAGCAGGGCAAGGCCGACCAGGCTGATGGCCTCCACGGTTGGCTCGCCCGCCAGCAGGTCGACCAGTCGGCTGACGACGATCGGCAGCGAGGCGCCGATGCTGGCGATTGCCAATACCAGGACCGTGACCCAGGCCAGGCGGCGTCTCTGCGGCTTGAAGTAATCGACGATCCGTCGCACCAGCTCGCGATCGGAGTATTGGCGGTCGTATTTTTCGACGTTCAGTCCGGCAAAGAATCCCATATTTCAGTATGAAGGCCCGTCGGGATGCCCGACGGCAGGGAGCTGCCGGCATCGGCGAGGTCGGCGTCCCTAGTCCCTAAATATCCGGCTGTAAGCCTCGGAGGTGCGCATCAGCTCGTCATGCGTACCGATGGCGGCGATACGGCCCTGGCGCAGCACGATGATCAGGTCTGCCCAGCGGATCTGGGACAGGCGGTGAGTGATGAGGATGGTCGTGCGGCCGCGGGAGGCGTTGGCGATGGCCCGCTGGATCTTGTCTTCGGTGGCGGAATCAATGGCGGAGGTCGAGTCGTCGAGGATCAGGATGCGGGGATCGGTCAGGAAAGCGCGCCCAGCGCGAGGCGCTGGCGCTGTCCGCCCGAGAGGGTGACGCCGCGCTCGCCGATGATCGTGTCGTAACCCTGGTCGAAGGTCTGGATGAAATCGTCGGCCTGCGCCGCCTGCGCGGCCGCGACGACCTCTTGACGGTTCGCCCCGGGACGGCCGAAAGCTATATTGTCGCTGATCGACCGGGAGAAGAGGAAGATGTCCTGCTCGATCATCGAGATCTGGCTGCGGAGCGCCGCCAGATTCCAGTCGCGCACGTCGACGCCGTCGATGAGCACCTGTCCCTGCTCGACGTCGTAGGTACGGTTGATCAGCCTGACGAGGCTGGTCTTGCCGGCGCCGGTCTGCCCGACGAGGGCAACGGTCTGACCCGGCTTGACCCGGAAGGTGATGTCTTTGAGGACCGGCCCGCCGGATGTACTTGCCGCGGTCGGAGTCCGTGGTTCACTCGATGTGGGCGGCGAGGGATAGCTGAAGGCGACACCGCGGAATTCAATCTCGCCGCGCATGGGGGCGCTCACGCCGGCCGCGTTCTGATCCAGGTCGGTCTCATGGTTCATGAGCTCCAGAATGCGGCGCGCGCTGGAGAGGCCGAGCGAGATCTGGGTGTAGGCGAAGGAGGAGGTGAAGGTGGGGAACTCGAGCATGCGCAGCAGGCCGAAGTAGGCCACGACCCCGCCGATGTTGAGCAAGCCCATGCGGAACAAGACCAGCGCGTGGAACAGTCCTCCGGCGTAGGCCAGGCCGATGAGAAGGTTGGGCAGGAAGCGGGCCTCGATATCACCCTGGCGCACGAAGGCATCGCGCACGCGGCGGGCATTGGTCACGAAGGTCTCGGTCTCGGCGCCTTCCTGGGCCGCGCCTTTCATGATCTCGACCCCATCCAGGGTCTCGGAGAGATGCGTGTTCATGTCGCCGAAGGTCTGGCGCACCTCGTCGGTCACGGGCGACATGTTGCGCAGGTAGCGCCACAGGGAGAGGAAATAGAGTATGGCGAAGAGGGTTGGCGTCAGCAGCAGGGCCGGGTGATACTGCGGGACGATGAAGAAGGGGACAACCATGAAGAGCGTTGCGCCGACCACCAGGTTCACGCCGGGGCTGAACATCAGGTTGATCTCGCGTACGTCGTTGGTGGCGCGGGCCATTGTGTCGCCCACAGGCTGCAGGTTATGAAAGGTCATACTCTTGCCGAGCAGCGAGACATAGATCTCGTCGCGGACGTCGCGCTCGAACTTCTGGGCCATGAGCTCGGCGCCGAAGTTGCGGCCGAACTGCAGCACGCCGCGCACGATCTGCGAGCCGCCCAGGAAAAGGGCCAACGGGACGAGGGCGCCCAGATTCGGATTGGGCTTGAGCATGTCATTGAACGCGTTCCCTACCAGAACCGGCACCGCCGCGGCCAGCGAGGCGTTGCCGATGGCACCCAGCACGAGCATGGTCAAGATGGGCCAGTAGCGGTAGGCGTGGGACCAGATCCAGCGGGCTGGACCCCTGCCGAGTTCGGAGGGCTGACGGACAAGGGTAAATTCGGCGGGGGCTGCGAGGGTGCTCATTGGATTTGGAGATCCGGGGATGCGTCGTCCGGCGGCTCGATCGGCCTAGTCTTGGCATAAAAAGCCCACCGCTTGCTTGCGGCAGGCTGCCCGGACAACGGGGAAACAGGGCATTGTACCATGCCGGCCGTAACCTCCCGCCCGCCGGTGGGTTCTATCATTCAGACCCGCCCGCGTGGGCGGTGCAAACCCGTGTAAAAGGAGAGTGTAAGATGAAGATGACTATGCCGAAGACGATCTCAGGCTGGTGCATGATCCTGTTCTTCCTGCTGTTCGGATTGTCCGAATTCGTGCCCGCACTGGGCGCTGGCTTCTTCCCGTTCCTAATTGGCCTCCTGGCGCTCGGCGTGGCAGTCTTCACCTTCCTGGGAATGTAACGAGATACCTTCATCACGGGGTACAGCCTCCCGCCTGCTTTCGCACGGGAGGCTGTGTCCATTTAAAGGGGGCACGCGTGTCCTTGGGACTTGAGCGGGCTGCTGGCGGGCTACAGCGGCGGTGGGGCGCTACCCACGAACAGGTGCACGCCCAGACAGAGTATCACAACGCCGATCCAGACCAGCAGAGCGATGAGGGCAGCATTGGCCCTGCGTCTCTCGATCACCTCTGCGATGCCGTGACCGGCTCCATAGACGATCACCCAGCCGAAGTACGGGATCAGTCCCAGAACCCAGACACCCAAGTAGCCGATGAGGCCCGGCCCGGTCCTTCTGCGAACGGCCATGAGAAGGATCGCGGCGTCAGCGGCCAGCAATCCAAACAACAGGATCTCCACCAGCCCAGCCGGCCTCGTTGTCCAAAGCATGCGGATCGCGACCGCAATCCCGAAGAGCGTGAGAATTACGAGCGTGCCGAACAGCAGGCCCACGGCCTTGGAGGAGTCCTGCAGCAGGCTCGGCCGCGAGGGATTCGATTTGGTTTGAGGGGAAACCGCGGAGAATTCCCCACCGCAGCCGCCGCATGCGCGTGCCTGGTCGTCGTTCGGATGGCCGCACTTAGGACAGCTCTTCATCGTGAGGCTCCCTTCGCCGCCGCGCTGCTGACGTCATGCCAACACGGCACGGGCAGGTTCAGGTCTGCATTCCGGCCAGGATCTCAGCGCACTGCATCGCAGGGCGCCAATCCTCGTCCCCGTCCAGGCTCCACCAAGCCGATAGGACCGCGTGGGAGAGGCCCCAGTCCCGCAGGCGGGATCCCTCAAAGCCCAGGCGCTCCGAGAAGATGGCGATGCGATCGCGGATCAGTCGCGGCGTATCGGGCTGCAAGCCGGAAACCATCCACGGATTGATGAGGAACGGTCCGACCTCGTAGGCTGCGGGCCCGACCACGCCCTTGGGGTCGATGGCCAGCCAGCCGCGCTTCGAGGACAGGATGTTAAAAGTGATGCAGATCACCGTGGAGCAAAGTCGGGATATGATCCTCGGTGCAGAAATCCCGGGCGACTGATTCGGCCCGGCCGACGAGGTGCGCCGCGAGCGGACCGGTTCCGCCGTCGAAGCGCCTCCGCAGCTTCTCAAGACCCTTGAACCAATCCGATAGTTGAATCAGCCGCGAACCGGATATCTGCGTGCGCCAGAGCAGGCGCATAAGGTCCGCCGCGATCTCCGTCGCCTGGCGATCATCCTCGACCGTGGTGAGCATATCGCCCGGCCTCAGGCGCTCCAGCAGGAACATGGAGTGCTCTTCATCTGAATCCAGCAGCCGCACCGCGGCGCGTCCATCGAAGAGGCACAGGGCAGTCATCTCGCTCAACAGCTCGCGATCCGGAACGCCGATCTTGAGCACAACGCTCTCACCGAGCCGGTCTGCGAAGGCGATGTAGTTGTAGGAGAGATTCGAGACGGGCTGAACATCCGCAAGCTGCCAGCGGCGGGCGGCCTCGTCGACCAGGTCCGGGAGCGCCTGCAGGAAATCACGGCCGCGCTGGCCAAAGACCTGCTCGATGGTGCGAAGGAACGGACCAGGGAGGTTCATATGCGCGGATGCTTCTTCTCATACAAGAACCCGGCGTGATCCCATTCGCTTGCGAAGCCCGCCGAGGTCATTTCTGCCTGGAACTGCTTATCGTTCGGAGCGAGCCATAGGACAGAGACGTACTCATTTTGTTTGGCGAGGCCGGGTATCGCGGCCAGCAGGCTGGTGAGCTGACCGGGGGCGCAGGCGACGAAGCTGATTGCCAGGACGCGTCCCGCTTCATCATCGTCCTCCCAGAAACCAGCCAACCCTCTGCGGCCGCCCCACCAGTAGAGCCGCTGATCACACATCAGGCGGGTAAGTGTCTCGGTGTCCGGGGCGGCGAAGCGCCAGCCGAGGTCCAACAGTCTGTGCGGGCCGGCGAGGTGGGTGGAGGCGAATCTGACGGCGTCCGCAACATCCTGCGCGCCGACCGGCTCGAAGCCATTCGGCGGGCCTTCCAGGGCACGGGCAGTGTAGGCCCAGACCTCGCCGACCTTGCTGAACCCGGTCCGTGCACTGAGATGCTGCACCTGGACGCGCTCGGAGCTGGTCATCAGGCGCAGCGTGCCGTTGCCATGTTCCAGCCACCAGCGGCCCAAGTATTCATGAAGATGTGAGCCGATCTTGAGGCCCTGGTAGTTTGGATCGACGCGAAAGCCCTCCAGCCACCACTGGCCGGCGGAGATGAGTGTGACCTTGGCGATGCCGACAGTGTGCGGACCGTAGATCGCAGCAGCCAGCAATCCCTGCGGGTCTGCGAGCCAATCGCGCCACACGTACTTGATGTAGTCGTGCCCTTCCCAGATGAACTTGGTAAACTCCAGCACGTCGGCAGTATCGGCGGGGAGGGCAGGGCGGCAGACCACATGAGGAGTGACGAGGGCGCTCACATTGAGGATTGTACAGCGGATTCGGCGCGCAACTGCAATCGCAAAACGAAGCAATCCGCTCGAATCCAGTATCCTCACGGTGACGAGGAGATTGCTTGCCAGGCGCACGCTTCGCGGTCGTCGCTGCGCGCCTCGCAATGACACTTGGAGCGGTGTGACCGCCTCGTCGCGCGGGTGGCTCCTTAGGGATTCAGCCAGGCTTGTCGATCGCGGGGTTGGAGACAGCCCTCAAGGTCACGCTGGGTTGGCCCTCTTTCCGGAATTTCAACACCTCGGGGTGGGCTCGCGCGTAGTCATCGATGCCGCGGCTATCCCATGAGACGCGACCCTTCATATATATGGCCTGGTAGATACCCCCGCGCAGGCTCTCGCCCCGCAGCAGCACATCGTTCTTGATCTCGGCCTCGAGCGCCGTGGCATTCTCTTCGGCCGCGTCCAGGACGGGCCGGAACTCCAGGTCGATGGCATCGAGTTCCGCTTGGACCTTCTTCAAGACGTCCGCGCGCTTGGCCTCATAGTCGATGCGGGCCACGTCGACCGCGGCATGCAGGTCGGCCAGCCGCTGGAGCTTGCCGACGACATGATCCTTGGCGGGTTTCTCGCCGCTCTTGGAGAGTTCAGCCAGGGCGAGGCGACGCAGCTCCTTCCTGAAATCCTCCAGCGCGGTCTTGGTGCGACACTTGTCGAGGGCCTCGGCGCCCGCGGCGGGACGCATACGCGGGATCGAGTCCCAGGGCGGTCGCGGCGGCCTCCAGGGCGGCTGGCGGTTCCCCAACCAGACCAAAGCGGCGGGCGATCAAGTGGAACCAGGTGTCCTTGTCTTCCCACGTCAAACGGGCATGGACTGCCTCGACTAGTCCCGCGGCGATGGCCGGCAGGTGCCGGTCATGCAGCGACTTGACCTGGGCCGGGTCGAAGCCCAGCGAGCCAAGCAGGCCTTCGAGACTTGTGCCCCTGCCATAGATGGCCGAGAGGAACCGGTCAATGCCGGTAAGTTGTGTTTGAAGGTCCATGCGGGCTCCAAATGTCTGGGTTGGGGATCGCGAATGGTCGATGATCTCAATCGAAGACGCCGACCTCGACGTAGTACCAGGTCCGGTCGCGGCGGGCGAAGAATGCCACCATGTTCTCCGCCTGGCGCGCGTTGACCTCGGCCTCGCTGCAGCAGCCATAGCGCGGGATCTCGTCGTAGCCGGGCAGCACTTCGTGGTTGTCGTAGTACAAGCCCAGCCGGGCATCCCTCCTGAAGAAGTAGAACGGCCGGCCGTGCATCAACTGGAAGCCGAAGGTGTCGCTGTAGCCCTGGCTGTCGTTCAGCAGGTCGCCATCGCGGGTCAGCTTGCCGACCACGCGCTCGGGCGTGATGTAGGCTGTCTCGAGGACCCAATGCCCGTTGTAGGTCCACAAGCCGCGCAGAGCAGTAATCGGGCTGCCCATGCCGACGTCGATGCGATAGATCTCCGCCTCGTTGCGGAAGACGGTCACCCAGCCGGCCTCGCCCGAGGCGTCATAGTTGACGGTGGCGGTGAGGGTGTCGGAACCGATGGAGGTTCGCATGCTGAAGAGGCCATCGACGAGCAGGGAGTTATCGGGGAAGGTCTTGGCGCGCTGGGCGGCATGGACTGCGCTGATGTCTGCCATGGTCCCGTCGAGTGGCTTGAAGTCAAGGGGGTCGAGCGTGGGCTGGCTGGCGAGGGCATGCTCCTCGACGGTCAGGCCGGCGGGCAGGGATGACGCGCTCACGGGGTTGCAGGCGGAAGATAGCAGGATGGCGATTGCCAGGAATACACTATACGTGAACGAGCGCATATGCTTCATGCCTGCCCTCCTGTCGGCGATAACCTTCGCCCTCCAATTGTCCCCCGATGCTTGAGGAGAGTGTAACTGGTTTGCCGGTGGTTGTGAAGTGAAGCAACCTCAGGCCAAATCAACCACGGATGAACGCGGATGCACCAATTGCTGAGTCTCCTTGCGAGGACTGCAGGGACGAGGCAATCTCCTGTTCACGGTGAGAGCTCTGGAATCCAGGAGATCGCCTGCCAACGGCATGCTTTGCGATCGTCGCGGCGCTGGTAGAACACCAGCGCAAGCACTCCCTGCAACGAGATCAAGCCCGATGACAAAGCCAGTTCACGGCTGGTAAATAGGCAGATCCAACACGAGCAAAGTCCCGTCGGGAGTCCGCCCCACGCGGAAGACGAAGCCGGCCATGGGCGGATCAAGAAATCCTGGTTCGCCGCAGCAGGGAGCGAGGGCGAAGACGTTTCCGTCCGGCTTCCTGAATTCGACCGTGAAGGTGAAGATGTCTCCGGCCGATCCAACGAATGAAGATGAAGCGACCGGCAGACACTGCAATCCACTCTTCTCGCAGCCGTTCTGCCAGAGGGCCGTTCGGTCAGCCGGATCCAGGTCAGGGCCGAGGATCTCGAGCTGGGTGTAGTCGCCCCCGTACAGCTCGGCGGCCTGGGCATACTCGCCGCGGGAAAGTTGATCGAAGAAGGTGACCAACGCCTGGCGCGCCCGGCGGGGGTCCGCGTACGCAGCGGGCAGACTGCACGCAATGACCGCGCCGCTGAGCGCAGCCAGCGCTGCAAGCCAGCGCAGCGATGTGAGGGGCCGCAACTTCATTCGGCTGTCTCTCCCTCCCCGCCCGGGTCCGACTGCGGCCGGAGATAAAGCCCCTCGTTCAACCTTCGAACGGCGGAAAGATCTTGTCGAAGACCCCGGGGCAATACTGCTGGACCGTCTCAGACGACAGGGCGTTCTGCTTGCAGATCGCGGCATAGAGATCGGCAGAGAGACGCTTGGTGCGCCTCTGGGTCTCGGTGTCGAGTGACCACAGGCCGAAGCGGTGGACCCAGCCGCGCTCCCATTCGAAGTTGTCGACCAGCGTCCAATGGAAATAGCCTTTGACCGGATGGTTCTGGTTGAGGGCGCGCCACATCTGGTGCACGTGTTGGGCCAGGAATTGGCAGCGGAGGATATCGTCGCTCAACTCCACGCCGTTCTCGGTCACGTAGATCGGGGTGTGCGGGTAGAGCCGGGCCGCCCAGTGGATCGAATCGTGGAAACCCTGCGGGATGTTTGCGGCGGCGCCGTGCTCGCTTAGGTCGGCGTTCTTGGGAAGACCGGCGCGTACGAAAAGCTCACCGGGATTCAGCAGGTCGAACCAGACGGTCTCCGTCGTGTAGTAGTTCAAGCCGAAGAAATCCTGAGTGCCCTTCACCTCTGGGAGGGAGATGCTTCCGATCGGGGAGCGCATCGTGCCGGTGCTAATGGCGCTTGGGAAGCCGAGGTTCAAGCCTAGGTCGCGAAGGTGGCGGGCAAGGGCGTCCAGCGGGAACCAGCGGCTGCGGCTCACCATGGGACGATAGTGGAGGGCATAGCCGACGAGGGCCTCGGGCTGCAGCTCATGGATGGTCCGATAGGCGGCAGCATGGCCGCGGGCCATGTTGGCCAGAACCTTGAAGGCGAGACGCAGCTGGCGTCTGCCGGGGGGCCAGATCCCGACGATATATCCGAGCGGGACGTACGCGTTCGGCTCGTTGATCGTGCACCACAGGCTGCAATACTCCTTGAGGGCCTCGACCGTCTTGCGGACGAATCGTTCGAAAAGCGAGACGACGTCCGCTGTCTCCCAATCTTTCTGCTCCGCCAGCCAGAGGGGATTGGTGAAGTGATGCAGGGTGACCATGGGCGTCAGGCCGCGCTGGCGCAGGCCGCGCAGCATGGTCCGGTATCGTTCCAGGGCGTCCTCGTCCCACTGATCGGGCGCGGGCTGGATCCGGCTCCACTCGACCGAAAGGCGATGGGCGGTCTGTCCAGTCTCCGCCGCGCGGTCGAAGTCCTCGCGCCAGCGCCCGCCCCACCAGTCACAGGCAAGGCCCGAGGTGCCGTCCGTATGGCCGGTCTGTTCCCACTGCCACCACTGGTTGTTGGTGTTGTTGCCCTCAACCTGGTGCGCGGCGGTGGCGGTTCCCCACAGGAAGCGGCGGGGAAAAGTGTAGGTGGCTTCGATCATGGCTTCTTTGCGATATTCGGGATCGAAAAATCTAGCGGCTCTTGCGTTCGCGGGCGAGATAGGCAAGGTAGAGGACGACGGAGCCGGCAACGGCTGCGTTGAGCGACTCGACTTGGCCGCGCATGGGCAAACTCAGCACGAGGTCACACTTCTTGCGGGTGAGCTCGTGCAGGCCGCCGCCCTCGGAGCCGACCACGAGGCCGAGCGCGCCCTCCAGGTGACGGTCCGCCTTAGGGCCAAGGGCCTCGCCCTTAGGATCGAGGCCGATCAGCCAGGCATCACCTTCCTTGAGCGAGTCCATGGCCTGGGAGAGGTTGGATTGGGCGATGAGAAGGTGTTCGCTGGCCCCGGATGAGGCGTTAACCCCAGCCGGTGTCACACCGACCGCCCGCGCCAACGGGATGATGACTCCGTGAACGCCGCAGGCTTCTGCTGTGCGCAGCAACGTGCCGAAGTTCTGCGGGTCTTGCAGCGCGTCGATGAGCAGGACGAACGGCTGCTCCTTCTTCTGCCGTGCCAACTCCAGGATCTCAATGAGGCTGCTATACGGGTACTCGCCGGCCTCGAGTGCCACGCCCTGATGGTTGGCGCCGAGCGTATCCAACTTCGCGCGCGGGACCAGCTTGGCGGGGACCTTGGCCAAGGCGGCCAGCTTCATGATCTCTTCGATGCGGCCTGCCGGCTTGACGCCGTCGGCGACCTGCAAGCCCAGGAGCTCGCGGCGTTTGGCCCTTAAGGTTTCGTAGACGGCATTGCGGCCGTAGATGAATTCGACCACGCGCTGATTGTACTTGATTGAGACGAGACCTCACGGTCTCGCAGGGGTTACTGGAACAGGACAGTGGCGACGCCGCGGGCTGCCAGACCAGTCACGAGGCCAACCGCCACGGTCATGGCGGAGATCCAGAGCATGGCCTTCGTGCCCGGCTCGCGGCGCAGGACCATCAGCGTGGCGAGGCAAGGCACATAGAAGATCACAAACACGGTGAAGGTGAAGAGCTGCACGGGCGTCATGGCCGTCGGCTTTGCTTTCGCGGCGGCGTTCGTGCCTGGCGCCCAGCGTAACCTTTGTTGACGCGGTGGATGCAATGCGGGTGCCCCTGGGACTCCTGTCCCAGGGACTTGCCCTCTTCGAGGACCGTCGGCGATGGCCGCCGGACGCGGCCCCGCGGCGCAATTGCAGTGACCCCCTCCCAACTCCCTCCGCTGCGCTTCGGGATGCTCCACGATCCTCCAAGCCTCGTGTCCGGCTGATTGCTTAGGCGCGACTGACGCGAAGGCAGCGGGTGTGCTACTTCGATGACGGGTGCGTGGGGGCTCCGGTTCACCCTGGAACCGGAATGGGCGATGCTCGCTTGGCGCTCGCTGGCCCGAAGGCGACCAGAGGGCGGGGGCGTGGCCCTGGGACTCCTGTCTCAGGGACTGGCCCTCTTCGAGGACCTTCGGCGGTGACACGCTGCGGAAGTCGTAAACAGCTCAGACCAATTCGCCTGTAAAATTGTCGTGGGCACCCTCAATGGAACAATTCCTAAGCACCGAGACCCTGATAATCGGCCTTTTGCTGGTCGTGTCGCTCGTGGCGATGGCAGTGCGCCGCTTGCGTGTACCGTATACCGTGGCTCTCGTGGTGGCGGGTCTGCTGATAACGTTCCAAAGCCCTGCACAAGTAAACCTCACGCCGGAACTGATCCTGGCACTGTTTGTGCCCCCGCTGGTCTTCGAGGCCGCCTTCCATCTCAATATCACCGATCTTCGGCGGAACCTGCTTGGGATTCTGTTACTGGCCGTTCCTGGCGTCATCCTGACGACACTGATCGTCGGCGGGATACTGAGCCTTGCGGTGCCGCTCGGCATAACCTCCGCCTTGGTCTTCGGAGCGCTGATCGCAGCCACCGATCCCCTGGCAGTCGTGTCTCTGTTCCGCAAGCTCGGCGTGCCCAAGCGGTTGGCAGTCTTGATCGAAGCGGAGAGTCTCTTCAATGATGGCACGGCTATCGTCGTGTTCAATCTCATGCTGGCGATTGCCCTGACAAGTCATTTTGACGTGATCGGCAGCCTCCTTGACTTCATCCGGGTGGCAGCCGGTGGCATTCTCGTTGGATTGGCGCTCGGATGGGTCATCGCCCGCCTGATCGAACGCGTCGACGACTATCTCATCGAGACGACTTTGACAACCGTTCTGGCATTCGGAGCCTACCTGGCCGCCGAGAGACTCCAATTGAGCGGGGTCCTGGCGGTCGTGGCAGCCGGTCTAATCAATGGCAACTTGGGCCCACGCGGCATGAGCCCCACGACCCGGATCGTGCTGTTCAATTTCTGGGAGTACGTGGCCTTCCTAGCGAACTCCGTGGTCTTTCTTCTGATCGGATTGAAGGTGAATATCCCGGCGTTGGTCCAGGCGTGGCAGCCTATCGTGTGGGCGATTCTGGCGGTCTTCGTGGCGCGCGGGGTCGTAGTCTACGGATTGAGCTGGATATCGAACCGCGTCGCCGAACCCATCTCTGCGAACTGGCAGCACGTACTTACTTGGGGCGGCCTGCGCGGTGCAATTTGTCTAGCCCTGGTCCTCAGTCTGCCAGTAACCTTCGGCGCCGATGCGCAACTGCTGCAAATCATGGCGTTTGGCGTCGTGCTCTTTACCCTGCTCGTCCAGGGTACGACTATGGCGCCACTTATCCGGCGGCTCAAAATCGTCTCCCGCACGGATGCGCAAGTCCAGTACGAGACCGCGCATGCGCGCCTGGCTGCACTGCGGGCCGCCGATACCCGCCTCGATCAGATGCACAACGAAGGGCTGATCTCTTCCCATGCCTGGGAAAGGCTGAAGCCTTTCATCAAGCAGCGAGCTGCCACCCTGGCTGAGGCCGTGCGTTCCACCATGCGAGCCGATCCCGCCATCGAAGGCGAAGAGTTGGAGACCGGCTGGCGTGAACTTCTACGCGCGCAGAGGAGCTCGTTTCTAGGCCTGCGGCGCGATGGCGTGATCTCGGAGGACGTGTTCGACACGCTCACGACGGAAATCGATGCCCAGCTAACGGAGGGGATGGTCCCAGTGAGCGGGGGCAGTCAAGCCGGCACAGAGTTCGTCGAGGTGATCCTCCCGCCCCGTGCACGAGCCGCGGGGAAATCCATCTCTGAGCTCCGGCTTCCGCGCTCAGCCGTGCTGGTATCGATATTGCGGGGCGACGAGGTCATCATCCCTCGGGGTGACACCCGCTTGCGGTCTGGTGATGTTCTGACAACCCTGTGTGAGAGCAAGTCTGCCCGTGCAATCCGGCAATTCCTAAAATCTACGGTTGTCTCAAGAAGAAGACGGGCTTCAGAGTAAAGTCCCCTTTCCCGCTTTGGCTGCAATTCGGCCGCGACGGGGGTGGGGCGACAAGGGGGCTGTTCGAGGACGGGTGCCTGGGGGAGGCGCCCAGGGGGGGATGTCTCTAGTCCCTCAGGGCTGCACGGTCCGGCATGCTAATCTAGGGGAAAGCGGCTCAGCGGGGCGTTTGGCCGCGGCAATTCTTCGCACAAATCAGTTTCTTGACGCTTTCTTGACCCTCTTCGGAGGTTTTCTTATTCGTTCTTGACCGGGAACCCTGTACACTTGCGCCGCTTCAGCAGAAGCTTGGAGGCGAACCGTGAATGATCTCATCTACGTGGGACTTACGCTCCTGTTCCTGGCCATGACCTACGGGCTGATCGCCCTGTGCGCCAGGCTGATGGAGGATAAGTCATGAGCGTTCTCTATGTGCTTGCGGGCCTGATCGCACTGGTCCTGTTCATCTATCTCGTACTGGCACTCTTGAAACCGGAGTGGTTCGGATGAATCTCTACAGTTGGCTCCAACTCATTCTGTATCTCGCCGTCTTGCTGGCATTGGCCAAGCCACTCGGGTCCTACATGGCGCGCGTGTTCCAGGGCGAACGCACTTTTCTGGACGGTATTCTCGGTCCTGTGGAGCGATTCATTTATCGCCTTTCGGGCGTCAAGCCTGACGAGGATATGAACTGGAAGACATATGCCGTTGCGATGATCCTCTTCAACACACTGGGGATACTGGCCGTGTACGCCATCCAGCGGCTGCAAGCCTTTCTTCCGCTTAACCCAGCTGGACTGGGTGCGGTGTCACCGGATTCTTCCTGGAATACGGCGGTCAGTTTCGTGACTAACACCAACTGGCAGGGCTATGGGGGGGAGGTAACGATGAGCTACCTCTCCCAGATGCTGGCCTTGACCGTCCAGAACTTCGTCTCGGCCGCGACCGGCATCGCCGTGGTAGTTGCGCTCATTCGCGGAATCGTGCGGCACACGGCGAAAGGGATCGGGAGCTTTTGGGTGGACCTGACGCGGTCCACGCTCTACATCCTGCTGCCACTGGCGTTCGTGTTGGCTCTGGCACTTGTCTCGCAGGGCGCTGTGCAGACATTCACTCCCTATAAGACCGTTGCGCTTCTTCAGCCGACCACGGACGCAAATGGCAAGGCGGTCACGGAGCAGGTGCTGGCCGTAGGTCCGGCCGCGTCACAGATCGCCATCAAGGAGCTCGGCACGAATGGAGGCGGGTTCTTCAATGTCAACTCGGCGCATCCGTTCGAGAATCCCACGCCGTTTTCGGACTTCCTGGAGATGTTGGCCATCCTGCTGATCTCCGGGGCTCTGTGTTACACGTACGGCAAAATGGTCGGCGATACACGCCAAGGTTGGGCCATCCTGGTGACCATGACCATCATTATGGTGGCGTTCCTGGCCCTGGCCGTCTGGGCGGAACAGGGAGGCAATCCGGCTTTTGGTGCGATGGGCGTGGACCAGACGCAGAGCAACATCAATCCCGGCGGCAACATGGAAGGCAAGGAGGCCCGCTTCGGCATCGCCAACTCGGCGCTGTGGGCCACCATCACCACATCGGCCTCGAATGGTTCGGTCAATTCCATGCACGATTCCTTCATGCCTTTGGGTGGCCTGGTTCCGTTGTTCCTTATCCAGCTGGGTGAGATCATTTTTGGCGGGGTTGGGTCGGGTCTGTATGGCATCCTGGCCTTTGTGATCGTGGCGGTATTCATCGCAGGCTTGATGGTTGGACGCACGCCTGAATATCTGGGCAAGAAAATCGAAGCGTTTGAGATGAAGATGGCGTCGCTCATATTGCTGATCCCGATCCTGATGGCAAAGGTTGGGACGGCCATTGCGGTGGTCTCTCCAGCCGGCCTGGCTACCATCTGGAACACGGGGGGGCCGCATGGATTTAGCGAGGTCCTGTATGCCTTCTCCTCGGCGGCGGGCAACAACGGCAGCGCCTTCGCGGGCCTGGGTGCGAATACGCCCTTCTACAATACCGCGCTGGGCATCGTCATGTACTTCTCGCGTTACTGGCTGGCTGTGCCGGCGCTGGCGATCGCAGGGTCGCTGGTGCAGAAGAAGAAAGTCCCTGCCAGCGCGGGAACGCTGCCTACGCACACGCCGTTGTTCGTAGCCTGGCTGATCGGCGTGATCATGATCGTCGGCGCGTTGAGCTTCATTCCCGCATTATCCCTTGGACCGATCGTCGAGCACTTGATGATCTTTGGCCACTAGGATGGATCTTGACATGAACAAGGAATTCAAGAAGCAAACTTCTTTCCGCCGTGAACAACTCTATCAGCGCGCGATCGTCAGATTCTTTTCTCAGGCTCAATCCGCGCTGGATGGTCCGGAATCCAGTCATGTTCGTGGTGGAGGTCGGCAGCCTGCTGACGACCGCGTTGTGGATCCAGGCGCTGGCCGGAAAAGGGGAGGCGCCGGCGGGATTCATTGGAGCGATCACAATCTGGCTGTGGTTCACGGTGCTGTTTGCCAATTTCTCCGAGGCCCTGGCCGAAGGACGCGGCAAGGCCCAAGCCGAAGCCCTCCGAAGGGCCAGGCAGGAACTCCCGCCAAGCGACTGAGTGGTGCTGCGAAGACGATCGAAACGGCCCTCGCCAAGACCCAGGTCGTCTCATCCACGCAGCTAAGGAAGAGCGACCTCTACCTCGTGGAAGCGGGCGACCTGCTGCCCGCCGATGGTGAGATCGTCGTTGGGATCGCTTCGGTTGACGAGAGCGCGGTGACCGGCGAGAGCGCTCCCGTGGTCCGCGAAGCGGGAGGCGATCGCAGCGCAGTGACGGGCGGCACGCGGCTGCTCTCCGACTGGGTGATCGTACGCGTCAGCGCGGATCCTGGTGAGGGGTTTCTGGATCGCATGATCAGCCTGGTTGAAGGCGCCAAGCGGCAGAAGACGCCGAACGAGATCGCGCTCAACATCCTGCTGGCAGGCTTCACGATCATCTTCCTCGTCGTGTGCACCACACTTTTGTCTTACTCACTCTACAGCGTCAGCGCGGCGGGCCAGGGGACGCCGATCACGATCACGGTGCTAATCGCGCTGCTGGTCTGCCTGATCCCGACCACCATCGGCGGATTGCTATCGGCGATCGGCATCGCGGGAATGGACCGCATGATCCAGCACAATGTCATTGCCATGTCGGGGCGGGCGGTGGAGGCTGCCGGAGACGTGGACGTGCTGCTGCTCGACAAGACCGGCACGATCACGCTCGGGAACCGCCAGGCGGTTGAATTCAAGCCGGTCGGTGGAGTGACGCCCGAAGAACTGGCTGAAGCCGCTCAATTGGGCTCGCTGGCGGACGAAACGCCCGAGGGCCGGTCGATCGTGATTCTTGCCAAAGAGAAATATGGCCTGCGGGGCCGGACGATGGGCTCGAGCGAAGAAGCTCCAGCGGGCATGCACTTCATTCCATTCAGCGCGCAGACCCGCATGTCCGGCGTTGACTTCGATGGCAGCTCCATCCGCAAGGGTGCGCCGGATGCCATCGTGGCGCTCGTCCAGGGCAACGGCGGCAAGCTGCCATCCGATCTGCAGCCGGCGGTGGACGCCATCGCACGGGGTGGCGGGACACCGTTGGTCGTGGCCCGCAATGGACAGGCTTTAGGCGTGATCCACCTGAAGGACATCGTCAAAGGAGGGATCAAGGAGCGCTTTGGGCATCTGCGCAAGATGGGCATCAAAACGGTGATGATCACCGGCGACAACCCGCTGACGGCGGCGGCCATCGCGGCGGAGGCGGGCGTGGACGACTTCCTGGCGCAGGCAACGCCTGAGGCCAAGCTCAAGCTGATCCGAGAAAACCAAACCGGCGGGCGGCTCGTCGCCATGACCGGGGACGGTACCAACGATGCGCCGGCGCTGGCTCAAGCCGACGTGGCCGTGGCGATGAACACGGGGACCCAGCCGGCGCGCGAGGCAGCCAACATGGTGGACCTGGATAGCAACCCCACGAAGCTGATCGAGATCGTGGAAATCGGCAAGCAACTGCTGATGACGCGGGGAGCCCTGACGACGTTCAGCATTGCCAACGACGTGGCGAAGTACTTCGCCATCATCCCGGCGGCCTTTGCGTCGACCTACCCGGTGCTGACCGCGCTCAATTTCATGCGGCTGGCGACGCCTGAGAGCGCAATCCTCTCAGCCGTGATCTTCAATGCATTGATCATCATCGCCCTCATTCCGTTGGCTTTGCGGGGCGTGCCTTATCGGCCCGTGGGCGCCGCCCGGCTGTTGCGCGACAACTTGCTGATATACGGCGTTGGCGGCCTGATCGCGCCATTCATCGGCATCAAGCTGATCGACATGCTGCTTGCGGCGCTGCATCTGGCTTGAACGGGAGAAGAGAATGAACCGCTTTCCTTTGCGCCTCAAACCTGAGCTACTCCGAAATTCGGCATACGCCGTATTGATCGTCATGGCGACAACTTTCTTTCTCTTGCTCGCGGGACGTAGAGAGCTTGGCGAAGCGGTCATAGCGCTTGTGTATCTAGTGCCGATCATCTGGAGCGGTTATCGCTGGGGTGAGGGACCGGGCATGAGCGCAGCCCTGGCGGCGGCGCTAGCCTTCGACTTTCTTTTCATCCCGCCCTTCTACACCTTCGCCATTGGCAGCCTGGAGGGATGGCTGGTACTGGGGATCTTCCTGGCAGTCGCTATGATTTTGGTCGGACGCTTTCACGCCCGCCTAATCAGAGCCCGTGAAGCAGTATTCATGTACGAACTTAGTGCAGCGCTCTCAAACATGCTGACCTGGGAAGCTGTTATACACACAGTAGGCCGCTATATTCAGCAGCTGTATCAAGCCTCGCTAGTTAGCGTGTCCTATCAGCCAACCGGGCAATCGTCCTGGGTTGTTGTCAGTGAACCGCAGAACGGCAAGGGCGAAGGCAAACCTGACCGCCTGCTTCCGATCCTGAATGCCTGGGGCCTCGTTGGCGAGATCCAAATCTGGCGCGGCGACTACCTGGAACTGCCAGCGGAAGACAGTCCGTTGCTGCAGAATTTCGCGGCGCAGACGGCCAGGGCACTCGAACGCGCACGCCTGGTGGAGTCCAGGTTGGCATCCAGCACGAACGCCAAAGAAAGCATCACGAATAGAGGTTAACATGCTCAAGCAATTAAGGCCGGCAGTTGTCTCGCTCTTGTTGTTTACTTTGATCACTGGCGTGATCTATCCGTTGGTCGTGACCGGGATCGCTCAGGTTGTTTTCCCAAAACAAGCGAATGGCAGCCTGATTATCAACAACGGCAAAGCCGTCGGCTCGGAATTGATCGGCCAGCAATTCGACGACCCCAAGTATTTCTGGGGACGGCTGTCGGACACAGGCGATTTTCCATACAACGCCTTTAATGCCGGAACGCTGACGGGATCGTCAGGCTCAAACTATGGGCCCTTGAACCCCGCCCTTTTCAAGGCAGCTCAGGCACGCATCGATGCGCTCAAAGCAGCCGACCCTTCAAACACGGCGCCGATCCCGGTGGATTTGGTGACTGCCTCGGGCAGCGGGCTTGACCCAAACATCAGCATTGCCGCAGCCTACTATCAAGTTCATCGAGTGGCGCAGGCCAGGGGCCTGAGCGATCAAGAGGTCAAGGCGTTGGTCGACACGTACACGCAAGGACGGCAGTTCGGCTTCCTGGGGGAACCGAGGGTCAATGTCCTCGAACTCAATCTGGCACTGGATGCCCTGAGATAGCGCGTCTGATAGGATGCACCGTTTGGTCAGCGACCTTGCCCGGAAGGGGAAATGTGCGGCAAGGTACGTATGTGCAAAGGGCTCGCCGTTTTAGCTGTCGGACTGAGAGCTGTCCGATCTATGAGGCTGTCGATACACGTAGCCCGTCTGCTGTGAACTACCGGGGGCGGAACCGGCTCGGCCGTGGGCAGGTTGCGTTGAACTGACGTACAATACGTACATGGATGAGAGACCTCGTGGTCAATGGTGGCAGTTGTACGTCATGCTGCCCCTGCTCGTGGGCCTGTTCTGGGTGGAAATACAAATTCCGCTCACGCCCACCGAGAACGTCATTGCCCAGCTCGGGATCCTATTCTTGATATTCGCTTTTACACAGCTTTGGCTGCGCGCAAATCGCTCGGCGCTGACGGATCTGGACGAGGATGGGGGTCGGTGGAGAATCAGGGTCCGTGAAATTCCACCGGTATCTCCACGAACCTTTGACAATGTCGAGGATCGCACGAGCAAGTACCCCATGCTCCAGATTCCTGCCTCTGGCTTGAAAGGTGTCTTGAGCGATACCTTCGAGTGGGAGGCGCCCGACGATCCGCCTGCACCTGCGGTCAAAGGCACGGTTTCACGAAAAGAATGAGGGGCACTCCAGTGTACCCCGCACCCCCCATGCCTCTCCCATCGACGGTTTTCGAAGCTCCGATCCATCCGACGGCCCCGACAGAATTCGCGCAAGTGACTTTCCGAACCAAGCCATTGGAAACGTCATATTGGAGAGTCGAGCGGCGGTTGGCCGCGCATGCGGCCGCCAGCCGTCGGGTGATCGCAACTAGCTCTAGAACACCTATGAGCTGTTCGATTTCAAGCGCCGAAGGATGCTCCAATGGATGAGGTTCGTCGTCCGGATCCCGAGGCGCTGCTAAAGCAGGCTCAATCGGAGGAGCAGGGCCGGGGGAAATTCAAGATCTTTCTTGGTTATGCGGCGGGCGTGGGGAAAACGTTTGCGATGCTGGAAGCGGCGCAGCAGCGAAAACGCGAAGGCAGGGATGTGGTTGTCGGCTACATTGAAACCCACAAACGGGCCGAGACCGAAAGCATGCTGGCCGGCCTGGAAATCCTGCCGCGCAAAACCCTGGAATATCACGGCATCCAACTGACCGAAATGGACGTGGATGGCGTGCTCGCCCGCCGGCCGGCGCTGGTGCTGGTCGATGAGCTGGCGCACACCAACGCCCAGGGTTCGCGCCATCCCAAACGCTACCAGGATGTGGAAGAAATCCTGGATGCCGGTATTGACGTTTACACGACGCTCAACATCCAGCATCTGGAGAGTCTCAACGATGTGGTGGCCCAGGTCACCGGCGTAATCGTACGTGAGACCGTCCCGGACCACGTGATCGACGAGGCCTCGGAAATCGAGGTCATTGATCTGCCGCCGGACGAACTGCTGACCCGCTTGAAAGAAGGGAAAGTCTACATTCCGGACCAGGCGGCGCGCGCCATCCGGGAATTCTTCCGCACAGGTAACCTGACCGCACTGCGCGAAATGTCATTCCGGCGGGCGGCTGAACGCGTCGACAATCAGATGCGCTCCTATATGCGGACGCGCGCCATACCAGGTGTCTGGCCTGCCGGCGAGCGACTGCTGGTCTGCATCAGTCCCAGCCCCTATGCGGAAAAGGTCGTGCGCACCGCCCGGCGCCTGGCGGATGAACTGAACGCGGATTGGTTTGTGGTCTATGTGGAAGTGGCCACGCGGCCCGAGTTGAACCCCGCCAACCGCGGCCGAATCGACGAGGCCCTCAGGCTGGCGGAAAGCCTGGGCGCCAAGGCCCGCACCATTGCTGGTCGCTCGATCGAAGAGGCGGTTCTGGCCTATGCACGCAAGCACAACGTCACGAAGATCCTAGTCGGCAAGCCGATCCGCCCGCGTTGGCGGGAAATCCTAAATGGCTCGGTTGTAGATCGGCTGATGTACGCCAGCGGCGACATTGACATCTACGTCATCAGCGGGAAAGCCGAGGCCGTTCGTCCCGTCCTTCCGGAGGACTGGCGGCCTCATAGGCCGGGGCTGCATTATCTAATTAGCCTGGGCTTGGTGGCACTCGGTACCCTCCTGGGCCTGACGTTTCGCGGCAAGTTCGAACCCGCGAACCTGGTGATGATCTATCTGGCGATCGTAGTCGCGTCGGCAGTCTATCTTGGCCGGGGGCCTTCTCTGCTGGCCGCGGTCACCGGCGTCCTAGCCTTCGATTACTTCCTCGTGCCGCCCTATCTCACACTTGCGGTTACCGACACGCAATACTTCCTGACCTTCATAGGTCTTCTGGCAGTGAGCCTGATCGTGAGCACCCTCACTGCCCGAGTCCAAGAACAAGCGGAGGCGGCCATCCAGCGGGAGGCGCGGGCGACGGCCCTCTACAATCTCGGGCGCGACCTGACTTCAGTCACGGACCTGGAGCAGGTCGCCCGGATCGTGATCTCGCATATCAATGAGGTGTTCAGCCGCGAGGTGGCGATCTTCCTACCGGAGAATGAGCGGGTCCGGGCTTTCGCCAGCAGCCCTGGCTATCAGCCTGACGAGAACGAGCTGGCGGTCGCGAACTGGGTGTACGAGCATGATCAACCTGCCGGCAGAGGAACAGACACTCTCACGGCCGCCTCTCTTCGTTGTCAGCCTTTGAGAACCGGCAGTGGCTGTGTGGGCGTGCTGGGCATCCGTCCTGCGGAGTCCGGACTGCCGCTTACGCCAGAGCAGCGCCAGACCATTGAGGCCTTTGCCGACCAAGCTGCTCTGGCTATTGAGCGATCCAGCCTGGCTGACCGCGCGCAGCAGGCCGACCTTCTGAAGGCAGCGGACAAACTCCAGACGGCGCTGTTGAATTCAATATCGCACGACCTTCGCACGCCGCTGGTCTCCATAACGGGCGCCTTGAGTGCCCTGGAGCAAGAGAGCGGCGATCTTGACCGCGCCGCACGTCACAGTCTGATCCAGACGGCGCACGAGGAGTCCGAGCGCCTGAACCGTCTTGTGGGAAATCTCCTGGATATGACCCGTCTGGAAGCCGGCGCGATGAAGGTCAAGCGGGAGGCGTGCGACGCGGAGGACTTGATCGGGGCCGCCATCGGTCCGATGGAGGAGCGTCTTGCCGGGCGCGACGTGAAGGTGAATGTGCCGGAAAACACGCCCACGATCTCCGTCGATTTTGTGCTTATGGTCCACGTGCTCAATAACCTGCTGGACAACGCCCTAAAATACTCTCCGCCGGATTCGCCGCTGGAAGTGGAAGCACGGCAGGATGGCCACGAGGTCTGGATCTCCGTCCTTGACCAGGGGATCGGCATCCCATTCGACGACCTGGAAAAAGTGTTTGATAAGTTCTACCGCGTCCAGCGTCCCGAACACGTGACCGGGACAGGCCTCGGACTGGCAATCTGCAAGGGGATCGTGGAGGCCCACGGTGGGCGCATCTGGGCTGAGCAGCGCGGCGGGAAGGGGACCCGCATGACAATCGCGCTTCCGATCGCAGAGGACAAATGAGCGAGGCTCTGCCGCGCGTCCTGGTGGTGGACGATGAGCGCCCGATCCGGCGGTTCTTGCAGGCCTCGCTCAGCGGACAGTATCAAGTGATCGAGGCAGCAAACGGCGAGGACGCCATCCAAGCCGTGGTCAAGGACCAGCCTGACCTGATCATCCTAGACCTGGGGCTGCCCGACATCGACGGCGTGGACGTCACGCGCCGCCTACGGGAGTGGACCCAAATTCCCATCATCATCGTTTCGGTGAGAGAACAGGAAGCCGAGAAGATCAGAGCACTCGACGCTGGAGCCGATGATTACCTCACCAAACCATTTGGCGCGGCTGAACTGATGGCTCGCATCCGTGTGGCGTTGCGGCACGCCCCCCAGCCGGAGGCAAACTCGGTCTTTACCCACGACGATCTCTCTGTCGACCTGGCGCAGCGAGTCGTCTCCGTCGCCGGGAAGGAGACATTCCTTACTCCAACAGAGTACGATATTCTGCGCACGCTTGTCGAGCATGTGGGCAAGGTGGTGACACATCACCAGCTGCTGCGGATGGTGTGGGGTGTTGCCTACGAGGATGAGACGCACATGCTCCGCGTCAACGTGAGCAACTTGCGGCGCAAGATCGAAAAGGATCCTGCCAAACCGCGCCACGTGATCACCGAACCCGGAGTGGGCTACCAACTCAAGGTGGCGTGAGGTCGCGTCTGCAGCATCTCGGATTCATCGGGAATCGAAGACCGCCCGACCAAGGTAGGTAGACCTTCGGGCCTGAGCGTTATATGCAGGAGCAGACGTTCGGTCACGAATCCTTCGTGGCTGCAGACCATCAGAGTCGCCCTTCCTTTTTCGGTTGTAGATCGGTTGTCCTTGGGACTCGTGTCCCAAGGACTTGCCCTCTGCGAGGACCTTCGGCTAGGGCCGCCCGAAGGCCAGCCCGTAGCGTAGTTGGGGAAACCCTCGGTAGAAACTATCCACTCCAGAGAACGGATTCACCCGAAGAAAAGGCACGCCAGAGGCTGTTGTTGCGCCTGTAGACGTCACATACAACGTTCGGCACAACTCTGGATCAGTTGGTAGCGGTTCACGGTGCCTGCGGCACAGTGCAGGCAAAACCCCCGCGGGGGATGATATCCGTTGCCCACCCTGAGAAGAGCTCTCAGGGACATGCCGGCCTGAGAAGACACCGCCGAGAGGTGGTATCTTCGTTACTGGAGCGGTTCACCCGTGCCTGCGGCAAGGCCGTCTCCCCCCGGCGGGCTCGCGGCCCGAACGGGGTGCAGGCTAACCCCCACGGGGGAGGATGTCCGTTGCCCTCCCTGAGAAGAGCTCTCAGGGACAGGCCAGCCTGCACGGACATGCAGGCCGCCTAACCACAGAGTCAGGTGGGCTCTTTCTGGGACCCGGAGGAACAGATGCAAGGAACCCTGCAAAAAGAGAGCTCTGGGTATAGATGGATGCGTATTGGATTCGCCAGTGATCAATTCTCCATTCTGGTGAAATTGGGATCCACGTTTACCTTGATTATCCTTGCGATCTGGGCATATCTGGAAATCCCCGCTACCGAGTGGCGTTGGGCAATCTTCCTGGTGATCTACCTGGTTTCTGCGATCCTTTACCTCAATTTCGGCGTCTGGCTTCATGAGCAGCTACACTGCCTTGGGTTTTCCGGCTCCATCCATGCGAAGAAGGCACACATTACGTACGAGCGCAAACACTTACTCTTATTGAGCGGGCATTACCGGGTAGAAGGGGGGGTCAGCTACCAGATTGCGAGCCGCGCGCTCCTGGGTCCGTTATTGTTGAGCATTGGCCTGTTGGTGGTCGGATGCTTAGGCAGTCTCGTGCTACCTGGCTGGTGGATGCCGTTAACGCTTTCCATGGTCATAGCGAGTCTGACGGACATGATCCATGATTTCTACATGTTTTCACAGATTCGATTGATCGGCGACAAGGGCAAGTATTGGGACAGAGGTAAAGTACTAGAAGTAGTCTGGAGAGGTTAGGGGAAAATGATGGTACGCCCAATGGGACACGTAACACAGCGCGCGGCGGGCGAAGGAGCAGCCTGGTTGAGTTGCGCGATGATCCGGGTGAATTTCGGCGCGGGGTCAGAAACGGCACGTTCAAGGCGTCTGTGGACCGAATGGCGCAGGAAGCCCATCAGGCGGCGCTTGATATCGAGATGCTCCAGGCCCAGGATCTCAGCCAATTCGAAAGGATCAAGACTCTATGGAGCACAAGTCCCTGCCACAGCGCACGCGGCCGCGTCCGCAGACCAACAAGAACATGCCGCATTCCCAGATTGGTGTAGAACCTGTGCCGGATGTACAGGCGGAGCTGTTCCGGCGGGCGTATTCCCTCCCAAATGTGAACAATCGCCCGACGGTTATCTCCGTGCCTGGAGCGCGGGCAATCTGGCTCGATGAAGACGTTCCTCTGGCGAACCCCAAATCCATCGTCCGCGGACGCGAGTTCGCGCACATCCACCCTGACGGCAGTCTGCATGTTGCGCTTTCGCCTGATCGCGCGCAGGAAGCCATTGACAAAGGCTGGGCGGAGCCACATCCGATGGCAGTGCACATGGGCAGCTTGGGTATGGTGATGCTATACACGCCGCTGGACAGGCAGGAGTTAGGTGTTGTATTTCAACTCATCGTGAACTCGTACAACTTTGTCACGGGTCGCGCTGTGAGCGCGGTAAGTGTCAGCGCGGACGCGAACAGTTGAATCCCCTGTTGCTGACAACAGCGGATTCAGCAGATTCGGCTAGATGAGCTCTAGCGTCTGATCAAGGAGATTTCAACCATCAACGACGAATTGAATGTAGGTTCCCCTGCCCCCGATTTCGACCTTACGGCGGATAGCGGTCGGCAAATTGGACTGGCGGAGTACAAAGGCAAATCGCACGTCGTTATGTTCTTCGTGCGCGAATACAACTGAATGCAATGCCGGTCGCATGTCGCCCAGTTGGGGCGAATGTACAAGGAGATTCAAGTGGCCCGCGCTGACGTGCTGGTGATTCTGGGCGATTCGCCCGAGCGCGCTCGCCGGTATGCGGGGGCACTCAAGACTCCCTTCCCTGTACTGGCGGATCCCGAACGCGCGGTGTACCATCGCTTTGAATTGGAGAAGAACTTCATCGGCATCCAGCGCACCGCCTCGGTGGTTGTAGATCGAGAGGGCTTGATCCGATACATCAAGCGTGCCACCAACCCGATGACCTGGCTTCAGGAGAGCCGTGAACTATTGGAGTTCGTAAAGGGGATGGAAAGCAAATCATGACGGCCACATCCAAGACTCTGGAGTGCAGACAGGAGCCGGGCATATATATGCCCATTGTCAACCCCGAAAGACGCGAAGGCAAGGCCGAGGCCACTTCTTGGTGATCTCCCGCGCCTTCTAATTGTCATTTGCACCGGCAGGCGCGTGGTGACGAAGCCATCATGGCCAAGAAGGTTCAGAGTCGCCCTTCCTCTTCGAGCTGTAATCCGGTTGCAGATCGATTGCCCCCAGGAACTCCTGTTCCACGGACTTGCCCTCTTCCCTCCTACGAGGGCCTTCGGCGAGGACCTTCGGCGGGGGCCGCCGGCTCCGGTTTCGCTTCCTCTGGATTGCTGCGCTGACGGAACCGGAATGGGCGATGTGGGCTTGATGCCCACTCGCCGGAAGGCTCGCTCGCCGGAACGCGGCCCCGCCCCGCTGTGCGGGATCTTCGACGGCGCAGTTGGGGAAACGCGCTGTAGAAACTATCCACGCCAGAGACGACCCCACTGATCCAGAGTTGCCCGCAAGCACGCAGGCAGGGTACAGGGCGCGAAGAATCGCCTGACTATTGGCAAGATTGCGGGCAACTCAGTGCAATGTGCCCGCGGCTTCCAAGGCATACTCAATGGCATGCTCCATGTCCATCGAGTGACCCGCATCCCACAATTGCCTGAACATGTTTTCGTCTACATCGGTGCGCAATGCAGAGATCACCTGATCGTACTCGGCGCGTTCCGGTTTGGTCATCGCCGCATCGATTTCTGCGCGCAAGGCCTCGGCTGTACCGAGCAGGGTCAAGGCTCGGTCGGGCTGTTCTTTTTGCCTGAGAATGAAGGCCACGCACTCCAATTCATGCGCGACGGCTGAGCGATGACCCAGGTCCTTCCACTTGGGCAGGACCTCCGTGTAGAGTTCAAGCGCTTCATCGATATCGCCGTGCGTCCGCAAAATGTGCGCCAGTTCGCTGTGACAGGAATAGACGACGCGCATGTTGCCCATTTCTTGCGCGGTGTCGGCGCTTTGCTTGAACAGCGCACGCGCTTTTTCGATTTCGCCCAGCAGGCCCGCCAGCCGCGCGAATCCGAACCCGAGCATGGCATTCGACCATTGCGAGCCCGCTTGGATGGTCAAAGACTCGACTTCGCCCAGGACCGCTTTGGCCTGGGCCAGATCGCCGCCGGCAAAGAAGCGGGTTTGGGCACTGAGTATCAAGATCATGGCGAGTTTGCCGGTATAGCCCATCTCGCGCGCCAGCGCTTCGCCAGACTGCAGGGCTTGCAGGGCGGCGGGAAAGTCCCCCAGATATATGGAGGACAGGCCTGCAAGTGAGTTCAGGCGCACGATCGCTGGCGTTATCAGCGGGCTGTTCTGCCAGCGGCAAACCTGCCGCGGCCGCAGTGCGAGCGAGCTTATGGTTGCCGGCGAAGATGGCGCTCTGAGCCAGGACCGCGTACAGCTTGGCGCGAGTGCCGGCCAGGGCCGTCAGTGCCTCGCTGCGGGCCAATATCGTTTGGCACCAGTTGACGGCTTCGATATTGTAGTCGCGTGAAGTCCAGAAATCGCCCAATGCCAACGCGAGTTCGATGGCCTTCGGCAGATCCTTCGACGAAGACCAATCCAGCGCGGCGCGCAAGTTATCGTGTTCCACCTCCATTTGATCGAGCCAGGACAGGCGTTGATAGACGAAGAATCCCGGATCGGGATGTCCGGTCAATTCCAGGACGTAATCCACATGCCGATTGCGCGTCTCGCTCGCCTCCTCCGACTCGAGCAATTTATCCATCGCGTACTGACGGATCGTTTCCAAAAAGCGGTAACGCGCCGCGCCCGATTGTTCAGTGACGTTCACGAGCGACTTGTTAGCCAGCCCCAACAAGCCGTCAAGCGCCTCGGCCTCATTGACGACAGCCTCGGCGCCCTCGATCGTCCAGCCGCCCGAAAAGACCGCGAGCCGGCGCAGGACGCGCTGCTCGAGTTCGTTCAGCAACTGGTAACTCCAATCGATCAACGCCTGCAGCGTTTGTTGACGGGGCAGGGCGGTGCGGCTTCCGCCTGACAATAACTTGAATCGATCGTCCAGGCGCTCGGCGATCTGCTCAGGTGTAAAGAGTTTGATGCGCGCGGCCGCCAGCTCGATCGCGAGCGGGATCCTATCGAGCCGCTGACAGATCTGGACAATCGCGGCGGCATTCTCCGTGGTCGCCTGGAAACGCGGCTCGACCCTCGCGGCCCGCTCGATGAACAACCGTGTGGCCTCATACTTCATTAGATCGCTCGAAGATGGATCAGGCAGGGACAAGGACGGCACACGATAGACCGTTTCGCCATCGACGGCCAGGGCCTCGCGGCTCGACGCGATGATCTTCAGCTTCACGCAGGCATGCAGTAACTGATCGGCAATGCGTGCGCTGGCTTCGACCAGATGCTCGCAGTTGTCGAGGACGAGCAACACTTCCTTCGCACGGAGATAATCGATAAGCACCGTGATCAGCGGAATACCCTGCGCCTCCCGCAATTCGAACACGGCCGCGATGGTGGATACGATGAAGGCCGGATCCACAATCGGGGCCAGCTCCACCAACCACACGCCGTCCTTAAATCGATCCAATTGATTCGCCGCGAGCTGCAGTGCGAGCCTGGTCTTGCCCGTGCCGCCTGGCCCGATGAGCGTCAGCAAGCGGGCAGACTCTACTTTGTCCTGCGTCTCCATCAGCTCGCGTTCGCGGCCGATAAAGGTGGTCAGCTGGGTCGGCAGATTGTGGGTGGCGGCAGACAGCGAATTGAGCGAGGGAAACTCCTTCGCAAGATCGGGCGCGCTGACCTGAAAGATGTGCTCGGCGTACAACAAACCTTTGAGATGATGCTCGCCCAGGTCGATCAACGTGATGTCGGCGGACAATTGTCTCCGGACCAGTTCGGCGGTGACGCCCGACAGCAGCACCTGTCCACCGTGGCCCGCGGCCATAATGCGCGCGGCGCGATTCAGGGCGCTGCCGTAATAATCGCCATCGCGCAGTTCGGCCTCGCCGGTATGCAGGCCCATGCGCACGCGTATGGCCTGTGGCTGCACCTCGTCCCACCGATGCCTGCTCAAGGCCTGTTGCGCGGCTAATGTGGCGGCGACGCCGTGGACTGCAGTGTCAAAAACAGCGTGCAGGCCATCGCCGGCCGTTTGGAGCACATGCCCGTTGTTGGATTCAACTGCTTCCCTCAAGATGGAATCGTGTTCCGCAAGCGCGGCTTTCATGGCTTCTGGATGTGTTTCCCAGAGCGCTGTAGAGCCTTCGATATCGGTAAACAAGAAGGTGACGGTGCCGGTCGGTAGAGGTTGTGATGGATTGGGCATAGGTTGTTTTTGGGCCAGTATTGTATCTTATATGGCGACGCGGAGGCTCCCTGTGATCGCAATCGAAAGTCGCCGGCTTGTAGGAGGGGATGAGGAATTGCGCGCCTGGCCATCCGGTTACTGTAGCATGCGAGCAAATCGCGAACAAGAGTCGCCTTTCCTTTTTGGGTGGCAATCCGGCTGCCCAGGGACTCTGCCCCCAGGGACTTGCCCTCTTCGAGGACCTTCGGCGGCGGCCGCTGGCTCCGGTTCCTCTTCCTCTGGATCGCTGCGCTGATGGAACCGAAATGGGCGAGGCTCGCTCGCCCGAAGACGGCCCCGCCCCGCTGCGCGGGATCTTCGACGGCGCAGTTGGGGAAACACGCCTTAGAAACTATCCACGCCGGACACCCATTTACCCGTAGATTTGTAACCACGTACGCGCCTTCTGACGCCATAGACGCCATACACGAACTTGCGTGAAACTCCGTAGTTGTGGATCTGTCCCTCGCTAGGGGCCTGGCATCCCACTTCCCACAGTTCTTGATACACTCCACACATGGAAATCGTCGAGCTCCCGGTCGAAGAGTGGCAAGCCTACAGGGATCTGCGCTTGAGGGCACTGCGGGAAGATGCGCAAGCCTTCAGTTCCACTTACGCAACGGCCCTGGAGAGTCCAGAAGAAACATGGAAGAGAAGGCTTGAAGAGGCTCTTAAGGGTGAAAGGGGCTGGCTGCTCTTTGCCAGAGAGCAGGGCAGGCTGGTGGGCATGATCGAGGCCTACGTGGAGGAGAATGCAACTGACACGGTCACGATCGTGTCGGTCTATGTGCCGAGGGAAGAACGAGGCAAGGGAATATCCGCAGAATTGATGGAGAGCATCCTTAACCAACTCTCCAAGAAGCCCCTTCTCAAGAGGGCGCAGCTAGCGGTCAACAAAGATCAGACCGCGGCGGTGAGGCTCTATGAGAAATTCGGATTCCGACAGACGGGCTCTGAAGCGCTGCGAATGGGAGACGGCAGCCTGGCCGAGGAACTGACAATGGAAAGGGCGCTTCCGTACCGGGTCCGCCGCCGCTGAGAGGCTCCACGTCGAAGCGGAATCATCGATGTCGAGCCGAACCACCCAGCGCGACGGCGAGGCGCCTCGGGTCAACCTGTGCTTTCGTGCCGCGAACCTTGCGGGCTAGCTCTCGCGCATAAATTCACGATCCGCTATTCATTAACATTGGCTGATTTGAAGTCGTGATAGACTCAGCGCTCGACTCAACCTGACAACTCAGCCAGACCACAGAAAGGATCTTACCGGTATGAAGATCAAAGGCATGGTCATCGGATGGAACATAGCGGGATTTTTCTGGTCGATCTTTATGGGCATCACGGCCATTTCCGTGGGTTTCGGAGCGCTCTTCCCGACCCTTGACCTGATCGCCCAGCCGCTCATCTGCCCGAACGGGCAATTGAGATATCAGCAGGATGTGTCCAATCCCCTGCCAGGCACCACTTACACGCAGGTAAACTGGTATTGCGTGGATAACCAGTCGGGTGCGAAAGCGCCACTCGATGTTGTGACGCTGGGCCTTTATGCCGGTCCCTTCTACGGCCTGTTGCTCTTTGTGGCGGTGATTCTCATCGAGCTGGCGTACACCTGGCGGAATGGTACAGCCTGGCTGATGGAGGGCCCGGGTGGGGGGCAGGCAGCCGCGCAATCGGGGCGGCGGGCAGAGGAGTACGACAGCTTGATCTCCGATCTGGACGAGAATATTTCGCAGGCGTCGAAGAAGGATAAGGCCGCGGGAGATTCTCTGACAAGAATGAAACAATTAGACAAACTTCGCTCTGCGAACATGATCAGCAAACCCGAATATGATCAGAAGCGAGCCGAAATCCTGAAGGAAGTGTAGGAGACGATCGGCCTGCAGCCGCGGCTGCAGAGGGACGAGAGAGCCGTGCCGCCGTTTACCGCCGGACATCAAGCAGAATGCCGCCTCGTGGCGGCATTCTGCTTGATGGGGCACTGCTCTCAGACAATCATTTGTCAGCGAGAGCCGCGCGAATGCGCAGGTAGGGAGACGGCGGGTGAACGCGGTCGCGCCAGGCGGATCTCCGCTAGATGCCTATCGGTTCTCTGACCAGAATCACGGTCATACGCCCATTGATCCACTCGCGCTCGATGATCAGGATCTTGCTAACGAATGTTCCGATGTTGGCGGCCTTCCGGACCTGGGCCTCCTCCCAGGGCAGAACGTATTCACGGATGCGCCTGAGCGCCGTTTCAAGGTCGGGGACGATCTTTTGGCTGCCTACCACGAAGATCACCTTTCCGGCTGTGTTGGAATACGGACCGAGCTGGCTTGAGGTGGCAGAAGCCGCCACCAGGATGCCGTCCTCGGTGACTGCCTGAACGCTACCGAGCATGAAATCAGGGGCAGCGGTTAGTTTTCGAATCTCCTGCGCTTGGGTCTTGCGGTCCATCTTGAGATACTGGTGCCGCAGCGCGTCATACTGATCCGCATCCCAGATCACGTCAAAGATGCCGGCGTCCTGCAGGGTCTTCGACTTGCCGGAGTGGACCTGCGCTCCCCGGGGCAGCCGCTCGAGCACTGCACGCCGCGCCTCCTCCCCATCCTTGACGATCAACACCTCGATGTTGCGTTCCCCAATCCGAGCAGCAACCCGGTCGAGCATGTCTTCAGCTGCCGGGGCTGCAAAGTCAAGCTGAGTTTGAGCCATTTCTCTGTATTCTCCCTGCCGTAGGTGAGGAATTCCCTCTACGATTCTGGTCGAGCCTGTGAGCTCACATTGGCAACGCTAGTGCGATCAACGTCAATATGACGGCAGCCAGGAGCGACTTGATGTTCACCCTGCGGGCTTGGCGTCGTACCTGGGCAAGCTCGGCTTCATCCTCGATCTTCTCCACTTCGTCTGTGATCTGGCGCGAACCGCGCGCAGCCGAGATTCACTCAGGTCTTGTCGCGCCACTGAAAGTAGCCGGAGGCAGCCACCACAAACAGAAGAAACAACGGCAGCCGCCACAGTCGATCCGCGTTCGCGGCGATGAGCCAGATCAGAATGGCAAGAGCGATGACGAACGGAACAACACCACTGATCAAACGTTTCATCCGTTCGCGGGGACTGATATTGGCGATGCACACCGAACCGGCGGCATGCTCGCGGTCGCCGGGTGCGGGGGCTTCTGCTTGTTGACCTTCAATTGGCATACCGAAGTGCTCCTGAGTGCGTAGCTAGACGCCCGGATCTGACATGGAAGTACCAGACGACTGTTGACATAGAGCAACGAGAGCTACGGCGACCTGCAACGCCTGCTCCACAATGACGAGGCATCCACGATGCGCCTTACAGCCTGAAACAGAGTCACATCAATCCCTAAGGCGGCATCTAGTGAGGCGGGCAGATAGACCTAGTGCCGGTCGATTGCCCGTGGGCGCGGGGCAGCATCGAAGCGCGCGGCCTTTTATGAATCGACCGCCCTGTCAGTAGCTCAGGTGGGCGCCCATCAACTCCAGGACCGGTGAAAAGTCGTATCCGCAATGAGAAGCGTTGACCATGGCGCATTGGTGTGGAACCCCAAGTCTGGTGAGCGTCTCACAAAAGCGACCTACAGACCGCGGAACAAAGTCGACCTCTTCTTGGTAATCTCCGTTGTCGGTGTCGTTATATATGAGCAAACCCCGCAATTTGATGGGCTGGGCGATGTAGCGGTGGACATCGTTAATAGGGTCAAGAGCGTTCTCCTTACGGAAGACCTCGGACACGATCTGGGCCCTGCCGTCCACAAATTGGAAGGGCATGTCCAGGTAGAAAGGGGGCTTGTCCGGATTCGGTGCCGTTGCCGCGGCTGCCGCGATGATGAACCGCGCCACGAAGGGGATGTCTTTGAGATCTTCAATCTTCGGGGGAAGGAAGAAGAGGCTGTCGCGGGCGGTTCCCCAGACCGGGTCATGTTGCCAATCGTAGGTGGAGGCCGACATCGGGGCTACAACACTAAATACGTCGGGGTACTTAAGACCCAGGTGGAGAGCGTCGGTCCCGCCCATCGAGCATCCCATAACGCCGCGGCTCTCACGGCCAGGCAAGGTGTGCGGTAGGTTGCGTCGATCTGCTGCACCAACTCCCTGGTGATGTAGGTCTCGTAGTCGCCTATCGTCGGAGAGCTCCAATACATGCTGCCTCCGAGCTTGTTGTATGCGTCCGGGAAGACAAGGATCATTGGCTCGACCTTGTCGCCGGCAATCAGCGTTTCCAATGATCTGGGTGTCTGTCCTGAGAAGCTCATGTAGTCTCCGGGGTATAAGTGCAGCACATAGACGACCGGATAGCGGTGATTGCTCGTGTCGTAACCGGATGGCAGATAGACCTGGAACTTGCGTGTGGCTGGGTCGCCCAGGAGATTGCCTGCCAACGCCTGACTGGTGATCTCGTCCGTTTCGAGCCTGCCTGGCCCTGGCGTGGAAACGCTGGTCTCAGTGGGAGCAAGCGTCGCCAAGGAAGCGACAGTCGGCGCAACGGGTGCTGCCTGGATGGTGGCGCAGGCGGTCAGGATCATCAGAGCGGCACAGAAGCAAGCCCGGATTTTCAGAAGCGTCTTCATCTTCCCCTCCAATCAAGCATCATTGGGACACTGCAATAAGCCGCAGTGGCCCGCGGATGCAAAGGAGCCCTCCCCGGTGCAGGGTCGGCAGCATGGATGAGTTGTGGGTCGATGGAGGGCGTGCCTTGCCGGGGAGACTACCCTTCGATTGTCGCGCCGGAAGGGGCGCGATTCAAGTAGCACTCGGTGGTACTGTACAAACTCTGTCCTGGAGGCCTCACGGGAACGGGGGACACTCACGCGCTAAACGGCATCAGCGCACTCCCGTCCAGCGCCCGAGACTGTGGTATAATATCTGCAACAGTTAGAAATTGGATAACTGGTTCTGTGTGGTGCCACCGCCGCCGGCCTGTTATGGGCTGGCGGCCTTTCATTGCCGGAAATACCGGAGAAAGTAGTGTTCGAAATGGATGTCAAGTTGTATGTCGGAAACCTGTCAAGGTCGACCACCGAAGACGAGATCAAGACCCTCTTCGCGCAAGCGGGAGCCGTGTCAGCGGTCGAGGTGATCAAGGACCGGGACAGCGGGGAATCGCGGGGCTTTGCCTTCGTGACGATGAACGATCAGGCCGAGGCCAACAAGGCCATCAGCATGTTCAACGCCTATTCCATGGGCGATCGCCAGCTGAAGGTCAATGTGGCCAAGCCGAGGACCGATCGCGCTTAGGTCCCCGAGGATCGCCGCTCCCGACCGTGGTATACTTATGTCCACGGTTGACAACTGATAACTGGTTTGGTGCGGTACCCACGCCGCCAGCCCCGTTACGGGCTGGCGGCTTTTCTTTTCCTGTAATGCCGCAGCCGCGGCTCTTAGAGATGAAGTCACGCAGTTCGCCGGGACTGCCGCAAGATCAGCGACCTGGAAGGTCAGCCTGGCAGCGCCGGTTCGGGACATGAACGTTTGACCGGTGCCACGTGACGACCCGGTTTCTGCCTCGATGTCCGCCCGAGGGCGGTCGTCGGGATTCACGAGGAAGAAGGAACGATGATCCAACTGGATTTAAGCATCATCATCTACCGCCCCCTGGCCACGGTCTTCAACTTCATCAGCCGCTCCGCGAACGATTTCGAGTGGCAGTATGGGACGCTTGCAGCCGACCAGGTTTCTGCCGGCACCACCGGTGTGGGCAGCTCATTTCGCTCGGTCGGCCACCTGATGGGTCGGCGTATGATCGGCACATTCGAGATCACGGAATATGAAACCAACCGGCAATACGGGTTCAAATCGCTCTCCGGACCATTGGAGTTGCACACGCTGTACACGCTCGAGACCACGGACGGCAGGACCAGGATCCGGATCACCACGCAAGCCAGCCCGGCCGAAGCGCTCGCAGGGCACGAGGGCGTGATGGAGAAGTACATGCAGAAGCAACTTAAAGACAACCTGGCCATGCTGAAAACGATCCTGGAGGGCTCATGAGGCCCAGCGCACGACAGGGGCTTTGCAGGGAGTAATCTGAGATGGAACGAGCAACTCATTCGATCATCCGGCGGATCGCCTTCATTGGTAACTACCTGCCCCGTCAGTGCGGCATTGCCACGTTCACGACAGACCTGTGCGAGGCGATCGCTGAAAAGTACAAGGGTACGGAATGCATCGCCGTGCCGGTCAATGACACTGAGAGCGGCTATGAATACCCGCCTCGGGTCCGCTTTGAGCTGGTGGAGAAGGACGTCGAATCCTATCGCCGCGCGGCGGATTTCCTCAACATCAATAATGTAGATATGGTGTCACTGCAGCATGAGTACGGCATCTTTGGAGGACGTGCCGGTGGCTACATCCTGGCGCTCTTACGCGAGCTGCGCATGCCCATCGTCACCACGCTGCATACTGTGCTGCGCGATCCCGACCCGGATCAGCGCCGCGTGCTCGAGGAGATCGCCGGCCTGTCCGACCGCCTGGTGGTGATGAGCGAACGGGGCGTGGAATTCCTGCAGCAGGTCTATCACGTGCCATCCGAGAAGATCGACCTCATCCCGCATGGGATCCCCGACATCCCGTTCGTGGACCCGAGTTTCCACAAAGACCTGTTCGGGGTCGAAGGCAAAACCGTGGTGCTGAGCTTCGGTCTGCTTTCGGCCAACAAGGGCATCGAGAACGTCATCACGGCCCTGCCGGCCATCCTGGCGAAGCATCCGAATGTTGTATACATTGTCGTGGGTGCCACCCATCCTCACGTCCTCAAGAATGAAGGTGAGACCTACCGGCTTTCCCTGCAGTATCTGGCCCGGGAGTTGGGCGTGGAAAGCAATGTGATCTTCTACAACCGGTTTGTCGCCCTGGAGGAGCTGGTTCAGTTCATCAGCGCGGCCGACATCTACATCACACCCTACCAGGACGTGGCCCAGATCACGTCCGGCACGCTGGCGTACACGTTGGGCGCAGGCAAGGCGGTCATTTCGACGCCATATTGGTACGCCGAAGAGATGCTGGCCGAGGAACGGGGAACTCTCGTGCCGTTCCGCGATCCACCGGCGCTGGCCGCGCAGGTCATTGACTTGCTGGACAATGAGGCCAAGCGCCACGCCATGCGTAAACGCGCCTACCTGTTCGGGCGGGACATGATCTGGCCGCAGGTGGCCAACCGCTACGTGCAGAGTTTCGAAAAAGCCCGCGCTGAGCGGCGGCACTTCGCCCAGGCAGAGTTCGCGGTCAAACCGCTGGACAAACGCGCCGAGGAACTGCCGCCTCTCAAGCTGGATCAGCTGCGCCGCCTGACCGACGAGACCGGTATCCTGCAGCATGCCATCTTCACCGTCCCCAATTATCGCGAGGGTTACACCACCGACGACAATGCCCGGGCCCTGATGGTGAGCACACTGCTGGAGCAGAGCGGCAACGAGGGTGCGGTCGACCTGGCAACCCGCTACCTGGCTTTCACCTGGTACGCGTTCAACAGCAAGACGCGGCGATTCCGCAACTTCATGGATTACCAGCGCAACTGGCTGGAAGAGACCGGCTCCGACGACAGTCACGGCCGGGCCTTGTGGGCCATGGGCGCGGTGCTCGGCCGTTCCACGGTGTCCGTGCTTCACAGCATGGCGGGCCGAATATTCGAGCAGTCCCTGATGACGACACTCGAGACGACCAGTCCACGGGCATGGGCCTTCGCCTTGATCGGGATCCACGATTACCTGGGGCGCTTCGCCGGCGACCGGCGCGTGGGGCAGGTCCGTGACGAACTGGCCGGACGCATGATGAGGCTGTACACGGATAACCGGCAGGAGAAATGGCGCTGGTTCGAGGGCGGTCTCACCTATTGCAATGCGACGCTATCGCAGGCCATGCTGTTGTGCGGGCAATCCACATCCGATGCCAAAATGCTGGACGCCGGGCTGGAGTCACTGACCTGGCTGGCCGACTTGCAGCATGCAGATGCGGGCGGGCATTTCGTCCCGATCGGTTCCAACGGCTTTTACACGCGAGGCGGTGAGCGCGCCCGCTTCGATCAACAACCGGTGGAAGCCCAGGCCATGGTCTCTGCGAGCCTCGAGGCCTACCGAATTACCGGAGCGAAGCGCTGGCGCCAGGAAGCCCGCCGCGCTTTTGAGTGGTTCCTGGGAAGGAACGACCTGCATCTCTCCGTGTACGATCCAACGACCGGTGGCTGTCGGGATGGCCTGCATCCGGACCGGCCGAACGAGAATCAGGGCGCGGAATCGACCCTGGCCTTTCTCCAGTCCCTGCTGGAGTTGAAGTTCGCCGAAAATTCTGTGGAAGCTACTGGAACCTATCTCAATGACCAATCGACCTTTGGAACTCTTGCATCGAAACGATCAGAATCCAATTCTGACGGCCGCCAAGTGGCCGTATCCGGTCAATAGCGTCTTCAACCCGGGCGCACAGCGCCTGCCGGATGGAACCACCCTGCTGCTATGCCGGGTGGAGGATCGGCGAGGGCTGTCGCATCTGTGCGCAGCCCGCTCGGTCAATGGCCGGGACGAATGGGACATCGAACCCGGGCCGACCCTCGTGCCCGACCCGGAGCATTTCCCCGAGGAGCTGTGGGGAATCGAGGATCCGAGAATCACGTTCGTCCCGGAGCTGAAGCAGTACGCCATCGTCTACACGGCCTTTGCGCGGGTGGACCGTGCGTCGCCATGGCGCTCACAGAGGATTTCCACCACTTCAAGCGCCTGGGCGTGATCATGCAGCCGGACGACAAGGATGCGGCCCTCCTGCCGCGCCGCATCGACGGGAAGTGGGCATTGGTCCATCGCCCGTCGAGCATGACGACCGGGCATATCTGGATCTCCTACTCGGACGATCTGCGCAATTGGGGAAATCACAGGCTGATGTTGGAGGCGCGCCGGGGCGGCTGGTGGGACGCCGATAAGATCGGTCTCGCCTGTCCACTGATCGAGACCCCACAAGGCTGGCTGGCGATCTACCATGGTGTGAAGCGGAACGCGGCTGGCGCCATCTACCGGCTGGGTCTCGCGTTGTTCGACCTGAACGCACCGGACCGCTGCCTGAAACGCGGCGACGAGTGGATCTTCAGCCCCGAGGCACCCTATGAGCGGCATGGAGACGTGGACAACGTGATCTTTCCCGGCGGCTACACTCTGGCAGCAGACGGCGACGCGCTGCATATATACTACGGCGCGGCCGACTATGCAATTGCGATGGCCACGGGAAGCATCCGCTCCATGCTCGAGTGGTTGGACGCACACGGATCGGGACCGATCAACGGCGCCGGCTAAACAACGTGGCCAGCGATGCTGGCCATGCCTGCCATGCGGCACCGCGCAGGTGCGCGGAATCAAGAAAGCGAAGCGACGAAGTCGATACGATTACGGCGGGAAGGAGTCGCAAGAGATGGGTATATTTCAAGTGGCTGACCACGCCGCTGCGGGATAAGCCACCGGGTTGCGGCGGCACAACCCTCAGCCATTCCCGAAAGGATGTACTATGAGCATATTCGGCACGATCCTAGAGAAACTAGGACTCCACAAGCCCGCGGCCGCGGTCACCGCGCCGACGCCTGCGGCCGGCGCGCCGAGGCCTGTAGCAGGAGCGCCCGGGCCCACCTCCGGAATCCCCAAGCCGGCTTACACAACCGGTGGTCCATCGATCGGCACAATGCCCGGCGGCATTGCGGCCCAGCCTCCTGCGCCGGTGGCGATTGTGGATGTGGTGAGCAAGCTGGACAAGCTCGCCGGCAAGGACTCCACGTTGGATTGGAAGGTTTCGATCGTCGACATGCTGAAGCTCCTTGGCATGGACAGCAGCTTGAGCGCGCGCAAGCAGTTGGCAACCGAACTCGGATGCCCGCCCGACCTCATGGGAGGCGACTACACCAAGATGAACCTCTGGCTGCACGAGAACCGTCCTGAAGAAGATCGCTGAGAACGGCGGCAACATTCCGGCGACGCTGCTGAAGAAGTAAGAAGGAAAGCCGCAGCCGATCACGCCGACGGCCAGATCCGGCACGGCCGTAGGATCGGTGCGGCTAGCTGCCATACAGAGAGACCTCGAACCACGGTTCGAGGTCTCTTCATATCGTTGGGGCGAGGTCAGCTGCGGGGCCTCGCCGGCCTAAAGTCTGAAATAGAAGACGGGAGCGAGTGCGGCAAGCGCGGCGACTGCCTGGAGCGCAAGTACTTCAAGCGCCTGCCTGGGAAAGCGTCGCAGCCACCTGACCGCGAAGAACACGATGATCGGTATCTGCAAAGTCATGAGGATCTGGAAGATGTGAGCCGCGGTCCCCTCATCGGGCTCATGGACAACGCCAAACTTAACCAGGTAACCCAGCGTTACGGCGAGCGCCCCGAGCGACATGACGATTGGGAGAAAGGCGCTCGGCTTCTTGATCATCGTTGAGAAGGTCATTTGGCAGCCTCCAGATGTGAATTGGTTTCGCGGCAATGCCTCGCGAGGAGCCTGATCGCGAGTCAATTGTAAAGTACTCGCCGACTAAATCAAAATACCGCCGGGAGGCGGTATTTTGCAGGCTGGGGAAAACGCAGACAAGGGCACCAATGCGGATCTAGGTCTTGATCAACCGGACCATCTCCCGCACAAAGGCAGGCAAGTCCTGCGGCCAACGGGAGGTCACAAGGTTGCCGTCGACCACGACCTCCTTGTCCTCATAGATGCCGCCCGCGGCCTTGATTTCTTCGGGCACGCCATCCTCCCAGAAGCCGGTCAGATGCCGCCCGCGCACCAAGTCGGCTGAGACCAGCAGCCAGGGGCCATGGCAGATCGCGGCGACCGGCTTCTTCTTTGCGAAGAAGGATCGAGCGATGTCCTGGGCCGGCTTGAACTCGCGCGCCGTGGCGGGTGCACCGTCCGGGAAGCCGCCGGGGACCACCAAGAGATCATATTGATCGGGATCGACCTCGGCGATGGTCTTGGTGATCTTCAAGCCATAACCATGCTCGCCCTGGATCACCCCTGTCTTGGGGGCGGCGATGTCGACGTCGACGCCTTCTTCCAAGAGCCGGAAATATGGAAAGAACAGCTCCATATCCTCGAACTCGTTGGCCGTCAGGATCACAGCCCGCTTGGCCGATTTCGATGCCATGAGAGTCCTCCTAGTCCGCAAGCGCAAGTTGCGTGGAAAGCCGATACGGCGTGCCCGGCTTCACACCTGGGCGCCAGCAGTCTTGCGCTGTGCGGCTGCTGTCCTTACTTCTTCTTGACTTCGATGACGAGATTGGCGGCGTCCGTGGTGCCCGTGTTCTTTGCCCTCATGAGGACCGGCATCGATCCACAAAACCTGGCCGGCCTTCAGGTCGAAAACGGCGTCTTTCCCATCCGGAAAGCTCAGTTTCATCTGGGTATCGTTCTTCACAATGACCACATGGTCGTTGGGATGGTTGTGCATGGGCGCCGTCTGGCCGGGCTTGAGGCGGATCTCCATGACCCGGACCCTTTCGTTCTCCAGCAGCAATTTGTAGGCCGCCGAGGCTGCCACTAACACGTCGGGAATGTTCGCCATTGTCTTCCTCCTGATTGGTCCTCGATGTAGTCTGCCCACGTCACTTCAACCCGCGCACACTCTTGATCAGCCCCGTATCGGCGCCGACGGCAGACGTCGCTCGGGCCGGGATCTGGAAGGGCTCAGTGTGTGAAGCCAGGTACACCTACGTGCACCTCAGCGGTGTTGCACAATTCGGCCGACTATACCATACAAATCGGAGGCTTTCTGTCTACTTTGTGTCTACACGCGCAAAGAGCCCAATGCAGTGAAGCATTGGTGAGCGGTTGATTCAATGTGCGGCTTGCTCAGATCCCGAGAACATACCCCCGAATGTAGACGGTCACGCCCAGCAACGTGGCCAGCATGTACAGTGCATATGCGGTGGGCATGAACAACTTATAGTTTTGGAAGCGCAAGGGCCCTGGAACCAGTCCGTTGGCGCGCAGGACCACAAACAATCCCAGGAGGAGGCCCATCATCCCGACGACTGCATGGACGGTCGTAATGCCATAGTCGTCTTGCAGGAGCCTGGACGGGATCCTGGGCAGAATGTGGGTGACATAGGAACTGACCATGACGCCGAGAACCACTACGGCATTCAGGACAGCCGTCGCGGTCTGGATCCAGCGATGGCTCTCGTAGTGTCCGTGCCTAGCCAGCTGCCACCCAACGGTAAACAGGATGGCTGTCAGGCAGATCAGAATCAGGGTAAGGTCGGTAAGAAAAGGCGCATGGGTTCGCAGAAACCCAGGGCCGTTAAGCAGCTGCACCATGCCACCTCCTAAAGCCAACCGGTAATGTTTTGCGAAAGAGAGGGCCGCAGCAATCTCTACGCCAGCTGCCGACTCGAGCTGTTACCCGCCTATTCTAGCAAACTCGAGCACCTGGGTGTGACGACCGTGAGCGTGCAAGTTGAACCACAGGAATCGCAGGTGGATTCCCTGGTGCAGGTCAGCCTCCAGGTTGTTCCGTCCTCCATGGAGGATTTGGCTTCATAGGGCCTTAGGAGTATGTATGCAAGTCCACATGAAAGGGTGAGCTTTGGTTCCAACCATTTCGCCGTGTAGTTCAGATCGGAGACAGGCGCGACCGCGGCGCCCTGAAGCAAGCCGACCATCTCGGTCTTGCCCCCGGCCATGTTGAACCGGCTGGATGCAGCCGTCGCGCAAACGCACTGCTCCGGCGTCAGAGTTGCAGTAAGAGTGTGCTCTCCGCTTTCATCGTCGATCTTCCACTGATAGGCACTTGCCGACTGGCCCAATGGTTCCCAGTTAGGCCGCATGTTCATTACCTGCTCGATCACATAGCTGCAGCTATCCAGGGTGACGCACTCGGGACGACTCAATGTGGCGGGGTTGGGTCCACTGGGGGCGCAGCCCGCCAAAGTCAGCGCAAGGACCGCGCAGACGCCAGGCAACACGATCTGACCAGCGGTGAACTTCATGCCGCACCACCCTTCCTGCGCCGGGCTCGCTCCCCAGCTGCTCCATTCAGGCGAATGGGGCTGGCAGATATGACGAGGACAGGCTCGGACAGCTATCCCGAGTATATGGTTTCTCATCTCCCGCTGCATCTGATATATGTCATGAAAGCGAGCCTTACAGGACGATGGCCGCGCGGCCGCACCGGATAACTCAGAGGTGACCGCGGCCGTTGGAAGATTGTTGAATCCTGCAAAGAGGCGTATATTGGCCTGAGAATCATGACTTAGAGGTCCGGCTCAGAAAAGGAGATGAGAGTATGAAATGGGTTACCCGTTCGCACGTGCACGTCGACCGCGTCGCCTGCCCGTGGCTGATCACGCGCTTCATCGATAGCGAGGCCGAGTTCTTGTTTGTGCCGGTAAACCAGATCGAGAAGGTCGTCAACGAGACCGGCGCGATCCCCTTTGATACGCCCGGCGTGGAGCTGGGCCATGGATCGGATGGACGCTGCTCGTTCGAGTCGATCATCGTCAAGTATGGCCTTCAGGAACCTGGCCTGCTGCGCCTGGCGAAGATCGTCCATGCGGCAGACGTCTCCGCAGACATCGATAAAGATCCCATCGCGCGGGGACTGGAGGCGATCGCCAGCGGTTACAGCCTGCGCTTCCCTGAGGACGAGGAGAACCTGGAGCACCAGCTTGAAGTCTACGACGGGCTGTATGCCTGGTGCCGGCTCGAGGTGGCCAAAGGACAGAAGTAGGCTGGCCTGCTCGAGCGCCGGCAAACCCACGCCGGACTGTGGTTGGCAGAGCACCAACCACTTTACGGTTGGCAGGGCACCAACCACATCGCGGTCGGCTGAACCCCAATGAAGAGCACGCCAGGAGGACATGATGGATGCATTCGCCCAGGCCGTCGAGCATGGCACGATTTCTATATCATGATCGGCACGGCAGCCGCCACTCTCATCGGTCTGCTCTTTGTGAGCCTGTCCCTCAACGCTGGCGTGATGACCCGCAAGTCAAACGCTGACCTACGCGCGCTTGCCGCCCAGACTCTTGGCAAGTTCTTGTCCGTGCTCACGTTTGCCGTGGTGTTTCTCATACCGAGCTAGGTGCCTGAGGGGCTGGGTCTACCCCTCGTGGCAGTCGGCGGGGTTTCAACTGTACAGCACGGTAAGTCGTCTGCTCGAGGCGCGCCGGATGAGGCCGCGCGTTTGGGGCAGGCTCGGCCTCACCCAGCGCTTCGTCATTCCTGCCGCATGTTTTGTGACGTTGATGATCATCGCCGCCTCAGTGCTGCTGGGCCGGACCGGCGGTCTGTATTGGCTCGTGCCTGTGATGATCCTGCTGCTGGTGGCGGCCAGCCGGAATGCCTGGGACCTGCTGATGCGGCTACGCCAGCCACGAACGGAGACGTGAGGGTTGTGCTCTCGATGATCCGCCGCCACCCGAATGCCTCCTTGGATGAGAATCCGGCGCAAGCGCCGGTAGGGAAGTAGAGTGGCGCAACTTGACCGTTGTATCCGGGGATCTGGAGGTCGAAAGAGGGGCGTGCCCCTGGGTTATTCTCTGGCGCAAGGCCTCCTGTCCGCCACGCTGCCGGACGAAAACACCGCCTCTGAGGCGGTGTTCGTTTGGTCGGGCAGAGCTGGCTGCCGGGCCATCAAGCCTGCAGCCATAGCAGCAAGCCGGTCAATGAAAGGCCATCGATGATGACCTTATCCTTCAGCATCTGCCGGACCTCGTCTTCCGTGAACCAGCGGGTCTCGCTCACCTCGTCCGGGTCGAAATCCTGCAGGTGGTCCAGCGCCCTGCAATGCACGATATGAAACACCTTGTTGGCGCTGCCGCTCATCGGATAGTAGGAGTAGATCACCCTGTGATCTTCCGATGCGTAGCCGGTTTCCTCCAGCACTTCGCGTCGGGCGGCATCAATTTCCGTCTCGCCAATTTCAACTCCGCCTGCGGGCAATTCCCAATCGGTCCCGCCGGTTGTGTAGCGACAAATGCGCGCCAGCACGATACTGCCGCGAACGTTCTCCACGATCATGGCGACCGCGGCGCGGGGAAAATCCAGCAAGTGAAAGTCGTCGATCACACGCCCATTTGGGAACCTGACCTTGTCCAGGTAGAGATTCACCCGCGGGCTTCGATAAGCTACGTTCCTGGATAGCCGCTCTGGCTTCATAGGTTGACTTTGCCGGGAATTCCCCTGTGATCAAATGGGTCTGCGCGATTGCCGACTGTTGGGGGCAGGTCCGAGGCTGCACAAAAGAGCAGGCAGCCCTGGACGAAGAGAACGTAACAGGGTGTTGGCAGTATATCACGGGCAAGAATCGCGACTTGCCGGCGCGGGGTGGTTGCTTTTCCCCCATTGTTCCTCATTGTTTACGCATCGGCCTGTGAATCGGGCGAGCGAGCTCCAAGCGAGCATCGCTCACTCCGGCGCCGTTGGGCGCCGGAGCCGCGCCCCTTGCCTCCCTGTCTACGTGCTACGGCCGCGGGCAGCCACGCCGTTCAGCTTGCCTTCATGTATTGGACGACCGGCGCGAGATACTCGGCGTGCTTGCCTTCGAGCATGTCGTTGTGCTTCAGTCCGTCCAATAGGACGAGGGACTTGGGTTCGTTCGCGGCTGCGTAGAGTCCTTGAGCCATTGACGGGGGAAGAGGTCGTCATCGCGGCTGTGCACGATCATCACAGGCGCGTGCACGGAGCGGATGAGCTGCACGTTGTTGTAGATCTCGGGCGCCAGGTAGGCCAGCGGGGCGGGCACGAGCTTCCCGGCGAGGGCGACGTCGCGGAGCGAGGTGAAAGCCGCGACCAGGATCACTCCGCAGGTTCCAGGCGTGAGGTTGGCATGACCCTCGAGCAGCACGCCGCTGCCCAGCGAGAGTCCCAGGAGATACTTGTCGTAGCCGCCGGCTCTCTGCTCGAGGAGCTGGCGGGCGGCGATGGCATCCTCGCGCAGCGTCCGGAAGCTGCCGCGGCCCGTGCTATAGCCAAAACCGCTGTAGTCGAAGATGAAAGATGAGATGCCGTTCTGCGAGAGGAGCTGCAGAGCCGGGATCCATTCCGACAAGGTCTCGTCGGTGCCGTGGTAGATAAGGATGGCCTTCCCGGAGTCGTGGGACGGTGCGGCCTTGACCCACCAAGCCTGCAGCGCGCGCGAGCCGCTCCGGATGGTGAGCTGCTCGTACTGGAGGCCCACGTCGGCTGGTGTGCCCGGCTCGCCCGCCCGGATGACGATCGCCTCTTTCTGCGCGAAGAGATAGATGATGCCGCGCGCCGCCAAATACAGCGCCGCCAATGATATGAGGACGAGCGCAGCGGCGGTCAGAGCGGACATGATTGAAGGCCTCCCCCGTCAGGAATCGAATCGCAGTAGACCGGAAACTTGCCGGCGGCGTCCTTGACGACCGGGCCGTGACCCGAGCAGACGATGCGCGCTCCCAGCGCGGCCTGCTTCTTTTCTGACGCCCGAGCCTTGGGCTCATCCCACGTCAGGCCGGGGCGCGAGCCAAAGATCTCGTTCCCCTTGGTCACCATCGAATCGCCGCAGAAGAGCACACCCGAGGCAGGGGCGTAGAGCGAGTTGTGGCCCGGCGTGTGCCCGGGGGTATCGAGCACGCGCAGTCCGCCGGCGATGGACAGCACCTGACCGTCCTTGAGGATCTCATCGACCTGGAAGCGCTTAGGTTTCATGAAGGGGCCCAGCACGGTGAACAGGAGCCGGCGCCAGGAGAAGCCGCGCGGCTTGATCTGCCGGGAGGGCTTACCCGCGGCAATCGCATCGGCTTCGATCTGGCTGGCATAGGTGCGCGCGCCGGAGGCCTTGTGGAGCGCGGACAGTCCTCCGATGTGGTCGAGGTCGGCGTGGGTCAGGATGATGCGCTTGAGGTCGCGCGGGGACTTGCCCAGGCCGGCGATGTAGGCCAGGATCTTCTTATCGCTGCCGGGCAAGCCGGTGTCGATCAGGGTCAGACCGTCGGGGTCGAGGATCAGGTATGGATTGCAGTTGACTTCGGGGACGACGAAGATGTTGTCGGTGATCTGCACGGCGGAAGCTCCCTTTGTTTATGAGTTGGTGGACTCGGATTTTACCCCCTCCAGTCTTGTGGGATACCCCCGAGCAGGGCTTTGTTTCAGACGCTGAGGAAGATGGCCAGCAGACCGATGAACAGGTGGAAGACCAGGTTGATGAAATTCAGCACAATGCTGAGGATGGAGAGAGGCCGGCTCTCGGTCTCCCGTGTCCGCAGCGCCAGGATGGCAAGGATGAAACCCGCCAGGGTCACCGCACCGCCGATCCACAGCAGCGCGATCATGACATTGGCAGCGGGTTCATTGAACGGTGCATCGGAGATGCGCCGGGCAACGAAGATGATCCCCCAGGAAATGGGCGGAGCGAGCAGGGAGAGCGGGGCGAGCTTGAACCGGGCGGTGGTCGCCTGCGGCTCGGCGGCCGGCCGGACGAGGTGGGTTTCGATGGCTTTTTTCATGGCGGTCATTCCGATATGGATAACGCTGCATCCCACCTGGCGCTACGGCCGATCCGGGCCTGCCGACGAAGCATGCGCTACTCAACTTGCCTGTGAATTCCCTCTTTCCTGGAGAAGCACCGCGACGTCGATCAGCAAGGCACCAATATGACTGCCTGTTGGACTCCGTAGCGTTTCGCATGCGCCAGTTCAGGGCGACCCTCCTGTTCCGCCGTGCCGCGGCGGGCGATCGAGACCGCGTAGACGAACATGGGGATGTAGTTGGCGCCGATGCCGGCCAGCCAAACGCCAAAGATCTTTTCCCAAGCCGTCCCGGCCGGGTTGAGGAAGCCGAGGCGAAGGGAGAGAAGTCCCAGGAACAGAGGTAGGAGGATGCCGACGGCGTACTCGGCCAGGATGACGGGCGCGCCGAGCCAGGCCATATCGGCCGCAACAAGCTTCCGGATGCTGATCATGCCTGAGTGAGCGGACTCAGCGGACCTTCATGGCCCGCATGAAGGCCGCGAACTCTGGATCGGAGCGCAGCCAGGCGAAGCGGGGCTCGACGTTGGACCAGACCAGCCAACTCGAGCGCTCCTCAAACGCCTTGCGCATCCAGTCCATGGTCTGATCCCGATCGCGCAGGCCGTCGTAGATGACGGCGATCCAATAGGAAGGTACGTACTGGGTGCGGGAACGGTTTTGAAGCTTCGCCAGGATCTGAAGGGTTTCGGCCCGGCGGCGGGCTTGCCAAAATCCACCTCTACGCGGGAGCGCAGAGGGTGGTTGGGGAAAGAGGGGTCTAGTGCAAGAGGCCCAGGATGGCGCCGAAGAGCAGGAAGTTGACCAGGTAGTTGCCGACCTCGATGGCCCAGACCTTAAAGCCGCGGCCCGCGAACAGGTTATTGACCAGGTAGGCCGGGGCGATAAATCCGAGCCACATCATGAATCCGACCAGAGCACCGTTCCCAAGGTTGACGCCGCCCGGCATCAGGCCGCCGATGCTCTTGACCACGAAGGCCATGGCGATGGCGAGGACGAGGGCACCGACCGCGGTCAGGATCCAGACGGTGGCCATATTCACACCACCTGGCGTCCGCGTCTCCGGCAGTTTCTGGGCTTTGCTCCAAGTGGTGTAGAAGGTCTTGGGGTGATACCAGATCGAGCCGACGACGAAGTTGACGATGACGCACAGGACGACACCTAGCCAGTTGATGGATGCAAAATTCATTTTAGGCTCCTTCCGAAGCGAGTGAGTTGGTCAGTAGTTGGTATGACGCCAACCACTCCGCAGTTGGTAGGGAACCAACCACTTCGCGGTTGGGAGAGCGCCAACCACTACGCCGGCAGACGCCGGGCATTGTAAACTGTGGAACACGGGAATCCGTTGCGCGGTGCGGTCGCCGGGCCCCGTTTCGTGATAAAGTACACTAGGAGGGGAAACGTGGACCTCTTTGAAGTGCTCGATGGGCGGCATTCGGTGCGCGCCTACACAGATCAACCCGTTCCACCTGACAAGCTGCAGCGGATCCTGGAAGCCATCAACCGGGCGCCCTCGGCGGGCAACCGGCAGGCCTTCGAGGTCTATCTCGTGCGCCAGGCAAGGCTGCGGAATAAGCTGGTGCAGGCGGGCAACGACCAGGAATTCCTGGCACAAGCACCGGTCGTACTCGTGTTCTGCACCCATGCTGAACTGGACACCGACCGGTATGGTCAACGCGGCGCGGAACTGTACTGCATCCAGGATGCCACCATCGCCTGCAGCTTTGCGATGCTGGCCGCGAGCGCCCTGGGACTCTCAACCGTATGGGTGGGGGCCTTCGACGAGGAGGCGGTGCGGCAGATCATCCGTGCGCCCAGCAATCAACGCCCGGTGGCGATGCTGCCGATCGGATATGCGGCGGAGACTCCCCGCTTGCGCTCACGGCGCGCGCTGGGCAACCTGGTGCACGAGGTGACTTAGCCAGAGGGGGGTCATGCGGCCGGGCGCGGATCGGCCAGGTATTTCTCGACTGTCTCCGTCTCGACCTGCCAGGCAGGGCGCGAAATGAACGGTTTGAATCCCAGCTCGTTGTTGATCTTGAGCATGGGCGCGTTCGAGTTAGCATTCCCGGTGCGGATCACGCGGGCCTCAGGCATCTCGCGCAGGATTTTGGTCAGCATGGCAGCCTTGAGCCAGCGGCCCAAGCCCCGGTTGCGGTAATCCGGCCAGACGCCCGTGCCCCATTGCTCGACGATGCCCGGGCGGTTTGGACTCCAAGCCACTTCCGTCATGCCCGCCACGCGGTCGTCCGGACGGTGGATCGCATACATCATCCAGCGCCGGCGCCCACCCGCAAATTCCCACGCCTCAAACGGGCGGTACGTGTTGGCAATATGCGTGCAGTCCTCCAACTCGAGCGAGTTCGTGCGGAGCGTCATTGATCAGCTGCTGCACCAGGGTAATCATCCCGGCGAGGCGCTCCTCGGGAACGGGCCCCTCCCAGAAGTCCCAGGTAGAACTCGTTCGAGAGTTCGGCAGCCTGGTCCATCCAGCGCGCAAGAAGTTCGCGGTCCACGTCGGCCAGGCAGAGCTGGTTCTCTCCGCCTTCCAATCCCTTGCGCGCGCCGATGCGTGCCAGGAACTCGGCGCTCGCTGCAACGCGCTCATTGGATGAGGCAATCAGCAGGCGGCGGTTGTGGCTTTGGGCGTAGGGGGGCATCCGGCGCAGCAATTCCCGACCGAAACCCTGACGGCGGTAATCTGGCAGCACCTGGACGGTGAAATCGGCCACGTGCTGGTTATCCCCCGAGTAGTCCGCGTCGATCGCCGCGAAGGCCACGATGCGTTTCCCGCTGCGGTCCCAGGCTGCCCATGCCCCTTCCTTAATGAAGCCCGGCATGGCCTGGTTCCGCTCGGTCTCCTCGCTGCAGGGAATCGGCGGGTCGTCGGGCAGGACCTCGGCCCGCAGGATGTTCTCGAAAGCGTTGAAGCAGGCGTACTCGTGGTCGCTGGCCGCACGCAGATCCAGGGGGCGAATATCGTAGTCTTGAAGGGGCACATCTCCTCCTCGTGTCCGAGCTCCGTGCCCAGAGCCTGTCAAATGGCGGTCTGCCAGAGGGCGTGTTGTGCGTGGTACACAATTCCCCCGCACATGCTCTGCCGCACAATGTTACAACCGAACCCCGGCAAGTTCAAGGCGCGGGGACGGCGCGCTCAGGTGGTGTGTTGGAGGAGCTGGCGGCGATAGAAAAGGGTCAGGATCAGCAGCAGGATCGCAACGAGGAACGAGACGGTGATCGCGATGGCTAGCTTCCCCTGGGCTGCAAATTTGCCGACGATATCGAACAGCGCGAGGCCGATGAGCAGGTTTGGCGCCCAACCCAGTCTGCGGATGATTCCCCAGAGGGCGAGGACGAACAGGAGGGTGAGGACCACGCCGAGGATCATCAGCAGGCCGGGATCGAGTGCGACTGTTGACCGGACATCACGCGTGTTACGCCAGAATGCGATCGTCACCACGATGTGCTGGATGATCTTTTCGGAGATAACCGCGATCAAAGCATATCTCAGCATATCCTTTCCCAAGTTGGACCCGGGGGGGTTGGCCGGCTTACTGAGTCCCGGCGACGCCTTGGAATTCGCCCACGATGTTCGGCGAGGTGAGCAGGACGCGGTCGCCGTCGAAGCGGAACTGATAGGTGACCACGCCGACGTCGAACGCCTCGACGACGAAGGTGTGGGGATCGGCCCAGTAGCCGCGCAACGCCTGCCCGTCGGTGCCCTGATGGTCCTTCCCACCCAGGCCAATGCGCCAGGTCGCTTCGCCGTACGTGAGCTTGAGGTACAGCGAGGATTCGGTGGTGTCGTTGAACTCAAAGCGGCCCGAGACCAGGTTCAGCTGCTGCGCGGCGTCGGGTTCGAACACAAAGGTCTTGCCCGAGATCGCGCGGGCCGTATCCGGGAGCGTCTGAGTCACCATCGGCGCTGGTGCTTGGGCAAGCGCGGCCACGGTCGCCTGAAGCTGGGTGACGCCCGCGGGGTTGGCGGGCAGCGGCTTCACAGGGTCGAAAAATGAAGCGTGCAGCACCCGGTCGACTTGGTCGTAGTCAAGGTTGCTGCCAGTTGCGACCACAATGGCATTGTAGGCCGGGTACACCCTGACAGTCTGGCCTCCGCGCCCTACGGCGTAGTAGCCGTCTTTGTTGACCCACCAACCGTAGCCGTAATCATCTTCGCCGGCGTGATTGTGGAACTTGACCGTATCCGCAATCCAGCTCGCAGGCACGATCTGCTTGCCATCCCAGAGGCCGTTGCTCAACCACAGGTAGCCGAGCTTGGCCGCGTCGAGCGGCTTGAGGTGCAGGTCGCCCCAGCCGTGAGTGTAGCCTTGAGGATCGGTCTGCCAGATCACGTCACGGATACCCAATGGCTCAAAGAGGTATTGGCGGCCGAAGTCGAGCTCGGTCATGCCGGTCGTCTCTTGCAGGATGGCTGAGAGGATGTGCATGCCGGGACTGTCGTAGCAGAAGGCGAGGCCCGGATCACGGACCATCTTTCGGTTGAGCGCAGCCCGCACCCAGTCGGTGTTGGACCGCATCGCGTCCAGCGTGGGTTCGTCACCGGCGAGACAGCCGGATTCAAAACCATTCATCATGCCGGCCAGATGAAGGACCGTCATACTCTGTTTCCGCAAATCGAGGTTGTCTATGCTGCGTCTCGGAAAGAGCGAGACCATGGGCTGATCAAGCTTGAACTTGCCCTGCCCCGCGGCAATGCCGATCAGGGTTGTGGTAAAGCTCTTGGTCACGGAGGCCAAATCGTGGGGGAAGCTCCCGTCGTAGGGCTGGAAGTAGGCATCCAGCAGCACGGAGCCGTTGCGGATGATGAGGAGGCTGTCGATCGGAACCCCGTCGTCGTGCAGGGCTTGCAGACCCTCGGCCAGCTTGACGGAGTCGAAGCCACCTTCCTCGGGCGTGCTGGTGCGCCAATCTTCCGTCGGCCAATAGGATGGGGGCGGGAGTTGGGCACCTGCGATGGGGCCGCTAGCCGCGGAAGGAAGATGAACGCCAGGACGGCCAGAATCGCGATCGAGGCAAGGCCGATGAGAATGGTCTGGGTGCGCATGTCTGCCTCCGAGTTGAGCGGGTAGGTTCGCGGGTCAGGCAACGCTCGGCGTCAGCGTGATGTCGAAGGGGAGCTTGCTGTCATGGATGGTCAGCATCAGTTGCCCTCCCTGAGGCCAACGCCGGTGGTGCGCTCGGATCCTCTATTGGCAGGTGCCCCGCCGCCTATCCTCCCACAGCCTTCAGGACGCGCAGGGCGCGCAGGGTCACCCACTTGTTGGGCTGGCGCTTGGGTCCGAAGGTGACCCAGGTCTTGGCGGTGTAGTTGTAGTCCAGGGACCAGCGACCGTCGGCGTCCTGCTTGTCGCGGATGAGCTGCAGGGCGCGTGAGAGGCGGGGGTCGCGGCCGTAGCCGAGCGCCACCAGCGCTTCAACGATCTGCAGCAGGTCGGTCACGTAGAAAAGGGGGAAGCCGAACTTCCACCAGTCTCGGCTGGTCTTCGCCCCCGTGCGGGTCGGGTAGGTTGCGTCGGCAGGATCCACGCTGAAGAGGAAGTCCAAGCCGCGCTGGATGGCGCGTTCGATGAGCGGAGTGCGGCGCGACTTGGGCAGTTTGCCAAATGCGAGCATGACCTTCACGGCACCCCAGGCGCATGGATGCCCTCCGTTGGCGCCGCAGGCGAAGTCCGGGCCGCATTTGTATGCGAAGTAGCGGTTGACCGCGTTGCGGTCCGTCGATGGGGCGAGGCCTTCGCCGGTCTGGCTGCGCGCCATCCAGTCAAAGGCCTGGGCGAGGCGCGGGTCGTCGCAGCCGAGTTCGAGCAGCGACCAGCACATGTTTCCCTGCAGGCAGTCCATGGTGCCCGAGGGCGCGCCCGAGGTGGTTGTAGTGATCTGACCGCCGGGTGCCATGCCGTGGTCGAGCAGGTAGGTGCAGGCCCGCTGAATGCGGACGTCATCCTTTGCAGACGCGCCCAGCTGTGCCAGCATGAGCAGGGACCAGACCCCGGAGCGATACTTCTGGGTGTAGCCCGCACCGGGCTTCACCCAATAGCCCTCCTTTGACATCTTTCCAAGGATCCTGGGGATTGGACCGTTGGCATAGGCTGCCTTGCGGGCGCGGCGCTGCTCGTCGCCGGTCTTGCCGTCAACGACCAGGTCGCGCAGCGCGAGGTAGCGGACATTGGGCATGTCTTTCTCGAGCAGCCAAGAAACCGAATCGCCTCGGAGTTGACTCTGCCAGGACATGTAATATCCCTCCCACGTTCTAGGATTACGAGTTCCCTCATCTATATGGTACAGCAAATCTGCCGCGATTCAAAGTGTCCCGGTGGGCGCGCGAATCCTGTTGTGCAGCCCAAATCCAGCGGCCGGCCTGGGGTACAATCTGGCCCCAAATGGAACGTCGAAACAGGTAAAGGCTAGAGAGATGAGGGCATTAAGACTATTCACTCTGATCGGGGCTTTGATGTTGTCGGCGGCATTGGTCTGCTCGGCCGGCATGGTCGGGTCGACTCTGTTATCTGGGATGGGTTCGCTCACCCTTTCGGATGCCGTCTCCGCGGGCGCCGAAACCGCGGTGCTGCTGGGTCTGGTGATCTGGCTCCGGTCGACGCTCGGCCCGGCACGAGCACATCAGCGTTAGGCCTAGAGCCCAACACCCTGCCTACCGTCCGTCATCCAGTGCAGTTGCCCCCTACGGTAGCCTGACCAGGCTGCCTGATTCCAACTGAAAACGCCACGTCTCGAGCTGACTGGGACAACACATCCCGTCATTCGGACCCTGCACGCGCATACTCAGCGTGATCACGCCGGCCTGGATCTGGGCGGCCTCGATCACGACCCGGTCGCCCAACGACACAGTTGAGACGTTATCAGGCGTGCCGCCGCGGTTGATGACGGCCGCTATCTCGCGGAAGTTGCCGGTGCCACCGTTCTGCGTCGAGAGGAAGACGACTGCATCGTCGAGTGCATCCCCATTGAGGTCGCCGAAGGCGACTGGCTGGATCATCTGCGTGAGATAGGCCTCGGGCGACTTGCCTGGCGCAGACGGCGGACGGTGATAAACGCCGTCCACGAGCTGATAGCTGCCCCAATCGGGCGAATGATAGAAAGCATTCTGGAGAGCCGCGAGCGTTAGGCTCGCGGCCTGCACCGGGGCTGGGGCGGCCGGCGAGTCTCCGGGCTTGCACTCGCTCCGGAAGTAGGCCCACTCGTCACATTCGCTGCCGTGCGGGAAGACGCAGATTCCGGCAACGCCTCCGCCGGAGTTGGTTCTCAGGTCTAGCTTGCCGCCGTTCTGCTCACAGTACACGGAGGCCGGATTGGGCAGGGCCGCCTGGCCCGTTGGCGCGACCGAGCGGGGGGCGCAGGCGGCTGAGAGCCCCAATGCCAATATAGACAATGCAACGATCACAGAGCGGTTCATCCTGACCTCCACTTCCGGTCCTATTATGCACCCGGTGAGTCCCTGACGTCGGACAGGGCAGGATTGTTTTCGGCGGGACGACGGGCGGGCTGACCTCTTGCTGCATGTTCGCTCCCCAGTCTATGTCATCCGGCGAGCTTCGGGTAAAATTCCGCTCCAATTGGTACCGTGCAGTTTATCCGCACACGGAGGAGAGAGATGACAGCATTAAGACCGTTCTATTTACTTGTATCGTTCGTCGTAATCGTTGGCCTGGCCTGCTCAGCCGGCGGCCCCCTGGCGCCTTCCCAGTCGGGGAGCGGCGCGTCAGCCCTCTCAGGCGCAGGTCCGGTGGCCGGCTAGGAACTTGCCGTCGGCGGTGAGGGGACCGGACCGGGCCTCTTCAGCGACGGCCGCGGCCTGGCGGTGAATACCGCCACGGGCGCCATGGCGGTGGCCGATTACCAGGATGGCCGCATCCGGGAATTCGACCCCACTGGCAAAGTCGTGACGCAGTGGTCGGTGCCCAATGCCGGCAAGCACACGATCATCACCAACATGGCAGGGGACGCCCAGGGCGATGTCTTCGTTGTCACAGGCGGTGGCATCCTGAAGTACGATGGCAGCCAAAAGCTCAAGGCCACATGGTCCCCGAGCAACCCCGGGATCAACAGTGTGGGGGATGAATCCAACGGCAATATCGTAGCCGCGGCCGACGATGAGACCATCTATGTGCTGTCGCCCGCGGGCAAGGTGCTGAGCAGCATCAAGAACTCGTTCTCAGGCAACGGCGGCGACACCGAGCTGAACATTTGTGTGGCGACCGATGCCGCCGTCGACATCTACGCCCTGGGGAAGTTCAACAACGCGGTGTTTGAGTTCTCGCCCAAAGGCAAGTTCGTCAAACAATTCGGCGGTGAGGGCGATGCTCCCGGGAAGTTCAGCGCACTCGGATCCATCGCGGTCGACAGCCAGGGACGTGTTTACGTGGGTGACTTCAAGGGCATACAAGTCTTCGCCGGTGATGGAACCTATCAAAGCCTGATCCCGATCAAGGGCGTGGGCGCGGTCCAATTCATTGCCTTCGATGCACAGGATAACCTGTACGTTACGACCGGCGATAACAAGGTGCTCAAGCTGAGCGTGCCAAAGTCGTAGGAGCTGCGCGCCTGCATTCATAGAGCCCTCGGAGATCCTGGCGACCTCCGAGGGCTTGCTTTTGGGTCCGGGTGTAGACACCTGCATTGATGCCCGGCGCACGTGTGAGATGCGAAGGTGCCATGGTTCCGCCAGGGGGGAATTGGTGCCGATGTTTCTAGCCTGACGCCCCCTCCCGTCCCTCCCCAGATGCACGTGCTTGGACATGATCGACAACGGATCTGAACGTGCATTTGGGGGAGGTGCCTAGAAGGCGGTGGGGATGTTCTCTGGAACGTCCTCCCACTTGATCATCGACGCCTCCTCCACCCTCCGCGAGGACCTTCGGGGGCAGATCCGAGCAGGGATCATCAGTATCCGGCCATACCGCGATCGCAAGCCCTGCCCCATGCCATGCGTCACCCTATAGGGTTCGGGACATGATATTTGTGATATTGACATACCATGCGGCATATAGTATTCCGGGGACGAGGTGAGATATGGCAACCACCGAGAACCTGGAAAACATGCTGCAGGAACTGCGACGGGGCCTGATCATGCTGGCGGTGCTGAGCCAGCTGGGCAAGCAGCAGTACGGGTACGCTCTGCTCAAGCTGCTGGCCGACAAGGGCCTGGCGGTCGACCAAGGGACGCTCTACCCCCTGCTGCGCCGTCTGGAGGCCCAGGGTCTGCTGCAATCGACTTGGAGCGTGGAAGAAGGACGGCCGCGCCGCTATTACGTCATCAGCAACGAAGGCAAGAAAGTGCTGCCCCAGCTGAAGAGCGAGTGGGACAGCATGGTGGCAGCGATGGGCAAGCTGCTGAAGTCTTGAAAGGAGGACGAAATGACAATGATTGATCTGTATGTGACCGAGGTCGGAAAGCGGCTGCCGCTGCGCTCGCGCAAGGACATCGAGGCCGAACTGCGCTCAACGCTGGAAGACATGCTCGAGGACCGCAGCCGGAAGGCGGGCAAGCCCGTCGACGATGCGATGGTGAGCGATCTGCTGAAGGAGTACGGTCCGCCCGACAAAGTGGCCGCGACGTATCATCCGACCCAGTATCTGATCGGACCGAGGCTCTACCCCTTCTTCGTGCGCGTGCTGAAGATCGTGCTGACGGTGCTGACGGTGGTGCTGCTCGTCACGCTGGGCATCCAGGTGGGGTCACAGCAATTGCAGGGGTTGGAGCTGGCCAGGGCGATCGGCAATGGTTTGCTGGGTGTCTTGAACGCCGCCATCCAGGCCTTCGGCAATATCGTGCTGGTGTTCGCCATCCTGGAGCGGGTTGTGCCCGCGAAAGAGTTCAAGTTTGATGAGGAGACGAAGGAGTGGGATCCCGCCTCGCTGCTGAAGGAGGCCGAGAAACCCGAGGTCAAGCTGTGGGAGCCGATCACGACGATCCTGTTCACCGTGGCGGCCATGGTCCTCTTCAACGGGTATCCGCAGCTGATCGGGATCAACTTCCTGCGCAACGGGCAGTGGACTTCGATCCCGATGCTGACCGAGGCGTTCTTCCGCTGGCTGCCGTACCTGAACATTATCCGGGTGCTGCAGATCGGGCTGAACCTCGTCTGCTGCGGCAGGGACGCTGGCAATTGGCCACCAGGTGGTTCTCGGTCGTCCTCGATTTGGGAGGCATCGTCATCAGTTACATGCTGTTGAGCGGTCCGTCGATCGTCAGCCTGTCGCCGGCTGCGCTGCGTGCGACCGGGCTCTTCGATGCGAGCTAGGCAGCCGGGCTGAGCGCGGCGGTCCAGGGGGGAACACCGGCGATCATTGGGCTGATCATGTTCCTGCAGGCGCTGGATGTGGTCAAGGACGTGGTCAGGCTGGTGCTGAGGCGGTGCTGAATTCGCCAGCGACTGCACACGATCAAGAAGAACAAGACATCGGAAGTCGAGGAGACTTCCGATGTCTGTATTTAGGACGGCAGCTTGAAGCGTTCGTTCAGGAACAGGGTGAAGTCAAGTTCGCCCGGGGACTGACCATAGCTGGTCAGCAGGGCGGCGGCCTCGCTGCGGTGCTGTGTGCCATGGTTGACGGCATGCAGCAGGCAATGCCATAGGACCCGTTCCCGGACAATACCGCCGGGGATGACGTAGCGGAGGATGCCGTTCAGCTTCTCATCGGTGAGACCGGCGAGGTAGGCCCGCATCTCCTTCTGTTCTGTCCGCCAGCGTTCTTCCAGGTCATGGAGCGCCGGGAACTGCGCTTCAGTCAGCTCGGTCGTCGCGTACTCTGCAACTGTTAGGGGCTGGGCATAAGCGCCCTGGCAGGTGATGCGCCCCTGCGACTCGCCGCCCAGTAGATGGACGAGGGTCGTGCGCAGGCTGGGGAACCCGAGCCCGAAGTCAGTGCGGGCAACATATTGCTCTGGGCTTACTTTGGCGCAGGTCTTGAGGATTCGCTGGTCGGCCCAGTAGTTGTATGCGAAAAGCAGTCTGATCCCGTCGGTATTCATGGGGTTAGGTGCCTCTGCCTTCGCTTACCGGACCTTCAAGGCCGCCTCCGCCTCGTCGAGGTGTTCGGTGCGGTGAAACGCCCGAAAGATGTAGCGCTTGCGCTCGGCATGGATCAGCTCCAACAGGTCAGGCGGGTGGGTCTCAAGGCGCTTGTCCAGCGTCTCGGCGGTTTCGATCGCCAGGTCCGCGGCCTGCCTGACCGGCATCGCCGTCCAGAAGGGCAGGGCGAGGTCGTTGACGAAGATGTCGTAGTCCGGATTGAGCACCCCGCCTTCCCGTTCGGTCGCGTCGAGGACGTAGAGGGCGCGCCGGTCGAGGAAGGCCAGGTGGGCAAAGACGATCGCTACCGTCCAGTGCTCGCCGACCGGGTGGCGCAGTTCTTCATCGCTCAGCCGTGCGGCCAGGGAGCGCATCCTCTGAGTGGCTTTGTGGTTCAGTTCGACGAACGAGCGGTCTAGGGTCATTTGCGTCGGTCCTTTCGTGGCCCGGGCGACGCCTTACATGTCCTTTAGAATGTCGGCCCCCTTCTGTTGATACTCAGTCTCGGTGATCATATTCCCGGCGCGCATATCCTTCAAGCTCTTCATTCTGGCCTGAGCGTCGGCCGCGGCCCTTGCTTTGGCCACAGCCGCCTTGCGGGCTCGGCGGTCGCTCGCCGCGGAACCCACGACTTGCGCAGATTGCCCCGCATCTTGTTGTGGCTGCCGGCTACCCCATCTGTACCAGATGACGAGCACGACAAAGAGCAAAAGGCCATAGAAGGGTCCGGCAAACAGGAAGACAGTATTGCGGTCGAGTGGCGTTGTTGCGCCCGATTCTTGATCCACACAAACCCAGGTGGCAGTCCAATACGTGTCGGCGCCGATTTGAGTCACATTCTGTGCATAGGACATTTGCCCGTTTGGGCAGACAAACGGCTGGGCGACCCGGTTCAGCTGTGGGAACCACGAACCTAACCCCATGGCGCCGGCAGCAACTCCCATGAAGACGGAAAAGACCAGTGCCACTGTCAGCAAGATGAGCGCGTTGCTTGTGAGTTTCATACCGATCAATTCCTTCCTGGAGAGTGCGTCTCCATTTGCCAATCTTCGGGGGCCTACAGTCGATCGCCGCGGATCTGCTTACCGGTAATCATCGCCCGATCGTATGTGAACTCTAGCACCACTGATGAAGGCATCGACGCGATGACACGGCTGCAAATTCGGCCCAGTCTAGCCCAGATTGAGGTCACCTGCAATGCGCAGAGGTGACAGGGTGATCAGCGTCTTGCTCGGCAGCGGCTAATCCAGGAAACCGCCCCAGGCCCTTTAAAGATATACTTGTAGCTTAAGCAAGGTCACCCGGGGGATATGATTGTGATTGAGACGTCTTCGCAGCTCTCATTGTTGTGTTTGATCTGGTGCAGGAGGGTGTCATGAAACTGAGGAGTCCGGTTGCCGTGATTGTGATGATAGCCGCGCTGGTGCTGTCGCTCGTTCCCGCGGCCACGATAGCCGCACTGCCTGCCCGGGCTGCGTCCGCCTGTGACCGGGCCCAGTTCATCGCGGATGTGACGGTGCCGGATGGCACCAGTTTTTCGCCGGGGGCCACGTTTACGAAGACCTGGCGGATCAAGAATATCGGCACCTGCCCCTGGACGACTTCCTACGCGCTGGTGTTCTCGTCAGGCGATCAGCTGGGCGGCGCGGCCTCGGTCAACCTGCCGAAGCGTGTCGGTCCCGGTCAGACCGCGGACCTTTCTCTGACTCTGGCCGCGCCGAATGCTGCAGGCCACTACATTGGCTACTGGAAGCTCAAGAATGCCTCCGGGGCGCTGTTTGGCATTGGTGCAATGAACAAGGCCTGGTGGTTGGAGATCAAGGTTACGGGCGGCCCAAGCACAGTCAGCGTGGCGTATGACTTTGCTGCGAACTACTGCTCGGCCAGTTGGTCCAGCCTGCAAGGCAGCCTGCCGTGCTCCGGTACCGATGGCGATCCGGTCGGTTCTGTCCGAATGGTCAATCAGCCCGCGCTCGAGAACGGCACGACCGATCCCGGGGTGGGCCTGATCACAATGCCTCAGGACGTCTTCAACGGGTATATTCACGGCATCTACGGCCCTTTCCACGTTCAGACCGGTGACCGCTTTCAGTCGATCGTCAACTGTGCGTTTGGGGCGACCAGCTGCGACGTGACCTTCCGGCTGGACTACCAGATCGGCAGCGGACCCATCAGCACCTTCTGGAGCTTCCACGAAAAGTACGAGGGACTGTTCTCGCGCGCCGATGTGGGCTTGAGCGCCCTGGCCGGGCAGGATGTCAAGTTCATCCTGACCGTGCTGGCCAGCGGCGACGCGAGCGGCGATCGCGCCCTGTGGGCTGATCCGGTGATCATGCGGGCAGGCTCGACGCCGCCGGCTCCGAATGCCCGCAACTTCGATCTCGGAACGGCGACCTCGCCCGTGGCCCCAGGTTACGTCCAGGTCACGGAGGCGACCGCGTATGTCCCCGGCGCATATGGGTGGACGACTGCCTCGAACGCCCAATCACTGGATCGCAGCTCTCAGTCCGATCCCCTCAGGCGCGACTTTGTCATGAGCGGCACATCGGCCCCGACGTTCAGGGTCGATCTGCCCAACGGCAACTACGCCGTCACCGTGACGATGGGCGACAACGAAGCTGCCCATGACAATATGGTCGTCAAGGCAAATGGGATGGTCATGCTGCCCGATGTGGACACGGCCGCCGGGGCTTTCGCGGTCAATACCTTTAATGTGACCGTCAGCTCCGGCTCGTTGACCCTTCAGTTCCTGGATGCGGGGGGAACGGATTCCATCTGGGTTGTGAACGCGGTTGCCATCGCCGCGGTGTCTCAGCCTCCGGCCGCCTGTGACCGCGCCCAGTTCGTGGCCGACGTAACGGTCCCGGATGCGACGGTCTTTGCTCCAGGCCAGGTCTTTACGAAGACCTGGCGGCTGAAGAACGTGGGCACCTGCACCTGGACGACTTTCTATGCGCTGGTCTTCGATACCGGCGACAAGGTGGGCGGACCCGATCTAGTGAATTTGCCGCAGAGCGTCGGCCCGGGGAAGACCGTCGATGTGTCGGTCAACCTGATCGCGCCGGGCACAGCCGGCTCGTACCGCGGTTATTGGAGATTCCAGAACGCCAACGGCGTCCGCTTTGGGATCGGCGCCGATGCCACGAAATCCTGGTGGGTCGACGTCAAGGTCTCAGGTAGTGCCCTGCCCGCCACGCCCACGGCGACGCCCACCCAGGTCGTGATGATCACGCCCACTGCCAGTCCAACGACAATCCCGACCCTCACAGCCAGTCCAACACCGATCCCGACCCCCATGGGAACGGATACTACCGGCTGGAACACGTATCTAAATGAGGCGCATGCGTTCAGCTTCAAGTTCCCGCCCGGTTCCACGACTGCCGGCCTGTCGGATACGGGCGGCCGCATCTACCTGCCCTTCGCAGGGGGCACGAACCTGCGACAGAAGTACCTGGACGTGAGCGTGCGCGAAGGTGTGAGTCCGTGCAAGAGCCCCGGGACCAATCCGATCGCCGTTTGGGAGATCCTCACCATCAACGGCATCCAGTTCTTGAACGAGACCTGGTCCGAGGGAGCCATGAGCCACATGGGCGACTTCACTGCGTACTCCACGGCCAAGGGCACTGCGTGCATCAGCCTGACTTTCCTGTTGTTTTCGGTCGTCCCGGAAGTCATGGAGACCCCTCCGCCGCGCTTTGACCCTGCCGTCGAAACGGCCGTGTTCACGACGATCATGTTGACGTACGCGGATCAATAGAGCGGGGAGAGGGGGAGCCTTCGGCTCGAAGATCGGCGTCTTGCCGCGCAGGCAGCCGGGCTGGCGACGGCCAAAGCACTTCCCTCGGCGCGCCAGAACCAGCCCCAGCGCCGGTCAGGGTACGAAGATGGTGAGTCTCACCTGGCAGAAATAGTCCTGCCCGCGGCGCAGGCTCCAGATGGTTGTGTATTTGCCGGTTTGCCTCGGAGCCAGCAGGTCCGCGACCAGCAGGGCCTTTTGGTCGGCGGTCACGCTCGACTGCAGATGGCTCAGGGGGGACGCGTACATCTTGGTGCCGCCGGAGTACACGAAGTCAATGCTCCCCGCATCCCAGTCCACTGTGCCGGTGTTCCTGACCCACCAGCCCATGTCAAAGCGCTCTCTCGGAGCGTGATGGGAGCCGTTCTTCACGGACTGCGAAAGCAACCTGCAGTCCAAGTCGCCGGGGGCTGGAGCTCCGGAGGTCGGTGTGGCAGCGGTGCCTTCGGGAGTGAGGGTTTCGGTTGGCAGCAAGAGGGTCGGAGTGGGCGTCGGCGCTAGGGTTGGAGTTTGCGTTGGAGCGGGAGCCTGTGAAGGCGCGGGCGAAACGGCCTGCAGCGTTGACACATTACAGCTGATAGCCAACACGGTGATAGCGCACAGGAACGGAGCGATTCGAGTTCGGGGTCTCATCAGTGATTCTCCTGTGCAAGGGCCTACGGAGCGCGGAGGTTGCGGATGTTTCCCGGTTAGGTCAAGAAGTCTTGTAGGTCGTTCACAATTCGGTTTAGCACATCCAACGACTTGGGGATGCTGCCGGGAATCTCCAGGCCGTGGGTCGCGGCGTCGATCACCGTCTGGCGTCCGTGTGTGGCGTCGACGAGCCTCTTGAGCACGTCGGGCTTGTAGTAGGAATCGGCCGTGCCGATGATGAACAGTGAACGTGGTCTGACCTGCTCAATTCGCTTCACCAGGATTTCATCCGTCAGGATGGGGGTGAACCAAACGCAGGTCGCGCCGCTGAAGCGGCTGTCGGTGAGCAGATGTCCCATGGCGAGCGTGCCCAGCGACTTTCCCAGCAGCGTGATCTTTTGGTAGGAGCGCTGCGAAAGGCCTGCATCGCCTACCGCGGAGGCATCCTTCGAAAGCCAGTCATATTGCTCGTCGTCCGAAACCTTCACATAATCCGTTTCATAGTACGTGTATTCCGCCCTGAGTACATCCGTTCCCTTTTCGAGCAGGATTCGAGCGCCATAATACAGCTCGGCCCGATCTGCGGAATATCGAAAGCCCGGCAGGACGATGCCGAGGTGCGTCGCTGTTTTGTCCTGCCGATAGAACGTGTTGGGAACAAGCTGGCCCTTGTAACCGGTGATTTTGAGCGAAGTCAATTGCATGTCAGGACCCTCTCAGTCGGCCGTGGGAGCGTGGAGGCGTGGGGCGGTCAGTCCCGAAAGAGGCGCTCGAATCCCGGGTAGGGGCGCAACCCGATGACGTCGAACTCGGTCAGCCCGGCCTGCACCAGCGGCAGCTGCGCGAGCATCAGCTGTGCCTGGTCCGTGCTCCCGGCCTCCAGGATGAGAACTGCCTGCGATGGGCCTTCACGAAAGTAAATCTCGCGAATGAAGCCGGACTGCAGCAGATCCCAGACCGCGCGGGCTTCCGCCTGCAAGTGGGGCTCGAAATCCGAATTGGAAATGCCGGGTCGGTCCTTCTCCAAAGCCAGGATCTTCATCTGCGCCCTCCCTGCCGGCACGGCGGCATGGGAGGATTCTACCCCGGGCGGGCCTGCAACAGACCTAGCCTTGCAGGGCCTTCGGCGGATCCTCCGCGGGTCAATCGGCGCGTTTCGTGGCCGTCTGCACCGGCAATTCTGCGTGGTAGGATGATTTTGCCGCGATGCGATGTGGGCGACAAGTGAGCAGGCACCGCTGTGCCGCAATTCAGTTATAGGGGCGTGCATTCCCAATGAAGTTCGCGCTGGATGTCTCGACAGCTGATAACTATTCCGACCCTCGGGTGTTGGCTGAGCTGGCGGTCGAAGCCGAGGAAGCCGGCTGGGACGGCTTCTTCGTTTGGGATGTCGTCTTTGCGGGGCCCGCCGACTTGCCGATGGCCGATGCATGGATCGCACTCGCGGCCATTGCTGCGCAGACCAAACGCATCCGCATTGGGGCCATGGTCACGCCGCTGGCCCGGCGGCGTCTGTGGCAGGTCGCGCGCGAGACCGCCTCGCTGGACCACCTATCGAAGGGACGACTGATCTGCGGTGTGGGCCTGGGCTACCAGGCGCTCGACTTCGAGGCCTTCGGTGAAGACTCTGATTCAAAGGTGCGCGGCGACAAGTTGGATGAGGGCCTGGAGGTCTTGACAAGGTTATGGACGGGCAGCCGAGTCACTTTTCAGGGAAAGCATTACCAGGTCAGGAATGTGAAGTTCCTGCCCAAGCCGTTTCAAAGCCCTCGAATTCCGCTCTGGGTGGCAGGGTATTGGCCCAATCGGCGACCGTTTCGAAGGGCGGCCAAGTGGGACGGGGTGCTTCCGGGCAAGGTGAATGAAGAGGAGTTGAAGCCCGAAGACCTAAGAGAGATCCTGGCCTATGTGCAAGCCCATCGTGCCAGACGGGATCGCTTCGACGTGGCAGTCTACGGTTTTACACGAGCCAATTCTGCCAGGGCGGCAAAGATCGTCGAACCGTGGATCGAGGCAGGGGCAACATGGTGGCGAGAAGGCATCGGCGATTGGCGAGGATCCTTTAAGACGGTTCGAGCACGCGTTCGCAGCGGCCCGCCGCGGGAATAACAGGAGCGACGCAGGCCGGCCTACAGCAGATCCCAGACCTGCCACCAGGAAACGTAGGTCTCGACATATCCCAAGACGCTCCTTGCCCAGGACATGAACCTCTAACCGCTAGGTTAGAGGTTCATGTCCTGGGCAAGGTATTTTTTACATAATGAACTTATCTTGATAACGGTTTGCGTTACTGGCGGCGGGGCGGAGCGTGGACAATGTTCGGGGGCAAGGAAAACTCGAAGCCAGAAAACTGCCTGAAAATGGCGACGAATCCCCGCCGTCCAGTGCACGCTGTGTTATATGCCATCCGAGACCTTGCACTACAAAACGCACGTCAGTAATTAAGTGCTACTGTCCGGGTTGCCAGTGACTAAGTGGCGTTAGCTGTATCTGTTTCTCAAGGCCGTAGGCAGTTGCCAGATCACTGTCGCTTTCCACGAGCACCCGGCCGATGAGCATCACCGTGTTGTCCGGCGAGGAAATTTGCGTCAGCCCCGCCGGCACCGTTCCGCGCCAGCCCGGCCCGGTAATCAGGAAGTCACCCGCCTGCGTGCCGGTTGTGCGTCGGCCGACGTAGGCGAACACGTCCCACCACAAATCGACGAACTCGACGTTTAGTACCGCCCGGCCATGTCCGGCACGTGCAATACCTCCGGCTCCTTGCTCAGATCGAGGAAGCCGAAGGTGTAGAGCGTGTCGTGGTTTGCCCCCACCAGCAGGTTGGAATTTTCCGCGGACGGCGATGCCAGGTCGGGCATCGCATAGATCGTATTGACGGGAATGCCGACGGCGGGCGCGCCGTTTTCCGCGGGCGAGACTCCTTGGTTCACGAGCGCCTTCTCCCACGCGTTGTAGATCAGGTGCGGATAGAAGTAGATATAGGCGAAGGCGATGACGCCCCACACAATGATGGCCGACAGGAGGAATGTAAACGGCAGGGGATGCCTTGCCGGCCAGGAGCGACCGGCCGCGGTGGAAACGGCCGGCGACAACGCCTTCTCGTTGCTATTCTTCGCGGCCATCATTTCACCTCCTGGACCGGGGGCACCTGGTATTCGCCGTTCAGGACGGATGAACCGGGCTGATAGGCGCGCAGCATCAGGATGAAGTCTCCGGCCGGCGCCGGCAGCCAGTTAGTCTCGTGGCCGGCCGGAGCCGCGTTCTGGATGTAGATGTCGATGGATCCGTCGGCGTTCGCTGCGAGGCCCGAGAGGTTGCCGACGCTGTACCGGTTGATCGGATTGGCCACCAAGAGACTCTTGGCATTCATCATGGTCAGCGACCAGAAAGCGTCATTGGGCGGGGTCCCGCCAGGCGGTAAGTGGAGGATGTAGTTATGCTGCCCATTAAGGGTATTCCCCGCGCCGTCCACTTTCGCCGTCCAATACACCGCCTCGGCCGGCAGGTTGGCGGCGGGGAGCACCAGGGCGCAGGCGGCCTTCAGGAGAATTCCGTTGTCGATTGCGCCGCATTTCATCGTGGTCCTCCAGCCGTTGACCGTCGTCTGCATGTCTTTTACCTCAACGCTGAGAAAAATATCCGCCGTAAGAACTGCCAGAATTCCACCCACGATGATTCCTAGGATCAGGCCCACGATGATTTTGATGATTTTTCTGAGCATACGATCATGCCTCCTTTCGCGAGCATCAGTTAAAGTGGCGTATAACAATGATTCGATGAGAGATTCTTCATAACATACGAATTGAGATCATTCATAAATATAGTATAGCAAATATCCTGTGATAAGACACGCCCATTTTCAATAAGCGGGGAGCTGTTAACCCAGGGGTTCTAGGCTCATATCCTACAGAAGTGAAAAATGGAATAAAAAAAGCGATGCACTGTATTAAAGCGCATCGCAAAAGGCCAAAAAGCTCCTCGCCGAGGACTTGAACCTCGAACCTAGCGGTTAGAGGCTCACGTCCTATTGACGTACGCTTCTTGTCCGCCGACTAGCAAACAGCGGAATCCCTTAGGACTTCGCTTTCTTCGAAGGTTTCGACTTGCCAGAACTGTTGAGGGCGACCGCTTGGCGAACGAGCGCCTTGAAGGCGGACTCGTCAACTTCTTCTCCTTCGTGGATGTCGACCGCGCGGCGTGCGTTTCCGTCGAGACTCGAGTTGAAGAGACGGGCCGGATCCTTCAGAGACGCGCCCTTGAAGAAGGTAAGCTTCACGACATTCTTGTAGGATTCGCCAGTGCAGATGATGCCGTCGTGCGACCAAATCGGAGTGCCCATCCACTTCCACTCCTCGACGACGTCCGGGTCTGCTTCCTTGATGAGCCTGCGCATTCTGCTGAGGGTTTCCCCGCGCCAGTCCCCGAGTTCGGCAATTTTTTCGAGATGAGCTCCGATGCCGACTGGCCTTGGCTCGCGCCCGACTTTTTCATGTTCTCATCCTAGAAGTTCCAGATATATTTCATTTGCAAATGGATAGGAGTTTCCTTTTTTCATGCTTGCTACCGTCCATAACCTCGATGATACCACTGCTGCCCGCAAATCAACGGTACTCAGGCTGGATTCCGGTTGTGCCAGGCAACTTTGGCTTTCGACGAAGAGTGGTTGTAAACCTAGCGGTTAGAGGCTCAAGTCCTATTGACATACACTTTTCACCGTCCGGCTCACAATCAAGCGTATTCAAGCTCAATTCCAGTTCGGCTGCGATTCTGCCTTGGGTACAAGACCGTTTGTGAGCCTCGCGGTTGGAGGTTCGAAATGGCGAGAAAGACTGTCGCGGAAAGAGCACAAACAACCGATGGCCTGCTGCAGAAGAGGGCCTCAGATCCCCGACCGAATGGTCTCTTGAATTGTGGCAGAAACCGACTCTAGCATCCCTGCACGCATCTTCAAGGCTTGACCCCGAATCAAAAAGACCCCAGCGGTCTTGAACTGCACCCACTAGACAAGACACAATCAGAAAGACCCCAAGTGGCTAGTGAAACAGGCACCTTTGCTGGAAGGGTGTCTGTTTCGTTTTCAATTGTATGCGTTCGTAGTTGTAGAAGTCAACGTATTCCTCAATCGCTTGGCGAGCCTCTTCAAAGCTGGGGTTGTGCAGATGGCGCAGATACTCTTCTTTGAGATGGCTGAAGAAGTTTTCCATAGGCGCATTGTCCCAACAGTTGCCACGGCGCGACATGGAGGCAGTGATGTTGTACTGTTGAGTGAGGACGGCATACGCCTGCGAAGTGTATTGCGTTCCTTGGTCACTGTGGAGGATCAGCCCATCAGTGACCTTTTCTTTTTGTCTGGCTTGTTGGAGCGTGTGGGTCACCAATCCAATGGAGTTCTCGGGCCCAAATTGATGAGCCACAATAAAGCCATCGAATAGGTCTTTGATGGTAGACAGGTACGCCCAGCCCTGTTGGGTTGAGACGAAGGTAATATCCGTGACCCACTTCTGGTTGGGGCGAGTGGCAGCAAAGTCGCGGTTGAGCAGGTTGGGATAGCGGTGATAGATGCCCAGCTCTTCGAGTTTCCGGTACATTTTGCGTTTGCGGGCCCTGGAACGGATATTGAGCTTGTGCATCAGGCGCAAAACCGTCTTGGGATTGATCACCAGACCCTGTTGTTGCTTCAACCACAGGCTAATCCGCCGGTAGCCATAGATCTGGTGCGAAGCCGTGTAAGCCCGCTGCACGAGTTCTAAACGCACCGCATCTGTGTCCGGCTGTTCCAGCTTCTTGCGCCAAGCGTAATAGGCTGCTCGCGAGACACCTAGGAAGGCACACATGGCCTTCATTGCGAACTCTTTTCGATGGTGATAAAGCACCCGATATTGCGCTGCGCGAGCCGCACTTCCCGCAATTCGGAATGGAATTTTTTTAGCAGGGCCACTTCCATCCGCAGCCGCTCCAGTTCGGCTTGCGCCCCGGCCCTTTTGCGAGGTCGACCTCTCGGCTTGGCAAACGCGCTGGCGCCTTCGGCTCGATATTGCCTCAACCATTTCTGGATTCGTTGCGGATCCCGGATCCCGAGCGCCGCCGTGACCTGGGCGTGCGTTTGGCCCTCCTCATAAAATAGCCGCACCGCTTCCAGCTTCAGCTCCGGCGGATAATGCTGCATTCCTTTCTTACCTGCCATAGAAAAAAGCACCTCCTGTTCCATTTTCTCACAGAGGGTGCTTTCTCTTCGTGTCTCGTTCTAGGGGTTCAGTTCATCTCTTCGGGGCCTCTGAAATCTGCTAGAACCCGCCACCGGCACTACCATTGCCAGGTCGGGAGACTGCGGCAGGCGACCAAGGCCAGTTAGCTTGGAGGGTTTCCTCGATAGGCTGGACGTCGGCCTATTGAGGCATCTTCGCAGGGGCAACAGCTTGCCCTAAGGGCCTTGCTTCTTCAGAGTGTAAGTCCAGGTGATGGGATCGGCGGTCCAAGTCTTGGAAGCGCCGTCCTCGGCCGGAAGCGTGAAGGTCTGCGGGCTGACAATGATGCCCTGCACTCTTGGCGGGCCGGACAAGCCTTCACACGAACCGACGGTGTCTGGCTTGCCAATGGTTGTCTTGACGGTGACGCTTAGATCTCCGGATCCTTGTTCGTCGGCAGTCACCTCAAAAGATACCGGCCAGCTGCTGGCGGCATTGCAGCGGCCCGTTTAACCTGCCTTTGAAGTTCCCGCTGTAGCTGCCTGCGTAGGTGTTTGCCGTGGTCCGGTTGAGTGCGACCGTCGCTGTGTCCGGTCCATACTGCATGTAATAAAGACCAGCTAGGGAAAGAGTCCCTTGCCAGGATATCTGCAGGCTGAACTCAGAACTCTTGGGAGTCGTGGTAGCCACGGGGGTCGTCGCAGCGGTGGGCTGCGACGGCGGGTTCCCCGCGCCGCCAGGTAGGGTTGGCGCCCCGCCCGGCACATTCCCCTGGCCGCCGTTGGATGGTAGGACTGAGGTTGAGGCTGGGGTTGCCGTTGGCCCATTGGCTTGCGGGAGCGAGGGGCTCCAGCTGCAGACAAGTGAAGTCAGGGGCAGGACGATCAACGACAACACGAAGGTGATTCGACGCATTGAGATTGGAATTCGTTTCATCATGACCTCCCCGATCATGTGACATGCAGGACGGAGCAACCTACCCTAGCTCCAGTATAAGTAAAATCCGCCTCCAGCACAACAGCCGGAGGCAGACAAAACCCGGTCAAAAGCTCCTGGCCGAGGACTTGAACCTCGAACCTAGCGGTTAGAGGCTCACGTCCTATTGACATACATTTTCATACCTTGTATTCTATAACGAACTGATCAAGGGTAAAACAAATGCCTGTCTAAAGAGCCCATCAAGCACAAAACAATCTGTGGAGCCCTATAGTTTGGGTTCATTGCGTCTATTTTGTTTGCTTTTTCTAATTCAACTAGTTGGTTGTTTTGTAGACACCACCGCCCACTTGTGGAGAAAATCACCTCCCCTTTGCAGGGCACTGAAGCCTTCAAGTATTCTCTCCCACTCCGCTACGCCCACAAAACCCAAAGGAGGTGGCCAACCAAGGCTAAGGTACGCTTGTCTTCCTGGCTTGAGGATCCGCTTTATTTCGTTCACCGCTGACTGCCTGTGGTCAGCCATGGTACACAGTAGTCCATTGGCAAGAACGAAATCAATTGTCCCGTCTTTTATGAAGCTCAGATCGGCGGCAGATGAAGTGTGGACTTCAATGTTGCGATAACCATTCCTATTTGCCTTTTCTTCTAGCTCTCGGATCGCCCTTTCATTCAAATCAATTGCGTAGACTTGTCCTTCAGGACCAACGCATGCAGCCAAAGCGAGTGTATAGTAACCTGCTCCACAACCAAGATCAGCAACCACTTGGCTCTTTGTGACATAGCGGATAATGTGTCTTTGAGGGATCGATGGATCTCGATCGAATAGCCTTTTAATTGGGTTTAGATTTATTTGGTTTTTCGGCTGCTCCGTGACAAGCGCGACTTTCGGTTGCGACATGTTGCACCTTCACTGATTGGGAATATTATTCGGCATATATTCCCGAAAGGCTGTAATTTCACACTGCTAAGCTAATATTACAACCTTTACAATTACTTACAAGAGATGTTCTTGTGAAAAACGCACCTAGTTTGTCCGCTTTTTGAAATCTCAAAAGCCCCTCGAACAGGACTCCAACCTGAAACCTAGCGGTTAGAGGTTCCGATCCTGTTCGCATACATTTCTCAACTCCGGAGTAGGAACCGGGCGTACGGAGGCTCAATTCCGGTCCGGCTGCGATTCTCACTCTGTTCGGGCTGACTTCCAGGCCCAGTAGGATTCGCCGCGGTGAGGCCCTTGGAGAACTCACGATGAAGCGATTATGAGTCGCCTGTGCTAACGGCCGCATTCTGGACTTTGGCGGCGATGAGCGGGAGGCAGTCCACTGCCGCGCCGTGATCACGGCTGGTCACGGCTGAGGCGGAGCGCCCTCTGGCAAGATGGTCCCCTTTTCACGCAGTGTTGGGCCAGCGTCTGCCCCGAGATTGGGGTCCGCCCGGGTCAGCGCGCGTAAGGAGAGACATTTGTAGACCGCGATGGCTCCCATCATTATCAACAGGCCCAGTCCGGGGACGGCAAACGCCAGATCGCTCTGCGTCAGGTTGAACAGCGCATAGGACTGCCATTGCGAGAGGGCGATCCCGATCGCAAGAATGCCGATTGTGATTTGCTCGGCTCTACCCCTGCTGGTTTCCCACAAGTGAACAGCCGTTGGGATCAGGATCGTGCACACCACGAAGGCATAAGGATACACGGTCCGAGGCCAAGCGATCATAAAGGGCACGTACATCGTCGCGGATGCAAGTTCGTACTTGCCTTGCCTGCTCAGCCGATAATCGGCGAATATCACCAGCAAGATCAACAATCCGTATATCAACTCGGCGATCTCGGTAGGGTACTGCATCAGCAGCGCGGGGGCGGGCACACCCAAAGCGCCAAAGAGATTCTGAACCCCAAGCATCGTGGCGTACAGGCTGCCGTTCGACTCCAATTGGAAATCCGTCAGGCGCCCGGCAAGACTGGTTCGAAAGCCGGAATGCCAGGGGACGGAGATCGCTGCCCACACCGCCAACCACAACCCCGTCCAGGTCAACAGCCGCCACCTCCTGTGCAGGAACAGCGGCACGATGATGAACACAGGATAGATCTTGAACGCGATCGCCAGAGACAGAAAGAGACCGCTCCATGGGCGCATTCTCTCTTTCTCGGAGAAGAATAGGCCCAAACACAGAAATAAAAAGACCCATCCGTCGATGTTCTCACTGTGAACAAGGAAATAGAATGGATAGCCAAAGAGCAGGCATGCCAGGCCGGTCAACAGCACCTGATTGCGAGTTTCCTTGGGCAGCTGGAACGCCGATGTGATCGCCAGGAAGCCGGCAGCCAACGAAGCCGGGATAAGCACGTATAGCAGGACGCGCGCAGTGTCGAAGCCCAGGGATGCGAAGGGGATCGCCGCGAGCGCGGGGATCGGGGGATATACGTATCGGTTGTAATTCCAGGCCACGGCATAAGGGCTCACGCCATGCAGGATGTTTTCCGCTGCCATGAAGAAGATCCGGAAGTCGTATCCAAATAGATCCAACCAGTAGTACACAAAAAGAATAGGCTTGTTTGCGATCACGTGCAGTATGGAAATGAGCCCAAAGGACGCTGTCAGCACTACGGCAACAAGTCTGGCTGGGAAGGCGGTTTTTTTGGTCATGGACGGTGGTTGCAGTCTGAAAGGGGGAGACGCGGTATTTGGAGTCGATTGGAGCCTAGCTATGACTCTTAAGACGACCGTTGCTGCGCATCAGAAGTTGCATCAAAGCCGGGCCGGTAGGATTCGCCGCGCAGCCGGGCGCTCTCAAGGGCAACCAACGGTCAAGCGTATTCGCAGGCTGCCATCTTCGAGGCTCAGTTCCAGCCGGGCTACGATTTTACCGCCGCTCTCGGAGAGCAGCTTGGAACCTAGCGGTTAGAGGCTCACGTCCTATTGGCATGCATTTCTATCATGGCAATTCATAATGAAGCGTATTCAGACACAAATCCAATTCGGCTATGATTCTACACTTCTTGCGTTAGAACGGGGACCCATCTCCAACGCGTCCTGATAGTATGAAAATACACAACAATGCCTAAGCCGTCGCGATGGCGGTGTTTGACATTGAACACCTGAGTTCGTAACTCTCATACCGTTCTCAGGTCTTAATTGATGCATAGTGGTACAATCGGATAGTATTGGTCGTAATAATGGGGCTAGTGCATACCTTTGCTGAATGGGTTTGTTTTCAGCCGCAATCTACAGAAGGAGAAATAATCATGGCAGGAATGTTAGTTCAGCACAAGGTAAAAGACTTTGCAAACTGGAAAACAGTCTTTGATGCTCAGGCTGCTTTGCGGACGTCCAGCGGCGAGCTTTCACACCAGATCTACCGCGACGCAGGCGATCCAAACAAGCTGACCGTTGTCCTTCGGTGGAATTCAGTGGCGAGCGCTCAAAAATTCGCCCAATCTCCGGAACTGAAGGCTGCGATGGAGAAAGCCGGCGTCGAGGGAGCACCTACCATCGCTTTCCTAAACAAAGCCTAAGCGCAATTTGACTTGACTTCCATGTCTATCCGATTACCAACTAGTCAAAGGAGTTCCGAATGAGTGTTGAGCAAGTTGCCCGTGATTTCGTATCGAACCTGAACCATGCAGAAAAAATCAAAGCGATGATTACCACAGATGCCATGGCCAGCGGCGGTGTGCTGCCGCAGCCCATTCCCGCGATGGAAGCCATGAAACTAATCGCTGGGCTAACGACTGCTTTTCCCGACCTCAAGTTCGATGTCCAGCAGGTCACGTTGAACGGCAACCAGGCTACAGTGAAAGCGCAGTGGAGTGGCACACAGACGGGCCCTTTGAGCCTGCCAGTGCCGGGGATGGCGACTGTCCCGCCGACTGGGAAGAAGGCATCGGTGAAGGATACCTACGTTGTCACCGTGCAGGGCGACAAAGTTGCTCATCTGCACGTCGAGTCGCCCGCCGACGGTGGCATTCCGGCGGCCCTGGCGCAGCTGGGCGTCAAAACGCCGGGCATGTAGTTCCGTCATAAGAAAGTGAGCCCCGCCTGCCGGCGGGGTTTTGATATGTGGCTGAATAGCCTTCCAATAGTAGAAGCGAAATCTGCCTCCGGCACAATAGCCGGAGGCAGATTGATTCTGCTGGGAGCTCCTCGCGCGTAACTCAAACCTCGAACCTAGCGGTTAGAGGTTCACGTCCTGTTGACATACGTTTCTTATCATCCAACTCGCCAGCAAGCGCATTCCGGCTCAAATCCAGTGAGGGCCCAATTCTACGTGGTGCCGAAGGGCAGTTGCACCCATGTTTGCGGCCGGACCATGGGTAGTCCTTGTCGAGCAGCCGGTCTGCCAGAAAGAAAAGAGCCAATCGCTCCAACGCCAAGGTTTCCGATACAGTTGGGAAGATTGGTCCTCAATGCCGCTGTCCATTGCATTCCAAGTCCGCGCGCCGTACAATGATTTCAAGTGCTCCCCTCGAGCACCCCAGATTCCGCAGGAGGGCAAAATGAAATCCAAATCTGCAAGAAGGATTACCCGGCGCGACTTCCTGAAATTCGGCGGCATGACGCTCGCTGCCGGGCTGACAGCGTGTGAGCGGAAGATCCAGACTGCTCAGCTGCTTGTTCAACCAACCCTGGCGGCAACGGTACCAGCATATTCCACGCCTGGTGCCAGACCAGCCCCAGCAGGCCCGGCGGACCTTGTTCTCAAAAATGGCAAGGTTTACACCGTCAATCCGGCTTCTAGCATCGTCCAAGCGGTGGCTGTGAAGGATGGCTTGATCCAAGCAGTCGGCGATGACCAGACAATTGCCGGCATGACAGGCGACAAAACAGAGGTGATTGACCTCGCCGGCAAGGCGGTCACGCCAGGTCTGATTGACGGGCATGTCCATTTCCGGGCAATAGGCCTGATGTACACCTACTACACTGGCTTCATTCCGCCCGATGTGAAGGATATCGCCAGCATGCAGCGGCTGCTGAAAGACGTCATAAAATCCAAAAAGCCGGGCGAATGGATCACGGGCTACTACATAGCATTGGCTGACAAACCCGTCCCTCTGAAGGAGGACCTGGACGCCGTCTCACCAGACAACCCGGTCTTCATGATGCAGATCGGCGGTCATTTTGCCGGGGTCAACAGCGCGGCGCTCCAAATCGCGAAGGTCACTTCCAGTACGGCCAGTCCCGAGGGTGGGATCATCGAAAAGGGTAAAGACGGCGAGCCCACCGGCGCCCTGTACAACCATCGCGCCATGGATGTTGTGCGTGCATACGCCCCACCGATCAGCGGAGACCTGGTCAAACAGTCAATCCTCGACACCCAGACTCTGATGGCAGCCTCCGGAGTGACCAGCTTTCAGGACAACAACGTTCGCAGTTTGGACGACCTGAAGGCATATCAGGATCTCACCAGGGAAGGCAAGCTTCTGCTCCGCAATGACCTCTACCTGACGCTGGAGTACCCGGCGGACATGAGCAAGGTCGATCAAGTCGAATACTACCAGGATGACATCACACGCGTGGCAGGTTACAAGTTCCTGATCGATGGACAGGGACCGACAGCATACTGCCACGAAAAGACCACCGGAGTAGCGTGGCAGATGCCCACGTGGAATGTAGACGACTACAAGTCAGCCGTGCGCACGCTGCATGACACCGGCCTGCAGATTTGCACCCATTGCATAGGCGACGCTGCGGCAGACCTGGCTTTGGAGGCCTACGAGCAGGCCATGAATGCCAACCCCCGCTCCGATCCGCGCCACCGAATTGAACACGCCATGCTCACGACGCCGCAGGCCACCCAGAAAATGAAGGATCTCGGCGTGCCGGTCAGCACCCAACCGGCCTTTCTCTATATCTTCGGGGATGGATGGAAGAGCATTTTCGGAGAGAAACGCATGGAACGCATTTGCGTCACGCGTGAATGGCTGGAGGCTGGTGTCCATCTTCACATCAATTCCGATGCGCCCTCCTCGCCGTTCTACCATCCTGCCGCGACGCTCGCGGGAAGCATGAACCGACAGACGTTGAAGAAGACCATCCTCGGCGGAGACCAGGCCCTGACTTTCGATCAGGCATTGCGTGCTCATACCTATGAAGGTGCCTATGTGGCCCACGAGGAAAACGTCAAGGGCTCGCTGGAGCCAGGGAAATTCGCTGATTTGGTTGTGTGGCCGAAAGATCCATCCACGCTCACGCTGGAGCAGTTGGCACTGACCAAAACAGTATCCATGACCATTGTTGGGGGCAGAGTCGTTCACAAGGAGGGTTAGGACATCCCAGGTGGACTTGATGCCTGAACCTAGCGGTTGGAGGTTCGTGTCCTATTGACATACATTCCGCCGGATTACCAGATACCCGGCAGCAGGCGATGGCGCACATGACGAGCATAGTCATCGTAGCCAGTCAGTTCCGCCTGCAAGGTGCGATCTTCAAGAGCGGTGCGGAGGATCATCAGAATCGCATCGAATCCGCTCGGGATCAGGGACCACCAGGAAGAAAGCAGGATGGGCACGGCCAGCTCATACAAAATCGCGCCCAGGTAGGCCGGATGACGCACATAGTGGTACGGGCCGCCCATAGCAACAGTATGGCCACGCTCTGACTGTATGCGAACAATCTGGGAGAAGAACGCGTTGGAGGCCGTGGCCCTGACAACCAGAGCGTAAGCCAGGACACAGATAGTCAACGCAGCTAGTTGAGCCGCAAACGGAAAGGCCCCCGTCCAATCATTGCGGTGATCAAGTCCGGCGGTGATGTATCGCGCTAACTGGCTAATGCCAACAATGCTCATGATGGCTGTGTCCCAGGGCTTGGCCCCCTTCCGTGGGCCCAAGCGCTCGGCCAATAATGGCGGGTTGAAACGCAAGATGACGATGGCGGTTGCCATGATCCAGCCCAACATGACGCCAAGGGATGCCCAGGCGGGCCACCAGTCAATCTGCCCGGCTGACCAGAACAGAGCCACACCCATGACGACAAGCCCCAAGGTCTCACGAATGGCATAGCGTGCGATAAGCTTCGGGTCCATGTCGTTTCAAGTCAGAGCAGCGGCCATCTCTATATGCATATCAGTATGCAAGGGAAAATCGCAGTCACAACTCAGAGTAAGTGCGCTTCTTTCTTTCTGCCCAAAACTCCTCGCCCAAGACTGACACCTCCAACCTGGCGGTTTGAGGCTCTAGTCCTGGCGACATACGTTTTCTACTATCTGGTTCATGGCCAACGGTTTGGCTCAGCGGCAGTGGCGGGATTGGCAAAACTCCTTTGGAAATTACCGCGCATTTCTAGCAAGGCGACGCATCGTTCAACCCCTTGGTTTTCTTGGGAACAACATTGGCGTTCTGGATTTGTACTCCAGATAAGATACCCCAAAGCGAAACTCTAGCTCTCGTTCTTCATACACTTTCACGAAGACAAGCAATGCCGGTGCAAACAGGATGAGTACCCAGAGCACAAACAGCGCCGACTGAAACCAGATCCCCAATGACAGGAGAAAAGCCAGACTTGCAAGCACCATGGGATTACGCGTCCAAGCATACAACCAATCTACCGCCAATTTCCTGCTGAGTGCAATCGCAAAGGGCGCACCGAGCCCTTTCAAGGCAAGGCTTGCCACGGTCGAGAGTACGGCTATCCCCGTGGTAATGACCAACAGCAAGCCGATTTCGACCGGTATTGGAAGTGTCCAGCCAGACCAATCTTGATGGGTGATGACCGCTCTGATAATGGCCGCACCAAATAAAATCCCCAGGGCATAATGGACAAACGTGGTTATCCAAGTGGCGCGGCTCGTTGTTGGCTGTCTATCGAGAATCATCCTCCCGAGCCAAACGATTGGGAATACCAACAATACACCTCCCAAAATGACGGACAGATTCATTATGTTTGAAAGCGGTCGATTGAGCGCCCATAGCCAAATAAACCAGGTGAACGCCAAAAGGGCAATCCTAACAAACAATTCAACGGCATGTTTCATGGTAACCTCCTGTGACCACTTTCAAGACCGCTCAACTGGGTGTTTAGCGGCCATTTTGTCGCCTAGCGGCTTATGGGCGGCCAAAGACTAATAAGACAATAAGAGGCTTTCACACTGTGTTATGTTCTCGGTAATACCCAATATCACAACAATAGATAAGTGGCGCTGTAATTCTAGCGGTTAGAGGTTCATCTCCCACAGATATACACTTTTCAATCCCGGATTCACGACCAAGCGGCGCGGGTGACCTCAGCACTTAGCTTAACAAAACATCACTATCACACTGAGGAATCCTCGGTGTGATATTGACAACAACAAGCTAATGGCTGAACTGACTTCCTCTAATGGCCGTTAATCTTCACCGCTTCGATGACGTACATCTGGCGGTCGATGCCGCTGGCGCCATACGGCTGATAAACGGGATTGCCTGTGTATTTTTCTGACAGCTTGTTGATGTGGTCACGCGCACCATGGGCCTCGTCAATGAACTTGTCAACATGCCCCTGAATCTCAATCCAATGACCCCCGTTTTGAGGGTCAATCACAAGCAACGACATTTTGTGATTGAGCTGGAGATTCCGGGCTTTCTTCGTCGCCGCAGGCGCATTGAACCGCACATGCTCACCATCGAAATCGCACCAAACCGGCACGGTATGCGGTTGTCCATCCGGGTTGATTGTGGTTAAGGCACACAGAAGTGGTCGGCTAAAGAGATCGTGGAATCTTTCTGGAATAGATAGTGACATTTGAAATAGTCCTTCACTAGACGCTTGGAAGCAAAACGATTGATCATGCCATCATTGCCCCCGGTCGGACGGGTCGAGTGGGCGCAGCGTCGCGAAGATGTCCATGAACAAATGTCAATTCGCAGTCTTGGAACCTAGCGGTTCGAGGTCCAGGTCCTATTGGCATACGTTTTTCGGCATAGCCATATCGCCGATGGCCGGCCACACCACCTGACTGAAGGCCAGTTTCCTATCATCAGCTTAATACTGCTCAAGCACTTTCCTGATCGCAGGGACTGGGAAGCCAACTTGGTCAGCCAATGCGCTGAGCTCATTGGCAAGCTGCTGCATCTCGTCGGGCGCTTGCGAGACATGCCAAGCCAGGCCGACTTCCCCCAGTTTTGAATTCAACAGCGCGCGCATTGCTGCAACTTTCAGGAAGACCGGCACGATCCTGTTGGCATCCTCGGCGAGGGGGATGATCTTGTGGCCGATAGCGCGCAGGACTCGAAGTGCCTCCCGCTTGGCGTCGACAAAGAGCGTCAGATCCTCCGTCGGGCGTGCCAGGGAGTGCAAATCGCACTTATGTTTCATCGTGAGTTTGCCAATGAGAGCCACGCCGACGGCATGGGTCATCTGGATGTCTATCATGTTGGTGGAAATCGTAGCTTTAATACCCGCATCGCACAGGATCCTGACGAGGCGCTTGAGACGTGGCGTGATCGTGCCGTCCATTTCGCCGAACGGCGACGGGAGCGGTGTGGCTAGGAAGGCACGAATGATGTCCCCATCCCGCTTTCCGCCCGCGATCACGGTTCCAAGCATGATCCGCCGCTTGTCTATGATCCTAGCGAATTCATCGGGGCCAGAGAGGTTATTGCCCATGAAGACAATGTTGGGCGAACTGTTTTGGGCGAGCACCGGCAAAAGATCCGCCACCTGGTTCTTGCGAACGATGACAAGAACAAAGTCATAGGTGTCTTCCGCGTCAAGTGCGTTGATGACTGGAACTCTGGTGATACTGCGCTTGCGGTTAAACGGGTTTTCGATGATTATCCCCTCGTGCTGTATTTCCTCGCAACGCCGGCCGCGAGCCAGAACTCTCACGTCAAGTCCGGCATCGCACAAGCGCGTGGCACACGCAGAGCTGTTCACTCCGGCTCCGATGACAAGCAGCCTGGCGTTATCCATGTTTGTTTCGACCTTCGGTGGGCGAATCTGTACGGCAGAGCTTAAGACATCGCCGCCCACCCAGGGTTGATCATAACTCATTAGTTGCTCACGGAGGGCGCGTACCGCATCCCTGACCACTCAGGACGTGAGACAGCTGAAAGTCGGAGTAGAATGCAACGCTCAGCGCGCAGACCGAGACTTGGTGCGGCGTTTAACCTAGCGGTTGGAGGTTCAAGTCGTGCTGACATAGAGATTCCATCAGGTGAGTCTCAGCCAAACATATTGAGGCTCAAATCCAGTTGGGCTACGATTCTACCCTCACCGAAGAAACAGGAGACGGCGCGGCGAGTTGAATTGTGACCAGACTGGGTCTATACTGATATTCAGGATTCGGAGAGGAGAGACGGACGGGAGGCGGCGATGGCGGAGCGACTTGTTCAGATTTTGATCGCCCACTTTGACGGCGTATTCGAGGGTCCGAACGGGGATTATCCCGCGGTGCTGGAGGCCGTTGATGGAGTGACCGCGGCGCAGGCCGCGTGGCAGCCCTCGGTTGGGCAGAATTCCGTCTGGCAGATTGTGGAGCACCTGACCGCCAGCAAGCTTTGGCAGATCGAGATGCTGGAGGAGGGCCGGGCCGACTTGCCGGCGTGGACCGAGCCAGCCGGCGGGGAGAGCGAGTGGCAGGCAGCACGGACGAAATTGAAAGAGGCGCACTCTCAACTCAAGGACGTGCTCGGGCTGCTCAAGGAGAAAGACCTGCTCAGCGTGCCGGTACCCGAGTGGAAGCAAACGCAAGTGGAGCTGCTGCTTTCGATCGCTGCGCATGAGGCGCATCACAGCGGACAGATCGATTATCTGAAAGGGCTGCAGGCGGGGGCTGCCGGGAAATAGGCTGAGGGCAGGCTGGACGAAGCGCATTCATGGCAAGAAGAGAACTTGCCATCTTCGAGACTCAAATCCAGTTGGGCTACGATTTTGGCCCTGATCGCAGGTGATTTGTGGGCGCAGTGGAATTCGTCGCGAAGGTGAAGATCCCGCACTGCGAGGCACTCTCTAGTGGACCTACGACCACGCGTACTCAGCGGCACAACCGGCTCGGTTACGATTTGGAGTTGCCTTGGTCCTGGTAGGTCTGGTCTGGTGTCCTGCAGCTCATGAAGCGGCAGGCGTAGGCGAAGTATTCGTGTCGACCCGCGTTATGTCCTTCCAATATGCTCTGCCTCCGCGAAAACACAACCATGCTGAACGAGGCACCTGAGACATGACAAGGAAAATCGCTGTCGCGTCGGCGCCGCAACCCACCGTATTGAGGACCATCACGACTTCGACAAACGTCTTGGTCATGTGGCTGAATGCCACGTACTGAAATATGGCGATGAACGCAGCCGGGATGGTCGATAAGAACACGAAAGGAGCGATTCGCATGAGCAGCCAGCGAGCCCGGGACATGCAGCCTTCATAGTAGACTCCAAACTGGAGTTTGGACGGCCAGATCACCAGGATCCTGTGATCAGATGTCCCAAGGTGCGGATGCAACACGAGGTGCAGCAACTCATGCAGAGGGATAAAGGACAAGCACGCCAGAACTGCCGCTCCCCACGCAACCGGGGGAATGTAGTTCGGATCCACATTCGGATTTGGTACGGCGAAAATCGAGAGGACCAGGCACAGCCCCGAGATCGGGACTATCAGCAGGAACAATCCGGTCAGGCTGGCCAGCAAATGACCGAGGCCCGACCTTGGGCTCCGAATGATGTGCAATCCTTCTGCTTCGGGATCGGAACCCGTAATCTCAGGGATGTTCCCGAGATGAACCCGCAGGTAGAGTAACCTTCCGATCGCAGCCCGCGCTGACTTGCCCGGGCTGAGCAAACCTACGACCAAGCGTATTCGAGCTCAATTCCAGTTGCGCTACGATTCCGGGCGTTCAGTGTACGCACATCGCTCTCCAGTGCAATCGGGTCATGACTTTACGTAGATCGAAAGCATCAGGATACAGAAGAACGTATGTTCCTGCCGCAGGCTCCAGTACGTTGTGTACTTGGTGGTATTCCTAGGAGCTCTCATGTGGACGGATAGGACTACGTCTTGCCCGGGAACCACGCTCGTCGTCAGATGGACCAATGCGGAATCGTACAGCTTGGCGCCGCCCAGGTACGTGAACTCAACACTTCCCGGATCCCACGTGACGGAGCCATTGTTCATGACCTTCCAACCCACGGTGAAGGCCTCCTCCGGGTTGTAAATGACACCGTTGCGGGGAGACTGCCAAATCAACCTGCAGTCCAGCTCACTTGGTACGGTTGGAACCGGGGACCGCGGCGGAATGAAGACGGTTGGAGTGAGCGACAGTATCGGCTCTGGGGTAGCGGTTGGGGATTCGGTAGGGGTCTCCGTCGGTTCCGGGGTAGTGGATGGGCTGGGGGTGGGCGACAGCGTCGGTCTGGCGGTCCTTGTGGGCGACGGTATTGGTGTGCCTTTGAGAGCGACGATCGGCGCGGACAGTGCAACACAAGCTAGCAGAGGGAGCGTCAGGCCCGTGAAGAGCAACGCTTTCCTCATCGTCGCCTTTGCCTTCTATGGTCGGCGAATAGCTTTCTCACCGTAAGCAGTCCCTGGATTGTGGGCACCGTAGGATTCGTCGCCTCGTTGGAGATCGCGCGCAGCGGATCACTGAGCATTCTACCCTCCCTTCGCCTAGGGGCTGCACTCCCTTAAGGAACTCAGGGCAGGCAGGTGCTGCGCGCTGTTCCCGCAGCAGCTCAACCTCCTCCAGAGTGCGAAATTGCCTACAGCCCTCTGCCCTCTTACGAGGGCCTTCGGCGAGGATCTTCGAGGGGATATTTCGGTTCGATGATCGGCGGATGCCTGCTACGGGCTTTCTAGACGCAGCCGCCGTTACCACGTTGGTGGCTTCGAGAATCTGCCGTGCCTGTCAAAAAGCTCAGGAGGAAACTGGCTATTCTAAGCACGTTCTTGCGGACGTTCTTTACGAACCTCACATGCGGCAATAGAGCCACGCTGACATGCTGCTGCGGATTCAACAGACCAACCGGCTTGCCAAATTGCTCTGTCACAACCCGAATTGGGGTAAGCAAATCCGAGTCGTTCGAAATAACTACAGCCAGCTCGTAGTCGTCTCTGAACCCATCCAGGAGCAAGTGCGTGGCCAGATTTACATCAGAACCTTTTTCCTCCGTTTTGATTACGTTTACAAAGCCCGAGCCCGCTGGGGCGCGCGGCATCATCACTTCGTGTGAGAGAAAGCTGCCGAGGACTACCTCTAGGTTAGGGATTGTCTGCAGGGCCCGTAAGTAGAGTCGCTGACGCCAGGGCTTCTCCGGATCCTGCGGTCGCGAGCTGACCAGAGCTGTGAAGTATTTGATCCGGTGGATATCATCTTTCGGAAGCAGGATACTGCATAGCTTGGAAAAGTCAAGCCACCGATATGGCGTCCCTTTGATGCAACCGTAATAGAAATTGTAGCCGTCGATATAGATGTTGGTTTTCACATTGCCTGACCAGCCCATTAAGCGCAGAAGCCGCCAGGTGGCGGCTTCGCACCAGGTTCGCCGAAGCTACTACTGGGGGATACCATTCATTATCGCCAAAACCGGCGATCCTGTCAAGGGGGCTCTGAACGGTTTCCCCAACTCCCGATCTATGCATCGGGGCTCCGCGTTGATTTGCCGAGCCACACGTACGCGTCTTGCCCATCAGCCACGGCCTGGCGCGCAGCGACCAGTCAGCAAGCAGGGCGCGCAAGGCGGCATCGTGCCGTCATTGCGCCCCCTGAGGCCATGGGGCATCGGGGTAGGGCTATTCTTCCCGAAAGTGCGACATCTCCTGTAACGGGTCCTTCGGCTCGATGATCAACGTCTTCTTCGCAGCGACCAGTCCAGCCCGTCGACCTCGGCCAGCAGCGCGTCGGCCATGACCAGGTCGTCGTGGATCAACGCGCCGTCCTCGTCACGCCGACCCTCGGGCACACCCCAGCGCATCAGCTTCTGCGGCCCGGTCAACACCTCGGAGACACAAGCCGCACACTGCTGATCGACCATGGCCGCGATCACCCCTGCGCCTCCTGGCGCGGCCGTTGTGCAGTCCTGGAAGCGGCCCGTTTCGATCATCGCCAGGAACCGGTAGCCCAGCTCCGACTTTTCCTGCGCGCTGAACTTCACCGGTCTCACCCGCTCCGGGTAATGCTTGTCGAGCATGGCCCACAGTCCCTCGCCCACGCCGGTCGCATCGATGACGATGTGTTGCGGTCGCAGCATGTCGGCCAGCGTCCTGATCTTCGCGAACACGTCGAGGTGATTGAGACCCGTCCACTGCTCGCGGCGGACGACGCGGAAGATCGAGGCTTGGAGCGTATCGAGGGCGGAGAGGTCCACGCGGGCGATCGTCAACGAGACCGCGTCGCGGCCCGGGTTGCGCAGCAGCTGTTCATCGGGATCGTGGAACGTGGCCTCATCCTGACCCGCGACGTCGATCGAAAAAACGAAGATATCTTTCTCGCCCGGAGGGTGACCAGGCGCTCCACCGGCTGAGCGGCCGCAACCCATCAGGGCCCGGCGCGCGGTGTTGAACATGCTGGCCTGGGCATCGATCTCCTCGTTGAAGTACTGGGTCTTGATCAATGGATGGCCGCGGCCCAGGTGCGCGATCTGTCCATCGACATAGGTGCCGTACTCGGGCACGGCCGACCGCACATCGTCCGCGTCATAGAGGAAGACGCGGCGCACACCGTCGACCTGTTCCGCCTGGCGCGCGGCGCGCAGCTCGCGTCCCAGCAGCGTGTGACTGGTCCAGGCTGTGCCCATATACAGGCGCGTGGCGTTGGTCGAAGCCGCCATCGGTGCGAAATGGCGATCGTAGATCGCCGGCTCGATGTCCTGGGCCTCGTTGACGATGAGGAGCGTGGAGGCGACCGCGCCCACCACGTTAGCCTTGGCGTCGCCCGAGAGGAACGTGACCCGGGCGCGGCCGAGCAGCCGCATGAAGTCCGAGCGTTTGCGCCAGAACGGTCTAGTCAAGATGTTCATCTGCAGCCGTTGGTCGAGGCGGTCGATCGCGTTGACCGTCTGGGGTTTGTAGGTGGGATTGACTTCCACGATGCCGGAGTCCTGAGCGTGGCGGCGAGCAAGAAGGCAGGCTTTAGGGTTGGCCGAGAGCTCGTCCTTTCCAGACTGGCGGGCGAACATGACCACGATCGAACGGCCGGCGTGATCCCGGATGGAATCGAGGACAGCGCGTGCGGCGTCGAGCTGGTAGGGCCGCAAGGCGATGCCGGCACAGTGCAGCGCGAAAGGCTCGAGCCGGCGGGCTCGAAGCCGGATGGCCTCGGGGAGGCGGCGCAAACTAGGTTGTGGTATAGCATCTACAGGTCATCCGGGTCCATCGCGGCCAGGGTCTCGAGGATCGTGTCTCCCAGGGCGCCACCCTTGCCGCGCCCGAGGAGTAGTGTGCGCTCCAGCGTCTCCATGGTTTTGACGGCCCGCAGCAGAATGTCCAAGGCCTGAAGCTGGCGGGGTGTGATCTTGGTCAGACGGGTAAGCTTGGCAAGGCGGCGGATGCGTGTGCGCAGCAGTTCCTGTTCGGCTTGCATGCCGGGGTGACTTGCAAGCGCCTGGATCTCCTCGGCCGTAGAGGCTTTGGAGTAGAAGCCGTGCTTGAGCGCATTCTTGTTACCGGGCTCCCCGCCGCTTTTGCGGCCGGGCTTGCTGGTCAGAAGACTAGCCATCTCAATTACTCCTTGGTCTGGGAAGAAGCCGGCACCTGCTAGCGCAGGCCGGTGAATATGCTGATCAAGCTGACCGCTCCGCCGCCGAAGGCCAGCCAGGCAAGCGTCTCGAAGCGTGTGCGCGAGGACTCCACCAGACGTAAACGGAGCTCCTTGTCCGCGTCGCGCTGCTGCAGCTCGGCGATCTTGCTCTCGATCAGCTCGAGCTTGACCTGGAGCAGCTCGGCCTCCTTGGTTTCCAGTTGCTGTTTGAGGACATCGAGTCTTGGCATGGCGTTAGTCTCCTTTTGGGGAGGTCCCGGCGCTGGATGAGCCGGAAAAACGTGTTGCGGCACAACTTGAGCCAGCGCGCAGCCTCGGCCACCGTGAGCAGGCGTCCGGTGGACGTCGTTTTATCCGGGTCGACGAAAGCGAACCCTTTGCTCGTCATGGTCGGCTGGATCGAGGCCGTTGGCTTTGCAGGCATTTCGTTCTCCATTGCCGGGACCTTCTCCACCACCATCACATAGAACATGTGTTCTGGAGTCAATGAAAAAGAGTTGTTCACTGATGTTCACCGAGTGCATGGACGTTCACTGATTACACAGTTCTGGCCGAGCTGGGGAATTTTGGGGGCGCGCAGGCGCGACCTCCGGCCCCGAACGCGATGGTTTTGCCATTTTTCAACCAGCCGCCCCTCATATAATGAAGAACATACAGGTCGAAGCCGAAGGGGGGCGCGGAGGGCCAGATGGAATGAACGGGGGGATCAGCAAGCCATGAGTACGGTCACCCAGGCGCGCAGCCTGCGCAAGGTGCGCGGCCAATCCGGCCGGCCCGCAAGCCGACCGCAGATGACATTCGGCGAGGTCAATCTCCTGGCCCTGCTGCTCCTGGTCATCGTCGCGGCCGTGTTCGTGCAGATCCGGGCCCCGGAGGGGCGAACCGTATTCTCGGATGTGGTCGGGCCGGCTGTCGATCTGCTGGCGACGGTCTCGCTGCTGCTGGCTGCCTGGCGGGCGAGGGCGAGATCCAGGCGCCTCGGGCTGGGCTGGGGGGTGATCGGCGTGGCCATGCTCCTCTACGCCCTGGGGGATCTCACCTGGTCGACCCTTGAACTCGTCCTGAAGGAACAGCCGTTCCCCTCGATCGCTGACGGCTTCTACCTGGCCTACTATCCGTTCTTCATGGCCGGCATGGTCCTGCTCACCAACAAGTCGGCGCGCAAGGTCGAACAAGCCTACAAAGGGTTGGATATTGCCACGATCCTGGCGGCCGCCGTTCTGGGATTCTGGAACTTCCTGCTTGGCCCGATCCTGGAATCGAATGCCAGCGCGCCGCTCTTGGAGCAGATCATTCTGCTCGCCTATCCAGTGGGCGACCTCGTCCTGCTGGGCGGCCTGCTGTTCCTGATCTACAGTGATTCGGATGAACACGACCTGCGCTGGATCAATGTGCTGGCAACGGGCATCATCCTCACGATCGTGGCGGACGCGCTTTACAGCTACCGGTCGCTGCAGGGGACGTACGTCAGCGGGGACATCCTGGACCTTGGCTGGATTGCCGGAAACCTGATCATCGGCGTGGCGGGCGCAAGCCAGTGGGTTGGGGTCGGGCCGGCGACCCAGCCTGCGGCAGCACGAAGATGGAGCGTCTTCCAGGGCTGGCTCAAATCCGCAAGCCCGTACGGGCCCTATCTCTGGCTTCTGGCCGCCTTTGTCCTCTTGATCGTGAGGGCGCTCATGCCGCTTCCGATGAGCTTCCTGTCGATCGCCCTGGGCGTCGGCCTGATCATGGCCCTGGTTCTGGTCCGGCAGTTGATCACGCTTTTCGACAACAACCGCTTGAACCTGGAGCTCAAGTCGCAGGCGGTCAGGTTGGAGCGCGCCATCGGCGATCTGCATGGCGAGATCGCCGAGCGCCGCCGCATGGCGGAGAAGCTATCGTATGACACGCTGCACGATGGGCTGACGGGACTCGCAAACCGCGTGCTGTTCCTGGACCGCCTTGGACAGGCGATGAAGCGGTCTGTGCGCCATCGGCGCCAGTCCCTCGCGGTCCTCTTCCTGGATGTGGATCACTTCAAGGTGGTGAATGACAGCCTGGGGCACATCTACGGGGATCAGCTCCTGATCCTGATCGGGCGGCGGCTGAAGGAAACCCTGCGCTCGATCGACACGGTTGCCCGCTTTGGCGGGGATGAGTTCACGATCCTGCTGGAGGAACTGACCGAAAAGAAGTCCACCCGGGCGTTCACAGACAGGATCCAGGCCGCCATCCACAAGCCGTTCGTGCTCAACGACCATACCGTGCATGTCAGCGTGAGCATCGGGGTGGCTACCAATGCGCTCAAGTACGATCGCCCCGAGGACATGGTCCGCGACGCCGATCTTGCGCTGTATCAGGCCAAGGCGCGCGGCAAGGCGCGCTCCGAAGTATTTGCGCTTGACATGCGCGATCAGGCATTCTGGCGTCTGGAGCTGGAAGAGGAGCTGCGCCGCGCCATCGACCGCCGGGAGTTCCAACTCTACTACCAGCCTATCCGCTCGCTCAAAACCGGCCGTCTCGTGAGCCTGGAAGCACTGGTGCGGTGGGTGCACCCTGCCCGGGGCGTGGTCCTGCCGGCAGAGTTCCTCACGGTCGCCGAGGAATCGGGCATAATCCTGCCGCTCGGAGATTGGGTGCTCAATCAAGCCTGCCGCCAGCTGAAGGCATGGCAGCAGCGGCACGCCGGACTGAGCGACGTGACCGTCAGCGTCAACATATCGAACCGTGAGTTCTCGCAGCCCGATCTGGCGCGCAAGGTTGCCGCGGCGTTGAGGTCCAGCCACCTGAAGGGCTCGTTCCTCAGGCTGGAGATCACCGAGCAGGTCATGATCGGCAACCGGCCGACGGCTGGCGCCGTCATTGCGCAGCTGCGGAACCTGGGCGTCCAGCTGCAGATCGACGATTTCGGGATCGGATACTCCGCGTTGACCTATCTGCAGCAGTTCCCGATCCAGGCGATCAAGATCGATCGATCCTTTGTCCACCGGCTGAAAAGAGATCGCCGGGGTCTCGGACTTGTGCGCGCGATGGTGTCGATGGCGCACGAGCTGGGCATGGATGTGATCGCGGAAGGCATCGAGACCGGCGAGCAGCTGAAGGAACTCAAGAGCCTGTCGTGCGGTTTCGGTCAGGGCTATTTTCTGTGCGAGCCCTTGAACGCGGCCTCCCTGGAAAAGCTATTCGTCAAGACCTCAGCGCACGCTGAAGAGGCGCGAGCGCTGATGCCGTCGTCTGTGATTGTCGAAGCCCCTGTCGAAGACCCCGTGTTCTTCCGGGGTGTTCTCCCGGGCGAGAAGGGCGAAGCCCGACGAAGCAACCTCATCGAATCCACTGCCCGCCCGGCCAACACGAGATTGCACCCCCAAGGGAGCCTCCGCGATCGCTCCGCTCGCAATGACATCGGTAGTGGGCGCGCCTATAATTCCCGTTGGGAGAACGTGCCGCCCGCCCCTCAAGCGGGATCTGCGACAAGGTACGCCCTGCCCAAGGAGGCCTTATGTTCCAGCGCGACATTGATTCCCTAATGGACCGCCTATCGGCCCTCGGAGCGCGCGTCGTCGAGCTCGAGGAGAAGGTGGCCTTCCTCATGGAGCACCAATCGGCCGCGTACGTCCCCGTATCGCTTGAACAGAAAGTGGGGGTGGACGCCGAGGTGGTCGAGCTGCTCAGGAAGGGCAAAATGTCAGACGCCCTGCGGGTGTACCGTGAGAAGCATCAAGTGCTGTTCGAGGATGCCCAGAAGGCCATTGAGGCATTGAGGAACAAGTACGCGGCCTAGGCCGGTCATTCCCTCCGCTTGTCATTTCGAACGTCCCTTTGGCTCTTGAACTGACATCCTCCGTCAGCGCGCGCCGCGCCGGGCTGCGAGATGATGCTTGGGAAGTCGCGGCGGAACACCGGTGCAAGTCGAGGGTTCTGCCGGCAGAGCGCGCCTAAACCCCCAGCCAACTCTGGATCGGGAAGTCCGCGAGTTGGGCTTGGTGCCTCAACCAGGCAAATACCGCCCACAAGGCGGTATTTTGATTCAAAGGCCGGACCCCCGGCCCGGAGGGAATGTACTAATCTGCTCAATGCAGATACTAATCTATGCTATAGTAGCGTGCTTTTTTGCCACTCTTGGTTATCACAACGCCTGGGAGGAGCTCCATGAAACACCTCGCAAGACCGATCTACCTGGTAATCATTCTGATGATTCTGCTCGCAGCGTGCGGACCGGCCACCTCGGCGCCGACTGCTGTCCCAACCGCGGCCGGGGTGCCTTGTCTTCCCTCCGGTGATCAGACTGCGATCAACGCCAGACTGCAGGGACCGGACGCTGTGGCCGTGTTGTGTCCCGGGGCAGTCTTCGAATTGCGCGCACCCGTGACAATCAGTGCGGATGGCCAGAAAATATACACCGAGAATCTTCCTATGGACGACACGCGTGCCGTCCTCCGCATCGCCGCTGGCAACGTCACGACGGCGGTGTTGATGCGGGACCACAACGGTGCCGTCCTGAGCAATGTGATTATCGACGGGAATCGCAGCAAGCTGGGCCCTCAGGGGAGCGATGCCTTGATCTATGCGGGGAGATACTCAGATGGCCAGATCATTCGCGGCAATAAGATCATGGACACTCGCAGCTGGTCGTCCCTTCAGCTCATTGAGGGATTTTCCGAGAGCCAGCCATGCAAGAATGCCCTGGTGGAGAACAACGAGATCGGTCCCGCAGGCACCAGCGATAACATGAAGTGGGCCGACGGCATCTCGTTGGCCTGCACATTTACCACGGTGCGCGGTAACGTAATCACGGATGCGACCGACGGGGGCATAGTGGTTTTTGGCGCACCGGGCTCGGTGATCGTGGACAACACGGTCCGTGCCGAGACCTGCACCTTGCTGGGCGGCATCAAGATGGTCGACAACGAAGCCTATGGCGGCAAATACACCCGCACCGTTGTGAGCAACAATATCATCGATGCCTCGGGCGCGGTCATAAGGATTGGACTGGGCATGGGCCACCGGGTGTGGGTGTGCCTGCCGTCCAATTCAGCGGAATTGCCCCTGACCGGAGGGACAGTGACCGGCAACACCCTGCGGGGTGACAAAATGCAGTATGGCTTTGTAGTCGATGGGGTGGCCGATTGGACCGTCACGGGCAACATCGATGAAGCCAAGCACTCAGGAAAGCCCTCGGTGGACTGCGGCGGCCGAGTAGCATCTCCCCCCGCCGGATTCTTATACAACGCCCAGCGGGCGCAGGGTGTCTTCCAGCCCGAGTTTGCGCAGGGACAGCTCGATCTGGCGCTGTGGGCGATTGTTGCACCACGCCCCGGCGAGTAACAAGAAGAGTCAGTGCGGCGCGCCCGTGGCACTGGCGAATCTCAGCCTGCTACTGAATGCTCGGGCCAGAGCCGTCTTTCCTGTCGCAGATCCCGCTCCGCGGGGCCGTAGGTCGCTGCAATTCGATTGCCCCTGGGACTCTTGTCCCCGGGACTTGCCCTGTGCGAGGACCTTCGGCGGTGGCCGCTCGAGGCGGCCCCGCGGCGCGAGTGCGGTGACACGGTGCGGCTTGCCAAAGGAGTGTGAATGTATCAACGCGAGATCGAATCGTTAACGGAGCGCGTCGCAGCCCTCGGCGCGCGCGTGGTCGAACTGGAGGACGCGGTCAACTTCCTGCTGTCCCATTCGTCCGCACCTTATGTGCGGGCCTCGGCCGAAGAGAAGGTCGGGAATGAGGCTGCGGTTGTCGAGCTGCTCAAGAAGGGCAAGACGATGGACGCCCTGAAGCTGTACCGGGAGAAGCATCCCGTGCGGCTCGAGGATGCCCAGAAGGCCATCGAGGAACTAAGGAGCAAGTTCGCGGGTTGAGCCGGCTGAGAACGCAGCAGGACCTTCAACTGACTCTGGATCAGTTGATAGCGGTTCAAATCCGTTGCCCCCAGCCTAGCAGATACCGCCCCAAAAGCGGTATTTTGCTATCTTATGGCTATATATGGGGGCTACAAAATCACTTGGAAATCAATCGCGGGTGCAAGTGGGTGCAACTGGGTGCAACTGCGGAAGGCTGACCGCTACGGGCAACACGATTTCATCCATGACGCTTGCGGCATGACCCTGCATGTCAGTCGTCGAATGAGCGTAGATGCTGAGCGTGATACTTGGATTCGAATGACCTAATATCTTCGAAACCACCGAGGCCGAAACGCCGTGACTTAGCATCAGGCTCGCCGCAGTATGTCGCAGATCATGAAACCTGATTCGCGGCAGGTTCGCCGCCTGAAGCGCGTTCCGCAAAGTCCCTCCGAACCACCAGCGGAACAAATGGCGTCCCGACCTTCGAGGGGAATATCAGGCCCTGTTCTTGCCAAACATCCCGCGCTGATACTTGTTCTTCATCGAGCCGTTGCCTCTGTTGTCGCAGGGCGCTTAGACAGGCTTCACCCAGGAGAATTGTCCGGACGCCCGAATGCGTTTTTGGGGCTCCTGCTACTGACCCCTTGCCGCTGACCTCCTGAATTTGCCGCCTGACCGTGATGGTCCCCTTAATCCAATCAACGTCAGACCAGGCCAGCCCGCGCAGCTCCGAGAACCGCATGCCCGTCGCAAGCGCGAGATGAAATAGCGCCCAATATCTTGAAGTACTGGCGGCCACCAGGAATGCGCCGACTTGCTGCTCGTTCAGGATCGACATTTCCCGCTGGGGCCGCTTCGGGAGGCTTGCGCCGTGCGCCGCATTTCTGCTAGTAATCCCCCGCTTCGCAGCAGCTTCCAGGGCCGCGTGCAGCACGCGATGAGCGTACCTGATATTCGAAAGTCCGACGCCCTCGTCTCGCAGCCGCGCATAGAACCGTTCGACGGATTGCAGGCTTAAGTCCTTCAGCTTCATCTTCCCCAGAATCGGTTTCAGATAGAGGGTACTCAGCTTCGCATACTGATCTAGTGACCTTGCCCTCAGCGTGAATGCCTTGGCAGCCATCCAATCATCGAGATACTCAGCGAGGGTCAGATTTCGATTCTTGAACGTCAGACCCTCATCAATCTGAGTTTGTGTTCGCCGCAGCCAATCAAGACACTCCGCACGCGACCACGCCGTGTAACTGAGGCGCTTGCCCTCAATCGACACCTGCGCCCGCCACCTTCCGTTATCCTTTCGGAATATCGTGCCTTCGTTCTTGCCTCTTCTCGCCATTTCCTGTACTCCTTCGTTGTGAGTTCAGGAAAGGCGACTCTTGTAGCCGTTGCGCTGCTTCGCCAGGTTGTTAACGTCCTGTTTCCCCGCTGCTTGACCATCGCGGGGTCTTATACACCTGATCCAGGCAGCGGACAAGAGTTTCATGGCATCTGCGGCGAAAAATCGCCCTTGCGACAGCGCCTAACATATTCATCCAGGTCAGAACGCAGGACGCGCACGGCATGACCAATCTGGACGCCCGGGAGCTTGCCGCTTCGGATCAGCCGATACGCCAGCGCCCGACTGACGCGCAGCTCGTCAGCCACTTCGCCGACCTTCAAAAGAGCCTGTACGTGTTCAACTCTTGCGTCATTCATCTGTTTCCTCTCCCTTCTCTTCCTTCGCTTCCGCCTCCCGCTTCCTCTGCTCCAGCAGAAACGAATATTTGTCGTTGCCAAGGCGCTTCTCTCTCCCGCGTGTCAGGAGGTTCCAGATATATCGCTCTCCCCGCACATCATGGAGCACGCTTAGAGGAGCCGCAAGCGAACGCTGTGCCCAGCCATCCATCCTGTCTAGCTTGATTTCCCGCGGAGTCGTCACGATGGCCCAAGCCCGTCCAATGCCACCCACGAATTCATTCCACCATGGCGCATCGAAATCAACGAAGTCGCGCAGATGTGAAATCGCAAGCGGAAACCACTCCGAGACATCCGACGCGTGCAAGATCTCCTTCGCCACGAGGTCGGCACGTTTTCCCTTCAACTCCATTTCAAGCCGTGTGAACCCTCGCCGGTTGTACACGCGGATCATTCTTTCGGAGTACCGCGAGCCAAAGTTAGTCCAGGATGTGCCAGTCTCCCCGTTGCCCTGCTTCTCGAACGGCTTCCGTGTGAGCGTAAGTGTCTCCCTCTTCGCCAATGAACGCACCTTGCCGGAGACGATTGCTTCCTCCACTTGCTCCGGCACGAACGGCAGACCATCAAAAGCGAAGTCGAGCCGCGTGTAATGGTACAAGTCCCGATAATTGTTTCGAAGCAGATCATCCATGCCTTGAAGTACTCCCCAGTAGATCTGCTCGCAAGCCTGCCCCGGAATCTCGAATTCAAAGTATTCAACATCCCCTCGGCGTGGTGCCGTGTACACCTTGAATCCAAGCAACCCAAACCAAATCTGATCGAACCCCCGACCGCCGTTCCCGTGCGTGTCTAGCGGCCCGAATAAGTTCTTGAATAGCATCTCATAGTACATGAATGCATCCCGCTTGGACCCCTTTACCACAACTGAAAGCCAATGTATTCCGTACCTGTATTCAGTCATTGGCTTCTCTGCTAAACTCCGCCCACCTTATAGTACAGTGGGCGGAGGCGGCGGCGTCCCCATCGCTAAAGCGACCGGGGCCCCTCCGCCGCGCTCCGCGCCCCGGTTCGTCCCGCCCAAGTTCAGTCGCCGGCACGTCGTGTGGCTGTGTTCTGAAAGGTTGGGGGCAAGATTTCCCGAGCGGCGGCCGTGCAGCCTGGCGCAACCCATCTTGTCCCGCAACCAGGTCAATCGTGTTTGTCGGATTGCTGTTAAGAGCGGGCCGGGGTGATGCCGCGGCCAGAGATCCGGAGGGAGCACGTCCCGCGCGCTTGGTTGCCGCTTTTGACAGCCGACCAGTGATCGAGCTTGCCGGCCGTTCACCGGCGACCACTCCTTGACCCAACGTACTCAGCATGACAACGAAGAGACCCAACATCATGGTTGGGCCCCTTATAGCACTTCAATTCCCAGGGAGGTTATAGAAATGTCAGTGTTTCTTGTAACCTGTCACTTCATCTGCCATTTGCTGCAGCCGATAAAGACTAACCTTCATGCAGTTCTTCAGCTTCTTCACTTCTTCATTGTATTTCTTGGTGCCCTTACGGTACTTGATCGCGCCTGGATGCCGCTTGAGATATACCGTGACATTGTCATCGATGGTCTTGCCGGTGTTCTTCCTGGCAAGGTACTGTGCCAACTCCAGGTGCTCTTTCTTGATCTTGGGTTTCTTGCCGAATGTCTCAACGATCCTAGACCTGAATTTCTCTGTTACCTCATCGGGGTTGCTCAGTTGGTGAGCGACCGCAATAACCACAGGCTCCGGCGCGTCCTCGGTCACTAGAGCCATCCTGACGACGATATTCATCAGTTCGTCGGGGAACTCGATCCGGCGCCCCGTAATGAGATGGTCGAAAAGCTGTCGTGAAAGTCCCTTGTAAATTCGATCCTGCAGTTCCAAGGCTGGCAGAACCATAGCGACTAGTTGTTGCGCCAGCCTTCCGAGGGCCGCGTTTGAGACGCCTGGGACCTCGCCCTCTTTCCCGACATCAGCGTGTGACCTCTGCGTGATTTGTAGCGCACCCTCAAGCATCTTAGTTAGCTCCGGCGGCCCAATAGATATTTCGGCGCGTATCGTTTGCTCCAAATCGTCGGCTACGGCTCTCCACTGTTCGGGCGTCCGTTCTGCCTGGAGCGTGGCGGCCAGCTGCTCGTCTTCGGGCAGCACAGGCGGGATGTTGTATTTCTCCCTGATCTCGTCAAGGATCTTGCGCAACGCCCCCATAGAGGGTAGCAACGTGCCGAGAAGTCTCAATTCCTGCATGTCCAATTCTCCAGGTAATATTCTATATCAGAAGCGAGGCCCGTTTCAATGCTATACTGCAAGCATTGAAAACCCTCTCACCCCGCATTCGATGGTCTAGTACCCTGAGAATACACTATGAGTGAACAAGATCCTGCCAAAAGCCAGGACGAGAACGAGGACAAGGTTCTTCTTGCCAATCTGGAAGGCAATTCCGTGTCGATCGACAAGGAATTGCGAGGCTTTCTAGAGCAAATTTCCAGTCTCCCCGCGAACTCTGAAAATTGCCATGAAGGCCATCATGGAGGCCTTTGACACGCGAGACCAAGAACAAAGCGAACTCAGGGCAGACAAGGATAAGTATTCGGGTCCCAGCGCAACGGCTACCCTACTTGAACGAATAGACTACATTCACAAACTCGAGGCTGCCAACAGGCAACTAAGAGTCTATATTCGCGCGCTGATCACCATACCAGAAAGCTACCTTATGGCTCTACTGAGCCAGTACGACGCGTTTCTCGGCAATTTGCTCAAAGCGATCCTCTTGGAAAAACCAGAGCTTCTAACTCTGTCGGAGAAACAAATAACATTCGCTCAATTAGTGGAATTCGGGTCCACTGACGCCGCCAGGGACTACTTTCTGGAGAAAGAAGTCGAGGGTGTTTTGCGCAAGAGCCACCCTGACCAATTCGCATGGATGGAAGTCAAGTTCAATACGCCTTTGAGGCAAGGCCTTGCGATCTGGCCTACGTTCGTGGAAATAACCGAACGGCGGAACCTCTTAGTACATACCGGAGGGATTGTTTCAAGTCAGTACGTCAAGGTCTGCAAGGACAACAACGTTCATTTGGACAACCTGAAGGTGGGGAGTCACTTGTCCGTGGATCCCCAGTATTTCCAACAAGCATACAACGTTGTGTATGAACTCGGATTCAAGTTGGCACAGGTTTTGTGGCGCAAATTCATACCAGCTCAAATGGCAATCGCCGACCGGAATCTGATCGACATAGGGTACCGGGATGCCCTGTGCGCCGAGAACTACGACCTCACAAAAGCCATATTTGACTTTGCCACCGAGGTACTCAAGGAACACTCGGGCGAGGAGCCCCGGCTCATAATGACAGTAAATCGGGCTTTGGCATACAAGTGGAGCGGTGACGACGCGAAAGCGAAGGAGATCATAGCGCGAGAAGACTGGACCGCCACCATGATGAAATTCAGACTGGCGGAAGCAGTCATCCAGGATCGATACGATGCCGCATATGCGCTGATGCGAAAAATCGGAGACAAGAGCACAGAAGTCACAATTCTCGATTACCGGGACTGGCCTCTCTTCAAGGCAATAAAGAGAGAACCCAAGTTCCTAGAGGTCTTCGAGCAAATCTTTGGAGAGCCCTACGACAAAGTGGAAGTGCCGGTTGTTGAATTGCCTCCTGACCTCGCAGAGCATCCTGGATGATGCTGGCCGAGGCCGACATTTTGACGCCCCGTGACACAAAGCGTCACAACCGAACTCAGAGTCGCCGTTCCTGATTGGGTGCAATTCGGGTGCAATTGCCCCGCTTTGCGGGATCTTCGACAGTAACACGCTGTGGAAGCCGTACTCGTCATAGACGGATTTACCCGTAAATCTGTAACCGGATACCCGCTTTTTCACGCTGTAGACGCCATAGACACACTTCCGCGTGACTCTGGATCAGTAGTTTGCGCTACCAAAGCCTGCGGCGTGCTGGTACTTGTAATTCAAGATTAGAACTCGTATAGTATAGACAAGGCATGCGATTGCCAAAAGAGCGGCTACGGCGGGGAAATGACAGGCCGCTGGCTCCGGCGAGCAGGAAGGAGGCACGCCATGCAGAGCCGGATTTGTCTCATCTCCATCGTGGTCGGTACGGCAATCCTGGGGTCTTCAGCTTGCGGCGCCGTGCCGCCGCTCCCGGCCACGCCGACGCTGACGTTAGCTCCAGCCGCAACGCTTCCGCCAACCCCCAGCGCCACGCCGTTGCCATCGGCGACAGCCGACCCAGCGGCCACTCTGTACGTGCTCTCAAGGAACGGCGCCGTCACTCGCGTATCCCCGACCGGTGACAAGCAAATCATCCTGCAAGGGGTAAGTGGGTACGCCGGCCTTCAAGTTGCGGGCGGCAAGCTATACGTTACCAATGACTCTCGTTCCGAAATCTTGGTGAATGACATCAACGGCAAACCGTTGAGCACTGTGCCGCTGCCCTCTGGCCTCTTTTACCTCTCCTTCACCGTCCTGCCGGCGGGAAGGTTCGCGCTTCTGGACAACGGTTTAGACAAGATCCACATCATTGACTCGGCCGGAAAACTTCTGGCGACTGTTGACCTGCTACCGCAACCAGACGACCAGGCTCAGTATGTCGACGGGATAGTCATGGGCAATCGCCTCTTAGTTTCAGATGACTCTGCCATGCAGTTATTTGCCATTGACCTCCAAACCTACCAGAAGACCACATTCGCAATGTTTGCAATGCTCCCCAGCAGTATGCTGGGTGCAATGGCACAGGCTGATCATAAGCTGTACGTGGCTAACTCGCTTACCATCTACGAGGTGCCCGAAAATGGCAGGGCCAAAGCTATCACGGCACTGCCCTGGAGCGGGGGCGGAATCACTGGCATGACGGTCGTGGGCAGTTCCATATATGCATGCACAAATGTCGGTGGCGCAGTCTACAGGGTGAACCTGGCCGATCACTCAGTTACCCTCGTTGCATCAGACTTGTACGCCCCCTGGGGCCTTGAATCCGACCAATAGCCTCGGAGTCGCCTTTCCTCTTCGGGGTGCAATTCGGGTGCAATTGCCCCGCTTTGCGGGATCTTCGACAGTAACACGCTGTGGAAGCCGTATACGCCTGAGACGGATTTACCCGTAATCTTGGTACCAGGTACCCGCTTTCTCACCCGGTGCACGCCAGAGACGGTCTTGCGCGCAACTCTGGATCAGTCGTCCACACAAACAGAAGTCAGGCTTGGAAAGGGCGAACAAGAACCAAAGATCGCATTTCGCTATCTTCGGAGGGTCGTATGAAGGAGCAGATTGACAACGTCCAACCCCTCAACATCTGGTGGTCTCTGATACTTGTTCTCTTGCCTGCTGGAATAGCGGCATTGCTGATCCACTTCCTCGTTCCGGTGATCGTTCGACAGTACAGCATCCCTTTTCTGTATGCCTATCTTCCATGGTGGATCGGTTTCGAGTCCTCTTTTTCGTGGGGTCTTTCGTGGCATACAAACTCGAGGGCCATCCTCCGACACTGGCTCACTTCGCTCATAGATATCGGCTGAGGACGATAGAGGGAAGAGATTGGCTGTGCTTAGCCGCCCTCCTAACGACGTTCATCATGGTCGCAGCTGGATTGGCGGCTTGGGGCAGGGAATTATCTTCTCTTCCCGGTCTGTCTATGCCCGCGGCATTTCCCGCAGAGCTCAATCCAAGTAATCCTGCGGGCATGGTTCCGGGAGAATTCATGGGTGTGTTCTTAGAGGTCAATGGTGGATTGCGGCGGTCTACTTCATTGGATGGGTGCTGAACATCCTTGGCGAAGAGTTCTGGTATCGAGGGTATATGCTGCCACGACAAGAAGCTGCATATGGCAAATGGGCATGGGGTGTGCATGGGCTTATCTGGGCGCTGCATCATGTATGGCAGGTTTGGACACTCGTGATACTCTTGCCCTATTCATTTCTCTGGTCATTCATCATCCAGAAGGGCAAGAATACCTGGATACCCATTGTCGTTCATGGTTTAGGCAATTCCGTCGCATTGATTGTGATTATTGTCGGGGTCATCCGCTGAGCTAAGCTGATATGGAGCTTGTGCTAGAGGATGTCTGGTGTGCCTCAGGCTGCTCGAGCAGTGCGCCGGACACACTGCGCGGTGATGCCTGCCATTGAGTCGCCTTTCCTATTCCGGGTGCAATTCGGGTGCAATTGCAGAGACACGCTGTAGAAGCCGTGGACGCCTTAGACGGATTTGCCCGTAATCTTGTCACCAGAGACCCGCTTTTTCACGCAGTGGACCATATATACACCCATGCGCGAAACTCTGGATCAGTTAATAGCGGTTCAAATCCGTTGCCCCCAGCCTAGCAAATACCGCCCGAAGAGCGGTATCTTGCTTTCTTAAGGCTGTATATGGGGGCTACAAAATCACTTGAAAATCAGTCGCGGGTGCAATTCGGGTGCAATTGCAGTGACACGCTGTAGAAGCCGTATGCGCCTTAGACAGATTTACCCGTAATTGTGGCACTAGGTAGACGACTTTACGCGCCGTGCACCCCATATACGGGCTTGCGCGAAACTCTATCTTGGAACCCGCCGCCGAACTTTCGCCGCGATCTCGACGATGCGCCCCTTGAGTCCCTCCTTCTCAAGGCGGGCTTCGAGTTCGCCCTTGGCTTCACCGGGACCAAATATCTGGATGGTTTCGGCCTCACGAAGACAGGCAACAACGTCGTCGTAGAAGGTGTTGAGATGGCTCTTGAATTGCCGGTCTCGCACGTCCTCGGCGGAACCATCTTCGGAGTCACCGCTTGCAAACCGCACGTGTTTTTCCATGTGGGATGTGATCTGCTTTGTTTGTTCCCCCTTGTCTGTGAGAGTCACGATCACCGCCTTCCGATGGTCGATCCACAAACCGACCTGGTTAATCATCTTTCCGTTTCCTTTCTCTCAACGACCGTCCATTCATTGCGCCGCCGAGCGCAGGCCTGCGCAACTAGGAAATTGCCCGCGCGATCATGAATGCAACCCCGGCCGCCAGCGCAAACGGAACAGTCAATCCGTCAGACATTCCAATCACAAGGTCCCTGACCGTTTCGGAACCGGTGAAGTGGTGTTCGATATGGGGTGTCTGTGGCATTAAGTCTCCTCGTCCAATTAGTCTTTCTGTTCGGGCCCTTGCGAGGGACGGAACGCCCTGGAGGCGGCTAGCGGGGAGGGGCGCCGGTCTTGCGAGCCGCTTGCTTCATCCGCCGTATGTGCTTGCGCCAGCCCTGGCCCAATCGTTTGGATTTGCTTTTGCCGGTCTTTTTTGCCATTGTACAAGCTCCTTGGCTTCACAATCTGCTGCTTTGCACGACGCAGAATAGATCATCTCCATCCGCTGCCATCCGCGCGAGATCTTTGTCTTCCGTGAGTGGGGATTGGGGTGGACTGCAAATAGCCAGGCGCTCGAAGATTGTTCACGGCCCGACATTTCCCGTATGCAGCCATTTCCTCTCTTGCCAAGCATCCACGTATTTGGGATCCGGCCAGCTTTGCAGGGGAACGAAATCTGAAAATTCCACGGGCAAAATGAGACCACGGCGATCCGGTTGTGACCATCCAAATTCAATCTCGCGATCGCAATTCCCGCAATTCACGAAGAACTCATCGCTTTCCCGGCTGGTCCCTGTTTCGTACACTTCATATTCTTCCGGTTCAGAGGCAGAATCATCCTCCTCCAACTCGCCGAAGTCGCCTCTCTGAACTTCATCGTCTTCGTTTGCTTCGACCTCTTCCTTGAACTCGTACTGCCAGTGGTGATCATCTTTGAGCGGTCCCCATTCTTGCCAACGCTCGCTGCTAGGTCCGGCCTGGATGTTCCAAACGTGAGTCACGGTTAGGTTGTGAGCGCCACATGTTTTGCAGGTGAACTTGAAGGCAGCACTATCGTCCATGCCGATCTCCTTTTGTCAGCGTGCCAATCAGTCTCGCGACAGTGGAGCGAAGCCGGGAGCGCATTTCCGAACGGCCAATGGAGGGACGCGAGATGACAGCCTTGGTCGGTTTTGTCAGAAGCCTTGCTGGCATTCTCCGGCTGTGTTTTCTCCTTGTGGGCGTGCTTCTTCTGTTCTTTCTTGGCCGAGGCGGGTGAGGTTTCGGGAGAGCTGGGCCTATTGTCAGTGGAGTAGAAGCCTGGGCCCTTGAATACGACACCAACCAGTGAGATTATCCTGTTGAGGGTCTTCTTGCGGCAGTCGGGACAGAGTTTGAGAGCCACGTCCGTGAAAGTCTGGTAGCGCTCGAAGTGGACTCTGCAGGATCTGCAGCGATAAGCATAGATAGGCATGACTTGTTGTACGTTTCGCGCACCGAATGAGCGAATCCATTGTAGCCGAAGTCAGCTTGTAGCGTGCTTCGTATTGCTCGTCAGCATGGTTCCATTCTATCTGCATTGAAGGATAGTTCCCTGCAGCGCTTCAAACGTATTCAGACTCAATTCCAGTTGGGCTACAACTCTGCCGCCGTTCGCAGGTGATTTGTGGCCCAGTAGGATTCGAACCTACGACCAAGCGATAATGAGTCGCCTTTCCTGTTTCGGGTGCAATTCGGGTGCAATTGCGGTAACACGCTAGAGACGCCGTAGACGCCTTAGACAGATTCACCCGTAATCTTGCCACTAGGTACACGATTTTTCACCCCATAGACGCTATATACACACTTGCGCGAAACTCTGGATCAGTTGATAGCGGTTCAAATCCGTTGCCCCCAGCCTAGCATATACCGCCCGAAAGGCGGTATATCGCTTCTTAAGGCTATATATGGGGGTGCCAAAATCGCCAAAACTTAATCGCGGTTGCAGTTGGTTGCACTTGCGACTCGTGTCGCAAGCACTAGCGATGACCGCTCGATGCGGTCTCGCCTTGCAGTTGCGCCATCGTGAAGGCCACCGGCGCCACGATTTCCTCAATAACGCCCGCGGCATGATCCTGCATGTCCAACGTCGAATGAGCATAGATTCCAAGCGTGATGCTTGGGCTCGAATGGCCGAGGATCTTCGAAACCACCAACGCCGCGACACCGTGACTCAGCATGAGACTTGCCGCAGTATGGCGCAGATCGTGAAACCTGATGCGCGGGAGGTTGGCGGCTTCAAGCACGCGCCGGAACTCATCCTGGACTGCACACGGCGCGAATGGCGTGCCGATCCTGCTGGGGAAAATCAAGCCACGTTCCTGCCAATCGGCCCCAGCCACAGCTCGCAGGCGTTCGACGCGGTCCTGCTGTTCCCGCAGCATGTCCAGGGATGTTTCACCCAGGCGAATTGTCCGGATAGCCGAATGTGTCTTGGGCTCGCCAACGGTTGCACCCAGGCGCGGCATCTGGTGAATCTGCCGCCTGACCGAGATCGTGCCCTTGATCCAATCCACGTCCGACCAGGACAGGCCCCTCAGCTCTGAGAAGCGCATGCCAGTTGTCACCGCCAGGTGAAACAAGGTCCGGAATTTGGAGCTGCTAGCCGCCACCAGGAAAGTCGTGACCTGCTGCTCGTTGAGAATTGCCATCTCGCGGTATGGCACCTTCGGGAGGGTCGCGCCATGAGCTGGATTCCTCCCGATCACGCCAGTCTTGGCCGCGTGCTCGAGGGCGGCATGTAGCACCCGATGAGCGTAACGAATGTGCGAAACGCCCACTCCCTGGGCGGCAAGCCTCTCGTAGAACCGATTGACGACGCGCAAACTCAAATCCTTGAGCCGCACCCTGCCGAGCATGGGCACAACGTACAGCGCGATTAAACGTTCGTATTGGAATGCCGTCCTCTGCCGAACCGATGACCTCTTGACCCCGATCCACTCTCGCAGGTATTCATTGAGCCTGAGATTGCGCGTCTCGAAGGTCATACCCTGGTCGACCTGGTCTAGCGTCTGCCGAATCCAGGCTTGACATTCTGCCCGCGACTTGGCCGAACGACTGATCCGCTTGCCTAGCACAGATACTTGTGCCACCCAGGAGCCGTTTGGCTTCCGGAAGATAGAGCCTTCGTTCTTGCCTCTTATCGCCATTTCCTTAGCACCCTTTCGATGAGCAAAGGAAAGGCAACTCGTTGCCCTGCCAGGTTGTTAAGGTCCTGATTCCCCCGTGTGACGATCTCACCCGCGGCCCTTATACTCCCGTTGGCAGAGTAAAGCAAGCTATTCATGTCATCTTCTACCTCGTGTCATTTCGTCTACCCTGCAACTCCACCCCCCTATCAGTATGAGGGGGGTTCTGGTCTCCTAGACCATCTTCCCCCGGAGGGGCGATTATCCGGCGGACCGCCCTTGTGTCAAGGCCACCCCACTTACTCCCCTGTTGGTGCTAACCGCACTTGCGGCGCAGGCTCCCGCCGTCCTCCTCACGTCCGGGCGGCGCGGGCCTCGTGCGCCAAGCGCAAGCGCACCTAACAGGGGAGAACCAGGCCTTGACACCGGGCGACATGCCGCCGACGCACACAAACGCCGGGGGAAGATGTTACCCGAACACGGATCAGGATCGCAGGCAGCGAGGCGCGATGCCGAGACCCACGAGCAAGTCGAGACTTCCGTGCAGCAATCAACCAGAACATATGTTCTATTCACCATGCCGAATCTAAACGGGCTGGCCCGAGGTGTCAAGTGGCGCGTGCAACGCCAGTGCACTAGAGATACTCCAGAGAAAGAACTCTAATGATTGGGCGGGGCCGGACCTCCTGTAGTGTTCCCGGTCAAAGCCTCCTCGTGTGATGCGGACTATTCCTTGAGGCATTGTGATAGACTTTCAGCCGCATCATCCGGGTCCCAATCAGAGGCATCGTCTTTCATCGGGGGGTTACTATTGCACGCCAAGAATTGGGAAAGCGTCACGGCAGAGGAAGGCGACGGAGTGAACCCAGCAGAAGAGTTCGTCTACCGTGTTTGCAGGAAGTCCTTTCTTAGCCTATGGAGCTACCTAAACCCCCAAGGTAAATCGCGGGGGAAAGAACTGTGCGATATCCTCGTTGTGGTAGATCCGGATTTGATAGTCATCAGTGTAAAGGAGATCGGGCTGTTTCCGCACCAGGATCAATCAAGAGACCTGGACCGATGGCGGAAACGTGCAATTGAGGGAGTCCGCTAAGCAAATATATGGCGCGGAACGGTGGCTCAAGCATGCGACGCACGTAATCCGCAAGGACGGAACAATCGGCGCGGTCCTGCCAACGAGGGATTCTCGCCGCCTCCATAGAATCGCTGTAGCCTTTGGCGGACATGGAGACGCACCGCTCACGTACGGAGACTTCGGCAAAGGTTTCATCCATGTCCTCGACGAAATGTCGTTCCCTGCCATCCTTCAAGAACTGGACACGATCAACGATTTTGTGGCCTACCTTTCGGCCAAGGAGAACTTCCTGACCCATGGACCGAAGTTCGTCTTTCATGGTGGCGAAGAAGATCTCCTGGCTATTTACCTGGTAAGAGGTCGGTCGTTTCCTTCTGTGACCGGCTCTCTCTTCCTCGAGGACGGAATTTGGAACAGTCTGAAGGAGCGCCCTGAATACCAAGCCAAGAAGAAAGCAGATGAGGTCAGTTACTTCTGGGATGGACTGATCGAGACTTTCGCCAAGCACGTGGCAGAAGCCAGTTTCGAGCCTGGGAGTTCCCTGAGTGACGCCGAAGTCGCTCTCAGGGTCATGGCACGGGAAGACCGCTTAAGTCGAAGATTTCTCGGCAGGGCCTATGAGGACTTCATTCGCAATTCCAGCGTTGTTCGCTCACGGATGCACAGAGCTCTTTCGGGGGTAGTCTATGTGTTTTTGGCTCTTCCGCATGGGATCGATCGCAAAGAACGCGCCCTGGAATTGCAGCTCCGTTGCTTTGTGGCCCGAGGCTTGAACAAAGATAGCACCACGGCCGTGGGTATTGCTACCGAGATCTACAAGCCCCAGGCTGGCTTTTCACTGGACTTGGTATTCCTCTACAAGGAGGATTGGACCTCCGATGACCAAAAGACGTCCGACGGAATAAGGTCTGACCTGGGCTACTTTGTCAACGCCAAGCAAACCGAGATTCAGGAGGACGAATACCCGTCAGGCCCGTGAGGAAGTTGCTTCAACTCCGGATCAGAACCATAATCAGGAAGGTGCGGTGTCAATTATGAGCGACGGATTGTTCCGTGAGGGTGGCCCCCGTGAATTCGGCGCCTAAGCGAAGACAGGTATGCCATGCGCGTTTCCATTCCGACTGATGCCGATGGCTTGATAGGCCGCGAGTGCCCCAACACTGAGTGCTCTCCAGGGTACTTCAAGGTAAAGCCTGGCACCGGCATAACTGGCGAAGTTGAAAAGGCTTACTGCCCATATTGTCGGCGTGAGGCCGAGCCGAGCGATTTTGGCACGGAAGAGCAGTTGCGATACGCGAAGGACGTCTTGGCGGAGGAGGTCCGCAAGGGCCTTGGTGCCAGCATTGCCAACGCTCTGGGGTTGGACGCTAGCGGTCGGAAGAAGATCGATGGCGGGTTGGTATCTGTGGAAGTGTCTCTCAGGCAGGACGCCGGTCACTACGTTCGTCCGCCCGTCGAGGATGAAATACGCCGCGATGTAACGTGCCCCCACTGCGGCCTTTTTCATTCAGTATTCGGCCTGGCGATCTGGTGCCCCGACTGCGGCAAGGACATATTTCTGTCTCACGTTGAGGCAGAGTATGGAATCGTTAAGACGATTCTCGCAGATGCAGGCAGACGCCGCGAGACCCTCGGCGCCAGGGTTGCGGCTCGCGATATCGAGAACGCGTTGGAAGATACGGTCTCGATTTTCGAGGCTACCCTCCGCGCCATCACTGCCCGCTGTCTAATGAGCCGTGGCCGAACCAGCGCAGAAGTCGATGACATCCTTCGAAAGAAGGTCGGCAACTCTTTCCAGAATGTTCGAAAGGCGGCGGAAGTTGCAGAGGAAGTTCTGGAATTGGATTTGTACGCGGGGCGAAGTGACAAAGAGATCGACCAACTTAGATTAACCTTCGAGAAACGCCACCCGATAACTCATAACCTTGGCGTGGTGGATCGGCAGTACCTTGCGCGGGTGAACTCCGCCGAGAAGGAGGGCCGCGATATCCGTGTCACGGTGGGCGAAGTCTACGATGCCATTGCAGTGTGCATGACGATCATCACCAGCGCACATGGCGCGTTGTTTCGGCCGCCAACGCCGGACGCTTCAGACGCGGCAACGGTCCCATAGAATGAGCCCGCGAGGGAAACAAGTCGCCTTCCTCTTCCAGCTGCAACGCGGTTGGAGATAAGTTGCAGATGGGGAAGCACGCAGTAGAAACGGTACTCTCTAGAGACGGATTTTGCCGCAAGTCTGCCACTCAATACCCGTAATTTCACTCTGTAGACGCAGTAGAGAAGTTTGCGGGGAACTCTGGATCAGTGAGTCATGCGCCGCAGCCTGGGCGCGGGGGGACTTGCAATTCGTGCTTGGGCGTCCTATAGTGTAAGTACCCCTCCGTGGTTGACAAGAACGCATCGAGCCGGGCAACGCGGCCGCGTTGCATGGCTTGCTAAACAAAGTGCGGATTGGGGTTTGCCGTTGGTCTCGGTCAGTCCTCTCGAACACGGCCAGGCGGATCAGTCAGACGTCAAATAGCAAATGGATACAAGCTACTTGGAAAGGAGGTTTGCCGTTGATGATATTTCTAGCCCATTTCAACCCCTAGGAAGAGGCTGGCGACCACAGTGTTATGCAAGTCCAATTCAATGAAACTCATCCATATCGTTCAAAAAAGGAGAAGAAAATGAATACGTACAGAATGAATGCAGTAATGGCAGGCGTCCTCTACTTCCTGGGGACGGTCTTTGGGGTTTTGGGCGCAGTCATTGGCGGCGAAGTGCTTTCCTCGCTCAATTTCCGGCAAACCGCTTGTCGGTGTGGATATGCTGGGCCTCGTTGCCGCCAATTCGTCCCGGATTACCGGGGGTGCATTTTTTACCCTCATGATGGGGATTTCGCTGGTGGCGATGACGGTTTTCCTCTACCCGATCTTTAGAAAAGATAGCGAAGAACTGGCGATGGGGATGGTCCTTTTCCGCGGGGCACTGGAGGGAACCTGGTATTTTGTTACGGCCCTCGGTTTTTTGGCACTGGTCGCGCTTGGCAACGAATACATTGCCACCGGGGCTGATTCGGCTGCTTTGCAGTCCATGGGCAATGTCTTGTATCAGTTCCAAGACCGCCTCGCCCCGGTCGGTCCCATCTTTTTTCTCATTGGGGCTACGTGTTTATACCTCTCCTTCTACCGCACCCGGCTGATCCCCCGCTGGTTGTCCGTCTGGGGCTTGATCGCCGTGGTTTTCTATATGGCTTCCGCCCTGTTGAAATTCTTTCACATGGATACCGGCTATGGGTTTTATTTGGAAATGGTGATGGCGCCACAGGAAATGGTAATGGCGGTCTGGCTGATCGTCAAGGGATTCAATCCATCTGCGATCGCTGCCCTGTTTGCCAAAACAGAATAACGGATTGATTTTACACACTTTAGGACTGGCAGTCCTGAAAATGACGCTGGATTGCCAGTCCTGCAAAGCATGAGCAACAAACTAGAGGCAGCATTGGAGGAAGATATGAAGATGAATTCGCCCCAAAAGATCGCAAGAGTTGCAGCGTTCGTGTTTCTAATCATCGTTTTTCTGGGGATGTCCACTGAGCTTTTTATTCGCCCGGGCATGATTGTGCCGGGAGATGCCGCGGCAACCGTCAAGAATATTGCGGCTTCTCAAGCGCTCTTCCGTCTCTCCCTGGTGAGCGAACTAATCCGCCAAGCACTGTTGATGCTATTGCCGCTGATTTTGTACAAATTACTCAAACAGGTTAACAAAACCATTGCATCGCTTATGGTCATATTCGCCCTGGTCTGTGTCCCTATCTCGATGCTCAATGAGCTTAACCATTTTGCTGTCCTGCTGCTATCGAGTGGCGCTGGTTATCTCACAGCATTCAAAGCAGATCAATTGAATGCCCTGGTGATGTTCTTTCTCGAGTTGCGCAATTACGGAACATGTTATCCCCCAGGTTCTTTCCTTTTGGGTACTGCTCCTTGGCTATTTAGTTTTCAAGTCGGGTTTCCTTCCCAGAATTCTGGGCATCTTGTTGATGCTTGCGGGTTTATGCTATACGGTCGATGCTGTTCTATATTTCCTTGTTCCTAACTTCGATGCGACGATACTTGGCCTGTTTGCGTTTATTGGAGAATTGCCATTTTACTTGTGGCTTTTGATTAAGGGAGTAAATGTTGAACAGTGGGAAAAACGTGCTGCTGAATTTGCCTGATTGCATACCCACAAAGAGATACTGAGCGTGATATGGAATGGCTGCCCGTGCGGTAACTATGCCATTCGGACAACTCGCGGACAAGAGTCGCCTTTCCTCTTCCAACTGCACCTTCCGCGGTTGCCCTTAGGGCCCATGCCCTAAGGACTTGCGATGGCCGCATGATGCGGCCTCGCGGTTGCAGATAAGTTGCAGATGCGAGAACGTGCCATAGAAACAGTACACGCGTGAGACTGATTCACCCGTAAATTCGGAACCAGATAGACGCAAAATCACGCCATACACGCTATCAACGCCGAAAGCTTGAACTCTGGATCAGTTGATAGAAGTTCGAATCCTTTGCCTCCAGCCTAGCAAATACCGCCGATGCGCGAAACTCTGGATCAGTTGATCCAGAACGCAGAAGGGCTCGCGAAATCCCTTTTAGCGCCTCCACTAAGAGCCACAGAAGAATTGAAATGTTTATCGCGGAACTGACAATGGAGAAGATCTTTCTTCGATCCGTAAGGAACCCTGTTACCGAAATTGTCAGTCCGATTAGCGGCAAAAACCACATCGCACATGCCCCCATCAAAGTGAGACCCACTATGAGGGAGGGAGAATCCGGATTGACATCCTCTAAACCCAACTGTGCTGGAATTATGAATGGGATAAGTAATATTCCCCACAGCAACACAATGATGATAGAAGTGATCCCCAAGCGCGAGTGTTTTAGGGTTGATTCCTTTGCAGCACCTGAAGCGCTCTCCTGCGTCACTCTTGCCTCCGTTTCCAATTACAACACGAGCACTTTTGTTTCGTTGTGGTTTACGCGGTGTCTTGCTCTTTCGAAGCTCTTCTTCCCCAGCTTCCAGTCATTTCGAATCCTCCATGATCGTGTTTTACGCCAGTGCGTTCCAACCTCTCAGGCAAGGCGGAATGTTTGCAGAATCAGAGTCGCCTTTCCTGCCGTAGGCGGGTGCAATTCGGGTGCAATTGCAGTGACACGATGTAAAAGCCGTACACGCCCTAGACGGATTTACCCGTAATTGTGGCACCAGTAGACGATCTTTCACGCCGTGCTCCCCATGTACGGGCTTGCGCGAAACTCTGGATAAGTAGATAGGGGTTCGAATCCTATGCCCCCAGCACGAGAGTTACCACCCATGAGGCGGTATTTTGCTTTCTTATTGAAGCCGTTTATGGGGGGTGACTGAAACGAGCAACAATCGCGCGCGGTTGCAGTTGGGGCAAAACGCCGTAGAGGTGCACTCACCCTGGATCACTGTCTGCTCGTCTTGGCGCCCCGGGCTTTCCATCAGATATCACGGTGACAGATCGCTCCCTTTCAGGTAGAATGCCCGCCATTCTATAGAGGCAGCCTCATTCAATTGCACTCCACATCACAAAAGGAGACTTTAATGTTAGTCAAAAGCCTCAAGTGGCCATTTATTGGAGTCTTCATCGCTGGTGCATTGCACACCGTCGTGGAAGCCATCTGGCCCGATCTTCAGACCTTCTACACGCCGCCCGTTCTGGGAGTCATACAGTTTAGCTTTGGAATCCTCGCCGGATACATGGCGGTTCGGAATGGCGGCACCTTCCTGACCGCGGCTTTGTACGGCGCTTTGTTGGGACTGTTTCCGCTCGTGGTGCAACCCCTGAGCTTCGGAATGATGTTTGGCAGAGGCCTCCATGCCGGGATTCTGGCAGGCGTCTTCGGCTTTAGCATGATGACGTTTGGATCGCTGATCGGCGGCGGTTTCGCCGTGAGCATGAACGAATTAAAAATGTAGGGCGTGGTGCCCCTGGCAACTTTGGGTCGCCTCTTCCCGCCGAAGTGGGTAGAATGATGCCCGTGAAAGTAAACCCGGAAGCGCATCGTACCCGCAAGAATCGAACACCCGAGGAATGGTGGCACGGGTTGCTGACCGGGGAGAATCGCGACGTCCCTCTGCGGGAATCCCGTCACATATTTGGCATTCTCCCAGGCCACGCCCGCTGTAAGTTCTGCAATGCTCCCTTCGACGGTGCTGCGGCTCCCATCATGCGCCTCGTCGGCAAGGGACCGTCTCGTTTGACCCAGGAATTCTGCCAACAATGCCAAGCCCTGGCGACACAACACCTTGGCGGCGCCGAGGTTGAGCTTGCGCTGCTCTTTGCCGACGTGCGAGGCTCAACCAAGCTGGGCGAACGGATGAAACCGGCTGAATTCAGCCAGTTGATCGGCCGCTTCTTCTCGGCAAGCAGTCATGTGCTGCTCGATACCCACGCCTGGGTTGACAGGCTATCGGGCGATCAAGTCGTCGGGATGTACCTTCCCTACTTCGTTGGTCCACATTATGTACGCGTGGCCGTCGATGCCGCCACGGAGCTCCTGCACGGTACCGGGCACGATGAGCCTGGCGGACCGTGGATCGAAGTGGGCGTAGGTGTCCACTGGGGCACAGCCTTCGTCGGTACGGTCGGCTCTAAGGAAGGCGTGACGGATATTACCGTGCTGGGCGATGTTCCAAATGTCACCGCGCGCCTGTCTTCGGCTGCGCGGGCGGGGGAAATCCTAATTAGCGAAGATGCTTTCGAGAGGGCAGAACTTCATCGCGCCTTGGAGAAGCGATCCCTGGAATTGAAGGGAAAGAGCCAGCCGATGACGGTTCACGTCTTGAGGGAATCAGCAAAATCCGCGAATTCCTAGACTACCACAGTGCACTTGAGCGACTCGCGGCACCGGACGCGGCCGCGACAGCCTCGCTCAACCGCAGGCAGACCTAGAGTCGCCTTTCCATCTTCGGGTGCAACTCGGGTGCCCCTGGGCCTGTGGTCCCAGGGACTGGCGGTGGCCGCTGGCTCCGGTTCTTCGTGGAACCGGAATGGGCGACGCTCGCCTGAGGCTCGCTCGCCCGAACGCGGCCCCGCGGCGCACTTGCAGTTACACGGTATGGAGGCTGTAGACGCCTGAGACAGATCTAACCGTAATCCTGTCACCAGACGCCCGCCTTTTCACCCCGTAGACGCCCTAGACGGAATTGCGCGAAACTCTGGATCAGCAAAGCGCGTAGATCTGCTTCGAAGCCTCGGGATATAATCCGAATGTCGGTGTGACGAAGAAAGCCTGTCTAGCCGGCTGCAGTCTTTGCGTCCGCGGGTTCAAGCCAGTTAACGAACAAAACAACTGATGGCCACTTTCGCGCTTGTCCATGGTATGTGGCACGGCGCATGGTGCTGGAACAAGCTGACGCCTCTACTGCGGGCGGCAGGACATGAAGTCTATGCCGTGACGCTCACGGGTCTGGGCGAGCGGTCCCATCTGCGATATCCGGACATTGATCTGAATACTCACATTCAGGATGTCGTTGCGGTTCTGGATTCCGAAGATCTGCACCGCGTAATCCTGGTTGGGCATAGTCTCAGCGGAACTATGGCTCTGGCAGTGGCCGAGCGCATCCCGGAAAAACTCGCGCACGTCGCAAACCTGGATGGCTGGTTACCTATCGATGGTAAGTCAGCCAGAGACTTGAAGCCCGACCTTTGGACTGGTCTGCGACACTGTGCTGAAGCGAGCGGTGATGAGTGGTGGGTCCCCCCTCCTCCTGATTGGACCTTTGGCATCAGTGGCGCTGATTGGGAATGGGTAAGGTCAAAATTGACTGATCATCCGCTTAAGACCTGGGAGACACCTTTCTCCCTAACTAACCCGGCCGCTCGTTCTATCCCGCGGACCTATATTTACTGCACCGAGGGTTGCTCACCAGAAGAGGTAGCAAATCAACAGAACGAGTGCGCTCGAATGGGTTGGCAATACCTTTCATTACCGACAGGGTACGATGCCATGATAACCGCACCTAAAGAGTTGGCCGAATTGCTACTTGAAATTGCCTGAGAGCAAGAGTACCTGTCAAACATGGATGTGGCAGACAATCAGAGTCGCCTCTTCTGCTGGCTGGGTGCAATTGCGGTGACACGCCGTAGACACTATCCACGCCGGAGACCGATTTCCCCATAGAACGCGGGCAGGAGCCGGAGGCCCCTCAGGCGGAATTCAATCCAAGCTAGGACTGGGGTTTGTCCACGTCCGCGGCCGGCGGTTCGGGCTTTACCTCGGCCGTCGAGGCCGGCTTGTCCTCGGACTTGCCCGACAGCCCCTCGCGGAAGCTGCGCACGCCCTTGCCGAGTTCGCCCAGCGTGCGGCCCGGGCGTTCCGGGCCGAAGAGCAGCAGGACGATCAACAGAACGATGATGAGTTCGGGAGCGCCGATATCCATTTGTGCAGAACCTCGGGCTGGAATTTAGCACACGAGGCTTAATCTCAGATCACTGTCGCGCAGGGCGGTTGCCTTCTGCCCACAGGCCCGTTGGCCGGTCTTGACAGTCCCGGCTTATCCGGATATCCTTTGTCCACATTCAGAGGAGCTTGAATTATGGAAACCCTTCGCACCGAAGCCGAGACTAAGCTCGCGACTGAGCAGCACCTCCCGGGGCATAGGCCGGAGATCCAGCGCCTGACGATTGCGCTTGACACCGCCAACGCACTCTTTTCTGGAGGGGATGCGGAATCGCATGAGGCCATAACCTAGACGTACCAGGATCGGATCCCAGTCATTCGATGAAACAGTGCCCCAGCCTACGGGGCACTTTTTTTTGCCAGTCCGGCGACAGCGTGGGGCGGTCCCGACCCCGTTCCAACGCCGGGTCGCATTTCACTTCAGCAAGGTTCGCGGTTTCTTGCAGAGTTGTGAGGCCTGACCGCTGCAATTCTCCGGGCGGGCCTGTAGAATCAATTCGGTTGGCGAGTCCGAATCGGACCCGTCCCTTTGAGGCCGCAAGATCCAATGACATCGGGCACGATCGGCGCGGTGGGTTATGGCTTTGGCTACGTCTTCACGTTGTGGCCGCTGATCGTATTAAGTCCGCTCAGGTGGAAGAGAGAGAACGTCCTGGCCGGCATGATCATCGCTTGGACGCTGATGCTGTTCGGCTGGCTGTTGGCCTCGACCGTCTCGCCCCGGCCGCTGGTGGCGTTGATCCCAGAACCCCTCAACACATATCTCTTCTTCCTCACGGGCCTGGCTTTGCTGATATGGGGCCTGCTAAGGGAAACGCGCCGGCAGCGCTTTATGCAAGCCGCCGCGGTGACTGATCGGAGCGCGGCCCAAGTGCTGGACATGTTCACAAGGCGATTCGAGGACATGGCGATCGAGCTCTATCGCTCGTTGGGCTATGCCGCCAAGCGGACCGGTGGAGGCATCCTGCTGCGGGGTGGCAAAGGAGGCTGCTGGTTGGTGCAGTGCCGGGGCTGGCAGGGACCGGTGGACGAGGAGGTCGTGAGAGAGTTTTGGGATGAGGTCCGGGCACGCGAGGTGAATGGGGGCATCCTGATCACCACCGGCATCTTCTCGCGGCAGGCCCGTGATTGGGCTGACGGAAAGCGCCTGAGTTTGATGGAGGGGGAGGAGTTCCTCGACGCCTGGCGCCAGGGCCGGGCAGACTAGCGTTCGTCAACAACGCAAACTGGAAGATCAGCGTCCCGCGCGAGCGGGATTTTCGTTGCCTCCGTAGCGCGGGACGTGTCAGCGAGGCGAATCTCGTCTGACGAGGTGCAACGGAAGTCGATGCGCGCTTCCCTGTGAAGCGTGCTATTGTATCGATGGGGGTTATGTTGACCGTCTGCGGGCCGGCTCGTGGATCGGCGTGGAGACGGATGTTACCCTGCGAAAGGAGGGCAATATGAAACGGAATGTCCCATCATATGTGCTGGTCTGTATCCTGCTGATTGGTTGTTCCCCATCCGCACCTGCTCAACTCCCAACTGCCGCTCCGCCGGCGATGCAGTCGCCTCCAGCAGCAGCGGAGGTCTCTCCAGCCACGAGTCCCACGAGTGCACCGGCTCCCACGCCTTTTGCGCCAGCAGGGTTCCCGGTGGGACCGCTCGGCCTTCTTCGGGATCCTTCCACAGGACAGGATGTCCTCGGACTGAATGCCACGGCGGATTGGAATGGACTGAGGCAGCAGCTGATCGAGGGGCTCTGGACAGCGAATGTGGATTGGTCCGAATACACGGGCGAGAGCAACGATGCGACCAAGTACAGCACAAGGGAGGCCTTCGTTGAGGCCGGGCTGCAAGGGCAGACCTTTCAACTTGGTATTCCGGTGAGAATAGATGAGAGCCTGATCCCCAAGGAAGACACGACCCTTTGGGATTCAAGAGAGCGATTCGTGGTTATGCAGCCCGTCGATGTGGAACTCAGGGACATACAGCTGCAAATATTGGCGCCTGTTCTGTTCAAGCAATATGCGGGCAAGGGTTGGATGGACAGCGGTCAAGAGGCATATGATTTCGGGGCTGTCGGGGGTTGCGCGCTCGGCCCCAGGCGCTACGCTTTTCTCCGCGGCTGGAGGCACACTCACCATTTCCGTCGGTTCCTTGAACTTCGTGCCTCTTGAGCAGGCTGCGTCCACGAAGCCCGAGTTCTTGATTGGCAATTTCGATGCCGCATTCCCCAAGCAATATCCAACGCGTTATCGTCCCGACGGGATCGGGAAAGCAGCCGACGCTGCAGCCTCTTGGGTATTGGGGATGGCCGTCGATGAACTCAACAATTTCGCAAGGGGGCACTATGAATTCAAGTCGGCGGATGGAAGCAACAGGAAGGTCATCTCGATCCAGCAGGCATCCTCAACAATGTTCACGAACCGCATGCTTTTCGTGTTTGTGCGCTGATCGAGTGACCTCGGGCAGGAGAATGCCTCTGGTGGGCTGAGCCGCCTGCAGCAGAGCAGAGGGAATCGCCGCCCGCGTGTGAGCGATCCTACGTCCCGCCGCCGTACAGCGAGGCTGCCAGCTCCAAGCGCCAGGCAGGCATGTGCCACAGGTCCCACGAAAGGACGACGCCTTCGGCAGCGCCTGCCTGGACGGCCTCTGCGTCTGTCCGGATCTGACGGCGATCCAACCGCGACACATCGGGGATCTCGAGCAGCTCGATGCCCGCCAGCAGGCGCGAGCCGCCCTGCGATCGTCCGCGGCGCAGCTCTTCGGTGAGGATCGAGGCGGGGAGTCCGCCAGCGCGGATTACCTCGCGTGAGCCGGGCAGAGTCCATCCGGTTGCCTGGGCCAGGCATTGCAGGGCCGAGGCTTCGGTCTCGCCGCCGGCAGCGACCAGCCAATCCGCGAAGCCGATCAGCTCAAAGGGCAGCGAGGCGTGGCCGAAGGAGCGAGCGTAGGTCATCACCTTGATCCAGTTCACCTGACGCGACAGGGCGGCCAGATCCTGCCCAACCATACGGGTGAGCGTGGGCGCGAAGCAGTCCAAGCCCACCTTCAAGTCCTGGGCGGCGAGAGTGGAAGCGATGGCCTTGACGAACGCGCTGATGCTCTGCAGGCGGAAGTCCAGCAGGCGCTGAAACGATCCGTCGGGGATGTCGTCGGCCGCGCCGTGCGGTGCGAGCAGGGTGGATAGCGCGCGGCGCCTGCCCGCCGGGCTCCGCAGTTGCTCCACGAGAACTTCGCGCGCCGCGAACGGGTCGAGGCCCGAACGCGCCGCGGCCTCGCCGCAGGCATCGCAAAAGCAGCCAAAGTGGCGGGCGAAGTCGACCGATGGCGAAGGCAGGCGGATCCGGTCCAGAAAAACACCCTGGAAGCTGCCGGTCGCGAGCGCCGTGGTCAAGGACGCGAGGGCGCTGTCCAGCACATCCGCCCGGTTTGGGCACATGAATGTGAACTCGGTCTTCTCATCCGCGCCGCCCGCAGGGTTCCCATCCAGGGCGATGACCCTCCAGGCGGGATCGACTTTGAATGAACCGTGACCGGACAGGATTGGTTGCCATAGGTATAGCTCGGCGCCGTGGCGGGTGCACTCCTCGGCACAGGCTTCGACGATGCGCGGGTCCAGGTCCCAACCAAGCAGGACCTCTCTGAAGTCTATGTGCTGGAACGCGTCCCGCAGGCGTCCGCGCGCCTCGGCCGGGGAGATGCCGGCCCTGGCGGGAGTCGAACTCGAGATACTGGATGGAAATGTCCATCTTGTTGTGCGTCCTCCCTGTCTGTACTGATTGTAGCGCGGGTCAAGGCGTGACATCCGGTGGGCGAGGAGGTCGAACCGTTCGAAATTGAGGATCCTAAGGGCACACCACATGCTGCGCTGGAATCAGTAGGTCTAATTCCTTTTCGAATGGATTTGCCCGTCAATGGCGCCTGGCCGTCGAGCTAAGCCACTGGCAATCAGGCTTATCGGTGCAAGGGAGTGCGCAGAGGGCGTTGCGCAGACAGCGACGCGAGTAGTTTTTCGACGTCAACGAAGTCGTATCCCCCGGCCGGTGATTACTGGGCATACATCTTGAAGGCAACGTCATCCGTGAAATTCGGAAGGGTAATGGTGACCTTGGCGCCATACCGGGTTCCCGTAGTCGAACTGACGATATCGATCCCGGTTTTTGTGCTGTAGAAGTCGACCTTCCAGTTGGTCACGGAGCCGGGCACAGTGAGGGTGACCTTCTGTTTGGAGATGCTGGGCTGCAACGGCCAGGACGGCGGCTCGCTGGCAGCGTCCCGATACCAGCCAAGCACCATTTTTTCGTTGCCGATTGCCGCGCCCCACACGCCGGAGGTGGATGTGGACGTCAGTGGTTGGAAGCCGGAGAAATCGACGCCGTTGACAAAATTCACCGCGGGGAGTTCCTCGGTCTCATACCTTTGAACAAACGGCATGCCCAGGTTGGGGAAATAGATTCCAAAACTATCCTCCCAATACAGCGAGCGTCCGTTCATGGCGCCCGAGACGATGGCGGCCCAAATAGCGTGGCGGACCCCGATTTCTGCCTTGGGAGGATATTTCTCCGGGCTCTCAGCATTCAAACCGGACTCACCAATCAGGACGGGCCGACCATACCTGGCGAGAGAATTGCGCGCCTCGCTCATGATAATCCGATCCAACTGAGACGAGAGCGGGTAGGGATGGATGTTGACGAAATCAATGGATGCCTGGCGGTAGAAGTTGGGCCAGGTACCGACGTCGGCAAGCGAGGCGGTGACTGGACGATTCATTGAATCCGCTGTCCGGATCAGGGTCGCGGCGCGGTTGACAAAATCGACGCCGGACGACTCGGTGCTTCCAGTGGCGATGTTCGCCTCGGAGAAAACCTCCCAACCGAGAATATTCTGCCGTCCCTGCCAGCGTTTGACGAGGGTCTGCATCCATTGCATCCACAGGGTCTGAGTGGCTGAACCCTTTTGGAACAGTTCAGCCGGCGATTTCACGGGCCCGCCGTTGGCCTCATTCAGCGGATTGGACTTCCAGGTGGAGTAACCCGACCCGGCGTTCCAGTCGAACCAGCCGGAAAAGACTGGCAGTATGTAGATCCCGTCAGCCTGGGCCTGGTCGAAGATCCCGTCCCATCGGACTGCCCAATTCTCGTCCACGCCGCCGGCGCTCGTATACCCCATGCCGAGGCTGTCCAGTTGGATGCGGGCGAATTTGCTGCCGCCCGCTTTGGTCCAGCCCAGAAAGGTGTTGTATTGGACTTGCTGGTACCCGGCTATATTCCTTGAGAAAATGAAGCCCGTTTGTCCATCCACACTGAAATAGAAGTCGCCTGGTTTGAGAGTGAGTGCCGGAAATGGAATCGGCGTGACAGCGCTGGATTGCGTCGCGGCGGGGGAGACGGTCCCCGTCGGTGAGAGAATTGCCGGGGCTGTCACAGGCGGGACCGCTGATGCCGGTGCCGATACCTGACGAGGCGTACAAGCAGAAAACAGCCAACTCAAGGTGGTGACCGCAACAAGAACAGAGATATGGGCCTTGCCTTCTTCCGTAGTCATCTTTTATCTCCCCAGGACCGGGCACACATGATTCGCCGCTGCTGATTATTGTTCGCTCCCGAGTTGTCCCGTCCGTGCGCTGACCGCATGGCGTGCCCCGAGCGTCCCCAATTCGACTTGCGTAAGATGCTTCGGAATGGCGCGCGATCGGGCATCCGCTGCAGGCTGTATTGGGCCTTCTGCCTCACTGGGTTAGTTTCAAGATCTTGCGGGCTCGCTGCTGAGTGCTCTTTCGAGTTGCGGTCTGCCAACGTTTGGCGAATTTCAAGGCTTTGTCTTGCTCGGAATTGCCCAGATGTGGGAATACCTTCAGGAGGGATTCCAGGAGCCAGTCCTGCTCATTGGTTACTATATCTTTCATCGATCGCTCCAAAATAGGGAAGACAGCCGCAGCGTCCTTCTTGGAGAGAGATCCAAAATCCCCCAGAAACAGGTCCGCGGAACTCGCAATAACCAGCCCCTCTTTGGCGCTCAGATACTTTTCAGCAAAGGCGATTGCTTTTTGGGCCACCGGTCTGTTCAGATGTGCGCAAAACCCCATAACACGGATGATGGCCTAGCGGGTCTGCGGCTCCTGCACAGACAGGGCCGGCAGCAGTTTCCCCAGGTGAGGTGCTACCAACCCCGGCCTCTTTTCGGCAACGACTTCAACGACCTTGGCGGCAGCCGCACGAATATGCCGGGAGCCCGGCTCGGAAGCCTCATAGGACACAAGGTCAATGCACTCGAGCAAGATATCGTCTCGACGATCCTGGAGCACCTGTCGGGCGAGGCTCTTCCCCAGGGCACTGGAAACAGTCCCTTTGTTCTTTGAAAGTCGTTCAAAGATGTTCATGGTCTCGTGTCCCATGTTTCGCGGTTCAAGACCGGCCAGGCTATGAGATGTCCCACCAGATCCCGGCGGCCATGGGTGGCTGAGGATCGATCTAGCACTCCAAGTCTAGCATAGTCTCGAACAGCATCAGACGTGTTGGCTCTGACAGGCCATGTCGTGGTACGCCATGGTAGGAAAAGCGCCTGCCACTCTGGCGTGCCCATACGGATTCCAGGCAAGATGCCCGCAAGTTCAGAGATTTAAGGTGGAAGCTCCGCAGGGGTGCTATAGTAGGAGCGGATGGCATCCGGCAACTCGTGAGCTGACAGACGCGGTCGTCAGACGCCGGTTCTTCCGAGACTCTAGCGCGGGGTGGGGACATTTTGGCGAACGCAGCCGCCCGGCTTGATGGCTGGGCCAAAGCTTACTGGGCGGTGATCGGGATCGTACTCATAGCGGTCGTGGCCGAGCTGGACATATTGACCGGCTACGAGCTCTCGTTTTCGCTGTTCTATCTGCTGCCGATCGCGCTGGTTGCCTGGTACGGGGGCAGGCGCGCGGCCCTGGCGGCCTGCATTCTCAGCGCCGCGGCGTGGCTGCTGGCTGAGGTTATCGCCGGACAACGATACTCGCAGCCGCTGATCTTCGTCTGGAATGCCGCGATGAGGTTCGGCTTCTTTGTGATCGTGGCCTGGCTGTTGACCACGCTGAAGCGCGAGCTGGAGCGCGAAAGACAGCTATCGCGGTCCGACTACCTCACGGGTGCGGCCAGCCCCGGCTTCTTCTACGATCTGCTTAAGCTGGAGATCGACCGATGCACCAGGAATCAACGGCCATTCACGTTGGCCTACATTGACCTCGACAATTTCAAATCGATCAACGACCAGTTTGGGCATAGCACAGGTGATCAGCTTCTGCGCGAGGTCGTCGCGTGTGCGAGGCAGCGGCTGCCCAAAACGGACATCGTGGCTCGGCTGGGCGGCGACGAGCTGGCCGTCCTCCTGGCGGAAACGAATCAGCAAGGCGCCCCCGTCGTTATCTCAAGTCTGCAGGAGGCTCTTCTCAGCGAGATGAGTCTCCACAATTGGCCCGTCACGTTCTCCATCGGCGCCATGACGTTTCCGGCCGCGCCGGCCACGCCCAATGAAGTGATCGGAATGGTCGACGCATTGATGTACACAGTCAAGAACAGCGGTAAGAACTCGATCCGCTACTCGGTCTACGCGGGCTGAGACGCCTGCCCAGGTCAGCCGGTTATAATTCCGCGCATGGTCGGGGTTTCCAACCGGCGTTTCTCTTTCAGCGGGGGTCTGCAGAATCTTCTGATCTTCGTGCTCCTGCTGCTTGCCGTGCTGATCGTGCTCGGGCAGGCCAATCCCTTTACCACCCGTCTCGGGCGCGATTCGGGAATGTACGCCTACATTGGCAGCCACGTGCTGCATGGCGACACGCCCTATGTGAGCGCCTGGGACCATAAGCCGCCGGCCATCTTCTTCATTGACGCAGTTGGGCTGTGGTTCGGGGGCGGGACGCGCTGGGGCCTGTGGGCGATCGAGCTCGTGTTCCTGCTGGGGGCAACTCTTGCGGGTTATGCCGCGATGAAGCGCAGGTTCGGATTCGGACCCGCCCTGCTTGCATCCATCGTCTGGCTTTCAGGCCTTAGCCTCGTGCTGGAGGGCGGAAACCTCACCGAAGAGTACGCGCTGCTGTTCAGCTTCCTGTCACTGTGGCTGTTCACACTCATCTGGCAGCGGCCCGATTCAGTCTGGCTGCATGCGGCCCTCGGGCTGGTATTCGGCTGCGACTTCTTGACCCGTCCCAACAACGCCGGCGTCCCGGCCGCGATCATCCTGGCCGAGGTGCTGCTGTTCTTCCTGAAGCAGCCCGCATCCCGCGTGACCCCGGGCGAGGGTGCTGCGACCGAGGGCAGCCTCCACGGCGCCTCTGCACCCTCTCCTCGTCGACCTCGGACACCTGCCGCGGCGCTGCGCCTCTTGCTTGCGACCGGGATCGGATTCGTGCTGCCGCTGGCGGCCGCCACGCTCTACTTCGTGTCGCGCAACGCCTTCCAGGACTTTCTGGACGCGGCCTTCATCTATAATCTGTCCTACGGGGGACAGCTGGCACCCATCGAGTCGCTGCTGAGCGGAATCCGCAACCTGGGATTCGCGGCCGGCATCGGGCTAGTGGGCATGTGGCTCGCGTTCGACCGGCTGCGCCTGGAGTTTCGCGAACGGGCCCTCGACCCGTTGATCCTGTGGCTGTGCCTTGATTTCCTGATCGAGATCGTGCTGAGCGGCTTATCGGGACTCAACTATCCCCACTACTTCATCTCCTGGCTGCCATGGATCGCGTTCGCCTGTGGGCTGCTGTTCAGCCGGGTCGCGCCGGGGTTCGTCACATGGGCACAGAAATACCAGGCGCCGGTCGCGCTTGCGGCGATCGTCATCCTGGCCGCGGCCTCCCTGGGGACGCTGGGTGGGTACGGACAGGCGTTCGCACAGCTGATCGCAGATCGCACGAAGGCGCAGGAGTTCGAACAGCTGCCCGCCTATGTCAACGAGCATACGAAGCCGGGTCAGACCGTGCTGGTGTGGGGCGGCAACGTGGGCATCAACTTCCTGGCAGGACGCGGCGCGCCGACCGCGGACTTCCAGTACGGCATCCTGGTGCCGTCGCCGATCACGGACCGCATCTCTGCCCAGTTCTATCGGGACATCAGCTTGCATCCACCGGCAATGATCCTCGATCAGTCCGATCAGGGCCTCCCGCCGCTCTCCATCCCGGATCCGGTGGCCTGGTCGGCCGCGCACAACCTGTACGCGCCCCCGTACCTGCAGCAGTTCTTTGACTTTGTGCACACCAACTACACCTACAAGACCAGCGTGACGGGCGTTGGGATCTACGATCTAAACCGATAGGCCTGCAGACTCGCGCTTGCAGGCTGTTTCAGTCCTGCCCCCTCCCGTCCTCCCCTAAATCGACGTACATGGCCATTTCCAATTCGTTGATTTACGTCGATTTGGGGGAGGTGGCCGCAGGCCGGAGGGGGCGGGTACGGCCTGACCAGCGTGATGCAATACGCGCCTGCATCCGCGTAATCGTATCCTCGCAGCCGGATCGACCGGCGATGATACGCAGCCCGCGTATCCATGACCTGATTGCAGCGCGAGATCAACAGCCGCCTCGGCGGGTGCCCACAGATTTAAAGAGACCTCGGGCCGCGTAGCCCGAGGTCTCTTCATTCCGATTGGATCGATCTTACGGCCAGGTGTGATTTGGTGCGTCGGCGTTATCGGCTGCCACCTGGGCGCGCACCGCGGTCGTCACGCAGACGTGATCATTGTTGAAAGCTTCGCGCCAGACGTAACCCTGAGCGCAGGTATCCGGACCGTAGCTCGCGGTGCACAGCAGGGAAGCCGCGGCCGCATTGTCGTTCGCGGCCTGGGTGCGGATGGAGGGATCTACGCAGACGTGATCGCTGTCCTTGGCCTGCCGCCATACATAACCGGAGAGGCAGGTGTCAGGCCCGTAGGTGTGGTTGACCGGGTCCACGCGGGAGGCCGCTGCAGTGTTATCCGCGGCAGCCTGATCGTGGGTCGCGGGGACGACGCAGACGTGATCACCGGAAAAGGCATCCCGCCAGACGTAGCCCTGGGCGCACGTGTCGGGACCGTAGCTCGCGGTGCACTTGCGCCCGGCTGCGGCGGCGTTATCCGCATCGGCCTGGGCCTTCGAGGCGGGCGAGACGCAGACCTTGTCGCTTCCTTTGATCAACCGCCAGACATAGTTGCCCTTGCAGGTGCCGCTGGCCGGCACAGGTGTGGGCGGCGCGGCGATGACCGAGACGGACGACGGCACGCACGTTGCGGTGACCGTGCTGCCGGCGATCCAGCCGTAGCCACCCGGTCCCGCGGGGAAGGTGATATACCACCAGGTCCCGTCGGCGCTCTTGCCGGAGATCGGCGCGGTCTGACCGGTCAGCAGCGCTCCGACGGCGTCGTACACGGTCCCAGGTCCCTTGCGGACGTTGGCGTTAAGGTTGGCTGTGACGATTGCAGGGCAGGTCGTGCTGGTGGGCGCGGTGGTCGCACCGGGCGGCAGCGGACTGGCAGTCTGCGAGGGGGCCACGGTGGTGGCCGCTCCCCCGCCTGCCACGGCAATGGCTGTGAGCGTGGCGCTGACCACGTCCTGGACTGATGCGCCGGACGACATATTACAGCTCAGGATCGCGAGACACAACACTACGATGCCAAACGTGATCGGCTTCTTGATCATGTCCACCTTCTCCTCTCTTCGATCAGGGCATTTACATTATGCGCCGGACGCGGCCGCTATGCAATAGGCAGGACGCGGCAGAACGCGCGGAGCGTTGCAACACAAGGTGCTGATTGTACCTTGATATGGAGCACAGACTGCGCCTCTCAGCACGATCGGGATTCGCGGTCGCGGCCTGACGGCTGCGGGTCGGGGCACGACATGCCGTGCCCTGACCGTCGCGCGGTTAGGCGATCTTGGATTTCGGTTCTGCCTAGGACGGAGGGACGAGGCCGAGCTGGGCCATCATGCCCAGTTCGTTGGCCGTTTCCCAGTGCTCGGCCAGCTTGCCTTCGGCGTCAAAACGATGGATATGCATCTCCTGCCATTCCGCCCTCTTGCCCGTGGGCTGCATACCCATGAACTCGCCCTTCATGGTGCCGTGCCCAACCACGCGCTGGGCGACCCGGTCACCCTCGGCGATCTGGTCCTCGATGGTGTACTCCAGGTCAGGGAAAGCGGACCGCAGCACGGGGATCATGGCCCGGAAGCCATCGCGGCCCTGGCGAGCGCCGGGAGGCGCACCATGTTCGATGAAGTTGGCGGCGATGAGCTTGTCGATCAAGTCCAGCTTGCCGGCATTGAACAGTTCGATGACGATGCGGCGGGCGGTCTTCTTGTTCTCATCGGGGGTCATGTGAACGCTCCTTCCCAAGGAACGGCGGACAGGATGCAGACATTAACGATTGTACGTCATTTGACATTATGGCGGGCGCCGGCGGCCGCGGGCCTTTGGGTATAATCTGGGCGATGTTTCGAAGCCAAGCCGCGGGCGTACAGGGTGGGTCACGAGGCCTCGGTACTCTGCCCACGATCACCCTTCTGTTATGTCTTTCTGCCTGCACCTCGATCCTGGGACCGCACAGCACGCCCACGCCGCCGGGACCGACTGCTACTCCAGCGCCGCCAACCGCCACACCGCAGCCCGCGGCCGCGACCGTCAATGGTGAAATCATGCCCGCGACTGAGTTCCGGGCCCAGGTGGCGGACTTCAAATCGGCGCAGGCCGCGCTGGGGAAGACCGTCACCGACGAGGAGGCGAGCAAGGTCGTCCTGGAGGACCTGATCGCCCAGGTGCTCCTGGCCCAGGGTGCACGCGCGGCCGGGTACGAGCTTTCGGACGCGGCCCTGCAGTCCCGCATCAACGCCCTGGAGACCCAGCTGGGTGGCGCGGACAAGCTCTCAGCCTGGGAGACGGCCCACGGGTACACGACGGCAACCTTCCCATCCGCGCTGAAACGGGCGGCCGAAGCGGCCGACATGCGTGACAAAATCGTGACAGGCGTGCCCAAGACGGCCGACCAGGTGCATGTCCAGCAGATATTGCTCTATAATGAAGCCGACGCCCAGTCCGTGCTGAACCAGTTGCAGGGCGGGGCGGATTTCGACAGCCTGGCAGCCTTCTACGACCCCAACACGCGGGGTGAGTTGGGCTGGTTCCCGAAAGGGTATGTGCTGGAGCCGAAGATCGAGGAAGCGGCCTTCAGCTTGGAGGCCGGACAGACTAGCGGTGTGATCCAGACGGAAGTGGGTTACCACATCATCAAGGTGCTGGAGCGCGATCCCCAACACCCGCTCTCGCCGGACGCGTACCTGGCGCTGCAGGAGCAGGCGTTGAAGGACTGGGTGGCCAAGCAGCGCGGCACCGCGACGGTGGTGCTGGCACCCTGAGGATTTGAGACCTTCGATTTCAGATTTCGGATTGGCGATTTCAGAGGGACGGCTAGACCTCGCAGCCATGACAAAGTAGCCGCAGGTCTGGAGTAACGGGATGGAAAGATTCGACTTCGAAGAAGAGCCCAGCAAACGCCAGGCACCAAAGCTGAACATCCTGGATTGTTGCAGCGTGCTGGTGGTGTTGGCAACCTTCCTCATCGGCGGCTTCATGCTGTACGTGTTCATCAATCCCTCCACGCCGGTGAACCCCCTGTACCCGCGCCTGCCCACGCCTTTCCTGTTCCCCACTGCCACCATTACGCCGATCCAGCTTGAGCCGACCTGGACGCCGACCTTCATCGAGGTGACCGACACGCCCACGCTGGCCCCGACGATCACCCTGCAGCCCTCACCGACCGGTTTCTCGCTGGTCCCGCCCACACGGACGCCGTCGCCCAGTCCCACCGCCAAGGCGCCGTACAGCGCCATCATTACGTCAATCCCGAGCACGATCATTCATCCGGACTTGGGGTGCGGCTGGTTCGGCATCGGCGGCAGCGTGACGGATGCCAAGAATGCGCCGGTGCTGTACATGACCCTGCGCTTGAGCGGAGCGCTGGATGGCGATGTGATCAACTCGATCACGGTCAGTGGGACGGCGCTGGATTACGGCCCCTCCGGCTTCGAGTTCAAGCTGGGGACTGCTCCCGTGGCCTCGGACAAGCTGCTCACGCTGCAACTCCTGGATCAGAACGGCGTGTCCCAGGCCTCCAACGTCTACCTGGTCACATTCAACGACTGCAAACGGAACCTGATCCTGGTGCGGTTCAAGAAGGGAAGTTGACTCGAATCGCTTGATCAAGAGAGAGACCGGCCGCGAGGCCGGTCTCTTCTATGTTTCATTGCGCGGGGGGCGTTCCTCCCGACTGAAAGATCCCGCCCGTCCGATGTCATTGTCAAAGACCCTGTGTTCTTCAGGGCGAGGACTGAAAGGACACAGAAATCTCCTCGACCCCGATGCGCTCATTGCCACGGGGATACTGCTCCCCTTGCGGGCTGCGCCGCGTTCGTCGCTGCACTGGAAGAACACAGTGCAGGCGCCCCCGCAATAACGGGGTGTTGACTGTTACACCAGGATGAACCGATCCGGTTTTGTGCCGCAGATGGGGCAGGGCTCGCCCGGCTTGCCGAACTCGATATTCCCGCAGACAGGGCAGAGGTATATCTCGGTCTCGGTCAGGTCCACCCCCTGCTGGGCGGCTTGCAGCGCCAACTTGTAGAGCCGGGCATGGATCTCTTCCACCCGCGTGGCGTAGCCGAACATGCGCTTGGCCTTGTGCCCATCGGCCTCGGCCTGGGCGAGCATCGGTGGATACATCTGGGTGTACTCGTAGGTCTCGCCCTGGATCGCGGCCTGCAGGTTCTCGGCCGTGGGGCAGAGGGCGTCCATGGCCTTGAGATGGCCCTCGGCATGGATCCGCTCGGCCTCGGCGGTGGTGCGGAAGAGGCGGGCAATGTTGGGAAGGCCATCTTGCTCGGCCCGCTTAGCAAAGGCGCGGTACTTCTGGTTTGCCTGACTCTGCCCGCGAAGGCGGTCTTCAGGTTGTCCATCGTGGTTGTCACGGCATTCTCCTTGTGGAACGAATTATGGGATCCGGCTCGATTCCCATTGAGAAATCTATCACGAATATACTACATCAAGGGCCGGTTGTGTACGGGCACGGCGCCCTGTTGGATCCTCTGCCCGGGTGGATGCCCCGCATGCGCTATGATGCCGGCGGAGGAGCAGACGTGACCCATCCGAATCTCGCCCTGATCGACAAATTCTTCGAAGCCTACGCCAAACGCGATATCGAAGGCTTGCACAAGGTGCTGGCTTCCGACGCAAAATGGACTGCCCTGGGAGGGCACCCACTCGCGGGCGTTAAGAATGGTTTCGATGAGGTGATCGGTTTCTTCGATGCAATGGGGGCAGTCATGGGCAAGTCGAATCCCAAGGTGGAGAAGCTGATCGTCAGCGCCAACGATGACTACGCGGTGGAATGCCAGCACGTCTGGACGAACCGAAGCGACGGGCAGAACCTGGATCACCTAGTATGTGTGCTGTGGACGTTCAAGGACGGAAAGATCGTCGAGGGCCGGCACTTCTTTTCCGATGCGCAGGCCGCGGACCGCTTCTTCAACTACGTCACAGCATTGAAGTAGGATCCGCTGGGCGCCACCGGGGGCGGACACGGTTCAGCCCATTGAATTGCATCCGATTCCGCTGTACGATGTTCGGGGAGGCTCAATATGATCTCATCTGGAACCTACATTGCGATCGCGATCGTTGTCCTATTTGTGGTCGCCATCCTGGCGTTCATCCTTGGGCGCAGAGAGCCGCACAGCCGGCTGACGCCCCTGACGGGACTGGCATTTGCCTTCGTTCTCGCCGGCATACTCTTCGGGCAGGACCGGCTGCTTGGCTACGGATTGATGGGGGTCGGCGTCATCCTGGCGGTCATCGACATATTTCGTAGACCTAAGTAGCGAGCTCGCTGCGCTGATTCGCCGGTCAGGCAGGCCGGTCCACTCGGCTGACAGGATCTGGCATACGATATACAATCAAGCGGATCTCCCATCGATCACCGTCGGCCGGTGGTAAGCTGCAGTCGGCCGTAGACTCAACTCACTTACCGGTATTGGATTCCCCCATGGTTTCGAGCGCATACTATCTGGATATAGCGGGCCTCACTATCGATGGCCGGCAGGTCAGACCGCGCTGCATCGACGTCCCGAACAGCTGAGGCTGCGAACCGATGTCAACCGTTCGGAAGAGCCCCGCTGCAAGATCCTACGGCCTCGTCGATCTGCACCGCTTGATGACACTGGCCGATGCGATCTTTGCCTTTTCCCTGACGTTGCTTGCCCTGGATCTCAGATTGCCGGCCGTGGAACCGGTTGCCCTGGCTCAGGGTTTAGTGTCGATCCTGCCGCGAGTTCCTGATATTCGTCTTCGCATTCCTGGTGATCGCCCAGCAGTGGGATGTGCACCAGCGTACGGTACTGCATATCGCCCGGGCAGACGGAACCTTTGTATGGCTATGCCTCCGGGCGCTGATGTTTGTGGTCCTGATGCCGGCCTCGGCGGATGTGCTGGGACGATACCCGCTCCAGCCCCTGGCGTTGGTCTTCTTCGGCGTAAACACGGCCGTGCTTTGTCTTGCGTCGTGGGCCATGTGGCGTTATGCCGCCGGCCGCGGGAATTTCTCGCCCAGGATGTCGACCCCTACGTCGTTAGGCTGATCGGCCGCCTCTGGCTGTACCCACCCCTGGTCATAGTCCTGACCATGCCGCTCGGCTTCGTCAACATGTATCCGGTCTACGCGCTCTGGCTGCTGATGCCCATCGCCTCCTACGCCTACAGCGTCTGGGCATTCAGGAGATATCGGACGGAGAGGCCCGATCCGGCCTCGGGGCCGCGCCCGCGCGGCGGCAAAAGAACCGCCCGCGACCAAAGTCGTTGCCGGCCCCTGTTGTGCCTCCGCCCACTAGCGCGGCGTCGACCGGTTTTTTGGATTTTCTCTCTCAGCGAGAATCACGGTAAGATCGCCCGCTCGCATTTATCGTTGACGATCCAAGTAGAGACGCTTACAGGAGGAGAGAAGTGACCACCACCGACTCAACCGCCCAATCGAAACAGTCGGCCGGCCGGCTGGCGCGGCTTTGCGCTGCCGCGCCTGCAGGAGCTCCATGGCCGACTGGTTGGCACGCTGATCATCGCGGTCTTGCATGCGTTCTGGCACCTGCCTGCGTATTTTGTAAGCGGCGCGATCGGCGATGGCGGATTCGATCCGGTATTGTTTGCAGGCAACAGCCTGGCGATCATCGCCGGAACCTTCGTGTGGACCTGGCTGTTCAACAACACCGCCGGCAGCATTCTGTTCGCAACCTACGTGCATGCCACCAGTAATGTCATGTCGAAAACGCTGCGCGGCTTCCTGAACATCACGACAAACGACCCGCGGTTTGCGTTCAAGGTCACGGCCGTCGCAGCAGTGCTGGTGATCGTCTTGACGCGCGGCCGGCTTGGGCACCGCAAGGAGGCAGCCGGAACGGACTGAGCCCTGACGGAGGCGATCTGGTCGGCCTCCGGCGGCACCCCCAAGTTGACTAGGACAAAACGGCCCTTATGCTGTGAGCCCGGAGCCGGTATACTAGTGGCGGATGTAGATCATTAGCACAGCCGCCATGCCAGAAGCCTCCATCCTGATCATTTCCGACGAGCCGTCAACGGGAAATCTCTGGGGGATCGTCCTGCGTGAGCTGAACGTGCGCCCGCTGCTGGCGCGCACCGCTGACCAGGCGGTCGAGATGCTGGAGGTGCACTCGCCCGACCTGATCGTGGTCGACGTGACCCAGCACGAGACCAACGTGCTCGAGGTCTGCACCAAGATGTTCGAGGAATCGGCGGCCCCGATCCTGCTGCTCACGCCGATCAATACCGAAGCCCACATGCTCGAGGCATACAAGGCCGGCGTGGATGAGTGCGTGATCAAGCCCATCAGCCCGGCCCTGTTCGTTGCCAAGATCAAGGTTCTCCTGCGCCGCGCCCGCAGGGATCCGGTGGAGCACGGTGAGCGGCTCAAGATGGGCGAACTGTCACTGGACACGGCCAAGCGCGAGCTTTCCGACTTCGCGCTGGCCGGCGGGTCCGCCTGACCCCGCTGGAGTTGCGGGTGCTGCACATGCTGATGGCCCACCCCGACTACCCGTTCTCGAGCGAGGACATTGTGCGGCGCATCTGGGGCTTCGCCGGCGAGGATGCCTCCGTGCTGGTGAAGAACGTGATCTACCGCCTGCGCAAGAAGATCGAGGCCAATCCGAACGAGCCGCGCCACATCCGGACCGAGACGGGAGGCTATCTCTTCAGGCGCTGAGTTTGGTCGGGTCCAGGGGGAAGGGCTCTTATGCGTCCCTGAGCTGTCAGATTTGTGAGTTCGGGCGCAGGCGTCGACTTTGCGACCGCCTACGACCGGTTCTAACACCGCTTCTGCGACCGCGGTCGCTAAAATAGGTTTAGACCTGTCCGAAGGGAAGGCGACACCGCCGCCATCTCGGACGCGGTTGACACGCACGGCGCAGAGTCCCATCGAAGGTTCCGCAGTGCGAACCCAGTGAGCAATTCAGCTCCCGGTGCTCGCACACACACTCCAGCGCCGAACTGCCGCAGCGGAACTCATTTTTGTCACCGCGTGCCGGGTAACATCGACGCCTGAAAGAGCAGCTCCGCTCCGCCATCCCGGTTGGAATCAGGCTGGGGGCACTACACAGCAGTCCTGCGACGATCCAGATCGCAGGACTGCTTCATTTTAGGCCTCAGCAACGTTCTTTCTCGCTGTGTGTTCTATTGAGCGGATTCCTGGGGACGCCGCCCGAGCTGGCGATGCCAGGTGATGGCTTTGTCGGGAATCATCAACACGTAGGAGGAGAATCACAATGAACCGGCTCAATCGACAGCTGTGGGTGTTGCCGTTCTCCCTGGCGTTGACCCTGTCCCTGGCCTGCGGGCCGGGCTCGGTCTTGAGGTACGTGCCGGGCATTCTGCCGACGCCATCGACGAGCAACGTCTCGACGGGAAGCTCACCCATGTCTGGAGACTGGAACGCCGAGACGAAGTTCGGCCGATTCGCGTTCACGGTCGATCCCAATGGGGAGATGGTCAAGACGGCGGTGATCAAGATCAATAACTTCACCTGCGGCGGCACTACACTGACGACCGAATTGCAGGTCCTGAACCCCTGGCCCATCTCGGCCTCGGAGTTCTCGGGTTCGGCGAACCTCGAGTCCGGAGAGAACCTGGATATCTATCTCGACGGCAGCTACGATGCTGCCAGCAAGACGTTCGCGGGGACGTGGGAGGAGGACGCGCACCGCACGCACTGCACGGGAGACTGGACGACCTTCCCGCACAAGTGACCCGGTCCTGCGAACATAAGACGTAGTGAGAGCCCGCCAGCAAATTCGGCGGGCTTCTTTTATTGCCTGCGCCCGCGCAGAGCCCTTGACAAGCCGCCGCCAGGCCCCTGATATTAATTAGACATATGTGAAATTAGTTCGATGGAGCTGAAAGATGGATACGACCCCAGAAACCCGGGAGCAGCTGGTGACCTTCTACAAGGCGCTGGCAGACGTGAACCGGCTCAAGATCGTCGGCTTGCTGGCTCAGAGGCCCTACAGCGTGGAGGAGCTGGCGGAACTGCTGCGCCTCAAGCCCTCCACCGTCTCTCACCACCTGCGGCGCCTGGCAGATTCACACCTGGTCAGCTCGCGAGGAGAGAGCTATTACAGCGTCTACCAGCTTGAGGAGAAAGCTCTTGAGCAGCAGGCCCGGCCCTTGCTCTCACGGCAGGATTTCACCGCGGCGGTCGGCGACATGGACGTGAACAGCTATGATCGCAAGGTCGTGGCGGATTTTTCGCGTCCCGATAGAAGCCTGAAGACCATCCCCGCCCAGCGGAAGAAGCTGGAGGCTGTGCTCAGGCACGTGGTCAAGGCCTTTGCACCGGGGAGGCGCTACAGCGAGAAGCAGGTCAACAAGATGCTGCTCCGCTTTCATACGGACACGGCCACGCTGCGGCGCGAACTGGTCGACTTCGGCCTGATGAAGCGCGAGGGCGGAGGCGGCGAGTGCTGGCGGGTGGACCAGGCAGACTAGGCCCGGCCAAAGACATACAGGAACCCGGCAGATGATAGAAACTGCCGGGTTCTTCTAATTGCAGCGGCTGTCGTGTGTGGTGGGCGCGAGCCCCAGGCTAGACTTCAACGTTCCAAGACGCGGTACTTGGGATTGCGGGCCCGGATGATGTCCGCGAACATGGTCCGCAGCTGGGTGGTGATCGGCCCCATTTTGCCGGAGCCCACGGGACGGTGGTCGATGGAGGTAACGGCCGTGACCTCAGCCGCAGTGCCGGTCATGAAGAGCTCCTCGGCGATGTAAACCTCTGTCCGGTCGATGGAACGCTCGACGACGGTCAGGCCCAGCTCCTTGCGCGCAAGTTCCATGACAGTGCGCCGGGTTATGCCCTCCAGGATATTGTCCGTGACGGGCGGGGTGACGAGCAGGCCGTCGCGGACCATGAAGATGTTCATGGCCGAGCCCTCGGAGATGTGGCCGTTGCTGTCCAACACCAGGGCCTCATCGTATCCGGAGCGCACCGCGTCGGACTTGATCAGGGCCGAGTTGACATAGGCGCCGGCGACCTTGCCGCGGGCCGGGATCATGTTGTCGTCGATGCGCCGCCAGGAGGAGATGGTGACGTGCGCGTCGGTATCATTCTTGAGATACTTCACACTGGGTATGACGAACATGCAGAACTCGTCCCTGAGGTCGTGCAGGCGTACGCCGATGCCCATGTCAGCCTTGTAGAAGATGGGACGAATGTAGATGTCCTGCTTCCAGTCGTCGGTACGCAGAACGTCCAGCGTGAGCTGGATCAGGCTCTCCTCATCATACTTGGTCTCCATGGTGAGCATGCGCGCCGAGTGCAGCAGCCGCCGGTAATGGTCATAGGGACGAAAAACGAAGAGATGCTTCTTCTCTTCGTTCCAGTAGGCCCGCACGCCGCCGAATACGGCTGTCCCGTATAGAAAGGCATGCGTCGCTATGTTGACTTTGGCATCGGAGAGTGGGACGATCTTCCCCTCAAAGAACGCATGTTTAGAGAGATCCACACTAAGCCTCCAGGAAGGAATGGGGACCAACTCTTGCGGCAGGATTATAACCGATTTACTCCAATTCACTTCCGGTGGGGTGCTTCGATTGAGCCGCGGCGAACGAACCCGGCGCAGGCTACTGCAGGTCCAGGCGGAAAGGAGACTGCAGCCGATCAGCGTGCTCTGAGGGCAAACGATTCGCCGCCCGCGAGTGGGCCGCGCAGGCCCTCCGAATCGAGGGCCATGACCTTGCCGTTGGCGAAGTAGGCGAAATCGAAACCCGTCGGAGCGCCGGCTTTCTTACTTGGGATGGGCAGCAGGCGCGCGGTCAGCTGCTTGTCGAGGCGCAGGGCCAGTGCGCTCAGGTCGAGCAGCAGCGGCGCAAGTTGATCTGCCGTGGTCGCGCCCGGTAATGGGATCGTGTCGAGACCTGTCCCACAGACCGCGGAGTAGAGAAGCAGATCCTTGGTGGTCAACTTTCCGTCTGCGGCTCGCAGAGCCAGCGTTGCGTCCTCCAGTACAGGCAGCAGCAGCCCGCAGAAGCCCGTGCGCGGGAACTTGGCCTGGTCGATGCATTCGGTCAGGATGGCGGCCGCGGCCAGCGAGCCATGTGCTCCGATGCGCGTGACGCCGAGGCGTTCAAACGCGTTCCCGATCGAGGCGGACTGATCGGGGAACGGTGCCAGCGACAGGTCGATGCCGAGGAATTTGACGGCCGGTACCTTGCCGCCCAAGGCGCCAGTACTCCCGGGCAGGCTCGCGGCCACCCGTGCGAGGGCCGCGGCGTGTCGCTCGATCTCCGCGATGAGGAGGCGGCGGCCCTCGTCGACGGTTTTCGCCGCGCTGAAGGCTTGCACCGCGAGATCGGCAGCCTCGGTGGCGATCGCAAACGCCGGCCGCGTGCCGTCGAAGTAGGAGGCGGGGAAGAAGGGGGAGCCCGGTTTGACGTTGGCCAACGCTGCGAAGCGCAGGTTGGCGAATCCGTTCCGGTCGAGCGGCGCAGTCTTGACGATGACTTGTGCGCAGCGGCGGATTGCGGCCAGGTCGATGCCGCGGCCCTTGTCGGCCATCACGCCGCTGAAGAACATGATCTTCGTGCCACCAATGGCCTCGGGGATGACCTCGTAGCTGCGCGGCATCTCGGGCAGCGCCGGGCCCAGCGAGCCGTAGCCGAAATGGACCTGCGGGATCAGCAGTTCCAATTCACGCGCCAGCGCGGGTAGACGATCGATCTGGGCCTCGCCCAGCAGGGTGGGGAAAGGGATCGTCGCCAGCCGCAGCGTTTGGACGTCGTAGCCGGCGGCAGCGAATGCGGGCTTGGCTCGCTCATTGAACTTACCAGCCTGGCGCAGGGTGGAGTCCTCGACCGGGTACTTGGGATTGCAGAAGTAGGTGATCGCTCGGATTTTCATGTCAGGGCCAATTCTAACCACAGAGGAGCACGTCTTCAACCATAGGTGAACACAAATGAGCCTATTCTTCAGAAGACGTGATTGCCGAAGACCATGTTTGGGTTGCTTGCTCTCCACCCCCTACCGGCCTGCGGCCGCCTCCCCCAAATGCACGTGCAAATCCACAGCCACCAACGCCCTAAACGTGCATTTGGGGGAGGACCAGAGGGGGTTCTACGGAGAATGACCTCTCTGTCTCACCACTTCGAACATCAATAACGATCCTGCCACGGCCGCATTGAGCGACTCGGCCCTGCCCGGCATAAGGATGCCGAGCTGTTCCCGGGCCACTCTGTGCGCCGACAGGGTCGCACCCTCGGCCTCGCGCCCGATGATCAACGCGAGAGGCTGCCGGAGATCGGTCTCCCAGCAGGACTGGCCGCGTGCATCCGCCAGGTAGACGCGCAGGTCGAGCGAGTCCGTGATGCGTCGGATCTGATCCCAGTCCATGGCCTGGATCGGCAGGCGGAAATGCGCACCCATGCCGGCGCGGACGACTTTCGGCGCGAAGGCGTCGGTCGTCTCGGGTGGGAGGAGCACGCTCTGGACGCCGGCCGCGTCGGCGCTCCGCAGGAGGGTGCCGAGGTTGCCCGGGTCGCGGATGGAATCGAGGATGAGGACGAAGTCAGGCGCCTCGGGCGCGGGGATCGCGAAGTCCGCCAGCACGGCTAGGATGCCCTGTGAGGTCTCGGTATTGCCGAGGGAATGCAGCAGTTCCTGCTTGACCTTCATCGTCTCGATGCCCTTTTCCTCGAGCCTCTTTTGTAGCTGCAGCCCGCGTTCGCTGAGACCGTCGCTGTAGAGCGCGAACTGGAAGGGCCAGCTGGCGGCGAGCGCCTCTTCCACCAGGCGGACGCCCTCGGCTAGGAATCCACCCGCCTCGCGGCGTTCCTTGGGGCGTCCAGCCAGGGCGCGGACGAGTTTGATCCTGGGGTTTTGGGCGGAGGTGAGCATGGGGATGCTAGGATTGATGTGCGGCCCAGACGGCCATGAACGCCCTGAGGGTCGGGTCGTCGAAGAGCACGATACGCACCGCTTTAAGTCCCGGCGGATGCGAGGCAAAGTACGCCTCGATCGCAGAGAGCATCACGCGCGCGGCACGGTCCTTGGGAAAGCCGAAGATGCCGGTCGAGATGGCGGGGAAGGCGATCGACGCCAGTTTGAGCTCGTCCGCTACCTGCAACGAGCCGTGGACTGCCGCCCCCAGCTTCGCATCCTCATCGCCATCGCCCCAGACGGGACCGACCGCGTGGATCACGTATTTGGCGGGGAGCAGTCCGCCCGAGGTCCAGGCCGGCTGCGCGTGGGAGACCGGTCCGTGTGCGCGCACCCAGGCGTCTGACTCCTGCTGGATGGCCGGCCCACCGCGGCGGGAGATCGCGCCGGCCACGCCCGCGCCGTGCTGCAGGTGCGAGTTGGCCGCATTGACGATGGCGTCGGTGGCCTCGGCGGTGATGTCGCCGTGGACGATCTGGAGGGTCTGGCCGGTGGGGAGCGAACGGTCGACGAGGACCTTGTTCATGCGGGGATTGTACCCCCCTGGTGCGCTCTAAAAAGAAAACAGGGCAGGCAAAGGCCTGCCCTGTCTGGGTCCGAGCCTTACTATTTCGCTTTCGTCACCACTGCGGCGAAGGCCTGCGGGTCGCGCACGGCGATGTCCGCCAGCATCTTGCGGTTGAGGTTGATGTTGGCCTTCTTCATCGACGCCACCAGCCGGCTGTAGGTGGTTCCGTTGAGCCGGGCCGCGGCGTTGATGCGGGCGATCCACAGCTTGCGCAGGTCGCGCTTGCGGGTGCGGCGGTCGCGGGTGGCGTACCACATGCTCTTCAGCATGCGCCTCGTTGGCACGCTTGAAGAGGAGGTGCTTGGCGCCGCGCTGCCCCTTGGTGTACTTCAGTACTTTCTTGTGACGACGGTGCCCGTACGGGCCGCCCTTGATCCTTGCCATGCTTTACCTCCTGCGAACCTCTGAGCGGCGTCGGGTCCATCGGACCCGGACAGTTGTGTCCATCCAGGAGCCGCACTAGAACACGGATGCGCTTCAGACCTGCGAGGTCTGTTCTACTTCTCCATGTTGGGCGCGAGGCGCTTGACGTTCTTGATGATGCTGCGGCCCTTGACGGTCTGCATTTCGGCCAGCAGCGCCCGGGTGCGGCGTGAGCGGTTGCGGCGCAAGTGGCTCTTGCCGCCCTTGGTGCGGACGAGCTTGCCCGCGCCGGTCAGGCGGAACCGCTTGGACGTGGCCTTGTGGGTCTTTAGCTTGTACTTTCCGGTTTTGGCTTTGCGAGGCACAGTGACTTGATCCTTTCAGGCAAATGAAAAGAGACGAGAGATTGCAGAATGTCGATTCCCGGGAGAGACGAAAGAGGCTTACTTCTTGGCTTCGACCGCCACCGGAGCGGGGGCCTCGGCCTTTTCCTTCTTCTTGGCGGATGCCTTGCCGGGCGCCAGCACCACCAGCATCGTACGCCCTTCCATCATGGGCGCCTGTTCGATGGTGCTGATATCCGCCAGTGATTTGGCGATCTCTTTCAGATCTTCCAGCGCGATCTCAGGATAATCCATTTCGCGGCCGCGGAACTTGATGGTAACGCGGACCTTGTGTCCCTGCAGCAGCCAGCGCCGGGCATCATCGACTTTGAAACCGCGGTGGGCGGAGGCCGTCTTCGGCCGCAGTCGGATCTCCTTGACTTCGATCTTGGTTTGTGCTTTCTTGGCCTCGCGTTCCTTCTTGGCCCGCTCGTAGATGAATTTCCCGAAATCCATCACACGGCAGACCGGCGGTTCAGCTCCGGGCGAGACCTCGACCAAGTCCAACTCGGCATCCCGTGCGATCTGCAGGGCCTGCCGGATCGGGACCACTCCGACGTTGCCGCCGTCCGGGCCGATCAGGCGCACTTCTGCGACGCGGATGCCTTCGTTCACTCGAAATTCGTTGGCGCTGATGATCCTCTCCTTCTTTGGCAGGACAGAGCCTGCCACTTACATAGACAGAAAACCAGCCTCAGGCTGGATTTGCTACTGTGGAATGATACCATGAAGGCCGGGGAATCGTCAACGAACGGGCGGAAATTGGGCCTCAGGGTTGGACCGAGTCCAGCACCGGCAGGAAGATCGTGCGGTAGAAGGCGTCGTGTTCGTCGATGTTGCTGAAAGCCAGGACCAGGATCGAGCTTCCGTTGTGATCGGCCATGGCGATATCTGCCGGACGCCCGTAGGAGCTCGCCGTATACAGGGTCCACTCGAGGCCGTTGGCCGTCCGCTGGCCGGCCCAAACGGGGGCGGCATCCAGGCCGCGGAAGCCCCAGGCCTTCTGGGAGATCCATTTCAGCAGTGCGGCTGAGGTCGTGCCCGGGACGGGCATAATGCCGATCTCAGTGATGTCGAACGGGGAATCGCCCCGCAGGTAGAAACCGTCGCCCAGGTCCGACCACCCGCGCGGCATCCGGACGGAGATGCCAGACGCCTGGGTGTTCTTGAGTTCAACCGGCGGATTCCCGGTATACGGCATGATGAAGGCGACCGGACGCAGGTTGTTGAGGCAGGAACGGTCCGGCTCGACCTGCGGATCGGCCAGAAAGGCCACCGCCGTCTTCATGGCGCAGCCGGAGGCGTCGGCCGCGGTGGGTGTGTGGCCCTGGTTCGGGAATTCGAAATAGTAGCTGTGACTGAGGTGGGCGGCCACCTGCTGCGCATACTTGGGGGGCGTGGTCGGATCGTACTTGCCGGTGATGATCAGGGTCGGGATATCGCTGCTGACCGGAGCGTTCTCGCCGAGGCGCGGGCCGACCGCGTGCCACGACTGGCAGGCCCGGTAGACGTCCTGGGCGTTCCCAAAGAACGGCAGCCAGGCATATTCCTGGATATCGGCGGGCCCGCCCACGGCCGCCTGCAGCTGGTCGGGTGTGGTGGTGAGGATGTGCTCATGGCACATCATGGATATGTACAGGCCCGCACTGATCCCCTCGAAGGCGAACGGCAGCGAGGTCTCGGCGGCGAGCACGGCGGAGTAGTCGCCGGCCTTGAAACGATAGATGGTCTGCGGCGCGGTGGCGATCAGGTCCGACTGCTTCAAAGAGCCGAGCACGAGGTTGATGAACACCGAGCCGTCCACGCTCTCGCTAATCGTGCCGGTCTTCGGGTTGGCGATCGTCAGCGGCACCGGTTTCGCATCGAGCCGGTTCACCTGATCCCAGAAGACGGCTTCCAGGTCGGGATAGGCCGCGCTGCAACCGGAGTCGGCTGCGCACGAGGCGAAGAGCTGCTTCAAGGCGGATTGGATGGACTCGGGATACTGGGCGAAGAAATTGGTCTCGATCGGGACCACGGAATCCAGGATGGCCGCGTGAACCAGGGCGGGATCGTCGCGCAAGATGACCTGGGCCAGACGCGTGCCATAGGAAGCGCCGTAGAGATCGACCTGTGGATAATTCAGGACCTGGAGCAGGTCTCTCACATCGGCGGCGCTGGCGGACGTGGTGTAGGCGTTAAGGTTGGTGCCCCCCACGCTCATCTGCCCCTGGCAGGACAGAAAGGCGTTGGAGTAGACGATCTTGCGCGTATCGGGCGGTATCTGACCATAGATGTCCTGCAGGTAGGCCTTGGTCAGGTCGCTGCAATTGAGGGCGGGCTCGGAGAGGCCGGTGCCCCGCTGGTCATAGGCGATGAAGTCGCGCTGCGGCAGGAAAGGGGCCACAAGAATGGAATAGGCCTGGGCGCTGAGCTTGACCGCCTCACCGCCGGGGCCGCCCTGGAGGAACAGCACCGGCTCAAGGGCGGGATGACTGCTGTCGGAATGGTAGACAGCGACCGCCAGGCGAATCGTGTGAGTCGGATCGCCGGCGCGGTCCTCGGGCACAATCAGGTAGCCACAGGTCACATGCGCGCCCTTGGGGACGTCGAAGCGGCAACTGGCGGCTTCAAAGGTGGGTGTGTAGGTGACCGTTGGCAAAGCCGTCGGCATTGGCAAGGACGTTGGCAGTGGAGTAGGCATCGGCGGCGCGGAGGACGGCGCGGCAGTGTTGGCACTGGGGACTTCGGACGCGGCCAGTTGAGTAGGCGCGGAGGTCGGCATGACGAGTGCGGTCGGGATCTGAATCGAAGCCGGCGTCAGCGGGCCAGCAATGCGGCCGGACAGAACCAGGTATCCGACCCCAAGCGCACACAAACCCAGGAGCAGCAGGCTCACCACCACGAGGGCGATGGTGCCGGCATGCTTGGACTTCGTCTTCTTGACAGGAGGCTTGCGGCCGGCCGGCGCGGGCAAACGCTCAGGGCTTGGCTGGGGCGCTGCTTTCGGAGCCGGCTGAGGCGCCGCCGCGGGCTTGGGCGCTGCCTCAGAGACCGATATTCTCGGATGCGAATCTTCGACTGCTGCTGATGGCTGGGGAGCGGCCGTTTCCAGCCCTGCCAGGAAGGCTTTCAGGGGCGAGTTGTCATACGCGAAAGTTGGAGGTTCTTCGCCGGCGGGCTCGGGTTCCGAGTAGAGTGCTCTGAGCTCGGCGTTGTCCGAGTCGCTGAATGGGGGTTGGAAACCGGCCTGAGGCTGCTCCGGTTCCGGGTGCGTCTCTTCGGCGAGGCTAGGGTGCTCCCACGGGGCGGGTTTCGCCCAGGGGGGCGGAGTAAATGGCAGCGAGGATGACACGTCGCCGGCATCTGCAGGCGCTGATGGCGCGTGAGGCGGCTCGAGTGGCGGTGCGGACGGAGCCGACGCAACCGGCGCTGGGGACATCGCTTCGCCGGCATCAGCCCTAGGAGAGGGCGTGGAAGCTGGGGGCAGCGAAAGCAAGTCCAGCTGCTTGCGGGCTGGGGCGTTGTTGGGGTTGATTGCCAGGGCGCGGCGCAGACAGAAAGCGCGACGCTCGCGGCTGGAGACGCACATGCCCAGCAAATACCAACCCCGATCCGATGAAGGGTCGTTCTTGACCACATCCGCGAAGAGGCTTGCGGCGCGGTCCAAGTCCCCGGTCCGCACGGCTTCGATCCCAGCCTGTAGGAGTTCTTCTGTTGTCACGGTCACTCCACTGCAGTGCCAGAATAGGACCCCTCGGGTCCCAATTGACCCGATGATCCTAATTCTGCGTCTCAATTGTGCCACTTCCAATACTGCAAACGCATTCCGGAATAGTTGCAGTCATTTGACCCCCAACCTTCCCGGGTATCATGAGATAGGTGAAGTGGGAGGACAATGGACGAACGTGAAGCGGTCCAACGGCTGAAGCAGGGGGACCTGAGTGGGCTGGAACATCTGGTGTACAGGTACCAGGTCCAGGCCATCCGTACAGCCTTTTTGATCACCCGCGATGCCGGGCTAGCGGAGGAGATCGTGCAGGAGTCGTTCCTGCGGGCCTATCGCGCCATCCGTGGCTTTGACAACAGCCGTCCCTTCGGTCCGTGGTTCATGCGCGGCGTCATCAATGCGACGCTGAAGACGATGCAGCGGTCCGAGCGGCTGGTCGAGTTTGCACCTGGGGGAGACGAGGGAATTTTTGCCGAGCTCGCGGTCCAGGCGGCAACCGTCAAGTCACAGGTGGAATTGGCCGAGCTCAGCCGGCGGGTCTGGGATGCGATGGAGCGATTGTCACCTCGCCAGCGAGCGGTCATTGTCCAGAGATACTTCCTTGAGATGAGCGAGAAGGAAATGGCGGCGCAAGGCGGCACGGCGGTGGGGACGGTGAAGTGGCTCCTGAACGCGGCCCGCGAGCGGCTGCGGGGCATTCTGGTGGAAAGGAGCGATGAATGAGCGATCACCGCTTGAAAGATGCATTGGATGAACTGACCGGCCGCGAGATTCCACAGGACACCGACCTGTGGCCAGAGATCGAACTCCCGCTTGAGGCAGGATCTGGTTTCCGCCAGGCCCAGGTTCAAGATGAGCTGGTCTCTCGTGCTCCTGATCCTGGCCCTGGTTCTTCTAACCAGTGTGGCCTATGCCCTATATCGCTATTTCAATGATCCGGGATTGCGATCGGTGCAACAGGCCGGCCTGATTGAGGATGTCAATGCGACGGCCCAGTCCGACATGCTGACTCCCCAGCCGCCGTTCGCCGGCGGACCAGGATCGGCAATGATCGTCGGCCGCACACAGACCCTGAATGGCGTATCCGTTACCTTGGATTGGGTGTATCTAGAGGACGCCCGACAGGTGTTCCACGTGACGGCGGAGGGGCTGGGATCTGCCATGCGCCTGGGAATGCCCGCGGTGAATTACCCCGATGTGACGCCGGAAGGATACAGCGGCGCCATCTTTTCACTCGATGGAAGCGGAATCATCACCGGGACGTATCTTTCGCACCAGCTGGTGCGTCCGAACGGGCAGCCCGGCGGGAGCGTCGACATGCAGATCAGTATTCCGCTTCTGCGACAGCCAGATGGGCAGGCAACCGCGATCGGAGACTTCCATTTTGAGCTTACCGGCCTCGAGCTAACCGTGCCGTGGGGCGGCGGCGGAGGCAATTCGTACGCCGTGCGCGTGAACGGCCTGGAAATGCGCCAGGAGTACGCGATCGTGGGCCCCGCGTACGCCGAAGTGCGGATGTGCTACCAACTGCCTTCTCCGGGAAGAGACTGGGTCATCGGTGATCTCACGGCACAGTATGGGGGCCGATTCGGACTGCTCGGGGAGCCGGCGGCCATGGACAGTTACACCCAGGTCGCGGATCAAGGCAATGAGCGCTGCGCCGACGTCACTTTTCCGCTTGCCAAGACAGCCGGCAGCATCAACCTCGTCGTGACGGCGAATGGACTGGAGGCGCGCAATACCGGCGAAAAGGTCGACAGCCAATGGACGTTCTATACTGGCCTGACGGCTGACCTCCACATCGCGGGCGCCGAGTTGGTCACGCCCACGCCCGTCGCGCCGCTGGCTTCCGAAACGATCGGCGACCTCACGGCCACGCTCGTGTCGGCCTACCTGGACTCGAACCGGATGGCTTTCACCGTGCACTTCGATGGCTGGAAGGAGGGCTACGGTGTAGGCTACATCACACTTCGGGAGGCTGATGGCCAGGAGGTCAATGTGGGCGCCGATTTTCGGACTGCCGACGGAGATCCTTCGACGGCGATCATTAGCCTCACGCCGGCAAGCGAGTTCGTGGCCAGCCGCTTCAAGGGACAATTGATTATCGACCTTAGCCAGGGACCAGCGGGCGGGGATTCCACGGCAGAGTTCAGCTTCGATCTCGACCTGCCGGTGTACCCCGCGGTGACTGTGCAGCCCATGCAGACGGTGACGGCGAACGGCGTGAGCATGATCTTGCAGACCATCAAGGCCGCGCCTTCATACACGGTGGTGTATTTGTGCTACCAGAAACCCACGTCGGATGACTGGATGCTGGGGCAAGCGACCTCGCTAAAGATCGGCAACGATGAGGCCTCCATCGCCACGTACATGATGTTGTACGACTTAGATATGGGCGATGTGGGCAAGGGGCCCGAACCGGGCTGGAAGCCAGCCCTGGATAAGGGGCGCTGTGTGAAGGCGGGCTTCCCTGTCGGTCATCATGGTCAGGAGGATGCCGTGGTGCTGACAGTGGCGGAGCTCCAACGATCCCTGCCCGAGGCGATCCCCGATGCAGATGTAAAGAAAGCGCTTCAAGAGCTGAGCGCCCAGGGCATCCAGATGGATTGGATGACATTCTCGGGAAATGGGGGCGGCGGTGGCGGGCCGGTATACCGCAAGCTGCCCCCAGGCATGACGGAAGACGAGGCCCACCGTCGGTTTGTGGATGCGCTGGGATACAACCTGCCGGGCCCGTGGGTCTTCACCCTGCAAATCAGCCCCTAGGTGACAGCAATCGAACCAAAGTCTGGGGCCGGCGTGCTCCGGACTTTGAGTCCTTAAGCTCCTGCGAACCGATTGGTCCCAATGATGTACACTAACGGCACGCAAGTATCAGAATTGAATACGGGCCGGGAGGGCGAGGTTCGTGGGCCCGTCCCGCGGGAATGGGGAGGCTGTGGATGAAGACTCCTTTCGCGATCGGGGGCAGCATCGGGGTGGGGATCGTCCTGATCGTGGCGCTCGCCTCGGGCCTGATGTGGCTGAGCCGTCCGGCAATGGGCGTACCAGCTGGGAAGCCCGCCGCATTTCCATCGCCGGTGGGGCAGCTTGCGCCCGAAGGGCCGGCGTTCGGTCCGCCGCCAAGCGGTGTCGATCAGGCGGCGCAGATTGATCTGATCCGACGCATCATGGGCAAGTCTGATCTGCAGCTGACGTTTGACTCCATTCAAGCTCAGGTCAATGCAGGGAGGCGAAACGCGGTAGTGTACGCCGACGATGCCGGCTCAACATACTATATCGATATCCAGAGCGGTAGGCTGGCAGAGATCGATGCGGGCTTCGCCTCGCATCCGGACGTGCCAGCCGATCAGGCCAAGAGCATGGATGAGCTGCGCAGCATCGCCACGCAGTTCGCCCAGGCCAACTCGACCAGGCTGGCGGAATTGGAGAAGTCGCTCGTGTATGATGAGGGGTGCAAGGGGAACATCTGTTTCTTTCGTTGGGACGCGCGCAACCTGCCCATCGACTGGACGGGCACCGACTGGGCCATGATGGCGCCGTTCCTGCAGGTGGGCGTGCTCACCGATGGACAGGTCGTGACCTACTACAACACACTGGACCTTTTCGAGGCCACGGTCCCTATGGAGCCTCTGCAGCCCACGCCAGAGAACGTGATTGATGGCGGCACCGTGCAAGACGGCCCCTTTACCTTCGACCTGCGCCTCATTCGAGATCTGAGCCTGACGCGGCAGCCCGTCGCGCCATCTCTCTTCAGTGACATGGAAGGCTTTGGAACCTACATGTATTGGTCCTACACCGGCAGCGAAGTGATGGGCCCCGTCACAACCTACTGGGGCACCGAGCCGCAGGTCGATCAGCTCCTGCAGGCGACGTATGCGCAGGTCCAGATGGGTAGCAGCGGCGGTCGGACCGGCGGCATTCTGTTGCCGGGCGGCTCGGTGATGCCCGGGCAGAGCAAAGCGGGAGATCGCGAGCGGGTGGTACTCAAAGTCAGCAGGCCGGGCGGTGACCACGGCGCGGTGCTGCTCTTCACACTGAAGCAGGGGGCAAACGGGTTTGAGCCGGTCGATGTCTCGGTCGAGGCCCTGCAGGGAAAATAGAGATCGAGGGCTGCGGTACCCTCAGGCGCTTGGACTCTGGTCGTAGGCTGTCCGCAGGATTCGGTAACGCGACATCCCCATACCCCAGAGCATGATTTGATCGGCGAGGGTCAGGCCGCACTTCTGCAGCACGCGGATCGAGGCAATGTTGTCCGGATGGACGAGGCCGATGATTGCGCTGAGCCCCGCCGTCTCGAAGCCAAAGCGGATGGCGGCCCTGGCGGCCTCGCTGGCGTAGCCCCGACCCCAGACGCGTTTGGTCAACAGGTACGCGACCTCGACTTCGCCCAGCTCAGTCAGGTATTCGAGTCCGTTCCAGCCGATCACCCGGCCATCCTCGGGCGTGACGATCGCCCAATGTCCATAGCCGTTGTGCATCCAGTGCGTGAGGTGGTGCTTGATGTAGGCATCGGCTTTGAACCGCGCGGCGGATTCGGATTGGGAAAATAGCGCAGGATGTCCGGCTCCTGCAGGATGTTGAACCAAGCCTCGCCGTCCTCCAGGGTCCACGGGCGAAGGAGCAGGCGCGGCGTCGAAATCGAGGGGATGTTCATGTTGGATCCACCTCGATTCAACCACAGATCAATAGCGATCAAAGGCTGGCGCGGGAGCGCTTACTCTTCGATCTTCGCGGGCAGGCCGACAAATGCACCATAGCGGTCTGCAGCGGCGGCGAGCGCCGTGCGCTGCTTTCGGTTCAGGGGCGCAAGCAGGTCGAGCTGGATGGCGACCGCGTCCTTTCCGAGCGTCCGCTTCCAACGGCCGACCATCCGGCCATCCGCCAGGATGCTTGGCCCCAGGGCGTAGCCGACCTCCTTGGCCAGGGCCGGATCGACAATTGCACTCCGATCCTTGTAGGCCACTGTGAATTCGTCAAATGCGGGCAGGAGGTGGACATCCGGACTGGGGAGATCGGGCGGCTGCTCGCTGGAGCCGGACCAATACGTCCGGCTGTCGACTGTCTGCGGGACGAGCCGGGAGCGAACCGAGTGAAGTGCGGCGCGGGCATCGGCCGCGTTCAATCCGGACCACCAGGCGAAGTCCGCGAGCGTCGCCGGTCCGTGGCTGGTGAAGTAGCGGGTGGCCAGCTCTGCGAGGGCTTCATCGCCCCGGAGCGTCCGCCCGTCCGGGATCCAATCGTCAAGCAATGTGACCGTGGTTTGCTTGCCCCGCCGCGCCCCGAGGCAGATCAGGCCCATCTGGGCCCAGTATCCCAGGATGTGCAGTCCGCGCTGATCGGGAGCAGTGCGGACCCGTGCGGCATCCAGCGCCTGATAGACCTCGGCCCGGGTCAACAGTCTGCCGCCGCTCAGGACTCGCACGAGCACCTTGCGCGCCAGCTCGAGGTCCTCCTCGGTCAGCCCAACCCGGAGATACATGCTGCGCTTCCTTGGGATGCGCCTCCGGGCCAGCAGGGTCAGCATCCAGCGCACATCCTCGGCCGGCACGTAGTGGATCGTGCCGCGCATCGGCCAGGTGCGGACGATGGTCCGGTCGGCAACTGCCGTCTCAATCGTTTTCTCGGTCGCCTTGGGGAGGCGCAGGCCGATGGCGTAGAGCGAGCCGAAGTAATCCTGGGCCTGGACTGCGCCGAACCAGCGCACCACATCGGCAGGGGATTCAAAATCCGGCTTGAGGAGATGATGAGTATGTAGTCATTGGGCGGTGAGGTCGGGGGTCTTCACTGGATAATACCGATAAAGGATCAAGTCCATGAAGCAGGCCGGATGATGGGCCGGCAAGGGTAGACCCGATTATACGTGACAACCGGTTGTGTTGGCCGCGCGGCTGGAAAGGGCGCGATAATTGACTCCGGGCTTGCTCCACCTCTCGTGGGGCCCGGATTGACGGCGATGCAACTCAGGTCACTAGGATATCGAACGGATCTCATCTTCCCCGGCTTCGACGGGGAGATCATTGACCGTGGGAACTACCTGGTGATCCGCACGCCGAAGAATCCGACCTTCTACTGGGGCAACTTCCTGCTGTTCTCCGAGCCTCCCAAGGAGGGCGACTTGCGCAGCTGGGGCGAGTTGTTCGCGGCGGAGATTGGCGTTCCGCCCGCCGTTGAACACCAGACCTTTGGCTGGGACTTGCCGGAGGGCGAGGAAGGGGCGATCGAGCCCTTCCTGCAGGCTGGGTTTCGCCCCGACCGGGGCGTGGTCATGACTGCTGCCGCACCCCGGGCTCCTGTGAGCCCGTCGCATACCGTTGGCGTCCAGGCGCTCAGCAGCGATACCGATTGGGAGCAGGCCGTCGAGAATCAAGTCACCTGCAAGGAGCCGGAATTCGAGCACGCTGACTATCAAGTCTTCAGGCAGCGCGCCATGGAGCGCTATCGTCGCATGTCCCTGGCAGGGCTTGGGAACTGGTTTGGTGCCTTCATCGATGGCCGACTGGTTGCAGATTGCGGCCTCTTCCATGACGGTGAACTGGGCCGGTATCAGTCGGTCGAAACGTATCCCGACTTCCGCCGAAAGGGCATCGCCGCGACCATGGTCTACGACGCGGGCCGCCAGGCGATTGCCCGGTACGGCCTGCGCAAGTTGGTCATGGTGGCTGAAGCGGCCTCTGACCCAGCCCGGTTGTACGCCTCGCTTGGCTTCCGGGAGGAAGAGAAGATGATCGGGCTGCTGAAACCGCCGGCGAGAGACTCCGGCGCAGGTGAAGCGACCTAGCGGCTGACGACATAGAACGAAGGGGCGACCTTCATGGTCGCCCCACGAAATGGGCGAGGATGAACCTCGCCCCTACAGATATACCTCCAATCCAATCACAGTTCCGGCGCGCGGCGGGCGATCTTGTCCTTGACGCGGGCCGCGAACTCGGCCAACGCCAGGTCCTTCTGCTGCGAACCGTCACGCACGCGCAGCGCCACCTTGCCGGCCTTCATTTCGTCCTCGCCCACCACGAGCATGTACGGCACTTTCATGAGCTGGGCGGCGCGGATCTTGGCGTTCATGCGCTGGGCACTGATGTCCGCGCTGACGCGCACACCCTGCTCGCGCAGCTGCTGGACGATGCCCTGGGCGTAGTCGTTCTGCGAGTCCGTGATCGGGATGACCCGCACCTGTTCCGGCGAGAGCCAGACCGGGAAATTGCCCGCATAGTGCTCGATCAGGAATCCGATCAGGCGCTCGTGCGTGGAGAGCGGGGCGCGGTGAATGCACAGCGGCACTTCCTCATTGCCCTGCTTGTTGATGAACTTGAGGTCGAAGCGGGCCGGTTGGGCAAAGTCCACCTGGTTCGTCGCCAGCGAGAACTCCTTGCCGATGACGCTCCAGACCTGCACGTCGACCTTGGGGCCGTAGAAGGCGGCTTCGTCCTCCGCCTCGACGAACGGCACCTTGCCGTTGACCATGGCGCGGCGCACCATGTCCTCCGTCTTGAGCCACAGGCGCTCGTTATCGACGTACTTCTTGCCGAGTCCCTCCTTGCTGTGCAGGCTGAGGCGCATGACGTACTTCTCGATGCCGAACAGGGCGAAGTACTTGAGATACAGCTTCACGACGTCCAGAAACTCCTGCTCGAACTGCTCTTCCGAGACGTAGATGTGCGCATCGTTCATGTGCAGCGACCGGACCCGCATGAGCCCAAACAGCTCGCCCGATTTCTCGTAGCGATAGTCCGTGCCGTACTCGGCCAGGCGGATGGGCAGGTCGCGGTAGGAACGCGGCCTCGACCCGAAGATCTTGTGATGCATCGGGCAGTTCATGGGCTTGACGTAGTACTTCACGCCCTCCAGCTCCATGGGCGGGTACATGCTACTCGGCATAATACGGCAGATGGCCCGAGTGGAGGAACAGATCCTCCTTCGCAATATTCGGCGTGACGACGCGCAGGTACCCGGCCTTGTCTTCCATTTCCTTGGCCAGCTTCTCGATCTCCTCGATCATCACGCCGCCATTGGGTGAGAAGAGTGGCAAGCCCGGCCCCACCTCTTCGTCGAAGAAGAAGATGTCCAGATCCTTGCCGAGCTTGCGGTGGTCGCGCTTCTTGGCCTCCTCCAGCTGCCACAGGTAGTCCTTGAGCTGTTGGGCGTTCTCCCAGGCCGTGCCATAGATGCGCTGGAGCATCTTGTTGTGCTCGTCGCCGCGCCAGTACGCGCCCGCCACCGACATCAGCTTGATGGCGTCGGGCTTGATCGCCTTCGTGTTGGCCACATGCGGGCCGCGGCACAGGTCGACGAACGTGTCGTCCTGGTAGATGGAGATCTCGGGCTTCTCCTTGAGCGGATTGCCGTACTCGTCGAAGCCGCCCTTCTCCAGGCCATCGATCAGCTCGAGCTTGTACGGCTGATCCTTGAAGATCACCCGCGCTTCATCGGCTGAGACCACCTTCTTGACGAAGTCATGCTTGCCGGCGATGATCTGGCGCATGCGCTTCTCGATCTGTTCGAGGTCCTCGGGCGAGAGGTTGCGCGGCAGGTCGAAATCATAGTAGAAACCATTCTCGATCGGCGGGCCGATCGTGATCTTGCCATCCGGGAACATCTCCAGGACGGCCTGGGCCATGATGTGCGCGGCCGAATGGCGGATCTTGTACAGATCCGATTCCTCGTACTTGACCGATGCTGGCTGTGACATTCTTGCTCCTTCCTTGACGGAGACTTGCGGCGGGCGGGCGGCGTCTCCCTTGCCTTAAAACGAATTCTCGCCCGGTTACGGGGCGAGAATTTGATTCACGCGGTTCCACCCGATTTGTGTCCGAAGGGACACATCTCATTAGGCTGATAACGGGGCCGGCCGTTTCCCTTACTGGCTCGGGCGACCACAAGGGTCGCCCCTACGTTCGGGGTCATGCTCGCGGGAGGTTTTCGGCGGTGGCCTCTGGGAGCGGCTCTCAACTGGTTCTGCCGCCTCTTTCTGTCAGCCACCCGGGCCGCCTACTCGTCCCGGTCGAAGCGTCTGCTTGGTTAGGCTGAATTATATGCAGGATGGCCGGGCTGTCAAGCGGGCCCCGCGGACAACGGAGCGGCCACCACACCTGAACGCACGGGCGCTGAGAAACGGCGCGATAATGCGGGCGCGTGGCAGAAATCCGAAATGTCGTGCGAATGTCGTGTGTACGCCGTTGTGTTTCCAGAGGTGGTTCCTATAATGGGGGCTGAATTGCGAAAGGAGTAAGCCATGAACCAACCCGACCTCGGCCTGAAAGTCGCCGAACTGCGGCAGCAAAAGGGCCTGACCCAGGAGCAGCTGGCCGCCACGTGCGAGGTCAGCCCCCGCACGATCCAACGCATCGAGAGCGGCGAAGTGGATCCCCGGGCCTACACTTTGCATTGCCTGGGTGCCGCGCTTGAGTTCGATTTCGGTGAAGAGAGCACGGCCAATGAGAACCTGTGGCTTACCCTTCTGCACTTGAGCAGCATCCTGTGCATTCTGATCGTTCCGCTGGTGCTCTGGTCCCTGAAGAAGAACCGATCCTACAAGATCGATCGGCAGGGTCGCCTGGTGCTCAATTTCCAGATCACGATGACCCTCCTGCTTTTCGCGGCGCTGTTCTTCATGCTGGTGGGCTTGCCAGCCCTGATCCTGCTGACCATGAACCGGGGCGAGGCTTTTGTCGAAGCCGGCGCAATCCTGGCAGCGCTCAGCCTCGCGCCGTTCATCGCCATCGGTCTCTTCTGCACGTACCAGGGTGTGGTCAACGCCCTGCGGGCGCTCGCTGACAAGCCCGTCCACTGCGGCCTCAGCATCCCGTTCGTGACATGATCAGCGGTGCGGGCCTCAGCCAGAGGCCAGCCCTCCGATCAATGTGAGACCTCCGAGTCCTGGGACGACTCGGAGGTCTGTGTTTGTGGCGCCAGACCGGCGTAGGGAAAACAAAAAGCCCCGAGTGGGGCTTCCTTCTGTGGGCGAGACAGGGCTCGAACCTGCGACCTCTGCTATGTCAAAGCAGTGCTCTAACCAACTGAGCTACCCGCCCGGGGGACCTACATTATAACGAGAGGGCAGGGGTTTGACAATGCCGGCAGGTGGCGGGACCTCATTGAGCCAGGTGCTCAGACACGAATTTGAGGACAGGCCTCCAATCCAGCGCGCAGTGGAAGGCCGGGACTTCCAGGTACTGATGAGGCACGCCGGACTGACTCAGGAATCCATCAAATGCCTGCGCGTATTGGGCCCCGTCATAGGATCCATGGTAGATCATAAGACCGCGCAGCCGAATGGGCTGAGCAAGGTAACGCTGGAGGTCGGTCTCAACTCCAACTTCATCGATCCTGGCTTTGACCTCCGGCACAATCTGCGCCTTCCCGTCCACGATCTTGAATGGCATGTCAAGGAAGAGCGGCGGATTGGCTGGGTTCGAGGCCTCGGCGGCCGCGAGACCAATGTACGCGGCGGCGATCAAGGGCACGCCGGACACCGCAGCGGGATCGGCAGGTGCCTGCGTGAACTGACTACGGCCCTGCTCCCAGCCGGCATCGCTCCAGATGCTGAATGAAGTCGAGTTGCCCACCGCGACGCTGAAGACATCAGGGTGCATGAATGCCAGGTGAAGCGCGCCATAGCCTCCCATCGAGCAGCCGGTGATGGCGCGAGTATCGCGGCCGGCGAGGGTGCGATAGGTGCCGTCGATGTGGTCCACCAACTCCTGGGTGATGAATTTGTCCCAGTCGCCGACGGTCGGCGAGCTCAAGTACCAACTGCCGCCGAGTGCATTGAAGCCGTCGACAAAGACCAAGATCGCCTCCCGTGACTGCCCGGCACCGATAAGCCCATCCATGGCCTTCGAGACCCCTGAGGGATCAACCGCTGCTCCCCGAAAACTCTGCAGCACGTAGAGCACCGGATAGCGTTTCTGCGCTGCTTCGTAGCCCGCCGGAAGATACACCGAGATGTAACGCGTGGCTGAATCGCCAAGAAGATTGTTGACCAGGGCCGCGCTGACGATCTTGTCCCGCCAGATCATCGTTCCGCTGGCGTACGGCGCCGCGGTCCCACAAGCCGCCAGAAACGCCACCCCGACGACGATCTCCATGGCACATTGCATACGGCCTTGCATGTTTCCTCCCTGGGGATCCGTCATGCCACAGAATCATGATAGCACGGAAGCCTGAGAATCGCGCGCCACAACCAAAATAGAAAGCCGCCGGGTACTCCGGCGGCCATGCTCACGGCTGATCGAACCTGTTTGACTTTGCTCCAGCCTTTGCTCAACTCCGCTGCAGTTCCTTGACCTGCACCTGCAGCTCCGCGATCATGCACTGCTGCTGTTTGATGGCTTCCACCAGGACCGGCACGAGTAAGGCATAGTTCACGGCCTTGAAGCCGTCGTTGCGGGTTACGACCAGCTCCGGAAACACCTGCTCGAGTTCCTGTGCCAGGAAACCGATCTGAGGCTGATCGCTCAGTCCGAGCTCGGGGTAAGCGGCGGTGTTGTAACGATAGGTCACCCCGTTCAGGGCAAGTATCCCGCCGAGGGCGTCTGTGATTCCGGAGATATCCTGCCTGACGCGTGCGTCGGAGATGATGACGACGCCGAATGGCCCGAAGGTGCCATCGCCGTCAACATTCGATCCGCCGCCAGCCGCAGTATCCAGGCTGACCGTTAGCCGCTGAATCTCGGGTTTGTGCCAGGGGTGCAGCGCTTGGGGCTGGTCGCCAGTGAGATCGGGGATAATTTCAGGGTTCATGAAGGACCTCCAATGGGCCAAGTCATAGAAATACAACATGCTATTTGAACAGCGGCAATATGCTCATGAACTCCGGACCCGGGAGAAACTCGGGTCCAGGCTCCGGCGATGCCCACCGCGAATCAGGCCGCGGGGGCTACCAGGAGGCCGACCGAAAGAGCGATCAAGAGCTGGCCGGCATAGTAGGTGCCGAGCACGATGACGTGAGCCGATCTGAATGGGCGGCGAAAGCGGTTGACGGCCAGAACCGCGTCCGAAGCCAGAAACAACAGTGCGCCGATGGCGGCAGAGAGGGCTCCAACCGATGGATCGGACGAGGCGCGATAGCCAGCCAGAGAGGCCATCGCGACCATCACCAGGACGTAGGCGCTGACGGGGGGCCGCAATTTGGAGGGCAGAGCAGGCCACAGATACCACAGCACCAGCGCGCCGACTGCCGTAGGCACCAAAGCCGGCCATGGAAAGTCGGCGAATCGGTCTGCCGAGGCGAAGGCGAAGCAGTAACTCAGGTGAGCCAGCAGGAAACTTGCCAGGCCGGGCAGGAAACGATCGCCTGGCAGCATAAGCCATATGTCGCCGGCAAGCGAAAAGATCAAACCCAGAGCGATCGCGGCGCCGTAGCTCGACTGGGCATGGGTTGCCGGGATGAGCGCCGCGGCCAGGATGAGGCAGGTCGTGAGGGGCTTGAAGATGTAGAACAGCGCGTGGGGCTGAGGGAGCGCATAGCGGACCACGATAGTCAGGACGGTGGGGGTGATGGCCGCCAGGCTCAAGGCGATAAGTACAGAGCTCAGGTCCAAAGCACGAGTCCCCTCAGGAGTGGATGCCCGCCCTCAAGACGCAGGGCGTGATTGGATTCTATATCTTTTGCAGCTGCATAGCCAGCCTTGAGTGCGGGCATGCCCGGACTCGATCGCACAGGCGCAATGGAAGGGCCCGACGGCATCCGGCAGACAAAGTCAGACCCCCGGGCTTGCTCAACCCGGGGGTCTCTCTATCTGAACTCCCCTCCCTCGAGGGGTCAGCCAGTAAAGCGCCTCTCCAGCGTGGAATAGTTCTAAGGTGTGGTCAGGTAAAAATAATCGCGCTGGTTCGGCACGAGATAGAGCAAGGGATTGCTTTCCATCTGATTCAGCAGAGGCACTGCCGTGCGGACGCCGCCGGTTGTCGCCTGATACGTGACGAAGTGAGCGTAGGGATGGTTGATGTCCAATTGCATGGCGTTGTAGGCACCCGCCTGCAACAGGGCCGCGGCCAGGGTGTCAACCGTCGTGGCGTTGCCGACCGCGTAGATCAGATAGCGGCCGTCCTGCGTGATCCCCAGCGCGGTCTGCCAGGTGATATCGCGATTGCCGACGGTGTTGCCCCAGAGCGCGGTGTTGTCGATATACACCTGTGGGTTGATCTGGCCTTGCTGGATGATCGGGGGACTGTTCTGGCGCAAGGCGACCAGGTCTGCCGATGGGACGATATCCGGTCCCCATGCGCCAAGGGCGACATGCCCATCCTTGTAGACGGCCAGGGTTGCCAGGCCGATCTGGGGCGGCAGAAGGGTGACGCCGTTATCGACCATGCCGTACCGCCCGTTGACTGCCTTGAATCCGCCGTTGAAGGCGGCGACGAGACGGGACTGATCAGCGGCGGGCGTCAGGCCCATGTGAGGCAGCGCCGCGACCACGTCCGGGGCATGCGATGGTTCCAAGGATCCGGGCATCATGTGCAGCTGCAGCTTGCTCAGGTCGATCCGCACCAGGGCGATGCCGGCGTAGCTGCGCAGCGGATCCAGCGACAGCAAGGCCTGCGCCATCGTCGATGAACCGTTCACCCAGGGACCGTAGGCCGACCAACCGATCTGCGGCGAGGAACTGAGCACGTCGGACCGGTTGGTGATGACCGCGAGTTTGGCCGCGCCGCTCACCGCGCTCCCCTGGACGGCAGTGGCTGCGATCTTGCCGGAGCTGTGGATGATCCGGACGATGGGTGTCGGGAGGACTCCCGGAACCGGGACTTGCGCCAGGCTGATGGCTTTCTGGCCGCCATTGTGGGCGGCGATGAACTGGTTGTATACATCCTGGAAGGCAAAGGAGGTGCTCTCCAACGCAGCGACGGGGCCCGGGCCAAAGACCGAGCGGATCGCGTCGGCCATCTGTGCGCCAGCCCCGGGCGCCACCGCCGGCAGGACTGCCACTACCGCGAGGGCCCCAACCAACAGAACCGTGATCCCGCCGGCCACGATCCCCCACCCAAGCTTGCCCACCATCACCTTCCGCATTGACGCAACGTTCATTCAATACACTCCCGCAATTAAGCCCCAAAGCACAACCTTAAATTGCCCTCCGAAGATGAAGCGCGGATGACAGGAGGTTGATTGCACCCACAGAGCCGCCACAGGCCGGGGTGCTATAATCCCGCCCTGATTTCCATGCCAAGCAAGTCGAATTTTCCCCCGTCAGTACGGATCCTGAGCCTGCTGGTCTTGATTGGACTGATCGCCTGTGGCACGGCTAGACCCTCGGCGGCCGCGCTCGAGGCACCGTCAGCGGTGCCGGCGACGCCCACAGTCGAGACTCCGACGCCGGACGAATCCCCGACCGCGACGTCCGTGCCAACCGCGACCTCGGTGCCGACCGCGACGGCGATCGCCGGGATCCCGGAGCTCAACGACGCCGCCCTCGAGAACTCAGATCGACCGGATGGCGGCCGGGTTCCTGGGGACGGGCAAGAGCTCGGGGCTGGGCGTGGCGGTCGTCGTGCGAGACCCGGCCACGGGTCAACTCCAGGCGATGCTTCTGAGCTATGGGACGTCGGCCAAGGATCAAGGCTCGGACATCACGCCCGACACGGTTTATGAGATCGGCTCAATCACGAAGGTCTTCACCGGCATCCTGCTGGCCGAGGCCGTCGCCGCCGGGCAGGTCCAGCTCGCTGATCCGATCCAGAAATATATGCCATCGGGGATCCACGCGCCGACCTACCGGGATCAGCAGATCACGCTGGCAGACTTGGCTACCCACCGCTCTTCGCTGCCACGCGACGCGGACACCGATTCATTGCCCGACCTGTATGCTTGGTTGAACGGGTATCAGCTGGCGCGGGCGCCCGGTTCGCAATATGTGTACTCCAACACGGGGTATTCGCTCCTCGGCGACATTCTTGCTCGGCTTGCTGGAACAGACTTCGGCGCGCTCGAACTGCAGTCAGTCAGCCAGCCGCTGGGTCTGGTTGATACCCGCGAGACGTTGACCTCGGATGAGACCGAGCGCCTGGCGCAGGGCTACGGCTACGATGGCTCGGCCGCGGACTACTTTCCCGAACTCGGGCGCGATGAGCGGGGCAGGCTACCTGCGGTCGACCCTCAGCGATATGACCCGTTTCCTGGCCGCCAACATGCAGCCGGATTCCACGCCGCTGGCTGCTGCCATCCGCTTGGCGCAAACATCGCAGTCGGAGGGCAGGAACCCGGGGACGGGTGCGGGCCTGGGGTGGGACATCCAGCATCCGGGCAAGCCTGATGAGGTCGTCTCGAAGGGCGGGGCAACCTCGGGCTTCACCAGCTACATCTCGTTCAAGGCTGACGGCAGCTCGGGCTTTGTGCTGCTTTCGAACGGCCAGTACGTCGAGAGCCTCGTATCGGCGATGCTCAACATGTTACGCGACAAATAGTTGCACCGAATACCAATAGAATATTTGTGCTATACTGGGCCGCATGCCTGCCGTAATTAAGGCCTCGGATGTTGGCAGCTACCTGTACTGCAAGCGGGCCTGGTGGTACCGTAAGCGCGGCGTGGAATCGGAAAATCAAGCCGAACTGGCGAGCGGGACCGACCTGCACCTGCAGCACGGACGCAAGGTGATGGCTGCCGGTCTGCTGCAGATCCTGGGCTTCGTGCTCCTGCTGGCCGCGGCGGTTCTGCTCGTGCTGGCATTGACCACGCCGCTGCTGAGATGAAGGAGGGGAAATGTCCGCACTGGAAAGGCTCGCTCATTCCAAGGGCCGCCGTGACGAGGTGCCCAACCAGGAACTGGCGCGCGACCTGGCTGCGAAGAAGGACCGGGCAGGCATACGCGAGATAGCTGCCAACCTGTCCAACCCCGATAAGGATATCCAGGCCGACTGCGTCAAGGTCCTCTACGAGGTGGGTTACATCGCGCCGGCGCTGATCGCCGACTACGCCGAGGACTTCCTCAAACTGCTGCACAGTCGCAACAACCGGCTGGTGTGGGGCGGCATGATCGCCCTCGGCACGGTGGCAAGTTTGAAGGCGGACCTGGTCTTCGCGCACCGGGCCGAGATCGAGAAGGTGATGGACGAAGGCTCAGTCATTACGATGGACAACGGCGTGCTGGCGCTGGCCCGGGCCGCGGCAAAGAACGAGAAGTACAACAAGGCGATCTTTCCCTATTTGCTCAACCATCTGAAGACCTGCCGGCTCAAGGAAGTGCCGCAGCATGCGGAGAAGACGCTTCCGGCCGTCAATGCCACGAACCGGACGCAGTTCGCGGCCGTGGTGACCAAAAGGATGAAGGATCTATCCGGTTCCGCCGTGACGCGGCTGACGAAGGTTCTCAGAGAGGCGGAGGCGCGCTGAGATCGGATCGTTGAAGGGGCGGGGAGGCGGCCTCGTCCTGCTTTGCTGGCACTGAAACGTGATCATGCTCTACCTTGCCCTCCTCTTCATTATTATCGCCATCCTGCTCCTGTGGCAGTCCGGGCGACAGCGGCGGGAGGCCGGCCTGCCGGGCGGGCGACTTATCTATACCGACACGCGGGCTTGGGGCGTGGTCGAGAAGCCGCTGTTCGTTGCCGAACTGGGCCTCACCGGTAAACCGGACTACCTGGTCCAGAGCGGCGATCGGATCATCCCCGTGGAGGTCAAGTCGGGGCGCACGCCCGAGGCGCCGTACAATTCGCACATCTTCCAGATCGCCAGCTACTGCCTCTTGGTGGAAAGGCACTACGGCAAGCGGCCGGCCTACGGCATCATCCATTACCCCAAGCGTGATTTCGCGGTGGATTACACGCCGCACCTCGAGTCGGCCCTGCTCGACCAGCTGGCGGAGATGCGCCGGGATGAGATGCGCAGTGACGTCCCGCGCTCACATGAAAGTGCGGCACGCTGCCGCGGCTGCGGCTTCCGCAAGGTCTGCGATCAAAGCCTGGCCGGCGAGGTGACCGATGATTGATCCGGATTGCCTGTCCGTGCGAAGCCAGGAACCGCCTGCCGATTTGCACTTATAATCATTTCAAATGGTCGAGAAGTTCATCCCCAAGCGTCCGGTCGTCGTCGCGTACCCGAAGGTGCCGGAAGCCTCCGTGGAAGCGGAGGAGATCATCAAGTACCTCCGGGCCGAAGGCTATGAGGCTCCCCAGGGTTCGATCTACGATGATGAACTGCGCAAGCGTGTCAAGGCTGGCGACTTCGACCTGTTGATCGCCCTGGGCGGGGATGGGACGATGCTGCGGGCCGGGCACCTGTGTGCGCCGTACGGCGTGCCGATCCTGGGCATCAAGCTCGGACGGCTTGGCTTCCTGATCCAGGGCGACCGGACCGAGTGGCGCGAGATGTTCGGGAGGCTCTTCAAGGGCGAGGGCTGGCTCGAGCACCGGATGATGCTTTCGGTCCAGCACCTGCGCGGTGGCGAGACGCAGGCGACCTGGCAGGCCCTGAACGAGGCGGTGGTGGGACGTGGCTCGGCGTTGCGGCCGGTGCGCCTGGCTGCCAGTGTGGACGGTCGCGAGCTCACGACTTACGTGTGTGACGGGCTGATCGCTGCCACCGCGACCGGTTCGACCGCGTACGCGCTGGCCGCGGGCGGGCCGATCCTGCCGCCCGACCTGCGCAACATCCTGCTGGTGCCGATCGCGCCGCACCTCTCGGTGGACCGGGCCGTGGTGCTGGCCGAGGGGGCCACGGTAAGCATCACCGTCAAGAGCGAGAACACCATTGTCAGCGTGGACGGCCAATCGCCGATCTCGCTGGATGAGGAAGATCGGGTCGACGTGCGCGCCGCGGAATACACCGCGCACTTCGTACGGTTCGGTGACCCGGGTTACTTCTATCGCAACCTGAACGCACATCTCAACCAGCCGCATCTGTAGGCCGCGGCCGGAATGCATGAGGCGACCCGCCCTGCGGGCCGGCCTCTCCGAATAGGATCATCAATCTGTGACCGACTCCGAGACCCTGTATTGTTACATCCATCCGAACCGCCCGACGACGCTGCGCTGCAACCGCTGCGAGCGTCCGATCTGTGCTCAGGATGCGATCCGCACACCGACCGGTTATCGTTGCCCCGAGTGCATCCGCAGCCAGCAGAAGATGTTCGACACCGCGGTCTGGTACGACTACCTGACCGCCTTCATCAGCTCGGCTGTGGGCTCGGCGCTGGCCAGCGGGCTGGTGCTGCTTGTGAGCAATATTTTCTTTGGGCTGCTGGTGCTGCTGCTGGCGCCCGGGGCCGGAGCGGTCATCGGCAATGTCGTCCTGCGTGTGATCGGCCATCACCGCTCGCGGCCGCTCTTCATGACCGCGGTCGGGGGCATGGTCGCAGGTGCACTCCCGGCATTGTTGCTTGTCAGCTTGCCGGCGCTGCTCGGCCTGCTCAGTGGGGGTTTCGCTGGGATGGGCGGTCTGCTGCCGGCCATCTGGGAGGTGGTCTATCTGTTTATGGCGGTCCCGGCGGCGTACACGCAGATCTCGGGGATCAAGCTGGGTCGGTAGAGCGTACACCAACAAGTCCGTCTGCGTTCATCTGTGGTAAATAACAGATCATGCTCAGCGAACTGCACATCCAGAACTTCGCCATCATTGACAAGCTCGACTTGAAGCTCGGTCCAGGGCTGATCATCCTCACCGGCGAGACCGGCGCGGGCAAGTCCATCATCCTCGACGCGGTCGAGATGCTGGTCGGCGGGCGGGCGGATGCCACCGTGATCCGGACCGATGCGGACGCCGCGTTAGTCGAGGGCGTGTTCAAGCTGGACGGCGCGGAGAAAGATGCGGTCCACGAGGTCCTCAAGCGTGAAGACCTTCTGGACGATCCCAACTACGTGACCCTCAGCCGCGAGGTTCGCCGCGAAGGGCGCAACGTGGCCCGGGTCAACGGGCGGACGGTGGGCGTGGGGCTGCTCAAGGAGATTGGCGCCTCGCTAGTAGACATCCACGGTCAGTCTGAGCACCTGTCGCTGCTTGACCCGCGGGCCCACCTGGGCCTGCTTGACCGTTTTGCGGACGTGAGCGCGCCCCTGCGCGATTACCGGCAGAGCTATCAGAAGCTAATGAACGTGCGCCGCGAACTGGCCGAGCTGCGCCAGGCGCAGGCCGATGCCGATCGGCGCACCGAGATGTTGACCTTCCAGGCCGAGGAGATCGAGGCTGCCAGGCTCAAGCCGGGCGAAGAGATCGACCTGCGCCAGGAGCGCGACCGGCTGGCGAATGCCGAGTTACTGGCACAGTACGCGCAGCAGGCGCTGGCCGTCCTGGATGAAGGCTCGCCCGAGTCGTCGGCCGCCAGCGACCTGGTCGGTCAGGCCGCGCGGGCCCTGGCCGGCCTGGCAAAGATCGACCATGGTCAGGAGGAACTCGCAAACCAAGCCGAGGGCCTGGCAGAGACGCTGTCGGACGTTGTCCGCAACCTGCGCAACTACCTGGACGAGATCGAGTACAACCCCAAGCGCCTGGATGAGGTGGAGGAGCGGCTCAACCTGATCCACAACCTGACCCGCAAGTACGGCGGCGATATATCGGCCGTGCTCAAGTTCGGGGCCGAGGCGCGCAGACAGCTGGATAATATCTCCAACGCCGGTGAGCGCATCGCGGCACTGGCCGCGGAAGAGGATGACCTGCTGAAGACCCTGTCCAGGCAGGGGACCGCCCTCTCCGATCGGCGCAAGGCTGCGGCGCAGACACTCGACAAGAGCATCGAGTCTGAGCTGGACGATCTGAAGATGGCCGCGGCCCGCTTCGGCGTGGAGTTCCGGATCAAGCCCGAACCGGATGGGATCCCCCTGGCGGACGGCTCGCGTGCCGGCTTCGATGCGACCGGGTTCGACCGGGTGGAGTTCCTCGTGGCGCCGAATCCCGGTGAAGGGCTGAAGCCGCTGGCCCGGATCGCCTCCGGAGGCGAGACCTCACGCCTGATGCTGGCCTTGAAGAACATCCTGGCGCGCGCCGACCAGATCCCGTCGCTGATCTTCGACGAGATCGACCAGGGCATCGGAGGTCGGGTCGGGATGGTAGTGGGCTTCAAGCTCTGGCACCTGGGGCGCAATCACCAGGTCTTCTGCGTGACCCACCTGCCGCAGCTGGCCGCGTTCGGTGACGAACACTACCAGGTGTTGAAGCTGATCGAGGGGAACCGCACGCTGACCCGTGTCGAACGTCTCAGCGGCGAGCCGCAGCTGCTCGAGCTCTCGCAGATGCTGGGGGCGGTCGGCGAAGGGACGCTGCGCTCGGCCCACGAGCTGATGCAGGAGGCGCGCAAGATGACGAAGGACGGGAAGCTGCCCTCGCAGATGAAGTAGCGCCGCGGCGCGGATCGGGGGTTTCAATCACAGATGCAATGTTGAACGGAACGGAGCGCTCATTGCCAGGAGGAACCATGACCATCGGAGTGTGTCTCGCGGGCGCGACCGGATGGGCCGGCTCGGCCCTGGCGCGCGCCATCGCCGCGAGCGACGATATGCAGCTCGTGGCTGCAGTCTCGCGCACACATGCCGGGCGCGTCCTGGGCGAGGTGCTGGCGGAGCCGCGGCTGACCTGCCCGGTGTATGGCACCACGCAGGAGGCGCTGGCGCATCCCTGCGATGTCTTCTTTGAGTTCACGCACCCGGATGCGGCACGCCTCAATGTCCTGACGGCCCTGGAGGGTGGGGCGGACGTCGTGATCGGCACCTCGGGCTTGAGCGATTCCGATTTTAGTGAGATCGCAGCCGCCGCCGAAGCACATCAACGCGCGGTGCTGGCGGTTGGCAATTTCGCGCTGACCGTCGTGCTGCTGCAGAAGTTCGCTGAGATCGCCGCCCGGTACATCCCCCAGTGGGAGATCATCGACTACGCCAATGACGCCAAACCGGACGCGCCCAGCGGGACGGCGCGCGAACTGGCGTTCCGGCTGTCACAGATCCGCCCGTCCGAACTCACCGTTCCCCTGAACCAAACCCAGGGCGTCCCGGAGACGCGCGGCGCGCGCCTGGCGGGATCGCAGGTCCATTCCGTGCGGCTGCCCGGGTATACCATCTCAGCCGAGATCATCTTTGGGATGCCGGACCAGAAACTGACATTGCTCCACGACTCAGGCACCAGCGCCCAGCCCTACGTGGATGGCGCGCTGCTGGCGATTCGCAAAGTGCATACGTTCAGAGGGCTGCGCCGAGGCTTGGACAACGTGCTGGATCTGACGTGACGCACCTGCCGCAGGTCGCGCGTGAAATGACGATGGACGGGAAGCTGCCCTCGCAGATGAACTAAGTGATCGAAGGGTGATGCCCTATGCTCAATCCGGATAGCGCCTTCAGCTCAGGTTCTTACTCCGATGTTCGTCAACGCATTCTGAGGCGTCTGCGTTCAGCCGGGGTCACTGACAAGGTTCTAGGGGTGTTCCAGAATGCGTACGAGGAAGCCCTGGCGGTCGAGAACCTGGTGCTGAGCCGCGTCGAACGGAAGCGCTTACTCCAGGATGTCTTGAGATCAGAGCTAGCTGAACTCGGCAAGCGACTTGACGAGGGTCGGATTTCAGACTGAGCCCAGTGGGCTTTCAACCAGCAGGACTCTGCAAAAGGCGGGTGTGAACGTGCAGAAGAGCAGCAGTGGCAATCGACAAGTTGATCTCGGGCATCTCCTACCCGTCGTGTCTATGTGGCTGATCCTGCGCGTCTGTACCAGTCTGGCCGCTGCTCTCTTCTTAGGTTTCCGCCCAATCATCCCCATTGAACTGAGCACTCCGCTCTGGCCGCCGGCGGCCGACCTGGGGCTCTGGCTCAATCGGTTGCTGCTTGCACCGTGGCTGCGCTGGGATGCGGTGTGGTACAGGGCCATACTGGTGGACGGCTATATTGCTGGCAACGGTTCCACATCCTTTCATCCCCTGTATCTCATATTGAGCTGGCCCCTGTATTGGCTGGGGATGGACCCACTGTTGAGCTTGATGATCACCAGCACGCTCGCCGCCCTCGGTTGCTTCTGGATCTTCTACAGGTTCGCCGGCCTCGACCTGCCACGCGAACAGTGCTCCCTGGCCCTGATGCTGCTGGCGACTTTTCCGGTTGCACTCATTCTCTTCGCTCCGTACCCTGAGAGCGTCTTCCTCTTCTTCTCGACCCTGGCCTTGTATGAGATCCGCCGTCGGCGCTGGCTGGCGGCGGTGCTGGCCACTTGCGCCGCTTCGCTGACCCGGCAGCAGGGTGTGCTGCTCGCATTGCCCATGCTCTGGCAGGCGTGGGAAGACTCGGGCCGACGCGTTCCAGGAGTGACCAAGGCTTGGCGGGGTTGGCTGGCAGCTCTCAGCGCGCCCGCCGGCCTGCTGATCTGGGCGGCCGTTCGGATCGGCTACTTGCATGAAGGAGCCCTCGACACACGGACATGGCAGAGCTTCTTCTATTCGGCGCTATTTTCGACGTCTGCCCGGGCCATTGTGCCGGCTCAGGCGCTGCTCTGGCCCTGGGACGCGTTCGCGGCGGTGCTGCCGCGGCTCATGCATGGGCCCGACCTCGAGGATGTGATGTCGGTGGGTTTGGGGGCTGGATTTGTGGTGCTCCTGGCAATTGCCTTGACGTATATGCGCCCGGGTGACCGCCTTTACAGTCTTGCGATCACGCTGATCAGTTTCGGCTATTTCACGGGCGTCGGCCGCGTGTACATCGCGCTGCCGAGGCACCTGCTGCTGGCAGTCCCGGTCTTTGCCGGCCTGGCCGCCGCGTTGCAGAATCGGTGGTTGCGCTACTCAGTGCTCGGGGTTCAATTGCTGTTGCAGGTGTTCATGCTCTTTCTATACGTGACGAAAGCATGGATTCCGTAGCCTGAGGTCTTCAAGACCTCGGCGCGGCGGGCCGGTGCCTCATCCCTCCAACCGATTCAGCAGCTCCGTGAACAGCTCGAAGAGGGACTTAAGCCGCGGCACGTCCTTGATCACGCCCTGCGCCTCGAAGCGCAGCTCATCCCCCTTGAGGCTCAATCTGATGGAACGATGGGCCTGGATCAGCTGGCGAATCTTCACATCTGACAGCAGAGCCTGCAGCTTGGTCTCATTGTTGCCTTGGATTACGAACGCGTCGTCAAAATCCGGGACACCGATCTCAATGTCCTGTCCGCCCAGGGCCTTATCAAGCTTGCCTACCAGGCCCTCGCGAAACAGCTTGAACTGAAAGCCATCCTTGTTTTGCACCGGGGACCGCAATCGGGTAAATGTCGTGCTGGAATCTCCGGAGGATAACGTGTAGGTGTCGAGGGTTAGGGTCCACTGCTGGACGCGGGCCTGAACCTTGCTGGAGCGGAACATTCCGCCGTCAATGAACTCGCCGCCAACCTCACCAGCAAGCTGCTTCCATGCGTTGTCCCGCTGCCGCCTGGTGATGACGAAACCCACCACGACGACGACGACCACCGCGAGTGAGAAGATCACAGCCCATGTCATTATCGATACTCCTTTTCCCCGGGTGAATCAAGGAACGATGTGGGTATGAGATAACTCCGACGAGCGTCTGGAGATCGTGCTGCCTCCATGCAGCGGGCCACGGCGTAACGGATGATGCAGTCTCCAATATACAGCGATATCGAAGTGCCGCGGCGGAACTCAATATAGAATCCGCATCGTGAACCCGTTGTCAAACTAAGTGTTGCTCACAGCGCCGACGGCCAGCTAGAACTCTGTCCCCTTGTCCCACACTATTCATCGTCGGGGCCTACGGGTGGTATGCGCCCACGCCACACACGTCGCTGCCGACCTTCTCGTAGTAGAACGTCTTCGGTTCGGTCTTCTTGGTGACGGGGTCGATGTATGCATAGTTGACCGAATTGATCTTGCCGGGCGAGGCGGAGTCCCAGGCCGCCCTGCTGAGCGGTTCCGTCGAGGAGCCGACCAGGTTGGGGAAACCGCCGTTGGCACTGAGGATGAGATGGGAGTCGATGCAGGCGACGTAGAGGTCGCGATCGAAGAATGGCGCGACTCTGCCGTTGAAGTCAGCCAGAGCCTGTGTACGCCCGACTGAGCTGTAGTGGGCGACGCCCTCCTTGAGCATTGCCATGGCCTGCTCGGGCGTGCCATGTTCCGAGGTGGAAGAGGCGGCAGGCTGCCTAGCCTGCGGTCCGTTTTTCGGACCCTGCTGAGGGCCGGCGCTGGATAGTTGTGAGCTGAGATCGCAGGCGAGCCCCGCAAGCGCCAGCACCAGAATGCCAACAAGGACTTGTCGATGACCAGATGGGGGTTGCATATTGTGAATCTCCGCACAGGTCGCGCTTAGAACCCGGGATAATGTTTTCAAATAGTAGCCGGCAAGCATGAATCCTTAGTTAGAGCACACGTGCTCAGGAAGCCTTGCGGATGCGTACCGGTCAGCAACTTGCAGTTCAGCCGAGGAAGATCCAACCCCCGTTCCCGTCGTCGCGAGCTGAACTACTGGTCGAACTTGAACGTGTTCAGGATCTCGTCGAAGATCGCTGACTCGGCCGCCTCGTCGAAGTCGGGCGGTGCCGTCGAGTAGACACCGGGATTGGCGGAGTGCAGCACGAATGTGATGGAGATGCAGGTCGTACCCTTCAGGGTGGAGTAACCAGTCCACTCGTAAACATTGCCGGCGCCGAGCCCGGCCCCCGTTTCCTTAAGGAAATTCACGCCGTTGACCGAGATGTTCTCTGAAGTGGTGTTGTCGCCACTATAACGCAATTCCCGGCAGTCGGTCGCGTTCGGCGTGACGTCGATGTCCATAAACTTCTCAAGCAGGGTCGTGCCGGGCGCGGCTGGCAGGACGAATTCCACGGGATCGCCCCCGTTGTCACTCTGCTGCCAGGTTAGTGGGTGCTGGATAGTGAACCAGCCCAAGTCGCTGTGGTAGGCCAGCCAGTCGACATTCGGCAGGTGCCCTTCGGTCGGGGCGACTGTCGGCGCGGGCTCGGTCGGTGCAATGGTCGGCGCGGGCTGAGTCGGTGCCGTGGTTGGTGTGGGCGGCGTCACGAGGACGCAGGCGGCCAGCAGGGCAGTTCCCAGGACGAGCAAGAGTGTTTGTCGCATCATAGCTCCGTGGACGGTGCTCCAGGCGATAAGGTTCCCCCAATCATAGCCCGGCCCGGTCCTGCACTGGAATCAGAAACCCCCGCTTGGTATTCGGCGGGGGTTTCTCCCCTCAAGGGACACCTTTGCGGCCCAGAGGTTGCGCAATCCCTCTTCAATGCGCCGCACCAATTGCCCCGTGACGCTTCCCCTTGGCCTTTCTCGGATGATTAGCATCATCTTAGTCGTGAACTCTCGCTTTGTCTATTGTGCAACTTCCTGCTCTCACGTGAAGTTTGTTATAAGTCCAGGTCCGGGCGGCTCCGCGGTAAAATCGGCACCACTCGCGATGAAAGCACGAACCAAGTCAACGCCCATAAAGAAGAAGACCGCGAAGGCACCGACAGACTGGGTCTCGGTCAACGAGGCCGCGGCCGTTCTGGGGGTCCATCCGGGTACGGTCCGTGTCTGGTCGGACAAGGGTATGCTGCCCGTCTATCGGACTCAGGGCGGTCACCGGCGATACAGACGCAGCGAGGTTGAACTCTGGGCGAACACGGCCCGCGGCAATGAGGATGTCGATGCCGCCAGCGTGGTGCAGGCCGCGACCCGCAATATCCGAATGCAGATCTCGGACGGGCGTTTGGAGGTGGAACCCTGGTATGAAAAGCTGGACGATGAGGCGCGCAGCCAGTACCGTGAGTCGGCCCGTTCGCTGTTCTCCGGGCTGTCAGCCTATCTGTCATCCGGTGGGGAGGCGGGCGCCTCTGAGGCGCACTCCATAGGCTACGAATACGCCTCCCGGGGCCGCCGCTTCGGCCTTAACCAAGTCGACGCGAACGCGGGCGTTCCTGTTCTTCCGCGGCGTGCTGATGCAGTCTGTGATCCAGGTGTACCAGGAAGCCAATGTGCCGTCGGGGCGTGCCTGGGGCGATATCTTGCAGGGGGTCAACGCGTTCACCGACCTGATCCTGCTCAACCTGCTGGAAACTTACGAGGCCATGGAGCAGGCGGAGAACTGAATGATTGTAGATTGCAGATCTTAGATTGACGATCGGGATTGAAGATTGGGACTTGATCGAGCGACCCGGAATGATCGAGTCCTTATCTGCGAACTTCGACGCCGATGGCATACTGGCTTGAAGCGCCGCCCCCTCCCTTCCTCCCCCAAATGCACGTGCAGAGCCACGGCCGGTCCAGATCTTGAACGTGCATTTTGGGGAGGTGCCCGTTTTGGGGGCGGTGGGGGCGGCCCAGGGACTACCCTGTTGACCGAGGCCGTGGCCTCGGCCCGCGCACTGAAGACGCCGCCAGCCTACTCGGCCCGCACCTTCAGCGGTCTGATGCGGATCTCCACGGAGTACTCCGCGATCATCTGCTCCTCGTTCATCGTTTGCAGGAACTTGCGATACTTGTCCCAGTAGCCCGGGGGGACCGTGCGATTGCCCGGCTTGAGCCTCGCCTCGCCCTGGATGATCAGCACATTGCTGCCCAGCCCGTCGACGCCCTGCAGGTTCAAAGACACCATGGGGTTGGTCTGCAGATTGTGGACCCGGCGGGATCCGGGCTGACTGTAGACGACGATGTCTTCCCCGTCCCAGTAGAACCAGACCGGGTTCGAGACCGGCGCGCCCCGCGGGGTGACGGTCGTGAACCAGATGATCACCTCTTCCCGCAGGCGCTGTTCCACGCGGGCACGGACTTCGCGGTTGAGGTCAAGCATGCTGGGCCTCGATTCTATCCATCCGCATGCTATCACAGCCTGCCCACGCCGCGGCCCGCCCCATTGTGGTGATAGGCTGCGGAGGCGCGAGCCTCCGGGCGTAATCAAGCCGGAGCGCTGTCTTTGACCGGCCGAAGGGCCCGCGATGCCGATGGAACCCGAGGTCCGGACCCCGGGAGCCGAACGGTGTGAATCAGCGCCGAGCTCTCTTGCGGCGTGCGACCTTCCGGGCCGATGCTTTCTTCGGTGCAGGCGCCTGCGGGGCGGGCGCCTTGACTGCTGCCGCGGCCTCCTGCTGGTTGTAGAAGATCCAGAAGGCGATCGCGAAGCCGCCGAAGATCACGATATTGATCCAGGCGGCGGGCGGGAAGTCGCCTGCAATCAGGCCCCACAAGTTGACAAGGGTCGCAACGGGCGCCCAGACCAACTCCGCCAGGACGACGATTCTGACCTGATCCCAGGTGTATGCCTTGTAGCCGAACCAGGAACTGGCCGCAAAGCCCAGGATGGCTGCCCCCACCAGGCGATAGACTGCCGGCTGCGTGACTTTCCAGCTAAACATCCCGAGGAATGTTTCGGGGATGAGCAGCAACAGCAGCCCGAAGATGAGGCCCAGAATGAAGTGCACCAGGAACGTGGTCCTTAGACCGGATGAGATGGGCTTGTTCATTTGCGTTGTCTCCTGAACGAATGGACAGGACGATTTGCCTCCCAGACACTAGCCTCTTCTAGTATACGGATGTTCCGACCCGAATTCAACCGGGAATTGACGCTTCGGGAGGTCCGTTTTTGCCGTCTCCCGCCCGCGCGGCGGTGGCCGCCCGACCCGCAGGTATAATCCATGCATGCCAAATCCCATTCTCGATCTGCCGTTCGTGGGAGAGACGCGGCGCAATCACGCGCTTGAGCATGCCACGCTGCATGTGTTGGCAGCCAGCAATCCGGGCAAGCCGATGGCCGGTCACTCCAACCCGACCGGTTTCTTCATTCTTGGGAACGTGAGCACTGAGGCTGTTGCCGACGCGGCCACGGAGGCGCTGCGTCGCCTGCGGGCGGGAGAGAGTGAGCTCGCGATCCACCCCGGCTGCGGCACCAACCTAGCGACGACCGCGCTGCTGGCGGGGACGCTGGCCTGGTTCGTCCTACGCGGCGCCAGGTCTGCGTTTGGGCGCGTGGTCAGGCTGCCATTCGCGGTTGGGTTTGCGCTGGTCGGCGCGGTGGCAAGTCGTCCTTTGGGCCCGATCATCCAGCAGAAGATCACGACCGATGCGAATGTGGGCGATCTGCAGGTCGTCGAGGTGCGGGAGAGCCTGCGCGGAAGCCTAACCGCCCACCGGGTGATCACGAAGTAGAGGGCATGAGGCGGCGACAACCCAAGACTCGGGCGTCATTGCGAGGAGCGCTTGCACTGCGTTCTTGCAGTGTAGCGACGACTGCGAAACGTAGGTATGCAAAGGAGCTTCGTTCTCCTGATAGCCCCCCTCCCTTCCTCCCCCAAATGCACGTGCAGATACAAGGTCCATTCGGGTCGTGAACGTGCATTTGGGGGAGGTGCCCCCAAGGGGTGGTGGGGGCGGATCGGCGGCAGACTAACCAACCACATGCCACACGCCGCCCGCGCTTAGTCCCTCGATGCCCAACGACTCCCGCGTGATCCTGCTCTACGGCGACGACGAATACGCCATCAGCCGGCGGTTGTCAGAGTTCGGCTCGATGTTCTCTGACCGTTCGACCGCGGACATGAACACCGCCCGGCTCGACGCGCGCACGGTCAGCCAGGACGACCTGAACAACGCGGTCAATGCCCTGCCGTTCCTCGCCAATCAGCGATTGGTGTTGCTGGGCAACCCGTCGGCCCGGGCGGCGACGCCTGAGACCAAACAGAAGTTCTTGCACTTCCTGGAGAAGGTACCTGAGACGGCGGTGCTCGTGCTTTGGGAGCACACCGAGTCCCAAGCCTGGGGCACGGGGGGCGGTCAACGGCGAGGCGACCAGAAGCACTGGCTGGCAGCCTGGCTGGCGAAGAGGGGTCTCGATGTAGAGTACTACACCCAACCGGCGGGGAACATGATGCAAAGCTGGATCGTGAAGAACGCCAAGTCACAGGGCGGCGAGTTCAGCGGACCGGCAGCGGTCAAGCTGGCTGAGCTGGTCGGGGCGGACACGCGCCAGGCCGCGCAGGAAGTGACCAAGCTGTTGACCTACGTGGATTGGAAGCGGGCGGTCACGCCGGCAGACGTCGAGGCGTTGACCCCGTTCACGGCGGAGGCCGATGTCTGGAAGATGGTCGACGCGCTATCGACCGGGGATGGAAAGACCGCGCTGCAGCTGCTGCGGCGTTACATCCAACATGACGGCGAATTCTACGCCTGGAGCATGATCGTGCGGCAGTTCCGGCTGATGCTGCTGGCGCGTGAGGTTTTGGACGCGGGCGGCCGTCAGGCCGAGGCCGAAAAGGCGCTGGGCCTCAAGGGCTACCCGGCGCAGAAGGCGCTTGAACATGCCCGCCGATTTCAGTATGACCGGCCTGGAGCGGGTCTATCACCGGCTGCTTGAGATCGATGAAGCTGCCAAGACCGGCCGCATGCCGCTTGAATTGGGGATGGAGATCCTGGTCGCTGAACTGACCACCTAGACACCTGGAAACGATTGCCCCACCGAGGCACTTGAAACCCGGCAGCGGGAATCCATATAATGAAGCCTGATGGGCGCTTGCGCGCGGAATCGTCGGCCGCGGAGTGTTTCATCGGGGGAGGAGTACGCCATGGGTACCGGTCAGCTCACCCAGGGGCAACTGTTACGAATGGCTGGCATCCGGGTGTTGGGATTTCTCGTCGCCCTGTCCTTACTGCTGTTCCTGCCGGCCGGAACGATCCGTTACTGGGAGGGATGGGTATACATCCTGGTCTTGTTCGTGCCGGTGCTGGTCGTCATGGTCTACTTGATACGGACCGATCACGCGCTGATCGAACGGCGGATGCATACGACGGAAAGACAGGCTCCGCAGAGGGGGGTCGCCCTGCTCGCGGTCGCCTGGTTCCTCCTGGTCTTTGTGGTCCCCGGCTTTGACCATCGCTTCGGATGGTCAGACGTTCCAGTCGCGCTGGTGATCGTTGCCGATATCTTGACCGTCCTCGGCTACTCACTGATCGTTTGGGTGCTGAGAGAGAACAGCTATGCTTCGCGCGTAGTCGAGGTGGAGCAGGAGCAGAAGGTCATCTGCAGCGGGCCGTATGCCATTGTCCGTCACCCGATGTACCTGGGGTTCATGATCATGTACCTGTTGGTCGGACTGGCGCTGGGATCCTATTGGGCGCTGATCCCCGCGCCCTTGATCATCCTGATCCTCGTGGCCCGCATCCGGAACGAAGAAGCGGTTCTTCTGAGGGAACTAAAAGGATATGCAGACTATGTGAAAAAGGTCCGCTATCGGCTGATCCCTGCCGTGTGGTAGCGCTGGGCGGGCTGTCCGTGCAACCCACCCCTGCGCACACGCACGTCAACTATTTGGCCTTGGACACAAGTTCGGCGGAGAGGATCTCGCTGCTGCCGTCGACGTAGTACAGGATGTACTCGTCGCCTTGCATCAGCACGTCGGCCAGGTCACCGCTCACGCTGAACTCCTGACCGCCGATGTGCAGTTCATGATAGACGCTCGTGGTGTGACTTTCGCTGCTGTATGATTCGCGGCGCACGATGTTGACCTGGCCCTGCACCTTGGCCAGCTTGATGTCATGCTTGGACAGGGCGTTGCGCATGATGAAGAAGCCGATGCCGCCCCAAACGAGGGGCCAGATGCAGCCGAAACCGAGGCCGAAGCCGATCCGAAACCTCGGGTCGTGATCCTGGGTGATGGCGAACACCGCGCCGGCAAGTCCAATGAGGGCAATCAGCATCAGGCCGGCCCCTCCGATCATGCCCCAGGTGCGGCTCGACTTGTCCTCCGTGATCAAACGCGCCCGCTGCTTGTCGGTGAACTGGCCTTGCTCGTTGGCGCGCAGGTCGTCCATATCGAACTTGAAGTAATTCATCAATTGCTGGTCAACCACGTCTTCCTCCGTTGAACGCTGCCGAAAATTAACAAGGCCCGATTGTAACGACGAATCGCGGCGCTGGCAACGGGCAGGGTGTCTCAGTCACCTGCGGATGTGCACGCCGGCACAAGGTTGGAGGCCTTGCATTGGGGCCGTGGGCTCATATAATGGATCGTGTTCGCGGCCGGGGATGGGAGGGTGCGCTATGAGCCAGGGTCAGCTCACACGGTGGCAGCTAGTAAAGATGGTCGTCGTTCGGTTCGGCGCTGGCCTGATCGGACTGGGGGTCCTGTTCTTCCTGCCGGCCGGAACGCTCGGTTACTGGCAGGCCTGGGTTTGGCTCGGCATCCTTGGGATTCCGCTGTGCGTCCTGCTGGTCTACATGTTCAGGAGCGACCCCGGTCTGCTCGAACGGCGGCTGCGGTTCAGGGAACGGGAGCCCGAACAGAGCCTGATCATCAAGCTTTCATACATACCAGCGCTCGTGCTCTTTGTCCTGCCGGGATTGGATCACCGGTTCGGATGGTCGAACGTTGCCACCGTGGTCATTCTGGGCGCGGACTTCCTGGTCTTCCTGGGTTACTGCCTGTTTGCGCTCGTGATACGGGCGAACAGCTATGCCTCACGCGTGGTCGAGGTCGAGCAGCAGCAGACGGTGGTGAGCACTGGTCCGTATGCGGTCGTCCGCCATCCGATGTACCTGGCGGTCATGCTGATCTATGCCGCCTCGCCGCTTGCGCTGGGGTCCTATTGGGCCATGATTCCGGCGGCGTTCATCGTTTTGGTCCTGGTTGCTCGCATTCGGAACGAGGAGAAGGTTTTGCTGGCCAGACTGGCAGGGTACTCAGAGTTCGTCGACAGAGTCCGCTATCGGATGATCCCAGGCGTGTGGTAATGCAGGGCGGCGTCGTCGACCACTGTCATTGCGAGCGCGCGCCCTGGTGGTCTGCCAGGGAAGCGAAGCAATCTCTTGCGATCCAAGGACCACAGGGTGAAGAGGAGATCGCTTCGTCCCTGCGGTCCTCGCAATGACACTATTCGCAGGGATCGGCGACGGTGGCAGGCCCAAGAATATGTTCCCGCCCCATCCCGGCCTCCTCCAAATGCACGTACAGGTCCATGACTGATTTGGGGTGTGAACGTGCATTTGGGGGAGGTGCCTGAAAGACGGTGGAGGCGGAATGCGTGGCTGCGCCGGACGAGCACCATCCGGGAACCATCCTCACGGCGCCAGCGTCTGGTGTTATCAGCCTATACGCCTGGGATCAAGCGAGGACGTATGAAGCACCATCTGCTTATCGCGCTGCTGTTCTCAGCCTGGCTGCTGGCGGGCTGCTCCCCAAACGCCCTGGTCGCCCCGTCTCCGGCCGCGACCTCCATGCCGGGCACTTCCGTCTTGCCGTCGCCGGCCGCGAGCTCCGCGCCGCTTTCCGAGGCCGACCTGAAGTACCGTCTGCTCGCGCAGTATCCGGATTTTTTCTACTGCGATCCCAACTCGTTTCCTGTTGCGCGCGCGATCGATCCGGTCCAAGTGGCTCAACAGCGACTACCGGAGATCGAAGCTGACAGTGAGGTCTTCCAGGGCATCCTGCGGTACAACGGCTTGACCGGGCTCACCAGCTTCAGCAGTGACCAGGTGGTCCTGATCTACAGCGACTACAAGAAGCTGGCCGCGATCCAAATGCAGCCGGGCGACCGGGGATACCCATTGCAGATCGTGACCGCCTCCGGCAAGTCGCAGAGACTCAGGATCGAGGGTCGCATCGACAACGCCGGCAATATCACCGTGCAGTCGAAGACCCCAACCTTCGCCACCTGCCCGATCTGTCTTTCGGCGCAGTCGCGGATCGATACGCCGCGTGGACCTGTGACGGTCACGGACTTGAAGGTCGGTGACCTGGTCTGGACGCTGAGGGCGGGCGGTCAACGCGTGGCTGAACCGATCCTTGAGGTCAGCCGGACGCCGGTCCCGCCGACGCACGAAATGGTGCACTTGGTTTTGAGCGACGGGCGTGAGCTGTTGGCTTCGCCAGGTCACCCCATGGCGGATGGGCGGCTCCTGGGCGACCTGCGGGCTGGCGACACCCTCGACAGGGCGCGCGTGACACTGACTGAGCGCGTGCCCAACGGTCTGCCCGCGACGTATGACCTGCTGCCGGCAGGCGGCACTGGTTTCTACTGGGCGAACGGGATCCTTCTGGGAAGCACGTTGTCCAAGCCTTGGGCTCCGGATCGATGGGCATATGCCCAAAGGGAGGATGGCATGCGCCCAGCGGGAGGATGGGAATGTACCGTTGGGACGTTTCCGAACAGCCCACAGGGACGTTCGATTAAGGGAATTAGCAGAGAGTACTCATAGATTACCCCAGAGACGACGCAGAGAGCCTGCGGCGGCACTTCTGGTCAGGGGGCTCCATAATCAGGGCATCCGAAATCGCAAGCACGGAGGATCGCATGGCAGGCAAAGTTCTGTGGCACGTCACCATGTCCCTGGACGGCTTTATAGCGGGCCCAGATGATTCGATGGACTGGGCAATCGAGCGTGCAACCGAGCCATCCGCAGAGGCTGACGAAGTGATCAAATCCACGGGGGCGATCCTGGCAGGCCGAAGGTGGTGGGATGTTGCCGCGTCCAAGTACAACGGTCTCGACGGCATGTATGGAGGCGCGTGGAAGGGACCCGTACTTGTGCTTACACATCGCAAGGCCAAGACGCCCGACACTCCGAGATTGAAATTCATCTCGAAATCGATGCGGGAGGCGGTCTCCGCGGCCCTGGAGGCCGCCAAGGGCAAGGATGTGGTCATATTTGGTGCGGACGTTGCCCAACAATGCATTCGGGCGCATCTCGTGAATGAGATGCTGATCCATATCGCGCCGGTGCTCCTGGGGGGCGGTGTTCGAACTCATCGCAGATGATAGCGTGCGCAAGACCGACCTGGAGACGATCAGCGTGACCAGGTCGGGGCAGATCACGAACATGCGCTTGCGCGTGCGGGGATAGCTGGAAGAAAAGGCCCCCTACTCGGGGGGCTTTTGTTTCTTTTCTTCAGTCTCGTCTTTATCCGGCGGGTGCAGTTCCTTGTCTATCACCTGGAGAATACGCTCGAAGACCTTGCGCCGCTCTTCGGGTGGAAGTTGGTTCACGTTCCGGAGGTTGAAGAAGTGGGCGCCGGGGCCAACGTGCGGCTTCTGGGGCTTGGTGTGCTCATCATCTGGCATGAACGCATTATATCAGCCGATTGGGCGGTGGTGCCGCAGACTGCTTAGAGGACCGGACACAGCGGAGTTGCAGGCGCGCTAAGGATCCCGGAGGCCAACGGGATCTCCGGGAGCCCGGATCGCTGCTGGTCACTGCGCCCGGAGCAGATTGATATATACTCACTGGCAAGGTTGGGAATGCAACCGCCAGATTCTAGAGTCTGATAGCCACATACAGGAGCCTCGATATGCCCACTGATCCGTTCTTCCACATGCTGGTGCAAGACGTCTTCAGCATCCGCGGCCGGGGCACGGTCGTGACGGGCAGCGTCGATACCGGGACACTACGGCCCGGAGATGAGGTCCTCATCCGCGGCGGCGTGGCCGACAAGAAGGCGACCGTCACCTCAATCGAGGCGTTTCGCAAGGTCATCGATGAGGCCAGGGCGGGGGACACGGTTGGGATTCTGCTGAAAGATGTGAACCGGGTGGACGTCGAGCGCGGGTTCGAACTCATGAGTCCAGACCTGGTGAGATAGGGGAGTATGACAACCGTATCGCAAACACAGCTTGACCAATACATTGATGTCATCTTGGAGGTCGGTCTCAACCTGCGCCGCGGGCCAGCGGCTGCTGATCGAGGGCTCGCTGCTGACGGGTGTCGACGTGGCGTTGGTGCCGTTCGTGCGCAGGCTGGCAGAGGCGGCCTACCGCCGCGGCGCGGCCTTCGTCGACGTGCTGTGGCGCGATCCGCAGCAGGACATCATCCGGCTGAAGGAGTCCCCCGGCTTTCGCTGGAGCATTACCCCCGCTGGCCGGGCGCAGCCCGGCTGGAGCACTTCGAGGCAGGGGATGCCGTGCTTACGATCCACGCCGATGATCCGGATCTGCTGGCCGGCTTTGACCCGGGACTGATCGCACCTCACATGGCGGCGCTGCGCGAGCCGGTCAAGCCGGCCTTTGCGCACATCACTCGCAACGCCATCAACTGGTGTGTCGTTGCCGCGCCGGTCCCGGAGTGGGCCGCGAAGGTGCTGCCGGACGCGCCCGCTGGTGAGCGCGAAGGCCGCCTGTGGCAGCTCATCTTCGAGACGTGCCGCGTGGCCCCAGGGGCTGACGCGGTCGCGGCCTGGCGCCAACACGTTGCTGAGCTCGGCGCACGCGCTGCGTATCTCAATCGCAAGCAGTATGGCACGCTGGTCTACTCGGGACCGGGCACACACCTGACGGTCGGGTTGCCGCCGGGCCACATCTGGCAGGGAGGCGGTGCACGCTCGGAGACCGGGATCGAGTTCGTGCCCAACCTGCCCACCGAGGAGATCTTCACACTGCCGCACCGGACCAGGGTCGACGGTGACGTGACCTCGACCAAACCCTTTGCGTATGGCGGGGCCACGATCGATGGCATGTCCCTGACGTTCGCAGAGGGCAAGGTCGTCCGATTTTCGGCCCGGACCGGGGAAGGCATCCTTGGCAAGCTGCTCCAGACCGATGAGGGCTCGATCCGATTGGGAGAGGTGGCCCTCGTCCCGAACAGCTCGCCGGTCTCGCGGCTGGGCGTCACGTTTCACAATGCGCTCTTCGATGAGAACGCGGCCAGTCACCTTGCGTTGGGTGACGCCTACCGGTTCAGCTTGAAGGGCGCGGCTGCTATGAGCCCGTCGGAGTTTGCGGCCGTCGGCGGCAATCACAGCGACATTCACAGCGACTTCATGATCGGCTCCGGGGCGATCGACATCGACGGCATCCATGACGGGGGCAAGGCAGAACCCGTCATGCGTGCCGGCGAATGGGCGTTTGAGGTGTGAGGCTTGAGCAAGCAGCTGAAACCCCGCCCGGTAGTATGCTGACGGAGGGAAGGGCAGCCTGGCCGATAGGACGGTTGAATTCAGGTCACCGCCTTCGGGCCTGATCAAATTCCTCTATGGAGCGGGCATGGCGCCTGTCATCGGGCGCCTGGTCTTGCTGCTCACCACCACGGGTCGCAAGACGGGTCTGGCGAGAGTGACGCCGCTGCAATATGAGGAGTCGGAGGGCGCTTTCTATGTCGGCTCGGCGCGCGGGACCAGGGCCGACTGGTTCCGGAACATCGTCGCAGATTCCCGTGTGCAGGTCCGCATCAAATCCCGCGTGTTCGAGGGCGTGGCTGAGCCGGTCACAGATCCCTGCCGGATCGCGGATTTCCTCGAATTGCGGCTCAGGCGGCATCCGAGGATGATCGGTGCGATCATGCGCTCCGAAGGCCTGCCGTCCGCACCGACCCGGGACGAGCTCGAGCAGTACGCGCTCCGTTCGGCGATGGTCATCATCAGACCGAAAAACCAGCCCCCGTAAGGGTGAACTGAACCCCTAGAACGAGACACGAAAAGAAAGCGCCCCCTGTGAGAAAATGGAACAGGAGGTGCTTTTTTCTATGGCAGGTAAGAAAGGAATGCAGCATTATCCGCCGGAGCTGAAGCTGGAAGCGGTGCGGCTGTTTTATGAAGAGGGCCAAACGCACGCCGAGGTCACGGCGGCGCTCGGGATCCGGGATCCGCAACGAATCCAGAAATGGTTGAGGCAATATCGAGCCGAAGGCGCCAGCGCGTTTGCCAAGCCGAGAGGTCGACCTCGCAAAAGGGCCGGGGCGCAAGCCGAACTGGAGCGGCTGCGGATGGAAGTGGCCCTGCTAAAAAAATTCCATTCCGAATTGCGGGAAGTGCGGCTCGCGGAGCGCAATATCGGGTGCTTTATCACCATCGAAAAGAGTTCGAAATGAAGGCCATGTGTGCCTTCCTAGGTGTCTCGCGAGCAGCCTATTACGCTTGGCGCAAGAAGCTGGAACAGCCGGACACAGATGCGGTGCGTTTAGAACTCGTGCAGCGGGCTTACACGGCTTCGCACCAGATCTATGGCTACCGGCGGATTAGCCTGTGGTTGAAGCAACAACAGGGTCTGGTGATCAATCCCAAGACGGTTTTGCGCCTGATGCACAAGCTCAATATCCGTTCCAGGGCCCGCAAACGCAAAATGTACCGGAAACTCGAAGAGCTGGGCATCTATCACCGCTATCCCAACCTGCTCAACCGCGACTTTGCTGCCACTCGCCCCAACCAGAAGTGGGTCACGGATATTACCTTCGTCTCAACCCAACAGGGCTGGGCGTACCTGTCTACCATCAAAGACCTATTCGATGGCTTTATTGTGGCTCATCAATTTGGACCCGAGAACTCCATTGGATTGGTGACCCACACGCTCCAACAAGCCAGACAAAAAGAAAAGGTCACTGATGGGCTGATCCTCCACAGTGACCAAGGAACGCAATACACTTCGCAGGCGTATGCCGTCCTCACTCAACAGTACAACATCACTGCCTCCATGTCGCGCCGTGGCAACTGTTGGGACAATGCGCCTATGGAAAACTTCTTCAGCCATCTCAAAGAAGAGTATCTGCGCCATCTGCACAACCCCAGCTTTGAAGAGGTCTCGCCAAGCGATTGAGGAATACGTTGACTTCTACAACTACGAACGCATACAATTGAAAACGAAACAGACACCCTTCCAGCAAAGGTGCCTGTTTCACTAGCCACTTGGGGTCTTTCTGATTGTGTCTTGTCTAGTGGGTGCAGTTCAGGGGGCTGGTGCTTTGAATGGTCCAATGCATCTAGGGGCGACCTTCGGGCGAGTCGGCCTCCAGCCCACGTCGCCCATCCTTGCGGCCCGAGCAGCAAGGACATAGTCGCCCGCAAGTTCGTCTGGCTCTTGCACCCCTACCGCCCCTAGCGGGGCACCTCCCCCAAATGCACGTTCAAGTCCCGGGCTGAATACGAGAGCCTCAAGTGCATTTGGGGGAGGATGGGAGGGGGCGGCGATCTCCGAGCAGTCCTAAATCCCTCGTCTTCCGCAAAACTGTGTAATCGGCGAACGTCCATGCACTCGGTGAACACCGGTGAACAGCCCCTTTTCATTGACTCCAGAACACCTGTTCTATAGAATGATGTCAAGGAGAGAACATGAATGCCTTGATGTCCTGCTTCAAACCGTGTTCGCGAATCGTAGAACGCCGAACCGGCACCGGACCTGCTTCGGCGCCACACCCGTCAACGAGCGCAACGTCACCCAGGGCACGGACTGGAACGCTGTCTACCGCGACCGCTACAACTACCAAAGAGACACCGTCCTATCCGAGGCCTTGCTCGCCTGGAGACTGAACCCGCTCGCTCGCCGGCTTGTCAACCTGACCAAGCAGTATGTCACCGACGGCATTGAGTTCAATGCCGAAGACAAGACCACACTCGCATTCTTGCGCGAGCTTTGGGACCATCCGCTCAACCGCATCGGTCAGCACCTGGGCGAATGGTCGGACGAGCTCACCCTAACGGGCAGTCTCTTCCTGGTCATCACGACCAACAGCGCCGGAATGTCTTATATCCGCGTGTTCCCCACGGACCAGGTCAAGGAGATCGAGACCGCATCCAACGACATCCAGCAAGAGACCGCCTACTTACCCAAGGCCACGCTCGACGATCCGGACCCCGTTCACATTCTCAACTACTGGGCTTACAGAAATCGCAAGCCCAAGACCGTCATGCTCCACTACAGCGTCAATAAGCTCGCAGGGATGAAGTGGGGCGAGCCCGATATCGCTCCACTCCTCCCATGGCTCGCCCGCTATGCCTCGTGGCTCGAGGACCGTGTCCGCCTCAACAGGTTCCGCCAGGCTTACATGTTCACGGTCAAGGGCAAATACTTCAATGCCGCTGACCGTGCAGCCCGCCAGGCCGAGCTCAATGCCAACCCGCCAAACCCTGGCTCCATCCTGGTCAGCGATGAGAGCGAGGAATGGGACGTACTCTCGCCCAAGCTCGAGAGCGCAGACGCAAACAACGACGGCCTGGCGCCCAAGAAGTTCATTGCCGGCGGACAAGGTCTGCCGCTTCACTGGCTCGCCGAGCCGGAGAGCTCCACCCGCACCACAGCCGAGGCCGCTGGCACTCCAACATTCAAGACCCTGGAGGACCGTCAGCGCTTATTCCTCACCATCCTGCGCGACGTCCTCCAGATCGCCGTGGCTCGCCGCCGGCAGAAAGGAGACACCATCCCCGACGCCAAGATATCTGTGACCGCGGCCGATATCTCCGAGCGGGACAACGCCGCTCTCGCCCTGGCCGCTACACAGATCATCTCTTCCTTCGGCCAACTCTGGGCCGCGAACCTCATCGACGCGGACGAATATATGCGCCTCATCTACCGCTTCGCCGGCGAGGTCCTCCCAGCAGCCAGGCCAGACAATCCATCCAAGCCCGTCATCGTCCCCGCCGGCTCGACCCATCCCGAGTGGCGCATCCAACTCGAGGGCAATTCCATCTTTCACAACACCGAGGCAGGAGCCCTGCCGTCGACCATCGACCGCGTGAGCAATTACACGCCGATCAACACCAGCGCCTTCGACGGCATCCTGTCCGCCAGTGACAACAATCTCCAAGCAGCCATGGAGACCATCGATAACCACCCTTCCCAGGAAATACTATTCACCCACGGCTGCAATCAGACCATCCCCGCATCCTCCACTCGCTACCTCGAGCCCGTCTACGATCCCAACGGCTTCTACACTGGCACCGCCCAGGTCTCCACACCCGTCGCCGCCACCCTTCACAATCTCTCCGTCCGCCTCAACGGCGCCCAACCAGCCTCCGGCGCCCTCGTCGTGACCGTCCTCAAAGACGGCGTCGCTACCACCTTCACCCTGACCATTCCCGCCGGCTCCGCCCCCGGCGTCTACTCCGACACCGCCACCCACCTAGCTCTCGCTGCCCGCGACGCCTTCGGCTACTCCTTCTAAGATTCCGCCCTCGCCGCCAGCGCACCCACTACCCCCGTCTCAATCCAACTCGACTTCTAATCGGGGCGGCTCCGCCCCCGTCCCCCTTCTCCAAAACAAACCATACACTCCTGGCTCCGCCGGCATCGTGCGCAAACGCATCACGCCGCGGCGCTTTGCAGTACATGTGTCGTGCGGGGCGGACAGTACGCGTAGATCGGCGCGACCACCGCCTCTGGTCCGCCCGCTGCAGCAGGGGATCTCATCGTTCCCCAGATTTCGACAGAAAGAGACCTCCGAGCATTTGCTCGGGGGTCTCTTCATGCATGATGCGGCGCCTGCCTGTTACGGCACCCCGAGCCTCAACTGTTCATCCAGCGTCACGTTGTTGTAGGCTGGGAACATGTAAGTGTCCGATACCTGGCTTGCGGGCAGTCCCATAAACTGGGAGTAACTGCTCCAGGTCTTGCCGTCCCACCAGGAGTCGCGTTCTGCGGTAATAATCGGTACGCCCCCGGAACTCCTCACAACCACCGTTCCACTATCAAGACCCGCGTAATTCACCCGGGTCTGCTCGTTTGGGTGCAGCGGGTAGGTCCCGCGGACTACACCACCGATCGTCACCGTCACCACGGTATCCGAAGTGCCTACGTTCCCGAACCGCAACTGCTCGTCTAGCGTCACGTTGTTGTACGCTGGGAATATGTACGTGTCCGGCACCTGGCTTGCAGGCAGTCCCATCAACTGAAAGTAGCTGCTCCATGCCTTGCCGTCCCACCAGGAGTTCGCGTTCTGCCGCAATGATCGGCACAGCTGCGGAGCTCTTCACAACCACCGGTCCGCTATCAAGACCCCAGTAATTCACCCGCGTCGACTCGCTTGGGTGCAGTGGGTAGGTCCCGCGCACTACACCACCGATCGTCACTGTCACCACGGTATCCGAAGTGCCTACGTTCCCGAACCGCAACTGCTCGTCCAGCGTGTTGCTGTTGTACGCCGGGAAAATGTAAGTGTCCGATACCTGGCTTACGGGCAGTCCCATCAACTGGGAGTAGCTGCTCCAGGCCTTGCCGTCCCACCAGGAGTTGCGTTCTGCCGCAATGATCGGCACAGCTCCGGAGCTCTTCAAAACCACGGGTCCGCTATCAAGACCCCAGTAATTCACGCGCGTCGACTCGCTTGGGTGCAGTGGGTAGGTCCCGCGTACTACACCGCCGATCGTCACCGTCACCACGGTGTCCGAAGTGCCAACGTTGCCGAACCGCAACTGCTCGTCCAGCGTGTTGCTGTTATACGCCGGGAACATGTAGGTGTCCGATACGACGCCTGCAGGCAGTCCCATGAGCTGGTTGAAGTCACTCCAGGTTGATCCATCCCACCAGGCATCCCGCTCTGCGGCCACAAAATTCTTGCCGTTTGTGCTCTGTACCTTCACAGGACCACTGTCTACGCCCGGGTAGTTCACCCGCTCGGCTGTGCCTGGAGCGATGTCGTAGGTGCCTTTTGGCGCGCCGGCGATATAGACCTGGATGGAAGACGAACAGCCGGGGGTCGCCAACCAGGGGGTGGCATTGATGCCAGCGACGATCGAGTCTCCAGATCCGGGCGGGTTTGGACCGGTCGCCGAACCCCACCAGTTGTTCTCGAAATTATCCGTGATGGTTCCGGCGCCCGCCGTTGTCACGCCGGCGGCATTGCCACTGATCTGATTGCAGTGGAAGGTCGTCGTATTAGTCCTGGTGCTGTCGGCGGTCAGCTGCACGCCGGTAGTGAACGCGCTGATGACATTCCCGGAGAACGACACGCTCACACTATTAGAGCCCCAACCGAGCTGGTCGGTGGTGATGAAGGCGCCCGTCGCGCCCGGACCGGTCACGGTATTGTTCGTGAACGTCGTTGTGACCGCGGCACCCTGGCCGAAAGCCGAGAGGCCCTGCGCGCAGTTGGTAATCGTGTTCTGATCGACCGTGGGGGCGATGTAGGGCACGAAGACAAAGATGCCGTAGTTCCCATCCGGCAGAGTCCCCGTGCAGTTGCTGATCATGTTGCCCCGAATCAAGTCCGCCACGCCACCGCCATCGCCTGCATTATCAGTATGGACGCCGTTTTGCGAGTTGGAAACTGTGTTGTACAGGAATTGGATGCCTTTGGAGTGATTGGCACTGATGGCGTCGCTAGCGTGGTCCACGGTGTTGTACCGGAAGATGCCGGGGCCCCCGTAGGCAAACATGGCGATTGAGGCGTATTCCGCCTGCACATTGCTCACGCGATTGTCGTGGAAGTCGAACGAGCCGCCTGACGAGGCATAGATGCCGCGGAGGTAGATGTTCTTCACGGTGGTATTGTAGACTGCCAGATTGTTGAAGACGCCGGACGCGCTGTTGGTGATGATGCCGTTGCGGGCATCCACGTTGGCGCCGCCAACATCGAAGCCGCCGCTCAGGCCCGGATTGTCTCCGTCCAGCGTGAAACCGTGGATGGCCACGTCACTGGCCTGCACCAGGATGAGGTTGCTGGCACCGACGTGGTTGAGGGCATCCAGGCACAGGGATCCGCTTTCGCCGGATCCGCAAGTGGGCTTAGAGACGGCCGGTTGGATGATCGTAGTGGTTTGGTCCGTGCCCGCCAGGTTGAGCGGCGTCGGGATGGTTATGTTCTCGACATAGGTCCCCGGATTCACGTGGACCGTGTCTCCCGAGGCGGCGGCGTTCACGCCGTCCTGGATGTGACTCCAGATGAAGGGTAGATACGGACTGCCGCTGACCGTCACGGCCAGGTCGAACGTGTTGGCGCCCAAGGTCGTCGGAATGTCGATCGTCCCTTCGGTCGAGGCAACCTGAACGTGATTGTGGGTAAACGAGTTGCCGGAGGCCGTGGCGCTGGGAGAGGGTGCTCCAGCCGTGTGGTCGAGGATGAGCAGACCATGGTCATGGGTGTCGATCGTGTTGTTCGCCACCGTGGCGGAGGTCGCCACATCGGCGGCGGAGCCGTCTCCCGACCAGATCGCGACGCCCACCGGATAGGCATTGCCCGTGTGCTCGAGGCCCGTGATAGTATTGTTGTGGATGTTCAGGCTGGGCGCGCCCACGCTGCCGATGCCGAATTGATTGCCGGTAAGAGTGTTCCCGCTGATCTCGACGCCCGTGCCGGTCGCATACACCAGGATTCCAGCTGCGCCGTCTGAAGCGGGATCGGTGAGCGGATCATTACTTCCGCCGTAGGTGCCGGTCCAGGCGTTGCCGGTGACGGTATTGTTCTTGGCGAGGCCGCCCGCGCCGAAACCAAACTGAATGCCATTCATGGCAATCAGCGTGGTGGGGCCTGCGCCGGTGACAGTGTTATTCTCCGCGTCTCCCGTCAGGTTGTTGCCATTCAGGACGATGCCGCCCTTCTGGTAGTCATGAACATCGTTCCCGGTCACCGTGATGGTGTGGGGAGATGCATCCTCGTTGAGAGCATAGAAGCCAGCTCCCGACTGCATGCCGTCGAGCGGGTTGTTGCGGATGCCGATAATCTTGTTGCCGCTGACCGCGCCACTGGCGTTGTGGTACCCAATGCCGACGAACTGGTAGTTGGCGTTTCCCTTGCCCGCGCCGTCGACGGTCAGATCCGTAATATTGGCATCCGTGTTCTCGACGCAGATGATGGGCTTCTTTGATCCCCAGCATGCGGATAGCACGTCCGGCGGCTGAACGATAACGGTCGCAGGATTCGCACCGATCAGCGTAAGGCTCTTGCTGATGGAGAGCTGCTCGGTATAAGTCCCCGCGGCGACGTGCACCGTCGCGCCGGGGCCGGCCGCGTTGATCGCATCCTGGATCACATTGAAGGCGTCCACGCCAAAGATGTGGCCGCCGGCGTTGCCGTCCGTGAACGCAGCGTCGATGTAGAAGTCGGTGATGGTCCCGCTGCTGATATAGATGGATTGGAGCGTGGCGCTCTTGGTGCCGTTGCAGCACACCCCGATCCACAACCGCACCGGGGTGCTGGCGCCAATGCCGGCGGCCAAGCCCGCTTTGAGCTGCGCGAGGGTGTAGTTCCCACCACCGGGATTCAGCGACGTGAACGATGTGCTGTCTGTCACCTGAAGGACGCCCGAGGCCGAAGATGGCCCAAGGATGTATTTGTCACCGCCGACGCCCGTGTAGGTGTCGCCAGACCAGGTGAAGTATTCGGAGTTGCCGTCCACGTCAAACCACAGGTTGAGGCCGAATGCGTCGCCCGTGCCCTGGATCAGGATGCCGTTGAGGTTTCCGAGCAGGCCCGCATCCACACCGATCGCGGAATCCCCATATGCGGGTACGCCGCTCAAGGCGGTGGTTGCCGTCCCATCCAGGTTGGCGGTCTGGGAGACCGTACCGGTTCCGTCCGGCAGGCTCATGGGTGTGGCCGATCGCAGGAAATCGGGGTTGGTGTTCGAGTAGTACGCCGCGACCATGCTCTGCACTGTCGGCCCGATCGCGTGGCCGGTCGAGACCCCGCCGCTTACGAGCAGCAGCGATACAACCGCGATGCATGCCAGGCACCGCAGCGTCTTGTGTAGAATTGCATTCATGCTTTTCCTCCTAGAGAGAAACCGAACCATCTGTGCGATGTTTGAACTCCCGAACTTCTTTGAAAGATGGTAGCGTTGCTATCCATTCACCTCTTGCCTTTTCCCGAACTCAGGCGGTCACAGGATCGGAGTCCCTATCCGGGCAATTCATGGGACCGCAAGCATCGACCCGCCGGATGCTCGGTAAATGCCACCAGGCGAAAGGCATCGTTCCGAGAACGTACGAAGGCGGGCCGGGTTGAGTTCGAGAACGCTTGGCCTGCATATGCGAGACCAAGCGTTCTTTTTTCGAAACGCGAGTCGGTGGAAGCTATTACGGGTGTCCAGAATCCAAGACCGCATACGGGCGCCGCGTGCCACGACGAGTTTCGGTTGTGCGAGTGTAATACGCGCCTGTGTCAACCGGCGTCAGTATGTTACGACTCTTCGGTGCATATTGGTAATGGACTTTCGTCATCTCTTGCCATGCACATTGACGCTGAGCGCTTACAACTTTGCAAGATCGACCCACCCCTGAGTTCGCGCGCGCTCGAGCCCGCCGGTCCTAACAATAATGAAGGGAATCCGGCGGGCGAGATCACGGCCGGCGCCGCCCCAACGGGGGGCAGTACCTCTAGCCGAGACCCGCCGCGGGAGTGCGACACTGTACCTCGTCGGACGTTCCTTGTCTGTGAAACAGGGGAGGGGACTTCATCGTTGGCCGGGTGTCTACAAAGAAGGGGACCTCCCCGCACTCACTCGAGGGTCCCGGCTCGATTGATTACACCCCGTCCGGACTATGGCACTCCAAATCGCAACTGCTCGTCCAGCGTAATGTTGTTATACGCCGGGAACATGTACGTATCCGACAAAAGGGTTGCGGGAAGTCCCATCATTTGGACAAAGCTGCTCCAGGTCTTGCCATCCCACCAAGAGTTCGCGTTCCGCCGCAATGATCTTCACGTTGGGTGTGCCCTGCACTACCACCGGCCCGCTGTCCACGCCGGCGTAGTTCACCCTCACAGCCTCACTTGGATGCAGCAGATAGCTGCCTCTGAATATCCCACCGATCGTGACCGTGACCGTGGTATCGACTGTATCTACGTTGCCAAAACGCAGTTGCTCATCCAGCGTGACGTTGTTGTATGCCGGGAACACATAGGTGTCCGATACCTGACTCGCAGGCAGCCCCATCAGCTGATTGAAGTCGCTCCAAGTCATGCCGTCCCACCAGGAGTCGCGTTCCGCCGCAATGATCTTCACGTTGGGTGTGCCCTGTACCACCACGGGCCCGTTGTCCACACCCGTGTAGTTCACTCTCACAGCCTGATTCGGATGCAGCAAATAGCTCCCCCTTTCCACCCCAGCGATCGTGACCGTGACCGTAGTATCGACCGTATCTACGTTCCCAAACCGCAGTTGCTCATCCAACGTGACGTTGTTGTATGCCGGGAACACATACGTATCCGATACCTGACCCGCAGGCAGCCCCATCAACTGCGCATAGCTGCTCCAGGTCTTGCCGTCCCACCAGGAGTCGCGTTCCGCCGCAATGATCTTCACATTGGGTGTGCCCTGCACCACGACCGGCCCACTGTCCAACCCGGCGTAGTTCACTCTTGCAGCCTCACTTGGATGCAGCAGATAGCTGCCCCTGAATATCCCGCCGATCGTGACCGTGACCGTCGTATCCACCGTATCCACATTCCCCAACCACAGCTGCTCATCCAATGAGACGTTGTTGTACGCCGGGAACACATACGTATCCGATACCTGACCGGCAGGCAGCCCCATCAACTGAGCGTAGTCGCTCCAAGTCTTGCCGTCCCACCAGGAGTTCTCGCTCTGCGGCCACAAGATTCTTGGCGTTGGTGCTCTGCACCTTCACCGGACCACTGTCGATGCCCGGGTAGTTTACCCGCTCGGCTGTATGCGGAGCGATCTCGTAAGTTCCCCTCGTTATGCCTGCGACTGAGGCCGTGACATCAGCGCATCCGGCGGCCGGATCGATTGCAGCGGTGTAGTTCTGGGAGGTTTGATCCGTTGCGAGGTTGGTGTAGCTGATGCTCACAGGATTGAACGTGTAGCAGGTCTTGGAGGGTGTGACAGTTCCGCTCCAATTCCTGGATACGGTGAAGGAGTAGCTGCCATCAGCAGCCGACGTGACGGTCTTGGCGATCCCATCGGTGTAGCTCAGGGTCGCACCGTCGATCCCCGCGCTACCGGAAATTGAAACGCGCACTGACGAGATCTCATAAACCGTTCCGGAGCCATAGTCAGCCAGATACAGTTCCCCCTGTTCGTCCTGGCCAAAAGACGAGATCGAATAGCTGGTGGAAACAATGACGCTGGAGCTCCACGTATTGTTCGCGTTCTTGACGAGGCCAAGCACCTTTCCGGAGCAATAGTCCCCATAGAAGTAGACACCCTGCAATGAAGGTGAATTACTGCCGCGATAGACGTAGCCGCCTGTGAGGGCGCACCCAAAGGAATCGTTGGTCCCGTGATCATACGTCGCGACGGGCGGGACATACCCGGTGGGCGCTACGCACCCCACCGAGGGGTCATAGCAGAGATTTGCCTCCAGGATGTGCCAGCCATAGTTCTGTCCGCCGGCGCTGGAAGCGGCCTGGAAATCCACCTCCTCTTCGATATTTTGCCCGACGTCACCGATATAGAGATCCCCGGTCAGGCGGTCGAAAGAGAAACGCCACGGATTGCGGAGTCCGTAGGCCCAGATCTCCTGCTTCACGTTCGGATCACTGCTCCCGAAGAATGGATTCGTGGGCGGGATCACGTACATCTTCCCGGGCGGCGGCGTACTCTCGACGTCAAGCCGCAGCAGCTTTCCGAGCAGTGTGTGGAGGTTCTGGGCGTTGTTATCGGGGTCGCCGCCGCTTCCGCCGTCTCCCATCGACATGTAGAGATATCCGTCCGGCCCAAACGCGATCATGCCGCCGTTGTGATTCGTGTACTTCTTTGGGATGGAAAGCAGGACGACGCCGGAGGACGCATCCGCGACGTCGGGGTTTCCCGTCGACACGTGATAGCGGGCGAGCGTGGTGGTGTAGATGAAGGTCGGATCAGGATTGGTGGTCGTATAGGTGATGTAGAAGATGCCGTTGGCGGAGTAATTTGGGTCAAATACGAGGCAGAGCAAGCCCTGTTCGCCGTTGACACCGGTGAAGTTGGGGACTGACCCGGCGATATTCAGGAACGGGGTTGGGAGGAGACTGCCGTTCTTGAAGATGCGGACCTGTCCGCCCTGCTGGACGATGAAGAGACGATTCGAGCCATCTCCTGCATTGGTCACGAAGACCGGTAGGCTCAGGCCGCCCGTCACCGGCGTGAAGACCAGCGCCGAGGGGATCGAAGTTGCAGAAACCGTCGAGGCGGGGCCGACGGTCGCCGCCGTCAGCCACAACGCCGCTACAACGAACCTGGACCATCCAAGCCTGTATCTCACATCGTCCTCGCTCTCAGTCGCAAAGCGGCAGGCGATTTTCCCGGCATGTCAGAGCCGACGGCTGTGTCACGAAATGTAATCTGCCGGGCGGCGCGCCGTCTGCAGCTGCCGTGCCAGTGTGCCACCGCCGGCCGGCCCGGGCAGCGTTCAGCGGATTATATATAGTACGCCGGCGGCTCTCTCCAATGGATTTCGCGCAACTCGGCAGTCCGGTGACGTCTGGCAAGGGGCAATGCCTAGGTAGCGGGCCGGGTGCTGGCGGGGGCCTGGCAGATTTCCGTGGCCGCCCGTAGCGACGTCCCCAGCCTCAGCTGCAGAACTCCAGCGCGTTGGGAGCTGGATATCCGCGCAGGCCTGCACGCTGGCGAGATCCACCCATTCCTCAGCCGCGTGTGCACCCGCCGATGGTTAAGTTGGTCGAACAACGAGCAATAAGAACCTCCGCAGTCTTCTGGACTGCGGAGGTTGTGGCAATCCTGCGATTATCACCCGTGCGCTAGTCTCCCGGCACCCCGAACCGCAGCTGGTCATCCAGTGTCACGTTGTTATAGGCCGGGAACACGTAATTGTCCGACACTTGGCTTGCGGGAAGTCCCATCAACTGGGAGTAGCTGCTCCAGGTCTTGCCATCCCACCACGAGTTCGCGGATGGCGGCAATGATGTCCACCCCTAGTGTCCCCTGCACTACGACCGGCCCGCTATCTAGTCCGGCATAGTTCAGTCGAATGGCCTCGCTCGGATGCAGCAGATAGCTGCCCCTTGACGCCCCGCCGATGGTGACCATGACCGTCGTATCGACGGTATCGACGTTGCCGAACCGAAGCTGTTCATCCAGTGTGACGTTGTTGTATGCCGGGAAGACGTAGGTGTCCGATATCTGGCTTGCAGGCAATCCCATCAACTGGGCGTAGTCGCTCCAGGTGGTGCCATCCCACCAGGAGTCACGGATGGCCGCCACGATCTTCACGTTGGGTGTACCTTGGACCACGACTGGCCCGGTGTCCACACCCGCGTAGTTCACTCTCACAGCCTGACTTGGATGCAGCAAATAGCTGCCCCTGAATACCCCGCCGATGGTGACGGTCACCGTGGTATCGACCGTATCCACATTGCCAAAGCGCAGTTGCTCGTCCAGGGTGATGTTGTTGTAGGCTGGGAAGACGTACGTGTCCGATATCAGGTTGGCGGGCAGTCCCATCAGTTGGGAATAGCTGCTCCAGGTCCTGCCATCCCACCAGGAGTCACGGATGGCCGCGATGATCTTCACGCCGGGTGTGCCCTGCACCACGACCGGCCCGCTATCCAAGCCGGCATAGTTCACTCTCGTGGCCTCACTCGGATGCAGCAGATAGCTACCCCTTTCCACCCCGCCGATGGTGACCTTGACCGTGGTATCAACCGTGTCCACGTTGCCAAACCGCAGCTGCTCGTCCAGGGTGACATTGTTGTAGGCGGGGAAGACGTAAGTATCCGATACCTGACCCGCGGGCAGTCCCATCAACTGGGTGTAGTCGCTCCAAGTGGTGCCATCCCACCAGGAGTCCCGGATGGCCGCAATGATCTTCGGCCCCCATGTGCTCTTAATCGTGACGGGCCCGCTATCCAAGCCTGCATAGTTCACCCGTTTCTGCCCGCTCGGCGCCAGGAAGTAATCGCCTCGGCTGACCCCACCGATGGTCACATTCACCACCGTGCCCGGGCAGGCGGCAGGGGGTGTCGTGAGGAACGGCGAATAGGTGATGTAGTCTGAGACGTGATCCCCCGTTCCGCCCGGGTTGCCGCTATGCGTTGGGCCGGTCGGACTGCCCCACCAGTTGTTGGTGAGCGGCTGCGTCGCACCGGAATTGCCGCTATATGACCCGTTATGCGTATTGAAGGTGAAGCAGTTGTTCGATGAACCCGCTGCCACGTTGCCATCGAACTCCATGTAAAGGCCGTCATAGTCTGAGTACCCGAACCAGTTCTGCGCCACGGTCGCCGTGGTGTTGCTCAGATCTACGGACGTGCCATTGGGGATGCCGCCGGAGCCGTCCGCCGTGAGGCCGAACCGGTTGCCGTAGATCGTCGTTCCTGACGCGTGGTACGTGCTAATGCCGTAGTAGGTTGTGTTTCCGGAGATCAGATTGTTGCCCGGTGTGACTGCATCCCCGATGTTGACGGCGCTGTAGGCGCTTATTCCATCTCCGTTGGCGATCGCCGCGGTCCCCGCAGCATTCGTGCCAATCCGATTGCCGCGGATGATGGTTCCCGCAACTCCAGTCTCGACCCGGATGCCGGTCTGATTGCCGGAGACCAGGTTGCCGCTGCCGGCGTCAGTGCCGCCGATGGTATTGTCCTGGCCGCCCGCTAAGTAAATGCCAGTCCCATCCCCCGGCGTGAGGGCGCTCAAGCCATCCGCCGTAGTGCCGATATAGTTGCCCTGGATCACATTATCGTTGGGTATATTGAGGCCATCATTCGCGAGGAAGATGTTGGCCTCTGAATTCCCGGCAATGACATTGCGGTCGGCCGCGCTGGTGCCCCCGATGGTATTGCTACCGGCACCCTCGATGGAGATTCCACGGCTATTGCCGAGGGCCGTTGTTCCGCCCGCGCCGACGCCGATCAGGTTGCCCGCGACCGTCGTGGTTGCGGTTACCGGACGTAGGAAGACGCCGATCTGATATCCGGTGATGACATTTCCGCGAATGGTGTTGGACACCGCGTCGACCGCGCCGGACTGGAGGAAGAGACCGTAGCCGTTCTTGAGAAGACCCTCGAGCGGTGTGACGCCGTCGGCCCGCACGCCGAAGTAGTTCCCTTGGATCAGATTGCCTGAGCCGCCGGTTATCCGGATCCCCGTGGCGGCCCCGAACAGGTTGCGGTCGGACGCACCGGGCCCGCCGACTGTGTTGTTGGACGACGCCACTACGTGGATGCCTGCCGAGTACGGTCCTACAATTTGGGTGCCGTTTGTGCCAATATAGTTTGCGACAATGTGATTGCTATCGGTCTCCACCGCAAGAATATCTGCGAAAGCACCAGGTCCGGGATAGGTATCGGTGAGCCTCAGACCCTGAATCGTGCTTCCAGCAGAGCCAGCGCTCAATCCAATGAGCTGCGACGGAGAACCCGTGATCTCAATCAGGGGGACGCGGGTCGTGGTGTTGAAGCCGGGTTGTGACGTGCCGTCAATGACGACGGGAGAGCTGACCACTAGCTTAATGTCGAGGGTGATCGTCTGCGAGCTCCCGCTGGCTCCGATATTGAAGGTGATGGTGTCCGTCCCCGAGCCGGCCGGACACGCTCCGGAGTCTTGAGCCGCGTTGGTGTTCGCTGCCGCGACCGCCTCTTGTAGAGAGCAGTGGCCGTCGCCAAGGGTATTGCTCGTCGTGTTGACCTGGATGGTGGTGCCCGCATGGGCGCGAGGCACCGCGCCAAACAACGCCTGAATAGAAACAAGCACGGCAATAACGATGAGCGTTACCGGTCTTCTTTTCATGACGCCCCTCCTCTCAAGGGAGAACAAAACAGAGGCCGCCACTAGTGCCCGCTCGGCGCGGGAGAATGCGACCCTCGATGGATGTGTGACACTGCCGCACGTTCGTAGGACTCGGGTAACTACGGGTCGTCGATCTCTAGGCCTGCTCCAAAGCCCTCGCAGGTTGATCACCCCACCAGTCAATGTTGGCCTGACTTTCATTGTAGTGCATCTCGCATGCCCATACATTAAGGCGCCTGCCCTGCCGCAACCGCGCCGGAGCTACCGGCGGACCGGCGAGTTGGTTCGGAGCACGCCGCGCCCCGCCGTTGGCCCCAGAAATCCAACGCAGTTGCGAGATATGAGTGCGCGCGGGCCCTCGGGCCAGCGAGATCGCCCGGTTCCTCGGCTGCCTGCACGCCGGCTGCAAGTCAAGTTGCGCGAAGGACGAGCAATAGGAACCTCCGCGGTCTTGTGGACTGCGGAGGTCGTGGCAATCCTGCAATTGTCTCCCGTGCGCTAGTCTCCCGGCACCCCAAACCGCAGCTGGTCATCCAATGTCACGTTGTTGTAGGCCGGGAACACATAATTGTCTGACACCTGGCTTGCGGGAAGTCCCATCAACTGGGAGTAGCTGCTCCAGGTCTTGCCATCCCACCACGAGTTCGCGGATGGCGGCAATGATGTCCACCCCTAGTGTCCCCTGCACTACGACCGGCCCGCTATCTAGTCCGGCATAGTTCAGTCGAATGGCCTCGCTCGGATGCAGCAGATAGCTGCCCCTTGACGCCCCGCCGATGGTGACCATGACCGTCGTATCGACGGTATCGACGTTGCCGAACCGAAGCTGTTCATCCAGTGTGACGTTGTTGTATGCCGGGAAGACGTAGGTGTCCGATATCTGGCTTGCAGGCAATCCCATCAACTGGGCGTAGTCGCTCCAGGTGGTGCCATCCCACCAGGAGTCACGGATGGCCGCCACGATCTTCACGTTGGGTGTACCTTGGACCACGACTGGCCCGGTGTCCACACCCGCGTAGTTCACTCTCACAGCCTGACTTGGATGCAGCAAATAGCTGCCCCTGAATACCCCGCCGATGGTGACGGTCACCGTGGTATCGACCGTATCCACATTGCCAAAGCGCAGTTGCTCGTCCAGGGTGATGTTGTTGTAGGCTGGGAAGACGTACGTGTCCGATATCAGGTTGGCGGGCAGTCCCATCAGTTGGGAATAGCTGCTCCAAGTCCTGCCATCCCACCAGGAGTCACGGATGGCCGCGATGATCTTCACGCCGGGTGTGCCCTGCACCACGACCGGCCCGCTATCCAAGCCGGCATAGTTCACTCTCGTGGCCTCACTCGGATGCAGCAGATAGCTACCCCTTTCCACCCCGCCGATGGTGACCTTGACCGTGGTATCAACCGTGTCCACGTTGCCAAACCGCAGCTGCTCGTCCAGGGTGACATTGTTGTAGGCGGGGAAGACGTAAGTATCCGATACCTGACCCGCGGGCAGTCCCATCAACTGGGTGTAGTCGCTCCAAGTGGTGCCATCCCACCAGGAGTCCCGGATGGCCGCAATGATCTTGACGCCGTCGGTGCTGATCACCTGGACTGGGCCGCTGTCGGTACCGGCATAGCTCGCCCGCCTGGACGCGCCGGGAGCGATCTCGTACGTTCCCATCAGGCTGCCGCCGATTCTCGCGTCCACGACGGCTGAATCCAATTCATAGGCGCCGATATCGCAGTGCGGACCCTGCGGCCGTGTGATGCCGCGCTGATCGCGATTGTTCACAGGGGCCGCCGCGCAGGTGGCATCGTCGCCAGTGTTGATCGCAGAGCTGCCAGCGTGCAGCGCCATCGTCATAGTGACGCCGCCGTTGTGTCCCAGGGCCGCCAGCATGGGATCGGTGCTGAGGTTGCCGCCCAGGCAGTTGTTCCCATAGATGCTGGTGCAGCCTCCCTGCACCACGCTGTAGCTGATGCTGGGCGCGGCATTGAGGTTGTAGATCTCGGGGGACCCCGTATCCCCCCACAGGATCACGTTGGTCAGGACCGGATTGCTGGTCCCGGCCGGGGTGGGAGAAGCACTGTAGCCGGTGTTTTCCATGACAGCCCCCCCGTTGGAGGCTGTATTGCCGTTGAATGTCACGTTGGTTAGGGTGGGGCTGCTGGTGCCGCCATATGACCCGTCGTTGAAGAGCGCTCCGGCACTCCCACCTGTGCCTGCGCTGCCGGCGGAGTTGCCGCCGAAGGTCACATTGGTCAGGCTGGGGCTGCTGGTGCCGCCGTTGTACCCATCGTTGTACATTGCGCCGCCGGAGTACTCAGCGCTGTTGGCGTTGAAGGTCACGTTGTTCAGGGTCGGGCTGCTGAGCCCGGAGATCCCTCGGTTGTAGACCGCGCCGCCGTAGCCGGCTGTGTTGTGGTCAAAGTAGACATTCGTCAGGGTCGGGCTGCTGGTGCCGCCCTGTCCGAAGTCGAGGATGGCGCCGCCGGCACCGCCGGTGGCCGAGTTGTTGACAAAGGTCACGTTGCTGAAGGATGGGCTGCTGTTTCCCGCGCCGGTCCCGGCATTGTAAACCGCGCCGCCCATGGAAGCGGAGTTGCCCCGGAACGTAACGTTGGTGAAGACCGGGCTGCTGTGGCCCGAGACGCCGTTATCATAGACCGCGCCGCCATTGAGGCCCGTGTTCCCGCTGAACGTGATAGTGGAGATCGTCGGGGAGCAGTTGTTGAGTGGGTTGCCGCCATCGCCATCGCAGCGCATGCCGCCGCCTTCGGCGTCCGCCCAGTCGCCCGTAGCCTGCCCGCCAGTGATAGTGAATCCGTCTAGGATGGTGCCTGGCGTGATGGGAACGCCCGCCATGCCGTAAAAGCTGACCACGTGGTAGCTGTTGTCCCCAACGATGTCCGCCGCGCTCAAATCGATGTTAGTCGTAGCGTGTTTGGCATCGTCGCCGCCGATGTCCCCCGAGAGGAGGGTGACATCCGCGGCCGGATCGCGCGCGCCGAGGGAGAGCTCATTGCCCTCAAATCCGCCGTAGACCGCCCGGCCTTCGGCGATCTGAAAGGTGGCGCTGCGCGCCGCCCCCGGAGTGTACACGCCGGTTGCCACCCATATCTGGGTGCAGTTACCATCGCCCAGCGCCGATTGCAGGCTTGTGTAGGCGTCGACCCATGTAGAGCCATTATTGGCGCCGGCCGCGTTCCACTTGACATAGCAGGTTGTACCGGTGGCATGAGCCGCCTGCGGGCCGGCCCAGAGTCCCTCCGCCAGAGCCACCACCGCGATCAGGATGGATCGGAAGAGTGTTCTTGCCATGGCATATTCCTCCCCGCAAAACAGCAGAGGCCCCGAAGTCACTGCGCCGCGAGATGCAATCTCCAAGGGCCTCTAAAGAGCAACTTTCAGGCTACAAACGCATTCTAGCACAAACCACGAACAATTCCAACCGGCGGTCAGCGGGGGGCGCAAAGAACAGCAGCAGCCGTTCCCGGCTGCTGCTGTCGAGCGTACGCCCTGCGCGTGGGTTACTGGTGCGGATCGCCGTCTCCATTGGTGTCGGGCACGGGCAGGGCCTAGCTGGACCCCCCAGCAGGGTCATGGCCGCCCGTCAAATTCCATTGCTAGCAACCCCGGCGGAACCTCCCTGGACTCAGCTGCAGAAACTCAGCGCGGTCTCGAGATAGACCTTCGCGCAGGTCCTTGCACTTTCCAGGTCTTCCCACTCCTCGACCGCGTGCGCGCCTGCCCCGGAAGGACCGAATAGTAATGAAGGGATGCCCGCGGCCGAGAGAAGCGCCGCGTCCGTCCAGAAGGGCACGCCCGCGATCGGCGCCGCGTGGCCCAACACCTTGGTGGCCGCGGCTTGAACCGTCCTGGCGACGGTCGTGTCTTGGCCGGTCTCCAGCGGCGATCGATCAAGGCCGCGACGCACGACAGCCTTGAAGGTTGGGTCCGCACGCTGCAGCTCATCTACGATTTGTACGAGTTCGGCCTCCGCTTTTTCCGGCAGCTCGCCGGGTATCGTCCTTCTCTCAATCGACAAGACGCACCGGTCCGGGTAGCTGGATAGCTCCTGCCCGCCCTTGATCAGTGACGCGTGCACCGACCCGCTGCCGAGCAACGGATGTGCCGGGTGAGCGCGCAGCCTCTCGTCGAGCTTCTTCAGATCCACCAATACGTCGCCCATTTTTGCGATCGCATCCACGCCCAGGTCTGGCCGCGAGCCATGCGCGGCTATGCCGGCCGTCTCGACCTCCAGCCAGACGAATCCTTTGTGGGCCAGGATGAGCTTCAGCTCGGTGAACTCGGCCACGATGGCTGCATCTGCGTGAATGCGGGACGCCAGTGACTGGGTGCCGAGGCTGGCGTATTCCTCGTCGACCACTGCCTGCACGATCACGTCGCCCCGAAGCCCGCGCTTCTTTGCCTCGGCGGCGGCCAGCATGCAAGCTGCCAGCCCACCCTTCATGTCGTAGGCGCCCCGTCCATAGAGGCGACCCTCCTTGACGACGGGCTCGTGCGGATAAGACATGCCCGTGGTGCCGACGGTGTCCATGTGCCCATTGAGAATCAGGGCCTTGCCGCCGCCGGTTCCCTTGGCGACGCCGACCACATTGGGCCTGCCAGGTGCGGCCTCGATGACCTGCACCTCGAGCCCGGCCCGTTCCAGCCAGGCCGCAATGTAGCGGGCGATCTCAGCTTCGCCGGGCGCACCGGGCACGAGATCGGGATTGACCGAGTTGATCGCGACCAGGTCGCTGAGGAGTTGGGTGAGTTGATCCATGCGCCGGAGCATACCACGTCCGAACGCGAAACGAGAAGATGATGGCAACCTGCACCACCATCTCCTCGTTCGGATACGCCGAGCTTCAGGCCTTCGCCAGGAGCTCGGTCAGCCGTTCCATGCTCTCGTTCTGACCCCACTCCATTCCGGAGGCGACCATGCCATCCCGATCCGCAACTAACTCGTACACAATGTGGCTGGTCAGGAGAAGTCTTGCCGCCCTGGTCCTCCAGGGTGTGTGTCTCCAGCAGGACGTGTCCGGGCACGCCTTCGAACTCGAACGTGTCCACGACGCGTCCAGGCGCGCTGATGGAGTGGTACACGCCGTGGAAAGCGAACTCTGCGCCGGACGGATCGCGACCAATGAAGCGCCAGATCCCACCGGGCCTGACCTCCATCTTATCGACGATCGTGGTGTGACCTCTGGGGCCCCACCACTGCGGGATGAGGGCCGGGTCCATCATCACCTTGAACAGGCGCTCGCGGGGCGCATCGAACAGCCGGGTGATGACGATTTCCTGCTTGCCGGGTTCGGCGATGAAGTTGGTTTTGCCCACTTTGGTCTCAACATTCCCGGCCATGCGGATTGCTGCTTGACTTGCGACTTGGTTTGGCATTCTGTTCATCCTTTCTACCTTCATGATCGGATTTCGTGCTCTTTCGCTAAACGTTTGGATGCTTTGTATCTTTGTTCCGGGGGTCGGGTCCTTGGTTCGGACCGGCCATAGGACTCACTTGAGGAATTCCTCCAGCTTGTCGATCGACTGGGTCCAGCCGGGCTCCATGCCTTCCAGCGCTTGGGCTGCCTCGGGGGCCGCCTTCAGCACTGCGTTGTGGACGGTGAGCCGGGTCTTGCCACCCTCCTCCTTGAAGGTGACGGTGGTGACCGCTTTGATCAGTACCTTGGCCAGGGACGCATCGAAGTAGGCGTTGTTCGTGAAGACCAGCCGTTCGGGCTCGACCACTTCCTTGAAGGTGCCCGACATGGGGGCCAGCATGCCGAAGCCGCTCATGTGGATGAGGATGCGGCCTCCGGCTCGCGCCTCGACCTCGCAGACGGGGTTGGTGAAGCCACGCGGGCCCCACCACTGCGCCAGCAGCTTCGGATCGGTCCAGGCCTTCCAGACGCGCTGGCGGGGCGCATTGATCAAGCGCGTGACGGTCACTTCGCTGAGTATTTCATTCTGCTTCATCATGGTTTCTCTCCTTTTCACCTCTGGGTTTGTTGGTCTCGTCTTCTTCCGCTTGTACCAGTCGTTCGAGGGCGTCCAGTCGCTCCTCCCACTGCGCGGTCGTCTGCCGGGCCCAGTCCTCGAGCTCGTGCATGGCCTCGGGATTGACCTCGTAGATGCGCTGCTGACCGTGCTTGTGCATCCGCACCAGGCGCGCCTCGCGCAGGATCTTCAGATGCTGGGAAATGGCCGGCGGGCTGACCCGGAATCTGCGGGCGATCTCACTGCTAGAGAGCCGGCCGCTGCTGGCTAGCATCTCGAGGATGCTCCGGCGGGTGGGTTGGGCGACGGCGGAGAAAACGTCCATAGGGCGGATAATACAGTATCTACTTAATTAAGTCAAGACTTAAATGATGAGAGAAAGATTAATGAAGGCCATCGCGACCAACGGGGGATAACTGGTCAGGTCGGGAGAGGTTCAGTGGCCTTCTGGCGCCGCTGGCAAGGGTGGGGGCTTTGGGCGTTGGTCAAGCTCGCGCATCGCGGGGATGAAGATGGCACCGATCGTGCTGACCAGGTACGTCGCGCCGCAGGCGATCAGGATGGGCCGCAGTCCAAGCTGCTCGGTCAGTACGCCGCTGACCAGCATTGCCAGCGGCATGGTCATCCAGGCCCTGCCGTGATCGTGCCGAACACATGGCCGCGCATGTCGGCCGGCACGCGTTCGTACAGAACGGCGTCGATGATCGGGTTGAGCGGGCCAGCCGCTATGCCGGTGATGAGCGCCGCGACCAGGATGATGGGAAACGGCAGAAACAACGCTAGGGACCAGTACAGGGTGCTTGCCACCACGAACATGCCCACGAACATGGCGTAACGCGATACCTGGCGTCCCGAGCGCGCCGAACAGGATCGCCCCCAAGACCGAACCCCCGCCGCTGACCGCGATGATCAGCCCGAGGTTAACGGCCGTGCCCCAGACCCGCTTGGCATACACCGGCATGAGCACACCTGCAAAGGCCGCGTCCACAAAATTGGTGACCATCACGACCAGCACCATCGTCTGGATGAGCCGGTGGCCGCCTAGGAATTTCAACCCGTTCCGCAGTTCTTCGAAGTACAGGGTCGGCGCGGCCTCCCGGGGTTTTGGACGAGGGGCGTGGATAGTCACCGCGACCAGCGCTGCCGAGATGAAGAACGAGGCCGCATCGATCCACAGCACGTTGGCGGTCCCGATCAGCGCAATTAAGATGCCCGCCAGTGGCGCTCCCACTAGGCGTGAGCTGCGCTCAACCACCTGGCTGGCAGAGGTTGGCCGCTCAAGCGGCCAGCCTGCCAAGGCAGCCAAGTCGGGCACGAGGGCGCCCCGAGCCGTTGAGCCGGGGGCGTCCAGCAGCCCCCCTAGGAACACCAAGACCATCAACTGCCAGAATTGCAGCCCGATGGTGAAATGCAGCAGGGGGATCAGTGCCACGGTGATGCCGCTGGCCAGGTCGGCGACGATGCTCGTCGGCTTGTATCCGATCCGGTCGACCAACGCGCCTCCGAAAAATCCGGCCAGCACCACGGGGAGGATGGTGAAGAAGCCGGTGATGCCGGTCTGTGTGGCGCTGCCGGTCGTTTGCAGCACGAACCAGGGGATGGCGATGCCCGCGCAGACATTGCCCACCATCGAGATGGCATTCGCGCTGAACAGCGCCACGATGGGCAAATGGGAGGGGGCGGTCCTTGCTTCTGTCGATGGGTCCGTGTTTCCGATGCGAATGCTGAAGCCAGATATTCCTGAAATCCGAATTCTGGTCAGCGTCCCTGCGCTAGCGGCTTGCCCCACGCGTGGCGATCGCGGCCGTAGCCGCGACTACCTTACTTGAGGCCCGGCTACGGGCCGATCAGGTCCCACTTGACCTCGGGCGCTCCCCGCTTCAGCAAGAGGCCAACGCCCCGATACTCCACTGAGACGTAGTGGGCCGAGATCCAGGCACTCAGGTCCTGCCCGCCCCAGAAATTTGTGTCCGTGTAAGTCGGCTGCAGTTGCTCGATGGAATACACCAAATCGTACTTGTTGTGCCCGGGGACGCTGTACATGCCGTTCCACGACACCGCGCCAGACAGATCGGGTGGCAGGGCGGCGATATGCGGGTCGCTCCGTCCAAGATAATCGAAGGCCGGACGGCCCGTGTAGTAGGGGACAACGCCAGCTGCCAGCACTCCGACGCTGGCCTGCTCGGTGGTGATCTCACTAAGGGCGACCGCCGCGTTCACCCTCGGTGCGTAGAAATCCTTCGGGAACCAGGTCTGCAGGAAGAGGATCTGCGGAATGAAGAACAGGTTCACGCTCATGATGGCGACCCCGGTCAGGACCCCCATCCACGCGGTGCCTTTGCGCGTGGCGATGGAGACACCCAAGCGCCGCAGGAGTTCAAACGCGCCCATGACGAACAGGATCGCTGCCAGCGGCTGCGCGGGCGTCATCAGCCGCCATAGCCGCAGGGGAGCCCCGCCAGCCCAGACTTCATAAAGGATGGGCGCAACGACGAGCACCAGGTAGCAAGCCTTCCTCCGATCGGGCTTCAAGACGAATCCCAGGCAGCCTATCCCGAGGAGGATTGCGTGCGTCCAGAAGTAAAGGCTGAGGAATCCGAGGCCGTTGCGGATTCGGTCGATGAGGGGCATACCCGTCGCTTTCAGGTAGTACGTGTTCGGCAGGAGCGCGCCGTAGAACTGGATGCGGAAGCCTTCCTGGCCAAGCGGGAACAGCAGATAAATCACGAGTGCAAGGAGCAGCGTGCGGACGACTCGACGTCGGTTCTCTTGGCCTTGCCCCTTGTTGACTCGGCGAAGCGCAATGTCGGCAGCATAGACCAGAAGAGGGATCGCAAAGATGAGTGCATCGGGTCGGCTCAAGTACGCCAGGCCTAGGAATCCGGCTGCGATGTGCAGATCGAGGCTGCCGCCGCTTTGGCGAAATCTTTCGATCATGAAGACGCTGGCCAGCATCAAGAGGGTCAGGATGCCGGTCTCCATTCCGCTGAGCGACCAGTACGATAGGGGGTAGTAGGTGAGCGTCATCAGCAGGATCGTTGCTGTGAATAATGTCCGGCTGCCGGGTTCGATCTCAGCCCCAAGGTAAGTGCACAGGCGCCAGACGAGATAGACACAGCTCAACACCAGCAGCACTTCCAGCACTTGGACCGCGAGCACCGCGGTCGATTTGTCCAGCAGCGCGGTGAACACGGACATGATCAGGGTCTGCAGCAGGTTGGTATACCCCTCAACTCGCTCGCCCGGGTTCCACACAAGTCCCTGCCCGTGCGAGAAATTCCAGGCGTAGCGCATGGAGATCATTGCGTCGTCGAACAGGTTGAAGTAGCGCCGGCCATCGAATGCCACGACGGAAGACTCCATGATGAATGGGTAAGCCCACGCCGCATACAGGAGTGCCAGCAGCGCGCCCAATAGCGCCTTGCGGTGCCTGCCCACTAGTCCCATGAGGGAATCGCCCCGATCATTGTCCCGGTCCGCCCCTAGAAGGTCTGGGCCACGTACTCGCCCCACACGGCCCGCAGGGTGTTGCAGATCTCCCCCAGGGTCACGTCGTGTTCCACCGCCGCGACGAAGAGCGGCATGAGGTTCTCTTGTCCGCGCGCTGCCTGATCCAAGCGACCTAGAATCTCTGAGACTTTGCCTGAATCGCGACGGGTGCGTAGGTCAGCCAGGCGCTGGCGGGCCGCGGCCTCGATCGCCGGATCGACCCTGAGGCGTTCGAGCGTCACCTTTTCATCGACCTGGAACTGGTTGACGCCCACCACGATCTGCTCACCTCGTTCGATGGCCTGCTGCGCGGCATAGGCGGCGTTCTGGATCTCGTTCTGCATGTAGCCGCGCTCGATGCGATCAGTGCGCCGCCCATTTCATCGATCCTGGCGATGTATTCGCCAGCTCTCTTTTCGATCTCGTCGGTCAGATGTTCGATCAGATACGAACCGGCCAGCGGGTCGATCGAATCGGCGACGCCCGATTCATGAGGCGATGATCTGCTGTGTGCGCAGCGCGAGCCGGACCGATTTCTCGGTGGGCAGCCAGAGCGCCTCGTCCCGGCTGTTGGTGTGCAGCGACTGCGTCCCGCCCAGCACCGCGGACAGCGCCTGGATCGTGACGCGCACCACGTTGTTCTCCGGCTGCTGCGCGGTCAGCGTGGAGCCGGCGGTCTGCGTGTGGAAGCGCAATTGCCAGCTGGCGGATTTCTGCGCCTTGAAGCGCTCGCGCATGATCCTGGCCCACATGCGGCGCGCCGCGCGGAACTTGGCGACCTCTTCGAGCAGGTTGTTGTGCGCGTTGAAGAAGAACGAGAGCTGCGGAGCGAAGTCGTCCACCTTCAAGCCCGCCTTGACGCGCCGCTTCGACGTAGGCGATGGCATTGGCCAGCGTGAAGGCGACTTCCTGCACGGCGGTCGAGCCGGCCTCGCGGATGTGATAGCCGCAGATCGAGATCGTGTTCCAGTACGGCACTTCCCGGGCGCAGTACTGGAAGATGTCGGTGATCAGCCGCATGGACGGCGCGGGCGGGAAGATGTAGGTTCCGCGCGCCACGTACTCCTTGAGGATGTCGTTCTGGACCGTGCCGCGCAGCTTGCGGATGTCCGCGCCCTGCTTCTTCGCCACCGCAATGTACATCGCCAGCAGGATGCCCGCGGGCGCGTTGATGGTCATCGAGGTCGAGACCTTGCTCCAGCGGGATCTCCTTGAACAGCGTCTCCATGTCCTCGCATGCGACGAGATCGAGACGCCCACCTTGCCCACCTCGCCCTGCGCCATCGGGTCATCGGCGTCGTAGCCGATCTGCGTGGGCAGGTCGAACGCGACCGACAGGCCCGTCTGTCCCTGCTGCAGCAGATAGCGATAGCGCTGGTTGGATTCCTCCGCCGTGGCGAAGCCGGCATACTGGCGCATGGTCCACAAGCGCGAGCGATACATCGTCGGCTGGACGCCGCGCGTGAACGGATATTCGCCGGGGAACCCGAGCCTTTCCATGTAGCCGGCCTCGTCGTCCTGAGGCAGCGCCACCCGCGGGAGTTCGATGCCGGACGTGGTCTCAAAGCGCGGCTTGCGCTCCGGGAAGTTCTTAATGGAAGGATCAAGGGATTCTCTTTGCCAGCGATCGCTTTCTTCTTTAATCGACATGGGCCGCTCCTGCTGGGAAAAGTGTATCATGTCTTATAATCGAATTCGATCGTGATCCCCCTGTGTCCTCTGTGGTGAATCGAATGTCAACCGAACATCAAGCAATTGGTTACATCGTCGGCGGCGGGTTGAAAGAGTCCTTCCGTGTTCGCCTGACGGTTGATCCGCTTACCGTGCAGGAGGGCGCCTTCGTCGTCATCGAAAGCGGCGACTTCCAGTTCTACGGCCTGGTCACGGACCTGCAGCTGGGCGCCACCGATCCGCGCTTCGCCGATGAACAATCCGAGGCGCGGCTTTGCTCCGCCGCTGGCCCAGGCGCTGCATGGTCAGACGCTCTTCACCAACCTCGAAGTGCTGCCGGCCCTGATGCTGGAGCGCGGCCCGGAGCCGGGGTCGGCGGAATACGACACCTGGTTGAAGTCATTGGATGGGCAGACGCCCAGGCCCATCCCGGTCAAGACCGTGCCGCCACATCATGCCCCGGTCCGCCTTGCCTCCGAGGGGGACATCGGTGAGATCTTCGGCAAGCCGGGAGACGCCGGCAACTTCGTCATCGGCTACACCCGCGAGCAGGGTCATCCGGTCTGCGTCGACCTCAACAAACTGGTGCAGCGCTCGTCGGGCGTCTTCGGCGCGACCGGCACCGGCAAATCCTTCCTGACGCGCCTTGTGCTCGCCGGCCTGATCCAGCTCAACAAGACATCCGTCCTGGTGTTCGATATGCACAACGAGTACGGCTTCGATGACACTGCCTCGGATACCGGCCTGCGCGTCATCGGCCTGAAGACCAAGTTCGGATCAAAGGTGCGCGTGGTCGGGACTGGGCGCCGGAGCGAAGATCCGCAATACCGCCCCGGACTTCAACCTGGAGATCGCCGAGAGCGACATCTCCACAGCCGATATCGAGCTCCTGACCCAGGAACTGGACCTTAAAGAAACCAGCGCTACCACGCTCGACGCCCTGTGGACTTCCTTCCATGGGAACTGGTTCGGCGCAGTTCAAGGCCATGACCCAGGAAATGGTCACGGCCGAGGACGGCAAGAAGGTGCCGGCGAATGGAAGCGTCGCAGCCTGGGCGACCTCCAACGGCGTCAACGTCATGGCTGCCGAGGGACTGCACAACAAGCTGCGCCGCCTGTTCAACAAGCCCTACATTGTGCCGCGGCCCGCGGCGGACTCTGTTAAGGAGATCACTGCTGCGCTGGAGAACGGCCAGCACATCTTGCTCTCGTTCGGAGAGCACGAGACCGACCTGGATTACCTGCTGGTATCCAATCTGCTGACGCGCAAGATCAAGGAAGTCTGGGAGCGCCGAACGAACTCATTCCGCGCCTCCGGCAAGGAGGAACCCCGCCAGTTGGTCATCGTCCTGGAAGAGGCCCACAAGCTGCTCAACCGCGAGATGGCCGCCCAGACCACCTTCGCCACGATCGCCCGCGAGCTCCGCAAGTACTATGTGACCCTCCTGGTCATCGACCAGCGCCCGTCGCAGATCTACGACGAGGTCATGTCACAGCTCGGGAACGCGCATCAGCGGCTGGCTCGGCGATGAGGATGACATCCATGCCGTGCTCTCAGGCCTGGCCGGCCGTGAGGCCCTGCGCGGTATGCTGGAGCACCTCCAACCTAAGGAGGAGGTGCTGCTCCTCGGCTGGGGCGTGGCTATGCCCCTGCCGGTCAGGTCGCGGCGTTATGATGATGAGTTTTGGAAGGAATTGCAGAGTGGTAAGAAGGGCAAAGCGGATGAGCTGAAGGATTTGGGTTTCTGACTCACGCAAATTCGAATCGTTCCACCCAGTGCTATAATCGGTTTAGGGGTGCTTGCTGGGACAATTGATTTTCGACGTTGATCCCGCGTCGAATTCTTAAGAATGTTATACCATAAGCAGCTCACGCTGCAGGTTCCATGGCTGCTTCGGTTCGGCCATGGGGTTAGAATTTCCCAGCAAGCCCCCTTGAAATCATTTGTTCCCTTAGTATGAGCACGAAGCTAGGCCTTGGCTCCGACGAGCTGCGCAAGAGGTTCTACAGTCTTCACACCTTTGAAGACTTGGCCTTGCTTCTAGACGTCCCAAAGAGCACACTTTACTACTACGCCTTCAAGGCAGACCCATCTAAGCACTACAAGCATTTCGACATTCCGAAAAGGGACGGCGGGAAGCGCAGAATTTCGGCACCTTCGTCACCGCTGAAGATAATCCAGAGGAAGCTCAAGCAGGTCCTTGAAGCCGTATATGTTCCAAAGGCGTCCGTTCATGGGTTCGTGCTGCAGAGGAGCATTCTCACCAACGCAGCCAGACATGGCACCAAGGGTAGGAAGTTCGTATTCAATGCGGATCTAAAGGATTTCTTTCCTTCGATAACCGAGAGGCGGATCCGCGGTCTCTTTAGGTCCAAGCCCTACAATCGGACAAGACAGCTCGCAAAAGCTATCGCCGCGATCTGTTGCTGTGATGGGAGGCTGCCCCAGGGAGCCCCCACTTCGCCAGTAGTCTCCAACATGCTCTGCGGCAAGATGGACACGCAATTGCGCCGCCTTGCGCAAAGCGCGAGATGTGTGTACACGCGCTACGCAGATGACCTGACGTTCTCGACTACCCTGCCCTCTTTTCCATCAAGCATAGCCAAGATTGATGAAACAACCGGGACCCTAGTCGTTGCCGACGACCTGAACCTAATAGTCACGCTGAATGGCTTTCAGATAAATCCAGGCAAGGTGCGACTGCAAACTCGGTACAAGCGGCAGGAAATCACAGGCTTGACCGTGAACGAATTTCCCAACGTGCGCAGGAAGTATGTTCGGCAAATTCGAGCAATGTTGCATGCCCTCGAGATTTACGGCCTCCCTGACGCGCAGCGGGAATTCTCTGCTAAATACGCGAGAGGGAACAGTGCCGCCTCATATATCAAAGTGCTGCGAGGAAAGATCGCCTTTCTGAGAATGGTGAGGGGAGATTCAAACCTCAGTTATCTGACCTTCAGTAATAAGCTGGACCTGTTGGATCCCAATTACAGGAAGCCAAAGCCCAAGACGACGCTAGTGCCATCGACGGGCGTGTACATCGTGACTGAAGGAAAAAGCGACTGGAAGCACCTAAAGGCAGCAATCAACCGGTTTCAAGCAATGGGCGAATTCACCGATTTGGATATCGCGTTTAAGGAGTATGAGGATGATCCCCCAATGGGCGACGCCGAGTTGCTGAGACTGACGAATGGCCTCATCACTGAGGCGGCTGACAGGATCAACGTCAATCTCTTTGACGCAGACAATGGCGACGTAACGCGGAAGATATCCACGGAACATGGGAGCAACTATAAGAAATGGACAGATCGCCTCTTTACCTTTGCTATACCGAAGCCCTCCATGCGGACATCGCCCGAAGTTAGCCTTGAACTGTACTATCCCGATAGGGACATCAAGCGAACGGACACGTCCGGTAGGCGCCTATTTCTCACGTCGGAATTCGATGCGAAATCTCAGCGGCATCTCTCGCAGAATCTAAACTGCACGGATAGAAATAGGTTCAAGTCCGGTAGGCTTGCCATCATTGACAAGGATGTGTACGACGAGAGAAGCGTAAATATCGCCTTGCCAAAGGACGATTTCGCCAAATACGTCTTGCGGGAGGCCGATGGGTTCAGCGATCTTGACATCTCGGAATTTCGTCTGGTCTTTAGAATGATAAGGAAGATCGCCAAGGAGAATCGACTTCTCACGCATACGAACTCGCCAGTGGATCGATCGGAAGTTGCAACGCGCAACGTCGCGACTTGGGCGATGCGTTGGATTGGCCGGCACTTTACAGGCTAGGCTGGGTTACTTGTCCGGGAAGCATTGGTCGGCCGCAGATGAAGCCGCGCAAATCGGATGACAAGGTTTCGAGGGAACTGCGGGGCGAGATAAGGGGCAGTACAGAGGCACCTCGCGGTTCTTCCAGGACAGCCTACGGCGTGGGACTGGCGGCGTCGAGCCCTGCCTTCGCGGTCAACGCAGCAAATTCGGTTTGTACCGTCGCGAAGTCCGACTGCGCCTGGGCGAACTCAGCCTGGCTCTTAGTCCCGCCATCTCCCGCCACATTGAGCTTCATGCCGGCGATCATGTGATCCATGCTGCTCAGCAGCGAGGCCTGCATCTTCTGGGCGCAGTAAGGCGTCTGCATCGCCGCGATCGAATCGCGCGAAGATTGCGCCTGTGCAATCGGGGCCGTGAACTGGTCCGGGGATGCCCGGTGCATCGTCAGACTGAAGACCTGGACCAATGAGAATTCATACTCCGCCATGGGGATGGCGAAGACGCGCAGGTAGGCCCAGAGCGCATCCCGAGCGCACGCGTCCTGCGTGGGCCCGGCCGTGACGGGTGTCTCGCCGGTGGCGGTTGAGGCCGTGGCAGCGGGCGCAGCTGTTGAACCGGCCGCTGGAGCGGCTGGCACGGTCGCCGTCGGCGCAACAACTTGACTGAGAAGCCCGCATCCCACGCTCACAAGGACCGATAAGATCAGTGCAACCTTCCGAATGGTTTTCATCTCTGCTTTCCCTTCTCAACAGTAAAGATGGCAGCCGACAGCTGCTCTCCCGGCCGCCTTTGGGCAGCAATGATAATATAGTGTGACTCCTTGTAAAAGGGGACGACTGTGCCAAATCGAACAAGCCCCGGCCTCGACGACGCGTGAGTGCCTGACGGGTGCAGCCGCAGGAGTTGACGCTGATCATCGTACGGACCTGAAGGATTTAATATGGACTCTGTCTTCCTCATTATCTTGGTCGGCCTCGCAGGTGGGATCGCCGTTGGGCTGCAAAGCCCCCTGGCGAGCATGCTCAGCCAGCGGCTCGGCATGCTGGAGAGCATCTTCATCGTGCACCTGGGTGGCGCCGTCCTGTCGCTCCTCCCACTCCTCTTCCTCGGCGGTGGCCGCCTGGGACAGTGGCGCAGCGTCCCCTGGTATGCTCTCGGCGCGGGGTTCTTTGGCTTGGTCGTGATCGCGGCCGTGAGCTTTACGATCCGCGCGTCGGCGTGGCGGCCGCTATCACCACCGTCGTCGCCGGTCAGATCCTTATGAGCGCGGTGCTGGACCACTTCGGGTTGCTTGGCGCAACGGTCCGCCCCTTGGACGCGCCGCGCATATTTGGGCTGGCCGTTGTCATGCTGGGCGTCTGGCTCACAGTGAAATAGAGTGTTGCAGTCCTACAGCAGGAATCAAACACGCCCTGGGCAATCAATCCAGGGCATGTTTCGTCCTTGAACATGGACCTCGGAGGTCTTCGAGCCTCCGGCCGCGCCAACGCTAGTTGAAGGCTTTCACGGTCGGCCACGCATCAAGAATCGGGACCTTGAGCCCCCGTGCAATGAATATCGGGGCGCCGTTCTCTAAGGGCATGCAGTGGTTGCAGTGCCAGGCCCGGCCGGCTTCGACGCTCTCGAAACTTCCGGTGAGGTCTTGCAGCGGATAGTTGACCGTGATGATCACCTTGCCGCTGCAGCCCTGCGGTCCCCACAGGTAGTAACTGTTGTGCCCGCTGATGGCCTTGGGCAGTCCCAGCGCCTTTCCGTAGAAGTCCACCGCGCCGGCCTCCCCGTAGTTCTGTGTAAGCACGCATGCGTCTGCTTTTTCTGCGGGTGTCAGCGTGTCGTAGGCCTGCTTTACCGCCGCCACCATCTCCGTCCAGCCATAGCGGTCGGCGTAGTTCTGGGGCAGGTCGGAAGAAGCCAGATTCTCTTGTTTGACCACGGCCGCGCCGCCGGTCGAAGCATTCAAGCCAATGAACGCTTCGGGGGACAGGATGGGGATGGCAAAAGGAACGGACAGCAGGCCGCCGAGACCGATGACCGCGATCGCAGTGGGTTGCAGCCATGCCAGCCGTGGACGTTGCTGCACAAGCAGTTGAAGCCCATAAGCGCCAGCCGCGAAAAGCATCGGATAGGCGGGCGAGAGCCAGTAGAACTTGGCTTTCTGGATCATGAAGAAAGCGTATAGGAAGACATACGCCCACCCAAATGCGTGGTACGGTCTTCCCTCCTGCACAAAGAAGAGGAAGTACAGCCCGCCGAGCCAAAGCGGCAGCGCCAGTGGATTGACGGTCGTCACCTGCTGGATCAAGTATTCCAGCGGGGTAGCCTGGTACGTCTTGCCGCTGGAGTAAATACCGGTGTACTCCACCACGGGGAAACCGTGCCTCATCTGCCACATGATGTACGGCCAGGCTACGCCGAGGGCGATGAGCCCGCCGATGAGCAGCCAGCGGTTGAAGAGGAGCTTGCGCGATGGGCTGAGAAGCAGGCCGATCAGCAGGGCAATGACGAAGAACGCCATAGTGAGCTTGGTCAGCAAGCCGACGCCGACCACCAGTCCAAAGAGGATCCACCAGCGCGGCTCCTGCCCTCTTGATCAGGCGCACGAGTACCCAGGCCGCCAGGGCCCACCACAACTCGTCGAACGGGTCCATGGTCAGCAGTCCGCTCGAACCTAGGAAGACCCCTCCAAGAGCAATGGCGGTCGCAGCCAGCGCTTGCGCGGCCAGTCCGCCGCCCAACATCGCTACCATACTGGCGGTCAGCAGGACGATTGCCACGTGGGCCAGCGCCGGCAGCATCCGGATGGCCACCACGGACGTGCCGATCACGGTCCGTGCGAACGCCGCCGCCAGGGCGACGAAGGGCGGGAATTCCACATAACCAAAGTCGAGGTGCTGGGCGGTTGCCAGGTAGTACAGCTCATCGCGGAAGAAGTTGTCATGCGCGTTCGTCCACAAATGCAGGGCGAATGGCACCAAGGCGATGAGCAGCAGCACCCAGCCCGATCGGCGTAGCCAAGTCAGAAAGCGGGATTGGGCGTTCATAGTGTCCCTCCAGTTGCCGCCCATTCCCCTGCGGCCGCCGGCCCTAGTACTTAAGATTCGCAAGCCGTTGTCAAGTAGGGAAAGTCACCTGGTTCAGGCCGCCTACTGGACCCGGTTCCGATGCGCCGCGCGCCCTGAGACCAACAGTCCCGTCAGGTAGGTCGCCGCAAATATCAATACAAACGGGATCCAGGTTCCCAGCAGGCTGCCGAACATATCCAGGCTTCGGGTGACCAGCAGGGCGACAACAAAGAAGTCCAGCGCGACCACCAGGGCGAGGAAGATCAACCCAGTTGCCAGGGGCGCGGTGTAGTTGAAGTATCGGAAGTAGACGAACGAGACGATCGCAAAGAAGATTGGTGCCGCGATGGCGTGGATGATGAGCGTATTCTCCAGCGAGGTGACGGCCATGCCGATGCCCATCGTCGCCGCGCACAGCGCCCAACCGGTCAGGCCGTGGCCCAGCAGCGTAACGAGTTTCGAAGCGTTCATTGGATTGCCCTCCGCGCAGCGTCCTCGCCGGCCGGGCCACTTCCCGCGTAATCTCGTCCCCGGGCAGACGCCGAAACCATAATAGCACAGATGCCTGAGGCTCCGCAGCCGCGACCGCGGCGCCCCGAAGGCTGCCTCTAGTCCTGACGCGTGGCCGACGCCGAATAGAATTCCCGCAGGAAGCTGGATGGATGCCTGGCGAGCAGTCGCGGTTCAGAGAAACCTGCCTTTGGAGCCAGGCCTTGATAGGTCTGGAGGGAGAGCGGGTAAGGTACCCACGGGTTGCCGCGGTCCACGTTGTACTCAACCAGCAGCAGGGACCCGGCCGGCTTTAGCATGTTGCGCACGCCGCTCAGGATGCGTACTTTGTCCTTGAAGAAGTGCAGTGAATTCGCGATGATGACGCCGTCGAGCAGCGGCAGCTGAGGTAGTGAGGTGGAGAAGTCGGTGTGTAGGATGTGCAGTCGGTCGGAGCTGCCGAATCGGGCAAGATACCGTTGAACTCAACGTCTCCAGGCTCACTCGGTCTTTGTCCACTGCATGGATCTCCGCCTGTTCGCCGAGCAGCTCACGCACGGCCAGCGTGAACGCCCCGGTCCCCGCGCCGAGATCGGCCCAGATGCCGCCGGCAGCAATCCCGGCGGGCTTGAGGAGGCTGACGTGATCGAGGTAATTCAATGCCTGCCCGCCGACGGCGGTCCCTATCTGGCGCCGAGCCGCGGTGAGCTAGGTGACATTCGGTCACTTGACCAGGGCGCGTACGGTGCCATGACGAACTCAGCCAGCGTGGTCAAGGTGCGATCGTAATTCACGCGCCAGCCGGCGAAATCCTGCCAGGCCTGTTCGCGGTCCGCTTTGAGAGGCAGACCATTGGCTCGCAGGCCGTCGAGCGTGGAATCGAATTCCGCCCGGCTGATGCTGATCGCGTCTTCGGGGAAGTGCGGTTCCTGCGGATTCGGGATCTGAAAGTAGTTGGCAATTCGCCGCAATGCCAGGTAACCGGCTCGGATGCACAACGCGGCAGATACCTCGTAGGGCACGTCGATCGCGGAGAGGGTCAGTGCGGCCGTATCCAGCACCGTCCCGGCCGCAGTGATCCAGGAGAGTTCGGGCGCGGAGAGCGGAAGAACACCAGTGCCGCCAGCGTGGTATGGCTCTCCTCGATGTCCGCAAACCACGTTTCCCACGTGCGCCAGTAGTCGCCCAGCCTATCCAGCCCATGGATCCGCCGGAAGCGCTGGAGCATCTCCACCGCCGAGGGCGGCGTGCCCGCCCGAACCTCCAACATGTTCACGGCCTGCTCCCGGCGCGCGAACGCCGAGTACATCGTCGGGAGGTACGCGATCAAGAGCGCAACCATGATCAGGCCCAGCATCGCCTCGGAGACGGCCAGGAGTGAGGTCCAGGGCCCCTTGGGCGCCTCGAAGCCCAGCGTGAACAACGAGGAACCGCTCAAACGCAGCGTATCGATCGGCGTCCCATAGCCGAGGCCCCAGTACATCATTGCATAGCCTAGGCCAAGCAGACGCGTACCACACGGGTAGGAGCAGCATGAGCGCCAGCGGAGCGTAGTAGGCCATGAGCAGCGTCACGCTGCTCGTAGGTCTTCGCGAAATAGGCCCGGAATCGAAAAGCCCGCCGGAGCTGGTTGAAGACCAGAGTCGTGATGCTGCTCCGGGCGCTGCGGGGGAGGACGAACGTGGATACGGCCGAGGAGAGCGTCACAACGACGAGTGCCAGACCGGCGATGAATACCAGGGCCTGGATGATTGCAGCAAGGGGCGGCATGGCGGCGATTATAAGTGGATTCGTGTCCTTGCCCTGGACGCCGGCCAGGGGACGCCTACGGTGACACAGGCGGCGTCAGAGGCGGCAAATGCCTTTCCGGCTGAGCGTATAATGTTCACGCTTCCGCCACGTTCAACCTGGACGAGAGGCTTCCCATGGACAACCGCCAGCTGGCCGATACATTCACGCTGATCGCCGACCTATCCGAGATCAAGGGCGAGGTTATCTATAAGACCCTGGCCTATCGCAAGGCCGCCGAGAATCTGGCCGGCCTCGGCCGTGACGTCAACGAGTACTGGAAAGAGGGCAAGCTGCGGGAGATTCCCGGGGTGGGCGAAGCCATCGCGTCCAAGATCGACGAGCTGCTGCGGACGGGCAAGCTCGAGTTCTTGGAGAAACTGAAGAAGGAAGTTCCCGCCGGTCTGGCCGAGTGGCTGAAGGTACCCAGCCTGGGTCCAAAGAAAGCCGGCATGATCTGGAAGGCGCTCAAGATCACGACCCTGCCACAGTTGGAAAAAGCCGCAGGCGACGGCAAGCTGCGCGACCTGCCTGGGATGGGCGCCAAATCGGAAGCAGCGATCCTGGCGGGGATCGAGTCTCTTTCGAGACGGTCCGGACGCATCCCGCTCGGACGCGCCTGGCCGTTGGCACACGACATCATCGATGAGCTCAAGAAGGTCAAGGCGGTTGTTACCGCCGAGCCCGCGGGCAGCCTTCGCAGGATGCGTTCCACCATCGGTGACATCGACATCCTTGTGGCTGCGAGGGATTCGGCGCCCGTGATGGATGCATTCACCACGCTGCCGGGCGTGATCCGCGTCCTGGGCAAGGGCGACACCAAGTCGAGCATTGAATTCAGTGACGGCACACGGGCGCAGGTTTGGGTGCATCCTCCCGAGCGGTTCGGCACGGCGCTGCAGTATGCTACGGGATCCAAAGATCACAACGTTCGCCTGCGCGAGCTGGCTTTGGCTAAGGGGTTGTCGCTTTCCGAGCACGCCCTGGCGCGCACCAAGGGCAAGGGCGAGATCCTGTGTTCCACCGAGGAACAGGTATACAAGGCCCTGGATCTGCCCTGGATCCCGCCCGAGCTCCGGGAGGATCGGGGCGAAGTTCAGGCCGCCAAAGCCGGCAAGCTGCCCAAGCTCATCGCGGTCAAGGACATCAAGGCCGACCTGCAGGTGCACTCCAATTGGAGCGATGGCAAGCTGACCATGTTGGAAATGGCGCGGGCCGCAGCGAAACGCGGCATCAAGGTCATAGCCTTCACCGACCACTCCGTGAGCTTGGGTATCACCGGCGGACTGAGCATGGCCGACCACAAGAAGCAGGCCGCCGAGATCAAGAAGGTTCAGAAGGAGCTCAGTGACAGCATCCTCGTGCTGCATGCAACCGAGGTGGAGATCAAGGCCGACGGCAAGCTCGACTACCCCGATGATTTTCTTGCCAGCCTCGACCTGGTCCTGGCCTCACTCCACACTTCTCTGCGGCAGCCGCGCGAGAAGGTGATGCATCGCCTGCTCAGCGCCATCGGCAATCCGAACGTGGATATCATCGGTCACCCCACGGGCCGGCTAATCCCCGACCGCGAGGGCGCCGACTTGGATATGGAAACGCTTCTCAAAGCCGCTGCCCAGTCCGGCGTGGCCATGGAGATCAATGCCCACCCAGCTCGGCTCGACCTGGATGATCTGCACGCCCGCCGCGCAAAAGAACTGGGTGTCCCCATCAGCATTAACACGGACGCTCATTCAGAAGCCGACCTTGACATGTTGTTCTATGGAGTTGCGACAGCGCGCCGGGCCTGGCTCGAGCCGAAGGACGTGATCAACACCTGGGCACCGGACAAACTGATCGCTTGGTTGAAGAAGAGGGGCTGAAGCCGCCCTCGACTATGGTAAGTCCGCGTCACGTGGTGGCAGCAGCAGGGGACCGACCTCGCCACCAGTTCGGCGCACCTTTCTAATTCGCGATGTTCCCCACCAGTCCCAGTTCCGGTGCGATCCCGCGCATTGCCAAGATGACGTTGCCAACGTGTTCCCAGAGTTCGATTCCAAAGTCCTGTGCCGCCTGTTCCATCTCATGACGATCGGTCCCGGCGGCAAAGGCCTTGTCCTTCCACTTCTTCCTAACCGATGACGCCTCGAGGTCAAGCAGGGATCGGGATGGCCTCACGAGCGCCACTGCAGTCACCAGGCCGGTGATTTCGTCGCAGGCGTAGAGCGCTTTGCGTCGAAGCGTATCTCTGGGCACGCCCGTATCCACCCCGTGGCTCAGGATGTCCTGAATGATCTCTTCGGGCACGCCGCGCTCGCGCAGTGTGGATGCACCTTTCACGGGATGCTCGTTCAGTGTCGGATGGATCTCCCAGTCGAAGTCATGGATCAGGCCGAGCTGGCCCCACATATCCGCATCCTCATTGAATTTTGCGGCGTAGAGACGCATGCAAGCCTCGACCGACAGCATGTGGCGGATCAGGCTTTCGCTCTTCACATATTCACGGACAAGTGCAAGGGATTCTTCGCGGTCCATACCAGGTCTCTTTCTTCGGGCTACGTGCTGGCTCCCAGTGACTTCGGCTGCAAGATGGGTTGAGGGTTACCGAGCATTGGTGTCGGGCGGCTGATGTAGATGTCAGCCAATGCGCCCAGTGTCGCGATCTGTTCGCGCGCGTTCCAGATCAGCAGCATCACGGGCCAGTAGCACCGGTTGGCCGCCACAACGCCGCCCGCTTTCAGGCCGAGAGCGTTGCACAGGAATAGGGCCCGCGGCAGGTGGAAGCTCTGGGTGACCAGGAGGGCCGAGTCCAGGCCGTAGATAGCCCTGGCGCGATAACAGGTGTCGTAGGTCCGGTATCCGGCGTTGTCGAGCACGATGGCCTGCGCCGGGACTCCCAGGCTCAACGCGTACTGCCGCATCGCCGCGGGCTCGCTGTAGTTACCTGCGTCCGTTGTCCCACTCATCAGCAGCGTTTGTGCCTTGCCCGCAAAATAGAGTTGGGCCGCCGTCTCCACTCGATCGCGCAGGATCGGCGTGGGCTGGCCGGATCGGGTGAGGCCCGCGCCAAAGACGATCGCCACACGTTCCGCCGGAGCCGTATCGACCCTGTAAACGCGTCCCCAGCCATGGATGGCCGTGATCAGGCGCGGTACGAACAGCGCCAGCAATCCCAGGATCGCCAGCGCGGCCAGCAGACCCCGCAGGAACTTCAGCAGCTGCTTGAGCATCTGCGGGATTATATCAACTTGTGAATCTACACGAGCTGTTGTCTGAGCTTTGCGCTGGCGAAGTCCATCAGCGCGACCACGATCACAATGAATGCCACCACCGTCCCGGCCTTGTGATATTGCAGCGATCCGAAGTAGGTGGTGAGCGTGAGGCCGATGCCGCCGCCGCCGGCGAAGCCGATGATCGTCGCCATGCGGACGTTGATGTCCCACTGATAGAGAAGGTACGAGACGAACGGCGGCACGATCTGCGGCAATATGGCGTAGCTGATCATTTGCAGGCGGTCGGCGCCCGTCGCGGTGACGGCCTCGATCGGTCCGGTGTCGATGGTTTCGATCGCCTCAGAGAAGAGCTTGCCGATCAGCGCGAAAGACGTCACTGCCAGAGCGAGCATGCCTGCGAACGGCCCGATGCCCACCCAGAACACGAAGATGACCACATAGAGCAGGGCCTCGATCGAACGCAGGATGTTGAGCGTTGCCCGGGCAATGTAGTAGATCCAGATCGAAAGCCGGCTGCGTCCCGTGAGGTTCTTGGCAGCCAGGAAACTAAAGGGGAACGCCAGCGCTGCGCCCAGCGTCGTGGCCAGCATGGCCTGGAAGATCGTGGTCAGCATCTGCTGGAATGCCACCGTGAGCACCGCCGGCGAGAGATCCAGTTTGATGAAATCGAACAGGAGCCGCCCAAAGTTCTTGCCCGGGTTGAAAAGGCCCCGGATGCTCAAGCCGGTGAGGTCCCAGCAGTAGGCAAAAACAACGACGGCAATGATCACGTAGAAGACCGTGCGCAGGGTTCGTAGCGCCGGCCGGCCGCCGCGATTGTCGCTCGGTGGCTGGTCCTGCAAGATGCTGGAGCGCCAGCGCTCGCTGACGTAGTCCACCACCACGATCACGATAGCCACAACCCACAGGGCCGCGGCGTATTGCTGGTAGCCCCCCAGTCGCACGGTTTCGATCACGAAGAAGCCGATGCCGCCGCCGGCCACGAAGCCGATGACCGTGGCGGAGCGCATGTTGATGTCCCAACGCAGCAGAGTATAGGAGAGAAATGATGGCACGAGCTGTGGTATGACCGCGTAGCGAATGGTCTGAATCAAATTGGCGCCGGTGGCAGTGACCGCCTCAACCGGTCCCGGGTCGATATGCTCGATCTCCTCCGAGAACAGTTTTCCGAGGGCTGCAATGCCGTGGATGGTCAACGCCATCACGCCTGCAAATGATCCCAGTCCAACCCAGACGATGACAACTAGACCCCACAAGATGGTATCAATGGCGCGCACAGTATTCAGTATGCCCCGCGTCACGTAGTAAATCACGGTGCCGCCCGGCACGCGCGACATGATGTTGTGCGCCGCGAGGAAACTGACGGGAATGGCCAGAACCGTGGAGAAGATGGTGGCCATCAGCCCCATGGCGATGGTCTCGATCATGGAGCCCGCAACAAAGTTGTTGACCCGGCTGCCAGGTGCTGCCAGCCCAAGGCGGATCTGCCACGCGGAGGCGGGCACCTCTTTCATCCTGCCGATGATGTCCAGCAGGTTGTCGCTGACCCGGATCAGGCCCTCGGGAGGCCGACCCGCAAGTCGGTCGCCGACGTAGCTGACCATGCAGCCCCAGGAGCAGATCTGGTCCTGCCCGTTGACCGAGATCGTGACCACGTCCGGGTTGAGCAGGTTGCCGGCCACCGAGCGGGCGTCGTTGAAACGTTCAACCAGCCGGTTCAGGCGGACGTCCGTCAGATTCCAGGCGATGACGTATAGGATCACCGCCACGAACAGTAGCCCCGGCAGCATGCTGATGGATCGGTTCTGGCTCGCCGCGTACGCGTCCAGCACGTTCCAAGCCCAGAAGAGGATCAACGGCAGCCACAACCAGCTCGTGCTCAGCCCGCCGAGCGTTACTTGCCCGATCTCCTGCTGCACGAGTGACCAGTAGACCAAGAGCCCCATCACGGCGGCAGTCAGGAATATCATCACTCCTCGCCCGCGTTTCCCGGATAGGAACTGTCCAAGGCCAGGAACGATCACTGAAGAATAGGAAAGCAACGGGGAGGCTCTCGCGGGGATGGGCGTGGGTTGGAATGTACTCATGCTGGGTTATGTGCGCTGTTTCCGGGAGATGGCCGTGTCGTTTCGCTCGCCGCAACGACACAGATCGTTGTTTCTACTAAACGATGGAGATGCGCTCGGCTTCTTTTCCGTAGATCGCCTTGAATTGGGCGTCGTCGATCTCCTTGGGCAGCCCCCGGAATACCAGTTCACCATCCTTAAGGGCGATGGCTCGCGTGGCGTAGCGATGCACCAGGTCGAGGAAGTGCAGACTGCAAATCACCGTGATGCCCTTCTCCTTGTTTAGCTGCTCAAGGTATTTGAGGATGGAGTGTGCCAGCACCGGATCGAGCGAGGCAACCGGCTCGTCCGCTAGGATCAGCTTGGGATCCTGCATCAGCGCCCGAGCAATCCCGACGCGCTGCTGCTGCCCGCCGGAAAGTGAATCGGCGCGCACGTGCGCCTTGTCTGCCAGCCCGACCTGCTCCAGGCTGTCCACGGCCTTTTGCTGATCGGCTCCGGAGAACAGGTGCACGGCGCTGGTGAACGTATTGACATATCCGAGCCGCCCGGTCAAGACGTTGGTGAAGACCGACGAGCGTTTCACTAGGTTGAACTGCTGGAAGACCATGCCGATCTGTCGGCGAATCTTGCGCATCTCCCCGGTCGAAGCTCCGGTGATGTCCTGGTCGTTCCAGAAGATCTTGCCTGAGGTCGGTTCGATCAGCCGGTTGATGCAGCGCAGCAGCGTGGACTTGCCCGAACCACTCAGCCCAATCACCGCCAGGAACTCGCCATCGTTGACCTCGAAGCTCACATTCTTGAGCGCCTGGGTGCCGTTGGTGTAGGTCTTGGATAAGTTCTCAACTCGCAGCATTTTGCCGCCTTATGACGGACCTTCATCGCAGAATGGCCCGCGATCAGAAATGGTGCCGGGTTTAGGAGGTGCACTCGATCGCTTTCAGTGAGCGAGCAGAAAAAATGTGGACCGAATAATTCCAAAAGAAAAGCCTGGCAGTCTCACTGAAACTGCCAGGCTTTTGCACACGACTACTTCACGAGGGAGGCGGGATCGACGCCGGCCTTCTCGAGCACGGCGAGGAACGCGTCGTAGGTGTTCGGCTCGACCTTGGTGAGCAAGTCGTAGTTGTACAGGCTCTTTAGCACGGCCTTGCCGCCCGGGTCTGCGACCATGGCCAGCATGCCTTCAGTAATGACGGCCTGCAGCTTGGGATCCAGGCTCTTGATGAACTGCATACCATCGTTCGGGATCCGATCAGTGTCGGAGAAGGGGACCACCTTCTGGGCGATGTCAGGATATTGGGCTGCCAGGTTGGCCGAGGTATCGGTCATCACATTGATGTAGGTCACGCCTGCATCGCAATCGCCCTTGTAGACCGCGATCGCCACGTTGTTATGCGATCCGGCATTCTGGGTCGCCTTGAAATCCTTATCCGGATTGATCCCGTTGGCCGCGAGCACGATGCGCGGGATGATATAGCCGGAGGTCGAGTTCGGGTCGACGAAGCAAAACGTCTTCCCCTTCAGATCCGCGAAGCTCTTGATCCCGGAGGCCACGCTGGCGATGAACTGGCCCTTGTAGAACGGTTCGGGCTGCCCAGCCAGAGCCTTGTCCGGATCAACATCATTGGTGCTGTAGTTGCGGATCGCGAGCAGGGCCGGGAAGATCCCATACTTTGACTGGGCCAGGATGGCCGAGAACGTGTTCAGGAAGCCGACTTGGGCTTTCTCGGCGCCCATGGCTTCGATGGAAGCGGCGAAACTGGTGCCTACTTCCTCCTTGAAGCTCAGGCCGGTCATCTGGCCCAGGCAGTCGGCGATTGCGCCGCCGGCCTTGGCGATCTTGCCGGTGTCACCCGAGGGGACGAACGTGATCACGATCGGATTATCCGCTGAGCCCAGGGCGCCGGCAGCCGGAGCTGCAGGTGCATCGGTCAGCTTAGTGCAGACCGGGGGAGGAGGCGGCGTTGGAGTCGGAGGTGCTGCGGTCGGCGGTACCGCGGTCGGTGCCTGGGTCGGGACTTCGGTGGCTGGCGGTGGTGGCTGCGTCGGCGCTTCTGTCGGAGCAGGTGCGGGCGCACAGGCTGCCAGTGCAAGCGACATGGCCAAGGTCAGCGCCAGCATAACGAAGGTAAGGCGTTTGAACATGTATTTTTCTCCTTTCAGATTAGCGTGCGTGGGGTTTGGCCGAGAATTGCCCTCGGCTTTTCATGATAACCCCAATTATGGCCAAAGGCAAGCAAATTGTCTTAAAAGTACAAGGGCATGACATTCTTCACTTAACCAAGGTGCTCAAATCCAGCCCCGAATCCTTGACCACCTGGCGGAAGTCGGCGTATTGGGCGTCTTGGACCACCTGCATCGCGTTGAATCCGTAAAGGGTCTGCATCGCCGATTGCCCATCCGGCGTGGACAGGAGGTCCACAAAGGCCCTCGACAGCACTCGCTGCATCTCGATCGGCATGCCCACGCCATAGACAAGGGTTTCATAGGGAATGATCGCTGGGATTTGCCAGATCACCAGGATCTTCTTTAGCACATTGGGCAGCTCATCCTCCAGACCGGGGTACAAACGGGCGTCCATATAGGTTGCCCCGAAGTCGCAGATCTGCCCGGCATACAGCGCGCGCACCACCGCGGGGTGACTCGTCAAGAAGGCCCCGTCGCGGGTCGTCACGTCGGCCCTTTGCAGGTATCCCAGGGGTGCCACGTAGCCTGAAGGCGAAAGCTGATCGGTCCAGCAGGGCTTCTTGTTCTTGAACTGTGCCAGGGCGACCGCTGCCTCGGCCAGGTTCTTGCCCCGCACCGGGTCAAAGTAGACCGTGAACCCCGCGTCGCTTCGGGCGATCAGCTCCGCTCCATAGAATAGCTGCCCGTTCTGCTCGCGCCCAAATGCGGCCTGCGCAAAGCCCTCGTTGCTGGCCAGCAAGTATCCGAACGGCGATAGGACCCCGATGTGCGCGTTTCCAAGCCCAAAGGATCGGATCAGTTCGGTCTCATTCGGGGAGATGACGGAGACCAGGCTGTAGCCCGTGCCCTTCGCTAACAGGGAGGTGAGGGTTTTGCCTGCGTTGAGTACGTCTGGCTGCGGTTGCCCGGAAGGCGGCAGCGCCAGGACTAGCGGATTCTTGTCCGTGCCCAGGGCCGCAAGGGGCGTGGGGATCACGGTCGGCTCGGAAGGCGTTGCCGTTGGCGTGGGGGTGCCTCCGGGAACCAAGCCCACCTTCACCGGGAGGGTGCAGCCCAGCAGACCCAGCAGGGACACTGTCAGAAGCCGTCTCATGCGAGTGTGGTTTGGCAGGCGTAGGATTGGGCTGAGAGGCAGGCGGTCCGGCCCCCCGGACTGCCCGGCCGCGCCCTCATTGTATGCGTATCGTTATAATAGGTAGGCGACCCTGAGTGTCCCTGAGCCCACTCGCGCTGCTTGCCCGGACATCTCGGTCTCGCCGCCCTTTGGGAAGTCTTTCCGGGACGATCTTGAGGAGGAGCATTATGCAAGGCAGTCGCACTTCCAATCTACTCTTGATTCTAATGCTGATTGTCATCGCCGGGGCCGTGTTCTACATTGTCCAGACCATTCAGCAGACAACCCAGCAGACCCTAGCCCCGTTTCAACAGGCAAACAGCAGCCTGCAGACGCAGGTGGCCGACCTGCTTCACCCCACACCGACTATCATCCCCGATCCGATCACATATATCAGCCAGATTCAGGCGCTCGCCCGGCTGGAGACTATCCAGTATAGTGTCGAGCAGGTTGTCACCTCCGAGGTAGGCCAGGGGCCGTTTGAGTTCCTTTTCGGGAAGACCATGCTCCTGCAGGTGCACGGCACGGTCATCGCCGGCATCGATATGTCCAAGGTCCAACCTGGCGACCTGCAGATGCAGAGCGGGGTGTTGACCGTGAAGCTGCCCGCTTCAGAGATCTTTGTCACCACGCTCGATGAGGACAAGTCCAAGGTCTATAACGTGCAGACGGGGCTTTTTGCCCAGCCTGACCCGAGCATGGTCCTGCCCGCCTTGACGGGCGCCAAAGAGAAGATCCAGCAGGCCGCGATCGACGACGGCATACTTGAGATCGCCCAGCAGAATGCGGTTACCTACCTGACGAAGTTCTTTGCCGCGCTCGGGTATCCGAACGCGATCTTCATCAACCCGCCGCAGGAGTAGCGCCTTCGATTTTGGACCGGGGGACTATCAGGGTTGGTACGACTTCAGGAAGTCGTCGTAGACGAACGGGCACAGGTCGATGTGGTACTGTGATTCCTGCAGGTCGTGAAAGCCGGCTGGATATCCCATGCGCGCCGTGCACTGCGGCGTGGAGTAGTCATCCTGCGCGCCGCCCGGTGCAAAGGGCTGCAGGAGCGCGTGAACGATCGTGCTGGAGACGAAGTAGGTGGGCGTGGACATGTATAGGTGGCCGATCGCACTGGCGCACATCGAGTACCCGTTCTGCTGCACGCAGGCTGTGCCCGGTTGATCACTGCATTCCCCGCTGAGTGCGGTGGCGCTCTTCACTGAGTCAGACCCACCATAGCCGCAAGCCATGTATTTGAAGCCGTAGTCCACCACCGCCACGTAAATGTGGTTGTTGCCCACCAGCGGTGAGACGAACGGGTTGCGATAGCCGGCCGGGGCTGGCGCCGTGTATCCGTACCCTCCGTTCAGCTTCGCCCGTCCCCCGTCCCCGAAAGAGAAGATGACAACTCCGTTCGGAAGCGCGGTCGTGTGTGCGATCATGTAACGCTGGAGCATCTCGGTGGTTGAACCCCCGCCGCCGTCCTCTACAAAATCCGTCATGACCATGATCACTGGCACCAAGGCGCGCAACTGCATGCCGGCTTCGTTGATCACCGCTTGGGCCTGCTCTCGCGTGACCTGTTGGGATCGGGTATCGACCAGCACAGCCACCGTGAAAATCGGCTCACCGCGTGCTGGCACGACTATTGCTGTCGCGGCCGTGGACGTTGCCGCAGACGTCGGACTGGGTTGCGCGGCCGCCCGGCCTTGGCCGGCTTGAGTCGCGGGCTGCGCTTGGGACTGGGTTGCGGCCTGCGCCGCCGTGGCTGCAGTCTGACTGAGAGTGGGCTGGCGCCGCGTTGTGCAGGCTGCAGTGAGAACGAGTAGCAGCATCAGCCCAATCGCATGCAAACACTGGAATCCGGAATCGCGGGCGTTCATTTCATTGCGCGGGCCAGGAGCTCCTGCAGCGGAAGGTCGGCCAGGGACTTGAGCGTGATGTCGGCCCCATCCATCGGCAGCTGGGACGTCGTTGGATTTGGCACCAGCACCACGAACATGCCGGCGGCCTTTGCCGCCCTCAAACCGTTGGGCGAGTCTTCCAGCACAACGGCCTCATCCGGACCGATGCGCATTTCCGACAGCGCCTTCAAGTAGACGTCGGGATACGGCTTTGTGCGCCCCGGCTCGATGTCGTCGCCACAAATGATCTTCTCGAATTGGTCCTTGAGCCCCAACCGGGCCAGGTGCGGCTCAACCCATGTCCGCTCGGAGCTTGAGGCGACCGCCAGCCGTAGACCGAGGCCGGGTGCCTGCAACACGTAATCCACCACTCCCGGCATCACCGGCTCCTTCAGGATCAAGGCGTTGCACTGTTCTTCGTGTCGGGCCCGGACCGCATCCAGGTTCAGCGTCGATCCGGTGAGCTTGTGGAGGTGGGCACCAGGATCGAAGGTCGATGCCCCCCAGCCTCCGACGGTTTGCGACCATTTCTCCATCGGATAGTCGAACCCATGCTCGGCATAGATCGCCTTCCACACCGCGATCAACGGAGTTCTCGGTGTCCAGGATCAGGCCGTCGAAATCGAAAATCAGGGCTTTGATCATGTACCTGTGTCGCTAAGAAAGGAATTTGAGATAGGGCGAATGGATGTCCCGGATCGCCGCGGGCTGGTGCTACCGCTCAACCCGCTTCACATCTCGTCAAGCTCTGATTATAAGCTTGCAGTGCAGGCTTCGAGAAGGATGCTGAGCGTCAGCGGCGAAAAGGCGCATGTTATAATGCGCGCCATTGACCGCATCATGCTGTGGTTGCAGCCTCTTCGGGTACTCGGTGGCATCTCAAGCGGATTCGCGTGGCGTTAATTTGCATTGGGAAGGTGAATGATGGCCGACTACCGCATTGGCAAAGGCGTCTACATCTGGCAGCCGGAATCGATTGAAGGGGGTGACCCGAACCGGATCGCCGCCCGCCTCAAGATGGCCGGTGCCCAGTGCGCGACCATTAAGATCTGCGATGGCTTCAAGCTCCTGCCCGACCTCCAGCCCCTGTTCCAGGCACTCCGAAACAACCAGATCCGGGCCGCGGCCTGGGGGTATTCGTATCTCGATCGCGCCCCGCTAAAAGAGGCCCAGGTGGTGGCCGAGGCTTGTCATCTCTACCAGCCAGACTTCTACCTGATCGACGTGGAAACCGAGGTCGAAGGCAATCACGGTGGCGCCCGCATGTTCGTAAATGAGCTTCGACCCGCTGTCGCAGGGCTGCCGCTGGGTTTGAACACTTTCTGGAACGCTCAGGAGCACCCCGATTTTCCCTGGGTGGTCTTCATGGACGCCGTGGATTTCGTCTGCCCTCAGGTGTATTGGAGAGGTGTGGACCCCGTCGGCAAGCTCAGTGAAAGCCAGCAGAGCTATCAGAACATCCCCAATGCCCCCGACCTGCCCATGCCGATGGTCGCCGGGGATCTCCTCGTCTCGCGGGGTGTCAAACCCACGCCCGAGCAGGTGACCGAGTTCCTGACCGCAGCGGATGCCGATCCCTTCATCAAGGGAGTCTTGATGTGGGCTGCCGACGATACCCAGACCACGCCCGACCTCTGGCAGGCCTTCTCGCTATATCAGTGGAAGGGCGGCGGCGTGCCCATACCGCCGCAGCCGCTGGGTTGGGGAAAGGTCAAGGCGCCGCGCAACCTCTGGGTGCGTTCAAGCCCCTTTGGTGCCAAAGTAGACGCGGTCGCCAAGGGCGAACTCGTCCCGATCTGGCAATTGACCGAGACCAGGTGGGCCGCGGTAACTAGCAGCGGAGACCGCTGGGTGTACGTCGGCCGCCCCGACTGGATCGAGGTCGCCCTCGAGAGCTCCGCCAGCAGTCCCGCGCCTGCTCCTGCTCCTCCTGGACTTTATCAGGCGCGGGTCGTCGCCCGGAGTGGCCTCCATGTGCGTGCTGCAGCCCAAGGCAATGTTTTGCGCGCCCTCAAGTTCGGCGACGTCGTGCAGGTCTATGAAGAGAAGAACGGTTGGGGCCGGATCGATCCGAGCCAGAGCGAGTGGGTCAGCACTGCCTACCTCAGCAAGATCGCCTGAGTGTGCTAGACGGCTGCTCGCACCGTGAGGCCTCAGCCCTCGTTCGTCGACCTGAGCGCGCCCTTCGAAAGCCAATCCAATGATCGACCTGTTCTATATCGTCCTGGGCCTGGTTTGCCTGGGACTGTTGTTCTCTTTTGCGTGGCGGTACGGCACGCGGCTGACGCGACTGCCGTGTCCGGCCTGGTTGGCCTGGACCGTTGAGCGCGACAATCCCTTTACCTCGGCCACGAGATCGGCCGCGATCATCAGGGCCTCAGGTCTTCGGCCTGGCATGATGGTACTTGACGTGGGCTGCGGTCCCGGCCGCGTGGCAATCCCCGCGGCCCAAGCCGTGGCGCCGGGAGGCGAAGTCCTCGCCCTCGACCTCCAGCCGGCCATGCTGCGCCGTGCTCAGGCCAAGGCAGTTGCCGCGCAAGTGGGCAACATTCGCTTCCTTCAGGCCGGAGCCGGCGAGGGCAAGTTGCAGTCAGGTCAGTTTGACCGTGCTCTCCTGATCACGGTATTGGGCGAAATCCCCGATCGTCAGGCCGCTTTGGCAGAGATCTTCCGATCCCTCAAGCCGGGTGGCGTATTGACGGTTGCAGAGGTCGCCTTCGATCCCCACTTTCAAAGGCATGGTACTGTCGGCGAGCTGGCCGCTGCCGTCGGTTTCCGCGAAGGAGAATTCTCTGGAGCCTGGTATTCCTACTCGCTGAACCTCGAGAAGCCTGCTGGCGTCTGACCTTTTGGCTCCGCATCGAATACAATCGATAGGGGATCGGCGGGATCGACCGGTTTCGTCCTGAGGGGCCGCGCCCGTGGGTCACTGGTATCACGCGGGGTTCTGCCGAACCCCGGATGCGGTTGCCCACGCGGCCTTGTCCGTGATTTCAATGCAAAGTCTGGGTGTCGATGAAAACCTTGATTTGCCTGGAAGAAGTCGCTCTGTTTCTCTTTTCCATCTTTCTTTTCGCGCCCCTGCGCTTCCCGTGGTGGTATTTTCCAGTCCTTCTCTTCGTACCCGATATCAGCATCGCGGCTTACCTCGTCCGTCCACGCTTTGGGGCCTGGGTTTACAACTTTGTCCACCACCGAGGGTTGGCTCTGGTTTATTATGTATCCGGCGTCGCGTTCTCCATTCCCGTGCTGGCCCTGGTGGGGATCATCTTTTTTGCCCATTCCAGCCTCGACCGGGCCTTAGGCTACGGCCTGAAGTACCCAGATAGCTTCGCTGAACACGCATCTCGGTCAGATCGGCGGACAGGCGCCGCACTAGCGAGCGCCCACTCTGCCCGCCTTCATCGGGCGGAAAAGGAACAACAATGAAACTTCCTGATCTATCCCAGTTGATTTCGCTCAAGGGCAAACGCGCCCTCATCACCGGCGCGGCCGCGGGCATCGGTCGGGCTATCGGCTACCGGTTCGCGGAGGCCAGCGCTGACCTGGATTTGGTCGATATCGATTCGGCTGCCCTGTGCGACGCGCGCGACGAGCTCAGCCGCTTCGGCGGCCAGGTCAACTCCCACGTTGTGGATCTCGCCCGCAAGGAGGAGATCGATGCGCTCTGGGTCGATTTGCCTGGGCGGGGACCGGACATCCTGGTGAACAACGCCGGCATCTACCCCTTCAAGCGCTTCCTGGACGCCGACGAAGCCTTCTCACGCCGGGTCATGGAGACAAATCTGTTCTCGGTCTACTGGATGTGCCAGCACATGATCCGTCTGCGCCGCAAGATCGGCGGCATCATTATCAACCTCGGGTCGATCGAGGCCGTCCTGGCCTTCAAGGAGGACATGTCTAACTACAGCATCAGCAAAGCCGGCGTGATCGCCCTCACCCATGCCCTCGCAAAGGAGCACGCCCGCCACGGATTCCGCGTAAATGCGATTCTGCCCGGCGGCATCATCACTCGCGGGACCAAGGCCGTCGCCCGGCAGCTCCTTCATTTCCGTTTCGGCCTGTTGAAGACCGGATACGAGTTCAGCCAGCGGCTCCCTGCCCGTCGCGCCGGACAGGCTGACGAGATCGCTCGCATGGCGCTTGTCCTCGCGAGTGACCTGGCGAGCTACGTGCACGGCGCGACCATACCGGTCGACGGCGGGTTCCTGGCAGCCTGATCGTACGGGACCGGGCCAGGCAGCCGCCTGGATTCCCGGTTGCAGTCCCCCCCGTCTACCGCGGTCTGATTTCAGCGGGCAGTCGAGGCTCCGCTCGATCCACTTATCGGCGAGATCATTTCATTTGAAGGAGAGAGAACATGACACTCGATCGATCGTTTGTGCAGCTCAACCGTGCCTCTACCGAACGCATCCGCGGCCTGGTGAAGCGGTTATCGGAAAAGGACCTGCAGCACCCCATGCCGGACGGCTGGACGGTGGCGATTGCCCTGGCGCATCTTGCGTTCTGGGACCGGCGCGTGCTCTACGTGCTGGACAGCACCGAGCGCGAGGGGAAGCTGGTCACACCGCAGATCGAGACCTTCGTCAACGATGTGGCACTGCCGCTCTTCGCCGCGATTCCGCCATCTGCTGCCGCACGCCTCGCGGTCGAAACCGCCCAGGCATTGGACAAGCGCCTGGAGGCATTTCGTGAGGATCGGGTCGAGGAACTGTACAACTACAACAAGCGCTGGGTGGTTCGAGCCCTGCACCGCGGGGAGCACCTCGACGACGTCGACGCGGCCTTGAAAAGCTGATCCTTGTTACCGATGGCGGCGCCTCGACTTGGCCGCCTTGCAGACATGAGCTCCCTGCGGAAACCCGCCCGGAAAGATTCTCATCGTGGCCGAGCCTCTCCGAGCCGGCTTCTTGCGAAGCAAAACCTCCTTTACACAGACCTTGCGGACTGGTGGCCGCTGTGTTCGGCCCCTGCCGAGTACCAGGAAGAATCCCGGATATTCCGCGAGGTGCTTCTCGCCAATTCGCCAACGTCGCCCATGACCCTTCTGGAGTTGGGCTCAGGGGGAGGCAACAACGCCTCACACCTGAAGAAGAACTTCCGCCTTACATTGGTCGACCTTTCCGCCCGGATGCTTGCAGTCAGCCGCGCATTGAATCCCGAATGTGAACATATCCAGGGCGACATGCGGACGGTTCGCCTGGGGCGACTCTTCGATGCCGTATTCATCCATGATGCCATTGACTATATGGTCACTCTGGATCAGCTCCGGCGGGCCATCACGACCGCCTTTGTGCACTGTCGTCCGGGCGGAGTGGCTCTCTTCGTCCCCGATTGGACCTCTGAGCATTTCCAGGAGACAACCTCCTACGGCGGTCATGATTCCGGGACGTGTGGGCTCCGTTATCTCGAGTGGACCAGGGATCCGGATCCGCACGATGGCCGCTATACCCTTTGCATGAGCTATCTCCTCCGGCAAGGCAGGCGCGTCCGGCAGAGCAGCCTGGATGAGCACATCTGTGGCCTCTTCTCGGAGCGCGACTGGCTGCGAACCATTAGTGAAGTCGGGTTCCGCGCAAAGAAGCTCCCCTACGAGCACAGCACGTTCGAAAACCACGTTCATTTCATGTTTGTCGGCCTCCGACCTGCAGGCGCGCGGCCTTCAAACGCTGCGTCGGCCTGATTCCGGCGCGGTCTGAGACCTTGGCGTGATCGAACCCCGATTCCTCGCCGTCTTGCATGAAATCCACTCCCGCTTGGAGAACAGCGCTGTTGACTGGGCCATCACCGGGAGTTTGGGCATGGCCTTGCAGGGCATGGAGCTGGATGTCCATGATATCGACCTGCAGACTGACGAGGCCGGCGCTTATGAGATCGAGCGCCGGTTCGCACAGTCTGTTGTGCGACCGGTCGCCCAGGCAGCCTCCGAACGCATCCGTTCCCATCTGGGCGCCCTCGAAATCGATGGCGTCACGGTCGAGATCATAGGGGGCCTTCAGAAACGATTGGACGCCGGCCGGTGGGAAGAACCTGTCCAGGTGAGGCGCCACATGCGTTGGGTGGAGCGGGAAGGGATGTCTCTCCCCGTCTTATCCCTCGAGTACGAATACGGGGCCTATCTCCAGATGGGGCGGGTCGAAAAGGCTCGACTCCTGCAAAAGTGGCTTGAGCGATCAACCCCGGATTTGCCGGCCGCGGACTGGAAATCTGAATCGAACAGTGCGAGCTAGGGCGAGGCAGCGCTCGGCTTGTAGGCCGCGACGCTGCCCCTTGATTCCCTCGTGCGTTGCGGCACAAGCAACTAAGACATAAATGATAAAATTCAGATAGTATTGTTGTTGGAAATCATGAACTCTTTGCCTTGTTGGCGGGCACCCAGCCGACCTTTCCAGTCTATCTGTTCAGCCAGCTGCGCTTCGCCAACCGGCTGCCGATCATGATCGCGTTGGCGGTACTGATGATGATCGGCACGTTGGTGCTGGTATTCATTGCCGAGCGTGTACGCAGCCGGGAGGTCTGAGCGGATCAGCGCGTGCACGTGGGAGATGGCATCCCTTGACCTGCGACTGGTTGTGACCCGGAGACCCGTCATATGCCCAGCCCCCGCTCGGTGAGACTGCTCACCTGGCCGGATTACATAGATCCGAGATCGCTGCAACAGTTTGAGGCCGAATACGCTGTCCGCGTGGAAGTTGACGTGGTTCCAAGCGCCGCGGAACTCGTGCAGCGCATACTGGTGAACAATGCCGATGTGGATGTGCTGGTCCCTCCGGACTACGCCATCCGCGAGCTCGAGGTGCACCATCGTTTGGACATGCTTGATCATGCCCGCCTGACCAATCTTCGCCACCTCGACACGCGCTTCCGCAGGGAGCGCGCTCATGATCCAGGCAGCCGCGTCGAGCGTCATCAAGGACTGGGGCACCACGGGCTTCATGTACCGCACGGATATCGTCAACGAGAAACCCGAGTCGTGGGCGGATTTCTGGCGGCTCGCCGAGATATTCTCCGGCAGGATCACTGTGCTCGATGCGCCGGCTGAGGTGATCGGTGCCGCGCTCAAGATGCGCGGCCACTCCTACAACGCCTATGGCGCGGACGAGTTGAGGACCGTGCGCTCGGATCTGCTGCGTCCGAAGCCGCACCTGCTCGCTTTTGAGACCAACTACAAGCCGCTGATCGCCTCGGGCGCCGCCTGTCTCGCACTCGGCTGGAACGGCGACGCCGTGGCCTTAGAAGCCCAGGGCATTCCCATCCAGTACGTGATCCCATCCGAGGGTTCCCAGATATGGGAGGACGACTGGGCCATTGCCCGCCACGCGCCGGATCCGGGGGCTGCCCATCTCTTCATCAATTTCATGCTCCGGCCCGACATCGCAGCCCGCGAGGCTCAATACACGCGTTACGCACCGGTAACCGCACGGCGTTGACTCTCCTGCCGGACGAAGTTCGCAGCGACCCTGCCATCTACCCTCCCGATGAGGTGCTGGCGAAGCTCGAACCCGGACTCCCGCCCGACGCTGCAGGTGCCGAACGCCGCGCCGCACTCTGGCGCCAGATTTCGCGGGTGATAGAATGGCATCCTGATAGATAGCGGGCTCATTGGAGCGGGACATATCATGCTGAAATCCGAAGTCTTCTGGCAAAGCACGCTGGCAAATCCAGCGATCACCAAGCCCGCCTCGCTCCCGGAGAGGGTGGACGTGGCTGTCATCGGGGGCGGCTACACCGGCCTGAGCGCCGCCCGGACCTTGGCGCAGCGCGGCGTCAAGGTGGCTGTGCTTGAAGCGGAGACGATGGGCTGGGGCGCCAGTTCGCGCAACGGCGGCATGGTCCTGACGGGCTTGAAGATCTCGATGCAGACCGCCATGAAGCGCTATGGGGCTGATCTCGCCCGGCGCCTGTTCCGCTTCTCCTTGGCTGGGATCGACGAGGTGGAGCAGCTGGTGCGCCAGGAGGGCATCGATTGCGGATTTGCCCGCGATGGACACCTGCTCCTTGCCAACAAGCCCGGACAGTACGTAGCCTTGGCGGAGGAAGCCGAGTTCATGGCGGCTCATTTCGATCACAAGCTGCGGCTGGTGCCGCGGGCGTCGCAGCGCAACGAGATCGGCAGTGACGTCTATTTCGGCGGCCTGGTCGATGACGTCAGTGGCGGGCTCAATCCGGCTCAATACATGGCTGGCCTCGCGGGCGCGGCCGAAAAGGCCGGGGCGCGGCTTTGTTCACAGGCGCGCGTGATTCGGCTGGAACGCGGCAACGCTGGTTTCACCGTCGAGATTGCCCGCGGCAAGCTCACAGCAGGGCAGGTCCTTGTCGCCACCTCCGGCTACACCGGGCAGGCCACCCCCGCTCTGCGCAGAAAGATCATCCCCATTGGCTCGTTCATTATTGCGACCGAGCGTCTCCGAGAGGATGTGGTTCGTGCCCTAAACCCGCACAGTCGCATGATCTTCGATTACAGGCACTATTTGCACTACTACCGGCTCTGGGACCAGCGTCTAATCTTCGGTGGCCGGGCTGCGTTCTTTCCTGAGAACAGCTCGACCATACGTCAGAGCGCCGAGATTCTACGGCAGGATATGCTGGGTGTCTTTCCCCAGCTGAAGGAGGCGCAGATTGAATACGCCTGGGGCGGCACCCTCGATTTCGCTTTTGACACCATGCCCCACGTGGGCGAGACGGAAGGCATGTGGTACGCGTTGGGCTATGCCGGTCACGGCGTGGCCATGGCCACGCACCTGGGCAGCACCGCCGCGGCCGCCATGTTGGGCGGCGGGATCAAGGACCATCCGCTCCACGAGATTCCCTTCCCGAGCGCGCCCTTGGGACTCTACAAGGGCTGGCCTTGGTTCCTGCCCTTTGTCGGAGCTTGGTATCGGATCTTGGATCTCCTGGAATAGCTCGCGCAGGCAGGCTCAAATGACTGCCGATGCGGGTCATCGGACTGCTGCTGCCCCCGTCCGGACCAGCAGCATGTAGCTGAGTGGGGGGAGTCGCCTACAACAAAGAAGTGCGAACGGCATTTGAACCGTCCGCACTTCTTTGTGGCACATCTTTAGAAGAGGAGCATCCCGCAAGCGTCTTTATCCGATTGCCTCATGAGAGCGCAGTCGATATTGCTTCAGGGCGTTCCAGCCGACCATGATACGATGCTCTTCGTCCCACAGGCGCAGCCGAAGCGATTTGAGGCTGAAGGCCAGTGTCATGGGTTTCACATGGAAGATGGCGTTGGCCTTGTAGCATTCTGGCAACTTGTAGTTGGGGATCTTCGGGCTGAGGTGATGGATGTGGTGGAAGCCGATATTGCCTGTGAACCACTGCAGCACGGCGGGGAGTTTGTAGAATGAGCTGCCGTCCAGGCCGGCTTTGGCGAATTCCCATTCCTCTTGATGCTCCCAGTACGTGGGGTCGAAGTTATGCTGGACATAGAACAGCCAGACCCCGGCGCTTGTGCCCAACACCAGGACTGGCAATTGCACCAGCAGGTACCTCTGCCAGCCGATCGCCCAACACAACGCTCCGACGATCACCGCCAGGGCTAGGTTCGTCCACCAGACGCTGGCAAGTTCGCGTTTGCCCAGGTTGGGGACCGGGAACCGTTGAACCACAGCGAAGATCAGGATAGGGCCGACCAGGAACATGGCCAGCGGGTGCCGGAACACGCGGTAACCGATCTTCTTCCACCACGGTGCTTCCAGGTATTCCTTGACCGTCATCGTGTACACATCCCCGATGCCGCGTCGATCCAGGTCGCCCGAGGTGGCGTGGTGGATCGCGTGCTCGTGTCGCCAGCGGTAGTAGGGCGTGAAGTTGATGATGCCGGTTATGATTCCCAGCACATCATTGGCTTTCCGGGACTTGAAGAACGAGCCGTGGCCGCAGTCGTGGAAGATGATGAACGTGCGCATCATGAAGCCTGCGGTCGGGATCGCCAGCAGCAAGGTAAGCAAGTAGGAAACGTGGACGCTCAACACCATCAGAATCCACAGACCAACGAACGGTACCATCGTATTGATCACCATCCATATACTCCGCCGCAGGTCAGGGCTGGCATACCGTGCCACCACGTCCTGCCACCGGAGTTTTGCGGCCGTATTGGTTGCACTAGGGGCCAATGTCATCCAATCCTCCAATCTGGATAAAGATTGTACCGTTAAAGCAGCCATCGCAGATTAGAGAAGCACATCGGTCTGCTCATTTGCCTGGCCGGCTCAAAGGCCCTAGCGGCATACGCTGCAGGCATCCGAAGGCTTGATACCCTCAGTTGTCTGCTGTGCAGGCGATTGCCTGCCGAATGGACAACAAAGAGCGGCGGAACATTGAACTGAACCCCTAAGAACGAGACACGAAAAGAAAGCGCCCCCTGTGAGAAAATGGAACAGGAGGTGCTTTTTTCTATGGCAGGTAAGAAGGGAATGCAGCATTATCCGCCGGAGCTGAAGCTGGAAGCGGTGCGGCTGTTTTATGAGGAGGGCCAAACGCGCGCCGAGGTCACGGCGGCGCTCGGGATCCGGGATCCGCAACGAATCCAGAAATGGTTGAGGCAATATCGAGCCGAAGGCGCCAGCGCGTTTGCCAAGCCGAGAGGTCGACCTCGCAAAAGGGCCGGGGCGCAAGCCGAACTGGAGCGGCTGCGGATGGAAGTGGCCCTGCTAAAAAAATTCCATTCCGAATTGCGGGAAGTGCGGCTCGCGCAGCGCAATATCGGGTGCTTTATCACCATCGAAAAGAGTTCGAAATGAAGGCCATGTGTGCCTTCCTAGGTGTCTCGCGAGCAGCCTATTACGCTTGGCGCAAGAAGCTGGAACAGCCGGACACAGATGCGGTGCGTTTAGAACTCGTGCAGCGGGCTTACACGGCTTCGCACCAGATCTATGGCTACCGGCGGATTAGCCTGTGGTTGAAGCAACAACAGGGTCTGGTGATCAATCCCAAGACGGTTTTGCGCCTGATGCACAAGCTCAATATCCGTTCCAGGGCCCGCAAACGCAAAATGTACCGGAAACTCGAAGAGCTGGGCATCTATCACCGCTATCCCAACCTGCTCAACCGCGACTTTGCTGCCACTCGCCCCAACCAGAAGTGGGTCACGGATATTACCTTCGTCTCAACCCAACAGGGCTGGGCGTACCTGTCTACCATCAAAGACCTATTCGATGGCTTTATTGTGGCTCATCAATTTGGGCCCGAGAACTCCATTGGATTGGTGACCCACACGCTCCAACAAGCCAGACAAAAAGAAAAGGTCACTGATGGGCTGATCCTCCACAGTGACCAAGGAACGCAATACACTTCGCAGGCGTATGCCGTCCTCGCTCAACAGTACAACATCACTGCCTCCATGTCGCGCCGTGGCAACTGTTGGGACAATGCGCCTATGGAAAACTTCTTCAGCCATCTCAAAGAAGAGTATCTGCGCCATCTGCACAACCCCAGCTTTGAAGAGGCTCGCCAAGCGATTGAGGAATACGTTGACTTCTATAACTACGAACGCATACAATTGAAAACGAAACAGACACCCTTCCAGCAAAGGTGCCTGTTTCACTAGCCACTTGGGGTCTTTCTGATTGTGTCTTGTCTAGTGGGTGCAGTTCACATCCGCCGCTCTTTGCGCAAGTTGGGAGACGAGTTCGAGTCTCTTGAGGCCGATTTCGCGGGGTCCGCCCCGTCGTTCTAGAATAGCTTGAGTACCGCCTGTGAGGCCCAGTCGAACAGCGGTGCCGGCACGAGGCTGATGCCCACAGTAAGCACTGCGCAGGCGCCCCAGGTCAGGTTCAGCCAGGGCTCCGATGTGGTTTCCGGCTCGCCTTCGCGCATATACATGGTTACGATTACGCGCAGGTAGTAGTATGCGGAGATCAAAGAGGTCAGAACGCCGATCACAGCCAGCAGGTAATACTGACCTTGCAGCGCGGCCCGGAAAAGGTAGAACTTGCCGACAAATCCGAGCGTCGGCGGGACGCCCGTCAGGCTGAGCATGAAGATGGCCATGGCCGCGGCCAGCGCGGGATACTTGCGCGCCAGGCCCCCATAATCGCTGATCTGGAGGCCCCTACCCTCCTTTTGTTCCAGCGCAATGACTACCGCCCAGGCACCAAAGTTCGTGAGCGCATACGAGACAAGATAGAAGAGTCCGGCCGCCACCGACGTGGCGACCACCGCACTCTGACCGTACGGCACAAAGGCCATCAAAATGTAGCCGGCATGCGCGATGCTCGAGTACGCCAGCAATCGTTTGATATTCGTTTGCGCGATCGCAAGCACGTTGCCGACGATCATCGTAAGCGCGGACATCACCGCCAGGATCGGCGTCAGGTCGGAGGCCAGCGACGGGAACGCCAGCGCAAACACCCGCAGCAAGGCCGCAAAGCCCGCGATCTTGGCGCCCGCCGCCATGAATGCCGTCACCGCCGACGGGGCACCCTCGTACACGTCCGGCGTCCACATGTGGAACGGCACGGCAGCCACCTTGAATCCCAATCCGACCAGGATCAGAGCCGCACCGATCGTGAGCAGTAGATTATTGGAGCCTTGGCTGGCCGCCGCCTTCACGATCGCGCTCAGCGAGGTCGAACCGGTCGCGCCGAACACAAGTGCGATGCCGTAGACAACAAAACCGGTCGAGAACGCGCCCAGCAGGAAGTACTTGAGGCCCGCCTCCTCCGAGTTCGACCTTGGGACCCGCAAAGGCGGATAGAACGTAGAGTGGAATGGAGAGCAGCTCGAGTGCCAGGAATACAATGATCAGGTCGGCCGCCTGCGCCATCAGCATCATGCCCGTGATGCTGAACAGGAGCAGAGTGTAGTATTCGCCCCTTTCAATCCCGACCCGCTTCACATAGTTGTAGGCCAGCGCAACTCCGAGCAGGCCCGAGACCAATAGCAGCGCGTTGACAAAGGTCGAGAAGCCGTCGAGAACGACCATGTTGTTGAAGCTGGTTTGATTGAGCCCCACCTGGGAGAGGGTGATGCCCAGCGCCAGTGCCAGGCCGAGGGCCGCCAGGAACGCGGTCACGCCCTTGCGCCTGACAAAGAGATCGACCAGCAACAGCACGCAAGCCCAACTGGCCAGCAGCAGCACGGGGAAGATCACCGAGAAATCAATGGGCGGCATTGCGGACTCGCGATTCGGTCATGGGCTATCCTGGTTCGGCTATTTCATCGCCACGGCGGCAGCGTTCAGTGCGCCAAGCAGCTTGTCCACCGACGGCGCCATCAGGTTGAAGAAGGGTGCGGGATACAGCCCGATCCAGATGATGAAGACCAGCACCGGCACGAGCGTGACGATTTCCCGCCAGTTCAGGTCGCGGACCGCATGGCCGTGCTGGCGAACCTCCTCAACAATCGGACCCTCCGGGCCAAGGAACATCTTCTGGAACATGTACAGGATGTACACGGCGGCCAGGATGACGCCCAGCGCCGCCAGTCCGGCATACCAGGGCGAGCCCAGCACTTTCGATCCGAAGGCGCCCAGCAGAATGGTGAACTCGCCTACGAATCCGTTCAGTCCCGGTAGTCCCATCGACGACAGCGACACGATCAACATGATCGTCCCGAAGATGGGCGTGATTTTCCACAGCCCGCCGTAGACCTTGAGCTCGCGGGTGTGGGTTTGCTCATAGATCATGCCCACCAGGAGGAACAGTGCCCCTGTACTGAGGCCGTGATTGATCATCTGCAGGATCCCGCCCTGAATACCCTGGGCGTTGAGCGCGAACAGTCCCAACATGACGAAACCCAGGTGGCTCACGGACGAGAATGCGACCAGCTTCTTGACATCCGGCTGCGCGTACGAGACCGCCGCGCCGTAGATGATCCCGATCACGGCCAGTATCGCAATCACCGGCGCCGCCCGGATCGCCGCCTCGGGGAACAGGCCCAGGTTGAAGCGCAGGAAGCCGTAAGTGCCCATCTTCAGCAGGACGCCTGCCAGGATGACCGAGCCGGCGGTGGGCGCCTCGACGTGGGCGTCGGGCAGCCACGAATGCAGCGGCCACATGGGTACCTTGATCGCGAAGGCGGCGGCAAAGGCGATGAAGAGCCAAAGCTGTGTGGGCGGATCGATTCCGCCCTTGGCCATCAGATCGGGCACGGAGAACGTGCCCTGGTAGACGCCCAGCCAGATGATCGCCAGCAGCATCAGGATCGAGCCGGCCATGGTGTAGAGGAAGAACTTGAGGGCGGCATAGATGCGCCGCGGCCCGCCCCAGATGCCGATCAGGAAGTACATTGGGACCAGCGAGAATTCCCAGAAGACATAGAACAGGAACAGGTCCTGTGCCAGGAACACACCGATCATGCCGGTCTCCAGCAGCAGGAAGAAGAGCATGAAGTCCTTGACCCGCTCCTCCACCGCGGTCCAGGTCGAGAGGATCGAGAGCGATGTCAGGAACGTTGTCAGCAGCACAAGCAGGATGCTGAGTCCGTCCACACCGAGGTGATACTCGATGTTCCATCCGCCCACGGAGATCCACGGATAGCGCGCCACCAGCTGCAGGTCCGGATTGCTCGCATTGAACATGGCCAGGACCCACAGCGAGAGCCCGAAGGTGAGCACCGACGTGACCAGCGCGGTCCAGCGCAGGGCTTCCTTCCACTCAGGCTTCAGGAAGAGCAGGACGATCACGCCTACCAGCGGGAAGAAGGTCAGGATCGTCAGGGGTTGGAGCAGAAAATTCATCAGAGTTCCTCTTTCATGTTCTCCAGGGCGGCGGGCGTCCGGGAGAACGGAAAGATTGCGTCGGGGACGGTCTAGGTCGCCCCCGGCGCAGGGATCATTTCAACAGAAGATAACCCAGCATCGCGACCACGCCGACCAGCACCATCAGGGCGTAGCTGCGCACGAAGCCGTTCTGCACGCGCCGCAGTGAGGCCGAGGCGTCCTTGGTCCACTGTCCCAGGTCGTTGAAGAAGGCATCGATCCCGCGTTGATCGGCATAGCGATTGAGGGCAATGCCCGTCAGGAAGTTGTAGGTCCCGGCAATGACCTTCTCGTGGAACCAGTCGTGCCAGAACCTGCCGTCAACCGTATCGGCCAGGAAATGCGCGAGCCGCACGTAGGGATCGAGGATCACCGCCTTGTACGCCTCGTCCACGTACCACTTATGCTGCATTCCGGTAAAGATCGGTCCAAGCATCCGCCTGAGTGGATCGGTCTGACCCGCCCGCAGCGGCTTGCGTCCGTAGACCAACCAGGACAACAGGATCGCGACTAGGGCCAGCCCGGTCGAGAGCAGCGCGACGTTGACCACGAACTCTCCCGGCTGGATCGCGCGGATCGTCTCCTCGAGCCAGCGCGCGAGCGTTTCCTGGCCCGGCAGGTTCAGCACCCCGCCGAGGATGGCTCCGGCCGCGAGTACCATCAACGGAATGGTGATAATCGCCGGACTTCTTCAGCCCTCGCCGCGGCTTCGTGCCGGGGCTTGCCGAAGAAGACCAGCCAGATCTGGCGACCCATATAGAACGCGGTGAAGAACGCAGCGATTGCCAGCAGCCAGTAAACCACCGCATAGCCGCCGCGGAACGCCTCGGCCAGGATCTCGTCCTTGGACCAGAAACCCGCGAAGGGCGGTATGCCCGCCAGCGCCAGTGCGCCGATCAGGTACACCCAGAACGTCTTGGGCATCGTATAGCGCAGCCCGCCCATATTGCGCATATCGTTGGGGTCGAAGACCTCGGCCTCGCGTTCCCGGCCGGTGTGGGCGTTGCGTCCATGTGCCAGGTCATGATGCCCGCGCTCGATCCCCAGGATGACGGAGCCAGCCCCGAGGAACAGCAGCGCTTTGAAGAAGGCGTGGGTCACCAGGTGGAACATGCCTGCAGCGAACGCGCCCATGCCGACGCCGGCCACCATGAAGCCGAGTTGGCTGATGGTCGAATAGGCCAGTACCTTCTTGATGTCGAATTGCCCGACCGCGATCGTCGCCGCGAAGAGTGCGGTGATAGCGCCTAAGAGGGCCACGATGAACTGCGCCGTGGGCGCGGCCGTGTACAGCGGTGCCGAGCGTGCCACCAGATAGACGCCTGCTGTCACCATCGTCGCGGCATGGATCAGGGCCGAGACGGGTGTCGGGCCGGCCATGGCATCCGGCAACCACACGTAGAGTGGGATCTGCGCCGATTTGCCTGTCACCCCCAGCAGCAGGAACAGGGTGATCAGAATGAGGAATGGGGAATCTGCCGCCGCAGAGACTCGCACGGCGTTGAACACCCCGTCGAACTGCAGGCTGCCGAAACCCCAGAACATCAGGAATGCCGCGATTAGGAAACCGAAATCGCCGATCCGGTTGGCGATCATAGCCTTCTTGGCTGCATCCGAGTTGGCCCATGACGGCCGGCCCAGGGTATCCATCTCGTACCAGAAGCCGATCAGCAGGAACGAGCACAAGCCAACGCCTTCCCAGCCGACGAACAGCATCAGGTAGGAATCCCCGCTGACCAGCAGCATCATCATCACGATGAACAGGTTGAAGAAGACGAAGAAACGCTGGAAACGCCGCGGGTCGCCTTTGAAGCGCACGTCCTCGTGCATGTAGCCGATCGCGTAGATATGGATCAGCGTCCCGACCAGCGAGACGACCAGCATCATCGTGGTCGAAAGCGTATCCACCCGGAAGACCCAGTCGATCTGCAGGGTGCCGACATGGATCCACTCCCCGAGCGACCAGCGCACGGCTTCCAGATGCCCCGTCAACGAGTACGCCAGGAGGACCGAAACGACGAAGGTCAGGCCCGAGGCCGCACTCGCCACCGTGCCGATGACCTTTTCGCTGAAGCGATGCCCGAAGGCCAGGTTGATCAGGAGACCAATGAGCGGAAAGAATACGACCCAAGGCGCCAGGAAGAAGAATCCGATATTGCTTGCTTCGTTCAAGTGCATAGCCGTCTCCAGAGAAGTCAAGAGCGGTCGGCAGCCAATTGGAGATTGAGAGCTGCGCCCGTCATATGGGTCTCTGCCCGTCATCCTTTCAGTGTGTTCATCAGGTCCACATTGATGCTGTGGCGCTGTCCGGAAGATCGCGACGATCAGGGCCAGTCCTACGGCCACCTCGGCTGCCGCCACGGTCATGACGAAGAAGACGAAGATCTGTCCCTCCAGCACCAGGTAGACGCGGGTGAAGGCCACCATTGCCAGGTTGCTGGCGTTGAGCATCAGCTCGATCGACATGAAGATCACCAACGGGTTCCGCCGGACTAGCACACCCAGTGCACCGATGCTGAATAATATTGCGGAGAGCGCCACATAGTAGTCGACCGGGACCATCTATTTGCCTCGCCTTTCCCGGCGCGTGATGATGATCGCGCCCAGCATGGCCACCAGGAGCAGGATCGAAGTGACCTCGAAAGGAAGCAGGTATTGGTTGAACAGTGCCCGGCCAACTGCCTGCGGGCTGCCAAACGTCTCCACCGGGGGTTGGATGGCGGCGTTCGTCACGTTCTTGCCGAACAGCAGGTAGACTGCTTCCACTGCGAGAGCGAGCGCCAAAACGACGGCTAGTGGTCTCTGCCACGGCAGGACGTCCGAGGGGGGCAGCGATTCCGTGCCTAGCAGCATGATCACGAACAGGAACAGCACCATGATGGCGCCGGCGTACACGCTCACCTGCGACATGGCGATGAAAGGCGCGTTCAACAGGATATAGAAGACCGCCACCGTGGAGAAATTCAACACGAGGAACAGGGCCGCATACACTGTGCTGCGGCTGAGGAGCATCCCGATAGCCGACGCGATCGCCACGAGTGCCAGGCCCAGGAAGAGAAGCATTTGAGTGGTCATCAGCAGCTGTTTGCCATCTTTATGTCGCTTCGATGCGGTTTCTGTTGATTCGTCTGTCAAGTCCGCGCCATCAGTCCCGGGGATCCTTCATCTCTGGCACGGAGCGGGCGTACAGGCCTGGCGGGGTCTTTTGCGGCGTGGTCCGTGCCCCCGCCGGCGTGGGCTCCAGCAGCATGTCTTTGTCGTAGACCGCCTCGCGGCGGGTGCCGAAGCTCAGCTCGTAGTTGTCGCCCAGCACGATAGCCTCGGTGGGGCAGGCATCCTCGCAGTAGCCGCAATAGATGCAGCGCATCATGTTGATTTCGTAGGTCGAGGCGTATCGCTCGCCGGGCGAGTAGCGTTTCTCATCCGTGTTCTCCGCCGCCTCGACGAAGATCGCGTCCGACGGGCAGGCCGCCGCGCACAGGGAGCACCCGATGCACTTCTCCAGCCCGTTCTCGTATCGCTTCAAGACGTGCCGGCCGCGGAAACGGGGCTTAACCGGCCGCTTCTGCTCCGGATATTGGACCGTGACCGGTCGTTCGAGCATCGAACGGAGAGTCGTTGCGAGACCTCGCGTCAACTCTCTAAGCATGCGCCACCTTCCTTCTAAGAGATAAGTTCAACGATAAGATCGTGATCAGTCCCGCCACGATGGAAAGCACCGGGATGGTCCAGATGTACTGCGGTCCGTATTGCTGGGCCAGCAGAATGCCGAGCGCCGTCAAAACCACGACCGCAATTGAAAGTGGTATCAAGACTTTCCAGCCGAACGTCATCAGCCGGTCGTAGCGGATGCGCGGCCACGTGGCCCGGACCCAGATCACAAAGAAGAGCAGCACGATCACTTTCAGCAGCAGGTAAAGGGGTCCCAGGAACCAGTTGGTAATCGTCCACGGTCCCAGGTGCCAGACTGCATCCACGCTGAAGATGGTTCCACTCAGGAACCAGAACTCGCGGTATCCGCCGAAGTAAAGGGTGGCCGCGATCAGGCTGATGACGATCATCTTCTCGTACTCGGCCATGAAGAACAGTGCGAACTTCATCCCCGAGTACTCGCTGTGATACCCGGCCGCCAGCTCCTGCTCCGCCTCCGGCATGTCGAACGGGGCGCGGTTGACTTCTGCCAGCGTTGTGATCATGAAGATCAGCGCGCCCACCGGCTGCAGCACCGCGAACCACATCGTCTTCTGCGCGTTGACGATGTCGATCAGGTCCATCGAATTTCCGAGCAGGATCGCCACCACGAAGCACATACCCAGCGCCAGCTCGTACGAGATCATCTGCGCCGTGGACCGCATTCCGCCCAGCATGGCGTACTTGTTGTTGGAGGCCCAGCCTGCCAGAACGATGCCGTAGACCGAGATCGAGGCGATGGCGGTCAGGTACAGCACGCCGACATTGAGATGTGCCACGTAAAGTGTGATGGTGCGGTTCACGAACGGCAGCGTCAATTGGGTGCCGAATGGGATCACGGCCGCCAGGATCATGGCTGGCACCACCGTCAGGATCGGCGCCAGCACAAAGAGGACCTTGTCGGCTCTGGCGGGCGTGAGCTCTTCCTTGAACATCAGCTTCACAGCGTCGGCGATGGGCTGCAGCAGGCCCTGCGGCCCGGCGCGGTTCGGCCCGATGCGCGTCTGGATTCGGGCCAGGGCCCGGCGTTCGTACAGGGTCAGGTACGCAAAGCCCGTCAAGAGGATCACCAGCATGATCGCGGCTTTGAGGAACCATTCGAGCCAAATGGTCCAGTCCATGGTTACCTGGCCGCCTTCCGCGTGGACTTGATGCGCACAGGCGTCGGCTCGAGGATCGGCAGCCCCATCGAGCGCGGGATCAGCGCGACCCCGGTCGCCAGGCTGTGATCGATGCGCACCGTGACTTCCTCTTTCGCGCCGTCAAGGCTGAGCGTCACGCGTTCCCCGTCTGCCACACCTGCCTTCTCGGCTGAACTCGGATTCAAAGCCACGAAAACCTCGCCGATTCGGCGGACAAGCAGGCTGGCGGTTGAAACGGTCCGCCCGCGATCGTAGAGTTTCGTGACCGGTACGGCCAGCAGCCGCGTTGCGCTGTGCGGACGCTGCGCCGTGATCTTCTGGGCGCGGGGCACGCCAACCTTTTCGCCGCGTTGCGCAGCGTTTGAGAGCTGCACCCCCAGGCCCTGGGTGTTCTCATAGGTCGTGCCGCCGTAATACATGTCACCCCGGCCGACGATGGGCCACTGCGGTGCCAACCTCGGCCAGGCGCGGCATAGTTGAGGCCCGCAAAGGGCGAGTCTTCCTCGGCGGCCATGATCTCAAACACAATCGCGGCCGAAGTGCCTTCCAGAATCACGCCCATCTGCCGCGCAATTTGTGAGGTGATGGCGAGATCGGCTAGGGGTCCATCCGGCGGGGGGACTGCCGGGTAGAAGCGCTGGACGCGCCGCTCGCCCGAGGTAAAGGTCCCATCCCGTTCCATGTAGGCTTGCGCAGGCAGGATCACGTCGGCCAGGCTGGCCGTTGTCGGTCTCGAACAGGTCTTGCACCGCGAGGAAGGGCTTGCGCCTCCTGCTCTTCAGCTTGAGCGCGCCATCGCCGAACGGATCGGCGCCTACGATGTACACCGCCGCGGCGCGATCGAACGCGGCCTGCAGATTGTCGACGGGTCGGAACCCGATCTCCCAGGCGCCCTGGTCATTGGCCCGCTGCCACACGCCGATCAGACCGCTGTTCGCCCGTCCAACGTGCCCCGTCTCATTCAAGGCTCGTGCGCAGGCCGCGGCCAGGGCCGTCGATCCCTCCAACCCCAAGCCTTCGCTCCCGAAGAGGATCGCCGCATCCTTCGAGTTGGTGAACGCGTCGCGCGAGCTTGCCCTTTCGGGTCAGGTCCTGCACGGCCTTGACCTCGTCGCCATAGGCATAGCGGACCACTAATGAAGCGTAGCGGTCCAGCTTGGTCTCACGCGGGTTGGCGACGATCAGGGTTGCACCCCGGGCGGCCGCCTGCTTGACCCGCAGGTACCAGACCGGTGCCTCCTGGTAGAGATCGGATGCCATCACCACGATCGTCGCGCCCTTTCCCAGCTCGCCCAGGTTCGTGCCCTGCCCCACGCCGACTAGTGCTGTGAGGTCTCCGCCTCCCATGGCAGAGTAGAGTGCTGTCCTGGCTCCCACGTGGTCAGCCAGTGACTTGAGGTTGTACAGATCCTCGTTTGAGAGACGACCCGAGGCCAGGATCAGGAAGTTCTTTCCGGCCTCGCCAAATGCCGCGCCGGCGGCACGCGTCGCAGCCTCCCAGGAGGCGCGGCCAAGCTTACCTGCTTTGCGGATCTGCGGCCGGGTGACCCGCTCCGCGCTTTCCACAAAGTGGTGGGCGAAGCGGCCCTTGTCGCACATCCAGATCTCATTGACCTCTTCGTTTTGGCGCGGCATCACACGCTTGATGACGATCCGGCCGCCCGCTCCGGCCTCGCGCCGCGTGTTAAACGTGATGTTGCAGCCGACCGGGCAATGACCGCAGATCGAGGCGGATGGGGTCAATTCCCAGGCCCGCGCCCCGAAGCGGAAATCGGTTGTCGTCAGCGCGCCCACCGGGCAGATGTCCGTGGTGTTGCCCGAGAAGATCGAATCGAATCCGGGGTCGGAGAGTGAGACGATCTGCATGGATCGTCCGCGCTTGTCGAAAGCGAGGACCGGGTCGCCTGCGATCTCATCCTGGAACCGGATGCAGCGCGCACATTGGATGCACCGTTCCTGGTCCAGGACGATCAGCTCGCCCGAGCGGGCGGTCCTTCGCCAGGTGCATCTTCTCATCGTAGATGAAACGGCTCTTGCCCGGCCCGTGAGCAAGGGTCAGGTTCTGCAGCGGGCATTCGCCGCCCTTGTCGCAGATCGGGCAATCCAGCGGGTGCGAGGTCAGCAGGAACTCAAGCGTGCTCTTCTGGCCGGCCCGTGCCTTCTCGGATTGCGTCAGCACGACCATGCCCTCGGACACGGGCGTGGTGCAGGCGGTTTCGAGTTTCGGACCGAACTGCAGCTTGGCCTTGCCCTGATCGTCGAGGATCGGCTGGCCCGTGTTCCGGTCCATCATCGGCCGGCCGATCTCGACCAGGCACATGCGGCACATGCCGACCGGTTCCATCTTGGGGTGATAGCAGAAAACGGGGATGTCGATGCCCGCCAGCTTGCCCGCGTTGACCACCAGCGTCCCCTCGGGAGCCGTCAGCTGGGTTCCGTCAATGGTCAGGGTGATCTGTTTGGTGTTCACTCGATCACCTTGCCCGGGACACACGCCATTGCCCCGATCGGTAGCGATCGTTCCGCGCTCGGCGGGAACGCATTGGTTCCCTACGCATGCACGGCCTCCCCGAAATCCTGCGGAAAGCGCTCGATGCTCGTGGTGGGGGCCATGGTGGAGAACTCGCCCAGCGGGCACAGGCACTTGTTCTGCATCTGCTTGGCCACAGCCAACAACAGATCGACCTCGGCCTGTGAGGTCCCATCTGTCCGGATCCGATCGATAAGATGCTTCATCCAGTATGTGCCTTCCCTGCACGGCGTGCACTTGCCGCATGATTCGTGGGCAAAGAAGTGCAGCGTCTTCTGGATGACCCAATCGAGCGACACCGTGTCGTCCAGGACGATCATGGAGGCGGAGCCTAGGTCGCCGCCCAGCGTCCGGAAGCTGGCATAGTCGATGGGCGTGTCGAGCACCTTGTCATCCACCACGATGATCGAGGATGACGCCCCGGCCGGCATGATGGCCTTCACCGGCCGTCCGTCCTGCACGCCGCCGCCGAACTGATAGATCAATTCCCGCAGGGTGCTCCCAAAGGGCATCTCGTAGTTGCCTGGTTTGCGGACCCGGCCGGAGAGCGAGAAGATCTTTACGCCCGCGCTGTCCGGGGTGCCCAGTGTCTTGTACCAGTCCGCCCCATTAGTCACGATCATCGGCAGGTTGGTCAGTGTCTCTACGTTGTTGACCACGGTGGGTTTGCCATACAGGCCGTACACCGCCGGGAACGGCGGGCGGATCCGCGGCATGCCCCGCTTGCCCTCGATGGATTCGAGCATGGCGGTCTCTTCGCCGCAGATGTATGCCCCCGCGCCGAGATGGGTGTGGATGCGCAGGCTGTAGTCCGTCCCGAACAGCCGCTCACCCAGGAACCCCGCTGACTTCCAACTCGCGGATCTTCTGGTCGAGCTGGGCGGCGATTTGCCAGAACTCGCCGCGCAGGTACACGTAGGCGGCGTTGGCTCCGACCGCGTACGAGGCGATTGCCACGCCCTCCAGGAACTGGAACGGGTTGTGCTCCATGATCTCGCGGTCTTTGAATGTGCCCGGCTCGGACTCGTCGGCATTCGCCACCACGTAGTGCGGCCAGATCTTGTTGTCGATGAACGACCACTTCATGCCGGTCGGGAAGCCGGCCCCGCCCCGGCCGCGCAGGCCGGAACCCTTGACTGTGTCGGTCACCTGGCCGGGCTTCATCGTGGTGACAGCCCTCTTGAAGGACTCGAAACCACCGGCCTTGCGGTAGCTCTCCAGTTGCCCGATATCCGGAATATCGCGATGACGAAGGAGAATGTAGGACATCAGGCCGCCTGCTCCTTCGCTTTCTTGAGGCACTGGATCAGCTCCATCGTTCGGTCCACGGTCATGTCCTCGTGGTACTCCAGGCCTTCACCTGTCTGGATCTGGAACGTGGGCGCCTTATCGCATGCTGCCAGGCACATGACCGACTCCAGGGTGATCAGGCCGTCAGGTGTCGTCTCACCGACCTGGATCCCGAGGTTGGCGCACAGCGACTCCATGAACTGATCGGCGCCGCGCAGCGCGCACGGAAGGTCCGTGCAGACCTGCATGCGATACTTGCCCTCTTTCTTGTCGTGGAAAAGGGTGTAAAAGCCTACCAGCGCGCCCACATCTGTCAAGCTCATGTCCAGGATGTCCGCGATCTCCTGCATCGCCTCTTTGGTGATGTAGCCCGCCTCCCTCTGCGCCAGGTACATCAGCGGCATGACCGCCGAGCGCTTGTATTCGCCCGGGTATTTCGCGAGGATCTTCTTGACTTCACCCGGATACTTCTCGGCAAGGCTCATCGGTCAATGTCTCCTAGGACGATGTCTACCGAGGCCAGGATGGCGATCAGGTCCGCCACCAGGTGGCCCTTTGTGATCACCGAGATCACCGAAAGATTGTCGAAGGACGGTGTGCGCCAGTGCACCCGGTGGGGCTTGGGACCGCCGTCACCCTCCAGATAGACCCCGAGCTCCCCGCGCGGTGATTCGACCGCGCTGTACACTGAAGCCTTCGGGGCCGGAAAACCCTCTGTCCACAGCTTGAAATGATGGATCAGGGCTTCCATGCTCGTTCCGAGCTCCGACCGCGGCGGCGGTACGAACTTCCGATTGTCACTCTGCACCGGCCCAGCGGGCAGCTGGTTCAACGCCTGCTCGATGATCTTCAGGCGACTCGCGCATTTCGGCAACCCGCACCAGGTAGCGTGCCAGCGTATCGCCCTCGTCCCGGGTGGGCACGTTGAAGTTGTACTGTTCGTAGCCCATGTAGGGACGGGCCTTGCGCAGGTCCCACTGCACTCCCGAGGCGCGCAGCATCGGGCCCCGTGACTCCATAAAACAGGGCGGTCTCCTTGTCCAGGACGCCGATCTTCGCCGTCCGGTCGAGCAGCAGGGGATTCCTCGTCAGCAGGGCCTCATACTCGTCGATCCGGGCCGGCATCTGCTTCAGGATCTTGCGGACGGCGGGCTCGAACTCGTCCGGGACATCCCGCCACACTCCTCCCGGGCGGATGTACGTGGTCATCATCCGTTGACCGGTGACCAGCTCGAAGATATCCAGAATGTCGCTCCCGCTCTCGAAAGCAATACAGGAAGACGGACATGGCTGCCAGGTCCAGGCCGAAGGTCCCCAGCCACACCAGGTGCGAAGCGACGCGCTGGAGCTCCACCAGGATCACGCGCAGCGCCTGCGCCCGCGGCGGTACATCCAATTCCACCAGCTTCTCAACGGCCAGGCAGTAGGCCAGGTTGTTGCCGAGCGGGTTCATGTAGTCCAGCCGGTCGCACATCACCTCGGCCTTGAGGTAGGTCTTGGCCTCCATATTCTTCTCGATGCCCGTGTGCAGGTAACCGATATCGGGGATGCAATTGATGATGATTTCGCCGTCCAGTTCCAGCAGCAGGCGCAGCACACCGTGCGTGGACGGATGCTGCGGGCCCATGTTGAGCAGCATCGTCTCGCCCGAGATGGCGCGCTCAGAGACCAGGTGCCTGTACGGACCGACCGGGATCTCTTCCAGCTGATAGTTCGTCATGCCTATTCCTTGACATACGGCTTGCGCAGATCGATCTCTTCGAAGTTGAAGCTGAACTGCGGCTCCTCATACCCCAGCGGGTAATCCTTTCGGAGCGGATGGTCTTCCCAGTCCTCGGGCAGCAGGATCCGCCGCGGATCCGGATGGCCTTCAACCTCGATCCCGAACATGTCCATGATCTCGCGCTCGCGCCAGTTCGCCGATGCGAATACGCCGCTGGCCGTGGGCACTTTCGGAGCATCGCCCCGCACCGGCACCCGCAGCTGCAGGGACAGGTTCTGGGTCAGCGAGGTGAGCTGATAGATCACGTGGAATCGCGGATGTTCCTGAGGCCAGTAATCGGTCGCGGTCAGCGCCGAGAGCAGCGAGAACTCGTGCTGGTCACGCAGAAAGGTCAGCGCATCGACGACCTGGGACGCATGGATGAAGATGTGCACCTCGCCCCGGGATTCTTCGAACGTCGCGCGGGCCTGCTCCTGCAATACCTTGACGATTGGTTCGAGCCGGTTGTCCATTGCCTTCGCTTTCTTACCGCCCCCCGCAGGCGGCATCACGCTCGTGCCCTCAGGCTTTCGCCAGTTCGTTGAATTTCTCGGCTTTCACCTTCTCGAACAGTGTTACAACGCCGTGGATCAGGGCCTCCGGGCGCGGCGGGCACCCCGCCACGTATACATCCACCGGCACCACCTCGTCCACGCCCTGCACGATGGCGTAGTTATTGAACACGCCTCCGCAGGAGGCGCAATCACCCATGGCGATCACCCATTTCGGCTCGGGCATCTGGTCGTACAGGCGGCGCAGCACCGGCGCCATCTTGCGCGACACGCGCCCCGCCACGATCATCAGGTCCGACTGGCGCGGGCTCGGCCGCATCAGTTCCATGCCAAATCGGCTCATGTCGAAATCCGCGGCCTGCGCCGCCATCATCTCGATCGCGCAGCAGGCCAGCCCGAACATCATCGGCCACATGGCGTTGGTCCGTGCCCAGTTGACCGCGCTCTCAAGAGTGGTGGTCACGATGCCCATGTTGCCGAGCTTCTGCTCTACTCCCATTCAAGTGCTCCTTTTTCCACGCGTAAATGTAGCCTACCAGTAGGATGGCGATGAACACTGCCATTTCCACCAGGCCGAACAACCCCAACTGGCGAAACACGACCGCCCAGGGCAGGAAGAATATGACTTCGATGTCGAACAGGATGAACAGCACCGCGATCAGATAGAAACGGACGGGCATCCGCCGCGTTCCCGGCCCGATTGGCGCGATTCCGAACTCGTACGGTTCGTCCTTGACTTTCGATTTCTTCTTCGGCCCCAATAATTCCCCCAAGCCGATGGCGATCGCAGCAATTAAGGTCGCCACGAAGATCAGCATGGCGATCGCGATGTACTCCAGCAGCATGGACACCTCAGGTAGGCTTGCCGGGAAGTCTAGGTTGTGTATTTAAGCACACTGGGGACGTAGTATATCACAGGTGATTTAGCGGAGCCATAGAGTGTGCAATCTATCACAAATGCATCCGGGGCGCCGCTTGGCAGCCGAAATCGATCCTTATGCAAATCAGTCCGGGCATGCGAACCGCCTGACGCAGACAAAAGAACCGGGCCGCAGCCATCGCTTGTCGGACCGGTCCTATCGGGAATCTCCACGTTGGTCTTGCTAGCCCAGGTAGTCTTTCAGGGGTCTGCTTCGCGTGGGATGGCGCAGCTTGCGCAGCGCCTTGGCCTCTATCTGCCGGACGCGTTCCCGCGTCACGTTGAAGTAGCGACTCACCTCCTCGAGTGTATGGTCCTTCCCATCGGTCAGGCCAAACCTGAGCTCAAGCACCTGCCGCTCGCGGTCAAGCAGCCCATCCAGGGCCTGCTGGATTTGTTCCCGCAGCATCTCGCGCGCTGCCGCATCGATCGGTGAGGGTGCATCCTCGTCCTCGATGAAATCGCCGAGCTGGCTCGAACTCCTCGTCACCCACCGGGCCCTCAAGCGAAACGGGCTCTTCGGCCGAGCGGAGAACGCGGTCAACCTTCTGTGTGGCGTATTCGAGTCGTCGCTGCACCTCCGGTTCCAGGGGCAGCTCCTCCGCCTGGGCCCGTAGCACCGCTTGCACATCCGACGCCGGGAGGTAACCGACCTCGAGCGCCAATTCTCGAGTCGTCGGCTCCCGCCCCAGTTCCTGGGTCAACTGCCGCTGGGCTCGCAGGATCCGTGAGATCGACTCGAACAAATGGACCGGGATGCGGATCGTGCGTGCCTGTTCCGCGATCGACCGGTTGATGGATTGGCGGATCCACCAGGTTGCGTACGTGCTGAACTTGAAGCCCCGCCGCGGGTCGAACTTCCCCACGGCTCGCAGCAGGCCCAGATTGCCCTCTTGGATCAGGTCAAGCAGCAAGATGCCTCTCCCGAGATACCGTTTGGCCACGCTGACCACCAGGCGCAGGTTGGCGCGGATTAGTGCACGCGTCGCCTCTTCGGCGCGGGCATCGACCGCCTCCATTTCCTGCACCAGGACTCTCGCCTCTGGCAGGTTGCTGCGCATCGTTCGCTGCACTGGGAGCTTGCGGCAGGCCTCCACGTGTCGCGATAGCCATTTGGCGTAGTCTGCCGGCAGCAAGTGCAGGCATAGGAACACGCTGTAGGCTTTGCGGACCATGCTGTCCCAGAGCGGATCGCGCCCCCACAGCCCGCCGGCCATAATTCCCCGCACGTAGGACGGCGTATCGAACTCCCACCCGTTGTGTAGGGTCTGCGCCTCTTGCAGCATCAGGCACAGGTCGGGCAGTTCCCTGTGCAGTCGCCTGGCGTCCTCAGCAAATCGCTTCCACGAAGTCACCAGTTCCGAGAGCAGGCTGTAGTAGCCCCCGACCGCGGCATCAGTTCCTTTGCGGACCGGTCGGCCTCGCAAAGCCGCGATCTCGCGCCTCGCCTCGATCACTGTCGCCAGGCGGAACTCGCTGTCCGCATCCAGCAGCTTGACCTCGCCGATCTCGCGCAGGTACAACCGCACGGGGTCGTCTGCGAGTTCTGCTGCAAGCTCCGGCTGCCTCTCTTCGAGCGCCTCCTCGCCAAGCAGTTCCTCTTCCGGCGCGACCTTGTCGGACTCAGTGGTCTCGGTGGGGTGCTCCAACAGCTCGAGTTCAGCGACCTCTTCCAGTTGATCGGGGGACGCCGGCGTTCGCCCGCGCCCGACGCCTGAGACAGGGCGCCTCCCGTTTGGTGTCCCCGCTGCGTTCACGCCCCCGACCCCATTCTCGGATTCGGCGCTCTCCACCATTGCTGTGGGCAAGTCCTGCCGCCGCCTACCGTCGACGTGTGGGTTCACCTTTATCCGCACCGGCCGCCGGTGGGGGGTATGCGCCTTCTTCCGTGCAGCCATGGGCTTTGGCCCGGACGCAACCTGCCGGGCTGCTATTCCATCCTTTTCAGCGACATCTTCCCATCAAACTCGTCCAAGGCACGTTTCAGTTGCGTTAACTTTAACACTTCCCCGTGGTATCGAGTGGCGCTCTCGTTGTCACCTCTTTCCTGCGCATCTTCCAGCAGGAAGCGGTACTGCGTGGTCTTTTCACTGGCCGCGACCCGCCGCATCCTTTTAACACTGCGCAGCAGCTCCTCCAACAGCTTTTCTTCCCGTGCCTGCTCGTTCTCCGTCTGCGCCAGCAGATCGCGTGAGAGCCCTTTCAGTGATTCCGGCAGCGCCTCGACCACGAACTCATGATGGTCCGCCTGGTCCTGTTCCAGTGCCTGGCGAATGAGACTAAACAGCAGTTGATGGTCTGTGGCCTCGAAATCCTCCGTGGAAAGCGTTGCCAGGCCGAACTGTTGCAGCAGGCGATCCACCCGGTAGAGAAGCTCCGGATTCCGGAACATCCAGCCCAGCACGTGTGCCTCGTCGACTTTGTGGCCCGAGGTGACCGCGACCGCGCCCGGGGCAGGCGTGGCTACCGCTCCCTGGCCTCCCTGTTGCGGTTTCCCGCGCCTGGGAGCCCGGGTCCTGGCTGGAGCTCCAATGAAGGCTCGTTCGTCGATCCTCAGGAAACGCGCCAGCTTCTGCGTGTAGAACTCCCTCTCCTCCGGCCGCGGCAAGTCCTGGATCAAAGGCAGTACATGGACCGAGATGTCCGACGCCACCTTGCGGTCATCCAGGTTGCGGCCGAGTGCCAGCGCCTGCATGACATGCTCGATGATCGGCTTGGCATCTTCGATCAGCTGCTTCCACTCTTCCGGGTTGCGCGCCACGATCTCGTCCGGATCCAGTTCGTCGGGCAGCGCGGCCACCCGCAGATCCGCCTGCAGCCGGGCCTCGTTCCGCAGTAGGCCGCGGGCGTCAAAGCCAAGCTCGCCTTCGCGATCCATCGCTTGGCGTGCGGCTTCCAGTCCGCGCAGGACGGCCTTCTGACCGGCAGTGTCCGGGTCGAGGGCCAGCACGATCTTGCGCGTGAAGCGCTTCAACAGCCGCAGCTGCGCCTCGGTCAGCGCAGTGCCCATGGGCGAGATCACGTTCTCGAAACCCGCCTGGTGCAGCGCGATCACGTCCAGGTATCCTTCGACGATCACTGCCTGGTCCGCAGCGCGGATGGCCTTGCGGGCCCGGTCGAGTCCGTAAAGCAGGTGCCCTTTGATGAAGATGGGTGTTTCCGGTGAGTTGAGGAATTTCGGCACATCGTCCGGATCGACGATCCGCGCCCCAAATCCTGCCATGCGCCCGCTTTCATCCCGGATGGGGATCATGATGCGGTTGCGGAAACGATCGAACAGGTTCGCGCGTCCGGCCGGGGGTTGGGAATCGGGCTGGCGCTCGGAGATCAACCCCGCGCTCATCAGGTCCTGTTCGCTGTAGCCGCGCTGCTTGAAGTGGCTCAGGCAGGCGTCCCAGCTGTTGGGCGCGTAGCCCAGGCCGAACCGCTCGATGGTCGCGTCGCTAAGCTTTCTCTTCTCGCGCAGGTACGCCAACACGCCGGGGTTCTGGCGCAGGTGGCCCGCATAAAAGATGAGCGCGTCCTCCAGCAGCTTGCGTAGGTGATCGTAGGCCTCTTTTTGCTCGGGGCGCTCCGCCCGGTAGGTCGGCACTTCAACTCCGGCGCGGGCCGCCAGGCGTGCGAGCGCCTCACGGAAATCGACGCCGTCCTTCTTTATGATGAACTTGAAGATGTCGCCGCCCTCGTTGCACTCACCGAAACAGCGCCACGTGCCGGTCTCCGGCCAGACCACGAAGGCCGGCGTGTGTTTGTTGGCATGGAACGGGCAAAAGCCGGTGTAGTTCCGGCCGCTCTTGCGCAGTTTTACGCCGCTCTCGCTGATCAGATCAACGATGTCGACGCGGGCCTTGATCTCATCTGTGACCGTCATGGCTCAAGAGGTCATTATAGACGCTCTGCAATCCATTGGCAAACCGTGCCTGCCCTCCAGGTGCTGTCACTGGTGGGAGTCTATCTGCGCAGGGGTCTGAGAAAAGTCTGCTGGAATGTACAGGCGGGCCATGGCGTGCCCGTAGCCAGATCATCCTATTTCGACCTCGGGGTGTCTTTGTGGGGAGGACAGCTCTGTGCCAGTCGATCAATCCTGAGCTGCAAGTCTCGAATCTCGCACAAAGGCTCCGTCACATCTACACAAATCCTCTACAGGAAATTGACCTGCCGATCCCCGGGGTTGACTATTATGAGTGGCGAAGGAGACAGCTGCTTAGCTTCATCATGAAAGGATACGGAAAAATGAAAAGGAAATCCTGGCTGATCATCGGAGGTGTGTTGATGGCGCTACTGTTGGTCGGCGCCGTGGGTGCCGTGGCAGTCTACGCGCAGAACCCCACCCCGCCAACCCCAGGAGTTGGGCAAGGCGGTCCCGGCGGGCCGGGCGGGTTCGGTGATGGTTCCCACCCGCTGGCCCAAGCTGAACTGGACGCTGCGGCTAAGGCCCTCGGCATCACGGCGGACGACCTATCTGCCCAGCTCAATAGCGGCAATACCCTGGAAGACATTGCCAGCGCGCAAGGTATAGATATGGAGGTCGTCAGGTAAGCCATGCAGGCGGCGCGCCCAATGATGCTCGGGTCAGCGGAGTTGGATGCCGCTGCCAAGGCGCTGGGGTGACCTCGGACGATCTCTCCACGCAGTTGAAGAGCGGCAAGACGTTGGCAGACTTGGCAACAGAAAAAGGAGTGACGCTGCAGGTTGTCCAGGACGCGATCCGGGCGGCCCGAAAGGCAGACTTCACCACGCAGATCACCCAGGCCGTGACGGATGGCAAGATGACGCAGGACAAGGCCGATTGGCTGCTGGAAGGGCTCAACAAGGGCTACCTCGATGGACCGGGCGGCTTCGGACCTGGCTTTGGATTTGGACCGGGAGGTCCACAGAGGGACCGCGGTCAGATGTCGCCCCAGGCGACGCCTTCTGCGACGCCATAGCAGGCTGTTCGCGCAACAAGAAAACAGGTGGAGCCGAGCGCTTCACCTGTTTTTCGTTCGTAAGAATTCCGCTTTGGGCTGGTATTTGCTCTCCTGCCTTCATCGTGGCAACGAGCGGGACCTGCACGGGAGCGCCTTGTCCGAACGCAGCGATTTCGATCGCCATTTTGTATGGCACTGTCAGGCGTTCCAAAAGTACTCAGGCAAGAGTCACTCGACGGACCATAACGCCTATCCTGTGCAGCTGCCATAGGAGACGGGGTCGTGTTGATTCCAGCACACTATGGGCCGCCTCAACCATGCTCTCCGCCCTGCGCAACGGGGACGCCTTCTTCGGATACCTCCCGGCGAGGGGTATGGATGCTGCGCGGAGATCACCGATGTCCAGCACGCTCCGGAAATCAAGCTGCGGCTCGCTATCGTGTGTTGGAGATTTCGGGCGGTGATGTTCAGCCACAGCTTCTGCAGGCTGCTCATAAGCGATTCAAGGGCCGTCGTGATCTGCTTCCACAGGCTCGACGCACTGGGCGCCTGGAGATGCGCGGTGGTATTGATCTTGATGCTCGTGAGCGGGGCGGGCGAGAGGTGAACCTTTGCCGTTGTCTGCACCAGTGCTGTTCGCGCGTGATTCCAGTTCTGGACGATCTGCTGATGGGCGTGCGGATTGAATCCCAGCCAGAGCCCGACAGCTAGTCCGGCTGCTACTAGCAAGACGGGAGCAAGCTTGGACATTGCACCTCCTTCTCTTCTCCTCAGTGAACGGCGGACCATTCCCAATTCGGCGTCCAACCTGATTCAACGAATCGCCCGGGTCGTTGTTACAGAGGCGAAGTGACACCGGCACGGCCGACTCACCTCGTATTCAGTTTGTCTCGACTACTAGGAGGAGATTTGAGACTTACGGCTTGCCGTGAAAGATCTCGTCCAATTGTGGATCGTCGATCCCGGCGTCCGTAGACTTCTTCTTGTGAGACTCAAGCGCCCGCATGATCTGGCCCTTGTCCGACGCATTGTTCGACGCATTGTTCGACGCATTCGCGTCGGTCTGCAGCTGCTGCAGGCTCTGCTGGTAGTTCTGTATTGCCTCGGCCTTGCGACCTTGCTGTCCTGGCTGTTCCGGTTGCCGAACGACCACCGTCAGCTCGTCGGCTCGCCGGTCGGCAATCGATAGGTCCACCGCAATCGGGTCCGGTGCGACTGCCCTCCAGGCCTTTTCGCTGGTGATCTTCCAGTCGTAGAGTGGCTGGCCCGGCAGGGCATTCTGCGCATATGCCGTTCCCACAAGCATAAGCAGCGCCACAGTCACGACGATCGCGGCGGCCAGGCGCAGGGCAGGCGCGACGGGCCGGCGCGGCGCTGGGGATGTGCCTGCCAGTAGTCAGTTAGGGTTCTTCGGGCGCGCATCTTGAACGCGGGAGACGGGGTCAGTTCGCGGCCATGTCCGAACCCCACCGCGGTTTCCAGCATGGGCTTGAGTTCTCTTGCCTGCTCGGGATAGCGCCTCAGGCACTCATCCAGTCTCGAGCCGTCGCTCATCTGCTGCAGGCACTCATCTAATGCTTGTTCGAGGACGTTCATCTCACTCATTTTCAATCACTCTGCAGGACTCTGGCCAATGCCTGCAGTGCTCTCATCTGTAAGGCCCTGATCGCGCCCTCGCTCTTCCGCATCTGCCGGGCGATCTGCGCCGTGTCGTATTCCGCAATGAACTTCAAGGTCAGCACCTCCCGCTGTCCGGCGGTCAGATGCCGCATGGCGGCCTTCAGCGTCTTCATCTCGAAAAGCAGGTCCACCACAGCGTCTGGCGTGGCGTTCGGCGCCGCCATCGGTGCGGCCTCTTCCAGCGAGACCGTCTGCTTGTGGGTCCGGTAGTGGTCGATCACAGTGTTGCGGGCGATCGAGTACAACCATGCCAGGAACGGTCCTCGGGGCTGGTACCGGTGCAGGTTCTCCCACGCCTTCAGGAATACCAGGGAGGTCAGATCTTCGGCGGTCTGAACGTCATTGACCCGGAAGAACAGGAACCGGTAGACGCGGTCCACGGCAGCATCATAGAGCTGCCCGAAAGCTTGGGCGTCGCCGGCCTTCGCCTGCTCCACCAGATGCCGTTCCTCCGGCTGGGGCTTGCTGGAGCTCGCCGGGTGCCCTATCTTAAGGGCGTTCAATAGTTAATACGAGGTGAGTTAGGATTCCATTACGACGCACCGCAGCCGCCGCCCCCATTGGCCGATCGCTCTAGAACCCCTCGAGTTTGGAAAGGTCGACCACGCCGCTTGACAGCGCCGAGATTCTCTGGAGCAGGCCCAAGCGGTTCTCGCGAAGGGCCTTCTTGTTTGCCATCACCAGTACCTTGTCGAAAAAGGCATTCACAGCCGGGATCATGGGCACGAAGGCGCCTAAGAAGCTGTCTGGCGTGGCCGGTCGGCTGGCGCGCACGGCGGCTTCCGCTTTCTGCAGCTCCCGAAACAGGGCTTTCTCCTCCTCTCCCACGAACGCCTTCCGGTCCACTTGGTAAGTCGTCTTCTGGTCCCGTGTGATCCGGACGCAGCGGGCAAAGGCCGGCAGGATGGCGCTCCAGTCATCTCGCCCAATCCATACCTGAAGTTGCCTGACGCCGCGGGCGGCCCCGGCGGGATTGGCTGCCTGCGCCGCCAGCACGCCGTCCACCACGTCGTATCGATGTCCCGAGTCCTTTAGTAGGACCGCCAGGCGCCCCGCCAGGAAATCCAGCACGGCCTTCTGGATCTTGGTGCCTGCCTGGATGGGTTGAAGTTTGGCCGCCTCGCGTACGGCCTCGCTCAGATCAAGATCCCGGTCGTGCTCCAGCAGGGGTTGCAGCACCCCGATGGCGGCGCGCCTCAGGGCAAAGGGATCCTTGGCGCCCGAGGGTTCCAGACCCGCCGCGAATAAGCCGACGAGCGTGTCCAGCCGGTCTGCGAGAGCCACCGCCAGCCCAGCCTCTGTCTTCGGGACGGTCTGGTACTGTTCCCCGATGGCTTCGGCCACAGGCGCGGGCTCGCCCGATCGCAGGGCATATTCGCGGCCGATCGCGCCTTGGAGCGAGGTCATTTCAGTGACCATCTTGGTCACCAGGTCGGCCTTGCACAGCCGCGCCGCCCGCTTGGCGGACGTGGCGTCATCCGCCTCGAGCCTAAGTCTCACGATTAGTTGACTGACGAGTTTCTGGATTCGCTCGGTCTTATCCAGCATCGATCCGAGCTTGGCATGGAAGATCAGCCCGTTCAACTTGGAGCGGTACGCTGTCCAGCGGCTCCTTGAGATCTTCGCGCACAAAGAAATCGGCGTCAGCGAAACGCGCCCCCAGCACATGCTCGTTACCCTGCTGCACCACATCCAGATATTGATCGTCACCGTTCCGGATGGCGACGAAATTGGGCAGCAGCTTGCCGTTCTTCTCGATGGGGAAGTAGCGCTGGTGTTTCTTCATCACCGAGACCAGCACCTCGCGCGGCAGCCGCAGGTAATCTGCATTGAAGTTCCCCAGCACTGCGGTCGGCTTCTCAACCAGGTTGGCAACCTCGGCCAGGAGATCGTCCTCGAGAAGCGCCTCGCCTCCAACGAATGACGCGGCCCGCTTCACCTGCTCCTGGATTGACGTCTTGCGCTCCTCCTCATCGAGCACGATGCCCGCCCTGCGCATCTCATCCAGGTACTGGCCTGCCCCGTGTATCTCGATCTCGGGCGAATCATTCGGTCGCAGCCCACGGGTCACATTCCCGGATGCCACACCGGCATAGATGAAGGGGATCACGGTCTCGCCATACATGGCGAGCAGCCAGCGGATCGGTCGCGAAAACACGGCGCCGGAATCATTCCAGCGCATGGACTTATCGAACTTGATCTTGGAGATGATCTCGGGCAGGAGGCTTGAAAGCAGAGCCGTGGTTGGCACGCCCACCGACTCTTTGCGCCATGAGACGTAGCGTCCTCCGTCGCGTTCACTCACGAGTGCCTCGCGCTTCAGCTCTTCCAACGGCACGCTGTTCTTTCGTGCCCAACCCAACAGCGCCTGCGTGGGATTCCCGTCGCCGTCAAAAGCGATCGCCTCGGGCGGGCCCTTCACATCGACCAGGCTGTCCGGCTCATGCGCCGCCAGATCGGAGATCTGCACCACGAGCCGACGTGGCGTTCCGAAGACTTTAAAGCCTGCGTTTGTCAGCTGGTGCGCACCCAGAACCTGCTCCTGGAAGATCGTTCGCAGAGCCTCCACGCCGGTCTCGATGTCTTGGGCGGGCAGTTCTTCCACGCCGATCTCGAGCACGAAGTCCGCCGGTCCCGCCACGGACTCCGGCAGTGGCCGTTGTACGGCCGCCGATGGCGCCGACTCGCCGAGCAGCGGGTACTCAAGCTGTTTCCTCTGCTCCAGGTAGGCCTCGGCCACGCGTCGCGCCAGTCCGCGGATGCGTCTGAAGAACGCCTGACGCTCGGCGACGCTGATCGCGCCGCGTGTGTCCAAGATGTTGAAGCATGCGAGCATTTGAGCACGTAGTCGTGCGCGGGGAGCGATCAGACCTTCCGCGAGGCAGGCGTCGGCTTCGGCGGAGAAGAGGTCGTACATGGCGCGGACGCGTTCGACATCGGCCGTCTCGAAATAATATTTGGAGTGTTCGAACTCCTCCTGTCGGCGGATCTCGCCGTAGGTGACGTTCGCGCCCCATGCTTCGTCCCAGATGGCTTTGGCGTTGTTGAGCGCGATCAGGATGCGCTCGAGCCCGTAGGTGATCTCCACCGAGACCGGGTCGAGCGCCACGCCGCCCATCTGCTGGAAGTAGGTGAACTGCGTGATCTCCTGCCCGTCGAGCCAGACCTCCCAGCCCAGGCCCCAGGCGGAGATGGCGGGCTGTTCCCAGTTATCTTCCACGAAGCGGATGTCGTGCTGGCGCGGGTCGATGCCGAGCGGCTTCGAGCGACTCGAGGTAGAGCTCCTGCGGATTGCCCGGGTCGGGCTTGAGGATGACCTGATACTGGGTGTGCAGTTGGAAGCGGTTGGGGTTCTCGCCGTAGCGCCCGTCATCGGGCCGGACAGACGGCTCGACGTACGCCACGTTCCACGGCTCCGGGCCCGAGCACGCGCAGGAAGGTGGCGGGGTTCATCGTCCCCGCGCCGACCTGGGTGTAGTACGGCTGCGTGATCAGGCATCCGTGCTCTGCCCAGAAGTCCTGCAGTTTGAGGATGATTTCTTGAAAGGTTGATTTTGCCATTGGGGATCTTGCGCTCTGAGTTCTCTGATATTCGGTTGGACGTCCCGATTAACGAGAGGATTATACCGTACGCAATTCGACCGCCCGCTTTCCTCCCTTTTTCGGAGCTTCATCCTGTCTTCGTCAGCTCTAAGAGTGTAGAATCCACGGCTATGGAGACTCCTGTCCGCCAGAAGGCGATCACTCACTGGGTGGATCTCGTGCGCGTTGTGGCAATGTTCCTCGTGGCGGTCATTCATGTCTCGGGCCAGCTGACCAATGTGTGGGGTCAGATTCCCACCGCTCAGTGGATCATCGCCGATGTGTACGGCGGCATTGCCCGCGTCTCGGTGCCATTATTCTTCATGATCAGCGGTTATCTCCTTCTTCCTCGATCCGAGAGCCTGCGCAGCTTCTATTCCAAGCGCATCCCGAAGATCGTCATACCGCTAGTCGTCTGGTCGCTGATCTACTTGGCCTGGTTCTGCGGCGGTCACCCCGGGACGTGCACTCCTGGCCTCGTCCAAAACCTCCTGCTCGTGCAGGGCACGTACTACCACCTCTGGTTCCTGTACTCGCTGCTCGGCATTTACCTTGTTTTGCCTCTCCTTCGCCTCATGGTCCGGCCTGACGTGGATCGCCACCTGCTCTGGTATTTCATCCTGCTTTGGCTCATATTTCAGCCCGGCTGGACTATCCTGCAGCAGTTTCTTCACATCTACATCAACATTGCCGCCTTGATGGCGACGAGTTTCCTGCCTTACTTTTTCCTGGGCTACTTGCTGGGTGAAATCACTCTGTCCCGACGGGTGATGATCGCCTCGATCTTCCTGTTCGTGATTGGTTCCCTCGTGACCATCCTCGGCGCCTATCTGATGACCCGCAGCTCCGGGCAATACAACGGCTTCTTCTATGATTTCCTCAGCTTCAATGTGATCTTTGCCTCGGCGGGCGCTTTTGTCTTGCTGAGATGGGCAGGCGAAACCGCCGGCCCCAGCTCGCCGCGCATCCACGCCCTCACGCGCTCGGTGGCAACCACCACGTTTGGCATCTACCTGGTTCACATCCTTGTCATCGAAGTGATTGGCTACGGGATCCCCTTTATTCACCTGAACTCGTTCATGGGCAGCGCTTGGTGGAGCATTCCTCTGGTCTGCCTCGTCGTATTCTGCATTTCGTACCTGCTGGTCCGAGGCATGCAGAAGATTCCCCTGATCCAGCACATCGTTCCCTAGCGGGTCTGCGCCGGATCTTGCCGCTCTCGTCCGCGCCCCAAAGATCTGGGTTGCCCCGAGCCTGCCTCTTCGTGGTTAAATTGCCGCCGTGCAGCCAGATATCCTCATCATCGGTGGCGGGCCATCCGGGCTCTCAACCGCACTGCACTTGGTGCAGCGTGCCCCCGAATTGAATTCGCGCATCCTCATCCTGGAGAAGGCGCATTACCCGCGCCCCAAGCTCTGCGGCGGTGCCCTTCTTCCAGACGCGGATATCATTTTGCAGAGGCTCGGCCTCGATGTGGGCGAGGTCCCTCACGTGGGCGCCCGTCAGGCACACCTCGATTTCGCCGGCGAGGGTCTCGCGGTGTCACTGCCTGGCGGCCACACCCTGCGCCTCGTTCGACGGGATGAGTTCGATGCATGGTTGGCCGGCAAAGTGCGGAATGCGGGGATCGAGATCCGGGAAGGCGTGACCGTCAAAAACGTGCTGCCGCGCCCGGATCGCGTCGTGGTTGAGACCGATGGCAGGTCATTCGAGGCCTGCGTTGTGGTTGGAGCCGATGGATCGACCGGCGTTACCCGTCGCTGCGTCCTGCCCGATGCCCGCGTTCAGACCGCGCGCCTGCTCGAGGTCATCACACCTACTGGTGAGCTTGCGGGCTCGCAGCCTCAGAGCGCAGACAATTTCCTTCATCAGGGTGACGTTGCCTACTTCGACTTCCGCCCTGTGCCGCAGGGCATAGCCGGCTATACCTGGGATTTCCCCACCCAGGTCAAAGGCCGCCCGATGCGCTGCTGGGGCATTTATGACACCAACCTGCTGGCAGAGGGGCAGCGGCCCCCGCTAAAAGATCCTCTGGCGGATGAGATGCTGCGCCACGGTTACGACCTCAGTGCCTGTGAGGTCCAGGGCCACCCCATTCGATGGTTCGATCCATCGGGGGAATTCTCGGTACCGCGTGTGCTGCTTGTCGGCGACGCCGCCGGCGTTGATGGCATCTTTGGCGAGGGGATTAGCTTCGCGCTGGGGTATGGGCAGGTCGCCGCAGACGCGATCTGCGCCGCACTCGCCTCCAACTCTTTTTCGTTTGGCGACTACCGTCTGCGCGTCCTGGGCAGCCCGCTTGGGCGCGCCCTCTGGACGCGGACCTCTATCACCCGCATACTTTATCGTCTGCGTTGGGCTTGGTTTCAGAGATTCTTCTGGAAAATCCTGAAGCCGGTTGTTCTGTTCGTCTCGCTTAGGGTCGTCTTGAACTGGGCGAAGCGAATGGAATAGGGCCGGGATACGCTCCCCGCGGTCTGGCCGGGACCCTAACCGCACCCCGCGACACGATTTCCCCGCCGCGGAGACCTAGCCTTTGCTGCGATCGGCGATTGTTCCTCATTGAATTGTAAACGGCCCGCGTTTCCGGGCAACTGGCGCTGCCGAAGGGCCAGCTCAGCGTGATCTAGGCCTTGATCTTCCTCATGAACCCGGGGGTTTTGAGTTCCCGCTCGAGCAGATAAGTGAAATAACCCTGCATCAGGCTTTCTGTCTCCTGGCGCACCTCGGGCGTGGGGTGGGCCCGGGCCGCTTCGGCGTAGCTCGATCGTTGGAAGTGCCGCAGGTACTTCAGCGCTTCGACCGAGATCTGGTTGAGGTTTGGCACGGTCCGGCCGCAGTTCGGACAGATGACGCCGCCCGCGGCAAAGGAGAAGAACTGGTCTTCGGGCAGGATCTCACGTCCGCAGTTGGCGCACTCGAACAACTTGGGCCGGAAACCTAGGTTATCCAGGAGACGCATCTCGTAGTGTCGGGTCGCCAGCCAGGGGTCAGCTTTGTTTGCCAGGCGCTGCAACGTATCGGTCAGGAGCTGGAAGATGGCTGGATTCTCGAGGCCGTCTTCATAAGTAAGCCGGTCGAGCAGCTCAATGATGTAGGAGGCCTGTCCGGTCAAGGACAGATCCTCCCGGATGGGCAGGTAGGCCTCCACCGTGTCTGCCTGGGTGATCAGCGGTAGGTCGCGCCCTTTGGCCATCTGCAATTTCACCTGTGTGAAAGGCTCCAGGTGACCGGCCTTGCGCGAAGTGATCTTGCGCGCCCCCTTGACCAGTGCCCGCGTCTTACCGAGCTGGCTGGCGTAGAGCGTCAGAATGCGATCGGCCTCACCGTAATCGGCATGCCGCAGCACGACCGCTTCGATTCGGAAGGAATGGAATTCTGGCATGCTTTGCGTTAACGGACGGCGGATCGCTGGGCCATCACCGAGGGCTGATCCTGCTCCGTCCGCCCTCTCTCAAGTCTGTTGCAGTTTCTGAGGCGTGAAAGCCTCCGGCAGCAGCTCTCCGACCGAGGTCTGCTTTACAAGTTGACCTTTGCCATCGGCGATCAGCACCACCGTGTCGAGGCCGAATTCCGCCAGAACCTGCCGGCACCCGCCGCAGGGAGATCCGCCGTTATCCGTCACGACCGCGATCACCTCGAAATCGCGTTCGCCCTCCGACACCGCCTTGAACACCGCCGTGCGCTCTGCGCACATGCTTGTCGGGTAGGCGGCGTTCTCGATGTTGACCCCGATGAAGATCCGACCGCTCTTGGTTCGCAACGCCGCGCCCACCCGATACTTGGAATACGGCGCGTAGGCTCGCCGCCTCGCCTCGTTCGCCAAATCGATCAGCGATTGCCATTCGTGATTCATGTGTGTCCTGCCTTGGATGCGATTTTGATTAGCGGCGCGCCCGTCAACTCCGCCGACCGCGTCCGCGCGTCCCGCCCTAGCTCTTGGGCTGCTTCCGCGGCAGCTTCTTGATGCAGCGTGCCGGCACGCCGACCGCCAGCGTGTCTGGCGGCACGTCCCGGGTCACCACGGCGCCGGCGCCTGTCTTGGCCCGTGCCCCGATCTTCAAGGGCGCGACCAGCATGGTGTCGGAACCAATGAAGGCGTCCTCGCCGATCTCCGTCGGGTTCTTCTTCTCCCCGTCAAAGTTGCACGTGATCGTGCCCGCGCCGATGTTCGCGTTCGCGCCGATCGTGGCATTTCCGATGTAGGAGAAGTGTCCCACCTTCACACCCGGTCCAAGATAGGAATCCTTGACCTCGCCGAAATTCCCCATGTGGACGTGCTGCGCCAGGTGAGCCCCGCGCCGCAGCCGGGCGAACGGGCCCATGTCCACATCATCTTCCAGCACGGCCCCCTCCATGACCGAGGCCAGGACGGTGCAGCGATTCCCGATCGTCGAGTTCCGGATGATGGCATTCGGCCCGATGGTGCTTCCTTCACCGATGGTGACCTTTCCCTGCAGGTGTGTGTTCGGCTGAATGACCGTGTCTTTTCCGATTGTGACATCCACATCGATGTAGGTGGTCGCCGGGTCCGTCAGGATCACGCCGTTCAACATATGTGCCGTGTTGATGCGTTGGCGGAGTGCGGCGCATGCTTCAGCCAGGTGCACGGGAGTGTTGATGCCGATCGTCTGGCTCAGGTCATCATGGGCGACCGCTTGCACCGGAAGCCCGTCCCTGGCTGCCAGCTCTACAGCGTCGGTCAGATAGTACTCGCCCTTCCGTGGATTCTTTTCGATCCGATGCAGCGCCTCCCACAACCACTCCGCCCGGAAGCAATACGCCCCCGCGTTTAGTTCGTGGATCGCCAGCTGCTCCGGCGTGGCGACATACTCCTCAATGATCGCTTCGACCGTACCTTTCGCGTTACGCAAGATCCGGCCGAAGCCTCGGGGGTCGGCCGCAGTGACCGTGAGCAGGCTGATCGGTCCGCGGTTGGTGGCCTGGGCTTCCGCCAGCCGCTGGAGCGTCTCCGCTCGCAGCAGAGGCATATCCGCGTAAGCGACGATGACTTGATCCGTCTTGCCCTTAAGCAGCAGTTCGGCCTGGAGCACTGCGTGCGCTGTTCCCAGTTGCGGTTCCTGCAGGACGTACTCGGCCGTCTCACCGACGAAGTCCTTAACCTGTTGCGCTCCCTTTCCGATAACCACCACCGGCTTCTCGGTCGTGGCCTTCCTGACGGCTTCCAGCGTGTACCAGAGCATCGGCTTGCCGCAGATCCGGTGCAGCACCTTGGGCAGGTCCGATTTCATTCGGCTGCCTTGTCCGGCCGCAAGCAGTATGGCAGTAGTCTTCATAGTGATCTCCCACGAGAGGCTTCCACCGCCTCGCTTCCTTGATGCCATCGGCGGAAGAGTTGCTCAGGAAAACAAAGCAGGCCTGATCACGCAGGCCCTGCCTCCACTCTGACTGGGTGATGAGAGAAAAACTCCCGCCTGCGCGGGTCGCAAATCCAGCTGGGGCGCCTGGATTCGAACCAAGATCCACAGATCCAAAGTCTGGTGTGCTGCCTTTGCACCACGCCCCAAAGTGCACTCGGGCGCTCACCCGTGGGGGAGCGCGGAAAATTGTATCATACGGAACGAACTGGGGTTCGCGTTCGGCGAGCGGGCCTTGCCGGCCCTACTCTTTATCGGGGGTCAGGCCAAGCTTGCGGGCTTCTTCGTACGGAATCGCGTCCGGCCGGCTGGATTTGTTGGCGTGCTGCTCGGCGGCCTTATCCCAGAACGCGTCCACGTCTTCCGGCTTGATCTTCTGCGCTTCCGCCTCATCCAGCAGCGCCTCGATGCCGGCTTCGGCCGGCGCGGTCAGTTTGCCCGTCTTACCTTTCCGCCTGGGCCGGGCCTCGCGTGCCGAGCGGCTGAGATCTCCGGTAGCCCCGATCGAGCGGAGTGACCTGCCCACCTCGTCCCGCACCGCGATCATGGCTTGGATCGTGTCGATCAGTTTCCCGCTGCCAGTCAGGTCCCTGCCGGCTAGGAGCAGTGAATAGGACGGGTCCACCGGCATCAGGATCAGCTCATGGTCCCCGCCCGCGAACACATAGTATTGGTTGAGTCCCTCCTGGCGGTTGGACTTGGCCACCTTCAACCCGGCGCTCGACGTTGCTGCCAGGGCCGAGACCAGTGAGACTTCCATGCTGCTGTCACGCAGATCCCCCGCCCGCGCCACGACCAGCCCGCGGTCATTGACCAGGAACACTGCGTCCGCTTGCAGGTCCTGCCGGAAGTTCGCCAGGAGGTCCGAGAACCGCGCCCGGCTGATCTCGGCTCTTTTACCGGACTCGTCCGGGAAAATGGTGGCGTCCAGCTCCAGGATGCGTTCGACCGTGCCCAGGAAGTCCCCCAATGGGATGGGTTTCTCGAAGATCGCGGCCGCGCCCGCGTTGAGCATCTCGTCGCGCGCCTTGCGGTCCGTGATCCCGGTAATCAGGATCACGCGCACGTCTGGTTGCCGGGCCCTCACGTGGTGCATCAGCTCGATTCCCGTCATGCCCGGCAAACGATAGTCAATGATCAACAGGTCGACGCGCCGGCGTGCCACCTCGAGCAGGGCTTCCTCGCCCGAGGGCGCTTCGGCGATCTCGAGTTCGGGTCTTTGCAAGGTTTCGAGGGCCGAGTGAAGCAGGCGCAGGATATCGTGCTGATCGTCGACGAGTAGGATCGTGGGAGTCATGCGATCTTATTCTGCCTGTACCGGCCGCTCCCTAAAGGAACGTCTCGGCAAAGTGGCAGGCAGCCCAGTGCCCCGGCTTCAGCTCGCGGAATTCAGGTTCCACCCGTGAGCAGATCTCCTGGGCGATCGGGCAGCGTGGATGAAATCGGCAGCCGCTGGGCGGATGCAGGGGACTCGGAACATCGCCCTTCAGGATCAGCCGCTTGCGTTTGAGCTTGGGATCTGCCACGGGAATCGCGGACATCAGCGCCTGCGTGTACGGATGCAGCGGCTGGCGATACAGCTCATCCCGGTCGGCCAGTTCTGCCATCTTGCCCAGGTACATCACGGCCACTCGGTCCGAGATATGCTCCACGACGCTCAGGTTGTGCGCGATGAACAGGTAGGTCAGGCCGAATTCTTCCTGCGAGATCCTTGAGGATGTTGAGAACCTGCGATTGGATCGACACGTCCAGGGCGCTCACGGGTTCGTCGCACACGATGAATTTGGGGCGCAGGGCCAGGGCCCGGGCGATGCCGATGCGCTGCCGCTGCCCGCCCGAGAACTCGTGCGGGAAGCGCCGCGCATGGTAGGTCTCCAGGCCCACCTTCTTCAGCGTTTCCAGCATGATCTCAACCCGCTCCTTGGGTGTGCCGACCTGGTGGATGTGCAGCCCTTCCATCACCGATTCGCCGATCGGCACGCGCGGATCCAGCGAGGCGTACGGGTCTTGGAAGATGATCTGCATGTCCCGTCGCACCGCCTTCAATTCCTTGGGCTTCAGCTTGAAGATGTCGCGGCCGTTATAGAACGCGGCCCCGCCGGTCGGCTCGATCAACCTCAGCATGGTTCGCCCGACCGTGGTCTTCCCGCATCCCGATTCGCCCACCAGCCCCAGGGTCTCGCCCTTCTTGATCGTGAAGCTGACGTCGTCCACCGCCAGCACGTTCGCCACCACGCGCTGCATCACGCCAGAGCGCACCGGAAAGTACTTCTTCAGGTGCTCCAGCTGTACCAGGTTTCCGTTCGAGTTGTTGTTCTGAGGCATCGACGACTCCGGCACAGTAGGATTAGCGCGCTTTGAGCGGCGCTTGGTGACCCTCGGCGCTTTCGTACAGCCAGCATCGAACCAGGTGGCCGGACTTTACTTCCTGTAGGTCGGGTTGGACCTCCGTGCAGATCTTCAGTCCGTATTTCACGCGGGCCGCACATCGAGGCGCGAACCGGCAGCCACCCGGCGGATTGATCAGGTTGGGCACGATGCCCGGGATTACGTCCAGCCGGTCCTTGATCTTGCCCAGCACCGGTATCGACCCGATCAATCCCTGCGTGTACGGGTGGTAGGGATGGTCGAACAGCTCTTCAACGTCGGCCTGCTCCACGATCATGCCGGCGTACATCACCGCCACTCGTTCCGCCGTCTCGGCGATCACGCCCAGATCGTGCGTGATTAGCACCACCGACGTGCCCATCTTCTCGCGCATATCCAGGATCAGGTCCAGGATCTGGGCCTGGATGGTCACGTCCAGGGCGGTCGTCGGCTCATCCGCCATCAGCAGTTCGGGGACGCAGGCGAGCGCCATGGCGATCATCACCCGCTGTGCCATGCCGCCCGAGAGTTCGTGGGGAAAGGCTTGTGCCCGTCGTTCGGCCTCCGGGATTCCCACCATTTTGAGCAGGTCGATCGCCCGCGTCTCGCCCGCTTGCTTGCCGAAGTCCTGGTGAATGCTCAGCACCTCGGCGATCTGCTCACCAACGCGGAACACCGGATTAAGGGCCGTCTGCGGTTGCTGGAAGATCATGGAGATCCGGTTGCCGCGCACCTTCATCATTTCGGACTCCGGCAGTTGGAGCAGATCGGTGCCGCCCATCAGGATTTCTCCCTTGAGGATCTTCCAGGGGCAGAGATCAGCCTCATGATGGATAGGGAAGTCACGCTCTTCCCACATCCCGATTCACCCACCAATCCCAGGATCTCGCCGGGATAAACGACAAGGTCCACGTCGTCGACCGCGTGGACCTCCCCATCCTCGGTAAAGAAATGCGTCGTGAGATCCTTAAGCTCTAAAAGCGGCTTCTTGTCCGTCTGTGACACAGGCACCTCTCCGACCGTGAATTGCGCTGATTATAGCAAAGATTCTCTACGGCGATGCTGGAAGCGCCAGGTTTGGCGCCCCGTAGACTTCGGCGAGGCCTCCCAGCACCTCGCTGAACGGATACGTCACCCTGGCTGGTGAATCGTAGATGGCCTCACTGTACAGCGGGATGAATGGGACATCCTGTGCCAGGGCCGCCTGGATCTCAAAGACTTGCTGGGCGGCCTGATCCGTGCCGTTCGTCACATTCAGTACTCCGCAGGCTGAGACCACGCTGCTGCGCTGATACTGAAAGGGCTTGCCGGCGCCAAACCAATCGCAAAGGTAACCGGGATACAAGCTGACCTTCCAGCCCAGCACAGCCATGTCGTACTCGTGATTGCTGAAGACCGCGAAATCCACGGTATCGGTCCCAACCGGCCGTGCGCTCAGCGGAATTCCAAGCTGGTGTGCTTGCTGCTGGATGTAATTGCCGGCCGCGACCCGCAGCGGATCCGAGGTTGGCACGAGTAGATCGACCGTTGGAACGCTTTTCGCATCGGCAGATGACAGTCCCGCACCCTCCACCTCGGATGACGGCTCTTGAGTCCACGTGAAACCCCCCGTCTTGAGCATCTGAACTGCTTGCGCCAATCGCGCTGGCGGCGTCAAGCCCTGGCAGGGCAGCGCTGCGTCTGGGTTGTACCAGGTGCTTTCCTGCGGCACGACGTAAGACGTCAGGGCGATGGCTTTCCCGCCGAGCGATCCGGCCAGTTCTTCCTGGTCCAACATGCATGCCAGCGCTTGCCGCAACGGCCGTCTTGACCACGTGCTCGACTGTGGATTGATCACAAGAAATCGCACGCTCCGCGTCGGGCTCTTCATGGTGCCTGCCGGCGCCGCGCCCGCAGAATCCAACGCGGGTGCAACGGAACTTGTGGGGTCGAGCACAACATCGACCTTGCCTGCTTGCTGCGCGGACTCAGCCGCCTCCCGCGTCGGATAGAACTGGTACACGGCCCGGTCGAAGTGCGCTGCAGGGCCCGGGTAGCCTGGATTCGCCTTGTTTTCAAGTGTCGAGGATGTTGCAGCCGCGGGCTGCGTCGCGGTCCATGCTCCAAGCAACGGCTCACCGCGGTCGCTCAGCCCGAACAGCGCAGCCCGCGCGGCGTTCAGGGCGCTGTCATAGCTGTCCTGGGCCTTGGTCAGATCATTGAGCGCCTGATCCAGGTCACCTTGTTGGCGCTTGAGGCCAGACTGAGCCTGTCGAGCTTCCTCTCCCTGGTTGGTCGCGGCGCCGTAGTTGAGCACGCCGAGCTGGGCCTCCAGGCTTGCAACCTTAACCTTCAGAGCCTCGATCTGGGCGACGAGGTCGGCTCCCGGCAGCATGGTTGACGCCTGCGCGACCTTCGATGACCAGAACTTGTCTTGGACCGCGGGCCCCTGCAGCACACCGTAATGCCATACGCCTACGCCAGGCATTTGCCTGAAGAAGAACTTCACTGCGTGGAGGTCCGGCGCCTCGGCATGATCGAGCCAGGCCGGGTTGTAGTAATCCTCCCAGTCAAACCTTAAATGAAAGGCCAGGGCCGTATTGACCGTGAACGCAACATCCTCGGCGGTGAAGGGAGAGCCGTCCGTCCACTTGAGGTCGGAGCGAAGTGTGACGGTCGCGGTGTATAGGCTCCCCTCCTGCCTGACCGCTGCTGGATCTCCGCTCGCTGCCTTTGGCTCGAGTCGATGGTCCGGGATGGTCAGGTCGAACAGGCGCGGCCAATACCCGGACCGGATCGCGTAGTCGTTGTAGGAATAACCCGAACTGTCAAACAGCGACCAGACATTTGCCCCCGTCATCTTTCCGACCAGGCCAAAGCGGATCTCAGGCGCGTGAAGGCTGGGGATCGGGGAGACCGCGGATGTGGCTGTCGGTGAGGGGGATGCAGCCGGGCCGCAGGCTGCCAGCAAAGCCAGCAGCATCGCGGCCGCAATCCAGCCTTGGCGCCGATATCGAAACCTGCCCCTTGCCGGGCAGTCCGGGGCGAGGTCGTGACCACGCCGGCGGGCTTGCTTCGACAACGCGCAGACCACTATTTGCAGCCTTGCCCCATGTCAAAGGCCTCGATGTTCCACAGGGGGTTGGCCGTTGCATCAACATCAAAGTGACAGACATCCGCCCGCGAGGCGGCGATCTTCAGCCGGTAGTACAGCGGGATCGACGGCAGATCCTGCGCAAAGATCGACTGCGCCTGCTGAAACGCCTGGCTGTAGGCCTGTTCGCCGGGCAATGCCAGGTGCGCGTTGTGGCAGGCGGCGTCGTAAGTCGTGCTGCTGTAGCCACTCACGTTGGTCCCGATCCAGTGGTCGGCCGCGTTCGGGATCTCGTTACCCGTGAACCAATCGCATGGGGGCTCCACCCCCTCCGTCGACATCGCGTACTCGATCAAGTCGAATTCGACGCCCAAACAGCAAACCTTGCGGACCAGGCGCGTACAGATCGTTCTGCGAGTAGTACTGCACGTTGACGCCGATCCCACACTGCCCGAGCGATTTGGAGAGGATATCGGCCACCTGGCGCCGTTGCAGAGCTGCGGTGGAATAGTAGTTCAGGGTGAGCGGGGTGCCCGCCGGTACGTTCTTGACCGTGACGGCCTGTCTGGGCGTTGCCGGGTTCCCATCCAAGTCCCGCCATCCAATGGTATCCAGTAGCTTCGTTCCCGCGGCTTCGTTGTAGTCGTAGCTGGCCACCGTGCCGGCGTACAACGGGCTGTCTTTCGGAACGAAAGACAGCGGCACGGACGATTGACCGAAAAGCACGGTGTTGACCACGCTGCCGCGGTCGAGGCACAGGGCGATCGCCTGGCGTGTTCTTGGATCCGCCAGGATGTCGGGTCGGTCTCCCTTCGCCAGGTTGATGCCGTCGTCGTACGTGGCCGGGACGATCCCCAGGCCGAGCCACTCGATCGTCATCGATGGCGCGAACGTGAGCCGCACCGCGCCGGATTGCTGCATCTGTTGCAGGAGTGCCACCTGCTCATCGAGGTGCACGCTCGGATCCAGGATGTCGCAGAATCCTGCGGTCAATTCGCTGATGGCTTTGTTTGGATCCGGCAGAAACCGAAATACCAATTGGTCGAACTTGGGATAGCCCTCCGACGCCCGGAAGAAGTACGGATTCTTCTTCAGCGTCATGTGATCGCGCGGGAGCCATTCTGCCATCATGTACGGGCCCCAGCCAATTGGCACACGCGCGGCCACATCGATCTGCGGCAGGTCCGTGGACTTGAACTGGCTCCAGACGTGCTTCGGCGCTGGCGCCCAGAAGTTCGTCATAAAGGTCGAATCGATGTAGCCCGGGATTCCCCACCACTGCGTGGAGCTGGCATCGGTCGCCTCGTAGTTCTGCGTGTGATCAAGCAGGAATTGGGAGCCCGTCGGCTCCGCGGCCTGCGCGACCTCGTAGGCATAGACCGAGTCATCTGAAGTGACCGGCGTGCCGTCCGACCAGGTCACATCGGTCCGCATGTGGAACGTCACGATCATCTGGTCCATCTGCAGCGGACTGATGCCGTCATAGACGATCGCGCAGTTGTCGGCCCGGCAGCTTGCCGGCCTCACGGGGGTGCCTCTCGCCAGGGTGGTCACGTTTCCGTCCGCGTCCACGATCGCACCCCCCGGCTTCACGCTGACCGGCGAGATCTGGGCATCGCCATCCGCCAGGCTCGGCATCTTCTTCAAGATCACGGGCTGGAACTCGTAGCTCACGGCGTCGATCGGCCCGTCGTCGATCGCGGCCAGCACACTCAGGGCGGCGTCATTGGGATCCGCATAGGGGAAAAGAGTATTGGGCTCCTCGCCGAGACAGACCGTCAGTGTTCGCGCAGCCACGGCAGTCGCTGTTGCGACCTGTGTGGGTGCCGTCTCAGGCGTGGGCGTCGCTGTCCTGCGCAAAGGCAGGATGCACCCCGTGAGCAAGAGGAACGTAGTGAATGCGATCGGGATCGAGCGCTTCAGTGTGCTGCCCCTGGCAGGCATAGGGTGCTCCTTGTGAACGTGATTGCCGCCGACCATGTAAAAAAAGATCCGGGTGGTTGCACCCGAATCCTATCCCATCACCGCTGTTCTAACAAGCCGAAAAGACGCTGGCCCGTTGGCAGCCTACTTCCGATGCTGCCGCACGTACAGGGAAGCCCCGACAATTCCCGCTATGAGACCGGTCATCGAGGCGATGAAAGAGAGGAAGTTCAGAAAGAACGTTGAAGGCACGATGTGGATCACAATCAATAACGGCAGTCCCACCCCCAGCAGAGAAAGCAGAAAATCCGAGGAAGATGAGATTCCAGGGACGCATGCTAGGCCGCGGCCCTTCTGAGCGTTGACCGTGAGGCTGGTGCGCGGTTCAGATTGCCACCCCGACCCGATCTGCATCCGTTATTGATACAGCCAGCACGCCACCATATGCCCGGGCTCCGGCTGAAAGTCAGGCGGCTCTTTCACGTCGCAGATGCCCTTCATGAACCTGGGGCAGCGCGGGTGGAAACGGCAGCCGGTCGGCGGGTTGACCAGGCTGGGCGGCTCACCCGGCGGGATCGCCTTGAACGTCTCCGCGTTCTTGGCGTCCGGCTCCGATGTCCCGGTCAGCAGCGCCACGGTGTATGGGTGCAGTGGATTCTCCAGCACCTGGTGGACCGAAGCCTTCTCCACCAGGTTGCCGGCATACATCACGAATATCCGCTCTGAAAAATAGCGGACGGTCGAGAGATCGTGCGTGATATAGATGACGGAGAGATTATGTGTTTCCTGCAGGCCGCGCAGCAGCTTCAGGATCTCCACCCGCACCGATGCATCCAGCATCGACACCGGCTCGTCCGCCACCAGGAACTTGGGCTCCATGATCATGGCCCGGGCTATCACCACCCGCTGTTGCTGGCCTCCGCTCAGCATATGCGGGTACTTGAGCAGGAAGTCATCCACCGGTGTGAGTTTGACCTCTTCCATCGCCCGACGCACGCGCTGCAGGCGATCGTCCCGGTCTCGGACTCTGCCGACGATCAGGGGCTCCTCCAGGATTCGTTGCACGTTCATGAATGGAGGCAGCGCCCCGTACGGGTCCTGTTGCACATACCCCACGTGTGAGTGGTACCAGTGCATCCCCTTGGAATCTAGCGCAGTCAGATCCTTGTCGTCGAACGTGATCTTGCCCTTCGTAGGCTTGTAGAGGGCCAGGATTGTCTTCATCAGGCTGGATTTGCCGCAGCCGCTCTCACCCACCACGGCGATCGCCTCGCCCGCGTGCACGTCGAAGGTTACACCGTCCACGGCCTTGACGTAGCCCGCGTGCCCGAATCCGAAGCGCCGCAGCTCGAACCAAACGTGCAGGTCGTCGATCGAAAGCAGCACGCCGCGCGCATCTTGCTTTTGCTCTGCGGTCTTGGTCTCAGCCACCATGTACCGGCTCCAGTCTTAACGCCTCATGCCGGATTTCCCCGGCTCTCGTCAGGCATATAACCAGCACTTGACCTTGCGCCCATCTTTCTCGATCGTTGCGGGATCCTCCACGCATTTCTCGAAGCGCGCTGGGCAGCGATCCGCAAAGCGGCAACCTTTCGGCAGGTCGATGAGGCTCGGAGGTTGCCCCGTGATGAATTCCGGTTCCTTCGTGCCGTGCAGCCGCGGTACGCTTGCCATCAGTTTTTGGGAGTACGGATGCAGGGGTTTGTCGAAGAAATGGTATGCATCGCTCACCTCGACGATCTGACCGGCGTACATCACGGCCACATCGTCGGCCAGCTCACTGGAGGTGGCGATATCGTGCGTGATCAGAATGAAACTGATCCCCAGCTCCTTCTTCAGCCGCTTCAGAACGTTGAAGATATTTGCCTGGGTCAGCACATCCAGGGCCGAGGTGGGCTCGTCCAGGATGATCAGCATCGGCGACGTGACCAGCGCCATCGCGATCGCCACTCGCTGCCGCATGCCGCCGCTCAGCTCGAACGGGAAACGACTGATGAAGTCCTCGGGCACGCCCACGTGCTGGAACATCTTCCTCACCAGCGAGAATGCCTCCGCCTTGGTTACGCCGAGGTGCACAATCGCCGGTTCGGCCACCTGATCGCCCACGCGGATCACCGGATTGAGGGCGTTCATCGCCGCCTGCGGCACCATCGAGATGGAAGCCCAGCGCACATTCTGGCGGAATTCCTCCTCGCTCAGCAGCATCACGTCCTTGCCTTCCACGTAGACGCGGCCCGAGTACTCGCCGGCATTGCGCGGCAACAGTCTCAGGATGGCCTTCGCCAGGGAGCTTTTCCCGCAGCCAGACTCCCCCAGGATCACAACCGCTCGGTTTGAGTCCAGTTCGAAATTCACGCCGTCGACTGCCTGCACATCGCCGTGCAGGGTCTTGAAATGCAGCACTAGGTCCTCGATGCGCAGGAGTTCGTGGTTGTTCGCCATCGGCCTAGATGTCCCTCAGGCGGGGATTGAAGACGCGGTCCAGGGCGAATCCGAGCATGGCAAAACCGAATCCGGTGACCATCAACAGCGCTGCCGGTTCCAGGATCCAGTAGTAGTAGCCTTTGTACAGTGCGCCGTTCGTGTCCGCATCGTTGATGATCTTGCCCCAGGTCGGCAGCACCGGGTCGCCCAGGCCCAGCACCGCCAGCGACGCCTCCAGGAAAACGAAGGCGGGAACGGAGGAAACCAGGCCCGGGATCAAGAGTGGGATCATACGCGGGATCAGGTACTGAAATATGATGCGGCCGTCGCTTGCGCCGTACGAGCGGGCCGCCTCGATGTACATCGACTCTTTGACCTGCATGAAGATCGCCCGGTAGCTCTTGATGGAGCCCGTGAAGATACTCAGCAGCACCGTCACCCCCAGGATGACCCAGATGCTTCGGGAGTAGAACGTACCGATCATCACCAGAATGGAGAGGAATGGCAGGACTAGATTGATTTCGGTGATGCGTTGGATCAAGGCATCCACCCAGCCCCCGTACCACGTGCCCACGGCCGCGATGATCATGGTAAGCACCAGGGTGCCCAGTGAAGCGATCAGGCCGAATGCCAGCGCCACCGGCGTGCCCCACAACAAGGGCAACACCAGGTCGCGCCGCGCCTGATCTGTGCCCGCCAGGCCGTAGAGTTGCCCGATGAACACGAATTCCGCGTCGATCTTCGAACCTTGCTCGAAGGTTGTGCCCAGGATTTGCAGCTGGTATTTGCCCTTTACGATCGCGTTCGTCTTCGGGTCTTGGAACAGCGCCTGCAGGGGGTTCGCACCTTTCAATCTCTGGATCAGGCGCGTGTCCTGCGAAAACGGGAATGTCTTCTTCTGTGTGACCCCAAAATCATCCACGCGTATTTTGCGGCCGTCAGGTGTCACCCAACTGATGGAAACAAAGGGCTGCTTCTCGGCGTATTGGGTGGTGAAATACAGGTATAGCTCCTGCGGATAGTCGTCGTATTGAAAGTCAAAGCTGTATGTAATACTGACCGTGCCGGTGTTCTGCGCTCCCGGCGTGACGGTCTTGGTCATGCTCCCGTCGAAGGTGCTGGCAGAGAATGAGACCGGCAGCTTCTGGCTTCTGAACAGATTGAACCAGGCCGGCGGAGCGAACTTGGGGTTCTTGTACCACACGTCTTCGCCGCCCCGCCACAGCCGGATGGCTTCATTGTACGGAATCTTGATCACCGCGTACGCCGCCGTGATCACCAGCAGGAAGATAATCGCCAGTCCAACGATGGCGGAGGGATACCGTAGGATCTCGCGAAAAGAATTCTTTAGGGCAGCCATCGGCCTGTCAACTGCCGCCGACTTTGACTCGCGGGTCGACCACGGCGTACACGAAATCCAACAAGAACACCGTGATCGCCAGAAGGTAGGCGTAGATGATGGTCGATCCCACGATCACCGGCGTATCATAAAGGCCGATCGCCCGGTACAGCGTTCGTCCCAGGCCGGGCCATAGAAACACAGTCTCGGTGATGATGGCACCCGTAAACAATGCAATCAGCAACAGGGCAAAGTTGGTGATGATGGTGGGCAGGGTGGGGCGCAAAATATACCGGCGCTCGATGTCGCGTGCGGGTAATCCCTTGGCCTTGGCCATTTCCACATAGTCCTCGCTCGAGTAGATTAGGAAGAAGGTCCTCCAGTTGTAGATACTAAGAAAGAGTGAGCTGATGATCAGCGCGGATCCTGGCAGGATTAGGTGCTTGAGCACGCTCAAACCATAATCCACGGGATTGCCCGGGGGTGGCGAATCCACCATCCCGCCGAAGGGCAGCATCCTGAGCAGGGCCGCAAAAATGAGGATAAAGAAAATTCCGTAGAACCATGGGGGTGCGGCGGAGGTGGGCGAGAGCGTGATGACCAGCTTGTCCCACCAGCTGCCGTAACGGCGGGAGAGCGAAAGCGCCAGGAATACGCTCATGAAGAACAGAGAGAGTTCGGAGGTCCCCATGAGCAGCAGTGTTGCCGGCAGCCGCTCAAGCAGGATCAGGCGAACCTGTTTGGAGCCGCTGTCACTGGTCATGTTGATGGCCCGGCCGAGATCGAGCGTCAGCGCATTCATCAGGTACCTTGCATTGCGCACCGCCACAGGAGTATTCAATCCCATGCGTTGTTCCTCGCGGGCGATCTGATCTTGGATCAGCTTCTGCTTGGTCGCTGTATCCATGTTCTGCATCAGCGGATTGAGGGCGAAGCTCTGAGTGAACTCGGTCGCGTATGTCATTCCTCATGATCGTATCCACGTATCCGCCCATGTTGGCAATCATGATTGTCAGATAGACGCCGATCACGACGGTCACGAACAGCGTGACCAGACGGACCGCGGCATAGCGCGTCACCCGCATGAACGTGCTGGTGGGAGCCGCCTTCTTCTCGGCCTGGGCGGCCGGCTGCATCTGGGACTCAGATACTGTTACCGACATGGCGACACCTCACACTCGGCACTTGCCCGGACGACAGATGTACCCCCCAAAGACTTCCCAGATCCCTTGGCGCCCGTAAGAAGCCTCTTCACTCCCCGGGCATCTATCCGGGGAACCCCGATTCTCCTCGCCGCTCTTGAACCCGAAGGCTTCCCGAGAAAGGCCTCCAAGTCACAGTTGCAGCGCTGAGGCCTGGATTCAAGCATAAGGACAAAAGATCTGGCACGTATAAGATGAGATCCTCACAGTGCGTATTGACACATATCTCGTGGCGCCGCGCTTTGAATAGAAGTTTACCATCTGATGGTTCCCGCGGCTGCTCCCGTATTGGAGACAGGGGCAAGGTGTCTTGTCCTTGCCCCTGCAACATTGAATGGGGAATTCCCCGCAGCCTTATGGCACTACAACAAAGTCCAAGGAGGCGTAGGTGGGGATGGCCACCGGGATTGGAACAACAGCCACTTCGATCTTATCGGAACCGGCTGCCAACTTGGAGGTTACGTCCGGTCCGATTACCACCTGGTAATGACCGTCTTCCATGGCCGTGGCGCTACCAATCGTCACTACGGCGCCCGTGGCATCATAGAGTAGGTACTTCACCTCACTGATGTCCGAATTCTTGTACGGCGTGCCGTCTTTCAAGGTCACGCTCACATCAAATGTGGCGCTGTCGCCGACCTTGACCTGAGCCGGCCCGTCCACACTGGCACTCGCCATCAGCGGTGTACTGAACTTGGCCCAGCGATCAGCCAGATCGGGGAAGTCAGGATTGTTCTTCAGGACCAGGGTCTTCTCGGTGGTGAACACCTTGTCCAGATAGTACGGACCTGTGCCAATCCAGAAGGTACCGTGGTCTGCGTACCACTTGGCCAGGTTGTCATACCGTGCCTTGGCCTCGTCCGCCGTGATGTACTGGCTCATGGTCGGAGCATACGGGATCAGTGATTGGCTGGTCGCAGTCGCCAGTTCCTTGGATAGGATGTCCAGGCTCGGCCCACCGACCCAACTCATTTGCTCGATCTTTTTGGCATCCGCCTTGTCGGCCGAATATGCCAGTTGACCATCTGCCTCGGCCATATCGGAGATTGCGAGCACATCCCAACTATCCTCGCCAGATATGCCGGTAGGCGAGTAGGGCCACATCGTCGCCACATCCAGCTCCGCATCGCTGTAGTAGAAATCCGAATAGGATTCGATCGTCAGCGGGCTGGTCGAGGTGATCCGGAAGCCCTTGAAGTAGCTCAGAACCGAGTCGACGTACGGCGCTCCCGCCTCATCGTAAAGCGGGCTGTCCTTCTTGCTGCGGTCCAGGAACACGATTTGAGGCATGACGAAATCTGCCACAGAGAGTGGGCTGCCATCATGCCACTTGATCGTGGTGAACAGGTCAGCCGGATAGGTCACCACGCTCTTGACCTTGGCCGTCGTGCCGTCCGGGAATTTCTCAGCAGCCGTGATGAACTTCTGGGTCTTTGTGTCCCAATCCACTAGGGCGTCGGGCGGGACGTCGATCTTGTCCGCCGTGCTGAATTTGACCCAGCCCAGGCTTTGCTGAATCGGCAGGCCGGTTTGGGCTACAACTTCTGCGGACTCGATGCGCTGCGGCCAGGCCAGGCCGGTATAGGGATCGCCCATGATACCGCCGGCAGAAGAGCGATCACTGCCCTGCGTGGTGGCCTTCTGAACGCCGGTATCCCATACCCAGTTGCTCCCCGCGATCGAATTCCACGGCTCGGTGAACAGGTCACTCGTGCCAACCTTCATCGCGCCGCCTTCTTTATCCTTGAAGCGCATGTTGGACGCATTCATCCAGGAAGTCTCAACGCCGGAGCCCAGGTCGTACGTGATATTGACGTTCTTGTTGAACACCGCGTAGCTCTGTTGCTCAATCGTCCAAACCTGCAGGCTGTCCTGCAGCGAGAGCTCGGCGGCCTTGGCCATCAGGTCATGGCGCTCCTGAGGAGTTGAGAATTTGCCCTGTGCCAACTGGTCGGCCACTTGCTGGAACGCGGGATCGATCTCGGTGTTGGCCGAGAAGACCCCAAGGCCCTGCTGGCTGGTGGGGGCATACATCTGCTGGAAGATGTCCTTGTCATCTCGGCTGAGTCCGGACGAAACCCAACCCGCTGTGTATAAATTCCACTTTCCGTCCACTGGGTCGCTTCCGATCCAGATCGGGGAGGCTTCGGAGGACTTCTTGTATTGGCGGTCGACCGTAAAGCCCAGGCTCTCGAGCTGGTTCGCGACGTAGTCGCCCATGGGTTTTCGGGTTCCGTCGCCGTCGCTGCGGATGATGAAGATCAGCGAAACGGGTTTGCCGCCGGACTGCCACTTGCCGTCAGCACCTGCGGTCGCACCCAGCGCGGTCATCTCGGTACTGACCACTTCCTTCGCCTTGTCGAGATTGTAGGCGTACTTGGTCTCCAGGGCGCGGGCCGTGTCGACAATGCCCGTGTAGTCCACCAGGTTCACGGTGAGCGCCAGGAGCTTGGGCAGCGAGCCGCCGGCGTAGATTTCCTGGTTGATATAGTTGCGGTCGATTGCCCAGTTCAGCGCCTCACGGATCTTGCGATCCGAGAATGGATTGAGGACGGTCTTGTCCTTGAACACGGCGGGGTTGAGCATCATGCCGTAGTAGCCGCCGTAGTACTGGGCATAGTCCACACCGGCTGCTTTGATCGCCGGCAGGTCCGTTGACGCAAGGCTGAAGGAATAGAGATCGATCGCCCCGGCTTGGACCTGCGAAACCGCAGAGTCCGCGCCGACGACAGAATAGTCAATCTCGTCCAACATACCACCGTGACGCGTGGTGGGCGGAGGCGCGGCCGGAGCTGTAGTCGCCGCCGGCGCTTGCGTGGCTTCCGGCGGAGGTGGTGCTGTCGTGGGCGTCGCAGCCGGTCCGCAGGCGCTCAGGATCATGCTGAACGCAGCCAACGCGCCGACGACAAACATCAAGCGTTTACTTAACATCGTGTTCTCCTCCAAACTAGGAACGAATTACGCGGTTTGCAATTTGTGGGGGATGTTGGTCGAATCACTTGTGAGGGCCACCTCCTTTCGGACGGTCAGCTCAACTTGCCCCCCTGCCGCCCACGGGGAAATCGGGCATGAAGTGTCCACATTATAACCGATTTCACAATGGCGCATGGCAGCCTGGACGATCCACCGATGCGTCTTGTACTGTGTCTCGAGCCTTTCAACGTGCCACCCGTGCTCGGGCATGCGCCTTCTTCCTTGGTAGAGTGGAACTGGGGGTTTCCGGATGGATCCCCGGCCTGATGCAAGTCGGATCATATGGAAAACCACGAACGGGTCAACGTGCTCCATCGATCATCGCAAGGGTGGGCAACAAAATTGTATTCTAAATCACCCTTGTTCCATGACAATTGTCGTGGCTGGGCAACCGGGGCATCTCTTTGTGCGGCCTGTCACCACTCGTCCCCTTCGCCTCCTGAACCCCGGTCGCGTTGAGCGCAACCTGCGTTGCGGCTTCGCGCATCGCCCTTGGATTGCCATCACTCCTGGTCTTCAGCATGTGGCCGTAGATCGATGCTCCGATTCGCAACTGGCTCCCGCTTAAATCCTTGCGCCCATCGGCATCGATGTCTGCTGGCACCTCGTCCAAAGGTCCTCCGCCCTGCCTGCCGGAGCCCGATTGTTGACATGGCCTCCCCCCGACGGTACAATCGCAAGACCTTTCTTTGGAATCCCGGGAGGAACAATGATCAAGGAATTTCGTGCCTTCATCATGCGCGGCAGCGTTGTGGATCTGGCCGTCGGTGTCATCATCGGCGGCGCGTTTGGAAAGATCATCTCGTCCCTGGTCAGTGATGTCATCATGCCTCCGATCGGGCTGCTCCTGAATGGCATGGACTTCTCCAATCTGTTCCTTTCGCTCAATGGTCAGGCCTATGCCACGCTGGCGGCTGCGCAGGCAGCGGGCGCGCCCACGCTCAACTATGGCAATTTCATCAACAACATCATTGGCTTCCTGATCATTGCCTTGGTGATCTTTTTGATGATCCGGGCCATCAACCGTCTCCAGGGGCCTCCGCCTGCCGTTGCACCTGCTACGAAGGATTGTCCATATTGCTTCACCGCCATCTCCGTCAAGGCAACCCGCTGCCCGAATTGCACCTCGCAGCTGGAGAATCGATAGCTCGCGTTCACGGGTGGGTGATCACGAACGGGGGCAGACGCTGGTCTGATACAATCCTGCCCCGCGTGCCTCTCTCAAGCCGGCCTCGTACCGGTCCCAAGGCATCCCGGCTTCCCCGGTCTATTCCTCGGTTATCGCCACTGCATGGATTTCTTCGACAACCTTAACGCCCAACAACAGAAGGCCGTGGCCGCAGGCAACGGCCCTACCCTCGTACTGGCTGGGCCTGGTTCCGGAAAGACCCGCGTCCTCACCCAGCGCGCAGCCTACCTCATCGCCCATGAGGGTGTCCGGCCTTACCACATCCTGGCTGTGACCTTCACCAATAAGGCTGCCCGTGAGATGCAGACCCGCCTGGAGAAGCTGCTGGGCCCCGAAGGGACCCAGGGCATTATGCTGGGCACGTTCCACGCAATCTGCGCCCGCCTCCTCCGCCGCGAGGCCGGCTTGCTTCCCATCCAATCCAATTTTGTGATATTCGATGCCGACGATCAGGAACGGATCGTCAAGGCCGTGATCCGCGACCTGAACCTCAACGAGAAGCTCTACCGGCCGGCAAGCATACATGCGTCCATATCCAACGCCAAGAATGAACTGATCCTCGCCGATGACTACCCCACAACCAACTACCGCGACGAGGTGGTCAAGCGCGTGTACGCTGAATATCAGCGGCGGCTCGTCGCCAGCAATGCCGTGGACTTCGATGATCTGCTTGTCTACACCGCCCGCCTCCTGGATGATGACCCTGCCGTGCGTGAGAAATACGCCCGCCGCTTTCAGCATGTCCTTGTGGACGAGTTCCAGGATACGAACCTCGCTCAGTATGCCCTCATCAGACATCTGGCATCGGTGCATCGTAATGTGTTCTGCGTCGGCGATCCCGATCAGTCGATCTACAAATGGCGCGGCGCGGACTGGCGCAATGTCCAGCGCTTCGAACAGGATTTTCCTGAGGCGCAGGTGATCCTCCTCGAACAAAACTATCGCTCGCGGCAGAACATTCTTGAGGCGGCGATGAGCGTAATCGACCGCGCCCCCAATCGTCGTCAGAAGCGCCTCTTTTCCGATCGCGGGCCCGGCGAGAAGGTCTTCTACTATGAAGCCCCCGACGATCATTCTGAGGCCTCCTTTGTCGTTGACACCGTCAGCCAGCTCGTGGCCACCGGCGAGTTTGAGCCGCGTGACTGCGCCGTCATGTATCGGACCAACGCCCAATCCCGGCTTCTGGAAGAGGCCTTCCTGCAGGCGCGCCTGCCGTACCGTCTCGTGGGGGCACAGCGCTTCTATGGACGGCGCGAGGTCAAGGATGTGATTGCGTTCCTGCGCCTTGTTCATAATCCCGCCGATGAGGCCAGTCTCGACCGCGTGCTCAACGTGCCGCCGCGCGGCATCGGCGAAAAGACTCTCCTGATGTTGCATACTGTTGCCCGGCAGACCGGTATGCCGGCCGGGACGATCCTGATGGACCTGGCCCGCGGTTCAGACTCACCTTATTGGAAACAGTTCGCCGGACGGAGCGTCATCCCTCTGGCAGACTTCGGCGGCTCACTGGCGCAGTGGGCCGCGACCGCACCCGGCCTGACCGTGGTGGGACTGTTCGATCGCGTCCTCGACGATCTGAACTACAAGGCCTACATCAACGATGAATCCGAGGAGGGTGTGGATCGCTGGGAGAACGTACAGGAACTCCGCCGCCTCGCGCTGGAATTCTCAGACCGTACGCTCGACGACTTCCTCGAGGACGTGGCTCTTGTCGCCGACCAGGACACCATCAAAGAGGGCATCAACGCTCCCACCTTGCTCACCCTGCACGCCGCCAAGGGACTTGAGTTCGGCGCGGTCTTCATTACTGGCCTTGATGATGGCATCCTGCCCCACAGTCGGTCGTTCGACGAGCCGGAGGAAATGGAGGAGGAACGCCGTTTGTTCTATGTGGGTATCACCCGCGCCAAGGATCGGCTTTATCTTCTTCGAGCCGTACAGCGGGGCGGGCGAGGCTACGCCGAGGAGACGTACCCTTCGCGCTTCCTGGATGACATCCCCGAAGCCCTGCTTCTTGGTCGCTCGACGTCGCGTACCGGCGGAACCGGTCGCGCCTGGCGCGGCCGTCCTTTTGACGGCGTCTGGGCCGCCAGTCAAGAGGGTCGTCCCCAACCTTCTGCGCCCACCGTCGAGACCAGGTTCCCCGCCGGGGCGCGTGTCCGCCATCCCATGTGGGGCGAAGGGATCGTCCTGGACAGTAAGATCCAGGATCAGGATGAGATCGTGGATGTCGCCTTTGAGTCCGTCGGCATCAAGCGCTTGGCTGCCAGCTTGGCCAACCTGGTCCTCTTGTGAGATCAAGCGGCTCCCGTTCTCCGCAGGACGGGCAACAATAATGGTATAGGAGGCTGTGATGCAGTACGTTCGATTTGGCAGGACCGGCATGCAAGTCTCGCGCCTTTGCCTGGGCATGATGACCTATGGCTCGAAAGAATGGCGCCAATGGGTGTTGGACGAGAACGAGGCCCGGCCGTTCATGAAGCGCGCCCTCGACGCGGGCATCAACTTCTTTGACACGGCCGACGTGTACTCGCACGGCGCCAGCGAAACGGTCCTGGGCAATCTGTTGAAGGCGCTCGGTGTCCAACGCGAGAAGGTTGTCGTCGCCACCAAGGTCTACAACCCTATGAGCGACGATCCAAACGACCGCGGCCTGTCGCGCAAGCACATCCTGGATGCCATTGACCGTTCGCTGAAACGACTCCAGATGGACTGCGTCGACCTGTATCAGATCCACCGCCTCGACCCGAATACACCCATCGAGGAAACGATGGAGGCGCTGCATGACGTGGTTCGGGCGGGAAAGGCGCGCTATATCGGTGCCTCCTCCATGTTCGCCTGGCAGTTCGTCAAGGCACAGTACACCGCCGACCTCCACGGTTGGACGCGCTTCGTCTCCATGCAGAATCACTACAACCTGATCTATCGCGAGGAAGAACGCGAGATGATCCCCTGCTGCATAGACCAAGGCGTCGCCATGATCCCCTGGAGCCCCATGGCGCGCGGCTTCTTTTCCGGCAACCACCGCAGGGGTGACTGGGGCGATACCGTTCGCGCCCGCACCGACGACTACGCCCAGAGCATGTACTACCGCGATGAGGATCTCACCGTTGCTGCCCGCGTCCAGGAGGTCGCCAAGGCCCGCGGCGTCAGCGGATCTCAGGTCGCCCTCGCCTGGGTGCTCAGTAAGCCCTATGTCACCGCACCCATCATCGGCGCCAGCCGGATGGAGCACCTCGAGGAGTCACTCGCCGCCCTGGACGTTCACCTGTCCGTCGACGAGGTCCGCCGCCTGGAGGAGGCCTACGCACTGCATCCGGTCCTGGGCCACTCATGAAAGTTAGGACGGCGTCCCGCCGGCACCAATGCTTCGCCTGATCTATCGGATCTATCGGATCTACATCTATTTCGTCCGGCCCGTGACCCTGGGCGTGCGTGTGATCCTTCTTAAAGGCGCAAGCGTACTGCTGGTCAGGCAAACCTACATGGACGGCTGGTTCCTTCCCGGCGGAGGCATGAAGAGACGCGAGACGTTCGAGCAGGCCGCCCGCCGCGAGGCCCGCGAAGAGGCCGGCGCGGAGATCAAAAGCCTTGCCCTCGTGGGTGCCTATTCGAATTTTGGGGAATGGAAGAGTGATCACAACATTGTCTTCAGCTCAAGACAGTTCAAGCTGAGCGGTCACCATGACCGGGAGATCGCCGAACTCCGCTTCTTTCCGCTAGACGCTCTGCCCGCTGATATCTGGCCCGGTCATCGCCGCCTGCTGCATGACTACCGGCTCGCGCTGAAGCGGTCGAAACCCGCGAAGAATTCCGGTTTGGATTCGACCGACGTCACCCGCTTTGGAGTGTGGTAGTTTAGAATGGGAGCATGCCTCGATCTCTGAAGATCGTCCTGCCCATGGCCGGTTGGGGGACGCGTATGCGCCCGCTGACTTGGAGCAAGCCCAAGCCTCTCGTTGCGGTCGCCGGCCGGACTGCGCTCGACTATCTCCTGGACATGTTCGGCTCGATCCCCGATCCTCAAGCCGCCGAGTTTGTTTTCATCCTTGGCCCGTACCTGGGGGAAGAGCAGGTTCCGGCATACATCCAGGAACATTATCCTAAGCTCCGCGCTCACTATGTCGTCCAGGCTGAGATGAAGGGACAGTCGCACGCTCTGTACCTTGCGCGGCAGTACCTCGATGGGCGTGTGCTCACGTGCTTCTCCGATACCCTCATCGAAACGGACTTCTCTTTTGTGGGCCGTGAGATCAGTGACGGCGTGGCGTGGGTTAAAGAAGTCCCCGATCCGCGCCGCTTCGGCGTGGCCGAGGTAAACCGCGAGGGCTGGGTGACGCGTCTGATCGAGAAGCCGGCGGACGTCTCCAACGACCTCGCCGTTGTGGGCTGTTACTTCTTCAAGGACGGCGCGTATCTCCTCAGCGCCATCGAGGAGCAGCTGCAGCGCGGCGTGCAGTTCAAGGACGAGTTCTTCCTGGTGGATGCCATCAACATCATGCTGGAACACCGCGCCTTGTTCCGCACCGTGGAAGTCGATACTTGGCTGGATACCGGCACCCTTGATGCCACCCTTGCCTCCAACCGTCACCTGCTGACGCGTTCCGAGTTTGAGCTGATCACCCGGCCCGGTGTACTCGTAAATGGTCCGGTCTTTATTCACCCGAGTGCCAGCATCGCCGATTCGACGATCGGACCCTATGCCTCAATCGGCGCCAACTGCCGCATTTCCCGCAGTTGTATCGAAGACAGCATCCTGGATGCCGGTTGCGAGATCAGCGACGCCGCACTGAAAGGCTCCATGCTGGGTCGCCGTGTCAAAGTCCAGGGCCGCGGCCAGGATCAAGTTCTCGCCTTAAATCTGGGCGATGACGCTTCGCTGGCTCTGGCCCGGGAGTAGCCCGGCATTGCCGGCCTGACGGATCTTTCAATCAGGATGGGATAGTGACGCCAAGCCACTATCCTTTTTTTGTTGAAGACGCTAGAATCAGTCCTGGCGGCCTGGCCCCCTTGATTATGGAAATCGTTGAGTGTCGCTCGGATTCGGAGTATGCAGAACGCCCCTTGGCTCTGACCTGGGAAGGCCGCCGGCTGGAAATTGCCGAGGTTATTGCCAGTTGGCGCGGCCCGGGTGAGAAAGGTTTTCGCGTCAAGACCGCTGAGGGTCTCGCATTTGAGTTGGCTTATCGCGAACTGCCCGACGAGTGGCAGATTCAGCTGCTCTGACAGAATTGCCGGAAGCAGCGATCGGCTCATGATCCACGGAGGCTCAATGATCAAAGAGCAAACCCCTCTACAGGAATTGGCAGGTACCAGGCGACTCTCCAGGCGGGTGGCAGGACTTAAGCCTTCGGGCATCCGCAAGTTCTTTGATATTGCCGCGACCATGAAGGACGTGATCTCGCTTGGGATCGGCGAGCCTGATTTCACCACCCCGGCGCCCATCCTGGAAGCCGGCCTCCGTTCCTTGCAGCGCGGCGAGACCCATTACACCTCCAACCATGGCAAGTTGGAGCTCCGTCAAGGGCTTGCTGATCACCTGAAACAGCTCTACGGGGTGCAATACGATCCGCTGGAAGAGCTCGTGATCACGGTGGGCGTCTCGGAGGCGCTCTACCTCGCCATGACCGCAATCCTGGATCCGGGCGATGAGGTCATCATTCCCACTCCGTGCTTTGTGGCCTACCAGCCCGAGGTGATCATGGCCGGCGGGGTCCCCGTCGAGATCCCGACCCACATGGAAGACAACTTTCAGATCGATCCGGCCCGTGTGCGCGATGCCATCACCTCCCGCACCAAGGCCATCTTTGTGGCGTATCCCAACAACCCCACCGGCGCGGTCGCCAGCCGCGAGGTCCTGATGGAGATCGCCGCCCTGGCCGAAAAGCACGACCTGATCCTGATCTCCGACGAGATCTATGACCGCCTGGTGTATGACGTCAAGCACGTGTGTGTGCCGGCCTTCAGCGAAAGCATCCGCCGCCGCACCATCTTGCTGGGTGGTTTCTCGAAGGACTATGCTATGACGGGCTGGCGCATCGGCTATGCCGCCGGGCCCGCGGACCTGGTCAAGGGAATGGTGCGCATCCATCAATACAGCATTATGTCCGCGCCCACCATGGCGCAGGACGCTGCCATCGAAGCGTTGGCGGTAGGCGAGAAGCATGTCCAGGAGATGGTCGCCGAATACAACCGCCGCCGCCAGCTGATGGTCGACGGCTTCAACCGCCTTGGCCTGAAGACGTTCGAGCCCCACGGCGCGTTCTACGCCTTCCCCAATATCTCCGCCTCCGGCATGGACGACGAAACCTTCTGCCAGAAGCTCCTGGAGGAGGAGCACGTGGCGGTGGTGCCCGGCAATTCGTTCGGTCCCGGTGGTGAGGGCTTTGTCCGGGCCTGCTACGCCACCGCTTACGAAAAGATCGAGGAAGCGCTGCGGCGCATGGAGAAGTTCATGAGTCGCTACGGGTGAGGCCGGTCTCAACCGTTCGGCTCAGATTGTCAGCACTTGACAGGGGCGTGCCGCTTGGGCCGCCCCTGATGCTTCTTTTTCGGCAATCATCGGGGCGATAGGATTGAAATGACCATCTTCCGCATCGGGTATGAGAACAACAACGACGGCCGGACCATCGCCTGGGTGCTGGAGCATCCAGGCTGCTTTGCCTACGGCGGCGATCAACGGGCCGCCGAACGGAATTTTCCAGAGGCTGCAGGCCACTACATTGACTGGGTCGCCAGTCATGGTGGTTCATGGTTGCGCTCAGGTCAGGACATCCAACTCAACAATGAGGAGACCTTCGATGTTTACTTCGTCGATGGTTCTTTCGAGCGGGTCGAAGTCGGCCGCGGCAGCATCGTCGAATCCTTTTTCCGCCATGATTGGAAGCCCCTGACCGCCTCCGACGTCGAGCGTGCTCTGGAGCTCCTCGCCTGGAGCCATGCCGATCTGCTCGCTGTGGTGCAGGGTCTAACGCCAGAGCAGCGCAGCCGCAAACTCGCCGGCGAACGCTGGGACATCAACGGCATCCTCAATCATATCGGCGGGGCGGAATGGTGGTATCAGGAACGCCTGGGCTACCCTTTTCCCGCCCGCGAGGAGGATCTTCCCTCCGACCCGGCCACGCGCCTTCAGCTAGTCCGCGATCACTTCACTGATTTGTTGCCCAGGCTTCAGGGCGTGAACCAGGTCGTTGGCTGGGACGGCGAACTCTGGAGTCCGCGCAAGGTCTTGCGCCGCCTCGTCTGGCATGAACGCGACCATACCGATCACATTCACAAGCTCATCTAGCCTGATGCGTCCCCGGGTCGGGCTTTGATCTCGTGCGAACCCCGTGGACTCGTCAAATGACTGTAAAATACCCACATGAGCGAGGAGCGGTTGCGTACGACCGCTGTTAGGGAGCAGATAATGGCTGATGACCAGGTTGAGCAGGGAATGATCAAGGAAGGTGCGCAGAAGGTCACCGACCGGGAGATTAAGAAGGTCGTCGACAGGTCCGAGGAGATCCAGAGACAATTCGGCGCCGGCGGCCCGTTGCGGCGTTTTGTCGACGATGGTCGCCTGCTCGTGGCCGTGGTCCGAGACTACTGGGCGGGGCGCTATCGGCGGCTGCCTCTGGGTACCATCGGCGCCATCGCTTTCACTCTGCTTTATGTCTTCGATCCACTGGATATGGTTCCGGATATGCTTCCCATCATCGGCCAGATCGACGATGCCGCGGTCGTTGCCGGCTGCCTGCTTCTTGTCGAGCATGATCTCCGGGGATACGCCCAGTGGAAGCAGCAGCAAATCACCCGGCCTGCGTTGCCGGCCAACACTCCCCCGGACCAGAGTTGATCCTGCTCCGAATGCCCGGCGGCCCCTGGACCCCTGCATCGGTGCTGCCGCTCGCCGTGTCCGCGATCGCAATCTGACCATCTCAGCTCTCGGGAGGCTTGCATGAACATCCTCGGAATCGATGTGGGCGGCACGGGCATTAAGGGCGCACCCGTGGATACCAAGGCTGGAAAGCTCCTGGCCGATCGCCTGCGCATCAAGACGCCTGATAAGGCCGAGCCTCATCCCGTGGGTGAGGTGGTCGTGCAGATCGCTCAGTCCTTCAATTGGAAGGGTCGCATCGGGATCGGTTTCCCCTCGCCGATCAAGGGCGGCGTCGCGCTCATGGCTGCCAACATCTCCGAAAAGTGGGTGGGTGTCAATGCAGATGACCTGTTCACGAAGATGACGGGCTGTGACTGCACCATGATCAACGATGCCGATGCGGCCGGCTTGGCCGAGATGTCCTTCGGCGCGGGACGAGGCCAGATGGGCACCGTCATCATGATCACTCTCGGTACGGGGATCGGCTGCGCCATCTTCCATGGCGGCCGCCTCCTGCCGAACACGGAGCTGGGCCATATCGAGCTCAATGGGAAGGAGGCGGAGGGCGCGTGCCTCTGATGCCGCCCGCCAACGGCACGAACTCTCCTGGAAGAAGTATGCCAAGCGGCTTGATCGCTACCTGAAGGCCATGGATCGATTGTTCTGGCCCGATCTCTTCATCATCGGCGGCGGCGCCAGCCAGGACCACGACAAGTTCCTGCCTCTGCTCACGGTTGAGGTGCCCGTCGTTCCCGCCCAACTGTTAAATGAAGCAGGTATTATTGGAGCAGCCCTGGCGGCCCAGCGGGATCGCTGAAACGCCTGCCCGATCACGTGGAGCGGCCCATCCGGGCCGCTCTTCTATTCCCCTCCATCTTGTGGTTAAATCTCCTGTGCAATGGACGGAAAAACCCTGCGCGTCCTCGAGTACGACAAGATCTTGACCCGCTTGGCGGGCTATTGCGATTTCTCGGCCTCCGCCGACCTTGCCCGCCTCCTGCAGCCCACCGCGAATTTCGACGAGGCCATGCGCTGGCTTGCCGAGACCACCGAGGCCCGTTTCCTTCTCTCGACCCGCGACCTCACCATCGGCGGCTCGCATGATATCCGTCCCTCCCTCGACCTCGCCGCGCGGTCCGGCGTCCTAGAGCCCCAGGCGCTGCTTGACATCAAGTCCACGCTCATCGCTTGCCGCGATCTGAAGAAATCCCTGGAGAACGCGGCTGAGGTGGCTCCTCATTTGGCCCAGGTTGCCCTCGGCCTGCCTGAGACCTTTGGCATTGTCGATGCGGTCACGCGCGTTCTCTCGGAGCGCGGTGAAGTGCTTGACTCGGCCTCGCCCCGCCTCGCCAGCATCCGCCGCGAACTGCGTGTGGCCCACGACCGGCTCATGTCGCGCCTGCAGAAATATCTGACCAACTCGGGCAACAAGCTGCAGGAGCCCATCATCACCCAGCGTGATGGCCGCTACGTGATCCCGCTCCGCGCCGAGTTCAAGGGCCAGATCCAGGCCATCGTTCACGATCAGTCTTCCTCGGGCGCTACATTGTTCGTGGAACCTCTCCCGGTCGTGGAGCTGAACAACGAGGTCCGCCAGTTGGAGCTGGCGGAGCGCGACGAAGAGCGGCGCATCCTGGCTGAACTCTCCGGCCTTGTGGGTAGTCACGCCGTCGATCTCAAGTACGGCGTCGAGAATCTGGCCGTTCTGGATTTGGCGTTCGCCAAGGCAAAGTACGCCGAAGCGATTCGCGCCAGCGAGCCCGTGCTTCATCCGATCAAGTCCGCGGCCGCGCGAACCGGCGAGGCCGATCGCCAGTCCATTAAGTTGCTGCTCGCCCGCCACCCCTTGCTTGACCCTGCCACCGTCGTCCCCATCGACGTGGATCCCAAGCCTGGCACCTGCGCCCTCGTGATCACTGGGCCCAACACCGGCGGCAAGACGGTGTCGCTCAAAACCGTCGGTCTGCTGGTCCTGATGGCCCAAACCGGGCTCCACATTCCTGCCCAGAGCGGCTCCGAGCTGCCCTGCTTCGCCGCGGTTTATGCCGATATCGGAGACGAGCAGTCCATCGAGCAATCGCTCAGTACTTTCAGCGGCCATATCACCAATATCATTGCCATTCTCAAGCGCGCCGATGCCCGCTCGTTGGTGATCCTCGATGAGCTCGGCGCTGGCACCGACCCGCAGGAGGGCGCTGCCATCGCCCGCGCCATCCTCAGTCACCTGATCCTGCGCGGCGTCACCACGTTCGTCGCCACCCACTATCCCGAACTCAAAACCTTTGCCCACAGCACCGAGGGTGTCGTCAATGCCTCGCTCGAGTTCGATATCCAGACCTTGCGCCCAACCTATCGCCTGACCATCGGCTTGCCCGGCCGGTCCAACGCGCTCCTGATCGCGCAGCGTCTCGGCCTCGACCAGGAGATCATCTCTGCTGCCCGCCAGGAGATTAATCCGGACGACCTGCGTGCCGACAAGCTGCTCGACGACATCCGTAAGGAGCGCAATCGCACCTCTCATGAGCGCCAGAAGCTCGAGAAAGCCCGGGACGCGGTCGAGAAGCGGACCCATGAGCTTGAACAGGAGCTCAAGACCCTTGAAGACCGCCGCCGTGAGGTTTTGGCCAAGGCCCGCGCCGAGGGCGAGCTGGAGGTCGCAGTCCTCCGGCAGAACATCAATTCGTTGAAATCGCAGCTGAAGAAGGCGAGGCAGCCGCTCGACGCCCTGCGAGATATCGAACAGAAGGCCCAGGCCATTCAAGAACAGATCGAAGCGCCGGTGGAAAGGCAGGCAGCGTCCAACCGCCCGTCATCGTTCGCCTTGGGTGAACGCGTATTCCTCCCGACATTGAAATCGGACGGCATCATCACTGCCCTGGCTGAGTCTGATGCCGAGGTCCAGATTGGCAGCCTCCGCGTCCGGGCGCGGCTTGCAGACCTCGAGAAGCCCGAGGCCGCGCCCGCTCAGCCCGTGCGCGGCGCAAAACCAAATCGATCCGCCGCCGAACCGGTGCCGCCGTCAGCCCCGAACGCCCCCAGGCGTTCGCCGGGCATCGAGATCAATCTGCGCGGCAAGCTTGTGGAAGATGGTCTTGATGATCTGGAGAAATACCTTGAGAAGGCCTATTCCGCCGGCCTACCCTTTGTTCGCATCGTTCACGGCAAAGGGACCGGCAGGATGCGCGAGGCCGTCCGCACCGCCCTGCACGACAGTCCATATGTGAAGTCGTTTGAAGAAGCTCATGACAACGAGGGCGGCGCCGGCGTGACGATCGCGAAACTTGCCAGTTCCTAGATTCCCCCGTCGCGACGCGGTGCCTTCATCTTTGTAGTCATTGCGAGGAGCGCTTGCACTACGTTCTCTCAGTGAAGTGACGACCGCGAAGGGTCCCCGCGGGATCGCGGAGCATCCCCTTGGGAAGCAGCCTCCTCTGCCCGGTCATCCACCCTTCACGGCAGAACCCACCCGCCACTTCTCCGCAAATAGCCGGATCCTTCTCCGGATATAGAAGGCCTCGGGGTCCGCCTCCGCACGTCGTGCCTTGATCAGCTTCATCGCATCTTCCGGCGACCACCCTTGTGCGATCAATATCGCCGCAGCCATGGCCACGCCCCGGTGCCGCCCACGCGAGCAGTGCGTGTACACCTTCCCGCCGCGTTGGATCACCTCGAGTGCGGTGCGTGCCCCCCGCATCAATGCCTCCATCGGGATCGGCAGCAGCGGGCTGTCGAACGTGTGCAGCCTCAGGTAGCGGATCGGCGGGTTCCCATCGCCGGGAGGTCGCCCGTGCCAGAGTCTCATGTTGATCACCAACCGGACTCCCAGCTTCCGCAGCTCGTCATAGGAGGCCCCTGGCGGAGTTGTGCCAATGAAAAGATCATCGGTGATTTGCGAATAGTTCATGCCCTCAGAGCCCCGGTTTCGGTGTCAGGCGGTACACGCCCCCATCCGCGCTCACGAACAGCGGCTCGATGTTCGTGATGGTGGCGATCTCGTCGATCGTGTAGAAGTACTTGGCCGGATTCGGCTCGATCCAGATCAGATAGACCTGCTCGCGCGTCGCAAACATTTCCGGCGGATAGCTGCTCAAGGCGTAGTGATCCGTGCTGTACGGCCCTGAGGTGCTGCGCGGCGAGCCGAGAGTCGCGTGTCCCGTGAAGAACGCCACCCCATCCGGCTCATTGCTGTACAACTGATATTCGCCCTTCGGCGGATTCGCCCGCCAGTACCCGACGGCCTGGTTCTTGTTCCACGCCTTGGTGTTGAAGGCGTTGTCGCCGCCTGCCGCCCCGTCTGTGTGCGAGGCCGAGACCAGGGGCAACGTGACTTGGAGCAGCAGCACTGTTGTTACGATCAATGCCGCGCCTCCAACGAGCGGAGCGGTCAGATGCCACGCACCGGAGCCCGCCCGCTTTGCGGTCTGGTTCAGCATCGCGACCGCCGTCACCACCAGTGTGATGAATGGGATGTACACGGGCAGCAGGAATCGTCCGCCAAGCTTGTTGAAATAGGCGATCGACGCCGACCCGAACAGGACCAGGACATACAGCACGCCGAAGCCAAGCATCGGCACAAGGAAGGGAGGGACGAAACCAAGCTCGGCCTCTGGCTTGCTGCCTGCTTCCTCCTTCCCCGACTTGAGTTTCCCGCGGCGGTAGCGCACCCAGGTGAGGAGCAGTGGGAGAGTCACGCCCAAAATGAATACCCACAGGAGGGCCGCACAAAGATCTGGGCGCGGCTTCACCACCTTGGTCGGCAAGAACCATTCGAGGATCGACTTGGAGAACCAGCTGAAGTTCTCGGCGAAGGTGATTGGCTCGCGCAGGCCGGATTGCCCTGAGGTGATCGCCAGCCATACTCCGGCTGGCAGCGCAGCCGTGCAGACGAAGAATCCTCTTTCCAGCTTTTGCCTTAGGGTGTCTCCGGTCAGGAAGAACGCGCATGCCGCGCTGGTCGCGATCGCGGCCAGGAACAGGTAACGATCCAGCATGGCTAGCATGGCCACCGCGGTCATGCCCACGAAAGCCCGGCCAGAGCCGGATACTAGGTAGTAACCGCTGAGCAGGATGCTTAGCATCGCCAGGCACAGGCCGACGTAGTCGGAGCCGACCACGTCGAAGCTGGTCAGGACGACGGCGCCGATGTCCGAGAGCACGCTCGCCGCCGCCGCTAAGGGGAAACTCCTGGGGAAGATGCGCAGGAATAGGATCGAGCTGCACAGCGACAGTCCGATGAACGCAGCCACCTGCAGGATCGTGGCCGCGCTGAGCATGTCCACTCCCGTAACCAGGTGCACGAATCCCAGCAGGGTGGGATACAGGGGAGGCCACAGCACCAGGACGCTGCCATCATACGAGGTGAGGCCGTGGCCCGCTGCCAGGTTCTGCCCGCCAAAGAGCAGGTGCACCGAGTCGGTGGAGATCCCGAGTCCGTACTTTGATATACTAAACCACAGTACCGATCCCCACACGAGATGTACGGCCATCAACGCGGCCAGCTGGTAACGATTGGTCGATTGCACGGCTGGGAATTGTAACACCCGCCTCTTTCACATTCTCCTCCGTGCTGCCTACGTGCCGCCGGAGGACCGGTACCTGATACCCGGCGGGCTCCACCTTCCATCCTCATGTCGCTGAGATTCACTCATTCGACTCTGGCGCACCGATCCCGATACCGCGCCCAATTTCCCGATTTGGCGCACCGACCCTCCGCGCCCTGCTCGGACCGTCCCTTTGCCCGACGATCTGCCGCCGCGCCTCCGCGAGTCGCTTGTCCGCACCGGCCTCAATTCACTCTACAGTCATCAACTGGAGACGTGGAGCCATGCCCGCCTCGGGCGGAACGTCGTCCTTGCAACCGGCACTGCCAGCGGCAAGACCCTTGCCTACAACCTGCCTGCCTTCTCCTCGCTCCTCACCGATGAGAAGGCCCGCTGCCTTTACCTCTTTCCCACGAAAGCTCTGGCTCAGGACCAGTTGACCGTCATCAGCCGCCTGCTGCCTCCTGCTGCCGGCCATCCCCTTGCGGCCATCTACGATGGGGATACGCCTCAGGCTCAACGCCCTTCTATCCGCCGCAACGCCCGCCTCATCCTGTCCAATCCAGATATGCTCCACACGGGCATCCTCCCGCATCACACGGTTTGGACCGAGTTCTTCCAGGGCCTGCGTTTCGTTGTCATCGACGAGATGCATACCTATCGCGGAGTCTTCGGCTCGCATGTTGCCAACGTCATTCGCCGGCTCAAGCGCGTCGCCGCGTTCTATGGCGCCCATCCGCAGTTCATCCTCAGCTCGGCGACCATTGGCAATCCGGGCGAACTCGCCGCGCGCCTGATCGAGTTGCCAGTCGAGGTCGTGGATCAGGATGGATCGTCCCGCGGCGAACGCCACTTCCTGCTCTATAACCCCCCGGTGGTCGACCCAGCCTTGGGCCTGCGCAAGAGCCTTCTGTTGGAGAGCGTTCGCCTTGCCAAGGACCTTTTCGCCAGCCAGGTCCAGTCCGTCGTGTTTGCGCGCTCCCGCCGCAGCGTGGAGATCATCCTGACCTACCTGCAGGGTGGCGATCCTGGAGGGGCGGCAGCCCCTCGAAGCGCACCACCGGATTTGGCGTCGCGCATCCGCGGCTACCGCAGCGGCTACCTGTCCACGCAGCGCCGCGAGATCGAGAAGGGGCTCCGTGATGGCAGCGTGCAGACCGTCGTTGCCACCAATGCCCTCGAGCTTGGCATTGACATTGGTGGACTGGGCGCCGCCGTCCTAGCAGGCTATCCCGGCTCCATTGCCAGCGTCTATCAACAGGCCGGCCGCGCCGGGCGCGGTTCTGCGCCTGCCCTCTCCATCCTGATCGCCTCGGCTAGCCCGCTCGACCAATTCCTCGCCCACCACCCCGACTACTTCTTCGGTCGGTCGCCCGAGCAGGCCTTGATCGACCCCGACCACCTGTTGATTCTTCTGAATCACCTGCGCTGCGCCATGTTCGAGCTGCCGTTCGAAAAAGGTGAGGGCTTCGGCGGCCTCTCCGCCGCACGGCTCGAGGAGTTCCTCGGCTTTCTCGTCTCCAACCGCGAGGCGCATGCCTCGGATGACAAGTTCTTCTGGATGTCTGACTCATATCCAGCTGCCAACATCTCTTTGCGGTCGGCCTCTGCTGAGAGCGTTGTCCTCCAGACCTCCGGCGAGGAACGGCCGTCCGCCATCGGCCAGGTGGACCTCGCCAGTGCCTATTGGCTGGTTCATCCCAAGGCGGTTTATCTCCACGAAGGCCAGCAATACTTCGTGCAGGACTTGGATTTGGAAAAACACACTGCGGTCTTGATCCCGGTCGGACTTGACTACTACACCGAGCCTCAGCGCGAGACCGAGATCCAGATCCTGGCCGAATCTGAAACTGCCGATGTTCCCGGCGGGCAGAAAGGTTGGGGTGATCTCCGCGTCACCACCCAGGTCGTTGGCTTCAAGAAGTTGCGCTGGTTCACCCAGGAGAACCTGGGCGCTGAACCGCTCGATCTGCCTCCAACGGAGCTGCAGACCACGGGCTATTGGCTTTCGCTCACCGGTCCCAGCCTGGACGCGCTGCGCCTCTCCGGTGAATGGATCAACGATCCAAACGACTATGGCCCGGATTGGCCTCGCCGGCGGCTCGCCGTCCGTACCCGTGACGGATTCCGCTGCCAAGTCTGCGGCGCCCCGGAGGCTGGCCGCGAACACGACGTCCACCACAAGATCCCGTTCCGGGCCTTTGCCTCCGCTGTGGAAGCTAACCGCATGGACAATCTCATCACCTTGTGTCATGAGGATCATCGCAAGGCGGAGCAAAATGTGCGCATCCGTTCCGGATTGGCCGGCCTGGCGTACGTGCTTGGTCAGTTGGCGCCACTCTCCCTCATGTGCGATCCGGGTGATCTCGGCGTCCATACCGATGCCGCCGGGACCGTTCGCCCGGGTCTGCCTACCATCATTCTCTACGATGAGATCCCGGCTGGCATCGGCTTCAGTCAAAAGCTGTTCGAAATGCACGCTGACCTGGTCGGCCGCGCCCTGGAGTTGGTCAGCCGGTGCCCATGCCAGGCTGGCTGCCCGTCGTGCGTCGGTCCCGGCGGCGAGAACGGTTCCGGCGCGAAACATGCCGCCCTGGCCATCCTTAGGACTCTCAGTTACCTGATCCAGCCAGCTACAATGGACTGATCTGTGACCACAACCTGCCGGCAATTGAATTGAGCAGACAGCGCACATCCCGTCAGCGAGTTTTGATCTCATTTGGCGCGGTCGCATTGTTGATCGCCGGCTTGGGCTGCCGCGTTCTCTCCGCTGTCCTAGCCACCTCGACCTCGACCCCCGCGCCGACGGCGACGCCTCCGCCCCTCTATCAGCACGTGACGTTGACCTCCCGGTCCTCAACCGAGACTGGACAGCCCTTTGGCTATACCATTACCCTGCAAACGCCGTTCCTGTCCGGCAGCGACGATCCGCGTGTGCAGGCTTTCAACGCGGAGATGGCCTCGATCGTCACGACTGCGGCCGCCGATTTCAAGGCCAATCTCGTCAACGTCCCCCCCACGCCGGTCAGCGCTGCCAGCAGCTTCGCTGTACACTACGAGGTCCGCTCACCTCCCGGGGATATCCTGAGCCTCCAATTCGAGATCGAGGGCTACGTCACCAGCGCCGCTCATCCCTTCCACGTCACCCGTAGCGTCAACTTCGATCTGGAAGCGGGCCGGGACCTCGCTCTGGCTGACCTCTTCCAGCCGGGGGCCAACTACCTGCAGGCCATCTCCGACTACTGCGTCTCTCAGCTTCAAACTCGGGGCATTGACTTCTCGGATTTCAGCGCGGGCGCCGCGCCGGACGCGGACAATTATCGAAATTGGAACATCACGGACTCGGGTCTCCTCATCACGTTCGATGAATATCAGGTTGCTGCCTATGCGGCTGGCCCTCAGATCGTGGTCATCCCCTATTCCAGACTGCAGCCGCTGATCCTCGACCCGGGTCCGCTGACCCCCTACCTCCCCTGATCTGCATGTCTGAGGCCCCGTTCACCAACCTGATCGTCACCTACAACAGTCTTCCTGACGTGTCCGGCTTGCTGGCGGACCTCCGCCTGCATGCCTCTCGAAGCCATACCGTCGTGATTGACAATGCCTCCGCGGACGGTACTGCCGCCGCCATCCGCCGCGAATTTCCTGAAGTGCAGCTAATCGCCAACCCCGCGAATGTCGGCTATGGCCGCGCCGTCAATCAGGGCTTTGCCCTCTGCGATTCCGAGTATGTGTTTCTCCTCAACCCGGACATCCGCATCGCCTCGGCCCAGGTCTTTCTGGAGCTGCAGCGTTGCCTCGCTACCTCGCCCCAGGTCGCGGCGGCTGCGCCCCTCCAGTTCAAGTCGGGCGCTCACGGCGCTCAACTCAACTTCACCTGGTCCTATTGGACTCCCCCTGCGTTCGGCCTCTACATCTCATATCTCTTGGGGCGCCCGCGCACACCCAAGGGCCCGCTATCGGTCAGGTTCCTGAATGCCGGCTGTCTATTCCTTCGCCGCTCTGCCTTTGACAAGGTCGGGAGGCTGAACGAGACGTATTTTCTCTACGGTGAGGAACCCGATCTCTTCCTGAAGTTCTGGCGGCACGGTTTGGACTGTCGCTTGCTTCCGTCTGTTTCCGTGATTCATAGCCGCGAGCGCAGCCTTGGGACGGTACCCTTTCTCTCGCGCCTGCGCCTCAGGCTCCTCGGCGGACTCAATATTGGCGACGCGGTACTGCGCGGCGTCTCGAACATCCTCCTCGACCGGCTTCTGGGTCGGCGTCCTGCCTAGGCTGCCAAGGCCCCTGCGTCAGCGCCCGTTCTGATCCAGCACTCTCCGTATCCCCCATTGTTCCTTATTGTTTCCGCATCGGCCCCTTATTCCGGCGTTTGGGCGCGGATGATACATATCGCCAATTTCAACGCTCGCCGGTGAGGTTAGAGTTGCGTTAAATGCGCCCTAACATGCTTGTCCCGCCCGCTGAAACCGCATAGAATGCAACTTGTATGGACTACAAGGACTACTACCAGATCCTGGGCCTCGAGCGCTCTGCCAGCGTTGACGACGTTCGCAAGGCCTATCGGAAGCTGGCTATGAAGTACCACCCGGATCGCAACCCCGGCGACAAGAGTGCTGAGGAACGCTTCAAGGACATCAACGAGGCCTACCAGGTCCTGAGCGATCCCGGCAAGCGCGCCCGCTACGATCAGCTTGGCAGCGAGTACTCCAATTGGCAGCACCGCGGCGGCGCGCCCGGTGACTTTGACTGGAGCCAGTGGTTTGGCGGCCAGCCCGGTGGCACGCGCGTCGAGTACGGAGACGTGAACGACATCTTCGGCCAGGATGCCTTCTCGGACTTTTTCCGTTCCATCTTCGGTGGCATGGGCCGCGGCCCGCAGACCTCCACTCGGCCGCGTTCCGCGCCCGCCTACCAGCAGTCCATCACCATCTCGTTGGACGAGGCCTATCGCGGCACCACGCGTGCTTTCCAGTCAGGGGACCGGTCTGTCACCGTCCGCATCCCTGCCGGCGTCAAGACCGGCTCCAAGGTCCGCGCCGCGGGCGCCGGACCGGATGGATCCGACCTGTATCTGCTGGTCGAGGTGACCGAGGATCCGCGCTTCGAACGCCAGGCCGATGATCTGCGCACCTCCGCCTCGATCGACGCGTTCACGGCCGCGTTGGGCGGCGAGGTCGAGGTCGAGACGATGGAGGGGACCGTCACCCTCAAGATCCCGGCCGGGACCCAACCGGAGCAGGTATTCCGGCTAGCCGGCCGCGGCATGCCGCGTCTTCGCAGCACCCAGAACAAGGGCGACCTGTTCGTCCGCGTCAAGGTGCGCATCCCCAGGGATCTGACGCCCAGGCAAAAGGAGCTGCTGGAAGAAGCAGCCCGCCAAAAACCAAAATCGTGATCTCGGGCTCCTTCCGTTGACTGGTGGGAGCTGCACTTCGATGGAGAGAGAAGGAATCAATGAAAACCAAGCGTATGTTGGTTGTGACCGCGGTATTGGCGTTCACCATGTTCGCCTGCTCGATTGGCGGCGCGCCCACCACGGTGTCTCCCCTGTTGTCCCCCACCCAGTCTTCGGCGCCCTCCGGGGCGCAACCCCCGCTCGTGGTCCAGGCTCCGGTGAACCCGGCATCCGCTCAGGATGCGTTTGTGGCCCTGTACAAGCACGTCAGCTCGGGCGTCGTGATCATCAAGGTGACCAACTCACAGGGCGAGGCCCTCGGCTCAGGTTTCGTTTACGACTCGAACGGTAATGTCGTCACCAACTTTCATGTCGTTGAGGGCGCCTCCAATGACAAGGTCGAAGTGGACTTCATGGATGGCTATAAGGCCTATGGCACGATCGTCGGCACCGACTTGGATTCCGATCTGGCGGTCGTTAAGGTTGACGCCCCGGCCTCCGAGTTCCATCCGCTGCCCCTCGGCGACTCCGATGTGCTGCAGATCGGCCAGACCGTGATCGCCATCGGCAATCCTTTTGAGTTCTTCGGCTCGATGAGCGTCGGCGTCATCTCAGCCCTGCATCGCACCCTTGACTCGCAGCACGTCGTGCCCGGTAGCAACCAGTCGTTCACCGCTGGCGACCTCCTCCAGACAGACACTGCCATCAATCCGGGCAATTCAGGCGGCCCGCTCTTCAATATCAACGCCGAGGTCATCGGGGTCAATCGTGCCATCGAAACCACGAACTCCACTGCCTCTGGCCAGCCAACGAACTCGGGTGTGGGTTTCGCGGTCTCCTCGAACATCGTGAAACGCGTCGTGCCCGTCATTATCAAAGCCGGCCGCTATGACTACCCCTACCTGGGCATCAGTTCCCTCAGCCTCGGCAATCCCTCCGGCGGAGGCATGACCTTGGATGAGATCGACGCCCTCGGCCTCAAGCAGTTCACCGGCGCTTACGTGACCGATGTCGTCCAGGGCGGTCCGGCCGACCAGGCCGGCCTCAAGGGCGGCACCACGCCGACCAGTTTCCAGAATCTCAACGCGGGCGGCGACCTCATCGTGGCCATCGATGGTCACCCCGTGATCCAGTATGACGATCTGATCGCCTATCTGATCACGCAGAAGTCTGCAGGCGACAAGGTCGTTCTCACCGTCATTCGAAATGGTCAGAAGGTGGACCTCACGCTGACTCTCGGCAAGCGGCCTTAGGCTATCCACCAGGCAGACTCCCTCCACGGATAAGAAAGCGGACGGCATTGGATGCCGTCCGCTTTCTTTCTGTTGCGATTTTGCCGGGTTTTCAGCCGAATCGCTCCTCTTTCCACACGTCCGCCTCGTTGTGATAGCCGGCCTGTTCCCAGAAGCCCCGCCGGTCGCGCGGCATGAACTCCAGCGATCGCAGCCACTTTGCACCCTTCCAGAAATAGGGCGTGATCAGGTCCTCCCGTCCGGGGATGAATCCCACCGCTCCTCGCAGCGGGTAGCCGTGGTCCGCTGTGATCGGCTCGCAGTTGAAATGTGTGGCCAGCAGGAAGTTGTCCTGCAGCACCACCTGCAGCGGCACATTGACCGTGAATCCGTACTCAGCGTGCTGCATCACGTGGGTCGCACCCGGCTTGATCTTGAACAGGCCGGCCTCGACCAGCTTCTTGACCGACACGCCTTCCCAGACCGTATCGAATTTGCTCCAGCGCGTTACGCAGTGGATGTCCATCCTGATCTTGGCCCGCGGCAGCTGGTTGAATTGCTCCCAGGTCCACTTCTTTTCTTCTTCCACTTCGCCCCAGATCCGGAAGTCCCAGGTGGCCGGGTTGAAGCGCGGCACGGGCCCGTAGTGCAGCACCGGAAACTTCAGTGTCAGCGACTGACCGGGAGGCAGCCGCCCCTGGTTGCGTACGCGTTCCTCTTCCTTGCGACGATCCGGTCCCTCGAGACTAAACATAGGGGTCTCAGCTCCGCTGTGATTATAAATGATGGCTCCGGCCGGCCGCTCGCATTGCGCTTTCCCGGAGTCCTCCCCAGGGCCGAGAGCTGACTCTGGATCAGTTGATAGCGGTTCAAATCCGTTGCCCCCAGCCTAGCAGATACCGCCCGAAAGGCGGTATTTTGCTGCCTTAAGGCTATATGTGGGGGCTACAAAACTACTTGGAAATCAACCGCGGGTGCAATTGGGCGCAATTGGGTGCAACTGCGGAAGGCTGATCGCTACAGGCATCACGATTCCGTCCATGACGCTCGCGGCATGACCCTGCATGTCAGTTGTCGAATGAGCGTAGATGCTGAGCGTTATGCTTGGATTCGAATGCCCTAGTATCTTCGAAACCACTAGGGCCGAAACGCCATGACTTAGCATCAGGCTTGCCGCAGTATGTCGCAGATCGTGAAACCGAATTCGCAGCAGGTTGGCTGCCTGAAGTGCGTTCGCAAAATCCCTCCTAACCACCAGCGGAACAAATGGCGTACCGACTTTCGAGGGGAATATCAAACCTTGTTCTTGCCAACCATTCCCCGCCCGTTCCTTTTCTCCGTCAAGTCGTTGTCTCTGTTGCCGCAGGCTATTCAGACAGGCTTCACCCAGGAGAATTGTGCGGACGCCCGAACGCGTTTTTGGGGCACCTGCCACCGACCCCTTTCCACTCACTTCCTGAATCTGCCGCCGGACCGTCACGGTCCCCTTGATCCAATCAACGTCAGACCAAGATAAGCCGCGAAGCTCAGAGAACCGCATGCCCGTTGCCAGCGCAAGATGAAACAGAGCCCCAAATCTTGAAGTGCTGGCAGCCACGAGGAACGCGCCGACTTGCTGCTCATTCAGGATCGACATCTCCCGCTGGGTTCGTTTCGGCAGGGTTGCGCCATGCGCCGAGTTCCTGCCAATAATCCCCCGCTTGGCAGCATCCTCCAAGGCCGCGTGCAGCACCCGATGGGCGTACCTGATGTTGGAGAGGCCGACGTCCTTATCTCGCAGCCGCCCATATAGGCGTTCGATGGATTGCAGGCTCAAGTCCTTCAGCTTCACCTTGCCCAGCATCGGCTTCAGATAGAGGGCAATCAGCTTGGCATACTGATCTATTGACCTCGCCCGAAGCGTGAGCTCCTTGGCAGCCATCCAATCATCGAGATACTCGCCCAGGGTAAGATTTCGGCTCTGGAACGTCAGACCGTCATCAATCTGAGTCTGTGTTCGCCGCAGCCAATCAAGACACTCCGCACGCGACCACGCCGTGTAACTGAGGCGCTTGCCCTCAATCGAAACCTGCGCACGCCAGCTTCCGTTTGCCTTGCGGAAGATCGTGCCTTCGTTCCTGCCTCTTCTCGCCATTTCCTGTACTCCTTCCTTTTGAGTTCAGGAAAGGCAACTCTTGTAGCCTTTGTGCTGCTTCGCCAGGTTGTTAATGTCCTGTTTCCCCGCTGCTTGAGTATCGCGGGCCCTTATACACCTGATCCAGACAGCGGACAAGAGTTTCACGGTATCTGCGGCGAAAAATCGCCCTTTCGAGAACGCTTGACGTATTCATCCAGATCAGAACGCAGCACGCGCACGGCATGACCAATTTGAACGCCTGGGAGCTCGCCGCTTCGGATCAGCCGATATGCCATTGCCCGACTGACGCGCAGCTTGTCAGCCACTTCCCCGACCTTCAAAAGGGCCTCTTCATGTTCTACTCTTGCGTCATTCATCGGTTTCCTCTTCCTTCGCTTCCTCTTCCTTTGCTTCCCGCTCCCGCTTCCCTTGCTCCAGCAGAAACGTGTATTTGTCCTTGCCTAAGCGTTTTTCTCTTCCAAGGGTCAAGAGCTTCGAGATATATCGCTCCCCTCGCACGTCATGAAGCACGCTCAGAGGCGCCGCCAGTGATCGCTGCGCCCAGCCGTCCATTCTGTCTATCTTGATTTCTCGCGGGGTCGTAACGATAGCCCAAGCGCGTCCGATGCCACCCACGAACTCACTCCACCATGGTGCATCGAAGTCAACGAAGTCTCGCAAGTGTGAGACTGCAAGCGGCAACCATTCCGAGACATCCGACGCGTGCAGGAGTTCCTTTGCCACGAGGTCAGCCCGTTTCCCCTTCAACTCCAATTCAAGCCGTGTGAAACCTCGCCTGTTGTATACGCGGATCATCCTCTCAGAGAACCGAGAGCCGAAGGTTGCCCAGGACGTACCAGTCTCCCCGTTATCCTGCTTTTCAAAGAGCTTCCGGGTGAGCGTAAGAGTGTCCCTCTTCGCCAGCGAACGCACCTTGCCCGATGCAATTGCTTCCTCGACTTGCTCCGGCGTGAATGGCAGACCATCGAAGGCAAAATCCAGGCGCGTGTAATGGTACAGGTCCGGATAATTGTTTCGGAGTAGGTCATCCATACCCTGAAGTACTCCCCAGTAAGTTTGCTCGCAAGCCTGCCCCGGAATCTCGAACTCAAAGTACTCAACATCGCCTCGGCGCGGTGACGCGTACACCTTGAACCCAAGCAGCCCAAACCAAATCTGATCGAACCCTCGACCGCCGTTCCCGTGGCTATCTAGCGGGCCGAACAAATCCTTGAATAGCATCTCATAGTACATGAAGGCATCCTGCTTGGGCCCTTTCACCACCACTGAAAGCCAATGTATCCCATACCTAGATTTAGTCATTGGCTTCACCACTAAACTCCACCCACCTTATAGTACAGTGGGTGGACGTCCAGGCGGCGGCGTCCCCGTCGCTAAAGCGACCGGGGCCCCTCCGCCGCGCTTCCACGCGCCACCCGCCCTGCACCAGTGGCCGCACTGCATGGCCCTCAGCGCATTTTCTCGCAGGTTGGGGGCAAGATTTCCCGAATGACGACATAGGCGGCCAGCACAGCCCATCTTGACCCCCAACCCCGCCCATTGTGCTTGTTGTATTGCTGTCAAGAGCGGGCCAGGGTGATCCCGCAGCCATCGGACGTGAGAGAGCTCGTCCCTCGCGCTCCGCTGCCGCTCTTGACAGCGAGCCAGTATCCAATGGCCTTGGCCACGTACACGCAGAACCCGCGTCAACAATCGTATTCAGCCGAAGAAGAAAGAGACCCAACTTCATAGTTGGGCCTCTTATAGCACCTCGGTTATGACGGAGGTTACATCTGGGCTAGGTCTTTTTGTAACCTGTGATTTCGTCTATCATCTGTTGCAGCCTATATAGGCTGACCTTCATTGTGTTCTTCATGTTCTTGACTTCGTCGTTGTGGCGCCTCGCACCTTGGCGATACGTGATTGCATCGGGATGGCGCTCGAGGTATAGCTCAACATTCTCCTGGATGGATTTTCCCGTGTTCTTCCGTGCGAGGTACTCTGCCAACTCAAGATGCTGTTCCTTGATCCTTGGCTTCTCTCCGAAGGTCTCTACGATCTTATCCCGAAACTTCTGCGTTATCTCGTCAGGGTTGCTGAGTTGATGGGCCACCGCGATAACCACTGGCTCCGGCTCGCCCTCAGCAGCCAGCGTCATCCGGAAGACGATATTCAAGAGCTCCTCAGGCAGTTCGATCGGTCGTCCCGTAATCAGATAGTCTAGAAGCCTCCGCGCAAGACCTTTGTAGATTTCATCCTGCAATTCTAGAGCCGGTAGAACCATCGTAATCAGTTGCTGGGCTAACCGACCAAGCGCCTCATTGGAGGCCCCTCCAGCTGCGCTCTCTTTTGCGATTGCATCCGGCGCCGTGCTCGCAATCTGTACTGCGCCCTCAAGCAGCTTTGTGAGCTCCGGCGGGCCGATACGTATCTCGGCGCGTATTTCGCGCTCCAAATCGGCAAAGACAGCCCTCCACTCTTCGGGCGTCCGCTCGGCTCGGAGAGTCTCCGCGAGCTGCTCGTCCTCTGGTAAAACCGGCGGAATGTTGTATTTCTCCCTGATCCTCTCAAGGATCTTGCGCAAAGCCCCCATAGAGGGCAGCAGCGTGCCAAGCAACTTAAATTCTTGCATCGGATTCCTCCTAGCGCCGCCCGCGCCTACTTGTCCGTCTCGCGGCCTTGTGCCCCCCGTCGGCGCCGATCGAGGCCATGCCGAAGTATGTTTCGTAGAATTCCGCGCGAAGTATGCACCTGCCGGGCATGTCATTCAGCGCATCCCTCAGATCTGGGTCAGTCGTCACCAGAATCGCATCATCATATGTTACGAGCGCCCGCACTAGGTAGCGGTCCCCGGCTTCAACCGTTTGGGAATATCGCTGCGGGAGTTTCTTCAGTTTGTGCTCTTGGACTCGTCGGAAGCGGGTCGCGTCATACCCGGCCGCTATCATGAAATCCAGGGCGGTTTGTTTGATCCCCAAGTGCGTGCTTCCGCAGGCCGCTGTGGCCTTGTCCTGAAACGTACTCCCCTCGATGAAAATCACCTGATGACTTACCTGGGAAAGCAGAGCCCCAATAAATCTCACGGCCTGCACCTGGCGGGGGCCCTGATTCTCGTTTTCCCCTGTGAGATCCGCCCACAGCCACTCGTTGATAATGAACACCCCCATTTTCAGCCTATTTCCGCTTTGAAAACAGGGACTGGATGTCCTCCAACTCGGGTTCCATGAACGACGACAGGCCATCAGACACCTGGCCGTCACTGGTCACGGGCTCCCTCTTGAAAATGCTCCTCCGCCCCTCGCGATCCACGTAGTAACAGGCAATCTCCTCGGCGGGGATTTGTCCCGCCCTCACGCACGCCAACAGCGACAACAGAAGCTGTGCACTGTGAGTTGTCATGATTAGCTGTTTGCGGTCTTCGCGTGCGATTCGCGTCATGAATTGCGCGAGCTTGCGGATGACCACCGGGTGCAAATGCACTTCAGGTTCCTCAATCAACGTAGTCTGAATCCCCCTCCTAAGTATCTTGGCCAGCATATAGATCACCTGATTTACCCCGAAGCCATCGTTGACCAGAAGGCCCGGAACGCGGGCCTGAGCGATCTCGGTTGTCTGGAAACTAGTCGCCGATGTTCCTGGAGTTTGGTATGTCCGGAATTCCCTACCAAAGATTTCGTAGGCCGCCGCTGAAATCCGCCCGGCCGCGTACTGGTCATTGATGATAAGGGAGGCAACCTCCATTTCATCGGTCGGTGTGAGGGAAGGGGCCACTGGCGTATACACTGGCTTGGAGAAACCCCGAATATGCGGACAAATGTCGATGCTCGTTCTCAGGGCCTCAGCTGCACTATTCAGCTTCTCCGCGAAAAGGCGGCTCTTCCCGCGATTGTCGGCAGTGTCTTCCTTTGGTGCCGCCGTCGCGGCAAAGCCATTCCAAGTTACGACGTATTCCACATCCCCAAGGGCAAGGTCATACTGCCACGATTGATTTGCAGCATACGGAAGTCCGAACGTAGCCTCCAGGGTTGCGCTTCCGGACCTCGCCGCGACATCGCAATCCGCCTTGCGCAGTCTCATTCCGTAGCTGCTGTTATCGTCCCTGCCTGCGAACTCGGCCTCAACGGATATTTGTTGAGATGTCTCGTGATTGAATATGCAGGCCTCAAAACCCCCCAGGCTCTGAAACGTTCCCAAATCAAAGAGTTTATCCGCGGATTGAGCGGGACTCAGCAAGAGGTTTCTGAGTACTAGCAGCGAATAGAAAAGGCTGGACTTCCCCGACGCCGTTGGGCCATACAGGACCGTGATCGGCGCGAAGTCTACCTGGGCCTCCTCAATGCTACGAAAGTTCGCAACCCGCAATGTCTGCAACATGTGGCACCTATTCCAGGCCGCCTTCGGCGTCCTACGTTGAAATCTGCTACCGCATTGTCATTATACCGTGCCTGGCACCATCTATCTTGTTACCGAAATCAGCGATGATACTCGGCCCAAATAAAGTCGCCTTTCCCTCTTTCGGGTGCAATTCGGGTGCAATTGCAGTAACACGCTGTAGAAGCCGTATACGCCTGAGACAGTTTCACCCGTAATCTTGGCACCAGATAGGCGATATTTCACCGCATAGACGCCATGTACATGCTTGCGCGTAACTCTGGATCAGCCGTCAGGTAGCGGTTCAAATCCCCACAGGGCGACGATGTCCTTTGCCCTCCCTGAGAAGAGCACTCAGGGACAAGCCAGCCTAGCAAGCGCTGCCGATGAGGCGGCGCTCTGCTTTTGGGTGCAATCCCGATGAGGATTGAAACACAGGAGCAAATGCCCTATACTGATTGCAGCGAAACGGCGAAGCTCCGACGATGTAGACAAGAAGGGCATCTCTGTAGTGATTAGGAAGTCTGCAGGATTGTCCACCAGGGAGCCGTTTCGTGGCTAGGAGAGCGCCACTCAAGGATTCACGTTCTGACAACCTCGCTATGGGTGAGGAGATGAAAAGCTCAGCGCGAATCAGTCTCCGACGATCAGCGAACCTCTTGCTTGTTGCGATGGTCTTGTTAGCCTGCAGCCTCTCATTGCCTCTACAGGCGGGGCCGACCTCTCCTATCGAAGGAGCGCCGCGTCAGCCGGCTGGTTCGGCGACCGCAAGTAACAGTTTGGCTGCAGGACCGGCGACACCGACAGGTGCAACGGCCGGGCAGGCCGGGGCCACCGCGGGGCCCACGGCGGTCTCCGGTCGCCTGGCAGTCAGTGACAGTTACCGGCTTCAAGTGGCCAAAGGCATGCTGGGGTTCAGTTTGACTGCCGGCCCCGGAAAAGTCTGGATCGGCACAGGAGGGGGGGCTATTCAAGAAGTCGACGCGCAGAGCGGCGCCTTCGGGCAAAGCATCTTGTTGACTCCAGGAGCGAACAACCCGACAAATGTCTTTCCGATCCTTAAGTTGGGGTTTGATGGTCAATATGTCTGGGCTCTGGCGGATCCTGTGGAAAACAACGAAGTCAATCCACATGTCTTTGCCATCAACTCTGACAGCGGAGCAATTGCCCATCAGTGGGACCTAAACTCGCCCGAATGGAAGAAAGACATGAGTCCAGATAGTCAAATTGACAGGTATTTTGTCGAAGATCTTGGGATCTCGCCGGGCAGGATTTGGGTCGACAACCATGTTATTGACTCCCAGACGTTCGAAGCAAAGCATGTAGGCATGATTGGTGGACCACATTTCGCCTACAACGGGCAGGGTTGGATGTGGATGACCGGCGTTGGACCCGAGGCTTGCGATGGTCTGGATTTCTTTGAAACTGACAATCCTTCTCAAGACCACTATCAATGTCGGTATCCGTTCCTGAACCACGCAAGTGAAGGGTACTCCAATGTGGGCGACAATAGCCCCGTGGTTTTGGCAGGAGACAAGGTGTGGATTGGGGGCGGATGGAGCGGGACCAAGCCAACCTATACCCTTGAAGCGCATTGGGCCGACATGGATCAGCTCATGCAGGAAACCAAACCCTTGGTGAGTGTTCCCTTGCTGGATAGCTATCACGAAGTCAAGATGCTTTTTGCCGGAAACTCCCTGTGGTTGCTGTGGACAGGTGGGGAGAAGGTGGGCTTTCTCTACCAGCTTGACCCGCAAACGGGTGCGACCGTCAACAGCCTGGATGTCGCCCTGGATAAGGCCCCTGGCGAGTTCGTGGCTGACACTGCTCCGCAGGATATTGCCACAGAAGGTGGTAGTCTGTGGATACTGATGAGATTCCATTTGCTGCGGATCAAGCTGCCGTAGGATACGGGGGAGTCGACTGCTTGTGAAACTGCCATAGGCTGCCAACACCCGGGTTCAGCCGGCTTTGCTCTGCTGCGCTTCGCAAGGCGTGCGAAACCCATCACGCGTGAACCTCACGTCTCAAAGACGCAAGAATCGCCTTTCCCTTTCGGGTGCCCCTGGGACGCGCGTCCCAGGGACTGGCCCTTGGAATGACGCCAAGGATCTGCGACGATGCTCGGCTGAGCCTCGCTCGCCCGAAGGCCGCCTCGCGGTGCCGTTGCCCCGCTTTGCGCGATCCCCTGGGAACAAGTACGGGGACGCTGTCTTCGACAGTAACACCCTGTGAAAGCCGTAGACCCAGCGACCCACTTGCGCGTAACTCTTAATCAGTAGGTCAAGGGTTCGAATCCCTGGTGGATCACTTCTGTTTACGAATCAGCCGGTCGTGTATTCCCTTATTAAGGCCGTAAGTACAAGCAAGCCGCTCTGCCAGGCGTCTATTAAGGCACCTGGGATGTGTAATATGTCTCCTTTCCGAAAACCTCCCGGACTACTTCTAACATATCGAACTGGTAGTTCCCGGCTGGATACTTGGGTCCGAGGTTGGCTGTGGGCTCAACGGTGGTCGTTTCCGCCCAGTTATTCCAGGTGTTGAGCCAGATCAGTTTCAGGCCGCTGCTGCCAACAGGCTCGGCGTACTTACGAGCCACCGTCGCCATCTCAATGACCTGATCCTTGCTTTGCGCTGGCACGTAAGTGGGGTGGTCGAATATCCAATATCTCTCGTCATACTGGGGAGCCCAGGCAGGCTGAAAGTTAACCAGGTCTTCTCTGCCAGCTACCTTCAAGCCTGCGATCCGGTTGGTCCACCACTTGAAAGCACCATCAACCATCACAGCTGCTTTACCCACGTCAACCATCCCAGCCGAGTCGAGACCGGGCATGAGCATCGTGAAGGTACTGCTGCCATCGAATAACGCCGCGTGCTGCTGATGGAAGCATCCGACACATACCTCGTCTCCAACAATGAATACGTCATAACCAAGCTCTGCCACCTGATTGCGAGCTTCCTGCATCGCCCCCGCCAAATTCCCGATGAAGCTGTTCGTAGCCCAGATGTAGATCACAGGCCGGTCATCGATGGTGAGATACTGGGGATTGCCAAAGTACTTTTTGGCAAAGTGGACGAAATCCTCTACGAAAGTATTGTACACATCAGGTTGATCGAAATTGATGTTCGGTACCGTGTTTACATTCAGGTCAGGAGTTTGCATCAGACGGAGCGGAAAATCATAGAAGATGGCCCAACGAACCTTGTTGATGTTGGGCGACTTCAGAAAGACATCATCCAGCGTGTCCTCCATGGACCCGCAGCAACCGATGCCGCGTGGTGTTGTCCACTCGATGGAGAAGGCGTCGACACCGTATTCAACGGCCCACTCGATCTGCTGGTAGACGACTTTCGGGTCGCTGGCATAATACGTCTTGCCCAGGAGCGGGGTAAGGGGAGTCACCCGGCTCCCGTCTGCATTCTCAAAGCCGCCGTACTGACCTGGTCCATAGTACCAGAAGTTGAGCTGTGCGATGACGATGTATTCGTTCAACGCCGCACCCAGCAACGGTTGCGGGGGGGCCGGAGGTTGAGCGGGATTGGGGGGCTGAACGGGAGGCTGGGGGGCAGGCTGCGGATACGTAGGATAGGGTGTATAGGTAGGGTATGCCGCGGGCGGGTTCACCTCCCAGGGGTAGGGCGTCGCCCGACCCGCTGCGGGAGGGTTGCCGTGCCAGGGATACGGGGAAGGCCCCGCGCCAGCCGCCGCACCAACCTCCCAAGGATAGGGGGAATTTCGGGGAATTGCTGTCACAACCTGGGCGGTGAGCGGGAATGTACAAGACAGAAGAAAGATGGCGATTGCGCATATGACCAAGATACGGGTTCGAAAACGACCCCTCCCAAGTGACGCGTTCATGTCCTGCCTCCTTCGACGCCGCCGAAAGCCGCCGATGGGGATTCCAAGGGAGTGACGGCCCCACCGCGGCGCGGAGCGCCTGCGCCCTCGAATCCATTATAGCGAGCGCGGACAAGAATGCAACAGATGCGAAGTAGCAGCCGCCCGGCTCCTCCGGATCGCCTTTTCCGTTTCGAGTGCCCTTGGTACGGGTGTCCCTTTGCATCCCCAGCACGCGCGACGTCGCGGACTGCTGAACTTTGGATCAGCGGCTGCCGCTGGGATGTTCGCCTGCAGCAGGGGCTTGAATTTGACAGGCGCGCGTGCTACGCTGTGCCTGGACGTGCTGGCGCGCCCAAGGCAGGAGGCAAATCATGGAGCGTCGATTCAACGTGAAGGGCGCCGTCTTTGCAGCATTGCAGTGGCTGGGAGCGCTCATCAGTTTCATTGTCTGCCTCATCCTGGTAGGCAGGCTCCTGCCGCTGCCAGGGGCCATCACGGAGGCAACGCCTCCGTCTGGATTTGTCTCGCTGCCCATCGCCTTGCTCTTGTCCGGCGTCGTCAACACCACCGTGCTTGTCTGGGCGGCAAGGCGTTCCAGCTTCAGCGGCGCCGCCATGTGGCTGCAGCTGCTCGTGCTCTGCTTCGGGGCGACGACATTCTTGACGCAGATCGAGTCCGGGTACTTCGTCTCGGCTTTCCCGCTCCTCCAGGGGAATTTCGTCGTGTATCTCCTGATCCTGCGGGGATTTGTCACGGCGCTGGCCTTCACTTTGATCGTGACTCTGCTTGTGGGCGGCTTTGCGCGCAGGCCGCGACCGGAGCCCGGCTTCGCCGTCCACGCGGACCACGCAGTCAGGATGGGGGCGTGGCTCGCGGCCGCCTACTTCGTCCTGTATGAGGTCTTTGGATACTACGTCGCCTGGCAGTCACAGGAGGTGCGCCTTTTCTATGGCGGGCCCGCACAGCTGATCCCGGCACTCAATCAGTATGCCCTGACCCTGATGGCGCGTCCTGAATTCCCTGTCTTCCAGTATTTCCGCGGGGTTCTTTGGCTCCTATGTCTCATCCCGTTGTTCAAGGGCTTTTCCGGAAAACACCTCGAACTCGCCATCCTCTCGTTCCTGGCATTGGGCTACCTGCCCACCATCCAGTTGACCTTTCCGAATCCCCTGATGCCGCCGGGAGTGGCTTTGGCACACTTTTGGGAGACATCCATCTCCACGGGGATCTTTGGCGCGTTATGCGCCTGGTTTGTGCCGCGGGCAGCGGTAGCGGCCTCGTAGCGCCACTCCGGGTCGGAAGAGCAAGTGTCGGCGCGGGCGGGCGGACCTACGCGTGCCGAGCCCAGAAGAAACGCGCCGTTTCCAATTGAATGAGCAAGAATGGGAGGGGGATGAGCGAATAGTACGCTGGCCGTCGAGCAGGCGATCACGTTCCAGATAACCACCGCCCGAAAACCAGCGAAACGACGGGGATCCCTAGGATCCACAGTCCGTAGGCCAAGTAGACGCTCACAAAGGCGACGGGAATCGCGACAGCAAGGGCCGCGCCCACAGCCGACATAATCGCTGCCTCGCGCTTCAACCGCTGCCTTTGCCGCCGGTGTTCCACTAAGGACACATGACTGGCGGCGTAGCTGAAAACAGCCCAGGCGCTCACGCAGTATAGCAAGCTGTTCGCGGAGAGGCAGACAGTGGCTAGCGGCTCTAGGGGATGGGCTCCTACGATGCTGGCCGCGAGGGGAAAAAGCGTGATGAACACCAGGTTCAGCAGCGACAGCAGAGTGAGCCGCGCATCCACGCGTGCCACAAAACGAAAAGTGCGATGGTGAATGATCCAATAGCCCGCGACGGAGGCAAACACGATCAGGTAGACCAGGAAACCCGGCAGCATCTGGGCGAGCGCCGAAGCCAGATCGGTCGTGCCGGAGGGCAGTTTCAAGTCGAGCACGAGCAGCGTCATCGCGACGGCAAAGACGCCATCAACCAGCGCAACCAGTCTGCCAAGCCCCATCAGGCGGGATAGCGGTTCTTCCCGATCTGCCATCTCAGCCGCCGCAGGGGGTCATGCTGTGCAAGGATGCAACCATCTCCTGGTCCACCTCATTGCCCGTCACGCGCCCCGACTGCATTCGGGGGCTCCCGTTTCGGTCGACACAGAAATCAACTTTCTGAACGGATTTTACACCCCGGGAAGCAACCCCGTCACACGAAAGAGGCCTTCCTGATTGGGTGCACTTCGGTGCCCCTGGCACTCTGGTTCCCAAGACATCCCCGGCGAGCGCGCCGCCGCCTCGCTGCGCACTTCGGCTGCAATTTCGCCGCTTTGCGGGATCCCCTGGGAACAAGTACGGGGACGCTGTCTTCGGCAGCGACGCGCCATGGAAGGTGTAGACGCATGAGACAGATTTACCCATAGTCCTGACACCAGATAGCCGCTGTTTCATGGCATGGACGGCGTGGACCGCCTTTCGCGGAACTCTGGATCAATCCATCCTTCTTCGGCGGCCGAGCCATAGCGGGACTTGTAATTCGCGGCGGGACGCCCTATATTGTAGGTAGGGATTGTGATCGGCAAGAGCCGTCCATAGTCAGTTATGCGGACGCCCGCCGCATATACCCTGGTTAGGCGTCTCGTATTCGTTGCGAAGCGATGCTGATATTGGATATGGCACGTTCGAAGGAGCAAGAATTCCATGGAAAATGAAATCAACTACGATCCTGATTCCTCACCACGTTACACCGGTCCTGTGACCTTCATGCGCACGCCGGTGGTTCGCGACCCATCCAAGTTGGATATCGCCCTCATTGGTGTGCCGTTCGACGGCGGAGTAGAAAATCGTTCTGGCCAGCGTCACGGGCCGCGAGAAATCCGCAACATGTCGAGTTTTATGCGTACCACTCATCATGTCACGAGGGTCAACCCGTACAAGCTCTGTCGTATTGCCGACATGGGTGATGTAACATTTACCAATCCGTTTCATATCGAGACGAGTTCACGCCGATATCACCGAGTTCTTCCGAAAAGTTCACGCGGCTGGCGCGGTGCCCCTGAGTGCCGGAGGCGACCATTCGATCAGCCTGCCAATCTTACGTGCGATAGCAACTGACGGCCCGGTTGGTTTGGTGCACATAGACGCCCACACCGACACCGCTGACGAGGAACTGGGCTCCAAGCTTTCCCATGGCACACCATTTCGGCGGGCTGTAGAAGAGGGGATCCTCGATCCTAAACGAACGGTGCAAATCGGCATCCGTGGTGCGCAGAACTCGGAAGAAGGATGGGCGTTCTCAATTAAATCTGGCATGCGTGTCATCTTTATCGAGGAGTTTACGAAATTGGGTGTGGAGGCAGTGCTTGCTGAGATTCGGCGTTTCGTAGGCGATGGCCCTACCTACATCTCCTTCGATGTGGACAGCCTCGACCCAGCATTTGCTCCAGGCACAGGGACGCCAGAGGTTGGTGGGTTGACCCCAATCCAGGCACAGGGGTTGCTGCGGGGTCTACGTGGTCTTCACTTGATCGGCGGCGATGTGGTCGAAGTATCACCGCCATTCGACCCGTCCGGGATCACAGCCCTCATCGGTGCCACGATGATGTACGAAATTCTGTGCGTTTTGGCCCATGGGGTAGTTCAACTAAAGAGTCGGTAGAGAAGGACGCCCAACAATTTGCTGGAGCGGACCGGGGATTATGGTGGGTTTACTTACATATGAACGTCTATGGCATGCAAAGAGCGTGAGCAGCCGACGTTGAACCCCCCCGGCCGCTCAACTCAGCCGTTAGTCCTAACAAGACGATGAGTTGCCTTTCCTGCTTTCGGGTGCAATTGGGGTGCAATTGCAGCAACACGCTATGGAAGCCGTGCACGCCGTAGCCGGATTTGCCCGTAGGTCTGGAACTCAATAGCCGCTTGTTCACGCTGTGGACGCTGTGTACAGCCGCGCGTGAAACTCTGGATCAGTTGATAGCAGTTCACCGGTCCCTGCCCATGCTGGTACCCGGGGCCGGCGGCAAGGCCATCTCACCTCGGCGCGCCCGCGGCCCGAACGGCGTGCACACGAATCCGAAGAAGTCCGCCTTCGTGACCTTTACGCCGGCAGACAAGCTCATCGTCCTCGCCGAGAGCTGATTTAGGATCCCTCAATTGGCCGCAAAACACCGCCGATAGGCGGCGGGGCCCGAAAAGCGCGCCGATGAGGAAACAATGAGGGACAATGGAATGCGGTGAGGGTACCGTGGGCGCGTGCCTGTTTCCCTCGCCGTTTTCAATTCAATGAGGAACAATAGGCGCTGGGTTGGCATCCACCGCGCGCCCGGCCGCGGGCTCTGTGTTCACACTTGCACCTGCGTAGTGCAGGTGTCTGTGGTTAAATTGCCTGAGGTGGCTTTCTCCACACCCTCTCGCTGACCTCACTGCCCTGTGCCTAGAAGCCTTTCCGCCCCCGAGAAATTCGTCCTCCTCGTCCTCCTGTGTGGGGGCCTCGTAGCCTGCCTCGCCACGCCTCTGAGCGCGGGGTACGACGAAGAGACCCACTTCGTCCGCGCCTGGGAGATGGCGCACCTCTACTTCATCCCCAATGAGCAGCTTGGCGCCAAGCTGCCTTTCCCCGCTCTCTACTGGGAACTCTCCTACCGCCGCCAGCCAATCGTCGACGCGGTCGAGCCTGGTTTCTGGGCGAAACACGGCGCGCTGCCGATCGACGCCCACGACTACGTCTACGCCAACGTCGAAACGCGTTCGGTTTATTCCCCGGTGCTCCTGCTCCCGCAGGCCTTCGTCCTGAGGTACCTGGGTCTCTCCTTCCGCCTGCCTGCCTTGCCTGTCTATTACGCCTGCCGGCTTGTCGGCCTCCTTTCCTATATATTGTTGGTGTGGCTCGCGGTTCGCTTCATTCCATATGGCAAATGGCTTTTGGCCGTGCTGATCGTCTCGCCAATGGCCTTGTTCCAGGCCTCGACCATCAGCGCCGACACCATCTCGAACGGGATCGGGTTCCTGTTTCTGGGTGCCACGCTGGCGGTTGCTGCCTGGCCGAGGATCGCCTGGCGCGAGTGGGCGGCATTGGTCGGCCTGCTCGCGCTGCTCTTCGTCGCCAAGGTGAACCTGGTCTATCTCGCGTTGCTGCCGTTCCTTTTGATTCCCCCCTCGAAATTCAAGATGCGCCGCGGTTACGCTCTCTTGGCCGCAGCAGCAGTTCTTTTATTTCTCATTGAGGTGGGGGGCTGGAATATCGTGGCGTACTCCAAGTTCACTCGCGCCTTGCAGGGCGCCAACCCCACCCAGCAGCTACTGTTCATAGCCTCGGACCCCCTCCAGTTCATCAAGATCGTCGCGACCGACGTCTGGACCAATACCTCGCTCTATATGCAGGGTTGGATCGGCGTGTACGGATACAACTACTGGCCCGTGCCTCTGGTAACGTATCTCCTGTATCCGCTGGCAGTCCTCGCCACGCTCTGGCTCGCTGACCACGGACCGTTACCGGACAAACGCACTCGGATCGTCCTGGCTGCCTTGTTCGTCATCGGCTACCTGCTCACCATCGTCTCCCTCTACGTTGCCTTCACGCCTGTAGGCAGCCTCTTCGTGGCCGGCGTCCAGGGACGTTACTTCACGGTCGTCATGCCCTTGCTCTTCCTCGCTCTGATCGGGCTGTCATTACGTCAAACGCTGCCGGCGAACTCCCCGGCACCCGGCGCGGAGCGGCAGTTGATTGTCCCCCGCCCGCTTCTGCCGGCCTTGCTTGCCTCCGCAGCCCTTGTCTTCTTCACCGCGGGACTGATCCTCTCTTATCACGTATCCTGCGGCTCGGAATACTACACTTGGGGCCTCTGCTACCAGCCCAACTACAAGAACTGGGCGCCCGAGGCCTCCTCTTCGCAGCCCATCTCGCCCTCGCTGACTCTTACCCAGGAGATCGTCCCGGCCTGCAACGGCATGACCGAGTTGAGAGTCTGGGTCAATTCCAATGGCACGGATCCCGCCGGGACCACCACCCTCACCTTCCGCGCCCCTAGTGAGCAGAAAGATCTCGCTCAAATGAACTTGCCGAACGGGCAAATACCCAAAGATGGCTGGCTGACTGTTCGCTTCGATCCTGAATGGCGATCCAACGGCCAGCTCTACCTGCTTACCCTCACAGGCTCGTCCGTCGACGGGATTCAGGTTGGCTACGGCGGAAAATCCGAATATCAAGCCGGCAAGCTTCTCGAGAACGACGCCCCCAGCACCCAGGACGTCCTGTTCCAATACGGCTGCATCGCCGGCCTGCAAAGGCTGGCGAGCGGGCACTAGTTACGAAGTCGTGCTCCCGTAGGGGGATCTGTCCGCGTTTCTGCGCGCACAACTGAGTACTCGTCGGCCTTGACGGCAGAACAGATGTTCTATATGATGCGAGAGTGCCCTACTACATCTCTCCCCGCTTCATTCTGTCTACAGCCGCTCAATCCGCCACGGGCGTATTCGTTTCGATTCGTTTCGCGAGACCAATCTGGCCGCCAAAGCACGCGGACGCTCGGCGCACCCCCGATCTGTTCCTCTCTGAATCCCGGATCAATGCCCGATGCCAGCCCGAATGGTTCCATTGGGAGGAAGGGTTGAACCTTGGGCGACCGAGCCTTCGGGCGAGTGGGATTCGACCGCATGTCGCCCATCCTGGCGGCACGAGCCGCCGGGACCAGCGAGGATCGCCCGTCGGTCGAGCCGGCTTCTCCTGCGAGCCGGCTTCGAGCCGCCATCGCAGGATCCCGCGCCGAAGGCGGCGCGGGAAAGACAGCATCGACCACTCCGGTCCGACGAGGGACCGGAGCCCGCACCTACTCGGGTGCGGGACAACCCACTGGTTCCCTTGAGAGGGAGGGTTGAACCTCAATTGAACCGGTCGCGCGACTGGGCTTCCGTGCGTGTAACCGCCTGCCCTTCGCTCTCTGAGGGTCAATCCGCAACCAGCAATCTGAAATCCCAAATCCGCAATTGCGCTCCCCCGCGCCTTAAAACCGAATAGCCTCTATAGCCCTCTCACCTCAATCCCGTTCTTCTCCAGCTCTTCGCGCACGAGCTTCGCGTTCTCCGCGGCCCGTGGATTGTCCCCGTGAAGACAGAGCGTCTCGAGGTGGACTCTGCTGCCTGCGAAGTCGATCCCCTCTTCGGCCAGCTTCACCGCATGCGCCGCTACCTCTTGCGGCGATTCAATGATTGCCCCCGGCTGCCTCCTCGAAACCAGCGTCCCATCCGCGTCATAGCGACGATCCGGAAAACCTTCATTTGCAACCTGCAGCCCCATGTCACGCCCCGCCGTGATCAGTGCTGAACCTGCCAGCCCGACGAAGATCAACTCTCTGTCGAACGCATGCACCGCGTGGGCGATCGCCTCGGCCAGCTCGTTGTCCTTGGCGGCCTGGTTGTATAGCGCGCCGTGTGCCTTGACGTGTCGCAGGCTCACCCCGTTGGCCTTCGCTATCCCTGCGAGGGTGCCAAGTTGATACAGTACAAGAGCCTCGACCTCCTCAGGCGCCATGGTCATCTCCCGGCGACCAAAGCCCTGTAGGTCCGGCCAGCTCGGATGCGCTCCCACCGCGACCCGGTGTTGTTTTGCCAGGCGGATGGTTGCTTGCATCACCACCGGGTCGCCTGCGTGCAGACCACAGGCCACGTTCGCCGATGTAATGAACGGCATCACCGCTTCGTCGCTGCCGAGCGAGTATCGCCCAAAGCTCTCGCCCATGTCACAATTGAGATCGATTCTCATGAGATCATCCGTCCTTCTGCCTTGTGGGCCTCATCTCACCCCGCTCCTACCGGCTCCGCGTCTTCGTCGTTCTCACGGATGCCCGCCTTCATCCGCCTGACCGCTGCCCGGTACTTCTCCTGTGCCGCTTCGACCGTCGTCTCCCGAAAGCGGACCTCATCCTTACCCGGCGTGCACTGAGCCAGCAGTGGCAGATCGGCCCGGATGACGCAGCCGATCTTCGGATAACCTCCAGTGGTCGCGCAGTCGGCCATCATCACGATCGGTGCTCCGTCAGCTGGCACTTGGATCGAACCCGTTGTCATACCCTCGGAGGTTAGGTCTGCACTGCCCCGATGCTTGAGCGCCGGGCCCTCCAGCCGGTACCCCATCCGGTCCGACGACAGGCCAACTCGATATACACTCGATACCAAGGTATTCAGGCTCTTCTCGGCAAAGGTCTCATGTTGAGGTCCCAGGGTGATCTCCAGCATAGGATCGGCCATATACGCTGGCTGCGCTTCTCGTGCCAGGGTGCGCCCTGCGGATTCCATCAGTCCATGCCCAGGAACCACGCCCTTCAGCACATCGCCGGCTTGAAGCGATCTCCCATCCAAGCCACCGAAATGCCCGCGCAGATACGTCGACCGTGAGCCCAGGACGGAGTTTGCCTCGATTCCTCCGGCCAACGCCAGGTAAGCCCACATGCCGAAGCCCGACTTCTCGAGCCGCACCATCCAGCCGCCTCGCACGAAATAGGAGCCCCAAAGTGGATACTCCCAGATGTTGACCCTCAGCTTGTATCCCGCCCCGGCTACCGCGATCACGCAGTCGCTTGCAGCTCGCAACACAATATCGCCGCCTCCGATTTCCAGCTCCGCAGCCTCAGGCGGATTGCCCGCAAGCATGTTCGCCGCTGCGAAGGCGAACGGATCCATCGGTCCCGAGGCAGGCACGCCGTATCGCCTCCATCCCAGCCGTCCTTGATCCTGCAGCGTGAACACGGCGGTGGCCTCGATGACCTCAAGCATCGACCGCCTCGATCGCGAAGCGCACGGTATCACCTGGCGAGAAAAGGAATGGCGGGTCAGCCCCTAGATCGAACAGCGGCAACGACGTGCGCCCGATCAGTCGCCAGCCGCCAGGAGATTCGACCGGGTAGATTCCCGTTTGGGCACCTGCGATCGCGACCGAGCCCGCCGGCACCCGCGTGCGCGGTGTCTCCAGTCGCGGCGTGGCGATTGCGGCCTCGAGCTTCCCCATGTACGGAAACCCAGGCGTGAAGCCCATCATGTAGACCAGATAGTCACGGCCCGCGTGCAGTTCCACGACCTTCGCAGGGCTGGCTTTGTGATACGCCGCGACGAATTCCAGGTCCGGGCCTGCCGCGCCTCCGTATGTCACCGGCACCTCGATCCGGCGCGGCGGTCTGGAAGATGCTTCTTCTACCTTGTTGATCTCACCGTCGACCCAGTCTGAGACTCGGCCGTACGTCAGCACGAGGGGATCGTAGTGCACCAGCAGGCTCGCGTATGCCGGGACGGTCTCGGTCACGCCTTGGATGGCGAACCCGCGTAATCGGGCGTCCAACGCGTGCACCCGGCGATTCAGAGCTGGATCGATCTCCTCACCGAGCTGAACGAGGACCGCCGAGTCACCGAGCGGGACGAGACGAGGCTTCATTTCAGCCCTTCATCCCGGTAGTGCTCTGCTCAGGCTCTGTCGAGCACGCTGATGCTTTCAATGTGATACGTCTGCGGGAATATGTCGAAGGGGGTCACCCGGATCAGGCGGAAGTCGTTGTCTGTCAGTCGTCGCACGTCGCGCGCCAAAGTGGATGGATCGCAGGACACATAGATGATGCGTGCTGGTTCCAACTGGACCAGGGCATCGAGCGCCTTCAGCTTCACGCCGGCCCGGGGGGGATCCACGATGACCAAGTCCGGCTTCACTTCGAGGGTGGGCAGCACGTCCTCGGCCGGGGCCTCGTACAATTCAACGTTGTCGAACTCGTCCAGGTTTACGCCGAAGTCCTCGCATGCGGCGGCCGCCACCTCGATTCCCACTAGCCGCTTGCAGCGCGGCCCGAGGAAGGCGCTGAAAAAGCCGACGCCGCAATAGACGTCGAACATGATGTCTGCCGCGCTTGGCGCGAGTTCCAGGACGTGCTCCACCATCTTCTCGGCCATCGCCGTGTTGACCTGGAAAAACGACGGCGCAGACACCCGGAAATCACGCTCGAGCACGCGCATGCTGACATGGTCACGACCCGAGATGAGCACGCAGTCGTCCTGGAACAGGTGAGTGACTGACAGCTCCCCTTCGATCTCGAGCTCCGGCAGCTCACCCCTGCTTCCCTCGAGCACAAGCATCAGATCGTCGTCTGCACCCGCGCGGATGCTGACACGCTGGACGCCCGAGTCCCTCTCGAATTGCAGCTGAGGCCACAGTTGGTTGATCGCCTGCTCAGGCAGCTGGCACTCCTCGACCGCGAAGATAGTCTGCGTCATCGATGGATCGGAGGATGCCCGAACGTATCCAAGCCTGCCCTCGCGCGTCAGGTGAAATTGAACTTGATTGCGGTAATTCCAGGGATTGGTCGACGGGACGGTTGCCTGAACCGGCGGGTCTTCAAGCCTGCCGATGCGCTTGAGTTGGTCACGCAGGATCTCGGCCTTGACCTCCAGCTGCCTCTCGTAGGGCACGTGCTGGTAGTGACAGCCGCCGCAGACGCCGAAGTGTTTGCAGCGCGGTGTGATCCTCGCAGCTGCCGGCTGGATGAGCTCGACCAGCTCGGCTCGCGCGAATCCCCGCTTTTCCTGCACCAGGCGCACACGGGCGCGTTCCCCGGGCAGCCCAAACGGGACGAACACGGCTCTGCCGTCAGCGAGACGCCCCAGCGCCTCGCCGCCGTAGGTGAGGGTGTCGAAGGTCACTTCCTGCAGGTCTGCCGGCACCATGACCTCTCACTACAATGATGGGCAATTCGCAGCCCATGGGAGGAATGCTGCGAATTGCTCACTGCCGCTCCCTCTTGGGATCGCCGCTGTCGCAGGCCATCGGAGGGGTTGATGCGTGGCGCCGTGATCCTCCAGTGTCCCCGTTCGGATCGCCGCGCGTTGGCTCGCTTTCAGTCTAGTGGATGAAGAAGGACAGGACGATCAGGATCACGAAGAATCCACCGGCCAGCATACCGATCCGGCCAAGATCACGGCGGATATACGTGTAGTCCGGGTTGAACTCTGTGACCCGCGCCGTCGGCATGAAAGCCGCGGACTTGCTCACTTGTCTTCGATGTTTTCTGGACATGCCAGTCTCCTAATTCTGTAATCGCGCGAACACCACGATGCGCTGCTTATCGACCAGGTATGGATAGCATGAGATCAGTGTCACCGTCGGCGCGCCCGTCGAGGCCATCACCTCGACCGCCGTCGGTTCGACGATCTCCGTGCGGTCCACAGCATAGGTATACTGCTTTTGCTGCGTATACAGCACCACCCGGTCGCCGGGCTGGAGCTTGTCGAGGTCCCGAAAAAGCTCACCGTAGACATCGTCATGCGCCGAAAGGACCATGTTCCCGGGCTGCCCGGGGTCCGCCGATCCGACATGCTGCGCCACGCCCTTCTTCAGCTGTTCCCAGCCGTCGCCTTGCACCACTGGTGCATCGATCTTGATCGCCGGGATCTCGATCCGCACGGCCTGCTCGATGCCGGGCGTCGGGATGGGCAGGTTCGCCAGTGACTGCATCAACGGCCGCAGGTTCACCGGGATTTCTGCGTCGTTGGGTCGGGTGTTGCCCTGCGCATCGGGCGGTGTGTGGCCAGACGGCAGCACCACCGCGATCACGAGGGGTGTCGGCGCGGGCGTCGGCGGGCGGATCGCGGCGGCAACCTCACGGTTCAAGTCGCGCAGCATTCCCAGCCCGCTGAGCAGTACCGCCACCAATCCCAGGACTGCCAGGACTTCGACGGCGAACAGGATACCGTCGAACGCGCGCCGCCGCTTCGAGGCCGGGACCTCGCGACGCTCTCCGCTGTCTTCGGGCGTCTCCACGACGGGGCCCGTGCTTTCCCCATCGGTGGCCGGCTCGGGCCCGACGACGCGCCCGGTGCGGCGGAAGTGATCAAGACGCTCGCGGCGCATACCCCGCCGTTTTTCGATCAGCAGGCGCCGCAACTCCTCCACAGACAGATCTTCAGGTGCTTTTCGTCTGGGCATCGCACGGCGATTATACCCGCGGGTAATTCGGACCGGGTTCGCGCAAAGGTATGATCGCCGCGTTCCCGATTTCAAGTTCCTTCATCCCATGGAAGTCCGCTATGGCGACCTCGACCTGCAGGGCCATCTCAACAACGCCAAGTACCTTACCTATTTTGAGCAGGCGCGTGTTCAGTATTGGACGGAGCTCGGGCTGTTCTCGAAGGATCAGTCGTTCGCAGAGATCGGCGTGATCATCGCCGACATTCACATCCAATATCTCGCACCCGTATTCTGGGGCGCTCAGGTCACGGTGGGCGTGCGCACAGCCAAGATCGGTGGGAAGTCGCTGACCATCGCACAATGCATTATGGCCGAGGCGGGAGAGCCGGTTTATGCAAAGGGCACGGTCGTCCTCGTCGCCTTCGACTATCGCGCGCATACGACCATCCCGGTCCCCGATTCTTGGCGCGATAAGATTGCTGAATACGACACGCCCGAAACGAGTTGATTCACCTGGGTTGCCGTCTCACCAAATTCGTTCGACTGAAGATGTCTTCGAGGACTGCCTTATCCCGGGAGTGGACTTAACGTGCGCTTGGATGCCGGCCTGCCGCAGGTCGCCCTGAAGGATGTCCCCCGCATCGCCGAGGCCGCCGAGTCGATCGGTTTCGACGCTCTTTGGACCTCGGAGACGCAGCACGATCCATTCCTTCCCTGCACGCTGATCGCCGAGCACTCGTCCCGTCTCCGTTTCGGTACAGCGATCGCCGTCTCGTTTGCCGCGTTCGCCAGCTAACCTGGCGTACACTGCCTGGGACCTGGCCTCTCAATCCGGGGGCCGATTCGTGTTGGGACTTGGCACGCAGGTCAAGGCGCACATCGAGCGGCGATTCGGCATGCCCTGGCCCGAGTCGGTGACCGGCAAGCTCCGCGAGCAGATCCTTGCCGTGCGCGCCCTGTGGGAGTGTTGGCAGCACGGCACGAAGCTGAATTTCCGCGGCGAGCACTACAAGCTGACCCTCATGTCGCCATTCTTCAATCCCGGCCCGATCGAGCACCCGGCGATACCGATCTACATTGCGGGCGTCAATGCAGGCCTGGCCCGCCTCGCTGGCGAGCTTTGCGATGGCTTCGTTGTCCATCCGTTTCACAGCCCACGCTATCTAAAGGAAGTCATTCTGCCGGCTGTCGCGGCCGGTCTCGACAAGGCTGTCCGGAAGCGGCGGGAGATCTCGCTCGCCGTGACGGCTTTTCTCGCGACCGGCGCTGAAGAGCAGCGCAATTCGCGCTCGCAGCTCGCTTTCTATGCGTCGACACCCTCCTATCGCCCGGTGATGGCCTTGCATGGATGGGGAGCGACGGCCGACAAGCTGTCGTCGCTTGCCAGCCGCGGAGAATGGGACGCCATGCCGGCCCTATTGAGCGATGCTCAGGGAGTTCTGCCTCGTTGCGGACGAGGCCGATCTGGCGCTAGCCTTGAAGGAACGCTATGCTGGCCTCGCCGATCGGATCTCGATCTACACTCCGTTCGCACCGGGCGAGAGAGACGCGTTCTGGAAGCGGCTCGCCGCCTCGTTTGGATAGCGGGCGCAAGGGAGGATTCGATGGGGATTCTCGATTGGATCGTTGCTGCGTTTGTGATCGTCACTTTGGTCTATGTCAGTTTCGCGTTGACCCTGCGTGACTGGCTCGTCGCCCTGCAGAAGGGCGAGGCCGTCACCTTGCTGCCGGAGCGCACGGGGCACAAATGGCCTCTCTGGACCCAGGTCGCTCTCATGGTGGTGGCCCTGGCGATCTGCGTGCCATTCTTCTACTATCTCTGGATACCGTTGTTCGCTCTTCCCGGCCTCACCGCTGGGATCCTGAAGATAGCGGGGCTGATCCTGTATGTTCTGGGATTGGCAGTGGTGCTCTGGGCTCGCCGCACCTTGGGCAAGAACTGGGGCATCAGCACCAGCGCGCAGGTGAAGCTGCTGACGGAGCACGAACTCGTCCAGGGCGGACCCTATGCCTACGTGCGCCATCCGATGTATTCGGGCTGGTGGGTCTGCATGCTCGGCCTCGTCTCGCTCTATCCTGTCTGGGCCGTATTTCTGCTTTTCGTCTTTTCGTTGATCTCGTTCTTCAATCGGGCCCGGCGCGAAGAGGCCGCCCTCGCCGCACGTTTCGGCGAGGCTTGGATCGCGTACAAGCAGCGCACCAAGCGCCTGATCCCGAGTGTGTACTAGAATAGAGCGGATTCCGGCCCGGCCAGCGCCATCATTCGCATTGCACTCGAAACGCGACCAGCCTGCGATCGGTCCGACTTCAAGGCAAGAACAGAGCCGAAGGACTCTATTTCCGACGAATGGACTTTTCCGAATATCAGCAGAAAGCCAGGCAGACAGCGAAGTATCCGGTTATTGGTGACGGTGTCATCTACCCGACGCTCGGATTGACCAACGAGGCGGGGGAGGTCGCCGGAAAGATTAAAAAGATCTTCCGCGACAAAGGGGGCGTGATCTCGGCTGCTGACCGGGAGGCGCTGAAAGCTGAGCTTGGCGACGTATTGTGGTACTTGGCACAGGTCGCGACTGAATTGGGCCTGTCCTTGGTGGAGATCGCGGACGGCAATATTGAGAAATTGCTGGATCGTCAGGCGCGTGGCAAAATTCAGGGCGATGGGGACGATCGCTGATATTCTACTAGTCATTCGACTGGTATCAATTCCGCGCGTTTTGTCTGTTTTCTTGCACCCAGCAATGGCGAGATCCAGCACTTCACGAAACTCTAATCTATTTCCTACACAGCCGGGTCGTGCTTTTTGGTAGAATCTCTACTGACCCAATCCGATTAATTTGGGTCCAGGAGTGACGGACACTATGGCTGGTATGGAGCGCTTCACGCAGCGGGCGCGGCGGGTTTTGAGTTTAGCCCATCAGGAGGCCGAGCGCGGCCGACAGAACAGCATCGGTACAGAGCATTTGCTGTTGGGTCTCATGGAGGAGGAGGGCGGAGTCGCTGGCAGGGTGCTGCGCGAGCTTGGCCTCGAATCGAACCGGGTGCGTGAGATCATCGAGCGGGTCAGCGTTGAGCGCCGCCATGAGGACCTCAAGATCGAACTTGCACCCGATACCCAGCAAGTCCTTGAATATGCAGTGGACGAGGCCCGCCGCCTCGGCCATCATTACATCGGCACCGAGCACATTTTGCTCGGACTGGTACGCGTGGACGGCATGGCGATGGAAGTCCTCCGCCGCCTGGGCGTCACGGCCGACCAGATCCGGCGGCAGACCCGCCGCGTTCTGAACGAGACGGCTTCCTCGCCGGCGCCCGCGGGAGGGCAGCAGCCCGCTCGCACGCCCACCTCGGGTCCGAAGACTCCGCTGGTTGACCAACTTGCCGTCGACCTGACCACGATGGCCGAGGAAAAGAAGCTCGACCCGGTCATCGGCCGCCAGATGGAAATCGAGCGCGTCATTCAGATCCTGGCGCGCCGCACCAAGAACAACCCGGCCCTCATCGGCGAGCCCGGTGTCGGCAAGACCGCCATCGTCGAGGGCCTGGCGCAGCGCATCATCGAGGGCGATGTGCCCGCGCCGTTGATGAACAAGCGCGTGCTCCAGCTCGACGTGGGCTCGCTCGTGGCCGGCACCATGTATCGGGGTCAGTTCGAGGAGCGCCTCAAGCGCGTGATCGATGAGCTCAAGCAGTCGGGCGCGATCCTGTTCATTGACGAAGTCCACATGCTGGTCGGTGCGGGTGCAGCCGGTTCATCCGTGGACGCGGCAAACATCCTCAAGCCGGCGCTTTCCCGCGGCGAGCTGCAGGTGATCGGCGCCACGACCCTGGATGAATATCGCAAGCACATCGAATCCGATGCCGCTCTCGAACGCCGTTTCCAGCCTGTGCAGGTGGACGAGCCATCGGAGACGAGACCATCGAGATCCTCAAGGGTGTTCGCTCCGCTTATGAGGAGCATCATCATCTGGTGATCTCGGACGAGGCCCTCGAAGCCGCTGCACATCTGTCGTCACGCTATGTCACCGAGCGTTTCCTGCCCGACAAAGCGATTGACCTGATCGACGAATCCGCCTCCCGCGTGCGCATGTACAAGAGTCCCGCCGCGAAGCAGGCCAAGGACCTCTATGGCCAGTTGCGCGAGGCGCGCCAGAACCGCGCCCTCGCACAGGAAGAAGGCAACGGCGAGGACATCAAGGAATGGGAGGAAAAGCGAGACCGACCTGGGCGAACAGATCGAGCGCCTGCGCTCCGGCTGGGACCGTGCCAACAGCCCCGTCGTTTCTGCGGATGATATTGCCGAAGTCGTCTCGATGTGGACCGGTGTTCCGCTGATGCAGTTGGCGGAGGCAGAGTCGCAGCGCCTGCTCAAGATGGAAGATGAACTGCGCAAGTCCATCATCGGTCAGGAAGACGCCATCATCGCCATCTCGCGTGCCGTCCGCCGCGCCCGCGCCGGTCTGAAAGACCCGAAGCGGCCAATCGGTTCATTCATGTTCCTGGGCCCAACAGGCGTCGGCAAGACCGAACTGACCAAGGCACTCGCCAAGTTCATGTTTGGCAGCGAGGACGCCGCCATCCAATTGGATATGTCCGAATTCATGGAACGCCACACGGCCTCGCGTCTGGTGGGCGCGCCTCCCGGCTACATCGGCTACGAGGATGCCGGGCAGCTCACCGAAGCCCTGCGCCGCCGGCCCTACTCGATCGTCGTCTTTGACGAGGTCGAAAAGGCGCATCCCGAAGTCCACAACATGCTGCTGCAGATCATGGAGGAAGGTCACCTCTCCGATGCCAAGGGCCGCAAGGTGGATTTCCGCAATGCGATCATCGTCATGACCTCCAATATCGGCGCAGACATGATCAAGAAGCAAACTTCGCTCGGCTTCCAATTGAAGCGCGATGATGCTGACCGAAGAGCAGGTGTCCTATGATGAAATGCGGAAGAAGCTGAACGAATCGCTGAAGCACGCGTTCCGGCCGGAGTTCATCAACCGCCTGGACGGCGTGGTCATCTTCCGCTCGCTGAACAAGGACGATATCGAGAAGATCGTTGCAATCGAGCTCGATAAGGTTTCCGAGCGGCTCAAGGATCATAACCTCACGCTGAACGCGACTCCGGCTGCGCTCTCAGCTCTTGCCGATCAAGGCTACGATGCCGATTTCGGTGCCCGTCCCCTGCGCCGGGTGATCCAGCAAAGGGTCGAGGATCCCCTCTCGGACCGCGTACTCTCGGGCGAGTTTACTGACGGCGAGATGATCGATATCGATGTCTCGCCGGACGGCGACGTGGAGCTCAAACGCGCCGCCCTCCCTGAGCCAGAACCAAGCCTGTAGGGATACCGTCCGGCAGTCAACTGCCGGACGGTTCTTTTTGCCTGATAGACCACGGCGGCGACGCCGTCCGATCTGTAATGTTCTCCTAAGAATATTCTGCCCCGCCGCAGCATCTATGCAGCGAACAGGCCTGTAATCTCTCACGAGAAGGAGAATTCATCATGAGCAAGGATCTTCAGACGGCAACATTTGCCGGCGGGTGTTTCTGGTGTCTTGAAGCGGTCTTCGACGAGCTGCGAGGCGTGGAATCAGTAGAGTCCGGTTACTCGGGCGGCACCGTTCCGAATCCCGGGTATCGCGAGGTCTGCACCGGGCGGACTGGTCACGCCGAGGCGGTTCAGGTGACATTCGACCCCTCCGTGATCTCCTATCGAGACCTCGTGAACGTGTTCTTTGCCGTGCACGACCCGACGACGCTCGATCGCCAGGGCAACGATGTCGGCACGCAGTACCGCTCGGCCATCTTCTACCACGATGCGGCGCAGAAGGCTGAGGCGGAGAGCCTGATCAGCGAGCTGAATGCACAGCACATCTGGGACAAGCCCATCGTCACCGAGGTGGCGAAGTTCGAGAAGTTCTACGTCGCTGAAGACTATCACCAGGAGTACTTCGCCAAGAATCCGTACCAGCCCTATTGCATGGCAGTGGTCGCGCCCAAGGTGAGCAAGTTCCGCAAACATTTCATCGATCGGCTCAAGAAGCAGCCTGCTTAACCCCTCCAGTCTTCTTCCCCCACGCCGAGCCAACCGGAAAGAGCGCAGAGGTAACTGAACTGAACCCCTAGAACGAGACACGAAAAGAAAGCGCCCCCTGTGAGAAAATGGAACAGGAGGTGCTTTTTTCTATGGCAGGTAAGAAGGGAATGCAGCATTATCCGCCGGAGCTGAAGCTGGAAGCGGTGCGGCTGTTTTATGAAGAGGGCCAAACGCACGCCGAGGTCACGGCGGCGCTCGGGATCCGGGATCCGCAACGAATCCAGAAATGGTTGAGGCAATATCGAGCCGAAGGCGCCAGCGCGTTTGCCAAGCCGAGAGGTCGACCTCGCAAAAGGGCCGGGGCGCAAGCCGAACTGGAGCGGCTGCGGATGGAAGTGGCCCTGCTAAAAAAATTCCATTCCGAATTGCGGGAAGTGCGGCTCGCGCAGCGCAATATCGGGTGCTTTATCACCATCGAAAAGAGTTCGAAATGAAGGCCATGTGTGCCTTCCTAGGTGTCTCGCGAGCAGCCTATTACGCTTGGCGCAAGAAGCTGGAACAGCCGGACACAGATGCGGTGCGTTTAGAACTCGTGCAGCGGGCTTACACGGCTTCGCACCAGATCTATGGCTACCGGCGGATTAGCCTGTGGTTGAAGCAACAACAGGGTCTGGTGATCAATCCCAAGGCGGTTTTGCGCCTGATGCACAAGCTCAATATCCGTTCCAGGGCCCGCAAACGCAAAATGTACCGGAAACTCGAAGAGCTGGGCATCTATCACCGCTATCCCAACCTGCTCAACCGCGACTTTGCTGCCACTCGCCCCAACCAGAAGTGGGTCACGGATATTACCTTCGTCTCAACCCAACAGGGCTGGGCGTACCTGTCTACCATCAAAGACCTATTCGATGGCTTTATTGTGGCTCATCAATTTGGGCCCGAGAACTCCATTGGATTGGTGACCCACACGCTCCAACAAGCCAGACAAAAAGAAAAGGTCACTGATGGGCTGATCCTCCACAGTGACCAAGGAACGCAATACACTTCGCAGGCGTATGCCGTCCTCACTCAACAGTACAACATCACTGCCTCCATGTCGCGCCGTGGCAACTGTTGGGACAATGCGCCTATGGAAAACTTCTTCAGCCATCTCAAAGAAGAGTATCTGCGCCATCTGCACAACCCCAGCTTTGAAGAGGCTCGCCAAGCGATTGAGGAATACGTTGACTTCTACAACTACGAACGCATACAATTGAAAACGAAACAGACACCCTTCCAGCAAAGGTGCCTGTTTCACTAGCCACTTGGGGTCTTTCTGATTGTGTCTTGTCTAGTGGGTGCAGTTCAGCCTCTGCGCTCTTTCTGGTTGCCGCCGGATCTCGCTGGCTCTGGCTAGCGGTGATGCCCCTCACCCAGCAACCGGCGATGCGTCTGCCTCATGCAGCGGTCCATCACGACCTGCAAGCCGGCCGCCTCCGCCTGCTTGGCCGCGGCCTCGTTGATCACACCTTCCTGCATCCAGACGACCTTGGCGCCGATCTGGATGGCCTGTTCCACAACCGGCGGCACGTCTTCCGACTTTCGAAAGACCTGTACTACATCCACTTTCTCGGGGATCGCCAACAGATCGGGGTAGCTCTTGCTGCCCTGGATCGTCGCTGCCGTTGGGTTGACGGGGATCATGTTGTAGCCGTGCGCGTCGAGGTAGCCGAAGATTCCGTAGCTGGGCTTGTCTTCGCTGGAAGACACACCCACCGTGGCGACCGTTCTTACGGTCTTGAGGATCTGTGTGAGCGTCGCGTCATCGTTGATTGTCATTTCGGTCTAATCCTAGCGGGGTATGTGGATCGGAAGCGTGATCTCGAATATGGTCTTGCCGGGCTCGGAGGCAACGCGAATCTTGCCGTGATGATTGTTGATGATGTTGTACGTGATGTTCAGACCCTGCCCGGTCCCCTGGCCCGGCGGCTTGGTCGTAAAGAAGGGCTCAAAGATCCGCTTTTGGATAGCAGCCGGAATGCCGGGTCCGTTGTCCTCGATCTCCACGCTGATGTTCTCACCGCTCTTGCATGTCCGCAGGACGATCTCACCCTGGCCGTGCATCGCATCGATGGCATTGTCGAGGATGTTTGTCCACACTTGGTTCAGCTCGCTCCCGTGGGCTTCGATGTGGGGCAGGTCAGCGGCGTACTGACGCGTGACTTGGACGCCCTGCTTCAATTTGTGCCGCAGGATGACGAGTGTGTTTTCCAGGCCCTCATGGATGTCGACCTCCTGGATCGGTCCCTGGTCTAGATAGGAATAGGCCTTGACCGAGCGGACGATCTCCGAGATGCGGCCGGTTCCCACGTCGACTTCGTCCAGCAGGGAGTAGGCCAGGCAGCCCGCCGCCAGCCAGCGCAGCAGAGGCGGCAGGAGTTCGGTGCCGAACATGCCCTCGAGATCGGCCAATCGCTTCACATCCCAGCCGGCCATCACAAGAGCCGGAGCCACCTCCCAGGCGTCCTGCACGCCGAGCCCCTCGAGCCAGGCCTGGACCTCGCTCTCGCGGTCGCTTTGTAGCATCGGGTCAATGCTGGCCGCCGAGGTCTTCTGGGACTCGATCTGTAGCCTCAGCGCCTCCACGGATTCGATCTGCGGCTCCGATAGCTGTGCGCGCGCCAGCTCCAATGTCAGCCGTGACCAAGTCGTCAATGCCGACCGCAGCTGATCGCTGCTCCGGCGCACGGCTGCCGCGGGATTGTTCAATTCGTGTGCCAGTCCCGCCGCCAGAGTGCCCAGGGCAGCCATCTTCTCAGTCTGCCTCAGGAGTTCCTCATTCTGGCGCAGCCGGCGGGTGACGGTCTGCAGCAGGGACAGCGCCGCGGAGGAGCTGTTCAGGAGCATCCGCTTGAACGTCTCGCCCCGGATCTTGAGCACCTGGCTCTCGCGTACGGCTCGTACGGTCGCGCTGCGCGGCGCCTGGTCGAGCAGCGCCATCTCGCCGATGACTTCGCCGGGCTCCCTTACGGCAATGGTGATGCTCTGCGCATCGGATTTCTTGACAACCTCGAATTCCCCATCGACCACGACGTATGCCGCATCGCCCGGTGCGCCTTCCTCCATCAGGTTCTCACCGGCCCGCACAAGAACCGGCTCCGCTTGGGCAGACAGCCAGTCGAGGTCCGCCTCGGGTAGGCCGGCGAAGAACTGCAGGCCGCGCAGGAACTCCTTGCTCATAGTGTCTTTAGATAGGACTCGATTGTCATGATGGCGGTGGCGCCCTCGCCGGTCGCTGCGGAGACGCGGTGGGTCATGCCGAGGCGTACGTCGCCGGCGGCAAAGATGCCGGGCACGCTCGTCTCCTGCATGAAGGGTTCGCGGCTGAGCGGCCAGCCCTTGGGCGGCTTTCCATCCGTGATCAGATCACGTCCGGTAATGATGTAACCCTTGTCGTCCACCAGCACCAAGTCCTTGACCACGTCGGATTGGGGCACGGCCCCGATAAAGACGAAGATCGCTGCGCCGGGCAGGGTGGCTGCCTCACCGGTCTTCCGGTTCCGGACGACAACTCCCTCCAGCTTGCCGGGCTTCCCGTGGATCTCGACGATCTCGGAGTTGAAGAGCCGCTCGAGCTTTGGATTGGCTGCCTCCGCGTCCGTGAGATATTTGGAAGCCCCCTCCTGCACGTCGCGGCGGATGAGCATCGTGACTTTGCTGGCGAATTCGACTGAGGAACATGGCGCCTTGTCCGGCCGAGTTGGCGCCGCCTACCACGAACACCGGCTGGTCTCTGTAATATGCCGCCTCCGTGTAGGCTGCGCCATAGTACACGCCCGCCCCGATGAACTCATCGATGCCGTTGATCTCAAGGCGGCGGAAGGTTGCGCCGGTTGCCACGAGGATCGACTTGCTCACCACCTCGGTGTCGTCTGCGAGGGTGACGATGCGATAGTTGTCTCGCAGGCTGATCTTGGCTGCAGTCTGCGTGGAGACGATTTCCGCGCCGAAACGTTTGGCCTGCGTCACCGCGCGACGCGTGAGGTCCATGCCCGATACGCCCGCGGGGAAGCCGAGGTAGTTCTCGATCTTCGGGCTGTTGCCTGCCTGGCCGCCCGGAACGTGTTTCTCAATCAGCAAGCATCTCACGCCGTTTGAAGCACCGTAGACCGACGCAGCCAGTCCCGCCGGACCCGCGCCGATGATCACGACGTCATACAAGGGCAGGGTAGCCTTGGTCTGGATTCCCACCTTCTGTGCCAGCTGCTGAAGGGTGGGTTCGACAAGGACCTGACCGTCTGGAAAGAAGATCACGGGCAGTTTCAGCACCCCGTCGGATTGGGCTTCGACCATGGCTCGCGTTTTCGGATCGCGATCCACATCCAGCCATTGATACGCGAGTTGGTGGCGGGCCAGCAAATCCTTCACCTCATGAGACTGCGGCGACCACAAGGCCCCCGCCACGCGTATGCCTTCGAAGGGCAGCGTAGCACTAGCCTTCCAGTCCTCAAGCAGATCCCCGATGACCGGATAGAGATTATCCTCCGGGGGATCCCAGGGTTTCATCAAGTAGTAGTCCAGCTGGAGACTATTGATCGAGTTGATCGCGACCTGCGTATCGGCGTAGGCTGTCAGCAGCACCCTCTTAGCCTCGGGAAAGATCGTCCGCGCCTTGTCCAGGAACTGGAGACCGGTCATTTCGGGCATCCGCTGATCGGTGAGGAAGAGCGCCGCAACTTCATTACGCTGCTGGAGCTTCGTGAGGAAGTCCAGCGCCGCCGCACCCGAGTTTGCCTTGGCAACGCGATAGTCGCGGCCATATTTCGCGCGCAGGTCGCGCTCGACCGCGTTCAGCACGACCTGTTCGTCGTCCACAACAATGATGACTGGGAGTGCCATTTGCTCCTACCCTCTTCGAATGCGACAAAATTCCTAAGGTTTCGGGGATTGAGTATAACACCTTGAACTTGTGCTTCCTTATCAGCCCTTAACCTGAGCAGCGCGGGCACGACATATAACTTTGGAGGCGCCTCATAGCCCACGCCCGCCTTGCTTGTAAGCGCCCCTGCTGGCTGTTGGCTGGCGCATTTAATCCGCTGCAGGTGACTGACACGCAAAGAAAAGCAGCGCGCATGCGAAAGGTATAATCTGCTCATGGCCAAGACCCACACGCGATTCGTCTGCCAGCAGTGCGGACGCGTTTCTGCCACGTACATGGGCAAATGCCCGCAGTGCGGTTCGTTCAACAGCATGGTGGAAGAGATCATCCACGACGAGCCGACCAGCAAGGGCCCGGGCGCGGTGCGAGGCCTCACCGGCCGATCGCAACCCCGGCCGATCGGCGAGATCGGTGGTGAGGCGGAAGACCGCATCCCGCTTCCCATGCCGGAGTTCGCCCGTGTCCTGGGAGGGGGCATCGTTCCCGGCTCGATAGTCTTGGTCGGTGGAGACCCTGGCATTGGCAAATCCACCCTCATGCTGCAGATGGCCATTGAAATGGCGCGGCGGCAGCGGGTGCTGTACGTCTCCGGCGAGGAATCGGAACGGCAGATCCGGATGCGGGCCACGCGTCTCGGCGGCGGACGCAAGGATTTCCCGGCCAACCTGCTGCTTGTCACCGAGACCAACCTGGAGGTGATCCTTAATCACGTCGCCGAAGTGAAACCCGATCTCCTCATCGTCGACTCGATCCAGACTGCCTACCTGTCCGAACTGGATTCATCCGCGGGTTCCGTCTCGCAGGTGCGCGAGTGCGCCTCGCAGCTGCGCGAGCTCGCCAAATCCAGCGGCGTATCGGTGTTCCTGATCGGACACGTGACCAAGGAAGGCGCCATCGCCGGGCCGCGTGTTCTCGAACACATTGTCGACACGGTGCTCTATCTTGAAGGCGATCGTTTCCAGGCCTACCGCCTGCTGCGCTCCGTAAAGAATCGATTCGGTGCGACCTCCGAGGTGGGCGTGTTCGAAATGCGCGAAAGCGGCCTGACCGAGGTCACCAATCCCTCTGAGGCCTTTCTGGCGGAACGCCTGGTCAATGCGCCGGGATCTTCGATCGTGGTGACCATGGAAGGCACCCGGCCGATCCTGGTGGAGATCCAGGGCCTGACCTCACCGACCCAATTCGGAAATGCCCGCCGTACACCGAATGGCGTGGACTTCAACCGCCTGCTGCTCATTACGGCCGTGTTGACGCGGCGCGCCGGACTGATGCTGGCCGAGCAGGACGTCTTCGTCAACGTGGTGGGTGGCATACAGATCGAGGAGCCTGCGGCTGATCTTGCGATCGCCGCCGCGATCGCCTCCTCCTCGCGGGACGTTTCGGTGCGGGCGGACGCGGTGCTGATCGGCGAGCTCGGCCTGGCTGGCGAGTTGCGGATGCCTGGCCAGATGCCGGCGCGCTTACGTGAAGCCTACAAGCTGGGATTCAAGGCGGCCATCATTCCCAAGGCCATCCGCAAGAGCGAGGATTGGCCCAGGGATATCGAGATCATCGAGGTGCGTTCCATCCTGCAGGCGTTGGATGCTGCTCTCGCATCCAAGGCCAGAGAACTGCCGGCCGGTCGCAAAGTGGCCTGACGGGGTCATCAACTGGGGGAGGGGGGTGACGAACCCATACTGGGAGGTGCCCGCAACCCGCCTCGGATCTCCTCGTATATTGCCACGAAGGAGTACTCCTATGAATCACAGGCCTATTTTCGCCGTAATGCTGCTGGCAGCCGTGAGCCTGGCATGCTCGTTGAGCATCCCGCTGCCTCAAGTCCCGACGCCCGGTCTCGAGCAGACCGACCAGGTCGCTGTGTCCTACCCGGCTTCCGGGGAAACCAGCCTCACGATCTCGTTCGGTGCCGGCGAGCTCGATCTCGCTCCGGGAGCCAAGCAACTAGTGGAGGGGACAGCCACGTACAACATTCCGGATCTAAAGCCGGAGGTGCTGACACAGGGGAGCAGTGTCGAACTCAAACAGGGCAACTTGAAGTCATTGACCTATCCCAGCGGGATCGTCAATAACTGGGACCTCAAGCTGGGGACCCAGCCGATGGCCCTGGCAATCAATGGAGGCGCCTACAGCGGGACTTATGAGTTTGGCGGACTCGCCCTCGCCAGCCTGACCGTGAAGGATGGCGCCGCGAATGTCCATCTAGCCTTCTCGCAGCCCAATCCGACTCAGATGACACTGTTCCGCTATGAAACCGGTGCCTCGAATGTGAAGCTTAGCAAGCTGGCCAACGCCAATTTCAGCACCATGGTCTTCAACAGCGGGGGCGGGGACTATACACTCGACTTCTCCGGGACGCTGAAGCGGGATGCCACGGTCACGATCTCAAGTGGTGTGAGCAACTTGATCCTGGTTGTTCCGGACACGGTGCCCGCGAACGTGACGGTCGAAAGCGGCGTCTCCAATGTGAACGCGGGTTCGGAGTGGACGCAGCATGGCAACATCTACTCTCAGACCGGTACGGGACCCGCTTTGACCTTTGTAGTCAAGACCGGCGCAGGGAATCTGACGCTCACGCACTAGCTGGCCATCCAACGCCTACGTAGGGGCGTCCGCCGGCTCGGGGTGTTCTCAAGTGGACGCCGCGAAAAATCGGAGTAAAAGGTCACATTTCATCCATGACCTCTATCACTTGCTGGGGCATGTTCTCTCCCATAAAATGTCAATTAGAGACAATTCTTATCGGTATTCCTTGGGAAGGGAAGGACACCATGCAGATCACCCGTCAGGCCGACTACGCTGTACGTGCGGTTTTGTACCTGGCTCGTTTGGGTAGTACCGAACGGGCCGCCACCAGCACGGTGGCAGAGGAACAACGGATCCCGCCGTCATTTCTGGCAAAGATCATCTCGCAGCTTTCGATTGCGGGCTTGCTCCACACATCCCGCGGAGCGCGCGGCGGCGTCACATTGGCGCGCGAGGCCAAGGACATAACGCTGCTGGAGGTGATCGAGGCGATCGACGGGCCGATCCAGCTCAATGAATGCGTCGGCGAGGACGCCGAGTGCACCTTTGAGGGAGAATGCCCGCTCCGCTCGGTATGGTGCGACGCGCAGGAGATGCTGGTCAAACGCCTCAAGGGCACCAATTTCCATCAGCTGCTGGAACGCAGCAAGGTCGCGGCCTAGATAGTTGGTTCTCAGTCCAAGCCCTCCCGGATCCGGGAGGGCTTTTCGATTTCTCCCATTCCGGGAGACCGCCCTGCGGGCTCACCAGTATTCCGTTGCCATCCGGCTCGGGATGGCGCAGGACCCTCGAGCGTATAATTGCCGGGAGGGGCTTTTCCAATTTGAGGAGGAATCCAATGTCTGGTCCACGAACCGTCCGTGCGCCGCGCGGTACGAAGCTCACCTGCAAATCCTGGCTCATCGAGGCTCCGTATCGCATGATACAGAACAACCTCGATCCCGAGGTGGCGGAGCGCCCCCAGGACCTGGTGGTTTACGGCGGCCGCGGTCAGGCGGCGCGGTCGTGGGATGCCTTTGACGCCATCCTCGAGTCCCTCAGGAACCTGGAGGAGGACGAGACCCTGCTGGTGCAGTCCGGTAAACCGGTCGTGGTCTTCAAGACGCATCGGGATGCCCCCAAGGTTCTCATCGCCAATTCCAACCTGGTGCCGCACTGGGCCACTTGGGAGCACTTTGATGAACTCGCGCGCAAGGGGCTCATCATGTACGGCCAGATGACAGCCGGGTCGTGGATCTACATCGGCACGCAAGGCATTCTGCAGGGCACTTATGAAACCTTCGGCGCCCTGGCGAGGCTCAAGGGTTGGCCGTCACTCAAGGGGAAGTTCGTCTTGACGGCCGGTCTGGGCGGCATGGGCGGTGCGCAGCCCATGGCCATCACGATGAATGAGGGCGTGGGGCTTATCGTTGAAGTCGATCGCGATCGGGCGGAACGCCGCCGCGCCCTTGGATATGTGGACACCGTCGTGGACGACCTCGAGGAGGCCATGACGCTCGTCGAGGAGAATAGAGCAGCCGGCAAGCCGCTTTCGGTGGGCCTGATCGGAAATGCCTCCGATGTCTACCGCGAGCTTGTGCTGCGAGACGCGACCCCGGACGTGGTCACCGATCAGACGCCGGCGCACGAAGCCTTGATGTATGTGCCGTCCGGCCTATCGGTCTCAGCCGCGGACGCAATGCGGAAATCCGATCCCGAAAAGTACAAGAAGCTGGCCATGGCCTCCATGGCCACGCATGTGCAGGCAATGCTGGAATTCCAGCACCGCGGCGCCGAGGTGTTCGATTACGGCAATAACCTGCGCCAACAAGCCTACAACCACGGTGTGACAAATGCCTTCGAGTTCCCGGGTTTCGTGCCGGCATATATCCGCCCCCTGTTCTGCGAAGGCAAGGGGCCATTCCGTTGGGTGGCCCTCTCGGGCGATCCCGAGGACATCTATCGCACTGATGAAGCGGTCATGCAGCTCTTCCCCGAGGACGCGCACTTGAGCCGCTGGTTGAAGATGGCCCGCGAGAAAGTGCCATTCCAGGGTCTGCCCGCCCGGATTTGCTGGCTCGGATACGGAGAGCGCATGCAGGCCGGACTGAAATTCAATGAGCTCGTGGCCAGCGGGATAGTCAAGGCGCCGATCGTTATCGGCCGTGACCATCTGGATGCGGGCTCGGTCGCGAGCCCGAATCGTGAGACCGAGGCCATGCTGGATGGCTCCGACGCGATCTCAGACTGGGCCATCCTCAACGCGCTGATCAATGCGGTGGGGGGCGCGACCTGGGTCTCGTTCCATCACGGCGGGGGCGTTGGCATCGGGTACAGCCAGCACGCGGGCCAGGTCATTGTGGCCGATGGGACGCCGGAGGCTGCCAGGCGCCTGGAACGGGTGCTCACGACCGACCCCGGAATGGGGATCGTACGACACGCCGATGCCGGCTACGAGCAGGCCATCGCCGCGGCGCGACGGCACGGCCTCAAGATGCCGATGCTCGGCAAATAACTCACATCAAGCGTGAGATGAATTCGCGCCGCCCTGCGACCAGCCTTCTCGTGATCTTGTGCGTCCCGCTGCTGTTCGGCTGTTCAGTCTTCTCCGTACTTGCACCGGCACCTGCTTCAGGCACGCAGGTGCCCATTCAGTTGGAGCGTTGCAGCAACTATCCTGCTGCTCTGTGTCTGGATTCATTCGGGCTGGGCCAAGGCCAACTTCTGATCACCTTCTATTCGCCCGCGGCCGGCAGCTCTGAGTTCTTCCTTAAGGTTTGGCAGGGTGACGCCGCAACCACCTATCCCTGCACGCTGGCTGACGCCTCGCCGACGACCATCTATTGCACGGGCCCGCTAATTCCTCTGGGAACCCCCGTCAAGATCGATCTCTACACCAAGACTGGGCGGATCCCTTTGGCGGAGGGGGAGTTCGCGCTGAACGGTCTTGCCGTGCCGACCCTACCGTCCGGGGAGGCGGGGACTTCGGCCTCACCATCGGGGACGCCTCCGGGCGCGACCGCCGAGATACCGGTCTCACCATCGCGGACGCTGCCAGCCGCGACCGCGGAGAACTCCGGCCTTAGCAACCGGGACCCCGCCGTCCGGAACGGCTTATCCCAATCCCGCATATCCATAGGGCGACGAATTCTGGCTCCTTCATTCCCGATGACCTATTTGCTGTCCGATGGCGGGCGCGTGCTTTCGCAGGACATCGGCTCGGTTCTGACCGTGATGGCCTGCCTGCTGTGGGCGTCGATCGTCACGGCCGCCGCCATGCGCGGCCCCGATGAGGATAGCTGGACGTTGCCCGATCGCTTCTCGCTGGCGATGGGCGGGTGGCTCGTCGCGCTGTTTCTGATCGCAGCTCCAACGTTCGTGCTGGGGGCAACACTTGGCCTGCGACCCGACTTGACGGTCACGATTGTTGTCCTGGCGGCCAGCGCAGGCTGCCTCGTCCTGGTAATCCGCCAGCCTGTGCGGCAGTCGAACACAGCCGAGGTCCTCTCGCTACTGGGTTTGCTGTCACTTTTCATGCTGTCCATTTGGATCCGATTGGCATTCGTTGCGCGGGCGTCGCTGCCGTTGTACTTCAACTCAGCTGAACACTACCGCATAATCCGCGCCCTCATGCAGGAGTATGGACAGGGGTTACCGTCGAATGATCTAACCTGGCCGGTCTCGACCTACTACCACCTCGGCTTTCACCTAATCGTGTCGCTGCTGGCATTTATCACGACCCAAAACGTGGCGAAACTGATCCTGGTATCCGGGCAGATCGTGCTGGCCGCGATTCCCATGTGCCTGTTCGTGGTTGTGCGGCGCGAGGCCCGATCCACGGCTGCCGGTTTCATGGCAGTGATCCTGGGTATTGCGGGCTGGTATATGCCGGCTTATGCTGTGAACTGGGGCAAATATCCTGCGCTGTTCAGCCTGCCCAATTCTCTTCTGCCTGGAGGCTGCTTACCTCGCCGGTCGTTCGGAGGGCTCGCGGAAAAGAGCTTTGCTGATCCTGTCAGCCTCCGCGGCCGGTGTGGCTTTCCTGATGCAGACGCGGTCGATCATTCTTCTGGCGATCGCGTTGGCCGCGTGGTGGTTGTCGGGTCGTTGGCTATCTCGCTCCGGACCGCAACGTTGGCTTGTGGTTGGCCTGATCAATTTGATCCTTGTGGTTCAAGCTGTGGTCATCGGCTTCGATCCAATCCTGTCAGGCGTGCTTGATCCATACATCGGAAACGGGGCGTCAATAACCGCCTTCGTGGCCCTTCTGGGGATCGCGGCCCTCCGCAAACACCCTAGGCTTGCCTTTGCCTGCCTGTCCAGCATCATGTTGCTGTGGCTTGGACTGTATCTTCCTGTGCCTGGGTTCGCGGCATCGTCCCTGTTGGATCGACCCCTGGTCGAAATGGTGTTGTTTGTGCCGTTGGCCCTGATTGGTGCAGCTGGCTTGGCCGCCGTGATGAAGCACTTTGCGGACATTGCCGCCCCTGTGAAGGCGGCAGGCATGGCGCTGTTGTGCGCGGCCATCATGGCCCACGCGCTGATCAACTACAGCCTCTACCCGTCTGATTGCTGCACGCTGGTTCACAGCGATGATCTCGTCGCGCTGGACTGGATCGGCAGGAACCTGCCGGCGGATGCCCGGATCGCGATCCCCTATGCGGAACTCCAGGATGCCCCAGCCCCATATCCTCCCCTGAGCGCGAATACTGACGCCGGCGTATGGATCACGCCCTTAACCGGCCGGAGGACTACGAGTTTGCCCTATTCGACGGACTTTGGCCGGCAGGCCTCGCTGGATCAGCTGTGCCGTGCCGGCGTGAGCGAGGTGTACGTAAGTGAGATGTCGCAGGGTTTCAAGGTCGAGTACTTGGACGGTGAACCCGGCTGGTATGAGCTACAGCTTTCCCTGCCCGGTGTGCAAATCTATCGCATTATCGGGTGCGTGACCTGACCTGGTCCGGCGCCCCCCCCCGATCATCCAGAGCACTGCCTAGCTCTACCATTGCCATCTGCGGGCAGTCGGACTACCATAGAGCCCCAAAAGGAGAGAGAATGAAAACGCGACGAAGAGTACTGCCGTTGCTGGCCGCCGCGCTGATGCTTGCCTGTAATTTTCCCTCGCTCCTCCAGGCCGCACCACCGAGTGACGTCCCCGTACTGGCAACTTCCACGACCGCGGCAGCCGCGCCCGTTTCCACGGAGACTCCCAGCCCCGCGCCGTCTCCAACTCTCAGTCCGACGCCCAGCGTACCCCAGGTGACGCCGAACTCCGTGAATGTGAACTGCCGTTCAGGGCCCGACGTTGCCTACAGCGCGACGAGCGTGCTGATGTTTGGCCAGACTGCCCAGATCGATGGGCGGAACGATAACTCGTCGTGGTGGTACATCTATGATCCGTCGAACCCCGGCCAGTTCTGCTGGGTCGCTGCGGGCGTCGTCACGACTTCAGGCAACCTGGGTGGTCTGCCGGTCATTGCGCCGCCGGAAGCGATCGTCACCAATGTGACCGCCGACGTCTCAATTCCGTCGACGGTGTACTGCGGGGGGCCCAATCCCCTCGAGTTCAATGGCACGATCACCACCAACGGTGCCACCAAGGTGACCTACCAGTGGGAGGTTGGGGGTGACAAGTCCAATACGACCTCGCCAGAAACGTTGAACTTCAAAGCTGCCGATACAAAGGATGTATCAGGCCCCGGTGCCCTCAGCGTAGATTGCGGCAATTACTCCATCACGCTGCGTGTGCTGAGCCCGAATGACATCTCCGGAACCAAGAAGTTCAAGGTGAAACCGTAGCCTCTCCAAGACATGACGAAAAGAGAGCGGACCTGTGAACTGCACCCACTAGACAAGACACAATCAGAAAGACCCCAAGTGGCTAGTGAAACAGGCACCTTTGCTGGAAGGGTGTCTGTTTCGTTTTCAATTGTATGCGTTCGTAGTTGTAGAAGTCAACGTATTCCTCAATCGCTTGGCGAGCCTCTTCAAAGCTGGGGTTGTGCAGATGGCGCAGATACTCTTCTTTGAGATGGCTGAAGAAGTTTTCCATAGGCGCATTGTCCCAACAGTTGCCACGGCGCGACATGGAGGCAGTGATGTTGTACTGTTGAGCGAGGACGGCATACGCCTGCGAAGTGTATTGCGTTCCTTGGTCACTGTGGAGGATCAGCCCATCAGTGACCTTTTCTTTTTGTCTGGCTTGTTGGAGCGTGTGGGTCACCAATCCAATGGAGTTCTCGGGTCCAAATTGATGAGCCACAATAAAGCCATCGAATAGGTCTTTGATGGTAGACAGGTACGCCCAGCCCTGTTGGGTTGAGACGAAGGTAATATCCGTGACCCACTTCTGGTTGGGGCGAGTGGCAGCAAAGTCGCGGTTGAGCAGGTTGGGATAGCGGTGATAGATGCCCAGCTCTTCGAGTTTCCGGTACATTTTGCGTTTGCGGGCCCTGGAACGGATATTCAGCTTGTGCATCAGGCGCAAAACCGTCTTGGGATTGATCACCAGACCCTGTTGTTGCTTCAACCACAGGCTAATCCGCCGGTAGCCATAGATCTGGTGCGAAGCCGTGTAAGCCCGCTGCACGAGTTCTAAACGCACCGCATCTGTGTCCGGCTGTTCCAGCTTCTTGCGCCAAGCGTAATAGGCTGCTCGCGAGACACCTAGGAAGGCACACATGGCCTTCATTTCGAACTCTTTTCGATGGTGATAAAGCACCCGATATTGCGCTGCGCGAGCCGCACTTCCCGCAATTCGGAATGGAATTTTTTTAGCAGGGCCACTTCCATCCGCAGCCGCTCCAGTTCGGCTTGCGCCCCGGCCCTTTTGCGAGGTCGACCTCTCGGCTTGGCAAACGCGCTGGCGCCTTCGGCTCGATATTGCCTCAACCATTTCTGGATTCGTTGCGGATCCCGGATCCCGAGCGCCGCCGTGACCTCGGCGCGCGTTTGGCCCTCTTCATAAAACAGCCGCACCGCTTCCAGCTTCAGCTCCGGCGGATAATGCTGCATTCCTTTCTTACCTGCCATAGAAAAAACCACCTCCTGTTCCATTTTCTCACAGAGGGTGCTTTCTCTTCGTGTCTCGTTCTAGGGGTTCAGTTCACCTGCGTCCGCTCTCTTGTTTCACTTGTGAGTGTGCTATGCCTGCCGTTGTCTCTTCATCAGCCCCGACCTGACCAAGAAACCGGCATAGGCCCCCAGAAAGGGGAAAGCCAACAGCACCAGAAGGCTGAGATCCCGGGTGACGGCGATTCCGCGCAAGGGAACCCACAGGCCGGCTGCGAGCGCCATCATCCACGGCCGGCGGTAGCCGAGCAGAGTCAGCAGCCCGCTGACCAGCAGTAGGCCGCCGGCGATAATGCCCGCATCGTCCCATTTGGGAAGGGAATCGATGTACGCAAGGAGGATGCTGGCCACGGCGCCAATCGCCAGTAGGACCAGTTGCCAGGTGGGTTTCATCCAAGACGCCTTCCGGCGCGACCGGTACTCCATGCCCTAGGCATGGAGACTCATCATGAGATCGCGTGCCGGGCGCAGCACAAAGACCGCCTGAGGTTGCACTTCTGTGCCCGGCATGAGTTGAAGATGATACCGACGGGTGATGCCGGCGATGATGAGACTGGCTTCCATCAAGCCAAACGTATTCCCGATGCATTGACGCGGCCCTGCTCCGAAGGGCACATAGACAAATCTGTGCCGACCGGCAGAATTCTCGGGCAAGAAGCGTTCCGGCTCGAAAGCCTCGGGGTTCTTCCAGAAGCTGGGATGACGGTGGAGCGTGTAGATGCAGATGGCGATCACGGTATTGGGTGCGACGTAGTACCCACCGATCTCATCCTCACCGAGGGCCCGGCGCCCCAGGGTCCAGGCAGGCGGGAAGAGCCTCAGGCTCTCGTCCGATACCAAGCGCGTGTAGGGCAGATGCTCAAGGTCCGCGTAACGGGGCGCACGCTCATGCAGGGTAGCGCGCACCTCCTCCCGCAGGCGGGCGGCCGCGCCGGGATTCTGTGAGAGCAGGTGCCAGGTCCAGGTCAGCGAACTGGCGGTCGTATCGTAGCCGGCCAGCATCAGAGTCATGATCTGGTTACGCAGCTGCTCGTCTGTCATGCCCTCACCGGTCTCCGAGTTCGCGTGCCAGCATCATGGAGCTGAGCAGGTCGCCGCCGTCCCTGAAGTCCTGCTTGCGCGCTTGGATGATGCGATCCACAACGTCATTCAGGCCGCTGATCGATTCCTTCAGGCGCGGATCGCTTGGCTTCTCCAGGAACCCAATCGCCCGATTGACCATCTCTCCGACATCGCGGACCTCGTCGCCAAGATTCACGCCGAACAGAGCCCGGGTGGTGACTGTCAGTGTCAGGGCAGCCATCTCGCGCGCCACATCGACGGGCTGATTCTGCTGTGCGTAAGTCTGCCACCGGTCCAGCATCGCGTCGGTCGCCTCAGCGATCATGGTGTCCAGCGGTTCGAGTCTGGTGTGGTGAAAGGCAGGCTGCATCATCCGCCGCTGCTTGCGCCAGACCTCGCCCTCCGAGGTGAGCAAGCCTCCCGCCACCAGGGTATGGAACATCTGGTTGGTGTGGGTCTCCTTGCTGTAGTTGCGGTTATTGTCCACGAGAATCTGCCGGACGTAATCCGGATGATTTATGAGGTAGGCCGTATCGGGTGCCGGGCGATAGCAGACGACGTCGCCGTACTTAGCGGCCAGGGTGCTGAAAAATCGCAACGGATCGCGCACGAGCCGCCTCATTTCCCTGCGATCGGGCGTGGGCGGCAATCGCTTGCTGCTTGAAGCTTGAGAGGGTTGGTTGGAGGAATTCGGCAGGGTCATACGCCTAATGTCTTGGTCAGATAAGGTGGCCGGGGCTTCACGGAATGAGCAAGTATACAGGGGTTAATTCGAAAAATCAACTTGCGGGATGCCTCAGCCAAGGCTGTTCAGATGGCCTCTTCGCGCACGGTAGAATCCGAGCGCGTGAACCTGCAGTGGACGGCTGTGAAGGGTATCCTGGTCAAGGGCTACGGAGTTGCCTCCGGTCCCTCGCAGGACTACCCCTACGGTGCCCTTGACCGCCAGCGCCCCCATTTCAAGGAGCGGGGATTGGATCTCGACGCGTACTTCAATGGCACGTTGAACATCGATATCCGTCCGGTCACATTCGGCTTGGTCAAGCCGGAATTCACTTTTCGCGATGTGCACTGGACCGACTTGCATCCGCCTGAGCACTTTTCCTTTTCCCGATGCAAGGTTGCCTATCGAGACGTGGAGTACGAGGGCTGGGTCTATTATCCTCATCCAGAAACGAAGCGTCGCAACTTTCAGAATCCTTCGCTGCTTGAAGTCATAACTTATGCCGTTCCCCGGATCCAGATCGGCGATGAGATCCAGGTCCTCGTGAATCCGGAACGGATCGGCCTTCACGAGGGCGAGCAGCCGCGTGTCGATACTGAGGAAGCAGGGGGTATAATGAACAGGCTCCACTACGGAGGGTCGGATGCATGTCTTATTGATCTATCCTGAGTTTCCAGATACATTCTGGAGTTTCAAGCACGCTCTGCAATTCGTGCGCAAGCGCGCTTCATTGCCGCCGCTCGGCCTCCTCACGGTTGCAGCCATGCTGCCGGAAGGCTGGGATCGGCGGTTGGTCGATCTCAATGTGCAGAGTCTGACGCAAGCCGACCTGGCCTGGGCGGACATGGCATTCGTGAGCGCCATGGCTGTGCAGCGCAGTTCGGCCGCAGCCGCGATCGCCCGCTGCAAAGCCGCCGGCTTGAAAGTCGTCGCGGGTGGACCGCTCTTCGTCAACGAGACGGATCAGTTCGACGGCGTTGACCACTTTGTGCTCAATGAGGCCGAATTAACCCTGCCCGCGTTCCTGATCGATTTCCAGAACGGCGGTGCCAAGCGTGTGTATTCCACGAATGAGTTTGCCGATATCCAGCAGACGCCCGCCCCCGCCTGGGAGTTGGCGGACTTGAAACGCTATGCCACGATGGCAGTCCAATTCTCGCGCGGCTGCCCGTACAACTGTGATTTCTGCAATGTGACAGTGCTGCTCGGGCACCGGCCGCGCCTCAAGACCGCCGAACAGATCGTGACGGAACTCGATCGACTCTATCAACTCGGCTGGCGCGAGAGCGTGTTCTTCGTGGATGACAACCTGATCGGGAACAAGAAGGTCCTGAAGGAGAGCCTGCTGCCGGCCCTCATCAAGTGGCGCAAGGGCAAGACCGGCATGACCTTCAATACAGAGGCCTCCATCAACCTAGCGGACGATGAAAAGCTGATGTCTTTGATGGCCGAGGCGGGCTTTGACATGGTGTTCATCGGCATAGAGACGCCAAGTGAGGAGGGTCTGGAGGAATGCGGCAAGAAACACAACCGCAACCGGGACTTGGTTGAGGACGTGAAGCGCATTCAGCGCCATGGTTTGCAGGTGCAGGGTGGCTTCATCATCGGTTTTGACAGCGACACGCCCTCCATCTTCCAACGCCAGATCGACTTCATCCAGAAGAGCGGCATCGTGACCGCCATGGTCGGTTTGCTGCAAGCCCCGATGGGTACGCGACTCTACCAGCGCCTGGCGCAGGAGGGGCGCATACTCGGTGTTTTCTCCGGCGACAACGTAGATGGGATGACCAACATCATCCCGCGCATGAACCTGGAAGTGCTCCACAAGGGTTACCAGACTGTCGTACACTCGATCTATGCGCCCGCCAACTACTACGCCCGGGTGCGGACTTTCCTGCGCGAGTACAAAGCACCCAACATCACTGTCCCGATCGACTTCGAGCATATTCTGGCTCTTTTCCGCTCGATCCTGCGGTTGGGGATCGTCGGCAAGGAGCGGCTCGAGTACTGGAAGCTGTTCTTCTGGACTCTCTTCCGGCGCCCGCGCCTCTTCCCCTGGCCATTACATTTTCGATCTACGGCTATCACTTCCGGCAGGTCGTGGATCTGCACATCGGATAGGCTCGCCTCTCCAGGACTGCTGGGACGCGACCAGCCTGCCTGTTTCGAGACGCCCGCCACATGGCGGGCGTCTCGCGTCTACATTGAGCGGCTGAAGCCGCCGCTCCCACGCACCGAGCGCAGGCAACCTGCACCGAATGGTGATGCCCCGGTCGAGATTCCGTTATAATCCCGCCCGACCAGCTGGGAGACGTTCCATTTTCTGCGTCAATTCACACATATGACGACACTGCGCAACCCAGCCAGCACGGACCTCAGGTCCCGCCTCCGGGCGCTGCTCGGCGTCGAAATCGGTGAAGGAACGACGGTCACCTCGATGGTGGCGCTGTATTTTGTCATCTCGATCTCCTTCGTCCTCGTGCAGACGACGGCGTTCGGTCTCTTCGTCAATGAGTTTGGCTCCCAGTCGCTGCCCTTTGCCTACTTGTCCGTCGCGGTCTTGGCCTCGCTCATTGCATTTCTGTACCTTAAGCTCTCTGATCGGCTTCCGTTCAAGGCAGCGCAATTCACGAACCTGGGATTCCTGGCCGGCATGTGCCTCGTCTTCTGGATCGGCGTGCGATCGTCGCTTGCGCACTGGGTCATCTTCCTCCTTCCCTTCTGGTTCCAGGCGCTTGTGAACCAGTCAAATCTAATCGTCTGGCACCTGGCCAGGCATCTCTTCAACGTCCGGCAAGCGAAGAGACTATATGGGCTCATCGGCGCTGGTAACTGGCTGGCCAACATCATCGGCGGGGCGGTGGTGGCCGGGATCCTGGCTCTGACCGGGACGGCCAACGCATATTTCCTGGCGGCGCTTGCTCTAGCGATCGCTGTGCCTGTGTTGTTCTCTGCCATGCGGAGTCTGCACACCGTGTCGCCTCAAAGCGCTGCCCCTAGGCCCGCGGCGGCCTCCGGGACAGCGACCTCGCCGTTCCGGCAGCCGTACAGCCGACTGATCTTCGCCTATACCCTGCTCTGGTGGCTTGGATTCTGTTTCATCGACAATATCTTCTTTGATCGCGCCGGGATCGAGTTTCCATCCGGGACCGAATTGGCAAGCTTCATCGCCCGCCAACTCTCGGTCATGGGTGTCATTGCCATCATTACCTCCATGTTCCTGACGAGCCGCATCGTTCGCCGCTACGGTCTGCGTACCGGCCTCCTGGCCATGCCGCTCGTCGTCACCCTTTCCATTCTGCTTCTGGCGGTGGGCGGCTCACTGGGTTGGACTGCTCCCACCCTTTTCTGGATCGCGACTGTTGCCAAGACATTCAACGTTGCCCTCGGTTTCTCCATTTCGCAAGTGACCGGAAGTCTCCTCTTCCAGCCGCTGTTCGGACGCCAACGGAACGCGGCCCAGACGATCTCGGAAGGGATCGTTCAGCCCGTGGCCATGGGTCTGGCCGGCGTGATCCTGCTGCTCTTCAATACAATTCTGCATTTCAACGCCGTCGGGCTTTCGTACCTTTTCCTCGTGATCGCGGTCCTATGGTTCTGGGCGATGATTCGGCTTTCGCAGGAATACCCGCTCGTCATGAGCGAAGCCTTGCTAAAGCGGAGCCTAGGCGAGACCACCAGCTTGATCTTCGATCCGTCGGCACTTGCGCAGCTTCGCCGCAGTCTCCGAAATCCCCGAGCGGGTCTCGCCATCTACGCCCTGAACCAACTCGAGCAATTGGCTCCGCAGACTTGGGCCGCCACGCTGCGGGAAGAGCTACCCGCTCTGCTGTTGCACCGGGCTCCAGAAGTCCGCCGTGAGGCCTTGCTCCGGATTCTGGCGCTGCGTCTGACGGCCGCGGTACCGGATGTCCGCCGGCGGCTGCCGCTGGAACAGGATGCACAGGTACGGGCTGCCATCATCCAGGTCTTGGCCGCGCTCGGAGATCGCGCATCGGCGCCGCACATCTCTGAGGCACTGGATTCGCCCGAGCGGGCGGTCCGGCGTGGCGCGATCCTCGGGCTATTGGCCTCCGGGAGCGCGGAGGATGCCCGCCGCGCTGAGGAGACGCTCGGTCGACACGTGCGCTCGAGTGACAGCATGGATCGCCTGCTAGCTGTTGAGATCCTGGGCAAGTCGTCAGTACCCGGGGCGAGCGGGCAGCTGATCGGACTGCTGGACGATGATGACGTCGCTGTTAGGCGGTCCGCTGTTCGTTCTGCCGGCCGTCACGACGACGACCGGCTGATCCCCGCCCTATTGCAGGCATGTGACAGCCCCGACACGGCTCTGGTTGCGGAGCAAGTGCTCATCTCGAAAGGCTCGCAGGTACTTGGCCCGATCGCCGATGAGTTCGGCGCCAACGGCCAAAGTCCGATCCCGGGCGGGCGCTTGCAAAGCATGATCCGCGTGCTTGGAAGGATCCCCGGTGCGCGCTCGATCGAATTGCTGGCCGGCAAGATCTCGATCGCCGATCCGCAGGTGCGACTGCAGGTCCTGCGCTCATTGAGCGCCATCGGCTATCGTGCCGGCTCTTCCGCGCAGATCCTGGCGCAGGTCAAGCAGGAAGTCGTGCTGGCGTGCCGGTTATCAGCCGCTATTCAAACCGTCCGCAACTCCAGTGATGAGCTTCATCTCAGCGTGTTGGAGGGTGCTCTCAAGATCGCTTTCAGGGAGGCGCGTCAACGTACTCTCCTGCTGCTCTCATTTGTCTTCCACGCACAAGCCATCCTGAGGGCACACAGCGCGCTCGAAGCAATCGCCGGTGGACCCTCACCGATCGCCCTGGAGACGGTGGATGCGCTGCTGCCGGCGGGGGTCAAGCCCCTGGTACTGCCCTTGCTTGAAGAAATTCCTCACGGCGACCGCGTCAAGCGCTGGCAGGCCGCGGGCCTTGGGATCGCTCCACAGACCCTGAGCGCCGTCCTGCTGTCGCTTATTGGCACGGAGCTGGAGACCCAGTTCGACCCGTGGACTCGCATGTGCGCAATGCACGCAGCCGCAATCCTCGACGAAAAGTCCTGCGCGCCCTCGCTTCAGAGGCTCCTGACCACAACGCAGCCGGCGGTCCGCGCAATGACCAGTTGGAGTTCGGCGCGCCTGTCCAGGGACAGGATCGCCCAAGGAGATGGCAATATGCTTTCGCTCGTGGAAAAGGTCCTCATTCTGAAGTCATCGCCGCTGCTCAGCGAGACGCCGGATAATGTCCTGGCAGACATCGCCGATCTGGTCGACGAGATCGCCGTCGAGAAGGATCAAGTGATCTTCAATAGAGGCGAGCCTGGCGATAGCTTGTACATCATAGTCAGCGGCAAGGTGCAGGTTTGGGAGGGTGACCGCCTCCTGAACAGTCTGGGTGAAGGCGATCTCTTTGGGGAGTTGGCGCTGCTCGATCCGGAGCCGCGCCTGGCAACCGTCAAAACCACCGAATCGACCCGGGTGCTGCGCCTGGATCAGACCCATTTCCACGAAGTGCTCGGGGTTAGGCCCGAGGTCTCTTCCGCCATCATCCAAGTCGTCACCCGTTACCTGCGCAGCCAGCTAAAGTATGCCCGCGAGGTCAACGAGAAGCTTCGCTCGCTTGAGTCGTTTGGCGCATTGAGCAATCCTTCACGTGATTGAGGCGCCTGGGCGGCAGGGCCCGGCGTCGAGTCCCTCTGCCCATTTCCGTTATAATAAATTGGTACGATTTAGGGAGCAGGAGAGAATCCATGCCCAAGACAAAGGGCGCGGTTGCATTACCCCTAGAGAAGGAAGAGATAATTCGGGATTATCGACTCGCCTACCGTTCGCGGCAGGCGAGTTTGATTGGTCGCCGGGAGGTCCTGAGCGGCAAGGCCAAGTTTGGGATATTCGGCGATGGCAAGGAACTGGCCAACATAGCCATTGGGCACGTGTTCCGCAAAGGTGACTGGCGCTCCGGCTATTATCGCGACCAGACCTGGATGGACATGCTGGGCGTTATGAGCATCAAGCAGATGTTCGCCCAGCTCTACGCCCACGCTGATCTCGACGCCGAACCGAACACAGGCGGTCGCGGCATGAACGCGCACTTCGCGTCACGCTACATCAATCCTGACGGCTCCTGGAAGAAGCAAACGGAGATGTTCAACACCTCGGCTGACGTCTCGCCGACCGGCACACAGATGCCGAGGGCGGTGGGTCTCGCCTACGCCTCAGTCGTCTATCGCGAGCTGAAGGAGCTGCGCCAATACACCCAGTTCTCGCACAACGGAGATGAGATCACTTTCGCCAGCATCGGCAATGCCTCCACCGCAGAGGGCATCTTCTGGGAGAGCGTGAATGCCATCGGTGTGCTCCAGGCGCCCGCCATTATCACTGTGTATGATGACGGCTACGGGATCTCGGTCCCGAACCAGTTCCAGATGGTCAAAGAGAATATCTACACGATCCTGCAAGGCTTCCAACGCGACGACTGCATGGAAGAAGAGTGTGAACGGGGTTTCGACCTACGGCAGGTCCGCGGCTGGGATTATCCGGCTCTGCTGGAGGCCTACGAAAAGGCCGAGGGCCTGGCACGGCGCTACCATATCCCGTCCCTCATCCACGTGACCGACCTGACCCAGCCCCAAGGACACTCGACTTCGGGCAGTCAAGAGCGTTACAAGTCGCCCGACCGCCTCAAGTGGGAGGCCGAGTTCGATTGCATCCGCAAGATGCGCGAATGGATCATCGAGAGTGGCCTCGCTTCCGAACCCGAGATCACCGCGTTCGAAAAGGAAGACCACGATGCGGTCGAGGACATCCGCAAGTCCGCCTGGGAGGAATACCTGAATCCCATCCGGGAGGAGCGCGGGCAGGTGACGGATATGCTGGATGAGATCGCCGGCAGCTCGCAGCATGCCTCCCAGCTAAATGAGATCAAAGAACGGCTGGCCGCTCTCCCCGCGCCGCTGAGGCGCGATGTACACGCTGCTACTCACGAGGCGCTCCGCGTCTTGCGGGATGAACCGAATCCCGCAAGGCAGGCTCTGGTGCAATGGAAGAATGATCAGGATTCCGTCAACCTGAAACGCTACGGTTCCGACTTGTACAGCGGCCGCGCCCTCGAGGTCAAGGAAGTGAAACCTGTCTACTCGGATCGATCGCCGACCCTGAGGGGTTTCGAGGTGATCAACGCGGGATTTGATGCCATCCTTAAGCGGGACCCGCGTGTGATCGCCTTCGGCGAGGATGTCGGCAAGCTCGGCGATGTAAACCAGGGGTTCAAGGGCCTGCAGGAAAAGTATGGCGATTGGCGCGTGAGCGATACCGGCATCCGCGAAGCGACCATACTGGGACAGGCCATCGGTATGGCGATGCGCGGCTTGCGTCCGATCTGCGAGATCCAGTACCTCGACTACCTGCTGTATGCCCTGCAGATCATGGCCGACGATCTGGCTACCCTTAGGTGGCGCAGCGCTGGAGGGCAAACTGCGCCGGTCATTGTGCGCACCCGCGGCCACCGGCTGGAGGGCGTCTGGCACTCCGGCTCCCTGATCGCGGGGCTCATCCATCTGTTCCGCGGTATGTACGTCCTGGTGCCTCGTGACATGACCAGGGCCGCCGGCTTCTACAACACGCTGCTTCAGGCCGATGAGCCCGGCTTGATCATCGAGGTCCTGAACGGCTACCGGGTCAAGGAGAGGCTGCCGGACAATGTTGAGGAGATGACGGTGCCGCTCGGCGTGCCGGAGACGATCCGGGAAGGCACGGACATAACGGTCGTTACCTACGGCGCGTGCTGCCGGATCGCCCTCGACGCCGCAGAGAAGCTGGGCGCGACCGGGATCGAAGCCGAGGTCATCGACGTGCAATCACTCCTGCCGTTCGACGTCCACGGCCGGATTGTCGAATCGCTCAAGAAGACCAATCGCGTGTTGTTCCTGGACGAGGACGTGCCCGGAGGCACATCGGCGTACATGCTCCGTGAGGTCATCGAAAAGCAAGGCGGTTATTACCACTTGGATTCAGGACCCAGAACGCTGAGCGGCGCGGAGCACCGGCCCGCCTACGGCTCGGACGGCGATTACTGGAGCAAACCGAATGCGGAGACCGTATTCGACGCCGTGTACAGCATGATGCACGAAGTTGACCCGTCCGCCTATCCGGCAATTCACTAGAGGCGGCGGTCGCAGCCCGGGCATGAACAGAATGGTGAAGAGATAGGAGCCGGCATGGCGACCAAAGTACTCGTTCCGCTGCTGGGCGAGGGTGTTGAGGAAGTGACCGTTACCAAATGGCTCAAACGTGAAGGGGAGGCCATTCAGGAACTTGAACCGCTCCTTGAAGTAAATACGGACAAAGTGGATACCGAGATCCCGGCGCCGGTCTCGGGCACTGTTCTAAGGATCGTCGCGCCTGAAGGCGCCGCGGCCAAGGTCGGGACCATCCTGGCCTTCATCGGCAAGCCCGGGGAGTCCGTTGAGAGCGTGATGGCCGCCCCGGCCAGAGCTTCCCAAGCGGCCCAGCAAGCCGCCCCGGTGCAGGCCGCACCCAGCCCGCAAGCGTCTGCGCTTCAGGGCGATCACGGCTTCATCTCGCCGGTGGTCGCGAAGATCGCGGCCGAGCTCGGCGTGGATCTCTCCCGGGTACGAGGCACGGGCTTGAACGGACGCATCACCAAGAATGACGTGCTGAAATTCGTAGAGACCGGCGCGCTGGGCGTGCCCGCTCAAACCGGCGCACCGGGGGGGAGCATGCGGGTCGCGACCCCCGCTGCGGGCGACCAGCTGATCAAACACACGACCATCCGCCGCCAGATCGCAGGGCATATGTTGATGTCGCAGAAGACCTCGCCTCACGTGCTCAGCGTGATGGAGGCGGACATGAGCAAGGTCGTCGCCCATCGCGAGGCCAACAAGGCGATCTTCCAACGCGATAGCGCTAAGCTCACGTTCACGGCGTACCTCATCGCGGCCATCGTCGCGGGGCTAAAGGCCCATCCGATGACGAATTCCTCCTGGACGGAAGAGGGGGTGCTCGTCCACGGTGCCATCAATATTGGAATGGCCACCTCGCTTGGAGACGAAGGTTTGATCGTTCCCGTCATCAAGGGCGCAGATAACCTGTCTCTGCTGGAGATTGCCCGATCTGTGAACGACCTAGCCAACCGCGCCCGCGCCAGGAAACTCATGCCCGAGGAAGTGCGGGGCGGCACGTTCACGCTCACCAACCATGGGATCGGCGGGTCGCTGTTCGCCATGCCAATCATCAATCAGCCCCAATGTGCCATCTTGGGTGCGGGCGCAATCCAGAAACGTGTCATCGCCATCACCGATAGTGCCGGGAACGACGCCTTCGCGATCCGTCCGATGGTTTATCTTTCGCTCGTCTTCGACCATCGGATCCTGGATGGCGCCAGCGCGGACGCCTTCCTGATGAAGGTAAAGGAAAAGCTGGAGCATTGGGCGTAGTATGCAGACAGAAACCGATCACGCCTAGATCAGGTTTCCGCCGCCGATGCTCTTCCTGAGCTTCCTGATCGGCGCCCTGGTCCTGAATTGGCTCTTTCCTTTTCCCGAGCCTTGGGCGACGATCCTGCGGGTCGCGGGCGGCGCGGCGGTTATCGGCGGCATGATACTCGGGGGTTCGGCAGTCTCGCGCATGCGGCGGGCACACACCTCACCCGACCCCGATCGACCTACTACTGCGCTGGTCACCGATGGACCCTATCGCTTCACGCGCAATCCGATCTACCCGGGTTTCCTGCTGATCTGCCTTGGCTTCACCTTGGTTGCCGGGACGCTGTGGGGCCTCGTCTTGAGTGCCGTTCTGCTGTGGATCACCACGCGTATCATCATTCGGGCCGAGGAAGCCTATCTGGCACGGAGATTCCCGGATGGCTACCAAGCCTACAAAGCCCGCGCAAGGCGGTGGATCTGATGTTCATTCGGCAATCCCGCGTGCGTTTGTCCGCCAAAGGACGAGATGTGCAGGCGTATCTCGCTGAGCCAGACAGCGGGGGACCGGGCATCCTGCTCCTGCATGCCTGGTGGGGGCTAAAGCCCGAGTTCATGAAGTTTTGTGATCGCCTAGCAGAACAAGGTTTCGTCGCTATCGCGCCGGATCTACGAGAGGGACAAATCGCCAGGACAGTCGATGAGGCCCAGGCCCTAATGGACAAGAGCGACCATGACTTCGAGACCGACATCGTCCTGAGTGCCAAAGACCATTTGTGGAACTTCCCCGGTCGCAAAGGCCCAAAGATCGGCGTGGTTGGATTCTCGATGGGCGGTGCGTGGTCGCTCCGACTGGCCTCCTCGGCGCCAGACCAGGTGTCCGCTGCCGTACTTTTCTACGGTTCAGGGGACGTGGATTCCGCACGGGTCAAATCACGGATTCTCGGTCACTTCAGTAAAGTCGATGAATGGGAACCCTCTGCCGACATCGTGCAACTGGAAAGCAGGCTAAGGGCGGCCGGCGTCGACGTTGTGTTCCACACGTATCCCGGGGTGAAGCACTGGTTTGTTGAGGAGGACCGTCCGGAATATGACCCCGGAGCCGCGCGGCTGGCTTGGCAACGCACCTTCGAGTTTCTGAAGAGTAGCCTGTAGAGCGGCATCATATCCCCGGGGCAGGCGTTACAATCGGAATGCGCAAACTCCTCGCATCTGCAATTATCTCTTGACTGGAGACCAGCATGGCTGAAAACTTTGATGTCCTCGTCATCGGCGCCGGGCCGGCGGGTTACGTGGCCGCTATCCGCGCCGCGCAGCTCAAGCAGAAGGTGGCCATCGTCGACAAGCAATGGCTGGGGGGCGTCTGTCTGAATGTGGGCTGCATTCCGTCCAAGTCGCTGCTGAGGAATGCGGAGGTCGCCCATATGCTGCGCGAGCGCGGCAAGGACTTTGGCTTCTCTTTCGATAATTTGAAGTTGGATTATCCCGTCGCCGTCAAGCGGTCGCGGCAGAATTCGGACCGGCTGACCAAGGGCGTCGGCTTCCTGATGAGGAAGAATGGAGTAGCGGTTTATTTGGGGGAAGCCCAATTCAAGACCAAAGACACGGTGGCGGTCACCAACTCCGACAAGAAGGTCACTGAATTGCAGGCTCGCAACATCATTATCGCGACGGGTGCCACAGCCGCCGTGCCCGCGGCCTGGAAGGTCGATGCCGAACACGTGGTCACCTATCTCGAGGCCATCCTGCAGGAGAGACTTCCCAAGTCGGTGATCATAATCGGCTCCGGTGCGATCGGCGTGGAATTTGCCACGATCTGGAACTCGTACGGCGTCGACGTTACCATTGTTGAGATGCTGCCCCGCCTCGTGCCTCTCGAGGACGAGGAGGTCTCGAAGGAACTGGAAAAGGAGTTCAAGAAGCACGGCATCAAGTGCCTGGTTGGGCACAAGGTCAATTCGGTCGAGACAACCAAGACCGGGGCTCGGGTGAAGGTCAGCGCCGAAGGGAAGGAATTGACCCTCGAAGCCGAGCAGGCACTCGTTGCGATCGGTTTTCGCCCGAACTCAAAGGGATTCGGACTGGAAGAGGTGGGGGTCAAGATCAATGAGCGCGGATTTGTTGAGATCAGCGAGAAGATGCAGACAAACGTACCCAATATCTGGGCCATCGGCGATGTGACCGGCAAGCTCATGTTGGCCCACGTCGGATCGGCGATGGGCATCGTCGCGGCTGAGAACATTGCCGGGGCCGAGACCGTGACGCTGGATTACGAGATGCTGCCGCGGGCGACGTACTGCCAGCCCCAAGTGGCCTCATTCGGTCTCACCGAGGCCCAGGCCAAGGAGCGCGGCCACAGCATCAAGATCGGACGCTTCCCCTTCCAAGCCAACGGAAAGGCGTTGGGGTTGGGTGACTATGCCGGCTGGATCAAGATAGTCGTCGACGAGAAATATGGCGAGCTCCTGGGCGCGCACATGATCGGGCCCGAGGTGACCGAACTCCTGCCGGAACTCACTCTGGCGCACCTGATGGAGCTTACGCCTCACGAGATTGCCCGCAACGTGCACGCGCACCCATCGCTCAGTGAAGTGCTGGGAGAGGCGGCTCACGCTGCCGAAGGAATGCCGATCCACATTTAGCCGGGTTCAACCTGGCTCGTGACCAGGGAGCTTTAGCGGTGAAGACGAAAACCATTGTGTTCATTCACGGCATGTTCATGACGCCGCTCTGTTGGGAACATTGGGTGGAGCGGTACGCTGCCAAGGGTTATCGCTGCATTGCGGCGGCCTGGCCCGGCCGTGATCGGCCCATCGATCTGCAGCGTGCAGATCACGGGGATCCGGCCCTCGGGCGACTCAAGCTTCGGGATATCGTGCAAGCCATGAAAGCTACCATCGAGTCTCTGGACGAAAGGCCGGCTTTGATCGGCCACTCGATGGGCGGCCTGGTGGTGCAATTGCTTCTGCAGCAGGATGTTGCCGTGGCGGGCGTGGCTATCGACCCCGCGCCGCCCCAAGGCGTGTTCACCACAACCTGGTCTTTCTACAAGTCCAATTTTCCCGCGATCAATCCGCTGGTGCGGGTGACGCAGCCCGTGCGGATGTCCTTCGAGCAGTTCCAATATGCCTTCGTCCACACGCTTTCCCTGCCGGAGCAGCACGCGGCCTATGACCGCTACGTCGTGCCCGAATCGCGTGGCGTTCCGACCCAGTCCCTGACCGGCGCGGCGAAGATCGATTTCAAGAAGCCCCACCCGCCGCTGCTGATCACGGCCGGCCAGAAGGATCACATCATTCCGCCATCCCTCAACCGAGCCAACTTCAACAGGTACAACGCATCGCCCTCGATAACGGAATTGAAGGAGTTCAAGGGCCGGGATCACTTCCTGATCGGGGAGCGCGGCTGGGAGGAGGTCGCGGATTGCGCCCTAGCCTGGCTGAATGAGAAAGTGGCTTAGCAGTCGCTCAACTCATCCCCCAAACCGCGGGCAGGATATCTTGAGGGCACGCAACTAAGTCGACAGAGCCGTTCCGGAGGGAACGGCTCTGTGAACTCTGAGAGAGGTTTCTACTTGCCGGCCCGGATTCTCGGGCCGCTCAACGGAGCTCCGAACAGCGGCGCAAATACGCAAAAGTCAAACAGGCCAGCCAGAAGTGGGACAAGCCCCACGACCGCGACTACGATGCCCGTCTGTCCGCCCAGTCCGAAGAGGCCCGAGGCAATCAAAACTACACCGGCAATGATTCGGGTAAGGCGTCCAGCGCCGGAGGCGATGAAAGTTACGAATGGGTTCATTTCCGTCTCCTTTTTCCTTGTTCAGCTTGCCCCCAATATAGGAGGAAAAGGATCTCTTGTGTGTGACAAAGTCACCAATCGCTACGGTCTCCAGGCGCCCCAAATCCGGGCCGGAGTCACCCGGCGTAACGGGCCCGCAGGCCTGGCTCATCCAGCACCCGGATCTGTCCACGGCCGAGGCGGATGAAGCCCTGCTCCGTGAAATCCTCCAGCAGGCGGCTGATCACCTCGCGTGAAGTGCCCAGCTCGGCGGCGATCTCCTGGTGGGTCAGCCGGATGGGATCACTTCCGCCTGATCGGCTCAACAGCAGCGCGGCCACGCGTACGTCCATACGGCGGAAGGCGACCTCGTCCACAATCTCCATCACGCTCGAGAGCCGCTGCGAAAGAAGGTCGAAGACGAAATCGCGCCAAAGTTCATGCCGCCCGGCCCATTGGCGAAATGTATCCGCCGGGATCATGACGGCCTCGGCGTCCTTTTCCACCGTGGCTACTGCCGGAAATGTCTTCTGATTCAGGATCGCGTTGGCCGTCAGGATGCAGCTCTCACCGTTCCCAAACCAGTAGAGGGTGATCTCACGGCCGGTTTCGCCGATCTTGTAGACCCGCACCACGCCGGAGATCAAGAGTGCGATGGCGTCCACTCGGTCGCCCCCCAGGAATACATCGTGGCCCGCCGGGATGCGCGCGAAGTACGCGGCCTGCTGAAATTCCTGGAGGAACTGAGGCTCAGCCTGCCGAAGCAGCGGCAGGACCCGAGAGATTCTGTCGAACTGCTCTCTGTCAATCACGGGCCCGCGAGTTCAAATGACGGCCCAGGGCAAATCGTCCCCGGGTTTTGCGCTAACGGCCGAAGAAGCGCAGTATGAAGGGGGCAAACGCTGCCAGGACTCCGCCGCCGATCCCAAGTGCTGCGCCAAGCAGGGAAAGGCAAGTGGGGAGCACCACGGTAATGAACAAGAAGATGAGGATGTATGTCATCCAGCGGTTGCCGTTCCTGGCCTGCTCAACCGGTTGCCACACGGATTCCGGAATCTGCACGGTCGTTCCACAGTAAGGGCACTTCATGTCGCGGCCCGAGCCGCCGTACTCGAGCATCGCTCCACAATTCGGGCAACTGAAGGTTTGAGCCAAGTCTCTCCTCCTGTCTTGGGTAATGGTCGGCGATAGATCTTGGGTGACAGAGTCAGATCTCGTCGGGCATGGCCTCCAACTCGCTTCGCGCCGCGTCGACGTCAAATTGCGGTACAGGGTACTTCATCTTCAGCCCCTTTAGGGCGTCCACCAGTATCGTTGCGACGACCCAATCTCTGTACCATTTCCGATTCCCGGGGACGACGTGCCAGGGTGCGTAGTCGGTGGAGGTCTTTGCCAGAACGTCCTCGTAAGCCTGCATGTACTTCTTCCAGAGCTCGCGCTCCTTCAGATCTCCGGGATTGTACTTCCACTGTTTGGTCTCATCCTTGAGCCGCGCCAGCAGCCGCTTCTTCTGTTCGGCCGGAGTAATGTGCAGGAAGAACTTGAGGACAATGGTGCCCTCCTCCACCAACATCCGCTCGAATCCATTGATCTGGTCGTAGCGCCGCTTCCAGACTTCGGGCGGGACCAATCCGTGGACGCGCACGACCAGCACGTCCTCATAGTGGCTGCGGTTGAAGATCACGATCTCGCCCTTGGCGGGCACGTCGCTGTGCACGCGCCACAGGTAGTCGTGGTCCAGCTCGAACGTCGTGGGCACCTTGAAGCTCGCAACGCGGACTCCCTGCGGGTTGACGCCCTCGAAGACGCGCCGGATCGTGCCGTCCTTGCCGCCGGTGTCCATGGCTTGCAGCACGATCAGTACCTTGTGCTGATGCTCTGCATAGAGCAGCTCCTGCAGGGCATCCAGTTCCGATACGAGTTGGGTCACCGCAGCGAGGCCTTCCTGCTTGCCGCCTTCGAATTCGCTGCTATCTGCCGGATCAAAATCGCTCAGGTCCACCTTCTGGCCTGGCTTGATAAGATATCGATTCACCAGTCCCGTCCTTCCTGTTTGGAGCTCAGGTCTTCTGAAGCACCCAGAAGTGCGACAAGCCGAGCGCCCGCAGCGGCGTGCCCTCCAGGGCTTGCAGCACGGCCCGCAATATCCTGCCGGCCGGGCCAAAGCGCCGGATGAGGTTGTCGTATCCGCCGAAGATCACCCCGTAATCGACCAGGCGTACCGGGGCGCCTTCAACCAGCCTCTGAAGATCGCCGCGCGTGTAGATCCGCACGTGCGGGGCCAGCCGGTCGCGCCACCGCCGCGGCAGATAATTCACAAGCGGCACGTTGCCGAAATGATACTTGCCTCTCCAGTAGATCCCGTGGGTTTCGAAGGGATAGCCGCGATTCGGGCAGAAGACCACGACGCGGCCGCCAGACTTGAGCACCCGGATCATCTCCCGCATTGATAGACGGTCATCCCGGACGTGCTCAAGAACCTCGTGACTGAGGATCAAGTCGAACGTCGACGCGAGGAAGGGCAGCAACTCTCCGGCCGCGTTCAGCACTCGAACCCCGCGCTGCGCCGCTTGGGCGGCCCGTTCGAAGTCGAACTCCAGCCCCGCCACCCGGCCGCCGAGGGCTGCCAGCTGCTCGGCGTACAGTCCCACGCCGCAGCCGTTCTCCAGCACCCGCCCAGCCAGGCGGGGTCCTGCGGCTTGTTTGATCATCTCCAGACGGCGCTGCTGTCCCTCGCGCCATACGTAGGACGGTTCGCCCCGCCGAGCGGCTTTTTCGAGGTCCCGGTCCGCCATGCCGGAGATTATATCTTGCATGTTTTGCCCCCCTGTGCTAGAATACCCGTTGCTTTAGTACCGGCGCTGTTGACTTCGAGAAGTGGGCAACCCCCACTTTTCTGCTTGTATGAGGAAGATGGAGTAGGTGGCATGCCCAAGAACGAATTTGCCCTCGCCTTCAACGAAGTGCTTGAAGAGAAACAACTGTCGAAGGAGATCATCCTCGGCGCGATCGAATCCGCCATGGTCTCGGCCTACCGGCGGGCGGTCAACGCTTCCACGGCCCAGCAGGTGGAGGCCAAGGTAGATACCGAGACCGGCAAGGTGACGATATTCGCCGAGAAGGAAGTGGTTGAAGACGTCCGCGAGGAGAAGACCGAGGTCACGCTTGAGGAGGCCCGCAAGGTCAATCCGGAGGCGCAGCTCGGCGACATGGTGATCGTCGAATCGACGCCATCGGATTTCGGCCGGGTCGCCGCCCAGACCGCGCGCCAGGTCATTCAGCAGCGCATTCGTGAGGCCGAACGCTCGGCCCAGATGGAGTATTTTGCTCGCCAGACGGGTGAGATCGTCTCGGGCATCGTGCAGGCCAGCAGCGCCCAGGGCGCCACCATCGGCTTGGACATGAAGGCCGAAGGCATCCTTCCGGCCAACCAGAAGATTCCCAGTGAGCGCTTCAAGCTTCACGACCGCATCCGGGCAGTGGTGCTGGAGGTAAAGGACGGGTCACGCGGGCCGCAGATTATCCTGTCGCGCGCCCATCGCAACTTCCTGCGTCGCTTGCTCGAGAATGAAGTCCCCGAGATCTATCACGGCATTGTCGAGATCCGGGCCATTGCCCGCGAGCCGGGAGCCCGCGCCAAGGTGGCCGTGATGGCCACCCAGCCCGGCGTGGACCCGGTTGGGGCCTGCGTGGGCATCAAAGGCGTCCGGATCCAGGCTATCGTCAAGGAACTGCACGACGAGAAGATCGACATTATCCAATGGGATCAAGATCCGATCATCTACATTTCCAAGGCGATCAGCCCGGCCCGCGTCAACGGCGTCTATCTCAACGAGAGTGACAGCAGCCGCACGGCCACCGTCGTGGTCATGGAGGATCAGCTGAGCCTGGCCATCGGCCGCGACGGGCAGAACGCCCGCCTGGCAGCCAAACTCACGGGCTGGCGCATCGACATCAAGTCCGTGGTCGAGGCCTCGGCCGACGCGCTCGCGAAATTGCAGAGCGATCCCGAGCTGGCAGCCGCGCTGCCAAATGCGGTGGAGAACATTCCTCAGGTGCAGGAGGTCCTGGCCAAGAAGGCTGAGAGCCGGCCGGCTACACCGGAGGAGTACTCCCTGCATCGCCCAGTTCGTCGACCGCGTTGAACGCCGTACCATCCAGATCAAGGAAGAGGCGGCCCGCGCCGATGAGGAGCGCATGGCTACGGCCCGGGCCGAGGTGCCCCCGGCCGCGTTTAGCATGCCGCTGGAAGGGCTGGGCCTGAAGGAGCACGTCTTCAATATTTTGACCGAGGCCGGTTATGAGACGATCGGCGATTTGATGCTCGCCCTCAAGCTGGACGAGAACAAGGTGCTTGGGCCTGGCCGGCGTGGGTCCCAAGGCCATCCAGAACATCCAGGAACAGATCGCCGTGACCGAATTCCCCGAGGCTCCGGCCGAGGCTGCTGCCGAGGTCGCGACCGAGGACGCTGCCGAGGGGCAGCCGGGGCGACGGCAGAACTGCAGCCTGAGCCGACGGCCGTGGCTGAACGGGCGCCAGCTGAGGCCGTCGAAGCCTTGGCCGTTGAGGCTGTGCCGGGAGCGGACCAGCCGGAGAAGGCCCATGCGGCCAGGGGCAAGGAAGGCGAAGAGGAAGTGGAGCCTGAGAACGCCAAGGACGGTGTCTCGCTCGACGAGCTCTTCAAGATGAAGCCGGAGATCTTCCACTCGACAACGACCGAGGAGGAAGAGGCCGAGAAGAAGAAGGGCAAGAAGCAAAAGAAGAAGGGCGTCGAGTTGGTTCTCGATGAGGACCTCGGCGCGGTCGTTGGCCGCAAGAAGCACAAACGCGGCGAAGGCGAGTTCGGCGAGGAAGAGTAGTCCGGGTCGACGCGGCGAACTTCCGCGTTGACGTTTGATAAAGGTGTCCAGGAAACCTGTTGTGCGCGTGAAGCACGTTCCCCAGCGAACCTGCGTGGGTTGCCGCACCGTCATGCCGAAGAGGCAGTTGGTGCGCATCGTCCGCACGGCGGACGGAGTGCAGGTGGACCCGACGGGTAAGAAGGCAGGGCGCGGCGCGTACCTGCACGATCGCCGGTCATGCTGGGAAGCCGGATTGCATGGCAATCTGGCCCGCGCGCTGAAGACTGACCTGACAGCGGCGGATCGCGAGCGCCTCCAGGCTTTCGCGAACGCTTTGCCCGCTGCTGATTCTGGCGAATTGCCCATGTGAACGACTAGCCACTCGCTCACGGGCCGTCGCCAGAACAAGCCGGTGCCCCGCAAGGATTACCGGCTTGAATAATCGATATTTGGAGGTGGCCTATGAGTACAAGCATTGAACTGCCCGCCAGCGTCGTGATCCGTGACCTGGCACAAAAGATCGAAAAGAGCCCGATCGAGATCATCAAAAAACTCATGGCGAATGGCGTGATGGCGACCATTAATCAGGCCGTCGATTTTGACACAGCTGCCATCGTCGTCGCCGAGTACGGGTTCGAGGCCATCCCCGAGGCGCGCCAGGAGGTCAAGAAGGTCGAGACGGGCGAGGTCCCGCTCTGGCGGCGGCTGATCGCGGATGAGGACGTCGGCAAGCTGATGGCGCGCCCGCCGGTCGTGACCATCCTCGGGCACGTTGATCACGGGAAGACTTCACTGCTTGACGCCGTGCGCCAGACTGATGTCGCTGGCGGGGAGGCGGGAGGCATCACCCAGCACATCGGTGCTTACCAGGTCGAGAAGAAAGGTCGTCTGATTACATTCCTCGACACGCCGGGACACTCGGCTTTCACCGCCATGCGGGCGCGCGGCGCCCAGGGCGCCGATATCGTGATCCTGGTCGTCGCTGCGGATGACGGGGTGATGCCCCAGACCCGGGAAGCGATCGCCCACGCCAAGGCCGCGCGCGTTCCGATCATTGTGGCCTTGAACAAGATCGACAAGCCCAATGCCAACGCCGAGCGCGTCAAGAAGCAGTTGGCCGAGCTCGAACTCGTCCCGGACGACTGGGGCGGAAACACGATGGTCGTCCCCGTCTCTGCGAAGCAGAAGCAGGGCATCGATGACCTGCTCGAGGGCATTCTGCTTGTGGCAGACAATGCAGATATCCGCGCCAACCCGACCGGGACGGTCATCGGAACGGTCATTGAGGCCGAAGTCGACAAGACCAAGGGCACCATCGCAACCCTGTTGGTGCAGAATGGCACGCTTGAGGCCGGCGATATCGTTGTGGCCGGAAAAGCCTTTGGTCGCATGAAGGCCATTACGGACTACAAGGGGAAGCCTGTGCAGAAAGCAGCTCCCTCGACCCCCGTGGCGGTGATGGGGCTCAACGAAGTCCCGGCGGCCGGTGATGTGTTTCAGGTCGTTGGGTCGGAACGCGAAGCACGTGCGATCGTCAGTCAGCGGGTGGAGGCGGAGAAGTCACAGGCCCAGGCCCCCAAGAAGATCTCGCTGGAGGACCTCTTTGCCAGCGTCCAGGCTGGTGAGGCCAGGGAACTGCAGCTCATCGTCAAGGCGGATGTCCAAGGTTCGCTCGAGCCGATCATGGTCGAGCTGGAAAAACTGGGCCAGGGCGAGATCGGTTTGAAGGTCCTGTACGCCGAGACCGGAAATATCGGTGAGAACGACGTAATGCTGGCTTCCGCCTCGAAGGCGATCATTGTCGGATTCAATGTGCAGGCCGATGTTGCGGCTCGCCGGTTGGCGGACACCGAAGGTGTGTCGATCCGTCTGTACGACATCATCTACCGTATGAGCGAGGACATCGAGAAGGCGCTCAAGGGGATGCTCGAACCGACCGTGGTGGAGAAGGTCATTGGGCGCGCGAATGTGTTGGCCGTGTTCCCGGCCTCGAAATTGGGTCGCGTGGCGGGTTGTCGGGTGACTGAAGGCGAGCTGCGGCGCAACGCCAAGGTACGGCTGTATCGTGGGACCGACCTGGTCTTCGAGGGTGAGATGGCTTCGCTGCGACACGAGAAGGAAGACGTGCGCGAGATCCGAACTGGATTCGAGTGCGGCGTGGGCTTCAAGAACTTCAATGACATCCAGGTCGGCGACCTCCTGATCTGTTACACGCTGGAGAAGTTGTAGGCCACTTCTGCTGTTTGAAGTTGTAGGGGATCAACGGGAATATGTAAGATGCCATCCAAGCCGCGACTTCGAACGCATCGCTGATCGGATTCGCCAGGAACTCGCGGATATTCTCCTGCGTGACCTCAACGATCCGCGGCTCAGGCAGATCTCTGTGACGGACGTCACAGTCGACCGGGAGCTCGCCTGCGCCGACATCTTTGTCTCGGCGCTGGAGGGCGTCACCCGGTCTATCGAGGTCCTGGAGGGACTGGACTCGGCCGCCGGCTTCATCCGCCGCGAGCTGTCCCGTCGGGTGGACCTGCGCGCCTTTCCACGGCTGCGCTTTCACTGGGACCCCACGCCTGAGAACGCCGATCGCATAGAGCGGGCGTTGGCCGACCTGCGGAATAGAAAGGGGGCGGGTTCGTAGTGCAAAGTGAGTTCGCCATGTCAGTATGCTGGAGGGATGGGCGCTGCCTGGTCAGGTGACCGGGCGAAGCCTTGAGCAAGGCCAGCTGGGGATTGTAGTCTCGGCACTGCGCATAGCAGTACGGAGGAGATAGAGTTCGAGGCATGAACGAAGATATCCAACCCGCAATCAAGTCGCGCTTATCAACGGCCGAAAGTGTCCTGATCGTTTCCCACGTCCGCCCGGACGGCGACGCGGTCGGTTCGCTACTCGGCTTGGGCCTTGCATTGCAGCAGGCCGGGCGCAAGGTGCAAATGGTGCTCACAGACGGCGTACCGTCGTCGTTCAAGCATCTGGAAGGCGCTGCCCAGGTCCGGAGCGACGAGGAAGGCACATTCGACACGTTCATCACCGTGGACTGTGCCGATTTCCGCCGGACCGGAAAACACTTCGTTGGGCACGCGCTTCCCGACATCAACATTGATCACCACATCACGAACGAAAGGTTCGGCCAGCTGAACCTGATCGAGGGCGAGCAAGTGGCCACCTCTGCAATTCTCACCAAGTATCTTCCAGGTTGGGGCTACCCGATCACCAAACCTATCGCCGCCGCACTTCTAACCGGCATCATCACCGACACGCTTGGGTTCCGGACCTCGAATGTTACGCCCGACGCAATGCGCCAGGTCGCGACGCTGATGGAGTCCGGGGTGGATATGCCTGAGCTCTACATGCGCGGCCTGGTCCGGCGCTCATATGCTGCCGCTCACTATTGGGGGGCCGGCCTCACCAGCCTGGAACGGAAAGATGGCATCGTATTTGGGACGCTGACCATCCCGGATCGCAAAGCGGCCGGCTATTCCGGCAGCGACGATGCCGACCTGATCAATGTAATTTCGAGCATCGACGGCTTCAAAGTGGGAATGATCTTTGTGGAGCAGCCGAAGAATCGGGTCAAGATCTCATGGCGGGCCTTGCAGCCCGGGATCGACGTCTCATCCGTTGCAGCGCACTTTGGCGGCGGCGGTCACGCGGCCGCAGCCGGAGCGGACGTCGAAGGCTCACTGGAAGAGATCAAGAAGACAGTGATCCAAAGTACTAAGGAAATGCTAAGACTTTGAGGGATGTTAGCGCCTATAATATGACGGCAATCGTCTGAATTGTTGCTGTCCGAAGAGGCGAGGAGGAAAATCACAAAATGGAAAGCCAGGATGTGAAGAATGCCATATCGGGTGTGCTGGTTGTCGACAAACCGGTCGGCATGACCTCGCACGACGTCGTCCAGGCCATTCGGATGGGCACTGGATTGCGCCGCGCAGGGCATACAGGCACGCTCGATCCCCGCGCCTCCGGTGTGCTCGTAATCCTCGTGGGCCCCGCGGTGCGGCTCAGCGAATTCGTCTCGGCTTCCGATAAGCGCTACCAGGCAATCATCCGCCTCGGTTCTACGACCGATACATTTGACGCCGATGGGAAGCTGACGCACTCCTCCGGACCGGTGAACGTCACCGAAGAACAATTCGAAAAAGTCCTCAAGACCTTCATCGGCGAAATCGAACAGACGCCGCCGCCGTACTCAGCCGTCAAGGTGCAGGGCCGCAAGGCCTACGAGATGGCGCGCGAAGGGGAGGAGGTCGAGCTGGCCCCCCGGAAGATCACCGTCCATCATCTGGAGATTCTCGAATGGGCTCCGCCCGAAGCCGTCATCGACGTGCACTGTTCATCCGGTACGTACGTCCGGTCACTGGCCAACGACCTGGGCACAGCGCTCGGCTGCGGCGCCTACCTAGTGGGACTGCGCCGGACGAAGAGCGGTCGGTTCTCGCTGCGCGACGCGACACCGCTGCGGAAGCTACAGGAGGCATTTCACGCCGGGAACTGGTACCAGTATCTGATCCCGGCTGCCGAAGCGCTGGCGGAGTGGCCGGCGATTGAGCTCAGTCCGGATGAAGTAGAAAGCGTTCGCCATGGTCATCGCGTCCATGCCACTGCCGACGCCAAGCCCGGCATGGTAAGGGGTGTCAGCACCCAGGGCGAATTGGTGGCGTTGATGGATCTAACCACCGGGGAAACCGGCGAGCCAGAGTGGCAGCCTAGAAAGGTGTTCTTCTCCTAGGCACGATTCGAGCACGGAGATAAAGGGGAATTGTGCGAAAGCAATCCGTAACTGCAACCTACAGGGCCGCGCTGCGGTGGAACTTGAGGCCATGAAGCAGGTCGACTCACTCAAGGCCGTTTCCGTTCGCCAGAGCTGGCTCACGGTCGGCGTGTTTGATGGCGTTCATCGCGGTCATCAGCAAATCATTCAACGCCTGACAGCGGCGGCACATCAAACCGGCGCGCCAGCCGTCGTGGTTACGTTCTGGCCGCACCCCGCCTCCGTCCTGGGAGGCGGCGAAGTCAAATGCCTGACCACACCGGGCGAGCGGGCGGACCTTTTGTCCGGTCTAGGCGTCGACCTCGTTGTGACTTTCACGTTCGATCGGTCTCTTGCCAGCACCTCTGCGCGGGATTTTGTTACTCAACTGCAGGGCCCACTCGATTTTCATCATCTGTTGATCGGCTACGACTTTGCGCTCGGCAAAGGCCGCGAGGGCAACGCCGCCCGTCTGACGGAAATCGGAAAGAAGATGGACTTTGAGGTCGAGGTCATCCCGGCCGTGAGCGATGAAAGCGGCGTGATCTCCTCAACCGAGATCCGCAAGCTGGTGGCGACCGGAGAGGTGGTCGAAGCCGCGAATTTGCTGGGGCACCCTTACCGCCTGCACGGACCCGTGATCCACGGCGATAGCCGCGGCCGCGGCCTGGGCTTTCCGACCGCCAATATCGATTGCCCTGCCGGAAAGATACTTCCAGGCAACGGGATCTATGCCTGCCGTGCCTCGATCGCCGGCATCAGCCGAGTGGCCGCGGTGAATGTCGGGGTCCGCCCGCAGTTTCACAGCGATGCCCACAAGCCGCTGGTTGAGGCCCACATCCTTGATTTTGATGAGGACCTGTACAGCCAGGACGTGCGCCTGGATTTCATCGCCCGGCTCAGGAATGAGGCCAAGTTCGCTTCTGTGGACGCGCTGGTGCAGCAGATCCGTGAGGATGTGCAGCAGACCCGCGCGCTGCTCGCGAAGACTTAGGATTTGCGCTTCCGACGGGGGTGAGTCGGCCGCTTCGTCCGATTTAGTTGGTAAAATGCTGCATTGATCCTCGGCCCTCAACCGGGGAGGATACTTCGCCGCGACCCAAGGACTTGCCATGCCAGATCGCCGGATTTATCTTCTTTCCCCCAGGGAACTCAGCCCCGAAACGATCGCGGTCGCATTCGCCAAGACCTCCCGTTCCCCTGAATCATTCAGCGAGATCGCCTCAGGCCTTACGGATGAGAAGTCCGCCAAGTTCCACGAGAAATGGGTTGTGGGATACGGTCACGCTTCAGTGGCCGAGCATGCGGTCCTGCACATCGCTTTCGAGAACGTCTCGCGTCTGGCGATCGAGTTGATCGAATCAAATCGTCTCGCATCCTACACCGAGAAATCGACCCGCTATCAGAAGTGGGCTCCAGATGACTTCTTTGTTCCATCCGAACTTGACGGGCATGCGCTGCGCGCTGAATACATCGCTGTCTGCCGCCTCTTGTTCAAGACCTACGCCGAATCGCTGGAGCCCGTGCGCAAAGTCGTGATCGACCGGACTCCACGCCGCGAAAACGAGACCGATGAGGCCCTGGACCGCCGCGTCCGATCCCAGTACGTCGATGTCTGTCGTTTTCTGCTGCCGGCGGCCTCTCTGGCGAACGTCGGCATGACCGTCAATGCCCGAGCCCTCGAAAACACGATCCGCAAAATGCTTTCACATGAACTGGCCGAGGTCAGGGACATCGGCGCGCAAGTCAAGGCCGTGGCCCGGGAAGAGGTCCCCACGCTTATCAAATATGCTGAAGCTGTGCCATATCTCTCCGAGACGGAACTTGACTTTGACAGGCTGGCGCGCGATCCTGGCGGTTCCGAGGGCCCACAGCGCCTGCCGGAGGAATGGTGCAGGCTCGTCCACTACGATCAGGACGGCGAGAACAAGGTTTTGGCGGCTGCCCTCTATCGCTTTGGCCACCAAACCTTCGACGACGCGCTGGATCATGTGCGCGGCCAGGGGTCCGAGGAGCGGGCCAGGCTCGCCGACTCACTTCTGGGTCGACTGGGCGAGCACGATATCCCCCTGCGCGAGCTGGAATACACCGGCTATACCTTCGACCTGGTCATGGATCAGGGCGCCTACGCAGAGTTCAAACGCCACCGCATGATGACCCAGACCGCGCAGCGGCTCAGCGCGCGCTTGGGTTACAGCGTGCCGCGCCTCATGGTGGATGCGGGTCTCGGACCCGCCTATGAATTCCGCGCTAAAGGCTGCCTCGCAGCTGTACGACAGGCTTGAGAGCTCTGACCCCTATGTAGCCCAGTACGTCGTGCCCAATGGATTCCATCGCCGCGTCCTGGCCCAGTTCAATCTGCGCGAGGCCTATGCGTTCTGCCAGCTGCGGGCCGCGCCCAACGCCCACTTCTCGATCCGCCGCATCGCTCAGCGCGTCTCGAGGGAATTGACCCGGGTGCATCCCCTGCTTGCCCGCTATATGCGCCTGCCTGATGAGAATTGGCAGGGCGTTGAAGAACGTTACTTCGCGGCTTGAGGCCCGGCGCGGCCAGCGTCTACTGCGGCGCTAGTCCTCCTCATCATAGGGCTTAAAACCAGTTGCCTGGTCGATTTTCGTCATGATCTCCGGCGTGAGTTTTGGGGGGATCTCGGCGGCTTTCATGTTCTCAATGACCTGATCAATCCGGCTGGCACCCGTGAGCACCGTGCTCACGTTGGGGTTCTTCAGTATCCAGGCGATGGAGAGCTGCGCCAGCGTGCAGCCCAAGTCACGTGCGATCGGCTCGAGCTGGCGGACCTTGGCCAGGCTCTCCGGGTCGGTCATGCGTTTGTGCAGCCAGTTGTAGCCCTTCAGAGCCGCACGGCTGTCACTCGGTATTCCCTTGTCATACTTGCCGGTCAGCAGCCCGGAGGCCAGCGGACTCCACGTGGTGGCACCGTATCGATAGTCCCGGAAGAGGGGCGCATATTCGTGTTCGAAGCGTTCACGCTTCAGCAGGTTGTATTGGGGTTGCTCCATCGTGGGCTTGTGAAGATGGTGCCTTTCGGCGATCTCGATCGCGGCGACGATCTCGGCCGCGGCCCACTCCGAGGTGCCCCAGTAGAGGGCCTTGCCACGTTCGAGGATGTCGTGCATGACCCAGACCGTTTCCTCGATCGGCGTTGTGGGATCGGGTCGATGACAGAAGACGAGGTCGATATAGTCCAGCTGCAGCCGCTCGAGGGAACCGTTGATGCCCTCGAGCAGGCGCTTGCGGTTCAGCGTATTCCGCTCGTTGACCCCCTCGTGCAGGCCCCAGTAGAACTTGGTCGAGACCAGGTAACTGCCGCGGCGCCAAGCCAGCTTCTTCAATGACGCGCCCAGCACCTCTTCCGCCTTGCCGCCGGCATACACCTCGGCGCAGTCAAAGAAATTGACGCCCGCGTCATGGGCCGCCGACATGCATTCCACCGCCGCCTTGACATCGATCTGATTGCTGAACGTGACCCACGAGCCAAATGAGAGTTCGCTGACCCGAATCCCCGCCCGGCCCAGATGTCGGTACTCCATGGTTCCTCCAGTGCTTTGGTCGTCCTTGATATCGAAATTGATGAGTCCGCGCCGTCCATCAGTTTCAAGCAGGGCGCATATTTCGCTGGATTATAACGCCCGTCATGTATAATCACGCGGTGCGAGCTGAAGTCCTAATCGTTGTTGTGCTGTTGGCTGCCTGCGCTCCACAGGCCGCAAGCGTGACCCCGCCGCCGAAGGATCTGCGGCCGTACCTGACAATAACCCCGAGTGCCACCCAACCTGCCTCCACCAGCGTGGTGGGCGCCGCAGAGACACCGCTGCCGTCTCCTACGCCGTTCCAGTACACAGTCGCTGCAGGGGATACCCTGAGCCAGATCGCCGAGAAGTTCAATGTGTCACTGGATTCCCTGCTGGCCGTGAACCCCGGCGTGGATCCGAATGCGATGTCGGTGGGATCGGTACTCAAGATTCCCAGCGGCCAGCAGAACGCCTCGGGCGAATCGACCCCAACACCCGTGCCGCTGCCGGTGGACCAGGTGGCCTGCCATCCGACCAGCGATCGCGGCGCCTGGTGCTTTGTGTTGATCCACAATGACTCGACCGACCTGGTCGAGAACGTCACGGGCCGCCTGACCCTGCTTGACACCACGGGCAAGCTGCTCGCCGGCCAGACCGCATTGCTTCCGCTGGATATCCTGCCATCGGGCCAGGCCCTGCCCTTGAGCGTCTACTTTCCACCGGATGTGCCCCTGGACGCAAAGCCCCAAGTCCAGATGTTGACAGCCATCCGCCTTCTGCCGGGCGACCGGCGCTACCTTTTGGCTGCCATCGGCGACACATTGGTGAGCGTGGATTGGTCGGGGTTGAATGCCCGGGTCCGCGGCGCGGTGACCCTGCCTGCGGACTCGAGGCCGGCGGGCGGGGTCTGGGTGGCTGCGGTGGCTTACGATGCAGCCGGTAACGTGATCAGCGTGCGTCGCTGGGAGAGCAATGCCGGCTTGGCTGCTGGAGGCCGCCTGCCGTTCTCATTCATGATCTCAAGTATCGCGGGCAAGATCGAGCGCGTTGATTTTGCCGTCGAAGCGCGGCCTCAATAGCCTACGTACCCCTGCGCGTAATTTGACCGTCAGCGCCTTGGCCAAATTGCCGACTACTTGCCGTCGATCCACATATAGCGTTCGAATGAGATATCGATCGGCGTGAGGACGAAGCCGTTGATGTAAGGCTTTACCAGCATGTAGGAAAGTGAGTGCACGGTGAAGAGCACGGGGGCATCATCAACGATGATCTGTTCTGCCTGTTGGTACATCTCGATGCGCTTGCTTACATCCTGCTCCACGCGTGCTGAACTCGAGCAGCGCGTCGAGGCTCGGATTGGCGTATCCGCCGGTGTTCTGCTGCGAGCCCGTGTGGAAAAGCACGTCGGCGAAGTTCTCGGGATCGGGGTAGTCCGCACACCAGCCGCCACCGAATATCTGCCCGTGGTGGCCCGCGTAGGTTTGGTCCAGGAAGAAGTTCGGCTCGATATTCTGGATCGTGATTGTAACGCCCAGGTATTGTTTCCACATTTGAGCCATCGCGGCCACGTCCGCGCTGACGGACGAGCCGAACCCGGCGTCGGTGTAAACGATGGGAGGCAAACCTGCGGCCCCGCCGTATTTGGATTGCGCCAGGAGCTGACGGGAAGCCTGCGGATTAAAAGGAAGGCCGCGCAGAGAGGGGTTGAAGCCCGGCAGGCCGGGCGGGTAGAGCCCGGTTGCCGGCAGGGCATGCCCCTGCATCACCACATCAATGAACTTCTGACGATCGAAGGCCTCCGTAAAGGCCTGCCGCACCTTGACGTCGTCGAATGGAGGCCGGGTGGTGTCGAAGACGATGTAGCCCGTGCACAGATCGACGCCGCTGTAGAGTTCCTTGTGGAGCGGCTCGGTGGGATCGAGGAAGCGATCCGCCGAGTGCAGGTCCACTCCTGCCATGTCCACGGCTCCCGATTCATACAATGCGGTCGGCACACCGGCATATAGATTGACCACCACGTAGGGTATGCCAGGCTGGCCCAGGTAGAAATCCTTGTAGACTTGGTAGATGATTTGCTGGCCCCTCTTCCATTGGATCAGCTTGTACGGACCGGTGCCGTTCGGCTGATAGACCCAGTTTGGCCCGGACTCAACATCGTTCTGGTCAACCACGAACGCGGTGGGATAGGTCAGCTTGAGCAGAAAGTACGGCTTGGGCGCGTCGATCCGGACCTTGAGATGTTGGTCGTCAAGAGCCTGCAGGCCGCTGATGTGATCGGCCTTGCCGTCGTGCATCTCCTGGACGCCGACGATATCGCCCAGGTAAGTGAGGACTGTGTCGGATTGGGTCTTGGGGTCGGCCGCGCGTTCCCAGGAGTAGATCACATCTTGTGCGGTGACCGGGCGGCCATCGTGGAACGTGGCGTTTGCCCGCAGTGTGAACTCATACATCATTCCGTCGCTGCTGACCGACCAGGTCTGGGCAAGGTCCGGGATCATGTTCAGGTGCGGATCGAAGGCCACCAGACCGCTGAAGACGAGCTTGTCACCGGTGCCGTGCGTCGTGGCTGGATCATACTCGCGTGGGTTGCTGCTTTCGCCGCCCGTCAAGACTAGCGCCTGGTTGAGCGGCACCTGGAAGGGTAGACCACCTGGGGCCGCGCAGGCTGTACCCGCTGCAAGCACCAGCAGTGCGGCGCAAATGAGCCATCTAGGCGCCTTTTTCATTCGTCACCCTCTTGCGATTCTCCCTCGAAACAAGGAAGCCGATCACGATCACTCCCACCACCAGGCCAAGAGCGCAGCATGTGAAAGCGAGCATCAAGGTGAGGGAGAGTGGAGGGCCGCTGGAGGGAGCCGCCGCCGGGGCCGGAGTTGGGAATTGAAACGGTGTGGGCAAGATGGAAGGCGCCCCGCCGGAGATCGGAACGATCGTGGGCACGAACGTGAGTGTGGCCGCGGCCGTTGGCAGAGCGGCAGCCGGGCGGGGTTTCGCACCAATGGTTGCCCGCCACGCATCCTCCAGTCCGTCAATGTTGAATCCGTAGACCGTGGTCAACGCCTCATCCGGCGTGTTGCCGTCCCGCAAGGCGAGCAAGAGGGTGGTCATCTTGGCGCGCCCGTGGCTTTTCAGCAGGAATTTGACGATGCTGTAGGACTCGCTGTAAGACAGATTGGCTTTGTCGGCCACCTCCGAGAATTGCCCGCTCAGCGAGCGGACGCTCAGCAGGGTGTCGTTGTGGATCGCATCATCAAGCTGTGTCTGGGAGGCCGGGACGAGGTCGCCTTCCGAATAGACAGCCAGGCCCTCGTTCAGCCAGGTCGGCACGCCGCCCAGACACGTGAACGTCAGGTGACCCACCAGAACGTGGGTCAGCTCATGGACCACCGCCCTGCGTCCCCAAGTCAGATCGGACGGGCCGATCCCGATGATCACGATGTTGTGCTCCGGGAAAGCCTCTCCGCCGGTCCAGGCCGGCTCGTACAGTATGGCGTCCTTCATGTCCTGCGTATTGGCGTAGATATAGAGGCCTATGGGCTGGTCGGTGGAAAGGCCGGCATCTGCCTCGACGCGAGCCAATCCGTTGTCGGCGGTGTTCAGCAGGTCCTGGGCGAAGCTCTGGCTGTTCTGGTACCAGTGCAGGCGAATGTCACCTTGGTTCAGTGTTTGCCAGGCGTGCCCCGAATCGAGCCACGTTACCGTCTTCCGGTCGGTGACGGTCTCCTGGTTGTTAGCATCCGTGAAGCGCCAGCGCCACCAGATCTGCGCGCCCGGCGGCAGTGAGCCCGACTGGCGCATGTCCCACGTCCAGGCGGCGCCGACCGTCGTGCCCGGCGTGATCTGCGGGTAGGCCTCCGCCAGCACATCTCCGCAGGTTTGTTCCTGATCCCCGTACTCGATCGTGACCGATGTGATGTTGACGGGCGAGGTGATGTTGACATGGAACGTGATCGTGTTCGGGAAATCCAATGTGGGCTGGTCGTTCGAGATGTCCACCGTCCTCAGTGCGAGAACGGGATGCCCCGCGGCAGGGCTTAGGATGAAGGTTGCGAGCAGGACAGACATCAAGGCAAGCAGTGGCTTTCGATGATGCACAGCATCTCCGTTCGCGTCGAGATAGAATTCGGCCGCGGCAGGACACCCACCCATGCGGCCCGGGCGTGCTCTTTAAGGAATTTTCCAGTTGCAGTATAATCTTTTTTCAGCGAGCCCCACCGGGGGCACATGCTGAGGCGCGAATGGCTTTACGCGGCAACTTGCGCGACTTCACAGTAACCCAGCTGCTCAACTTGGTCAACCTTGCGCAGAAAACGGGCACGCTCATCGTGGATGGGCCGTCCGAGCAGGCATACGTGTCTTTCCGTGACGGCAAGCTGGCCTACGCCCGCATTGGTCGGGAAGATGGCGGGCTGGCGACCGTGCTACACAAAGCCAATAAGCTCAACGCGAACCAGTACCGGGTCATCGCGGAGCGGGGCGGTACGATGAGCGACAAGGAGCTCGGCCTGCTCCTGATCAACGCCGGTTATGTCTCCCAGGAAGAGATCGTTCTCAATCTCCAATCGCACTTTACGAACATCATCCGCCGCCTCTTTACCTGGGTGGAGGGCTTGTTCCGGTTTGAGACGTCGATGCTTCCCCCGGATGACCGCATCAATGTAAAACTGGACCTCGAGAACCTGATCATCGAGGGTTCACGCCACCTGCGGGAGTGGGAGGAGCTCCAGGACGAGATCCCGAGCCTCGACCTGTCGCTCAAATTCACCGACCGCCCGATGACCAACTTAAACCTCAGCGTGGAAGAGTGGCGGGTCGTCAAGTATATCGATCCCAAGAACACCATGAGACAGATCTCGTCGGCGGTCAAGCTGAACGAGATGGAGATGCGTCGCATTGTTTACGGGCTGTTGCAGGCCGGCCTGGTGCAGATGGTGCGGCCCGCAAGCGCCGCCGCGCCGCTCAACCCGAAAATGTTCCCGACCCAGAACAAGGAAGAGCAAAAGAACCTGATTAACAAACTGATCGGACGAATCCAAAGGCTCTAGCCCTGCTCCGGGCTGCGTAGAGGACTCATGCAAACGGTCAAAATGGTGGTTACTGGACCTTTCAATGCCGGGAAAACCAAGTTCATCCAATCGGTGAGCGAGATCGAGGTCGTCGAGACTGAGCGCAAGGTCTCGAGCAAGGCCGAGCGGGCTGTCAAGGAGACCACGACGATCGCTATGGACTTTGGGCGCATCACCGTTGACGAGGACCTCGTCCTATATCTCTTCGGGACCCCCGGTCAAAAGCGCTTCGACTTCATGTGGGAGATCCTCTCGGAGGGCATGCTCGGTTTCATCGTGATGGTCGACTCGGCCCGCCCGGAGACATTCCGCGAGGCGCGTTCGATCCTGGAGACATTCCGGGCCTACGCACCCACTCCTTACGTCGTGGCCGCAAACAAACAGGACATGAGCGATGCCTGGGAACTGGGTGACATGCGCCATGCCTTGCGTTTGGACGGAAAGACCAAGATTTTGCCCTGCGTGGCCACGAACAAGAAGCAGGTGAAGGCAGTCCTGCTCGAGCTGCTCTACAGCATCCTTGACGAGATGGGAACCGCCAAGTGAAGCCCATCCAGCCCGAATTTGCGCCGCGGAGACTTCAAGTATCCGCGGCGCGTTTCTTACCAACGCGTCGATTCCCGACGACAAGGTGAGGCCCGTGCCGCTTCTAACCACTGACCAGGGAAGTGTCCACTACGAGGTCTACGGCAGGGGCCGCCCGGTCATCCTACTGCACGGCTATCAGGGCTCGTGGGGACTCTGGCAGGAGACCATGGCCTCCCTGGGAGCCTCCTATCGCACATATGCCCTTGACTTCTGGGGATTTGGTGAGTTCGGGTACTCGCCGCAGCACATATGCTGTGAAGGACTTCGTGGCCCTGGTCGATCAGTTCATGGAGCAGCTCGGCATCGGCCGCGCTCCCCTGGTCGGGCACAGCATGGGCGGGACGGTCAGCTTGCTGGTCGCCATCCAGTATCCCCAGCGTGCCCAAAAGGCGGTTGTAATCGGCTCGCCGATAGTCGGCTCTTCCCTGTTCTTCTTCCCGATGGTCTTTGGCTTTCGCCCGATCGGCTGGATCACCTATCGGAATCTCTGGGTCTACAAGATGATCTATCACGCGCTCGCGCCGCTATATTGCAAGGATCCCAACTGGGCGCAGATCATGGATCGGGACGTCTCCCGCACCACGTTGGAGGCCTTCTTTGCCAGCATCGGATCGCTGCGCCAAACGGACCTGAGACCGTCCCTTCAGCGCATCACCGTGCCGGTCATGGGCATGTACGGCGCGAAGGACATCATTGTCGATCCCAATCAATGGAAACCGCTGCAGCATGCCTTGAGCTGGCGCGCGCATCGAGCGTTTCCCCGATGCCGGTCATTTCATCATGCTCGATCAGCCGGCGGAGTTTGAGCATAAACTGAAGGGATTCCTGGATTCGGACTAGGCCGCACAGTTGTCGGCGAATGCGCCTCCACTATAATTAGCCTGCCATGCTCAAGATCATCCTCGATGCGCCCGCTTCGATCAGGCCCTTCTGCGAGCCGGCGCGCGACCTGCGAGTGCAGAATGCGCCCTTGTGGCACTGGCAGCGGACTCTGCTTGCGCCCTACGTCACCCGCGAGCTGGAACTCAAAACCGGCATGCGCATGCCTCCCGTGCGCGAGCCCACCCTGGTCTATCGCGACAATTTGTTCTTCGACGAACCCTATCTGCGGACCTTCATGGGTGAGGCCCGACGGCGCAACCGTCCCGTGCGGGCGGCGTTCTCTGCCGATGATGCCGCCTTCCGGGAGCACGCCCTGCCGCTCTCTACCTCCTACACACCGGCCGGCAGCCTCTACCTGGCGGACATGTGGTACTACCCCGATGGCCCGGTCGAAGAGGTCGAGCCATTGGTGATCGATCTCCAAGCCCGCGAAATCGGCTACTATCACGTGCCGACCTACATGGCTGATCAGAGCGGCGATCTGCTTTTTCAGGTGCCGCTGCGGTCTTTGATCGCCATCGATTCGTGGGTGCACGTCTTCATCGCTGATATTGTGTTTGGCCTCTTCGGACGCGGCGCCCGCTTCGAAAAGCGTATCAAGGAAGACTGGGGATACAAACTGCGCATACTCGGCAAGGCTATCTACGAAGGCCGGCAGCTGCTCGAAAGCTCGGAGCTTGTGAAAGTCGGACGGAACTGCGTCATCGACCCGCGGGCGGTCATCCATGGACCCACGACCATTGGCGACAACGTCACCATCAACGCCGGCGCCGTGGTCGAAAACTGCATTGTCGGCAGCAACGTCAATATTTCGCAGGATGTGCAGCTCATGCTGTCGGTGGTTGGCGACGGGACCTTCATGCCGTTCAACTCAGCCCTGTTCATGACCACGGTGATGGACAACAGCATGATCGCGCAGAATACCTGCCTGCAGATGTGCGTCATCGGGCGCAACACGTTTGTGGGCGCCGGCTCCACGTTCACGGACTATAACCTTGTACCTGCACCGCTTCGTGCCCGGGATGGCAGCGGCAAATTGAGCGTATCCAACCGCCCGGTGATGGGCAGTGCCGTCGGCCACAACTGCCGGCTGGGATCAGGCCTGATCGTTTATCCGTCCCGCACGATCGAATCCGATGTTGTGTTGACCGCAGCCGGGGGACAGCGCGTGATCGATCACGATGTGCGCTACGAGGACAGCGACCACCATCACTTTAAGACCGGCGGCCTTCACAAAGCCCTTTATCATCGCGAAAAGGACCGGGAACTGGAATCCTGGTAGATATCGGGCGTCGTCCCCGGCGCCGTTTGAGCGGGCGCACCTCGGCCCGTGATCCAGGCATGGGACATATCTTTGGCGTTAAGATGAAGCCGTTATCGGTGATGCCCCGTAATGGATAGTTTTGCCTTCATTATTCATCCAATCGACCCCAAACGCGACGTCAGCCGCAAATATCCCGTGCTCGGCCGGCTCTTGACCGAGCGCTGGATCGATCTCCTTTCGACGTTCTTTCCCCCGGTCTATCTCTCTGAGATCACTGGCATTACCTCCGCCGCGACCGGCAAGCAAATCAAGGGCTGGCTCATCGCCTGCCCGTACACGCCCAGGCGCATGCTGGAGCTTTCGGAGCGTACCGTGTACCGCAAGATCGTCCAAACTGGACGCATGGCCGAGTTGCTGGGCGCCCAGATCCTCGGCTTGGGTGCGTACACCTCGGTCGTCGGGGATGCAGGTCTGACCATCGCCGAGGAATTGGACGTTCCCGTAACCACCGGCGACGCATTCACCATATCAGTGGCGGTCCAAGCCGTGTGCGCGGCCGCCGATACCATGTGCATTGCCCTCTGAAACGCAACCGCGGCCGTCGTTGGAGCGACCGGCGCGATCGGCAGGGTCTGCGCCGAGCTCCTGGTCAGACAAGTCGGTCGGCTGATTCTCATCGCCAACGATTTGACGAGATTGGAGGCCTTGCGCGACCGCTTGGAACCCCAAGCCCTCTCGCCGCTCGTGGTCGGCACCACGATGGATCGGCTCTCGCAAGCGCAGCTGATTTTGACCGTTACAAGTGCCCTGAACACGGTCATCCAGCCTCAGGATTTGCGGCCCGGCAGCGTGGTTTGCGATGTAGCACGCCCCCGCGACGTTTCTGCAATGGTCGCCCAAGCTAGAGATGATATATTAGTAATCGACGGCGGAATGGTGAACGTCCCAGGCCCCGTGGATTTCCATTTTAACTTTGGCTTCCAGCCCGGAAAGGCCTATGCCTGCATGGCCGAGACTATGACCCTGGCGCTGGAAGGCCGATTTGAGGACTACACGGTCGGCAAGGAGATTTCGCTGGAGAGGGTGAACGAGATAGCGACGCTGGCCTACAAGCACGGTTTCCGTCTGAGCGGCTTCCGCTCGTTCGAACGTGAGGTCACGGAGGCGCAGACCGAGAAGGTGCGCCGCCTGGCAGGCCGGGCTGGGACTAGCGGGGCAGGGGTTTCCGGGCGAACGCAGGAGGCGAAATGGGCAAAGCCCGCCTATTGATCGTGGAAGACGACGTCGACATCGCCAACATGCTTCGGATCTATTTCTCCGGCCTGGATTTCCAGATCGATGTTGCCCACCGCGGTCGCGAAGCCCTGGAGAAGACCAAGCAGGTTCTGCCTCATCTCATCGTCCTGGACATCATGCTGCCGGATATAGACGGCTACGAAGTCTGCCGTAATCTGCGCACCAGCATGCGCACCAGCCACATCCCCGTGATCTTCCTCACCCAAAAGGACGAGCGCAGCGACAAGCTGCAGGGTCTCGAGCTCGGGGCCGACGATTACATCACCAAGCCGTTCGACATCGAGGAAGTTAAGCTGCGCGTCCAGGGTGCCATTCGGCGGTCGGAACGTGAGAGCCTCACCGATCCCCGCTCCGGGCTGCCGGCCGGCCGCTTGATCGAGGATCAGCTCCGCCGCATTATCCGGGAGACGGGTTGGGCCCTGCTCGACATGCGGGTCAACCATCTCGAGCCCTTCAAGGATGTGTATGGCTTCGTGGCCGGCGACGATGTGATGCGCTTTACGGCCATGTTGATTACCGAAGTGGTGGACGAGCTGGGAACGGGCAACGACTTCATCGGCCATGCTGGCGGCGACAACTTCATCGTCATCACCACCAATCAGGCCGCGCCGCAGATCAAGAAGCGCATCAAGCGGCGCTTTGCCTCCGAGATCCAATCGCACTACGGTTTCATGGACCGCCTGCAGGGCTTTATGGTCTCGCGCAAGCCCGAGGGGGGCTCGGAAAGGATCCCCTTCATGACGGTTTCGGTGGGGATCATCTCGCCGAGCCAGCAGCCGTTCTCCGATATCCGCGAGATCACCGAGGTCGCCGCCGAGGCCCGCCGGCAGGATTCACCCGCCGCGGCATAGGGGAGATACTGAATGTTCGCCAGCCTGAACCTGGGGATTGGACTTGTTATCGCCGGACTGGTGTTCGTCATACTGGTCTGGGGTTTTCTCAGTCTGCTGCCGCGCGGCTCGACCATCCAGACCAAGGAAGCGCCGGTTGTCCCTCCGGAATCTGACAGCTCGAGCGACGCGGTCGTGGTCATCCGGGCGGGCGGCCGCGTGGATTATGTCAATGAAAGGGCCCGCGAATGGTTCAGCCTGCAAGCGAATGACCTGGCTGACCTGGACCGGCTGACGCGCCGCGTGCGGCCACCGGACGAGTTCCTGGAGATCTGCGCCACACCAGGACAGAGACGTTTGAGCGTCAATGGAAAGCCGGTGGAAGCGACTTCCTACACCGTGCCGGGCGCCGTCCCCCAGATGCTGGTTTTGCTGCGCAGTCTCGACCTGGCGCCAGCCGTCGGCGCAGACGGTAAGGAGCTTTCGTCTTCGGTCCTGCGGATCATCACCGATTACAGCAGCGCCATTGCCTCCAGCCTCGACCTGGAATTGGCGCTGCGCGAAATTCTGGACAGCGTGCGCAGGCTCCTCCCGGCCGATGTCATCGAGATCAAGACCTGGGACGAGGATTTGCGCGCTTTCGTTGCCTACCACACCCAGGATGTGAATGGCTCCGGCCCCAAGCTCGTCCGCGTGACTTAAAGCCAGTTCGGAAAGCTGACCCAGAGGGTGGTTGAGTCGAAGGCGCCTGTGCTCCTGCCCGATCTTCCCGCTGCCGGGGACGGAGCTTCCGGCCTCCTGTCTTACATAGGCATGCCTCTGCTCGCCAGTGGTGAGCTGGTCGGCGTGCTCGAAGCCGGCCAGACAATGAGCGCGGCCTTCACCCACCATGATATCGACCTGCTCCAACTTGTTGCAAGTCAGACCGGCGCCGCGCTGCGCAATGCCATGCTCTACGAGCAGGAACGACGCCGGACCATCGAACTATCCGGCCTGGCCGGCCTGGCCCAGGCTGTAGGCGCCATCCGCGAACCGCAGGAGCTGTTCACCCGCCTCGTAGAAAGCATCGCTCCGCTGTTCGATGTGGATATCCTGGGTTTCCTGCTCTACGATGAGACCCAGCGTACGCTCGCCGGGCAGGTCCCGTTCCGCGGCTTGCCTCCGCACATCGTGGAACTCTACCGCGTCGTGATCGCCTCAAAGAGCCCTGCGGAGACCGTGCTGCACGAACGCGAGCCGATCCTGACGATGAACGCGGCCCAGGATGAAACCTGGCGGACCCTCGGCTTAAGCGACGTGGCCGTGGCCGCCAGCCTGCGCGACTCAGCCCTCATGCCGTTGATCTCCTCGGGCAAGATGGTCGGCTACCTGCAGCTCTCGCATCATCGACCGGCTGCTGTGGAATTCTCAGACTCCGAGCTCCGGCTGCTGCATATCGTCAGTGACCAGGCTGCTGCCATCATCGAGAACACTCTGCTGGTCGAGCAAACCCGCGAGCGTGCCCGCCGCGCTCGAGGCGCTGCGGCGCATCTCGGAGGTATCCGTCTCATCTGCAACACTGGATGATGCCCTGAGCTATTCAGTCCGCGAACTGGCCGGACTTTTTCAGGCTGACCTGGCGGCGGTTTTCCTGTTGGATGAGGCCCGCGGCGAGCTGCGCTTGCATCCCGGCTCCATCCTGGGCATGCGCCCGGAGGCTGCGGCCTCATTCCGCAACCTTGCAGTCGACGACCCGGAGTACTTCCGCGGCGTGACTGGCGCTCACCGGCAGTTGATCTCCGGCCGCCTGAGCATTGACCGGGATCTGCTGTCCTTCTATCGCCCGCTGGTTGACGAATTCGCCATGGAGTTGGCGCTGGCCGCCCCACTGCTTCTGCGCGGCAAATCGCTGGGCGAGATCGTGCTAGCCAGCCGCAAGACCAACGTCTTCAGCGACTATGATGTTCAGGTCGTAACCACGGCCGCCGGGCAGCTGGCTGCGTTGATCGATAGCCTCCGGATGAGTGGAGAGACGGATGAGTCCCTGCGCCGGCGCGTGGATCAACTGACTTCGATCGCCCGGGTCAGCCGCGAGATGGGTGCTTCCCTCTCGGTCGACCATCTGCTGCAGGTGATCCACGATGAGACGATCCGTGCCACGGGAGCGGATTGCGGGTCGATCTTGCTCCTCGACCCGAAGTTGGCCGTCACCGACCCGAACCTCCTCACTTCCCTCGGCTGTGCCTACGGGACCGAACTTAAACCATCTGAGCGGAGCGCGATCGAAGGCGCCCAATCGTTCCTCATTTCGGATTTCGCGGAGGAGGGTTTGGAGCCCCCGCATGCCGGCATTCGCTCTGCCTTGCTTGTTCCGGTGATTCAGGACGGGCGCTCCGTAGGCTTGATCCAGTTACACTCGTCGCTGCCCAGTGCTTTCGACGCGGGAGACCTGGAGACGACCCAAACCCTGGCCTCACAAGCCGCAGTCGCCTTGGCCAATGCGCGTCAGATGCAGGATGAACGCCGACAGTCTGAGCTCCTGCGCCGCCGAGCGGACACTCTCGAGAAGTTCTCGAGCGCAAGCCATTCCCTGACATCCGACCTGCCGCTCGATCAGGCACTGGCCTCCATCATGGAAGGCATCCGCCAGGCCACGCCTTTCCGGGTGGTCCTCGTGGGCATCTATGAGCCAGAGACCGCCATGCTGCGGCGCGTAGCGGGCGCCGGTATCGCGCCGGACACCCTGGCTGAACTAGTCTCGCGTAAGCAGCCCTACAGCAGCCTCCAACTCCTGATGCGGCCGGAGTTCAAGATCAGCCGGTCCTACTATGTTCCCGCCAATCAGACCCCCGTTCTGCCGGCTGACATCCACTATGTCGATGCGAGCCATTACTCCGAGGCAGAGGCCAAGCAGAATGCCTGGCATCCGGACGACTTCCTACTCTGTCCTCTCGAAGACGCCCAGGGGAATCCGCTTGGTCTGATCAGCCTGGAGGATCCTAGCAACGGTCTGCGCCCCGACCGCGCGACAATCGACTCCGTGGAGCTGTTCGCGGCCGAGGCCGTGCAGGTCATCACCAATGCACGCCAGGTCGGCGACCTGAATGGCCGGATCGACTCCCTTTCATCCGCCCTCCAGCGTCAGGAAAGACTCCTGAGCGTGACCCAGAATGACCTGCCGATCCTGCTGCGAAAGGACCTTGAGCAGACGATCGCGCTGCATACGCTCGACGCTCGCGCCCAGCGCATTCGTGCCGGCCTGACGATCACAGAGTTGGTCAGCCGGCAGCTTGATGCTTCGTCGGCTTTGTTGGCGCTCGGCCGCGAGACGCTGACCCAGTTCGGCATGACTACCGCCCTCGTGGCGGAGAACACCCCCGAGGGACCTCACCTGCTTCATGTCCTCGGTGTACCGCCGCGTTCCAGCAGCCCCGAAGCACTGTTTGGGCAGAGGAACCCCATGCGCATGGTCCTGCAGACCGGTGCCCCCATTTTGGTTCCTAATCTGGACGATAACGATGAATGGCGCGACACGCCCCTGCTAAGTCAAATGCGGGCGAAGGGCGTTGTTTGCCTGCCCGTCTTGATCGACGAGCGGCCCGTCGCTGCCATGCTGGCCGTCAGCACCGATCCGCTACCGCCATTCAACGAGGAGGACCGGCAGGTCTACTTCCAGATCTCGCGGCAGGCCTCGGTGGTCCTGCAGAACATCTCACTGCTCAGCGAAACCCGCCGCCGGCTCCAGGAAGTCAATCTCCTGCTCGAGTTCAGCCGGCGCTTGAGCGGACTTGATCCCGGGCACATCGTCGAGGCCCTGCTGGAGAGCGGCCGCCGCGTTCTAAAGGCCGCGCATGCCGGCGTCGTCTTATTGTGGAACGAGCAGAGCCAGTTGCTCGAGCCGCGGGCGGTCTCCGGTTATGCCGACGACGAAAGTCTGATGCGAATTTCCTACCGCCGTGGCGAGGCTCTGCCGGGCGGCGTCTTCGCCTCCGGAAAGCCTATGCGGGTCGACGAGGTCGATTTTGCCCGTGACTATGCCCTGAGCGCCGACAATCTGGGCCGCTACCGGCAGGCCACTGGCGGCCGTCTGCCCGTCGCCAGCCTCTTGATCCCGATCATCACCGGCAACCAGACCATCGGCTTGATCATTCTGGACAACTTCAACACTCCCGCCGCTTTTCGTCCCGAGGACGAGGCCCTGATGGTCTCACTCTCCCAGCAGGTGGCCCTGTCTCTGGAGAACGTCCGCCTGGTCCATGCCATGACCGAACGCGCCGGCCAATTGGAGGCGTTGAACGACGTGGCCACGGCCATGACCTCCAGTCTGCGCTCGGACCAGCTTGTCACGATGTTGCTCGACCAGCTCACCCCTGTCCTACCGTTCGACACCGCGACCCTGTGGTTGCGCGATGGCGATCGGCTTTCGGTCGCCGCGGCCCGCGGCTTCCCCGATTCGGAGAAGCGTCTCGGATTGAAGCTGGCCGTTTCCGACAGTGCGCTGTTCCAGGAGATGATCAAGAGCGGGCAGCCCATCTCGGTCGGCGATGTGCGCGCCGACCCGCGCTTCCCGCCCGTCGAGACGCCCCGGCTTTCCTGGCTGGGCATCCCGCTCCTGGCCAAGGGCGAACTGGTTGGCCTGATCGCCCTCGAGAAGTGGCAGGCCAATTTCTACTCCCGGGAGCAGATCCAGCTCGGCACCACCTTTGCCAGCCAGGCCGGCATCACGCTGGAGAACGCCCGCCTATACGAGGACAGCCTGCACCGCGCCGCCGATTTGGACGAGCGCTCGCAGCGCCTGGCCCTCCTGAACCGCTTCTCGTCGAGCCTCAGCAGTCTCCTGGATGGAGGCCAGATCCTCGACCTGACCGCAGAAGAAATGCAGCGGGCGCTCGGCGCCAACCGGGTTTCGGCGGTATCGTTCGAGCGCGGAGAGGCCTGGTGGGTCGCGGCTTCTCCAAAGGTGGCCCAGCACTTGCCTCAGGCGTTGCCGAATTCTCCGCTGTTCTCCCGCCTGCGCGAATCGCGTGGCATCTTCAATACGGAGGACGTAAGGTCGGAGCCCGACCTGGCGCCGCTGACGGCTTTCATCGGGGCCGGTGTCACGCATCTGCTCGTCCTGCCGCTCACCAGCGGCCGCGATCTGCACGGCTTGCTCTTTGCCCAGTTGATGGGCGATAGCCGCTTCAGCCTAACCGAGATCGAGCTCGCCCGGACCATCGCCTTCCAGGCCTCGATTGCCCTCGAGAACGCACGCCTCTACCAAGGCAGCGTGCGCACCGCAGAGCGCTTCGCGGTCCTCAATCAGGCGGGTGCCGAGATCGGCGCCAGCCTGAAACCGGACGAGATCTACGCCTCGATCCACGCCGCCGCCGAACGGCTCATGCCGGTCGACGCGTTCGGCATCTGTCTGCTCGATACAGAGAAGCAGGAAGTGGAAGGCGCCTACATGACGGACTTCAAGAAACGGATCCCCAGCCGGCGGGTGCCGCTCGGCCAGGGACTCAGCAGTCGCGTCATCGCGTCAGGGGAGCCTGTGCTGCTCAACCAGGCCGAGGACGTTGATATCCTCGGTACCCGCTTGTACGGTGAACATGCCAAGGCGCTTTCGACCGTGGCTGTCCCCATGGGCCTCGGCGGCAAAACCATCGGAATGTTGTCCGTCCAAAGCCATGAGGCCAATGCCTACAGCGAGGAGGATCTCCAGATCCTGAGCACGCTGGCCAACCAGGCCGCCGTGACCATCCAGAATGGACGGCTGTTCGGTGAGACCCAGCGGCTGGCGGAGGAGTTGGAGGGCGCGTCGTCGAGCGGACTGCTCAGCTGCGCCGTGAGCAGCAGAACACCGAGACGCTGCTGCGCATCCTCACCGAGGTCTCAGCAAGCCTGGATCTCGACCGGGCTCTTAACCGCACGCTTTCGCTGCTCAACGACGCGGTCGGCGGCGAGCAGGGCACCATCATGCTCATCAGCGCCGAGGACAATCTGCTGCGCTACCGGGCCGGGTATGGCTATCTCACGGATGCCAGCGGCAGCGAGGGCCGCGGGTTGACCCTCAAGGTGGGCGAAGGGCTGGCTGGCTGGGTCGTGGAGCATCGTGAGGCAGTCCTCGTCGCCGGACGTGAATCGGGATCCCCGTTGGGTCCATTCCTGGTTCACATCACCCCAGCACCGCGGCGCCATCCTCGCACCGCTGCTCGTCGCAGATGACGTGATCGGCGTGCTCATGGTCTTCTCCCGGGTTGAAGGCTACTTCACACCGGAGAGCCTGGCCCTGGTGAGGGCGATCGCCAACCAGGTTGCCGTTGCCATCAACAATGCCCACTTGTACGAGTTGATCCGCGATCAGGCTGAGCGGCTCGGCGAGATGCTGCGCACTCAGCAAGAGGAGGCGAGCCGCTCGCAGGCCATCCTCGAGTCCGTGGCCGATGGCGTGCTGGTGACCGGGCCGGATAACCGGATCACCTTCCTGAATCCATCCGTCGAGCGGATCCTGGCGATCAAGGCCGACCGTGTCATGGGACAGTCGCTGGATGCCTTTGGCGGGTTGTTCGGGCAGGCAGGCTCCACCTGGCTCGAGACGATCAGGCGCTGGTCCAAGTCTCCGGCCTCATACGGGTCAGGCGACACCTACGCGGAACAGATTGAACTGGGCGACAATCGAATCGCCCTGGTTCACCTGGCCCCGGTCATCCTGATGGAGGATTTCCTCGGCACCGTTTCCATCTTCCGCGACATCACTCATGAGGTCGAGGTTGATCGGCTGAAGTCCGAGTTCGTTGCGACCGTCAGCCACGAGCTGCGCACGCCGATGACGGCTATCAAAGGCTACGTCGAGATGCTGTTGATGGGCGCGGCCGGCGCGGTCAACGAGAACCAATCCCACTTCCTCGATATTGTCAAGAACAACATCGACCGGTTGAACACGTTGGTCGGGGACCTGCTCGATATATCCCGCATCGAGGCTGGCCGCGTCAGTCTATCGCCGCAGGCGCTCGATCTCCGGCCCGCGGTGGAAGGCGTTATCGCCGACCTGCAGCGGACGTCCGAGAAGGACAAGAAGCCGATGACGTTCTCGCTGAAGGCTCCCAAGACGCTGCCGCGGGTGCTGGGCGATGCAGAGCGGGTGCGCCAGATACTGACCAGTGTGCTCGACAATGCCTATCACTACACGCCCGAGAATGGCGGAGTGGAAGTGCATCTGCACTCCGTGCCCAAGCGCGGCGAGGTGCAGATCGATGTATCCGATAACGGCATCGGTATCGCCGCAGCCGATCAGGAGCGCGTGTTCGAGCGCTTCTTCCGAGGCGAGAATCCGCTCGTTCTGGCCACGCCCGGCACGGGCCTCGGCCTGGCCATTGTCAAGCAGTTGGTCGAAATGCACCACGGCCGGATCTGGTTGAAAAGCGCCGGGGTCGAGGGTCAGGGCAGCACGTTCTCGTTCACCCTGCCCGTGTACAAGGAGGATTGATCCTTCCGGCAGGTCAGACCTGTCTGCTGGACGGTCAACGAATTCGATGAGCCCCATGCAGATTCGCTTCTGGTCCCGGTCAGCCGGAGTCCGGATCGAGACCAAAACAAGGACTCAATGGCAAAGATCCTGATCGCTGAAGACGAACCCGATATCCGTGAGCTGGTCCTGTTCATGCTCCGCTTCGCAGGCTATGAAGTGATCGCAGCCACCAACGGTGAGGAGGCCGTCCAGACTGCCTCGCGGGAGATACCGGATCTGATCCTCCTGGACGTCCGCATGCCGCGCATGACCGGTTACGATGCGTGTCGCCTGATGAAGGCCAACCCGGCGCTGCGCGATGTCCCAGTCGTGTTCCTGTCGGCCAAGGGGCAGGAGTCCGAGATCCAGTCCGGTCTGGATGCCGGAGCCGAGGAGTACCTTCTGAAGCCGTTCTCACCCGCGGAATTGACCAATCGTGTCCGGGGCATTCTGTCCCGGTTTGGAAAATGAGCTGAACCCGCAGCTCCATGCTCGAGGCCGCAGCCCGGCCACCGGCGGTTCTGAGACCCGGACTGTATCATGAGCGTCATCATCCTCGACGAGGCCATTGTTCATTACGAGGCGCTGGGTCGCGGCCGCCCGATCGTGTTCCTGCATGGCTGGGTCGGCTCGTGGCGGTACTGGATGCCATCCATGCAGGTGGCCTCGACTTCGTTTCGAGCCTACGCCCTGGATCTCTACGGCTACGGAGATACAACCCACGATCCGCTCTCGTACTCTCTCGAGCGGCAGGCCGGCTTGCTGGCCGCGTTCCTCGACGAGATGGGCATCGGCCGGATCGCGATCGTTGGCCATGGGCTTGGCGCCCTCGTTGGATTCTGCTTTGCCGGTCAGCGGCCCGGCAGTGTCGACCGGATCATGGCGGTCAGCAGCCCTCTGGATGTCGACTCCGTGAACGCCCGCCTCCGAACGGCCAGCCCGCAGGAGCTTGTCGAATGGCTTTCCGATCGCACGCCCGAGTCGCTCGCCGCGTTGTCAGACGCCTCCAAGTCGGACCCGCTGGCTGCCCCCGCCTCCATGAGCAGTTTCCAGGCCGATGGCTTGTTCTCCGAAGTCCGCGCTGGGAATCTACCCTGCCTGCTCGTCTACGGACAGAATGATCCATGCCTGCGCCTGCCGTCGACTGACAGCACCACGCCGTTTGGCCAGAACGTCCATCAAGTCACGCTGGAGAACTCTGGACATTTTCCCATGTTGGAGGAGGCGACGCGCTTCAACCGCCTGTTGACCGAATTCCTCGCGCTGCCCCCGGAACTCAGCCCGCGTCAGCTCCAGCTTAAGGATGAGTGGAAGCGCCGGGTGAGATGAAGCTTGACGCCCCATAACTTTGGGGTATAGTAGTCGTTGTCAAAAGTGAACGGGGAGCCCGTGGACGGGCTGAGAGGAGCGTAAACGCTCGACCCGCATTACCTGATCTGGTTAATACCAGCGGAGGGATCGCAACGTGCCACTGACCATCCTCCGCGGAGGATGGTTTTTTTGTGCCCCTGAACCGCAGCCCACAATCTGCCACAATGATTATGCATAACGTGCCTCGCGTCGTGATCTTTGCCAACGGGCTTGTGTCCGACCCCGATAAGCTCCGGCCTCTACTCAAGCCTGATGACTTCATCCTGTGCGCGGACGGGGGCACGCGCTTGGCGCTGGTGCTTGACTTGACCCCGCGCCTCGTCGTCGGCGACATGGATTCCATCGCCGGCACCGACCTGGCTCGCATTGAGGCGGCAGGCATCCCCGTTTCCCGGTACCCGCACGACAAGGACGAGACGGATCTCGAGCTGGCACTTAAGTCCGCGCTGGAGCGGAAACCGGCGGCGATCCTCATTCTCGGCGCCTTGGGCGGGCGTTTGGATCACACCCTGGGAAATATTTCGATGTTGATCGATCCCCGCCTGAGCAGCATCGATTGCCGTCTCGATGACGGGATCGTGGAGGTCATCTTGTGTCGAACCCATTCCGAGATCCGCGGCAAGCCCGCCGACCTGGTTTCGCTCATCCCGTGGGGCAATCCTGTCACAGGTGCGCGGACGGACGGCCTCCGCTGGCAGCTGGCCGGCGAAGCCTTGCTGCCCGACAAGACCCGCGGCATCAGCAACGAGATGCTCGGCGAGCGCGCCACGATCCTGATCGATGCCGGGCTGCTACTCATTGTCCATAGCCGGAGGTCATAGACCTGTTTCTCGGATCCGATCCATTCAACGCCATGCGAAAGGCTGCTATGAAACGTTTTGCCCTGTTGGTTGTTCTCTTGGTTGCCGCGTGCGCTCCCCAGCCCGCTGTCCCCCACACCCTCACCGTGATGACTCACAACTCTTTCGCTGCGAGCGGCTCGGTGGTCCAGGCCTTTGAGCAGGCCAACAACGCCAAGGTCACGTTCATCAAGAGCGGCGACGCGGGTGCAGCCCTCAATAAGGCCATCCTTTCCAAGGCGGCTCCACTGGCCGACGTCTTCTACGGCGTGGACAACACCTTCCTCTCACGCGCCCTGAGTTCCGATATCTATGAGCCGTACGCCTCGCCGGCGCTCAGGAACATCCCGGCCGAATTCCAGCTCGATCCAACTGACCGCGCCCTGCCCGTCGATTACGGTGACGTCTGCATTAACTACGACAAAGCCTATTTCTCAGAGCACAGTCTCGCGATTCCGCAAAGCCTCGAGGACCTGGCGAAGCCCGACTACAAGGGTCTGCTGGTGACCGAGAACCCCGCCAGCTCGTCGCCTGGTCTTGCGTTCGTGCTGGCCACGATCAAGCACTTTGGCGATCCGGGTTACCTCGACTACTGGAAGCAACTGCGCCAGAACGGCGTGGTCGTCGTCGATGGCTGGGAGACAGCCTACTACACCAACTTCAGCGGCTCATCCGGTAGAGGACCTCAGCCGATGGTCGTCTCCTACAACACGAGCCCCGCAGCCGAGGTGGTCCTTGCGCCCACACCACCTGCGGATTCGCCGGATGCTTCGATCCTTGGGGCCGACACGTGCTTCAGGCAGATCGAGTTCGTCGGGATCCTGAAGGGCACCGCCAACCTCGCCCTGGCTCAGAAGTTCGTCGACTTCATGCTCAGCGCGCAGTTTCAGGCCGACATGCCCCTGCAGATGTATGTCTATCCGGTCCTGACCGGCGTCGCTCTGCCCGACGCGTTCGTGAAATACTCGCCGCTGCCCACCCAGCCCGTGACGCTTCCACCGGACACCATCGCTCAGAATCGCGACGCCTGGATCCAGGCCTGGACCGCAGTGGTCCTGCATTAGGAGGTTCCTGCTCATGGTGTACGAACCGGCAGCCTCCACACCCCAACCACCTCAGCGCGGCTCTTCCGCCTTCCCGCTCAATCGCCGCTTGCTCCTGTGGGTGCTGCCTTTGTGTTTCCTGGCAGTATTCTTCTTCCTGCCATTCTTTCGGATCATTGGCATTGGTCTCAGCCTGGACGCGTTCAGCGCGTCGAATCTTCAGCTAGCTTTCCAAACACTGCTCTTCACCGTGTACCAGGCCGTCCTCTCCACGCTGCTCACACTGCTACTTGGATTGCCGTGCGCGGTCCTCTTCGCGCGCTACAGTTTCCCCGGCAAATCCCTGCTGCGTACTTTGACGGCTGTCCCGTTCATGCTCCCGACGGTGGTGGTTGCAGCCGGGTTCAACGCGCTGCTCGGCCCCCGCGGCTGGCTCAACTTGATCCTGATGCGCTCGCTCGGCCTCGACGCCCCGCCGATCTCATTCGTTGGCACCCTGGTCGCGATCCTGGTGGCGCACGTCTTCTACAACACAACCATCGTGATCCGCATCGTAGGCACGGCTCTCTAAAGTCTGGATCCCAAGCTTTCGCAGGCGGCCCGTTCCCTGGGCGCCAATTCCCCCCGCGTGTGGTGGAATGTCATCCTGCCGCTACTACGCCCGTCAATGCTGGCGGCCTGTCTGCTAGTGTTCCTGTTCGACTTCACCAGCTTCGGGGTCATCCTTCTGCTGGGCGGTCCTTCGTTTGCCACGCTTGAGGTGCAGATCTACATCCAGGCGCTGCAGCTTCTGAACCTTCCGTTGGCCAGCCTCCTGGCATTCATCCAGCTGCTGTGCACGCTGGCCTTCTCCATCTTCTACACCCGCTACGCGGAACGCAGGTTTGTGGAGACGGCGCCCCGGTCCGCCGCCTCGAATCTCCTTCAGTCGACGTCCGTTGGCGAAAAGGCGTTCATTGCGGTCATGCTGAGCGTGGTGATCTTGTTGTTCGTGCTGCCCATGCTGGCCCTGCCGCTGCGTTCGGTCTCGCGCCTGGATGCCGACCGCGGACAGCGCAGCCAGGTGCAGCCCGGATTCACCACCGATTACTACAGTGAGCTATTCGTCAACCGGCGCGACTCCGTCTTCTATGTACCGCCGGCCCAGGCAGCCCTCAATTCCCTGACCTATGCCGCCGCGACCGTCGCTCTCTCACTGCTGCTCGGATTCCCCGCGGCCGTTGCCCTCGCCCTGCCAGGCCGGCTTGAAAAAATCCTGGATCCGATCCTCATTATCCCGCTGGGCGCCTCGGCCGTGACGCTCGGTTTGGGATTCATCCTGGCATTTGGCCGCCTGCTCATCCATCCCTGGATGGTGCCGCTGGCCCACACTCTGGTCGCGCTGCCATTCGTGATCCGGGTTCTGCAGCCGGCTCTTGCCGCGATCCCTGCCCGCTTGCGACAGGCCGCGACCTCACTTGGCGCCTCTCCGTTCAGAGCCTGGCAGACCGTCGATTGGCCGATCATCCGGCGGGCAACACTCTCGGCCGCGAGCTTCGCATTCACGATCTCCCTGGGCGAGTTCGGCGCTACCACGCTCGTTTCGCGTCCGGAGTATCCGACGATCCCCATTGCCATCTATCGTTTCCTGTCGCAGCCGGGTGCATTGAACTATGGTCAGGCCATGGCAATGGCGACGCTGCTGATGGCTCTTGCTGCGGCAAGCATCTTCTTGATCGAGAAGCTGCGCCTTCCCGGCGTAGGGGAATTCTGATGCTCAAGATCCGCGAACTGCACAAGGATTATGAGGGGCAGCCGCTCCTGCGCGGGATCACTTTCAGCGTGCGCGCCCGGGAGACCGTCTGCCTGCTGGGGCCATCCGGCAGCGGCAAATCCACGCTCCTACGTCTCATCGCGGGACTCGAGGCGCCCGAAGGTGGCCAGATCCTGTGGGATGGGCATGACCTCGTCTCGGCTCCGCCTCATCTCCGTGACTTTGGCCTGGTCTTCCAGGATTATGCGCTTTTTCCCCACCTCAACGTGTTCGACAATGTTGCCTTCGGATTGCGCATGCGCGGCCGGCCGCAGTCCGAGGTCGCGAGCCGGGTGAGTGAGGTGCTTGGGATCGTCAACCTCGAGGGCTTCGAACTCAGAGCAGTGACTGATCTCTCCGGCGGAGAACAGCAGCGCGTGGCATTGGCCCGCGCCCTGGCGCCGCGTCCCCGCTTGCTAATGTTCGATGAACCGCTCGGCGCTCTCGACCGTGCCCTGCGCGAAGACCTCCTCGGCCAGCTGCGGACTATCCTGCACCAGACGCGCATACCGGCCATCTATGTCACGCACGACCAGGAAGAGGCCTTCACCATCGCCGACCGCGTCCTCCTGCTTCACGAAGGATCGATCGTGCGGGCCGGGACACCCGCGGACGTCTGGGCCCAGCCCGGCTCGGCCTGGGCCGCTGAATTCCTTGGTCTCGGCAATGTCGTGCCGGCGCGTGTGCTGACCGGTGGCTCCAAGGTCGGCACCCAGTACGGGGTCTTCACCTTCAAGAGCCCTCACAAGCACCGGGCCGGCGACCAAGTCCATGTGCTACTGCGGCCGGCGGATTCAGAGAGAAGAGGCGTCGTAAAGGGCATCGTCCGCGACACACTTTTCCGGCAGGACGGGTTTCGAATCGTCTTGCAGGGTGGGCTCCACTTTGATTTGCCCCGAGCCGCCCGGATAGGAAGCAAGGTTACCATTCCCGTTGAGGTTGACTGCCTTGGGCCGCACGCCGGGCCGACGGTTGAGGGCGATGGATGAGATCCGGGTCCTGAAGAAGAATTTAGCCGGCGAGGTGACCTGGCAATATACGGGCCGCGTCCTCCGCCGCGAACCGGCTACGGTCACGCTGGAGGCTTATTTCAATCGAGACGATATGGCCTTCCTGGATATCATGCTCAAGCACGGCGACCGCTTCGTCGAGACCTTCTACTCCGACCGCTGGTACAACATATTCGAGATATATGACCGCGATAGTGGCGAGCGCAAGGGCTGGTACTGCAATGTGGGCCGCCCCGGTGTGCTCACCGAGTCGACCGTTGCCTATGTGGACCTGGCCCTGGATCTCTGGGTATCGGATGACGGGCGGCAATCCGTGCTTGACGAGGACGAGTTCACGTCGCTCGCTCTTGAACCCCGCGAACGGGATCAAGCCCTGAAAGCCCTGGCTGAACTACAGCGACTATTCCAAACTCAACGGCCTCCGTGAAGAACGGAGGCCGTTTCGTATTGCAGTGGGATGACTTGGCGAGCTGCAGAACGCGCCTTTACGCGAGGCCGAGTGCCTTGAGGATCTGATCGCCGTACTGGTAGAAGGCACCGCCAACGATCAGGCACAAGCAGCATAGAACGACGACCACGATGACTACGATCAACCATGTGTTGCTCTTCTTCGGTTGCTCGGGCATTGGAGCTGGAGCGGGGGGCATGCTTTGATTCATTGTCTCTTCTCCTTGTCGGGTTCAAACGGTTTCCCGCATTGCTGCGGCGGTTGGAAGCAGCTCATCGATCTGCGTCTTAGTTTGGTCCCTCTGGCATCGCTCCTTGGATTCTAGGCTACGAATGAATTGATTTCGCGTCCGTGTTCTTGCTCGTCCGGCGCGCCCACCACCACAGCACCACCAGAATGAGGATGGCCACGATGACGGCAATGGCGACCGGCACAAGCACAGCCAAGAAGGACATCGCCGTGGCAGTGGCATCTTCGGCGATGCTCACCGGTACGTTGCCAGCGCCCCCCGTCGAGACCGTGACCAGGGGCCGCACGGCCGCCGATTTGACCAGGTGGATGCTGCCCGCCACCAGCAGGCCGCAGGCCATCGCCACCAGTGGATTGATGCCGTGGATGACGTTGGTGCTGGCCGCGAAAGCGATCGCGCCCGCCACCGGGCGTACGAGGGTCTGGATCGCATCATTGATGTGATTCACCGCGGGGATCTTGTCCGCCAGCATCTCGATGATCAGCAGCAGGCCGAGCATGATCAGGATCCAGGGATTGGCCAGCGCATCCCACGGCGAGCTCAGCTTGATCAGGTCCGTGTAATGCGCCAGCACGCCCACCACCAGCAGCGGTATGTAGGCGTTGAGCCCGGCGCTTGCCGAAAGCCCGAAGGCAGAAAATACTCCGAGAAGTGGGTCCATTCTTTCCTTCTACCCGGTGAGGCCTGGAAAACCTCCCCAGGTGTGTGTCAAACTGAACCTCAGCAGGTCAATGCTGAGGATCAGTACAAAAGCGAGCGTCAGGCCCGCCAGCGCGGGCAGCCAGAGCTGGCGGAAGTGTTCGAAAACATTGTCCTGCCGCATCAGCATGATCCAAACGATGCTGAAGACCATGCTCAGCAGTGCAAGCACTCCCAGCGAGCTGATGATGGCCACCGGATATAGGATGAGGGCGCTGCCCGTCAGCATGTCAATGTCCACCAGAAGGGTGATTCCCGCCAGCAGGCCGAATTGCGGCCATCCGAGCGCCCGCTGCTGCCCGGGCACCCGCCACAAACTCTGGTTGTACAACGGGTACAGCACTGCCGCCATGGCCAATCCCATCCCGCTGCCGGTGAACACCCGGGTCGTATTGTCCGTGACGTAAAGGTTGCGGATGTTGCTGAAGGCTCCAGGATACGTTGTCTTCATCAATGCCAGGTAGGAATTGGCGCCATCAAAGGCGAAGGCCAGGAACAATACCGCCAGGAGGGCCAGGATGCTCCGCCGCGGCAACCGGCTGTACCCGGGGCTCACCAGGGCCTGAAACAACAGTCCAATTGCGGCCGCATTGAACTCGCCGGTGCAGCGTGCGCATAAAGGCATCTGCACACTTCCGATGTGGAACGAATGCGAGTCAAGCCTGTGGCAGACTGCATATCCCAGCGCATCCAGCTTTCCCATCAGGCCCGGCGGCGCGATGTAGATCCACGCGGCCAGGACGATCAGCGCGGCCACCGGAACGGACCAGCGCACGACCGTTCGCAACGGTGACGGTTTCTCTGCCTGCATCACACTCGTCATTATATGGGGAATGTTTGGGGAACGCAAGCAAGCGCCTTGCAGTCGGCGAGATCGGGACGCGTGAGTTCATCTGGTTTCATCCTCGTACATATACGTGCCTACCGCGCAAAGGATGCATCGGCCGCAGGTTAAACCAGAATGCCGTCGTGATCGACGGCATTCGTGGGCGCTGTGGCTTCCTGAATTACTTGAGGAGGGATGCCACAGCGCTGGGTTTGCGACTACTATCCATGTTCAAGAACAGTCTGGAATCACAACTACACGGATTCACGGAAAGCGTGAAGCCTATCGCCATTCGAGCGCCAGCGTCTTGTCTTTGTGCACGACGATCCGGCGCAGCATGGCCCGCAGGTCCGCATTGACGCGCGCCCGATCGCCGTCGCGGTAGTAAGCGGGCAGCGTTTCTACGGCAACGGCGAGCTGCTGCAGCGTGGCCCGGGTCGCGGCGGCGGCAGCCAGATCCTGATCGATCCGGCGCAGCTGGCCCTCGGTGGCCTGAATCCGTTCGTCCACGGCGGCGATCCGCTGGGTGAGGCTGGGCGCGTCCAGGGACGCCGCCTCGTACAGATCCAGCCAGCGCTGCCGGCGGGCGCGTAGATCGCGGAGCTCGGCCCGCAGCGCAGGCCGCCGGTCCTGGGGCGCCGCGAGCTGCAGGCGGTCGACATGGCGTAAGGCGTGCAGCATCCGATCGGTCAAGCGCGACCGCTACATCGTCGCGCAGGAAGGCATGCTGCCGGTGCATGCTGGAGCAGCGCCAATAGTTCCCGGCCGGCGTGATCTGGGCCCACATCACGGCGCCGCACCAGCAATAGAGCAGGCGCGAAAGCTGGCGGATCCGGATCCCCGGATGCGCCTGACCGCGGCGATCGAGCTCGGCCAGGATGCGCTGATGCGTGCTTGTGTTCCAGAGGGGCGTGTGCTTGCCGGCGGCCGTGACCGGCGTGCCCTTGTATCTGCGGACCGTGCCCTCGCGGCGGATGCGGACGCGTTTCGTGGCGCCGAATGATACGACGCCGGCATAGAACGGATTCGCCAAGACGTAGGCGACGACCGTGTACCACCAGCGCCGGCCACGCGGCGAGGGGATGCGCTGCGCGTTCAGGCGATCGGCGATTGCAGTCAGGGAGGCGCCGGCCAAGAACCAGTCGCGGATCTGGCGGAGGACGCGCACGTGGCCAGGATCCTGGATCAGCACGGCGTTCCGGTCCTGCTCCTTGCCGGGTGGCTTCCGATATCCGTAAGGTGGCCGGCCGAGCCCGGCGTGCAGACCCTTGTCCAGGATCCGGCGCGGCATCTTATCGCGGTAGTGCCGCTGCAGGCTGGAGATCTCGGAGCGGGAGATGATGTCGCGCAGGCCGACAATCAGCCCGACCTCGTTCTTGCGCTCTTCGGTGTATTCGGAAGGAGGGACCGGTTCCCGGGGATCGCCGAGGATGAAGAGCTGGACGTTCGTATCGCACAGGGCATCGAAGACCTGGCGCATGAGATCCCGGAAGCGATTCAGGTCGTAGATGACCAGGACGTCGAAGGACCCGCGTGATGCGGCCTCGAGCATGGCGTGCAGGTCCGGGATGTGCTTCTCTGCGTGGTAGAGCGACGTCCACTGCGTGCGCGTCTGGCCAGGCACGGTGTAATCGTGCACGTGCAGCCAGCCGCGGGCCCGGCCTGCCTCGAGGCATTTGTCGAGCTGGACCTTCAGGGAGACGTGATCTTCTTTGGCTTGGCGTTTGGTGCTGACGGCCTGCCAGGTGGCGTAGCGCAATCTCATATGAAGCCGCTAATCATCTGATTCCACGGGAATGTCGAGCCAGATCCCGAAGGTCGGGCGGTCGCCAGATCCACCATAAATCCGCGCGTCGCAAGTGCCGATCGCGCGAGGGTGACCCTTCAGTTGCAGTTGCTTGCGGTAAAGGGGCGCCACCTCTCGGCTAAGGTAGCCGACCTTCAGACCATCGATCTCAACTCGCACAGCATTGCGATCGTAGGGATTCTCGTCCTCGAGGATCAGCATCGCTGGCAAGGAGCTATAGCCGTGCTTGTTGGCCGCACGTTGGATGTTGTCTTGATAATGGGATTCGCCCTTGATTTCGAGCTGGAACTGTCCATTCCCGCGTAGCTCCACTTCATCCGGAGCGGAACTGGGAACCGCTGGAGCGCGCGCAGACTTTCTGAAAAAGCGCATCAGGGCATCCTTCCTTCGCGGACCGCGCATAGGGCTGCAGGTTATCGCCCCAAATCCACGCGGATGCGCACGGTGTTTCCGAATGCGATCGGTTCGTACGTGAGGACAAAGCCGTGCGCGTCGGTCGGAACCTCGAAAGTAATCCAACCGCGGGCGATCTCACCCTGCGGCAGATCGTTCTGTGACGCCAGCGACGGGTCCTTTCCGAACACGCTCGTGTTGTAGGTGTAACCGTTCAAATCCTTGATGCTGACATAGAACGGATTGACGTTCACGCCACTCGGTGCGCCGCTTTCGATCAGCAATTCGACGGAAAGGAACTGCTTGCCTGGATCAGCGCTGAAGTAGCCGTAACTGGTGGCCGTCTCGATGTTGGTAACAGTCAGTCGGTAGCCATCCTGGGTCACGGGCTGGCCGATCTGCGCCAGCGAGGCCTGTGTCGGCGCGGGCGCCGTTTCGGTCGCCACGGGCGCGGCCGGAGCCGCCATATTCTGCGGCGCGGCTGCCGGCGCGGAGAACTGGGCGAAGGCGGTCTCCGCGGCGGCCGTGTAGATCGCGGCCACGTCCGGCGTGACAGCCGACGACCTGCAGCCAAGTGAAGCCAGCAGCATGCCGAGCGATAAACTCCAAGGAACGACGAACAGAAACCCCTCATTGAATTCTCCCTTCCTATGTCAAACGGCTGCGGTGAATGAGCGACGTCGCGGCGCTGATTGCGGGCCCGGTTCCCCAATCATCGGATCATTTCATAAACAACCTCTCTCCGCGTGCTCGGATGATCCACACGGGAATCCGGCATAGTCGGGGCCCGGACGCGATGGTCAGCGATTGGGCATTGCGGATCATCCCCCATGTAGTCCAGGCAGATGCAAAGGGACTTGATCGAATGCCCGCGGGGCGACCGGCGACATCCCCGGACTAACAGCATTAGCGTCAGGGAAAGACAATACGTGCCGGCCCAGAGAATGGACACGAACACGTGCGGCAGCTGATCAGCTAGGGGAACAGCAAAAAGCAAGGTGAGCAGCACGAATGAGGTCATCAGGCCCAGGTGGCCGATGAACGCCAGACGGCAAACCTCCGTGAGTATGCAATCGACCTGCACGTTGAGACGCAACCAGCGACTTTGAAGGGGAGTGAGATAAGGCCAGAGATCAATTACCCGCGAGCAGCCTTTGGCCTTCGAGATCGTTTGGCTTCATTCCCGCTGATATATCCCTCCACGTCCTTCGCTACTGCCCGCTGCTTTTCGGGCGATAGTCTCTCCCAGTGCTGCTGCACGTAGAAGAGGTCCTCGTTCGGCCGTTCCAGTTGCAATATATCGTAGAGCTCCAGCCCCAACTTTACCGCCAATTTGCTGATCACGCCGTCATCCCGGGGCGTGATTTCCGCGTTCCACCACATTGAGAGCGTGGACCGCTTCACTCCGAGCCAATCGGCATATTCGGCGACGGTCTTTCTCGCACCCTGCTGGCTTTGCCAATCCAGAAACCGCCTTTCGAGAAACTCTTTGAACGTCATCGGTGCCAGTCTAACGGTCATTTATTGACGTTGCAAGGGGATTGACAAGTTCGGGCAAGCGTTGTACTATGGTCAACGGATGACTAAATGACGATACAAGACAAGCAGACAACCATTGCCATTGAAACCTCTGCCTCCATCGTGGTCCGGTATCAAGACGCCCAGAAACTGAGCGACGCTGAGATGGCCGAGAAGGTCGGCGTCAGCCGGCAGACGATCTGGCGCTGGCGGACCGGCGATGCCCAGCCCAGCTTCGAGCAACTGGAGGCGATCGTCCGGCAGTTCGGCGTGCATGAGTGGCCGTTCGAAATGGCCCGGGAGATCGTGCAGACCCAATTTACGGCGATGCAGCAGCGGATCTGTCTGCTGATGCAGGCAGTGGCCCGATGAAGTTCTTGGTCACACGGAGGTCGCATCTGTACGAGCCGTGCTACCACAACTGTATGGATTGCGGGGCGCCGATCATGATCGACGCCGAACGTCACCGGGGAAGTTGCGAGAGCTGCCGGCTGAAGCACGCGCCGGCGCCGGTGCGGACGATCCGGCCGGCGGGCCCGTTCCAGGGCCGGCTGCACACGCTGCGAGCGCCGGAGGCAGGGGCCAAATGATCGACACGCTGCAGCTGAAGACTGAGCCGGACGAATCGAACCGGGCAGCGATCGAGGCGATGCTGCTGCACGCGTACGAGTTCGCAGTGGAGCGAGGCCTGGTCGAGCAGCTGCCGGCTGTTGCCGTGGAAACGATCGAGCGAAGTGCGGAGGGAACATGGGAACTCATCCTGGTCGGGGTGATCGCAGGGCTGGCCATCGTGGCCGACTGGTTTTTCAACTTACGCCAAGATAGCGCGCCGCAGCGGCGCCCGGCAATCGGGCGGCGATCCGCCGGCGGTGCGAACCAATTCGGGATCGGCGGGCTGCCCCCTCATCAGCCCGTTGATTTGCTCCTCCCTCCCAAGGCTGCGCCGTTTGAGTTCAGCCGTCCTGGCGATTTCGGCCGGGAAAGTCGCCGGAGATTGGCGCCCGGCGCCGGCGCAGCTGAGGGCAGGGCGGGGATCGACCGAGCTACACCGTGGCGATGATGGCTGATGCCGCCATCCGGGGCCCAGCACCCGAGAGACCGGCGCCGACCGCTGGGGGCCGGCGCCAGGGAGACACGAGGAGGACGCAATAAAGCAAAGCCGAAAGCAGAAGTACGGGGAGACGAAGGCGAGCAGCAAGAGCCGGTACGCGCTGAAGAAAGCCGCCCGGGCCCGGCTGGCCCGGGACCTGGGGATGCCGATCAACACGCCGCTGCCGGTGCTGCGATCGCCGGAGATCTCCGACGAGGAACGACCACAGCCGGCGCCGACGATCGACCTGGCGGCGGAGCTCTGAGCAATCGAATAGTCCCGGGAGGATGCAATGACACAGGCGAGGGAATGGCCCAACGGGGCGAAGGAAGCAAGAGACCGCAGCGCGGAGCTGGCGGCGAAGATCGTCAACAGTCTCAATCCAGTGATCGATCCAGACGGCCTTCATCATCACCGAAGCCGATAAGTTGCGACGCATAGGCCTGGCGCTGGCCAGCGCGCAGCTGATCCTGCGCCTGCTGGAACGCCAGGGGGCACAAACGAGACCGCAATGAAGACACTGATCGAGATCTATCTGCTGCTGAAGAGCGCGCGAGGGCGAACGATCACGCACCTGGACTCGATGGTCGCGGCGTGCGATCGGCGAGTGCGATCCAGGCGCGCCGGAATGGCTGCGGGCGATCGCCAACCTGGAGCAGGACGCGGCGCTGCCGGAGGCCTATCAGCTCTTCCTGGTCGGCATCGAATGCTGGATCGAGGAGCAACTGGCCCAGATCTGCGACCGGATCGATGGATGGATCGGCCGGATCGATGGCTGGATCGAGGAGTGGATGCGATGAACGCTGAAGCCCTGCATCCAAATCGTCCGAATGTGAGGACGCCGCTGCTGATCGTGCTGCTGGCGCTCGGCGGTCTGGCGGTGATCACCATGCTGGACCATCTGCCGCGGATCCAGGCGCCGCTGTCGGCGCACGCGGTGGCGCAGCACGGTGACGACGCCGCGGAGGCCAAGAAGTGCACGGACGGCGAGCAGGCGGGCTTCCTGTTTTTCAACCCGCGCTCGCAGCGCTGGGCCGTGGCCTGCTGGCTGGGCGATCGCTGGGGCATCGTGATCCTGACCGCGGCCTGGCTGGTGATCACGGCTTACGTCACGACGAAGCTGAAGGACGCCGAGCGGATGCGCCGCTACATGGAGCGGCAGGGCTATGAGGAGAAATGACATGACGGAACCGATCGCCTTCAAGGGAGTTCTGAAGTTCGTCGTCTCCGGCGAGCCGTGCGCGAAGCAATCGTTCCGGGCGACGCTGTCGGGGCATGGGTACACGCCGGCGCGGGTCAAGGCCTGGCAGGATGCAGTCGGCTGGGCCGGCAAGCAGGCAATGCTGGAGCACGACCTGCAGGCAGCAGCGGGCCCGATGATGGTGCGGCTCGACTTCTATCTCGGCGATCGCCGGCGCGTGGACCTGGACAATCTGAGCAAGGCCGTCCTGGATGGACTGAACCGGATCTGCTGGGAAGATGATCAGCAGGTGACGGCGCTGACGGTCGTGAAGCACGTCAACGGGACGAGGCCGCGCGTAGCCGTCGAGGTCGGCGGCTTCGAGGAAGGACAAGGGCAATGACTACATTCCATTCTGCGAAGCTGAAGGGCATCAACGCCAACGTCAAGAGCGGGCTGATCACGCTGAGCGTAACGGTCGACCTGAACGATGAGAACTACGGGAAGGCCGGGAAGCTGAAGCCGTACCTGGATTCGAAGGTCAGCGCCGTGACGATCGAGATCACGCCGACGCAGCCGGGCCTGAGCCTGAGCGGACCGACGCCGACGCCGGATCCCCTGCCACTCGGGAAGGGCAAGCCGCGATGAGCAAGTTCGGCGAGTGGACCCCGGTGAAGCGCGAGAAGCCAAAAAACGCAGAGCAGGAAGTCCTCGTGGCCATCGAGCTGGATGGCAACCGCTGCATCGGTCTGGCGACTTATGACGACCGCGAAGAGGAAGACGAGCGCTGGATCGGCGCCGAATCCCTCGAGCCGTTCGGGGGTACGGTGACGCATTGGATGCCGGAGCCGGCGCTGCCAAAGCGGAGAACAGATCGGAGGCGATGATGGTCTGCTTCCGCGAGTGGTGCACGTCGGGCGACGTGATCTGTCTGGCAGCCGTCGGGCTACTGGCGGTGCTCGAACTGATCCTGTTCATCGAACGCGACCGGGCGCCACGCCGCACATCTGTCTCGCCGGCGCCGCCCACCGAGCCGCCGAACGTGCCGCCGCCGATTTTCGAGCACCCCGACCAGTGGCCGGGGCCGAGAAGGTGAGCACGACATGACCTTCCAAAGCCTTGTTATGGCGGATAACAGGCCGGCCTGTGCCGCCGTGGCGCCGGTCGACCCGAAGATCGTCCGGGCGCAGAAGCGGGTGCTGCGCCTCTATAAACGGCTGCGGCGGAAGGGCGGCTGGCGGGCGGTTCAGTTCACGATCGGATCGGCGAACGTCAGCTATGTGTACGACTTCGCAGTGCATGGGGTCGTGCCGGCGGACCTGCACGAGCGCGAGGTCCTGCTGCACTGGAGGGCCACGCCGGCCGATGCGCTGACCGCTTATCTTCTCGGGACGGAGGTGCGGATCCTGGCGATCCTGGAAGAGCATCACGGCGAGCTGCAGAAGATCCACGGCCCGGATCTGAAGGCCGAGCTGGCCAGGCTGGGACACGTGGTCCGCGAGCGACCGATGCGCGCAGCGATCCACGAGCTGCGCCGGCGCGGGAAGCTGATCTGCTCGCTGGCGGGCAAGGATGGCGGCTACTGGCTGGCCGCGTCGATGGCGGAGTTCGAGAAGTTCGAGATCCTGGAGCTGGGCGCCAAGATCGCCGACATGGAAGAGACGCGCCAGGCGATGCGCAAGGCAGCACGCCGGCAATTCAGCGCTGATGTGCCGGCCGAGCAACTGGAGCTAAGGCAATGAGACTGAGCGAATACCCGGGGCATGACGACATGAACCGAAGCACGCGGCGGATCGTCTTGTCCATTTATGTGCTCGTGCTGAGCGTGAGCGTGAACGGGCGCATGCTGAGCCTGCGGGCGCCGGAGCTGTTCGGCGATGCGCGGGCTTATGTCGCGCAATCCGGGCGCGGCCTGTACGGGCTGATCTACGCGCCGGGCGCAGCGTTCGTCTTCCGGGGCGACCTCGGCGATCGGGATCTGAGCTGCAGCATCACGCAGATCGCCGGCCAGCCCATCGACCAGGCCGACGGACCGGTGCCGTGCTACGCGGTGCAACGAGGCGGCCGCTGGATCGGCTGGATCCAGTTCCGCGGCGGGCAGCGGGCCTTCTGCGGTGCGGCGTCGATCGACGAGCTGCCGCGAATCTGCCGGCTGAGGAAGTGAGCGATGAGGCCGTCGCACTTCCTGTTCTGCGTGTCGACCGCCAGCACGTTCGGCGGACTGTGGACAATTCACCTGCGCCTCGTGCCGCGGGACCTGTTCTCGTGGTGCCTGGTGCTTTTTTCGTTCGTCTGCATGCTGAGCAGCGGACTGATGTCGACGCCGGCGGCGACGATCCGGAGGGGATGATGCTGAAGACGGAATACGAGTTCATTCGGTTCGCCGAGCAGCCGAAGCCAGAGGCGCGGAAGACGGCCATCTGGAGTTGCATCAACGTGCATCACGGCGACATGCTCGGCCAGATCGCCTGGCTGGGCGCGCGGCGGCAGTATGTTTTCTGCCCGATCGGCGGCACCGTCTACTCGGCCGGCTGCCTGGCGGACGTGCAGGACTTCATCGAGCAGCTGATGAAGCAACGGCGAGCCAAGAGGCTGATGGCCGACGTGCTCGGCATGGAGACACCGTGAGTGTCTATGTGGATCCGTTGATCAACTATGGCTGGCGCCTCGGCCCGTCGTGCCATCTGTGGGCGGACAGCGTCGAGGAGCTGCATGCGTTCGCCGGCCGGCTCGGGATGCACCGCAGCTGGTTCCAGGACAAGGACCTGCCACACTACGACCTGACCGAGGGGCGGCGGCTGCTGGCCGTGATGCTGGGAGCGGTCCAACTGGGCCGGCGCGAATCGGTCAACAAGTGGCGGGCGCTGCAAGCTGCCCGCGATGGAGGATGCCGCGAATTATCCCGATCCTGATCACAACCCGGCATGTCAGTGCAGGGGCAATCCAATGACGGCCTTTTGGTGCCAATTCGGGCACATGCTGGAGTGTCATTTTCCGTACACGTGCGCGGAGGCTGGCTGCTCACACCTGGAGCGCTACGACTATTCGACTGAAGTGGCGCAGCGGCTGAGCGATCGGGCCGAGGCTGCGATCGTCGCTGGCCAGCTGCCGCCGTATCAACTGGACGAGAACGGTCGGATCATTGTCGACGAGGAAGCGATGCAAAGCATGGACATGGAGTCAGCGATGCCAGCGGCGATCTGTGACAACGGGCACGTGCACTTCTGGCGAAACACGCGGGGGCGCGATTGGCAGGAATGCGCTGCGCATGCGGGCTGCTGCTGCACCAGGCAGTCTATGAGCACGAGGCGCGAACCTACGTCAAGCGATCCAGCCCGGCCGTGAGCGGGCGCAAGCTGGCGCAGTGTGCGATCTGCGGCCGGCGGCGGATGGTGCCCAGCAGCAACGCGAAGACCGTGGACGTGGACACGCAATTCATCGCGCCGAGGCAGCATGTATCGGTCGTCGAGATGGTCCTGAACGGACCAGTCGAGGCGCCGACTGTGCTGGTGAAAGCCGGCAGCGTGATCTGCTGGTATCACAAGGCGGCAAGCGATGGGTGACGTCACCGGGATCTCGTGGTGCGATCACACTTACAACGTCTGGATCGGCTGCACGAAGGTCAGCGAAGGCTGCCGGCTGTGCTATGCCGAGCGCGATAACGAGCGCTGGCACCGGACCGATCGATGGGGCGATCGAGGGCAGCGGCGCAAGAGCGCCAGCGGGCACAGGCTGACGACCTGGGGCCGGCGCTATTGGGGCGAGTGCGGAGCCTGCGGCTGGCGCGGCGAAATGGAACTATTCCCGGAATGCCCGCAGTGTCATAAGCCGGAGCTGCGGCCGACACGGCAGCGCGTCTTTGTCAATTCGCTGAGCGATCTATTCGAGGACCGGGCGGAGCTGGTGCCCTGGCGGAACGAGTTCTGGGCGCTGACGCAGATCTGCACCGGGCTCGACTTCCTGATCCTGACAAAACGGCCGGAGAATATCAACCGGCTCGGGCCGCGCGATTGGCGGTTCGGCTTCGGCTGGCCGCAGAACATCTGGCTGGGCACATCGGTCGAGAATCAACGGCGGGCGGACGAGCGGCTGCCGGACCTGATGAATGTGCCGGCAACGGTGCGCTGGTTATCGGTCGAGCCGATGCTGGAGCCGATCGATCTGTGGCGCTGGCTGCCATCGTTTGCGATGCAGGGTCTGCCGGCGATCCAATGGGTCGTGTGCGGCGGTGAGAGCGGGCCCGGCTGCTGGCCGATGCACACGGATTGGGCGCGACGGCTGCGGGATCAGTGCCAGACTGCCGGCGTGGCGTTCTACATGAAGCAGCTGGGCGGGGCCGTCGATCGAAGGGAGGAGCTGAGCGACTTGCCGCGGGATCTGCGGATCCGGGAATGGCCGGAAGTGAAGGCGCCGGCGATGGCCAGCCCGTAGGTGGCACATCTATTTTCCGCGTCCCCTCAACTTAAGTAAGAGAGAGAGTGTGTGTGTGGTGTGAGTGTGTGTGGAGGGCAAATGACGAACGACGAAGGAACGCCGCGACAGCGGCGGAAGCGGACGAACGACCTGCTAAGGAAGCAGGCAATCGGGCTGGACAAGGTCAGCAAACGGCGCCTAGAGGAATTGAAGCACACAAACATGGTGGCATTCAACGACACGGCTGTCAGGAAGTTCATCGAGCTGATCCGGAGCCTGATTGAGCGGAACGATCTGAACGGCATCAATATCCTAGAGGTCTACCGGGAGGCCGCGTACGAGATCGGGATCTCGATCGAGACGGCGAAGCGCTACCTGATCGCCCATTCGGCGAGCAGGGCCGAGTTCATGATGTTCGGGAGGCTGGTGATGCTGAATCCGAATTACCAGCCGCGAGACGACGAGGAAGGAGGGGATACCGGTGAGTGAACAGGAGTGGCGCGAGCGGTATGCGGCCCGGCTGACGCAGCGAGGGCTGGATGCCAAACTCGTGAAGGAGACAACTGCCGGCGCCGAGTTCACGGACGGCGATCCGGACCCGGAAGAGGCGGCCGACGACGAGATCACGTATCTAGCGGAGGGATAAACAATGAACGAGCAGACATTAATCGAGCTGGGGAAGATCGACGCGAACCCGTTCCAACTGCGGCTGCAGGAAGATCCGGCGGCCGTCCAGGAGATCGCGGCGTCGATCGGGAAGATCGGGCTGATGCAGGTGCCGACGGCGCGCAAGGTCGACGGCCGTTATCAGCTGGCGTTCGGACACACCAGGCTGGCAGCGTTCAAACTGTTGGCCAGCCAGACGCCTGACGCGGACGGCGGGATCTATGAGCACATGCCGCTGATCATCCGGGACCTGACCGACCTGCAGATGTTTGAGCTGACGATCAGCGAGAACGTCAAACGCCGGGACCTGAATCCGATCGAGCTCGCCCGGGCAATGCGGCGATACATGGATCCGCCGTTCGGGAAGACGAGCGAGCAGGCGGGCGAGTTCTTTGCCGTTTCTGCGGAAACAATTCGCGGCACGGTGCGGCTGCTGAAGCTGCCGGAGCCGGTACAGGACCAGGTCAAGAGCGGGGCCATGACGATCGGAACGGCCCGCAAATTCCTGACCGCACTGCACATCGATGCTATGGCGGTCAAGAAAGTGCAGGGACGGGTCGTGAAGCTCGAGGAGCCGACGAAGGAAGCCGTCGAGGGCGAGCTGGATGAAGCCCTGCGGCACAGCAAGTCGGCCGTGGAAATGTGGCAGGACGGCCATGAAGGCGAGCCGCGCGGAGGCACGGATCTCTGGCCGCTGCCCTGGCAGCACAACGGGCGCCTGGCGCCGCTGACCGCGGCCGAGCTGATGGCGACCCTGGGCGCGCGCAAGAAGGTCAGCAGCGCGCTGATGCCAGACCTGCTCAACCTGGGGCAGGAGCTAGCGGCCGGGATGGTGATCGATCCGGCTCGCTATTCAGAGTTCACAGCCGAGGGCATCGAGCGCGCGGCGCACCTGGCCAACCCGCCGAGCTGCCTGGCGTGCCCGTTCTATACCAAGCTGCAGGACTTCGCATTATTGCGGCATGAAGGACTGCTGGGAACGCAAGGCCGAGTGCTGGAATCGAGCTGGAGATGGCGCGGCTGAGCGCGAAGCTGGAGGTCCCGGTCTACGATCCAGCCGCAGACGGGGAGCACTTCACTGTCTTCGACGACCGCTATTCAGATCTCGGCCAGGCGTGGTACGCGGCCCTGCAGCACAAGAGCGCACCGGAGCATGCGGGGCTGCGCCTGGCAGTCCGAGAGAACAGGCATCACGGCGACCATCCAGGGACGGACCACGCGCAGATCGGCGTGATCGACGTGGCGAACGGCATCCACAAGCCGAAGCGCGGAACGAGCAGCAACCCGGCGACCGCCGAGCAACGAAAGCAGCAGCACCGGAAGCAGAACATCAAGCTGAGCGAGGAATTCATCAAAATCGTGGCCGCGCCTGCGTTCGTGTCGGCCGTGATTGGGATCAGGTGCCTGCCAGTTCTGCAGGCGCTGGCGGAGGATACGCGTGCCAGTGATTTCAAAGGCATGACCGATGCCGCGAAGCGCAAATTCCTGCAGACGCAGGTCGTAGTCGGCCTCTTCACCAAAGCGGGCTATGGGATCCTGCCGTGGGCATCGCCCTGGTCCGACAATGTCTGGTCTCGGGGGCCAATGGCGATCGCCAAGCATCTGCAGAGCACGGCGAAGGAATGGGACGTCAAACTGCCAGGCGATTGGATGCAGAAGGCGAAGGCGATGATGCCCAAGCCGGAGCCGAAAGCGAAGGGCAAGAAAGCGAGGGCGAAATGAGAGAGGAAGAGCTGCGCGAGCACGCCAAGTGCTCCAAGTGCGGCCGGGGCATCGGGCACACAGGCCTGCCGCTATTCTGGACGCTGAAGGTTGAGCGATTCGGGCTGGATCTGCGCGCGCTGGAGAGACAGCAAGGCCTCACGGCGATCGTGCGCAGCCCACTGATCGCGCGCGTGCTGGGCCCGGACGAGGAGTTGACGAGGCCGATGATGGATCCAGTCGAGCTGACGCTGTGCGAGATCTGCGCGATGGAGCCAATCGCGATCGCGGTCCTGGCGCTGGCACAAGCTGAAGCGAAAGGTACATAGCCGCTATGGGATATACACCACCAGCACCACCGCCAGAAGACCGGCGCGTGCCGACAAGATGTGACTGGTGCAGCCAGACGTGCGGCGTGGACAAGCGCGGGGGCTGCATCGCGTGCGGCGGACCGCGCATCACGCTGATGGCGGATCCGGAGACCCCGACGCCGCAGCCTCTGGCAGTGATCACCGTGCCCGCGCGATTGTCGGATGCCGAAGCGGCCCACATACAACAACGCTGGAGGGAAATGTTCGCAGGTCGAGAGCTAGGCCAGCGGCTGATCATCCTGGAAGAGGGCATGAAGCTGCAACTGCTGAGCGTGAACGACGCGCGGGGTGCCCTCGGGCTTCGACCTTTGGCAGGCGGCGCGAATGGCTGACAACAGGCGCTTCTGGAGCTTCGACTGTGGGCATATCGGCGGCGAGGTCGTAACGCGGCGCGTGGGCACCGGCCGATCGTCGGGGATGCGCACGCTGCAGCTCTATGAGCGATCGCTGGAGAGGGAACCCGACGCACCGCAAGATCTGCGCGGACGCCTCGAGGGCAGCGTCTACGCCGTGCGCTGCACGATCTGCGGCTGCACGCGCGACTGGATCATGGGCGAGGACGCACTTCGCGATCTGCTGGATCGGAGACTGCACCGATTGAAAACCGCGCCCAGCGTGCTATAATGCAAAAAACCTAGCAGTCCTGGCGATCTCGGCCGGGACATCTGTCGGAGACGAGCGCCCGACGACTCAATCGAGTCGTCGGGCGCTTTTTTGTTTGTGAGGAGCGCGAACGTGGCAGACAATTCGGAGTACCGCTTCGGGATCGATCTCTACGACGGCAACAGCGTCCGGAGCTTCCCGGCGCTGGTCGCCTGGGAGAAGCACATCGATTTTGCGTACTTCCGGGGCGGCATCGGAGTGCGCAGGGAGGACTTCGCACTGCTGCATCAGGCAGCCGAGCAGACGCACTGGGCGCTGGGGATCTTCTACGAGCTGTGGCTGGCCACGCTGCCGCGGGACAAGCAGGTCGAGGCGCTGCTGTGGGCGCTGGGTCAGGTCGGCAGCCTGCTGAAGCTGCCGGTCTCGCTCGTGTACGAGAAGCAGACCGAGTTCGATCGCAAGGGCAACAAGATCACGGACCTGCCGAGCATCGGAGATTTGAAGTTCGTGGCGGCCGCGGTGGCGAACCAGGACTGGAGGATCAACGTGTGCACGAACCTCGATGGCCTGGATCATCTGAAGGCATCCGGCCTGATCGACATGGCGAGCACGGACTGGTGGATCGAGCGGTATTATGCCTGGCCATTGCAGAAGACCGAGATGGGGGTCGAGGCCACACTGGCGCTGCTGCTGGCCAGGTACGGGATCCCGAAGGAACGAGTGCAATTCATGCAGACGAGCGAGGCGGGCGTGTATCCTGCCGGGGCGAGCTATGACGTGGGCGCCGATTACGACCGCGCCGTGAGCTGGTCATTCGAGGAGATCCCGGCGCCGCAGCCTGCGCAGCATCTGCTGGAGCTGCTGTACGCGGATAGCCAGGGCCAGACCGAGCCGCTGAGCTTCGAGCTGGCACAGCCAGTCGAGCAGATCCGGCTGCTGGCATTCGACAGCCGCAACTTCGAGCCGTCGGCACCTGTGCCGCCATCCGAGCCGCCCGCGCCCGAGCCGCAGCCCGAGCCGCAACCGCCTGCTGACGACGTCGTCGACTCGGTCCGCTATGGGATCCTGAGGACGCAGATCATCGAGAACGGGCTGACGCTGAACGGGAAGTACACGCCTGCAGTCGTGCAGATCCAGGACGAGCCCAAACCTGACAGCAAGAAGGGCAACCAGATCCCGATCCGGCCTGGCGCCGAGGCTTTTATCCGGGCGATCAACGACGAGCGCGGCGCACACTATGCGCTGGACACGGTCGGCGCGATGTGGATCAACTCGCCAGGAAAAGGCGAGTTGATATCGTGCCAGCACAACATCGTCAGCTGGGAGAAGAAAGCGAACGGCTGTGCGATGCTGCGCTGCTTCCAGCATGACGAGGCCTTCGACTTCGATCCAACTGCCGTCAATTGGCACACGCGGCCAGATCTGTTCTTCAAGGCGATGGCGATCAACCTGCAGGGCGACTTCGCGAAGGTTGGCGACGGGATCGACAGCTTCATTGCCCTGATGGCGCGCAGCAAACCGGACGGCGGGACGGGTGAGCTATGGCTGGCACTGGATGAGATCGAGCCATTCCCTGCGCTGCCCGCGAACGTGACCGTGCTGCCTGGCGCCAGCGGGCACGTCAATGTACGAGCATCATATGGCCAGGACAAAGAGATCGTCGGCACCTATGACGCAGGCGCCGACGTCACGCTGCTGGAATATCGGCCGCTGGGCGCGTCGGTCTGGGCCCGGACGCCGGACGGCTGGATCTGCCTGCTGATGGCTGAGAAGCCTGGCCAGCGTCAGTTCCTGACGAGCTGGCAGCTGGAGACGGCGGGCGTGATCCCGCCGGAGCAGTGAGATGGGCGCCGCACGCCTGACGATCAGCCAAGACCAATTCAATCTGCTCTGGAACGGAATCCAGGCAACGAACAGCCTGGTCGCCGAGCTGAAAGGCCAAGTCGCAGCGTACGCCGCAGGCCTAGAGAACGAACGGCAAGCACGCGAGACGCTGGCGCGCGAGGTCGACAAGCTGGACGGCATCATCCGCGGTGATGGCACACCGGGCAAGCCTGGCCTCGTGGAGCAGATCGGCGACGTGCGCAAGGTGGCGGCGGATGCGAAAGAAGAGATCAAACAAATCCGCAACGCGATCTGGATCATCGGCAGCCCGATTGCCGTGGCCATTTTCATCGACATAGTGCTGCGGCTCTTGCCGCTGCTCTACTGAAACCAACCAACCAAAAGGAGACAAACATGAAGATCGATCTGCCAACACTACTGAAGACCGTGGGCCTGCCCGTGGCCCTGGCGGTCGTGTTCGGCGCCGTGCTGCTCGTGTTCGGCATGACCCTGGGCCAGGTCCTGTCCATTGCAGCGATGCTGGTCGGTGTGCCGCTGATGATCGCGCTGCTGATCGACGTGCTGAAGCTGACCGGCGTCGTCGACGATGGCATGGCAGGCAAATGGTCAGCGGGCATGAACCTGATCGTGCTGGTCGCGATCGCGGTCGTGCTCAAAGTGGTGCCCAACTTCGACTTCGGTGCAGCCGATGCGCAACTCGTAACGCTCGCGCAATTCGGCATGCTGGTGCTGAGCTACATCGTGCAGATCGTGGGCTCGCAGCAGCTGCACACGGCCTACACCTACGGCCTGGGCATCCGGAAGTTCTCACTGACAACGCGGTCAATCAACTACCGCACACTATAGATGCCGCGCCGAGCGCCGCGTCCGTGCGCGGTATCTGACTGCCCAAACCTGGTCTACGAAGGCAGCCGCTGCGCTGAGCATCGGCTGCCTGAGCCTTCCAGGACGCAGCACGGCAGCGATCGGCGACCAGGATCTGCGGCTTGAGGCTACGGCCACAAATGGCAGCAAAAGCGGGCGGACTATCTGGAGCGGCATCCGTGGTGCACGGATCCGTTCGGATTGCACCCTGGCCAGCGCGTCCAGGCGACAGTCGTGGACCACGTCCTGGCCAAGCGGCGCGGCGGATCAGATGATGAGCGTAACCTGCGAGGACTTTGTGGCGGATGCCATAATCACAAGACCAACCTGGTCGACGGCGGCGGCTGGCGACGCAGTCGAGGGTAGGGGGAGTCAAATCTTCACAGCCTGGACGCTAGACCGGGGCATGTCATCGTGCATATTCACCCGCGAAATTCGATGCCGGGGGGGTGTGGCATGACGAGGGGTCGCAAGCCGACGCCTGCGGCAGTGAAGCGGCGCCAGGGAAATCCAGGCAAGCGCCGACTTAACGAGAAGGAACCGCGCCTCCAGAGCAGGATCCCGAGCTGCCCGAAGCACCTCCAGGGCGAGGCCCGGCGTGAATGGAATTGGAGCGCCGGCCTGTTGCACCGCCTCGGGGTGATCACTGAGCTGGATCGGGCCGTCCTGGCCGCGTATTGCACAGCGTACGCGGACTACGTCGAGGCGGTCGAGCACCTGAATAAGACCGGCGCAGTGAAGCGCAGCAAGAAGGGCGGCGAGTTTCAGAATCTCTGGGTGCCGATCAAGAAGCGATCGATGGACCAAATGGTCAAGTTCGGCAGCGAGCTCGGGCTGACGCCGAGCAGCCGCAGCCGGGTGCAGGTGGGGGATCTGGACACGAGCGAGGAGAAGGAGAAGCGCCTGTTCCCGCATGGCAATAAGGGAGCCGGCAAATGACATGGCCGCACCGCATCCAGCTGAGCGCTACGCGCGCAATGTGGTGGCCGGCAAGATCATCGCCTGCAAATGGGTCAGGCTGGCCTGCCAGCGCCATCTCAATGATCGGAAGCATGGCCACAAGCGGGGACTCTATTTCGACGAACGCGCGGCGCAGCGCGCGCTCGACTTCCTGAGCGTCGTCAAACACTTCGAGGGGGAATGGTCCGGGCACTACTACCAGCCGTCGGACTGGCAGATCTTCTGCACCTGGGCGCTATTCGGATGGATGCGCGCCAAACATAAGCGCTGGATCGTGCGCAAGCGCGGCGTGGTGGAAGACAGCGGCGGCACGCGGCGATTCCGGACCGGCTTTATCGAGGTCGCGCGAAGAATGGGAAGACGTTCTGGGCCGCGGCGATCGGCAACTACCTGGCCTTTGCCGATGGGGAGGACGGCGCCGAAGTCTACTCGGCCGCGACCAAGCGCGACCAGGCCCGGATCGCGTATCAGAAGGCGAAGAAGATGGTGCAGCGGTCGCCGATGCTGCGCCGGCATATTCGGGTCTTCAAGGACAATCTCAGCAGCCAGGAGACCGGCAGCAAATACGAACCGCTCGGCGCCGACGCCGACACGACCGACGGCCTCTCGGTCTATGGCGTGATCGCTGACGAGCTGCACGCCTGGAAGAGCCGCGATATGTGGGACGTCCTTGAGACCGGGACCGGCTCACGCCGGCAGCCGCTGATGCTGGCTATCACCACGGCCGGCAGCGATCGCAATGGGATCTGCTGGCAGTTCCATGATTACACACAGAAGGTTCTCCAGGGGATCATCGACGACGACACCTGGTTCGGCCTGATCTTTACAATTGATAAGGGCGACGACTGGCGGGATGAGGACGCCTGGCCGAAAGCGAATCCGAACCTGGGGATCAGCAAGAAGTGGGACGACATGCGCCGCAAAGCCGACCGCGCCAAGAAGATGCCGACGCAGCTGAACGCGTTCCAGCAGAAGGAGCTCAATATGTGGGTCAAGGGCGATGTCAAATGGATGAATCTCGAGGCCTGGCGCCGCTGCGCCGGCGACGTGCCCGCCCTGGAGCTGCCGGCTGCCCTCGAGAAGCGGACGAGCTTCGGCGGCCTGGATCTCGGCAGCACGTCGGACCTGGCGAGCCTGGTCCACGTGTTCCCGGCCGACGACGGCTTCTATGACGTGGTCGCGCGCTTCTGGCTGCCGGAGGATGCCATCGAAAGGCGCACGCAGGAGGGCACGAATTACGACCTGTGGGTGAAGCAGGGATACATCACGCGGACCGACGGCGACACGATTGACACGGAATTCATCCTAGACCAGGTCGAGAAGGATGCCGATCAGTTCGAGATCCAGCACGTGGCATTTGACCGCTGGGGCGCGGCGCGCGTGGTGCAGGCCCTGCAGAAGAAAGGGCTGACGATGGTCCAGTTCGGCCAGGGCTTCAGATCGATGTCGCCGCCGATGAAGGACCTGGAGCGGCTGGTGCTGCAGGGCAAGATCCGCCACGGCGACAATCCCGTGCTGACCTGGATGGCCGACAACCTCGTGGCCAGCCTGGATCCGGCCGGCAATATCAAGCCCGACAAGCAGAAGTCGAAGGAGAAGATCGACGGCATGGTGGCACTGATCATGGCACTGGACGGAGCGCTGCGCAATGCCGGGAAGGCGAGCGTGTACGAGAAGCGCGGGATCCGGACCGTGGGGTGATGCGATGAGCAAAGAGCACGTTCGCGCCAGTCCGAGAGCACAAAATCCGGGATATAATGACGACGACAGTTGGGGTAGCGGAGGACAGCGTGGAGCTTCTGACCATTCTTGCAGCGGATTACGCCAATATTGCACAGGGCGGCAAAATCAATGTGATGGGAATCTTCCGAAACATCTACGCCACCAGATTTCCAGCCGCCCATCCCTCGATGGCGCTGATTGTGAAATTGGGCGCGGACCTCGGTGAATACGGAGATGAGAGGACCCTCACTATCAAACTGTTGACTGCAGATGGCAGAGAATTGATGCGAATCGAGAGCCCCATCAAGATCCCGGAAGGGAAGGGAGGGCAGAGGCCTGAAGTCAATGCAATATTCGAGATAAACGGCATGGTTTTCCCCGAGCCCGGAAGGTATCAGTTTTCTGTACAAGTGGACAGGGACGTCAAGGGTTCCCTCGCTTTGGACGTGGTCAAGCTGGAGGAGCCCATAGCCCAGCAACTTCTACAACCGCCGCAGGGGTAAGAAATGGGGGACAGAGATAGTCAGATACTTCTCAGAGGGCAAGAAGTGCTCCCAACGGATGGCGGCGCGCCGATTTGGATGCTCTCTACAGGAGTTATGGATTTGTAATCGAGAACAAGAGCAAGCATGATATCGTTAAGCATCCGGAGTACCCGGATCTAAGGGCTACTCTGACTAGATCCAGTAGCGAACTTCATCCTGACTATGTTCGTCACGCAGTAGATATGATCAAGAAGCTTCTGAAGCGAAAGGAGAGCGTGGAGGCAAAGGACCATGAACAACCAGCTAATGCGTAAAGCCGAAGTGCTGGCTTCCCGCAATTATTCTCTCGCCGTGTTCAAGGATAAGACGGCGGATGGCCAGCCCATATTTCTGGCGAAGAATCCTGAGCTATATGGCTGTATGGCTCAAGGAACCTCCCTTGAGGATGCCATCGGGAATTTGGAGGACGCACGTATCGACTACATCTACAGTCTGCTCGAGGATGATCAAGAGGTGCCCGGGCCCGCCTCGCAGGAGGTAGTCACCGGATCGTACGCGGAGTTCACCGTTAGGAGAGTTGTGCAGTTCCAGAAAGCCCATCAAACTGCAACCGGGCATCTGGCCGAGAAGCCACTCTATGAAGCGTCTGTTACAACATAGCGGCCGCGGCCCGCTTGACTTTCGAGCGAATAATGCTATGATTTAGGAAAGCAAGCAGTCCTGGCGAACGGGGCCGGGACACTGGTCGGAGACGAGCGCCCGACGACTTAATCGAGTTGTCGGGCGCTTTTTTGTTTGACACAATGGCAGACGAACCTGCGAACAAGAGCATGCGCTGGCAGTTAGACCAAAACGACGTGACCTGCTACGCCGGCCTGGCGCTGCTGGGCATCGGGCTGGCGGTCTCGTTCTCGTGGACCGTGGCGCTGATGGTGGTCGGCGCCGTGCTGGTCGTGGTGAGCACGGCGAGCGCCTTCGCGGTCGTGATCCTGAGCGCGCTGCGGAGCCGAGGGAAGTGATGCTGCCGAAGACGTACATGATCGCCCGCAATGGTCCGCCGCCCGATCTGGCTGAGAAGAACGTACGCGGTCGGCGGCCGGCCGGCGCCGACGTCTCACACAGCGAGGAGAAGATCACGCCGGAGTTGTCGCTGGCCGTCGCAGCCGTGCTGGCCGCGATCACGATCCTGGCGCAGGACCTGAGCTCGCTGCCACTGATCCTGTACCAGCGCGTCGGCAAGGTCAAGCGGCGCGGCGTACGAGAGCTCCTACTATGGCCTGCTGCACGATCAGCCCAATCCCGAGCATAGCAGCATGGTCTTCCGCGAGCTGGTGATGGGCCACCTGGTCGCCTGGGGCAACTTCTACGGGCAACTGATCTGGGACGAGCGGGGCGATATCACCGAGATCTGGCCGCTGCGGCCGGACCGCATGACCGTGGCGCGCGTGAACGGCCAGCGCGTCTACACCTATTCACCGCTCAGCGGGCAGCCGATCGTCTTCCTGCAGGATGAGATCCTGCACATTCCGGGCTTCGGTTTCGACGGCCTAGTCGGTTATTCGCTGATCAGCCTGGCCCGCAATGCGATCGGCCTGTCGATCTCGGCCGAGAAGTTCGGCGCGAAGTTCTTCGCCAATGGAGCGCACGCCGGCGTCGTGATCCAGGTGCCGGGCGAGCTGTCGGACCTGGCCTACGATCACCTGACCGAATCCTGGAACGAGCAGCACCAGGGCGTCGACAACGCGCACAAGGCGGCGATCCTGGAGGGCGGCGCGACGATCGAGAAGATCGGGATCCCGCTGGACGATGCGCAGTTCCTGGAGACTCGCAAGTTCCAGGTCAGCGAGATCGCCCGGATCTTCCGGATCCCGCCGCACATGATCGGCGACGTCGAGAAGTCGACCAGCTGGGGCACCGGCATCGACAGCCAGGAGCAGGGGTACGTCAATCACACACTGCGGCCCTGGGCCGTGCGGATCGAGGAAGCGCTGCGGCTGCAGGTCCTGCCGGAGGCGCTGCGCCCGACCTACTACTACGAGCACCTGATGGACGCGTTCCTGCGCGGCGATATCGCCGTGCGGTACGAGGCCTACGTTAAGGCGATCATCAACGGCATGATGTCGCACAACGAGGTCCGGGCGAAGGAAAACCTGAACCCGTACAAAGGCGGCGACGCCTACTGGATGCAGGCGAACATGAGCCGCATCGGCGGGCCGGAGACCGGCAACGCCCCCGCGAGCCTCGAGCCCCTGTGGCGGGACGCGATCGCCCGGATCGTCAAGCGCGAGACGAACGACCTGCAGGGCGCGCTGCGCCGCTGGACGATGAAGGGCGCCGAGAAGCGCTTCCAGGCCTGGGCGAAGACCTTTTACGGCGAGGAGCACCTGGCCTTCATCCGGAAGCAGCTCCATCCGATTCTCGAGGCCGAGCAGCGGCTCTTCGGGCTGGATCGCTGGGACGAGATCGAAGCCGCCGTGGAGGCGATGCTGAGCGGCCGGCTGGTGCAGGTCCTGGAGACCGCGCCGGATGAGCTGCTGGCAGGGCTGGATGCCTACGCGGCGCGAGCCAGTGCCGAACTATTCGAGCGGCTGCAGCCCGTTTCTGTGGAAACGCCGGCGGCCGACGAGCTGCTGGAAGGAGCGATCGAATGACTGCGATCCAAGTGCATCACACCGACACAAACGACACCCGCGCCTGGGACGGCCCGGGCGAGGAAGCCAAGCTGGACACGCCGATCACGAAGAGCGCCGGCCAGGGCATGTATGCCTGGTACGACCCGGAAGCCACGGACGATAACGGCGACGGTTTCCCGGACGTCAAGAGCGGGTACAAGTTCCCGCATCACTTCGTCACGGACGGGAAACCGGGCGAGGCCAGCATCAAGGGCGTCAACGCCGCCAAGCAACGGCTGAACTCCGCCGATATCCCGGACAGCGAGCGGCCAGCGGTCGAGAAGCACCTGAACGCGCACCGCAAGGATGCCGGCCTGGAGGACGAGGCCGACGACGTCGTCAACGTGCGGCAGCCGATCCGGATTGTCGAGGGCACCGCCAAGCCCTTTGAGCCATTCTGGCGCATGCGGCTGGCGGCCGAGGGCCAGCCGGCGGAGATCGACTTCTTTGGCTACATCTCCGAATATTCCTGGTTCGGCGACGAGATCACGCCGCAGCGATTTAAGGAGGACCTGGCGCGGGCGCAGGCCAGGGCGGGCCGATCACGATCCGGATCCACAGCGGCGGCGGCGACGTATTCGCGGCGGCAGCGATCCGGGCGATGCTGATGGATTACCCGGGCCTGAAGACGGTGAAGATCCTGGGCCTGGCGGCCTCGGCGGCCGTGGCGATCGCCCTGGTCGGCGACGAGATCCAGATCTTCGACACAGCGTACATGATGATCCACAATCCGGGGTATCAGCTGCTGATCGGCTGGATGACGGCCGATGTCCTGCGGAAGTATTCCGAGGAGCTGGGCACGTTCCGCGAAGGGATGATCAATGCCTACGCGGGCCGCAGCGGCCAGGAGCGTGAAGCCATCGCGGAGATGATGGACGCTGAGACCTGGATGACGGCGCAGCAGGCCGTCGAGCTCGGCTTCGCGGATCGGATCGTCACCGGCGAAAAGCCGCCGGCGCAGATCAGTGCCAGCGTGCTGCAAGGCTTCACTCACGTGCCGGCCACGCTGATCAATTCAGTCAATTCCGGGCAGGCGCCCGGGGTCGTACAGTCTTCGCCGCAGATGCAGGCGCATCGGACGCGGCTGGAGGCTGCCAAGAACAAGCAGCAAGGAGAGACCACCATGTCAGCAGTTCTGCGAAAAATGCTGGCCGACCGCGCCGAACTCGTGGCGCAGGCGCAGCAGATCATCGACAAGGCCGAGGCCGAAGTGCGCGAGCTGACGCCGGAAGAGGGCACGGTCTACGTCGATCTCCTGGGCGACGGCGAGACCCACGGCCAGATCGGCGAGCTCGACACGAAGATCGCGGCCGAAATGGACCGGCGCGCGAGGCTGCGCGGAGCGGCCGACAAAAAGTTCAAGCTGCCGGGCACCGAAGCGATCAAACCCGAAGGCGGGGCAAGCCGAAGGTGATGAAGCGGGCCGAGTTCGACAAGCTGACGGAGGCCGAGAAGCATGCCTTCATGAAGGCCGGCGGCGGGCTGGAAGACTGAGCGGATCGCTGGATCCGCGTCCGAAGCAAGTATTCGCAGGACAGGCCGAGGGCCTGGTCCTAAGAGGAGAACATGGGCAACGTACTGTCAGGACTAATCCCCGACGTGTACGCCGCGCTGGACGTCGTCTCGCGAGCTGGTCGGGTTCATACCGGCCGTCGCGCGGGATCCGAGCATGGACCGCGTGGCGATCGGGTCGAAGGTGGTGATCGAACAGACGCCGAAGAACACCGGCGGGCGCGATATCACGCCGGCGATGGCGTTCCCGGCCGCGGCCGATCAGACGATCGGCAACGTGCAGGTCACGATCACCAAGCAGCGGGCCTTCCCGTTCAACTGGAGCGGTGAAGAGCAGCGGGCAGTGCAGGGTGGGCCAGGATACCTGACGATCAAGCAGGACCAGATCGCGCAGGCCTTCCGGGCAGCGCTCAATGAAATGGAGGCCGATGTCTGGGCGGCAGTTCGCAAGGCTGCCTCGCGTGCCTACGGCACGGCCGGCACCGCGCCGTTCGCCTCGGATCTCAAAGATCCGGCGAACGTGAAGAAGATCCTGGACGACAACGGCGCGCCGGCATCGGATCGACACCTGGTGATCGACACCACAGCCGGCGCGGCGATGCGCACGCTGGCCACGCTGACGAAGGTCAACGAGGCGGGCAAGCTCAGGATCCATGCGGCGGGGTGAACTGCTGGATTGCGACAACTTCCGAATTCGCGAATCGGCGCAGGTCACGAAGGTCACGAAGGGCACCGGCGCGGGCTACCTGGTGAACGCGGGGGCCGGGCTGGCAGTCGGGACCACGGCGATCCGTGCGATACGGGCACCGGGACGATCCTGGCCGGCGACGTCGTGACGTTCGCGGCCGACGTCGAACAATAAGTACGTGGTCATGGCGGACCTGGCAGCCGGCAGCTTCGCGATCGGCGGCGCCGGGCCTAAAGGCGGCAATCGCAGATAACAATGCGATCACGGTCGGAGGCGACTTCACCGCGAACGTTAGCCTACTGCCGGAACGGGATCGCTGCTGGCGACGCGGCTGCCGCAGGCGCCCGCCGAGGGCGATATGGCAATCGACCGCGAGATCGTGACGGATGAAATGACCGGGATCTCGTTTGAGCTGGCAGCCTATCCAGGATACCGGATGATCGTGTACGAGCTGGCGGCCTGCTGGGGCGCGAAGGGATCAAGCCGGAGCACGTGGCGATTCTGCTGGGATAAGCGATCGCTAACGAAACCGAAGAGCATAGTCGGCTGCCCGCTGCGTGCAGTGGCGGGCAGCCGAGAAAGGTCAAACAATGGACGTGCAGATCCTGGTCGAGAAAGGCGGCGAGCGGAAGTATGTCGTGCCGGAAGAGCTGGCGAAGCATCTGCAGGACGGCTGGATCGAGCTGGGGCGGCTCTATCCGGCGAAGGGCGCGACCGTGCCGCAGCCTCTAGCGCCAACCGGAACGCCAGCGCCGCAGGGCAAGGGCAAAGGCAAGGGCAAGGACGAGGGCGAGGCGGTCGGCTGATGAACCTCCGGCTGATCACGCCGCCGGCAGTCGAGCCGATCGAGCTGGCGACGGCGAAGACGTTCCTGCGCGTGGACGTGGCGACCGATGATGCGCTGATCACGTCGCTGCTGAAAAGCGCGCGGCAGAAGGTCGAGGAGCTGAGCCGGCGGGCGCTGATCACGCAGACCTGGGAACAGGTCGAGAACATCTGGCCGGCGAACATGGTCCTGAAGATCTACCGGCCGCCGCTACAGACGATCGAATCAGTCACGCTGTACGACAACTTCAACGCAGCGAGCGCCTGGACCGATTATCAGGTCGACGTCAACTCGGAGCCCGGACACGTGATCTTCCGCAGTGTGCCAGGCGTGAGCCTGCTGGACCGCGGCGGGATCGTTGTGCAATTCAAGGCCGGCTACGGCGACGCCGCTGCCGACGTGCCCGAGCGATTCAAGGAACTGATCCTGGCGCTGACCGGCTACTGGTACGAGAACCGCCAGGTGGCCGATGTGCCGCAGGACCTGGCCCGGGCGATCATCGGTGAACGCGCGGTGTGGTTCTAGGTGAGCGATGCCGTCGATCCTATTCAAGCAGCCGCCGGAGCCGATCGGCAAGAAGCGGCACCGGATCGAGATCTACAGCGCGCCAGGTGACGCGGACGCGTGACACGTTCGGGCGCCGGCTGCACCGGGGCGATCTGCTGGCCACGGTCTGGGCTGAGCGGCAGGACTGGGGCGGCGACGAGGGCAAGGAAGCCGGCCGGGAGACGGCCAGCGTGACGACGAAGTACGTGATCCGCTACCGCGCCGACGTGACGGCCGCCGCCAGCCTCGAGGAAGGCGGCGAGATCTACAACGTGCTGAGCGTGCTGGACTTTGACGGCACGAAGCGCGAGCTGATCCTGAACTGCAGGAAGGTGGTGCCATGAAGGTCAAGGTGCTGAAGACGGGCGTGGTCCTGGGATCGATCCAGAAGGCCGGAGCGATCGTCGACGTGCCAAAGGATCTCGCGAAGCAACTGATCGTCGACGGGCGCGTGGCCGAGGCCCAAGAGGCCGAGATCCTGCCGGCGCCGAGCGACGAGCAGGCGGCGAGGTGGCAGCCCGGGCGGGAAGAGATGCCGGCGCCAGGCGACAAGAAGGGCAAGCGGCACTAATGCCGGTGATCGGCAGGAACGTCGGCGGCAGGCTGGCGCTCGATCCGAAGTCGTACGCGGCGCACAAGCAGGCCCTGAAGGACCTGGAGCGCGCGGTGCGCAAGGAAGTGATCGAGAAAGCGCTGCTGGCCGGCGGCGGAGTGATCCACAGCGCGGCGCAGGCCCGGGCGCCAGGTCCGATCGAGCTGGAGCTCGTGACCGGGCGCTCACTGAAGCGGCGCGTGGATCCGAAGTTCGCCGGCGTGCTGAAGGCGAACGCCAAAGTGGCGGCGATCGGGCCGGACGCGGCTCACTGGTACTACCGCTTTTTTGAGTTCGGGGCGAAGGTGCACGACATCGCGCCCAAGCGGGTCAAGGCGCTGCTGCTGCGCGGGATCGACTCTGGCGCGGTTCGTGGCGCGAGCGCTGCGGACCGGCGGCACCCGGATGCGCCCGTTCCTGCGGCCGGCCGTGGATGAGAATGGCGACGCCGCGATCGCGGCGATGGGCCGGGTGCTGGCCGACGAGCTGAAGAGGGCCGTGCGATGACCATCGAGGAAGCCCTGAAGACATTTATCGAGACCAGTGTGCCCGGCGCCGGCCCGGGCTATCCGCTGCAGGTGCCAAGCGATGCGGGGCTGCCGGCCTGGTCCTATCAGACCGTCGACGATGATCAACTGCTGGCGCACGATCGGCCGACCGGATTCCACAAGGCCCGGATCCAGCTGGAACTCATGGCCACGGAAGCCGGTGGGCTGAGCGATTACGCCAACGCGAAGGCGATCGCAGCCGCGGCGATCGCAGCGCTCGACGGCTACCAGGGCAGCATGTCGGGCCTGGCCGTGGACTACTGTCACGCGGTCGTGAGCGATGACTGGGCGGACATCCATCAGCTGCCGGTGCAGCGGCTGGACGTCCGGATCAACTACCGATGAGAAGGAGGATCAAATGGCGAGAGTAACGATCGCGAAGACGAGCGCGCTGGGCCAGTTCGGCGATTACAGCGTGGCCAATGCGGCGGACCTGGTCGAGACGGCGGCGAACGTGGGGGACAAGAATCAGTTCCTGCTGCGGCCGCGGGATCTGCTGATCGCCCACAACATCGGCGTCGGCGCGCAGACCGTGACGCTGACCAGCGTGGAAGACGAACACGGCCGGACGAAGGACGTCACGGCGTACAGCATCGGCGCCGGCGAGATCGCTGTGTTCGGGCCGTTCCTGAGCGAGGAAGGCTGGATGCAGCCGGACGGCTACGTGTACGTCGAGGCCAACAGCGCCGACGTCAAGTTCAGCGTGGTGCAGCTGCCGGCGCAGTAAGCCGGATCATAACGATCGGGCACGGCTGAGCGTGCCTCAATAAGAAGGAGTGAGACCATGACCTCGCAAGGTGGAATGGGCCTGACGGCCAAAATCTCGATCGCAACGGTCCTGACCGCGATCGTCGACATCCTCGAGGGGAGCGAGATCCCGAAGATGAAGAAGATCGTGGCCGACATGACACCGCACAACGCGACGAACGGCTACGCCGTGCGCGTGGCAACTGGGAAGCGATCGCTGGAATCATTCAAACTCGTGATTGGCTGGGACAAGACCGAGGCGACGCACGCTGCGGTGCAGGCGGCCTTCGATTCCGAGGATCCCGTGGACATGGAGATCGCGTCGCCGAGCGACGACGAGAAGATCGCCTTCGCGGCGCACATCGAAGAGATCGCCCGGCTGGCGCCGACCGAAGACGGCTACACGGCGGAAATCACCGTGACGCCGACCGGCGCGCCAACCATCACGTAAGGAGGCCGCCATGTCGGAGATTCTGGGCAAGGAACAGATCCTGGCTGCCAGGGATCAGATCGTCGAGCGACTCGAGGTGCCGGAATGGGGCGGGGCCGTCTATATCCGCTCCATCTCGGCCAAAGAGCGCGGCGTGATCGAGGCCGCGGCGGCCCGCTGGAAGGAAAGCAAGGGGAAGGACAACTCGTTCGTCAAGACGTTCACGCTACACATGGCCGGCATGGCCCTGTGTGACGCGGACGGCAATCGCCTATTCTCGGACCAGGAGATCGCGCAGCTGGCGGACCGCAATGCCGCGGCGATCGCCCACGTGGCCGAGGCCGCCCAGCGGCTGGCCGGGCTGACGAAGGAAGACATCCAGGCTCTGGAAAAAAACTCCGGGGAAGCCCAACCCGACAATTCGCCTTCCGCTTAGCGCGCGAGCTGGGCTTCTGGAACGTGGATGCGCTGCTCGAGGCGATGAGCTCGCATCTGCTGGCCGAGTGGATCGCGTACGCCGGCCTCGAGCCGTTCGGTGACGAGCTGCTGGATGCGCACCTGGCGCAGCTCAACGCCAACATGATCAACAAAGACCGCAAACGATCGGCGCGTGTGGATCCGAACGCGTTCCGGCTGCGCAAGCCGGAGCGGGGGCACTGGGATCCGCAGGACTGGTTCCACGCGCTGAAGGATGCCTTTGGGCTCGGGAAGGACCACGATCGGACGTAACGCATGACGACCGCACTGTCGAACCTGCTGGCACTGCTATCCCTCGACGATACAGCCTACCGCAAAGGCCTGGCCAGCGCGCTCAAGGAGAGCGACAGCTTCAGCGAGAAACTGGCGAAGGTCGGCGGCGGTGTGGTCGTCGGCGGCCTGAGCCTGGCCGTCGGCGTGATCACGGCCGTGGGCACGGCCGCCTGGACGGCCGGCAATACGGTCGACGAGGCGATGGATGCGATCGCCGTCAAGACCGGCGCCACGGGTCCGACGCTGCAGGCACTGCAGAAGGATTTCGAGACCGTCTTCGCATCGATCCCTACGGATGCCAGCACGGCGGCAGCAGTGATCGGCCAGGTGAACGCGCAACTGGAATACACCGGGCCCGTGCTGCAGGACGTGTCAAAGAACCTGCTCGAGTTCAGCCGGCTGACGAAGACCGACGCGGCGACTAATGCTGCCCAATTCGGGCAGATCGTTTCGAGCTGGAAGATCCCGGCCGCGGATGCCAGCCAGAGTCTGAATGCGATCTTTGTGGCGGCGCAGAGCACCGGCGTGCCTGTCGGCGACCTGATGCAGATCATCACGACAGCTGGCCCGGTGTTGCGGGAGTTCGGATTCGGATTCAACGATGCCACGGCGCTGATGAGCCAGATGTACGCCGCCGGGCTCGACGACACGACGATGATGGTCGGGTTGCGCTCGGCGGCGGCGGACTTCGCCAAGACGAACACGCCGCTGAAGCAGGGCCTGGCCGACACGGTCAAGGCGCTGCAGTCGGCGACGGATCCGACCTGGGCGCTCAACAAGGCGGTCGACGTCTTCGGTACGAAGGCCGGCCCGCTGATGCTGGACGCCATCCGCGCGGGCAAGCTGGACTTCGCGGATCTGGCCAATGAGCTCGGCTACGCCAGCGACGCCATCCTGGAAACCGGGGCGGCCACGGCTGACTGGCCGGAGAAGTGGAAGACGTTCAGCAATGCGGCTACCGTTGCCCTGGCGCCGATCGGGGCGAAGATGATGGAGGCCGTCGGCGGGGCGATGGACGCCGTGATCGTCCTCTTCAACCGGCCCGATGTACAGGCCGGGATCGGGAAGCTCGCGGAGTGGGTCGGCACGGCGATCACGCAGGCAGTGAGCTATATCCCGGTCCTGATCAGCGGCTTCTTGCAGTTCGTGAACTTCCTGCAGAACAACCAGGGCGTGGTCGTGGCGATCCTGGCGGCGCTCGGCGTGGCGGTCATTGCTTGGGCTGTGGTGACGGCAGTCGCAGCCTGGACTGCGATGGCGCCGTTCCTGCCGGTGATCGCGGTGATCGTGTTGCTCGCCGCGGCGGCGTACCTGCTCTATCAGGCCTGGACTAGCAACTGGGGCGGGATCCAGGAGAAGACGGCGGCGGTATGGGCCTGGCTGCAGGGCGTTTTCAATTCGATCGTCGCTGCGATCCTGGCGGTCTGGAACAATCCGCTGATCCAGATGGCAGTGCAGACGCTGGTCACGAACATTCAAATGATCATCGGAGCCTTCCAGGCGGCGTTCAGCGGCGACTGGACGCGGTTCGGCGAGATGCTGCGCATGGTCTGGGACAATGCCTGGCACATGATCTATATCATCCTGCTGAGCGCCTGGGATTGGATCAAAACCACCGTGTCGAATCTGATCGACAATGTGATCAGCTTTTTCAGGGACACGGACTGGGGCCAGGTCGGCCGGAACATCATCGCGGGCATCCGGGATGGAATACTTGCCGCCGTGGGCTGGCTCAAAGAGGCGGCGCGCACGGCGGCGCAGGCAGCACTGGATGCGGCGAAGGGCTTCCTAGGGATCAAGAGCCCGTCGACCGTCTTCGAGACGCAGGTGGGCTGGAACATGGCGGCCGGCGTGGCGCGCGGCTGGGAGCGCGGACTGTCGACACTGCTGCCGGCCGGCACGCTGAACCTGCAGCCGGCCGGCGCGGGCGGCGTGGCGCTGCCCGGGCCGGGCGTTTCCACGGCAACGGGCGAGGGCGAAGCGCCTGCTTCCGAGGACGCACTGCTGCGGGAGGTCTACCGCATGCTGCGGGACCTGCCGAACACGCTGGCCCGGGCGAACCGGGACGCATTCGAGAAGGCGAGGCGGGACTGATGCCGGCGCTGGAGAAGATCCAGTTCGACATGGAGGTCGGCGATCCAATCCTGGACATGACCGGCGATCCAATCCTGGACATGACCGACGACGTGATCCGGGACATGGGCGGCGCCTGGGTCGAAGTGACCGACGTGCTGGACGATCCGCTGACGATCCGGCGCGGCAATTTTGACGGCCTGCCGTTTCGCGCGCGTGGCCGAGACCGGGACCGCGAATCCGACCTTCAACAACAGCCGCAACAATTCGGCCGGCCTGGAGGGGTACTACTCGCCCGACCATGCGAACGTGCGGGCAGGATTCAAGAAGGGCGCCTCGTTCCGGATCGGGCTGAAGCGGTTCGGGAAGCCGATCTACTACAAGTTCCAGGGCAAACTTCTGGACATCAACCCGGCGCCCGGGCTGCTGAACCGCAAAGTGACGGAGACGACTGTCGTGGACTGGATGGACGTCGCCGGCCGCACGCCGATGCCGCGGCTGACCGCGCTGGCCGGCCAGCGCGACGACCAGGCGATGCAGGCGATCCTGGACGCGATCGACGAGCAGCCGGCCAGCACGAGCCTGACGGCCGGGCCCTATACCTACGACTACGTTTTCACGGATCTGCAGGATGAGGTCGACAAGGTCCTGGCCGCGATGCAGCGGCTAGCAGAGTCGGGCCTGGGGCGGTTCGTGATCACGGGCGGCGAGAGCAGCGGCGAGGTCCTGACGTATCAGGACATCTACAGCCTGACGGATCCGAGCGCGTCCGCGCTGGTGAGCCTGGACAACGACTTCCTGGATCTGCCGGGCCTGGGGCGCCGGGCGTACAAGCGGATCAAGCGAGTCAACGGCACAGTCTACCCGCTGGAACATGACGGGGCGCCGGTCGTGCTCTATTCGCTGCCGCAGTCGATCCGGATCGGGCCGGGGCAGACGGCCGAGTTCACGGTCTACTATCGGGAGACGGGCAGCTCGAAGAACCGGATCGCGGTCGCCAGTGTCGAGGACCAGGTCGCCGATACCGATTACAAATTCTCCTCGACGGACGGGTCCGGCAACGACATGAACGCCAACCTGGCGATCGTGATGGAGAAGGGCGGCAACAGCGTCCGGCTGCAATACACGAACACTTCAGGAATGACGTCGGGCTATCTATGGTTCATGCAGGTGCGCGGCCTGGGGATCTATCGGACCAATCCGGTGACATACACGGCGGTCGATCCGAACGTGGCCGAGGCCGAGGCCGTGACGCTGGACCTGCGGATGCCCTACCAGTCGGATTATGACGTGGCGGCCGACATCAGCACGGCCGTCCTGGGCTGGCTGGACGTGGAGAAGACCGACGTGCCCACGGTCGAGTTCGGTGCCAACGTCTCGCAGGAGCTGCTGGATGCGGCGGTCGAGGCCGAACCGGGCGACCTGGTCGAAGTGATCGACGCCGTGAGTGGGATCAGTTCGCTGTTCCTGATCCTGGGCTACGAGCTGGCGCCGAATTTCAGGGGCGACCTGCGCTGCCGCTGGTCGGTGGCGTATGCGATCGTCACGTCGGCCGTGCTGACGCTGGACGTGAACGGGATGAACGCGCTGGACACGAACGAGGCGAGGCTGGGATTCTCGTCCCGCGAAAGGATCAGACCGATGCCTGGATCTCCCTACAACGATCCGCCGACCTTTGTCCCGCTGCAGAAACTGACGGCGGCGCTGCTGAACGCGATCTGCGACGCGATCCGTGCGCTGCACTGGTGGAGCGCCGGCGGATCGATCCCATACTCCTACGACGCCGACCAGCTCAAGGAACTGGCGAAGCCGGCAGGGCTCGGCCTGCTGCAGCACAGCGGAAGCGTGCCGTCCTGGCTGACGGGCGGCAGCGCGAAGCAATTCCTGCGCAAGAACGCGGCCAACACGGCCTTCGAATGGGCGCCGGGCGGGGGCTATCACGCGCTGGCGACGAAGGATGCCGACCTGGGCGGCGCGACGATCACGGGCGATACGACCTGGCGCGATCTGGCGGGCATGTCGGTCAATATCACGATCACGACGACCTGCACGATCCGCGTGACCGGATTCGTGGGCGCCGCCTGCAAGGTGGCCGGTTATACGGTCAGGGCGCGGGCCATGATCGGGGCCACGGCCGACGGGGCGCAAGCGCCGGAGACCTCCTGCGCGTATTACGTGAACCTGCCGATCGATTGGTATCTGGAACACGTGGCGGCAGGGACGTACACGGTCAAACTGCAAGCCTGGGCCGCCGGCGACGGCCTGGCCAACAATGCCCGATTCAACGTCTACGCGACGCCGGAGTGAGCGAACATGGCACAGTGGGATGATGCGAAATATGCGCAGCTGGCCGACCTGCTCGGCACGCTGGAGTTCCTGGTGCGGGATTCGGGAGAAGCCGGCGCGGCAAATCAGATCAAGCGGCTGATCGGGCTGCACTTCCTGACGGCGCGGATCACGCCGCCGCAGATCACAGGGAATCAAAATGACTACGGGCCCGCAGGCCTGATGACGGCCAGCGCGCTGCGCTTGTCGACGGATGCGAGCCGGGACATCACAGGCCTGATCGGCGGGATCAAGGACCGCATGCTGGGGATCGTCAACATCGGATCGAACAATCTCGTCCTGAAGAATGAGGACGCCGGCTCGGCGGCGGCGAACCAATTCGGCTTCGACGCGAATCTGACGCTGGCCGCCAAGCAGGCCTGCATCATCTGGTATGACTACGATGCAAGCCGCTGGAGATGCATAGCAAAAACGCCTGCCATAGCGCCTGGAGCGAGCACGGGGATGCCAGGTGGTCGTCTCACGCTCACGAGCGGCGCGCCAGTGACCACGGCAGACATCGCGGCATCTACGAACGTCTACTACACGCCGCACATCCATGATCAGATCACGCTGTGGACTGGGGCTGCATGGCAGACGATCGAGTTCACGGAGAAGACGCTGGCCCTCGGAGCGGTCACGGCTGCGCTGCCGTACGATGTATTCGGCTATCTGGCTGCCGGCGAGCTGGTTCTGGAGAAACTGGCGTGGGCGAGCGCAACTGCCAGGGCGACGGCCATCACCTTGCAGAATGGACGCTACTGCAAGACGGGCGACAAGACGCGCCTGTACCTCGGCACGTTCTACACGACGAGCACGACCACCACGGAGGATAGCGTCAGCAAGCGCTTCCTGTGGAATATGTATAACCGGCAACTCCGGCTTTTACACTACTCGACTGTAGAAAATTACTGGACCTACGCGACCGCAACATGGCGGCAAGCGAACGCGAATGCTGCCAACAAAGTCCAGGTAGTGGTCGGGCTGCTGGAGGATGAGATTTCTTTGTCTCTCGTCTGTTCATGCGTCCCGTCCGGAGCGGTGGAGGGATTCGCTGCAATTAGTGAAGACGTGACCAACGCTCCGCATGCCAATGGACAGTATCAGGGTGGCGGAGATGTTGCCAACGCATGGATTCCATTCACTTCCACGCTAGACACATTCCCGAATTCTATCGGGTATCACTACTATGCGTGGGTAGAAAAAGCCTCGGGCGCGACGATCACCTTTTACGGCTCAGGAACGAACATAGCCGGTGGCCTGAACGGTAGAGTTCTGGCGTGAAAAGGAGATGGGGGAGGCAAAGACGATGCCATGGAAAGCGCCGACCCCGCCGCCGCGGGGTCGAAGGTGCAGGGGCGGAGCGCTCGGGGCGATCCGTCTGCTAGGTCTGATCAGAGCCGGCCGCGTGCGCCGGCTCGCTTCTTATATCATAAAAGAACGGCAGCCTGAGGGGGGCAGGCTGCCGCGGGCGAGCGTAAGAGCCCACCCGATCCGATTGTAGCATGGGGCATATTGATTTCAATTCCGGTTTGGCGCGATAATGAGATTGTCAAAGGAAGGGAGATTCTCATGACGACGAGGGTTCAGATCGGTTGCATCAACAAGAGTGATCGCTACAATGCACATGAACGTATCCTCAGCATTGGTGGAAAGAATGCCAATTCAACGCCGTGGAAACTCAGTCAAGCCGAGGCAATACGGGACATCGAGAACGGAAAATTCTCGTTCTACGTGAGTCGAGCAGGTGGCGTCGTCGATGTGATTGTGGCCACCAGTCAATATGGCCACAAGTACATCAAGACCACGGCCGATGGCGAACAACCAAACAACTTGCTCAGCCTACCTGAGTGCCCGTGAGATCCGCCAAAGAGGGAGGTCGAAATGGCCAAAAAAAAGCCGAAGACCAGGAGAGTCTACCAGTCAGCCAAGACGGGACGCTTTGTGAGGAAATCCACGGTAAAGCGGAACCCGAGTACCACGATAACCCATGCAGTGAGAAAACGACGCCACAGCAGGTAAGTAACTGCGTATAACCGTACCGGCTTCCATGCGCTCGATCTAAGGGTCTTCCCCTACCTGATCGTCATACAATTGCCACCCGGCTCGGTCCAGATGCTGGGTATAATAGGGTACGCTCTATAGCCGAGAATGCCAGCAGTACCATAGCCCGCGTTGGTAGAGGACAACGGGTGGAGAAATTCGAGAGATTCGCGGTCGACCCAAGAGGCTACGTGGTGCTGTGCAATGACAACCAACTCAACAAGATCTACAGGAACCACCCCGAACTAACCAATTTCTGGGCCACCGTGAAAGACATGCGCGCGGCGATCGAGAACGCGTCCATGATCTTTCAGTCGACACATGGCGAACGGTTTCATGTCTACTACCTGAGCAGACCGGGACGGAATGCAGAGCTCAAAGTCGTCGTCTACTTCGACAGAGACAATGAAGGAATACTGTGCGCTGCGCAGCCTTCGGCAGCAGGACAACGAAAGCCAGGAGAGAAACTGATATGGCCAGCGACGAATACCGAATGACACCGGACAATCTGAAGTCCAACATGTTCGATGCGGCATTCGGAAACAATCCGCACAAATTCTATGTGGTCTATGATGATCTGATGGACGAATTGGTCATCAAGGTGACCAGGCCCGACACACTCGTAGCGGAGTTCCCGATTTCCGACCGCTATTCTCTCCTTGTTGAGCCGACGACCTTCGAGGTGGTTGGACTGCAGTTGAGCGAATTCACAACTGAACACTTGCCGAAGCTAACTAGGTTGAGCCAGATCTGGACGACACGCAATCTGTCGCAATTCTTCGGCGAGTATAGGGAGATTGACTACAAGCCGCAGGAACCCAAGAGCCAACCGGCGGCAAATTCATACTTCTTTGTCAGACCAGCGAAGCTGGACAGCGTCTTAGCGGCTGCATGAGCGTTGATGGCGGGCGTGACCGCCGACAACTGGGAGAAAATCATGGGTAGAGATATCTATTGCCTGTACAGTAGACCATCCTTCTTCGAAGGCGTGGCTAGACTTTTCGATTTCGGGAATTGGTTGAACAGATACAACTATTCGCGTTCCGAGGAAGAGGCGGACCTCAGGTCTATTGGTGCAGACTGGCAGTTTACCGGTGAGGACCTTCAGCGGGCCTTAGAGAAGTTTGCCAAGGAATCCGTCATAGAAGACCTAGATGACTGACGAAAACTTGCCCGAGCCTGCTGAGAATACGGGGGATGACATCCAGTTGCCAAAGGAACTGGAGGACTTGGCAGAGAAGGTAGGGGGAAAGGAGATAGTATCAAGAGTACACGCGTATTTCGAGAACTACTCGGGCCCTCTTCCCCATCCTAAAGCGTTCGCACAATATAGGGCTGTAATGCACGACGCCCCAGAACAAATCTTCGGCATGGCAGAACGACAGCAGGAGCACCGGTTCGGTCTAGAGGATGCGGTCATAAACAGCGACATTCGTCGAGCCGATACGGGCTTGTGGCTCGGATTTGCCCTGTTTCTCACATTTGGCATCGGCGCCATCATCCTGTTGGCAATGGGAAAAGACATACAAGGCTACTCCCTCCTCCTCACGAGCTTGGTTGGTGGCATAGGGAGCTTCCTGAGAGTGGGCCGCGAAAGGGCATCACAGCAGCCAGGGGGTCCAAAAAAGAGAGCCGGCAAGAAGAAACCAACGCTCACCAAATTGCCGAAGAAGACCCCTGACTAACCAAATTAATATTCCAGGCCGAGATACCATAGAAAACCAGGGCGCCATCCAAATGGATGGCGCCTCGTGGTCGCTGCGGCTTCCTGAATTACTCGAGGAGGGATGCCGCAGCGTGTGGTTTATGACTATCCATGTTGGACATCACCTCCTCCTTTCATAGGATGGCGATTGGTTGTGATCCCCCCGAAGTGCCTGAAGTATGACATAGCTTGAATTGGATGTCAATGGGCGTATTTACGCCTCTAAGCTGGCGCTCACCCGGAAAGGTGATAGGCTTTGAGAGACTCCGCAAGCCTGCCGCTGCTATGCTGTGGGGAATCTCAAGGAGATGCAATGAAACGACATCCGAACTTGCTTTGGCTGATTGTTCTCGTGCTTGGATGGCTGTTTGATTTCCTGTTCTGGAAGCAGGGGCCGGGGATCAACTTTGCCGTGTTTGCCTCACTCTGCCTGGCTGGTGGCTTTCTGCTCTTACACCTCGATCAGAAACGCGTCGCCTCCGGCAGCGCTGCCTCTCATCCTCCTCATCCTCTTTTTCGCGGTCATGACCTGCATCCGCCTGGAACCGTTGACCCTGGCGCTCTCGGGAGTGCTTACCCTGTTCCTCATGGCGGTGCTGGCTATAACATTCGCCGACGGCGATTGGCTGCGCTACACCCTGCCCGGATATATCGTCGGCTTGTCGAAGCTCGCTTGGAGCATGCTCATCCGGCCGTTGTTCTTCAACAGCGAAGTCCATAAAGAACAGCTCGAGGCCGGGCAGCCCGTCAGGCGCGTGAACGCCTGGCCCGTGCTGCGCGGCGTGGTGATCGCGATACCCGTCTTGCTGGTCTTCGGCGCCTTGTTGGCTTCGGCCGACATCGTGTTCGGCAGCCAGCTCCAGCAAATGATCCGGCTTCTCAGGCTCGAGAACCTGCCGCAATACGTCTTTCGCCTCGCCTACATCCTCGCCGCGGCGTACGCATTAGCGGGCGTCTACCTTCATGCGTCCGGCTACGGGCGGAGCGCGACGGCCGTGGACGACCAGGGACGGGCGCCATTCACATTTCTGGGCTTTGTAGAGGCCGCGATCGTGCTGGGTAGTGTGGTCATCCTGTTCGCCGCGTTCGTGGTCGTTCAGTTCCAGTATTTCTTCGGCGGGCAGGTCAATATTGGCGTGGAGGGTTATACCTATTCAGAGTATGCCCGGCGCGGCTTCGGTGAACTGCTGGTCGTGGCCTTCTTTAGTCTGCTTATGATCCTCGGCTTCGAGCGCGGTTACCCGCCGTGAGAATGAAACGCAGCGCAGGCTTTTCTCCGGTCTGGGCGTTTCCATCGTCGCGCTGGTCACTGTCATGTTGGTTTCTGCCTATCAGCGGCTGGCCCTCTATGAGGCCGCCTATGGCTTTTCCCGACTGCGGACTTACACCAACGTCCTCCTGGTCTGGATCGGCATTCTGTTGGTGGCCGTCATCGTCCTGGAGATCCTGCGCCTGGAACGAAACTTTGCCACGGCCGCAGTGATCGCGGCGATTGGATTCGGCGTCACCCTCAGTCTGTTGAACGTGGATGCCTTCATCGTCCGCCGGAATGTCGATCGGGCCATGCGCGGCGAGGCCCTCGATACTGCCTATCTGGTCTCCCTCTCAACCAACTCGGTGCCCGCCATCGCCCAGATCTATCAGACCGAATCCTACCCGATCTCGATCCACGAGGCGATGGGTGCCGTGCTTGCCTGCCGCGTTGGCCTGTTTACTCAGCTTTCGAACGGCGATTGGCGGTCGTTCAATCTTTCCAGTGCCCAGGCTGCAAGCGCAATCGCCGGTGTGAAAGCCAGTCTGGCAGGGTATCAGTACGCGGGAGGCGATTGGCCGGCCCACGTAGTCGCGCCGGGCGGCACCGGCGTGTATGAGTGTCAGGGTTCAGGCTCGTACTAACAGCAAAAGGTGCGCCATGCGGCGCACCTTTAATTCCTGTCGCACCTCCGCGGGCGTCCGGTCCTATCGAACGATCCGCACCACGGTTCCGATCTCTGCCCAATCGAAGAGCTGCTGGGCATCGTTCACGCCAAGCACGACGCACCCGTAGGAGACCGGCGTCCCCAGTGAGTTTTCCCAGAGCCGCCCGCCACCGGGCAGAACAGGCACGGCGTGGATCCCATTCTCCAGATTGCCGACCCAGTAAATGCCCATCCAATCCGGCATCCAGAAGTTCCAGTTATCCGCGTAGGCATTTGGGAGTTTATCCAGGATCGGGAACGTGCCCGTACGTGTGGAGTTGCCCGAGCCGGTCGAGACCACGAAGCTGAAGGCCAGTTGGCCGTTCTCGTAGGCATACATTTGCTGCTGGCTGATGCTTACCAGGATGTACTTGCCTGTCGCCGGGATGCTGCCCGGATCAGGCGGCGCGGCCGTAGGTGCAGGTGTCATCGTCGCGGTCGGCGGCGGCTGTGTCGGCGAGGGAGTGATGGTGTCAGTCGGTGAGGGGGTGCTGGTGTAGGTCGGCTCCGGTGTGAAGGTCGGCGTCGCCGTCGGACTCGAGGTGGGTACCAGCGTGGGGGTGTCTGTCGTCTTGGCGATCTGGACCACCGCCCAGGAGACCGGGCTAGCCGAGGTGGGGGACGGCACCACCGCGCTGACCAGTCCGGGCGTCAGCGCATAGGCTGTGAAAGCCACCAGGATCAGGATCAATCCGCTGGTGAAGAGTGCGAACAGGAGACCTGCGGCTCTGAGATCGGAGGAGTGGCCGCTGAGGGAGCGCATGTCTGAATCCTGCCCAGGATTCTACGGGGGAAGCAGGCGCCGCAGGATGGCGGATTCCTTGCAGCTTGGAACCGCCGGAGATCAGGCCAGCCCGACCTCTGGTTCCCGCCCATTGCCGAGTCGCAGCAGGACCACGCTTGCCAGAACCATCAGGCTTCCGATCACCTGAATCCCGGTGAATCCCCTCCTGGAAGAGTAGGAAGGCCCAGGCGGCCGTGAAGGCCGGCTCGAGGGCTCCGATGAGGTTGGCGACAGTTGCCGGCAGGTAGCCGAGGCTCACCAAGTAGAGTCCGTAGCCCCCGATCGTCGGCCCGACTCCGAGCAGCAGCAGGATCGCCCAGCCGCCGTACGCGCTTCCCAACCACAGGAAACTCGTCAAAGGCGCCTGGCCGCCCACGGCGTTGACCCCTACGTTGAAGAGGAAAAGGAACACGATCGCGCTGCAGAAGCCGTAGAACATTGTGGTCCACGGATCGATGGATTTGTTGGCCGAAGTCTTCCCGACCATGTTGTAGCACGCGAAGAAGAATCCGGTGAGGAGCCCCGTGATGATCCCGGCCGCGTGCACCTGCCAGGCAGCCGGGTCGGCTGCGCCCGAAACGAGCAGCGTTCCCAGCAGGCTCAGGCCGATCGAGACCAGCTTGATGCCGTTGATCTGTTCCTTGAGCAGGTAATGGGCCAGGACTGCGGTCATCGCTGGCGAGCTGAAGGCCAGCACGGTCGCGACCGCCGCCCCGTTGAACTCCACCGAGAATGTCCACATCGTGTTGAACAGCGACAGGGTGAGACCGTACAGGATGAAGAAAGATCTGTGACCCGCATCCAGACTGAACCGCCCGCGGCTGAACAGCGCAAAGAATACTGCCAATCCGAGGACGACAAAGAGATCCCGCCAGAAGGCGAGCACCAACGAAGGCAGCTGATAGGTACGACTCAGATAGCTGATAAGGATCCCGGTGAAAGATAGGGCGAGCGTCGCGCTGAGTCCAATCAGGTATCCGGTTGATAAATTCTTGGATGGCGCCGCCATGCATTCTCCGGAAAGACAAAGCCCTGCTTTCGCAGGGCTCTGGGCCAGTGCCCCCATGGAGATTCGAACTCCAGTTTAAGCCTTGAGAGGGCTTCGTCCTGGGCCCCTAGACGATGGGGGCTCGTACGTTGTGCCACGAGCGGGCGAGATTGTATCATCCCGCTGGGACGGCGTCAATTCAAACGTGACGAACTTCTGCCGCGGCGCTAATCCACGATGAAAACAATCAATTCCTTCGGCCCGTGCACGCCGATTGTCAGCGTCATCTCGATGTCGGCCGTGCGCGATGGGCCAGTGATCAGGACCGTAGCCGAGGCCTCCCGAACCTCCCGCAGTTGCAGGGCTTCCTCCAGCGACCAGATGAGGTGCGCTCGGTACACGACCGCAATATGGATCTCCGGCAGCAATGACGCGCTGAGCGGCCGGCCCTGTCCTGCGGTCAGCACCAGTGAGCCGATCTGCGCGATGGCTGCCACCGCGCCTGTGAGGCCTGCGCGCACAGTTGGATCGGCGGCTCGCACCAAGCTCAAGCCGGCTGCCACCAAACGAGACTGATCCAGGCCCTCGACCTGGTCCCAGGCAAGAACCGAGTCTATTCCCGTGTTCGCGCAGTAGTGCGAGCAGAGTATCGGGCAGCGCAGCCCGCGTGACGCGCTGGGCCTTGCCGCCCAGCGTTTCCAGTTCCTGTTCGAATCGGTCGCTGAGGTCTGCCGGCGGCACTTCAGGCGCGGCGTTAGCCACGTCTTTGCTTCCAGCTGAACGTGGGCCCGCATTTGCATCCTGTGCCTGTGAGACCTCGGGTCGAAACCTCGACCGGAAGGGTCTGACTGCCGGACGCGGGAAATCCTTGCTAAGGCCCCAGCCGGTAGCTGCCGGCAGCCTCATCCACTCTGCGAACGGCGAGATGATTCTGGCGCCGATGCCGGCCAGGCTTTGCGCGGCCTCGAACAGCCGCGGCGATGAGGCAATGACTCCGTAGGCTCGCAGCCCAATGGCCGAGGGGCTCGAGAGACCGATGGCCTCTTTGCTCGCCGTTGGCTTCTCTGGCCCTGCGCGCACATCGGTCAAGAGCCTAGGGAGGTCGATGTCCACCGGACAGGCATCCTTGCATGCTCCACAAAGTGACGAGGCTTGCGCCAGGTGTCCAAACCGCTCTAGCCCCAACAGTCCCGGTGAGACGACAGAGCCGATCGGACCCGGATAGGGTGCGATCTTTCCGTCCGCACCGATGTAGGCGTGACCGCCGATCTCACGGAAGACCGGGCAGGCGTTCAGGCAAGCTCCGCAGCGAATGCAGTACAGCGATTCCTGGAGCCGCGAGTTTCGGATCCGCGAACGGCCGTTGTCGACGATGATCAAGTGCCGCTGGAGCGCACCATCGACCTCGTCGGGCGGCGCGGCGAGTGGAGCAGCTGGGTGTAGACCGTGAGCTTTTGTGCGGTCGCCGACCGAGGTAGCAGCGACAGCATGAGGGCCAGGTCATCCAGGGTTGGCACCAGGCGTTCCATGCCCATCAGAGCGATATGCACTGGCGGGACGGTGGTCACCATCCGCCCGTTGCCCTCATTGGTCACGATGCAGAGCGTGCCGGTCTCGGCGACTCCGAAGTTAACGCCGGAGATGCCCACGTCCGCGGTGAGGAACACCTCCCGCAGAAGTTTGCGGGCGGCCGAGGTCAACACGGAGATGTCGTCCGTGAATGGGATGCCCAGCTTTTCCTGGAAGAGTTGGCCGACCTCGTGCCGACGAAGATGTACGGCGGGCGTGATAATGTGGGCCGGCTTCTCGCCGCGCAGCTGCACAATGTATTCGCCGAGGTCGGTCTCGACCACGCGAGCTCCCTCGCGCTCGAGCGCGTGGTTCAGCTCGATCTCCTCCGAGACCATCGACTTGGATTTCGCGACGAGCTTGCCGGCCGCCGATGTCCCCGCGATCTGCAGCACCAGATTCACCGCCTCATCTGCATCCGCGGCTCGATGAACGATCAGCCCGTTCTTCGCAGCCTTCGCGGAAAAGGTCTGCAGATACTCGTCCAGGCGGGCAATGACTTCTGCCCGCACCGCGTGCGCTCTCTGGCGCCTCGCGCGCCAATCGGGTAGGGAGGCGAGGGCGTTCAGACGGCCCTGTACTCGCCGCCTTGCGTTTCCATCCAATGCCGCCTGCAGGGCCTGGTCAGCGATGGATACGCGGATCCGTTCTCGGAATCGATTGAGGGCCATCTATCGATTTTCCAATTGGGCTTGTGTGCTTGTTGCGCGGGGCCGCGTCACGTCGACTGACCCTGCGCAAGGACCTGCGCGATGTGAACGACCTTCTGCCGCATCTTGTTGCGATGCAGCCCGCCCTGGATGTGCATCAGGCAGCCGGCGTCCGCCACGACCAATGTGGGCGACTCGGTTGTCTCGAAATTCGCCAGCTTGCGCTTCAGCATCTCCGCGGAAAGCTCCGGGTGCTCCACTGAGAAGATGCCGCCAAAGCCACAGCAGTCCTCTGCCTCCGGCAGGGGGTGGATTTCCGCGCCGTGCACGTGCGCGAGCAGTTCGCGCGGCTGCCGGTCGACGCCGAGTCCGCGGTGAAGGTGGCAGGTGGGATGATATGCGAGCGCACCGTCCCAGTGAGCCGCACAATCGGTGATACCTAGGATGTCCACCAGGTACTCGGTGAATTCGAAAGTCCTGCCGGCCAGGCTGCGCGCCCGCGGAAGCCAGGTCGGATCGTCCGCGAACAGCTCGGAATAGTTGTGGCGGATCATGTGTGCGCAGGAACCCGATGGCATGACCACGTCGCCCGGTGCGGCCTCGAACACCTGGATCGTGTGTTCGGCGATCTGCCGCGCCGCGCTGCGCAGGCCCGCATTGAAGGGCGGCTGCCCGCAGCACGTTTCGCGCGCGGAAAATCCACTTGGACGCCCGCCTGCCTCAACACCTTCAACAGCGCCTCGCCCACCTCGGGGAAGAATGTGTCGACCAGGCAGGTGATGAACAGCTGCACCCTGGGCATGCATCGATTGTATAACAATCGCGTTCCACGTGCTCGCCGGCATGAAGCCGTGCTAACTCCTTCCGCACAGGTCTGCGTGAACGGCATGGTATGATTTCCGCTGATATGGACATGTTTCGCAGCCAATTGCCCCGGCCCTTCACTCTCCCCGAACGGATCCAACGCCTTGGTGACTTAGCTTACAACTTGTGGTGGACCTGGTCTCCGGACAGCGGCTCGCGCGTTCGGGCGGCTCGACTACGATCTCTGGGAGTATCTCGGGCACAATCCGATCCGCTACCTCCGCGCCTTGGAGCCTACACGGCTCGAACAGGCCGCCGCCGATCCCGATTACCTTGCCATCTACGACCGGGTCTTCGCCGCCTTTGATGCTTATGCCGAGAGGAATCAGCTGTGGGCTGAGCACGCCCACCCCGAGTTGACCAACCGTCCCATCGCCTACTTCTCGATGGAGTACGGGCTGCATGAGACCCTGCCGATCTACTCGGGCGGCCTCGGCGTTCTCGCTGGCGATCACTTGAAGGAAGCCAGCGACCTGGGCCTGCCCCTGGTCGGTGTAGGCCTCATGTACGCGGAAGGGTATTTCTCGCAACGCATCAGCGAGGACGGCTGGCAGGAAGCCCTCAACCGACCGCTGAGTTTTGAGGACCTGCCCGTGTTGCCGGTGATGGGGGAGGATGGTCAACGGCTGACCATCGAGGTGGAGTTTCCCGACCGTGCTGTGCCGGTGCAGATCTGGGAGGTGCGCGTCGGACGCGTCCCGCTCTATTTGCTCAATTCGAACCTCGAGGCCAATTCGCCCGGCGACAGGAGCCTCACTGCCCGCCTGTATTGGGCGGACCTGGACCATCGCATCATGCAGGAGATGCTCCTGGGCATCGGCGGAGTCCGCGCCCTGCGCCAGCTCGGCTACAACCCCTCGGTCTGGCACATGAACGAAGGTCACGCCGCCTTCCTGACCTTGGAACGGGCCCGCGAACTGGTGCAGGCGGGACGCAGTTTCGAGGAAGCCATCGCCAGCACGCGGCCGCACAACATCTTCACCACGCACACGCCCGTGCCGGCGGGCAATGACGAATTCCCGCTGTGGCTGATCGAAAAGCACCTGGCGGGCTTCTGGCCGCAGCTGAAGCTCGAGCCGCGAGATGTTCTTTGACGTAGCTCGCCACCGGACGGCCGCCGGCAAGACCTTCAGCATGGGTGTCCTGGCGCTGCGTAACTCGCAGGGTCGGAATGCGGTCTCCGAATTGCACGACCGCGTGGCCCGCAAGATGTGGAACTTCCTGTGGCCCGACTGTCCCGAGGACGAGGTGCCGATCACCCATGTGACCAATGGCGTCCACACTGCCAACTGGATGGGCCGACGCGTGCGCTTGCTGCTGGACTTGTACCTGGGCGGCGACTGGTACGAGCGCCTGGACGAGACAGACCTCTGGTCCCAGCTTGATCGGGTACCCGATTCAGAGCTGTTGGCTGTGCGCTTTCATCTCAAACGCAAGCTCGCCTTGTATATGCGGGAACGGGTTCGTGAGCGCTGGATAGAGGGCGGTTATCACCCGGTTCAGGTTGTCGCCTCCGGTGTGCTCATCAACCCGTATGCGCTCACCATCGGCTTCGCCCGCCAATTCGCCTCCTACAAACGCGCTGCCCTGCTCCTCTCGGATGTGGACAGGCTGCAGCACATCCTCAAGTCTGCCCAACATGCCCGTCCAGATCATCTTCGCCGGCAAGGCCCATCCGGCTGATGAGGCAGGCAAGCGGATCATTCAACAGGTCTATCGCCAGGTCAAGCGCGCCGAACTCGGCGGCCGGCTGGTATTCCTGGAAGACTATGACATCAACCTGGCCCGCTACCTCGTCCAGGGCGTTGACGTCTGGTTGAACACGCCGCTCCGCCCGATGGAGGCCAGCGGGACCTCCGGCATGAAAGCGGCCCTCAACGGCGGACTGAACTTCTCAGTGTTGGACGGTTGGTGGCGCGAAGCCTACAATGGCCGCAACGGCTGGGCCATCGGGAAGGATGCGGACGGAGATTCGCCGGAGCAGCAGGACCACGAGGACGCCGAAAGCCTGTACCGAATCCTGGAAGATGAAATCGTCCCGTTGTATTACGAGCGCGACCCGAAAGAGATATCACACGGTTGGCTGCAACGCGTCAAGGAATCGATGAAAACCATCATCCCGCGGTTCAGCACGCGGCGCATGGTCAAAGAATACGTGGAACGGCTTTACGTGCCGGCCCTGAAGTAACCATGTTCGAGTTCCTCACTTCCCCCTCGGCCTGGCTGGCCGCGCTGTTGATCTTCGGCCTGCGCATCACCGATATGTCCCTGGACACTCTGCGAGTCCTGTTCGTGGTGCGCGGCCGCAAGCCGATCGCCTGGGTGCTGGGCTTCTTCCAGTCGGCCGTATACGTAATTGCCATCACCAAGGTGCTCTCCGACTTGGCCAACCCGCTGACCGTTCTCGGCTACGCGGCCGGCTTCGCCACGGGCAACGTGGTCGGGATGCTGGTGGAGGAACGCCTGGCGATCGGCCATATCCAGCTCCAGATCGTCAGCCGGCGGCGCGGCGTGGCCCTGGCCAAGGCTCTACGCGTCGGCGGTTTCGGTGTGACAGAGATCGCCGCCCGCGGCCGCGATGGGACCGTGCGTCTTCTGAGCGCCAATGTTTTGCGCAAGGACCTGAACCATGCCAAACGAATCGTGCACGAGACCGATGCGGAGGCGTTCATCACCTCCGAAGACGTCCGGCCGGTCCGGCGGGGCGTCTGGCGCGCCTGAGGATCGAATATGGCGCGCGATGTCGTACCCGAGATCTCCGTCAGGCAATTTGCAGAGAAGCTCAAGACCTCCATCCCGTTCATTGTCCTGGACGTGCGTGAGCCGTGGGAGGTGGAGCGGGTCCACCTTAACGATCCGAGACTCGCCTGCCGCCCGATGAGCCGAATTGCGAGCGAGGGGCTGAAGGCCCTACCCGACACTGCCCGCAGCCTCGAAGCAGAGATCTACGTCATTTGTCATCAGGGCGTGCGCAGCGCCCAGGTTGCCATGTGGCTGGCTGCGCGCGGCTGGAAGCATGTCTTTAGTGTTGCAGGCGGGATCGATGAATACGCCCGCAAAATCGATAAGCAGCTGGGGCGCTATTGAATGAACCGGGCGGCAGACCAACTGCCGCCCGGGCTTGTTCACTTCTTGAAGGCGAACTTCCCGTTCTTGTAGAAGAGCTGACCGTCGGCCAGGATCTCCGAGTCCTGGTGCATGTCGCAGATCATGTCCCAGTGGATCGCCGACTTGTTGCGCGAGCCGGTCTCGGGGTAGCCTGCCCCGAGCGCCATGTGGAAGGATCCGCCGATCTTTTCGTCAAAAAGGATGTTGCCCGTGAAGCGGGTAATGTCCTTGTTCGTGCCGATGGCAAACTCGCCCAGGTAGCGCGACCCAGCATCCGTCTCCAGCATCTTCAGCAGGTACTCCTCGTTCTTGTCCGCCTTGGCGGTGGTTACCCGTCCCTTGTTGAAGGTGAGCTCGGCGTTCTCGACCGATACGCCCCCGTAGATCGCGGGATAGGTGAACTTGACCCAGCCATTGACTGAATCCTCGACCGGACCCGTGAATATTTCGCCATCGGGCATGTTGTACATGCCGATCGAATTGTCGAACGTCCGACCTTTGATCGATAGGCTCAGGTCCACATTCGGTCCGCGCAGAACCACCTGGGACTTGTTCGATAGAAAGTCGATCGCGGCCTGCTGCTCGGTCGCGGTACTCTTCCAGTAGGCGACCGGGTCGTCTTCCTCGGCATGAACGGCCTTGAAGACGAAATCCTCATACTGCTTCAAGCTTAAGTCGGCGTCCTGGGCATAACCCTCGGTCGGATAGAGCGTGGTCACCCACTTGAACTTGCCCTCCGCAGCCCGTCGCATCTGCGCTTCGGTAATCGTTCCGAGTGCCTTGCCGCGCCGCTGCGATTTCACTGGGTCTACGTTGCTCGCCCCGTGCGGGTTGGTGGAGGAGTGCACGCGGATCCGGCCCTCGAACTGGTCATAAGCCAGCTTGTAGAAGGTGGGCACGAAATCAAGCTGCGTGTCCTTGGCGTACGTGAGATAGAGTTCGTCCTGGCTGAATGGCATCATGCCTGGGAACGCCAGCATGATATGCGGGAGGCCACCCCGTTCCAGGATCTGGATGAACAGCTCATGCACCAGGGGGCGGGCCGCAGTAGTCGCTTCAACCAGGATCCGGTCGCCCGGAGCCACCCGCGCCGAGTGCTCAACCAGTATTTTGGCGAACTTCTGGATACGGGGATCGGACACGCTTGCCTCCTGAAGACCAATCCGCGGGCGCTGCGGGCCCGCCGATGCACAAAATTGTAACATGGGCATTAGGGTATACTCTTTCACGCGAATCCCGAGGGGCATACCGCTGCCGCACAGGGACTGGGAATCACAAACTGCGACTTCAAGCTGACCGACCCGCTCGATCCGGCGATGAAACAACTCCTGCAAAACATGAAGAACGGCAAGACGACCGTGGAGGAGATCCCCGTGCCCTTGCCGCGTTCCGGCACGGCACTCGTGCGGACCGCCGCCAGCCTGGTCTCGACCGGGACCGAGCGCATGGTCGTCGAGTTTGCCCGGCAATCCCTGGCGGGCAAGGCGCGCTCGCGCCCCGATCTCGTCCGGCAAGTCCTCGATCGAGCCCGCCGCGAAGGCCTCCTTAGCACGGCGCAGGCTGCTCTCAAGCGGCTTGACCAGCCGATGGCGCTCGGTTATTCCTCGGCTGGGACCATTGTTGGCCTGGGGCAGGGGATGTCCGGTTTCAAGGTCGGTCAACGCGTGGCATGTGCCGGAGGCGGCTATGCAGTCCATGCAGAGTACGCCGTGGTGCCGCGCAACCTGCTCGTTTCACTCCCTAAGAACGTAGACTTCGAATCGGCGGCCTTCGCCACCCTCGGCGCGATCGGAATGCACGGGTTTCGGCTTGCCGAACCGCAGGTGGGTGAACGCGTCGCGGTCATTGGGCTGGGCTTGCTTGGATTGCTGACCGCCCAGATCGCCTCGGCCGCAGGCTGCGCGGTCTTTGGCATCGACCTCGATCCGGCCCGGGTCCGTCTCGCCGTTTCTCTCGGCCTCAGCGCCTCGGCCCGGCCGCGGGCCGTGGACGCCGCCCAGGCTTTCACCTCCAATCGCGGTTTCGACGTCGTATTGATCTGCGCTGACACCCAGTCGAACGATCCAGTTGATCTGGCTGCCGTCATTGCCCGCGATCGCGCGCGTGGTTGCGACGGGTGCCGTCGGTCTTGACTTGCCGCGCCGCGGTTACTACGAAAAGGAGCTGTCGTTCATCAACTCTCGTTCCTACGGGCCGGGACGCTATGATGCCGCGTACGAAGACAAGGGCGGCGACTATCCCATCGGTTACGTCCGCTGGACCGAGGGCCGCAATCTGGAGGCCCTCGTCGACTTGCTCGCCTCCGGAAGGCTCAAGGTCGCGCCCCTCATTACGCACCGTTTCCCGATCGCCAAGGCGGCCAAAGCCTACGACCTCATCACGGGCAAGGGCAAGGAACCCTTCCTCGGCGTTGTATTAACGTATCCTGACCGCGAGGAAGCACCGCGATCGAGGATTGAGTTCAAACCTGTTGGAAAGCCGCAGGCAGCGGTCAAACTCGGCGTGATCGGTGCCGGCACCTTCGCCAATGCAGTGCTCCTGCCTGCCATCCAGAAAGCCGGCGGCATCGACTTGGTCGGCGTGGCCTCTCCCGGTGGTTTGGACGCGCAGCATGCTGCCAAGGCATTCGGTTTCGCGTACGCGGCATCTGCTGTCGAGGAGGTCATCGGCGACGCGCACATCAACACGGTGGCCATCCTCACCCGGCATGACAGCCATGCCGAGCTGGTCCTCAAGGCGCTGAAGGCCGGCAAGAATGTTTTCGTTGAGAAGCCCCTGGCTATCTCCACCGGACAATTGTCGGCGCTCAGCAAACAGCTGCAGAAGACGGAAAGCGCCCTGCTCACTGTCGGCTTCAATCGACGCTTCGCGCCCCTGACTGCCGAGCTGTCAGCCTTCTACCGCGAGCGCCAGGAACCGATGCATCTCCATTATCGAGTCAACGCCGGCTACATCGCGCTGAACCACTGGACCCAGGACCCTGCCTATGGCGGACGCATCCTTGGCGAAGCCTGTCACTTCGTCGACCTGCTCACTTTCCTGGTCGGTGCCTCGCCCGTTTCGGTAAGTGCGCACGCCCTGCCGGAGGTCGGCAAATACCGCGACGATAACGTCAGCATGACGTTCGCGTTCCCGGACGGTTCGCTCGGGGTTGTTGACTACCTTGCCAACGGCGACAAGTCATTCGCCAAGGAGCGCCTCGAGGTCTTCTGCGCGGGAAGGATTGCCATCCTGGACGACTTCCGCTCCCTCGAAATGGTCGCAGAGGGCAAGCGGCGACGCCTCAGCCGCACCCAGGACAAGGGCTGGGTCAACGAGTGGAAGGCGTTCGCAAGAACGATCCGTGAGGGTGGCGAACCGCCGATCCTCTATGACCAACTCATCGGCGTGACCAAGGCCACGCTGGCCGCGGTCGAGTCCATCCGCAGCCGGACCCAGGTCACCATATAGCGACCGGCTCAGCCGGCAGGCACAGGTCGGCTGCCCGATCCCCTTTGAAGATTCTGATGCCATCCCCGGGAATCTTGGTCACCTTAAAGGCCCTTTTTCAGCTCGGGCCCGGGCCGCTCAGCCTTTACGGCCTCTACCGGCTGGGACTCGCGACCGGGCATTACAAGCGCCTGGAACGGGCCGGGCTGACTAAAGCAGAAAGCTTCTCAGCGCTGCACCCCCTGTTCTCGCTTCCAACGCAGAAGGAGCTCTTGAAGATCCTGGGCAAGGACGGTCAAGCCGCGCTGCTGAAGGAGGCGGATGAGATCGTGAGCGGCAAGGTCCGGCTCTTCGGTGGGGAGCCTGTCCCACTGCAACTTGCCTTTGAGGGCCCGCTCCGGCATTGGACGGATTATGCGACCGGCACAGCCGCGCCGCCCTTGTCTCATGCAGCCAGGTCCCGCTCCGCTGGCTTGCCGCCTGCCGATGTCAAGTTCATCTGGGAACCCGCTCGATTCGGCTGGGCTTACACCCTCGCCCGGGCTTATTGGGCGACAAAACCTCCGAGCTCGGCCCAAGACGGACGCGGCAAGAGACCCAAGGGCCAAAGACCTCCGAGATCCAAGGCGGAGGTCTACGCCGAGGCCTTCTGGACGTACTTTGAGCAGTTTACCAAGGCGAATCCGCCTTGTTGCGGGCCGTATTGGATGAATGGACAGGAGGTCGCAATCCGACTCCTTGCCCTCGTGTGGTGCGGCCAGGTGTTTGACGAGGCAGCGGCTACCACGCCGGCTCGCCGCTCGGCGCTGGTGCGTTCGGTCGCGGAACACGCTGCACGAATCCCGCCCACTCTGGTCTACGCGCGCTCGCAGAACAACAATCACCTCCTGACCGAATCCGCCGCCCTCTATACCGTGGGCGCGGCACTGGACGATGCCTCCTGGCGTGAGCTTGGCTGGCGCTGGCTCAACCGCGGCCTCCGCAGCCAGGTCAGTTCCTACGGCGAATACATCCAGCACAGTAGTAACTACCACCGCCTTGTCTTGCAGACAGCTCTGTTGGTCGACGCCAACCTGCGCGGACGGGGCAGCCGCTGGCCCGCCTCGACACTTGCCTCGCTGGCGCGGGCTTCGCACTGGCTCTTCTCGATGCTCGATCCGGTTTCGGGCCGGGCGCCGAACCTGGGTCCCAACGACGGAGCGCTCATCCTGCCGCTCAGTTCGTCTGCGTACGATGATTACCGCCCGACGGTGCAAGCGGCGGCCCGCGCCTTCCTGCGGACCAGCCTGCCCGCGGGCCCCTGGGATGAGCTTTCCCTATGGCTCAGCTTGCCGGCCGGGAAACACACCGCCGGATCGCAGGCATACGTGGGCGATCAGCTGCGCGGCCGGGATTCTTGGGCCTATCTGCGGGCCACGCAATTCTGCTCGCGCCTCTCGCACATGGACCAGCTTCACTTCGACCTTTGGTGGCGAGGCTCCAACCTGGCGCAGGATGCCGGAACCTATCTCTACGATGCGCCTCGGCCCTGGGACAATCCGCTCGTCTCGACCCGGGTCCACAACACGGTCACCGTGGACGGCCGCGACCAGATGACCCGCGGCGGTCGCTTCCTGACCTTGGATTGGTTCCCTGCTTACAGCAAGAGCGTCATCCCTGTCGACGATCAGGCCTTGGGGAGCATGCTGGCCTACCACAAGGGCTATCGACGGCTGGGTGTCCGCCATGAGCGTCTGGCCACCGTCTATCGCGATGAGTGCTGGGAAATCAGGGACAACCTGGTCTTCACCTGGCCCGGTGAACACCTTTTCCGGTTGCATTGGCTTCTGCCGGACTGGGGCTATCAGATCCGCGAATCTCCCTTCGAGCTGCTCTTGAGAGCGCCGCATGGCAAGGTCACGCTGCACATCGAATCCGAGCCGCCACTGTCCCAGCTTGCGCCTCGCGTTTCGCTTGTTCGCGCCGGACAACTACTGTTTGGGGAGGGCAGGGCATTGCCGATTGACGGTTGGGTTTCCCCGACTTACGGAAAGAAACTCCCGGCATTGTCGCTGGCTGTCGAAGTGAGGTCTTCCAGGACTGTTTCGTTTGTGACCCAGTTCACCCTGCCAAAGGCCGCCGCCCGCAAGTCTTGACTCGTCCCCGACCTCGAGCTAATGCACATCCTCATCATCCACCAGGCTTTTGCCTCACTCGACGAGCCCGGCGGCACGCGTCACTATGAGCTGGCCCACATGCTCGTCGCGCGTGGACAGAAGGTCACCGTCATCGCCAGCCCCGTGAGCTATATCACCGGCACGCCGACCGGAGTGGCGCCGCTCGTCCGGGACGCGGATGGGCAGCCTGGCTTGACGGTCCTGCGCGCCCGAGTCTATTCGGCGCACCATAAATCCTTTGTCCATCGCCTGCTGGCGTTCTTCTCGTTCATGCTCTCCTCGTTTTGGATCGGGCTTGGGGTTCGTGATGTAGACCTCGTCTGGGGCACGTCGCCACCGATTTTCCAGGGCGTGACCGCCTGGCTGGTTGCGCGGCTCAAGCGTGCCAAGTTCCTGTTCGAGGTACGTGACCTCTGGCCGCAATTCGCCATCGCGGTCGGCGTGTTGCGGAATCCAATCCTCATCTCGGCCTCCAAATGGCTGGAACGGTTCCTCTATCGGCGCGCCGATTGCATCATGGTCAACAGCCCGGGGTTTGTCGCGCACGTTGAATCGCTTGGCGCCCGGCGGGTTGAACTGGTGCCCAACGGCGCTGATCCGGCTATGTTCAACTCGGCCGAAGGTGCGACCCGGTTTCGAACTCGGTACTCCCTGGGTGACGACTTCGTCAGTTTGTATGCCGGCGCCCACGGCATGTCCAATGACTTGAATGTCGTCCTGGAGGCCGCCAAGCTGCTGAAGGGCACCCGGATGAGGATCGTGTTGGTCGGTGACGGGAAAGAGAAGCCGGCCCTCATGAGCCGTGCCAAAGAAATGGATCTGACCAATGTCAGCTTTGTGCCGTCTGTGCCCAAACGCGATATGCACAGTGCCCTGGCCGCGGCCGATGCCTGCATAGCCATACTGAAGCCGCTCGAGGAGTACAAGACCACATATCCCAATAAAGTGTTCGATTACATGGCAGCCGGGCGGCCGGTGATCCTCGCGATCGATGGGGTGATCCGGGAGGTGGTCGAGGCCGCCGACTGCGGCATCTTTGTTCGGCCGGGTGATGCCTCGGCTATGGCGGATGCCATTCGCTCCCTCGCAGCTGCCCCAGAGAAGGCCCGGGCGATGGGTCTCCGCGGGCAGCGTTACCTTGAGCAGCATTTCAACCGCGAGGCGATCGCCGAGACTCTGCTCGAAGTCTTGCGCAGCACGGCTCGATCAACCTAGCGCCTGCAGTCCACCGCCCCCTCATTCCCCAATCGAATCTTTGCTACAATCGGGCAGTCTGCTCTGAAGCCTGCCGGCGGCCAAGATCTCGTGCGTCGCTGCACGTGCTCGATCCAGTCTCATCCCGGGAGTCATCATGCGCAAGCCTCGATTCGACAAGTACTATCGTTACCAGGAACTAACCCGCCTTCTCATGCAGTACGTCCGGGCCTACCCGCAGTTGCTGCGGCTGGAGAGCATCGGCAAGAGTCACGAAGGCCGCGACGTGTGGCTGGTCACTGCCACGAACTTCAAAACCGGACCCGATGCCGAGAAGCCTGCCCTGTGGGTGGATGGCAATCTCCATGCCTCCGAGGTGGCTGCCTCGGCCGCCGCCCTCTATCACATCCATACTCTCGTCAGCAAGTACGGGGTGGACAAGCAGGTCACGCTGGCATTGGACACGCGCGCATTCTATATCGTCCCGCGCGTCAACCCCGATGGCGCCGAGTTGGCCCTGGCCGACCGGCCGAAGATAATCCGTTCGAGCACGCGGCCCTATCCGTACGATGAGGATCCGGTCGATGGCCTGATCGAGGAAGACATCGATGGCGACGGACGCATCCTCATGATGCGTATCCCCGATCCGAACGGAACCTGGAAACGGCATCCGAAGGAACCACGGTTGCTGATCCGCCGCGATCCGACCGAGACCGGCGGCAGGTACTACCGTGTACTGCCGGAGGGCCGGCTTCGGAACTACGACGGCGTCGAGATCAAGATCCGGGAGCACAAGGAAGGCCTGGACCTGAATCGCAACTTCCCGATCGCGTGGCGCACAGAGGCGGAGCAGCCCGGCGCCGGTCCCTATCCGGTCAGCGAACCCGAGGCCCGCAACTTGGTTGACTTCATTGTCCGGCACCCCAACATCACCGGCGTGGTCACCTTCCACACGTTCAGCGCGGTGCTCCTGCGGCCCTATGACGATCGTCCGGACGAATCCTTCCCTGCCGACGACTTGTGGACCTACCAGAAGATAGGCGAGCACGGCACCAAGCTGACCGGCTACGCCAATGTCTCGGTCTTTACTGACTTCCGCTATCATCCCAAGACTGTGACGACGGGCGCCTTTGACACCTGGATGTACGACCATCTTGGAGTCTTTGCCTGGACCGTGGAACTATGGAGCCCCCTAAAGCAGGCAGGACTGAAAGGCTACAAGTACATGGATTGGTTCCGCGAGCATCCGGTCGCGGATGACCTCAAGCTGCTTCGCTGGAGCGACACCAAGCTCGCCAGGCGCAGCTACGTGGCCTGGTATCGATTCAACCATCCACAACTGGGCCAGGTAGAGCTCGGTGGCTGGGACTGGCTGCACACCTGGACCAATCCGCCCGGAAATTTGCTCGAGCGCGAAATCCGGCCGTTTCCGTCCTGGCTGGTCTGGCACGCCTTGATCTCACCCCGGCTGGAGCTGCGCCAGGCCGAGGCGATTCCCCTCGGTCGGGATACGTACCGCGTTCGGCTCGTTGTCGAGAACACTGGCTGGCTGCCCACCTACGTCACGAAGAAGGCGCTCGAGCGCAAATTGCGTGGTGTGGTCTGCGAGATCGAGCTGCCCGAAGGTGCCCGGCTAGAGACCGGCAAGCCACGCGAGGAGGGCGGTCAGCTCGAGGGCCGTGCCTACAAGGAAGCCATGCTGAATCCCGGGCTCGAGGGCACGCAGGAACGCCTCAAGGTGGAGTGGGTGGTCCACGCACCGCGCCGCGGAAAAGTGAAGCTGCTCGCGCGTCACGAGCGCGCCGGTACGGTGAGGACTACACTCGACCTGAAATAACACCAGCCGGACACGCCGCCGATTCGCCCCGGCGCGCGTTTCGACTATAATATTCGTCGATCCCGTTGCCCGGTCGAGCAAGATCTTATTCGTGGACGGCCGTTCTTGCGCTCCGTATCCGAGCCGCAATCCTCAAGCCGGCGCACGTCGCGCCGTTTCGTACTCTGCCCGGTGGATCGGTGGGGCTTCAAATCCTGAACCGGAGTCGACTGATTGCCTGCCAAGAAGCCATCCATGCCTCCTGCTACACCCCTTCAGCCCAAGCTCAGGGCGTTGATTATCGGCGCCTCGAGCGGAATGGGCGCCGCGTTGGCACGCCGCCTTGGTCGCGAAGGCTACAGCCTCGCATTGGTGGCCCGCCGTCAGAGCCTGTTGAGCGCGTTGTGCGCCGAGATCGATCGGGCCGCCGGCGAGAAGCGTACCCTCGCCTACGTCCACGATGTCCGCAAATATGAGACGGTCCCCGCCCTTCTGCGCCGGATCGTCGCCGATCTCGGCGGCTTGGACCTCGTCGTATACGCCGCGGGCGCTAACTATCCTCCCGGCCTGACCTCCTACAACTTCGAGCACGATCGGGAGATGCTGGAGGTCAATCTGATCGGCGCGTTCGCTTGGTTGAATCCAGTCGCGGCCATGTTCCGGTCCGCCAAGCGCGGGCAGATCGTGGGCATTTCGTCCGTCGCCGGCGATCGCGGCCGCGTGGGCAACCCCGGCTACAACACCTCCAAGGCGGGGCTCACCACCTACCTGGAGGCCTTGCGCAACCGGCTCACCCGCTACGGGGTCAATGTCCTCACTGTAAAACCGGGTTTCGTCCAGACCGAGATGCTCAAGGCAGCCCAGAAGGTGATGTTTCCGATCACGGCCGAGAAGGCCGCAGACGACATCTACAGCGCGATCCGTCATCGCAGACAGCAGATCTACACCCCCTGGTTCTGGACCTGGATCATGCTGGTTGTGCGGAATATCCCGTCGATCATCTTTCGGCGCATGTCGTTCTAGTTCGCGGCGCGAGGCCCCAGGGCATGCCCGCCGCCTCGCCGCTGATACTCTGCAGCAACCGCTTTCATCAAGGATAGCCCAGTGACCATACCTGAACTCGAGCAGCACTTCGTTTCTCTCGAAAATTTCGGCCATTCCCTGCGCGCACCGGCCTACCTCCTCAAGCCCGCCGGCGCCGAGGATATTTCGGAGGCGTTCCAGGCCGCCCTCCGCACGGGACTAAGCCTCAACGCCCGCGGCGCCGGTCGCAGCTACAACGACGCCGCCCTCAATGGCGGCGGCATCGTCATCGAACTGTGTGCAATGAACCGCATCCTCAAATGGAACGCGGAGACTGGCGTTGTCGTTGCGGAACCAGGGGTCACGCTTCAGCAGCTCTGGCAGCAGGTCGAACCCGATGGCTGGTGGCCTCCCGTCGTATCCGGCACTATGTTCACGACCCTGGGCGGCTGCCTGGCCGCCAACGTCCACGGCAAGAACAACTTCAAGGTGGGACCGATCGGCGAGCATGTCGTTCAATTCACTGCCATCCTGCCGACCGGGGCCGAGGTCACCTGCTCGCCGCGCAAGAATGCCGACCTGTTCTATGCGATGATCGGTGGCTTCGGGATGCTCGGCATCTTCATCTCGATCACGCTGCAGATGAAGCGGGTGTACTCGGGTCTGCTGGAGGTCTCGGCCCGGCCCTCTCACAACCTACACGAGCACCTGGTGGATCTGCTCGAGAACGCCCCAGACTACGATTACATTGTTGGGTGGCTGGACGCAACCGTGGGCGGCCGCGCCCTGGGCCGCGGGCAGGTCCACGCCGCCAACTACCTGCGCGAGGGCGAAGATCGCAACCCTGCCAAAACCATGCGCCTGAAGAACCAGGTGCTGCCGCCCCGCATCTTTGGCGTATTCCCCAAGTCGATTGTGCACTTCTTCATGACGCCCTTCATGACCGACCTCGGAACGTCGCTGATCAATACCGGGAAGTACCTGACCAGTCTGCCTCGCCACACTTTCAGGGAGTCGCACGCGGCCTTCCACTTCCTGCTGGACTATATCCCGAACTGGGAGATGGCCTACGGCCGCGACGGACTGATCGAGTACCAGTCCTTCCTGCCCAAGGAAACAGCCGAGACCGCCTGGAGGGAGATGCTTACTCTCTCGCACCGCCGCGGACTCCCTTCGTACCTCGGCGTGACCAAGCGCCATCGTCCCGACAAGTTCCTGCTGAGCCACGCAGTGGATGGATTCTCGGCAGCCATGGACTTCAAGGTCACCAGCCGCAACCGCCGCGAGCTCAGCCGCATGCTGCAGGACTTCGATCGGGTCGTGGTCGAGGCTGGCGGGCGCTTCTACTTCGCCAAGAACAGCGAGACCCGGCCCGAGACCGCCGCCCGCTTCCTCGGCCCCAAGGCGATCGCCGAGTTCAAACGCCTCAAGAAGCGCTGTGACCCGAACGGGCTCCTGGCATCGGATCTTTATAGGCGTGTGTTCGCGTAGCTCGGAAGGCAGGCCATGCAGCACTTTGACTTGGTGGTTATTGGCTCGGGACCGGCAGGTGAAAAGGGGGCGGAACAGGCAGCACAATTCGGAAAAGAAGTTGCCCTGATCGAGCGGGCTGAGCACCTGGGGGGCGCCGGCATCAACACGGGCACGGTGCCGTCCAAGACCCTGCGCGAGACGGCGCTCTATTTTTCCGGCCTTCACCAGCGCGGCCTCTACGGCATCGACTATTCGCTGCGCGAAGGCCTGTCCATCCGGGAGTTCATGCACCGCGAACACATCGTGGTGGGCAACGAGCGCCGGTTGGTGACGCGCAACGTCGATCGCTACAAGATCACGCGGATCCACGGCCCGGCTTCATTCAAGGACGCTCACACGCTGCATGTCGATGGGGCCAACGGTGGGCGTGACCTCAGCGGGGACATCATCCTGGTCGCCACGGGCTCGGCGCCATATCACCCGCCCGACATCCCCTTTGACCACACACTGGTCTGCGATTCCGACAGCCTGCTTGAAATCAAACGCATCCCCAGGAAGATGGGCGTCATGGGCGGCGGCGTGGTCGGCGTCGAGTATGCCTCCATCTTCGCCGCGTTGGGCGTGCAGGTCACCCTGATCGAAGCCCGCGAGCGCATCCTCCCGTTCGTCAACTCTGAGATCATCCATCGCCTGATGGACAGGCTCCAGGGCCTGGGTGTCACGTTCCTGCTCAACACTCACATCGCCAGCGTAAAGGCCGGCGCCAGTGAAGTCACCCTCACGCTGGCGGATGGGGGTTCCCGCCTGTTCGATATGGTTCTCATTGCGGCCGGCCGTCGGAGCATTGTCGAGGGCCTCGGCCTCGAGCAGGTCAGCGTAAAACTCGGCGAGCGCGGCCTGGTGCTGGTCAACGAGCACTTCCAGACCAGTGTGCCCCACATCTACGCCGCCGGCGATGTGATCGGCTTCCCGGCCCTGGCCTCGACCTCCATGGAACAGGCCCGGGTGGCGATGACGCATGCCCTCGGCGAAGGGTACGAGCAGCGCGTCTCTCCCGTCCTGCCGCTGGCGGTCTATGCCATCCCGGAGATCTCGATGGTCGGCCTGACCGAGGACGAGTGCAAGGCGAAGAACGTGCCGTACCTGGTCGGCCGCGGCTCCTACGAGGACAATGCCCGGGGCCAGATCATCGGTGATATGAGCGGGATGATCAAGCTGATCTTTTCACCCCCGGACAAGAAGCTGCTCGGAGCGCACCTCATCGGTGAGCAGGCCTCCGAGCTGGTCCACCTTGCGGCTCACGTCATCACCGAGGCCGGCACGCTGGACGAGTTCATCCATGCCGTCTACAACTATCCGACCCTTGCCGAGTTGTACAAGTCGGCTGCTTACGACGAACTCGACCAGCTCGAGAAGTGGAACGCGGCCCGGAAGTGATCTGCCGCGATGCGTTGTGAGCTGCACGACCTCGGGCTGATCGACTACGAAGCGGCTTGGCGCTTGCAGGAACAATATGCTGAGGACATCGCTGCGGGCCGGCGGCCCCCAACCCTACTTCTCCTGGAACACCCTCACGTCTACACCTTCGGCCGCAAGGGTCACGCCGAGAACCTGCTGTGGGGGGAAGAGCAGCTGAAGCAGCGCGGCGTCAGTGTCTTGTGGGTGGACCGCGGCGGCGATGTGACCTATCACGGCCCCGGCCAACTGGTGGGCTATCCCCTCATCCCCCTGGGCAAGATCAGCGACGTGAAGGTCGAGCCGGCCTTAACGGACGCCTCCTCGCCTGGTTTCCCCTTGACCCGAATCCCCCAAGTTGACTATGTGGAGTATTTGCGCAAGCTCGAGCGGGTGCTGATCGTTGCCCTCGCCCGCCTCGGGCTGGCCGCGGGCCAGCAGCCGGGCCTCACCGGCGTTTGGGTGCAGGCCGATGTGTACTCTCGCTGTCCGCGCTGCAGGCCCGAGGATCGCCAGAAGCCCGCCAAGATCGCGGCCATCGGCGTCAAAGTGGACGCGCGCGGAATCTCGCGGCACGGCTTTGCACTGAATGTCGATCCCGATATGACCTATTGGGACGGCATCATTGCCTGCGGCCTGGCGGATTACCCTGTCGTCAGTCTCGCCGACCCGCTCTCGCCGGTTCCCGATATGTCCCGGGTCAAGCGCGAGGTGGCTGGCGCGTTTGGAGAGGTCTTCGAGTGTGAGGTCTCCTAGTCGGCTGCCGGCATCCTTGCCGCATGCCCGCGCGGTTCGTTTTTTCAGCACTCAATTGACTTTTTGACCTGAACCTTGTACACTAGATGCTGGAATTCATCGTGTTTATGGAGGAGAAGACATGGCTGCACAGTTCCAGTTTGTAATGCGCTCCGGCCCGACGCCGGGCGCCACCTATTCGCTCGAAGGCGACCAGCTTGTCATCGGCCGCGACTCCTCAAACGGCATTGCCATCAATGACGCCGAAGTCTCCCGCAAGCATGCCCGGCTCAACTTCCAGGGCGGCAAGTACGTCATCGAGGACCTGGGCTCCACCAACGGGACCTTCGTCAACGGCCAGCGCTTGGCCACTTCCGTAGTGCTGAAGTCGGGCGACGTGGTCTCACTGGGCGAGCAGATCGTCCTCCTGTATGAAGCCCTCTCGACGGATGCGGGCGCGACCATGATCTCGCGGAAGGCGCCCGCCCGGACGGCCGTAGGGGCGAAGCCGGTTTCGGCTCCCGCGCCCGCCCCGGCGCCTCAGCCGTATGCGGCACCCGCGGCACCTGCTGCCCCGGCCGCTCCGAGGGCTGGTAACAATATGCCCCTGTTCATCGCCGGAGGTGTTGTGGCTTTGATCTGCCTGTGCGTCGTCTTCTTCGTCGGCATCGACCAGCTGAACCTGTGGTGCAAGTTCCCCATCAGCATTATCACGCCGATCTTCGGCGGCGTGTGCCCGTAACCGGCCAAGGTCATACTTGATGCCCCTGCAGCTTTGGCTGCAGGGGCATCTTCTTAAGGGCCGCGGGCCTGTTGCCGGTTGTAAGTTTACTCTGCATTCGCTACAATCAAGATAGCCTCGTGGAGCGCCTATGAACCAGCGTCCAGCCAGCACCTCACCGCAGTGGGGACCCACCACCAAGCTGGTGGTTGCCCTGACCGTCGTCGCCATCGTCATCTGGCTCGTCATTCAGTTCCATACCATCATCGGGCCCCTACTGATGGCCTTTGTCGTTGCCTATCTCCTGCATCCGGTAGCTGGCCTGCTGCATAAAGGGCTTCATCTTTCGTGGGCCTTGGCAGTCAGCCTGCTGTACATCCTGATCCTGGTCATCATCCTTGGGGGCCTGACCCTCGGCGGACTCGGTCTGGTCGGGCAGATCCAGAGCTTGGTGACCGTCGTCCAAGCCAACCTAGCTTCGCTGCCCACGTTTGTCCAGGACCTATCAGGCCGGGTCTATCAGTTCGGTCCATTCCGCCTCGACTTTACACGCCTTGACCTAAACGTATTGAGCAGCCAGCTGCTGGGCGTCGTTCAGCCGCTCCTGGGAAGCACCGGCACGTTATTGACCTCGATTGCCAGCAGCGCGGCCACTTTCCTCGGCTGGGCGCTCTTCATCTGGATCGTTTCTTACTTTGTGGTGCTGCAGGGGGGTGGGATTCGCAGCCGAATGCTTCAGCTGGATGTGCCCGGCTACTCGGATGACATCCGGCGCATGGGGACCGCGCTCGGTACAATCTGGAATGCGTTCCTCCGCGGCCAGATCATCATTTTCATTCTCGCCATCCTGGCATACACGATCGTGTTCAGCATTGTCGGCGTGCGCTACGCGCTGGGAATCGCCCTCATTGCGGGCATCTGCCGCTTTCTGCCTTATGTCGGCCCGTTCATCACCTGGGGTACGCTGGCTCTCATCGCCTATTTCCAACCCGGCAACGTGCTGGGACTCGGCCCCACCACGTATGCCATCCTGTGCGTGGTCCTGGCCCTCGTGATCGATCAGACTTTTGACAATGTGATCTCACCGCGCATCATCGCCGGGGCGCTCAAGGTCCATCCGGCCGCGGTCCTGGTCGCGGCGATCATCGCTGCCAATCTCCTGGGGCTGCTGGGTGTCATCATTGCGGCTCCGATACTCGCCACGGTGGCTCTCTTCTGGCGCTACGTCATGCGCAAGATGCTTGACCTTGATCCCTGGCCCGAGGAAGAGACTGTCCCACCCCCGCCGACCGGCTCGCAGTTCCTGACCCGAATCCGCCAGTTTCTGCATGACCGGCGCCCGCGTCCCAGTTGAACGGATCTCGACCCCGGCGCGGCCTGTTCGACAATTCCTGAAAGGAGAATGCGATGCCCAATCATCGAAGTGAGCCTGATACCGAGACGATCGCCGAGACCGAAAACTATGTGGCCTGGAAGGCGGAAGAGCCGGACGGCGAAACCACCTATCACGTCGAGCTCAACAACATCACTGTCCACTTCTTCCAGGAGGAATGGGACGAGTTTCTGGAGCTGGCCCGGATCCTCAAGTAGATGAGCGCCGGGCCCTCCGCGGCCTCCGCCGCGGGCTCCATCGTCGATGTGCCGGGGATTGAGGTTGGCCACGCGCAAAATGCGGCTGCGCTGACGGGTTGCACCGTCGTCCTGTGCCGCCGGGGCGCGGTTGCGGGCGTGGACGTGCGCGGCAGCGCCCCCGGAACCCGCGAGACCGATCTGCTCAACCCGATCAATCTCGTGCAGCGGGTCCACGCTGTGATGCTGGCCGGCGGCTCGGCCTTTGGCCTGGACGCGGCCAGCGGCGCGATGCGCTATCTGGACGAAAGGAAGATCGGATTCCGCGCCGGCACCGTTAAGGTACCCATCGTGCCCGCCGCGATACTCTTTGACTTGGGCCTTGGTGACAGGATGGTGCGTCCCAATGCCGACATGGGATACGCAGCCTGCGCGGCCGCCTCGCGGTCGCGTTTCCCGGAAGGGAACGTCGGCGCGGGGACGGGCGCGTCGGTCGGGAAGCTCCTGGGCCTTGCCCTCTCCATGAAATCCGGCCTTGGGACGGCGAGCTTGAAGGTCGGCGGGATCGTCGTGGGCGCCCTCGTTGCGGTCAACTCGTTCGGCGACGTGATCGATCCGGCCGATGGCGCGATCGTGGCCGGTCTCCGTTCAGGGCGGGTCGGACCGTTGCGAGTGGGGGGAGGGGAGTACTTCGCTGATACCCTGGCAATGATGAAGACGGCATTGGGACGCGGCGTGCTCAGTCTGGCCGCTCGGACAAACACACTGATCGGCGTAGTCGCCACCAATGCCACGCTGACCAAGACCGAGGCGACCAAGGTCGCCCAGATGGCCCAGGATGGACTTGCCCGGGCCATCCGGCCAGCGCACACCATGCTGGATGGCGACACCCTCTTCGCCCTCTCGACTGGACGCAAGAAAGCCGATATCAGCCTGATCGGCGCGTTCGCGGCGGAGGTCGTGACCCTTGCCATCCTGCGCGCAGTCAAGTCAGCCGCCTCGGCCGGGGGCCTGCCCGGTCTCTACCAGGCCTGATCTTGTACTTGGGTTCCGAATTAAAGATGGCTTGCCAATCTGAACTGCACCCACTAGACAAGACACAATCAGAAAGACCCCAAGTGGCTAGTGAAACAGGCACCTTTGCTGGAAGGGTGTCTGTTTCGTTTTCAATTGTATGCGTTCGTAGTTGTAGAAGTCAACGTATTCCTCAATCGCTTGGCGAGCCTCTTCAAAGCTGGGGTTGTGCAGATGGCGCAGATACTCTTCTTTGAGATGGCTGAAGAAGTTTTCCATAGGCGCATTGTCCCAACAGTTGCCACGGCGCGACATGGAGGCAGTGATGTTGTACTGTTGAGTGAGGACGGCATACGCCTGCGAAGTGTATTGCGTTCCTTGGTCACTGTGGAGGATCAGCCCATCAGTGACCTTTTCTTTTTGTCTGGCTTGTTGGAGCGTGTGGGTCACCAATCCAATGGAGTTCTCGGGTCCAAATTGATGAGCCACAATAAAGCCATCGAATAGGTCTTTGATGGTAGACAGGTACGCCCAGCCCTGTTGGGTTGAGACGAAGGTAATATCCGTGACCCACTTCTGGTTGGGGCGAGTGGCAGCAAAGTCGCGGTTGAGCAGGTTGGGATAGCGGTGATAGATGCCCAGCTCTTCGAGTTTCCGGTACATTTTGCGTTTGCGGGCCCTGGAACGGATATTGAGCTTGTGCATCAGGCGCAAAACCGTCTTGGGATTGATCACCAGACCCTGTTGTTGCTTCAACCACAGGCTAATCCGCCGGTAGCCATAGATCTGGTGCGAAGCCGTGTAAGCCCGCTGCACGAGTTCTAAACGCACCGCATCTGTGTCCGGCTGTTCCAGCTTCTTGCGCCAAGCGTAATAGGCTGCTCGCGAGACACCTAGGAAGGCACACATGGCCTTCATTTCGAACTCTTTTCGATGGTGATAAAGCACCCGATATTGCGCTGCGCGAGCCGCACTTCCCGCAATTCGGAATGGAATTTTTTTAGCAGGGCCACTTCCATCCGCAGCCGCTCCAGTTCGGCTTGCGCCCCGGCCCTTTTGCGAGGTCGACCTCTCGGCTTGGCAAACGCGCTGGCGCCTTCGGCTCGATATTGCCTCAACCATTTCTGGATTCGTTGCGGATCCCGGATCCCGAGCGCCGCCGTGACCTCGGCGCGCGTTTGGCCCTCTTCATAAAACAGCCGCACCGCTTCCAGCTTCAGCTCCGGCGGATAATGCTGCATTCCTTTCTTACCTGCCATAGAAAAAAGCACCTCCTGTTCCATTTTCTCACAGAGGGTGCTTTCTCTTCGTGTCTCGTTCTAGGGGTTCAGTTCAATCAGGCAAGCCATCTTTTCTTTCTGTGATTTCGTAATCGCAGATGGGTCTGGAAACCTCAGCCTAGTGGGCAGGATTGGGCCGCCCGTGCAGTTCCTCTTTCAAGATCAGCGATAGCACGATACTGACCACTGTCACCACGAGTCCGCCCAGGAAAGCCGGCAAGAAGCCGTCGATAGTGATCGGGATGCCGACCATGTTGCCGATCTGGCCCATCAGCCAGAACAGGAACGTGTTGATCAGCAGCGTGAAGAGCCCGAGGGTCAGGATGATGAGCGGGCATGTCAGCAGCTTGAGAAGCGGCCGCAGGAACGCATTGATCAGCCCCAGGATGAGCGCCAGCCAGACGACGCCGATGAGGCTGCCGGCCAGTGTAATGCCCGGGACAAATCGGATGGCCAGGAAAATCGCGGCCGCGTTGATCGCCCAGCGCAGGATGAATTTCGTCATTAAGTCCTCTCCTTTCGAGAATCCATACGAGCGACGGGGCCCGAAGTTGCGCCGGCGTGCATCCACAGCAGGGTGCGCGAGAGGGCGAAGCCTGCGGCCTCGATTGCCTGCAGCATCTCACCGGCCGGGTATTCAAGGGCCAGCCTGCGATAGTGGGAGAGGTCGCGTCCGCGCGGCCTCCAGCGCCAGGCTGAGACCCACCCCGTCTCCGTCGACCGGCGCCGCCGGCCACAGGGCGTTCGACGAGCGCTGCAGGGGCATCCAATGCACAACGGCGAGCAGATTGCCGTTGCGGATCGCGCCCCATTGCCGGCCTTCGGTGCCCTCCAAGATGCGCCGCAGCCAGTTGCCCAGGCCAGGCGCAAGCGTGTTCCATTCCCAGTGCGCGTACCAGCTCAACTCGGAGGGATGGGCCCGCTCGAGCCAGGCGTGCTGCTGGGGCCATTGGCGGTTCAGAGGCGCGGCAATGATGATTCCGGCCGCAGGATTCGCGGCGGCGGTTTCCAACTGGCTGTTTGGAACCTTCGGATCCAGCAGCGGTTTGGACTGCATTTGCGATCCGCCCGGCCTGGAGTAGTAGGTTGTGCGCCTTGCGCGTTCGCTGAAACCCAGGTCGGTGTAGATCTTGATGGCGGTCGGGTTATCGTCCCGCACCTGCAGCCACAGGTCGCGGGCGCCCTTCTGCCGCGCCGCGATCATCGCCTTTTCGGTCAAGGACTGGCTAATCCCGTGCCGGCGGTAATCGGGGTGTGTGGCTATGTTGGCGAGCATCGCCATCTTCTTCCCCGCGTAGGTCTGGTAGACCAGGCTCACATTGCCGATGATCTTGCCGTTTTCCTCCCATACAAAGCCGGCCAGCGGCATCGAGGTGCTGTCCACCATCTTACCCGCCCAGTTCAGGAAGCCCTGATCGTGGCCTGCCCGCCGCATCTGCTGCAGGTAGGACTGACCGTCGTCGTCCATGGTCGAGGCAAAACAGAGCTCGATCAGGTCGGCGACCTCCGGCAGGTCGTGGATGATGTTCAGGGGCCGCAGGTTTCCGGTCTGCGGCGCCTGGATCGGCACGGTGATCGAGGCCATTGCGTGTATTATAGCCGGTTCGTCCCACATTCCCGCTTCGCTGGGCCCGCCGCAGGGTTAATGGACCTCTTACACAGTGCAAATAATCCGCCAATCGGACTTTGTTATAATCCTCGCAATGGGAGCCTGGGGTGTCAAAGACCCCAGCGGAGGGCCATAACCTATGATGCGATTTGACCGATTTACCGAACGAGCACAGGAGGCCGCCCAGCGCGCAGCCGAGATCATCCAGCGCTACGGCCACAACCAGATTGATACCGAGCACATCCTGCTCGCCCTGATCGAGCAGCCGGGTGGCGTGATCCCCCAGATCCTCGAGAAGATGAACGTCAGCCCCGATGCGCTGGTCGAGCGCATCGATGCAACTCTGCGCTCCAGCCCGAAGGCCAATATCTTTGGCGGCGGCGCAGGCCAGATCTTTATTACCCCGCGCGTCAAGCGGATCGTCGATCTCGCCAACGAGGAGGCCAACCGGCTGAAGGACGAGTACATTTCGACCGAGCACATCTTCCTGGCGATACTGACCGAGCGTAACACTCCGGCCGCGCGCATCCTCGAGGCCGCCGGCCTGACCCGTGACCGCGTCTATGACGCCATCCAGGACCTGCGCGGCGGCCAGCGCGTCACCGACCCCCAGGCCGAGACCCGCTACCGCACGCTGGAGAAGTACTCCCGCGACCTGACCCAATTTGCCCGCGAGGGCAAGCTCGATCCCGTGATCGGGCGTGACACCGAGATCATGCGCCTGATCCAGATCCTTTCGCGGCGCACGAAGAACAACCCGGTGCTGATCGGCGAGGCGGGTGTAGGCAAGACCGCCATCGTTGAAGGCCTGGCGCAAAAGATCGCCACGCAATGACGTCCCGGAGATCCTTTCGGGCAAGCGCGTCGTTGCGCTCGACCTGGGTGGAATGATCGCCGGCTCGCGCTTCCGCGGTGAGTTCGAGGAGCGCCTCAAGGCCGTCATCGAGGAAGTCCAGCGGTCGCAGGGCGAGATCATCATGATGATCGACGAGCTGCATACCGTGGTGGGCGCCGGCGCTGCGCAGGGCGCGATGGACGCCAGCAACATGCTCAAGCCGGCCCTGGCGCGCGGCGAACTGCAGGCCATCGGCGCGACCACTCTGGATGAGTTCCACAAGTATATTGAGAAGGACGCTGCACTGGAGCGCCGTTTCGCCCCGATCTACGTGGAAGAGCCCAGCGTTGACGATACGATCAAGATGCTGTATGGCCTGCGCGACCGCTATGAGGCCCATCACAAGGTCCGCTTTGCAGATGAGGCCCTGATTTCTGCCGCGCGTCTCGCCGACCGCTATGTGACCGACCGCCACCTGCCCGACAAAGCCATCGACTTGATGGACGAGGCCGCCGCCAAACTGCGCGTGGCCCTGTACTCGATGCCGGCCGACCTGAAGGAGATGAAGGCCGAACTCGACCGGCTGCATGCCGAGGAGGATGCTGCCTCCAACTGCGCGCGACTATCAGCGCGCGGCCGAGATCAAGGTCGAGCGGCTGCGTCACGACCAGGAGTACGCCGAGAAGCGCGACAAGTGGGAAGCGGAACACCAGCTCGATGAGGTGGTGGACGTCAACGACATTGCCGAGGTGGTCCATCAGTGGACCGGCATCCCGGTGAGCCAGATGATGGAAACCGAGGCCACCAAGCTCCTGCACATGGAGGAGCGCCTGCACGAGCGCATCATCGGGCAGGATGAGGCCATCCATGCGATCTCGGATGCCATCCGCCGCGCGCGCTCGGGCCTGAAGGATCCCTCCCGGCCGATCGGCTCGTTCATCTTCATCGGCCCCTCGGGCGTCGGCAAGACCGAACTGGCCAAGGCGCTGGCCTGGTTCATGTTCGATGATGAGGATGCCGCTGGTGCGGGTCGACATGTCCGAATACCGCGAACAGCACACGGTCAGCCGCCTGTTCGGCGCGCCTCCGGGTTATGTCGGCTACGAGGAGGGCGGTCAGCTCACGGAAGCCGTGCGTCGCCGTCCCTACCGGGTGGTCCTGTTCGATGAGATCGAGAAGGCGCATCCCGAGGTCTGGAACGCGCTGCTGCAGATCCTGGATGACGGTCGCATGACCGATGGTCAGGGTAATGTGGTGGATTTCCGCAACACGATCCTGATCATGACCTCGAACCTGGGCACCGAGTACGTCAAGACGAGCGGCACTCTCGGTTTCCTCCAGCAGAATTCGGACGACGAGGAGCGCGAGGCGCACGACAAGATCGAGAAGGCCCTCAAGGGCACATTCCGACCCGAGTTCCTCAACCGGGTGGATGAGATCATCATGTTCTCGCCGCTCTCGCTCGAGGATATGGAGCGCATCGTCGACCTGCAGATGAAGGAAGTGCAGGATCGCCTGATCGAGTACAACATCCGGGTCGAGTTGAGCGAGGCCGCCCGCAAATGGCTTGCCAAGGAAGGCTATGATCCTGCATTTGGCGCCCGGCCACTGCGGCGCGCCATCCAGAAGCACGTCGAAAGCCCGCTTTCGGTCGAGCTGCTGGCGGGCAGCTACAAGGACGGCGCCACGGTCGTGGTGGACGTGGATCAGAAGAAGAATCAGATCAGTTTCCAGTCTGCCCAGCTGATCAAGAAGGCCAAGCAGCCAGCGCCGACCGCCTAGCAAAGGCGTATATGAACGGGACAGCACACCCAACGCTGTCCCGTTCTTTTTTTGCGGGAATTTGGCCGCATGCCCCTCGGACCTGTCGCCGAATTCCTAATCCTGGGTTCAAGGATTTCGGTTAGCATCATCGTATCGTTGGGACGGGATAGCTCATGGATCAGTCGCCTCGGAGATCACGCAACTGGACGCTGATTGCGGTGATTGGCATTCTGTTGGTTTGCGTGTGTGCGATCGTGCTCGCGGGGGGTGCGTTCATCTTCTTCCGTTCCATGGATCTTGGACCCCTCGTTTCGACCGTGGTCTCTCCGGGATGTTTACCCTCCACGGAGCAGCCTGCGCCGACCCTCAGCCGCCCTCCGGCCGGCTCAGTTTCCACCGACACAGCCCAGATCCTCAGCCAGACGATCGTGCCCGATCGCGACCTATATGACCTGGCCTGCCGCCTAAGGAATATATGCAGCGTCTCGCACACGCTCCCCCCGCCGGCGACCCCGCCCCAGGTTGGTGACCGGCAGAAGTTCTGGGTGCTGAATTCCGATACCAGCGCTCACTTTCAAGTGAACGCGGTCCTGCGCTACATCACTCCCCATTCCTATTTCTGGGTCTCCGATGGGATCGACGCCTCGGACAAAGACATCGCCGCGTTGATGAACACCTTCGAGAGCAGGATCTACCCGACCGACCGGGAGTTCTTTGGCAGCGAATGGACGCCCGGCGTCGATAACGATCCGCATATCTACGTCGTCTACACGCACGGCCTCGGACAGTCGGTCGCTGGCTACTTCTCCGCCCCGGACGAGTACAACCCGCTGGTGTATCCTGACTCCAACGGCCACGAGATGTTCTTCTTCAGTGCCGATGGCCAGGACCTGACCGACCAATACTCGTACAGCGTGCTGGCTCATGAATTCCAGCACATGATCCACTGGAACCTCGACCGCAATGAGAGCACCTGGATGAACGAGGGCTTCTCGGAGGTCGCCATGCTGCTGAACGGGTACTCGGTCGGCGGTGTGGATATCAGCTTTGCCCGCTGTCCCGACGTGTCGCTCACGGACTGGACCAGCCTGACCGACAACCCTGGAGTCACGTCCGCCCACTATGGCGAGTTGTTCCTCTTCCTGACCTACTTCCTGGATCGCTTCGGCGACCAGGTCACCCGGGCAGTTGTGCAGGATCAGGAGAACAGCCTCACCAGCGTGGATGATGTCCTGCAGAAGCTGAACGTCGTCGACAAGCAGACCGGCCAGCCCATCACCGCCGACGATGTCGTCCTGGATTGGATGGCCGCCCTCTACCTGCACAACGCCTCGATCGCCGACGGCCGCTACGCGTATCACAATTACGCGAGCGCACCCAGGGTCTCAGCCACCGGGACAGTCAGCCATTGCCCGGCCTCCCGGGCGAGCACATCGGTCAGTCAGTACGGCGCGGACTATATCGCCATCACCTGCGCCGGCGATCACACCCTTTCCTTCGTGGGCTCCACCCAGGCCAGTCTTATCCCACCCCAGCCGCACTCCGGCAAGTATGCCTTCTGGTCCAACAAGGGCGATGAATCGGACATGACCCTGACCCATGACTTCGATCTTTCCTCGGTCACCGGCCCGATCTCCTTCTCCTACTGGACCTGGTATGACCTCGAGAAGGGCTATGACTATCTCTACCTGGAGGCCTCGAGCGACGGACAGCACTGGGACATCCTGAAGACGCCATCATGCTCTGCGAACGATCTCTCGGGCAATGCCTATGGCTGCGGCTACACCGGCCGCAGTGGCGGCGGCGATGAGACCTCGGCCTGGATCGACGAGACGGTCGACCTCTCGCAGTATGCCGGCAGGAAGATCCAGCTCCGCTTCGAGTACATCACGGACGAGGCCCTCAATGGCGAAGGCCTGCTCCTGGACGATGTATCCCTGCCCGCGGTCAATTACTCGTCCGACTTCGAAGCGGATGACGGCGGTTGGACTGCGGACGGCTTCGCCCGCATCCAGAACTCGCTTCCACAGACCTTCCGCCTATCGCTGATCCTAAAGTCGCAGAGCGGCACCGCGGTCCAGTACATACCGGTCACGGCGGACGAGACTGCCGACATCCCACTCTCGTTGAGGGAGGGCGACAGCGCCGTTCTGATCGTGACTGGCACTCAGCGCTTCACGCGTCTTGCCGCGGCCTATACGATCGAGATCAAGTAGATATGTCAACCGCACCCAGATCCCAGGTTCTCCCGCTCGCGGAGATGGTCTCCTACCAGGAAGGCTCCATCGTCAGCCGGCAGATCACGAAGTCAGAGGCCGGCAATGTCACCTTGTTCGCGTTCGACGTCGGCCAGGAGCTGAGCGAGCACACCGCTCCCTATGACGCCCTCGTCCACGTCCTGGAGGGCTCAGCGGAGATCCGCATCTCAGGCCGGCCCTATGACCTCGCGGCCGGCGAGGCCATCGTGATGCCGGCCGGTGAGCCGCATGCCTTGAAGGCCAACAAGCGCTTCAAGATGTTGTTGACGATGGTCCGCCCTTCGGGCTGATAACGCGCGGATATTTCCTACGATGGGGGAGAGGTACTAGGTAGCAGCGACTGGTTTTGGCGGGCGATAGAGTCCCAGGAATCGACCGAGCAAGCCGTAGCCAACCAGAACGCCTGCGCTGGCGATGACAATGAAAACCGCACCGACCAGGAGGAACCTGCCCGCCTGGGGCGACACACCCTCGCCGAGCGCTTCCGCGGCGGCCAGCGCAAGTCCCAAAGCCGCCCCGCCGAGCGCGGCTGCATGCCATGGATGCAGCCGCGGATTCAGCCAGCCTATCAGACCCTGCACGGCAGGCGCCTGGGTGATCCTTTCCATTCCATTGAAGACGCCGGCGGGAATGACCCGGCGTCCCTTCAACCAGCGATAGATCGCGGCGATATCGTCGATAGCGTCCTCACCTGCTGACCCCGGCGCCGGGAACATCATAGTGGGCAGCGCCCATACAGCCGCGAACAGGACTAGCATGCCCAGTAGCGCCGTCAGGATTCCACCGACGATGCTCGTGTCCCATGCCGGAGGGTACGCAGCCAGAATGATGGCGCTCACCAGGCAGATAAACGCCGGTCGCCTCCACGAACTATCGCCATTGGAGCGCGGTACGTCCTGCAGCCTGGCCCAAAGCCAGAGGCCCGCGCATACATCCATGATCGCCAGAGCTGCCATGAGTGAGATCAGCGTGCGGCCGCCCGGCGAGCCAAGCGGTCCGGAGGGTTGGCGCAGGACGGCGATCGCATCCGCCGCAAGCGTCACGGCGATCGACAACAGCACCAGGGTCGCGCCGCGCAGGATCGATTCGAGTCCGTCTGGCGAGGTCTCCCCACCGGCATACGGGCGGAAGGCGCGCAGCACTGTGAGGAGCGCGGTGAACAGTCCGAGCAGCACTCCGAACGATCCGACCGCATCATACGGATCCACGTTGAACGGATTGACCGTCGCGAGCAGAGGTAGGTGCTTGCTGCGGTCGAAAAACACGAAGAAGAGCATTGCCAGTATCAGGATTCCGAGCGAGAACACCCTGAATTGGCGCGTAAGTCGCCTGTTCATTTGACTTTGGAGACTAAATGATAGCCGCGATCGCCGAAACTTGCTCTGGATCGTATGCCCCCGCCCGGGAATCACGGAGCGGAGGACGAATCGTCATCCGCTCCATGACCTTGCCAACCCCCACGCTTTAGCGTGTGTAGTCAGAGATCAGCTGTCGAAAACGGGGATCCTGGCGGATAAAGTCCAGGTCCGGATCGCGCAGGATCCAGTCGACGTAGGTCTGCTTGTTCCTGAGGGCCACTCGCAGCAGCTCGAGGGCCTCGTCCGCGTTGCCGCAGATCGCCGCCAGGCACGCCCGGTTGTATTCGTTTTCGCTGTCGAATATGCTCTTCATAGCTTTGCCTATGTGTTTCTGGGCTAATTCCTCCAGCCCCATCTTCCTGTAATACCCTCCCAAAGTTGCATGCGCCAGGCTGTGACCCGGATCGATCTCGATCACGCGCTGGAATGCGCAGATGGCATCTTCCGTGCGGCCCAGGCATGCGTAGAGCAGGCCCAGGTGGTGATGGTACAGGGCCCGCCCCGGATCGGTCGCAACCGCCTGCTGGTATGCCGTCAGCGATTCGGAATACTGTCCCGCCGATTTGTAAAGATTTCCGAGCGTGTCCCAGGCGTGGGCATTCCGGGGATTGACCTGCACGACCCTCCGGTACTTGGCGATGTCCGTCTGCATCTTGCGCATTTCTTCGGCCGTGCGCTCGATCTCGGCAGCAAGGTCCGGACTCACCGTTTCCTCGGCTGCATCGGCCGAGGCACCTGCCTCGCCAGCTGCTGCCGGCGCCTGCGCCATCGGGGGCTCATCCTTGGCCATTTGCATTTCTGTGACCGTCTCAACCGTCTGGCTGACGGCGTACACGAAATCCGGGGTTGGGCGCTCCTCGACCTCGACCGCGACCTGCGCCTCGACAGCTTGTTCGACGTGGTCCAGGCGGTCGGTGATCTCGCGCCGGAAGACGATGGAAGGAACGATCTCCGGCGTGGAGACTGGTTCTGGCGTGGGCGCAGCCGGTCCGATGGTCTCAGTGGGCTCTTCGACTGGCAGTTCCGGCATGGGCATGTCCGCCTCTTCGACCGGTGCCTCCTCGATCTCCTGGACCGCCTCCTCGAGATCCGGCCCTGCCTGGATCATGTCCTGCGGGGCCTCCTCAGGGATCGGCAACCACTTGGTCAGATCATCGCCGTCAATGTCCGGCACCTCAACGTCCGCATCTGGATCGGGCGCTGCGAACGGATCGGCACCCTCTTCGAAGTTGGGCGCGCCCCACGTTGTCAGCGGATTGGTGTCGGGCGACGCAGAGACATTCTGCTGGTATGGGCTCAACTCTGTCAGCGCCCAGGAGGCGATAAAGTCTTCAGTTGTGACTGCACTCTGGTCCGTGGAGGGTACCGTGTCCTCAGCCTGAAATGGTTGCGGCGGGGCCTCGGCCGGAAAGACAATGTCGACCTCCCGGTCGGGCTGCGCCTTGGCCGCGGTCTCTGAGACCCAGCCCGGCCGATCATCGCTCTCGCCGTTCTCCGGATCGAGCTCATCGGCCTTCTGGTACGCCATCAGCGCGCTTTGGTAATCCTTCAGGTAGCGGTACACGTTACCCAGCCGGTTCCACGAGATCGCTTTCTCGTTGTTCTCGATGAGCAGCTCGATGCTCCTGCGGTATAGGTCGACAGCCTCGTCGAACTTGCCCTGCTGGACGTAGGTCAGGGCCAGGTTGCTGTAAGGGCGCCCGAAGGTGTCGTCGATCTGGATCGAGCGCCGATAGGCATGCACGGCCTGCCCGTACGATCCGGAGAGGAAGTACAGGTTGCCCAACTCGTTCCATAATTCGTGTTCGCTCATTCCGTCCTCCACTAGGAGACGTAACTGGGCTTCTGCTCCGCTGCAAAGCTCCCAAGCAGGCTGAAGCGGGATTGCAGTGAGAGCGTGGAGTTATCGGGGTCGAGGTCATCCGCCCGCTGGTAGGCTGAGATAGCGTTCTCGTAATCGTTCAGGCGGCGGTACACGTTCCCCAGCCTGTTCCAGGAGATGGCCTTGTCCTTCTCGGTGGTGAAGAGCTCGATGCTGCGCTGGTAGAGCAGGATGGCCTCAACGAACCGCCGCTTCTGCACATAGGCCAGCGCCAGGTTGCTGTAGGGCCAGGCGAACCAGCGGTCGAGTTCAATCGCTTTGCTATAGGCGATGATCGCATCATCGAAAGCCCCGGTGTTGTAGTAGACGTTGCCCAGTTCGTTCCAGACGTGGGCGTTCTTGGTGTCCATCTCGATCTGCAACTCGCCCGAGGCATCCAACTTCGTCACCGGCTCCTGTGGGGCCGAGGCCTTCTCTTCCTCAACGGGTGCTGCAGCAGCTTCGGGCTGATACAGGTTGATCGGATCGTTGTTGTCCTTCAGGAACTCTTCGTACGCGCCCTGGCCCTGGGCCACCTCGGCGGCCGGTGCGGGGACTTGCGTCACCTCGGAGACCTGCGTCACCTCCACGCTGGGGGCGGCCACCACCTCGGCGGCCGTCGGCTCAGCCTCTGCGGTCGTCACTTCTGTTGGGGCCTCGGCGGCGGGAGCAGCCGCCTGCGCCTTGACTGCGGCGACCGGCTGAGTATCTTCCAGGGTCGGGTCCGCTTCCAGCTGCTTCTCTTCGACCGGGATTGTCTGCTCATCCACGAAGGCGGCGGTCGGCTCAGCTTCGGCGACGGCATCTGTGGTTGCAACTGCCTCCTCAGCGGCTGGCGCTGCGGGATCGGCGGTCAAGGTGGCATCGGTTGTCTCCGTCGCCGTATTGACCACGGTCACGGTCTCGGTGAAGGTTTCGATGGTGCTCTGGACCACGACGGTCGTCACGGTCCCTTCGACGCTGGTGGTTTCGGCAACCTCGGCGGGCACCGCTTCAACAGGTGCTTCAACGGCAGGCGTCTCGGCAAGCGGTGCTTCAAGAACGGGGGTCTCAGCCGCTGGCGTTTCGGCGGCGGGTCCTTGGGCGACCGGCGGTTCGGCAATGGGCGCCTCGGAAACAGGCGCTTCAACAGCAGGTGTTTCAGCGACTGGCGTTTCGGCAACAGGCGCTTCGGCGACGGCAATTTCGGGGATCGGTGCGTCGGCCGCGGGTGCTTCGGCTGTAGCCGTCCCAGCCGGGGCTGCCGCTTGTGGTTCAGCGGCCTGCTCTTCAACAGACAGGGGGGCCTCTGGAGCCGCAGCGACCTCAGCGGCGTGGATGGCTTCGGCCTGCGTCGGCGCTTCGACAACCACGGCCTCAGTCGCTTCGAAGGAGACAGCCGTGTCCCCGGCCTCAGCCGCGGGCCCTGAGCTGGCTGCATCGATAGGCTGGGTGGCCACGTCGGGTGTCGCCTCGCTCGCTACCTCGGGCGCCTGCGCCTCCGGTGCCTCATCCGTTGCCTCGGCGGGAGTTGCTTCGGCTGCAACTGCTTCAGAAGCCGCTTCCTCCGCCTGGCTCTCGGCCACGATCAACTCGATCGGGCTGACCATGACGGCCGCAGGGGTCTCGTCGGTGCCCTCAGCGCCAGTCTCGACCACCGTCGGGCTCTGCGGCACCTCATCCAGGTTGTCGCGGAAGCCGGCGTTGTCCCGGTCGAGCTCGTCGGCCTGCTGAAACGCATCCACCGCCATGTCGTACTCGTTCATCTTGCGGTAGACGTTCCCCAGCCGGTTCCACGCCACGGCCTTGTCCTTGTCGTCCGTGAGCAGTTCGATCGCCTTGCGGTAGACAGGGATGGCCTGATCGTGCAGGCCCTTCGAGGCCATGGCAAGTGCCAGGTTGCTATAGGCGCTCCCGAAGTTCGGGTCAAGTTCGATCGCTTGGTTGAACGCGGCGATGGCCTCGTCGTAGCTTTCCATCTTGAACTGGATGTTGCCGAGCTCGAACCAGTTCTGCGCGTTCTGCGGGTCGATCTCGATGGCCTTCTGGTATGCGCTGATGGCTTCCTTGTTCCGATCCTGTTTGTCGAACACGTTGCCCAGCCGGATCCAGGGGTTAATGAAGCGCTTGTTGAACTCGATGCTCTTCTCCTGGTAAGCCACCACCGCACTGAAGATCTTTCCCAATTCGTCCCAGAACTCATAGCTGCTCATGTCCACCTCCGTCTTAATGGAACCGGATGTCCTATTGTTCGACGCTGCAATTGCTCAAGAGGCTGAAACGGGCCCGGGTGACCAGGCTCACGCCCTCATCGGCCAGGACTACCGCCTTCTGATAGGCCTCAATGGCGCTGTTGTAGTCGTTCAGCTTGCGGTATACGTTGCCGAGGCGGTTCCAGGCCGCGGCCTTGTCCTTGTCGTCCTTGAGCAGATCGATGCTTTTCTGATAGAGCAGCGCGGCCTCCTGATACATGCCCTGCGCTGCAAGTGTCCCGGCCAGATTGCCGTAGAGAAGCCCGGATTCTGGTTCGAGTTCGATCGCCTTGTTAAAGGCCTCGCTGGCCTTCTCGAACGATCCGACCTTAAAGAAGACCTCGCCGCGCTCGTTCCAGGCCTGCGCGTTCTGGGGCTGCGCCTCCGTCTGGAAGTCGTCGGCCTGGTCGCGTATGCCGCCGGTCTCCGGGTCGAGCTCCGCCGCCCGTTGATAGGCCGCGACCGCGTTGGTGTAATCGTTGATGCACCGGTAGGCGTTGCCCAGTCCGTTCCAGGCGATCGCCCTGTCCTGGTCCGAGCTCAGCAACTCGATGCTCTTCTGATAGAGCAGGATGGCTTCGGCGAATTGACCACGGGTCAGATAGGTCAGGGCCAGGTTGCTGTAGGGCACGCCGAAGGTAGCGTCCTTCAGGATGGCCTGGTTGTAGGCCTCGATCGCGCCCTCGAAGTTGCCTGCGTTGAAGCAGGCGTTGCCCTGCTCGGTCAGCTTGGCTGCGTCCGATGCCTCAAGCGCTGCGGCCGTCGTTGGGGTCGCTGCGCCCGCCGGCGTCGCCACGCCCGCCCCCGGCGTTGAGACCGGAGTGACCTTGCGGGTCTCTTCGCCTTGTGAGACGTTCTGCCCGCTGCCCTCTTCCTTGAATAGCCAGGCCGGCGGCTCAGTGATCCTGGATTCGGTTGAAGTTTCTTCCGGTTCGACCTCGGGTTGAGCAGCCGCTGCCTCTACGTTCGCGTCCGCTGCCGGCTCGACCGCATCGGTCGTTATCTCCGCGTCTTCGGGCTGCACCGGGGTCTCGTTCTTCAAGTCCTCGGCCTTGATGCCCGTGATCCCGGGATCAAGCTTGTCCGCAGTCTGATAAGCGGCCAACGCATTGTCGTAATCGTTCAGGCAGCGGTAGACGGTCGCCAGGCGATTCCAGGAGATGGCCTTGTCGCCATCCTTCTCCAGCAGATCGATGCTGCGGAGGAGCAGCGAGACCGTCTTCTTGTACTCGCCACGCTGCATGTAGGTGAAGGCCAGGTTGCTGTAAGCCCAGCCGTATCCGCGATCGAGCTCGATCGCCTTGGAGAAGGCGGCTTCGGCCTCGGCCAGCGACTCCGCCTTGACGTGGGTCATGCCGAGCTCGTTCCAGATCGCGCTGCTCTTTGGATCGATCGCCAGAGCCCGCTGATAGGCCTTGATGGCCTCGCGGTGCCGTTCCTGCTTGTTGAACAGGACGCCCAGCCGGATCCACGGGGTGACGTACTGCTTGTTGAGGTCGATGGCCTTGTGGTAAGCCTTCATGGCCTCGTCGGCCCGACCGATGCTGGCGTACACATCGCCAAGTCCGCACCAGGGCTGTGCGAAGCTGGGCATGTACTGGATCGCCTTGCGATAGGCTGCGATCGCATCGTCCACGTAGCCGATCTTGAAATGCACGTTGGCCAGCCCGGTCCAGGCGATCGCGTCCTTTTGGTTGCCCTCCAGCGCCTTGCGGAAAGCGACCATCGCCTCGTCGTTGCGACCGATCTTGGCGCACAGGTTGCCCAGGTTGTTCCAGGCAAAGATCTGGTCCGGAGCGAGATGGATGGCCTGCTTGTAAGCGTCGATGGCCTCGTCGTAGCGCTCGGTGCTGCTCTTGATCAGGGCCAGGGCGTTGAAGCACTCGGCCTCGAACCAGGCATCCTGCACCTTGTTCGCGATCTGGAGCGCTTCCTGCGATCTGGGCGTCGGCCTTCTCGAAGTCGCCCTTGCGCCAGTTCAGGACGCCCAGGGTGAGTAGCAGATTGGCCCGTATGGAGCTGGCCTCCTCGCCGCTGGGCAGGTCGGTCAGCAGTGACTCGCGCAGCGAGATCTTGGCATCCGTGTCCTCAGTTGCATCGCCGTATTCGCCAGGTCCCTGCCAGGCCGATTCCAGCGTCTGCTTGATCAGCTGCTCAGCCTTCGGGGAGTCGACGAATTCGATCACACGATGCCGGTAGGCCCAGAAATCCGGCGCGGCATGCGCCAGCTCGACGATCTCGTTCTCGGTCAGCCAGAAGATGGTGCGGATCTGGCGCTCGACAAAGAACTCGCGCTGCAGGTTCAGGTTGGAGTACACGCCGGCTGCATCGCTCTTGCCCCAGCGGAAACCGTCGATGAAGAACACCGCGTTGGCCGGGTTCTTGAATTCCTGCAGGAAGGGGATGATCTGGCCCGTCTTGCGGTCCTTGATGCGCAGATGCACGGTCCGTTGGCCCAGGTCATACAGGAAGTTGCCCAGGGCGGCCTCGACGTCCTCGCGCACATACTCCGAGCTGTAGACGACGAGCAGGATGCAGGGTCGCTGCCATTTGACGGCCAGCTCCAGCTCCTTGGCGAGGATTTCGACCCGCTCGTCGAAGGAGCTGCGGTTCTGCGGGGACTGTCGCCTGGCTACTCATTGAGCAGCTTCCTCAATACCGGGTGGACATCGCACCAGTTCTCGCCGTCCCGGTATTCCAGCAGGGCCAGCAGCTGCAGCAGGGGGCGCAGGCGATCGTTGTATTCCAGGCGGTTGTTCTCGGCCACTTTCTGCAGCAGCTTCAGATCCTCCCTGTCCAGGATGCGCCGGTATTCGTTGCGGATTTCGGTGGCGGCCCATTCCACGTCCGCGCATTCCATCCGCGAGGCCCGCCGCCTGCGTGCCCGGCCGATGGCCGTGCGCATGATGCGCGCCATCTCGCGGAATACGCCGCCGCTGTAGGTGATGGCCGCTTCCAGCGCGGCTTCCTCGGCCAGCCGGGGTGCCATGCGGACGTGCACGAACTTCGCCAGCGTGTCGTACCCCTCCTGGTAGATGCGCGTCGGGTTCCATCGGCGGGTGCAGGTAGATGTTCTGCAGGAAGACGGCCTGGTCGCGGATCGAATCGAATTCCTTGCTGTAGAAGAGCGCGCTCGAGACCGTATAGACGATGGCGCAATTGGGCTGCATCATGATCTCGCGGCGGTCATGGAAGATGGCGCGGGCCTTCTCCAGGTCCGGCTTGTCCATATCGTCGATCAGGATCAATGGGATGCGGTGCTCCTTGCTGTAGATGGCCGTGGCGATATGGTTGATGATGGAGATCAAGCCGGTGATGTCGGTCTCGACTACCTGCCGCAGCTCAACCCGCGTGGCCGGCTCGAGCTTCATCTTCATGCCGGCGTTGACGAAGAAGGCGTCCAGCGAGGCCCCCAGCTCCACGCCCGAGGTGCGGCCCTCCAGGATCGTGGAGATCTCCTTCTCAACCTTGCCCTTCCATCCGTTGAGTTCCTTGAGCAGCTGTTCGGGCAGCTCGCCGCCCCGCTTGCGATATTCCCGGAAGAGGCGGCCGCCGATCGCCAGCAGGACATCCCGAAAGTCCAGGTCGATGATGTCGGCTTCCTCGCGGATGCTGAAGTTAATCGGCCAGTACTTGCTGCGAGATCTCGGGGTTGCTCAGGAGGTGCAGCAGCTCGGTGGACTTGCCGCAGCCGCGGTGCCCGGAGAAGAAGAACTTGGGCGGCCGATAGAACGGCGCCAGGAGCGCATCGGTCAGCTCGGCGATGGGATTGCCAGGGCGGTTGATGTAGAACGGATTCGGCTGTCCATCCTTGCCGGGCTTGAGCGGAAGGTCGAGCTCGAAGTTGAGCCACGCCGCGATCGAAGTCATTTGCCACGATGTAATCGAAATTGTTCATGGATGCCTCTGCACTCAGTGGTCGGATGCCTGGGTCGGTCCCGGCTAGTCAGCCGCCGCGCCGGCAAGTCCCTCGCGGATCGCATACAGCGCGGCCTGCGTGCGGTTCGAAACGTGCAGCTTGTTGAGGATGCTGCTGACGTACTTGGCAATAGTCCGTTCGTGCACCACGAGCGTGGATGCGATCTCCTGGTTGCTCAGCCCGCGGGCGATCAGGCGCAGCGCCTCGAGCTCGCGCCGGGTCAAGGCCTGGTTGCCCAGTCCGTTCTCGGCCGGATGATCGAAGTCGTGTATCACTTTCATCGCAATCGAGGGATTGAGCGAGGCCTGGCCGGCGGCCACATCCCGGATCGACTGCAGCAGCTGTACGCGGGTCGTGTCCTTCAGCATGTAGCCGAGCGCCCCGGCGCTGGATGGCCTGGTAGACGCGCTCTCCCTCTGCAAAGCTCGAGAGGACCAGGATGCCGCGCATCGGGCACGAGGGCGCGCAGCTTGGGGATCGTGGCCAGACCGTCCTGCCGCGGCATGACCATGTCAAGCAGGATGACGTCGGGCCTGAGCTGGCGGGCAAGCTCCACCGCTTCGATTCCATCGTGCGCTTCCCCGACCACTTCCATGTCCTGTTGAAATGAAAGGATGGCAACGAACCCTTCCCGGACGACGTTCTGATCATCTACAACGAGGACGCGTATCTTTTTCATGGCTCCACCCCGGCTCGAGCATTGAAGGTTGATACTGGCATCGACGATGGACCGGTTGCCTGCGGTTGCGATCACCCTAGCGGGTGGCAACGGTGAGGGCAGAGAACCGGCGTGCATTTGTTTCTGCATCTCTCAGCTCGGCTTCCTGGCTCGCCCAGAATTCGGGCGACCAGATCTCGAAGTAATCGCCCTGGCCGACAAGCAGGACATCCTGCTGCAGGCGGGCGAACTCGCGCAGCTCATCGGGTATGCGAACGGTTTCGGGATCGTCGGTCTCCAGCTCGTGCGCCGTTCCCAGGATCAGGCGGAGCAGGAGCCGCGCCAGCGGGTCGGCGATGTTAAGCGACATGACTCGCCGGTAGATCTCTTTGAAGGCGCCGGCGCTCAGGACCTGCAGGTTGCGGTCGAACCCCTGGGTGATATAAGCACCGCCTGCCAGCTCCGGCCTGAACTGCGGCGGCACTGCGAAGCGGTTCTGCTTGTTCACCGTGCGAGAGAATTTTCCTAATAGCACCTGCGGCTCCCGGCTGCGTCTTCTCGTTCCCACGTTACGGTTGCATTATAGGGATTCGCATATCCCGTGAAAACCGCATAAAGGGCCTTTGGACGCCATTCTTCGCGTTTTCCTGCGCCCGAAACGGGAAGCTTTCCTGGTCATTTATGACCGTCAGGAATGGCGTCTCTCCAGTCCCTGGATTCTCGCGTTGCAAACGCCCCTACCGCCCCTGCGGGGCACGTCCCCCAGATGCCGCGACAGCGCTCCGGCTGAAAGATCGCCACCGCCGCATTTGGGGGAGGATCGGAGGGGTGGCAATAAGGCACAATGCGCCCGTCCACGTCATTGTCGAAGAGCCTGCGCGCTGCAGGGCCAGCAGAACGAAGCCCGCTTGCCACCGCCGCCCGATGTAGTATGTCGGGGCGACCATGAAGGTCGCCCGAATCAGGGCAAGGATGTACCTCGCCCCTACGACTTTGCCAATGGCATCATTCCAAGTGCCCCTACCCGTTCTCCACCGTGATCGCCCGGAGCAATCAGGTCCCAGCAACAAAAAAGCCCGCTTGAGCAACGTGCGCTGCAAGCGGGCTGGGCCAAAGGGGCCGCTATTTCCTCGTGTCCCTGTCGCGAGGCTCCGTCAACCCCGTCCGGATTGCATACAGGGCAGCCTGCGTCCGGCTGGAGAGATGCAGTTTGTCGAGGATGCCGCTGACGTACTTGGCCACCGTCCGCACGTGGACGCCCATGTCGTGTGCGATCTCCTGGTTGCTCTTGCCCAACGAGATCAAACGCAGCGTCTGCAACTCGCGGGCCGTCAACGCGTCGGGCGAGTAGGGACCGTGCGCCGGGTACTGGATCTCCTTGATCAGCTTGACCGCGATCGAAGGCTGGATCGTGGCGACGCCGTTGGCTACATCGCGGATGGCCTGCACCACCTGCAGCCGGGTCGCGTCCTTCAGCAAAAAGCCGAGGGCGCCGGACTTGACCGCTTCGTACACGCGGTCGTTCTGATCATAGCTGGTCAGGACCAGGATCTTGCATTCGGGCAGCATGCGCTGCAGCTTGGGGATGGTCGTCAGGCCATCCTGCCTGGGCATCTGCAGGTCCAGCAGCACGACGTCGGGCTTGGTCTTGCGCGCCACCTCGACGGCCTGCAGACCGTCGACCGCCTCACCGACCACATGCAGGTCGGGCTGCAGTCTCAGGATGGCCACGAAGCCCTCCCGCACGACGTTCTCATCGTCCACGACCAGAACGCGAATCTTCTTGATCTTCATTACGGTCACCCCGTTTTGACGGTGCCCATGACTGGATCTTTCTTCACGGTCACGACGATCTTGGTTCCCCGGTTGGGTCTGGATGTGATCTTCAACGTGCCATTGATCTGGGCCGTCCGCTCGCGCGATGTTCTGCAGTCCGAGCCCCGACCGGTCGACTTTCTTCGGGTCGAAGCCGCAGCCGTCATCCTGGATCTCCATAATGACGTTTCGCCTTCCCTGCTTGAGCGTCACCAGCACCGACTTGGCGTGGGCGTGGCGCAGGACGTTGTTCATCGCCTCCTGGGCGATGTAGTAGAGCGTCAGCTCCTTGTCCTTGGACAGCGAGATGCCCTCGTCCGCCAGCAGCCGGGCTTTGATGTCGGAGCGTCCCTCCACGGCCGAGATGCGGTGGTGCAGCACCGAGATCAGCCCCTCCTTCTCGATATCGACCTGCTGCATCTGGTATAGGAACAGGCGCATCTCCCGAACCGCCTGACGGGCGTTCTCGCCGATGCGGGCAAACTCCTGCGCCGGGTCCACCGACCGTCCGGCCTCCAACGAAGCCTGGGCGACCTCGGTCGTAGTGACTACCCCATACAGCTTTTGGCTGACCGAGTTGTGCAGGTCACGCATCAGCTTCTGGCGCTCCTTGGTCGTGATGTCGCGCCGCCGGCGGCGGTCGCTGTCGATCAGATTGCCCATGTGCTCGGCGATGGCGGTCAGGCGGACGATCTCGTCCTGGCTGAACGCCGGCTTCTCCTTGCGGGCCAGGCACATGCAGCCCAGCAGCCGGCTCTCGCTGCCCTCCTGCACCGTCAGGGGCACGACCAGGAAGCAGGAGATGGATGTCTTGCGGATGGCGGATGGCACGCGCGCGTCGTCGGTGGCATCGTCCACCAGGAAGGGCTGGCGGTTCTTGATCACCCAGTCGAAGAGCGGGGACGAGGCCGGCACGAAGGCCAGGTTCTCCGCGGCCGCGGCGGGCAGGCCCAGGTAGGATGCCAGGTACAGCCTCGGCTCCTCGTTCTCCTTGGCCCGATCATCCATGATGAAGATGCCCACGATCGGGCTGCGGAACGGAGAGACGATGTGATAGATCGATTCGAGCAGGAAGTCGTCCAGGCTGAGCGTATTGTTGGCCGCGCTGGAGATGGCGTTGATCAATGCGAACATCTCGTCGCGGGCGCGCTGGCGCGAATCATCCCGCAGCTTGCGCTCGGTCATGTCGCGCCAGACCGCCAGGCGGCCGTACGGCTTGTGGTTGTGGTCGGAGAGAGTTGAGATGCGGATGTTGATGTAGCGCCAGCCCTCCTCCGAACGCATGCTCCGCTTCATCTCGAATTCCTGGCTGGCGTCGATCGCCTGGCCGAGGCTGGGCGAGTCGCCCAGCAGTGCCGAGATGTGCTGCCCCTGGATCTCGCGCAGCGTGGTGCCTGCCATCCGTTCCGCCGCCGCGTTCATGTCCAGGATCCGGTGGCGCAGGTCCAGGACCATCCAGCCCTCGTCCATGCCTTCGACCACCGCGTCGCGATCGAACGGGATGTCGGTGCCTCGCGCCCGGAACAGCTCTTGCAGGTATCCCAGGGCGGCGATGCCGAACGCAAAGGGCAACAGCTCGATGCCCGGAAGTGGAGACCAGCCGGCGAAATCGAGCGACAGCGCCGCGACCGGGAAAGTACAGCCGATCGCGGTGAAGAGGGCCGGGTCGAGCAACGACCGCCGATGGCGGAAGTACACATTGATGGAAAGGATCAGCGCGGCCGCGACCAGTCCATACACGTACACGGCCTGGATCCGGCCCCACGGGCCTGCCGTGAACACCGCCTCGACGGCGGGCATCGTGGTGAACTGGAAGAACTGGTTCCGCAGCGAGGGCACCCAGAACAGCACCTGGGTGGCGACCGGCATGATGGCGAGCAGGATCAGCCGGTGGAGGTGGACGGCTGCGCTGCGCAGCGACTGTTGCAGTGCGAGCACCAGCACCGCGCTCGCAGCCACCGCCGCGCTCAGGTAGATCACGCCGGCCCAGAAGTCATCCTGTGAACCATAGACTGGCGAATGGTAGAGCAGGTAGCAGGCCGAGTTCACCGCGGCCGCCACCGCCAGCACGAACAAGCCGCCAGCCCCGGGCGCACTGGCCTTGCGCAGCGCGCCCACGCCCGCGATGCAGGCGATCACGATGTTGACGATCAGAGCCAGGGCCTCGAGGTTCATGGTCTTCTGTGTTTATATCACGTAATCTGTGACGGCCTTGGCGTGTGCCGCGCAGGCATCCGGCTACGACGCTGTGAGCGCCTCGATCTGCGCGGGATCGAGCAGCAAACTCAGGTTCGGGTCACGCCGGGCCTCGGGCCCGGTCATCCGTCCTTCGGAAAGCGCCGCCCGCAGCACCTGCTCCGCCTTGGCCGCATTCCCCATGATGCCCTCTTCATAGATCTCCAGCCGCCTCGCGGATTGCTCCGGTTCAAGCTGGCGCGCGGCCTTCAGGTGGCGAATCGCCTCGTCCGGGCGTTCGATCATGCAATATGCGATTGCCAGCGACTCGAGATAGGCCGGGTTGTGCGGGGCCAGCGCCACCGCCTCGGCGAAACTCGCCCGGGCGTCGTCGACCTTGCCCATGGCTTCATATATGTATCCCAGACGGTTCCAGATCCGGGCGTCCCGCGGATCGACCCGCACGGCTCGCTTGCCGATCGTGATGGCCTCCTGGTTCCGTCCGAGCATGCAGCTGGCTGCGCTCAGGTTGATCAGCAGCGCGCTGCTTTCGGGTGCGGCCTCCAGCGCCTTCCGATACGTCTCCACGGCCTTCTCGTACTGTCCGACCTCATGCTGCAGTACGGCCACGCCGTTTAGCAGGTGCCAGGCCAGTTCGGCCAGCTGGTGACCCAGCGCCAGGTCGAGGCCCGACTGGAACGACGCATCGGCTTTGACCGGGTCGCCGCGCAGCCAGTAGAGATGTCCGAGGACGTAGTAGAGGTCGACGCGGGTCGACAGCGCCTCGCTATTACGCGGCAGCTTCGACATGATGTCTTCGCGGGCGCGGATCTTGTCGTCCAGGTTGTCGAACGGGTCCACGGTATCGGGGATATCCCACACGAGCAAGCCCGCTGGCAGGCTGGCTTTGTGCGCGGCCCGCGCGCTGGCAAACTCGACTACACGGTGCCGAAAGGCCCAGAAGTCAGGTGCGTGGAGGGCCAGGTTGGTGGCTTCGTTGGAAGTCAGCGAGAAGACTGCCTTGATGCGGTTCTCGACGAAGAGCTCGCGATAGAGATTCAGGGCCCTGTAGGCTTCCTTGCCGTCCTCGGCGCCACCCCAATCGATATTGGAAACGAAGAACACCGTCCGATCGGGCGTGGGCGTCGCCAGGATCAGATGGGCCACATCCGCCCGCTCCGGGTTGACCACGATGCGTGCCACGCTGTGGCCGTCCCGCGCCAGACGGGCTTCCAATTCCTTCTCTGCCTTTTCCTGGCTCAGTTTTGACTTATGGATTGCGAGCAGGATGCTGGGTCTTTCCCACTTTGCCGCCAGGCTGAGCTCATCGTGCAGGACGCTGATATTCTCGTCGAAGGTCTTCCCGCCCTTTGGGCCCGTATTCGACATGTCATTCCGGAACGCTGTGTGCGGGGCTGGCGGGCATCACTGCATCCCGCTGAGGAAATAGATCTTGGTGAGCGGGAACCGGGTGCGGGCTTCCTCGCTCAACTGGTCGTAGTAGCGCACCCACAGGTCGAAGAAGTTCTCGAGGTCGAGCAGGGTCGTCTTCTTGAAGGTTTCCTTGCGTCGCGCCTCGGATACCTCGTAGGTGAAGCCGCCGGTTGAGATCAGCAGCCCGTAATCGCCATCGCTCATCACAGAGAGGAACGACTTCAGTCCCTCCATGGTGACGGGTTGGCCCTTGTGTTGGAGCTGCACGAGGATGCGCGGGCCCTTGGCGCCGATCGGATCGGTGTAAGCCACCAGGTCGATGCGGCCGTGGTCTTTCTCAGGCGGGGCGATCCAGGCAACGTGATAGCCCATGGCCTTCATCAGGTCGGCGGCCATGCCCTGGAACGCGACCCGCCGCGTGGACTGCAGGTATCTCTGGATCTGCTCCCAAGCTTTCTCTTCGGCCTCCTCGACTGTCATAGCGTAGGTCGGCGCGCCCTGCTTTACGATCTCCAGTCGGTCGAGGGCTTCCTTGTACAGCTCTTGGGGGCCGCGGAAGCGGCGGCAGGCCTGGCGTCCCTCCTCGGTGATAAACCAGCGACCCTTGTTGTTCTTGACGAGCCAGCCGGCCTGGACCATCGGGATGGTGGCCAGGCGAACGATCCGCTCGTAGCGCGGGATGTTCGTCGGGGGAGCGTAGCCCTTTTCGTACTCGGTCAGTTGTGTGATCTGCGGGATGTAGGAGAGGATCTCCTGGGCGGGTATCCCCTCGGGTTTGTTCCACAGCAGCTCCAGCACGCTGCGCAGCAGTTCACCGACCCTGGTTACCGTGACATCTGCCATCTGCTGTCTCTGCTATCCAGTATAGTATCAACGCTCCGCGGTGGCAAGCAGCCACTGCGGCTGAAGGAATGACTCATCCACGGAGGCCTACGAAATGCAGCGCCTCCGCTGGTGGGTCACTGACCGCGACGAGGCGGAAAGCCTTGCTCCTGTCGCGTCACACGGATGAATTCGATGATCGTTTCGGGAGTGTGAGGGCTCGATCCGACAAGCACGAGGTAGGGGGCAGCCCAGAAGTCGCTGCTGAGATTCTCCTCCCTGTAGTGCGGGTAATCCTCGAGGATCTTCTTCGAGGTCATCTCACGGATCAGGCGGATGCTTCGGGCGGGGGGCGTGGAGGCCGGGGCGCTGACGACGTACTGCAGGAACTCGGGGCGGATCATGATGAAGTCGAGCCGCCATCCGAACGAGACGCAGATCTGATACATCGTCTCGCGCAGGAACGGGACCACGTCGCCACGCAGACGATGGGCCCCGAAGCGCGGGATCAACAGGCAGGCATAGGATAGATCATACGGCCGCCTGGTGAACAGCGGCTCGAATACGACCTTGCGTTCGACCACGGACGGTCCAACGCGACCAGCCTGCACCGGCCGCACTGGCGCGGGACGGAAACTGCCCGGAATCGGCGGCGCGGGGAGACGCGGGTCCGGGGGCGGACCCAGCACTGCCATCTGATCAACTGGTGAATTGGGAATCGCAAGGCGCGGCAGTTCGATCGTCTCCGATGCAAACCGCTTCTTCTTGACGGACGCGTTCCGCGCTTTGGCCACTGGTTTCGTTATCCCTTGGGCGGCTCCCTGAGCCGCTGGCTGCGATGTGAATCTGTCCTGACGATTGCGACCTATGTCTTCGATCTGTTCGCGCGGCAGACAATGCAACGTGCGCTGTTCAGCTGGAAATGAACATCAGGCCCGGGCTGCGCACCATGCAACTGAAAGATATGGAGCCCAAAAGAGAGCAGCGAGAGCAAAATGGCGATCCTCAAGCCCGCTGCCACTTGCCGGTGTTTCTAATCGCATTATAACGTGAATTGCGGAATTTGCAAATAATTGCACGAATTTCGGCGCGGCGATCGGGGTCTCAGAGGCTCAGCCGGTCGAGGAACGGCCAGCACAGGTTGGCATTGCGCGCGTTCATGCCCAATATCTGCTGGATGACCTCGGCGGTTTCTGGTTCCGACCGACTATTTTGACAACTGGCCGAGGAGCTGCCGGTACAGCTCGGCATTGGGCGGGTTCATGCCCAATATCTGCTGGATGACCTCGGCGGCCTCCTTGTTCCGGCCACCCTGCAGGAGGGCCTCACCCAGATCGTCCAACTGGCTGACCGCTTCCTGGGTCCGTCCTAGACGGTGCAGCTGCTGGGCCAGGGCCCGGCTGTAGAGCGGGTCCGCCGGGTTCTCCTTGACGAGTTCCTCGAGGAAGGGCAGCGAGTCCTCGGTCTGGTTGTGGCTCTCCAGGTAGTTGAGGAAATTCTCCAACTCGGCCGTGGCCTGCTGAGGCTGGCCGATGCGCGTGTAGAGGTCCATGAGCTGCTTGCGGGCGGACTGGTCGTCGGGGCGCAGGGTGCGGATCTGCTCGTAGACCCGCAGGGCCTGCTTCCAGTCGAGCCGCTGCATGTCGATGTCGGCCATGCGCTGCATGATCTGGACGTTCCAGGCGCGGTCGGCCTGCATTTCCTGGACGACGCGCAGCGCAGTGGTGTAGGTCTTGCGCGCCATGTCGAGATCGGCCAGGCGATAGTAGAGGTCGGCCAGATCGAGGTACTCGTTGATCGCGTCGTCGACCTGGCCCTGGGCAATGAGCTGATCGATGAGGCGCGTGCGCGCCGGGAAGTCCATCGGCGCCATCTGGATGATGCGCCGCCAGATTTTGATGGCCTGGTGTGTCTCGCCGCGCAGGCTGTACGCATGCGCCGCGACCGAGAACTTGGCGATCGCATCCGGCGTGCGCCCGTCCTGGATCAGCATGTCACCCATCAGGATGTGGAGCGGAAGATAACTGGGGTTGTGCTGGACCGCCTCGAAGGCCTCATCCATCGCCGAACGCAGCGCGCCAGCCCGTGCCAGCTTGTGGATCTGGTTGATCGAGTCGATGACGCCCGAGCTTTGCGCCTCGAGCATCACTTCGGCCAGAGGGACGGGGACATCGTCTTCCTGAACCGGGGGGATTGCTCGCGGGTCGTGTTGATCTGCTCGCGCCAATCGTTGCGCATGAGCAGGCCGCGCACGTTCCGGCAGAGCTGCTCACAGGCATCGAGGTCCTTCTGTGACTGCTGGGCTTCGATCAGGGGCTCATACAGCTGGCGGATATCGTCCGCCTTGCCCTGGGGCGCGGTCGCTACATCGGCGATCCTCAATGCCTCGAGGTATTCGAGTGAGGCGTCCTTCCACTGTTCCTTCTTAAAGAGGATGTCGCCCAGCAGGAGGCGGGCGCCGAGCCCGTAGTCCGCATGTTGGACGGCGTGAGACAGGTTGCGGATGGCGCCCTCAACCCGTTCGCCCTTGAGCCGGAGGTAACCCAGGTCGTAGTTGAGGGCGGCGTGTTTGAAGCCGGCCTCCTGGGCATGCTCGAGCTCATCCGCCGCAGTCGAGTCCTGGCCGCGCGTCTGCGCATCGATGGCCTGTCCCAGATGCATCACGACCTGGCCCTGTTCGGCATGCTCCATCGACAGCGCGCCTGTGCCCTTGACGATGGCGTTCATGCCGCGACGTTCGACCGCCTCCGGGCTCTGGTCGCTGTAATCGAAGAGGATCTCTGCCAGCCTGGTGATGGCCTTTCGAGCGGCTTCCTCCACGGGGTCGAGAGAGGCAGCAGAAGGCGGCGGGGTGGTCAGCTGCTTGACCTTGGCCATGCGCAGCGGCGCGGTGCCGCCGCGCGATCGCATCGGCTGTGGCAGGAGCTGCCCGGTCTTCAGCAGCGACTGGGCCTGGCGCACCTCGGGGCTGGTCGGCATGAGCTGCACGGCGCGGTTGACGACTTCCTCGGCCCGGTCGTAGGAGCCGGAGCGCTGCAACAAGCTGGCGACGGCCAGGTATTCGTTCACCGCCTGTTGCACGTGACCCAATCGTTCGTGCGCCATGGCGAGGCGACTGTGAGCCAGCGGCTCTTCAGGCTTGAGCGAGGTGATGCGGCTCCAATTCTCCATGGCCTTGTCGATGTCGTGCTGGCGCAGGTAGGCTTCAGCCGCCTTCATGGCCGAGTCGACTGCCAGCTGGATATCGCCGATGCGCTCGGAGATCTGGGCGACCTTCTCCAACGGCACGGGGTCGTCGGGTGTGAGCTTCGCCACCTGCTCGTACGTTTGCAGGGCTTCTTCGAATTCGCCGAGTTGGAAGAGGGCCAGGCCGAGGCTGTTGAGCGCCCGGGGCTGGCCGGGGGAATTTTCGAGTGCACGGCGGTAGGCGACCGCGGCTTTGTCCCACTCCTGGTCCCAGGCCGCAGAGTGGCCTTCGTTCATTGCCGCCGTGAATGTGTCTTGGTTAGCGGGCATGGAGGATCTTGATTTCCCTGATCGAGGGAATCATATCATGAGACGGGCATGAGAGTCGCGCAGCGGTGCGTGCCAAGATCATTGTGTTATGCCACCCCGACTGTACGCGCGCGCCCATGGTAGCGCAGCTGTCCACCTCCCCCAAATACGGCCGTCAAGGAAATTCGTCCATGAGCCGTTTATCGCCCTATTCGGGGAAGAACGGGTAGCGGTAGTGACACGGGTATGATCGGGCGGACGGCAATGGCGACCTTTCTGGACGTCCACATCCGGGCCGGGATGAACCTCGCCCCTTTGGAAGACAACGCGGACACCGTCAAAACATCGGCACCGCGGACCCCGTAAGAACACCGGGGCAAACGGCGGCACCGGAAGCACATGTTAGGTGAGCACCTGCATTTCGCCCCAGTTTGTGCCCCAGCGGGCCTCGGTTAACAGCGGGATGTCGAGGGCATAGGCCGAGGCCATAACGTCCTGCACCAGTGTGGCAGTCCTGGCCAACTCGACCTTCGGCACCTCGAGCACGAGCTCATCGTGCACCTGCAGCAGCATCTGCGCGGCGAGACCTGCCTTCTGAAGCGCCGGGGGGATGCGCAGCATGGCGATCTTCATGATGTCGGCTGCGGTGCCCTGGATCGGGGCGTTGATGGCCTCGCGCTCCTCCCGGTTCTTCGCGGCCACGTTGATCTTGGACTGCAGGGCGGGGAAGTAGCGCCGCCGTCCGAGCAGGGTTTCGACGTAGCCATCCGGTCGCTGCCTGCTTGCGGATTCCATCCAGATACTTCTTCACACCGGGGAACGCGGGCAAAGTAGGCGTTGACGAAGTTCTCGGCCTCTGCCAGCGTCAGGTCGGTGACCGCGGGCGAGGCCGAAGGGGGACATGCCGTAGATCAGACCGAAGTTGATGGCCTTGGCGTGTCGGCGCATGCTCCTTGGTGACCTGGTCAAGCGGGACGTTGTAGATGGCGGCGGCGGTCGTGGCGTGAATGTCCTGGCCGGCGCGGAAGGCGGAGAGCATGCCCTCGTCCTGGGCCATGTGGGCGACGATGCGCAGCTCGATCTGGGAGTAGTCGACCGAGAGCAGCACGTTGCCCGGCGCAGCGATGAAACCGTTGCGGACGCGGCGTCCCTCCTCGGTGCGGATCGGGATGTTCTGCAGATTGGGGTTGGACGATGAGAGGCGGCCGGTGACCGCGCCGGTCTGGCTGTAGGAGGTGTGGACGCGGCCGGTCTTGGAGTCGACCGCGGCAGGCAGCGCCTCCACGTAGGTCGACTTGCAGCTTCGAGAGCTCGCGGTGTTCGATGACCATATCGACCACGGGGTGCTTGCCGCTCAGGGCATCCAGGACGTCCCCCGAAGTGGAGAAATGACCGCTGGCGGTCTTGCGGCCGCGATCCGGCGGCTCGAGTCGCAGCCGGTCGAAAGAGGATCTCGGAGAGCTGCTGGGTCGAGTTGAGGTTGAAGGTCTTTCCAACCTTCTCGTAAACCTGCTTCTCGATATCGGCCATGCGCTTCGCCAGTTCCGCGGAGAGCTTCTTGAAGAACGGCAGGTTGAGCAGCACGCCGCTCATCTCCATGTGGGCCAGGACCGAGATCAACGGTGTCTCCACCTCGTCCATGAGCTTGAGCCCGTGCACGCGCTCGAGTTCGGACTGCATGATGGGCAGCAGGCGCAGCGTGGTCTCGGCATCGGCGGCGGCGTACGCGGCCGCGGAGTCGAATGGCCACCTCGGCCATGCTGAGCTGATGCTTGCCGCGTTCCGATCAGGTCCTCGATGTGGGTCATCTCCTCGCCGAGGCGGGCGAAGGCCAGGTTCTTCAGGCCCAGGTTGCGCGAGGACGGATCGACCAGGAACTCGGCGATCATCGAGTCAAAGGCCAGCGGCTTGACCCAGAGTCCGTGGCGGGCCAGGACGATGTAATCGTACTTGGCGTTGTGGGCGATCTTGGGGACGCGGGCGTTCGTCATCGGGCCGCGCAGGACGCCCATCACCTGCTCGAGCGGAAGGTTGGTCCCGGCGAGGTGACCAACGGGGATGTAGAGCCTTGGTCTTCTTTGACGGCGAGCGAGATGCCGACGAGGTCGGCCTGCATCTCATCGGTGGAGGTGGTCTCGGTGTCGAACGAGATGACCTTGGCGTCTGCCAACGCGTGGCCGAGGTCTTCGAGCTTTTCGGGCGTGTCGACGATCTTCACCTCGATGGCCGACTTGGGTTCGGCAATCGCCGATGGCGATCGGCTCGTTGCGGAACATCGACATCTGGGTCGAGGCGGCCTGCCTGTCAGCGGTCGTCGGCGGCTTCGCGGCCGGTGAGCTTGTTCAGGGTCTTGATCAACGTGCGGAACTCGAGCTATTCAAAGAAGGCCGCGATCCGGTCCGCGTCGAAGACGTGTGACTTGGCGTTCTCGAGGTCCAGTTTGAGCTTGAGGTCGGTGCGGATGCGGGCCAGGTCGTAACTCTTGTAGGCCATCTCCTTTCCCGCCTCCAGTTTGGTCTTCCAGCGCTTCTCAACCTCGTCGATGTGTCCGTAGATGCCGTCGAGGCTGCCGTACTTTTCCAGCAATGCAATGGCGGTCTTTTCGCCGACGCCTGCCACGCCGGGTATGTTGTCGGACTTGTCTCCGACGATGGCTTTGTAGTCCACCACCTGGTCGGGGCGGACGCCCAGCTTGCGGACGACGTCCTGGTCAGTGACGTAGTTCTGGTCGTCTCCGGCGAGATAGACCGCGGTGCGCGCGTTGACCAGCTGCAGCAGGTCGCGGTCGCCCGTGACGATCTTGACGCCCATGCCTTGGTCGGCGCAGACGCGGGCGATGGACCCGAGGACATCATCGGCCTCGTAGCCCTCCATCTCGAGCCGGGGGATGTTGAAGGCGTCGACCATTTCGCGGATGCGGCCGAGCTGTGCGCGCAGGTCGTCGGGCATTTTGGCGCGAGTGGCCTTGTACTCGGGGAAGATCTCGTGGCGGAAGGTCTTGCCGGTATCGAAGGCGACTGCCAGGTACTCAGGCTGTTCCTGCTCGAGGATGCGCAGGAGCTCGCGGGCGAAGCCGTAGATGCCGGCGGTGGGCTCGCCCTTCGAGGTCTGCCAGCGGGTGGAGGAGCCGCCGGCCGTGAGGGCGAAATACATGCGGTAGGCGAGGGCATGGCCATCAATGAGATAGAAAGTGGGAGGCATGGCATTTTCCGATTTCGGATTTCAGATTGAGGATTGAAGAGACAAGATATGCACCACGAAGGGCACACGGGAGCACGAAGAGGAACGAAGGGGGACGAGGTAAGTATACATCGGGTAGCAGTGCCTCCGGCACGAGTAGGTTATGCGCTGAAAAGAGGATTCGCGTGACCGGTTCAATTGAGGTTCAACCCTCCCTCTCACGCAGCGGGGGGAAGCCAGGAAAGGCCTGTGCAAATTGGCCAGTGTGTTTGCCCGTGCGCCCTTCGGCGCACCGATAGGTGACGCTCGCTGGTCCTGCGGCCCTTTGGCCCCCGGATGGGCGATGGTCGCTTGGGGCTCCCTCGCCCGAAGGTTCAACCCTCCCCATCGCAGTTGGACCTGTCCAAACGCGCTTTCCGTCCTTCCGCCAGAGTTCGAACCTATGCGCACGGTGACGAGTGGGAATGCCGGTTTCAATGAATTTTTTTCTTGCCCCGCTGCTTGCGCCCCGCGCAGCGACCTGACGAATTGGACTGCCTCATTCATGACCACGCTCGCTTCTCCATTTCGCGAGGCGGCCTTGTACTGGCTCCGGCCCCTTGTCTTGGTGTTGTTGGGTAACGCTGTGTCTGTCGGAGCCGCCCTTCCAGCTCTCCTTGATGAATTCATTGAGATCACGCGCACGGATGCGAAGTATGCGCCGGAAAGATACGCTGGGCAGCTCTCCGCTCCAAATCAGTCGATACACGAGGCCGCGGCTGACCTGCAGAATGCGCGCCACGTCCGCTGCGGTCAGCACTTGGTCCTTGCTCGCGGCGCGTGCAGTTGTAGTGGTCTGCTCGTAACGCCTTTCCTTGACAAGCCGTACTTTCTTCCGCAAGTTGTCCTCCCTACGCACTCCGACGGCGCATGCCTCGGAGTGTGCAGGAGCGGCTCAAAGTCGCCCAACATCATTGTATAGAACACTTGTTCTAATGTCAAGGAAGGGAGTTGTTCACTGATGCGCACCGAGTATCACTGGTGTGCATGGAGTGCATAGATTTTGAAAAAGGGCCGGAGTTGCGGGTTGGAGGGTAGAGGAGGGTTGCAAAGACAGGAGGATGGCGGACCGGTTGCGGGCGATCTCAGGGACGCCGAATCGGCTGGACCCTGCGAAGGGCAGCAAATCGACGGATCGACCCGTGTAGGGCGGGCCCATCCGAAGGTGATCAAGACCGGCTTGCAGGCGCCGGTCTTCTAGCCAGGCGGCACGACGACGTACCGTCCGCACACAGATAGGGTAATGTCGCCGTAGACCTGCGTCCGCGGGCCCGGCTTGTTATCCGCGCCGGTCCCAATGAATTGATAGATCAACCAGTTCTCCCGGCCGGTCATGCCGCTGAGGGCTGACCCCTTCAGCGTGAACGTGAATTTGCCGTTGCCCGCAGACTGCATGTCGGCGCTCTGCCATTCCGTGTATTTCTCCGTGTCCTTGTCCCACAATTTGAAGAAGAGCACCATGTGCGGGACTTGCAACGAATCGGAGGCCTGAGCCTCGAGCGTGACCGACATCGGTCCGCAGGTCTTGTCTGCCACATAGAAGTGATCAGTCGAAGCCCCGATGAAAGTGACAGTTGCCTGGGCCGCCGGCAAGGGCTTGGCAGTCGGCGTGAGCGTGGGGGTGGGAGAGGCCGTCGGTGTGATGGTGGGAGATACGGTCACGGTGATGATCGGTGAGACTGTGATGGTCGGTCCACCAATGGTGACCACGTGCATGTCCGGTGGGCTCCACTTGCCCGCGGCGTCTTGCGTGCGTGCCGTGATGGTGTATTGGCCCGGCTCCTGCGGATCCCACGGGTAGCGAACGGTCACCAACGGCTGGCCAAGATTTGTGGAATCCAAAGCCACGGGCTGCTCGTTGATGGTCAGTTCGACCGCGGCAGGGTTGCCGGCTGCACCGGCGTGGAAGATGATCTCATATGGCGCGAGAGGGAGGTTGCTGCCGTCCAGCGGGGCGTCAATCCAGGCCTGCGTCGTTCCCGATTGAGCGTACTGCAGATGGCAGCCCGTCAATAGGAGGCAAGCGAGAAGGGGAAGAAGTTTTCGAGGGGTCATGGCTCACGCTCCTGTTGCGATCAGGGCCTGTATTGCTGGGTGTCTTGCATGCTCCCATATTGGGAGGGTGGGCAGGGCGCGGTCTGCTTGGTGATCACATCAGTGCACATCAAAACAGCATTGACAGTGATGACATAGCCGGGGCTGGTCAGGAGCCGCGTACTGCAAATGGCAGGCTTATCTTTGTACGGCGGGTACTGGTAAATGCTCTCCTGGGGCAGTTTCAAAATGATGGGCAGTGTCAGCGGTGTCCCCGCGGCGAGGTTGCCCGGCACTGGCAAGTCAACTGGCGGGTAGAGGGTGCCCTGGGCCGGTTCGGGGACAGGCAGATCCAGATACCCTTGCATAAACACGTGATTGGCATCGTAGCCGAACCCAAAGGGGCAGCGAAAGGTCTGACCCACCGAGGCGTCGTTGCTGATGGTGGATGTCACCAGCAGCCTGTATTCATACTGCCGAGCGGAGGTTACGATCGCCTGACTATTGCGGGTGATCTGCACCTCTGCTACGGCGGGTTGATAGGAGGCGCCGTCTATGGGCTCCACCGTGATCCCGTCCGGGAAACACATCGGCGACTTGCCGTCAGCGCGCCGTATTCTCTCCGCCCGGGAAGCAGGCCGGTTGACTGCCTGCTTGCTTCAATGCATCCGCTGTGGCTTTGAGGCCCTGCTCGATATTCCACTTGCAGAGACCCCCGCATTCAACACCGGATTCTTCGAGCGCCGCATTCACTGCATAGTTGAGACCATCGTCGATCAATTGATCGGTCGTCGGCAAATTCGGCGGGATGCCAGTGAAATAGGTGACGGCGAGATTGAGGCCGGTCATCAGTCGATCCTGGCAGGTCTGTTCACACGAACCCGTGAATGGTTCGACTACGAATTTCGCCATCAGGTATACGATCCCGCCCTTCAGTTGGTTGAACGTCTCGACGACGAGGTCCCAGGAGGACTTGATCGCCCCCCACAGGTCACCCCAGAAGCCTCCCTCTTCTGGGGCCGGGGCAGCCGAGGGACACTGGACGTAGCCCGAGGCAGCTTTTGCCTTGGCGTCCGCCACGGCCGCATCGATCGCCTGAGCCTTGGTCTGTGCGGTTAGCTCCTCGAAACCCAGCCTGTCCCAGTACTCGAGCACTTTGGCCATCTCCGCGCCCACGACGAGGCTGATATTTGCATTCAGCGCGGCCCTCAGCTTGGCCTCGTCCACGCTCACGATCGTGACGCAGCCAAACAGGTCGGGGTTGATGTTTTGCTCGCCGGTAAAACGGACGATCTTGAGGTCGAAGATCGCCGGCTGCTCGGCGATGATCGGCAGCGGTTTCTGCTCGATCGGCTTGTAGGTGATGGCGATCGTATTCGAGACCTTGCCGACCGGACCGTTGCCCTCCCAGGGGATGACACGGATGTAGTAAGTGGGTGCGAACAGATCGCTCTGAAGCTGCTGGCCGAAGGCGCCCAGGTTCATCTGATCAAACAGGTATGAGGCGAAGGGGGAAGGGGGCGCCGGCGCATTCGGCGAGAAGATCGACTGGAGATTGGAGAGCACGCCCGGCGGGAGAACGAATTGGCCCGAGGTCTTCGGCTTGTTGAAGTTGGCGAATTAAATCGTGAACTCGCCGTGAAGCGATCCGTTGGATGCCGTGCCCGTGATCGGATCGGCCTCGATCAGGTAGGCCGGATTCGGCTCATACTCCGTGGTGAATGGCTGGCTGGAGATCTGGGCCAGGACGCGCTCGGCGCCCGGCGCATTGGCTCGAAACTGGAACGTCACGGCCTGCGTGGCCAGGTCCAGGTTGGAACCGACCTCGCCGTCCTCATTCGTCCACTTGGAACTGTTGATGTCGCCTGTGCATGGATCGGGAGCGGCCGCGCAGTATTCGAGTGTGGTGCGCTCGAACGTGATATGCAGAAGGCCCAGCTTCTCGATGACGGCGCCGCGCCAGCCCCACACTTCCAGGTCTGCTGCCCGCGTCGCCGGTTTGGCCTTGAGAAGCGGATCGAGATAGACGCTCAGGTCGACCTTGCCACCGGTGGGCTTGAAGAACTCCTCGCCCTGGGGCAGGCGATCCGACGGCCCTCCGTCGAGTGAGGCGTACAAGTAGGCCAGGTCCAGGCCGGAGCCGACGCTGAGGATGCCATTGGCGTACGCAACATTCGAGCTCGAGGCCGGCGCGCAGGTTCCTCGGCGGCTTGAACCGGGACGATGTTGCTATCTGCCTCCCCGGCTCCATTGAAGGCGGCCACATAATATTGCAGCTGACCGGAGACTTGCAGGTCGTCGTTGTACGTAAATGAGCCGGTCTGGTTTGACCCGAGCTCCGCGATCTGCTCGAAGTTGCTGGCACCGGAACGATAGACCAGAAAGCCCTGTTCGTCCTTCGAGGCATCCTGGATCAGGAGGTTGACCGTGCAGCCATCCAGGCCGGCCTTGAGCGCGGGCGCGGCCGGGAGCGTAGCCGCCGGGCTTACGTTCTGGCTGACCCACACGGGCAGGTTGGCAGCTGGAGCTGGAGCATGCGAGGCCGGCCCTCCCTCGGAGAGCGGCGGAGTGCTCCCTCCCGCGGCTGGTGCCGAAGGGAAGATCGGATTGCAGGGAATCCACATTTGCAGGCCGGGCGGGAGTGACTGCTTTGGATCCAGCAGGGGGTTTTGCTTTGCGATTGCTGCAACGGTGGTAGCGCACAGTTTTGCCACGCTATCCCACGTGTCGCCCTGCTTGACCGTGTAGAGGATGCGGTATCCGGCGGCTTTGTCGGCCTGGATGCGAACGATGTTCGACGTGGCGACGGAACCATTCTCTGACCGGGCGCGGACCGTGACCAGATGCTCTCCCTCCACCAGCGGCATCCAGCGCCAGGTCTGCACGACATAGAACGGGCTGTTGCCGGGGCCGGGAGGTTCGGACTGGGCCAGCTTGCCGTCGACCCAGTATTCCAGGGCGGTTATCTCCTTTGCGCTCTGAGCCATCGCCAGGACGGGAATGGCCGCATCGGCAGGGTAGTTGCTGTCGCTGGGTGGACTGACGATGCGGACGGTCAGATCGCCCTTGCTGGCGACCTGGTCCTGGATCGATGGGATGTGAATGTAGCCGATGTAGGCCGCTGCCAAAAGACCGAACACGACGACCAGTGAGATTCCCCCATAGATGATCCATCTTCTGCCCATTTTCGCCCTCCTACCCAACCGAGCCTGAAGAGAGGCCCAGGGCAGTCCACGTGTGTGCAAAGTGGCACTATCTGTCGTTTCATTCTATGTCGAACGCAGCGCCTCCACATTAATGCGCTTGAGAGCCAGGATTGGTCTGCTTGGGACACGCGCACTGAGTGCATGGAGTGCAGGGATTCCCGGCCGGGAATCGCGGATCGGAAAAAGCGCTAGAATACGACCTTACCAGGCGGGGAATCAGCGAAGCATAGGCACAACCACAACCAAACCACAGCCAAACCACAACCAGACCACAACCCATGTCCGCTCTCAAGGAGTTCTCCCTCATGAAAACCCTCTCCCAGGTTGTCGCGATCGTCTTCGTTATCGTTGGCGTCCTCGTCCTGCTGCTCGGGCTGTTCGAGGTAAGTCGGGCGGTGCTGAGGCCCGAGCCGGTCATGTCATTCTTTGGCGGGCCGGACATGTCGGGGATCCTGCTCGCGGCGCGTCTCTTCGCAGGAGGGCTGGTGAGCCTGCAGGGACTGATGCTCGCTGCAGCGGGGCTGGCGCTCTGGCTCCTGGGTGAAATAGCTGATGCGGTTCAGAGGATGGCAGGAAGGTAATCGATTATTCGCTGCGGCAACTCTGGCCGCCCTGGAAGGGCACCAGGAGCTTCGACGGGAGTGCGCAATGGTTGGGAAAACACCAACCACTTTGGCGACTAGAAGCCGCCTGGCGCGATGGCTCAGCCGAAGACCTAAGCGAAGAACGGGGCAACGGCCTGAAGAGGGGCGCGGACAACATGTTCATCATCATCATGCTCTTCGTCATCATTTTCGTCGTCATGATGATGATCTCATTTGTGGCCTGTCCGGGGTGATTCGCCCCGGGAGACGCATTTCCCGGCGTCCTTGCCAGCTCCACAGGCTCTTGGTATAATCCTCTACAAAATAGAGGATATCCTCTATAAAGTATGGGCTATCCTCTATAAAATAGAGGATAGCCGCAAACAGGACGATCTCCAATGCTCCAGCCCCTTTTCGGATCCGAATACCGCGAGAAAACCCTCATCTTCATTCTCAGACGAGAGAATGGCTACGCTGAGGAGATTGCGCAATTCTACGACACGGATTTCACTCAAATCCGCAAGCAGCTGGACGGCCTCGAAGCAGGTGGCGTTCTCGTCAGCCGGACTATAGGCCGGACTCGCCTGTACCAATTCAATCCAAGATACCCTTTCCTAAACGAACTCAAGGACCTGCTAGAGAAGGCGTTGTCCTATTATCCCGCGAGCATAAAAGAGCGTCTCGCACTCAAACGGCAGAGGCCGAGGCGAAGGGGCAAGCCCCTGTGAAGCCGATCAGCAGAATGACCGCGGGCGAGCTGGGGGCGTTCGTTCAGTCGCGGCTCACGAAGAAGGGCGTCGACGTGGTGCTTTCTGGGGGCATGTCAGTGGCGATCTACAGTGGCTATCAATACAACTCGCGCGACCTGGATCTTGTCCCGTCGTTCTTCGGAAAGAGACACGTCATCAAAGCCGAATTGGAGGCGATGGGGTTTCACGCACAGGGTCGACACTTCGTGCATCCGGAGACAGCATTCTTCGTTGAGTTTCCTCCTGGCCCACTCACGGTTGGAGAAGAGCCGGTAAAGGACTTGCGGAAAATAAGGTACTCTACTGGTGTGCTCACGCTGATCTCGCCAACCGACTGCGTGAAGGATAGGCTTACTTGGTACTATCACTTCAACGATGAACAGTGTTTGGATCAGGCCGTGCTGGTAGCCCAGAACCATGATGTTGACCTCGACGAGATCCGAAGGTGGTCAGAACACGAGGGCAAGCTCGTCGAGTTCACAAGGATTCGAAGCAGATTGAAAAGGAAGAGGCGCTAGCCGCCGGAGTGCGCAATGGTTGGGAAAACACCAACCACTTTGGCGGCCCGCCTACCCAAGGCCGCAGGCCAGGGAAGCCGCCTTCCGCGAAGGTTGCCGGCCCAGATCGCCGCTGCTGTGGGAGGTCTTCATGACAGTTGATTTGACGGAGGAACGTGCCAGACGGCTGCTGCCTTATCTGGTGCAGGCGGCCGAGAATCGCCGGACGATCACGTACAAGGAGCTGGCCGCGAAGATCGGTGTGTATCATCGGACTCTCAGCCGGCCCCTTGGCTACATTCGGGACAAGATCTGCGCAGCTCGCGGCCTGCCGCTGATCACATGTATCGTGGTAAACCTGCAGACGCGCCTTCCGGGGGCAGAGTGGCTGCCCCTCGGCGCTTCAAGTCTAAGCGACGACGAAGACCGGGCAACGTTCGAGCAACACCGAGACAGGGTGTTCGCCTATGGGGACTGGCAGGGACTGCTCACGGACTTGAACCTCAAGCCCGTCTAACCAGCCTACTGGGTTGGATTTGCGCATTGCCTTTTTGGGCGGGGAGTCGGAGCGGATTCTCTTTACCGGATCTTTAAGATTGCTTCACTCGAGCTTCAAGCGGCCCGGGTATGCTTTATCCCACAGAGCGAGGCAACCGCTGGCTACGAAAGGAGCAACAAAAATAATGGGTTACGGAATGATGTATGGCTACGGCCTCATCGGCCTCATATTCAACGTCGCGATCATCGTGGGGATCGTTATCTTGATCGTATGGGCGGTCAGGCGCTTTTCGGGCGGGGCGTCTTCGGCGGGCGGACAGACGCCGCGCGAGATCCTGCAGACGCGATACGCCCGCGGAGAAATCACCCGCGAGCAATACCAGCAGGTGCTGAAGGACCTGGGGTAAGACCGAGGCGCCTCCATTGGAGGCGCCTCTTCTTCTATGGCGTTGGCGTGCTTGGCGGCCACGGCCAGCCTTCAGGAAGGCCCGGGACAGGGGTTCTCGGTGGCTCGGGAGTCGCCGTGCATCCGAATGGCACGAAGCACTCAGCAGGCTCCAGGTTATAGGGTGACTGCACCGCCGCCACCACCTTGATCCGCGAGACCTCGATCAGATCGGTATTGTCCGGGCTCACCAGGGGGACGATGCAATTCTCGAACTGTGGAAAACCGTACACCGCATAGCTGCCGTCGGCCAGCTTGACGTTGCTGCCGGTGGTTGCGAAGAAATGCCGGGTCATGTCGATGTCGTGGGGGCTGTTGGGGATCGGCGGTGGCCGGTCGTGGATGTTCAACGTGTAGATGCGCATGTAGTCGCCCTCGCGCCAGCCGGTGACCATCTCATGGGTCGCGCCGCCGCAGGTCAGGCTGTGCAATCCGAAGTTGCCCGAGTCAGGACCGCTGCCGTTCGTGAAGGCGCGGCTGTCGGCGATCAGACCTTTCCAGGACGCCTCGAAATGATCTTTACCCATCCCTGGATTGCAGAGTTGGAGGATGCCTCTCCAGTACTGCTCCCAAGCTTTGTTGAGGTGGTTGGTGGCACCGGACTTCAGCGGGACGGTCTCGGGAACGGGGGCGCGGGGGCTGCGGGGACGGTAGCCATACATCGCCAGCTGATGGTCCCACAGCACGAAGCAAAGCCTGCGTGAGTCCGGTCCGCCCGTTGGGGTCTGCATCCAAAAGGGAAAGCTTGACTGCGGGACCGCCTCCATAGTGAAGGGGGTCGGAGTGGATACCGTGATGGGCGTTCCCGTCGGACCCAACTGCGGGGTTGCCGTGTGCGAGGGGATGGCCGCGGCTGCGTGGGGGCCTGAGGTCAGCGGATCAGAGGTGCCGGTCGGTTGGCTCGCCCCGCCCCGGTCCGCGCCCCACAGGCTGAAGCCGCGTGCGCAAGCGTTGAGCAGCGCGGCTCCGGCCGTGGCCCCAAGCGTTTTGAGGAAGTCCCGTCGGGAAAGCATTGGATGTCCCACCGTGTGTGAGGCGATCGCAGACGCCAAAATTGTAGCATTTTGCCGGGGGTGGACTCATGGCAAAAGCATTATCGCGCGAGCCGGTCGCGTGGGGCGGCTTCCTTGGCCTCGGCCTGCGGCAGGCGGGCCGCGGTCGCAAGATCCTGCACCGAGGACGGCGCGGGAAAGCCCGCTGAGTGGTCGGTGCTCTCACGACCATCGCCTGCTCCGCCCCGAGAGAGATCCGAGCCAGCTGAACATTAAATCGCCGAAGACCCCGTAAGGAAACCGGGGCGAACGGCGGCGGCAGCGCAAGGCCTCGAGACCATGGCGTTCGGTTATCATCAGAGCGGTCGGGGCGTGTAGATCAACCCCGCGGATGCCAATGGGAACGTGATGATGCTGCAGGCATGGCATTTGAGCGGTGTCGGCGCCGCACCGGGCAAGCGTAGCTTCGTGCTTCCCAAACGAGAGGAGACCTGATGTCCAACTCATATGGCTGGCTGATCCCCATCGTGACGTGCGCCTGCGCTGTGCTTTTCGTACTGGGCGTGGGTGGGGCGATCTTTTTCGCCTTGAATCGTAGCGGGAAAGCCGTGAACCGTGCCTGGGGGGATCTGGGCACGCGCTTTGGGCTGATGTTCAAGCCCATGGGGATGTTCACCCAGCCGGAACTGAAGGGCGAATTTCGCCAGCGGCCAATTCGTTTGTACCTCTATTCATCGGGGAGCCAGGGCAATCGGGAGACCTGCACGGCGGTCACCTTGACGCTCAAGCAGACGCTCAACTCCGCGCTGGAGATCACGCCAGCCGGCACGCTGGGAAATTTCCTTGGCAAAGTGGTCAAGGCTCAGGACGTCGAGATCGGCAGCCCCGAATTCGACGCGCGCTACGTCATCAAAAGCGATCCTCCCGACTTTGCCGGGAGGGTTCTAAGCGGTGTCGCGGTGCAGACCGGGATCATGGCGATCCCGGAGATGTTACGAATTGAGCTCGAGGATCAGTCCCTGGAATACTCCAGGCGAGGCGTTGCGGAGGATCCCGAGTTGCTGGCGAGGGTGTTCAACGCGTTGAGTGACCTGGCGGACGCAATCGACCGGTAGAGCGCACAGGAATCTCCACGCCGGTTCCGGATCCAACACGGACCGAAGCCGGCGCGGATCGACCCCGGCCCTTCTACATTTTCAGGTACTTCAGCAGTTCGTAGACGACCAAGGCGGGCCAAACGATGGCTTTGCCTACGCCTAGGAGGCCGACGAGGAAGGTGGTGGCACCTTGCAGGTAGTAGACCAGCGCGCCGATGAAGCCGAGGCCGTAGACGGCGTCGCCGCCGCCGCGGTAAATATTCTTGATGATCTTGCCTTCGGGCTTGGGGGAAGTCGTTTCAGCAGTCACTGCATTCTCCTTGTTCTGGGTGATGAAATCGGGCTGTCAGCCGCATTCAATAGATATACGCCGCGGCAAGGCGGGAGTTGCTAGGCGGTACTGCCCCAGCGTCCCCACCGGCCTGAGGCCACCTCCCCCAAATACGGTTCACACCGCGATGGTCTTAGGATCGCGGTCGTACCGCCGTTTTTGGGGAGGCTGGCAGGGGTTGCCTTGCAGGCGTGTCTCAGCCCGTGACCTGACAACGATTGGGCGCTGACAATGAGTCCGGCCAAGTATGTCTACGGCGTCTATGACGTGAAAAAGCGGGCATGAAGTGCCAGATTTGCGGGCAAATTCGACCACCGAGTGCATGGTTTCCATGGCGTGTTTCCCCATTTGCAGCCGAATTCAAACTAAAAGGAAGGGCCACTCAGGGGGAAGGCCCACGCACGTGGCGCACCGAAGGATTAGAATCCTCATAGGGATTCGCTCTTCAGCACGGTGTCGTGTCAGATGGTCTTCTCAAACCAATTGCGTTGAGGTGGTCTGCCTTTGGGAGCCCCATGGAGTATGACGTGAATGGCCAGTAAGAGACTGAGTCTCGGAACTCTGGCGCTCGTGATCGTTTGGGGCGCGACCAACTTTGCTGTATTCCCGAAAGGCGTGCTGGACTTTGGGTTTTCGCCGGACTACCTGAAGATCGCTTCCGACACCGTGGAATTTGGGGGGTATTCCGTACGGCTCCCCAACTATCTCTCTCGGCTGGGCATCTCACAGCTTCCGCCGGATGTGCAGGCCGTGGCATCCACGAAGAGCATGGTGATCAGCGAGGTCCAGCGGGAACCCATGTACCCATTTGCCCTTATCCTGGTGCGATGGGTCACAGGGAGTTTTGGCGACATCATCTGGCTTCAACTTGCGTGCCTCTTGCTCTCCGTGTACTTGTGGGGCCTGTTTGCCCTGCTGCGGTTTGGGTGGCAGGCGGCTGCAACCTTTTTTGTCCTCATGTTTCTTTCGACCGTGCCGCAGTTCTACATCTCAGTTTTGTATCCCTACGCCTTCCAGTTTCTGTTTGTGACTGCGGGTGCATTGCTGCTCATCCGGGGCGTTGAAAGACAGCAACGTGTGTACTACGTACTGGCCGGGGTCTGCCTGGGCGGGGCCGCGTATGAGCGAAATGCGTATCTGCTCCTCCCCGCGGCTCTGTTCGCCGTCCTGTTCGTTTTGGCTGGGAGACTGGGGATCCGGAGGAGGCACTTGTTCCTGTTCGTGCTGTCTGCATCCGTAGCCGTGGCTCCTTGGCTTGTCCGGGACCTACGACTGGGAGTCTTGGGCATGAACCAGATGACAGGGTACACGTTGGGATACACATATGGGGACTTGGTTGAACCGACCGAGAGCCCCTTTGTCCGCTCGTATACGAGTCTGCTGCGCTGCTGTGGCAGAGATCCGGGAACATTGTATTTCATTGAGGATCATGTCCTGGACGGAAGCGGTTCATTCTCACAGGTGGATCGGCAGGTGGCGCAGCTGGTTATTAAGGGGATGATTGCCCATCCCGATGTCGTCATTGGCCGCATCCTGGCGGGGATTCTCGCGTTTCCTTCTCGTTTGGGTACCTTGGACCTGCGGAAGTATCAATCTGGAGCATTTGAGGATCCCGTAGCGTTCTATCAGACGTATGAGATGGGCGGGTATCCTTCGGCCCTCGACCTGGTAATCCTCGTGCTGGCAGTACGCGGGCTATCGATAGGCGCGTCTAGATTTAGAGCCGACGCCGTCATTATCTGTACAATTCTCCTTTACAGCCTATTCGTATTTACAACCGTGGTCAATTTTGACCCCCGTTATCGCGGTGCATTGGATCCCATGTTATACGCGTTTGCCGGTAAGGCAGTGGGTGAGTTCCTGGCGTACGTGGGCTCTGCGCGGTCGAGAAGTAGAGTACTCGTTGCAGGCGCCATGGGCGCGGAAGGCGGCGCACGACATGATGCGGGCAAATAGAACCCGAAATCGCACCCCGGCGAACATTGAAGGGACATGCTGGGTGTGCGGAGGTCATTCGTTGGCGTTTGCTCGGCCCGGCGTACAGCCCTCTTCAGTCAACAGCGAGGACTTCAACATTACCAGCAGCCAGTACGGCATGACGGGCGAGCTCCACCGATGTCGAAATTGCGGTTTCCTGCAAAGCACCGGCTTCCGCGATGTGCTCCATTTCTACGAAGAGCTTGAAGACCCAGACTATGAGAAGAGTCGTGGGCCACGGTCGCTGCAAGCACGGAAGATCATGAACGTGATTTCCAGGCAAAAACCCTCAGGCAGGCTGTTGGATATTGGCGCAGGTAGCGGCATCTTGATCGAGCAGGCCCTGAAACTGGGGTATCTTGCTGAAGGCGTCGAGCCATCGGCGTGGCTCCAGTCCAAGGCAAAGCAATTAGGGTTCCAGGTCTATTCGGGTTCCTTTCCAAATTCTGCTGTTCGAGGTACTTTCGATGTGATATGTATGGTTGATGTTCTCGAGCACATCCCCGATCCGATAAGTCTCCTGGAAGACATGCCCAAATACCTTGCTGCGGATGGGGTGCTCGTCGTCGTCACCCCGGACGTCAATTCATTGACGGCACGGTTGATGGGAGCCAAATGGTGGCACTATCGAATTGCACACGTTGGCTACTTCGATCAACACACCCTCGACGTGTTATTCGACAGGATCGGCTTCCGCCGAGTAGGCGCGCGGCGCGCTACGTGGTATTTCTCGTTAGGCTACTTGCTGGTGCGGCTGGGCCGCTATTTGCCCGGCTTCTTGAAGCCTCCTTACCCGCGCTATCTGGATAGGATTGTGATCCCGCTGGATTTGGGCGATTCAATTATGGCGTTCTACGCCGCAAAGCACTAGGGATCGCGAGCAGGACACACGAAGGCATGGAATCATGAAGGGTACCCAAGACGATCGCTTCGTGCGCCTAACCAGGGATTATGTGGGCGTAATGCGCCCCGACCATTGGTTCAAGAACGTATTCATGCTTCCCGGAGTTGTCATTGGGTTGGTCTTGACGCATACCTCACCAGCCCTGGTCTGGTGGAGACTACTGGTGGGTGTGGCGAGCACCTGTCTAATCGCTTCTGCCAACTATGTCATCAATGAATGGCTCGATGCCGATTCAGACCGTTTCCATCCTGTAAAGAGACAGCGACCTTCGGTTTCCGGACGGCTCAAGGCGCGTTGGATCTATTCTGAGTATGCCATTCTGGCCCTGGTTGGCCTTGGAATGGCCTCGACGATCTCAGTCCCATTCCTCGTAACGTCAGCGATCCTGCTAGTGATGGGAGTACTGTACAACGTTCGTCCTTTTCGGACCAAAGACAGACCGTATGTAGACGTACTGTCCGAATCCATCAATAATCCGATCCGATTGCTCTTGGGATGGTTCATTGTCACAGATCGATATCTACTGCCTTCGGGGCTCATTTTTGGGTACTGGATGGGCGGCGCTTACTTGATGGGCCTCAAGCGATTTGCCGAGCTGCGCTTCTTGGGCACCCGGGAGGCAGCCGCGCTGTATCGCAGATCCTTCCGCTACTATACGGAGGAGAATTTGCTCATCTCTTCCTTCTTCTATGGCATGTGCTCAGCACTGTTCATTGGAACGTTTCTCGTCAAGTACCGGATCGAATTGGTGCTAATGTTGCCGTTATTGGGCATCTTGTTTGCGTGGTACATGAAGATCAGCATGAAGGCTGACTTGCCAGCCCAAATGCCTGAGCGTCTGTATAGGGAAAGAGCATTCTTCGGTTTCGTGTTGTGCTTTGCGGTCGTGTGCACACTGCTTCTGTTCGTGGACATACCGGAGGTGCACGTGCTGCTCAGCAACTCGCTCCTGCCTGTTCCATGACTGCGACCATGCGGCACCTGAAGATCGATTGGAAGAGGGTGAGGGTCGTTGTGTGCGACATGGACGGGACGCTCTACGACCCGAGAAGACTCCGAAGGCTCATGATCGGGGAGCTGCTGAAGCACATTCTGAGGCACCCTTCTCGACTGCACGACATGCTGATCCTGGAGACATTCCGCCGTGAGAGAGAAAAGCACGCACTATACACGGGCGGTCACATCGCAACAGCCCAATACGAATGGGTAACCGCCGCCGTGGCAGCAGATCCCCGGCAAGTGGCTGCGGTTGTTGAGACTTGGATCTCCAATGTGCCGTTAGAGTACGTGGGCAGATGCCGTTACCCAGGGGTCACTGAATTCTTTAGTGCCCTTGCGGACCGGCGCATTGCGACGGCAATTCTATCCGACTACCCTGCCGAGGAGAAAATGGCCGCGCTCGGTCTCTCGGCAGACCTGGTCCTATGCACAAGCCAGGCCACGATTGATCGGTTCAAACCAGACCCCAAGGGCCTGGCGGTCATCTCCCGGGAGCTTGGTATTCCGCTGCCAAGCATGCTGCTAATTGGGGATAGGGACGACCGCGATGGTGAGTGTGCGCGGCGCGCAGGAATCCCCTACCTGATCTTGCACAAACGGGAATCGTCGAATGGATTCCAATCCTTTGAACAATTAACCAGTAGCCTGAAGATTGGTGGCCGGTGAAAAGAAGCAGAACGGGCAGCTGGGGGCATGCATCAGATAGTGTCGCCGATTGCCGTTAGCCTTCCGCGCTAGCCGCGAATTGCAGCCAATCGCAACCGCGGTTGATTTCCGCGCTTTTTCGACCGCCCATATGTGGTCCAATCAAACAACAATTCAGTCAATTGACCGTATTTGGTGTGACCGACCAGGGACTTGAAGCCTGAGCCCGCTGATCAAGAACTCCAGAACTGAAAACGCCGGGGGTTCCCGGCGCCAATCACCAATCCAAAATCGCAAATCTCAAGTCCCGGGTCACTTCTTGGGCTTGTCGATCCCCTGCCTTTGCCGCACCTGCCTGATGTAGTCCTTGACCAGCTGCGATGGATGCGGCTGTGTCCCACCCATGATCAGATAGCCCGGCGCCCAGAAGTCGCCGGAGGGATTGTCGCGCTTGAGACGCGGGAAGGCCGTGAAGATCTTGTCCGAGATCTGCTGGCGCATGACGCGCATCACATAGCCCGGTGAGGTGGCCGGTGGGACGTTCACCACCCACTGCAGGTACTCGGGGCGGACCGCCAGATACTCAAGCCGCCAGCCGAACGCGACGCAGATGATCGGCATCCACTCCGAGAGCTTGTCGGCGACATCGCCGGTCAGGAAGTGCGCGCCGAAGCGCGGCACGAGCAGACAGGCATACGTCAGATGATACAGTCCCGCCGAGACGGGCTCGAGGACGATGGGCTCACCTTCGCCACCGGTCCGTGAGAAGCCGACCATGCTGTGCGGAAGGGTGGCGCTCAACTCGCCCGGGAGCGGAGGCCGGACGGGTGTCTCGGGCCGGCTCGGGGTCTCGACCTGGGACGGGGGCAGCTTTTCGACGGGTTCACGCCGGGGGACGGGCCGCGAGGCGACGGTCTCTGCCATGCTGGATGGCGTGACCGGCGTGGTCGGGCGCGGCAGCGGGAAATCGGTGGTGAACGGTCCGGGCTGCGTCTCATCCGATTCGGCGGAGGGCAGCGGTTCGGCAGTGTCCGCCCGATCAAGCGTAGTCATTGGCTCGGGGTCGGGCGAGGGGATGTCGGTCAGGATCTCTGAGATCGGTGGCACGGGAATCTCTTCCTCGTCCTCTTCCTGCACCTCGCTGGGCAGCGGGGTGGGGGTTTCGGGCGGGGCAGGGCGCGGCCACCTGAACGACGACGAGGGGAACTCAACCTGGGGCGTCGGTGCCCCAGGCGTCTGAGCCGCAGGAGCGGGCGTGGGAGTGGGAGGAGTCTCTGTCAGGGGCCTCTCGACCACCGCCGAGGTGGCCGTCCCATTGTCCGAGAATGAGTTTCCAAGCTGCGCGGCCTGTGAGCGGATCGTGCTGAAGGGCGTCTCCGCGTCGAAGACCATCCCCATCAACATATCCTTGGCGATGCGGGTCGCGTACAAGACGTGCTCGGCCTTGGTCGATTCGAAGCGCGCGAAGCGGAGCAGGTCGCCTTCCATCTCCTGGTCCCAGTGACGGGCCATGGTGGCAGCGACTTCCTGGGCCGCGGCCTGTGAGAGCTGACCGGCATAGGCCCAGACCTCGCCCTCGCGCGTGATCAGCGCAGCTTGGGCGGAGCTCTCGAGCGTCAGCCGGGTCAGGTGCTGCGCGGCCTTGTTGACGTCGTCCAGCCAGGGCAGGATCGCGGCGGCATGCTCGCGAGCCCCCTTGCCCAGAGGGCCGGTGGGGCGGGACAACAGCTTGACCAGGTCCGGCATGTGGATCGGCTTTGCGATCTGGGTCCACGGGAGCAGCGACTCGAACGCGGGCAGCGTCTCCTCTTCGGCGACGATGAAGAGGCGGATGTTGGGGATGACCGTGCGCAAGGCGCGCCCGACCTCGTCGACCCACTCCTCGCCCATGTCATAATCCAGCAGGGCGAGGTGGCAGAGTTCCTCATCGGCGCGGACGATCGCGGTCGCCTTGTTGCTGACGACGAAGACGCGGTAACTCTCCAACTCTTCAAGCGAGCGGCGGATGAGTTCCCCGAAAGCAGGGCTGGGGGTGACGACAAGCAGAGGAGCAGACATACTACGCCAAAATGAGTTTATCACGGCTAAAAGTGCGAATCAAGCCGCGCAATCCTCCTGATATACTTCTAATATGTTTCGGCTCAGGGGCAGGCAATCTCGGGCGGCCCGGTCACAAAAAACCGGGCATATAGTCGCATTTCGAAGAGGAAGGAGTTCAACATGACGCTTACCTCCATCGTCACCTGGATCATTGTCGGCGGGATCGCGGGGCTGCTGGCCGAGTGGTTGATCGGCGGCATCCATACCGGTTGCATTGGCACGGTGATCGTTGGGATCATCGGGGCCTTCATCGGCGGCTGGCTGTTCCAGTTCTTCCACATTTCGCTTGGCCTGTCAGGGCTGGTGGGCGACATCGTCACCGCCTTTGTTGGCGCGGCCGTCCTGCTGCTGGTGATCAGGATCTTCCGCAGGGGATAGCTCGCAGGTCCGTCCCGGGCTGATCTCTCGTCAGCCCGGGCGGACATGTTTTCAGAGCGGGCGTTTCATCGGTATGCCGGCCTTGCGCGGGTAGCGCGGGGGGGTGGCTGCCGACTTCTCCACCAAAATCAGATAACGTTCGTCCGCAATCCCGGGGAGATCAACCGGGATCACCTGATTCAGCTTTCCCCCCAGTATCTTCATCGCTTTTTCCGCCGACTGAGCCTCAGCCGGTCCGCTCTCGCCTTTCATGGCGAGGGCTGTCCCGCCGATCCGGACGAGCGGCAACAGGTACTCGCACAGGACGGGGAGATTGGCAACGGCCCGCGCCACCGCCCAGTCGTAGCGTTCGCGGTGTTCGGGTGCGCAGCCGACATCTTCGGCCCGGCCCTTGATCACCTCGACGCCGTCGAGACCCAACAGACGGACGATGTGCTCGCAGAACATCGCCTTTTTGCCAACCGATTCGACCAGGGTCAGCTTCAGGCCGGGATACAGGATGCGCAGCGGGATGCCGGGGAAGCCAGCGCCGGTGCCAACGTCGATCAGACGACGCGGCGGCTGAGAGCCCCAGGCCAGGGTGCAGGAAAGTGAATCCAGGAAATGCTTTGTGCGGATCGAGGCCGGATCGCGCACGGCCGTCAGGTTGAACTTGCTGTTCCACTCGATGAGCTCGCGTTCGTAAGTAGCCAGCACGGCGATCATGCGTTCGCTGAGCTGCATATGAAATAGTCCCTGCGCATTACGAACGAGCCGGTCCATCGAGGGCATTATATTCGATAAGAAGAGACGTCCTTTTGTGAACTGAACCCCTAGAACGAGACACGAAGAGAAAGCACCCTCTGTGAGAAAATGGAACAGGAGGTGCTTTTTTCTATGGCAGGTAAGAAAGGAATGCAGCATTATCCGCCGGAGCTGAAGCTGGAAGCGGTGCGGCTATTTTATGAGGAGGGCCAAACGCGCGCCGAGGTCACGGCGGCGCTCGGGATCCGGGATCCGCAACGAATCCAGAAATGGTTGAGGCAATATCGAGCCGAAGGCGCCAGCGCGTTTGCCAAGCCGAGAGGTCGACCTCGCAAAAGGGCCGGGGCGCAAGCCGAACTGGAGCGGCTGCGGATGGAAGTGGCCCTGCTAAAAAAATTCCATTCCGAATTGCGGGAAGTGCGGCTCGCGCAGCGCAATATCGGGTGCTTTATCACCATCGAAAAGAGTTCGCAATGAAGGCCATGTGTGCCTTCCTAGGTGTCTCGCGAGCAGCCTATTACGCTTGGCGCAAGAAGCTGGAACAGCCGGACACAGATGCGGTGCGTTTAGAACTCGTGCAGCGGGCTTACACGGCTTCGCACCAGATCTATGGCTACCGGCGGATTAGCCTGTGGTTGAAGCAACAACAGGGTCTGGTGATCAATCCCAAGGCGGTTTTGCGCCTGATGCACAAGCTCAATATCCGTTCCAGGGCCCGCAAACGCAAAATGTACCGGAAACTCGAAGAGCTGGGCATCTATCACCGCTATCCCAACCTGCTCAACCGCGACTTTGCTGCCACTCGCCCCAACCAGAAGTGGGTCACGGATATTACCTTCGTCTCAACCCAACAGGGCTGGGCGTACCTGTCTACCATCAAAGACCTATTCGATGGCTTTATTGTGGCTCATCAATTTGGACCCGAGAACTCCATTGGATTGGTGACCCACACGCTCCAACAAGCCAGACAAAAAGAAAAGGTCACTGATGGGCTGATCCTCCACAGTGACCAAGGAACGCAATACACTTCGCAGGCGTATGCCGTCCTCACTCAACAGTACAACATCACTGCCTCCATGTCGCGCCGTGGCAACTGTTGGGACAATGCGCCTATGGAAAACTTCTTCAGCCATCTCAAAGAAGAGTATCTGCGCCATCTGCACAACCCCAGCTTTGAAGAGGCTCGCCAAGCGATTGAGGAATACGTTGACTTCTACAACTACGAACGCATACAATTGAAAACGAAACAGACACCCTTCCAGCAAAGGTGCCTGTTTCACTAGCCACTTGGGGTCTTTCTGATTGTGTCTTGTCTAGTGGGTGCAGTTCATTGGGACGTCTCTTCGTGCTTCAGCTCTTCGCCGGCTGGACCTCGGCTTTGACCCTGGGCCTGCGCGTCTTGCGCAGGATCCAGCGCAGCAGCAAGAAGGCGAGGACGAGCGGGATGCCGATCGTGATCAACATCGGCAGAATGAACAGGACGGCGACGATCAGGAAATTGGCGAAGCCCTGCTCGAAATCGACGAGGCTCTGGATGGCATCGCGGGCCACGCCCACGGGCTTCCAGCCGCCGACCTGGATTGGCTTTACAGTCGCTTCGGCGATGATCGTCACGCTGATGGCCGAGAGGGCAGCCGACTGCTCCATGTACTTGATCTGGCCCTTGAGGACCTCGATATCGCTCTGGACCTGTTGGAGCTGGGCATACACATCGAGCACGTCCTGGGTCTTGGTGGCGTTCTGCATGATCTTGAGCAGCTGGTCTTCGGCGGCCTGCTTGGCGGTGAGACGTGACTGCAGATCAACGTACTGATCGGTCACATCCTGACCGGAGCGGGTCTCGTTCTTGACCTCGACCGTGTTCTGCTTGATCAGGTCGAGAGCGTCGTTGAGCTTCTCCTGCGGAACGCGCACGACGATCTGGGCCTGGGGCACGTTCGTGCCGTCGTTGGCCTGCACCTGGTAGATGTTGGCCGAGACAACGAAACCGCCCATGGCGGTCGCCATGTCCTGGATGGCCTTGACCCGGGCGTTCACGTCGGCCACCACGATCGACAGATCGGCGTTCTGGATCACGAGGCGGTCGGCGCTGACCGGGCTCTGTACCGCCGGATTGGCGAGGTCGTTGGCCCCGTATGCAGACTGACCGCCGGCAACGCGCGGGGCCGCCGCAGGGGCCGACGTCGCCATGGCCATCTCCAGGGCGGAAGGTGCCGACTTGGTGGCGACCGCGCTGACACCGCAGGCCGTCAGGGCAACCGAGGCAATGACCAGGATGACCAAGAGAGTGCGTTTCATTTCGTCCTCCTTCAAGAGTTCCCGCAAGTTGATCTAGTTATCAGACGAAATGCACTTCTAAAAGTTCCACATTCCCCCGGCATGTGCGTGTGGGTTTCTGGAGCTAAAGGGTCGGATCTACCAGCCTTCGGCCAGCCGGACCGCATGCTTGATCGGCAGGCCGGCCTCACGGATGCGCTGCTGCACCTCACTGATGTCGTACTCCGCCCGGCACGCCTCCCAGGTGTCCCCATCGTCGTCGTAGATGGCATAGGCGGCGCGGGGATCGCGGTCGCGGGGCTGGCCCACCGAGCCGGGATTGGCGATCGTGCGCGGCGGCAGCGCTGCCGCCTGGCCCACATGCGTCATCACCATACTGACGCGGTCGGTCGACGGGTCAAGGCTGAACATGCACTGGATGTGCGAGTGGCCGACAAAGCAATAGGGGGTGCCGAAGTGCGAAAAATTGAGTCGTGCAGACAGCGTATTGAGGACATATTCCCAGGTCGGATCGCGCGGGCTGCCGTGCACGAGGGTTACCTCGCCGCCCACAAGCGCTTGAGTTGGCAGGGAGCGCAGGTAGGCCATGTTGTCGGCGGCCAGGACGCTCTCGGTCCAGGTGAGGGAGCGTCGGGCCTCGCTGTTGAAGGCTTGGTACTCCATCTGGCGCAGGATGGCCGCATCGTGATTGCCGAGGATGCAGGTGACCCGAGGGAGTTCGCGGACCTGCTCAATGACCATGTTCGGATCAGGGCCGTACCCGACGAGGTCACCCAGGCACCAAGTCTCGTCGACGGTGCCCGCGTCGCTCAGGACGGCCTGCAGCGCGGGGAAGTTCGAATGGATGTCAGATAGGACCAGGACTCGCACGGTTACTCCAGCAGGCCAGCGACGCGTTCGAGGATGAGCTCTGCCACCTCGGATTTGCCCGCCAGGGGCAGCGGCTCGGTCGTGCCTGTGGAGTAGATGAGGGTTACCCGATTGGTATCGGAACCGAAGCCTGAATCTTTGGCAGAGATGTCGTTGGCAACGATGAGATCCAGTCGCTTGGACTTGAGCTTTTCGGCGGCGTTATCGAGAAGATTCCGCGAACTCGGCCGCGAAACCGACCACAACCCGCGGCCGCTGCTTTCCGCCGAGGCTCTTAAGAATGTCTTCCGTGGCCTCGAGGTCGAGGTGCGGGACCCCGTCACGCGTTCTTGAGCTTGTCCCTGGCGGTTTTCTTGGGGCGGAAGTCGGCCACCGCGGCGGCCATGATCAGCGCGTCCGCGCCGGGGCAGGCACTGGAGACGGCCTCCAGCATCTGCTGGGCGGTCTCGACCGCGACCACGCATGCCCCCACCGGGGCCTTCGAGCGCGCTGGGCGCGGTGACCAGCGTGACCTGGGCGCCGAGGTCGATCGCGGCCTGGGCCAGCGCGTAGCCCTGCTTGCCGGAGGAGCGGTTGCTCAGGACGCGGACAGGGTCGAGCGGTTCCTGAGTGCCGCCGGCCGAGATCACGATCTTCTTGCCCGCCAGCCTCCCCTCGCGTCCGAGAAGGAGGCGGATGTGGCCGATGATCTCCGCGGCTTCGAGCAGGCGGCCCTTTCCGGACAGCCCCGAGGCGAGATGGCCCTCGGCCGGTCCGATGATGGTGGCGCCGCGCTCGCGCAGCTTGGCGAGATTCTCCTGCGTAGCGGGATGGTCGAGCATGCCGCCGTCCATGGCGGGGGCGATGAGCATGCGACACTGCGCGGCGAGGGCCGTGATGGTCAGGAGGTTATTGGCCAGGCCGTGGGCCAGGCTCGCGATGGTGTTGGCGGTACACGGTGCGATCACGAGCAGGTCGGCGCTGTGGCCGACGCCAACGTGCAGGACGTGGGCCTCGCCGCCCCACAAGTCGGCCTCGGTGTAGGCGCGCCGACCCGTCACTGACTGGAAGGTGAGCGGGGCGATGAATTTCTCGGCGGCGGGAGTCAGGATGACGTCGGGCAGGGCGCCCATCTGTGTCAGTTGAGAGGCTAGCTCTGCGGCTTTGTAGGCTGCGATCGAACCGGTGACGCCCAGGATGATACGTTTCCCCTGCAGAACGCTCATAGTGAAGGATTATACATCCTGCGCCGCGGGCGGGATGATGATGGCTCTCACCAGCTTCCACCGGGCTTGTGGACCGGTGGATGGGATCAGAGGGTGGGGGCTCACCCCGACTGAGAGCGAGAGAGCATCGGCGCCGGGGACGGCGCCGACAGCGGGAGAGGGCTATTTGCTGAAGGTGCCGACCAGCTCGCCTTGGGCCAGGATGTGACCCTGCATCGCTTTCAGCAACTGGTCCTTGGTCGCGCCCGACGAAAGGCCGAGGACGCCATCCAGCGCGTACAGCTTAAAGTGGTAGTGATGCGTCCCGGACGGCGGGCAAGGACCTGTGTAGCCGGTCCCGCCGGAGCTGTTGGTGCCCTGCAGCGAGCCATCCTCCAGCTTGGGGCGACCAGGAACGGCCTCGGGCAGACTGCTGCTGGCAGCCGGGAGGTTGTACACCACCCAGTGGACGTACGTGCCGGACGGCGCGTCGGGGTCGTCGAGGATCAGCGCGAAGGACTTGGTCGCGCTCGGCGCGCCGGTCCACGCCAGGGGCGGGGAGACGTTGCGGCCGCGACAGGAATAGGCGGGCGGAATCGGTTGTCCGGCTGAAAAGCCGGTGCTGGTGACTGAGAGTGACATGGGGACCTCCTGTGAAGCGAGAGCAGTGGGGGCAGCGGCTGGGATCGAAGCAGCCGGCGCGGCGGGCGATGGGCTGCTACAGGCTGCCACCGCCGCTGCGAACAGAACCAGGATGAGGGTCTTCATCGGCTAGAGAGTCTTGGCAAAATGGATCAAGCGCTCGGTCTCTTTGTAGCCCAAAGCCAGGTGAGCGCTGAGACCGTTGTGTTTGGTCAGGTCGGTGTCGGAGGCCATCTCGCGCAGGCCCAAAGAGCGAGCCCAATCTTCGGCGGCTGCGACTAGCAGACGCACGAGGCCTTGCCGGCGCAAGTCCTCATCGACGAACCAACCCTCGATGTAGCCGACGGGACGCGTGTCGCAGCCATCGGCGTACGGACGTGTGCCGGCCTCGAGGAAGGCGCCGAGACCGCCACCCGGGCGCTCGACGACAAACACCGGTGTCCGCGGATCCTGCAGCATCGAATCCATATCGTCCTCGAGCTGAGCGGGCTTCTCCTTCGGCCACAGGAGCAGGCGCAGGCGCAACCACTCCGGGCGGTCGGCCGCGGTTGCTAGCCGGATGCGATACGCCGGGCTCTCAGACATCAGGATTTCACTTTGAACAGTGGATGGAGCAGCCCGAACACGAGGATTATAGCGAGGATCCAGATCAGGACGATGATGACCGCGCCAGCGGCGCCCAGACTGCCCGGCGGCTCGAGACGGGCCTTGCGGCGAGCATCGGTCATCACCTCGGCGGGGATGAGCCTCACAGCCAGGGCGATGCCGGCGGGGATGATGATCAAGTCGTCGAGGTAGCCAAGGACGGGGATGAAATCGGGAACGAGGTCGATCGGGCTGAGCGCGTAGCCGACGATGAGCAGGACGAGCGCGCGGGCGGTCCAGGGTGTGCGGGGGTCGCGCGCTGCGAGGTGGAGGCTGTAAGTCTCGGTCCGCAGCGACTTGGCCCGGGCCTTGAGTGCGTCGAGCATGCTATCATTATACGAGGACCGCTTAGAGGTGAGAGGCATGAGAAAAGTCGTATTCCTGATGGGTGCGGCGCTGCTGCTCAGCGCATGCAGCGCATCGCTGCGGCAGGCGCTGGGCCTTCCAGCGGACGCGTCCTTGCCCGGTGGGACCGTCGATAGACAAATCACCTCGGACGGCGTGGTCCGGCACTACCTGCTGCACGTCCCGGCGATTTACAACGCGGGGACGCCAACTCCGCTGATCTTCAACTTCCACGGTTACGGCTCGAACTCAAGCCAGGAAGAGAATCTGACCGGTATGTCGGCCAAGGCTGATCAGGCCGGTTTCATCGTGGTCTACCCGGACGGCCTGTACAAGGGCTGGTCTGACGGGCCGGGCCCGGATGGGCTGCGCGACCTCGAGTTCGTGCGGGACCTAATCGGCTCGCTCGAGAGTCAATACAACATCGATCCGAAACGGATCTATGCGACCGGTATCTCGAACGGCGGCGGGATGACGAACCGCGTTGGCTGCAGCATGGCAGACCTGTTCGCGGCGATCGCGCCCGACGCAGGCGCCTACAATTTCTGGCAGGACTGCAATCCCTCACGGCCCATGCCGGTCCTGGTGTTCCACGGCCTCGATGATCAACTGGTTCCCTATACGGGCGGGCCGCCGAACCTGATGGAACCGCCGATCGAGGACTGGGCCGCGGCTTGGGCCAACCGTGATGGCTGCGTTTCGGCTCCGAAGGTGAGTACGCCAGTTGACACCGTCACCGTGCGGACCTGGTCGGGTTGCCAGGGGAACGCCGAGGTGATATTGTACACATTGGCGAACCACGGGCACTCGTGGCCGGGCTCGCCGACGATGCCGAGGGCGATCACGTCGCAGGCGGTCAACGCGACGGACGTGATGTGGGAGTTCTTCCGGGCTCACCCGATGCCGTAAGAATCTCACCGGAATAAGCGCACGTTTCCTACTGGGACTGTTTTGCGCTTTGTCTAGCACATGCGCAAGTCAACCGGTTCGTTCAGGGGGCTGCGCGCACCGGAAGCGGGAGCCGGCGCGGCCTCGGAGGCCTCGAGAACCGCGGAGGCCTGGGAAAGCACGCTAATCACATCCGCCCCTTCTTCTTTGTTGCCGTGTTCGCCGCCGGTGGAGGCGAGGGCACTTGCCTGCGATACAAAGCTTGATATGTCATCGTTGCCATCTGCTGTGCGGAATAGCGGCCGGGAGCTTCCAGCCACCAGTGCAGCAGCCGGCTGACCATGCCAGTCAGTAATTGGGCCTCAAATTCCTCGGGCAGGTGGAAATCGACCTGGGGAGGCCGCGCCTGGCGAATATCGTCACGGAAGGCCCGGGCCAGGAAATCCTGGGCCCGGCTCGTGAGTAGAGCCGATCCCTGGCTGCCGAAAAGCACGCGATACAGATCCCGATTCTGTTCTGCGTGCTGGAAGATATTCAGCAGGCCATAGTATTCCGCCTGCGGGGTGTCGCGGTCAAGTTGGGTGTGTGCTTCACTCTCCAGCCGCCCGAACAAATCTTGGAATGCCGTCCAGAGGACCTCATCCTTGTCCTTGAAGTGAATGTAGAACGTACCGCGGCCGAGGTCGGCGCGGTCGGTAATGTCCTGCACTGAGACGGATCCGTAGCCCTTTGATAGGACCAGATCCAGGGTCGCCTGGATCAACTGCTGGCGGGTCTGCAGGCGCCGCCGTTCGTGCCGCGTCAGTGCAGGAGCGTTCATAGTTGACTCCCTGTCCAATCATGAAGACGGCCGAAAACGCGGCCGCAGCCGCTCTTGACCGCCCGGCCGGGCGGCCTATACTTGATATGACGAGTTCTACCATATATGACGGCATGTTCAGTATGAAGGATGGAGGTGAGCCATGACCCAAGATGCCCTCCTGCAGTTGGATGAGATCCCTGAGACGATGCTGGCCACGCTCTATATTCGCGCCCTGGAAACGCAGCGGCCCGACGCGCTGCTCAAAGACGAGAAGGCCGTGGCCCTCGTCAAGCAGTCTGGCCCGGCTTTTGAGCGCGTCAAGCGGATCTACATGGACGAGGAGGATCGCGTGACGATCATCCTGCGCAATCGGGAGATCGACAACACGGTCCGAGATTTCCTGCTCCGCCGCAAGCGGCCAGTCGTGGTCTATCTGGGCTGCGGACTGGATGCGCGCTTTGACCGGGTCGATGATGGACGAGTGGAGTGGTACGACCTCGACGTCCCCCTGGTCATTGAGCTGCGACGGGGGCTGCTGGGCGGGGAGGCGCCTCGCTATCGGCTCCTGGCCGGGTCAGCCTTCGATCACAGCTGGTTCGATGCGGTGGCTCCAACGCAGGGGCGCGACTTCATGTTTGTGGCCGAGGGCCTCTTCCAGTACTTCCACGGAGAGGAAGTCAAGTCGTTGGTGGTTGCGCTGCGAGAGCGCTTCCCCGGGTCGGAACTGGTCCTCGACGCGTTCGCTCCGTTTCTAGTCCACGGCAATAACCTGCGCATGCGGCTCAGCCGCATGGGAGTCCGTTATCATTGGGGATTGGGGAACGGTCGGGAGATAGAGCGCTGGGCCGAGGGCATCAGGCTGCTGGATGAGTGGTTTCCGTTCAGCCGTCCCGAACCGCGCCTGGCCAAGCTGCAGTGGGCGCGCAACATTCCGCTCGTGGGCAGGGCGATCGGTGTCTATCACTACCGCTTGGGAGAGGCGCCGCCGAGCGACTAACCTGATCTAGAGATCTGGGCAAGAGACGCGTGACCCGCAGTTATCGTAACTGCGGGTCACACTTGATTTGCGGAGGTCGAGTTTGCTAGTGGAGGAGGACGATCGCGGCCGCGATCAGCGCGACCACGATCGCGGTCGTGACACCAACCGCTAGCCAACGCCGCGTAACGACGCGGTGGGCCCACTGATAGATCGTCGTGGCGAGGGTGCTGAGGCCGATCAGGGCCAGCAAGTCCCAGTTGCTTTGCTCCCAGGCGAAGGCGCGGTAGGCGATGGCTGCCAGGAGTTCGAAGGCGAGCACCAGATATCCCCAGCGGTAACTTCAAGTTCTCGACCGCGAGGGTCCGTTCGTCGTGTTCTATAGTCTGCTTGTTCATGATCATTCATCTCCTTCCAGAAGAAAGAGTTCATCCACCCGTTTGCCCAAGCGTTTGCTGAGGACGAAGGCCAGCAGGGCGGAGGGGCAATACTGTCCGGTCTCGATGGAGCTGATGGTCTGGCGGGTCACGCCTGCCAGGCTGGCAAGCTCTTCTTGGGACAGGTTCTTCTCGGCGCGGGCAACTTTGAGGCGGTTGGAAAGCCTTGGATTTTCCATCCCTGTGTCTCCTATGCCCTGACTATAGCTCTATCCCTTGGGGATGTAAAGGATACTTGTCATGGTGACAAGTATGACAGTCATCCTGATTGGCAAACTAGGCAGTCTTGGCGAAATGCCTGGATAGCCCGGCTTGCAGCCCCCCCCCGTCGACCTCAGGCAGGGCTTGGCGCTGTAAGCGGTTCAGGTCTTGAGATTGCGACCTGGCGACGCATCGGAGGTCTTCAAGACATCCAAGGTCTGCGCCGAGGGCATCTACTTCTTGCCTTGTCTCTTCGGCTTGGTCTTCTTCGCCGCGGCTCTTTTCGCAGCCGGTTTCTTCCCTTTGGCTGCTTTCTTGGCGGCGGGTTTCTTCTTTTCCTCGCTCACCTTTGGCACGAACTTCTCGACGGACCAGCCAAGTGTCATGGAGGTCACTTCCTCGCCGGGCTTGACCTCGGCGACGACATCGCCCTTGGCCGAAGCGCGCTTGCGGACGCCGGCCGCATCCAGACGGGTTGACTTGGCCGTGCCCTTCGATAGATGCACCGTTGCGGTGTGTGTTGGCTTTTCGATGCCCGCGCCTACCAGCTTCACTTTGTCGGGCAGGTTCCACACGCGGACACCCTTGCCGTAGCGTCCCTGCGTGGGCAGCTCGCTCAGGTCAAGCCGCTTGGCTTTGCCGTCCGAGGCAAGCAGGAAGAGCTCGCCCTCGGCCGGCAGGATCTCCATGCTGACGATCTCATCCTTGCCGTCCAGTTTCATGCCGCTCACGCCGGCCGCGACCAGTCCCATCGGCCGGACACTATCTTCGCTGAACCGGATCGCCATGCCCTGCGCGCTGGTCAGAACGATCTCTTTCTTCCTGCCGTCGGTCAGCGCGGCCGAGGTCAGCACGTCGCCTTCATTGGTCTTGAGCACCGTGAACGTTTGGGCCGAGGGTCCGGGCAGGTCGCTGATGAGGGTCTTCTTGACCATGCCGTAGCGCGTGGCGGCGATCAGGCAGGTGTCTTCGGGATAGTCGCTCTTGCGCGCCGGCAGCGCAAAGACCGCCGCCAGCGTATCAGTATCGGTAAGCGGGGAGACCTTGTAATACAGCGAGCCGCCGCTCAGTTTCTCAGATTGCGGGATGAGCTGGACCGAGACCGCGGCAGCCTTGCCCAGCTTGGAGACGAAGTAGATGGTATCGGCGGTCGAGGCTTTGACCAGCCAGCGCGGCGCATCGTGGCCCGACGGACGCGGCGGCTTGTCGTCGGGCGTGCGGGCCACGACGCCATCGGCAGTCACGCCGACCCAAACCAGTTGCTTGGGGATCAGGTCGGCTCTGGGCGTGGCCTTGGAGGTCTTGGTGCCTTTCTGCATGCTGACGATCTGCGTCCGGCGCCGGTCACCGTAGGCTTCCTTGACCTTAGAGAGTTCGTCTGCGACGACGGCACGCATGCGCTTGGGCGATTTCAGCAGACTTTCGAGGTCCTTGATCAGCGCGGTGGTTTCCTTGTATTCAGTCTCGATCTTCTTGCGTTCCAGCGCGGCCAGGCGGCGCAGCTGCATGTCGAGGATGGCATTGGCCTGAATCTCCGTCAGCTTGAAGCGCTTCATCAGGCGGCTCCGGGCCGCATCCACGTCCGAGGCGTTGCGGATCAGACTGATGACCTCGTCGAGATGCTTCAGCGCGACCAGGTAGCCTTCGAGGATGTGGGCGCGCTGGCGGGCCTTGTCCAGGTCGAATTCAGCGCGGCGCTTGATGACGGCCAGGCGGTGTTCGAGATAGACGCGCAGGGCCTGCTTCAACGTGAGCGTGCGCGGCTCGCCATCGACCAGCGCCAGCAGATTGATGCTGAAGGTGGTCTGCATCGGCGTGCGCTTGTAGAGTTCGATGCAGGACAACGTCGGGGTCCGCGTTCTTGGTCAGTTCGATGACGATGCGCATGCCCTGGCGGTCGGATTCGTCGCGCAGGTCGGCCAGACCTTCGAGATGCCCTTCGCGCGCCAGCTCAGCGATGCGCTCGATCAGGCTGGACTTGTTGACCGTGTACGGCAGCTCGGTGACGATGATGCGGCTCTTGCCGCGCTCCATCTCTTCGATGTGCGCCTTGGCCTGGACCGTGATGCGGCCGCGGCCCGAGCCGTAGGCTGCCTCCAGCCCCTCGTCGCCCTTCTCCTGGATGATGACTCCGCCCGTGGGGAAGTCGGGTCCCTGGACGAATTCCATCAACTGTCTCGACGTCGATATCGTCCAGCTTGTCCCAGTGGTTGAGCATGTACACCAGGGCGTCGACGATCTCGCCCAGGTTGTGCGGCGGGATGGAGGTCGCCATGCCGACCGCGATGCCCGTCGCGCCGTTGACCAGAAGATTGGGGATCGCGGCAGGGCAGAACGCTGGGCTCGTCCAGCGTGTCATCGAAGTTGGGGGTGAAGTCGACGGTGTTCTTGTTGAGGTCCGACAGGATGTCCACAGCTGGCGCGGATGAGGCGGGCCTCGGTATAGCGCATGGCGGCGGGCGGATCGCCATCGACCGAGCCGAAGTTGCCCTGCCCATCCACGAGCATCGTGCGCATCGAGAAATCCTGCGCCATGCGCGCCATGGCCTCGTAGACCGCCGAGTCACCGTGCGGGATGATATTTGCCAAGCACTTCGCCGACGATACGGGCCGACTTCTTGTAAGCCGTGTCGGCGCGGATGCCCATGTCGTACATCGCGTACAGGATGCGGCGCTGCACCGGCTTGAGGCCGTCGCGGGCATCGGGCAGGGCGCGCGCCACGATGACGCGACATGGCGTAGTCGAGATACGGCTTGCTGCATCTCGCTGTCGATATCTATTTTGCGAACGAGGCCGAGTTCCATAGAGATCCTTTTGTCACTACGCGACGAGTTCCCACGGGGGCAAAACTACCGGGAGAGCAGTGCTGGGGCTCGAACCCGGGCAAGTGCACGGCGGCGTAGTGAATTAATGTTCTAATCGGCACTTATCTTACGGGGAAAGAGGCGGGGCGTCAAGGCCGGTTCCCGTAGGGGCGGGGCGAATTGGGGCTTGACTTTGGCGGCGGGCGTGCTACAATCTAATTAACTCCATGTAAGTAAGTCTTACACCATGTAAATAAGTGCGATCATGATCAGGCGGAAACGATGATCCAGCAGCGCACCATTACCGCGGCCGAGATGCGGGGCATCAACCGTTCGGCGGTGCTGGAAATCGTGCGCCGCGAAAGTCCGATCGCGCGTACCACCATCGCCCAGCGACTGGATATCAGCCTACCGACCGTCATGCGCATCGTCGAGGGCCTGGTCAAGGAGGGCTTCGTCCGTCCGCAGGGCGGGACGGAGTGGAGCGGCGGCCGCCGCCGGCCCCTGCTCGAGTTCAACGAAGACGGCAACGTCGTGGTGGGCGTGGACATGGGCGGCGCCAACCTGTACGGGGCGGTCTCGGATATCGGTGGGCATGTGCTGGGCGAGGCGACGCGGAAGCGCGAGGGCACCACCGGCGAGGCGTGCTACGAGCTGTTAACCGGGCTGCTGGATGAGCTGCTGCATCACCCGGGGTTGCACGGCCGGCGGGTGCGCGGCATCGGCGTGGGCGCGCCGGGCATCACCCATCACCGCGAAGGGATTGTGAAATGGGCCTACGCCTTGAACTGGAAGGACTTTCCGCTCAAGGCTAGGCTGCACAAGCGCTACAAGCTGCCCATCACCGTCGATAACGACGTCAATCTGGGCGCGCTGGGTGAACTCTGGTTCGGGGCGGGCCAGAACGCCGAGAACATGATCCTGATCACGATCGGCGCGGGGATCGGGGCCGGGATCATCATCGATGGAACTCTCTACCGCGGCTCGAACGAGTCCTCGGGCGAGATCGGACACATGATCCCCGGCCGCGAGTTCCTGGGACGAAGCTACATCGATTTTGGCGTGCTCGAGAGCCAGGCCTCCGCGGCCGGCGTGCTCGAGCGGACGCAGAAAAGCCGCAGCGCGCCGAACCTGTCCATCGAGGACGTCTTCGAAGCGTCGCGCCAGGGCCAGGGGTGGGCCCGCAGTGCCATCGACGAAATGATCGACTACCTGAGCATCGCCGTTGCCAACCTGTCCGTGTCGTTCGACCCGAGCCTGATCATCCTGGGAGGGCCGGTCACACCGTACGCGGACCTGCTGGCCGAGGCGATCCTAAAGCGTGTGCAGGGGACGATCCCGACGCCGCCTCGCCTGGAGGCCTCCAACCTGGGGCTGCGGGCGACGGTAATGGGTGCGATCGTGACCGTGCTGCACAATACGTCCAATTTCTACGTCGTCCACAAGTTGTCGTGAGAAGGAGGTGGCCCAGGCGACTTTTCGCGTTGTGAACAGGAGAATGTGAAGCGTACAAACTTTGAGAAGGAGAAGCAACAATGCGTTCACTCTACAAATTCAGTCTACTGGCCATGGTGGTGCTGTTCGTCGTTGGCAGCCTGGGCTGCGCGCCCAAGCCTGCCGCGGGCCCGGTGACGATCCACGTGTTGACCATGGATCAGGCTGGCCTGAAACCGGCGGAGATAGATCAGATCGCCCGCGATTTCGAGGCCAAGAACCCGGATATCAAAGTCTCGATGGAGTACGTCAGCTACGATAACGTGCATGACAAGATCGTCACCGGCATGGCCGCCAAGCCGCCGGCTTACGATGCCGCCATGCTCGACGTGATCTGGCCGGACGAGTTCATCAAGGCCAGTTATCTGGCCGACGTAAGCGACCGCGTCACCCCCCAGATGAAGTCCGACATGTTCCCGGCCTCGTGGAACGGCGTCACGCGCAACGGCAAGGTCTACGGCATGCCCTGGCTGATGGACGTGAAGTACTTCATGTACAACAAGGACATGCTGCAGAAGGCCGGCATCACCGCACCGCCCGCAACCTGGGAGGAGCTGGTTGACCAGGCCAAGATCATCAAGCAGAAGGGGATTGCCGAGTTCCCGATCATCTGGTCGTGGAATCAGAAGGAAGGCGTGGTGTGTGACTACACCGTGCTGCTCTTCGGCAACGGCGGCGCGTTCCTGGATGCAAGCGGGAAGCCGGTGTTCAACAACGACAAGGGCGTGCAGGTCCTGACTTGGATGAAGCAGACGCTCGACGACGGATTGTCCAACCCGAGTTCGGTGGCGTCGGACGAGAATGCGGTCGAGGCCGATTTCCTGGCTGGCAAGAGCGCCTTCGCGGTCAACTGGCTGTTCCAATACAGCGATTCGAACGATGCGACCAAGTCGCAGATCGTTGGGCAGGCTGCCTTCGCCCCCATGCCGGTCTTCAAGGCCGGCGCGGATGCGGGCATCAAGGGCTCGAGCGTGGATGGCTCAAGCGCCTTTGCGATCATGTCCACCAGCCCGTATATCGACCAGACGTGGAAGTGGCTGAGCTACCTGGCCAGCAACGACGTCCAGATGAAGTTCTCGGCCGAGATGCTTCCCGTCTGGCAGACCGATTTCCAGGGCGATACACTGAAGACACTCGTAGCTGCAAATCCGAACAATCCTGTTACGGTGCCGGCCTTCATGGCGCAGTTCCCGTACGCCAATGAGCGCCCGACTGTGGCCTACTACAACGAAGGCTCCGCCGCGCTGCAGCTCGCCATTCAACAGGCGCTGACAGGCGTCGCGACCCCCAAGGATGCGCTCGATGCGGCTGCTGCCAAATGGGTTCAACTGGCCGCCAAGTAGGCCATGGGTTAGAGTCAAACAGACAGCAAATACCGGAAGAACGGAGTGTGGGGGCGAGCCCGCCTCCACACTCCATCCGGACACGCCGGGATCGAGCCGGTAGTTCTACGAAATGTCAATTCCGGTGAAAGCTCTCATACGACCTCGCCTTACCTTGCAGCAGCAGGACGTGCGCATGGCCTGGCTGTTGCTCGCTCCGAGCCTGCTGGTGCTGATCGGCATCACCGTGTGGCCGGTGATCGACACGTTTGTGCTCAGCTTCTTCAACGTGCCGACCGGGCTGAACCAGGTGCGGACCTTCGTGGGCCTCGGCAACTACCTGGAGATGCTGGGGGACCAGACCTTCTGGGAAACGATCTGGCGCACGCTCTACTTCACCGCTGTGTCGGTCGGCCTGGAGTTGGTGCTCGGGTTGGGCATAGCCCAGCTCATCCATTCGCACCCGTGGGGCTGGAAGTTCCTGCGTCTCAGCCTGATCATTCCCTGGGCGGTTCCGACGATCGTCAACGGCGCCATGTGGCGCTGGATCTACAATGCTGACTTCGGAGCGCTGAACGGGCTGCTGCTGGCACTGGGGCTGATCAATCACTACGTGCCCTGGTTGAGCCTGCCCAACATGGCAATGAACCTGGTCATCATTGCCGACGTGTGGCACACGATGCCGTTCGTGGCGCTGGTCCTGCAGGCCGCGCTGGCGGGACTGCCTGAGGACCTGGAGGAGGCCGCGGCCGTCGATGGAGCGAACTGCCTGGCAGCGTTTCTGGCAGATCCGCGTGCCGCTGCTGCGGCCCGCGATCCTGGTGGCGCTGATCGTGCGCACGGTGGATGCCTTCCGTGTGTTCGACATCGTCTACATCATCACCGCCGCCGGGCCGGCCTACCGGACGCTGACCATCACCTATTTGACTTATCTGAACACATTTTCCTTCGGTAAGCAGGGAACGGGCGCGGCCCTCTCGTTCCTGATCTCGTTCGTGACGCTGACCCTGGCCTTCATCTATATCCGTCTGCTGTACCGCCCCGAGGAGACCCAATAATGTCCTGGCGCAAGTTCTCCCGGAAGCTGGTCCTGTTCCTGGTGACGCTGCCCGTGTTCTTTTTCATCTTCTTCCCGATCCTGTGGCTGTTCAGCGCCAGCATTTCGAACCAGGTGGAGCTCTTCACGGTTCCCATCCACTGGATCCCCCAGCATCCGACGCTGCAGAACTATATGGACATTTTCTTCCCCAGCCAGGCGGCCTCGTCGGTGCCGCGCACTTTCGCGGTGGCCTTGCTGAACTCATTCAAGATCGCCTCGGCCGTGACGGCGATCTGCATCCTCATCGGGAGCTTGGCGGCGTACGCGCTGGTGCGCATCCCCTTTGGCTGGAACCGCGGCATCCAGCTGAGCCTGATCGCGACGCGCATGATCCCGGAGGTCTCGCTGATCCTGCCGCTGTTCATCCTCGCCTCGCAGCCTGGAGCTGATCAACAAGCCGATCGTCCTGATCTTGACCTACATGAGCTTTGCGCTGCCCTACGCCATCTGGCTGATGACGGCCTACTTCCAGACCGTCCCAGTGGAACTGGAGGACGCGGCGCGCCTGGATGGCTGCTCGCGATTGGGGATTCTGTTCCGCGTCGTTATGCCGATCTCGGTGCCGGGCCTGGTCTCGACCGCAATGTTCGTATTCCTGCTGGCCTGGGACGAGTTTTTCTTTGCGCTGATCTTCACCAGTACGCTGGCGGCGAAGACCGTCCCGGTGGCGATCGCGGAGTTCGTCGGGCGCTACGTGGTCAACGTCAACGGCATGATGGCCGGCGGGATCCTGGCAGCCATTCCACCGGTCCTGGTGGCGCTGCTATTCCAGCGCTACATTGTTAGCGGCATGACGGCCGGTGCCGTGAAGGGCTAGCGAGGGGCGGCGCAGCGAGTATGCAAGGGCCGGCAGGTGAACAACCTGCCGGCCCATTTCTTCTAGATGCCGGGGACAAGCGGAGATCTTGCCTATGCTGGCGCCGGTTCGGGCCGGCACAGAAGGCCATCCAGTTGAGCGCGACCCTTGTCGTCGACCAGGGCCAGGATCTCATCGCCCTCTTGCAGGACCGTGACGCCGCGGGGCAGTACGACGTCGCCGTTGCGGATGATGCCCGAGACGATGCAGTTCTGCGGCAGCGGCAGGTCTTTGATGCTCAGGCCGACGGCGCGGGCGCCCGGATGGATCTTTTCCTCGACCAGAGAATAGCGGCCGCGGCGCAAGCGGAGCATGGTCATCATGTCGCCGAGCGACATTTCCTCCTCGAGCAGCTTGGAGATGATGTCAGCCTGGTCCAGGGCCACGTCCACGCCAAAGTCGGGCGTGAAGAGCCAGGCATTGCGCGGATTGTTGACGCGGCCGATGACGCTGCGGGATGCCGTATTGGTGTCGGGCGAGCGAGGCGGCGACCAGGTTGTCGGCGTCTTCGCTACTGACCGCGACCAGCACGTTGGCGCGGCGGACGTCCGCCGCCTCCAGCACCTGCGGATCGGTGCCGTCACCCTCGTAGATGAGTTCAGTTGGCAGCTCGCGATGCAGATTGGCCAGCGCGGTCGGACGGTTCTCGATGACCCGTACCTCGTGGCCCTCCGCGGCCAGCGATGAGGCCAGGTGGGAGCCTGTGCGTCCCCCGCCGATGATCAAGACATACATGGGTCTTACTCCTTTACCTTGTCATGCCCGTTGGCATGGACCCGCTCGCGCAGGATCTTGAGCCCCTCATCGGTCGCGCTGACCTGAAGCACGTCATCAGCCTGGAGCAGCATGTCGCTGCCGGGGAGCAGGCCGCGGCCGGCCCGGGCCAACGCGACCGGCAGTGCCGAACCGGCAGGCACCAGGTCGACCAGCTTGCGGCCGGCCCAGTCGGTGGGGATGGGCATCTCGTAGATCTGTACCTCGCCGTTTCCGGCTGTGTACAGGCTCTGCAATCCCGGGTGGACCAGGAGTTGCTCGATGCGATGTGCGCCCCACGAGGAGGACGACACGGTCTGCACGTTGAGCTTCTCGTAGATCGGCCGGCGCCGCGGATTGTAGACGCGGGTGACCACGCGCTGGATATGGTAGATCTTGCGCGCCACGCTGGCAACGATCACATTAACGTTGTCGGAGGCGGTCACAGCCGCGAGCGCATCGGCGGTTTCGATGCCGGCGCGCAGCAGAACGTTGCGATCGAGAGCCTCGCCCTGGACAGTTCGGCCGGCGTAGTGGAGGCCGAGCCGATCAAAGGCGCGCGGATCGGAGTCAATGACCGTGACCAGGTGTTCCGTGGAAAGTGCGAGCGCCAGCTCCACGCCGACCCGGCCGCAGCCGACAACAATTACCTTCATTCTCTATCTCCTTCCGTGCTTGTGGGCGTTCTCGGCTTCCAGCTCGTAGGGCACGTCGGTGATGACGATCCCGGTCTCGAACGGAAGGGAAAGGCGCAGGAGGACCGCCATCTGGGTCCGCATCAGGTTGGTCCACCAACGCGGCTGGATCGACTGCGGCACGACGATGGTGAGGATCTCGTTGTCCTGCTTGAGAGTCCGGAGGCCATGAATGTATTCGAGCAGCGGCTCGAGCACCATCTGGTGAGGCGAGTTCGAGCACGACCAGTCTCACACCTTCTCCCCACATGGGCCATCTCTGCTGCAAGTCCGCGGTTTCGGCGGGGTCGAGCGAGACGTGAACGGCGGTCACATCGCTGGTGAGCGATTGGGCGTAGCGAAGCGCGGTCAGCGTGCCCTGGTTCAGAGTGTTGACCGGCACGATGATCCGGTGGCGGACGATATGGGGCGGAAGGTGATAGTGGCTCGGGCCCGAAGCTATCTGGCTTGCGGCGCCGGTTGACGGGGCAGCGGCTACGGAGGTGTGAGGGAGAGTGGAATTGGACATAGTTTGGGTACTCATGAAGAAGGATTGTGGAGCCGGCATGCTTCCGCCGCTAGCGAGTGCAGCTGCGAACGGTCTGCGGACCTGCAGGCCCAACGTCTCCATGAGACTGGAGACGGCGATCATCAAGCGGAAGCGGTATTCCTGCATCTTGAAGGCCTGCCATTTCACGATGGAGGCCATGCCTCCCTGGACCCGGGCCTTCTCATGGACGATCCGGTTGATCTGGCGCGGCTCACGATAGCCGACAGGTGAGAGCAGAACCAAGTGGGCAGCGGTGAACAGGGTGGTGAATGTGATCAAACGTACCCAGCCGCCTTCCTCCCATTTGCCGACGATCTGTCCCACAAAAACGCTGCCGGCCAGGGCGGCCGCAAAGGCCGCGGCCTCGGCGGCCCATCTTCTTGCCGGTCCGGTGAAATGCTGCAGGATGTGCTGGCGTATCGCGAGCCCCATGATCATAATCGGCAGGAATACACCGACCCCGTAGAATGGGACAGCGACGGAAGTCCGGCCGCGCACCACGAGCATGATGAGCACCGAAATTCAGAAGGTGATCGTTACCGAGCGGGTAAAAGTGCCGCGCTTATCGCGGAAGATGATCGCTTCGGGGATCTCCCCGATGGCGACATCGCGCCATTCGGTGGCTTGGGCATCCTGGAATGCGGTCATGGAGGCGGCTGCCAGTAGCGCCACGGCCAGGATCTGATAGGTCCAGAAGAGTACCTGTCCGCCGGGGATCTGATTGAAGCCAATGAAGGCCAGGTTGCCAACCAGAGTCCGCCCAAGTGTCCCATCAAAAACGTTGAAGCGGATGGAGAAGTACGTGAGGAACAGCGTGGTGATGCCACCGTAGAACAAGAAGGATGTCTGTACGAAGCGGCCGATGCCGACCTTGCCGCTGTAGAACTGCCAGATGCGCTCCAGCTTAGGCAAGTGCTGCTTGCCCCACTTCACCAGTGAAACATCCTCGTCAATGACGAATTGGATACCGTTAGACATGGCCTCCAGCCCGGTAAGGGCCACCATGCCCTTCATAGAGGCTGTCAGCAGGTGCAGCAAAGCCTGTCCCAAAGTTGCGGTCTGGGCGCTCTGGACCGGCGCTGCCGGGACACCCCTGCTGTTGGCGAGGACCAAACCAACCAGCATCATGATGGACAATCCTGCAAAGATGGTCAGCAGGGTGAAGACCACGCGCGAGGACTCCCCGCGGCCGCGGATCGTGAGATACCAGGTGATTACCGCCAGGGCGGCCCCGATGGCGAAATGCCAGAACCAGTGAGTGCCATAAGCGTTGAGGATCGAAAGAAGCTGGTCTGCGCCGGAAAGGGCTGACACAACGATCGTGAGGACATAGTCCTCGATCAGAGTGACCGCCACGATCAGGCTGAGGGTGGGCACAAGGTAACGCATGGAGGCGGTATACGAACCGCCGCCCTCGTTGAAGATGCCCAGCGAATACATGTAAAGGAAGCCGAAGGCGAAGTTGGCAAAGCCGATCACAGCCACCGCGATGTAGCCGTAACGCTGCAAGTTGTACGGGTGCAGGGCGCTCATCAGTTCGCCCGTGGCGTAGTAGTACGAGGTAAAGTAGTCCACGCCGAACAAGGCCAGCGCGGCGAGCAGCCCGATCTGCCCGGCGCCATGCTTTTGGGCATGGTCTGGATTCTCCCTTGGCGAAACCTTATACGCCAGGAATATGATGATCAGAAGCAGGATTACCGATACCATTCTCAACCACTCCCGAACGGGAGCAAGACATTCACCCCAGCATTGAGTTCCAGAGCAAGATCAGGGCCACTTCCGGAAGGAGGGTGACGATCAGAGCGGTACCCTGGGCCGGACCCTGCATTTCCAGCACGATCTTGGCCTGAAGGGCCAGGAAACCGCCGATGGTGGCGATGGATCCGATCCAGGCGCCAGCTTGCGCGAGGATGGAACCCCTGCTGCTCGGTGCGAGGCGGAGCTCCGAGAAGTCGTGGATCGGGACCTGCAGTGCGCGGGCGAGGATGTCGCTCAACGGTTGGTTCCACATGCCCACGCCCATCTCCGCGTAACAGGCGACCTGATCGGACGGGGCGCACTCGGCCTTGATCCTGTCCAACCAACCGATGCCGGAATTGCTTTTGAGCTCGACGGACTGTCCCTGGGCGCTCATGAATGCCTGGACCATGACCAGGCTGCGACGCAGTTCGGCCTCGCCATCGGGCGTGGGGGAGATGCCCAGCAGCAATGCCGGCTGACCTGCGGCTTTGGCCTGTTCCAGGATGCGGCCAGCCAGCGCAGCCTCCTCGGAGACGGTCGATACAACAACAACCAGCTTGGAGGTGGCTGCCCTGGCGCAATCCTTCGAGTTGGCCCAAGGCGCTACGGCAATCGGGCTTACGTGGGACTTTGGAGTATTCATCTGGGACCTCCAAGATGAATATGCTAGCAGGCAGGCGTTAAACCGTGACAAGGAATCCGACAAGTTCCATAAAGCACAAATAAAAACATCCCGGATCCGGGATGTTTAATATGATGAAGCTCACGTGATTTGTCGACAATTAGCAGGGGGACTTGGCCGCGAAACGCCTGTAACTGTCCTTAGGTCTCGGGGAATCGTGCAGAGTCGTGAGCTTCAGATGTCGGGATCGGGAATGAAGCGATAGCCGATACCGGGTTCGGTCAGAATATACTGTGGTCGATCGGGATCGACCTCGAGCTTCTTGCGAAGCTGGCGCATGTAGACGCGCAGGTACTCGGTGTGATCCGCGTCGGCCGGGCCCCAGACGTTCGTCAGGATGCTCTGATGGGTGAGGACGCGGCCGCGATGAGAGACGAGGTAGGCCAGCAGATTGAACTCGGTGGCGGTGAGTTTCACTTCCTGCCCGTCGCGCGTGACCGTGTGCCAGGCGAGGTCGATCGTGACCGGCCCGGCTTTGAGCACGCTGGTCTGTGCGCCGCGTGAGTTGACCGAGTGGCGCAACGCGACCCGCACCCGGGCCAGCAGCTCCTGGATACCGAAGGGCTTGGTCAGATAGTCATCCGCGCCCTTATCCAGCGCGGCGACCTTGTCGCGTTCGCTGTCGCGCACGGAGAGGACAATGATCGGGCATTGGGTCCACTCGCGCAGGCGGGAGCAGACCTCGATGCCATCCATGTCCGGCAGGCCGAGGTCGAGGATGACGATGTCGGGGGGATTGGCCGCCGCGAGGGTCAGGCCTTCCTCGCCGCGGGTTGCAGTCGTCACGCGGAATTCCTTTTCGGTCAGGATGGTGCGCAAGGCGCGGCCGATCTGCGGCTCGTCGTCGATGACAAGGATCTGGGGGAGGTGTCGCTCATGAAGGCTCCGGCTCCGGCTGGACCTGAGGCGGCGGCGCACCGTCCAGCATCAGCGGCAGCGTCAAGTCGAACGCGAAGCCATCGGGCAGGTTCACCGCCCAAATGCGGCCACCGTGGGCCTCGACGATACCCTTGCAGATCGAGAGGCCCAAGCCGGTGCCGGTGACCCGGTCGGCCGCCGTGATGCGATAGAACTTGTCGAAGATGCGGTCAAGGTGTTCAGACGGCACGTGGGGACCCTGGTTGCTCACCTCCACCAGCAGCTCCGAGTTCTCCTGCAGCCTGGCGCCGATGCGGATGACCGTGCCGGCGGGCGCGTACTTCGTGCTGTTGCTGATCAGGTTGGTGAAGACCTGCTCCATCTGGAGGAAGTCAACCGGGACCAGGGGCAAGTCCTCTGGAATCCGGACCTCCAGCTGGTGCGTGCCGGTCAAGTGACGCATACGCACCAGCGTGCTCTGGACGATCTCGGACAGAACGTTCCACTGCCGCTGCGGCCGGAGCGCGCCGGACTCGATGCGGGTCATGTCGAGCAGGTTGCCGACCAGGATGTCAAGGTAGTCGGCTTCATTGTCGATCGCGGCCAGCAGTTCATCCCGGGCGGCGGACGTCCAGCCCACCTCGCCGGTTCGCAGGCTGGAAGCCGCGGCCTTGATCGTTGCCAACGGCGTCCGCAGCTCGTGCGACACCGAGGATAGAAGGGATGACTTGAACCGGTCGCTCTCTTCGAGCAGTCTTGCGCGGGCTTCGGCCTGTGCCAGGGCGATGCGTTCGAGCGTAACGGCGGCCTGACTAGCGGCGGTCCGAGCAAGGCGCTTCTCGGGGGCCGAGATGGGAGGCGCTGCCCGCCATAGCCGGATCTCGCCCAGCATGCCTTTCACCGCCTGGATGGGGACGGTCAATTCGGGGGGACGGCTGGGTGGACTTTCGCCGGCCGGCAGCCGATAACAAAGCACGGGCGGACCGACCAAATCCACCTCGACGAAGTTGCACTCCAGCAGTGTCTGGAGCTGCGCCGCGATGACACGGGCGATGGCCCCGGGATCGCGATAGCTGGTGAGGGCCGTGCTGAGCTCGTACAGCTGGGTCGCCTCGCGCTCGCGCAGGCGGGCAGCCTGCATGCCGGCCTGGGCGCGGCCGAGCAATTGGCTGATGACGACGGCAACGACCAGGAACACCATCAGGACGACGAGGTCCGAGGGATGGTGAACGGTGAAAGTGTAGTAAGGCTGGATGAAGAGGTAATTGAAGGCCAGGAACGCGGCCAACCCGGAGGCGATGCCCGGCCAGAGCCCCCACACGGCTGTGCTCAGGCCAACCGGGAGCAGGAACAGCAGGGCGATCAACGCGGTGTCGAGCGTCGCGCGTACATCCTGGAAGACGACGGCGACCACGGAGACTAATCCAATCGCCAGGATGTACCTTGCAATCCGGTAGGAAAGACTTGCGCGCTGCATAGGTGCGGAATCCATTATACCGTTCGGGGTGGAAGCAAGAAAAACGCGCCGAGCCTTTTGGGGGCTCCGCGCGCAAACGATCGAATGTTTGGGCGAGGGAATGCCCGGACTCGCTCAGTTTGCTGCCGCGGCGACTTCCTCCTGCTTCTTGAACTGGCTCATATAGAGATCGTAGTAGAAGCCGCGCTGTTCCATTAGCTCGGCATGGCGGCCGCGCTCGATGATCCGGCCGTCGTCGACCACGAGGATCATATCCGCGTTGACAATGGTCGAGAGCCGGTGGGCGATGACGATCGAGGTGCGCCCCTCGAGCAGCACATCGAAGGCCTTCTGGATCAGGCGCTCCGTGCGTGTATCGACGGAGGAGGTGGCCTCATCCAGAATGAGGATGCGCGGGTCGGCCAGGGCGGCGCGGGCAATGGAGAGCAGCTGGCGCTGTCCTTGCGAGAGGCCGGCGCCGCGTTCACCGAGGACGGTCTGGTACTTGTCCGGCAGCCGGTCGATGAATGTATCGGCATTCGCCAATTTGGTGGCAGCCATGACCTGCTCGTCGCTGGCATCCGGGCGGCCGAAGCGAACGTTCTCCATGACCGTGGTGCTGAACAGGAACGTGTCCTGCAGGACGATGCCGATCTGGCGGCGGATCGATTCGGCGGTGACCTGGCGCACGTCGACATCATCGATCTTCACCGAGCCCTCCGTCACGTCATAGAAGCGGGGCAGCAGGTTGATGATGGTGGTCTTGCCGGCGCCGGTCGGCCCGACGATGGCAACGGTCTGACCGGGCTCCGCAATGAAGGAAACGTCCTTGAGAACGGGAACGTCGTCCTCGTACTGGTGCGAGACGTGGCTGAACTCGACCTTGCCCATGATCGAAGGCATGTCCCTTGCGCCCGGCAGGTCGCGCACGGCAGGCACCTCGTCCAGCAGGCCGAAGATGCGTTCGGCGCCGGCGATGGCGTTCTGGACATTCGTCCACAGGACCGCGATCTGCTGGATGGGCTGGTTGAAACGCTGCACGAAGGCCAGGAAGGTGATAACCAGGCCAAAGGTCACGGTGGTGCCGAGCAGGGTCTGACCTTTAAGGATGGCCCAGCCGCCGACACCGGTGACGATGGCCAGCGCGACGTAGCCCAAGGCCTCGAGGGTAGGTGAGAGGGCAGAAGTGAACGAGACCGCCCGGACGTTGGCATCCCGGTTGGCTGCGTTGACCTCTTTGAACTGTTCGATGTTCTCGTCGGCCCGGCTGAAGGCCTGGACCTCACGCACGGCGGCGATGCTCTCCTGCAGCTCGGCATTCACGTTGCCGATCTCCTGGCGACTGGTGCGGAATGCCTTGCGGGCCTGGTCGGAGAAGTAGATGGTGGCCAGGAACATGATCGGAGCCACGGCAAGGGAAAGCAAGGCGAACGCCACGCTGCTGGTGAACATGCTGTAGGCCACCCAGACCAACAGCAGGACGCCGCTGAAGACGTTGACCAGGGCGAACGAAATGGCCTGTTCGATGGCGCTGGTGTCATTGGTAATGCGGCTCATCAGGTCGCCGGCCTCGTTGACTGCGTAAAAGCTCAGAGAGAGCTGATGCAGCCGCTCGAAGACCTCCACGCGCAGGGCGCGGCAAGACCTTTTGTCCGGACCAGGCCATGGTGTAGAAGGTGGTGCCGGTGAGCAGCGAGCTCACTACGAAGAGCACTAGCAGGATCAGGATCAGCCGGCCGAGGCCGAGCATGCGATCGGAGCTGGACATGAGGGCTGCGGCGGGCGACACGAATCCACCCAGGCGGTAGGCGCTGGATATCAGCCACTGCGTGCCGCGCAGGGTGGTGGGATCTGCCGTCAGCCAGCAGCTGGCGGCTGAGCTACTCGCCTGGGTCGAGGCGAAAGAGCCGGTGGCGCCGCCCAGCTCGCTGGCGCCGAGCGGGACAAGGAAACAATCCGTGGCCTCGCCGGTCAGCACGGGCGTGGTTACCTGGGTCCAGGTTGAGATCACGATGAAGATCAGTGCCAGGACCAAGGCGGGCCAGAAACGGCCGAAGTACTTGGCGAGGCGTCCAAGCGTGCTTCCCAGGCTGCGCGGCTTGAGCGTCTCCTGGTTCATCAAGTTGCCGAAACGGCCGGGACCCATCATGGTTGGTTCTCCTGCGGCACGAGCCCGTGCTCCTGCTCGTAGGCCAGTATTTGCGAGTTGTAGATCTCCGCGTAGATCGGTTCGTTCTCCATCAGGTCGGCATGCTTGCCCTGCGCCACGACCTGGCCCCGGTCCAGGACCAGGATCCTGTCGGCCGTCATCACCGTGCTGATGCGCTGGGCGATGACGAAGGAGGTGCGGCTGCGCATGAGATTATCGAGGGCAGCCTGGATGAGTGCCTCGGTCTGCAGATCGACGCTGGAAGTCGAGTTGTCGAGGATCGAGGATGCGCGGGCTGAGCAGCAGGGCCCGGGCGATGGCGACGCGCTGCTTCTGGCCGCCGCTCAAGGTGGTGCCGCGCTCGCCGACATGCGTGTTGTAGCCGTCGGGGAAGGACATGATGAAATCGTGGGCCTGGGCCGCCTTGGCCGCCGAGACGACATCCTCATCGCTGGCGTCCGGCCGGCCGAAGGCGATGTTCTCGCGCACAGTGCCGCCGAAGAGGGTGGTCTCCTGGAGGACGATGCCGATCTGCTTGCGCAGCGAGTTGATCTTGAGATCGCGGAGATCGTAGCCGTCGATGGTGATGCGGCCTTCCGTGGGATCATAGAAGCGCGGCAGCAGGTTGATGATCGTGCTCTTGCCGGAGCCGGTCGCGCCGAGGAGCGCGATCCGTTCGCCCGGGTGGGCCTCGAAGTTCACATGATCGAGGACGGGCTGGCCACCGCCGAAATAGCGGAAGGTGACGTTCTCGAACCTGATCTCGCCCTTCACGGCGGGCAGCTCGATCGCATCCGGCTTGTCGACGATATCGGAGCGAGCGTCCAGGATCTCGAAAACGCGGTCGGCCGAGGCGGCCGCCTGTCCGAACTGGGTGATAATGAAGCCGAGCTGGGCGATGGGGAAGAATAGATAGATGAGATAGAGCGAGAACTCCTGCCACTGGCCGAGGGTCAGTGCGCCGGCGATGATCTGGCGCCCGCCGACGTAAAGGATGGCGGCCTGACCGAGGTTGGCAGTGAGGAAGATCAACGGGAACAAGAAGGTGAACAGCCCGGCGACCCCGATGGCCTGGCTCATCAGGTCATCGGCAGAGGCGCGGAACTTGACCTGCTGCTGCGGTTCGCGGGTGAAGGCCTTGATGACCTTGATGCCGGCCAGGTTCTCCTGCAAGATCGTGTTCAAGGTGGAAAGCTTGACCTGCAAGGCCTTGAACATCGGGTTGGCGATCGCGCTGAATATGCCAAAGATGATAATGGCGACCGGCAGGATGGGCATGGCCGTCCAGGCCAACGCGGTGTTGGTGGCGAACAGGATGATGATCGTGCCGCTTAGCAGCAGGAGGGCTCCCCCGAGTTGCAGCAGGCCCTGGCCGATGAACAGCCGGACCTTCTCCACATCGTCGGTGGCGCGCACCATCAGCTGGCCGGTCTGATTCTGGTCATGATAGGAGAACGAGAGGTTCTGGATCTTGGAGTACAGGTCGTTGCGCAGGTCATAGGCGACAGCCTGAGAGTTCTTCTCGGCCCAGAAGGCCTGCAGGAAGGCGAAGACGCCGCGCAGCGCCGCCAAGGCCAGGACGGCGATGACCGCCGAGATCAGCGTCTGCGGCGCGCCAACCTTGTTCGCGTTCATCTGGGCAACGAGCTGATCCATCGTCCAGCTGGCGGGGAGGCCAAGTGCCGCCAGGATCTTGGGCAGAGCAGCCGAGACGAACTGGGTCGGGATGGATTTGACCGCCAGCAAGACTTGGTCAGCGACATAACCGCTCGTGACCGCGTCGATGATCCTACGGATGACGACTGGCACGGCCAGTTGGGCCAGTGTGGCGATCACCAGGAACAAATAAGGCAGCAGCGCCTGGCGGCGATAATGGGCAAGGTATTTGACTGCCCGGCCAACAGATCTCATGCTGGACTGGCGCTGGGCGCCGGCGCTGGGTATGGGTCTCGACATCGTGGCTTGCATGAAATTCCTTTCGGGACTATGGGGCTGAGGCCGGAGTGAAGGTCGGGTCTAAGGGTTGGGTGTGATCGGAGCCGGGTTGTCAGGCAGTATAGATTGCGCCTGTGAATTGGCTGTGACCGGGTCAGGAAGAATCTGGGCGGTCAGTTGGCCGGGTCGAGCTTACGGGCCGCCTCGGTGAGCACGACCAGGGCTTCGGCGATCTTCTCGCGCTCGCGTTCGTCCAGGCCGCTGGCCAGGGCGTCGACCCAGCGATAGCGCTCGTGCATGCCTTTGTCCAGCAGGGTCCGGGCTTTGGTGGAGAGCTGCACTTGCTTCACGCGGCGATCCTCGGCGTCCTCCGCCCGCTCGAGCAGGCCGGCTTGGACCAGGTTTTCCACGTGCTGGCTGGCGGCCGCGGCACTGATCTCGAAGCGGTCGCTGATGTCCGAGATGCCGCAGTGGCCGCGATAGTAGAGCTGCATCAGGATGCTGAATTGGGGCATCGACAGGCCGGAGGCCCTGGCACCGTGGGCCCAGCCCCGCAGCGAGCGGTGCATGGACACGTCCATCCAGGAGCGAATGGCCTGAGTAAATTGGACAGGTTTGGGCATAGTTAAGCCTTCTTGTTAGTTAAGCGGGCTTAACTTTATGCCTGAGCCGAGGTTAAGTCAAGGGAGGCTGCCTAAACAATTCGTTAGAAATCCGGGGGAAATACGTAGGACGCGGCTACCGTGGATTCAGGCAGGCCGGCCCGGCGATTCGGCCAGGGCGGGCAGCAGTCTATGCACAAAGAAGTTGATCGAGGCCACGCCCGCCCACTAATGGGCGGTGTTGCCGCCGTCCGCCAGGAGCAGATGCCCTGTGACAAATGACGAGTCATCGCAGGCCAGGAACAACACGGCGCGGGCGATCTCTTCGGGCCTGGCGTAGCGCCCCAAAGGTATGTAAGCGGCAGATTCCTGCATCGCTTGCTGCGCGTCCACCGGCTCCAACTCCTGAAAGTAGCCCTCTTCCTGCCAGCGTTCCACCATCGTGTCGCCGGGACAGATCGCATTGACCCGGATGTTATCCCCCGCGAAGTCCAATGCCATGGACTTGGTCATCAGGCCGACCGCGCCCTTACTGGCAATGTACGGAAACGCGTCCCGGTCGGCCACGACCGACCAGTCGGAACCGTTGTTGACGATGACACCACCGCCCTGTTTCTTCATATGGGGGATGACAAGCTTGCTCATGCGCCAGACCGCCGTCATGTTGATCGCCAGCGTGTCGTTCCAGACCTCCTCCGAGGTCGTCTGAGCCGTGCCGCTCGTGACGATGCCGGCGTTGTTGAAGAGAATGTCGATACGGCCGAATTCTTTGAGGGCGGCGTCCACGACCCGCGTGCAATCCTCCGGTTGGGTGTGGTCGGCCTGGACGAAAATGCAGCGTGCCCCCGTTGACCTGATCTGGTCGCGGACGGCCTCGCCCAAAGCGAGGCGTCTGCCCGTTATCACGAGCGAAGCGCCTTCGTCGGCAAAGAGCAGCGCCGTGGCTTTACCGATGCCGGAAGTGGCGCCGGTGATGATCGCAACTTGGTCACTCAGTCTGTGCGGCATGGATCGCTCCTTTGGTCGTCAGGTTGGATCGCGGTAAACGGCACGGTCCTCTCACAGTGTGAGCAAAACGATGGCGATCATCGCGAGGGCGATGCCCAGCCACTGAAGGCGTGATAGCCGCTCTTTGAGGATGAGCCACGCGAGCAAAACGGTTCCGCCAGGATACAGGGATCCCAGGACCGCGGCGACGTCGAGTCGGCCCGCCTGCGCGGCGAGGATGAAGAACAGGTTGCCGCTGATGTCGAGGACGCCGCTCGCCGCCACCGGGCCGCGGACCGACCGGTCAACGCGCCAATCCATTCCGCGGGCGAGCATAACTAGGCCGACGATGATCACGCCGGTAGTGCGGGATGCGATCATCGGCCAGATCGTGCTGTCGCGGCTGGCCTCGTGGATGAGAATGAAGAACCCTCCGAAACCAACCCCAGCCAGAAGTGGTATGACCAGGTCTGAGAGGTGAGCGCGCACGCCCCGGGTCGGGTCGTGATCGTGCGAGATCAGCCAAACGGCGGCGAGGGCAAAACCGAAACCCAGGAAGGTCAACGCTCCGGGCATGCCCTCGGTCAGAGAGCCTGCCACAACAGGCAGGATGGCCGTCATCAAGGCCGAGACCGGCGCGGCTATGCTCATGTTCCGCGTGCCGAGGGCGTGATAAAAAAGCAGCAGTCCCATGTTGCCCGCCACACCCGAGAGGACCGCGAAGATCAATGCGCGGGACGAGAGGAACGGCTCGCCGATGATAAGTACCGCGACGATAACCAGACAAAGGCCGACCACCTCCTGGAAGAAGACGGCGCGGTACGTGCCGAGCTTGCGGCTTGCGATTCCGCCGGCGAAATCGCCCGCGCCCCAAGACAGGCCGGAGGTCAGGCCGAAGAGGATGGAGATCAAGTCAGCCCCACTTTGGCAGGCGTGCGAGGAAGAGTCGATCGCGCAGACCGTCGGGCAGCAATCTCAGCAGGGCAACGACTGGAGCCTCCGTTCCGAGCTGATAGCGTGTGTGCGGCCGAGGCGAGCTGAGCGCATGTGCTACCGCCCGGGCAGCCACCTCCGGCGAAATGCCGTGCTGGCCCAGTCCGCTCATCAATGCATTTACCGCGGTGCCGTAGAGCTGCAGACCGCCCGAGGGTGCGCTCTTCAACACTCCCTCCGCGACGCCCCGCGCTTTGCTCCAAATCGGTGTATCGATCGCGCCGGGCTCGATCAGCGCAACCCGCACCTTCCATGGACTGAGCTCCATGCGCAGCGCATCCGAGAGGGCCTCGAGTGCGAACTTGCTCGTGGTGTAGGGACTCAAGAATGGCGAAACGATGAGGCCGCTGATGGAGCTGATGTTGACGATCCGCCCGCTAGCGCGGCGCAACAGCGGGATGAAAGCCTGGGTCACCGCGATGACGCCGAAGAAGTTGACCTCGAAGGTGCGACGGACCTCATCCAGGTCGAGGAACTCCACCGGCCCACCGTAAGGAACGCCCGCATTGTTGACCAGTCCGGTCAGGCCGCCTCCGCCGGTCGTCTTCTCTACAAGCCTGACGGCCTTGCCTATGTCCTGGGGCTTGGACACATCCAGGAACAACGGTGTCAAACGCGAGGAAGCCTCGCTTCGGAGGGAATCCGCATCAACCTTCTTTCGGACGCCCGCGAAGACCTGCCAGCCAAGCCGGTCCATGTGGATAGCGCATGCGCGGCCGATGCCGCTCGAGGCGCCAGTGATCAAAACCGATCTCTGAGTGTCTGAATTCATTGCCAAGTGCGGAAGCCCTCCGATTTTCACCGATATGAACAAAGGTATTGCCTATACGATGGGAATAGAAGGAGGTTCGATACCCCAAATGCCGCAGTGCGGCGCCCCTGCCTGTCGGCTAGAACTTCCCAGCCGCCCGGGCACGGTCCAACACCTTGCGGGCGTTCTTGACCAGCGGCATGTCAATCATCTTGCCGTCGAGGGCGAAGGCGCCTTTGCCCTGTTTCTGGCTGGCCTCGAAGCCGTCGACAATTCGTCTGGCGTCAGCGATGGCTTCCTGACAGGGTGTGAAGGCTGCCTGCACAGGTTCGACCTGTGCAGGATGGATGATCTGCTTGCCGGTGAATCCCAGCCCGGCTCCATACTCAGCCTCAGCCCGCACCGCGTCCAGGTCCTTGAAGTCAATGGAGACGATATCGATGGCTTGCAAGCCGAACGCGGCTGCAGCGGTGAGTGTTGCCTGCCGGCCGTAGAGCAGCTCGGTCGCCTCGCGGGTGCGAGTGGCGCCGAGGGCGGCGGCGAAATCCTCGCTGCCGAAGATCAGCGCGTCCAGACGCGGGTGGCCGGCGAACTCTTTCAGATTCAGAATGCCCTTCGGAAGTCTCGACGTCGACCAGCAGCCGCAGCGAGTTGACCGGCCAGCCATGCTCGAGTTCGGCCGCCTCCATCAAGTCGCTGGCCCACTGGATCTGGCTCGAGGTCCTCGAGCTTGGGGATCACGATCCCATCGGGGTGATGGGGCAGGACCGCCTGGATGTCCTCTTTCTCGAAGCTCGTGCCCACCGCGTTGATCGCGGGCGAGCTTCTCGGACCGGCCGAAGTCCAGCTCTTGCAGCGCCTTGGCGATCGAGGCCCGGGCCTGGGCCTTGCGGCCGAAGCTGACGCCGTCCTCCATGTCCATGCAGATGCAGTCGACCCCGAGGGTGAGGGATTTGTCGATTTTGTGACGATCGTCGCCGGGCATGTAGAGCAGGGCGCGGCGTGAGTGCATGTCTCTCCTCCTCGGTCCTCCCCGCAGATGGGCGGGATCACTTGGCCCGCTGCAATGCGGTTTCGACGGCCTTGGCTTCGGTCCCCTCGGGGCTGGTGTTGTAGGCAGTGATCAGCAGATGGTCCCGGTCCACCAGTTCCACCTCGGTGCGCCAGTTCCAGTCCGGGCCGCCATCCGGAGCGGGGTAGCTGCCCAAGACGAAGAAGCCCTTGTCGCGCGGTCCACCGATGCAGTACATGATGGCGGTGTTGTTGTGAAAGCTGTCCACCCAGCTGGCCTGGTACACGTCCTGGGTCGTGTCGTAGCCAAAGATGAACATGCCGTGATGCGACTCCCCGTCCAGCGAGGTCTGGTAGAGATAGATCACGAACCGGCCTTCGAGGATGAGCTGGACGCTTCCGAGCGTGGTCGACTCAGCCGGCACGCCCTCGGGCTCCAGCCAGGTGCGCGTGCGCCCGGTCCAACCGCCCGCGAGCTGGGCGAGGAAACGGTGGGGGCTGTCCTCACGCTTCGATTTTTCAAAAGCCATGGTACATCGCCGCTGATGATAACACCACATCCCGGCGTCCCGGACGGCGTCCAAGGTCATCCGCGTTAGAATGAAGCAGTCCTACTCTGCAAAGGAGGAGCAACCCATGAGACCTGGTATGCGGTCTCGGGCGGGGTATCCAAGTTCGCCAAAGCCCGACCCGATAAGACCTTCCAGGCGATCATCAAGGAGGCGTACGACTATGCCATCGCCGATATCGGCCTGGACTTCCCGACGTTCACGCGCGTCGTGGACGGTTCGGTCGCCTCGTACTTCTCGGATCATTTCACCCGACAGTTGATGGCCGGCATCATGGCCCAGGATTACCTCGGGTCTGTGCCCCAAGCCCAGCCATCGCGTGGAAGGCGGCGGCGCGACCGGCGGACTCTGTTTCCAGGAAGCGTGGAAGTCCGTCGCCAGCGGCCACATGGACGTGTGCGTGGCCTACGGCTTCGAGACCATGTCCCACGTGGAGACCTGGAAAGGAAATGAGTTCATCGCGCTGGCCTCCGACGTGTCGTTCGACTATCCCGTCGGAGGTTTTTATTCGGGCTACTACGCCATGATGGTCACGCGCCACATGAAGGAGTTCGGCACGACCGTCGAGCAGATGGCGCACGTCAGCGTGAAGAACTACATCAACGCCTTCCACAACCCGTACGCGCAGAAGAGCCAGCGCATCACCATCCAGGATGTGCGCAACTCGCCGATGGTGGCCTGGCCGCTGACCCGCCTCGACATCTGCGTGATGTCCGATGGCGCGGCGGCGACGATCCTCGTCTCGGAGGAAGGCTTGAAGAAACTCGAAGCCGCGGGCGCGCAAGGTCGCCCGTCCGCTGGTGAAGGTGACCGGCATCGGCCGCGGCACGGACACGATGCGCATGGCCGACCGTCCGCACGTCGGATTACGACAACTTCATGGAGAACTACGCCACCGAGCAGGAGAAATCCTCGGACGAGACGCAAGGCGTACTACAAAAAACTGTGGGACACGGCACGCGCTACCCGGGCGTCCACTCGTTCCGCGCGGGACGCACCGCCGGCAACATGGCCTGGAAACACGCCGGGCATCAAAGACCCGCTGCAACGAACTGGACTTCGTCGAACTGCACGACGCCTACACCTCATCCGAAATCCAGACCTACGAAGACCTCGGGCTGTGCCGCTACGGCGAAGGCGGTCCGTTCGCCGAATCGGGCAAGGCCTTCATGCCGGGACATTGACTACGGCTTGAAGCTGAAGGACAAGACCCGTCTGCGCGGTCAATCCATCGGGCGGACTGATCGCCTGCGGACATCCTGTCGGCGCGACCGGGCTGATGCAGGGCGTGTTCGCCATCTGGCAGCTGCAAGGGACGATCAAAAAACATTTCCGCGACGACCAGCTGCAGGTCAAGAATGCGAAGCGGGGCGCGATCCACTCGCCACGCCGGCACGGGCACCTACGTCTCCGTCTCCGTTTTGGAAAGGGAGGGATTGAGTCGATGGCCAAGTTACCTTCCAACGAGAAGAAACGCTGGGCGGCTACATCGTCCACGGCATGCCGTTCCCGATCAGCACCGACGAGGAGGCGCTGGCAGTTCTCAAGAAGATGGCGCCGATCCAGATCGAGCAGGAATACAAGATCACCTACCTGCATTCGTACGGACAGGACAGCCCGTGGTTCGCGGGGTTGACCAACAAGCGATCTGCTCGCTGCCGCGACCCCGACAAGCGGATACACCTACCGCCAACCCGCGCGGCCACGACATGTATTCGGGCGCGGAGACGAAGTGGATCGACATCACCGAACGTGCCCGCGCACGTGCACGCCTTCACCGTCTGCTACTTCGGCTCGGAGGAGTTCCTGCCCGAGACGCCCGTTCGTGCTGGCGCTGATCGAGTTCGAGGGCGTGAACACGCTGCTGCTGACGCGGCTGATGGGCGTCGACCCCGCTGCGCCGACGCTGGATTGGATCGGCATGGAGGTAAAGCCCCGCTTCCTGCGCAACTCCAAGTTGAAGCCGACGGATGTCTATTTCAGTCCGGCCGAGAAGTGAGCTGGCTGCGTTTGTGCGGCCTCAACAGCAAAGGAAGGACCTGGCATGAGGCCAGGTCCTTTTGCCGCTTTCAGAGACTCAGGCAAGCCTGGGCGGCCAGCCAGAACAAGTTCTCGCGCAGGCCGTGCAGCGTAGTCCAGCCGCGTTCGTCCCAGCGGTCACCGCTCAGATCGTCGCCACCATACAGGAGCTGCCCAAGGACGACCTGCCGGAATTCCGCGACGGCCATGAACGCGGCGGCTTCCATCTCGACCGTCAAGCAGCCCTCGTCCCGGCGGAGGGCGATGCGGGCGGACGTCTCCCGATAGGGCGCGTCGGTCGTCCAGGTCTTGCCGGTGGAATAGGGCAGGCGTCTCGCCTTTAAGGTTGCCCCGAGGGCAGCGGCTGCAAGCGGATTCGCGTTGACCTCCCGAGCGGCAGGGAGATAGTGATAAGAGACGCCCTCGTCCCGCACGGCGCTGGAAACAACGAACAAGCTCCCAACGCCGATCCCCTTCGTGAGCACACCGGCCCCTCCGCAGACAATGAACTTGCGGCAGCCGCGGGCGATCGCATCCTCCAGGATGCCGGCGGCCAGCGGCGCGCCGACGCCGGGATGCATGAAGGCCAGCCGCTGCCCTTGATACTGGATCTCATAAAGATGGTGCAGCCCGTCCTCCCAATGATGGGTGGCATGGATCGTGGCGCTGTTCACCTGGGCGACCTTGTCGATCACCTCTTTGAAGAAGCAAAGGACACAATGCTCGGGCACATCCAGTTTGCGATAGACGAGTGAGGGCTCGATCAGCGCAGCGGGTGTGGGGTCGAACTCGAGGATGGGAGCCGAAGAAGGTTCCATCAGAAGAGCGTCTCCTGTTTCGGACCAGCCTTCACCGCGAGACCGTGCCAACCGTACTTCTTCAGGTCAACCTTGTCTTTGACAAACTCAACGCCTTCATCCTTTAGCAGCTTGCGCTGCTTGGCCGAGCCGGGCCGGTCGCTGATCTTGCCCTGCGAGTTGATGACCCTTTGCCAGGGTACGTCATCGGGGCAGGCTGCCATGGCGCCGCCCACCCAGCGCGGGCCGAAGGCGCGATAGGCCGCCAAGTCGATGCCTGCCGGGGCCGCAAGCATCAGCGCGATCTGACCATAGGTCGCGACCTTGCCGCGCGGCACTTTGCGCACGAGTGCCCAGACGCGCTCATTGAACTCCTGACGGCCGGGAGGTGAAGTGAACTTCATGGCGTCCTCATTTCTCGATCCGTGGGTCGATTGCAGGGATGCGGCCCGGGGGGCGGCATCAGTCGTTCAAGATGGCCTCGATCGCGGCGAGTTCGTTCTCGCTGAATGTCAGGTTGCTCAGGGCAGCCAGGTTGTCCTCCAGTTGCCGCACGCCGCTGGCACCGATGAGGGCCGAGGTCACCACCGGCTGCCGCAAGACCCAGGCCAAGGCCATCTGCGCCAGGGACTGTCCGCGCTTCAGGGCCAGGGCATTCAGTTTGCGGACCTTGGGCAGATTCTGCTTGACGTCGTCGGGCGTCAACCAGACCCGGTCGGTCTTCGTGGCGCGGGCACCCGAGGGGATCCCGTTAAGATAGCGGTCCGTGAGCTGTCCCTGTTCGAGCGGCGAAAAGACGATGCAGCCGATGCCCTCGTCGGCAAGCACGTCGAGCAAGCCCTGCTCGATCTCGCGGTCCAGCATGCTGTAGCGCGGCTGGTGAATGAGGCACGGCGTTCCCATTTCACGCAGGATCCTGGCTGCGCGGCGGGTCTGCTCCGGGTTGTAGGACGAGATGCCGGCGTAGAGGGCTTTCCCCTGCCGCACGGCAGTGTCGAGAGCACCCATCGTCTCCTCGAGGGGCGTATCCGGGTCGGGACGATGGCTGTAGAAGATGTCGACATAGTCCAATCCCATGCGATCAAGGGACTGATCGAGGCTGGCGAGCATATACTTGCGCGAGCCCCATTCGCCGTACGGGCCCGGCCACATATCGTAGCCGGCCTTGGTCGAGATCACCAACTCATCCCGGTAGGGATGAAAATCCTGCCTGAAGAGCTCGCCGAAGTTCTCCTCGGCCGATCCGGGAGGCGGGCCGTAGTTGTTGGCGAGATCGAAGTGGGTGATGCCGAGGTCGAAGGCCCGGCGGGCGATCGCCCGGCTGTTCTCGAAAATGTCCACGCGGCCGAAGTTGTACCACCAGCCCAGCGAGATGACCGGCAGCTTGAGCCCGCTGCGGCCGCAGCGATTGTAGGGCATTGCATCATAGCGGGTCGGGGCGGCGTGATAAGCCATGTCAAGACTCCAATTGGAAATGGACCAGGCGGTAGTCTCTTCCGATCTCTGCCATCTGCGCGTCGGTCAGTTTCCTCTGATCCACGCCCATTAGAGGGCCGGCGAAGCCCGAGGCGATCGTGATGGCCCTCAGAAGGGGTACCCGGCGCGGCGAATCCGAGACGTCAACTGCGCGGGCCGCGCGCTTGCCCCCTGGCAGCCACAGTTCGACGCACGGGTCGGCGAGCAGGTTGCGATACCAATCCGTCCTGGGACCGAAGCCGGCGGTGCAGTAGATCTCATTCTCCACGATGGCATAGTTCACGGGCGTCAGGTATTCCTTGCCGCTCTTGCGGCCGCGGTGGCGGATCACCATCATCCGGCCCATCACGGCGGGCCAGGAGTTGATCATCCTTCCCAGGCCGAGCTTCCACATGAAGACCATGAAGTGATTCATGCCGTGGAAGACCGACCGCAGCGTCTTCATTTGTCCTGGCGTGAAGTTGGGCGTGTCGAGCATGCATCCCTCCTTGCCGTGGGGCTACTGCCAATCCCACTTCTTTAGCACATCCATGGCCTTGTAGTAGGTCAGGTCCAGCTGCAGGGGCGTGATGGAAACGTAGCCTTCGGCCAGGGCGCCGACGTCGGTGCCCTCCTCGGCGATACCGGTCGGAGCCTCGCCGCCGATCCAATAGTAGGGGCGGCCGCGCGGGTCGAGGCGCCTATCGAGGACATCGCGGTACACACGCAGTCCCTGGCGCGTGATCATGTAGCCCTTGAGCTCGCTTTCTTTAAGGTACGGGACGTTGACGTTGAGAACCACGCCCTCGGGCAAGCCGTCGGCGATGACCCTTTCGGCGATGCGACGGGCGACAATCGCGGCGGTGCTGTAATCGAGGGAATCCCTGGAGGCTTCCGGCGAGTTCAGTGAAACCGCAATGCCCTTGACGTTGCTGATCACTGCCTCCATCGCAGCGGTCACCGTGCCGGAGTAGGTCACGTCGTGGGCGATATTGGCGGTGGGATTAATACCCGAGACGACCAGGTCGGTCGGGTCGATCAGTCCGAGCACGGCCAGGGCCACGCAGTCAGAGGGCGCACCGTCTGAGGCCAGGGCGGCAGAGCCGTCGTCGAGGGTGGTCTCGCGCACACGCAGCGGCCGGTCCAGCGTCTTGACATGCCCCGAGACCGACCAGTTCCGGTCCGGTCCCAGCACCGTCACGCGGCCGAGCTTGCGCATTTCCTGTGCAAGCGCCAGCAAGCCCGGAGCCCAGACGCCATCGTCATTTGTGACAAGTATGTGCATGATTTCCTTCTTGATCCTACCGGAGGGAAGCCCACCGGGGGGCCGAATGGTCATAAATGACCGGAAATTGGGAGGTAAATGACCCTCCTCCCCATCCCGAAGCTTCGGTCATTATAATCGTTCGCCCCGCTATAATGATTTGATGCAGCGCCTCGCGCTCGTAATGCCTGGCCTTTTCGTGCTAGCGGCGTGTTCTCCGGCGGTCGCGCCTGCTTCCAGATCATCCCTTTACGTGTTTCGCCTCGATCCGCCGGCCCTGGTCGAGCTCGACTCGAGCGAGCAGCCGGTGCATGAGATCCCCGTGACGGTTCCAGGCGGATGCGGGCTCGACGACGTCTTCGCTCCGCTGCACGGTTCCCGCCTCGCGCTGGAATTGAGCTGCCCATTCGGGCAGGCGGTGCTGGTGATGGACACTGCCAGCGGTGCGCTTCGGCAGCCCGTCACGGATTCCGACAGCCATTTTCTGGCCTGGTCGCCAGATGGACAGGCGCTGTACCTGAAGGTCAACTCGATCAACCAGCCGCAGATCATCCGGATCGGGGCGGATGGCGGGCGGACCGCGCTGCCGATCAGCGAACTGACGTATGACCTCGCTCCGCAATCCAACGGCGGCGATGATTTCCTCTTCGCCCTCTCGCGGGGGATGGGCCTGGGGAGCGAGCTATGGTTCGCCAAGAGCGACGGCCGAAACGCAAAGCAGCTTGCGGCAGATCCCAGTCACTATCTCTCGCTGGCGCGCTGGTCACCGGATGGCAAGCAGATCGCCTTCATCAAGATCCCCAATTCATCGACACCCTACACAGAGGGTGAGCTGTGGATCATGCAGGCGAACGGGACCGGATCACAACTGCTGGCCCAGGCGGACGCAGGACACGGATTCGCGCCGTCCTGGTCGCCCGATGGAAGCCGGATCGCCTTCGTCTACCGCGAGAATCTGGCCGACGTGCATGCGGACCAATCCACCGAGGCATTAATCAGCAACATCCATACGGTCAGCCGGCCGGATGGAACGGAACGACCATTGACAGCGCTCAATGGGGCGCGGGTTGAGGCACCAACCTGGCAGCCGGATGGCAACAGTCTCGCATTCACGGTCGGCCTGAATGATAAAATGCAAGTAGATGTGCTTGATGTGAGCTCAGGCGCGCTCCGCAGCGTTGCGATCGAACCCGCTTGCTGCGCGGCCTGGGTGCGAAAGTGAATCAGCAATGAATGCGCGATGGTCGGCGAAGCGGTTGCCCTTCATGACAGAGGTCGGTGCTATGCTCTTGCTGCTGCTCAGCGCGAGCTGCGCGTCGGCGCCGCCGAACTTGCCTTTCATCGCAACCGTGGCGCCTCAGGCAGCGCAGCTACCATCTCCGACAGAGCCTGCTCTTCCCAGCGCCGCGGTCCCGACAACCGCTGCAGCCTCGACACCCACCGCCGGGGAGTTTGCCCTCGACCTGACGCCTCTGCCGACCGAAACGGCGCTCCCGACCCTGGCGCTGCCGACGGAATCACGTTTCGCCGGCACTTTCGAGATCTGGGACGGACTCCCGACCTACCTAGCTGACTCTCAGCCGGGTTTCGATTTCCGAGTCCGGTACGACCCCGGAGCGTGGGCGCGCACAACGGATGCGTTCGGCTTTCCGACCCTCGCGCACCGCTCGATCGCGGGCTGTCTCATCACACCCACCGGAGGACGCGGTCTTCCGCTCAATGGGACCGTGACACATGATGTCCGGCGCATCAACGGGGTCAGTTTCCAGGTCAACACGGCCTACGTGAACGGCGTCCGGCAGTTCGTCAACTATGTGGGAGGCGACGGCGTTATCTATACCGCCTTCCAGGTGATCTTCAAGGATCAGGGCGATCAGTGTCTGACCGATGCGGAAGTGGTGCTCGGGACGCTCAAAGCAGTCTCCGTCGTCGACGCCACGCCGATCACAACGCCGTAAATGCCCGGACTATGATGCCATCCCGCCGCGCGCTCGCATCTCTCATTGCCATCCTTCTCGCGGCCGGGCTTACGCTCGTGCCGGAGGCCCGAGTGACCGGCCGCGCGGCGGCGGCGCCTCTTCAGCAGCTTGCACCGTTCCTCTTCCCGCCGTTCCCGGGCTCGGCAACCGAGGAATCTATGTTCGATCACACCAGTCCGAACTACAGCCAGAGCGACAACCGCATCGTCGCCTACGGCGGTCATGAAGCGCGCAAAGACTGCCCCTCACCGGCGCCGGCTGGAACCCCGCCTCCACTAGCAGGCGTGTGCGATGCGGGCTATGGCATCTACTGGTCCTATGACCTCGGCGACTGGATCGCCTACAACGGCCACGATGGGATCGACTATGGGATCAGCTACCGCCCGGTCTACGCGGCGGCCGACGCCGACCGGGTGATGTACTCGGGTTGGTGGGACCCCCAGAACCACTCGACCGCCCTCGGCATCTACGTCAAGCTGCACCACGCCAACGGCTACATCACGTCTTACGGACACATGAGTGCGGTATCGCAGCAGGCCTGTCCGACCAATAACTGTGCCAACATCTTCCATGGCGACACGCTGGGGATCAGCGGCACGACCGGAAATTCCAGCGGCCCCCATTTGCATTTCCAGCTGACCGCGCCCAACGGGAATTCGGTTGACCCCTATGGCTGGGGCGGTGGCGGCACCGACCCGTGGCCGTACGACCAGCCCGAGTCGTTGTGGGTCATGTACCCGAAGCTCGTGATCCGCGGTGGCGAGGCGCTGCCATCCGGCAGCGTAGCATTGGACTTTCCCGCGACGGCGGGCACAGGCATTCTGATCGACGATGCCAGCCTGGCGTTCGTCCAGGACCCGGCGCAGTGCTGGAACGATATCGTTGTCGGCGTCGGTCAGGCTCAGAACAATAACATGAGCTATTCCAAGCCACGCCTGACCGGGCCGACATGCACCGGGCAATGGACCTTCCCGAAAGGGTCGACGCCGGGCATGTACGCGGTCTACATCCGCATTCCGGGGCTCCATGCCACGACCGAAGGAGCAATCTACAGCATCGTGCATGGCGGGCTGACTGATCGCGTGGTAATCGACCAGGCCGTCTTCCCGAACGGCTTCTATGCGAGCGACGGCTGGGTGTACGCCGGCAAATACAATTTCGACGGCGTCTCGGCCGAGTACATCCAGCTGAGTAACCAGACGCAGGATGAGTTTGCCACGGTCGCCAATCTTGAAGTGGGCGCCGACGCGGTGCGCTTCGTATACCAGGGAGTGCCCACGCCTGTGCCGCCACCCGTGACCTTCACGCCGACCAAGACGCCGCTGCCCTCGCAGACGCCGACGGTCACGCAGACGCCGACAAAGACGCGCACGCCGCCGCCATCGAATACGCCAACCATCACCAACACGCCGACGCCTTCCAAGACACCGACTGCCAGCCTGACTTTTACCCCATCCAGGACGCCGACCGCGTCACGCACGCCGACCCCCTCGCGCACACCCACACGAACCCGAACGCCGACGCGCACGCCCACGCCGAGCCGCACGCCGCCCCCGACCCAGACCCGCCTGCCAACTGCGATCCCTCCCTACACCAGGCTGAGTATCTACTTTGTCAATTCGGTCGCGCTGCGGGCCCACGCACCGCCATATGAGGTCGCCGGTTACCGCTGGGAGAAATCCACTGACAACTTCCCCATGGACGTGCTCACCGAGTATTTCAAGGGGCCGGGTTACACCGAGAAGTATGTCTACCGCTGGACGAACGTGACCAGTGGGTTCACGGGCTTCACGAAACTGGATGTGGCCAACGGCATCGCGCGGGCGTACCTGCGCGGGGTCTGCGCGCCGAGCGACTACAGCTACACGGTCGCACAGCCGCTGATGGTCAACCTAAAACAATTCGGCTATATCCGGTCGGTCAAGGTGTACGATCAGAATGGGACGACTGAGAATCCGGACGGCCAGGGCGATTCGATCCCCACCTGTCTCGATGCAGCCTTTGCGCCGTCGCCCACGCTAAGTCCCACTGCAACCCTCTCGCCGACACCTGCGCCAACCCGCACGCGGACTCCCGCGCCCACAATCCGTCCGACCGCGACGCCGCTCTACGTGCTGCTCAAGATCTACTTCTACCAGCGCACCTCGCTACTCGAGGTCTACGGCAAACGTTGGGCTTCGTCATCGGCCAACCTGCCCCGGTTCGTCCTGGATCAATACTTCAAGGGACCGGGCTACACCGAGAAGTACACCTACGGCTGGATCGCGATCTACAGCGGTGCGACCGGTTACAGCAAGCTCGATGTAGCCGACGGGATCGCCCGCGTCTATCTCACGGGCCAGTGCGACAGCAAGGGCTCGACCTTCACGATCGCCCAGCCCATTCGGGACAGCCTTAAGCAGTTCAGCTTTATTCAGTACGTGAAGATCTACGATCAGAACGGCAACACAGAGCAGCCAGACGGCAATACGGACTCAATCCCCGCCTGCCTGGAACCCTGAACGGCCGGTCGAACTGAGAGGAGGCCTTCGCGGGGGCGAGCGTGTCTGCCGACCCTACGTTCCGCTCTTCATGGTCTCTTTGAAGCTTGCCAGCGCCTCGACCGGCGTCGGATCGACGCCGTAGCCCATCGCCAGGTAGTAAGCCATGTAATCGCCGAACAGGATCAGGGTCCACATGTGGGCCAGGGTCGACTTGCCGCGCGCGTCGAGGAAGTCGGTGTTCAGGCCCTCAAGCATGAAGGCCCGCTTGGTGAGATCGATGCGCTTGCGATTGCGCGGATGATCGGAGGGCGCGCGCAGGAAGAGGTTCATCGTGTGCGGCATCAGGACCTCTTCCGGGTGCATGGTCCCTGCAAGAGTGTTGTGGTCCGCTTCGGGCAGGAACTCGAAGTTGGCCGCTGCCTTGGCGATCTCGTTGATCTGTGTCTTCAGGCGGCGCGCGACCGGTGAGAGCATGCCCGCGCCCACGACGGTTACCCAGCGGCCCATTAATTGGCCCGCATAGCGCTTGGCGGGGTTTCGGGCAGCGGGCGTCTCAGGCCGGAGATTCTGCTGTGAGGCTTTCATGGCTTGGATCGCCTCGCGCAGGTCAGCACTAGGATCGGGGATGAGATCCGATCGGAAGAGCAGCGCCAGCAGCAAACCGAACGAGTATCCGACCGCGGCCCGTGGCTGCCCGCTATGATCGAACTGCCACAGCGGGACCTTGTGATCACGCGCCCGGCGAGCTAGTTCGCCCCCCGTGCTGATGGCGACCACGGTGCACTCGCTGCGCAGAGCGGCCTCGAAGCCGTCGAGAGTCTCCTCGGTATGACCCGAGTGCGATGAGGCCACGAACAGCGTGCTCTTGCCGCGAGCGTGCGCGGGCAGGCCGTAGTCGCGGTGGACGATCACGGGGATGTCGCAGGTCGGAGCGGCGTAGGCTGCCAGCAGGTCGGCGCCGATGGCCGAGCCGCCCATGCCGGAGATCACAACGCCGGCATATTTCTGCGCCGTGCGATCCGGCAGCGGCAACATCAAGCCCAGTTCCCAGGCAGACTGCAATTGGTCGGGAAGGCGATCGATCTCGGCCAGCATGTTCTGTTTATCGAGCTGCTTGAAACCCTGGAGGTCGTCGAGGTCCATGGTCGTCACCACCTAGGCCGCAGCCAATGCAGGCATGGCTGCGAAGAGTCTAGAAGTCGATCGCATTCTCCTGGACATTCCGATTCAGTTCTGTCCGTTTGGCCAGGGCACGATCTTGTACTGGCTCCGGCAGGCATCCCAGCAGACCAGAGGCGAGTCCTTAAGCAGCCAGACGGTCTTGGAGCCAGCGACGCCCTGATAATCGAGGCGCACGTAGTGCTGCACGACCCACGGCTTGACGGTCTGGTAGCCCCAGGAATAGACCTGGACGTAGGTAGGCTGCAGCTCAACGATGGAGTACTCGAGATTGTACTTGTTGTGCCCGGGAACGCTGATCATGCCGCCCCAGCTGACAGCGCCGGAGATATCGGCCTGAAGATGGGCGATGCGGGCATCCGACTTACCCAGGAAGTCCACGCCGACCCGATCGGTGTAGTAGGGCAGGATCCCGGCCCAGATGACCCCGATGCTGGCTCCCGGCACGGTAAGGGCATTGATCGCGATGGCGGCGTTTGTGTTGACCCGATTGGCGATCGCAGCTGAGGTTGGCCCGCGCACAGCCATGTCTGCCAGGAACGGCTGATCGGCCAGCGCGAGGGGCAGGAGCGTTAGGAGGCAGACGCTGGTCGCGACTGCGTATCTTTGTGATCCCAGGGCCCCGATTCGACTGACGCAGATTAGGGCTGCTTCGATGGCGAGGATGAAGAGCGCAGGCATCGCCGGCGCTAGCAAGCGCCAACTCTCCCATGGATCGCCGCCCGCATAGATCTGATAGGCAATGGCAACAGCCATGAAGCCGGCCAGGTAGAGGCCGCGTCAGGCGGAACTTCAAGATCAAGCCCACCACCGCCAGGGCGAAGAGTGGCCAAGTCTCCTGCAGGAACTCAAACACAAAGCGCGAGCCGCCGATGACGCGGATCAGCAATGGGATACCTGTCAACTTCAGGTAATAGGTGTTCGGCAGGATCTGCCCGTAGTAGATAAGGCGAAAGAGGGTCTGGCCGATCGGGAAAAGCGCCACAAGCAGGGCGGCGTAGAGCAGACGCTTCAGGCGCGCGGCCTCCTTGCGGCGGATGAAGACTTCGAAGCCAAGGTAGGCGAAGGTCACGGCGGTCAGGAGGATCGCATCGTTTCGGGTCAGGAATGCGAGGCCCGAGGTGATCGATACCGCCAGCAGGTCCGTGGTGCGATTTGTTTCGAGCCAGCGCAAGGCGAACCAAGCTCCCGCCAGGATGAAGAGCGTGAGCAGACCGGTCTCCATGCCCATCAAGGTCCAGTAGCTCAGTGGGTAGTAGAAGAGCACGCAGCCGAGCGATAGAAGGCCGATCAGCGCGGCGTATGGCTCGCCCGGGCGCAGCTCGATCGCGATGCGCCTGGTGAGATAGGCGATCAGCAGGACGACCGGGATCCCGAGGATCTGGATGGCGAGTACGGCCAGGCTCTTGTTCAGGAAGAGGGCGGCGGCCGCCATAAGGAGCGTCATGAGGAGATTGGAGTACCCTTCGACCCTCTGCCCGGCGTTCCAGACCAGACCCTGCCCGTGGGCGAAGTTCCAGGCATAGCGCATGGAGATCATGGCGTCGTCGAAGAGCCCAAAGTAGCGATGACCGTCAATGCCGATGTAGGAACTCTGAAGGATGAAGAGCCCGGCCCAGATCACGTAGGCGCCGAGTGTGAGATAGGCCGCCAGGTCCTCCAGAGCGATTCGCCTCAATTGATCTCCGCGACTACTTGCCGTTGGGAACCATGTCGATGGTTGGACGTGTCGCCCAGCCTGTCACCGGCCAGAAGACATTCGGGCTGCTGAAGACCGGCTCATAGCTGGTGGTGTAGTATTTTTCCGGATGTCCCCAGATCCAGTTGACTTCCTGATCCAGGATGATCAGGCTGAATTGCTGCTGGGCCATGGCGTTCGAGAATTGCGTTTTCACACGGGCCGATTCATGGGCATCGCCCCCGCCATAGTTGCCCTCGAGCTGATACATCGGGCTCCAGCTGGCGAAAGGCTTCTTGCCGGCCATGAGCGCCAGATCGGGATGCCACGGGATGTACACGTCCCTCGGCTGGCTCCGGAGCTGGGCCAGCAAGTCCTGACCGGCCTTGAGATCGGCCTGAGTGGGGATCAGGGCTGCGATCGGATATCGGAGAAGGCCGAACTGGATCGCACAGGCGATCAAGACCGCGCTTAGATAGATCGGCTTCGAGGCGAGTTGGGATTGAGCAGTCTGCAGGCTTAGGCCGAACAGGATGGAGATCGCCGCGTAGGCAGGGATCAGGTCATTCTTGTATCCACCAACCTGGACCACCGACCACGAAGTCCCGATCATTCCGATCGCACACGCCGCATAGAAGAGCAGCGTGCCCAGGTCCTTTGATGTCCTCCAATTGATCACGAACCAGGCAGCGACGACTAGCACAACGATCGGCAGGGCCAAGAAGATGGAGTTACCCCAGAAACCCAGGGCGGTCTCGATGGAAGACGTGGGCGATAGCGTCACATATTCGCCCGAGCCAAGGGCGAGTTTGAAGACAAAGAACTGATACCAACCGGCATACACGCCGTTCAAGAGAAGGAACGCCAGCCCGTAGGCGATGAGGAAGGGGAATACGAAGAAGAGCGCCTTGCGCCGGTCGGACAGAAGCAGGAAGAGGCTGATGCAGGCTACCGAGATGAGGTGGGTCTGTTTGGTGAGCGCGGCAAGGGCGGCGATGAGGCCTGCAGCGATGAAGGAGCGAAATGTCTGGAAGCGCAACATCCAGATCGACAGGAGGAGCAAGAACACGGAAAGCATGTCGATCCGGGCGAGGTCGAACCATGCGCCGCATAATGCATATGTCGCGGCAAAGAGCCCGCTGCCAAGAAGGGCTGGGACCGGCGCGGTCCGCTCGCGGCGGCAGATCAGATAGATCAGCGCCATCGAACCGATGGCGGCGGCGAGCGACACCAATCTGAGGGGAGGATAGCCCATGCCCATGATCCACGCGAGAACCGCTGACACGTAGTAGTAAAGGGGCGGGTAGATCATGGCGACGTACGAGATATCGGGGCGGGCATACAACGGTTGGCCTGTTAGCAGACGCTGCACCTCGCGCGTACGAGCCGCCTTCCAGCCATTCGAGCGCAAAAGGATAGCCGATGCGCGAGATGGCAATGTAGATGAAAGCCCCCACGTAGTAGGCAACGCCCGCCAGGGCAATGGCGCGCGCGGCCCGGTGGATCCATTCCTGGGTCCGTGGGCTGATCTTCAGGTGCGCGGCATCTTCACCGGCTTGAAACAGGCGTTGACTCACGGTCTAGGCAGGTCTGGTGCTGCGGATGAAGGCCGCCAGGTCCTTCTTGAGTGCCGCCAGCGAGGGCCGATGGATGTACATCATATGGCCGGCTTCATAATAGCCCATGGTCACATTCTTGCGCAGCGAATCGTGCAGGCCGAGGTGATTGAACGTGTACTCGGTGGCGGAATACGGCGTGCCGAGGTCGAAGTAGCCGTTGGCCACGAACACCTTAAGATACGGGTTGCGAGTCATGGCCGAGCGCAGGCTCTCGCCGACGTGGACGAAGCGGCCCTCGAACTCTGCGTACGACCATGGTTGAACGTAGTCGCTCAGGATCTCGTAGGACAGGTCCAACTCGAATTTCAACTCCGAGCGGACGTAGTCATAGAAGGCAGCGGTGAACGGTCCGGCCACGTTGGTCAGGAGCGGATCGTATTCGGGACTCTCCGTCACACCGATCCGGTCGCGGCCCAGGAAGCGGCTGTCCAGCCGGCCGACAGTCTGGCCGCGATCCCGCAGCAGCTCCTTGAAGAAGTGCTGGTCCGTGATCCGCAGGTTGGAGTGGTCGATGAATTCGGGCGAGAGGCCGGTGTAACGGGCGAGCTGGGCGATCAGCCGGGTCCGCTCGGGGCGGGTCAATGTGTCGCCCTTGAGCAAGGCTGCCGCATATTCGCCGTTGGCGAAACGCTCCACCTGCTTAATCAGGCGCGGCAGCGGCAGGCGGACCCTCAGCTTGTGATGGTACCAGGCCGTGGCCGCGTAGGCGGGCAGGAACAGGACATAAGGCAGCTGGTTGTTGATCTGGAAATCTATCGTCGTGAAATCCAAAACGACCGAGACGAGCATCAACCCATTGAGGTACATGCCGTGACGGTCCTGGAGGTAGCCAGCCAGACCTGAGGCACGGGTCGTGCCGTAGGATTCGCCGATCAGGTACTTGGGTGACAGCCAGCGATTATAGCGGGTGCAATAGAGACGAATGAAATCACCGACCGAGGCGATGTCTCTCTTGAACCCGTGCCACTCTACAGCCTTCTCGCCCTCCACCGGGCGGCTGTAGCCCGTGCTGACGGGATCGATCATCACCAGGTCGGTCTCATCGAGTAGCGAGTATTCGTTGTCGGTCAACTGAAAAGGTGGGGGTGGAAGCTGGCCTTCCTTGTCCAGCACAGCCCGGCGCGGGCCGAGCAAACCGAGGTGCAGCCAGACCGAGGGAGAGCCGGGCCCGCCGTTGAAACAAAACGTGATCGGACGGTGAGACCTATCCTCGACCTCGTCCTTGGTGTAGGCCACGAAGAAGAATCGCGCTCGTGGCTTTTCGCCCTCGAACTCCTTGTCCCGAGGCGTCGGCTCTTCCTTCATGACCAGGGTGCCCGCCATCGCCGTGTACTGGATCGTCTGATCGCCGATGGCAATCGTGTGCTTTGTCTCGACCAGGCTGTCCTCGACCGGGGACCGCGTACTGGTCGCTTCCTTGATCTCGCTGGTTTGCTTGATGATCTTGATCTCTGCAGGCTTTCCAGGTTCGTCCTTCTCTGTCACGGTCTCCTCTCCTAGTCTCCTCGGGTTGCCAGCTTGTAGATCTCGCGCCGCGGCCAGCCTGATTGTGTCGAGAGCTGAGCGGCAAGGTCGGCGGGCGGCTCGCCCGCTTTCATAAGTTTCTTGATGGCGCTAAGTAGTTGTGCCTGGGTCCAGCGCGCCCTTGATTCAGCTGGCCGTCCGCCGACGACGATGACGAACTCGCCGCGGGGCGCTTTGAAGTAGTCCACCGCTTCGACGAGGCTGCCGCGCCAGATCTCCTCGTGCAGCTTGGTCAATTCACGAGCCAGTGCGACCTGCCTGTCGCCGAGGACCTCGGACAGGTCTCGCAGCGAATCGGGGAGACGATGCGGGCTCTCGAGGAAGATGAGGGTGTAGGGCAGGTCAACCACTTCTTCAAGCGCTGCCCTGCGTTCCGACCTCTTCCGCGGCAGGTAGCCGCGATAAAGAAAGAATCCGTTGGGAGCCCCGAGGCAATCAGCGCCGCGATCGGTGACGATGCCCCCGGCACGGGGCTGACGCGATGCCCGGCCTCGAGCGCCGCGCGGACCAGCTCGTACCCCGGATCGTTCAGCGCGGGCGTGCCGGCATCGGACACGAGGGCAACATCGCCGTCCTGCAATCGTCCCAGGATCGCATCCAGGCGCGTGAGTTTGTTGTGCTCATAGTAGCTGAGGACGGGAGCGTGAATGTCGTAATGGGTGAGGAGCTTGCGTGTGACCCGCGTATCTTCGGCGGCAATCAGGTTCACCTGGCGCAGAGTCCGCAGGGCACGGGCCGACATATCCTCGAGATTGCCGATGGGGGTGGCGACGAGGTAAAGCGTGCCCATGCGATTATTGTATCATCCCGGTTCGCGGCGGCTTCCGAGCGCCGAGCACAAAAAAATCAGGCACCCGCGGGTGCCTGATTGATTTCGTGAAGGGCCTTCAAGATTATCCTCCGCAGGCGCCAAGCGAAACCGTCATGGTCGAGCAGCCTGCGTCCGCGGGCTTCGGGGGCGCGCAGCACTGATTGTTGTAGTTATACTCGGAGCCCGATTGGCACTGTCCGACCACGACGCTGGATGCCGGCGTCGGCTGCGGGATGCAGACCTTCAGATCGAACTTGGTCAGATTCTTTCCCTGGCAGGCGATCAGCTGCTTCCCGCCCGGTTGTCCGTAGGGGTCACATTTGTAACCTGGCTGGACCGGCTGATAGGTTGCGCCGATCGGGATGGTCAGGACCTCAATGGCGATCTTGCTGTTGCAGAATCTTTGATAGTCCACGATTGCGGGCGTTGCGATCTCGGGAACCACGCCTGGCGCACAGACTGGCGCGTACTGGACCGCGGTGGCTGGGACTGCGGTCGGTGGACCCGCCGTGGGTGCGGGTTGTGCGACGGTGGCCTGCGCGGCGATCGCGGTAGGCAGAGCAGTCGGAGCAGCCGGAGGCGCAAACAGCTGGTTGCGCATGAGGAACGCTCCGCCGCCAACGATCAGAAGCAAGACGAGCGCGGCGATGCCGATCCACAGGCCGCGACCGCCTGAGCGCGACTGCGCCGCTGGCGCGGTCGCCGGCACGGGAGCAGTGCCATGCGCAACGGTCGCGCGGGTGCCTGGGAAGGCCGCGTTGTGCAGCGCCTGTGATAGTTCGGTTGCGGTCGGATAGCGCTGTTCGCGGTCCTTCGCCATCGCGGTCTTAATGATCTTGTCTGTCTCGGGCGGCAGCTCGGGGTTGGCCGCGAGGATATCCGGAACGGGATCTGTGATGTGCTTGACGGCCACGCCCATGGGCGTCGTCGCCTCGTAGGGCTGATGACCGCTCAGCATCTGGAAGATGATCACACCCAGGCCGTAGATATCGCTGCGCGCATCGACCGGCTCGCCGGAGGCCTGTTCGGGGCTCATGTAAGCCGGCGTCCCGATGATGCCGCTCCCGGTCATGTTGGTGGATGAATCCGTGATCTTGGCGACGCCGAAGTCGGAGATAAATGGATCGCCGTTGTTGTCGAAGAGAATATTGTCGGGCTTAAGGTCACGATGGATAAGGCCGTGGCGGTGAGCATATGCCAACGCCGAGGACAACCGCTCGATAATGCGAGCCGCGTCCTCAATTGAGAACTTGCCCTTCTCGATCCACTGACTGAGGGAGCCGCCGGGCATGTAGCGCATCACAAAGTACGGGACGTCGTCTTCCTCCCCTACGTCATATACCGGAACGATCGCCGGATGCTCCAGCGAGGCGATGGTCTTGATCTCCCGACGGAAGCGATCCCGAAACTGCGGATCGTGCAGCAGCTCACGCGGCAGCACCTTGATGGCAACCTCACGTTCAAAGCTGGGATCCCAGGCGCGGTAGACGGTTGCCATGCCGCCGCGGCCCAACTCAGCCTTGATCTCATATCTCCCGATCTTCTCTGGTGTGGTCATGCGGCCGAGTATAACCAGAAGGGGGACTCGGCGCAAGCATTCTTGCGCCGCTTGTGCATCAAGGCACTTGCGCGCTGGGATCGGAAGTGCGGGCCTTTGGCGTGGGTGGAGGTTCCCAACAAAAAAGACTCCTCCCCGTGGTCAGGGAGGAGTCCGGGATGAAGCCCCAGTCCTGCTATGGCTGCTTGATGGCGTCGCCTGAGGGTGAAATGCAGAACCAAACGCTGCCTACACCCTCGCCCGTTGTGTCGCCGGGCTGCTTATCCTTCGCAAAGTAGTAGAGAGGCCAGCCATTGTAGGTGACCTGGGTGGTGCCGTCGGTTCGCGTGGTCGTGCCGAACTTGCTGGAGTCCACGCCGCTTGCGGCCTGAGGGCTTCCTGTCGTCAGCAGGGCCGGCCAGGCAGCCGCGCACTTGTCATAGCAGGTGCTGGTGCCGGGTGAATCCTTGGTGAAGAGGTACAGCGTCATGCCCTTGTCGTCGACCAAGTGCGAACCCAGCGCACCGGCTGCGAGGCTGACCATTGCGGGGCCGGAGGGCATGGCTGCAGCCGGCGCCTGCGTCGCCGAGCTCTTAGCAGCGGCAGGCTGCGTGGGGGGCATGGCGGTCGGGGCGGCCACGGGCGCTGCCTGCGGCGCACAGGCGCTGGCCACCAGTGCCACCGCGGCCAGAACAGTGAGGATCATAAGATTGCGTTTCATTGTCTCTCTCCTTTTTGGTGTGAGTTGCAAATCCAACTCAAAGGAGAAAACGTCGGCCAAGCCACCTCTGGTTTCGCCAAAGGTTAGGCATAGATTAGAAGTCGATTGATGCGAATCGGCTCAAGCCGGGCGGATTGAATATCCCCCGCCAGAGGAGCTCAAACTTTCTCGCGCTGAAACTGGGTCTCGTAAAGCTGGGAGTAGAGACCGCCCGTCGCCAGCAACTGCTCATGCGTGCCGCGTTCGACGATCCGGCCTCGGTCCATGACCAGGATCAGGTCCGCTGCCAGGATCGTGCTCAGGCGGTGGGCGATGACGATGCTGGTCCGGCCGGCCATCACGCGCTTCAAGGCATCCTGGATCAGGGCTTCGGATTCGCTGTCGAGGTGACTGGTAGCTTCGTCCAGGACGAGGATGCGCGGGTCCTTGAGGATGACCCGGGCCAGGGCGACGCGTTGTTTCTCGCCGCCGCTGAGGCGGTAGCCGCGCTCGCCCACGATCGTCTCATAGCGGTCCGGCAGCTCCATGATGAAATCGTGGATGTTGGCAGCGCGGGCGGCATCCTCGACCTCGGACTGCTTGGCATCGAGCCGGGCGTACATGAGGTTCGTTCGGATCGTATCGTGGAAGAGATACGTCTCCTGGGTCACCATGCCGATCGCAGCCGCCAGTGAGTTGAGGTTCACCCGGCGCAGGTCATGGCCGTCGAGCAGGATCCGCCCCTCGGTCGGATCGTAGAGTTGCGGGATGAGATAGGTCAGCGTGGTCTTGCCCGCGCCCGAGGGCCCGACCAGGGCGACGAGTTGACCGGATGCGGCGCGGAATGATACCGACTCAAGGGCGGTCTCGCGGGCCTGAGAGGTGTGCGCAGCTCGATTCGGATTCCGCCTCCGGCTCGTTGCCACGGTCACCGAGCGAGAGCACCGCGGTCACGTTATCCATGCTGCCGTAGCGCTTGACCGTGCTTAGCAGACCCGCGTCGTTGTCGGAGTATTTGAAGCTGACGTCCTCAAAGACCAGGCTGCCCTTCACCTCACCGAGAGCCGGGGCGTCCTTCTGCACGACGATGTCATGAGGCAGATCGAGCACCTCGAAGACGCGCTCGAAGCTGACCATGGAGGTTGAGAAGTCCACCGGCGCGCTGGCCAGGCCCTGGAGGGCGCCGTACAGCTGATCGAGGTAGGCCCCGAAGGCGACGATCGTTCCCACCGTGAACGTACCCTGGATGACGTAGTAGCCGCCCAGGCCGTAGACGAGCGCCGTGCCGACCGCGCTGACCAGTCCGAGGATCATGAAGAAAGATGATCCAATGACCGCACGGCGGATGCCGATATCCCGAACGCTGGAGGCGCGTTCGCGGAAACGGTTCGTTTCTTCATTGGCCCGTCCGAACAGCTTCACCAGCAGCGCGCCGCCGATGTTCAGCGTCTCGTTCATGTGGGCGTTCATCTGGGCGTTCAGTTCCAGCGCCTTGCGGGCGATGTCGCGCAACACGCCGCCCAGCCTTTGGGCGGCGAGGATGAACAGCGGCAGGATCACGATGCTGAGGAGGGTCAGCCGCCACTCGAGTGACAACATGACTGCCAGGACGGCGATCGCCTGAATGATGTTCGTGATGATGTTGACGATGGTGTTGCTGATGGCGTTCTGCGCACCGACCACGTCATTGTTCAGCCGGCTCATCAGCTCGCCCACCTTGGTATTCGTGAAGAAACGCAGCGACATCCGCTGGAGCCGGGCGAAGAGCGCGACGCGCAGGTCGTAGATCACTCCTTCACCGACGCTTGAGTTGAAGCGGCGTTGGACGACCGCGATGCCTCCACTCAGGACCGGGATCAGCAGCAGGGCGATCGCCAGCAGGACGAGCTGTTGAAGGTCCTTGGCGGGGAGCACCTTGTCGATCATGGTGCGGAAGATCAGCGGCGAGACTAGGCCCAATCCTGTGGTCAGCAGGATCATCACCAGCATGCCGATGATCTGCCGCGTGTAGGGACGGGCGTAGCGCAGAACCCGCAGTAACAGCTGGCGGGTGACCGTCGGCTTCTGGTCACCTGCACGCAAGTATGCCCAACCACCATGCCACATAAGAAAGCTCCTTAATCCATATCAGTCATCGCGAGAAACTCCCGGGCCTGGCCCTGGGCCGGTCATTCCCCCGCAAGTTCTATTTTGCCCCCGATTGGCGTGCATGGCAACTGGGCGAGAGGGCAGGTTAATGAGAATCCAACGAAAGGCCGATGCTATAATCGCCGCAACTGCGCCGGGAAAACATTTCTCGCAAGAACCTTCCGGCTCATGGGCCCGACCAGCTCAGTCTTAAGGTGGAGTCGATATGCATTTGCTCAGTGTTAACCTCGGACAACGCAGGACCCAGCCCAAAGGAAACGAACTCGAGACAACAGGGATCTACAAGGTGCCGGCGAAGGGGCCGGTGCGACTCACGCGCCTCGGGATCCCGGGCGACTTCATATGCGACACGGCCGATCACGGAGGCCCGGACCAGGCTATTTACCTCTATGGCGAGCCGGACTACGAATGGTGGTCGAACGAACTGGGCAGACCTCTCGAACCCGCAACGTTCGGCGAAAACCTCACCATCAGTCAATTAGAGAGCGCGCGCTTCAGCGTGGGGGATCGATTGCAGGTCGGCTTGGCCATCCTGGAGGTGACCGCGCCCCGCATCCCCTGTTCGACCCTGGCGCGGCGCATGGGGGATCCCACGTTTGTTAAGCGATACCGCCACGCTGAGCGCCCCGGCCTGTATTGCCGGGTAATTCAGGAAGGCACGGTCGAGGAGGGAGATGAAGTCAGGCTCGAGGCTTTCAGCGGGGAGGGCGTGAAGGTCATCGACATCTTTCGCGAGCACTACGCGCTCGAAAAGGATGAAGAGACGCTGCGGCGATTTCTGGGTGCTCCGATCGCGGTCCGCACACGGGCCGACGTTGACAAGCGCCTGCGGCAACTCTTGAAGGGGCCTTAGATCCAGCGGAGGGTTTCATGGCTACGCTAAGACGTCCGCGACATCCCGTGCCTGATTTCATGAAGCAGGCCCTCGCGAGGCGAGGGCTGATGGCCGCCTATCGTCTCAGGCCGGCCTATCAGCAGAACGATTACATCGGCTGGATCACCCGTGCGCGGCTGGCGGCCACCCGACAGAAGCGACTCGATCAGATGCTGGATGAACTGAGGCGCGGGGGAGTTTATATGAAGATGAAGTGGCTAAGAACCCCAGCTGATGTCTCCACGCGAAGATGAGGATCTGCCGGGGGAGTCAGCATCTTGTTGGGAATGATATATATGACAAACGCAGGGACGAGGCGGGCTTGTAGGCCTAGTAGATAGGGCGAGTGTAGGGAGAGAGTGACTACTTAGCTAAGACCAGCTTAACTAAGCGAGACTCTCCAATCTCCAGTAGACAACGTGCTTGACACCACGGCATGGGGAGAACTTCTTCCCCTTGGCCAGCGGTATTGTCAATTGGGCTGGAGTAACGTCTGAGTGGATATTGACCAAGCGGTGAACACCAGAGAATGATGCATCTTGGCCGGTTCTAAAGGTTATGCTCTCTGCGCGTCTCTTGTTCATATTGCTCACATGGTCCTTTACTCGCCTCGCCTACTAAGCCAGCAAGCCGAGTTGTTCGGCTTCGCCTAATTATCGCGCAAAGAGCTCGGGCCGGCACTGGACAGATTGTGGGGTCCAGGTGGTCAATAGGCCAACCCGGCACCCCTCCGGCGTCCGCGCCGGGGCCCAATATATCTGGAATCATGACAGTCCCCCAACCCGCGTTTTGGATAGAAGGGTAATCAAACGGGCAGGAACAGCGCGATTACTTGCCGGACCTCTTCTTCGGCTTTATCCACCGCTTTCTTATTTCAGTTTCGGTAGTGCTACGATGTTTCTTGACGTAATCAGCGCTGACTATTTTTCCAGTCTTCGAGTTGCGGTTGATTCGATACTTGACCCAAGGCATTTATTCAGTCTCCCTTCGCTTGTCTGAAATTACACACCGCGAGGTAAGCAGGACTTTTCCCAGGCTTCGCGCGTTTCTGTGTAGCTTTTATCCGCATCGCGTACTCGCCTAAGCGCCGCCTTCACATCTTCTGATATTTCGGGGATTTCTTCGCCATTCTTGACGGGCTGAAACAACTTGGATCCCATTAATGCCTCGTGTGCATTTGCTTGTTCTTTCATCGCCGCAATGTACTGTTCAAGTAGTCCTTTGCACGGATCGTTTGCCACAAGTCCTCCTTGGGTGGATTATCGCGCTGAGAGCTCGGGCCGGGGCGGTATCGGACAGATTGTGGGGTCCAGGTGATTGGCCGACCCGGCGCGGGCTCTTGAGGCTATTCTAGGAGAGGGGAGGCTTCAAGGGAGGGCCTCAAGGAAGAGGCTTGCAGCTGTCGATCTTGAAAGACAAAAACCCCACGTGCGGCGATCTCATCACGCCGCACCTGGGGTTGCTGGCGCCTTCGTCGGAGAGTACATCAAGATGAAATGGCGGCCGAGGTAAGGGCCGCTAGAATGCCACGCCAAAGATCTTGGGGCCGGTTGGACCCGGGCTGCCACCCTGGGGCTCAAGGGTCACGCCGAGAGAGGTGAATCCTGCCAGCGGAGCGGGCGATGCGATCACGGTTGTGGCGAATGGATACCCGGTTTCGGGGGTGAGGAAGCCGCCGCTCGTGCGATTGTCCTGCGGGTCGATCAGCCACACTTGATAAGTCTTGGCTGCGGGGGTGGGGGGAAGATGCCATGCGAACACCGCCAGTAGATTGCGCTGCTTGTCAACCAGGAGACTTCCCGCGACTCCGTTCTGGTCAAAGGTCACCACCTGGGTGCCTGGGTAGGCCAGCATGGCGATGGCGGTCTGCGAGCTCGTGCTGCGCTCCTCCTGCTCAGCCTGAGCCTGACGGATGGAATTCGTCTGCAGCAGCGAGAGCAGGTTGAGTCCGATCAAGAGGGCGAAGGCGCCCGCGAGGGCAAGGCGTCCGAAGGACCATCTCGATGCCGGCGTGGTCGGGCGCGTTTCGCGGGCGAGGCGCTGCTGGAGTTTGTGCTTGAGGGCCGCCGGAGGCGCCTGGGGAGGCAGGGCTCGCAGGAGTCCACCCGTGATGCGCTGATAAGCAGCGAGGTCCGCGGTGCAGGATTTGCAGGTGCGGAGATGGGCCTCCAGCGCGGCAACCTCCCGCGCGTCCAGCGCCCCGAGCGCGTACGAGGCCAGGCTTTCTTTAATTGCTGTGTGTCTATCCACCATGACGCTTTAGTCCATGTTTGTATACGTCAGCCCGGCTAGTTTCGGTTTAATCCGCGTCCTCTTCGAGCCAGGTGTGGCGCAGCGCCTGGAGTGCAGCTCGCATGCGTGTCTTGACGGTCCCCAGCGGCCAGCCCAGCTCCGAGGCGATCTCGCTCTGGCTCAAACCCTGGTAGTAGGCGAGTTCGATCACCTGCTGCTGCTGTTCGGGCAGGGCCCGGACAGCGAAATGCAGCCCTCGCCAGCGGGCCTCGTCCGCATCGTGGGTCTTGTCGGAAAGTCCGTGCCAGATCGCATCGGGATCCCGTCCGTCGGAAAGCAGCGGACGGCGGCCCTCCAGGCGCAGCCTGTCCAGAGCTGTGCGCCGGGCGATGGTGAGCAGCCAGACGGCGAAAGAGCCGCGTTCCGATCGATATAGGCGGGCGCGGCCCCAGAATTTGGTGAAAGTGTCCTGCGTGGCCTCCTCGGCCAACATCGGTTCGTTGAGTATGTGGACAGTGAGCGCGTACACTCGCCCGGCATAGCGGTCGAACAGAGTCAGGAATGCGCGCTGATCGCCAAGCGCCACAGCCTCGACGAGATCGAGCTCGGCAGCCTCGGATAGGTCCACACGGTAATTCTACCAATGCTTTGGGTGGTTTCGGCCGGGACGTTATCCCGTCCCAGGCGCAGCGCTGTTGGGCTGCAAAGGTTTTCGAGTACAATTTTTCGCATGAGTTCGATTCCATCACGTCGCGATTTTCTGCGCCTCGGTGGCCTCAGCCTGGCAGGGCTCGCTTTCAGCGGCTTCACGCCCGAGCTGATCACGTTCGATGGCAGCGACGCCGTGCGCGTGGCGACCAAATCGTGGAGCGTGTACAGCTCGCCCTCGCTGAACTCGGCCATCACCGCTACGTACTATCGCGACGATCTGATCCATGTCTACGAGCAAGTGACTGCTCCGCCGCCCACGCCCGAGCCCCCAAAAACCCCCACACCGAACGTAAATCCCTATTGGTACCGGGTCTGGGGAGGTTATATGTGGCGGGCGCGGGTGCAGCCTGTGCAGACCTTGTTCAATGTCCCCTTAACTAGCCTGCCCTCGGCTGCCATCCCTGCGGGTCAGGGCATTCTGGCCGAGGTGACCGTTCCTTTCACGAACCCATGGAGGTTCAGCAAAGCGTTTGGCTGGGAGAACCTGTGGACACCGGGAAGTGAGTGGCGCCTATACTATCAGTCCGTGCACTGGGTGGACTCGATCGAATCCGGTCCGCCGGTGCCGTGGTACGACGGCCCCTGGTACCGCATCTGGGATCACATCGCGAGCTTTCCTTACTACGTCCCAGCCATGCACTTGAGGCCGATCACGAGCGACGCCTACACTCCGCTCAGCGTTAGCGTGCCGGCGGATGCGAAGCGAATCGACGTCAACTTAAGCAAGCAGACAGTGAGCGCATACGAATCGGACAAGGTGGTGTTCACCACCGACGTCTCCTCCGGAATCCCCTCGGCGGCGACGAATACGCACGTGGGTGAGTTCAATGTGATCGAAAAGCTGCCGTCGGAGCACATGGGGGTGGCGAACGTGTTCGGGGCTGTGGATGATTACGTCCTGGCCGGTATACCCTGGACCTCCTATTTCACGGAAGACGGCATTGCCTTCCACGGCACCTACTGGCATCAGAATTATGGCACGCCAATGAGCCACGGCTGCATCAACATGCGCGCAGACGAGGCGCTCTGGATCTTCCGTTGGTGCACGCCGCTGCGGGGCGACAACGATTATGACTACAAGGTCGGGCGCGGCACGGCGGTAAACGTGCATTTCTAACATGCCGCAGCTGACCTGGAGCAACAAGCGGCTCGCCGAACCAAAGCCAGGCGCTCTTCTGAGAGATTCGCTCATCTATCCAGGCGGCACCGGCTATCCGGACGCAGCGCCGGCGGACCGGGTAATCCTCGGGGACAATCTGGCTGTCATGTCCAGCCTTCTGCCCGATTATGAAGGACGGATCCAGCTCATCTACGCAGACCCTCCATTCTTCACCAACCGGAAATACCCGGCGCGCATCGGCCGAGGCGAAGACTCGCGCAAACCCGAAGAGTGGGCGCTGGCGGAGGGGTATCAGGAACTCATGGCGCGACCTCGACGCCTATCTGGATTTCCTTTATCAGCGCCTCGCACTGTCGTACCGTTTGCTGGCGCCAAACGGCTGCTTGTACCTGCACCTCGATTGGCACGCCAATTCCTACGCCCGCATCCTGCTGGATGAGATCTTTGGCCAGGAGCACCTGCTCAATGAAATCATCTGGACGTATCACGGCCCTTCGCCGATCCGGCGCGCGTTCAATCGCAAACACGACACCCTCCTGGCCTTCGCAAAGGGCGACGAATACACCTTCAATGCGGAAGCCGTGCGCCAGCCCTACAATCCGGCGACGGTCCAAACCTTTAGAGCCTCACGCAAGGCCGGCTTTGGAAAGATCCCAGACCTTGCGCGCGGCAAAGTGCCGGAAGATTGGTGGTACTTCCCGGTGGTTGCCCGATTGCACAAAGAACGGACCGGCTACCCGACCCAGAAGCCTGAGGCGCTCCTCGAACGCATCATCCGGGCATCATCCAATCCCGGGGACCTGGTTGCGGATTTCTTCTGCGGCTCGGGAACCACAGCGGTGGTCGCGGCCCGGCTCGGACGGCGGTTCATTGCGTGTGACAATGCATTCCGGGCGGTGCATACGACCCGCGCCCGGCTGTGTGCGCTGCCAGCCCCACCATTTGCCATCGAGAGGGAGGTGGAGCGTGCTTCCCCACGACCCGCGCCTCTGCCCCCGAGATCAAGCGCACCGCCGAACTCGGTGCGCCTGAGTGAGCACCTTGCGCTTGACTACTGGGAGGTGGATCCGGCCTGGGATGGGCAGGTATTTCGGAGTGCGGTCCAGTCGCAGCGACCGATCGGCAGCGACCGGTTGGCCCGCGAGCTCAGAATCAAAACCGGGCGCAACACCTGCGTCCGGCTTGTTACGGTTGAAGGGGAGATGCTCCAGCAGGAGCTACACGTCTAGGCGGTACCCGACACCTCGGATGGTCTTTAAGGAACTTCGGCTTCAGGGGGTCAAGCTCGATCGCCCGGCGCAGCCACGAGATGTGCACGTCCAGCGTGCGCGTGTCGCCGGTGTAGTTGGTCTCCCAGACCTTTTTGAAGAGTGAATCGCGCTCCACGACCTCACCGTGCTTGTCCATGAGCAGCTGCAGCAGGGTCACCAGGCGCGGCGTGAGCTTTGAGTTCTTGCCAAGGCACTTGACTCGGCGCTGCTCGACATCGAGGCGCAGCGGACCGACGTGCAACACGTTCTTGCCGTCACCGGGTAGGAGCGGCTTGATGCGATTGGCCAGCTTTTGGGCGGTGAAAGGCAGGACCAGAACAGCATCGGCCAGGTCCTTGCCGACCTTCGCCTCTTTCTTAAGGACCAGAATGATCGGATACTTGGGATTCTTGTCGCGAATGGACCTGCAGATGCGCAGTCCCGTGCTGCGGAGTGAGGCGGCGTTCACTACGACCAGGCTGGGATTGAGACGCTCTAGGCGCGCCACGGCAGCGCTCCCGTTCTTCGCGGCGTGGACCTCGAAATCCTTTAAGCTGCAATTCCGCCGCAAAGGACGGAACGTCGGCACGTCGGTCTTCTATGACCAGCAGGGAATCACTCATAGATCCCAGGATAATTGCAGGAAAGGTCTTCTATATTGATTGAGCCTTGCTCAAGGTGCACGATTGCGTTTCACCCTTGTTGTGACCGCACGTGCCGAGCGTGCAGCCTGCCTGTTGCTTGCTTCCGACCTGCTGTCCCGGACAGCGTTGCGATCATACCCACGGCCTCCGCTGCAGAACGTGCTGCCGACCTGGGCAAAGCCGTACCATTAAGCGATGCAGTCTGTAAGGATGCTGGCATTATACACCAACTCTTAAAGATTCGTCAATGGCATGTTCTTCGGGTTTTAAGTCTCGTGGTTTTACCATGATTCGAGCTAGCTGTGAGGGGCGCGCGGGTATCGCATGCATCAAAACGATCCGATTGGATTCCCGATTCACATTGGTCTCGATGGCCGCTTGACTCTGGTCTTCAAGTCTGGTATATTTCCGGGGCTTCGATGCGGGGTGGAGCAGTGGCAGCTCGTCGGGCTCATAACCCGAAGGTCGCAGGTTCAAGTCCTGCCCCCGCTACTACAGGCCGTGAATCCAATTCACGGCCTTTGATTTTGGGGGTGCGCGCTGGGCGGCAAGTCCTGCAACCGCGATTACAGGCCGCGAGCCAATTCACGGCCTTTGATTTTAAGGTTGCACGCTGCGCGGCAAGTCCTGCCCCCGCCATTGCACGCCGCGGATCCAATGCACGCCCTTTGAATTTAAGGTTGCACGCCGCGCGGCAAAGGTCGTAACCGCCATTTCAAGGCGCGAATCCAGTTCGCAGCTCTTGTCCAGCGCTGCAGAGCAGGCGTGGCTCTACAATTCCTTCTTATAGAAGCGATATCTCTTGTAGACAGTTGCACCAAGGTGATGGGCGATGTCCCAGGTATCGGGATTATCTTCGCCGGTCAGGGATAGATCCGCCCATTCGTAACCCTTTGCGATCGCACGCTGGGCCATCTCAGCGAAGAGCAAGACCGCCACGCCCGTGTCCCAGTATTCGGGCAGAACGGCCACGCTCTTGATGGTGAGGCATTTGGGTTGGAGCTTCTTGTAGCGGAGCGCCTTGAGGTAATCCCAGGGATACCGCAGCCCATTCAGGTGGATCAGGATCTCATTCAGGTTCGCGATGGCCGGCAGCCATCCGACTGCCTGTCCATCCGCCTCTGCGAAGAGTACAAGGTCGGGATCGGCCAGGTCTCGCAGCGGCAGCACCATGCCCTCGATGGCTGCTCGATCATAGGGGACGAAGCCTGGCAGGTGTTCCATGGGCCGGTTCTGAAGCACCAGGATCCGGTCGATCTCATTGTCGACGTCCTGCATGTTGGCCGCCCGGACGCTGAACGCCTTTCGCTTCCGCACCCGGTCAGCCAGACGGTAAAGCCTCTGGAACCGGGGGCTGCGATCATCGAGCGGACAGGCGTAGGCCAGCCCGTCGTCGTGTCGTCTTCCGAAGCCATATTTCTCGAAGAAACCGCCGTAATATGGCGGATTGTGCCCGCAGAGCAAGGCCGGTGGGCGGTCGCGGCCCTCGATGAGGACACCGCGCCCGTCTTCCCGGTCAAGGTTGTAAGTCGCGCACAACACGTCGAGATCGTGGGCGCGCGCCCAGATTTCCGCCGATTGAAACATCGCCTCGGCAACCGCGTAATCGTCGATACACTCGAAGAAGCCCAGCGTGCACTCATGCGGATCTCCGCCGTACTCGTGGGAGCAGCAGAGCGTCCCCGCCAGCTTCCCGTCGCTGAATGCCAGGAAGAAGTCCGCGTACCCGCCGCGGAAGAAGAGGCCGCGCTGCCGGATCGGTGGCTTTCTCGCGTTCCTTAAGGAGCGGGGGCACCCAGAGCGGATCACCGCGGTTGATCTGCCAGGGGAATACCAGGAACTGATGCTTGTCGCGCCGGTTCTGGACCTGACGGATCTCAATCATGCAGACCGGTCCCGCTCAGCCTGACGGCGGGCTTCCAGTTGACGCGTGATCTCCCTATAGTTCTCCCGACCGAGCGGGAAGAGTACGGTGAACAAGATCCCGATGCACAGCGTGAAGGCCGGGACAGGCCCGGCTACCATACGGATCCCAAAGACAGCGCTGGGCGGTTGGACCGTGCTGTTCGGAACGTAGCCACTGGCCTGGAGCACGAGAAGTGCAAGGGGCACGGCGATCGACGAGGCCACCTTCTGCGCGAGCGTGATGAGGCTGTAGAACATGCCCTCCTGGCGCTCCCCGGATTGCAGCTCACCGTATTCGATGGCATCGGGGATAATGGCCCACGGCATCACATGCATGGCGGACACGCCGATCCCCGCCAGCACGCACAGCACCATAATGAAGGCCAGCCCGGTGCCGGGCGTCAGGGACGAGAGCACCAGCAGCACGACGGCCAGGAAGGAGATCCCGCTGATGTAGGCCCAGCGCTTGTTCAGCCGGTGAGAGATCCATTCCCAGAGCGGGAGTGCAAGGATCGCCACCACGAAGATCGTGGCCATGATCAGGTCGCTCTGCCCCTCGCGCTGCACCACGTACTTGACGTAGTAAAGCAGCACCACCTGGATGATGCTCATCGTCACACCGTTGAACAGGAATAGCCCCAAGCCGAAGAGGAACGGTTTATTCTTCACGGCCGCGGCGATCGACTTGCGCAAGCTGGGGGTTTGCTGCCTTTCCATGAACTCCGGGCGCTCGCGCGTACCCCAGAACACGAGGAACAGCGGCAAGGCGGAGACCAGCCCGAATATGCCCCCCATGAGAAGCACCCTCCCGGCGTGCTCCGGCCGAAATCCGTCGACGATAGCAAGCGGCAGGGTGAAGGCGATCAGCGTCCCCAGGATCGAGAAGAACATACGGCGCGAGGTGAGGCCGGTGCGCTCGTCGTAGTCGTCCGTGAGCTCTGGCGTAAGCGCATAGAAAGGCATGTAGACGAAGGTCGCGGCTGTGTCAAATAGGGCGTAGGCCGCCGAGTAGTAGATACCCAAACCCAAGGTGGTTTCGAGGGGCGGTCTCCACCAAAGCAGGCAGAAGGCTGCTGCAAACGGGATCGCACCGAACAGCAGGAACGGGCGCCTTCGTCCCCAGCGGCTGCGCGTCCGATCGGAGATGTAGCCTACGATGGGGTCATTGATGTAGTCCCATGTGCTGCCGATAAAGAAGGCGATCGCGGCGACAGCCGGCTTCACGCCAACGACATCGGTCAGGAAAAGGGCCAGGTAGACATTGAGAATCGTGTTGGTGAGACTGAAGCCCAGATCACCCGACCCGTAGATCCACTTTTCGCGCCGCCCCAGTCTTGGTGTCATTTAGGTGACTCCTGTGTCTAATGTCCCTCTGACTGATACAACACACGAGAGGCCAGTTCGGAACGCCCCCTGATGGACGTCATGCCCCCGGGTCACCGTCCGCCCGTCTGGTTCCCTTGGGAGACCGGGGAACGATCAATTCGGGCTGGCACCGGCATGGCCTGGACCCAGCAGAGCCTGTGCCGCGCTATCTAGCCCGCAACTCCCGTTCGAGTTCGCGGGCCTGATCGCGTTTGGCGATGGCGGCGCGTTTGTCATAGGCCTTCTTGCCGCGCGCCAGTGCAATCTCGATCTTGGCCCGTCCCTCCTTTAGATAGACCCGGGTCGGTACGATGGTCATGCCCTTCTGCCGGACCGCAGTCCAGAGCTCGTGGATCTGCCGCTTGTGCAGCAGGAGGCGGCGCTTGCGGCGTGGATCGTGATTGAAGCGGTTGGCCTGGATATACGGCGCGATGTGGGCTTCCATCAACCAGGCACTGTGCCCGTTCTCAATATCGACGTACGATTCGGCCAGGCTCATCTGCCCTGCCCGGATCGATTTGATCTCGCTGCCCTTCAAGGCCAAACCGGCCTCGAATCGCTCCAGCAAAAAGTATTCAAAGCCAGCCTTCCGATTGGTGACGACGACCTTAACTCCCTCGACCATCGATTTTCATTCTAACATAGCCTTCCGAGCGAGCCTCGCGGGTTCACGAGTTGGGCGCCCGACCCTCTTATAATGGACGCGTGCGATCGCTGAAGCAGGACTTTCTGCTCGATCCCGATGTCGTCTTCTTAAATCACGGCTCCTTTGGCGCAACGCCGCGGCCGGTGTTTGAGGCCTACCAACGCTGGCAAAGGGAGCTGGAGCGGCAGCCGGTCGAGTTCCTGGGCCGCCGGCACGATGAATTGATGCGGTCGGCGCGGACAGCGTTGGCGGCGTACATCAATACGCAGGCCGACAAGGTCGTTTATACCCAGAACGTGACCATCTCCGTCAACATTGTGGCACGTTCTCTTGAGCTGGGGCCCGGAGATGAGGTGCTGGCCTCGGATCATGAATACGGCGCCTGCGACCGGACCTGGCGCTTCCTTGCCCGCGAACGCGGATTCACGTACATCAACTGGTCGGTTCCGATGCCGCCGGCATCAACGCAGAACCTCGTCGATGGCTTCTGGCAGGGCGTTACCCCGCGAACCCGGGCCATCTTTCTCAGTCACATCACAAGTCCCACCGCCTCGGTTTTCCCGGTCGCTGAGATATGCCGGCGGGCGCGGGCTGCGGGCATTCTGACACTAATCGACGGCGCGCACGCGCCCGGACAGATCCCGCTCGACCTGCCGGCGTTGGGAGCCGACTTCTACGGTGGCAACCTGCATAAATGGTTATGTGCCCCCAAGGGCGCGGGATTCCTCTACGCCAGGCCGGAGGTTCAGTCGCTTCTCAAGCCCCTGGTGGTCTCGTGGGGCTACGAGGCGGAGCAACCGAGCGGCTCAACCTTTATCGATCACCATGAATGGTGGGGGACGCGTGACATCGCCGCCTTCCTTGCGGTGGAAGACGCGATTCGATTTCAAGCGGAGCACGATTGGCCGCGGATCCGGGCGGAGTGCCATGCGCTTCTCAACACGGCGCTGAAGGGCGTGCAAGACATCACGGGATTGCCGGCCTTCTATCCCGACGATACATGGTATGTCCAGATGGGGGCTGCTTTGATCCCGTGCGGGACGGACATCGAGGTTTTGAAATCCCGGCTCTACGTGGAGCATCACATCGAAGTGCCGCTCATCGATTGGCACGGTCGGAGGCTGATCCGCGTGTCGGTTCAGGGTTACAACGAACCGGCCGACATTGACAGCCTGCTGCAAGCCCTGCGGAGGGTGCTCTCGGCCCCCAAAAACACTGAATAGGCCAGCTTGCAGTCCGTCATGCTGGCTGCCCCTGTTCCGAATCTGGCGATCCGCAGAGGATCCACGCGCTCCAGCAATACGTCTGGGCTGCCGCAAGGACGTGCTTCGAGGTTGGCGGTAGGTGCAGAAGCGGTGGACGAGGCCGCTGCTGGTGTGCGGTGCAGCAAGCCCCTGACGAGGCTTAATGAGGTCTGACTGGCTCACCATTGTCCCCGATCTGCATTGGGCGCGCTGCAGAGCGCGTGCGATCGAAAAGGGGGTAGCCCCTCCGTGGAACGGCGCTGTGTGCCGGAGCGTATAATCCTCACGTGCGGTTAGCACGCGCTATCAGAAAGGCCGACTAGATGGATATTGCACTGGCGTTGGGTGGGGGCGGGGCGAAAGGCAACGCCCACATCGGGGTACTCAGGCTGTTGGAGCAGGAGGGGATCAGGGTGGGGGCAATCGCCGGGACCAGTTACGGCGGCATCGTCGCTTGTTTCTACGCCGCGGGTTATACGCCCGACCAAATCGAGGACATATTTGCAGGCGTCGATCAAACCCGCCTTTATGTTCGGGATCGAGACGAGCCGCCCGCATTCCTGGGACTAGGCCGCGTCCGGCGCTGGTTGAGGCAGACGCTGGGCGAGCGTACTTTTGAGTCGACCAGGATCCCGTGCGCGGTCACGGCGGTCGACATGCGGACATCCACGGAAATTGTGATCAAAACCGGGCCGTTGCGCGACGCCATCCTGTGCACGATCGCGCTGCCGGGCGTATTCCCCTCCTACCTGAAAGGGGAGCTGGAGCTGGTGGATGGCGGCCTCTTGAATCCTGTGCCCGTCGCGGTGGCGCGCTCGCTGGTACCGTCGTTGCCAGTCGTGGCGGTGTCACTGACCACGCCACTGGGTGAACCCGCGCACACCCTTCCGATTCCGTTTTTGGACGACTTGCCGGGTCCGATCGCGGCCGGCATCGGCCGGCTGCGCATCACCCGGGCGATGGAGGTCTTCATGCGCTCGATCGACATCGGCAGCCGCCAGATCGCAGAACTGCGTTTTAAGATTGAAAAGCCGGATGTCATCATCCGGCCGGCCGTGCGCGACATCGGGGTGCTCGACCAGGTGGAGGTGCGTGAGGTAGCAAGGCTCGGCGAGGAAGCCGCCAGGGTCTGTCTCCCGGAGATCCGGCGGGCGGCATCCTGGACCAGTCGACTGCGCCGCTGGGCGGGCGGTTCACCGGCGTGAAGCGAGACCTGCGCGCCTACGCGCGACAGACGAACGTGCGTCTGGCGGTGGGCGCGTTCGTCCTCCTGTTTGGAGTAGGGCTCGGTCTGATCTATCTCATATACGGCGCGGGTGCAGCGGGCGTGGGATTGTTGTGCCTGCTCGGCAGTCTGGTCCCGATCGCCCTGATCCTTGTGTTTCTCTATGGCATAGACTGGATCCTCGGCCGTGCACGCCCCAAGTGAAACCCAGCTGATCACATTCCAGGATTGGACACTGCGTGTGCGAGCCGCGGAATCGCAGCCGGCGCGATTGCTGCTGCTGATCCACGGCTGGACCGGCGACGAGAACTCGATGTGGGTCTTCGTGCGCGGATTCCCGGGGAACTACTGGATGGTCGCACCGCGTGCACCTTACCCCACGCAGCCAAGTGGGTACTCGTGGCGAGTGTTGGATGGAAAGCCTGGCCGGCCACCGGGATTCGAAGACCTGCGTCCCGCGGCCGCGGGCGTGGTCGCGCTGGCAGACGCATACGCGGCCGTCAATGGGATCGATGCCCGGGAGTTCGACGCGATCGGATTCAGCCAGGGCGCGGCGTTGGTTAACACGCTAGCCCTGCTGTATCCCACTCGAGTGCATCGCCTCGGCATCCTGGCCGGCTTCATGCCGGCCGGCTCCGAAGCCCTGGTCCAAGGCCGACCCTTGGAGGGCAAACCGTTCTTCGTGGTGCACGGAACTCAGGATGAAAGGGTAAACATCGAGGACGCGCGCCGATCCATCCAACTGCTGGAGCAGGCAGGCGCCCGCGTGACTTTTTGTGAAGATGACGTGGGCCACAAGGTGAGCGCCAATTGCCTGCGCGCCCTGGAAGCATTTTGGCTTAGTTGACGCTGCAAATGTTTACGTGTATCCTTGTCCGGATTTGCTCCCGCGTGAGTTCCTGGTGAGACATGTCGAAACAAAGCAATCCCTCGCGCCGTGACTTTATCAAAATGGCCGGCTTGGGTCTGGGTGCTCTGGCGTTCCAGAGCCGCCCGAAGCTCGGGCGATCTGGGCCAGGTGAACAGAGCGTGGTCCTCCCCCAGTTTCCGGCCGGGGAGAACCTCGGTCGCGTGGCCGTCCTCCCCAACTTCTATTCGACCGCTTTGAAGTCTCAGCCGAACGAGAATGCACCGACGATCCGCAACGTGAGCCAGGATGAGATTGTGGTCTGGCAGCGCGACGTGGTCGGGACCAACGTGGCCGGGCGCGCCAACCGGCGCTGGGCCGAGACGCCCGATGGATACATCTACGCGGTCGACCTGCAGCCGGTACGCAACGTTGCGAATGCACCAGTCACCGCCATCCCCGGGGGAAAGGCCGGGTTCTGGGCTGAGGTGACGGTTCCCTATGTGGATCTGATGATGCCGCCGGGTGCGGCGCCGATCTCACCGGCTATCAAATATGACTTGGAGAACAGCCAGCCCATCCGTCTCTACTACAGCCAGGTCATCTGGATCGACCAGGTGGGCGCCGGTCCGAACGGGGGCGTCCTTTACCGGCTAAACGAGTTGCCTGGACATGGCTATGGCTACGGCGACATCTTCTACGCGGACGGGACGGCATTCCACGTTCTGACGGACGACGATGTGACTCCCATCAACCCGCACGTCGATCCGGCGACCAAGAAAATCGTGGTCGACGCCACTCCGACCCGCCAGACCCTTTCCTGCATGGAAGGGAACAGTGAGGTCTACTTCTGCCGGGTCTCGACCGGGTACGGCGACAAGTTCTCGACCCCGACCGGCGATCAAGCCACCGCTTGGAAGATCTTCTCGGTCCATATGGCGGCCAACACCGGCTCGGACAGTGGCTACGATACGATGGCTGTCCCCTGGCCGGTCTTCTTCAATACGAATGCTGGCGCGGCCATCCACGGCGCGTTCTGGCACAATGACTTCGGTGTTCGCCGCTCGCACGGCTGCGTCAATTGCAGTCCCGAAGATGCAAAGTGGATCTTCCGCTGGAGCCTGCCAGCGCTCTCGCTAGATCAGAGCGAACTTCGCCTGACCTGGCCCAGCGTGGGCGGCACCTACAGCACATCCGTGACCGTTGACGAGACCAAGGTCACCGGTTAGGCACGATCGATGGATATCTCGAAGGTAACCATAAGCCTGGCCTTCCTGGCGGGCTTGGCCTCATTCCTGTCCCCGTGTGTGTTCTCTTTGGTCCCGGCATACGTCGGATATCTGGGTGGACGGGCTGCCGGCGGGGAGGGCTCGGGAGCCAACCGCCTGGTGACGTTCACCCACGGCCTGGCGTTCGTGCTCGGGTTCAGCGTCGTGTTCGTCATCCTGGGCGTGGCCGTCTCGGCCGCGGGCGGGTTGCTGTATGACATCCGCTCGTACCTGGCCAAGATCGGCGGCATCGTTGTGGTCATCCTTGGCCTGCATATGATCGGTGTCTATCGGATTCCGTTCCTGGAATACGACACACGGGTGCATAGCACACCCAATGTGGGCTGGGGCTACGCCTCATCCGCATTGCTGGGAGTGTTCTTCTCCGCCGGCTGGTCGCCGTGCGTGGGACCCGTACTGGGAACGATCCTGACCCTGGCCATCAATGGAGGATCCATCGCCCTGGGCGCCAAGCTGCTGAGCGCGTACTCAGTAGGACTTGCAGTCCCTTTCCTCCTGGCGGCACTTGGCATCGGCTGGGTTACAACGATCCTGCGCAAGTACAGTCGGGTCATGCGCTATGTGGAGATAGCCATGGGGGTGGTGATGGTCGTCGTGGGCGTGCTCCTTTTTGCGGGCGTGTTTGAGCTGCTTGCCCGGTATGGGTACTACGTGAATTTCGGACTCTAGCTTATGGCGGAGGCCTCTCGTCTTAATGTAACGCTTTACATGCGCCCCGGCTGCCAGCTGTGCGACGAGGTGAAGTCATACCTTAAGGGGCTGCAGCGGAAATTCCCGCATGTGCTGGCGGAAGTGAACATCGAGTCCGACGAAACACTTCATGCCAGGTATTTTGACCAGATCCCGATCGTCGAGGTTGGCCCGTACAGGTTGAAGGCTCCGATCACACGCGAGGCGCTGACTATGACCTTGGGTGCGGCCCGCGATCGCCGCGGCCAACTGGAGAAGGTGGACGGCGAGGCCTATGCAGAGAAGGTCCGCAAGGGTCAAACGGTCACCCGGAGCGATCGAGTTCTACTTCTGGGGAGCAAAACACTACCTGGCTGTCCTCAACTTGATTGTCTTCCTGTACGTCGGACTGCCGTTCCTGGCGCCAACCTTGATGAAGGTCGGTCTCACTTCGCCGGCCTCCGTCATCTACAAAATGTACAGCCCGCTGTGTCATCAATTCGCGTTCCGGTCGTTCTTCTTGTTTGGAGAGCAGCCCTACTATCCATTAAAGGAGGCCGGGCTCACGGGCGTCAAAACGCTGGATCAGGTGACCGGTTTCACCGACCTGGCCAATACCTACAGCGTCTCACGCCTGTATGCTCGCCGGTACACGGGGGACCCGACGGTGGGCTACAAGGTGGCGTTGTGCGAAAGGGATGTTGCGATCTATGCCGCGATCCTGGCCTTCGGTCTGGTCTATGCCGCAACCCGGCGCCGGCTGCCGGCATTGCATTGGACGCTTTGGGGCCTGCTCGGTCTCGGGCCGATCGGCGTGGACGGCTTCACGCAGCTTTTCAGCCAGATGAATTGGCCCTGGTTGGCCCAGTACCTGCCATACCGGGAAAGCACGCCGATGGAGCGAGTCATCACGGGATTCCTGTTTGGTTTCTGCACCGCTTGGTTCGCATTTCCGAGCATCGAGGAGTCCATGAAGGAGACGCGCGCGTTCCTGATCAAGAAGTTCGCAATTGCCCAGGCGGCGTAATGCTTGGTGGCTGAGGCGCGAGCTGACCTAATGCCATTCACTGAACACGACGGGATCCGTTACTACCAGTTCGACATCTTCTCCCCGGCCATCAACCAAGCTGTGTTCACGCGGCACGGAGGGGTGAGCCCGGCGCCGTGGGAATCGCTGAACGTGGGCGGGACGGTTGGCGACGATGCCCGCGGGTCAGAGAGAATCGGGAGCGTTCATTTGCGGCACTCGGGCGTCACCTCGACTCGCTATTTGATGTCTGGCAGGTTCACTCGGCGGATGTTGCCTTTGCCAAGTCCCCCCGGGGGAAAGGCGAGGACTACAAAAAAGCGGATATCATCTTCACCGATCGGCCCGAAGTAACGCTCTACATGCGCTTTGCCGATTGCGTCCCGATCATGCTCTACGATCCGGTGCGGGCCGTGGTCGGACTGGCACATGCAGGCTGGCTGGGAACGATCCGTGGAGCAGCTGCAGCGGCCGTGCGCGCCATGACAAAACACTATGGTTCACGGCCTGCGGATATCCTGGCGGCAATCGGGCCGTCGATCGGTCCCGATCACTATGAAGTCGGTCCGGAGGTCGTGACCCAGGTGCAACAGGCATTTGGGCCGACGGCCTCGAAGCTGGTCGAGGCGCGGGATGGCAAGTCCTATCTAGACCTGTGGGCGGCGAACCGCGCGCAGCTCGAGGGTTCGGGCATGCGCCAGATCGAGGTGGCGCAGGTCTGCACGGCCTGCCATCTTGAGGACTGGTTCTCGCACCGGGCGGAGAGGGGCCGCACCGGGCGCTTCGGTGCGTTGATGGCCCTGCCCGCTTGACCCTGGGTGTCGAGCGGGGGCCATGAAGGGACTTGCATAGTGGCGTCAAGCAGGATTGAGTCATGACTGAAACCGCTGCATCCATCCACGAGCGCTATCTGAAGGTCCTTGAGAGGATAGCGGCCGCCGCCCGCCGCGGGGGCCACAAGGCTGACTCGGTGAGGGTAGTGGTCGTGACCAAGACCCAGCCGATCGACATCGTTCGCGCCGCTATCGAGGCCGGGGCAAAGCTGATCGGGGAGAACTACGCCGAAGAGGGCGCCACGAAGATCGAAGCCTTGTATTTGCAGAGTGGGATAGAATGGCACATGGTGGGCCATATCCAGAGCCGTAAGGCATCCCTGGTCGCACAGCATTTCTCGTTCGTCCATTCGCTGGACAGCCTGCGGCTCGCCCAGCGGCTTGACCGGGCTGCGTGCGAGGCCCGGCGCATCCTGCCGGTCCTGCTCGAGGTCAACGTGAGCGGGGAGGAAAGCAAGTACGGCCTGGCCGGCTGGGACCCGAAGCGCTGGGCGGAGCTCGTGCCCGTGGCGGAGGCCATCGCGGCCCTGCCAAATCTCAGTTTGCGCGGTCTGATGACCATGCCGCCCCTTGACCCAGACCCTGAATCTGCCCGGCCATATTTCCACAAGCTGCATTCCGTGCTCGACCTATTGAAGCGCAAGGTCGCTCAGGTGGAGTGGAGTGAGCTTTCGATCGGTACAAGCACCGACTACGAGGTCGCTGTGGAGGAGGGAGCCACGCTGGTACGGATTGGCCAGGCCATCCTCGGGCCGCGGCCGAACGTGGAGCCTGCATGAGCTTCGTCATCCTCGCACAAGTCATTTCCATCACTGCCAATGTGTTGACCGCTGTGGTCTTCATCTGGGCGGTGCTGTCCTGGGTCGCGCCGCCGTATAATCCTGTGAGGGAGATGCTGGATCGGATCGTCGAGCCGCTGCTGGCGCCCATCCGCCGGATCGTCCCCATGACGGGGCCGGTCGACTTCAGCCCAATGATCCTGATGGTGCTGATCATTCTGGCGGCTCGCATCCTGACGGGGATCATCCTGTCGCTGTAAGAGGTAAGCATGCCGAAGCGCAGCTTTCGATTGCATGATGGAAGGGTGGGGTCTGCCCTTGCGGTGCGTGTGACACCCCGCGCCAGCCGCAACGAGGTCGTGGAAGTGATGACGGATGGCACGGTGCGGATCCGCATCATGGCCTCACCGGTGGATGGCGAGGCCAACGAGAAGCTGGTTTCCTACCTGGCCGAGGTGCTGAACGTTCCGAAATCGCGCTTGGAGATCGTGGCTGGCCTATCCGGCCGGGACAAGCTCATCTCGGTCCTGGACATGGATGCGGCCACGGTCCACAAGAGGATCGTCGCGCATCTCGGTTGAACGGAGTTCAACTCATGGAGTGATGCAGCCCGCTTCCCAATGCAAGCGGGCTTTTCCTGTTCCCTTGCCTCCGCAGCGGTACCGTGGGATAATCCGCCGAACTTTTCGAGGCAGGGGCCGGGAGATTAAGAGTGACTCACATCGTCGACCAGGTTTCATTGGGGGCCATTGTGCAGGTGCGTGACCGTCTGTTGGAGCAGCAGGCACACGGGCGCCAGGTGCTCCGGCTCGAATCGGGCGATCCGTCGTTCAATATTCCACCCCATGCCCGTGAAGCGATGGAGAAGGCCTTCCGCGACGGCCTGACACACTACACCGCCTCCACCGGCATACCTCCCCTGAGGGAGGCGATTTTCCGCAAGGTCACCCAGGAGAACGGCCTGAAAGTGCCGGACGCGGATCACGTGGTGGTGACGAATGGAGGCATGCACGGACTGTACATCATCTTCCGCGCCCTCCTGGAACCAGGCGACGAGGTCATCCTGCCCGACCCCATGTGGACCGAGATCGCCGAGAACATTCGCCTGAGCGGGGCCACGCCGGTTCCGGTGCGCCTCCAACCCGAGGACGACTACCAGTACGATCCTGCGGTCATCGAGGCAGCGATCACACCGCGGACGCGGGCCATCTTCATCAATACCCCGCATAATCCGGTTGGCGTCGTGGCCAGCCGCGAGACGCTTGAGGCGATCGCCGGAATTGCCGAGAGGCACGATCTCATCCTGGTGAGCGACGAGGCCTACGAGCACGTGATGTTTGACGGCCGAAAGCACGTCAGCCTGGGTTCGCTGCCGGCGGCGCAGGCTCGGACGATCAGCGTCTACTCACTCTCCAAAACCTACGCCATGAGTGGACTACGGCTGGGTTATGTGATCGTCACTCAGCCGCTCTACCTCGAACGGATGAAGAAGCTCGTCCGCTGCACGATCAACGGGGTCAACTCGGTGGCCCAGCACGGGGCGGCCGCCGCGCTCAACGGGCCGCAGGACTTCACGAGGTCCATGGCCAGGGAGTATGAAAAGCGGCGCGACATCCTGTTCGCCGCTTTGGAGGAGGCGCCCTACCTCTCGGCCTTCAAGCCGGGCGGCGCCTTCTATCTGTGGGCTCGGATCCAGCCGGACTGGCCGGGTTACGGTGGAGCGAAGGATGACTGGTCCATGACCAACTATCTGATCGACAAGGCAGGAATCGGTTCGTCGCCCGGATCCGCGTTCGGCAGAGCCGGAGCAGGCCATATCCGGTTCGCCTTCTCGTGTTCAACGGATCAGGTGCAGGAGGCGGCCAGCCTTTTGCCCACGACATTGCACGCCGCAAGTTCGATCTAAACCGGGACGAGGAAATTCTGAGCGCCGCCGATCAACTCGGAGGGCGCGTCATGTGAGCGTCTTGGAAGCTCACGAGCCAGGGCCGTAGAGCCGGCTGTAGATCACGTAGTTCTCATAGACGCTGCGGATGTAATCGCGCGTCTCCTGGATGCGAACGGCTTCGAGCAGCAGATCGGGGTCACCGTGCGCGAGCTGGGCCGAGTTGCTGGCCACCGTCGGACCGCCGTTGTAAGCCGCCAGCGCGGCGTAGAGATCGCCGCCCAGGTTCGTACGATTCGATGACATGTAGTATGCCCCGAAGATGATGTTTACGTTGGGACGATAGAGCTGATCGGGTCCGTAGTTGATCGGCCAGCCGAGCGCCCGGGCGATGCCACCGCCCGTAGCCGGCACGATCTGCATCAGGCCGCGGGCCCCGGCAGTCGAACTCACGAAGCCCTCGAAGAGACTCTCCTGGCGGATGACGCTGAACAGGAACAACGGGTCGAGGTTCGTTTGCTTGAGCTGCGCGGACGATCAGGTCGCTATAGTAGAGCCCATAGCGCACGTGGGTGAAATACGGCGGTGCCAGCATCGTCGACGATTGATCCTGGAGGCCGCCCAGGGAGAGCACCTGTCGCAGTGCCAGGATCGCTGAGCGGTACATCCCCAGGTCGAGCAGGTAGTTGCCCAGCCGGTAAGTCTGGACGGCATCATCGCTGATCGATGTCCTGAGGTCTTCGAACTCGAGGCGGGACGCGTCGAACCAGCCCAGGTTCCAGAACTCGCGCCCGCGGATGAAGCGAGGATCCGAGGCAAGAGCGCCCGGGCCGGTGAGGTCCGTATCAGCCGGCAGCTTGAAAGTCAGACGCATCCAGGCGTCGGCAGCCTTGCGTTCATTGGACAGATCAATCTGTAGATTGGTGTTCGCAGGGGGCGAGAACGGCTGTCGACCCTGGAGCAGCTCGTTGGCGCGTTCACCGTAGTACCCGCCGGTGTCGGCGCTTTGGGCCAGCTGCCAGGCATTCTGCGTTTCGGTTTGGCGGTTGAGCTTCTGCTGCGTCTTGCCGATCCACAGGTAGGCGCGCGCCTGATCTTCGGGCACAGCCGCCGCGACCAGGCTGCGCTCAAACAGCGGGAGGGCCGCGTTGTAGTCCGCTTGACGGTATTGCATCAAGCCGGAAAAGAACACCGCAGTGGAGGCGAGGCTATAGGACGGGTATTGATCTACGACCTGCTGCCACGTCGCCGCTGCCTGATCGAGCCGGCCGTCGCTCTCCAGGATCCGGGCGGCGGTCATCAGTGCCTCGGGCGCGTGCGCTGTGTTCGGCGCGGCCTTGACGTAATCGAGCAGCGTCTGCGCTGCCTGGGGATACAGGTTCAGATCGTACCGCTGGATGGACGACTTCTCATCCCAGGCATCCGCCCATCTGGCGCCGGTCGGATAGTCCTTGATGTAGTAGTTCAACTCGTTGATGGAATCCTGCGGCTTGTCCTGCTTCTCAAGGCACAGAGCTCTGTAGAAGTGGGCGGTCGCGGCGTTGGCCGGGTTGGCCGAGATGTAGCGGTCCAGCGATTCCAGCGCCTTGTCGTAGATGCCGGCGTAGTAGTCGGTGAGACCCCGATCGAGGTCGCTGACTGAAACCCCGGCATTGATCAGTTCCACCAGGCCGAGGTAGGAATAGGAGGATAGTGGGTAATTCTCCACCGCGTGCTGGAAGCGCACATAGGCCTCGGCGTTCTGTTTCTCCCCCAGGTACGATTCGCCGGCGAGGTAGTCCATCTGTGCTCGGGTGTAGTCGTTGGTGGTGTTCGCGGCAATCCCGTCATACATGGCGATGGCCGTGCCGTAGTCACCGAGCTGGGCATTTGTTTGGGCGATTTTGATCTGCAGGGCCTGGGCGTCGTCGAGGTGGGGCGCCGCCTGCGCCAGCACATACGCCGCGAGCGCGCCGGAGTAGTCACCTGCCCGCGAGAGGGCGTCGCCGCGCAGCTGACCGACATACGAATCCAGGACGCCGGGCCGGGAGGCAAGGTAGTCCTGGAAGGCGGCCGCTGCCTCGCTATAGTGCTGCATGGCATACAGGCTCTCGCCCTTAAGGAAACCAGCCGGGCCGCGATAGCTTGAAGCGGGATAGTCGTTGATCAATTGGTCCAACGTGGCGGCGGCGTCTGCGTAGCGTTCATCTTCATGCTGGGCGCGCGCCAGACCCCACAGGGCCGCCTCACGGACATTGGGGTCGGTGCTGTCGGTCGCGGCAGCCCGGTACTGCAGCATGGCCGTATCCACATCACCGTTCGAGAGAGCCTTGTCCGCGCTGCCCACGCGAACGATCGGAACCGGCGTCTCGGTCGAAGTTGGCGCCGGCGTCTCCGTCAGACTGATCGCGGGGCCGGCGGGGCTTGTTGACGACGGCGATGAGGGTGTCCCGCGTGCAAACAGACTGCAGCCTGTGAGCATCACCTGCAGCCCGAGGCAAACGATGATCCGCACGCTTGGTTTCATGGCATTTTTATACTGGTAAAGCAGGGGAGTGTCAAGCAAGCTCCCGGCAAAGAGTACAAAAGAGCGGTGCGATGTTCCCCGATCCTGCGCGATTTCTAGACAAACCTCAGACGCCGTGATAAACTCACGTGCGTTGATCCCGGCGTGGCGCCTCAGCGCCACGCTTTTTCCTGCGCGAACTTATCCGTTCCCTCGGCATTCCGGCCGGGATGTCTTGCGAAATAGGGCGCCTGGAGAAAACGCAACATGGATATTCTTCTCACCGGCTCTGTAGCTTATGACTACCTGATGACTTTCCCGGGTCTCTTCGCCGAGCAGATCCTTCCGGAGCGCTTGGCGTCGATCAGCCTTTCGTTCCTGGTGGACTCGATGTCAAAGGTGCGCGGCGGGATCGCGCCCAACATTGCCTATACCATGACCTTGCTCGGAGAGAAGCCCCGTATCATGGCGACGGTCGGCGAGGATTTCGCGGACTACCGGGCCTGGCTCGAATCCAAGGGCGTGGACACATCGCTCATGCAGGTGATACCGGGCGAGTTCACGGCATCCTTCTTCGCAACGACTGATCGAGGCTCCGCCCAGATCGCGTCCTTCTACCCGGGTGCAATGGCCCGCTCGTCGGTGCAGTCCATCAAGGACATCTCAAGCAAGCCGGACCTGGTCGTTGTTTCCCCCAGCGCGCCGGATGCCATGATGAAGTTCCCCGCTGAGTGCCGCGAGCTGGGAATCAAGTACCTGTACGACCCCAGCCAGCAGGTGCTGCGGCTCGAGGGCAAGGAGCTTGCCCGCGATATGGAGGGCGCTTACTTCCTCTTCTGCAATGACTATGAGTTCGGCCTGATCTCCAAGAAGACGGGTTGGGATCTGGCTGGGATTCTGAAGCACGTCAAGGTGGTGGTGATTACGCGCGGTAGGGAGGGCGCCAATGTGTACACGGATGGTCAGGACGTCCTCATCCCAACCGTGCCCGAGCGCGAGGTGGTTGACCCCACAGGTGTCGGCGACGCGTTCCGGGGCGGCTTCCTTATGGGATACAGCCGCGGCTGGGACTGGAAACTGTGTGGAGAGATCGGATCCCTGGCGGCGGTCTACTGCTTGGAATGCCGCGGCCCGCAGAGTCACGTCTATACCCTGCAGGCGTTCGTCACGCGCTTCCGTCAGCATTTTGATGATGGGGGCCGGCTGGGCGCGCTGCTCACAAACAAGAGAGGAAAGGAGCAATCATGAGCGAAAGCTACGATATCAAGGACGTCAGTCAGGCCGAGGGAGGCCGACGGCGGATCGACTGGGCAGAGCGGGAGATGCCGGTGCTGCGGCAGATCCGTGAACGGTTTGCCAAAGAAAAACCGCTCAAGGGCGTGCGCCTGTCCGCCTGCCTGCATGTCACCACCGAGACCGCCAACCTGGCCCGGACACTGCATGAAGGCGGCGCCGACCTGGTTCTGACCGCCTCGAACCCGTTGTCCACCCAGGACGACGTGGCAGCTGCCTTGGTCAGTATCTATGAGGTGCCGACCTATGCGATCAAGGGCGAGGACAACGTCACCTACTACAAGCACATCGGTGCCGCTCTGGACCACAAACCGCATATGACAATGGACGATGGGGCCGACCTGGTCTCGACGATCCATAAGGAGCGCCGCGACCTTCTGCCGGGCATCATCGGCGGCACTGAGGAGACAACTACGGGCGTTATCCGCCTGCGCGCCATGGCGGCGGACAAGATGCTCAGTTTCCCGGTGATCGCGGTCAACGATGCGATGACCAAGCACTTCTTCGATAATCGCTACGGCACCGGGCAGTCCACGCTCGATGGGATCGTGCGCGCCACCAATGTTCTGCTGGCCGGCAAAAGGTTCATCGTGGCCGGATACGGCTGGTGCGGCCGCGGCCTGGCCTCGCGGGCCCGCGGCATGGGTGCCCTCGTGATCGTTACCGAAGTGGATCCGCTCAAGGCCCTGGAGGCCACGATGGATGGCTTCGAGGTCATGCCGATGAGGGATGCGGCCAGGATCGGCGACATCTTCTGTACCGTAACGGGCGACCTCAACGTGATCGACGGGCGCCACTTTGAGGTCATGAAGGACGGCGCTATAGTAGCCAATTCGGGTCACTTCAATGTTGAGATCAATATCCCGGCCTTGGAGAAGATGTCCAAGGGAAAGCCCAACTTGGTCCGTCCATTCGTGGAGCAATACACGACGAAGGACGGGCGCAGGATCAATCTCCTTGGCGAGGGCCGGCTCATCAATCTAGCCGCTGCCGAAGGGCATCCGGCGTCGGTAATGGACATGTCCTTCGCCAACCAGGCCCTGGCAGCGGAGTTCATGGTCAAGAACGCGGATAAGCTGGAAAAGCGGGTCTACTCCGTCCCGGCCGAGATCGACGCCGAGATCGCCCGGATCAAGCTCGAAGCGATGGGAGTCAAGATCGACAAGCTCACTGACGAGCAGCTCAAGTACCTGAGCTCGTGGGAATTGGGGACCTAGCCCCGTCGCACCACCAACTGATATTGAATTGAAAGGCCCCACACCAGTGTGGGGCCTTTGGTTCGCCGTATAATGAAGGTGCGTTTAGGGGTGCGAGGAGACTCCCGTTCGTTTTGCGATGGTACGCAAGGAGGGAAAGATGCGATCCGACCGATCCCGACATATACTGCCTGGTATTGCGATGATCTGTATCCTGCTGGCCGCCTGCGTCGGCCTTCAGCCCCAGCCTACTGCCATACCCGCTACGCCGACCGCGGTGCCGAGCGGCAAGATCACGCAGTCGGGCTTCAACTGTCCGCAGCCGAACCCGCGTCTGCCGGTCAGCTCGACCGAACTGAATCTCTACGTGTGGTCTCAGTACGTGCCAGCTGATTTCATCGAGTGCTTTGAACTCGTCTACGGCGTGAAGGTCAACTCGTCTGAGTACGACAGCGACGAGGCCATGTACGCCGGTCTGACGGCCTCCGGGTCCGCGTACGACCTGATCCAACCGACCGACTTCGTCGTCCCGCGGCTGGTGCGGGAAGACCTTCTCCGGCCGCTCGATCGTTCTCAGCTGCCCGTGCTGGCCAACTTCAACCCGCACTACATGAATCTGCGATTCGACCCCGAGAATCTCTACACCATCCCCTATGAAGCGGGTGTCGATGGGATTGTTTTCAATTCGGCGACCGTCCCGAACCCGCCCAAATCCTGGGCCGACCTGTGGAACCAGGAGTACCAGGGTCGCATAGTGGTAGCCGACGACGAGCGGGCTCTCATTGGCGTGACGCTATTGACCCTGGGTTACGACGTGAATGCAACGGAGGCGTCACAGCTCGATCAGGCCCGGCGCGCCTTGCAAGTCCTGGCACCGGGGATCAAGGCCTATGACAGCGACAGCCCGCACAGCCGGCTGGTCTCGGGGGAAGTGGACCTCGGCGAGACATGGAACGGGGAGGCCTTTCTCGCCAACCAGCAAGTCCCTTCGATCAAGTTCGTCTATCCGAGCGAGGGCGCCATCCTCTGGCAGGACAACTGGGCCATCCCGAAATCTGCGCCGCATCCGGACGCGGCCTACGCCTGGCTCAACTACACCAACCAGGGCGACATGTTCTGGATGATGCTGACCAATTTCCCGTACACCAATCCCAACGAGGCTGCGCTCAACTATGCCAAGGACAGCCCGATGGAGGTCACAGATGTGAACGGAAACCCGACCACGTTGGGGCAGGTGTACAAGACCTTTATGAATTCGACGATCACTAATCCGCCTGTATCGGTGATCCAGGCTGGTCACCGCATCTCCGACGTCGGCGATGCGACCGCCCTGTACGATCAGATCTGGGCGGAGATCCGAGGTAGCCAATGAGCGCGGCGCCTTGATCGGCTTGATTCTACGGATTGAAGTCTGACAGAAGAGTCCCGGCCTCGCGATTTGCGCGAGGCCGGTTTGGATTTGGACGCGGCCGATGTTGCATCGGCCGTAGTATGCATCCAGGGCATTTCGAAAGGTCCACAGTTGCAGGGGGCATACTCGCACGTTGTTGAACGCTTGGAGGCTGAGCATACGATTGAGGTCGTGACGACGCGAGTGCCGCAAATGCGATAAACTCGCTGCATTGGTTGTTGCCCGTATGGAGCTAAGGAGCAACCCTATGGCAAAGTCAAAGGCAAGCTTCAAGAACGAATTGAGCGGAATGGCATTCCAGACGCGAGCGGTTCATGCCGGTGAGCGCGCCCCGGCCGCAGACTGCACTCCGGTGGCCACGCCGATCGCGCCCACGGTGGGCTACGTCTACGAGAGCATGGATGAGATGGATGCGGTCTTCGCCGGCACACGTCCGGGATACGTGTACCTGCGCTACGCCAGCCCGACCGTGGCGGCGTTCGAAGGTGCCGTGGCCGCGTTGGAGGGGACTGAGGCGGCGCAGGCCTACAGCTCTGGCATGGCGGCCATTCACGCCGCGCTGCTGGCCGCGGGAGCCCAGGCCGGGACATCCGTCGTGTCGGCGCTGGATGTGTACGGCGCGACGTTCACGCTGCTGCAGCGCTTGCTGGCGACGCTCGGCGTCAAGGTCCGGGCTGTGAACATCACCGAGCTGGCTGAGGTCGAGGCTGCGCTCAAGGAGACTCATGCCGCGCGTACTGCTGGCCGAGACCATCTCCAATCCGCTGCTGAAGGTGGCCGACGTGCCGTCTCTCGCTGGGTTGGCCCATGCACATGGAGCGGCGCTCATCGTTGACAACACTTTCGCCTCGCCGTTCCTCTTCAATCCATTCCAGCACGGCGCGGACTACGTCGTCCACAGCGCAACCAAATACATCGCCGGTCACGGAGACGTGTTGGCAGGCGTCGTGGCCGTCTCGGCCGAGAACAAGAACAAACTGTACGAGTTGAACAAGCTGGTCGGAGGGGTGCTTGGTCCGTTCGAGGCCTGGCTGGCTTTGCGCGGAGTGAAGACGCTGCCTCTGCGGATGCGCCAGCAATGTCAGAATGCAGCGCAGATTGCCGAGAGGCTGCGTGCGCATCGCGCGCATTGCCAAGGTCAACTATCCAGGGCTGGCAGAGCATCCGCAGCACAAACTGGCCCAGCGGCTCTTCGAGGGCAGGGGTTTCGGCGGCGTGCTCTCCTTTGAGATCGCGGGTGCTGATCAGGCGCGAATATTCCGGTTCATGGAAGCCCTGAAGGTCTGCCTGCCGGCTACGACCCTGGGCGACATCTATTCACTGGTGCTGCATCCTGCGACATCTTCTCATCGCAGTTTGACCGTGGAGGAGCGCGCACGGGTCGGCATCCCCGACAATCTTGTGCGCCTCTCGGCAGGCATCGAAGCGACCGAGGATATCCTGGGGGACATCGAGTCTGCCCTGGCAAAGATCGGATAGAGCGCAATTCTACGGTTCTAAGCTCTACTCCCTTGATCCCCGTGCCAGTACAAATGTACGGATTGAACGGAGCGGCAGCCGGTGCTAAGGTTCCTCGTTACAGGCTGTTGGTTGTTTCGTTTTAAGCATAAGGAGCCAGATCATGCCCCCTAAATTGCGCAGTGCAGACACAAGTGTGAAACTCAAGGAAGACCTGCCGGTACTTCGGTCCGGAGGGGAAAACCGGCCTTTCGAATATCCCCACCTTTACCGGATCCAGGCGGGAGACTGGCGGATCTCGTACGCAGTGGAGCACAACCGCCTGGCGATCCTGGTCCTCGAGGTTCTGACGCCCGAGGGTGCGCCGCAAAAGGACGCCGTTGCTGACACGGTGCAGCGCAAGATGAAGATCAAACTGCTGGATTGGCCCGAGGGAAGCCCAAGCCGCGATCTGCCGCCGGAGGAGCTCGGCAAGAAGCTCAAGATCAAATTCCTGGACCTCGCCGACGAGCTCAAGGCCGAAGGGGTGGAGACACCCCGTCCCGCGGGCGGCATCAAGCTCTTACCGCCGTCTGGCGCTCAGTCGGACAAACCCAGGATCACCTTCGTGGATGCTGCGGTCCGTCCGGCGCGCGCCGAAGATGACGATCAGGAACGCGCCGGCTCCCAGAGCAGCGCGGAGGGTAAGGTTACCCCGCTGGACGGACCCAGCATGTAGCCCGGTGGGGCCTGCCCTTCTCAAAACCCTGCCAATCTGTTAAGATGGCGTCCGCACGCCGAACGCTGATACCCCTCAGCCAACCTGGCTGAGGGGTTTTCATGTCTGGACGATAGTCGGCTAAGGAAGCGTCGAACCGGAACTCGCAGGAATGGAGCAGGCCAAGGTAGATCGCCCGTTGTCGAGAATCTTCGCGGCGCCGGCTATTGCGTTCGGCACCAGCGCGATTGTTCTCTTTTACAACGCGTTTCGATTTGCGCTGCCTCTTGGCTACGCCGGCCTGTACGCGCAAGCCTCTGGGCAAATAGCGCAGGCTGGTTTCCGGTTGCCCCAGGCCATTCATTTCTATGGCCCTGGAGATGTCCCGTTCGCGTACCCTCCGCTCGCGTTCTATGCGATGGCGCTCTTTCTCGATCTCGGAATCTCCCCGCTCACATATCTGCGGTTCGTTCCGCCGCTGCTCAGCCTGCTGGCTCTTATTCCCCTGTATCTGCTGGCGGAGCGGCTGGCACATTCCAAGTTCGGCGCTGCAGTCGCAGTTGGCATCTGTGCGGCCTCGCCGGCGTTGTACACCGCTCACACCTGGGCGTCAGGCGTTGTGCGGGCTCTTGCGTTCCTGTTCCTGTTGTGCGGACTGTACCTCTTCGACCGGGCGATCCGGCAGGAGCGATGGTCCCTGCCCGCCTTGGCAGGCGTTTTCTTTGGGCTGGTTTTCCTGACACACCTCTACTATGCTTTCTTCCTGGTATTGTGCGTTGTCTGCTGGCTGATACCGAACCTCCGGCTGCAGTGCATCAAAGCCGCAACGCGGTGCGTTGCGATTGCTGTCGTGATGGTCGCGCCGTGGGCTCTTCTGATGCTTTCACGGTACGGAACAGGCCCGTTCCTGAACGCATGGTTCACCCACGGAAATACTACCTTCCTTGGTGTTCTGACTCAGCCAGCTGCCCTGGCGACGTGGTTTTCGGGCAACCTATCCGTGATCATCGCCATCCCATTCCTCATCCTTTTCGTGGCATTGGGATTTGTATACCTGATCGCGGTGCGCCAGTTCACGCTGCCGCTGCTGTTTCTAGTCTCGCTCCTGATGCTTTCGCCGGAGGGAGACCGCTTCATCATTCTGGTGGCTGCCATCCTGGCCGGGACGAGCACCCGAGTCGCTTCAACCTGGCTGCCCCGGCTCCGCTGGGCGGATCCGCTCTCTCAGGCGTTGCTCGGCCTCGTTGCCCTGTATGCGATCTTCCTGGGTTTTCAGAGCATTCAGAAGACGCGCCCGCAACTACAGGACGGCGCCTTGAAGCTCAGCGATTATGTCCAAAGCACAACGTCTGTCCAGTCGCGCTTCCTGATCCTGGCTGCGCCCGCCGAAGCCGAATGGTTTCCCTATCTCCTGCAGCGGGAGCCCCTGGCCTCGAAGTGGGGGGCCGAATGGCTGGGAACATACTACTCGGCGAGCGGCTTGGTCGGTGCGCTTAACGACTGCCGCCGCGGCCAGGATGTCGAATGCCTGCAGAACCTGCATCTCGATCTGGTAAGTGACGATATACTCATCACCCTGAAACAGGATAAGCCGCTAACGGTCGATCTCCAAAGCCATCCCGGTTGTCCCCAGGTGACGGTGATCGGCCAATATCTCGTGTGGAAAGTTGGATGTCTGATCGGCAGCTCATCCGCACAAGTGACGCAATGATCGAACGAACCGACCTGCGCAACATCGCCATTATCGCCCACGTAGACCACGGCAAGACCACCCTGGTTGATTTTCTGCTGCGCCAGGCGCATACGTTCCGCGACAACCAGCAGGTCGCGGAGCGGGTGATGGATTCAAATGACCTCGAACGCGAGCGAGGCATCACGATCCTGTCCAAGAACACAGCGATCTCGATCTTCGATCCGGTGACGGACCGGCAGGTGAAGATCAACATCGTGGATACGCCCGGGCATGCAGATTTCGGAGGCGAGGTCGAGCGGGTGATGAACATGGTGGACGGCGTCCTGCTGCTCGTGGACGCGGCCGAAGGACCCATGCCTCAGACGCGTTTCGTGCTCAAGAAGGCGCTTGAGATGGGACACAAGGCCGTGGTGGTCATCAACAAAGTGGACCGGAAGGACGCCGAGCCAAGCCGCGTGCTGAATGAGACCTTCGACCTGTTCATCGAGCTGGGCGCGACCGAAGAGCAGGCCGATTTCCCCGTGATCTACGCCCAGGCTACCGCCGGACGCGCCAGCCTCACGCCAGATCTGGGTCCCGACCTGCAGCCTCTCTTCGACGTCATCCTGCGGCATATCCCCGCGCCGCGGGTGGACATGGATGCGCCGCTGCAAATGCTGGTGACAACCCTCGGCTACGACGACTACCGCGGCGTCACCGCGGTCGGGCGCGTCTTCGCGGGCAGGATCAAGGCCGGCCAAAAGCTGGCGCGGCTCACGGCGGACGGGCACAACCTGCCGGAGACGGTCCGCTATCTTTACACGTTCCAGGGACTCAACAAAGTGGAGATCGAGGAAGCCGCAGCCGGTGAGATCGTGTCACTCGCCGGTTTGGAGGGCATCGCCATCGGTGAGACCCTTGCCGATCCGGCTGATCCCAAGCCCCTCCCGACGATCAAGGTCGAAGAGCCGACTGTGCGCATGACCTTCGGCGTCAGCACCTCACCTTTCTCAGGCAAGGAAGGCAAGTGGGGCACGTCGCGCAAGCTGCGCGAGCGTTTGTTCGATGAGCTGAGAACCAACGTGGCGCTGCGTGTGGAGGAGACCGACTCGCCTGATACGTTTCTGGTATCCGGCCGAGGGGAGCTGCACCTGGGGATCCTGATCGAGACCATGCGGCGGGAAGGCTATGAGTTCCAGGTCTCGCGTCCCGAAGTCATTTATCACAAGGCCGTTGACGGGTCGCTGCTTGAGCCGTATGAAGAGGTCCACATCGAAACCAGCACCGAAACCGTGGGAGTCGTGGTTGAAATGCTCGGGGCACGACGCGCGCGTATGGTCAACATGCAGGACACGGGTCAGGGAACCACGCGCCTCGTCTACGTCGCGCCGACCCGCGGCCTGTTGGGCTTCCGCTACCAGTTCCTTACCTCAACCCGCGGAGCGGGGGTCATGCACACGATCTTCAGCGGTTACGATGAGATGGCGGGACCCATGGCAACGCGCAGTTCGGGCTCGATTGTGGCCATGGAAGCCGGCGAGACGACAGCCTATGCCCTGCAAGTCGGCCGAGGAACGCGGCACCCTGTTCTGCGGTCCTGGCACTGCAGTCTATGAAGGCATGGTGGTGGGTGAGAGCAGCCGGGGACAGGACATCCCGATCAATGTCTGCCGCAAGAAGCATTTGACCAATGTTCGCTCGTCACGCGGCGACATGGAGATCCGGCTGACGCCGCCGCGCGAAATGAGTCTCGATGAAGCGACTGAATATCTGGCGGAGGACGAACTGATGGAGGTCACACCCCTGTCGTATCGCATCCGCAAGCGCATCTTGGACACCGAGGAGCGTGGCAAGCAGACCAAGAAGGCCAGAGAGTTCCTTGAAGAGTGAAGAGAGAACAGGTCCCGCATTTGTAATCTGCGGGACCTGTTCTTCTTTGGGCGCCCAGTTTCTAGGTAGGGTTCACTGGCATTTTATCGGACCTGGGTCATGGTCTGTCCGGTCCTGCGGGCCTGCCCCGGCGTCACTGTAGGCCTCGACGCCATACACCAACTGATCGCCGACTGCGATGATGGTTGTATCCGTAAAGCTCTTCGTGCCGGCGGATACTTCGGCAATTTGAGTTCCCTGACGGTAGATGCGATAGCCGTTCACCGTGCCGGATGGAGCCCTCCAACTGATGTCCGTTGTCACGCTGAGGCCGCCACCGGCATTGTAAGTGCACTGGAAGTTCCACCTTAGGATGGGCCTCCCCGGCACATTTTGCGTGCTGGCTTGCGGCGTTAGCTCTGGCAGCATCTCAAAGCTTCCGGCGGGCGTGGCATCCTGGATCTGCAGCCAGCAGCTGGAGCCGCTGGTAGGATCCTTCACTACCCAGTAGCCGTCGGCCGTATCTTTGCCGATCAGATCGGCCGTGGTGCCCACATTGAAGCTGGCGATCACCTCGAAGTTGGTCCCGGGACCGCTCTTGCATTTTGCGCCGTCAGTGTGTATGGACACCGTCGGCTTCGTGGTGGGCGTGGCGACGGCCGGAGATACGAACGGCGTGACCGGCTTGCCGGAGAGTCCACCTCGCGCCTGCATCGTCATGGCGACGATGGTCGCCGCGGCGTGCTCGACCGACGAATCGCCCGACCCTCCCTGGTTGATCTGCAAATTGCAGGCAGCCAGCATTACTGCCAGAAACGGCACAAGCAATCCCCGCGCCCAGAAATATCCCATGTTGCCTCCCGTCAAGGTAACGGACCCGATTTATTGGCCGTCTCCCTCCAGCCAACTCTCCATGTATTCCGGTTTTTCCAGATCAAGCGCTTGTTGGGTGAGGCTGAGCGGATAGAACGTATCCACCATCACCGCCAGCTCGTTGGTTTCTTTCTTTCCGATCGAGGCCTCGGTCATGCCGGGCTGCGGTCCGTGCGGCAGTCCGTACGGGTGCAGGCTTATGTCGTACTTGTCGATGCCCTTGCCGCGACATGAAATTGCCTTCGGCGTAGTAGATCACCTCATCCGAGTTCACGTTGGAGTGATTGTAGGGCGCCGGGATGGCCTGTGGGTGGTAGTCGAAGAGCCTCGGCACGAATGAGCAGACCACGAAGTTATGCGCCTGGAACGTCTGGTGCGCTGGCGGCGGCTGGTGGACCCGGCCTGTGATGGGCTCGAAGTCGCCGATATTGAATGCCCAAGGATACAGGTAACCGTCCCAGCCGACCACGTCGAAGGGGTGGTGGTCGAGTTCGTGGCAGCTAAGCCGGTCACGCACTTTAATGCGCACTTCGAAGTCCCCGCGCTCGGTATGAGTTTCGAGAGCCTCAGGGACACGGATGTCGCGTTCCGAGTACGGCGCTTGCTCGAGCATCTGCCCGTAGTCGTTCCGGTAGCGCTTGGGCGGCTCGATCTGCGACGGCGCCTCGATCGTGAAGAAGCGGACCTCATTGGATTCGAGCTCCATCTGCCAGGTGGTCCCGAACGGAATGACCAGGTAGTCGCCCTCGTGAAACGGCAGGTTGCCGAACTGGGTCCTGAGGGTGCCGCGACCCTCGTGCACCCACCAGGTTTCGTAGGCTTGGGCGTTGCGATAGAAATAATCCATACTCTTTCTGGCGTGTGCAAGGCCCAAGGTCACGTCGTTGTTGCCAAGCAAAGGGATTCGGGCGGAGACGGGATCCGTCCCAAGCGGGGCGGAGATCGTCTTAGAGGCGCGGTGGCGGATCGGGCCAAAATCGACGAATTGCGGCTTGCGCGGGCCCATGTCCTCCGTCTTTGTTACACGCGGCGGCAGGAAATGGTGGTACAGGAGGGACTGGATGCTGGAGAAGCCTTCCAGGCCCATCAGCTCCTCACGGTAGAGTTGTCCGTTGGGCTTTTTAAACTGCGTGTGGCGCTTGTGGGGGAGCTCTGCAAGCCGGTGATAGAAAGGCATGTCAACTCCTTTCGCTAGCCACTAAATGGACGCTTGCCGATCAGGGCATGATGGGTCTCCTCGTCCAGTTCCCGATAAATGGCATCTGGCGGTGCGCCCAAGGCATCAAATACCTTGCTCACAAAGGAACGGGCGGCTGCAGCGAGTGTGATGCTCAAGATATCCTCATCCGTCCACCCGACCGTGTGCAGGCTGTCGAAATCGGCCTGGGTCGTGGAGGATGCGTCGCGGACCACCTTCTGCGCGTAGTCCATCATGACCACTTCATGTTCCTCGAGGCTCGCCTGATGAAAATCTTCGGCCATCGCTTCAAGTTGCGCTGCCGCGAAGCCATTCTTGCGGAGCACCGCTCCGTGAGCGAGCATTCAGAAGGTACAGCCCATTTCCATGGCGGCAGCGAGCGTCGTCAGTTCGTAGTCCCGCAGCCGCATGTGTTTCCGTATGGACTTGACCAAACCCATCCAGCCTTCCCACGTCTCAGGCAGCAGGCTGAAGCTGCGCGTCGTGTTTGAGGCGACGCCCAATTGCTGGATGTCGCCCTCGTAGAATTCGCGGAGCCGGTCGCTGGCGGATTCGTAGGGCACGGTCTCAATGAAGAAACCCATTTGCATCGCTCCTTCGGCGGGAGAGGCTACTTACGGCGAAATCTGCAAGGATTGGATCAGCGCATCCAGGGCGGTCAGCGTCGGTTGGAGCGCGTCGGGCGGGGTGGCGCTGAACTTGCTGGCCACGGCCTGGTAGTAGTTCGAGAAGGTGGCCGCGTCGGTTGCGGCTCCCGGGAAGGGGACTCCGTTTGGGGGAATCGCCGCGTTAGGATCGCTGTCGATGGCGAGAAATGAAGCGTTGATGGGCAGGACTGCCACGATGTAGTACTTGCCATCGCTGGTCAGCCCTTCAAAATGATAGATCAAGTCGTGGTTGTTGACCGAAGCAAAGTATTGGGCGTATATCGCCAAGACACGCACGCCCTGACCGCCGTTGAAAGCCACGATCTTCGGCAACGCCGCGAAACCCTGCTCTGCGTTGGCAAAGGGCAGGCGCGGAAGCACATCGTTGCTCAGCGTCTCCGATGGGTTGGCGAGGATGGCCTGCAGCCGTTGGATGCTGATGGCCGCGCCGTTGTTGGCGCCGGCGTACGCCTGGGCCGGGTAAACCATGATCTGCGGCTGGAAGAACTTATTCTGCAGGGGATAAGCCTGTAGCGTGAATTGGGTGAATGCAGGTGCGGCGTCCCAGGGCCCACCGCTCTGGGCATCGGCGGCGGGAACCGTTTCCGAGCTGGCGCCACTCGCAAGGCCGGCCGGGATGACGAAGCTCACGTTCCCGAAAGTGACCTGCGTGCCCGCCGGCTGAGTCGGCGCGGGCGCCGAGGTCGCACCAGCGGGAGCCCCGGTTGGGGCGGGCGCGACGGGCGTGGTCAAGGCCTGGAGTGTGCCGGCCACGATCGTCGCCATGCCGGGCCCCGGTGTGGATGGAGCTGAGGAGAGGCTGCACGCCAGGATCGCGCCGGCAAGTGCCAGTGCCGAAATCAGTTTCGCGAGCTTCATTGTTGTCCTTCCACTGCAAGTATTCGAGCCCACCCCATCAGGCTCCATCTCTTGAGCAGCCCGGGCTACCCGCCTTTGGCAGCTGCGCCCTTCTTGCCAATCGTGTTCTTGAGTGTTCCAATGCATTCGATCTCCAGTTCGACCGTATCGCCTTCGCGGAGCCACGGCCCCTTGGCTTTGGTCAGCTCGAGCAGGCAGCCTGTCCCGACCGTGCCGGAACCGATCACCTCGCCCGGCATCAGCGTCACAGACTGAGAGGCCCGCGCCAGCACATCCCCGAACGACCAGTACATATCCTTGAAATTGCCGCGCGAACGCTCGGTTCCGTTGATGCGAGGCGCGCATGAATAGATCATAAACGCCAGGTTTGCCTGCCGATTTGTCGTTCAATTCATCCGGCGTAACGATGCACGGACCGAGCGACGAGGCGAAGTCCTTGCCCTTGGCAGGTCCAAGGCTGACCCGCATTTCTTCGCGCTGCACGTCGCGTGCGGACCAATCGTTCAGGATGGTGTAGCCGAAGATGTGCTTGGGTGCCTCCTCCGGCTTGAGGTCACGTCCGGCCTTGCCAATGACGGCCGCGATCTCCAATTCGTAGTCGAGTTCGTTCGTGTAAGCGGGGTACGGGATCTCGTCGTCCGGGCCGAAGATGTTGTTGGGATTTGTGAAGTAGAAGATGGGGAACTTGTACCATTCCTCCGGGACGTCGCGGCCGCGGTTGGCGTTCGCCGTTTTGACGTGCGTCTCGAAGGCGTAGGCATCCCGAAGCGTCGGCGGTCGCTGGATCGGCGCGTGCAGTCGGACCCTTTCAAGCGAGATTCGCTTGCCCTCCGTCGCCCGGCGGGCCTGATCAAGACCGGACTTTCCGGCCTGGATCAGGTCCAGCATGGAGGCAAATGGCAGGGGGTAGACCGCGTCCTCGACGAGCACGCCCGGCTGCACGGATTTGGCCGTGGTGGAGTACGTCACCAGCTTCATGGCTTGGTTTCTTTCTCAGGCGCCTCTATCGTCACGGCCCGGCGCCGGCTCAGAGATTGCCGCGTTCTTCCTGCTCCAATTCGATGGCCTCGAACAGGGCCTTGAAATTGCCCTTGCCGAAGCTTTGTGAACCGTGACGCTGAATGACCTCGATGAACATGGTCGGCCGGTCCTGGATCGGCTTGCTGAAGATCTGCAGCAGGTAGCCCTCGTCGTCACGATCGACCAGGATGCCAAGGTCGTGGATCGGCTTCAGGTCCTCGCTGATCTTGCCGACCCGCTCCGGCAGCACGTCGTAGTAGGTATCGGGCACGCGCAAGAACTCCACGCCATTGGCCTTCAACTGACCCACGGTCTTCAAGATGTCGCCCGTGATCAGGGCGATGTGCTGTGCACCGGGGGTGAGATAGTAGTCCAAATACTCCTCGATCTGACTCTTCTTCTTGCCGTCAGCCGGCTCATTGATCGGGAATTTGACCCGTCCGTTGCCGTTCGACATGACCTTGGACATCAAGGCCGAGTACTCGGTGGAGATGTCCTTGTCGTCGAAGTGCAGGAGCTGGCGGAAGCCCATCACCTGGTGATAGAACCGGACCCATTCGTTCATCTTTCCGAGGGCCACATTGCCGACGATGTGATCAATCGCCGCCAGACCCGTGGACTCGGCTTCCTTGTCCTTCATGGGCCGGTAGGTGGGGGCAAAGACGCCCTTGTAGTCTCCGCGGTCCACGAAGACGTGCAGGGTCTCGCCGTAGGCATGGATCGCCGAGGTTCTGAAGATGCCAAAGTCGTCCTTCTCCTCACGCGGAGCCCAGGCGGATTTGCCGCCCCGGGACGTCGTCTCCTGCCAGGCCTTTTCGGCATCATCCACTTCCAGGGCGATGACCTTGACGCCGTCGCCGTGCACCATGTGATGCGCGGCGATCTCACTCGATGGCGAATAGGCTGCCGAAACGACAAACCGGGCCTGCCCCGATTCCAGGACGTAGGAGGCGTAGTCCCGGTTCCCGGTCTCGAGGCCGGAATAGGCCACGGGCTTGAATCCATAAGCCTTCCACCAGTAGTACATGGCGTGCCGGGCGTTGCCCACGTAGAAGTGCACGTGGTCAATGGCTTTGATCTGCAGGAAGTCTGCCTCTTCTGTCATGGGACGGGATTCGATCTTGGGTGCGGTCTTTGCCGCGATCTTGGTCATACCTCTCTCCTTATCCAATAATCCTGCCTGCGACTGCCCTAAAGTGCGCGGTGGCACAAGCAGACACGGACCTTCCTTCTGGTTGGTGGGCTGATTCTACGCCAAAGGGAATTCAATTGCAAACAATAGGGACTGCTGTGGTCTGGAGGGCCGCCGCAGCCATGGGGATCTGTGGGCTACCGCCGGTCGGTTTCGGCCCAAGCAGCACGGCGACGGCTGCCCTGGGCTTTCGGAATCCCGAGTTGCCTCTAGTATGCCGGATTCTTCGACACGTTGCCGTCGATGAATTTCTTCCAGACGGGAGAGTCTTCAGGATTCCAGATGCGCCGGAGATCCTTGAAAGCCTCGTCCGGCTTCCAGCCAAGCCGCAGGATTCGATACAAGGTCACGAAGCCGGTTGCACGAAAGTTGGCGCGGCAGTGGACCAGGATCTTCCGGTCGGTGTTCGCGTCCATGGCTTTGATGAAGGCTTGCAGGTCCTCCTGCGCCGGCGCATCCCAGTCGACCGGTATGTTGAGATAATCCATCCCGGCTGACCTGACCAGAGAAGCCTCGTCGTGCAGATCGCGCTCGGGGCCGAACGGCGCGAGGTCGATGACCAGTTCTACGCCGGCCTGCGCGAGTTCGGGCACCTGGTCAGCTGTCGGCATGCCACTGCTCAGAAGGGTGTCAGTCAGGGGCAGGAAATTGTAGATGTCGTTCAGCACTACTTCACCCGGACGGCCGGCGCGTCGGTCATTTTCTGCAGGTCCGCCGGCGTCAGCTCGAAGATCGCGTTCGGTGTCCCCGCCGCGGCCCAGATGGTCTCATATTGGAGCAGGTCTTCATCCATATAGGTTTCCATCTTCTGGGCGTGTCCGACCGGAGGCACACCGCCGATCGCGAAACCCGTGACCGAGCGGACAAAATCGGCGTCGGCCCGGCCGATGGGCTCGCCCGCATACTCGGCCAGGCGCGCCTCATCCACGCGGTTTGCGCCGCTGGTCAGCACCAGGATCGGCTTGTGCGTCGTCTTGCCTTTGAAGACCAGCGACTTTGTGATCTGTCCGAGGGAGCAGCCGGCGCGATCAGCCGCTTCCTGCGAGGTTCGCGTGCTCTCAGCAAACTCGGTGACGCGGATATTGAAACCGCGGGCCGATAGGAGGTCCTGCACTTTCTGTGCAGTAGGAGAGAGGCTCATATTGGTGTAACCGGGTAGACGAGTGTGCCCACTATGTCGGGGCGTCCTCGCCCGAGGCAACGGTCTCTGATTCCGGCGCAGGAGGCTGTAAAATCGAGGGGGAGTATATCGTAGATTGCCTAGCGAGAGGGAAACATACGCTGGTCACGCGCAGGAATACGAGGCCTTGGTTTCCGCGAGGATCACGCGGGCAACATCCTGAAAGCCATCCGGGACATCGCCCCGATCGAAGGACGAGTTGTGATTGACCTGGGTGCCGGGACCGGGCGTCTGGCCTGCCTGGTTGCCCCTTACGCAAGAACGGCCCTTGCCTTTGACCTGTCTCCGCACATGCTGGGCCTGGCGCGGGACAAGCTGCGCGCCGGTGCCCGCGCTGGATGGCTGACAGCTGCTGCGGATCATCGCTTCGTGCCCCTGAGGTCGGGCAGCGCCGACCTGATCGTCTCCGGCTGGAGCGTCAGCTACGTCGCCGTATGGCACCCCGAGCAGTGGCGCGCCGAGCTTGCCGCCTGGTATTCCGAGGCGCGTCGCCTGCTGCGCCGGGGTGGGCACATCATCCTGCTTGAGTTCTTGGGAACGGGTTATGAGCTGCCCCAGCGCCTGTCTCATCTCAGCGACTTCTACGCGTGGCTCGACGAAACGGGATTCCGGTTCAAATGGATCCGGACAGACTACCAATTTGAGACGCCGGAGATTGCTGCAGACGTGGCCGGTTTCTTCTTTGGCGAGGAGATGCGTCACAAGATCGAGACGCAGCGCCTTACCATCCTGCCGGAGTGCACGGGCGTCTGGTGGATTGAGCGGTAGGCCGCGACTGGTATTCCCCGAGTGGTCTGCTTGCGGATCAATAACAGCGTGGGGCTAGCGCGCCTCGTCCTTGATGAACGTCCCGTTTCTTAGTTCGACGAGCGCCTGCTGGATCTCTTCCTGCGTATTCATCACGAATGGGCCATGTGGGGCGATCGGCTCCTTGAATGGCACGCCGGCTATCACCATGAATCGAACCGGACTGTTTTCGGTGGTCACGTCGAGGCTTTCGCCCGGCTCGAATTTGAGCATGCGAACCGCTTCGACGGTCTGATCGCCAAAGATGGCTTCGCCCTCGAACACGTACGCCAGAACGGTGTGACCAACCGGTGTCGGTTGGCTGAAGCGCGTGTCGGGTGCAAGCTGCACATCCAGATACAAGGGCGCGGCCGCGATCTCTGCGACCGGTCCGGTCACGGTGCCCACGGATCCCGCCACGACGCGGATGCGGGCGCCATTCCTTTCGTGGACCGGGATGGTCGCGGCACCAACCTCCTGGTAGCGGGGTGTCGTCATCTTGAGCCGCGCCGGCAGGTTGACCCACAACTGAAAGCCGTAGATGTTTCCATTCGGACCGCGCCGAGGCATTTCCTCATGCAAGATCCCGCGACCGCTGGTCATCCACTGCACATCCCCTGGGCCGATCAGGCCGCTGTTGCCGAGGCTGTCGCGATGATGCAGTGGAGCCCTCCAGCATGTATGTGACGGTCTCGATGCCGCGGTGAGGGTGCATCGGAAAGCCCTGGATGGGCCCCTCGATCGGATCGTTGAAGGCAAAGTGGTCGAACAGCAGGAAGGGGTCGTACAGATTGCTGGCGTGGGGTGCGATCGAACGCCGCAGGAGCACATCTGCTCCTTCGATCACGTACTGGGGTTCGATGATCTGGGAAATGGTTCTTGAGTTGGTCATATCTATAGGATGTGGCGATGCGAGTCGGTATTACGTGCCTGGCAGAATCAAGGCGAAAGCGGGGCGTTTGTCGAATCCCACCATTTCGAGAGATGCTCATGCGGGCGCTGGGGCTGCCCGGTGTAATGCGAAATATCGTTGAAGAGCATCAACCGCGCCCTGACTGGATCCTTGAAGTCGACGATATTGAGGCAGGCCGGGGCCTGATCCAGACGGTCGCGATACCCGCGAGCATCGAACCCCAGCAGGCTGCTGATGACCAGCCGCAGGGTCGCCTTGTGGGAGACAACCATCACGTTCTGGTCCCTGTGGTTCACGACGAGCTCGCGGATGACCGGCAGGACACGCGCCAGCACGCTGATTCCGGATTCGCCGCCAGCGGGCGCGAACGTGAAGGGATCGGATTCCCAGGCTGCGTACTCGGCTGCGAACCGCGTTTCCACCTCGCGGCGGGTCAGACCCTCCCAGTGCCCGTGGCTGATCTCGCGCAGGTCGTCGGATGGGATGGGCTGCATGCCGTGCGGCTCGCTGACGATGGCAGCTGTTTCCATGGCGCGATCCAGCGAGCTGGAGTAGATGGCGGCCACATCCTCGTGTGCTAGGCGTAGGCCAAGTTGGCGAGCCTGCTGTCGTCCCTCCTCGGACAGATGCACATTCTCTGCGCCCGAGAACTTGTCCTCCATTGTCATGGGCGTGGCCCCGTGACGGATGAGCAGGAGTCGCGTGGTCATTGCCCATCCAGCAGCATGCCGGCTAGAAGCGCAGTCCGCGGGGCCAGGCTGGGAATGTGAATGTACTCCAGGTCCTTCTGGTGCGCGTGAGCGCCCAGTGCGCCCAAACCATCCAGGGTCGGTGCCAGGGGCGCTGTGAAATTGCCGTCTGACGCCCCGCCGACGCGCGCGGCCCCTACGCTGAAGCCGATCTCCTGCGCCAGCGCCTGCGCCTTGTCAAACAGCCTGAATGTGCCATCGGAGGGCTCCATCGGCGGCCGATTGATTCCCCCGTTGATCTCATATTGAGTCCCTTCCATCGGCTTGAGGTTGCGCAGTGCCGCGTCGACCCGTTGGCCCTCGGCCATCGACCAGAAACGCAGATCCACCTGCAGAAGCACATGGTCAGCGACCACGTTCGAGACTGTGCCGCCCCGGATCACGTTGGGGCCCAGCATGGTCCCCTGTGAAGGATTCTGGAGGCTCATGATCTGCTGGATGAGGCCAGCCGCACTGACGACCGCGTTCTTCCCTTTCTCCGGCTCCAGTCCCTGGTGCGCGGCAACGCCGCGGACCTCGAGCGCGTACTCGCCCACTCCCTTGCGGGCGACCTTGAGATCGCCGTTCATGTAAGGGGCCTCGAGCACCAGGACAGCGCTCGCGCCACGTGCCAGGTCCTCGATGAACGGACGGGCGACCTCGGAGCCGATCTCCTCGTCCGGCGTCAGCAGCACATCGATGGTTGAGGCAGACTTCCGTCCGACTGCCTGCATGGCTCGCAGAGCCCACAGTGCTTGCACGCCGCCGGCTTTCATGTCGTAGGTCCCCGGTCCGTGAGCCTTGTCACCCTCGATCTTCCATATGGTCTTCCATGAACCGACGGGATACACCGTGTCCATGTGAGCCAGCAGGACAATCCGTGCCTTCGTCTTGCCTTCGACCTGCACGTGGAGCATGTCGCCGAGCGGTGATTCGCTGCGCTTGACCTTTCCAAAGGGGCCGAACCAATTCTGATTCACGTCCTGCACACGGTTGATCCCCTCCTTGTCACACGAAGGGGACTCCAGGCGGACCAGTCTCTCAATATCCTTGAGTATGTCCGGCGTGTGGTCTTTAAGGTAAGGCAGCAGATCTCTCATCATCTCTCCGTGGCGTCAGTCAGCAGTCCGAGGGCCCTGCATCCCAGCCGATTGATGCCGCCCAGGCTTCTGCTGCTTGGACAATAATATCGCAGACGGGATCTTTCACGTCGTAGTAGGCTTCGTGGTCGTCCGGATGCATTCGGGCGAGAGCGTTCTTGATCTGAGAATAAGCTTCGGTGACTGCAGGATGGGTGCGAAGGTAATCGCGAAACAAGATCGGATAGCGTTGGTTGGGCTTGCCTGCAAGGCGCACGTGCAGGTTGGTCGCCCGTTGACCTGAGGGCGGATTGAATATCCACTTTGCCCAGCTGCCCGCTTCATTCGCCTGCCCTGGAGGAATGTGGTCGGAGTTGATTCGCTCGATCCGACTATATCCCAGCCCCCGCAGCGCCTCTTCGACTGCTGGATCGAGCTGCCGGGCCGTGATCAGAATGTCGATCACATCCTTCGCTGCCAGCCCCGGCACCGCCGTGGATCCAATGTGATCGATGCGCAAGGCAAGGTCACCCAGCGCCGACCGTAGTCCGTGACCGATCCGCAGGAACTCTGCCGGCCATTCCTCTCGGTAGGGTACCTGCGTGATCATTTGTCGGCAGCTCGAGGTGCCCGGGCGGAATCGCCCTCCGGTGTCCGCCCCATGCCTTTCCGGAAGTCGGTGCGATTACTCCATTTCACAACGAGCGCTCGCCCGGCGGCGGTATTCCATTCTCTCTCAATGTCCGCGTGGCAGCGCGGTCCCAGTCCCGGCCGGGAATGATGGCATACACGGCACTCCAAGGGTTGGTAACCTGTGCCGTGCAGCTCGCAGCGCTCACTCACCAGGAAGGTGCAGCGCGGGTCACTGGCGGGTCTGACGCCAAAGTGCCTTTCAGAGCCTTTGTAAGCCGGGGCCAGCACTCCAAAAGCTCGATCGGGGGACATCTCCAGCATCATGCGATCCCCATAGCCGGCCTCGAGCGCGTTGGAGGCTTCGGCCACTGTCCACCAGCCCGGACGTTTGCAGTAAATGATGCAAACATCGCAGCTGCACGCCGGCGAGTCGGGATATCTTGCGAGTAAATCCTTTTTGCGGCTCATCTCTCTCAACCGGTCGTTGATCTCGGACGCTCAACGCGTGAGCAGCGTCGCAGCCTTGGAACCGGCTTCGATTTAGGCAGCGCGGTCCGGAATCCAGCGCTCGTCACTATACTCTGAATTAAGAGGCCGCGCAAGCGGTCGGAGTCATTACCCGTCGCTACGATGTGGATCCGAGACAATGGCTGCTAGAGCCGGTCGGCTTCCACGTTCCTGTGCCCGCGACGGAATCCCGCATATAATTCCTTGCGCACCGCGCGGGATTCCTCGAGCAGGGGTCTTCGGAACGATCATCAGATTTGCGCGGGTGCGCTCAATCGAGCGGACGCTCCACCGGAGTGACTTGCACTATGAGACTCCCCAGCCTCACGATCTTCTTTCCCTGCTATAACGATGGTGGCACGATTGCCACCATGATCATCCGGGCGATGCAGACCGCGCCCTCCATAACGGACGATTTCGAGATCCTGGTGATCAATGATGGCAGCCAGGATGACTCAGCCCTTGTCCTTGAGGAGATGGCACGCGTCTATCCGGGGCGCGTCCGTTTGATGCACGAGTTGCGCCCAAGCGGTTATGGCGGCGTGCTGCGCAAAGGTTTTTTGAGCGCGCGCAAGGAGTGGATTTTCTACACCGACGGTGATGCGCAATATGATCCGCGTGAACTGGTCGTGCTCGAGCGACTCGCTGACCGCGGACACCGACATGGTCAACGGCTACAAGATCAAACGCCATGACCCCCTGCATCGAGTCTGGATCGGCCTGGCCTACCAGTACTTCGTCAAGATCTTGTTCGGGCTCGTCATCCGGGACGTGGACTGCGACTACCGATTGATGCGGCGATCCATCTTCGATTCGGTCAAGCTCGAATCGCGCAGCGGGACGATCACGTTCGAGATGGTCAAGAAGATCCAGGATGCCGGCTTCAAGATCCGCGAAGCGCCGGTGCACCACTACTATCGCCAGTACGGCGTGTCGCAGTTCTTCAATATCCCCCGTGTAATTCGCACACTAATCGATCTGATCCGTTGGTGGTGGCGGCTGGTCATCCGCCGCGAGCATCTGTGCCCTGCTTAACCGCTGAACGACCGGATCGCCTCGATCACTGTCTGCAGATGCTCCGGCCGAAGGTGGGGTCCCATCGGCAGGCTCAGCGCCGTCCGCGCCAGTTGCTCTGTGATGGGGAAGTCGCCCGGTTTTCCACCCGTTTCCGCATAAGCCTCTGATAGGTGCGGCGGGATCGGATAGTGGATCAGAGTGCCGATGCCCGCCCGGGTGAGGTGCTGCTGCAGTTCGTCCCGGCGCGGGTGGCAGATGACAAACAGGTGCCACGACGGATCGATACCCGCGGGCACGAAGGGCAGCGTGACCTGCTTGACATCCTCGAGACCTTCGAGATACTCCGCCACGACCCGCATTCGGCGCGCGTTCCAGTCGGCCAGGTGCGGCAGCTTGACCCTCAAAAAGGCTGCCTGCAGCGGATCCAGCCTTGAGTTGTAACCCTTGACCTCATTGTCGTACTTGGTGCGCGAGCCGTAGTTGCGGAGCACCCGGACGCGGTCTGCCAGCGCGTCGTCATCCGTGGTCACGGCCCCGGCATCACCCAGCGCGCCCAGATTCTTTCCCGGATAGAAACTCCAGCCGGCCGCGTCGGCCAGCGCACCGGCGGACCTGCCCCGATAGCTGGCGCCGTGTGCCTGGGCCGCGTCCTCGATCACCTTCAGGCCGTGCCGCCGGGCAACTTCCATGATCGGATCCATGTCGGCTGGCTGCCCATAAAGATGGACGGGGAGGATGGCACGCGTCTTCGTCGTGATCGCCCGGTCGAGAAGCTTGGGATCAAGGTTGTAGGTCCGTGGATCAGGTTCTACCGGCACGGGAACCGCGCCCGCATACGAGACTGCCAACCAGGTCGCGATGTACGTGTTGGAGGGCACGATGACCTCGTCGCCCGGCCCGATGTCACACGCCCGCAGGATCAGGTGCAGGGCTTCCAGTCCGTTCCCAACCCCGACGCAGTGTTTCACGCCGCAATATGCGGCAAACTCCCGCTCGAAGTCCTCGACCTCTTCGCCGAGGATGTACCAGCCTGATTCCATGACACGCCGGTAGGCTGCATCCAGTTCGGGCTTCAATTCCTGGTACGGCGACTTTAGGTCAAGGAACGGGACGGTCATTTCTTCTGAGCTCCGACAGCTGCTGTGAAGGCAGCGTAGTCATCCACGTAGTCGGCCTCATCGTAGAACTCGGAGGCTAGCACCATGCACACCGCCTTGGGCGAGAAGCCGGCGATCTCGCGCCAGATTAGGGGCGGGACGTAGAGGCCGCAGTCGGGGCGATCGAGGTGAAAGCGTTTCTTCGCCTTTCCGTCATCGACGCTGACGTCGAAGTTCCCCGAAATCGCCACAATGACCTGTTGACAGGTCCTGAGGGCATGTGCCGCCCGCGTCTCGCCAGCCGGAACATCGAATAGATAGAAGATCCGCTTGACGTCGAACGGCACATGCCGCCCGCCTTCGGCGAAGGTCAGGCTGCCACGCCGGTCGGTGATCTTGGGTAGTTCGAGAATCCTGCAACTCGAGAACTCATTTCCGCCTGGGGTGTGCGGGTAATCTTCGATAGAAAGGCATTCGTCACTTTGGGCTTAGGGCGTCAATGATCCCGGACCGCCGGTGAAGTCCGAGGCAGGATAGATTCGCAGGAAGTCGATGCCGTTGATCCAGACAGTGTGTTCGGGTTGGATTCCCTGAAGGTCGGAGACCAGGTTGATGCGCTTCTGATTGTAGTAGTCCACGACCACATATTGGGCATTGGCCAGAACTTGAACCACCTGTGGGTCGGAGAGCGTGAAGTTGTTGATCGGCGTGGTATATCCAGGAAAGTAGTATGAAAAACAGCCGTATCCGTTCGCTGCGAGGACGGTCAGGTTCTTGGCATCAGGCTCTTGAGCAAGGTAGGCCGCCGCCTGGTCAAGGCCGACCCCATAGCCGGTGTTCTCCAATGTAGGATTCTGGATTCCGGGCTGCGCGGCCTCCAGGAGGGGATTGTAGTACGTAATGTAGTACGGATACGAAGTGGCCGCCGATGCCGCTTGGAGCGCGAGAACCGCGCCCACAATGCCCCAGGCGAGCCACCCTTTCCGCAGGGTGGAGACGCGTTGCCCGAGGAGATGCAGCCCGCGCGCCAGGCCCAGACCGGCGAGCAGGTCGATGCAGACATAGGTCGTGACGATGTAGTGCGGGGGCTTTGGTCCGGCCTGTAGGCTGAACAGCAATACAAATGAGATCGCCAGGACCGCCGCATACAGAGCCACTAACTTGAAATTGAGGTGCCCGCGTTGCCTGAGATCGGCGGCGACGACCACGATGGCAACCAGGAATCCCAACCAGGTTACGGGCGTCGTCCGCCAAACTAGGTCATTTAGATAGAACTGCAGGCCCGGGACGAGCGTTGCCAAGCCGAGATCGCTCGGATTCACGCTTCCGGAAACGGAGAGCCGAGCTCCTTGAAACGCGTAAGTGAACGCGTTCCCGTACACATCGGACAGCATTTGTCCCGGTGCAACCCACATGCCTGGCCAGAAGAGGACATAGGCAGCTGCCAGCGCTGCCAGCCAGATCCCGAGCGTCCTTCCAGCGTCCAGCGCGCCGCGCTTCCATGCCTGGCGTGATCCTGCCAGCACGTTGATCGCGAGCATGAGTACGATGATCGGCAGCAGCACGATTCCGGAGGACTTGGTTAGTTGGGCGAGAGCACCGCGGTGGACGACGTCAGCAGGAGCCACCATTTTCGGTCGCGGTGCAGGTAAATGAGCATGCCCAGTACGGAAACCAGGATGAAGAGGGCGAGCATCGCCTCGTGATTGAGCAACCGGGAGTGTCCCAGGAAGAATGGCGAGACCGATATCAAGCCGGTCGCGAAGAACGCCGCTAGATCGTCGAAAAGACGGCGCAGCAGAAGGAAAGTTGCGACCAGGAGGATGATCACGATGATGACCTGGACCGCACGGCTGACGGTCAGCAGCTGTAGCGGATCCTTGTCATGGGTTGGAAGAAACAGGTCGAACTTGCCCGGCTTCAGGTAGCCCTCTCCCAGTGACCGGTACTCAGGGAAGTAAAGCAAGAGGCCGGCCGTAACCACCCACATTGTTGTCACCGCCGGGTGATACTCATAAATTGTGTTCTCGAAGGCTCGCTGGCCGAGAGCGTAGTAGAAGTTGGCCCCCTGTCTCAACCAGAACGGCTCGTCGAGCGATGTGAATCTTCCCAAGCCGGCCAGTCGCGGGATCGCCGATACGATGATCAGCAGGAGAACGAGAACGATTTCCTTGCGGCGATACATACTGGAATGAACTCCGGCGTTTCGGACTGACCCCTGCCAAGCCGGAATTCTACCATCCAAAGGAGGCGGCGATTCCGAACGCGGATTAGAGTGCGGGCAGAGGGCAACGGTCGCCACGGTATAATGCTGTGCCGTGGGGATGGAATGCCTAAGATACTCATTGCCGGTCTGGGTTCGATAGGACGTCGTCATCTGCGCAACCTTGTGACGCTAGGCGAAACGGACATCGTCCTGTTGCGCTCACATCGCGCCACGCTCCCCGACGATGAGGTGGCTGGCTACCCAGTGGAAACCGAGATCCATGCCGCGCTGAAGAAACACCGCCCCCGGGCTGTGATCGTTGCCAATCCAACCGCCCTTCATCTAGACGTCGCAGTTCCCGCCGCCCGCCAGGGATGCGCCATCTTGCTGGAGAAGCCGATCTCAGCCTCGATGAATGGTGTGACGCGCCTTCAGTCGGCCCTTGCCAGGAGCGGCGCCAAAGTCCTCGTGGGATTCCAGTTCCGCTTTCATCCTGCGCTGTTGCGCGCTCGTGAAGTGATCCAAGACGGCGCCATCGGTCGGGTCATTTCGGCGCACGTCCATTTTGGCGAGTACCTGCCGGCCTGGCACCCCTGGGAAGACTACCGCGGCGGCTATGCGGCCCGCGCTGACCTCGGGGGCGGAGTCCTCCTGACGCAGTGTCACTCCCTGGACTATCTTCCTTGGCTGGTTCGGGAGCCCGAGGCGGTCTCTGGCTTCGTTGGAAAGCTCAGCGACCTCGAGGTCGATGTCGACGATACGGCTGAGATCGTCCTTCGTTTTGCGGGAGGCCAACTAGGGACCATTCACCTGGACTACGCCCAACAACCCCCGTCGCACCTGATTGAGATCGAGGGCACACGAGGTTCGCTGCACTGTGACCTGCTGGCAGGCACCATGCGCGTCTATCGCGCCGGCAATTCAGCCTGGGAGGACTTCGCGCTCCCTGCAGGCTGGGAACGGAATACGATGTTCCTGGATGAGATGGAGCACTTCCTGGCGGTTGCGCGCGGCGAGATGCAACCCGCCTGCAACCTGGAAGATGGCGTGCGCGTCATGCAGCTGATCGAGGCGGTCCGGCGTTCCAGCAAATCCGGCCGCGTCGTCAGCCTGAAACGTTGACTTTGTCCCACAAAATGTTGGGGGAGTCCTTCAGCAGGTAGACTTTGATCCCCGGCGCGACCGTCGCATAGACGTACTGCGAAAGATACGGGGCCGCTTCCTTGTCAGTGCCCGGCCAGATGGATACGATCACGTCCGGCTTGAGTTGACCTAACGTGCGGGCGTAGTCCCATTTCATGTGCCCAGGCCGCATGTCGGGAATATCCTCGATGCTCATCGGGGTGCGGACCTTCTCGTGGGCGATCACCGGATCAGCCTTGCCCAGGATGTCGAGCGCAACGCGGTCCGGCAGCAGATAGGGAATCGTACCGGCACCCACGACGGCGATCGATGCGCCTGGCTTCGTTGTCGTCTGCAAGGCTAGGGCGATGCCCAGGTTGTGGTCGCTTCCCGCCACGTAGTCGGGCCGGCGCACGAGGTCCCAGCGCTGGATCGATTTCCAGTCCCCCACGAGTAGGTTGAAGTTCAGAATTGCGATCACAAAGACGGTCAGCCACACCGCGTATGACCCGATCCCAACCCATGGACGCGCCGCATGGGCCGCCACTACCCTCTGCCTCAAGGTCTCGACCGTGATCGCGTAAAGGGCAGAGAACAAAGGCATGGCGATGGCGATGTAGCGGTTCGCACCCCCGTGATCCTCCCAGGCATCACCTCCCACGTACACGCTGTAAGCCAACTGACCGATGATAATCACGATGGGCAGCGTGACCTTCCAGTCGCACCGGAAGAAATACAACGCCAGAGGCAGGAGGAAAAGCGCCCAGTTCGAGTAGTAGATGAACCAAAGCAGAGCATACAGACCGCGCAGGATGCGCAGCGAGAAGGGCCAGCCATCCACCTTCAGGTAATAGGTGTTGGGCAGCCACTGACCGTAGTAGAGATACCGTGCAGCCGTCTGCCCTCCGAGGAAGAGGAGCAACAACCCCAGGCCCCAGACCAGGTTTTGCCGGCGATACTTTTTTTGGACCACGCACATTGCCACCAGTACGACCAGATACGGTACCGCCATGTCGAAGCGCACCAGCGTTGAGACGGCCAACAGCACGTACACCCACGGCGCGAATCGCTCCGCGCCGTTCCTCAACAGGATCCAGACAGCCGCCGTCAGCGTGAGCGCCAGCGCGCTGACCTCCATCCCCAGCAGGCCCCAGGAGAGCAGCGGGGCATAGAAGGCGGTAAAGGCGACCGCCGCCAGCATGGCGAACAGGCTGCCCGTGAAATGCTCGACGATGCGCCTGACGAAGTACAGATTCGCTCCCAGCAGCACCGCCCCGGTGATCTGCACGGGCAGACTCATCGATGAGAGGGGAATGGGCAGCACCACGTGCAGCAGTGCCATGTACACGACCCACAAGGGATTCGTGAATCCCTCGACCCGCTGGCCGACGTTCCACACGAGACCGCTGCCATGTGCCAGGTTGTAGGCATAGCGCATGGAGATCATCGCATCGTCAAATAGAACGTAATACCTGGTCCCGTCAATAATGAAGCTGGATGCCAGGATATAGCGCCAGGCGTAGTAGGCAAAGCCCAGCAGCAGCAGGCCGAAAAGCAGGTTACGCAGGTTTCTTGAGTTCATGGACGCCGCGATTATAACAGCCGTGGAATTGCCGCACGCGGCTCACGGCCGCTCCGGTCCTCAACAGCCAAACCATTCTAAAATTCACCACCTGAATTTTGAAGTATAATTCGGCCTCGCGTTCTCATAAAGCAGGGATCCACGGCAGTATCATCGAGGTCTCCCGGATCGGAGGGCTCCGGACTGCCGGTACCACACTCTTCACGGGAGTAATCAATGACGAAAGCCAGACTTATCGCGCCCTATGGGGGAAGACTTATCGATCTGGTTGTGAAGGGGGCCGAGCGGGACGAGATCCTCGGTCGGGCGCCGCGGCTGCCCTCCATCAAGATCACAATGCGCAACCTGTGCGACCTGGAGCTGCTCGCCACCGGCGCGTTCTCACCGCTGGACCGGTTCATGGGGAAAGCAGACTACGAGCGCGTGCTGCACGAAATGCGGCTCAGTGACGGCGTCCTTTTCCCATTGCCCATCACGCTGACTGCTGATCCGAAAGAGCTGCCGACCGTTGGCGAGGAGTTGGTCCTGCGCAATGCCAACAATGAGGTCACGGCGGTAATGACGCTGGAAGAGGTCTACCACTGGGACCTCGAGACCGAGGCTATGCTGGCCTACGGATCTAGTGATGCCAAGCATCCGATGGTCTCGGAGATGTCGCGCTGGAACAAGGTGTGCATAAGCGGCACCATCAAGGTGGTCAATCCTCCCAAGTACTACGACTTTGTTGACCTGCGCCGCACGCCTGCGCAGGTGCGTTCCCTGCTCGAGGACATGGGCCACGAGAACGTGGTCGCCTTCCAGACCCGCAACCCGCTTCATCGCATTCACGAGGAGCTGACCAAGCGCGCCGCCGCCCAGGTCAAGGGTTCCCTGATTATCCACCCCGTCGTGGGGATGACGAAGCCGGGCGATGTGGACCACTATACGCGCGTCCGCATCTACAAGGCCCTGGTCGAGAATTACTACGACAAGAAGAGCACTTTGCTCAGCCTCCTGCCTCTGGCGATGCGCATGGCAGGCCCGCGTGAGGTCCTTTTGCATGCCATCATCCGGCGCAACCACGGGGCCAATCACTTCATCGTCGGACGCGATCATGCTGGTCCCGGGAAAGATTCGACCGGCAAGCCTTTCTACGGCCCCTACGAGGCTCAGGGGCAGATGAAGCGCTACGAGCACGAGATCGGCGTCAAGGCGATCCCGTTCGGGGAGCTGGTCTATCTTCCGGACGAGGACCGCTACGTGGAGGGCCGCGATGTACCCGCCGGCGCCCGAACGCTCAACATCTCGGGTACGCAGGTGCGCGACGACTATCTCGCCCAGGGCAAGCTTCTTCCGACCTGGTTCACGCGCTCGGAGACCGCCGAGATCCTGCGCGAGATGTACCCACCGCGCCACAAGCAGGGTTTCTGCATCTGGTTCACGGGGCTAAGCGCCTCCGGCAAGTCGGCCACGACCCAGGTGCTCACTTCGCTGTTGCTGGAACGCGGGCGTGAGGTCACGATTCTGGACGGCGATGTCGTCCGCACGCATCTGTCCAAGGGCTTGGGATTCAGCAAGGAGGATCGAGACACCAACATCCTGCGGATCGGATTCGTGGCCGGAGAGATCGTACGAGCGGGCGGGGCAGTAATCTGCGCTGCCATCAGTCCGTACCGGGCCGCCCGCAACGAGGCCCGCCAGATGGTCGGCGACAATTTCATCATGGTCTACATGGACACGCCGGTCGAGATTTGCGAGCAGCGTGATGTCAAGGGTTTGTACATCAAGGCCCGGCAGGCGATGGCGGAGGGTCACCCGATGGGCTTCACCGGAGTCGATGACCCGTATGAGCCGCCCGTGGAACCCGAGATCACGCTGCCGGGCTACGGGCCCACCCCCGAGGAAAACGCCCGCACGATCGCGAGCTTCCTGGAAGATCAGGGATTCCTGCGTTCCCAGAACTGACTGCGACGGTTGAAAGGTCCTCGCTCAACACCAATTTCATGACCATCCGCCTGAGCCTCCGTTTCATTTCGATCGTTGTCCTGGGCCTGTTGGCTGCGACCGGGATCTTCCTGGTCTTGCACGCCACGCCCGGAGGCCTTAGCCTGACCGACGATTCCATCGGCTATATCGCCGGAGCGCGCAGCATGCTGGCAGGGCAAGGCTATCGCGAGGCCTGGCTGGCGAGCAACGGACCGGTCACGCACTTTCCACCGGCCTTGTCCTCTGTCCTGGCATTCATTGGTCTGTTCGGACTGGACCCTCTGCGCGGCGTGCGCTTCCTCAACGCAATCCTTTTCGGTCTGAACATCGTTCTGGTCGGAATCCTCGGCTGGCGGATGACCCGCTGGCTCGTTCCGGGACTGGTCCTGGCTGCCCTCTTCCTTGCCAACGACTCCCTGCTGAGGGTCCACGCGACCGCGCTGAGTGAGCCGCTGTTCATCTTCCTCAGCCTCTTGGCTTTCTGGGTGTTCGACCTGTATATCGAGCGGGATGCATATTGGCTGTGGCTGGTGTCCTGCGGCGTGCTGGTGGGCCTGGCCTACCTCACGCGTTACGCAGCCCTGGCCTTGGTGGCGACGTTTGTCATTGCCCTCCTCATCCTTCATGGCAACTGGCGCAAGCGTCTCATCGCCGTCGGCATCTTTCTCGCTAGTGTGCTGCCGTGGGTCATCGGCTGGGCGATCCGTAATCAGCTGGTGGGTGGCACCGCCACGAACCGTGACCTGGTTTGGCATCCTGTCACTGCAGACAACCTCGATATGGGACTCCGGACCGCATCGTCCTTCCTGGTGCCGGTTGAAACCTGGCGGACGGCGTTGATCAAGGTACCGTTCCTCTTTCTGATCCTGATCGCGTTGGTCCTGGGCGCGGTGCTGGTCTGGGTGGTTTTGAGGGCACGAGACTATGCGAGGGCAGGCAAAGATGGCCGGCCCAGGGGCATCGTCGCATTCAGCAATGGGCTGTACCTGTTCGGCTATCTGGGCGCCGTCGTTGCCTCCATGTCTCTCTTCGATGCATCGACGAAATTCAGGCTCCGCATACTCGCTCCCGCCTGCGTCGCGCTGCTGGTACTTTTGATGGTGCTTGGCGTCTGGCTTTGGAGCCGGCGTCGCGAGGCGGCGATCGTCCTCGGACTGATCGTTTTCGGCATGTCGGCCTACGGGCAGTTCGGGGCGGTGACTGAGCTTGCCAAGGGTCCACAGGGATACGCCTCGTTCAAGTGGTATGACTCAAAAGCGATCGCGTTCCTGCGTCGCCTGCCTCCGGACGTCATGATCTACACCAACGAACCGGGGGCCGTATACCTGTACACAGACCGCGGCGTATATGTGCTGCCCGACCGGTACGATCCGGTCACGGCCGAGCCCCGGCCCGGCTTCGAGCAGGGTATCATGGAGATGCAGTCGCAGATCAAGGAGGGCAAGGCGGCGCTGGCTTTGTTCAGCGGCGGCCAGCCATCGGCCGAGGATGCTGCGCTGCTCAGCAATGGATTGTATCTGGCAGACAAATCGGCCGGCGACGAAGTGTTCACCGCCGCGCCTTGAAAGGGACTATGACCATCCAGGAAAAGTTCTACTTGAAGGGCCGCGCAGCCATCGTGACGGGTGGAGCCGGCCTGCTCGGAGCGGAATTCTGCCGGACGCTCGCCGAGGCCGGCGCCTGCGTGGGCGTGGTCGATCTGAACACGGCTGCTGCTGAGAAGGTTTCCGCCGACTTGGGCAAGGGCAGCCATCAGGCCAAGGCTTTCACCGTCGATGTCACGGACCCCGGGTCGATCGCAGCCATGGTCGCGGCGGTCCTGGCGGAGTTCGGCCGGCTGGACATCCTCGTGAACTCGGCTGCTCTAGATCCCAAGTTCGATTCGGATGCAGTCAAGCGGGGAATCACCCCCGGTAGCTTTGAGGACTATCCTCTCGCCGAGTGGAATGCCGCCCTCAACGTCAACCTGACCGGTCTGTTCTTGATGACGCAGGCTTGCGTGAAGCCGATGCTTGAGCGCGGCAAGCAGGGCAGCATCATCAATATCTGCTCCACTTACGGGTTGGATGGGCCCGATCAGCGTATCTACGTAAGGGATGGAAAGCGCGTAGCGTACAAGCCTGTCTACTACACGGTGACCAAGGCCGGAGTCCTCGGCTTCACGCGTTATCTGGCCGCCTACTATGCCGGGACTCGGATCCGTGTGAACGCCCTTACCCCCGGCGGCGTATTCAACGACCACGAGGAGTACTTCGTGAAGAACTACTCGGCGAAGACCATCCTCGGTCGCATGGCAGAGCGCGACGAGATGAACGGCGCCCTCCTGTTCCTCGCATCGGATGCCTCATCCTACATGACCGGCGGCAACCTCGTTGTCGACGGCGGCTGGACAGCGTGGTAGTCATGGCTATTCCCGCTCCTGCATTCAAGCCTCTTCAAAGAGACGGGGCTGAATGACCGAGGTCTTGGCAATTATCCCCGCTCGCGGCGGATCCAAAGGGATCCCACGGAAGAACATCCGCGATTTTGCCGGCTATCCGCTCTTGGCCTGGTCTATCGCGGCCGGCCTGCAATCGAAGATCGTGAATCGGGTCATCGTCTCGACCGATGACGAGCAGATCGCCGCCGTGGCACGCGACTTTGGCGCCGAGACTCCTTTCCTGCGCCCCCCCGAACTGGCGCAGGACGACAGCACGGACCTTCCGGCCTTCGAGCACGCGCTTCGTTCGCTGGCGGCCGATGGCTACAAGCCGGATGTGGTCGTGCAGCTGCGTCCCACCTCACCGATCCGCCCGGCTGACTGCGTGGACAACGCCGTGAGAATGCTGCTGGCTCATCCCGACGCAGATAGCGTGCGCGGCGTGGTCTCAGCGGGACAGAATCCGCACAAGATGTGGCGCCTTCAGACGCCCGAATCTCCGATGACACCGCTGCTCCGGGTGGACGGCATCGCCGAACCGTACAATGCGCCGCGTCAGAGTCTCCCGCCCATCTATTGGCAGACCGGGCAGGTGGATGCGATCCGGTCCGCGACCATTTTGCGCAAAGGTTCGATGTCGGGGGAGAAGATCTACCCGCTCATCATTGATCCGCGCTATACCATCGATATCGACAACTTGGCTGACTGGGCGAGGTACGAGGCCCTCGTCTATTCGGGCAGCCTGGAAATGGTCACACCGGGCCGCAGGCCCCGTCCCATGCCGGAACGGATCGACCTCATCGTTACCGACTTCGACGGCGTCATCACCGACAACCGGGTCTGGACCGACCAACATGGCAATGAGACTGTGGTGGCCTCGCGCAGCGATAGCATGCACATCCGCGAGTTCCGGGACCGAGGGATTGGGATTGTCATTCTCTCCTCGGAGCCGAACCCGGTGGTCCAGGCGCGGGCCGGCAAGATGGGGGAGGTCGAGGTCGTACAGGGGATCGACATCAAGGGCAAAGGCGAAGCCCTGAGGCAATTGCTGTCCCGCAAGCGGGTGGATCCCGCCAAAGTCGTCTATATCGGCAACGACTTGAACGATCTGCCCTGTTTCGAGATCGTGGGGTGGGCCGTCGCGGTGTCCGATTCCTATCCCCCGGTTCGGCGCGCGGCTGATTATGTGTTGAAGAGCGCCGGCGGCCACGGCGCGCTGCGGGAGCTGTGCGACATGGTGCTGGCGAGACTGCAGGCCCATGAGACTACGGTTCAGGAGAATCCACATGGCGCGTGAGGTCCAGGTCGGCACTCGCAAGGTCGGCGACCGGCACCCGGTCTACGTTATTGCCGAGATCGGCATCAATCACAATGGCGACGTGGACGTCGCGAAGCGCATGGTCGATGCCGCTGTCCACGCCGGGGCTGACGCGGTCAAACTGCAGAAGCGCACTCCCGAGATCTGCACACCCCCCGATCAGCAGAAGCAGATGCGCGACACCCCCTGGGGCTACATCACGTATCTGGATTACAGGCGCAAGGTTGAGTTCGGCCGCGAGCAGTATCAGGAGATCGACCGCTACTGCAGGCAAAAGGGGATCCCCTGGCTGGTCTCGGTGTGGGACGAGCCCTCCGTGGACTTCATGGAGGCGTTTGACACCCCGGCTTACAAGGTGCCCTCGGCCTCGCTGACGGATCACAGTCTCCTGAAACACGTGCGCAAGACCGGCAAGCCCCTAATCATCTCAACCGGTATGTCCACGATGGCTCAGATCCATAAAGCGGTGAATGTGGCCGGCGAGGAGAAGCTGGTCATCATGCACTGCACCAGTACCTACCCCTGCGAACCCGAGGAGCTCAACCTGAAGATGGTGGAGACCCTGCGGACCGAATTCCCGCATACCCCCATCGGTTATTCGGGCCACGAGGTGGGATTGGTTCCATCCGCGATCGCCGTCGCGCTCGGCGCTTGCGTTGTCGAACGCCACTTGACCCTGGACCGTGCCATGTGGGGCAGCGACCAGGCAGCTTCAGTCGAACCAGGTGGATTCGAGCGGCTGGTCAAGTACATCCGCGTCGCGGAGGAGTCCCTTGGTGACGGCGTGAAGAAGGTCTACGACAGCGAGAAGCCGTCGATTCTCAAGCTGCGGCGCGTGAACGGGGAAGAGTAGAGCCCGCGTTTCGGCTGCTCCATCGTGCTGCGCCGCGGGAACGGACTGGGCTTCAGGATTTCAACTGTTGGCTGCGCATCGGCCGAGGAACAAAATGGGGATCATTCGTCCCATCCGCCGCACGCTGCGCCCGGCAGGCAAGTTCCTGCAGGCGGCTGCGCGCTGGCGCCGCCTCTCCTTCGATGAGGCGCCGCCCATGTTCGGCAACGCCAAGCCCAAAAGCGGATCGCACCTCCTGCTCCAGGTCCTGACAGGCTTCACGCAGATCATGCCCTATGCCTATGTCCAGGCCGAGCCTGTCCGAACGATCACCAAGGATGGAAGGCGGCGGGAGCAGGCAGAGGTGTCGGCGGAGCTGACGGGCGTGCCGCGGGGCGTCATCGGATGGGGCTACGTCGATCCGACCCCCGAAAACGTCTCAATCCTCTGCAAACCTGAACGAGTCACCTTCTTTATCTACCGCGATCCGCGGGATATGCTGGTCTCGCAGGTGTTCTTCGCGACCGATACCCACGAGGAACACGGCATGCACGCCTACTACAACTCCCTGCCCGATTTCGGCGCCCGGCTGCAGGCTGCCATCGTCGGGGTCGACCGGGAAGGCCTGAAGATGGTCGATGTGAGACAGCGTTACGAGGGCGTGCTGCAGTGGCTTGCCCGGAAGAATGTGCTCTGCTTGCGCTACGAAGACTTGGTGAACAACCGGGAAGTGACCCTCGGCGCCATGTTGGACCGCGTCCAGCAAACCGGTTATGTCATCCCGACGCCTCGGGCCGAGGCCCTCTCTGTCTTGTCGGGCGCCATTCAACCGGCCAGATCGCGCACATTCCGGTCCGGAAAGACCGGTGGCTGGAAGGAGTATTTCACCGACGAGCACAAGCGGCTGTTCAAGAAGGTGGCCGGCCATCTGCTCATTCGATTGCGATATGAGCAGAACAACGATTGGTGAGTGCTTTCGGCGGGCCGCGCAATAGGAACTCGACTACCGGCATCAAATATGTTGCAGGAATTCCTTACTCAAAGAGTCAAACGCGGCCTCGTCCGCAGATGGAACAATGCCCGGATTGCGAGCATGGCCCGGGAGGTCGCGCGCCGCGCCCCTGACCCCTCGGGGCAGCCCGTGGCCTTCTTCAAAGCCTCGACCGGCATCGATGACCTGTCGTGGAATAGCGGATTCCACCTCCTGACGTCCTGGGCGCTGCGCTTGCAAGGCGTCCCTGTGGTCTACTTCGCCTGCAACGCGGGCATGAGTCGCTGCGTGCTGGGCACGAGCCGCCACAACGTGCACGAGGAGCCGCCGTGCCGGTCGTGCATCTATCAGTCGCGGACCCTGTATGCAGGCCTGGAGCCGGCCGCTTCTCGGGGTGCCGTCACTGCTGCGCTGCCTGGATCCCGTGTGCACTGGTTCACCTTTGACCGCGACCCCGATCTGGATCGCGCTCTGGAAAATCTGTCGCTCGCACAACTGAGTGGGTTTAGTTGGACAACGCCGGCCGAATCCAGGGTGAAGTCCTCGACGGAGGTTCTCCCACTTCCCCTGGGAAGCCTGTGCCTGCCGGGCCTGCGCTGGATCCTGCGGCGCTACAACCTCGACGACGACGCAGACACACGCTTCCTGCTTCGGGAATATATCCTCTCGGCTTGGAACGTCGCTAGGGAGTTTTCACGTTTCCTGGATGAGACCGATCCCAGAGCCGTCGTGGTCTTCAATGGTCAGTTCTTCCCGGAGGCGATTGCCCGCTACTTGGCGCAGCGACGGGGATTGCGAGTGATCACGCATGAGGTTGGACTACAACCGGCCAGCGCCTTCTTTACCGACGGTGAGGCCACTGCCTATCCGATCCACATCTCGGACGACTTCGACTTGACCGGCGAGCAGAACGCGCGCCTCGACGAGTATCTGCAGCAGCGTTTCCAGGGCCGATTCTCCATGGCCGGCATCCAGTTCTGGCCGAGCATACGCGGGCTGGACGACGCCTTCCTGGCGAGGGCGAGCCGGTTCAGACAGATCGTGCCGGTGTTTACCAACGTCATATTCGACACCAGCCAGCCTCATGCCAACACCGTGTTTTCAGACATGTTTGCCTGGCTTGAGGCCGTCCTGGCCGCCATCCGATCCCATCCGGATACTGTATTTGTGATCCGCGCCCATCCCGATGAGACGCGCACCCGCAAGGAGAGCCGCGAGACGGTTCAGGAGTGGGTCACCCAACAGGGCGTTGATCGACTTGATAATGTGGTGTTCATTGCCCCCCAGGAATACCTGAGCTCCTACGAGCTGATCCAACGGTCGAAGTTCGTGCTGGTCTACAACTCCACCATCGGTCTAGAGGCGTCTATCATGGGCAAACCCGTGCTCTGTGGAGGCCGGGCGCGCTTTACGCAGTACCCAACCGTGTTCTTTCCGCAGTCGATCGGGGAACAGCAGGCCGCATTGAAGCGCTTTCTCGAAGCCGACGCAATCCAGGTACCCCCCGAGTTTCAGCGGAATGCCCGGAGATTCCTCTACTATCAGTTGTTCAGGGCTTCGTTGCCTTTTGGTGAGTTCCTTGAACCGTCAGTTCGCAAGACGCAGACGCGCCTTAAGACCTTCGACTTGGATCGACTGTCTCCGGAGGAATCGCCGGCATTGGAGGCAGTGTCGCGCGGCCTGCTCGGCGGGGGCGACTTCCTATTGAAGGAATGAACCGGCATGTTGCTGTACATAATAGTCGCAATTGGAACACCAACCGCGCAAGGCGGCCAAACCCCTAAGATATAATTCCGTTCCTGGTCACCGTGGGACAATTCCCGGGTGCCATCAACAATCGAAATGCCCATCAACTCTGCGATTCGTCGGGTGGTTTACCAGGGCGAGAAGGGTCTCCAGCGCCTCCGTTTTGGCTCGCTCCCCGAGCCTGCCGTCGGCTGGCCGATCCTGCTCGGTATCTCGTTTCCCAAGAGCGGGACGCATCTACTCGATCAGATTCTGTTGGGTTTCTCCAGGGTGGCGCCATTCTCCAGGCGACTGCACTCGTTCTATGCTGAATACGAAGGTGAATCGGGGCGGAAACGTGCGCCCGCAGAAACCCGTGCTTGGCTGGACTCGCTCGGGCCGCTCGACGTCGCCTCCGCGCACCTGTTCGCCGGCCCCGAAGTCGTGTCGTGTGTCGTTTCGACGGCGTTCGTTCCTTACTTCATTTTTCGGGACCCCCGCGATGTGGCTGTTTCACACGTCTTCTACGTGACCGAGATGGAATCGCGCCACGTGCACCACGACTACTATGCCTCCCTGCCCGACTTCAATGCCCGCCTGAAGGTGAGTATCCTCGGTCGCCCCGATATCGATGTGGAGTTCCCGGACATCGCCGCCCGCTTCGCTCCCTATATCGGCTGGCTAGACCACCCCGAGGTCCTGAGGATCCAATTTGAGGATCTCGTCAACGATCGAGCCCGAAGCCTCGATCGCATCCTCGGCCACTTCCTGGCACGCGTTCCGCTGCCCACGCCGAGAAGCGAGATCCTCGACTGCCTAGAGGCCTCGATCAATCCGAAGCGCTCGCCTACCTTTCGCTCGGGCAAGGCTGGCGAATGGAGGAAATACTTCACGCCGGAGCACCGGGCCCTCTTCAAGGCCGTGACCGGTACGCTGCTTGTCAAGCTCGGTTATGAGACGGACGACAATTGGTAGCGTCGGCACACGCTACTGGGAGAAGTAGCGCCTCACCTCGTCCAAACGCAGCACCCCGTCGAATTTGAGATCGCCCTTAGCGAGCTTACCCTTTTCCCCATCGTAATCGCCAAGGCAAGTGACGATGATGTCACCCCCGCTTACGTCCTCCTGCTGGGCGTAGTAGTTGGTGATGACCAGCACGCGCATGCCGGCCGCTTTGGCCGCCAAAACCCCATTCCGCGAGTCTTCGACCACGAATGCCTGCTCCGGCTTCAGCGGGGTTTTCGTCAGGGCCAGGTTGTAGATCTCGGGATCCGGCTTCTTCTTGGCGACCACGTCCCCCGCCAGCACGAGGTCGAACTTGATGTCCGAGAGCGCCCTCTCAATGACCACTTGCGCCGCCTGTTCGTTGGAGGTCGTGCACACCGCCATCGTCAGGCCGGCATCCATCGCCTCTTTCATAAAGCGATGGACGCCCGGCCGCAACGGCAATCTGCCGGATGCGATCAGCTCGACGAACAGCGCGGTTTTGCGCTTGTGCATGTCCTTGATGAGCGCGTCGACCTCTTCGGGAGGGACGGGCTTGCTGAAGCCCTTGGTCTCCAGGTGATGCTTCATGCGCTCTTTGCCGCCGCCGATCTGGAGCACTTCGTGGTAATAGTCCACTCTCCACTCGTCGCTAAAGCCGAACTCTTTGAACGTCATGTTGGGCCCGAATGCGTCCACACCGTATATGTGGTGAAGTGGCGTCTACGCGATGCCAGATTTAGCGATGAATTTGTCTACTGCGTGCATGTGTTGCACCCCGTGATACGCTGGTTGCATCCGGGTTGCATCCGAAAATGGAAAGGCGACTCTGATCGTTATGGGCCATGATGGCTGCATAGCCGCACGCCTGGGCTTGCGGATGCTGCATCATGCAAGGAACCATGATACTGGTAGACTTAATAAAGACGGAGGCCCGGAGTAATCGAGTGGAAACCGTGCTCGTTTCCTGGAGCGGGGGAAAAGATTGTGCCCTGGCGATGTATGATGCTCTCGTAGGCGGAGAATATCAGGTAGTTGGGCTATTGACAACCGTAACGAAGGATCGCGATCGCGTCGATATGCACGATCTCCGATGCAGCTTGGTCGAAAGGCAAGCTCAGTCTCTCGGCGTGCCCTGGGAAAAGGTCTCGATATCCAGTCATACATCCAACTTGGGTTATGAGCCGAACCTGGTGCAGACCTTGAGGAGATACAAAGAATCAGGCGTGACCTCGGTTGTCTTTGGCGACATTTTTCGGGAAGACCTGAGAACATACCGGACCCTGAATCTCGCCAGGCTGGGGATCAAGGCAATTTTCCCTCTGTGGAAAAGAGATAACCTCCAACTGATGGACTCTTTTATTTCGTTAGGATTTAAGGCGATTGTCACATCGATCAACCCATGCCGGCTCGACGATCGGTTTGTCGGCAGGGCTATAGACTGGAAATTCATGCGCGAATTTCCCAGTTCTGCCAACATTTGTGGAGAATATGGGGAATATCATACCTTTGTGTACGATGGGCCAATCTTCGAGAGCGCCATACCGTATGCAGTTGGTGACATGTTCGAGAGAGATGACCATTTTCGCCATTTCAAATATTGTGATGTCATGCCCGCTTGACGCTCGGCTAGAGATCCGTGCCAGGATCGAAGCAGAGTTCTGACGCCACGCTGCAGGCCATTCCTGGGCGTGTAGGCGCTATTTACAGCCTTGAGCACGACTGTAGATCAGTGTGTTCCATTAAGGCGGTACCGTCTAATAAGTCTCAAGTCCAATTACGCCGCCTTTCTCCAGCTCTTACTTATCTCCAATGCTCCATAGTCAAGTACTGCACGCCTGCCCGTGCAGATAACAATCAGAACACGCTAGAGATAACCAGGAGATGGTCCCGGCCCCTGCGGCAGCGTGATTTCGCGAGCACCCCGCCCGAGGTGACCGAGCAGGGACTTGAAGCCTGAACCTACTGATTGAGAGACGTGCCGAAGGCCGTGTATAGCGTGTACTTTGTACACAGTGGCCTACAGCGTTCCATTCCTACGGGTAAAGCGGTCTCTGGGGTGGATGGCCTCTGCACCGCGTTTCTGTATCTGCGAGTGATCTGCAACCGGAAAAGGAAGGGCGACTCACCTATGGCTTGCTGACTCATGTAAACATGATCTTGAAGCCTGCGATGACAAGAACAACGGCGAGCAAACGCTTGAGCGTGATGTTGCCCAGCCGTTTACTTCCATATTCTGCGCCGACGTAGGCGCCGATGATTGCCGCTGTTGCCCAAATTGGAATAGGCGCAGGCAACGAGGCGACGCTGGAAAGATGCCCTAGTAAGCCCGCAACCGAATTGACCAGAATAAACGCGGCGGATACGCCTAAGGTTTGCCGTGTTTCTGCCCAACCCCTGAGGAGCAACAAAGGGCTCAAGAGGATCCCGCCACCTATGCCAGCTAGACCCGACAATAATCCAATCGCCACGCCGGAAGCCAACGCTGACCAAAGTGGAATGGGTCTTATTTCCGTGGTGTCGTGAGTTGAATTGGCGCGAAAGAACCGATACGCTACATACAACAAGATCACTCCGACAACGGGTTTATAGAGATAACTGGGCAGTGAGATAGCACCGCCGATGAATGAGAAGGGGATAGAGGCGACCGCAAACGGCCAGAACACTGACCACGAAAAACAACCTGCCCGATAAAACTTGAGAGTTGTTATGGTTGCGACAAGTATATTAAGCACAAGGGCGGTCGGTTTCATGACATCGGGCGCAAGCCCGAAGAGCGCCATAAGCGCGAGATAGCCCGACGCGCCCGCTTGGCCGACGGAAGCATAAAGCAATCCGGCGGCCAGGAAGAGCACAGTAAGAGCAACAATGGTTGGCGTTGTCAACTAGAGCCAATCCCTGGTATCAAGGACGCGGTAGCGTGACGGTATCATGCTGGAGATGAAACCGGGAGGTGAGATACGGGCGGCCTTAAAGTCAAGTTCGGTTGCGGGCGGATCCGGAGTCACAGGTCAGGCACGAGGCGAAAAACGGGCCGCAAGCCAGTACCACAAGTGATAGAAGACCGCTCCACTAATGAACCCGACAGCCAGATTGCCTGTCCAGACCGTAAGAACGAGGACTAGTAGAGCAGAAGCCCATTCTCTCGAACCGCGCAAGTCGCGCGCCAGTAGGGCGTGCTGGAAGCCCACATAGGCCAGCAGTACCCCCAATACTGGGAAAGGAATGAGCCCAAAGACGCGCATGCTTGCCTGGCCGCCAAATAGACCCAGGGCAAGGAAGATGCTGCCCAGCATGAGAGGGGCACCGCCCGTCCGTGCACCCAGGCGGTAATGTGCCGTAAGTCCCCCGCAGCCGTGACAAAGAGGAATGCCGCCGAGCAGCGCGGTCAGGCTGTCAGCAGCGCCCATCGTTAACATGAGTTTGCGTTCGGTTACGCGGCTGGCCCTTTCCTGGAAGTATTGACGTGCTGCGTCTGCGGTGGCGTACACGGAATTGCCAAGACTTAGCGGGATTTGTGGGAGGGCAAGGAGAACAAGCCCTTGCCAGAGCTGTTGCCAGGTCGGAACCAGGGGCAGGATTTTGGGCGGGGTGAACTGCAAGGATAGTTGCGGGAGCCCCAGATGAAACCCGGCGATGCCAATACCAAATGCGATTACACCGAGGGCAGCAAGGTCGCGCTTCCATAGCAGGAAGATCGACAGGACACCAATTGCGCCTCCGATAAGCACCCACAGCCAGACAACTGCCTGCCCAGAAACCGAGAAGCCTCCCTTCCAGGTTTCAGGCGTCTTGCTTACAAGCGTCCAGGCGGACTTGAGAAGTATCCACGCGAAGTCCAAGTTGGATGCCGCGAATGACAGGTTTCGGGAAAGCGTTGTGTACCCAGCGGTCCAATCCGACCAGGCCCATGCCAAGAAAGGCGATGGCGTTCCAAATCGCGCCGGTCACAATGACCACCGGGGCAAGCCCAAGCGCCAGGGCCACCGCCGAGACAGATTTGAGCGGCTGAACGGGAATGGGAAGACGGTAGACTAGCGCAACGAGGATGTAGGCAGCGCCAATACAGACAAAAGCCGCCGTGGCGTCCATGCCGTTGAGTGAGATGAGCGCCAGAATGAGCGGGAGCATGACGCCCAAGTCGGCCAGCGAGCCGGACAGTTCAGAAAGGGTAAACCTAAAGTCCCGCACAGGCGGATTATACCCAGCGCACACTGGCGATCTTCCGCGCCCATCGACGGGTCGCAATGGCCTGGATGCGCGTGCCGATCCAGAGTCGTGCCGAACGTTGTAGATGGCGTCTACAGCGTGAAAGATCATTTAGCTGGTGCTAAGATTACGGGTAAATCTGTCCAAGGGGTGTACGGCTTCTGCAGCGTGTTCCTGCAATTGCACCTGGAACGGGAAAGGCGACTCTGATCGTAGCGGGCCACGATAGCTAGCAACCGCACGCCTGCCGTGCAGACAACAATCAGAACACGCTAGAGATCACAAGGAAGTGGATCCGGCACAGGTCGTAGGCGGGTACGTCGGCCCGGGTGGCTGCCCTGGCACCCATGGCCATAGCTGACCGGCAACTCGTTGCAACGGCATGCTATCGCCTGATAAACCATGGCCCTAGACCCTGGTCGGGCTTACTAGGAGTTTCGCGCAGGACTGCGCTCGGGGTCTACAGGTTGAAAGATCGACGTGCTTGTGCGAGGATCAAGGGTGGGTCATTGCAAGGCGTGTGTCATGTCCACGGTGCAGCATGCAAATAGCAACCTGACTGCAACCGATTCAGGCGAGGGGACCGGACGGCATGGATTGCGAAGGTATGTTGATGTGTCGGATCTTGACGGGATACTATGTTGGCTGGGCGACTCCTCCCAGAAAGGAGCGTGGCGAGTATCATAAGTAAATGAGGCGCCGTGAGGATTGGATAAGCCCACCGACCTTGTTGGAGGGCGAGAAGTACTTTCTTCGAGAGAGGAGCCACATCGCCGATCACACCGACGGCGTGTGTGTTGTCATGGTCGCGTATGGAAGTTCGCCGGAGTCGGTATTCGTGCGTACGGGAGCTGGCCAGATTATGAGGGTTGCACGGCGCGATCTATTTCTCATTGGCAGGCGCAGCGAGAGCGAATGGTAGGAGTGCGATATGACGCCGAGTGGAATTCCCCAGACAAACACAAATCCTGAGCTTGCAGACGAACTCAAGCTCGAATACTATAAGTACCTTGCAAGTGAAATCCGTTCACTGAACGAGAATTTTCACAAATTCCTTTCGTGGTTCCAGACTTTGGCAACTGCCATTCTCGGGGTGGGCATTGCATTCTGGGCGACTTGGCAAAATATGAACATGACGGCGGAAACAGCCGTTTCGATCGTGCGGAGTTTGGAATGGTTGCTCATATTGCTGGCGGTCTTTATCCTGGTCTCCATGATCGCAGGAATATCTTCATGGTATGACTACAGAAGGGAGGAGACTGAGCTTTTGAACAAATGGGTAGATCCAAGTTTCCGCAAGCCGCCAAGACTGACTAACCTGTGGCGGTGGAGCGAGACCTATTTGATGCTTTTCACGATGGCGTTCGTGGTTGTTGTATCAGCTTATGTCGAGACGCACATCATACCGTTCATGAAGTGAGCCGTCCGGAGCGCGGTGGCGGTCAGCTGAGACGACAAGGTTGTGTACAGCTTTACTGAACATTTGTTTGGTTGACAAGTGGAAAGCAAGATGCTATGCTGTTATAGCTTATATGCTATAAACTGGAATGGGAGCCTTGGACCGTGTGGGAAGTAGTCTTCTATACACGCCCCAACGGCCGCTGCCCGATGCAGGAATTCCTTGACGGTCTTCATCCAAGCCAGGAACTGCCTTTTGTTAAGTACAAGATTGACCTCTTGGAGGAGCACGGTTACCGATTAGGGCGTCCGCATGCTGCGCCTCTGGGCCAAAATATCTATGAGTTGCGCACCTACGCAAATAAGCGGCAAATTCGTTGCCTATACTTTTTCCATGCACGGGACAGAGTCGTGTTGAAGTCACGGCCTGGTGAAAAAGGGAAATTCTAGGTTCGGTGACAAGGTGGATCCGAAAGAAATCAATCGTGCGGCGGAGAACCGTTCCGACTATACGCGAAGGAATGCGCTATGAGATATGCAGACTATCTGAAGACTCTGGACGATAGGGAAGAGTATCGCCGTGCCGAGGATGAACTGGGAGTGCATTTTGCACTTGGCAGGGCCGTAGTTAGCGCAAGGATCGGGCGAGGCTGGTCCCAAGCAGAGCTGGCAGAAAGGGTAGGTACAAAGCAGGCCAATATTTCACATATCGAATCGGGGCTTGCAAATCCAACCTTGAGGCTGGCTCAGAAGATCACGAGAGCCTTGGGAATGGAAATCCGATTTGTTGAACTTGGTGATCGGAGAGAAAGCCAAGTTTCAGTCCAAACAAGGGATATTCTGCCTATCGCTGTTCCGAATTGGCCAATTAGAACGCGATGGGAACAACAGGCCGTTCGATCTACTAATCGGCCAACCGCGAAAGAAATCTGATTCAATGATCCGTCACATTTGGTCAGTGTTGTGTCAAAAGACTTCGACTGACGCAGAAACGAATGTGGTCAGTCTATTCTCCATATATGAGTTTATTGGCACGAATGAAGAACCAACAGCCGAAAAGCCCGTGCTATTGCCAATAGAGTTGATCACTCTTTGGGCTAGGGAGGACGTAAATGTCCCTTGCGTGGGCGAGATGCGGATGTACTATCTTGGGCCTAATGGTGTCCGGGCACCCGATATAGACCTTGAGATTGACCTCAAGAGAACGTTCTTCCATCGTTCAGTCTTGCGCACTCCTGGTTTACCCATATCTGGTTCCGGTGTGTTTGATTTCTGTGTCGAGTATCGGGAAGGCAAGGACGACGATTGGAAGGTTGCTGCGAAGATTCCGCTACTGGTTTCAGTGGGAGCTCCACGAGTAGCACAGCAAGGGTCTTCAAACGGGGAAACCTAGGCGGGGTCCGGGGGAAGGAAAAGCAAAACGAAGAGGGCGGACCGGGTGCTCTGGAATCCCGCGCTCGCAGTCTCCGCTGGGAATTGCGGCAACGGACGCCTGCCCGTGCAGACAACAATCAGAACGCGCTAGAGATAGCCAGGAGATGGTCCCGACCCAGGCAGCGGCGCGATTTGGCGGGCACCCTTCCCGAGGTGGCCGAGCAGGGACTTGAACCCTGACCCTACTGATTAAGAGTTGAAGGCCGGACGATGCCCATGGCGCTCGGTGTCGATGATTACGCCGTCCATGTTAAAGAACACGGCCTTGATGTCTGTCATCCTCCAGGCTCCGGTGGCTAGCGCACAATCACAAGTGATTGCAGCAGGATCGGCTACTTGCGGCCCAGGAACTCGCGGACCACGCCGATCGCCATACGGTCCTCTTCCTGGGTGCCGATGGTGATGCGGAACCAGCCATCGCTTCCGTACTTCTCGCTCTCCGGTCGGAAGATCAGTCCTTTTTGCTCGGCGTACGCAACCATTTCCTTGCCGGTCTTCCCGGTCGCCCCGCAGTCAAAGAGAACATAGTTCGCCTTTGAGGGGAACACGACGAGTCCCGGCACGTCACTCAACGACTCCGTGATGAAATCGACCTCGCTGTTGTTGTACTTGACCCGGTAGGCCAGGGCCTCCGTGTCTTCGAACGCGGCCAGCGCGGCCCACATCGGGATTGTTCCTACATTCCAAGGGATCAGGGCCGCCGAGATCTGGCCGATTACGTCCTTGTCTCCCATCGCATAGCCGAAGCGCATGCCTGCCAGGCCGTAGGCTTTCGACAGGGTTCGCGTCACCAGGACGTTCTTGTATTTCTTGGTCAACGCGACTTGCGACATGCCTAGGCCCGCGTATTCCACGTAGGCCTCATCCACGATGAATGGGATGCCCGTCTCTGCCAGGCGCACGAAGTCCTTGGCATCCATGAAATTGCCGGTGGGGTTGTTCGGGTTGGCGATGACAATGATCTTGGTCTTGTCTGTGATGGCCTTAAGGATCGCATCCGGGTCGAAGAGGAGCTGTTTGTTCTTGTAGACCATGGGCACGGAAACCATCTTGCCGCCTAGGATCGTGCCGCGCAGTTTGTAAATGCCGAAGCAGGGCGTGTGCTGGATGACTTCCTCCCCAGGAGCCACGAACACACGGAAGATATTGTCGTAGACCTCGCTCGAGCCGTTGCCGAGCATCACGTTCTCAGGTCCGCCGAGCCCGTTGATCTGGGCGATCTTGCCGCGTACCACCAGGCCCTGGTCCGGATACCGGTTAGCCATCTTCGCGAACTTGATGATCGTGTCCAACACCTTGTCGGACGGTGGATTGGGGTTCTCGTTCGACATCATCCGGTGCAGCTCGGGCCGCTTCCATGCCAGCTCGATGTGCCCGGAAATGTACATAGGAATCCCCTTCACCCACGGGACGTAATACTCATCGATCTTCTTCATCACTGTGCTCCTATTTTGTTTTCTTCAAGTGCCGCGCGGGACGCTCAGGCCCCTCCCCGCCGCGCTTAAGCCTTGACCGTTCCTATGCCTTCCCGGTGCTTCCCAGTATCTGCATCCAGCGTCCCACCACCTTGCGGATGGCATCTCGCACCGCCACGTCGACTTTGCCGGGATCGTACTGGTCGCGATGCGCCGATAGGTAATCGAACTGGGCGTCGATCAGGGTGTGCTTGAGCTCGGTCGAAACGTTGAACTTTGCCCCGCCCATCTGGATCAGCTTGCGGATGTAGTCTTCCGGCAGACCGGTGCCGCCGTGCACCACCAGCGGGGTCTTGATTCCGTTCCCATTCAGCATCTGGTTGATCTTGCTCAGGCGCTCGAAGTCGATCTTTGGGTTCTTCGTCTTGTACACGCCGTGAGCGGTGCCGATCGCGGGCGCGAAGATATCCAAGCCCGTGGCCTCGACAAACTCCACAGCCTGCTTTGGGTTGGCCAATTGGGCCTCGTCTTCGGCCACCTTGATCTGGTCCTCCACGCCACTAACCGTCCCTAACTCCCCCTCGACCGAGATCGGGCCGACTTTGTGACAGTAATCGACCACCTCTTTGGTCTGGCTGATGTTGCCCTCATACGACTGCTTGGAGGCGTCGATCATGATGTTGGTATAGCCGGCCTCCGCGCACTTCTTGCAGTAGGCCACCTCGGTGCAGTGATCCAGGTGCAGGCAAATCGGCACCGAGGCCGAGGCCGCGATGGTCCGGTAGATTGCTACCAGAACATCCGCACCCAGGAATTTGGCGGGCTTGACCGAGGTCTGGATGATGACCGGCGACTTGAGCTCCACCGCCGCGTCAACCACCCCCTCCAACTGGCTCAAGTCGGTGACGTTGAAGGCGCCGATGGCGTACTTGCGCTTGGCCGCCTCCAGCATGATCTCTTTGGCGTTTACGATGGACATGGTTGCGGCTCCGCGGTGACCTCACCCGGCTTCTGCGATCCTCCTGACGGCGTTCTCCTCCCTATGCTTTTTCAGGCACGCGGGCGTTCATGTGTTCGGCTGCGAAGTCTTCCAAGCTGGAGAAGCCCTTCGTAAACAGGTCGACCGTTGCGAGGGTCGCCGGGTGGGTGTTGAACTGCTCAAGTGCCAGGCCGTTCGGGTCGTAGGCCTGGATGGCGTATGGGATCTTCAGCATCTTCTCCATGACCTCGGCCGGCACCTCGTTCCCCATCTCGTTGTGGAATTCGATGTCGTCGCCCATCTGGAAGAGAGGCTCGAGCACGTAGGGAGGGCAGGTGTAGACGATGTCGCCGCCGGCGATCATCTGCAAGTCCCAGTAGCGCATCTTGCCGGCCACCAGCGGGCCTCCGCGCATAGAGCAGGCCAGCAGCTTGCTCGCATAGCCCCCCTCGGTCAGCAGCTTGTAGGCGCGGCGGAAAACGGCGATGCCATACAGATGCTTGTCCTGCCAGGACAGTTCGATGTTCTTGCGCGCAGCCTGGACATCCAGCACGGGGTTCTCGGTCAGACGGCCGATCATCATGGTGATGACCGCCCGCCACTTGCTCGTGTCGACCTTGTTCTTCTCAGCGAGCTTGAGGCCTGCCATGGTCGCATCGGCGGAAGCCATGATCTGCGGCAGCGTGAAGCAGGTTGTGGTGTTCGTGCTAATGGCCTTGGATCCGAGGACCTTCAGCACTTCCATCCCCTGCATGCTGGCCGGGACCTTGATCATGACATTGGGGCTGATCGAATGGATTTCGTCAGCATCGTGGACCATCTGGTCGACCTCGGTGAAGAGGCGCGGATCCAGCTGACCCGAAATCCAGCCGTACCTCCCGTTGGACGCCTCCCAGATCGGCATGAACATCTCGGCGCCGCGCTTGACGATCTCCTTGTAGGTGAGCCAGGCCAGCTTCTTGTTGTCCAGGCCCGGATTGGCTTGGCTGAGCTTGGCGATCCAGTCGGCCCAATATTTCGGGTCGCTCTGCACCGCCGTCCAGGAGAGAGGGGGGTTGGTGGTACAGCCGCGGAAGATGCTCTGAGCGGGCGCCTCGGCATTGTAGAGCCGGTTGAGCTGTTCCTTAAGTTCTGCCTTGCGGGCAGGAGCAGCCGCACCGACCATCTTCTGGACCCACTGGTTGAAGACCAAGGGTGATGAATCCCACCAGATCTCCGCATCGGGGTTGGTCTTGATCAGACGTTCTACGGCACTTTCTTTCATGGCATTTACCTTCCTTCTGTGTAGATGTATTTGGTGGACGGTCTAAATGATGCCTCTTGTTGTGGCCTCCGGCCGTTGCCGGGGCTGCCTTCATGCGGCCGCGGCTTTCAGCCATTGGCTCCAGCGCGGATCGGTCAATCGCTGGCGGGCCCGGCCGAACCATAGATCCGCATAGCCTTGGAAATCCTCGTCGAGCTTGGAGATGCCGGTCTGGGTTGTGCCCCACATGGCCTCGTGCAGTTCAGACATCGGCCATAAGAGCCTCAGGCGGGCGAAGTGCCTTGGCGTCACCTCTCCGAAGTATTCCTGGAGCAACAGGCGCACCTGGTCATCGGTGAGCCGGTGATGAATGCTGAAATTGGCCAGGTCATAGAAGATGTCGCCCATGCCGGCATATTCCCAGTCCAGCAGACGGATCTCGCCCATCTCGCCCGGAACATCTTCATCGAGCCAGTTCAGGTTGAGCAGGTCATCGTGGCAGGGCGTGGGCGTGTACGGGTCTTTCAGGAGTGCTTGTTCCGCTCGCTGCACTTCCTGCATGATCCAGTCGAAGTCGACGGGGAATTTGCAGCTATTGTGTTTGGAGACACCGGTGAGCATCTCGATGCGCCGGAAGACGTTGAATTCCCCATCCAGCTTCGGGCCGCGGCGATGGAAAAGTCGCAGTTTGCGCACCACGCGGCTGATGTTGTGGGGCTGCGTGATCACTTCGGGGGGCAGCCGCTTCGCCTTGATGAAACGGGTCACCAGGTAGCCCTCTGGTTCGATGTAGTACACAACCTCGGGTGCAATCCCCAGTTGGCCGGCAGCCAGGTTGGCACAGTACTCCACGTGACGACGGATGCCCAGCTTATCCGTATTTGCCCCGGTAATACGCAGCACGTAGGACTTCCCATCAGCATCGATCTTGTAGTTCAGGTTGGTGATCCCGCCGGTGAGTGGCGTCGACACCACGTCCTTCGCGTTAGCGAGGAATGGCACACGGGCGATGGCTTGTTGTACTGTGAGAGGCATGTGGTTCCACTTTTCCGGATGGCGGGCGATGCGTCTTGACCGGCCTCGGGCTAGTCTAGCCGCTCGTCATCTGGAAGCCTTCGACGACTCCGTTCGCAAAGGTCACCAGGCAACCGCGCAGGATGCCTTCGCCGTATTCGCTGCCCGGATTGACACAGGTCGTACGCCCGATCTTGACCATCCCCTGGGCCTCATGAATGTGCCCGTGCAACCCCAGCATGGGTTGGTACTTCTGGATCGCATCCCGCACCGACTGGCTTCCCGCGCCCGCAAAGACGATCTGGCCGCCGCTGACGATCGGGGTGGGGGGGTCCGTGCTCCAATCCAGCTTCGGGCACGAATTGAGCGTCGAATTGAGCGGCGGCACATGAAAGTTGAAAATGCAGCGTTCAAAGTCCTTGACCAGTGAGCACATGCCTTCGATGATCTCGCCCAGCCTTTCGTCCGGGATCTCGCGGGGGGTGTGCCATGGCGTGGGATTGCTGAAGCCCACGCTGGCCATTGTGTGATCCTCGTCGATCTGAACCACTTCGCCCTCGCAGCCGAAGAAGGACTCCCGCCCCGATGCCTTCAGGGGCTCAAGCACCTCCGGATCGTCGTCGTTGCCGCCAGTGACATAGCAGTGTATGCCCGTCCCTTTCAGGCGGGTCTCCGCCAGATCCACCCAGGCGCTCAGTCTCTCGCGGGCCAGCTTGTGGAAGAGCTTGTTCACGTCCTCCGGCCGCGCCGCGAGATTCTTGTACTCATCCTCGTCCATGATCTGGCTGTAGAAGCCCAGCAGCCCGATCGTATCCTGCAGCTGTTTGAGCTCCGCCTCGGTCACGATCTTGCGGACCGTCCCCTGCAGCGTCGCCCGGTAGTTGCCGTTGCCTTCTCGGATGATCGGAATCATCAGCTTGCCCGAGATGTCGCCCCCCATCACAATGATGTTGACATCGTAGAACTTGCCGGCGTTGATGAATTTTCTGAAGGTGCGCTCCGACCCGTGGACATCGGTTGCGAAGAACAGTCGGGTCAGCTTCTTGGGTTTCTTCCTGCCCAGGAAAGCCATTGGTGCCTCCTCATCCCCAGACCGGGATCCCTCGGTTAGCGCTCAAGCGCCACCGTGAGCGAATAGATGTCGCCCCGGTTGTAGCAGTAGGTGAACTCGACCGGCGTTCCATCGGTCGCGTAAACCGTCCGTTCCTTGAAAAGGATCGGCGCACCTTCCTTGATCTTCATGAGCCGGGCGATTTCCTTGTCGGCTTCACGCGCCTCCAGCCTCTGAACCGCGCGCTTGACCCGGTAGCCACACTTCTCGAACAGGTCCCACAGATGCTGAACCTCGAAATTCTCGTTCAGGATGCTCGCAAACAACGTATGGGGCACGTGGGCATCGTGGACCGTGATCGGCACGTTGTTGGCGTAGCGCAGCGTCTTTACCCGGATGATCTGACTCCCGGCCGGGATATCCAGAGCTTTCGCGACAGGTGATCGGGCGGGCACCACCTCCAGGCTCAGCAGGCTGGCCCGTACCTTGATGCCCTCGTCCTGGGCCTTGTCGAAGAAGCTCGTCAGGCGTGTGTGATCACGCTGGAGGTGGGGGAATGCCACGAAGGTACCCACCCCGTGGCGCCGATACAGCAGTCCCTCATTGACCAGGTCCTCGATGCTCTCCCGGATGGTCATACGGCTGACGCTGAATTGGGCCGCCAATTCGTGCTCAGCGGGAAGTTTCTCGCCCCGCTTCAGGCTTCCGCCAATGATGTCCTCGCGCAGCCGCTCGCGGATCTGGACATAGATCGGGACACCTTCCGTTCGTACGAGTTCAACCACAGGCTCCTCGATCGCTGAGAAATCTAGACATATAGATATCTATATTCTACGCCGTTCGCTGGGCTTGTCAACCGCATCCTGAGACCGCTGCATGAGGTCCTTCGAACTCATTGCGTCTGCTGCTGCTGTGAGATCTACGATCGGACTCGCTCACCCTTCGGATCCCACAACGGCGACTGGACCACTGTCGCCTGCACCTGCTCGCCGAAGAACTCCACCTGCAGCTCAGTACCGACCTTGGAGTGCTCGATCGGCAGATAGGCGTAGATGATGCTCTTGCCGACCGAATATCCATAACCGCCCGCCGCCACCCAGCCGATCATCTTGTCGCCCGAGCGGATCGGTTCCTTGCCCAGAGCCACCGTCCGACTGTCCGCCAGGGTCAGGCAGCACAGCTTCTGTTTGATGCCTGCTTCCTTCTGCTTCAGTAAGGCTTCGCGACCGATGAAATCGCCCTTGTTCAGCTTGACGGCAAAGCTCAGCCCGGCCTCGAGCGGCGTGTAATCCGGTGTGATCTCGCTGCTCCAGTATCGGTACCCTTTCTCCAACCGAAGCGTGTCGATGGCCTTGTAGCCGCCAGCCACAAGCCCTTCCGGCTGGCCCGCCTCCCACAGGATGTCCCACAGCCGGAGCGCATACTCCAGCGGGCAGTAGAATTCCCATCCAAGTTCGCCAACGTATGTGACCCGCGAGGTCAGCGCCGGCACGTCCCCGATGATCATTTGCCTGGCGGTCATGTAGGGGAAGGCCTCGTTCGAAATATCCGCGGTCGTCAGTTTCTGCAGGATCTTGCGCGCCTTTGGCCCCCACAGGCCGAGGCATGCATACGACGAGCTGACATCCTCGATCGATACCGAGCCATCCTCCGGCATGTTGAGCCGCAGCCAGGACAGATCGTGTTGGCCGAACGCCGTCCCGGTCACAATGAAGAAGCGCTCTTCCGCGACCCGCGTCACCGTGAAGTCGCACTCGATGCCGCCGTGTTTGTTCAAGCATTCGGTGTAAACGATCGTCCCCACCGGCTGGTTGATGTCATTGGCGCAGACGTAGTTCAGGAATGCCAGGGCGCCCGGTCCACGCACTTCGATCTTGTTGAACGAAGTTTCGTCGAACAGCCCCGCATTCTCGCGCGTCATGAGATGTTCGTAGCCGATCGCCCGCGACCAGTTCTGATGCGCCCAGCCCTTGGGTTCGTGACCGTGACGGGCCTTCTCTTCGTATGGCTGGAACCAGTTCGGGCGTTCCCATCCGGTCTTCTCTCCAAAGAAACAGCCCAGCTGCTGCAAACGCGGATAGGTGGGCGAGAGCCTCAGGCCGCGCCGTGACAGGCGCTCCTCGCCCGGGTAGTGGATGTCGTAGTACTGCGAGTATGTCTCCACGGTGCGGGCCACGGTGTAGTCCTGGCTGTTGTAGTTGGAGCCGAACCTGCGTACATCCAGGCGCCAGATCTCCCACTCCGGGTGTCCGTCGATGATCCATTCGGCCATCGTCTTCCCGATCCCACCCGCGCCGGCCAATCCATGCGCGCAGAAGGCGCACGCGACCCAGAATCCTTTGACCGCGGTGGGGCCGAGCAGGAACTCGCCATCCGGTGTGAAGCCTTCCGGTCCGTTGAGCAGCTTGATCACCTCCGCGGTCTCGACAGCCGGTACGCGCTTGATTGAGTTCTCCATCAGCGGCGTAAAGCGATCCCAGTCCGGCGGCAGCAACTGGTACTTGAAGTCCCGCGGGATCCCGTTCAGCCCAAACGGCGCCGGGTTGCGTTCGTACCCGCCCGTTACCAGTCCCCCGACCTCCTCGCGCCAGTAGACCAGCAGGTCCGGATCACGCAGTGTGGGGAAGTCGTGCGTCACTCCCTGGATTGGCTTGGTGATCAGGTAGAGGTGGGCCATTGGCACGACCGGCAGATTGAGCCCCACCATCTTGCCAACTTCAGCGCCCCACTGGCCCGTGGCATTGACCACGACATCAGTAACGATCGTGCCCTTGTCTGTCACCACCTCGTGGACGCTTCCATTCTTCAGATTGATCTTCTCCACGTTCGTGCCGGTGAAGATCCGCGCCCCGTGACTCTTTGCTCCGGCTGCCAGGGCGTTGGTCAGGCCCGTTGGATCGATGACTCCGTCGTTCGGTGTGAAGGCCGCTCCCACCACGCCTTCCAGGCTCATGAGCGGGAACATCTTGTGCGCCTCCGAGGGCGTGACGAGGTCCATTGGCATGCCGAAGGAGCGGGCCATCCCTACCAATCGCTTGAGGTCCTCCAGTCGTTCGGCCGAGGAGGCCAGGCGCAGGCCTCCGACCTCGCGCCAAGAAGTGTCCTGCCCCGTCTCCTCCTTGAGCCGGCGATAAAGGTCGGTGCTGTAATGCATCATGCGCGTCAGGTTCGCGTCCGAGCGCATCTGACCTACCAGGCCGGCCGAATGCCAGGTCGAGCCGCTGGTCAATTCATGGCGCTCCAGGATGACCACGTCTTTCCAGCCCATATGCGTGAGGTGGTAGGCAATACTGCACCCGCCCACGCCACCGCCGATGATGACTGCTTGCGCATTCGAAGGAAGATCAGGCATTATCTATTTCTCCTTTATTTGTTTGGGCCCTTCTGCTTTTCCACCGGTCCTGATCTACAGGCAAGAAACTCCGAGATCGCTGCGATCTCGGAGTTTGGGAACGACTACTAGGATTGCCAGACCGATCCCGGACGGGCCATCTCCGCCACGATATCGAAGGATGAAACGATTCCCAGCGGGAACGCCTCGGGATCCCGCCCGTCCACCACGACTACACGGTGGTGATGATGCTGGATCATCAGGTCTGCCACTTCGCGCAGGCTGGCGCGGATGTCCACCGTTAGGGGCGTGTGCATCAGGTCGCGCACCTTCAGGTCGTCGCTGATGCCGTTCTTGAGCAGGGGCACCAAGTCCAGGTCGCTGACGACACCCAGGGGCTTCCCCTTCGCATCCACCACCAGCACGGAGCGCCAGCCCGCCTGCGTCATGGTGCGCGCCGCCGAGGTCACCGGCGTCTTGTCCCGGCAGACAAGGATCGCGTCCGACATTACGTCTGCGACGGTCTCGCGTTGGGCTTTCTCCTGACGGGCAATGCCCGCGACGAAGTCCGAGCTTGAGATGACCCCGACCGGCTTGCCGTTCTCGTTGACCATCAGCCGGTTGATCTCCTTGTCGACCATGAGCTGGGCGGCCTCGTTCAGCGGAATGCTCGCTTCCACGCTGATGATTGGCTGCGACATGAGGTCGCCCGCCGTCAGCTTGCGCATGACGGCCAGGCTCGCTTCGTCCGCAGAGAGCCATTCGCCGGCCAGCAGATCGAAATCAGACAGGATGCCGACCGGGCGACTGTCCCGGTCCACCACCACCAGGGAATGGACCCGATGCTGCGCCAGCAGCACTGCAACTTGGCCGAGCGATGCAGTTCCGGCGGCATGTGATCAGCCCCCGGTGCATCAGATCTCGGACTAGTTTGGTCATGGGAGCATCCTCCTGCTACTGGACTTCATCCACGTCCTTGTACCACTTGACCCGGTCGCCCACGCGGGCCCGCAGGCGCCATGCCATCGTCTTCGGTGCGGCCTCGATGCGAGCCAGCGCGCTCTTGACCTGGGCGTCGATTGTGCTCTTCTGCTCCGCGCTCAGCTGGGGATAGCCCTGGGCGAGCTGCATGACCTTGCTGAGATTCATGGTTGTGGTCCGCCACAGACCCCAATCGGCAGCGCACAGCTCCGCAACGCGCTTGATATTGATGGTCTCGTGATCGTCATCGCCCAGCCGATGCTCCATCAACAACATGATGGTGTCGATGATGTCCTTTTCGTTGATTTCGACGATCTGCATCTTTTCGAGAAGCATTTCGGCCAGCGGGATGGTCGGCTTGTCCACCTCGAGTCGGCCATCCCAACGGATCACGTGGCAGAAATCCAGTTTCTCGTAGAAGACGTCCACATGCAGTCCGATCTGGGGCCGATCGAATATAGCCCTTTCCCCGCCGGACACGATGAAGACCTCCTTGTTGTCCGCGTAGCCGAGCCTGGACATAAGATCGCGGATCTCCCCGGTCTGTTTGCCATAGGCTGCGAAGTCCAGGTCGGTGTAGGCCCTGCCCATGGCCGCCTGCAAATAGCCGAATTTGGGGCAGTGTAGTTGAAAGGCCAGCGAGCCGATGACCCTCAGGATGACACCGGCATCGTCGCTGGCCTTGATGATTCGCTTGAGTTCGTTCTCGAATTTATCGCGCTCGGCTCGGTCCTGCTGACCCATGCCCACTGCGTCGTGATCCATCCATGCTCCCTTGACACGAAGGTCACTGTTACACTTGGCCGAAGAAGTTCAAAACGCAACCGGTCAGCGGCGCAACATCGGCATTATAGCTGAGAAAGCAGAAACTTGCAAATTTCATCAAACTCTTATATAATTGGCGAAATAAGCCTTCATTTTCAATCATCCAAACGATACAACTCAATGCTCTGATGAGCAAACTGCTGATCCCGGCGCAGAGACGAGATCGAATCCAGGAGTACCTGGCGGTCAACAAGATCGCCCGGACGGCAGACTTGTGCAATTTGCTAGAAGCCTCAGAAGCCACTGTGCGGCGGGACCTGGAGTCGTTGGAGCAGGAGGGATACCTGGAGCGCACTCACGGCGGCGCGATCCTCAGCCAGCGCATGACGCTTGAGCCCGGCTATCAGCAGCGGGCTCAGGTCTATACCGATGAAAAGCGCAGCATCGGAGCCCTGGCCGCCTCCCTCATCCAGAAGGATGACGTGGTTTTCCTCAACAGCGGCACCACCATCACGCAGGTCATCCGCCACACGCGCAGCGATCCCAGCATCAGCATATTCACCAACAATCTGTGGGGGGTCGTGGAACTCGGCGAACCCGGTTTCCAGTACTATGTCGTCGGAGGAGAATTCCAGCCACGCTCCTACTCATTAGCGGGCCGCTTTGCGCTAGAAAATTTGGGGCAGGTGTACGCCAGCAAGGCCATCTTGGGGACCGACGGAATCAGCTTGAAACATGGCTGCACCGTCCCTTCGAATGCCGAAGCCGAGATCGTCCGCCAGATGATCAGGCAGACCAAGGGTGAGATCATCATCGTTGCCGATCACAGTAAGTGGGGGGTGGTCTCCAATTTCCAGATTGCGGCGATCGACGAAATTGCCACGCTCATCACCGACGTGAGCTTCGACCCGTCCGCGTATGAATCATTGGAATCGCTCGGGGTCCGCATCCTGGTTGCCGCCCCGAGTTCCGTCGCCACCTGATCGCTCGAATTCACGGGCCGTCAGGTTTTGTTTTGTTATGAACTCAACGCATGCCACTGACGTCTGCAACGAACCGGCGCCAATCTACCCCGCCCTTGCTCGCATTGGCCCTGCAAGCATCGGCCGGCAGCTCGCCGGTAGCGCCGGAAGTCTGCCGCACCGATTCGGAAGACCACGGTTCGGGCTATGGGGAGCGCTGGGGGAGATTGCGAGGTTCATGACTGACCGATAATCGAAGGATGTCAAAGGGAGCTGGCAGTTCACGCGTAGAAGGCAGGATTGCATCCTGACTTCTGAACTCCGCCATATCTGTGTCCAAAGGAGAATCGCAATGGCAACATCTGCAATGGCAAAACCAGAAATCTTCACCCGAAAGGCATCGGGGCTCGTACGCGTGATGTCGCCCTACTCGGCATTCGTGTACAACATCCTGACCATGGGTTTGATCTTCCCCTGGACCTACCTGTGGGCGCCGGGCGCACTGCCGGGCGGCAAGTTGGTCTGGGGCATCTTGCTGGCGATGGTGATCGAGATACCCATCGCCTTCGTGTACGTCTGGCTTTCGACCGCCCTGCCTCGGTCGGGCGGCGACTACGTCTTCCAAAGCCGCGTGTTCGGCGGCGGAACCGCGTTCACGGTGGTGATGTCCGGCTTCGTGATCTGGATCTTGCAGTGGGTCGCCCTGTCCGGATGGCTCGTCTCGTACCTCGGCTTTGCGCCGTTGTTTCTGGGGCTTGGCGCCACCCTAAGCAATGCCTCGCTCTCGGGGATCGGCGTCTGGTTCACGCAGCCCACGGGCATCATCATTGTGAGCATCGTCAACGCCGCGGTGTCCGCTGTCCTGTTGACCAGTGGGTTCAAGAACTACGTTCGCTTCCAACACGTGATCTTCTGGGGCACCATCCTTTGCTTCGCCACCGTGTTCATTGTGCTCTTCACCACGCCTGCCTCGGAATTCGTGTCGCGGCTGGATGCCTTCGCCCTCAAGTCGGGAGCTGGCCCCAACTGGTATGAGACTGCCAAGGCTGCCGTTCAGACCGCCGGCATCGACCTCAATCCACCGTTCAGCCTCTTGGCCACGCTTCTGGTCGCCCCCATCGCCTGGACTTCGCTGCAGTGGGCCACCTACTCGGCCGAGCAGAACGGCGAGATCAAGGATGCACGCAGCTTCAAGTCCCAGACCTTCATCATGATCGGCTCCCTGATCGCGACCGGCCTGCTCCTCGCTCTCCTGGCGGTCGGTTTGGAGCGTGTCTCCCCGCCCGAGTTCCTGCCGGTGGCGGGCGCCGGATACTGGTCCCTCATCAGTGCGGCCACCATCAACGGCTTCAGTCTCTGGCCGCCGATCATCGCGGTCGCCCTCACGGCCAGTCCGCTGATCGTGCTCATCATTGCCGTCGGTTACCTGCTGAATGGCTTCCAGATCGTGTGCAACTGCTATATCGGCATGACCCGTGTGATGGTGGCCATGTCATTGGACCGCGTCCTGCCCGAGTGGTTCAGCAAGGTCAACGAGCGGCTCCACACCCCGGTCAATTCCCATCTGGCCTACTTCCTGGCGAGCATACCGGTGATCCTCGGCTACAGCCTGGTCACCCAGCCTTTCAGCTGGACGAGCCTCACGCTGGGCGTGACGTTTGGTTGTGGCTATGTGTTCATCATCACCTGCCTGGCCGGCGCCTTGCTGCCCTACCGAGCCAAACAGGTCTACGAGGCCTCACCCGGCGCCAAGTATCAGGTCAGTGGCCTGATCGGCTGGCTGTGCACCCTTGTGGGCGTCGCTGGCTTCGTGGCCATCTCTTGGGTCCTGGCGCCCGGGGGCTTCGCCAACTACCCGGTGCTCCAGTGGGTTGCGCGCCTCGGTTCGATAGTGGCTGTGATCGCCTTCCTGTATCCAATGCGAAAGCAGCTCAGGGAATGGCTCAACGGCAAGCCCATGCCGCTGCTTTCCGCGCTCGGACTGCTGGGCGGTGGCCTCGGTATGGCCATGGTCGTAACCTTCCTGCTTTCGCCCGCTCTGTATGTGCTGGGCGCCTGGGACTTCACCGACTTTCCGAAACATCTGTGGGCCCAAGTCATCGCGATAGCCCTAATCGTGCTCTCCGGGATCTGGTACCTTCTGGCCAAGAATGCCCAAAAGGCCAAGGGGATCAATGTCGACTTCGCCTTCAAGGAGATCCCGCCCGAATAGGTCGTTCCATATCTACGGTGTGTAGGTGGTCAGCGCCGGACGGCGCTGACCACCCTATCGATCTCGCCGACTTCGCCAGCCGGAAGCCAGTCGGGCATACGGGGCGTGGGCGGAACCTCCGGCGGGCGGGAACAGCGGCTGCACGGGCAGCCTTCGATCCGAGAGGCTTGGATGGCAATCATTGACGAAGCTGTGCTTTCGATCGACGACTGGAAAGGCCAGCGGATCGATATCCTGCCCCTTTCGGGCGGGCTGACGAACTCGAACTACAAGGTAACGGTGAACGGCATCTCTCATTTCGTCCGTGTGCCCGGTGAGAGTACCGAGCTGTTGGCCGTGGATCGCGAGAACGAGTACTTCAATTCCCTCGCGGCGGCCGAAGCTGGCGTCGGCCCAAGGGTCCTTTACTATCTGCGGGAGTTGCACGTGATGGTTTTGGAATTTCTGGAGGGCCGGACGATGTCGAATGCGACCCTCAATGCGGACGGCATGCCGGCGATGATCGCACAGGCGATCAAGCGTCTGCACTCGGGGCCGCGCTTCCTGACGGACTTCAACATGTTCCGACTTACCGAGTTCTACTTGAAAATATGCAAGGAGCGCGCGATCCGGATCCCTGACGGCTATCCGGAGAAGCTTCCGGTGGTTGGGCGTATCGAGCAGGCCATGCTTGCCCACCCCGTAACGACGGTGCCTTGTCACAACGACCTGCTGGCCGAGAACTACATGCAGGTCGGTGATCGGTTGCGGCTCATTGACTACGAATACAGCGGCAACAATGATCCGTGCTTTGAACTGGGTAATACCTGCCAGGAATTGCAGTACGATGAAGGACGCATCCGGGAAGTCTGCGCCGCCTACTTTGGAGATGCATCTGTGGGCAGACTGGCGCGGATGAAGCTCAACATGATCATGTCGGATGTGGGGTGGGGCCTGTGGGCTGCGATCCAGGCCAGCATTTCGAAGATCAAGTTTGATTTCTGGGGTTGGGCCACGGAACGCTGGGGACGGGCTTTGCAGAAGATGGATTTGGCGGAGTTTCCTGCGTGGCTCAGCGACGTCCAGACCTGAGCACAAATCGGGGCGGCCATACACGTCCTCCGGGCTGCTGACGGCCGCCGCGAGCTCATCTTATCTTACAGGAAAGGTGTGACGGAACAATGAAGGATCAGGCGCAAGTCGTAATCGTCGGGGGCGGGATCGTCGGGGCCAATGTTGCCTACCACCTGGCAAAGCTTGGCTGGACCGACGTTGTACTTTTCGAGAAAGGCGAGATCGCTAGCGGCGAATCCTCGCACGCGGCCGGCTTGGTAACTCAGTTTGCCACATCGCAGACCTTGATGCAGTTTCGCAAGTACAGCATCGAACTATACAGCGGGTTGGGCCTCTTCGACCATGTGGGCAGCCTGCGCGTTGCCTCCTCGCCCGATCAATTCAAGGAACTTCAGCGCAGTGTGAGCCGCGCCAAGGCCATCGGCATGGACGTGGACGTGATATCGCCGGCCGAGGCGTTGCGGATCATGCCTCAGCTGAGCCCGGAGAACCTGTACGGCGCGATCTACCTTCCCCGTGACGGTCACCTCGACCCGTACACGACGACCACCAGCATGGTGAAGTTCGCCAAGGAAATGGGCGTCACGGTCTACACGGGCGTGCGCGTCACCGGCATCGAGCTCTCCCCCAAGGGCGAGGTGCAGCGCGTCATAACCGATCACGGCTCGGTCAAGACGGAGATCGTGGTCAACGCGGCCGGCATGTGGGCGCCCCGCGTGGCTGCCATGGCCGGCCTGACCTTGCCGACCACACCCGTTGATCATCAGCATATTGCCCTCAAGGCCGTTCCGGGCCACGAGTTTCCACATCAGACACCGTGCCTGCGCGACCCGGACAACCTGGTTTACATGAGAGAGGAGGCCGGCGGTCTGGTCATTGGCGGATACGAACCCAATCCCCTTGCCCGCTGGATCGACGGAACGCCGTGGGAGCACGGAGGCACGGCTCTTCCGGGCGACTACGACCGCTTTGAGCAGCTCCTGGAAGGTGCCATCCGGCGTATTCCATTCCTGGATCAGGCCGGCATCATCACGCTAGTCTGCCATCCCGGCGCCTACACGCCCGATTGCCAGCCGCTGCTTGGGCCAATGGCGGGTGCCCGCGGCATGTGGATCGCTGCTGGCATGTCTTTGAATGGATACGGCGGAGCGGGCGGCATCGGCAAACTCATGGCCGAGTGGATCGTCGAGGGCGAGCCCTCCCTCGATATCTATGCATTCCGCGCCACGCGCTTTGGGGACTACTACTCGAGTCCCTACTATGCTGCCGAGCGAACCCGCGAAGGCGTGAAGTATTACTATCGCTTGCGTTTCCCCAACGATGAGAACGAATGGGCGCGTCCGCACCGCATCAGCCCCGTCCATTCACGGCTGCAGGAATTGGGCGCTGTGTTCGGCGAGAAGTTCGGCTGGGAGCGCGTCAACCACTTCCAGCCTGGGCAGCCGTGGCGCCGCGCTGGCGCAGACCAGCGCGAGTGGGGGTGGAACCGACCGCCGTATTTCGACCGCGTCGGGGTGGAGCATCAGGCTACCCGTGAGCGGGTCGCGCTTTTCGACCTGACGTCCTTCGGCAAGATCGAGGTCAAGGGACCGGGCGCCTTGCCCCTTCTACAGCGCGTCGCCGACGCGGAGATGAACAAACCGGTGGGCAGCGCCACCTATTGTCAGTTCCTCAATTCGCGGGGCGGTGTCGAGGCGGACCTGACCGTCACGCGCCTGGGCGAAGATCTATTCCGCGTGGTGACCGGGTCCGGCTTCATCGGCAACGATCTAGCTTGGCTTCGCATGCACGTGGAGGCGGGCGATGGCCCGGCAACGATCCGCGATATCACCATGGAGTGGGCTTGCCTCGCCCTATGGGGTCCCAAGGCACGGCAGGTCCTGCAAAAGGTGACGCGAGACGATGTCTCGAATGCGGGCTTCCCCTATCTGCACGCCCGAGTGATCGACATCAACGGCGCGGGCGTCTGGGCGCAGCGGGTCAGTTACGTGGGGGAGCTGGGCTGGGAATTGTACGTCCCGCCCGATCGCGCCGAACCGGTCTGGGACGTATTGATGGGCGCCGGCCAAGAGTTCAACATGGAGATCGGTGGCTACAAGGTGCTCGATTCGCTCCGCCTGGAGAAAGGCTATCGCTATTACACGGCAGACGTCACGCCGCTGGAAAATCCCTACGAGGGCGGGCAGGGCTTCTGCGTAAGCCTTGACAAGCCGGACTTCATCGGCAAGCAGGCGCTCGTCCAGGCCAAGCAGGCCGGCCTATCCCGCAAGCTCTGCACGCTGGTCCTCGACGACGACGCGTTCACCCAGATCTATGGCGGCGAAGCGGTGTATCACGGTGGTAAAGTGATCACACGCGTACGGAGTGGAGGTTTCGGGTACACTCTGAAGAAGAACATTCTGTACGCGTACCTTCCCATCGAGATGGCGAAAGCAGGCTCGCGCCTGGAAGTCGACCTGATCGAAGGGCGCCGGGAGGCCCAGGTGACTGCAACCGTTCTATTGGACCCGAAGGGCGAAAAGCTGCGTGCCTGAGCCTGGATTGTTCCGCAGGTTTACTTTGATTTGTTGTCGGTGTCCCTCGGCCTGCGAAGAGGTGATCCGACCAACGATTTAATGGCATCCAAAGGAGATCTGTGAATGTTGCCGCTTACCGCTGCTGAAATGCTGCACCTCAAAGAGACGCTGGCCCTGCGCCAGCCAGGCCACGGTCTGCCCAGACCGTTTTATCACGACGACCTCGTCTACCGGGCCGAGATGGATTTCATTTGGCGCGGTGGCTGGCTTTTCGCCGGCCATTCGTGTCAGATTCCCAAGCCAGGCGACTATTTCCTGTATGAGGTGGATCGCGACTCCGTCATCCTCGTTCGCGACAGCGAGGGCCAGGTTCAGGCCCTGTACAATGTCTGCCGCCACCGCGGTTCGATCATCTGCGAGGCGGCCGAGGGCAGCGTCAAGCGGTTCATCTGCCCCTACCACCAGTGGACCTACGCCCTCGATGGTAATCTGCTCGTGTGGCGCGGCATGCAGGAGGGCTTGGACAAATCCCAGCTCGGCCTGCACGACGCAAACGTCCGCGAGGTCGAGGGCATGATCTTCGTCAGCCTGTCCCAGGATCCACCCGACTTTGACCCCGCGTACCAGGCCATCGCGCCGATGGCTCGCCCTCAGGCGCTGACCCGCGCCAAGGTCGCCAAGATCATGGACTTCGACGTCCATGCCAACTGGAAGTTGGTCTGGGAGAACAATCGCGAGTGCTACCACTGCAACGTCAACCATCCCCAGTACATCAAGGCTAACTTCGATCACTACAACGTCGACGACACAATTGAGCGGGTCGCCACACAATTGGCGAACGTAACCGCCCGCAGCGAGGCCAAGTGGTCTGAGCAGGGCCTGGCAGTGACCCGTACGGAAACCGGTCTCACCGAATTCCCAGATCCCGAACACAACATATGGTATTCGGCCAACCGCACCCCCCTCGTCGACGGGTTCTTCTCGGAGTCGCTGGACGGAAAGCAGGTTGCCCCACTGATGGGGGACTACACCGATCCTGACATTGGCACCCTGCGCATGCGCATGCTCCCCAATTTCTGGAACCATTCCAGTTGTGACCACAGCGTTTCCACCCGTCTGACGCCGGTCGGACTCACGCAAACCCAGATCCGCATGATCTGGCTGGTCGATGAGAAGGCCGAAGAGGGCAAGGATTACGATCTGGACAAGATGCTGCCCTTCTGGCTGTGGACCGCCGAGCAGGATTGGCAGATCTGTGTCAACCAGCAGCGCGGTGTGAACTCGCGTGCCTACACCCCCGGCCCGCTTTCCACCTACAAGGAATACAACCTTGATCGCTTCCTGCGCTGGTACCTGAGGCAGATGACCTCGGCCATAGGCTGACCTCCTCTCATGAATCCCGCACCTCCGGCGTACGTCGGTTTCGGCATGCTCACCCCGGTTGCGATCCTGGTCGTGGATCAGCTTCCGGAGCACAACACCGGCGCCTTGATCAAGGAGGTCAGTGAGTTCATTTTCGACGACGCCGCCATCGTGGCCTGCCTATTGCGCCAGTGGGACGTCTCAAGCGCCATCATCGGCACCTCCGTTGGCGACGACTCCCGTGGGCATCAGTTGGCCCGCCAACTCAACGATTGGGGCGTGCAGGGGCAGGTGCGATTCTCCAGATCTATCCGCACCCCCTACGAGGTCGACGTCTCCGACCGCACCGGTGCACGGACTTACTTCTGGCAGCGTACTCCCGAAGTCCTGAACACTTTGGATTCGGCTGACCTGTCCCTGATCCGAGCCTCGCGGATCCTCTATGTGGATTGGTATGACGGCGACCATATCCTCCGGGCCATGGACGAGGCGGTTCAATGCGATGTCCCCGTGTTTCTGAATTTCGAGCACGGCCATTCAGACCTCCAGCTCCTGAGGAGCTACGCCGGGCGGGCCACGATCTGCCAGGCAGTTACCGACGCGGCCCAGCTCGGGATAGAACGCCCGCTGGACGTGGCGCGCAAGCTGCTGCGGATGGGGGTCAAGACCGCCCTGATCACCCTCGCCGGGCAGGGCTGCCTCGCAGCCCAAGGCCGTGACACCGTCATGGTGCACGCTCCGGCCGTCACCGCGGTCGATGGGTGTGGCGCCGGCGCGACATTCTCAGCCGGCTATGTCTACGCTTACTTGAAGGGTTGGCCCTTTGTGGACACCCTCCGGTTTGCGACGGCCGCTGCCTCGCTTAAGGTCACACGGCCGGGCCTCCAGATGTTTCCCGTCGACGAGATCGTCGCCGTGGGCTCGAGGCTGAATGTAGAACAGGCCGTCCTGGCCGAAAGTGATCTTGACGCGGACGTGCTGCTTTGATGACATTTGCCACGCTGCTGACGCAGGAAGAGGTCGAGCGGGTCCACGAAGCCTCGCTCGAGATACTCGAAAACGTAGGCCTGCTCGTGCGCCATCCCAAAGCGCGGGCGGTCTTTCAGAAGAACGGCTGCAAGGTTGACTCTCAGACCCAGATCGTCAAGTTCCCTCGCCCGGTGGTGGAGAACTTCCGGTCTATGCTGCCGCCCACTTTCACGTTCCGCGGGCGGGAAACCAAGTACGACCGTACAATTCCCCAGCGACGGTCCACTGATCGTCACAGGCAGCTCTGCTCCCGATATCATCGATCCAGTGACGGGCCGCGAGCGCCGTTCCCGTTCTGACGACATCGCCCGCATCGCCCACCTCATCAATGAGCTCCCCGGCTATGATGTGTTCTCCGTCTCGACCCTCGCGGAGGACACGCCGCCCGGCCAATTCACGCTCGCCCGCCTCTACCCGGCGCTGAAGTATTGTCTCAAGCCGGTCCGCATCACCACACGGGATCTGGACGACGCCGCCAAGATCCTCCAGCTTGGTAGCGTGATCGCCGGGGGTGATGCAGCCTACCGTGAGCATCCCTTCATCACCCATCACTTTTGCCCCGTCGTCTCGCCCCTGACCATGGACATGGCCTCCACGGAGATGCTGATGTTCTTCGCCGAGGGCAAATGGCCGGTCTATCCCAGCATCGTTCCGAATGCCGGCCTGACCTCACCCATGTCGCTGCCTGGCACGCTGGCTCAGGGCAACGCGGAGTTCCTGGCCGCGGCCGTCTTGATGCAGATGGTGCAGCCTGGCACGCCCACCATCTACGCCACGCTGCCGACCGTGGCCGATATGCGTACCGGTGCCTACGCCTCGGGCGGCATCGAGTGCGGTATGCTGCACATGGCCTTTGCGCAGATGGCGCGTTTCTACAATGTCCCCTGCGGCGGCTACATCGGCTTGACCAATGCAAAGATCAACGACGCCCAGTCCGGCTTCGAAACCGGGATGTCGACCGTTGCCGGCCTGCTGGCTGGCGCCGATATGCTCAACATGGGCGGCCTGCTCGACGCGCTGAAGGTCTTCGATTTTGCCAAAGCCGTGATCGACGATGAGATCGCCCAGATGCTCAAACGCATCAAGCGCGGTCTGGAGTTCAGTGAGGCGGACCTCGCCTTGGATGTGATCGCGGAGGTCGGCCCGGGTGGGTCGTACATGGTCAACCCGCATACGATGAAGCGCATGAAGAACATCGCCCTGCTGCCCGTCACTGGCCGACCGCAATGCGCGTGCTCAATGGGAGAGCAAGGGTGCGCTCGATACCCACGCCCGCGCCCATGCAGCGGGTGCGCGAGATCCTGGCGCGCGCCGAGCCCGGCCGCTTTCTCGCCCGAGGTGGAAGCGCGCATTCGGGCCCGAATTCGCCGGACTTGCACCGGTGGAACTTGCAGATGCCAGAGGGTTGGCCGGCACCGTGCACACGCTCGAGGAAATGGAGACCGATGAACATCTTCTTTGCGACGGATGTGCACGGCTCGGAGATCTGCTGGAAGAAGTTCATCAATGCCGGCAAGTTCTACGAGGCCGATACCATCATCCTGGGCGGCGACATGACCGGCAAGGCCATCGTCCCGATCATCGCCCAGGGCGGCGGCAAGTACAAGGTCACGCTGCTCGACCAGGAGACCATCCTCAGAGTCCAAGGAAGAGGTCGACAAGATGGTGGCCACCATCCAGAACCGCGGCTACTATCCCTACGTCACCGACCCGGACGAGGTCCAGCAGATCTCGGCCCAATCCGGGCGCTCGGACAAGCTCTTCTTGACAGAGGCGATGAAGACGATGCAGCGCTGGATGGAGTATGCCGACGCCAAGCTGGAAGGCACAGGCATGCGCTGCTTCGTCTGCCCCGGCAACGACGACATGTTCGAGATCGACGATGTCATCAGCGCACTCCAAGCATGTTGAGCTGGTCGAGGGCAAGATCATCCAGCTGGACGAGCACCACGAGATGATCAGCGCCGGCTGGTCCACGCCGACGCCGTGGAACACGCCCCGCGAAGAGTCTGAGGATCAGCTGCGGCAGCGCATCCAGGTGATGATCGACAAGCTGAAGGATGTCCGGAACTCCGTCTTCAATCTGCACGACCCGCCCTACGGCAGCGGCCTGGACGAGGCGCCGGAGCTGACCAAGGACATGCGGCCCGCCTATGCCGGCCGGTCGCTGGTCCCGGTGGGCAGCCAAGCCGTGCTGGAGCTGATCGAGAAGTACCAGCCGCTGCTGGGGCTGCACGGCCACATCCACGAGGGCAAGGGCACCCGCAAGTACAGGAACACCCTGTGCATCAACCCGGGCAGCATGTACGAGCAGGGCATGCTGCACGGCGCAGTGATTGAGCTGAAGCCGAAGAAGGTGGGCAACTACGTTCTCACGACGGGCTAGGAAGCGTAGGATTGCGGCAAGCTGGCTGTCGTAGGCCCGCCGGATCGTGCCGTCAGGAGGTGGCCCATCTAGCAGAGTGCATATCTCGGTTCCATTGGCGACGATTTGGATAGTCGAGCACAGACGCTGATTACGTTGCGGCAAAGTCTAGCGGAGGAATGCAAGACCATACGAAGGAGACTCAGATGAGTACTGCAACACTGTTCGTTCGCAAGGCAAGCGGTCTGGTGCGGGCGTGGTCGGTCTTCGACGCCTTCATCTATGCCACCTTCTCGATCAACCTGATCACCCTGGGTCTGTTCATCTTCTCGTACTGCTACTACTTCGGTGGCAGCCTGGCCACCGGCGTGGTCCTGGGCGCCATCTTCACCATCTTCGAGGTGATCGTCTATGCCAGCCTGATCTCCGCCATGCCCCGCGCCGGCGGCGACTACGTCTGGCAGAGCCGCATCCTGGGCCGCGGCATCGGCTTCGTCCTGCGGTCACCGGCTGGTGGTTCATCCTCTGGCTCTGGATGCCGCTCTACGGCCAGATGCTGACGTACGAGTTCTACACGCCGTTGCTGGCGATCCTGGGCTTCAAGGATGCCGCGCTGTGGTTCACCACGACGGCGCCGGGCCTGTTGGTCGGCATGCTGTCGGTGTGCGTGATCGTCTTCATCTACATCGCCATCGGCATGAAGTGGTACGCCCGCGTCCAGAAGTTCTGCTTCTGGGGTGGGCTGGTTGGGCTGGCGCTGGTGTTCCTGCTGCTGCTCTTCGGGAACAACGCCACGTTCGTCGCCAACTTCAACGCGCTTGCCCCCAACTTCGGCGCGCAGGCGGGCGATGTCCATCCGCCACCCTGACGGCGGGTGAGGCGGCCGGCACGGTGGCCGGGCCGCTTCTGGCCGTTGGCCTTGGGCGCGAGCATTTTCCTGCGTCCCCATGCTGATCTTCTTCAACCTGTGGCCGAACTGGGGCTCGACCCTCTACGGCGAAGTCCGCGGCGCCTCGGACTACAAGCGCAACTTCTGGGGCATGGCGGCCGCGATCATCGTCACCACGGTGGGCGCGCTGGTCTTCTTTGCCCTGATCGCCAAGACCATCGGCTGGGACTTCTACAACAAGGCCAACGGCGCCTTCTGGAACTATACCTTCGGTACGCCACCGAAGCGCCGCCGCTGCCCATCTGGCCCTATCCGGTGCTGTTCGCGGCCTTCCTGGTGAAGAGCCCGGTGCTGCAGTTCCTGGTGGTCCTGCTGATGAGCCTGTGGTGGTTCGGCTGGTCGGGCACGGTGTTCCTGAGCTCCACCCGCGTGATCTTCGCCGCCGCCATCGACCGCATGCTGCCGGAGTGGGTGTCCAGGATCGAGCCGCGCACCAAGACGCCGATCAATGCGCTGCTGTTGATGGTGATCCCGGCGGTCGATCATCTCCTATCCTGTACGCCTACAACATCTTCAGCATGCGCACGCTGGTCCTGGATGCCACGGTCGTGATCGCCATCACCTTCTTCGGCACGACGATCGCCGGCACGATCATGCCGTGGCGAGACCAAGGATGTCTTCGAAGGCTCGCCGATCGGCAAGTTCAAGGTGCCGACCTGGCTGGGCTGGATCGTAACCGTGCTCTTCGCGGCGGCCGCGATCTACCTGATCTACCTCTCGTTCACCGTACGCCTGGACGATCATCGGCCGGCATCGGCACACTTAATCCCGACGGGCTGACCTGGTTCGTCGTGATCCTGCTCGGCATCCTGACGGTGGTAAACGCCGTCATCCTGCTGTGGATCCTGTACTACGTTGGCCGCAGGATTCTAGGCGGCGCGGCCATGCCGTTGATCACGCTGGCTGGCCTGATCTTCCTGGGCTTCCTCGACTGGCTGCTGGTCGAGTGGTTCTGGGATCCCCATGTGCTGCCGGCTTCGCTCCCCGCTGTTGGGACCTATGCCATCGGCTGGTCGAACGTGAGCTCGATGGTGTTCATGCTGTTCATGTATGTACTGGCCGCTGTGATCTACTTCGGCTTCAGCTCCTATCGCCGGCGCCAGGGCATCGACGTCGACAAGATCTACAAGGAGATCCCGGTCGAGTAGCTGATTCCCGGCCCCGTTTGCGTTGCGAGTATCGTATCGGGTGCTGGCGGACGGTCGCCCGCCAGCACCTGCAACCGGATGAGATGCGGGCCCTGAATGCCTCTCAATGATCGACGCCTGGGGATCACCAATTCGGTGTGTACCAGTCCGGATTGGCCAGTTAACCCGATTGACTGCCTATGTTCGGGATGCTAGAATCGACCGTGACGTTTGGCACAATGAGGGACTTGGATCATGCCGTTGGCAGGTGATTGCCCATTGCCTGCTTCTGCACTTGACTGTATCATGGCCGATTAGTATCTCGAGAATCGGAGGTGGCCCGAAGCGAGGAAACCCAGATGACCTACTGTTCCTCCCAAAATCTTTGAAGGAGAATAAGGAGAGATATGCGCACCAATAGGCTCGTTTTGAACTTGCTCGCAGTGGCCCTTGTGGCAGCCTTTGTGCTCTCAGCCTGCGGTCCCGGCACCGCGGCGGGTGTTGACGTGGCAAGGGCTACACCGGTACGGTCGTGAAGAATGTCCCGCAGGATCTCGTCGCGGCGTGCAAAGCCGAAGGGATGCTGACGATCATCGCCACGCCGCCCGACTGGGCCAACTACGGCGAGATCTTTGCAGACTTCCAGGACACGTCCGGCGTCAAGATCAATTCCCTGAACCCCAACGCCGGCTCGTCCGATGAACTAGCGGCCATCGAAGCCAACAAGACCAACAAGGGCCCGCAGGCTCCCGATGTCGTTGATGTCGGCTATGCCTATGGCAAGACGCGGCATTGATGCCGGCGACTACCAGGCCTATAAGGTCTCGACCTGGGACAAGATCCCCGATACGCTCCTGGGCATTCCCGCCAAGGATCCGGGTGGTATGTGGACCGGTGGTTACTACGGTGTCATGGCAATGCTGACGAACGATGCCGTTGTCAAGACTGCCCCGACCAACTGGGCGGACCTGCTCAAGCCCGACTACAAGGGTCAGGTTGCACTCAGCGGCGATCCGCGCAGCTCGAACCAGGCGATCCAGTCTGTCTTTGCGGCCAGCCTGGCCAACGGCGGTTCGTTGGACAACGCCCAGCCCGGCCTGGACTACTTCAAGAAAATGAACGACGCCGGCAACTTTGTCCCGGTGATTGCCAAGCCCGGCACCATTGCTCAGGGCGCGACCCCGATCGTGTTCACTTGGGACTACCTGGCCTTCGGCTACAAGGACAGCTTCAAGGGCAATCCCGCCGTGACTGTTGTCTATCCCTCCCCGACCATCGCCAGCATGTATGTCCAGGCGATCAGCGCCTACGCCCCGCATCCCAACTGCGCCAAACTGTGGATGGAAGTTCTCCATTCCGATGAGGGCCAGCTGGCTTGGATGAAGGGCTATGCCCATGGCGCCAACCAGGCCGACATGGAATCCCGCGGCGTGATTCCCGCTGACCTGAAGGCGAAACTGCCTGCCTCCAGCGCGTATGCCTCGGCGGTTGCGCCCAGCCCTGATCAACTCACTGCAGCACAAGACGTTGATCACGGCGGGCTGGATGACGACCGTCGGCGTCGAAATCCCGACGGCTGCTCCGTAATGGATCATGACTGCACTGAATAACGTAGAGCGGGGCGCGCCTCGAGCGCGCCCCGCCTCCCCGGAATTATTCCTGGGCATGGCTGGGGCTCATGCCTTTCTTCCTGTTTGCCTTCTTGTTCCTTCTCTATCCAGCTTCGATCCTCGGCGTGCGAAGTTTCCAGGATACCAAGACGCATGCCTTCACGTTGAAATACGTGATGGAGCTGGTGCGTGATCCGTACCTTATTGGCGCCTACTGGATCAGCATCAAGATCAGCGTAGTCACGGCGCTGGGGGGTGGCATTTTCGGCTTCCTGCTGGCGTTCTCAGCGATTCGCGGGGGCCTGCCGCGGTTCATGCGCTCCAGCTTGATGACCTTCTGCGGCGTGGCTTCGAACTTCGCCGGTGTTCCGCTGGCCTTTGCATTCATTGCCTTGCTGAGTCCGCAAGGCGAGCTGACGCGTTTGCTGACGAGTATCGGTTTCAACCCCTACTTTCATGGGTTCACTCTCTATACATTCTGGGGGCTGAGCATCGTCTACATGTATTTCCAGTTCCCTCTCATGGTCTTGATCATCGCGCCCGCCATCGACGGCTTGCGCCGCGAATGGCTCGAGGCCGCGGAGAATCTGGGCGCCAATTCCTTTCAGTACTGGCGCTACGTGGCTTTCCCCATCCTGCTGCCCGCCATATTGGGCACTATGATCCTGCTTTTCGGAAATGCCTTTGGCGCCTACGCCACCGCCTGGGCGCTGACCGGCGGGCAGATCAATCTCGCGACCATCGTGATTGGAGCGCAAGTCTCAGGTGACATACTGGCCGACCCGGGCTTGGGATATGCCATGGCACTGGGCATGGTGGTGATCATGGCGCTGGCTATCGTCGGCCGTACTATGCTCCAACGGCAGACCGAAAGGTGGTTGCGATGAGGCGGGGCGGTCAGGCGTGGGCGTGGTTCTGGATCATCCTGGGCATCCTCTATTTCTTTTTGCCTCTGCTGGCCACGTTCCTATTCTCCTTGCGCGCCAAACTGGGTGTCTTGAGCTTCCAGGCCTACCAGAACATCTTGACTGACCCCGACTTTGTCTACAGCTTCGGGTCCTCCGCCGTCTGGGCCGTGCTCACGATCATTGTGGGAATCCTGATCTTTGTCCCGACGGCATACCTCATCCGATTGAGACTGCCTGCGTTTCGTACTCCGGTCGAGTTCATCACGCTGCTCCCATTCGTCATCCCGGTCATCGTCTACACATTCTCCCTGGTGCGCACCTTCAGCCAGCCTCCGCTCCTCATCGTCGATAGCCCCGTTGTGCTGATCGCGGCCTACACGGTCATATCCATGCCATATATGTACAGTGCGGTGGATACGGGTCTGCGTGCCATTGATGTGCGAACCTTGACCGAGGCGGGTCAAAGTCTGGGTGCTGGCTGGGGAACCATCCTTTTCCGCATTATCCTCCCGAACATACGCGTCGCCATCTTGAGCGGCGCTTTCATCACCTTTGCCATCGTGATGGGTGAGTTGATCATCGCGCAATACCTGGTCAAGCCGGCTTTCGCCCCCTTCATGGCCTTCTTGATGCAGCAGAAGGCTTATGAGCCGGCGGCGTTGGCGATCATCAGCTTTGCCCTCACATGGATAGCCATGGGAATTATGCAGTTCATTGGCCGCGGCACCCAGGCGCAGATGGCCGCTGGACACTAATCCGATCTAGGACAGATCCTTATGGCACATCTAGCACTTACGAACATCTCCAAGAACTTCGGCGACAACAAAGTGGTCCGGGATTTCAACCTGAATGTCGACAAGGGTGAGTTTGTCTCATTTCTTGGCCCTTCGGGCTGCGGCAAGACCACGACACTGCGTATGATCGCCGGTTTCGAGATCCCCACAACCGGTCGGGTCACCATCGATGACTCCGAGATAACCAACAAAGCCCCCAATCAGCGCAACGTAGGGATGGTCTTCCAGGCCTACGCTCTCTTCCCGAACATGACGGTTGCCCAGAATATCGGCTTCGGGCTCCAGATTCGGAGGGAGAAGCCGGAGGCCATCAAAGAACGCGTGACCGAAATGCTCGCCCTGATCCATCTCGAACAACGGGGCGACAGCTACCCATTTCAGCTTTCCGGTGGGCAGCAGCAGCGCGTTGCCCTGGCGCGCGCCCTCGCCAATCATCCGCAGGTGCTCCTGCTGGATGAGCCGTTGTCGGCCTTGGACGCCAAGATCCGCGTTTCCCTGCGGGCTGAGATCCGCGCCATCCAGCGCAAATTGGGCATTACCACAGTGTATGTGACCCACGATCAGGAAGAGGCCCTTTCGATTTCCGACCGGGTCGTCGTTATGTACGATGGCAAGGTCGAGCAGGTGGGAACGCCGTTCGAGATCTATAACTTCCCCAAGACTGCGTTCGTTGCGAACTTTGTCGGCACCCTGAACACGTTCGAGGCCGAGGTCGTGGATCCGGCGAAACGGATCCTGAAGGTCGACGGTGTCCAGCTGCAGGCCGCGGAAGACGCTCAGCTCAAGCAAAAGGGCGAGAAGGTGACCGTGGCGATCCGGCCGGAGCGGCTCAACTTCGCGGCGGTGGAGAAGAAGGCCAACCTCCTGGATTGCACCATCGAAAACATCACCTTCCTCGGCTCGATCGTTCGCGTTCAGGTGTCCATCGGCGCCAATAAACTCTTTATGGACACCTTCAACAACCCGTTTCTGGAGCTGCCCAAGATCGGCTCCAAAGATCAGATCTCCTGCTCCCGCGAAGCGGTCCTGGTCCTAAATCACTAGCAGCCCGCGCCTCGCCGGGGCTGACCCTGCAGGTTACGCTCGGCACCCACCTTGACCCAGGAGGGTTAGTCATGTTTCGTCGATTTGCCAAACGCCAGAATGTATTCCTGAAGCTGATTCATGATCAGGCGGCCCTTACCCTGGAGGGACTGGAAGCCCTCAAGGCCTACCTGGATACGCAGGAGCCGGCGGCCGCAGCGCTCCTGAATTCGAAGGAGAAGGATGCCGACGAGGCGCGACGGATCCTCATCGATGAGCTCAACAAGACCTTTGTGACGCCTTTTGATCGCGAGGACATCTTCTCGCTTTCCCGCACGATCGACGATGTGCTGGACTACGCCTACAGTACCGTAACGGAGATGCAGATCCTGAAGGTCGAGCCGACCTCCTTCATGGTACGGATGGCATCCCTACTGCGCGATGCGGCCTACGAGATCGCGATGGCCGTGGATCGTCTCCAGGACCACCCGGCCGTCGCCAACGACCATGCCCAGCGCGCCAAGGCCCTGGAGAATCGGGTGGAGGATGTCTACCGCGAGGCCATCGCCGACCTCTTCAGCGGTGCCGAGGACATCCAGCATGTGGTCAAAATGCTCAAGATGCGCGAGGTCTATCGGCACATGAGCAACGCGGCCGACCGGGGGGATGAGGCCGCCAACGTGATCGCGGACATCGTCGTCAAGCTCGCCTAGGGCGACGCCCCTGTGACCCCCATCCTCATCGCCGTAGTTCTGCTCACCCTGGTTTTTGCGTTCCTGAACGGCGTGCACGACTCCAGCAACGTTGTTGCGACGATGATCTCATCCCGCGCATTTTCCCCGCGCGTCGCCTTGGGCGTGACTGCCGCGGCCAATTTCTTGGGCCCTTTCATCTTCGGCGTGGCAGTCGCGGACACCATCGGCAACGACGTAGTGGATCCCAAGACTGTCTCTGCCGCCATTATTCTGGCGGCCCTCGTGAGCGCCAACCTGTGGGACATAGCGACCTGGATCCTGGGTCTCCCAAGCAGCTCCTCGCACGCGCTGGTGGGCGGCATTGTTGGCGCAGTGGTCATGGGCGCAGGCTGGCAGGAGATCCACCTGCAGGGGCTGTGGAAGGTCCTGATTCCACTTTTCACCTCCCCCGCGATCGGTTTCATTGTTGGGTACATCCTCTTGAAGATCATTCTGCTCATGAGCTGGGATGCTACGCCGCGCATCAATAGCTTCTTCAAACACAGCCAGATCGTCACAGGCACGGCCTTGGCGCTCAGCCACGGCACCAATGATTCTCAAAAGGCCATGGGAATCCTTGCGCTGGCGCTCGTCGCCGGCGGGTTTCTAAAAGTCTTCGAAATTCCGACGTGGGTCATCGTCATTTGTGCCACGATGATATCCTTGGGTAGCGCGATCGGTGGCTGGCGACTGATTCGCACCCTCGGCGGCAAGTTCTATAAGATCCGGCCCATCGATGGATTCGCCTCACAGCTCACCTCCTCCATGGTAATTATCGTTGCCTCTTTGCTCGGTGGGCCGGTCAGCACCACGCACGTGGTCAGTTCGGCAATTATGGGCTGTGGCACAGCTGAGAGGCCCAATAAAGTCCGCTGGACTGTGGCTCAGGAGATCGCGGTGGCCTGGCTGCTCACAATTCCGGCTTCTGCCACGGTCGCGGCCGCGGTCTACTGGATCTTGTCGCGGTTCCTTGCGTGATTTTGTTGCGTTGACGGATTGGCCTGGAAAGGCGGTCCCATGCTGCTTGAGGGAAAGAAGATTGCCATCCTCGTCGCCGAGGGCGTCCAGGACCTCGAATACTATGTGCCGTGCATGCGTCTGCAAGAGGAAGGTGCGCAAGTTCTGACGGCCGGTCTTGATACCAAGCCCCTCGCCTGCAAGAACGGACTGCTCATCACCCCAGACACACGCATCGAGACCCTGCGGGCTGCGGATCTGTTTGCCCTGGTCATACCCGGCGGCTGGGCGCCCGACAAGCTGCGGCGCCACAAGGTCGTGACCGATTTGGTACGCGAGATGGATGCCGCCCGCAAGCCGATCGGAATCATCTGCCACGGGGGTTTGGTGGCCATATCCGCCGGCATCCTCAAAGGCCGCCGCGCCACCGGCTCGCTTGGCATCAAGGACGATCTTGTCAATGCCGGTGCCACCTGGGTCGACCAGCCCGCCTTCCGCGAGGAGCACCTGGTCTGGGGCCGGGTCGTCGCCGATATCCCCGATTTCTGCCGGGAGCTCCTGGCGGCGTTGCGGGCGTACATGGCGCTAAGCAGCTAGGCTTCAATTGGGGGGGCAGGGGGCATTTCTGAACGACTGGTTAGAAAACGCTCAGAACCGGCCCCTAGCTCTGTCCTTGCACCCGGAACTGCAGTAAATTCCGGCACGCTTAATTCGGCAGTCCCTCGTTAATACCTTTTGGACTTCCCGGCGCGAACCGACGCCAGTCAATGGCTGCCTGCCGCGACGTCCGACGGAATTGCAGCAAGCATGGCTTACAAGAACCCGGCACGTTTCCGATACATCACTAAACTCTGGCAGATCCTCCTCCTGGGCGCGATTGCGCTCCCGCTCCTTCTCGCATCCATCCTGGTCGTGGTGCCCGCGATCTCTCCCTCCACGGGGGCAGACACGGCAGACTTTCTGCGCTCCATTGTGGGACCCGCTCCGGTCGCCGAGCTGGAAAGCATCTCGTTCTGGATGCACGACTTGATCGACCGCTCCCTGGCGTCCGCAGGCCTAAGCGCTCCGCGTGTCGCTTGGGCGGCGAGCTCCAGCTCGAGTCCGATGGTCCTGCCTGGCGGAACGAACATCTTCCATGGCAAGGCGGAGCCCACGCCCCAAGCAAAGACCTCCGGTCCTTCCACGTCCGACGCGGCCCCTCTGGTGCAGACTGCAAGCGCCGAGGTGGTTTCTGCCTCGCCGCAGATCGGATGGCAGGGCTACGGCCCCGAGGTGAGCGGGTTGCCGGTTCTCGCCCGTACGATGATCATGCTCGATCCACAGCGCTCATATGCCGGCGTGGCCCTCGTCCGCATGGATCTATCCCGCCTGTCCCTGCATATGACGCCCGGGACGATCGAGCCGGCTCACCCCTCCGGCATCGATCAGCAGATTCCAAACATCGGCATGGTCCCGCCACAGGTCGACAGCCAGTTGGTCGCGGCCTTCAATGGCGGCTTCAAGTCAATTCACGGGCACTACGGCATGATGGTCGACGGCATCCCGCTTCTTTCTCCCGTGGACGGCATGGGCACCTTGGCCATCTACAAGGATGGCCGCGTGCGCATCGGCGCCTGGGGCACGGACCTGCTGCCATCGCCCCCCATGGTCGCCTTCCGCCAGAACTGCCCGCCTCTCATCGACGGCGGGGCGATCAATCCGCTGCTGTCCTCGGACGCCCGCTGGCTATGGGGGTTCACGAACAATTCCGATATCACGTGGCGGACGGCCGTGGGCATCACCGAGGATGGCCGCTTCCTGATCTATGCGGTTGGCAACGGCACGAACGCCGAGATCCTGGCTGAGGCTCTCCAGCAGGCCGGGGCCTATGCTGCCATCCAGCTCGACATCAATCAGTACTACGCGCACTTCGTCACGTACACACCGACGAACAGCTCGAGTTCCGGCAACCCCTCTTTGCAGGCGCAGCGTCTGCTGCAGGAAATGATCGACCAGAGGGAGTTGTACCTCACCCCATCCGTGCGCGACTTCTTCTATTTGACAACTCGCTGATTTCCTGGCCCGCGCCGGAGTCCCGCCCGGCACGAAGCCCTTGCACCCCCTAGACCTGGGCGCCTGTGCGGCTGTTGATGACCCTGATCGCGGCTTGACCCGCGACCGGACATTTGTACTCGCAGATGCCGCAGCCGATGCATAGATCGCGCAGCATGTGCGGCAGCTGCAGCTCCACGTGCGTGCCGTCCGGCCCCCACGCCTGTGCCTGCTCCAGTTGGACCGCTTTATCCGGCAGCGGGCACATCTCTTCACACACAATGCACGGTAGGTGATCGGACCAGGCGATGCAGCGATTCTCATCGATGATCGCCTTGCCAACGATCTGCAGCCGCTTTTGCTCCAGGCTCAACGCGGGGATCGCTCCCACCGGGCACGCTTGCCCGCAGGCATTGCACGAGTAATCGCAGTATCCCAGCCGAGGGATGAGGATCGGCGAGCCCAGCCCTTCCAGGCCCGCGTCGAATACCGCCGGCTGCAGTCCACCGGTTGGGCACGCTCGCAGGCATTCGCCGCAGCGCGTGCACTGGGTGAATGCGACCACATCCTCATTTGTGTCAGGCACACCCGGAGGGCGCAGCAGGGCCGGGGTCTCTCGCGCTGCCGAGCGCGTCGCTGTGAAATAGGGCGACCGCTGCGACCGCGTTGCCGAGACCCACTAGCACCTCCCGGCGACGGGGGTCATACTCGCTCCACGCCGGGACCGGGAAACGGGGTGCGAAAGTCGTCAGGCCGCGCGGGCACGTTTCCAGGCAGTCCATGCACATCGTGCACTCGCCCGGGTCGCTGGCATACCCTTTGCTTGGATCGATTGTTCCCGTGGGGCACAGAGCCGTGCACAAGGTGCAGCCTTTGCATTCCTGCTTGAGCCGTCTCCGAAAGATCGAGACCTTGCTCAGCAGTCCCAGCATGCCGCCGAGCGGGCACAGATACCGGCACCAGAACCGCGCTGTGATGAGGTCGAGGCACACGACCGCCGCGAAGAGGGCCGCAAACAGAACGGCGTCCCGATAGTACAGGGCCGTCATCGGCAGGACCGTCGGCCGGATCCAGGCGTCGAACGCGGTGATCGCTTGCTCCAGCGCCGGGACTTGGTACAGTGCGGCCTCGGTCGAGGTCACCGCCGCGTTTGCCGCTGGCCACACGCTCACGGTCAGAGTCCGCAATAGGATGGCCAGTGGATCCAGGAAGAGCAGGGTCAGGTTCCCAAAGATCGCGGCTGCCAGGATCATCACGAGCAGCATGTACTTCACGCCGCGCCAGGCTTCTACCGGAGCAGCGCGCCCGGGGTTCCACCGCTGAAGTCCGAACAGATCGAGTGTCGTGCCGAGCGGGCAGACCCAACCGCACCAAGCCCGCCCAAAGACCAGCGTGGCGATCACGACGATGAGCGCCAACCCCGAGCCTGCGAGCACCGCTCGACTGGCGAGCGTGTGGGCCAGTCCGAGCAGCGGATCCAGCCGCATGGGGATGTTCACCACCTCGCCCGGCCACCCTCCCTGGTTTGATCGAGTGAACAGCAGGATGAACGCCACCAACGCTAGGTACTGGACCGTCTTGCGCGCCCGGACCCATCCGCCGCTGGGACGGAGCCGGATCGGCTTCTTGTGTGAACCTTGGAGGGCGCGCTTGGGAGTGTCTGCCGCCATCGATCTATCCTGACCCGACCTGCATCTCCTCGATCCGCAGGTTCTGCAGGTCTTTGCGACCAAGCCCCCTGGCCGCGCCGGCCACCACGTATCCTAGGTCGTCGGGCTGCAGGCCGAACAACGTTGCCCCGTAGCTGTCTGCCGCTACGAGATCCGGGCTGGCGATCAGGGTGTCAAGCTTTTTCACATCGTCCAGGCTGCCGCCGGTCGGACCGTTTGAGACCATGATCCGCACGGCATCCACCACCGTTAGCTTCGGACGCAGGAGGCTGGCCAGGTCCGTCAGGTTCTCGCTCAGGTGGGCGTGCAGCGCCGGCCGGTCGAGGACCGTCCCCATCAGGTTCTTCATGCCCAGCGTCAGCCGCGAGAGTTCCGTGGACCTTGGCGATCGGCACGTTGATCAGCGCATCCGCTTGGAGCACGTCTTCAAAAACATTGGCCAGCTTGAGGTGCACGGCGTCGGGAATGCGGGTTGTCACGAACTTGAAGGCCGGCATCATCACCATCGTCCCCCCGGCAGCCTCCACCTGCTCCTGGATTCCGCTGATCGCGTACGCCGCCTGCTGCGTCCCACCAAAAGGAAAGTCCAGCACCTTGACACTGGCAGCGCCGGCCTCCAGGCACAATTTCACCAGCGTCGCCACAACCCACGGGTTCGTCGTGGCTGCATATTCATATGAGTGATACGCCACGCAGATGTTCGGCTTGATCACGACGTTCGCGCCCTTCGCGACGAAACGCGACATGCCGCCCAGGGCCGCGATCGACCGCCGTACTAGGGCTTCCGGCTCGCCACCCCGCGCCACGGCCAGGTCGGGATAGCTGGGTGTCGTCGGCGCCGTCGAAGGTGTGGCTTCGACCATTGTGGGACTGCCCACTCCCGCGGTCGGTGGGATGACTATTGGCGGAGTGGTCGGAAGCGCGGTGGGGGTTGGGCTCCGTACTTGACGGATGCCGCACGCTGCCAGCAGTCTGGCCATGGCGGCAGATCCGAATGCCATCCCACCCACCTTCAGAAAATCGCGTCGACTGAATCTATGCATGCGCCTCTCCGTGGACTGTGATCGGTCAGCCGGTCCCCTCGCCTCCTGGGCCTGAAAATTCAGCGAAACTGGATTGAGGTCAGCGAGGAGAACAATGCTTTCCGGCCCTTCTCTCCTCAACTCTAGTATAGAACACATTTCCCCGGACGACAACCGGCCGCCGCTTTTCAGCGAACCCGCCGGTATGGACGGGCGCACGGCCGCGGCTGCATTCGAGATCTCTCATGGTCGCCTAAGCGCGCGCTCGTATGTTCTGGCGTCCCTGCAGCATCAGTGTCCCTGTATACAACAGACATCTTTATCTATCGAGAGGATCTTCCCATGGCCACCATTAGCAAACCCTCAGACGCCGAACTGCGCCAGCGCTTGACGCCGCAGCAGTATCAGGTGACTCAACACGAGGCCACCGAGCCGCCTTACCGCAATGAGTACTGGGACAACAAGCAGCCCGGGATCTACGTCGACATCGTTTCCGGCGAGCCGCTTTTCAGCTCGCTGGATAAATATGACTCCGGGACAGGCTGGCCGAGCTTCACCCGGCCGCTCCAATCCGGCAACATCGTCACTCACACGGACTTCAAGCTGATCCTGCCCCGCACGGAGGTCCGCAGCAAGTCTGCCGATTCGCACCTGGGTCACGTCTTCAACGATGGCCCGGCTCCCACCGGCCTGCGCTATTGCATGAACTCGGCTTCGCTGCGCTTCATCCCGGTCGAAGATCTTGAGAAGGAGGGCTATGGCCAGTACCTGGCCCTCTTCAAATAGTCGCGAGGTAAACACAGCCTCTCTGACTAGGCGGGCGGTCATTGCTGGCTCTCCCGTGTGACGGGCGGCAATGGAAAGGTGGGCGGTGCCTTCCCCGGGGCACAGTGATCCTTTCTGAATCGGTTAGCAGCAGCGTAAATGTGAGAAAAGTTCCCTCGAGGTCGCGAGGGCCCTTTTACAGGCAGAAGCAGGGATTCTCGGATATCAAACCCCTCTGGACTTGGTGTGACCGACCAGGGACTTGCAGCCCTGAACCCACTGATTAAGAGTTCCCCGGCTCTGCGTCCATCCAGTATATATGGACGCATGCAGTCTATGGCATTCTAGATATGGGGGTAAAAGCGCGCATCTTGTCCATCGTTTCCACTCTTTCTACCGTGATTGCTGTAGAGTTGCTGTACAAACACCGATTCGCGCCGATTGACAAATGGGTTCTTTACGCCACCTGCGCAGCGAGGGAGTGTCCCGAAGAAGAACGCCAGAAAGCAACCTGCGCTCGGCGCCTCTTGACAATCTGTAGACCTTTGTGCGTCCTGAGCGCATGCGTTGGCCAATACTTGGCCAGCGGCATGTGCCCAGTGTCCCACCAAAGGGCACAACTTCGGCGCATCTCTTATCCAGTTCCACGCAATCACCGACGGCCGATGACGACAAGGTCACGATACAGCATCGACGCGATCTAAGGTTACCTGCCGATATTTCTACTGTAGAATGGAAACATGGAACCTAATAAATAGGGCTGTCTGGAAACGTCGTGTGGGCTCTCGGCGATTGTCTTTCGTGTAATTCCCAACGCTGCTTTACGGCAGCCCGGCGAGGAGAGCACAGTGAGTGATCTTGTTGTGATAGGCAGCTTGAATATGGATCTTGTGGTTACAGTCCCTAGGTTGCCTGGGACCGGGTAAACCATTCGTGGCAGTGATCTGACGAGAATACCGGGAGGAAAGGGGGCGAACCAAGCTGCCGCAGCCGCGATGCTTGGAACTAGGGTGCTGATAATCGGCAGGGTGGGTCAGGATGAATTTGGATCAATCTTGACCAGGAATCTCAGGGGGTGTGGCGTAGAGACGAGCGCGATAATCGTCGACCAGCGCATCGGCACAGGGACTGCCTTGATAATGGTTGACGAGAACGGCGACAACTCTATTGTGATCTCGCCCGGCGCCAATTTCCGCACCTGTGTGGATGATATTGATCGGTATGAAGACCAGATCAGTAAGGCAAAGCTCGTGCTTCTTCAACTCGAAATCCCTCTAGATACCATCACTCACGCTATCGACGTGGCTCAAAAGCATCATGTGCCGGTCGTTTTGAATCCGGCGCCAGCGGCAGAGCTACCAGCCTCAACGCTGAACAAAGTGAATTACTTGATCCCCAATGAGATCGAAGCATCTCAGATGAGCGGGATTCACGTCCGAGACTTGGGCTCAGCGGAAGAAGCAGCCGCCGAACTGCTGGATCGCGGGGTCGATGCAGTGCTAATTACTTTGGGCAAGAACGGTTGTCTGCTGAAGGATCGTCACCAAACAATACACGCTCCGGCTCCGAAGGTTGAGGTTGTTGACTCAACTGCAGCAGGTGATGCCTTCATCGGCTGCTTTGCTTCCCAGATCGTCCACGGCCATTCGTTGCCCGATGCCGTCCACCTGGCGAATTGCGCAGGGGCGTTGGCGGTTACGCGCAAGGGCGCCCAGACCTCCTTGCCTTCTCTGGACGAGCTGAACAACTTCGTATCCCGACACGCCTCGGCACATTGAGGGCCGTGCTGAGAATGAGACTGGCAATCGCAAAACTTACTACCGCTACCAATCTGTCCGCTGGATTGGTTCTGGAAGCATACGAAGTGTTGCCAATTGATGCAGACCCGCAGTTCAATACAACCCAGGCTGTTCATTAATCCGGACGTCGAGTGCCTCTTGAAAAACCGCATTGTAACGTCATCATCAACTTCTCTTCCCCGTCGCCTGTAATTCACAAAACAAACTCCAACACTTGGCCTTTCGTCCCACCCCACATTCCATTTCAGGCGTGGACTCAGCGTTTGCGCAAGCCATAGATAACTGCAGCGAATGCTTGTAGCGAGCATTGCAAGCAGTCGACAATCGGTTTGATTACATCATTATCGATACCCACCATCGCTCGGCATCCTCACGATCAGCTCATTTGTTGCCGGCGATAAGTGTTTGGTTCCTCTCGCCCTTCTCGTTCTCCCAGCATCTCCGTGTTGATGACCATCCGGATCAGTTCTGGCAGAACTTCCAATCCTTCCTCACGGCTCTGCTCCATCGACTCGGCAGGTGAGGTAGAATGCTCCCGGTAAGTCATCTGATTTTCCTTTTTCGTTTCCGCACCGCAAAGACAACACTCTGCATCCTCTCCTTGGGATTTATGAAACCGATCGTACAGAACTATCAAAACATGATGCTGGTCAACTTTCCCGGACTGCGGGCTTGACCACGACTGGTTCCAATCGAAAACAGGTCCCATTAAGTCACGTTGTCTAGGAGGCCCCTATATGGATGACCGAAGCATTGCCCGCACGAAAGTGTGGAACGCTCTCAGATCTGTTGCGCTCCCTGATAGTCGTTTCCACTACGATTTCAGTGAGTTTATTACTGACTTCCAAGAAAGCGACCAGGCCATAACCCACCTCACGAAAATGGACATTTACAAGAATTCTCAAGCGATCTTCATTACCCCCGATAATTGCCTGGAACGCCTTCGTAGCCAGACGATTCGAAACAGAAAAACAATGCTTATGACAACTTATGGTATTCGCCGCGGATTCGTGGAATTGCAGGCAGATGACGTCCAATCAGGTCTAGAAGACTATGCTGTTTTGCTGGACGCGATTGAGAAAGTTGGTAGACACATCTCTTTGGCAGAAATCCAAGAGCGCTACAAGATTGACCTGCTAGTCACTGGTGGATCGGCCGTAACGCGGACGGGAGGGCGTCTTGGAAAGGGTCATGGCTATTTCGATATTGAATGGGCAACCCTCTATTCGATCGGCGTTGTGGAAACCAGCACACCCATCGTCGACATCGTTCATGATTGCCAATTGGTGGATGACGAATTGAAATTGACCCCATATGATACTACATGCGACTACATCATCACACCCACCCAAGTCATCCACGTGCCCTCACCTCAGAAACCTACCGGCGGAGTTTACTGGAATCAATTGGCGCCAGGAATGATGGAGAACATCTCGGTTCTGGCTGAATTGCAGGATCTGAAGAGACAAGGCAAGCTACGAACAAGTCTAAGCCAATAGCCAAATACTAACCGCTAGAAATGCCAAATCTCGGAATGTACAACAGGCGGTAAATGAAATAGGATAACTTCAATGTTATCCTAACGATCTAGAACACTTCACGAACGTGTTGGCATAAAGCGCAACTTTTCTCAGTCAATCTAGGTTGCGCACAAAGCGATCAGATCCTAATCCAGAACCTAATTAGCATATGCAATCGAATCTAGCGCTGATGATTGCCACGCTTTGCTGGCTTCAACTAACCCATCTACAACCTGATCCAGATCAATCTGGTTAACTTGTGATACCTCTGTCCTCCATCTCTTTGGGATTGCCTGGACCCCAGCATACGTCCCTGCCAATGCTCCAGCAATCGATGCTACTGTATCACAATCCCCACCCATATTCACCCCCAAGGAAATCGCCATAGATGGCTCCCCTTTTGCAAATGCAAACAGACCAATCGCGGCAGGAACTGAATCTGCAGAAGCTACGCCAACCCCAAGAAACTCATACACCTTAGCAATAAACTCATGGGGACCAGTGGCTTGATTGGCTTGCTCAACCACCCATGCTATTCGTTTCGGGACTGAAGCCGACACGGTATCGACACCATACGGCTCAGCTTGTTCTGCGGCCTTGATCATCTGAACCAATAGTTGGTCCAATGCTATCCCCGGCTGGAAGCATAAGGCAATTCCCCAGGCAACTGCCGCGGCTGCTGATATAGAAGGGCGTGTGCCATGAGTTGGTCGGCAGGTTTGGATAACATCTCCAAGCAGTTCATTCAAGCTAGAACCACGTATTCCATGTACTATTCCAAGTGGAGAAATACGCATTGCCGAGCCGTTCGTGTCCCCTGCCTTACCTGCTTCATCCAAAGGAGTTCCCGCTCGGATAAGGTCGATAGCCCGCTGAGTACTCGGGCCTAACGGACTAGCATATTTGCCCTCGAGTGCGCTCCGACCAACTGATCAGCTCAGACACAATATCCTCTGCCACAACTCTTTTCAGACGGATAAAAGACTTGGCAAGAGAAAGGGTTTGTTCTGTATCATCAGTGACTTCTCCAGCTTTCAGGCCGTCGTGATAGCGATGTCCAGGGGCGGGCGGATAAAAACGGTCCACCCATCCGTATTGTTTGCGAATTGTCTCTGGGGTGAGAAAGGATGTCGGCATTCCCATCGCATCGCCAACGGCGAGACCGAATAAGCATCCCTTTGCCTTTGATTGTATGGTTTCAGTGTCCACTCTTGGACCTCCCGAAGATTGTTATGACGTTTCTAAACCAGCAGAGACATCCGGTGCCTGAGCTTTCAAGCGCTCAACAACCAATGGCCAATCTGGGAGATTGTTTTGTGCTCCTAGCTTTTCTACCGCGTAACTGGCGACGGTTGCCCCTATAAAGCCCGAGACCACTGGATCCAATCCGCGAAGGATGCCAGCCACAACTCCGGCTGTGTATGCATCCCCTGCCCCGGTTGGATCAACCAATTGACTAGCCGATATCATCGGTATCTGTCGCCGAGATCTGTTGGAGTACAAGACGCTGCCTTCCTTGCCGTGGGTGATGTATAACTTCGCATGCAACATCCGATCTGCCAGTTGTTCTAATCTATCTAATTTGAGTTGCTCGCAAAGGGACCTCGCCTCCTCCCAGCTCACAATGAATGTCTGAATATGAGGCAGATAGTCGACGATCGAAGAGGCGGCAATACCGCTGACGATCAACTCACAACGTTCTCTTAGCGCAGCATCCAAGAATGAGAGTGTGTAGGCATTGAGCACTGGGCCAATTACTACCCTTTTCGCAAGTGTGACCTCGCCTGGATTCACGGCCCACGCTGATGCACCCGGAAACGCAAAGCAAAAACTGTCGTCCCCTTGAAAAAACATATAGGCGAAACCTGATCGCTGACCCTTTGTGACAGTTAGCATCGAAAGGTCAATCCCTAGAGTACTCCAAGAAGCCTCACAGGGTGAGCCAGGAAAATCATCACCAACAGGATAGAAGAGCTGAACTCGATGACCAAGACGAGCTAGGCCACAGGCGATATTGGGTGCTCCACCGCCAAAACAAGGGCCCGGACTATCGGAGATAATTTGAGAAATCTGCCCAGCTACCGGCAAGCGGTCTACGCGATAGATATAATCCACTACAGCGGCAGCACCGACGACAGAAACGTCCATTGAGTTATGCACCCGGCATCGGAGCAATCAGTAGTCCACCACCGCCATACACAAAGTGCCAAAAGACAAAACCTATAAATCCAGCCACATGTAACCATGCAAACACATTACCTGGAATGAATGGCTGAAGATCTTCAATATTGGTGCGGACTGGATATGCACCGAAAGCCCGACTATCCATCGCAATCGCAGTCAGCTGTACTCGGCGCATCGCACTAGCCATCAACGGCACAGTCAGTCGTTTTATAGGAGTGATGCGGTCGAATAGAGAACGTTTCTCGGCAGCACCACGGACTGCATGGGCGTTCAGAATAGTGCCTGCTTCGGACTGCAGCATCGGCATGAAACGTAGAGCTGCATACACTGCATAAGCCCAGCGGTAAGGTAAATGAGCAAGCTCAATCAGCTCATTAATCATACGGCGAGGCTCTGTTGTTAGAGTGAATACAACCGACGAAGTTCCTAAGCTGAGCAACCGGAAGAAAAGACCCAGGCCGTAATCGAGCCCTTCATATGTGATCCGTATTGGTCCGATGTGCCCAAGCTGGTGAACTCCTCGGGGATAGAGAACCGTCATCATAATCAATATCCACAAAGAAATACCTAAGAGTGGCGCAATTCGTTTGAGGAATAACAATGGATTCAGTCGCGCAAACACCAGCCCGATAAATACTACCCAGACAAAGATCGTTAAGTTCTCAACTGCCCGGACCGCCACGATTACAGCAATTGTTATTGAAACCAACCAAATAAGTTTGCTTACAGCATCCATCCGATGCATAAAAGAATGGCCGGGCTGATAGAGGAACAACATTACTTCACCTCTCGGTCTTCCAGGTAACCGGCAAGTTTTTCTGGAACAAGTTCAGGAGGCAACCATGAGCATTGAGCCTTGGCAAGCTCGTAAATCCTATAGCCTTGTGGGACGGAAAGTCCCCACATGTCTTGATTGGAAAGTCGTTCATCAAAAAGCTGCCAAGGCGTTCCTTCATAGACCACACTGCCTGTTTCCAACACAACAACCCGGTCGGCGTAGGCTGCGACAAGCTCCATATCGTGGGTCACGATGATTACGGTCAAACCGGCTTTATTCAGTTTTACCAAGTACTGCATCACCTCATTGATGTTCCTACGATCCTGCCCAGTTGTTGGTTCATCAAGGATGAAGATCTCTGGTCGCATCACCAACATACTGGCCACACTCAATCGGCGCTTCTGACCCCTACTAAGAGAAAGCGGGTGTCGTTCTCGAACGTGATCGAGCGAAAACCTCTTGAGCATTTCGCTCGTTCGCTGCTCGATCTCCTCGGCAACAATGTTCTGCCCCTTCAATCCGAAGGCCATTTCATCATAGACGGTGTCAGTTACAAATTGATGTTCCGGATATTGGAAGACATAACCAACCCGCCGTGCCAATTCCTTGATCGTTGCTTTCGAGACATCCAAACCATCAACGATCACCTTCCCCGAAGTGGGACGGTTAAGGCCAATAAAATGGGAGGTGAGTGTGGACTTTCCAGAACCGTTCCGCCCTAAGATAGCCAGAATCTCGCCCTTTTGGATTTCAAGGGAGACATTCTTCAATGCCTGAAAGCTGTTGGCATAAGAAAAGGATAGATTACTTACATGGATGATGGGCTTCGAGTTGTGACTATCGGAGGAGAGAGTTTCTGGGGATTTACTAGAGATTTCAGCGGCTGGTTTGAATTTGAGATTCTCCAAGTCTAATTCCGCTGACGTGATGGGTATAGGGCTAAAAGAATATCCCTTGGCCTCAGCAGCTAAGGCGAATTCTGTCGCTTCGGGGAGCCGTAGTCCCAATTCATGATGGATCATCCTGCCAGATTGGTTCAAGACCTCACGTGGCTTTCCATCTAAAACAATTTTCCCCCCTGATATCACCACCAAACGATCTGCCAGATCGAGGATGCCGGAGACATTATGCTCAATGATGACGATGGTGACGCCCTGATTTTCCTTGAGCTCGTGGATCAGTGCCTTGACTTCAGTGGCTCCTTCTGGATCCAGGTTTGCTGTTGGTTCATCCAAGAGAATAACCTTCGGTTCCATGGCCAGCACAGAGGCAATGGAAAGCCTTTGCTTTTCACCTCCTGAAAGAGCAAAAACAGAGCGGTCCTCATAATTCTCCAAGCCGACAAACCGAAGCACCCGGTCAACTCGAGATAGCACTACGCCTTTCTCTACAAGGAGGTTTTGAGCGCCAAAAGCCACTTCGTCTTTTACGAAGATATTGCATATTTGACTATCGGCGTCTTGAAAGACGAGGCCAATCTTTGTAGCCATTTCGTATATGTCTTTCTCATTCGGGCTCCAACCCATGATATCGACATGTCCCTCCAAGTTGCCACCCAGCATACGAGGGATAACGCCATTTAAGCATAGGGCAAGTGTGCTTTTGCCTCCGCCCGTAGGTCCCATCAAAACAGTCAATTCGCCTCGTTCGATTTTGAGGTTTATGTGGTCAAGCGCGGTTTGATGGTCCTGAACGGGATACCAATAAGTCAAGCCATTAATGTCTATTGCCAATTCGGTTCCGGCCTCACCTGTCATGTCATAGTTCCTATGAGAGAAAGAACTCCCTTCTGCGGGCTATGATACGGGGATATCAGAAGGGAGTTCACCAACTTGAGATCAAGCCCAATCAGACGGTGGCTGCAGCTGACCCTCGGACTCCAGTCTTGAGAATACCTTGGTATATGATCCAAGCCAAGCCGCCTCCGATTATCGCATCACCGAGAGCCATGGCAATATAGAAAAGGATCATGGTCCCAGCGGGAAGAACAGTGAAGCCGAATACAAGAGTCAGGCAGATAGCGCATCCGATACCGGTAAGCGCCCCAGAAAGAAGCGCGGTTGTGAGCTTTGGCCGATACTGGAGCAAGAAGAATCCCAGTTCAGCGCCGATGGCCTGAAGCAGGGTAAAAACCAGGACGATCGATCCGTCCAAGCTGCCCGCTATCATCTCAACAATACCGGTCAACATGCCACCGATGAATGTAAGAAATGGCTTTCTCGTCAGCAGCCCGATAATGATGTAGAAAAGGATAAAAAACGGATTATCGAGTGCCGCGCCGAAGGGGCCCAAAACTCCCTCAATAAACTTAGCCCATGCATCGATGACATATGCGCCAATAATCCCGCCGACGGCTGCCACAACCGCAACGGTAAGGATATCGTATGTGCTAACACGATATCCTTTGAAGATGTTGTTCATTTTTCTACTCCTTTCTTGAGAACGCTCAGTGCCGATCAAGACTCTGGAACCACGAAATGGAGCACCGGCATATCTATCGGCTTTGCCTCGGCCACCTCCTTATCTCCTTCTGAAGGATTAGTGACACGCAGATTTCCACTCGAAACGCACTTCTTCCTATTCTCGACGGGACGGCCCATCTTTATCAGTTACTCTTGCAATCAATTGGTCGAGAAATCCTTTGAAATCCGCATTGAATGCGGCCCGGATTACCGGCAGATATTCCCATCGAAACTTATCTCTATGGTCCGTTACGGTCTGTCCTCGAGTCAGTTCGCTCTGGGTCTCAATTTCGACACCGATCTCCTGAGTTTGGATAATCTCTGGGTCTATTGCCGCAGCAACAGCTAGAGAGTTCTATCAAAGCGCAATAACTCTGAAAGCCTCCTTCATCCAGATATTTCAGGATCTTAAGGAAATACTCCGATTCCGGGTTGTTGGCACTTTCGAGTTCCGTTCGATGATATGAAAGCAGGTTAATCTCCGGGTGTGTAGCGACATCCAAGCCAATCGCAGTAATACTCATCCCCGAGTGAAAGACAATCCTGGCAGCATCTGGATCGACAAAAACATTCCATTCACTGACCGGGTTCCCTCCAGTTGCATTGCTGAACGCGAAACGGTTGAATCCAAACGACCCGCCAATCAAGATAAGTTCATCGACCAGTTGCGCAATATTAGGCTCTTTCAAGATCATAAAAGCTATGTTAGTCAAAGGTGCAGTTGCCACCACAGTGATTTCATGAGGATTAGAATGAATGACATCAGCCATAAGATCGGGTGCGGACCGGGGATCAAGGCTCAGGCGCGGTTCTGGCAAGCCTGTATTACCCAATCCATCCGTGCCGTGAGAAAATGGATCTAGTGGATAATCGCGAATAAGTGGTCTCATCAATCCCTGCGCCACTACTACGTCCTTGCGGTTTGTTAACTCAAGGATCTTCCGGATGTTCACAGCCGTTCGGTCCGCTGGTAGGTTACCGGTCGCGCTCGTAATTGCCTGGATGCTGAGTTCAGATGATTTTAGGGCGAAAATGATTGCAATAGAATCATCGATACCTGGATCGCAATCCAACAAGATTTTTTTCATCATGAATTACTCATTGGTTAAGCAGTGTGAAAAAAAGTGGTAATCATGGATTTCAATGAGAATTGAACTCCATATGAAACCTTACCCGTTCACCAAGCCAGGAAGTTGTTGAATACTCTACTGGTGTGCCGTCCTTTAGAAAAGTGGCCGTGGTTAATAAGATGAGTGGCGTTTCGGGATAGCTATCGAGAATTCTTGCATCTCGAATGGAGGCTCTAGTTGATTTAAACGTCGTTTCCGAACGAACGGGCACCAGATTATAGCGAGAAGACAGGGTTTGAGATATTGAATTCTGGATCAGTGGGGTCGTGGCAATTCCCGGGCAGAGTTCATTAGAAAACCAGGAACGGTCTATTGCTACTGGGATCCTATCAGCAGTCAAAACCCTTTTTAGATAAGCAGCGGGTTCGTTCGAATGCAATCGTAGTTGTTTAGCAATATCCGGAAAAGGATCGGAGAAGACTTGAGCATCCAAGACCTGCGCCTCAGGCTTGTACCCCATCTCCAAGATACGTTTGGAAAAACTGACAGGAAGGCCAAGATCGTATGTCAAAGGCTTAGGTTGTTCGTTGACGAAGGTTCCACTCCCTCGTTGCCGTTTGAGCAAACCATCCTTCACCAGTTCCGATAAAGCTTGACGCATCGTTACCCTGGTGACCCGGTACATACTTGCGAGATCAGGCTCAGAAGGCAATCGTTGGTCTGTCGGCCATTCCCGCATCTGGATACGCCGCCGCATATCAACTGCGATTTGATAATAGACAGGTATTGGGGAATCCCGGTCAATTTGCTGCATGCTAGCTGTCTACTTGACTATATGTCTATAGATATATTAGCACGACGTCCACATGAAGTCAAGTGGATGATTTGTCGTTTCCTAGCCAACCCGAATTCATATACCTTCCTGACCTGCCCCCCAAAAGCTGATCCAACATATGAGTTAGGATTAGAGAATGGAGACAGGTCAAAATGCCCAGAAAGTACTTTACCACCGAACAGATCATCAGCAAATTGAGGGAAGCAGAAGTACTGCTCAGCCAGGGAAAAACAGCCGTGGAAGTAAGTAGTTCACTCAACATCAGCGAACAAACGTATTATCGTTGGCGAAAAGAATACGGGGGAATGGGAACGGAACAGGCACACCGGCTGAAGGAACTGGAGAAAGAGAATGCCCGGCTAAAGCAGCTAGTGGCCGAACTCTCGCTGGATAAGGCCATCCTGAAGGAAACTGTTCGGGGAAACTTCTAAGCCCGGACAGACGCAGACAAGCCGTGCAGCAAGCTCAGGAAGTCTTCGATGTTTCGGAGCGGCGTGTGTGCCGGGCCGTAGGACAACCGCGTTCCACTCAAAGATATACAGGCAGGAAGTCGAACGATGAAGCGAAGCTCACTCTGCGCATGGTTGAAATGGCTAACCAGTATGGTCGCTATGGCTATCGGCGGATCACAGCTCTGCTGCAAAGTGAAGGTTGGAAGATAAACCATAAGCGGGTGGAGCGTTTGTGGCGTCAAGAAGGGCTGAAAGTGCCTGCCAGACAGCCCAAACGCGGACGATTGTGGCTAAACGATGGGTCCTGCTTACGCTCTGAGAGCGGAGTTTCCTGGACACGTTTGGAGTTATGACTTCATGTTGGAACGAACCCAGGATGGACGGCCTTTTAGGATTCTGAATGTGATCGATGAGTACACACGCGAATGCTTGGCGGTGCGAGTCCGCAGGCACCTGGATCATGAAGATGTCCAGGATTGTCTGACAGAGTTGTTTTGTGCCAGAGGTGTGCCTGCGCACCTGCGATCAGATAACGGGCCGGAGTTCATAGCCCGAATGCTGCGTGGATGGTTAGGCAAGCTGAACGTGAAGCCGCTTTTTATCGAGCCAGGCAGCCCCTGGGAGAATGGCTACATCGAATTGTTCAACGGCAAGATGCGGGACGAACTACTCAACGGCGAGATCTTTTACACCCTGAAAGAAGCGCAGATCTTGATCGAGCGCTGGAGGAAGGAGTATAACTACATCAGACCACACAGCTCACTCGGATATCGTTCCCCTGCACCGCAAGCTTGGCTGTTATCCTCGACCCTGCAGCTGGGACTAACTTAACCATTGGTACAATCTTGGGGGGCAGGGCAGTAAGCGTGCAGCCGGTCCCGAGATTCTGACAAAAGCTTCTATATAGGGTACGAAATTGCGCTTTGTCTACGCATAAATCGTCCCGACTTAACCCGCCTTCTAGTACCCCTCATTTATCCAATGAACAGTCCCAATGCGAGCAAAAGCGGTGCCACTAGGTTGATAACCACGTTTAATCCCATTGAAGGTATCAAGCCGGGAACATTTTCCGCATTGCGGGATGCCCCTCGGTAGGCTTTCCACGCCATGATCAGAGTCAGTAACGCCAGCAGGCTGAAACGAGGCAATAAGCCCAGCATCACGCCAGCGACGATCGAAACATAGGCGAGCAGCAGGAACAGGCCGTAGATTGCCGAGCTGGCTGGTCGCCCGATTGTAATCGGGAAGTGCCTGCGACCAATGCTCTTATCGGCATCTACATCGGGGAATTGATTTAGCAGCAGCAGGTCGCTGACTAGGAAAGTGGGGACCAGGGATGCAACGAAGGCGATCCAGCTGTAGCTGCCCGTTAATGAGAAATGCGTTCCCATAACCATGAGAATTCCGAATCCCAATCCGGGGGCGATCAAACACAGAATTGGATTGTAGGCCCAGCAGATCGTGTAGGTAACCAATAAAATCAAGCCAAGAACGCCCAGTGGCAATAACAGCCAGCCGCGCAGCTGGACGAAATACAGCCCGACGAGTACCACTATCGCTAGAAATGTCATTGCTAAGAATAGGGTCTTCTTCTGCATTTCCGGATACGCTTGGAGAGTACCGCTTCCGCCGCTAAAGGGGGTGCGCTGAGTTTTGTTATCAAGTCCGCTTTTATAATCAAAGTACTCATTAAGAACATTGACGCAAATATGGGTTGACACTGCGCCAACCAGAACCATAAGGACCTGGAACCAGTTTAGTGTGCGAGTCTGAAAGTAAGCTGTACCAACACCAACCGCAACGCACGCAGGCGTCACCAGCAGAAAAGGTATTCGCATCGGGCCAAGCAGTAATTTCAATGTGCTCATACAACACTCCTCCGGAAGATTGACCATGCTGCTGAGCAGCAGGACGTTCCGTCCAGTTGTTCCCGTATCCTTGGGATCTCGATTCCAAACTCCCTCATAGAGGGGTCTCTGGGTCTACCCCAACCAATACTCTAAACCACCTAAAAGAATTCGACGGCATAAGATTAATTCGAGAGAATCCGAACATCGTCAAGACTATACCCAGATTCCAACCCCAGGTCACGTGCCGTTTGTCATGACAAATAGCACGCGGATTTAAAGTTCGAACGGGATTACGCTGAATTCAAGTATGTTGCTAACGTCGATTGGATGCGGGCAACGATCATGGTCAAGTGGTGGATTCAGAACGTTTTGAGCCAAGATTCGGTTCCGGATCTCCCCAAAATATGGTAAGTGTTGAAGCAAGGACGACTATATCTGGTGTGACCGACCAGGGACTTGAACCCTGAACTTACTGATTAACAGTCTCGCGCAAGTACGTATATGGCGTCTATGGCGTGAAATACCGTCTAGCCAGTGCCTAGATTACGCGCAAATCTGTCTAAGGCGTGTAGGGCTTCCATAGCGTGTCACTGCAATTGCACCCGAATTGCACCCAAAACAGGAAAGGCGACTCTGATCGTGACTCGCTCGAATGCCATAGTAACCGCATGTCCAGGCGTGCGGTCTCGGACTATGGAGACCTGGAGCTAAGCAAGGAGTGGCGACAAGGAGGGTAGCTGAGATTCGAACGTGGCAGATGAGCTGCAACCGGAATGCATCGGCGGGAGTTGGTGCTTGGTTCACCAGGGAAAATAGGCGTGTTTGGTTGCCATCCTAATTGCGCGGATATAACCGAGCAGGTCTAGAACAATTCCCAATTCATCTTTTGGGACGGAACGACCGAGTGAAAGGTAGTCCAGTACTTCTTGTTTGGTCGGGACCCCCCGACTGGCGAGGATTTGGCGTAGGGCATGCTCGACATCCTCGCGAACTCATGCGGTGATGCAGAAGGTACTTATCAATGACATCAAGTGTCCTGCCCCCAGAGTTTGTACCAGTGGCTAAGTTAGTCCCGACTGCAGAATTGAGGACACCAGCCAGGCTTGTGGTGCGGGGGGACGATATCCGAGTGAGCTGTGTGGTCTGATGTAGTTATACTCCTTCCTCCAGCGCTCGATCAAGACCTGGGCCTCTTTCAGAGTGTAAAAGATCTCCTGGTTCAACAATTCATCACGTAGTTTGCCATTAAACGATTCGATATAGCCGTTCTCCCAGGGACTAGCCGGCTCGATGAACAGCGGCTTCACATTCAGCTTGCCCAACCATTCACGCAGCAGATTGGCAATGAACTCGGGACCATTGTCTGAGCGTAGATGCAGCGAAACACCGCGGGCACAGAACAGTTCTGCCAGACAATCCTGAACTTCCTCATGATCCAGGCGCCTGCGGACTCGCACGGCCAAGCATTCGCGTGTGTACTCATCCATCACATTCAGAATCCGAAAAGGCCGTCCATCCTGGGTTCGTTCCAGCATGAAGTCATAACTCCAAACATGCCCGGGAAACTCGGGCCTCAGTCGCAGGCAGGAGCCGTCGTTCAGCCATAACCAACCGCGTTTGGGCTGTCTGGCGGGCACTTTCAGCCCTTCTCGTCGCCACAAGCGTACCACCCGCTTGTGGTTGACTGTCCAGCCTTCGGCTTGCAACGTAGCCGTGATCCGACGGTAACCATAGCGACCATACTGGCTAGCCAATTCAACCATGCGCAAAGTGAGCGGCTCTCCGTCGCCCGGCGTCCTGCCCACATACCTTTGGGTGGATCGGGGTTGTCCCAAGGCCCGGCACACACGCCGCTCCGAAACATCGAAGACTTCCTGAGCTTGCTGCACGGCTTGTCTGCGTCTGTCCGGGCTTAGAAGTTTCTCCGAACGGTTTCCTTCAGGATGGCCTTATCCAGGGGGAGTTCGGCCACCACCTGCTTTAGCCGGGCATTCTCTTTCTCCAGTTCCTTCAGCCGATGAGCCTGATCCGTTCCCATTCCCCGTATTCTTTTCGCCAACGATAATACGTTTGTTCGCTGACATTCAAGGCGCGGCAAGCTTCCGCCGCAGTCTTACCCTGGCTGAACAGCACTTCCGCTTCTCTCAACTTGCTGATAATCTGTTCGGTGGTGAAGTGTTTTCTTGGCATTTTGACCTGTCTCCATCTTCCAATCCCAAATCATATGTTGGATCAGTTTTTGGGAGGCAGGTCATCACGAGTCCTTGGCCAATCTCACACCGGCCGATGTTTATTTCGGCAGAGCGAAGGAAGTGCTTTCCAAAAGAGACGAAATCAAGAAACGAACTTTGCAACAAAGGCGTTTGCAGAATCTGCAAATCGCAACAGTATAATCAATTCGGACCGGAAAACCATACCTTAGCAAACACGCCCTTATGTCTCAAATGTTCTGAAGACGTACAGTATGCAGCGCATTTGGAACAGTGTTACTGGACCGGGTCGCGCCACAAACTGCAGGTGCGCGCCTGAGAACGCGTCTGCCTGGGCGTACTCATAGTCCGGGCTGATCCAGGCTGTTCCCGGGAGTGCAACATTGGGGTCCTGAGGGCCAGCGTGCCCACCCACCACTGTATTTTCGGTTTCATCCCAGTACCAGATCTCCACAAAAAAGAGGGGGGCCTGCTGATTGCCCTTCTCACAAAACTTGCAGTAACCGTTTGCCTGCCGATCGGGCTGACCCAACAGCATGCCCCGGTTTATTCCTGCTTATATGCGTGGTGCAACCCCTGATCTTGGCTAGATCGCATCGCTTCGGCCATTTCGCTTGCCATTGGGATGCCATGACGATATTGAAATGGCCACATGCTGCGCAGATGGAAGAAAGCCACCCTATCGTTATCGTTAAGAATATGATCGAGGTCCGGCTGCATGTTTGGCATGGCGCTCAATCCACCGTTAATAAAAGTGATGCCGCGTTCTTCAGTAGGCATATGAAGATGCGCCAGAAGATCGCGAACGGTGCTATCCTCAGGCAGTTTGACTTTTGGATTTGCGAAGCTACCTTTGTTGGCCTCGCCGCCATAACACGCCAAGTCGCCATATAGCCACACATCAATGAGAATATCGGCCATTTAGCCTCCTCCAATTGGTGGGAACATCCCCACCTCATCACCTTCTTTGAGTTTCCAATCAGGTTCTCGGATTATCCCATTCACGAACGTGATGCGAGTTTCTTCGGGAAGAACTTTCAATTGGTTAATCAAGTCATGCAGAGTCGCACCTTCGGGCAATTCCATTTTAAAGGGCGCACCAGGCCGTTCTCCCTGCCCGTAGCGGTGCAGTGTCGCGTAAAGCTTCACAGTTACTTGCATGCCCGCCTCCTATGGGCAACGGATGATGCCCTGCGCCCACAAACAATCTGCACAGGAAGGATTCCAGCCCCAACAGCCATTGTTGTTTGCGCGAAGGTCACAGATTCGCGTAGATCGCAGTCCGGGCAGGATGGAAAGTGATAGATCTTCACCTCACTTCGAAATCGCACATAATCCTCACTTGTCCAAATATCTGCGAGGGAGCGATCATTCACGTTGCCGAGAATATACCGTTCGACTCGTTTCTTACAGCCGTCAACGGCATAGTAACTGTAATTGTGGGAAAGTGCATAGCATGGCGAAACACCCCCGTCCCAACCGACGACAACAGCATGATCTTGCACGAACCGGCAGCGTCGGTCTGCACCCCAGTGCATGCGCGGTAACTCCTTTGTAGCCCATGAGACCCAGGCATCCAACTTAAGCGCCCAACCACTGGCCTTAAAGGGAGGAACCGGTTGATAGCCATAAAGCACTTCCTCGCGCAGTTCTTCAGTGTAGGGCAAAACATTGCTAACCAACAAACGAGAAACGTTTAGTTCCGCGGCCATTCTGACAAGGTCATCCAATTCGGCAATATTGCTACGCAATGCCACAAACTCGATACCGATAGCAGGATACAGGGAACGGAGTTGGCGCTTGGCCTCGTTCAAACCGCGCATATGCTCGATCACCTGATTGAGCATGGCTCCGCGCACCCCGGCGTATGTCTCGGGTTTTCCCCCGTCAATGGATATGATGACGCGATCCACGCCCAGCTTGACCAATTCGTTAGAAACCCTGTAATCGAGAAGCAGGCCATTTGTCCCAATGGTGACCGCCAGGTCGCGTTTCCGCATAGCTTCGATCATGTCCAAAATACGTGGTTGGGTAAACGGTTCACCGAAGCTGGTGAAGACCACGCGTTTGAGATCGGGCAAGTCCTCCAGGCTGTCAACAATCCGCTGGAAGGTGGACATGGACATGTGCTGATTGGGATCATCCCACGTATTGCGAATGCAAGTACGGCACTCCAGGTTACAGGCTGTGGTCGGTTCGACATAGAGTTTGTGTATATCTGGGCACAAGGATGAAGTATCAGCTCTCCATTACGCTCATCCAGCCAATACTCCAACTGTGGTTCGATGTGCCTGCGTTCCAGGAAATCCGCAGGCAAAACCATCCCCCTCCCATCGGTCATTTTTACCTTTGGCATGTGCTTACCTATAAGAAAGGGACAGGGCAATTATCCGCCCTGTCCTCACTTGGATAAGCGTTACAGTTCGCCGTAGACGGAGTCTCAGGGCTTCGTCGGGGATATCGAATACCTGATTGTGTGGCGGTAGTGGCTCTTGATGCATAAACTCCGGAATGCGGTCTGCCTGTTTGCCAATCCCGGCAGCTTCATTGAAGGCGCGTTCCTTCTTCAGGACCTTAACGCCGTATGCAGCGACGTCATCGGCAGTCCATTTTGTGCCAAATACACCGTTGCACTCGTCGATCATACCCTGATAGCCGCTGGCAATATCCAGGATGGCGAAGGCGATGAACAGACAGTGACCGCTGGAATCAATGAAGGCTGTGGCCGTCTGGAAGTTGCGACTCAGAGCCGCCTTGCCTTCGTTGCTGAGGGGATCCTGCTTGCCGCTAACGCCCAGAATTTCGGGGGCGATGGTATACCCTGCTGTGTGATCAGCCCCCATGGTAGTGGTGGCGTAGGTGATGCCTATTCCCTTGACTGCTCGCGGTTCATAGGCCGGCATAGACTGACCTTTTACCGTCGGGACGTGGGTCATGCCATAGGCTTGCCCGGTGCCTTCAGTTCCAGTACCCAGGATGCGGCCCAGCGGAGTACCTTTTCCCATCTCATGGATCAGGTTGATGGCGCCTTTTCCATCCCCAAAGGGAATCACTCCCGCTTCCATCGCGACGGCGATGCTTGTTCCCGTTTCGATGGTGTCGAGACCATACTCGTTGCACAACCTGATCATCTCAGCGATGTGGTCCAGATTATCAATGCCGCAGTCAGCGCCCAGCGCCCAGTCTGATTCGTATTCAACGCAGGAGGCATGCTCGCTCCCATCTTTCTTGTACCAAGTGTTCGAGCACTGGATGATGCAGCCCGGGCTGCAGGCGTGGTTGTAGAGTTCCTTCCCAAGGCGTTTCTTATTACCTTCGAAGATCGCTTCACCCGCAATATTGGCCGCGCCATCGAAGCGTCCACTGGAGAAGTTGCGAGTGGGCAGGCCGCCAGCCTCGTTCAGGATGTTGATCAACACAGCAGTCCCATATGAGTTAAGTGCGCCTTTGGGTTTGGTAATGTCGTGCGTCTGCAGGGCCTCGGTCATCTTTTTGCGGCCCTCATCGAAGAGCGGCTTATCTGTGATTTCCACGCCGGGAGCGTCGTTACGGTCGAGCACAATCAACTTCACGCGCTTGCTGGCCAGAACCGATCCCAGGCCACCGCGCCCAGCGTAGCGAGTGGCGCGCTTTTCCTCATCATTGAACACTAGGCCGGAGTTGGCATATCCGTGCTCGCCGGCCATGCCCACGCCGCTGATGGAGATCCGGTTTCCAAATTTCTTGTATACCTTCGGGAATACTTCGCTTAGCGGCTGGGCAGTGAACCGGGTAGCATCGAAGAACTCGACCTTGGGTTTGCCGGCGCTTTTGTCATATGTGATATGCAGTCCCCAATACTTGCCATTCTTCTTAGGCTGTCCTTCCAGTACCAATGCTCTGATCTGCATATCGGCCAGGTCTGCCCCCCAGGACGAACCGGCGTTGCTCTCTTTGATGCCCCCGGTGAGTGGGGACTTGGCGCCAACCGAGATACGGGCGGCTGTCGGAGCTGGCGTGCCGGTCACGATGCCGGGCGAGAAGACTAGTTTGTTGTTCGGTCCGAGCGGATGGCACAGCGGCGGGACTTCATCCGCGACGAGGGTGGACGTCATGGCGCGCCCCGCCAGATACTTGTAGGCGTCGGGAATCTCCTCAATCTTGTAAGATTGATCGATCATGTTGACACGCATAATCCACATAGTTCCTCCTTTGTTTCCTGAACCGTTGGTTCATGGAAGGTTGAAACGGTCAATTCGGCCGTTGTTGTGCTTACGCCTCCTTTTTCCGACAGCATACAACTCTATGCCTTACAAGAATACCTAGTAAGGAAGCGCCAGGAGCAATTCAGTTGTTTACCGGTAAGGTGAATTTCGAACAAGAAATGCCGAAACGAAGGTCAATCTGCGTTCTTTTGAGATCTGTTTGTCAGTATAGCACGATTTTCAGCGAGTTTCTAGTGACTGAACGGACCTTCGGATAAAAGACCAGACAAAACTTGCCAAAACGGGAGGAAGCCCCTAAAGTGAGAAAAACCGTTCGCGACGGAACTCACCCGGAGGCTTCCATGGATAAGTGTATCAAGCTTGACAAAGTGCTGCATTACTTATTTGACGATGGACCAATTCTGTGCTCGCCGTTGGTTTCTTGCTTATCGCTGCGCACCTGCATCTCACACCCACCAACTCCCTCATATTTCATATGCGATTGCCTGAACCAATCAGCCATCTCCTGAACTCAAAAACAATAAGGTCTTCCACACGTTATGAAGAGACGATCAGGCATGCCTTCACTCGTTTTCATGCGGCAGTCCGAGTGCTTCGGGTTTTGCCGCACCCCCTGGCACCACACCACTTCGTTGACATGAGCACCAATACCCCAGTGGTAATGACAAAAGGAACAGTCCTCGTGATGTGCCTGGACAGAACATTGGCGATGGTTACCAAGTTAGAACAAGACACGGGGCCAGCCCTCAAGACCTTTCCCGATCAAGAATACGCAATTGGTCAATTATCAACACTATACAAATGCTTTACCCCTTAGTCACATGTCATTTGTCATCAAAATTCGGCTGGGCTTTGTGGTTCGTGCAGGCTTTCACAGCGTTAGAATGCGTAGGCTGATTAAGAGTGCCTCAACGGCAGGTTCGGGGGTCCGCATGCCGACAAAGGCGGATGTCACCAGAAATCCCGGGGTGAATCAGTCTGTAGTGTTTAGGATCCTTACCCCCTCGTCCTGGAATGGCGCCCCAAAAACAGGAAAGGAGCCGCATGCATTTCGTTCAGCGGCTGCGCCGGTCAACCCGCTGCCGCAATGGCGGAATGAATGCCTGTGCAGATAACAGTCAGAACAGACTGGAGATTACCAAGAAGTGGATGCGCTCTTGATCAAGAGCGTCGCAAAGGGGTGTAGATAGGGTTTGCGGCATGAAAAAGGGGAACTCTGGTGCCAAACCTACGGGTAGGTCAGTCTCTCGCGTCCACAGTCTCTACAGCGTGTCACTGCAATTGCAACCGAAACAGGAAAGGCAACTCAACGGGCAGTGGCATCTTTGGCGCGATGGAAGGGAGAGGGCAGGCTCTTTTTCCCCTCCATGATCTCTTGGAAGGCCGCCAGCTCAGCTGGCAAGACATCGGGCATGTTTCTAATTTCCTGTTCGATGTCTTGGCGAACTGCCTTCCAATCGATTTTGTTCGGATTTTCAACCTGGTCTAGCAAGCGTTCTGTGACGCCGCCCTCTTCGGGATTGAGGTCGTCAATGCCATGCTTCTTCATGACCTTGTATAGGACTGGAAAGAATAGTTCGCTAGAGGCAAGTATTTTGCCGAGGAATTCAGCTTCTTTCATGTTTTTGAAATCTCTGTTTGAAATGACTATTTGAACGATTATAGCGTAGCAATTGTTGCAAAACTATTTGAGACACATAGGGATGTTATATGGCACGACTTGTGTCAACTGGGATTACATACTTGCTTTTGTCCTTTAGGGTAAAATGCATTTGGTAAAAAAAGGATTTCATAAACATCCAAGGATTGAGCGGCAGCTGAACACCTGATGGAACCGCCCTAGGGTTGAATCAACACTTGAAGGCATACTTGAGGTTTTCGATTAAAGAAGATCACATAGATCATCGGAGGGAAAAGGGATGCTTGATAAAAGAGATTACTATCGTTTTCCATGGTCGATGAACGACAATCCAATTGCGTGGATCGAAGTTACGGATATCTGCAACATTCACTGCGAGGGCTGTTACCGCAAGTATATGACCGGGCATAAGTCGCTGGAACAGCTCAAGGAAGAAGTGCTGTTCTTCAAGCAGTGGCGCAACCCCGATAACTTCTCGATCGCCGGCGGCGAGCCGCTGATCCATCCGCAAATCGTTGAGCTGGTGGCCTTTATTGCCCAACAGGGCATCAAACCGGTGATCCTGAGCAATGGAGTGGCGCTGACGTCCGAACTGCTGCATGAATTGAAAAAAGCCGGCCTGGCTGGGTTCACCATGCACATCGACAGCCACCAGAACCGCCCGCACTGGCAGGGCAAATCTGAAAATGAACACAACGAACTGCGCCAGAAGATCGCCGACATGGTCGCGGCAGAAGGCGGGCTGTACCTGGTGTTCAACTCCACGGTATATCCTTCTACCCTCCACGAAATCCCGGATGTCGTGCGCTGGGGGCAGGCGAATATCGAGAAAGTGCAGGGGCTGGTGTTCATCACCTACCGCACTGCCACCACTTCTGACAACATTGCCACCGACAAAAACGACCAGACGGTGGATATGAGTCAGCTCAGCTACACCCGCGAATCGTTCGACGACCACTTCATCACCGCCCCTGAGGTCTACCAGCTCATTAAGGACCACTTCCCCGAATACGAAGCCTCCGGCTACCTGGGTGGCAGCATCCGTCACGACAGCTACAAGTGGCTGATCGGCGCGATGGTGGGCAGCAATCACAAAATGTACGGCTCAGTGGGCAAGAAGACAATGGAACTGGCGCAAACCGGGCATCACCTATGGACCGGACGCTACCTGGCCTACCTCTCGACGGCCCGGATTGGGTCAAAGATTTTCTGGCTCTCCCCATGGGATAAAGAACTACTCCAGGCCTGGAAAAATCGTGTCAAGGATGTGCTCCGGCATGTCGGCCACCTCTTCGACGGCGTCTACGTCCAGAGCGTTGCCATTATCCAAGCCCCTGACTTGCTGCCGGATGGCCGCGCCGATATGTGCGACAGCTGTCCGGATATCACTATCTACGATGGCAAGTTTGTCAACTCGTGCCGCATGGATGAATACCGCCTGTTTGGCGGGTTTGTCTCGGTGCTGGAAAAGAGAGATGAAACGATCGCGCCATGAACCAGGAGCCGAGCTTGATCTTAACCATTCGCAATCTGGCCCTGCTTTTGCAGAGATGAACCCAAAAGCCCGCCTTCCCTAGTCGGTAACCAGCTGCTGCAAGTATCCTCAACCGGCGCAGCGTGCGGTCCTTTACCCCGCAGGCCCTCCCCGCCGCCGAGAGTCAGAGCGATGCGGAGATGGGACCTTGGCCCCACGATGTCGCTGAATCTCTCAAGGACCTCGCTTCCGTCGCCTCCGACGAACCCAGTGAGTAGCATGACAGCCAGGCCAAGCGCTCAAATCGACCACCCGCTTCCCCGTCAAAGTAAGCCGATTCGTTTCGATTGGATTCGCGGAACGAATGCCGCGCCTGCAGGAAACAAAAACACGGTCATTTGACCGTATTTGGTGTGACCGACCAGGGACTTGAACCCTGAACCCACTGATTAAGAGTACTTTCTTGTGACCAATCAGGGACTTGAACCATGAACCCACTGACTGGGGCCTCGGAGGCGTGTCTGCATGGAGTGCAAACCGTCGTTTCCTGGCCCTCCAGCAAGCGACCAATCAAGGGACGCCAAGCATTTGCTTTGCAAGATTGACGGCGCCGATAGCGTCTTCGGAGAATCCGTCGGCATGAATGGTTTGGACCCAATCCCGAGTCACAGGCGCGCCGCCGACCATGATTTTGAATCTCCCGCGCAGTCCCTCTTTTTCAAGTTCTTCTATCACTTCTCTTTGCTTGACCATGGTCGTTGTTAGCAAGGCGCTCATGGCAATGATGTCAGCACCTACCTCAATCGCCTGACCAATGATCTTTTCGGTCGCTACATCGACCCCGAGGTCATAGACATCAAAGCCTGAGGCGCTCAGCATTGTGGCAACCAGTGACTTGCCAATCTCATGAATGTCCCCCTCTACGGTTGCGATGACAACTTTGCCAAGCATCTTGCGTTCCGTGCCCTGCTTCTTCAGTTCAGGGTCGAGCGTGGCAACCGCGGCCTTCATTGCCTCACCTGCCATAACCAGTTCGGGGAGAAAAAATTCGCCGCGTCCAAAGGCAATGCCCACTGCGTTGACCCCCACCACGAACCCGCGCGTGATGGCCTCCAGCGGCGGAATGCCGGCTGAGATCGATTCCTTCGCTAATTCGACGGCCGCTTTGGAATCTCCGTCCACAATGCTCTGTGACATCTTATGGAACAATTCTTCCTGCATACAAGCTCCTCTTGGTCTGACGGTCCATCGATCTTCTCAGCATCACGAAAAAGGGGAGGGCTGCGGCCCGACACGTTACCTGGAAAGGCCTACTAGCCGCATTACTCAGAGCGCCTCCAGCTGATCAGTACTCGTCGTGGCCCCAGTGTTCGAGCGCACACCAACCAAGTCGGCTTCAGTCAGGTTGAAAGATGTGTGCAGCAGAGTTTCGATGCGCCTCACAAGACTCATGGCATTCAAGTCATGCTCCCTCATGAGGTATTGCAGTGTCGCGCCATGTGAATAGGTATCCTTCAGGCCGACTCGAACTAGCGGAACACCTACCGCCATCTCAGCCATGTTTTCAGCCACGGCAGTGCCAACCCCTCCGAGAATTGAGTGGTTTTCGAACGTTATCACGCCGTTTCTTGGGCTTTGCAACGCGTCCTTGACGAGAGGATCACTGAAAGGTTTGATCGTCGAGACATGGAGATGTTGAATTGAAACACCGCGCTCACTTAGCGCCCGTGTCACCCGCATGGCTTCTTCCGTGCAGATGCCTGTAGAAATCAAACTAAGGTCACTGCCCTTGCTCAGAACGCGCGCTCGGTTGAAGCGCAACGGTTCACTGGCAGGGAAAAGCCGCGGAATCTGGCCACGCAACATCCTGATGTAGACCGGCCCCTCAACGGCCTGGGCAACATCCAGGATGCTCTCAATATCTGTCGCATCTCCCATCTCGAATATCGTCATATTCGGTACACATCTCAGTACTGATAGATCTTCAATTGCCTGATGAAGTCACACCACCTGGGGTGGTAATCCCCGGCAGAAAGCCGATTAGGCGTACCCGAAGATTAGGATAAGCGATCGACATAGATAACTGGTCAAATGGACGGCGATAAAGGAACACCGCAAACGTATGCAGATACGGCGTGTAGCCTTCCCGCGCAAGACCGCCGGCCCAACTTAGCATGTTCTGTTCGGCCATCCCCATGGAGAAGAATTTTTGTGGGTAGGCGTCTCTGAAGGCAGCAATCTCCACTGAAGCGGTCAGATCACCCGAGAAGACCACGACCTCCGGTTTGTCTGCAGCCCACCGAACGAGACTGCTTGAATACACATCCTTAAGCAGTTCCATACCGAGCTCTTTCCGCTTCCATTTGAACTAGGAGGCCTTTGTAGCGCTCAGTCTCAGCATCATCCTTGAAGCGCACAAAGTGCAGCCTCGGCTTGCGCTCGTCAAGAAGTGGAATACCCTGACTCGGGTTAGTGTATGCAAGAACAAACATCGGCTTGCCATCCGCTCGGTGTTGATCCAAGGCGCCCGCTAGGGCCTCGACACTATGACCATCCACCGTAACGGCTCGTGCGCCAAAAGCCACCAGCCGCGCGTAAATCGGCTCAATGTTCATGACTTCTCTGGTGCGCCCGTCGACCTGTTGCCCATTGACATCGATGTACGTGATTACATTGTCCAATCTGTGGAAGGCGAGCGCCTGGACGGCCTCCCATGTTTGTCCTTCCTCCAATTCACCGTCGGACATCAGTACGAACACACGTCCAGTCTCATTTCGCAGGCGGCGGGCCATCGCAATGCCGCCAGCCTGACTGAGAGCCTGCCCAAACGATCCCGTCGTCAATTCAAATCCAGGCGAATGCTCGGCCCCGATCATCTCTACCGTACTGCCATCGGAATTGAACTGCTCCAAGCCTTCGGGTGCCATGCGCCCTACTTCCACCAGCGCGGAATAAACAGCAGCTGCGTAATGGGCAGGTGAAATGATCAGTCGATCTAGTTCAGGCTGCTTCCGCCCATTGTATGCGGCGCCTGAGACAGGGTGTTTGTTTTGACTGCTGGGCACACCGGCGAACGGCGCCGGGAGCCTCTCTGCCTCACTGGACCCCAGTCTCATAATCCTTGTGTATAGTGTTGCCAGGATCTCTGCCGACGACAGCGCTTGACTGAGATAGCATCCGTTGCGCTCGATGGTCAGCCTCAGCACCCGGCAGCGGATCCCATGGGCGACCGCATCGGCGTTGAAGCCCACTTCACGCCCGCTACGTTTATCCGCTTTCATTACAAGACCTCATCCATTCCCGGTTGTCCGCAAATCTGTTTTGGCTTCGAGAGCCGCCTGTGAGCTGAGACCAGTGGCCATGGATTGGGCATTGCGGGAAACGAAGTCGCGAATCCTCGCAGCTTGGGGCACTACAGCCGATCCTAGCCTAGAGGCGAGCAAAGACGGTCTTCAGGAATCGCGGCCCTGCCATGCGGAACGGCGGGACCCAACACCGCCTTTGAGATCAATTTAGTTTCACGCCCCGCTCTAGCACTACGTCTTGAGAGGGTAAACGCCCTTCTCCAACGCCGTCCGACACATCGTAACGAGATTCTCGGGAGGCACGTCGGCTTGGACAGCATGCGAGGGAGACAGAATATAGCCTCCCCCGGCGCCAAACGCGCCTATCCTCAAACTCGTCTCCGCCTCCACATCCTCTTTGGTGCCAAAGGGCAACACCTCTTGAATGTCAACTCCCCCATGGAAAGACAGCTGATTCCCAAACTCCGTCTTAAGTTGTGTGGATTCCATATCCTTGGCTCTGGGCTGGACTGGATCCAACACCTGAATACCAATCTCAATCAATTGTGGAATGTAGGCCCGCACGCTGCCACAACTGTGAAGCATGATCTTTGTCTCGGGATTGGCCTGGTCCAAGTATGCTCTGGCGGCTTCACATCTTCGGCGCAGGTACGGAAGGAGCATCTCCGTGAACATCTTCGGGGAGTACAAAGGACCCGTTTGCATGCCAAAGTCCTCCCCGCTAACCTTGAAGATCGACAGATACTTGGCTGTTGCTTCAAGACCGATGCGATCCAGAGCTATCTGAATGTCGGTGACAATCTCCAATAGGGTGTGGCAGAATTCCGGATCCGATTTCAGCCTGACCAACCATTCCTTCCAGCCGAGCATGTAGAGACAAGTCTCGATGATGGGACCGCCAAAACGCCCGACCAACGCCAGTTCCGTTTCGTCGTAGAGACGTTTTGCCGTCTCTTCGGCGCCTTCTCCGCGACCTGGGAGAGCCGGGACCGGCCACGGGTATTGTCTTAGGTTCTGAACCGTCGCGTCGGCAAGGGGATAGTGCACAACCTCCAGGTAACTCCCGCCTCCTGCCTGGAAAACACGTTTACGCAACACCCCCCACTCGTCCTCAATAAGCCCATCAGTCCTTGGTTCTCGTTTGCCGCCTTTGGGCGAGCCAAGCTTTACCGAGATCAAATCGACGCCCAACTCCGACAGGACCCTACTATCCGGAATCACCTCCATGGCGACATTCGGATGCAACTCCTCATGTATGTCCAATCCCAGATGACGCTTGAGGTTTTCATAGAATTCAGCAACGGGGTTGATATCGATCGGCACCCTGTCCGGTTCCCGGTGCTCTAGGGCTACCTTCACCCTTTTCCTTGATGTCCATTTCTCAGCCATGCGCAGCCTCCCATGTCTTTCGCATCTGTACCTCAAAGGCCCATCGAAGGATGCATCCAGGTGAAGCTAGCAAGGCCATGCCCCAATCCCCAGAGCACAGGCTAGACTCCGCGCGGAGCCATATCAGCCTCAGCCATCGCCTGAATCACAAAGCTCCGGGCTTCGGAGAGCGTCCTATAGGGATCCGGCCAGCCCTCATTCCACATTTCGATGAGAGAAGGGCCTCGGTAATCGATTTCCCTCAATACACGGAAGGCCTCCGCGAACGGAACGATGCCTGCGCCGAATGCCACCCTCCTGAACTCTCCTGCACGAGTATCCTTAAGATGCACGCCCACAATATGACCCCGGCCCGCTCTGAGCTCGGGGCCAAGCTCCAATCCATTCGCTGACAGATTGCCGATGTCCGGATAGAGCTGCAGCCAGGGCGAGTTGATCGAGTCGACAATCCTCATGGCCTTCGTAATCGACGTAACATCGCGGCCGTCCATGTTCTCCAGGCCCAGCATGATCCCAGCTTGGGCTGCCATGTCCACTGCTTCGTTCAGGCCCTCTAAGAACCATTCTTCCCGCGTGATCCGTCAGTTCTTCATAGAAAACATAGTAGCCCGCAACTTGAACTATCCGAACTCCGACATCGAAAGCGAGATCGATAGCCTTCTTCATGATCTCCTTGGCTTGCCGACGTGTCTCCGTCGATGAGCTTCCAAAGGCATATTTCCGATGAGCACTTAGAACCATTCCATAGATCGGTATGCCGCAGTTCAACACCGCATTCGACAGCTCCATCCTCTGCCTGGGGGGCCAATCCAAGCGCGCAAGTAGCTCCTGGCTCTCGTCAATCGCCATCTCAATGAACTCAAAACCCGCAGTGCCGGCCCCCTCAAGCTTCAGCGGCCAACTGAGATCCTCAGGCAAGCCCTTTTCGTAGACGCCCAGTCTCATGGTGCTATCAGGACCCCCATGACGACCCACAATGGTTCCCGCACAGGCCCGCTGCTGAGCCCAAGCCGAATCCTCCTGGTTCTTCATGCACGAGCAAAACCCTCCCAAGGCTTGTACTGGCTGGGGGACGAGGACTCAAGAGCCTTCTGAAGTTTGGCCGAGGGGTCGCCGAAAATCTCAAATCGAGTGGTGCTGCAGATTTTGAAGAGTGGGACGGACACGTCCGCGACAGTGTCCAGATGAGCCAACACAGCGTCAAAATCGGCATACCGCTCAATGCTATAGCACTTGGTTTCGTCGGCGTTGAAGTACAGCTCGTAGCTCAGCGTGCCAAGATCTCTTTGTTTGGTCAGATCAAGTGCTTCTTGGAATAGCTTCTTGAAAGCTGCGCCCTGGCCATTGGCTATGGTGAATTCAACAATCATACAGATTTGGTTCATCATGGCGTTTCTCCTCTGTCGGTGAGCTCGCGGCAGGGTCAGTCTCAGTGGCTCTGCCCAAGAGCGCTGAAAAGGTCCCAATGGTCGTGCATTGCTTCCACTAAGCTTCGGTATTCCCCATATGCTCTTTGATATCTCTCTGAAAGCTGCGCATCGGGTTCCTGCCGCCGAACAACTTGTACGGCCTGCCTTACAGCCTCGCGGTGATCTTTGTACACGCCGACACCGATGCCAGCATTGATTGCGGCACCTCGAGCGCCCGCCTCCGTACCGTCTGGTACTTCCATCGGTAGCTGCGTGACATCCGCAAAGATCTGCGTCCACACCTTGCTGCGCGATCCACCTCCGGTCAGACGAACAACCTCCATCTGAGCCCCGGCCGCGCGCAACACATTAATGTGACTCAAATGCCCAAAGACCACCCCCTCGTACAGAGCTTTCAGCAGATGCGATTTTGTCTGCCAGCCAGCCAGACCGTAGAATCCCGCCCGGGCATTCGCCTGAACGTTCGACCCAAAAAGAAAGGGGTGAAAGAATAGCTGGATTTCGTCAGGAGGTATGCTTTCGACCAGCTCATTGCATATTTCGTAGACAGACATACCCCTCTCTCTTGCCTCTAGCTGCTCCTTATGGCAGAAATTCCTGACAAACCACTCAAGATTGGTGGTCGAAGTTGCACTGGCCTCAATGGAAATCCACAAGCCCGGCACCGTGTACCCTCTCGTCATCAAGATCCGAGGATCTACCAGCGGCTCTGAGGTCACGATGCTGTTGATGCTCCAGGTACCCGCAATGATGCAGACCTGCCCAGGATCTATGATGCCTGCTCCCAAGGAGGACCCATCGATATCATAGACTCCGCCTACTATTGGGGTGCCTTCTTTCAAACCGGTCACCTGCGCGGCACCAGCAGTTATTCTGCCCACCAACTCGAAACTTTCCGCGGCCACGGGCAACGCTTGCCTGATTTCAGGGATGCCATACATTTCAAGCAGCTCCTGAGAATAGGCCCTCTGTTTCACATCCATCAGACTCGTTCCCATCATGTCAGTGAAATCAGTTGTGATGTCGCCCGACAAACAGTACTTGATGTAATCTTTGATCAGGAATACTGTACCGATCTTTTCGTAGGTGGCTGGCTCATTCTGTTTGAACCAAGCCAATAGGGCATTTGGCTGGGCCGGCCAGAAAGCTTGGAGCGTATAAGGAAACACCTTCGGATGAAGGCCGCTCCTATTCCAGTCGTCGACGATCTGGCCCGCCCTGGTGTCCAGTGAAGCGATGCCGGGGCGCAGGCGCCTGCCCTTCTTGTCCAGGAGATACACACCATTTCCGTGGCCGGTGGTGCCGACGCCAAGGATTTGCGAGGGCTTCACCCCCGATCGGGTAATAGCCTCTTTGATCGCCTCAGCCGTGCTGGACCATATGGCATCCATGTCGCGTTCAGTCCAGCCCGGTTTGGGATAGTCTATTTCAACGGTCCTACTAGCTACCGCCACCTCCTTTCCCTGCAGATCGAAGATGGCCGCCTTGGAGACCGTGCTTCCATTGTCAATTCCGAGAAGGTAGTCTGCCATGTCTGTGATCCCCTTTCTCGTCAAGTGGAAAGGCGTTCGGGGCCAGTCCTGCCGTGCACCGCAGCACAGCAACAGAGCGTTGTCCTATACCTGCCCCAGTTATCACCTCTGACCATATGAGTTCCGATAGATATCTGCAAATACGGCAACTTGCTTTTCATCCAGGATAATGGGATCCCCCAGGAGGATAGCAAACATCGCGATCTTGGCGACATCCTCGACTTCAACCGCTGTCTTCGTTGCTTGCGTTGCGGAAGATCCAATGGCAAACACACCATGGTTTTGCATGAGAATCGCCTGCGATTTCCCGATCTTGTTTAGGAGCTCCTGCCCGATTTCCTTACCACCCACAGCAACATAGCCACCCACAGGAATCTCTCCCCCGATCATCGCTGCCGTGGTCACGCAAGGGGGGATGGGCTTGCCTCGGGCCGCAAAGACCGAGGCATACGGTGAATGGGTGTGACAGATGCCACAGACATCCGACCTTTGTTGATACACAAACAGATGGGTTTCTGTGTCCACCGACGGACGCAAATGGCCTTCGACGACCTTCCCGCCCATATCAACAACCACCATGTCCGTGGGCGTCATATCTTCATATCTATACCCACTTGGCTTAATCACCACCAAGTCAGTTTTCGGATCCCGCCCACTCACGTTGCCGCTTGTCAGCTTCACCAAGCCGTTTTTCGGTAGTTCCAGGTTGGATCGCCATACCTCTTCGCGAAGTTGTTCTAACACAGCAATTGTCTCCTTCCGTCAAAGCCCCAAACCTCGACCTAACGTGCCTTCCTCTTCGACTTTCCCTTCCGCATCTGGTTTAGTTCTAGCACCGCCTCCGCCGTTGCAGCGTCCGTAACCAATCAATTCATATATCCGCCAAGCAACGCAGCCAGGATCGGTGCAGCCTTCTGAGTTCCGCCTGCCACAGCCAACCGAGTGGGGATAGCTCTAAGATTCTCCCGCGAAATACTGACCACCCGATTGTGGAATTCGTCAGCTACATCCTTACCATCGGAATCAAATGGATGCCCGCACGCATCCCCAATGACGTTCAGTTTCTGTAAGGCGTCCAGCTCCTTCAGCGAAATATGACCGCCGAGATAGAGGGTTGACATCTGGGGATCCAGTTTGCCAATACCGACAAGAACCATGTCGCATTCCGCCCCCACCTTGATCGTTCTGCGATTACTTGCATTACTTAACAGCGACTGTGCAATCTCAGCACTTTCCACCAGAAAAGGTGCGTTCAGATAGTAGGCCTCTCCGTGCAGCTTCTCAGCCAGCCGCTGCACCAAGGCTATGGCATCATAGGCCTGCCCGTGCCCCCCTAGCGCCCCCGCCAGTTGAACAATCCGCGCGTTGTTTGTGGGGATTTCCTCCATCGCATCAATGATTGCCTGAAGGGTCGTGCCCCAGGTTACTCCGATGGACACCCCAGGATGCAGTAGTTTCTTTGTTGCACTTGCGCCTACGATGCCAAGATATCGACGAAGGTGTTCGTAGTCGTTCTTCCGCCAGATGAAGACTTTCGCCTCCTTCAAACCAAAGGTGTCCTCAAGCTGCATTTCCAGCGCGTGATCAAAGTGCACAGGGTGGTGAATTTGCGTTTCAACAATCCGCCTGTCTAGAGCCTCTTTCAGGAGTTTCGAAATAGTGGGGCGAGTTTTTCCAACGATTGCAGAGATCTCTTGCTGCGTCTTCTTCTCCTCATAATAGAGTGCAGCAACATCCACAATGAGTTGCTCTCGGTCGAAATCCTTCCATTTGTTGCTCATTGTTCTCCTGCTCATGCTCTTCTGCAATCCACTCCCATGCTACAGATTCAGGCGATGCAATAATTCCTCATAGATCTGATGCTCCCCCCAGGTGCGTCGAAAGCCTGTGCGCACGCGAGCAGATGCCGGTTTGGGTTCTCGTAGCAGGCGCAAATTCCATATGGCTCGCACGTCCATTGTGGCTTCAAAGTGGCGGCTCTGAGGCAGTCGGTCAAATGAAGAGGATCTCTTTTCGGGGGGCAGCAGGAACGCTGCCCCCCATCTGGTGACTCCAACTGGTCTATTGGTCGACGTTGTCAATCGTGTAGATCACCGGCTTGCTGACAGCTACAGTCCTTCCATCTAGAATGGTTCGCGTCCCAAGCCTCCCTACTTGCACCACTTCTCCAACATCGCCCTTGATTACTCCGGCAAGGAGCTGATGTGTAACGTAGATGGAGAGATAGCCCAAGTCATCGAATTTCCAGAGGAGGAAGCTTTTCACGCAGTTGGCATGAACGAACGTGGTCATCGCGCTTGGTAATGCGACGCCCGTAATCCAAACCTTCCCGCACTTGCCACCATCCTGAATGGCTCGGGCACCGGCTGGCAGCCCAGCCGCATCGGGGGAGATAATTCCCTTCAGATCTGGGTAACGGGCCAGCAGACCCTCTGCGGCGGCATATGACTTGGCGTCATCGCTTTCGCCATAGACTGTGGTGACCAATTCCATTTTGGAGAATTTGGCGGCATTGGCCTTCATATACGCCTCAGTGGCGCCAATCCAGGCGACTTGATTTGCCACCGTGGGGCCACTTGAGAGCCATGCCCATTTGCCTTCCCAACCCATTGCATCTCCCAGCATTTCAGCCATTGCTGAGCCAAGATCTTCTGCAGTAGGCGTGGAAATAAACACGGACCTTGCACTCGGATCAACATCGGCATCCCAAGTATTGATCAGGATGCCCTTGGCCTTGGCGGCGTTGAGTGCCGGCACCAGCGCATTTGGATCTAACGCGCCCACGACGATGGCGTCCACGCCTTGCTGGGTGCAGTTATTGATCCATTCAATCTGCTTGGAGGCGTCGATTTCCGTGGAACCCACGTAGTTTACGGTATCGCCCAATTCCTTGGCGGCGGCCTGGGCTCCTTCATTCGCCAGCGTAAAGACAGGATGGCCTATGAATTTTGGCATGAAGCAGATCGTGAATCCGCTCGTCCTGGGCGCGGCGGTTGCCGCGGCTACTGGAGCCTGGGTGGCGACCGGGGCCTCAGTGGCCACCGCTGCTGGCGGCGCTTGTGTAGCGGCGGGCCCGCAGGCGGCTGCCACCATTACCAAGGCCATCCCCAACATAGAGATTCGTATCATTTTGGCTAACATTTCCTTCCATTCTCCTTTCGAGTATAGGCTAGGCTTCTTCCCCCCCATGTGTCCCAACGAGTGTGCAATTACAGGCCTATTCTGTGAATTGTGCCTCCTTCCCAGCCCCTCACCCGCTTTTTCGATCATGTGCGTCTGAATGGGCCATGCTTCGCTGCGAAGAGAAGCGGCGGCTACTCAGGCCCGATATGAGCCTTGGAATTACCACCGCTGCAATCAAGAGCGCACCCACGATCAGGTGCTGGCCTTCCTCGGCAATATTGGCCAGGCTCATCCCGTTTTGTATCAACCCGACAAGCACTAGCGATAGCAACAGCCCAGTCAAATTGCCCGAGCCGCCGAAAATGCTTATCCCCCCGAGAAGCACCACCGTAAGAACACTGAGGAGCAAACCGGTTCCCACGTCTGCCCGCACCGAGTTGTACCGGGCCGCCAAGAGCACCGCAGCACATCCTGCTAGCGCCCCAGAGAGCACAAAGGCGCTGATCCGAAGGCGGCGAACAGGGACGCCGCTCAACGCAGCCGCTGCCGGATTAGCGCCAATGGCAAACAGTCTTCGTCCCCAGATCGTCAAATGCAGCATGACGAAGATGATCAATGACGCAATGCCAAAGGCCACTAAAGATTGTGGAATCAAGGTCGAACCAATGTCTCCGTTTCCAAGAGCAACAAAAGACTCAGGAAAGCTCGCGATCGGTCTCTCTTCCAGGATCACGTATGCAAGTCCACGGAAGGAAATCAGAACTCGCTAGCGTCACCACGAGCGATGGCAGTCCAAGAGCCGCCGTTAGAACTCCATTCAGCAGGCCGATTAGGCTTCCCAATGCGACCACCACAATGCTCGCTGCCCAAATGCTGACGCCATGCTCGTACAGGACACCAAGAAGGACCGCACAGATGGCCAATATCGATTCGCCGGAAAGGTCTATGTCACCAGTGATAACAACTGCAGCCAGGCCAAGCGCCAAGAAGCCCACCACTATAAAAGACCGCGATTGGCTCCACAAATTCTCTGTGTTGAGAAAGTGAGGTGACAATGCCGATCCCCCAGCGATTGCAACGAGAATGAACACTACCAGTATCGCTTCCCATCTTGCGGCCACGGCGAGGATCTTGTTAAGCATGGGAGGCTCTCTTGCGATCGATGACAATGTGTGGCCTGCGCCCCCATCTCAGGAATCTTTCTCGTCGTCGTGCAAGCGCCAAATCGGTCGTCATGGCGACAATGATGGCGATTCCCGTGGCGACGTCTTTCCAGAATTCGGGAATGTTCATCAAAACAAAGCCACGGCCGAACATGTTCAGGAGCAACACGCCAAGCACGGCACCGAACACTCTCCCCGATCCCCCAAAGATGGCAATTCCGCCGACCACTACACCGGCAATTACGCTGAATTCGAGGCCTGAGCCCGTCCGAACATACACGTTCGCGTATCTCATCACATGTAGGAACCCGCCGAATCCGGACAGAGCTCCGATCAGAACCAAGGCTTTGAAGATCTCGGTGTCAGAATTAATGCCCGCAAATCTGGCTGCTTGCGGATTGGAACCGATGGCGTACAAATTCCGTCCCCAACGAGTATTGGAAAGCAAGAAACCAACTATGACGGCCAGGATCAACGCAAAGACGGCAATGTACGGTATCCCGACAATCCTTATGCTTGAGAGTAGCCGGAAACCCGCTGGAATCTGCGAAGGATTGACTATGTATCCCAACAGTCTTGGTGCCAACAAGAACAAAATCCCCCGATAGATGGATGCCATCCCCAGAGTTGTGATGATTGCTGGAACACGCGCTTTCGTTACCACCAGGCCGTTTATGCTCCCCATAATTACGCCCAGTGCTAGACCCACACCCAGCGCAACGAAAGGATGGAGCCCCCTGGCCAACGTAAAACCGACCCCATAGGCTGCGACGCCCAAGATCGCACCCACGGAGAGGTCGATCTGCCGCGAAATGATGACGGCAGCCATCCCCGCAGCCACTACGATCTCGATCGCAGAATCGCCGAGAATTGCCTGAAAACTGTCATAGCTCAGGAACCGCGGCGTAATTGCCGTGAAGAACACGGCAGCTAGCACCATGAAGACAAGAATGCCGCTCTCTCTGAAATTGATCCTCCTAGGATCAAGAAGCTTCAGGTGGTTGCCATGAGTGTTCTTGATCATCGGGTTCCTAATCACGACATTTCTTCCTGCGAGTGGACACCAGCTTTCCCCTGAGCTCGCGCGAGCCGAATATCCGTGGCAGCCTTCATGATGGCTTCTTGCGTCGCTTGCTCCGCCGAGAATCTGCCAGATATCCTGCCCTCGCAGAACACGACGATGCGGTCGCTCATGGCCAGCAATTCCGGCAATTCTGATGAAATGAAGATCACTCCGACGCCATCCTCAGCCAGGGACGTAATCAGCCTATACACCTCATACTTGGCACCGATATCAATGCCGGCAGTAGGATCATCCAGGATCAGTATCTTGGGATTCACGGTCAGCCACTTGGCAAGCAAGACCTTTTGCTGATTCCCACCAGAAAGGAATTTGACCAATCGTTCCACATCTGGCGGTTAAATCAGTAACTTCTTCGAATACAGCTGCGCCAGCTCTCGCTCCTTTCTGCGAATGGGGAATCTCCTCCAGAGACTTACACTCGGGAGAATGGGCAAGGTGAGGTTCTTTCTAATGGACCATTCGGCAGTCAGACCTAACCCAAGTCGATCCTCTGAGACGTAGGCTAATCCATGTTCCAGCATCTGAGCCGGAGACGTCGGCACCACTTCCACGCCATCTATCCACAGCCTTCCCGCTTCATGTTGATCAACCCCTATGAGCGCACGAGCTACTTCCGTGCGGCCTGAGCCCACCAAACCAGACAAGCCGAGGATTTCACCTTCCCTCAGAGAAAACGAGATGTCCGCAAATACACCGCGCCGCCCCCAGCCCTCCACTCTCATTACCTCATTGCCCAGTGCGACCTTTTCCTTTGCATAGAGGATGTTCAAGGGGCGCCCTACCATCATCTGGATCACCTGTTCCCTGTCCACCTCCGAAACAAGTCTCGTGGCAACCTTGTGCCCGTCGCGGAGTACGGTCACGCGATCGCCAATCTCAAAGATCTCATCAATCCTGTGACTGATGAAGAGTATCGCCACGCCCTGGGCAACCAGCTTACGGATGATGTCAAAAAGGGACGCAACCTCCTTCTCTGACAGTGAGGCCGTGGGCTCATCCAATATCAGCACCCGAACATTCTCTGACAATGCCTTGGAAATCTCGATAAGCTGTCGATACCCGGTAGAGAGACTGGCCATGGTTGCGTCGGGATCAATATCGATCTCCATCCGGGAAAGCACACTCTGAACCTCTTTCCTCATTGCTCGGCGGTCGACCAGGGGCCACCACTTCCTATTAATTAGAAGTTGCCGCCCTGCAAACATGTTCTCGGTGACACTGATATCGGGGAACACAACGGGATGCTGATAGACAACTCCAATGCCCAACTGGTGGGCCACGTTGATGTCTTTGATTGCGATCTCGTCTTGCTGAAACCAAATCGTCCCACTGTCCGGCTGTTCAATGCCCGTCAAGATATTCACCAGCGTGGTTTTTCCTGCGCCGTTCTCACCTATCAAACAGTGCACTTCGCCGGGGTGTAGCTCGAGATCAACATCGGCAAGCGCAATCGTGGTGCCGAAGCTTTTCCTTGCAGATTGAATTTTCAGGATTGGCGGGGAGAGGGCATTCACCAGAGATCACCCTGATGCAATACTGTCAAAAGCCGAGAGAGAACCGATTTCACATATGTGCATGTGGGATTTACATTTGTATTATACGCGGCAGCTCCCTCGCGTCAAGGGAAAGTTGACAATTGTGACAAGCATATGCACAATTGTAAAATCGACGAAATTGCCGGCGGTGTGTTTGAAAGCGCCCGCTTGCCGCAGCCATAGGCGTGCTGGAGGCTCGCCCGTGGCACCAAGTACACCGTTTATGCGAAACCTGGTTCGCCGGGCTGCGGCCCAGCCCTCGATCTCTGGAACAGCCAATAGATACAGAACCGGTCATCGGCCGCCGCGAGGAAATGAGAACCACAAGGATGAATATGGGCAGGCTCGCTTTCTTCAGTTCCAAAGGTCCTCGGTTCCTGCGATGTTGTTGAGGGCACAGCACAGCCATCGAGGGCACCCGGCCGAGCAATAGGCTTCGGATCAGTTAACGGCCGACCGCCATGCTAATCCTTTCCCCCAGCCCAACCCGCGATAGGGAATTCTGGTCAGCCCACGAACTACACGTGCTTACGCACTCTCTTCCCCTGAGGGCACAAAACCAAGAGCGCATCATGGCGCGACGCCCCGCGGCCTCGGGCCGGCGTGGCGCGGCGTTAGTCGTGAGTTCTGATTGCAGCACTTTTGCAGTACAAAAGGAGCCCTCTCACGTGAACTGCACCCACTAGACAAGACACAATCAGAAAGACCCCAAGTGGCTAGTGAAACAGGCACCTTTGCTGGAAGGGTGTCTGTTTCGTTTTCAATTGTATGCGTTCGTAGTTGTAGAAGTCAACGTATTCCTCAATCGCTTGGCGAGCCTCTTCAAAGCTGGGGTTGTGCAGATGGCGCAGATACTCTTCTTTGAGATGGCTGAAGAAGTTTTCCATGGGCGCATTGTCCCAACAGTTGCCACGGCGCGACATGGAGGCAGTGATGTTGTACTGTTGAGTGAGGACGGCATACGCCTGCGAAGTGTATTGCGTTCCTTGGTCACTGTGGAGGATCAGCCCATCAGTGACCTTTTCTTTTTGTCTGGCTTGTTGGAGCGTGTGGGTCACCAATCCAATGGAGTTCTCGGGCCCAAATTGATGAGCCACAATAAAGCCATCGAATAGGTCTTTGATGGTAGACAGGTACGCCCAGCCCTGTTGGGTTGAGACGAAGGTAATATCCGTGACCCACTTCTGGTTGGGGCGAGTGGCAGCAAAGTCGCGGTTGAGCAGGTTGGGATAGCGGTGATAGATGCCCAGCTCTTCGAGTTTCCGGTACATTTTGCGTTTGCGGGCCCTGGAACGGATATTGAGCTTGTGCATCAGGCGCAAAACCGTCTTGGGATTGATCACCAGACCCTGTTGTTGCTTCAACCACAGGCTAATCCGCCGGTAGCCATAGATCTGGTGCGAAGCCGTGTAAGCCCGCTGCACGAGTTCTAAACGCACCGCATCTGTGTCCGGCTGTTCCAGCTTCTTGCGCCAAGCGTAATAGGCTGCTCGCGAGACACCTAGGAAGGCACACATGGCCTTCATTTCGAACTCTTTTCGATGGTGATAAAGCACCCGATATTGCGCTGCGCGAGCCGCACTTCCCGCAATTCGGAATGGAATTTTTTTAGCAGGGCCACTTCCATCCGCAGCCGCTCCAGTTCGGCTTGCGCCCCGGCCCTTTTGCGAGGTCGACCTCTCGGCTTGGCAAACGCGCTGGCGCCTTCGGCTCGATATTGCCTCAACCATTTCTGGATTCGTTGCGGATCCCGGATCCCGAGCGCCGCCGTGACCTCGGCGCGCGTTTGGCCCTCCTCATAAAATAGCCGCACCGCTTCCAGCTTCAGCTCCGGCGGATAATGCTGCATTCCTTTCTTACCTGCCATAGAAAAAAGCACCTCCTGTTCCATTTTCTCACAGAGGGTGCTTTCTCTTCGTGTCTCGTTCTAGGGGTTCAGTTCACACGCGAGAGGGCTCCTTTGCCATCATATGTGGGGTTTTTCAAGCACAAAACCCCTGTATTTAGGTGACCGACCAGGGACTTGAACCCTGAACCCACTGATTAAAAGTTCCGACCCAAGTATGTCTATGGCGTATATGGGGTGAAAAAGCATCCACACAGTGCCACATTTACGGCTAAATCCGTCCATCTTGTGTACTGCGTCTACTGCGTGATTTCCCTGTTGCAACCGAATTGCAACCACATCCGGCGGGAAAGGCGACTCTGAAGCCTGTCGAGGAAAGCGGGAGCTGATATCGGGACTTTTCCGTTGTCATTAGGCCGGCGGTAAGAAAGTGAAATACGACCCGACCTGCCGGCGGTGCCGCGACCTGGCGGGGGGTCATTCGAGTTATCCAAGAAAGCGATCCGACGGACCACTGAAACTCAGAGGATTTGCCATTGATTGGTTTAGGTACTCCGCATCCATCACGGGTTCTTTGCAACCGGACAGCGCGAGCGCGTATCGCTCCTTGCCACCGGCTCCTAACGGGCTCGCTGCGATACATGATAGTGGACGGGGGCAACTGGCTGACTGTCAGCGACGCTGGCAAACTGACCGGGTATCATCCCGAGTACATCACGTGGCTCATCAGAGTGGGGAAAATCAGAGCTTGCAAGATTAGCATCGTCTGGTTGGTCGAGTGCTGCAGTCTCACTACATACGCATTGAAAGTCAAGGCAATCGGCCGAAAACGGGGTCCCAAGCCGGCGGACTTGCGATAGGAGTATCGATTCCATTGGTTTCCAAATATCGTACGTTGCGATAATCAATCCCACCGAGCTGGCGGGTCTGTGCCGATTGCGCGTATCATCCCGTGACCCCGATAGCTGCCCAGTGACGCTTTCGGGATACTGGGCACCAAAGTGCGCCCTGCGTTTCAGAGCCTGTGCCAGAGACCAGGCGCAGGCTGTCTTCAGCGCCGCGCATTTGGCCACCCATAAGCTCTGCTTATGAAGGCCCTGCTTACCCCGGGTTCCTCCCCAGGCCATGCTGATGGTCTCGCCGCTCGTGGGCGCGGCGACGGCTCGCACCTTTGCCGGCCGCGCACGCGGCGCACAACTTGCCGCGGCAACGCGGAGGAGCAGGCTATCGATGGCCGCAGCTCGCGCCCGCGGCCCCTGTTGGACTCCTGCCATGCACGCCGCCACGGCGCAGGCGCAGTTGAATCTGGCCCTCTTCAAGATGCAGCCCTGCCACGATTCTTGAGCGCGGGCTTCATGGCCTTGCGGCACCCTGATTGACTCGCCGCGCGGTTCGGTTGCCCGGGCCCGCGGGGCGTCCTAAAGCGCCGCGAACGCCTTCTCCGTCGCGGCGGCATACACCTCGACTGGATTGCATGTTGAAAGCAGGACCGCCTCAGTGACGCGACCGGACGCTCTTGTGCCGAGGGCGCGTCAATCCGGCACACACGGCCGGATCGTCGAATGTCAGTCTCTCGCGCAGGTGGATCGGGGCGGTTCGATGATTGATCCCGACGCAATAAATTCGCATGATAAGTACCGGAACAAAGCTTGAGCGAATATAAGGCGAGATGTTCCATCCCGATAGGTAGATTTCCACAAGTTCGCATTAGGGCATGTTTAGAATCTGGAAAAATGGGGTAACAAAGATCACGCGGCGATTATGCATATCATCATGCCATCTGCGGAATGGCCAGAATCTCAATTCCGCCAACTCCATCCGATTTCAAATCCGCCTCCCTCTCAACTACGCGCCGGTGGGAGCCGCGTCCGCATGCGTTGGGGATTGGGAGCATGCACTTCCGCCAGCCTTTCAAGACTGACAGGTGCAATCTCCTCCTCTGAGCCAGTTTTGGAGCCCCGCGGCGCTTAGAATTGTTTCTGCAGCATACCGGCAGATCGCAGGCCGCCCCTCGCGGTACACTCAAACCGCCCCTGCGTTCTCGCCCCTTTGCCTGGAGAACCTGCATGCCGTCTCTGCCTGACAATCTCGCTGTCGAGGACCTCCGCCGCCAGACGAACGAGTTGGCGATGGCGAATGATGCGATCATCGAGTGCTTTGTGCGCGCCCTGGATCTGCGCGAGGGGGAGACCCCTGGCCACGGCCGCCGCGCCGCAAACATGACCGCCCAACTCGCCCGGCTCATCCTGCCCGCAGGTACCGAACTGATCCACATCCGGCATGGCGCCCTGCTCCACGACATTGGCAAGATGGGCGTCCCCGAGAGCATCCTCCACAAACCTGGTCCGCTGGATGAACAAGAGTGGGCGATCATGCGCCGGCATCCCCAATATGGTTTTGACCTGCTGTCGCCCGTACCCTTCATGCGCGCCGCCCTCGAAATTCCGCTCGCTCATCATGAGCGCTGGGACGGCATCGGGTATCCAAACCGCCTCAAGGGAGAGCAGATCCCCCTTTCCGCCCGCATCTTTGCCGTCGTCGACGTCTGGGACTCACTGATCTCCGATCGGCTCTACCGGCCTGCCTGGCAGGAAGCCAGCGCCTTGCCCTACATCGCTTCCCAGGCGGGGACCCATTTCGACCCGCATATTGTTGAAGTCTTCCTCAATTCGCACGTCTTCAAGCCCGATCTGATGTAGAACCGGCTGACCTGGGCGGCTCCAGCCTGCCGGGATCGTTGCTCCCCCGCCGGCCAAAAAGTCATAGTCATAAATGAACGCTTGGTCTGGCCCACAGACCAAGCGTCCTTTTTTACTCAGCGCAACCCCGTCGGGCCACTCGGCGAAGAGGATTTCCTGGGAGTCGCTTTGGGCAAATCCATTATGACTCACCTCAAGAAGATCCCAATCCCCCAAGTGGGGGATGGCATGGCAATCGTCGCATCATGGCTCATCAGGCGGGGCCCGATGCAGGATGCCGACAACCGAACGCGCCCTTTCCGCCGGGGAGACCCATGACACGGGATGCTTCCCCTCCTGAGGGGATGGCATCCATGATCGCTTGGCCCCGAAAGCCACCTCGCGGCTCCGCCCAACTCGCGAACATTCCCTGGATCGCCGCCCGGCCATAGGCTCGGCGATCGGCAGGCCGGACCGCGATTTTGCCCCGTTCATATAAGTCAGATCGTGTCAAACCAACCCGCTTCACTTAGAAAGAATTCATCGGCGATTAAGCATGCCTTCTCATAATCAGGCGGTTGGGATCGTCCCGACCACTCTACTGGTAATGAATGGAGAAGTCTATGAGAACGGCAAAACATGCCCTCGTCCTATTCTGCTCGTTGGCATTGACCGCCTGTGGAGCTCCCAAACGGGCGAAGACTTAGGCTCCCGCCCCTCCCGCCGCGGTTCCAAGCGTGGCCCCGCCGACAGGGGTTTCGCCGACAGCCTCTGCACCGAAGTCCGTGCCCACGTCCGCGGCCCCAGTGTCAGCCTCCGATGCGTTGGTACTGGCCCGACAGAAGATCAAGCATGTCGTGGTCATCATGCAAGAGAATCGTTCCTTCGATGAATACTTCGGAACGTATCCCAGTGCGGACGGCATCCCGATGCAGAACGGCGTGCCCACCGTCTGCGTCACCGACCCTCAGACGAATCAATGCGTGAAGCCATACCACAATGCCAAGGATGTCAACTCCGGCGGTCCGCATACGAACTCCTCGGCGGTCGCGGACATCAACAGCGGCAAGATGGATGGCTTCATTGGCCAGTTCCGTCAGGCTCAGAAGGATTGCACGAGCCCCGATGCGCCCGGCTGCACAAAGGGGGAGACGGCCGACGTGCTGGGCTGGCACGACGCCCGTGAGATCCCCAATTACTGGGCCTACGCCAAGAACTTCGTTCTGCAGGACCACATGTTTGAGCCGAACGCCTCCTGGAGCCTGCCGTCGCATCTCTTCATGGTTTCGGCGTGGTCTGCCTTCTGCAAGCAGGCCGGCAACGCTGCCAGCTGCACCGACGCCTTGGACGGTCCAACGTTCCAGCCCGGCAAGAAAGGCTCATCGCTCATTGAGGCGAACTCCGGCAAGCTTGACTACGCCTGGACCGACCTCACCTACCTTCTTCACAAGGACAATGTCTCCTGGGCATACTACCTGAGCGAGGGCAGCGAGCCCGATTGCTCGAACGACGCAATGCTCTGCCCGAGCAAAACACAGAAGGTGAATGTCCCCGGCATCTGGAATCCGCTGCCCGCCTTTGACACGGTCAAGCAGGACAACCAAATCAGCAACATTCAGACGCTGGACAAGTTCTTTGCCGCGGTAAAAGACGGCAGTCTTCCCACTGTTTCCTGGATCGTGCCCGAACAAACCGTCAGCGAGCACCCACCGGCCTCCGTCAAGGCGGGTCAGGCTTATGTCACAGGCGTGATCAACGCCATCATGCAGGCTCCGGATTGGGATAGTACGGTCATCTTCCTCGCCTGGGATGACTGGGGCGGTTTCTACGATCATGTTGTCCCGCCGGTGGTCGATGCGAACGGCTACGGCCTGCGCGTGCCGGGCCTCGTCATCAGCCCGTATGCCCGCAAAGGCCACATCGACCATCAGACCTTGAGCTTCGATGCCTACCTCAAGCTCATCGAGGACCTTTATCTCAATGGACAAAGGATCGATCCCGCGACCGACGGCCGCCCGGACCCCCGCCCGGACGTGCGCGAGAATGCCTCCATCTTGGGCAACCTGCTCAGCGACTTCGACTTCTCGCAATCCCCGCTGCAGCCATTGATCCTGCCCACCAACCCGCCGCCGGGCCCCGCTTCGGTTCCCGGTTCCTAGCCTGCGCCCGTTACGGATTCGGATGGAGACGGCTCCATCCGAATCCGATCGATTCTAGGCGTTCCTTGGTGCGCGCGACGGGTCGCCGTACTGCATCGGCTGATCAGGGGCGCTTAGCCCCCTGCTGTTGGATCAACTTGGCCACCAGCCCGGTCCAGCCCGTCTGATGGCTTGCGCCCAGGCCCGCGCCGTTGTCTCCATGGAAGTATTCATGGAACGGGATGTAGTCCCGCCAGTGGGGATCGTTCTGAAAAGTCTGATTCGCGCCGAAGACTGTCCGACGCCCGGTTTCGTCCCGCGTGAAGATCCGGATGAGGCGGCCGGACAGGTCGTCGGCGATCTGGTTAAGATTGACCAGCTGACCTGATGCCGTCGGGCACTCAACCAGGAAGTCATCGCTGTAGTAGTGGTGAAACTGCTGCAGCGCCTCAATGATCAGGTAGTTGACCGGCATCCAGACGGGTCCGCGCCAGTTGGAATTGCCGCCGAAGAGCCCGGTATCCGACTCGGCCGGTACATAGGCCACACGGTGTGTCTCCCCGCCCAGATCCAGTTGGAACGGATTCTGGGCATAGACCTTTGAGAGCGCTCGCACGCCGTGCGGCGATAAGAACTCGCTCTCATCCAACACCCGCCACAGGACCTGCTTCATGCGGTGACCCCTGAGGATGGCCAAAAGGCGCCGTTCGCCCATGCCCGGCTCGTGCCAGCGCGACACCAGCTTCGCCAACTCAGGCCGATTCTCGAGGAACCATTCGAGCCGCTGTTTGAACTCGGGCACTTTGTCGAGGAGCTCCGGCTCAACGGTGGTCACAGCGAATAGAGGAATCAGACCCACCATCGAACGGATGCGGAGCTGCATGTTCGTGGCCTGCCCCGCCTCTCCGGCGTCGCAGTGCAGGACATCGTAGAAGAACTGATCCTGTTCATCCCACAACGAGATGCCCTCGCCGGCGATGTTGTTCATCGCGTCCGCTATGTACAGGAAGTGCTCGAAGAACTTGACGGCGATGTCGGAGTAGGCCGGGTCGCTGACCGCGAGCTCCAGGGCGATCGTCAGCATACCGAGGCAGAACATGCCCATCCAACTTGTGCCGTCGCTCTGGTCGATGTGTCCGCCGGTCGGGAGGGGCCGGCTGCGGTCAAAGACCCCGATATTGTCGAGACCCAGAAAGCCTCCCTGGAAAACGTTGAGGCCTTCGGCGTCCTTGCGGTTGATCCACCAGGTGAAGTAGAGCATCAGCTTGTGGAAGATGCGCTCCAGGAATCCGCGGTCACCCTGGCCATGTTGTTTCTCGTCGATCTTGTAGACCCTCCAGGCGGCCCAGGCCAGGACCGGAGGGTTGACCGCGCCGAAGTCCCACTCATAGCCCGGCACCTGACCATTCGGGTGCTGATACCATTCATGACCCAGGAGCAGCAGCTGCTGTTTGGCGAACTCCGGGTCCACCAAGGCCAGGGGGATGCACTGGAATCCAAGATCCCAGCTGGCGAACCAGGGATACTCCCACTTGTCGGGCATCGATATGACGTCAGCCGCGTTAAGATGACGCCACTCATGGTTTCTTCCCCTCTTGCGCCCGGCGGGCGGCGGTGGTGTGGCTGGATCGCCATCCAGCCAACGCGAAACGTTGTAGCGATAGAACTGTTTGCTCCACAGCATGCCTGCGAATGCCTGGCGTTGGATGGCGCGTTCGTCTGCGCTCAGCGCAGGAGGCTCCAGCGCCGCGTAGAACTCGTCGGCCTCGGCCTGCCTGCCTGAGAAGATCTCATCCCAGTCCTTGAACGGCTCCCAGCCGGTGCCCCGGGCAGCCTTTTCCACCTTTCGCAGGCGCAGGCGGATCTGCAGCGATCCCCCGGCGGGAATGGTCCGATCATAGAGGGCAGCCGCCTTGGTGCCAACATGCCCGGGATTGACGGCCCCTTTGCGGCCGCCAACCACATATTCGTGGAAGGCGTCCTTCAGGAACGGGGCCGCATTCGGCGTGCCGTACAAACGCTCGCTGTTGGTCTCGTTTTCTGTGAAGAGCAGGGCATCTGCGCCTTCGCAGGTGAGGTCAAATCGTCCGAGCAGCGTGTGCTCCGCACGAACGATCTTGCGTGAGCTGTTCCGCTTGCCGGATGCGTCCTGGAGGCCGGTCTGGCCAGCGCGGCATCCTCTGCCCGATCGCCCCAACTCCACGTGTTACGGAACCAGAGAATGGGCAGGATGCACAACCGGGCAGGCTCCGGCCCATGATTCAGGGCGCGCAGCCGGATCAAGATGTCATCCGGACCCGCCTTGGCATACTCAACAAAGAAGTCGAAATAGCGGTTCTCATCGAATATTCCGGTGTCGAAGAGCTCATATTCGGGATCCTGTTTGCCTCGGCTCCGGTTGGTGTCCACAAGATCCGCATAGGGGAATGGCCGTTGCGGGTATTTGTAAAGCATCTTCATGTAGGAGTGGGTCGGCGTGGAATCGAGGTAGAAGTAGTACTCCTTCACGTCTTCGCCGTGGTTGCCCTCGGGGCCGGAGAGCCCGAAGAGGCGTTCCTTGAGAATGCTGTCCTGGCCGTTCCACAGCGCGACCGCGAAACACAAGTGGCCCTTGCTGTCAGAGATCCCCGCCAGGCCGTCCTCGTTCCAACGATAGACCCGGGAGCGGGCATGGTCATGCGGAAAGTAGCTCCAGGCATCCCCGTCAGAGCTGTAGTCTTCGCGGACCGTCCCCCAGGCCCGCTCGGCCAGATAGGGTCCCCAACGTTTCCAGGCCGCGCCGTCCTTGATTAGCCGCTCATGCTCCGCGTTGCTTCTCATGCCTCGTGTCCTCTGTGCGCTGGGCTCGTTGATGCGCTGCCCGCATGTGAATTTTGTCGCAGGTTCGCCATCGCCCGGTGTTGACGTGCTTGACGATGTGCGAGCCCGCCATACACTGGAAATCAATCGGGCTCATTTTATCCGTATTTAGCGGAGCTGCCCCCGGAGGAGGAGAATTCATGCCAGAGCATTTTGTATCCCGCGGTTTCATCGGCAAGCGGCACGGCGGAGACAAGGCCAACCGTCTCCAGCCGGGTCAGTCACCTGGGTTGCGCCTTCACGCTCTGGAAACAGAACTCCCCGCTCGTCGGCGGGGAGTTTTCTCTTTTGGCGCCCAGGTCTCGCGCAAGCAGAACGATCAAATCCGTCCGGGTTGGGGTGCGGCTGCGACCTGGCCGTAGAGTCTGCGGTGCAGTGTGCTGAGCGCTCGAACCTGCTCCGCCGCGTGGTAGGACGACCGCACGAGGGGCGCCGATTCGACCCACTTGAAGCCGATCCCCATGCCGTAATTCTTGAGCTCAACGAACTCCTCCATGGTGTAGTAACGCTGGATCGGCAGGTGCTTCTTGCTGGGCTGCAGGTACTGTCCAATGGTCAGTATGTCCACGCCCCAGGAGCGCTGGTCTCGCATCACGGCCTTGATCTCGTCCATGCTCTCTCCGAGACCGACCATGATGCCGGATTTGGTCAGCACCTCGGCGTCAAGCTGCTTGGCATGTGTCAGGGTCGCGGCGGCCCAGTCATAACTGTCCTGCGGCTGGACCTGCTTGAAGAGCCGCGGCACGGTTTCGACATTGTGGTTGAGGATCTCCGGTCGGGCCTCCATGACGATCTTCAGCGCCTCGAGCGAGCCCTTGAAGTCGGGGATCAGGACTTCGATGGAGCATCCGGGCAGGATCTCACGGATGCGTCGGATGACCATTGCGAAGATGGGTGCGCCGCCGTCGCGCCGGTCGTCCCGATTGACCGAAGTAATGACCGCGTGCTGCAGGTTCATCGACTTGACGGCCTGAGCTACCCGCTCGGCTTCGCCCCAATCCAGCACGGCGGGGTGGCCGTGTTTGATGTCGCAGAAGCCGCACGTCCGTGTGCACACGTCGCCCAGCATCAGGAAGGTCGCGGTGCCTGAGCCCCAGCACTCGCCCATGTTCGGACACATGGCTTCCTCGCACACCGTGTGCAGTGATTTCGAGCGCATCAAGGTCTGCAGGCGCTGGTAGGTCTCGCCGGAAGGCGCGCGCACCTTGATCCACTCCGGGCGGCGGAGAGGGCGCGGGTTCTCTACTTCAACCTTTACACGATCTCTGGTTGGTGCAGCGGTCATCGAATTCCTGAAAGACCAGGCACTTGAACGCCGGGCCTGGTTATATATCGGTCGCCAATCATACTTTGCGGACTTTGAGGCGCAGGCCGGTTACGCCCACCACCTCGATCTTGTCGCCTTTTGCGATGGCCGGCGAGCCTTCAACTGGCTCCGCGCTCCAAAGCTCGGATTCCACCTGAACCTGGCCACGGGTCGCGATATCGGACTTGGCGGTGCCGGTCTTTCCGACGACCGTGCTGGCGTCCATCTGCAGCGGCAGATGCTGCGCGCGCAGTGCGTACGTCAGAATGCCGGCGAACATCAGCCCGATGGAGATGCCAACCCCGAACACCAGCGGCACCGAAACCCGCTCAAAGGCCGGGACGCCAGGAGAATTGAAGAGCACCAGCGCGCCGACGATGAAGGAGGCAACTCCCGCCACGGTCAGGGCGCCGTGGGTTGGCGCCTTGATGTCCAGCAGGAACAGCACGAACGCAGTCACAATGAAGATGAATCCGAACCAGTTGACCGGCAGCAGGCCCAGGCCATAGATGGCCAGCGCCAGGCAGGTCACGCCGATGAAACCCGGCACCCAGGCGCCCGGATGCGTCAATTCGACCTGGATCGCAAGTACGCCGACCGCCAAGAGCACGAAGACGATGTTCGGATCGGTCAGGACCAACAGGAGCTCCTCGATGAGGCTCATGTCTATGGCCTCGGTCGTGGCGCCGGTGGTATGCAGCACCCGCGTCCCGGAAGGCATTGACACAGAGAAGCCATCGAGCTTCCTAATCAGTTCGTTTTGATCCACGGCCGTGAAATCGATCAGATGCGCCTGCAGCGCCTCCGAGGCTGAGACTGCAGTGGCGTTGTCGATCATGTCCTGCGCGAGCTGCATGGCGGCCGCGCCGCGGCGTTCGACCAACGGCCGGATGGTGGCCTTCATGATTTGGCTGGTCTTGGCCTTCTCCGTTGCGCTGAGGTCGGTTCCACCCGAACCAACCGGGCTGGAGGCGCCGATCGCGGCCTCAGGCGCCATTGCCGCAACATGGGCGGCCATCGTCACAAGAGCGCCGGCGCTGCCGGCCATGGCTCCGTTCGGGGCAACATAGACCACCACGGGCACCGAGCTCGCCCGGATTGCCTGGATGATGTTGTCGAGACTCTGCAAGTCTCCCCCGGGAGTACTGAGCTGGATGATCAGGGCCTCGGCGTTCCTGGTTTCGGCCGCGTCGATCCCGCGCTGGATGTATTCCTGCATGGCGGGCGAAATGGTGCCGTCAGCCTTCAAGATCAGGATCAGCGGTTGAGCAGCCTGGGCCAGGACCATCTGCACACTGAGGGCAGACATGACCGCAAGCACCAATAAGGATCCGATCCGTTTCATTTGACCTCCGTAACGATTATAACCCCCGGTCTTTTCTGTTTCAGCAAAGACGAGGATGACGCAGAAGCCCTCTGCGACATCGGTGAGGCGTTGTCCCTAGAACTGCCCCTCCAAATAGGCCTTCGTCCTCTCATGCTGCGGCTTGTTGAAAACATCCCAGGCTGGGCCGGCCTCGATGACTTCACCCAGGTACATGTAGATTACATGGTCAGCCAGACGTTTGGCCTGGCGCAGGGTGTGGGTCACGATTACGGTCGTGTAGTCCTTCTTGAGATCGAGGAGGCGGCTTTCGATGTTCTGGGAGGAGAGCGGGTCGAGGGCGGACGTCGGTTCATCGCCGAGGATGATCTCCGGCTCCACCGCGAGACCTCGCGCCAGGCACAGCCGCTGCTGCTGACCGATCGATAGGCTGGTCGCGGGATCGTGGAGACGCTTTTGGACCTCGTCCCACAAGCCCGCAATCTCAAGGTAATGACGCACCGCGGCCTTGTAATCCTTACGGCTTCTCTTCATGCGGTGGATGTGCATGCCATAGGCGACGTTGTCGTAGATGGACATCGGCAGGGCCGATGGGCGCTGCGCCAGCAGGCCCACGCGTTTGCGGACCTCGGTTTCGTCGACATTCGGCGCATAGATGTCTTGACCATCCACCAGAACCTGCCCAGTGATCCGGGCGCCGTCGGTGAGTTCGAGAAAGCGATTGAATGTCTTGAGCAGGGTGCTCTTGCCGCAGCCTGACGGTCCCATGATGACCGTGATCTGCTTCTTGGGGATCTGAATGTTGACATCTTTCAACGCCTGGACCTTGCCGTAGAACACGTTCAGGCCCCGCACTTCGATGTGAAAGTCGCTGCTGGGCTGCGAGGACCTGCCGCCCTTGATGGTCGGTGTGTCGAGATCGCGAGCCGGGCTGCTGGCATCCATTTGAGCTCTGTTCATTTGACTGTGTACCTGTTCAACCGGCCGGAGATCCAGCGCGAACCGAGGCTGATGATCAGGACGATGATGGTCAGGATCAGTGCGGAGGCGTAACCGCGCTCTTGCACTTCTGGAACGGGGGAGCCGAGCTGGAAGAATACGGCCAGCGGCAGCGAGGCGGTCGGCCTCAGGAGCGAGGTGGGGAGGCGGTCGGTGTAGCCGGCTGTGAAGAGCACCGAGGCGGCGTCACCGATGCCGCGCCCGAATGCGAGCAAGATCGCGGTCACCATGCCCGGCAGCATCTGCCGCGTGACCACGCGCAGCGCCACCTCCAGCTTGGTCGATCCGAGCGCCAGGGCCGCCTGTTCGAGGTCGACCGGCATGCGCCGGATCACCTCATCCATCGCCCGGACCATGATCGGCAGTTCGAGCAGCGCCAGCACGATGATGCCTGCAAGCAGGGAGGCGCGCAGCCCGATCGCCAACATCAGTGTGAATCCGAAAGCCCCATATACGATCGAAGGGATGCCCCACAACACGTCCAAAGAGAGCCGGACGTAACGGCCCCATTCCGAATCGCCGAGATAGGTCTCGAGATACAACGCGATCGGGAGACTGATCAGCAAGGCCAATCCTGTCCCTCCACCGGCCAGATACAGGGAACCGATGATGGCGTTCAGCACGCCGCCCCCCTTACCCATGTAGTAGCCTCCCTGTGGCGACTGGCTGATCATCTCCCAAGTCAGCGAGGGCAGTCCGCGCGCGATGATCGTCCAAAGGATCAGCCCGAGGCTGCCTGCAACGACCGCAAGGGAGGCCATCATCAGGCCCCTGACGATGCCCTCGACGATGCGGCGGCGCGCCCAGCGGCTCTTGATCATGTCCACTTCCTGCCCAGAAGCTGCTGCAGCACGAGCGTGGAAATGATGTTGAAACCGAGGATGATGACCAGGAGCACGAGTGCCGCGCCCAGCAGGGCGGCATCATACCGTGGGATCGACATCATGTCCCCGTAGTTGTTTGCGATGAGCGCGGGCAGCGGGTAGGCCGGGTCGAATATCGAGGTCGGCACCTTGATGACGTTGCCGACGACCATCAGAACCGCCATGGTCTCACCCACGGCCCGCGAAGCCCCCAGGACGATCCCGGCCACGATTCCGGGCAGGACCTTGGGGATGACCACGCTGCGAATCGTCTGCCAACGCGTGGCTCCGACGGCCAGTGAGGCGTGGCGCAGATCTTCCGGTACCGTGGCGAATATTTCATAGAGCACCGCGATGATGAACGGGGCGATCATGACGGCCAGAACGATGCCGGCCGCAAGGATGCTGAAGCCGGTCGGCTGCGTGACCGCAAAGACCGGGAGCGAGCCGAGCCAGCGCTTGGCGATGGGGGCCAAAAAACCCTGAACGAGCGGCACGATGGCCAAAAGGCCCCACACGCCGTACACGACCGGTGGTATGGCTGCCAGCAGGTCCAGGACCGGCTTGGCGACCGTGCGCGTGAGCGCGTGCGCATACTCGGACAAGTAGAGGGCGACGAGCAGGCAGGGAGGGACTGCGAGAAGCACTCCGACCGCTGTGACCCAGGCCGTGCCCATGATGAACGGCCAGAAACCGAAAAGCCCTTCGTCGGGCTTCCAGATCGTGCCCAGGATCGTTGCTTTCAGTGTCTGGGCACCGACGATGGGCCAAGCCCGCAGGACTAGGGCCACCGTGATGATCGCGATCAGGAGAACCGGCAGCAGCGTGATCACCGAGAACGTGCGCCGGGCAAATAGGTCTTGCTTTAGGCGGGCAGCGGAAGAAGGCCGGTTTTGGAGCCGGCCTTCTGTTTGAAGTGAAGTTTCCGATCCGAATTTCCGGTTCTGATTGCCCATCACTTGAGTTTGGCCAGAGACTCCGCTTGTTGTTCGGGCGTCAATTCCACATAGCCGGCCTGCGCCAGATACTGCTGGCCATCGGTCAGGATCCACTGGATGAATGCCAGCACAAGCCCCTGGGGTTTCCCCTTGGTGGCCAGATTTTCAAAACGAGCAGGTGGCGAAGGATACGTGCCGTCGGAGATGGCCTTGACGGCTTCCTCCTTCGTCTGATAGTACTCGCCGGCATCGATCGTCCCGTTTCCGTTCACATCGATTGGCGGGACGACCACGCCGGCGACAAGTTTACCACTGGTCGCATCGAACACGCTGTTCAGATTGCTGAATCCGATCCCCAGGGCATCCTTTCCAACTGTATCGACCAGTGCAGGCTCACCATTCACTCCGATCCCTTGCAGATCGGCTTGCGCTTTCCCGCCCGCGTACAACGCCCACTGGTCCGCAGCGCCCGCTGAATCTGACCGGGTAAACACATGAATCTCATCCGTCACGGCAGGGTTGCCGACGACCTCACCCCAGGTCTTGATTTCGCCTGTGATGAAGATCTTCTTGACAACGTCTTGGGTCAATCCCTTTGCTACCAGATTCGCGAGCACAGGATTCTTTTCACTCACGATCGGGAAGACGGCGTCCTTGGCCACCGATACCCAGAAAGCACCCTTGGCCTCCTCTTCGGGCTTGATCGTGCGGGAGATCATGCCGATATCCACCGCACCCGCGAGCGTATCGGTCATGCCTTTGCCCGCGCCGCCGCCCTGCACATCGAACTGCACCTGCGGATGAAGCTTGGTGAACTCACCCGCCCAAACCGTCATCATTGGATAGAGGGCAAAAGCGCCCGAGACGGCAATCGTGCCACTCAACTGATCACCAGTTCCCTGGGCAGGCGCAGTTCCGCTTGCGGGCTGCGAGCCGGCTCCACAGCCGCTCAGCACCAGTGCCGCAACGACGATAACCGAAAAGAACGCGAGGCTTGACTTGTACATGATGAACTCCTGTTTGTTAGTATGATTCCCGGCCCACAGCGCGTACGCGCGCGAAGCCGGGACTCTTGCTCAGTCTGCCGACTGTCTCGAGAGCTATCACCCGCCCTGCATTGCCGGCATGGATCCCGTTGCCGAGGAGAATTGCCCTCCCACAAGGCCGCCGGACCACTTCAGTGCCCTGCTGAGACATGGGCAATGTTGACCCGCTTCGCTACGTCCTCCAATGATGTCCCATCCAGGAGGTTTGCGATGGCATTGCGCACGTCACCCATGACCAGCCGCAATCCGCAAGTCTCCTCGTCAGGGCAGCCGCACGGCTCGTAGGCCATCTGGCTCACGCATTTGACCGGCGCCAGCGGTCCATCCAGAACCCGCACGATCTGTCCAAGGCTGATGTCCTTGGGTGCCTTGGCCAGGTGATAGCCGCCACCCACGCCCATCTTGCTGTGGAGCAAGCCGGCATTCTTCAAGGACAGTAGGATCTGCTCAAGGAACTTGGCCGGAATTTGCTCGCGTTGCGCGATCTCCCGGATCTGGATGACCGGCGTCTCACCGTTTTCTTGGGGCACCGCCAGCGCCATCATGGCCCGCAGGCCATATTCGCCGCGTTTGGAGAGCCTCATATACATGTTCTCCTATTGCTTTTATAGACTTTCTAGGACAATTGTAAGGCGGTTGGATAGAGGTGTCAAGCGCTTTTAAGGAGGGGGCGAGTTCGGCCCTTGGCAGGCCACGCCGCAAGTCCGCGCTGGCGAGGATGATTCCGGTGCTGGGGACGCCTGAGCCGATCGAAATCTCTGCCTCGTTTAGGACCCCGGGATCGATTAAGACCCGCATTGGGTGCGGCAGGCCGAAGGGCGAGACCGTTCCGATGCGATAGCCGGTATGCTCCAGAACCTCGTCCTCGCTCGCCATCGTCAGCCTTGAGCGGCCTAGGTGCTGCCGAAGCTTCCGCCACGAGATCTGGGTAGGTCCCGCCACGAGCGCCATGACGAATTCGCCTTCACCCAGTCTAAACACGATGCTCCGTACCACCTGCTCGCGCCGCTGACCGCGCTCCTGGGCCGCCTGTTCGAGTGAGGTCACTCGCGCCGGGTGCCTGAACACGCGGTGAGTGATACCCAGCTTCTGGAGTGCGAGGCTTGCGGGCGGGTCTTCAGTCACGGCGGATCTACTCAATGTCAGTGCTTTGGAATCGGGCGATCAGGACCGGCGTCGGTCCTTTGGGGCAGTCGGCTTGGTCTTCGGCTCGAAATCACATAGCGCGCGGATGGGGCAACGCGGGCAGTCTGGACGACGTGCGTGGCAGACCTCCCTGCCCAGGCGAATCAGGTTCAGGTGGGCTGCATAGTAGGTCTCGGGTGGAAACAATGATTCCAAGTGTGGATGCGCTTGCTCCACGTTCATTTTGGCGGGTCGCAGTCCGATGCGGCCCGTCACGCGGTAGATGTGCGTATCGACAGGAAAGGCAGGTCGGCCCAGGGAGAAGAGAAGCACGATGGCGGCCGTCTTCGGTCCCACGCCGTTGAACTTCATCAACCAACCCCGGACCTTTTCCACCGGCAGGTCCTTGAGGAAGTCCAGGTTCAGATCACCGCGTTCGCCCGTGATCTCCCTCAGGACCTTCTGAAATCCTTGGCCCCTTCTGATTGGCCAGACCCGCGACCCGGATGGCTGCGATGACCTCATTCCTGCGTGCATCGCGCACTGCTTCCCATGATGGGAACCTGGCCCGCAGGCCGCGGAAGGCCCGATCTCGATTCAGGTCGTTTGTGTTTTGGGAGAGGATCGTGGAGACCAATTCGGAGATGGGCGGCAATGGCTCCCGCCATCTCGGCTCACTGAACGATTCCAGCAACCTGTTGTGGATTTTGACTGCACGCGTAGCAAGGCGGGACATGATCGGGTATCGGGCGACGATCTCTTGAGGCCGCCGCGCTCCCGCCCCGCGCGAAGGCCGGCTCTCTTTGTTAGTGCTCTCTAGCCAACTCGAATACCGGCCGAGACTCGCCGACGGTCAGCCCGCGATGATTCTTGATGGGCAGGATCCGGCCGAACGCAGCCAGTGCCGCCGCGAGGTCCCTCTTTAGCACGCCCATCTGGCGCAGTATCTCCAGTGTCACGGCCGGGCGGACCCGGTTCAGCGGTTCGATGTCGAGCGTTCGGAACAGCAGGTCCCCATCGGAGACCTTGAATACAATTCCGATTCCAGGAGAACCTGTGCCGACCATCCCCGGCATCAGCCCCAGCGCCTGGAAGCCCTCCGCACCCCTCTTGCAGAGGATACCCCCGGCTCCCGCACGCATCAGCAGACAGTCAAACTCGCCCGTGCCACTGACCATCTCAGGATGGGAGGTCATGGCGGCCGTGATCTGATGCGCGGCTTGGACGCGCGCCTCACTCATTCCCGCGGGGTCACACAGGTGGGCGTAGGCCAGCGCGGCATTGTAGAGCGGTAAGGCGAAGTTTGGCGCGGAGCAACCGTCGACGCCTAACTCCACGCGTTCGCGCGGATGGTCGCTCATTTGGGAAAGCGTGGTCAGGATGTCCTGCTGGATCGGGTGCTCGAGTTCGAGGTACGTATCCATCGGCAGGTCCCGCATTTTCGCACAGGCCAGCATACCGCTGTGCTTGCCGGAGCAATTGTTGCGGTTGGGTGTGGGCTGCTCGCCGCGCCCGATCAACGCCTTGTAGGCGACCGCATCGCCCGGCATGTGGATGCCGCACTGAAGGTCGCTTTCCTTGATGCCGGCCTTGCCTTGGATGCTCTTCGCCGTGCGCACATGCTCATCGGACCCTTCGTGGGACGCGCAGATTAGCGCCTGTTCCTTTAGGGTGAGTCCGAAATGCTCCGGTCCACCGCGTTCGAAGAAGGGTAGGGCCTGGAACGGCTTGGCGGACGAGCGCAGGAAGGTGACTGTCTGCGGATCGCCGTAGGAGAATAGGAGCTGGCCATGTGAATCCACCACGGCGATCGCGCCGTAATGGATCGATTCAGCGATTCGACCGCGTGTGAGCTCAAATAGTGCTTGGTAGTGTTCACTCATCTATTCATCCGCTGAACTGCCCATCCGGTAATGACGAGAGTAGTAGTAGCGCAAGCCATAGCGGAGCCGCTGCACATATTGTTTGCGCCTCGCGGCCGACGATTTGAATCCGGTCAGGAGCGGCTCGATCATCTTCTCGGTGGCGTCAGGCGAACTGCCGCGCTTCGCCATCTTCTCGAGACGCTCGTGGAGGCGCTCGATGAATTCGGACTGCGCCTTGATGACCGCCGTGGAAACGGTGCCGCCGCGCCCGCTCACAAACGTGAACCCCTTGAACTCAGAGGAAAGCAGCAGCTCAAGCGCCTCGATCCAGGCCGGCAGATCGGCGTGAGCCAGGAAAGGGGGCTGATTCTTTGAGACCAAGTCGCCGATGAAAACAACCTTCTGTTCACGCACCAACACCCACATCGCACCGCCGGTTGGTCCCGGGTGGTGTTCGAAAACGATCGGTGCATCGCCCCAATGGAGGACCATATTGGATGTGAAGGAGATCTCCGGCGGCGCCCAACGCACGGTTCCCAGGCCGGGAATGGTCTCCCAGTCGGCACCGGTTTCCGTACCTTGGGCCTTGAAAGTCGTCGGGCGGGTACGAAAGACCTGGGCCGTCTTCTCCTGTGCGATGACCATGCAGTCCATCGCCCGGGCGCCTAGAGTCCGATCGGGATGCGCATCCAGGATCACCAGGACGCGCTCCGGTCCGCCGCTCAGACTCATCAAGGCCGCGCGCCACGAGCGACTGTCCTCGGGGGAAGGGGGTGCGTCGATCTGCACCAGCCCGCGCGCGACTTGGATCACACCCAGGGTTACGCCCAAATAATGATCTTCGATGTAGACATTGTCAGCGATGGATTGCATCGGAGCTCCTCCGCTCAAAGCCGGCCGGGACCGCGGTCCATCTTCTTCGGATCGCGAGCCACCCTCTCTGCTGCCGGGGCAAAGCGGCTATTCCAGTGTCAGATGTGCGCTTCCTCTGCCGGCAGCGCAATCACGAACCTCGAACCCTTGCCTTCGTCGCCTTCCACCCTGATCGTGCCGCCATGGGCACGGACCGCGATGTCACAGAAAGCCAGGCCGATGCCCAAGCCACCTGAGCGGTTCACCGTGTCCTTAAGCCGTCGGAATTTCTCGAAGATGCGCTTCCGCTCGGATACCGGAATGCCGGGACCGTGGTCCTGCACCCAGAACTCCACGCAACTATCCTGTCTGCGCACTCCGATCTCCACATCGGTTTCTGCACTGGAGAATTTGAGGGCGTTCTCCAGCAGGTTGATCAGGACCCGTCGCATCATGTCCGGATCGACCCATAACCTGGGCAGGCCATCGGCGACTTGGACGCGGATCGCACCGCTTCGACTGGCTGCTGCAGGCGTCACGTCCCTGACCGCGTTCTGCACCAATTGCTTGGGTTCCACTGATCTCTGCGAGGTCAATGGATGTCCCGATTCCAGTCGGTTAAGGTCGAGCAGCGAGTCCACCAGGCGCTGGATCCGGTCGGTGGAACGCGTGGCGACCTCCAGCATCGAGCGGGCGTTCTCATTCTCTCCCATCAGTCCACTGAGCATGCTGAGGCTGCCGGTAATGTTGCCCAGCGGGGACCGCAGGTCGTGGTAGATCATCGAGGCCAGGTCATCTCGCAGACTATCCAGCTCTTTGCGCTCGGTGAGGTCCTGGACAGTCCACTGGATCGAGTCCGCGGCTTCGAACTCCACGCGGCGGGCATGGACCTCGATTGGGACTTTTCCGGAGTTGGCGTTGTGCAAGACGGATTCGTAGGTCTCGACGCGGCCCTCAGCGAGTTTCTCGAACTCCATGCCCAGGTGCTCCCAGTTGACCTGATGGAGCTGATCGATGCTCATGCGCCTGAGCGCATCCTGCGTGTAGCCGCTCAACGCGGCAGCCTGCCGGTTAGCCTCAACGATCTTGCCTTTCCAGTCCGTGATGAAGATGGGGTCAATGCTTGCCTCGAACAGCTCCCGATAGCGTCGGTGGGCATTCTGGAGTTGCTCGAAAAGTTGGGCATTGCGTATCGTCGCGCCTGCCAGGCCGCCGATCCCCATCATCACGGTCAAAGCATCGCTGTCGAATGCCCGGGCCACAGGATTAATAGCCTCGAGCACGCCAAGGATAGTGCCCTGCGCCTGGATCGGAGCCAGTGCGATGGCCCGCGCTTCGATGCCTGCAAATCGATCTGCATCCGTGAACCGCCTGTCCAGGGTAGTATCCGCGATGACGATCCCCCTTCCATCGCGGATGACTTGGCCCGCCAAGCCTTGCCCACCGGTGACGCGACGGTCGACGATATTTCCGGCACGTTGTCCGCCGGCCGCCCTGAAGACGATGCTCTGCTCCGGTCCGTCCAGCAGGCCGATTGCCGCCGTCTCGACCTGCAGAGCTTGGATGACCTGGTTGACCACTCGTTGCCAGACCTCATGCACGTCCAGGGAGCCGCTGAAAGCTGCGGCGCCGTCGGCCAGTGCCGTCATGACCCGGGCCCGCCGCGAGCTTTCGGTGTAGAGTCGGGCGTTCAGGACGGCGATGCTGGCCTGGTCAGCTATCGCCTTGGCCAGCTCGAGATGCTCGGGCCCGAATGCATTCGGCAGCGAGTGGACGATTGTCAACACACCGACCAGGCGCTCGCGCGCTAGGAGTGGTACGCACAATGCAGATTTGGCGCCGCTTTGGTCCGAGGCATCATCCGAACGACGCAGCCAGCGCTCGTCCATGCTGGTGTTCGGCACCAAGGCTGCCTTACGATGCCGAACGACCCAGCCAGCCAGACCGCGGTCTATGGTTTCCTTTAACTGCCGGGAGGTGTTCTCGTGCAGGCTCTTGCCGTAGACGATCGTGGCATCCAGCGGCTCACCAGTATCGTCAAGCACGATGATGCTTCCGCGTTCACCACCGACATGCTGCATCGCCGCGAAGACTAGGCGCTGCAGGGCCGTGCGCAGATCAAGGGCCCCCGCTACCTCGCGGTTGATCTCGACCAACAACGCCAGCAGCGCGGCCGAAGGGTCTCCGGTCGTCGCCGGACCAATGCTCGGTTGGGGTTGTCGGTGGATCATGATTGTCCGCCGTCCTAAAGGTACTTCAATCCGCTGCCTGTGTTGAATAATACCACACGTTCATCGAGCGAAACCCAGCCAGCTTGCACGAGGTGCTTCAGGGCGGCCCAGGTAGCGGCTCCCTCGGGTGCAGCCAGCAGGCCCTCCTTCCCTGCGAGCTCCTTTTGAGCCTCGATGATTTCCAGATCGCTGACGGCGACCGCCGTGCCATGGCTCTCGCGGATGGCGCGCAGAATCAGCCGGTCGGCATATGGACCAGGCACGCGCAGACCCGCCGCGATCGTCCGCGCATTCTCCCAAGCTTCTGTCCGCTCGGAGCCGAGCTCGAACGCCCGCACAACAGGCGCGCAGCCTTCGGCCTGAACGCTGACCATGCGCGGGCGTCTGGAATTGATCCAGCCTAGCTGCTCCATCTCCTGGAAGGCTTTCCACATTCCGACCAGGCCCGTGCCTCCGCCGGTGGGATAGAGGATCACATCGGGCAGCTCCCAACCCAGCTGCTCAGCCACCTCAAGCCCCATGGTCTTCTTGCCCTCGACCCGATACGGCTCCTTGAAGGTGGACATGTCAAACCATTTGTTCTTTCGGGCGGCCTCCCCAGCCAGTTTGCCCGCCTCGCTGATCAGACCGTCAACCAGGATGAGGTCTGCGCCGAATGCCCGGACCTCGATTTGATTCGCTGGCGGCGCATCCTTCGGCATGAACACGTGCGCGACGACCTTCCCTCGCGCTGCATAGGCCGCCAGGGCTCCGCCCGCATTGCCGGCTGTCGGTATCACAAAATCACGTATCCCCAACTCAATCGCCCTGGACACGCCCATGACCAGGCCGCGGGCCTTGAATGAGCCGGTCGGATTCCCCGCTTCATCCTTGATCAGGAGGTGTTTCAACTTGAGAGCCGACGCGAGCCGGTCAGCCTGCAGCAGAGGCGTATCGCCTTCTCCCAGTGTTAGCCAATTCTGCTGCTCCCGCACCGGCAGGATCTCGGTCCAACGCCAAATGCCCCGCGGACGTGTCGCGGCCGAACTTGGAGTAAGCGTCCGGCCCGCCTTCTCCAGGTCGTAACGGGCAAGCAGAGGCGAGTTGCAGTCGCTGCACACGGTTTGCACACGGCCGGCATCGTAGTGGCGGCCGCATTCTGGGCATTCCAGGCAGGTCAGCGTGCTTGCCATGATTCCGAGTATACATCGCCGTTTGCTGGAAAGCGGAATCGTATAGAATAGCGGCATGTCCCTCGACCCAGCCCGCGTCCGCGCCTTGTGTTTCGACGTGGATGGCACGCTCAGCGACACGGACGACTACTACGCCAACCGGATCTCCAGGTGGCTGCGACGGGTGCCGTTCACCGGTGACCCCAACCGGTTGGCGCGCTGCCTGGTCATGTGGATGGAATCTCCTGGCAATGCCCTGCTGGCTCTGGCTGATGCCATTGGCCTCGGGACGCCGATAATGGTGCTCATCAATTGGATGTATCGTCATCGGAAAAGGCACAGCCAGCCTCCACCGGTGGTACCAGGCGTGGTGGAAATGCTCGACGCAGTACGAGGTCGCTATCCCATGGCGATCGTCAGCTCGCGGGATGAGCAAGGCACGATGGCCTTCCTGCAGGCCCGCGACCTGGTTCAATACTTCCCTGTGATCATCACTGCCTTGAGCGCCCGGCGGACCAAGCCGTATCCTGACCCGGTCTGCCTAGCGGCACAGACGATGAAGGTCGCGCCGGAGGCCTGCCTGATGGTGGGCGACACGACGGTCGACATCCGCTCTGGTAGATCCGCCGGCGCACAGACCGTGGGCGTGCTGTGCGGCTTCGGCGAGGAGGCCGAACTACGCCGCCAGGGCGCGGACTCGATCCTATGCACGACCGCGCAGCTGGCCGGTCTCCTTTTGTGACGTTTCCCGGAATTGATTGAGAGTAGAATCTGATTAGCAATCTCGAGCGGGCCTGAGACTCCAAACGGTTATCAGGAATTTCTGAGACGTCTGCTGCTGCAGGGATCGATCCGAGGTGTGGAAATGCCCTATGAGATGATCCTGACCAGAACGCGGGGGCGGGTTGGCGTCGTGACGCTTAACCGGCCGCAGGCCAGGAACGCCTTGAACAAAGAATTACTACACGAGCTCATGGAGGCGCTGGAGGCGTTTGACCGCCAGGACGCGATCGGCGCGATGGTGATCACTGGTAACGAGAAGGCTTTTGCGGCCGGGGCGGACATCAAGGAAATGGCAGACGTGAGTCTGCGCCAGATGCTGGACGGCGAGTTCATTGCTACCTTTGGCCGGATGAACGCCCTCCGGAAGCCGGTGATTGCAGCCGTATCCGGGTGGGCTCTCGGCGGCGGCTGTGAAGTGGCACTGGCGTGCGACATGATCATCGCCTCGGAGACGGCGAAGTTCGGACAGCCGGAGATCGCCATCGGGGTGATTCCGGGCGCCGGCGGCACTCAGCGCCTTCCACTGGCGGTCGGCAAGAGCATTGCGATGGAGATAATCCTGAACAATCGCACCTTATCAGCCCAGGAAGCCCTGCAGTTCGGGATGGTCAATCGGGTTGTGCCCGTCGACCGTTACTTGGAGGAGGCTATCGCGCTGGCCGCCGAAATCGCGGCCCGCGCGCCGCTGGCAGTAGGCGCGGCAAAGAAGCTGATCAATCAGGCCTACGAGAGCCCTCTGGCTGCCGGTCTGCAGCAGGAGCGCGACGAGTTCCATACTCTATTCGGCTCGGAAGATCGGACCGAGGGCATGCGGGCCTATGTCGAGAAGCGCCCGCCAGCGTGGAAGGGCAAGTAGCGTGTCGAGCGTGGTCGCCGGCTGGTTTCCCAGTCCAGGATTCGCGAACCTGTATGGGATAGTTGTCTTGGCGATCCTGCTGGTGGACGAGTTCATGCCGCGATTGATGGGTAGCAAGGGGACCCTCCGGGGGCGCAGCCAGGATCGAAGTTCGTTCCTGGCGATTTACGCCTGCTCGGTCGGCGGTCTCGCCGCCGCCTTGTACCTTCGATATCGTAATGTGGGGGTTGTCCCGGCCTGGGCGCAGGCTGCCGCGCTCTTAGTCCTGATCGGTGGCGGAATCCTGCTGGAATGGGCCGTGTATCTTCTCGGTAAGCATTTCTCCCGCACGGTGATGATTACATCCGACCAGCGTTTGATCACCGCCGGTCCATATCGGCTGCTGCGGCACCCTGCATATACAGGTATGATCATCATGGACGCGGCCATAGTGTTGGGCCTCGGGACTTGGGTTGGGGCTCTCGTCATGCTCATCGTCATGCTGCTCCCAACTCTTTACCGGATCCGAGTTGAGGAGCGCGTACTCGAATCTGCTTTTGGCGAACAGTACCTGGACTGGGCACGCCGCACGTGGCGCCTCTTCCCTGGGTGGTGATGCTAACCTTCACGGACCTGCGCACGGGGCTCTTCAAGCTTGGGCTTTCGCATACGCCCGTGATCGCGCACGCCTCGCTCAAGGCCTTTGGCGAGGTGGTTGGTGGGGCAGAGACGGTCCTGCGGGCTACGCTTGACTCGGTCTGGGCCCTCGTGATGCCCACCTTCACCTACAAGACCATGATCACGCCGGCTACGGGCCCGATGAACAATGGACTGACCTATGGCGGCGACGGCGATCTGAACCGGATGGCCGAGCCGTTTACGCCCGATCTCCCCGCTGACCGAATGATGGGTGTCCTCTCCGAGGCTCTTCGACGTCATTCGCGCGCCCATCGCAGCCTTCACCCGATCCTGTCGTTTGCCGGCGTCTATGCCGACAAATTCCTGGCTGCCCAGACCATCCAGAACCCTATGGGCCCAATCGGCGCCCTGGCCGAGGCCGACGGGTGGGTCCTGCTGCTCGGCGTGGATCACACGGTGAACACCAGCATCCATTATGCGGAGCGGCTGGCAGGACGAAAGCAGTTCTTGCGCTGGGCGCTGCTCCCCGATCGAATCATCGAATGTCCTGGTTTCCCCGGCGACTCGGCGGGGTTCGATGCGATCGCTCCTGACTTGGTCAAGGCAACCCGCCAGGTGACGATCGGGCAGGCCACGGTTCGGGCGCTGCCCCTGCGCGGCCTGATCGAGGCCGTAGATGCCCGCATCAAAGCGGATCCGGTTGCCCTGCTTTGTGACCGCAGTGACTGCGAACGCTGCAACGCCGTACGCGAAACCATGCGGCTGAAGAGGGCTGCCGCCGCGTAAGCGAGCCGGCGGCGGCCTAGTTGGTTCTTTTCTTCCAGATCTGTCTGAAAATCCCGGGATAGTCCGTTACTAGCCCGTCCGCATCGACTTTGAGATCCGCGGTGAAGCCGGTCGAGACTGACCGGTATCTTACGATTTCGCCGTCCGCCTGCGTCTGCAGGCAGCTGTAGACCTGGTCAGCTCGCGAGACCGCCAAGCCGGGCACTGTGACATATGCCACGGAGATGGGCGCCGCCTGCCCGGATCGCAAGCCAAGCCTTCGTATGGGCAGGGAGTTCGTGAACGGTGTGACCATGATGTCGACTTCTGTGCAACCGCTCAGCGCGGCTTGAAGCCGGCCCTGCTCATCGAGCCAATCGCTGCCGCGTCGCATCAGGCTTGCCCGCTCACTGTTGAGCAAGCTTTGGACCGTGAACCGCTGCACGTTCCAGCTTGCATCGCACGTGATTCGATACTGGATCCGATAGGCGGCGTCTTCCAGTATTCCAACGGCCACGCCGTCGGCCTCGATCGTCGCATCTTCGCGTAGGCTTAGATGCTCCAGCCCGCGACCCAACAGCTGCTCCCAGACAACCTCGATGGGCATATTTGGCCTGGCTCCTGGTAGCCTACGCCGCTCCGTAGATCCTGAGCAGGCCTACCTGCGCGGCCGGAGCAATCAACAGCACATTCGCTTGGATCTCCCCAAGCTGCCGTTCGATCGCTTCGACGCCGATCTCTTCCGGCGCGTAGACCGTGAAGACCGCATTCCGGGTCTGGGCATTGATCTGTGTCCGCTGATCGGGTCCGTACACGATGCTCGAGACGATGCCCTCCCGATCCCGGATGAGCATGTCGCCCGCCTTGGGGGTCTGTGGCTCGCCGCGCAGCAGGACGTAGCTATCGGTTACTCCCGCCACATCCAGGATGAGGGGCAAACGAACGGTGTCCAGATCATGGCCTGCGGTCAGGAGCAGCGTGTCCATCTCTGCCATGAACATTGCCTCGACCAGCGCCGCCACCGCCGGTATCGATTTTCCTTTGAAGAGGATGGATTCAAGTTGAAGCTGCACGTGGTACGTCTTCTTGAAGCGGCGATAATGTTCCTCATAGGCCCTGAGGGTCGGATTCTGTAGGAGGCCGGCTCGATCCAGGCCCACATAGCGCCGTCGCAATTCTGCCTCGAGCTCGCTCTTCCGCCTCTCGAGCTCGGCATGCCGCGGGGGGTTGGCAACGCCGTGCATGACAAGCACGCCCGCATGGGCCTGGGGGTAGGATTCCTGCCAGGCAGGGGAGACCTCGAACACTGCCTGATCGGACTCGCGCTGGCGGGGGGTCTGCTGCATTCGCTCTCTTGTCTTGTAGGTCTTTTGAGAAAGTCGTTAAGGTCGATCGGAAACGCTATCAGTTATTGAAACGTAATGTCTTCGACGCGCCAGTTCTCCTCGCCGGTCAGCTTTCGCAGGCGCGCCAGCATATCGTCACAAACCTGGGTCGTCTCGCCCGGGAAATCCATCAGGAAACCCTTGCCGTCTTCGAAAATGTGGAAACTGAACCGGTCCCGGCCATGGAACGAGATCAACGTACCGTAGATAGTGCGGATGCGTCTCTTGTCCCGTTCTCTGTCACCAGTCGAGCGCAGCATGACCGTGATCTGCCTGGGCGGATGCTCCCGATTCACTTCTGTCTGCGCCAGCGGAATGTACAGCGATGGCAGGACGTGTGTTTCGGGCGGCTTGACCGCCGCCGGTGTAGGCGTTGCCTTCTGCGCAGGCCTCAGCGTCTCGGCACTTGAGGTGCTCGATGTCGGTAGGGGTTGACCCTTCTCTGGGCGGGCCTCAGTAACGGTTTCGGAACGAGGCAGACCGCGGCCACTCTCACCGGGCTCAACACGCGTGGCAATCTCGGCGTTCTCAAACGAGGGCTGCCATTCCGCGTCCCAGCCCGCCGGGAAGTTATCCGGGGGCGGAGGGGATGAATTGTTCGGTGTAGCAACGGCTGGTCGCTGCTCGGCCACCTGCCTGGCCGCCGACGGTTTGGACGGCGGTCTGGCAACCGCGGCGGGCTGAGGATTCCTCTTTGGCGGTGGCCCGGAGCTACCCGGCCCGGGCTTGGCGGCCATCCCGGACGTCGCCTGCTCGATCGCCGCTTGGACATCAGTCCGAATTGCATCGACCAGGATCTTGGGCGGAGTGTTTGTGGCATCCACCTTGCCGTCGACGATGATGACCGTGCCGATCGTCAGTTGCTCGCGCGTCTTCTCCCAGGTTCGCGGGAAAAGCACAAGTTCGATATTGCCTTGTATGTCCTCAACGGTGGCGAAGCCCATCGGTTTGCCGGCCTTGGTCACGTAAGGTCGAACGGTGGTGATCAGGCCGGCCACCTTCACCTTTTCCTGATTTGGCGCCCCACCAAGCTGTCCCGAGAAATGGGTCACGATTTGTGCCAGGCCCTGCTGGTAGGGGGTGAGCGGATGGTCGGTGAGGTACAAGCCAATTAGCTCACGTTCCCAGGCCAGCATCTCACCTTTGTCGGCGTTGTGCACGTCCGGAAGAGTGACCGTCTCATCGACGCCGGTGGCTGCTCCGAAGAACTCATTTGGCCGGACTCGACCGCCCGGAAGTGGTTGGTGCTGATCGCGGTGAGCCGGTCGAGGGAGGCCAGCAGCGCGACCCTGCCGCCGAACGCATCCAGCGCTCCTACCTTGACCAGGCATTCCAGACCGCGCTTGCCGAGCCCTCTCATGTCAACCCGACGGGCGAAGTCGCTCAGATCCTTGAAGAGTCCGTTCTTCTCTCTTTCCGCAAGGACGACTTCCATGGCGGCCTGCCCGAGGTTCTTGATCGCGCCCAACCCGAAGCGGATGTTGGGCTTCCCGTCGATGTCCTCGATTTGGAAGTCCCAACCCGAGGCGTTGATGTCAGGCGGCAGGATCGGCACGCCGAGGCTGCGGGCGTCTGCGGCATACAGGGCCACCTTCTCGGTCACGCCCGCCGAGGCCGAGAGCAGGGCAGCCATGTATTCGGCCGGGTAGTTGGCTTTCAGGAAGGCGGTCTGCACCGCGATGACACCATAGTCGGCCGCATGGCTCTTGTTGAATCCGTAGCGGGCGAACTCCTCCCAATCCGTGTAGATCGCCTCCGCTGTGTCGCGTGGCATTCCGTGCTTCACCGCGCCGGCCACAAACTTGCGTCGGTGCTTCTCGATCTCCTGCTTTTTTTTCTTGGAGATCGCGCTGCGCAATTCATCTGACTCGGACGGCGAGTAGCCCGCCAGTTCCACCGCTGCCCGCATCAATTGCTCCTGGTAGACGGGGATGCCGTACGTGGAGTTGAAGATCGGTGCCATTGAAGGATGGCGATATTCGACCTGCGCCTCGCCGTGCATGCGGGCAATGTAGTCCGGGATGAACTGCATAGGGCCGGGGCGGTACAGTGCTACCATCGCGATGATGTCGTCCAGCTTCGTCGGCTTCATCTGGACTAGGTAGCGCGTCATGCCGCCGCCCTCGACCTGGAAGACGCCGGCGGTCTGCCCGTTGCCCAGCAGCTCGAAGGCCTTGGGGTCGTCCAGCGGGATGTTGTTCAGGTGCAGCCTGATGCCGTGGCGCTTCTCGATCATCTCGCATGCTCGCTGCATCACCGTCAGAGTGATCAGACCGAGGAAGTCGACCTTGAGCATCCCCAGCGAATCGAGCACGCCCATCTCGAACTGGGTGACGGTCTTGATCGGCGTTTCTTCCGACCCCGAGGTCGGCCGGTGCAGCGGCAGGTACTCGACGATCGGCTTGTCCGAGATCACCACCCCCGCCGCATGCGTGCCGGCATTGCGGACCGTGCCTTCCATCCTGGCGGCGACGTCGATCAGTTCGTGGAGGTGGGGCTGGGTGTCGTAGGCCTCTTTGAACTCCGGGATCTGCGAGTGCGTCCTCCATGGTGGTCGCGTGACCCGCGACGAATGGCACCAGCTTCGCCACGCGGTCCACCTCGTTCAGAGGGATGTCCATTACTCGGCCCACGTCTCGCAGCGCCGCTTTGGTTCCCATCGTGCCAAATGTGATGATCTGGGCAACCTTGTCGCTGCCGTATTTATTAGTGCAGTACTCCAGCATCTGTGCTGCGCCGATCGTCCTGGAAATCCAGGTCGATGTCGGGCATCGAGATGCGGCCGGGGTTTAGGAAGCGTTCGAAGAGCAGATCGTGCTGCGAGCGGGTCGACCAGCGTGATCTGCAGCACGTAGGCAATGATCGAACCTGCCGCCGAGCCGCGGGCGTTGTACCAAATGCCCTTTTCGCGTGCGTACCGGCACAGGTCGGATACGATCAGGAAGTAGGCCTCGAAGCCCATCTTGTGGACGACGCCCAGTTCGTAATCGAGCCGTTCCTGCACCTCCTGATGTCCGGCGCGCTCGCCGTATCGCTTCTTCGCGCCCTCCTGGCACAGGTAGCGGAGGTAAGTCTCTGCGGTGTAGCCCTCGGGAACCGGGAACTCGGGCAGGTGGTAGCCTTTGAACCCCAGGTCCACGTTGCAGCGTTCGGCGATCAGCAGCGTGTTGCTCAAGGCCTCCGGGACCTCGGCAAAGAGCTTGCTCATCTCTTGGGGCGTCCGCAGGTAGTACGAGTTATCTGTCATCCGCATTCGGCTCGGATCGCTCAGCAGAGTCTGCGTCTGGATCGCCAGCAGGATGTCCTGCAGCCGCGCGTCGTCTGGATTGACGTAGTGGACGTCGTTGGTGGCCACGAACTTGGCGGAATAGCGAGCCCCGAGCTCGCACGAGGCTGCGGTTCAGGTCGGTGATCTCCTTGATGTTGTGCTGCTGCAGCTCGACGAAGAAGCGGTCCGGGCCGAAGACGTCGTAGTACCAGTTCATCCGCCGGACGGCCTCTTCAGGCCTTGCTCTCGACCAGCGCTCGCGGGATCTCGGCCGACATGCAGCCGGACGTGCAGATCAGACCTTCGGAGTGTGCCGCCAGGAAATCGTGGTCGATGCGCGGAGAATAGTAGAAGCCCTCCAGCTGCGATGCCGAGGCGATCTGCAGCAGGTTCTTGTAGCCGGTTTCATTCTCGGCCAGCAAAAGCAGGTGATAGGATGAGCGGTCGAGCTTCGGGTCGCGGTCCTGCATGCCGCGGGCCGCCATGTAGGCTTCCATCCCGATGATCGGCTTGACCCCTGCCTCGTAGCGCAGCCTTGTAGAAATCGATGACACCGAACATCGTGCCATGGTCTGTGATCGCCACGGCAGGCATCTCCATCTCCTTGACGCGCTGCACCAGCTTCTTGATGTTGCTGAAGCCATCCAGCAGGGAGTATTCGGTGTGGACGTGAAGGTGGGCGAAAGACATGTCTATGATGCGTTTCTATGAGGCTGAGGGCATTATAGCACCAGCGATTCAGAACAGAACAAATGATTGTCTTAAAGTCCAGGTCAAGAACGGGCTATGGGGGCCGTTGCGCCCGCGGCGTCTGTCTTCTGTTGCGCAATGGGGGTCATAGACCGCACGCGGTTCGCACACCATTGCTTGGAAACCGTGTCCCATCGACCATCAATTGTTGATCACAAATCGCAAATGTTATAATCCCCCTTCCGAAGGATCAGATATGCTTCAGAAGTTCGTAAAAACCGTCGGGGGCAATCCCCACCGCCGCCAACTGGAACAGCTTAGCGAGGAGATCGAGCAGATCAATGAGCTCGAGCCCGAACTCGAGAAACTCTCGGACGAGGCTCTGCGCGCCCGGACCGATGAATTCCGGGCCAAGCTCAGGGACGCTGTCCAGAACGTGGAAGACGCCGAAGCCCGCCACCAGGCAGAGCAGGATGCTCTGGAGGACATCCTGCCCGAGGCCTTCGCTTTGGTGCGAGAGGCCTCCAAGCGCACGATCGGTTTGCGTCACTACGACGTCCAACTGATCGGCGGCATCGTCCTGCACCGCGGCGAGATCGCCGAGATGAAGACGGGCGAGGGCAAAACCCTGGTCGCGACCCTCCCGCTGTATCTCAATGCCCTGAGCGGAAACGGAACGCATCTCGTCACCGTCAACGATTACCTAGCTCGCCGCGACGCCCGCTGGATGGCGCCCATCTTCCAGATGCTCGGTCTTTCTGTCGGCGTGCTGCAGATGGCCGCGGTCACTGAGAATGGCAAGAAGGCCTTCCTCGTGGACTTTGAGAAGGAATCGCCGCACGAGGATCAGCAGCATCTCCGCATGGTGGATCGGGTCGAGGCCTACGCCGCGGACGTTACCTACGGCACCAACTCCGAGTTCGGTTTCGATTACCTGCGCGACAACATGACCATGCGGCTGGCCGATCGCGTCCAGCGCGGTCATTACTACGCCATCGTGGATGAGGTTGACAACGTCCTGATCGACGAAGCCCGTACGCCGCTGATCATCTCTGGCCCTGCCCAGGGTGATCTGGAGTGGTACGGCCGCATGTCGCAGTTCGTCAAGCAGCTCCGCCCCGAGGACTATGAGGTCAACGAGAAGGACCGCACGGTCAACCTGACCGAGGTTGGCATGGGTCACGTGGAGACGCTTCTCGGCCAGCCCCTGATGGACCCCGACCGTCCTGAAGACTTGACGCCTGAGCAGGCGCGCCTCACCGGCTACCTGGAACAGGCACTGCGGGCCCAACTGCTGTTCAAGCGGAACAAGGACTATCTGGTGCAGGGTGGCAAGGTCATCATTGTGGACGAGTTCACGGGCCGCCTTATGCCGGGCCGTCGCTGGTCCGATGGCCTGCACCAGGCGGTGGAGGCCAAGGAAGGCGTGCGCGTCGAGCCGGAGAATGTGACTTACGCGACGATCACTCTCCAGAACTACTTCCGCATGTACAAGAAGCTCGCCGGCATGACCGGCACCGCTCTGACGGAGGCGGAGGAATTCAGCAAGATCTACAAGCTGGAAGTGACGCCCATCCCGACCAACCTGGAATACCAGGCGTTCGGCGACAAAGCGCCCCTGGTCGAGATCAAGGCCAAGGACGAGGACAACTACTCACTATTCGTACTATGCGCGGCGCGACGATGGGCGGGAGCCCATCTTCTACCGGCGCAAGGATTTTCCCGATGTCATCTATCGGACCGCGGAAGCCAAGCTCCGGGCGCTGGCTGCCGAGATCGTCCGCTACCACGTCTTGGGCCGGCCGCTGCTGGTTGGCACCACCTCGGTCGAATTCCTCCGAGCGCCTGTCGAATCGCCTGCGGGCCGAGCCGGTGCGCCGTCTGCTGCAAGTGGGCCTGGTGCGTCAAGCTTTTGTGAAAGCCAAGCAATCGCGAGGAGGATGGCCGGCTTATTCCCGAGCTGCAACCTTTCAACGCGCCGCTCGAGACCATCACGCCCGATGCGCTGCGAAAATTCGCCAGCCGGCTTTGGCATGACCACCATCAGCCTCGAAGATCCATCCAATCTCTGCGATGCTGCTGGAAATTCTGCGACTGCCCGACGAATTCGCCGGAGCGGCTGAAGACATGTCTTGCAGGGCGGCGTCCCGCATCAGGTTCTGAACGCGCGCAAACACACGGAAGAATCGCAGATCATCGCCGGCGCCGGCGCCTTCGGCGCCGTGACGATCGCCACCAACATGGCAGGCCGCGGCGTCGACATCAAGCTCGGCGGCGAGATTGCGGAAGAGGTCATCGCGGCGGTCAATCGCGTCCTGCGCCGGGCCGGGTACGCCGATCCGTTCGACATGCCGCTCGAAGAGCGCCGCCAGGCCCTGCATGAAGGTCGATCCCGGACAATACGGCCTCTACGAGGGCGAGGTCAAGCTCTTCCTCCAGTACTTCGAGGACATGGAGCGCGTCAAGCAGCTTGGGCGGCCTGCACGTCATCGGCTCGGAACGCCACGAAGCGCGCCGCATCGACAACCAGCTGCGCGGCCGGCCGCCCGCCAGGGCGATCCCGGTTCCTCGCGCTTCTACCTCTCGCTGGAAGACGACCTGATGCGTCTGTTCGGCGGCGACCAGGTGAGCGGACTGATGCAGCGCCTGAAGGTGGATGACACGCTGCCGCTGGAGGCCCGCGTCGTCAGCGGCATCATCGAGAATTCGCAGCATCGCGTGGAGGGCGCCAACTTCGACGTCCGCAAGCACCTGCTCGAATATGACGACGTGCTGAACAAACAGCGCGAGCAGATCTATTCGCAGCGCGACCGGATCTTCACCAAACAGGACCTGACCGAAGACGTCGCCGACATGCTTGCAGACCGAGGTCGAATCCCGCGTCCAGGCTGCCCTGGCGGACGAGGAAGGGCCCTGGAAGCTGATCGCCTGGCTGGAAGGGGTCCAACCGCCCTTCGAATCGCAAGGCCAGCTGATTCCCACATTCGGCCTCTCTCTTGTTCTCGACGAAGTGAACAAGAACCCTGATGTGCGTCGATCCATCCCGGAGATTGTGGCCCGGGCGATAGAGATCGAGCACACGCATACCAAGCGGGCCATCGAGGCCCTGATCGATCGGACCGCAGAGGGCTTGGACGCCCAGATCAATGAGCGCAAGGACTCGCTCGATGCATTCTTCGAAAGTCCAGCGCGATGCCGAGGAGCCCCTCCGGCCGCAGAAAGCTGCCGAGGAACTGGGCTCGCTGATCCGAATGCCGCTCCGTCTCACCGGCGAACAAACTCGTCAGCTTGGGGAGGATCCCGACGCCTTCAAGAAGTGGTTGGGGGATTTCGTTGAGGTTCAGATCGTAGCCCTCAACATCAGCCGGATCGTAGGAGCGGTCGAACGCCGCCTCGGCGAGTCGTTTGGCACCCAGGTTGAAGCCTCCGATTGGGACGCCGCCTCGGACAGACTCCTGGCGGCCGCCCAGGACTTGATGCAGTCGGCAGCGCGATCGACTGAAGTCTCAGGTTGGACGCGATCTGGATGTCCTCCTGCAGCGCGAGCCAGGCCAGGACGACAGTTCGAAGCTGCGCATTCTTCTGTCGCTTTCCCAGGGCGCGCGTACGCTCTTTGATCAGCGCACACATCGCCAGGTCCGTCAGATATTCAACCGTTTCAGCTATATCTATCTCGCCGCACAGTTGTTGGAAGACCGGGCGGCCGACGATGTGATCGAATCCGTAATGGACCACCTGGAACGGGCAGAGGCAGCCCTCCAGACCGCTTGGGGGCAGGGCGAATATGCCCGACTGAGCCAGACCGCAGTCCGATTGTCCGATTTTGGCCCGGCCGCGCAGGCCTTCGGGGCGGATCGTCAGAACGAACCGATTACGTCGCTCAGCGAGCCGGATCGGGAGAAGCTGATGGAGGCGATCGGCTCATACATACTGAATGAGGTCAAGCGACGGCTCCTGTTGTCGGCCATCACCGAGCTCTGGGTGGACTATCTTACGAAGGTTGAGGCGCTGCGCGTGTCGATTGGCCTGGAAGCCTATGCCCAACGCGATCCGCTCGTTCAATACAAGGGGCAAGCCTCGGAGTTGTTCCAACAACTGCTCTCCGACGTGCGCGCGGCCGTCGTGGGACAGCGTCTTTGCCTACCAGCCGCGGCGAATGGAGATCACGCCCGCTGATGCTCCGGAGGCACCGGCCGAGACTCAACCTGCACTGGTGGGAGCCGGCAAGAAGAAGCGCAGGCGACATTGATCTGGCAACAAACGGAGGCGGGCACCGGGCGGCCTGCGTGAGCGTAGGCGCTGTGCCCCAACACTGCAGATGACAGCGGGCTACAAACGTCCCGTCGACAATTCCATGCCGCTGCGCTATTCGGAGCGCAACACCGCGGCTCTCAAGCGCTTTCGCATGCTGCCCAAAGTCGATCTACACCGCCATCTCGAGGGCAGCCTGCGTCTCGATACCATGCTTGATATCGCCCGTCAGCACAACCTCTCGGTTCCTTCCGATGTTCTGGATCTCAGCAATCTGGTTCAGATGCAGGACCGGGATAGTTTCACGTTTCGAACCTTCCTGGCCAAGTTCGACACCCTGCGCCTCTTCTACCGCTCACCCGAAGTGATCCAGCGCATCACGCACGAAGCGGTCGAGGATGCGGCGAAGGACAACGTAAAGTACCTGGAATTGCGCGTCACGCCGGTTGCTTTGAGTCGCGCCGAACGTTTTCCCCTGCACGATGTCATGGACTGGATGCTGGCCTCTTCCCAGGAGGCGGCGCGCGAGTTCGGGATCGTCGTCAATGTAGTCTTGTCCGTCAATCGTCACGAGAGCCCTGAGCTCGCGGAGCAGGTAGCGTGGCTGGCTGTGGAACACAAGCAGGACGGCGTCGTGGGGCTGGACCTCGCCGGCAACGAAGCGGAGTTCCCCGCAGAACCGTTCTACGGCATCTTCAAGGAGGCCCGTCAATCTGGCATGCACCTCACGATCCATGCCGGTGAGTGGGGACCCGCTGCGAATGTCAGGGATGCCATCGAGAAATTCGGCGCCGAAAGGATCGGGCACGGCGTGCGCGTTTTGGAGGACAAATCGGTGGTGGACCTGGCCCGGGATCGGGGAACTGCCTTCGAGGTGTGTGTCACGAGCAACCACCAGACCGGGGCGGTCAATGCACATGCCTCCCATCCCCTGACCCGTATGCTGCAGCACGGCCTCAATGTGACGCTCAACACGGATGATCCCAGCATCTCCCGTATCACGCTCAGCCACGAGTATCATGTCGTCTGTGACGAACTGGGTTTGTCAGACACGGCCTTAAAGGACGCGGTCCTCGCCGCCGCCCGGGCCGCATTCCTGCCCCCAGCCGAGACGCGACGCGCTTGTGGAGCAGATGCAAAAGGGACTACAATTGTAGTCAGCACCACACACCCCGTGGACGGGGTCGAGGACATCCTAGGCGCTCCTTTGTGTTCTTCGTAAGCTTGTGGTGTGAGAGGCGTGGCCTGCATGGCGGCTCACGTGAATTCACACAACGAAGGAGTCAGGATGAGCAACCGGTTCAACGCGCTCGGTGTTCTCCAGGTGGGGGCGGAGAAATACTCGTTCTTCCGGCTTGATGCGCTCGAGAAGTCCAAACTCACAACTCTCTCACGGCTTCCGTTCTCGATGCGGATCCTGCTCGAGGGCGCGCTCCGTCAGTGCAATGACCGCGAGATCACCCAGGAGGATGTAGAACACATCGCGGCCTGGAGACCGGGCGGCGAGCGCCCCGGCGTCCCGTTCCTGCCGGCCCGCGTCATCATGCAGGACTTCACCGGCGTCCCGGCTGTCGTGGACCTGGCTGCCATGCGCACGGCTGTTGCCCGCCTTGGCGCAGACCCGCGCCGCATCAATCCGCTCGTCCCTGTTGACCTGGTCATCGATCATTCGGTCCAGGTCGACTTTTTTGCCACGCCGGAGGCCCTTCAGCGCAACGCAGAGATCGAATTCCAGCGCAACCGCGAGCGCTATGAGTTTCTCAAGTGGGGCCAGAAGGCCTTCAACAACTTCCGGGTCGTGCCTCCCATGACCGGAATCGTGCACCAGGTGAACCTCGAGTACCTGGCGCAGGTTGTGTTGGCGGGCCCCGCGCCGGCCGATCTGGCGACCTCTGAATTCCTGGCCTTCCCTGATACGCTCGTCGGCACTGACTCCCACACGACCATGATCAACGGTCTCGGCGTGCTCGGCTGGGGCGTGGGGGGCATCGAAGCTGAAGCGGCGATGCTCGGCCAGCCGATGGATATGCTGCTGCCTGAGGTCGTTGGATTCAAGCTCCACGGCAAACTCCGCGACGGCGTTACCGCCACGGACCTTGTCCTCACCGTCACACAGATGCTGCGGAAAAAGGGGGTCGTGGACAAGTTCGTGGAGTTCTACGGCGGAGGCCTGGATTCCATGTCGCTGCCCGATCGTGCCACCATCAGCAACATGGCGCCCGAGTACGGCGCCACGATCGGCTTCTTCCCGGTCGACGCCGAAACGCTGCGCTACCTGCGCATGACGGGACGTCCCGCCGATGTCGTCGAACGCGTCGAAGCCTATTGTCGCGAGCAGCGGCTGTTCCGCGACGCCAGCACGCCAGATCCCGAATTCAGCGACACCCTGGAGCTCGATCTAACCTCGGTTGTGCCATCACTGGCCGGCCCCAAGCGCCCCCAGGATCGCGTGCCCTTGTCGTCTATGAAAGAGGCTTTCACTCAAGCACTCACGGCGCCGGTTCGCGAACAAGGCTTCGCTCTGACGCCCGAAGCGGTGGCGGCACATGCGACCGTCGGCACGAACGGTGGTTCCACGACCATCAAGCACGGATCGGTTGTGATCGCGGCGATCACTTCGTGCACCAACACCAGCAATCCGAGCGTGATGGTTGCGGCCGGCCTCGTGGCTAAGAAAGCCGTCGACAAGGGCTTGACCGTTCCGCCCTACGTCAAGACCAGCCTCGCACCGGGCTCACGCGTCGTCACGGACTACCTCAGGCAGGCGAACGTGCTTGATTCGTTGTCGCAGCTTGGATTCAACCTAGTCGCATACGGATGCACAACCTGCATCGGTAACAGCGGGCCGCTTCCGGGTGAAGTGGCCAGGGCGGTATCTGGGAGTGACCTGGTGGCTGTCGCCGTGCTCTCCGGCAATCGCAACTTTGAGGGCCGCATCAATCCCCTCGTGCGCGGCAGCTACCTGGCCTCGCCACCTCTCGTGGTGGCCTTCGCCCTTGCAGGCCGGGTCGACGTCGATCTGGATAAGGAACCGCTGGGCACCGGCAAGGATGGCCTGCCCGTCTTCCTTAAAGACATCTGGCCCAGCCAAGCTGAGATCTCTGAGACTGTCGGCCGGAGCCTGAAATCTGGCATGTTCACCGACCGCTACGCCGCCGTGTTTGACGGCTCGAAGATGTGGCAGGACATCGAAGTCAGCGGGGGCGGACTCTATGAGTGGGACGAGGCCTCCACCTATATTCACCATCCGCCCTACTTCGAGGGTTTGTCGCTGGAATTGCCGCCTGTGGGTCAGATCATAGGCGCGCGTGTGTTGTGCATGTTTGGCGATTCGATCAACACCGACAACATTTCGCCGGCCGGCAATATCGCCGCCGACAGCCCGGGAGGCCGGTTCCTGCAAGCCCGAGGCATCCAGCCGAAGGACTTCAATTCCTATGGTTCGCGCCGCGGCAACGATCTCATCATGGTACGTGGAACCTTCGCCAATATCCGTCTCAAGAACCTGCTGATCGCGCCCAAAGAAGGCTTCCTGACCCGGCACTTCCCAGATGGAGCCGAGATGCCCATCTTCGACGTCGCCGAGAAGTATCAGGCCGATGGCACCCCCTGCATCATCCTTGCGGGCAAGGAGTACGGCTCCGGCTCGAGCCGCGACTGGGCGGCCAAGGGACCCAAGCTGCAGGGCGTCAAGGCGATCCTGGCGGAGTCGTTCGAGCGGATCCACCGCTCGAACCTGGTCGGAATGGGCATGCTCCCGCTCACCTTCATGCCTGGTCAGAACGCAGAGTCACTCGGCTTGCACGGCGATGAGACCTATGACATCACGGGCACTGGCGATACGATGGCTCCCAAGAGTGTCCTGGATGTTAGGGCCACGCGGCCCGACGGGAAGGTCGTCGACTTCAAGGCCACGGCATTGCTCAACACCGAGATCGAGGTCAACTACTATCGCAATGGCGGCATTCTGCAGACCGTCTTGCGGAATCTCATGCGCCCAAACGCAGGCGGAGATTAGCGGCCCGAGACCGCATACGGCAGCACCATCACCAGCAATAAGAGGCTGACCGCCAGAAGCAGCATAGCTGGCAGCCACCAGCCCATCAGGCCGGCGAAGAGAGCTGAGGCACTCGCTACACCCAGCGCCTGCAGAGCCCGCCGCGAATTCGTCGATGCCTCGCTGTCGAATAGGACGAGCTCCGCGGGGGTCAGACCAACAGCTGGCAAGAGCAGACCCGCCACCAGGCAGAGCAGGCCGATACCGAGTCCGAGGGAGAGGGCCTGGACGCCACTCATCCCGTCCACGTTCGCGACCAGGATGCCGCAGGTTGCCTCCCTGGTCCCGTAGCCGCCGATCGGCAGCACATCCATTTTGACGAAGATGAAGGGTTCGAGATCGATATCCCTGGCGTTGACCGTCCAAGTCACGCTCTGGCTCGCGTGAGGGATGACGTCGACCTGCCCCTCCATTTGCCGCGCGGCGATGCGGCCGCTGATTTCCACCTCATAGTATGGCTGCAGAACCTGATCGGTGGGATTGGTGAAACTAGCAGCAACCACCCCGTTTTCCCGTGGTGAAATCAAGATCGGGCAGTGCATTCCCCCGTACAGATCGTAGCCTGCGCCCGTTGCGAAATAGGAAAGCCCCTCAAACGCCGCCCAGGCGGTGACGGCGGCAAGAGCCATAATCGTCAACACGCCGAGCAGGTAGAGAGCGGTTGCGGCGGTCCGTGCGATTTTGCGATGCATTCTGGGACTGCGTCAATTGTATCTTGGCAGGGCAGCCGCGCCTCCCCTCCCTCGAATTTGCTCCCCCAGCATAATCTGCGGCTAGTCCGGCACCGAAATCCCACGCGGGGAGTCTAAAGTCTGAGAGGTGCGATGCCGTGCCGGCAGTATGCTGGCCTGCATTGACCAGGGCCCGGTCCAGGTGATCGTCACGGGCAAAGTCCTGCCCCGTAGGTCTTCGTCAGACTCGCAAAACACCAGCTTGTTGGTCGGGGTCCGACCCTTCCAGCGACCCTTTGCCTTTTCCTCGAACAGCACTTCGGCCGTCTGACCCATGTACTTGCGGTTGATCTCGTCGACGATTTGCTGCTGCAGCTCTTCCAGCACGCGGAAGCGGCGCATCTTCTCGTCGTCGCTCACGTCATCCGTCATTCGGCGAGTCGCCACGGTGCCCTCGCGGGCCGAATAGCGCGCCAGGTGCGCCACGTCCAGCTTGAGGTCCGAAAGGACGACATAGGTCTCCATGAATTGAGCTTCGGTCTCGCCTGGGAAGCCAACGATGATGTCGGTTGCGATGGAGCATCCCTGGATCCTGCGGCGGATGGTCTCAACCAGTTCCCGGTAGTCTCTCTGGGTGTAGCCGCGCTTCATGTTGGCCAGCACCTGGTCGTCGCCGGCCTGGATAGGAACCTCAATGTGCGGCATCACCTTCGGAAGTTCGTTTACGGCCTCCATCAGTTCAATGCTGAAGTAGTTCGGGTGCGAGGTCAGGAAGCGGATGCGTTCGATGCCCTCGACCTCGTGCACGATCCGCAGCAGTGCGGCTAGGTTCGGTCCGTCGGGTACATCCTTACCGTAGCGATCTACGATCTGCCCTAGTAGCGTGATCTCCTTGACCCCCTGCGCGGCTAGCGATCGGACCTCCGCCACGATGTCGCCGACCGGCCTGCTCCGCTCGACGCCACGGCGGAACGGGATGATGCAGAACGTGCAGGCATGCGAACAACCGTAGACGACCGGTACGTGTGCACTGACCAGCTTCCCCCGTTCATGATCCGGAAGGATCAGGTCGCCGTCCATGACGGCGAACCTTCGGGTAGTTTCATCCGATTCGAGCGTCCGGATCTGTCCCTGGCTCAGGAATGAAACCAGCGGCCCGGGATCGGACGGCGGCGAAAAGACATCCACGAAGGGCAATCGGTCCCGGAGGCGTTCAGCCCCGCGCACTCCCACCAGGCAGCCCATCAGGTTGATTACGAGGTCGGGATTCTGTTCCTTGAGTGGCCTCAGCGAGGTCAGCCGCCCGAGCGCCTTGTCTTCGGCCGACTGCCGCACAACGCAGGTGTTCAGAACGATGACGTCGGCCTCTTCGGGACGCTCGGTGTATGCGTAGCCCAAATGCTCCAGGGACGAGCCGAACTCGTTGTGAATTGGCCACGTTCATCTGGCAGCCTTCAGTCCAAATGTGATATTTCATCGCGTTTCCGTGCGCGTTGCCATCTCAGAGCCCGGGCGATGGCCGTCGCGTAGACCGCAGATTATACCAAGCGTATCAGGAATCCGCTTTTGTCCTGTGAGTTTCGAGTGCTGGCTGCAACTAACCGATCATGCAACTTCACTTATGGTAGAATTTTTGCGCCTGGAGGGATGGCCGAGCGGCTGAAGGCGCATGTCTTGAAAACATGTTTGGGTCACACCAACGTGGGTTCGAATCCCACTCCCTCCGCCAGCCAGTTTACCGTCTTGGCCTGACGATCACGACTGCCCTGAATGGCAATTGCCCGATGGCCGACCGTCAGATACCGACTGTAGTTTGAACTGGGGAGGTGCCAGAGTGGTCGAATGGGGCCGCCTGCTAAGCGGTTACTGGGGCGAAATCCTCAGTCGCAGGTTCGAATCCTGTCCTCCCCGCCAGATCCACGGAAACGCGCCCGCATAGGGCGCGTTTCTTCATCGGCTTCAGCCTGCCCGTGTTCTTTCTGCCTGCCCCTAGAGCGTCCACCCAAATTGGCGAGTTTTTGACCATACCCGGTGCGCGGCACCCGTGCTCTAATGAAGACGTTGGAGGCACGGCCCCATGGACGCTGCTTATGGAGTCACCCGCTCCTCGGTCAACTTGCGAATTGCTCCCAGCCTGAAGTCATCGGTGATCGCAGCCCTTGATCCCCTCGAAGAGGTTCAGGTGCTCGACGACTCACAGGACATGGTCCTGGTGCAGACTACGCAGCGTCGGCCGCCCGCAAAGGGGTACATGCTGAAGTCCGCCATCGTGCGGCCTGTGGCAAAACCGCAGGTGTTTCCCAACGTTGATTTGGGAAACAACGTCGCCATACCCTCAGTGCCGCCGTCGCTTCCGCTATCGACCTTCCAAACATGGCTTGACTCGGGAGCTGAATCCCCCTGGCTGCCGGCCGACTACTTGGATGGCATCCGGACGGGCCAACATCCGTCGGTGGGGGAGAGCATCCGGCAGACCATCTCTGACCACCGCGACCAGTGGGATGCCTGGGTGGCGGAGGTCAAGTCCCAGCAACGCGAGACCTCCTGCACGCTGGACGAGTGGCTGGCGATCCTGGGAGGGGGACGGGAGATGTGGAGCTTCCGCACCGAAAGGCTCTTCACGGAGGCTTCACAGCACGCGGCGGCGCCGGCTTGGGTGTCTCGGAACGACGTGCTTCATTGGACTGGCCACGTTCGCCTCAACGATAAGGAACCGAAGTACAAGCTCTGGTATGGCGTCGAATTCACCAAGCTCGATCGGCAGTTTTCCGGCTGGTATAAGGCCGACCTGCTGCACGAATTCGTGGTCCCGACGCCCGATACCGATCTGACAATTCCAGACAACAATAAGAAGGTCTGTGACCTGTCCCGTCCATTGCTGCGCATGCCCGCCGACCCTGAGTTCGAGGCAGCGCGCAAGGCCGGCCGCATGGGCGCCCAGTACATCGACATTCGGGGGGCTCTCGGCTACGAACTTATCCAGCATAATCTGTGTGGCGAGTTGTGCGTCGCCGCCCTGGCTGGAAGCGACATTATTCCCTTCCTGAAGAAATGGATCGCGGCCTCCAAGACGGCCAAGCAGCTCCTGGCCCAGGACCGGGGCACGACCACCCTGGATATCGAGGAGATGCTGCGGGTGGCCGGCAAGACATACGAGTTTTGGCGGGCCGAACCCAGTATCGCGCCTGTCACGCCCGATTATCTTCGCAAAGGCCTCGACGGCGGACGCATGGCCCTCGTTGCCACGGGCATTACGGTAACCGGCGTGGTCCGCTCCAAGAGCAGGATCAGGCACTGGGTCGTGATCGAGGACATCCTGGCGGTGGCGAACGGCGCCTGGGTACGCGTGTACAACCCGTTTCAGGATCGCGAGCAGGTCTATACCCTGGAGGCTGTCCTAAACACGGCCGTAAGCTCCGCGATCGGCTGGTGGGTGGAACCGACCCGACCGGGGTCCATGGCTCCGACATCCCGCCAGCAAACCTTGGTTTCGGCAGCCTCGCAGGCTGCTCGGCAGCTGCGAGAAGTGAGCGAAGCCGTTTCCTGATTTTTTACACCACGATTACAGGGACTTAACGGGCCTCGGCCATAATGGTGCCGTGGAGGAGACCCCATGCCGAAACGGCGCTTCATCCCGATCCTTGTCTCCGTCGTGCTCGTATCACTTGCCTGCCGGGCAACTTCCCCCGGTGCCTTCCCTGAGCCATCACAGCCTGCATCGACCACTCCCGCATCTGCCGCCGCCAATCCTATCCCCTCGGCATCTGCGCCCCCGGTGCCTGCCCCGTATCAGCAGACCTATGCTGATCTGAACAACTATCTGAATCGGGATCTCGCGCTGGTAGGCGTGAGTACCCAACACTATTCCACGACCTTCGCTGCAGAGCTGATCGTGGCTGACGACAATCGCGGCACGGCCCTGCTCGATCCGCAGACCCTGGCCGCAACGGCGCGGTATCTCGATCGACTGCAGAGCCTCGGGATCAAAGGCGTCAAGTCCGCCATCCAGTATCCGCTGCTGACGCCGACTTTTCCACGCTACGCCGAGTATCTGAGTTTCTACCGCTCCGTATCGCGGCTGATTCGGGAACGCGGCATGACTTGGACCATCCAGGCGTCTGTCCTCTTGGCCAATACGCCCTTCTCGGAGTTCACGTACGACTTCTCCGGCTTGACATTCGAGCAATTCGAGACACAGGACTGGGCAATGGTCCAGACCATCATCTCAGAGCTCAAGCCGGATTACCTGTCGATCATTGCCGAGCCCGAGACCGCCGCAACCTCACCGGCCTGCGCGAGTTCAATGACCCGGCGAAAGGCGTGGAATTGGCCAACTACATCCTCAATGGCCTCGACCGCGGCTCAACTCGAATTTGCGCCGGCACGGGCTCTTGGACCGATGCTGGATACTCACGTCTGCTCGCGGAGCAGACAAGCATCGACTGCATCGGGATACACATCTATTCGGTGACTCCGCGCTTCATCCAGAACGCTCTCACGATGGCATCGGATGCGCGGGCCAGTGGGAAATCGGTCATCGTCTCCGAGGCTTGGCTGTACAAGGTCCCGACCCCTTCAGGCGCGGACAACGTCGCAGCGAGTCCGAACGCCTTCAAGCTGGACGCTTTCAGCATCTGGTCACCCCTCGACTAGACGTTCCTCGATCTGATGGCGGCCTTTGCATACGCCGCCCACGTTGACTTCCTGAGCGTCTTCTGGTCACCGTTCTTGTTCAGCTATGTTGACTACACCCCGGGAATGGAGAATCTCACCTATCCCCAGATCCGCCAGCAGGCCAATGCGGCCGCCGCCGAAGCGTTATCGAGCCGCACTTTCAGTGCTACGGGCCTCTACTTCCGCACCCTGCTCGCCGGCCGTTGAGACCGCGCCGCCGGCCGTGGAGGTTCTGCTAATATGGGCTGGCTCATGCAAGCCGGGTCAGCTCCCTCTAGAGCCGCCTGAGCAGATCCTGATACTGAGGGTGGCGTCGAACAAAGACATGGATGAATTCGCACGCCGGTACGACTTTCAGCGAGTTCGCGCGGGCGTAGTCCATTCCAGTCTGGGCCAGGCGGTTGGCGAGTCCCTGACCCTCGAGCGCCGGCGGGACGCCTGTATGCGTGAAGTAAATGGTCTGGCCTCGAAGCTCGTACTCCAGTACGCACAGGTCCTCGCCGATCCGGATCTCGAACCGATATTCCTTGGTGTTGTGGACGACGTTGGTGTTGGCGGCGTCGACTTGCATCGTCAATTCTCCTGTTTCTCTCTCGCAATAAGAGCTGCGAACTCCATGATGATCTTGAACGCCGCAAATACCGTGGCCTCGGATGGGTCCAGCGGTGGAGCAACCTCCACCAGATCCAGGCCCACCAACGGCAGTCCTTGCAGTGATTTGAGTACCGTGATCACGTCACGCGGGGCTCAAGCCACCGGAATCCGGTATGCCGGTTCCCGGCGCAAAGCCTGGATCCAGACAATCGATATCCACCGAAAGATGGATCGCCTCGCACTCGGCAAGGACGCGCCGCACATCCGCGGCCACGGCCTTGATGCCTCGCTCGGCAACCTCCGCGGCCGTGTAGACGTTCAAGCCTCCGTTTTCGATCAGCTCGATTTCTTGCTCCTCCCACGATCTCAAACCGACCAAGCACACATCGCGTTCAACCAGACCGGACTCGAGGCCGCGCCGCAGGACGCATGCGTGCGATAGATCGGAGCCGTTGAACTCATCGCACAGGTCAGGATGGGCGTCGAGCCACAAGACTTCGAGCCTCTTGTCCCTGAACCTTGCCCTTTGGCCGCGAAAGACCGGGATCGTCACGGAGTGGTCTCCGCCGAGCACGATCGGGATGTTCTGCAGCCCGGCGATCCTGTTTTGGATTGCCGCGAAGTCGCGCTCCGGATCCGCAACCGGGATATCTCCCAGGTCGCAGATGCGGAGGCCTTTGAGCCGCGTTCGGTCCTCGCTGAACGGCGTCGTATGCCGTGACCAAAATCGGATCCGCTCCGGACCCAGACGCGCCCCTTTGCGAGCGGACGCCAGCCCGTCGTAGGGAATCCCGATGACCGAGAAGTCCGCTTCTGAGGGGGTGAGATCCGGGCGATGTAGGTCGGCCCACAAGCCGTGCGTGGCAGCAGGGTCGCTCAAAGGTTTCTCCTTTGACCGGCTTGAATTCTATCTTGTTTCAAGGTATAGTCCGCTGGTTTTTGCCAAAGGAGGAGAAGATGAGAAGGGTCCTGAAATGGATCGGGATTGTGCTGGGTTCGTTGATCGGGCTCGTGGTGTTGGCGCTGGTCGGATTGTACGTAAAGTCACGACTGGATTTCTCCACGAAGTGCAACGTGCAGGTCGAATCAGTGTCTGTTCCCACTGACGCGGCCTCCATCGCGCGTGGTCAACATCTGGCGACCATTCTATGCGAGGAGTGCCATGGCAAGGACCTGGGTGGCACCTTGGGTTGGTTTCTGCCCGGGATGCTTGGAACTGCGGATACGCCTAACCTGACGACGGGGAAGGGCGGCCTCGGCAGCGAGTTCACGGACGCAGACTTCGTGCGAGTCCTGCGTCATGGTGTGAAGCCTGATGGAACGTCCGTCTTCATCATGCCTTCCCCGGACTTCTATTACCTCAGCGAAACGGACCTGGGCGACGTCATCGCCTACATTCGTTCCGTTCCCCCTGTGGATCGCCAGACGCCTGAGCCGCACGTCCGGCTCAGCTTTGTTGGAAACGTCATGGTTGGAGTCGGCCCGCTTGGCAGCGCTCTGCGGGCCCGAACCATCGATCAGGCGAGCCATCCGCCCGCGCCTGCTCAGGCCGGTATCACCCCGGAGTGCGGCGCCTATATGGTCCGGATCAATGGTTGCCGTGGTTGCCACGCGCAGCAACTGGCCGGTGGCCGGTCCGGCGATCCAAATTCTCCGCTCGCACCCAATCTAACGCCGGGCGGCGAGCTGAGTGTATGGACGGAGACTCAATTCATCACTACTCTTCGGACAGGTGCTACGCCCTCCGGGATGCAACTCCCCGATCGGTTCATGCCTTGGACCTTTAAGGGTCAGATGACCGACGACGAGCTCAAGGCGGTCTTTGCGTACCTCAAGTCGCTTCCCGAGCTTCCGACCTCCACGGCGCCCGCGGACCAGTAGAGGATCTGCAGTACTCAAAACACCAAGACAGAGAGCGCCAGAAGGCGCTCTCTTTGCATCTGTTCACCAATGGCTGGCGAGGCCCCTAATGAACTCCAGCCTAGTCTTCCACTGAGTAGTAGCATAGGCCTGCCATGCCGGGGCCCGTGTGTACGGCCAGGACCGGGGAAAGCTCGCCAATGATCAATTCGGCGACTTCCACCTTCGCTTCGACCAGCTCCTTGACCTTTTGGGCCTCCTCGAGCGCGCCGGCATGCAGGTATCCGATGCGCGCCTTGCCTTTACCTATGGTCGCGGCCACCATGTCGGCCATTGCCGCATAGGCTTGGTGCCGGCTGTGCGTGCGTCCGAGCGGCACGATTACCCCGTCCTCGATGCCGATCAACGGCTTGATGTGCAGCATACTGCCAAGCAGACTCTGCACTCTGCCGATGCGGCCCCCCAAATACAGATATCGCAGCGTGTCAGCCGTCTGGATCATGTGCGAGATCGGCACCAACTTCTTAACCAGGGCCGAGATCGCCTGCAAATTGGCGCCCGCCAGCGCGGCACGCGCCGCCTGGATCGCCATCCAGCCCTGGCATAGCGCCGCGTTACGGCTATCGATCACTTCCACTTCGATACCGGGTTGCTTCTCATGCAGCATTGCCTTGGCGGTCGTCGCCGCCTCGAACGCCGCGCTGATCCTCGAGCTCATATGGATGCTGATGATTTCCTGAGCGCCTTCGCGCGCCGCATCTTCGTAGGCCGCCATGTACTCGCCGGGACCGGGCGCGGCGGTCGTCGGCGCGACCCGCGCACTTGGCAGCCAGCGCAGGAACTCGTCGCGTTGGATCGTGATCAGGTCGCGCAGGACTTCCTGACCGCGGTGCAGGTAATACGCCACGGTCCTGATGTTCAGGCTTTCCATCAGCGCCTCCGGCACGGAGGCGGTGCTGTCAGTCACTACCGCAACTCTGGACATTTCGTTCCTTACCCTTAACTTGCGGTAATTGTACCCCTGCGCTGGTAGCCAGTTTCCGATCAATTGCCCAACAGAGGATTCCAGTGTCCGGTGTAGTCGAACAGGCCGGCGGTCGGTCTGCATGTATCGGCCGCACGCCCCTGCCCATCCGGCAACATCGGCCCGCACTCTGGCCCGATGAAGGCGTAGAATCGCGGTTGGCTGTGGCGGACGGATGCAGGTCAGCCTGACTCACGATCCTGCTGGGCCTTCATACGGATAACCTGAAATCATGAGCATCGTCAGTGCGTCGTTGGTCAGTCACATTCTGGAGGGTTACTCGCTGCCGATTGCCGGGATACATGGCGCGCCTCACTGGGCCCGGGTAATGGAGAATGCCCGCGCGCTCGCCAAAGTGACCGGCGCGGACCTGGACGTCGTCGAGCTGTTTGCGGTATTTCACGATTCGCGTCGACTGAACGAGTCCATCGACCGCGGACACGGCCGGCGCGGCGGGGATTTTGCCCACGAGCTCCGCGGCTTGGAATTCGATTTGGATGAGAACCGCCTGGCGCTGCTGGAATTCGCCTGCGCGGAGCATACCGCCGGAATGACGGCTGCCGATCCAACGGTCCAGGTCTGCTGGGACGCCGATCGCCTGGACTTGCTCCGCGTCGGCACGCGTCCACGCCCTCAGCTGCTCTGCACTGACGCGGCCCGCGCTCAAGATATCTTGGATTGGGCCAACCGCCGCGCCTCGCGTCGCGAAATACCCAACCCGGTGCACGAGGAATGGAGCCTCCGCTTGACGCCGTAGCCCCGCCGTGCCACACGTCCGTCAATCGGGTTTCTAACCTGCCTCGTGTCCTCCCTTCTGGTTCCGAACAGCCACTAACCGTGCAGCGCCTTCTGCATGCGCTCAAGGGCGCGCCTGATATTCTCCAGCGAGTTGGCAAAGACCAACCGCAGGTATCCCTCTCCATGCTTTCCGAAAGCTGACCCTGGCAGGACGGCGACGCCGTGCTCGAGCAGCAGATTTGCCAGTTCTCCCGATGTCCTGCCGGTTCTCTGGATATTGGGAAACACGTAGAACGCGCCCTGCGGTTTCTGGCACGTGATGCCTGGAATCTGGTTCAGCCCATCGACCAGCAGGTCGCGCCGGCGTTGGTACTGTTCAACCATCATGGTCACGTATTCCTGAGGTCCGGTCAGCGCCTCGATCCCCGCGATCTGGGTGAAGTGCGCGGTGCAGCCCACGGAGTGTGTGAGCAGGAGTCCCACCCGATCGGCCAGCGCTTCGGGCATGATGCCATAGCCGAGCCGCCAGCCCGTCATTGCATATGTCTTGGAGAAGCCATCCAGTATGACCGTGCGTTCCCGCATTCCCGGTAGCGCTGCAATGCTTGGTGCCGAGAGACCATCATAGAGCAGGTGGGTGTAGATCTCGTCCGCCAGCACCCAGCAGTCATTCGCGATGGCAGCCCTCGCGATGTGCTGCAGATCCGCGAGAGGGATCACTCCACCGGTTGGATTGGAGGGAGAATTCAGGATGATCAGCCTCGTCTTCTCGCCGATCAGCGAATCGAATACGTTTAGATCGAACGAGAACTGATTCTCTTCCTGGAGCGGCACAGGTCGAGCAATGCCGCCGGCGATCCCGACCATCGCCTCATACGTAGGGAAGCCGGGATCGGGATAGATCACTTCATCGCCTGGATTGACAAGCGCCAGGGTGGGGAAGAATAGGATCGGCTTGGCACCCGGTCCGACAACCACCTGCTCGGGCTGGATCACGATCCCGCGCTGCTTTCCGGCGAAGTCGGCGATGGCCTGACGCAGCTGGGGCAGGCCGGGCGGGGGGTTGTAGCGCGTCTGCCCGGACGCGATTGCCTGGATCCCTGCCAGGCTGACATTGGGCGGGGTCCGGAAGTCTGGCTCACCGATCTCGAGGTGAAGGATGTCTTGGCCGGCCGCCTCAAGCTCCTGGGCCTGAGCCAATACTTGATACGCACCCTCCGGCCGCAAGTGTTCCGTCCGCCGCGCAAGTGTCATTCAACACCTCCTGCTCCGCACTTCCCGCTACGGCGATATCTTACAGCAATTATCCCGCGGCGGGCGGTCACGATGCGGATATTCCGTTGTGAAGTCCCCCGAGACACCATTCGTTAACCATGGGTAGACAAAGAGAGGGCCCGCCGAAGGCGGGCCCTCTCTTTGGGGTCATTGCGCTGCCTAGCGGCGATATCCCCCCAGCAGGCCGCGTATCAGTTCCCGACCGATCTGCCGGCCAAGCGGGCTATTGGCCGCTTTCAGGACCTGGTCGAACGCGGTCGGCGGCGGCTTGGTGCCTTTGCGGGCCGCGCTGGGCTTCCCCAACGATGGGGCCGGCGCCGGGATTGCAGTCCCCGGCGCGGCATTGCGGCCGACGAGTTTCTCGTAGGCAGATTCTCGATCGACCATCTGCTCGTAGCGGCCATAGACCGCTGAACTCTTTATGATCTGTTGTCGCAACTCGGGCGTGATCGGCCCGATCTGGCTGGTCGGAGGCAGCATGAAGGCCCGCTGCACGATGCCGGGCATGCCCTTCGGATCGAGCATTGACACCAAAGCCTCACCCACGCCCAGCTCTGTGATTGCCTTGGCCACATCCAACTTTGGGTTGCTGCGGAAGGTCTGGGCCGCGGCCTTGACCGCTTTCTGATCCAGTGGTGTGAACGCTCGCAAAGCATGCTGCACCCGGTTGCTCAATTGCCCGAGCACAGTATCCGGGACATCCAGCGGATTCTGGGTGATGAAGTAGACCCCCACGCCCTTGGAGCGGATCAGGCGTACGACCTGCTCGATCTTCTCGAGCAGAGCCTTGGGAGCGTTCGTGAAGAGCAGGTGAGCCTCGTCAAAGAAGAAAGCGATTTTGGGCTTCTCCGCATCGCCTACCTCGGGCAGGCGCTCGAACAGCTCCGACAACAGCCAGAGCAGGAAAGCCGTGTATGCCTTCGGCATGAGCATCAACTTGTCGGCCGCCAAGATGTTCACCATGCCGCGGCCCTGTGCATCCACCTGCAACATGTCGTCAAGGTTGAAGGCCGGTTCGCCAAAGAACTTGTCGCCACCCTGCTGCATGAGCGTCATCAGGCTGCGTTGCACGGCACCGATGCTTGCCCCCGTAATGTTGCCGTACTGCGTCTGGAACTGTGCGGCGTTGTTACCCACGTACTGCAGCATCGCCTGAAGGTCTTTCAGATCCAGCAGCAGCAGACCGTTGTCGTCCGCGATCTTGTACACCAGGCTCAGTACGGCGCTCTGTGTGTCATTCAGGTCGAAAAGGTGGGACATGATGAGCGGTCCCATCTCCGAGACGGTGGACCGGACCGGGTGCCCCTGCTCCCCAAAGATGTCCCAAAAGACCACGGGGGAACCCTGGTAGCTGAAGTCTTTGAGCTTCAAGAGCTGGGCCCGTTCCTTGACCTTGGGATTGCTGTCCGTGCCGGGCTGGCTGATTCCGGCAAGGTCACCCTTCACGTCTTCCATGAAGACCGAGACGCCGGTTCGGCTCAGGCCCTCGGCCAGCACCTGCAAGCTGACGGTCTTGCCCGTGCCGGTCGCCCCGGCGATGAGGCCGTGGCGGTTTGCCATTTGGGGCAGCAGGTAAAGCTCGGTTTCACCCTTTGCAATCAGGATGGGATTGGCCATTAGTACTCCTGAACGGGATCAAGATTTGGATGCGAGGTGGGGCACGAGAATCGGAGAGGCGCTTCGCGGCCGCTCAGGAGTGGTGCCCATGCCCCTCGGCAGCCACTGCGTCGGCCTTGGTCTTGTGAATGGTGCCGTCCGGATGGTTCGGCGGCGAGTAGACGGTGTAGAGACGCAGATGCTTGGTCTTTGAGGTGTTGATTACGTTGTGATACGTTCCGGCCGGCACTACAACCGCGTCGCTAGCGTGGGCTACGTGCTCCTCTTTCCCGCTAAGCACGAAACGGGCCTCGCCCTCCTCGATCCGGAAGAACTGATCGACCGCGGCATGCACCTCATTACCGATCTCCTCGCCGGGCCCCAGGCACATCACCACGAGCTGGCAGTACTTCCCGGTGTATAGCACGTGACGGAAGAAGTTGTTCTTGAGAGTCAGATCCTCGATGGAGCCAAAAAAGCCTGTCATGTCATTACCTCCTGGCCTGGAAAGTACGGATGGTGGAATTGATATCGCCCTGATCCGGGTGGATCAATTCGCATCGATTCCCAATGCCTGCGATCAGTATCGCTGAATCGCTCAGTACGTGACGACCCTGGGCAGCCTTTTGGCCTGGACGATCCACTTCCGGACCTGCTTGAGGCCCGCCATCCGGTTGACCAGGTTCTTGGCCTTGTTCGTCTCCACCATCTTGCCGTGCAGGTGTTCGGCATCGCGCTTGGAGAGTTCCACAACGGTGTCGACGCCGGCCTCTTCCAGCAGGTCGGAGTACTCGCTGCCTACGCCCTTGATCCGGTACAAGTCCGCCAGATTCACCCATTCGAGAATCAGTGAATCGCCGATCCCGGCCGCGGCGGCGATTTCCTTCCGACCGTTCGGCGATGCACCCCTTCTTGAGCAGCGCCTCCGTGGTTCGGATGCCGATCTTCGCCAACTTGGCGGTATACACCGGACCGATTCCCTCAATATCCATGATTTGCATCGCATTCTGCTTTCGTGCTCCTGCTGGTTCCATCTGTGAGATTCGATGAAAGGGCCAATCCCGTCCTGCCGATTGTCGCCGGGACGGTGGCATTTGGCACCAGTTGTGTATGTCCCACCGTTGACTGTCGCAGCGAAGTCCTCCCGGCCGCGTTTCAGATCTTAAGCCCATTATACTGCCCCAGCGCGAATTTGCCGCGGCCCAATGCGCGACCGAAGGAGGCACGCCGCTGCGCGGCGGCGTCCTCCTCATAAGGGTGGTGATGAGTCTCAGGGGATCGACGAGCCCAGGCCTACGGTGCGACTCCCCAGAGTCGGATGGTTCCGTCGCTGCTGCCCGAGATCAATAGTTTTCCACCAGGACTGAAGGCAATGCTGGGCACGGCGCCCGTGTGCCCCTCCAGAGTTTGAAGAAGCTTCCCGTCTGCCACCTGCCACAATCGGATCGTGTTGTCAGCCGAGCCTGAGGCCAGTAGTTGCCCATCGGGGCTGAAGGCAACGCTCTCCACCCAGTTGCTGTGCCCTCCAGGGTGCGCAGCCAGCTCCCATCTGAGGCGCTGCGCAGCCAGATCGTGTTGTCATACGAACCGGATGCCAGCACGGTTCCGTCGGCGCTGTAGGCCACAGCCTGCACCGAACTTGCATGGCCCTACAGTGACCGGGTCAGACTCCCATCCGCCACCCGCCAATGCTGCTCGCCGCCATTTGCCTGGCCGACCGCCAGGACCGTTCCATACGGGCTGAAGGCTACGCTGTTGGCCCGCACCTTCCAGCACCTTTATCGCATCGTGCAAAAGCACTGCGCCGTCAACGAGCCAGCAGAGGATCGATATCCTGGAACAGCGGCTGGTTCTGTCGAACTTGTTGGCCGCGGCCTCCTTGCTAGTGGCCATGGCAGCTTTGTGGAAACGGTCCAGCACCGCCTCATCGGGGTGATGGTTTCAGCGCGACAGATCTCATAGCGGGAAGCCATCCCGGATGCGTGACGAATGCCCGCATTAAAGCTTCGGAAGTCTCCATTTGGAGACTTCCGAAGCCGACACATTGCCCCTGCGTCTCTTGTGTGTTGTTTGTGAGTTTAGAGCATCGGCAGCAGGAACTCGTAGGCGCTCAGAGCAGCTTTCGCGCCTTCGCCGACCGCGATCAGCACTTGCTCGGCAAAGCCGTTGGTCACATCGCCAGCCGCGAAGATGCCCGGCACATTGGTTCGGTTGGCATCGTCGATAATGATGCGACCGCGCTCGTCCAGTTTCACCGTGTCCTTCACCATGTCGGAGTTTGGCGTCAGCGCCTTCTCCACGAAGATCGCATCGGTTGGATATTCGACGGTCTTGCCGGAACTGTCCTTCAGGCACAAGGCACGAGCGTATTCGTCGCCCTTTACCTCCAGGACTTCGTAGCCTTTGAGGATCGTGACGTTCGCGGCACTACTCAGCTTCTTTCCCATAGGCGTCGCCAACATCTTGTCTCCGGAACAGACCATGTACACATGGCGGGCCACTGTCGCGAGCTCTGCTCCGGAGCGGAGCGCCAAGTCGCCGTCGCCAATGACGACGGCGGTCTTGTCGATAAAGAGCGGCGCATAGCTCAACGCGGAGTAGCACAGGCCCTTCATGGTGAATTCCTTCTCACCCGGAATTCCCATGCGTACCTGGCGGGCGCCTGTGGCAATGATCACTGCCTTGGCTTCAAGCTCGGCGCCGCCCTTTGTAGTCACCGCGAAGCCGCCGTTCTTCCGGGCTACCTTTTCCACGTCCTCCATGTGCCGGGCGAAATCCAGGTACTCCAACTCGCTGCGAAACTTGTTGACCACCTCCAGTCCGCGCACGACCTGGTATTCCTGGATCCAGGGCAGTGCCAGGCGGAAATTGGTCTTGCCGCCCAGGTCCTTGGTCAGCAGGAGGACGTTCAGGCGCTTCCTGATGGCGTAAATCGCGGCCGTCAATCCGGCCGGCCCGCCGCCGATAATGATCAGGTCATACATTGGTCTCTCCTTTCGGCATCAATAGGCCGACTTGATTGTTTCCAGGTCGACGTCATGCCCGCCGTCGTCCGCGGGAGGCTCAAGGATGAAGTTCTTCTCCATCATCAACTTGGTCAGGTCGCGCGACCGCCGGATGATCTGCGTCGCGTTCTCGAATTCGGCCTCATAAGTGGTCGGCTTGAACGCCAGGTCCTGCTCCACGGCCTTCATGGCCACCGCCGCGGCCTCGCGTGGGAAAACCTCCCAATCGTCCATGTTCGGCAGGATGTGCTCGGCGTCTAGATTCTTGCCCACGTGATCCGCCAGGGCCTGGGCCGCCGCAAAGCACATCTCGTCCGTGATTGTCCGGGCCCGGACGTCGAGGGTGCCGCGGAAGATGCCGGGGAATCCCAGCGAATTGTTGACCTGATTCGGGAAGTCGGACCGACCAGTTGCCACCACTGCCGCGCCGGCCTCCTTCGCCTCCCAGGGCCAGATCTCCGGGACGGGGTTCGCACACGCAAAGAGGATCCCATCCTTGTTCATGGTCTTGATCCACTCCGCCAGCAGGACGCCCGGACCGGATTTCGAGAGGGCGATGACCACATCGGCTCCCTTGATCGCCGCTGGAATATCCCCCTCGCGCCCTCGGCGTTGGTGATATTGCACAGCTTCCACTTATCTTTATATTCGGCTTTCCGCATCTCGAGGTCTTTGCGATGCTTCCCCAGGATACCCTTCGTATCGACCATGAAGCACTTGGCCGGGTCGGCGCCACGGCCGAAGATCAACCTCGAGCAGGCCACGTTGGATGCCCCCGACCCGATGAAGGCGATCTTTACTTCGCTCATCTTTTTGCCGACCACCTTGAGGGCATTCGTCAGGCCGGCGAGCGTGACCGTCGCCGTGCCCTGCTGGTCATCATGCCAGACCGGGATCTCTGCCTTCTCGCGGAGCGTATCGAGGATGTAGAAGCACTTGGGCTGGGCGATGTCCTCAAGATTGACGCCCCCGGCGCCGGGCTGCAGCATCAGGACCGTATTGATGATGGCGTCCGGGTCCTTTGTGTCCAGCATGATCGGAAAACCGTCGACGCCTCCCAGGTACTTGTACAGCAGAGCCTTGCCCTCCATGACTGGAAGCCCCGCTTTAGGACCGATGTCGCCTAGGCCCAGGACCCGTGTCCCGTCGCTGACCACGAGCACCGTGTTCCACTTGTTGGTGTAGTCGTAGACCAGCTCCCGATCCGCTTGGATGGCCTTGCACGGGGCAGCCACCCCAGGCGTGTACCAAATGGCAAAATCCTCGAAGCTGTGCACCGTGCACTTCAGGGTCGTTTCGATCTTTCCCCGATAGAACGGGTGAAGCCGCATTGCATCTGCGGACGGCTTCTTGGCTTTCGCGAGCAGTTCATCAACGTTCATGGTTTCCTTCCTTGGAACAAGATGGCCGATCGATCAAAGTCTGGCGTGCGGCGCATCCCCACCCATCTCGTGGCTGGATTCGCCCCTCAAGGCACTTACCCCGGCGTCCAATTTGAGGCTGTGCATCCCGTCACCGCGCCTGGTCTCCGGAATGCGGTCTGCCTGCAGCCTGCGGGACTGAGGCACATTCCGGATCGCTCGGGACCTGTCGGAGGGGGTTTGCCCGCTGATCTGCCGCGTGGGCGCGGCGGCAGCGCGTCTCTCCGGATCAGGAGCGGCCTGGTACGCGGCGCAATAGGGTGCCTCTCGCTGTGACCCAGCAAAGGCAGGCGGCACACTCCCAAGCTCTTCAGATGTCATTCCCCATCCCTTTCCCGCGCCGGCTGTGGAGCCCTCCTTGGATCCTAGGCCGGAACGCGAGCTGTGCTGTCCCGGGCGGCGTTTGACTCGGGCTGCACAAAATCCTTCGGCAGCACGCCGCCGTCCGTGACAATGCGCGGCACGATCTCCTCCCACCCGACCGCCATGATATGGAGGCCGTGGATGCCCTGCCCCTCGAATTTCCTGATCTTCTCGATGAGCTCCAGCGCGATCTGGACCCCCTCCTCTTGTGCGTTGCCGGCCCGCTCCGCGCTTTCCATGCGTTTCATCAGCGCCTCGGGGATGAATACCCCTGGCACCTCGTCATTCATGTACCGCGCCACCTTCAAGGTCTTCGAGCGGCGTGATCCCGACCAGGATATACACCTTGTCGAGAACACCGCGCTTGGCCAGCTCGTTCAGCCAGATCTCCATGCGATCCGCATCGTAGACCAGGTTGGTCTGGAAGAACTGCGCGCCCGCGTTGATCTTCTTGTGCTCTCGCAGCGCCTGGAACCTTGGCTCGGAGGCAAATGGGGAGGCAGCCGCACCGAGGAAGTACTTGGGCGGGGTCTTGATCTCGCGGCCGTCCATATACCGGCCCTCGTCGCGCATGCGTCGCAGGATCCAAAGCATCTGGACGGCGTCGAGGTCCATGATGTCCATCCGCCCGCGCGGCGCGGGCGCCATTGACATGCTGTCGCCGGAGATGCAGAGAATATTGCGGATGCCCAGGTCCGCCGCGCCCATGACCTCCGACTGCAGCCCAACCCGCGTGCGGTCACGGGCCGCGATCTGCATGACCGGTTCCGCTCCGTGCTGGATGGCGATCGCCGAACACGCCCACGAGGCCGTGCGTGCCGCGGCCGATGGGCTATCGGTGAAGTTCACCGCGGTCACGTATGGCTTGATGGTCGCGATGTTTTTCAACATCCTGTCGGTCTTGGCTGAGATCGGGGGAGCGACCTCGGCTGTCACCACGAACTCTCCGGCCTTCAGGCGGCGCTCGAGTTCCGAAACCGGCTCGGTGTAGTTCGGCGCGTGGTACTGGCTGTCACCCTGCCACCACTCGGGCTGGCGGACCGGACGGAACACCGAATCCCAGGTCATTGCCCGGACCTGCCTGTCCCGCGATAGTAGACCGGTGAAGACTTTTGACATCCCGACTTTTCTTACCTGCTGAACCACGTCTCCCCATGTCTCGCCGCCAACCTTATCCCAATCCAGGGGTGGCAGGACCTCAAGGAGCATTTCCTGACGATTCATCCGGAAGGACCGGTCATAGATCTGATACCAGATGCACGGACGCGTCTCGTCCACGTAGCAGTGCTCTTCGGTCGAGCCGCCGCAGGGGCCGTTGCGCACGCCCTTCGGGCACTCCATTGCGCAGATGAACGCCGTCTCCTGCAGCAGGCAATTGCCGCACATGCGACAGCCGAAGAGAGGACCTTTTACCGCCAGCTCAAGTGTCTCGAGCGCGCGGTTGCCCAAAGGCTCGTTCTTGAACGGATAGAACGGCGGTTGCCAGCGGCGTCCAGGTGTGAATCCGGGCATAAGAAGGCTCTCTAACTCATGAACAAGGCGTCAGCGCCGACAACTCTACTGGGAGGATTTGAGTGGTGTTCACGGTCGCGTCGGGCTGGCTCTTGGGCAGGCCGGAATCCTCCTTAAGCGGCTCCCCGCCCGGCGCAAAGTTCTCCGCTATCCTATTGTAAGCATCGGCTTGTGGATTTCCAGTGTCTTTCGTCGGTATCTTGCGGATGACATCATCCTGCCTCTCCGGTCGAACGGGCCGACCCGGCACTGGTGCCTCACGGCGATTTGGTCATGGACGTCAGCAGGTTTCAACTCGGTCGGCACCTAGAAAATCGGCTCCATTGCCAATGCGGGATGGTCATGCAGTTCGAGCCAGGCCAGCAGCTCGTGCACCGAGGTTGCAGTTCCTTCATCGGCGATCTTGTCCATGAAGTCCGGATCGCCCTCGCGCTTGCAGACGGCCTTCAGCTCAGTGGACATGCTTTGCTTCAGCATGGAGGACTCCATACAACGCGCTTGAAGCCTCCGTCGGCGGAAATGAATTTTGGACTGATCAGATAGGACTTCCCGACGCCCATTACGCCGGGCGTTTGCATGCCACTGCCGGCAATTTCGGACAGGGCGGCGAAGGTCAGGCCCGCCGGCGTCATCGAGCTATCCTCTCGGCTGACGATCATCACCCCGTTCGCCTCCGGGATGAGCATCACAACGCAATCGGAACAGCCGGATGCCGTCAGCGGATTCCGCATGAGCGAGTACATGGAGATGAGGTTCACAACACCGCGCGAATTGCCCGCTACCCACCCGTTGATGCCGTCCCAGCTGCCCTTCTCCAGGTCGATCGGCCTTCCAAGCTTAATCGGCTGATTTGGGCCGCTGGGATCGATGTCGAACATTGACTTGCAATCCAGCCAGTTGTATGCGCCGCACGGTCCGGGTCGCTCGGGCGAGATCACGCAGACGTGATCGGGCATGACTGACTGGCGCAGTGTGCATGAGTAGGACTCCTCGACGGCCACGTCGGTTAGGTCTGCCAGGCGCCTGTCGCGAAGATCAAAGGACGCACGCGCCTTCTGCAGCCATTCCACGTGTGACGCGGGGTCGGTCACGACTTTGACCTGGACCTTATCCACGATGCCCCCAAAGTCCTCGTGGAACCGCGGGGCAAGTATTTTCCCTAATGATTCCAGGCCGAGACCGCTGGTAGCCGCGGCATTTGAGACGCGGATACGGACAGCATCCCGCCTGCCGCTGTGCTCGATCCCGCATGCGCGGTTGAGGAAGCTGTGTATCTGTCGTTCCAGCAGGGGTTCGAATTCCTTCTTCATCCGGCTCCCTGCAACCTGGACCACGAGGCCCAAGTCCATGTGCCCCGAAAGCAGCACCTTGGAGAAGTCAGGGCCGACGATCTCGATCTTCCCATCGATCACCTTATCCAGCTCCACCGTCTCGAGGAATTCGAAGGCCCGGGATCCGTTGCCCCCGAACTCCACCCGCAGGTCGGGATCGCGTACACCCTCCTCCTCGAAGGCCGGGCCGTACGGGACCGGAAGCTCCACCTTCGATAGTTTGACCTTCAGGCCGCGCACTTCGATGCATTGCTGCACCAGTTGCGCAGCGCGCTCGAGATCGTCCTTTCCTTCGAGTCCCTCGAACGGAATGGGGACCACTTGCGCGGAGGTCGTGCCATTTGCTGGCACGATCCTCGGCACGTCGGAAGCAGCGATAAGGGGCAAGCCAAAACACATTGATCCCGAGGCTGTCGCGTACATCAGATCGTCGACTTCGCCGAGCGCAAGCAGACAACCGGGCAGTCGGTTCTTGCAGTAATCGATGATCTCACGCGCCATGCCGGGCCGGAGGCGTCCGAAAGCGATGGCCGCGCGCGTCACGAACCCAATGGCATGGATGGCGGAGGTCGTCTCGGTACCCAGGGGAACCACGCATGCATCGCTGCCGAGTTCAACTCCCGCATCCTGCAACTGGTCGATGATGCTTCTTCCATTTACGTTGCCGGCCAGGAAGCACAGGATATTCCGCCTCCGCAGCTCGTGGATGATCTTTGCGGCCACCGCGTTGCTCGCGGCGCACCCCAGGATCAGCGCAAATCTGGGCATGCAGCCATCCGCTAACCGTGTCCCCCAGGAACGGACCTGATCGTCTTCGATCGGACCAGTGAGATGGTCGTGCCACTCGCCGTGCATTTCGTGTTGAGCCGAGTTGGATCCCGGCAGAGGCTCGGGCCGCCGGGCATCGGCGCAGCGCAAGGCCTCGATTGTCTCGGCGGCAAACAGCGTTGCCATCCCCGCGTTGAGCGTCTCGTCGAGGTATTGCGTCCCGGACGGTTTGGACGGCACACGAATTAGCATTTCCTGGGCGAGCTCCAAGACCGATTCCAGATCCTTCATCTTTTCGGTCGCCCGGGCGGTCATGCCGAGAATTGTAGGAAGGTAGTAGGCTGTGCTAGGAAACGCTACCGCGGTATCGGGTCCCTTCTCGCTCAGGGCTTTGTTCAGCTGGCTCTGGGCCTCAGTCACCAACGCAGTTGCGCCGTGGATTGTGCGGGTCGCGATGCAGCTTGACATTGATTCCTCCGGACGGAGGGCAGGTTGCGTGCTTCGAAACCTCACATCGTCCAGGAATTTCCGTTTCACCCGATGAGATGGGCGGGCTATGAGGGGCTTCCCCCGGACTGGAGGCGCCAGCAGGATAGGCTGCACCCTTGCAGGAGCGCCACGCCTGGAGGAACTGCCCGGCCAAATCATTCTAGTCAATTTGCCCAAGGCCTTGCTGTGAGTAATGTCATGAGAAACGGGGACAACTGTCTAGCTGCCGCGCTTCATTTCTACATGTCGAGCACGGCGCGCTGTGGGAGCTCAGATTGGTCTTGCCCGGTTGCCACCTTCACACGGGTTAGGCAAGAACCAAGGTTGTCCTGCGCGTTCTGTGCCCCGTTCCGTTGGATTATTGACAAGTTCGCCACTCAGGCTAATAATCCCGAGAACCGCATACCTCGGCGCCCGAATCTCATGTCCGTGCAGACGCCGCGCGATCATCAAGGGATTTGCTTTCCGGGCAAGTAGACATCTCGTCGGGAGGAGACTTGCATGAACTCATGAGATCGTTCTCACCGTGAACGGCAGGCAACATACCGTTCATGCCTCTCCGGAGACACCCCTTCTGTACGTCTTGCGGAATGAACTTGGCTTTGCTGGTCCCCATTACGGATGCGGCGAGGAGACCTGCGGCGCATGCATGGTTCTGATCGGTGCCAGGGCAAAGCAATCGTGCAAGCTGCCGGTCTCCGAGGTGGGCCAGGCCCGCGTCACCACGCTGGAAGGATTGATCGAGGGGGGCGAGCTGCACCCCGTCCAGCGTGCCTTCATCGACGAGCAGGCGGCCCAATGCGGCTACTGCCTGAATGGGCTGATCATGTCGACGGCCGCCCTCCTGTGGAAGACACCGCATCCCAGCGACCTGCAGATCAAAGAAGCTCTGGATGGGAATCTGTGCCGGTGCGGCTCTCACCTGCGTATCCTGCGGGCAGTGCGCCGCGCCGAGGCACTATTGTCTGGGAGCGAGGTCTGATGGCGGCCCGGAAGAAGATCACGACCCGAAGCACGGGAAGACAACCGGATCGTCCCGGTTCCGGTCGTCGTGAATTGGTCTGGGGCGAAGTAAGTGACCGCCTCGACGACTGGTTGGCGATTGAGCCGGACGGGGCTGTGACCGCCTTAAGCGGCAAAGTTGAGCTTGGAACTGGGGTGAAGCCTGCCTTGGCACAGATCGTCGCCGAGGAACTGGATGTGCCCCTCGAGCGCGTGCACATGGTTATGGGGGATACCGCGCGCACGCCCGATGAGGGTTACACCGCCGGCAGCATGACCATTAGTGGCAGTGGAACCGCCCTGCGGAAAGCCGCGGCGGAGGCGCGCCGCGCCATGCTCAAACTGGCAGCCGAGCGTCTCGACGCGGCCACGAAAGAGCTCGCAGTCCGCGACGGGGTAATCTTCATGATCCGGCACCCAGAGCATTCAGTGACGTATGCGGAGCTGATGGGTGGCAAGCGTTTTGGCCTGCGGGTAACAGATCGCGCTCCCCTGAAATCGCCAGCTGACTATCAGATCGTCGGCACCTCGACGCCGCGCGCGGACTTGCCGGGCAAGGTTGCTGGTCAGGCAAGCTTCATCCATGATTTCAAGTTGCCTGGTATGCTGCATGCCCGACTTGTTCGCCCGCCGAATCCCGCGGCCAGACTGGTGGCGATGGACGCGGACTCGGTCAAGGACGTCTCTGGCCTGGTCAAAGTGGTTCGACTCCGCAATTTCATCGGCGTCGTCGCCGAGCAGGAGCATCAAGCGATCCTGGCGGCCAAGCAGCTCAAGGTTGAGTGGGAGGAGAAAGCCGCATATCCGCGCATGCGGGACTTGTACACGGCCCTGCGCGACCAACCAACGCAGGACACCGTGCTGGTTGACCAGGGCGATTTCCGCAGAGCCATTGCCGGAGCCAGCCGGCAGTTGCACTCCACCTATTACCAACCGTTCCACGCCCACGCTTCGATCGGTCCTTCGTGCGCCGTCGCCCAAGTCGAGGGCGACCAGGTCACAGTCTGGGCAAGCACGCCGGGGCCGTATCCGTTGAGTGGCGCGCTGGCGCAGCTTCTCGAGATTCCGGTCGAGAACGTGCACCTGATCCATGTGGAAGGGGCAGGCAGCTACGGGCAGAATGGTTCCGACGATGCCGCCGCGGATGCGGTCATCCTGGCCCGCGAGGTTGGCAGGCCGGTCCGCGTTCAGTGGACCCGACAGGACGAGTTCATCTGGGAACCGAAATCGCCCGCCATGGTGATGGAGGTGTATGCTGGACTGGATGGTCAGGGGAATGTTGTTGCCTGGGATTACCACGTGTGGTCGCCGTCGCACGTTGCCCGGGCCCGCTTTGCCGGACAACTAGTGACCGCTCAACTGATCGCAGGGAAGCCCGCCCCACAATCGCGTTTCTCCTTTGGCGCCGAGCGCAACGCTCCAACCAACTACTCTTTCCCAGTGCAGCGTGTAACCGTTCACTACCTGGGTAATTCGCTCTTACGTGCCTCATCATTCCGGAGCCTGGGTGGTGCAGAGAACACCTTTGCGAATGAATCGTTCGTGGATGAGTTGGCTGCCGCGGCCGGGGTTGACCCGTTGGAATATCGATTGCGCTATCTGCAGGACCCCCGGGAGAGAGCGGTCTTGACGGCGGCGGCCGAGAAGGCCGGCTGGAAGCCGCGTCCATCGCCGAGACCGGACGCAGACGAGATCGCAAAAGGAAGGGGGGTCGCCTTCGCCCGCTATGAGAACGACCAGGCCATCGTCGCCTGCATTGCCGACGTTGAGGTTGAACGTCGAACCGGCCTGGTGCGCGTCAAACGCATTGTTTTGGCACACGACTGCGGACTGGTGATCAATCCAGACGGCGTAGAGAATCAGATCGAGGGCAACGTCATCCAATCACTCAGCCGGGCCCTCAAGGAAGAGGTGCAGTTCGATGAAATGCGCATCACCAGCGTCGATTGGCCGAGCTATCCGATCCTGACATTTTCCGAGGTGCCGGAGGTGGAGATCGTGTTGATCAACCGTCCCGCCGAGGCGGCGGTCGGTGCCGGAGAGCCTTCAACCGTCACAACCGCGGCCGCCGTGGCCAACGCCATCTTCGATGCGACGGGAGTCCGCCTGCGACAGATCCCGTTCACCCCCGAGCGCGTAAAAGCAGCTCTGCATCAATTGCCTGGATAGTCATTGTGCTGCTGTCGTTCACGCGGTGCCGATTTCGAGGTCGGCATGTGCGCGTGCGAATACGCAGCGTGCCCTTGTTCTGCCTTCATCATAGGTCTGGAGCCCGCCGGGCGGCTGAGTTCCCTAGCTGCTTGGGGACAAAAAAACCTGGGCCGGCAAGTGCCGGTCCAGGCGAGTCTGCGGGACTGCTCTCGACTCTAGGCCATGACGGGTCTGAACTTATAACCATATACGATTATGCCGCGCTCGTCCCCGTCGTCGCGCATCTTGCGCGTAACCATCTCAACTGGCATGCCGATCTTGACGGCGGAATTGTCCACATCTGTCAACTGAGCTGTCACCATCGGCCCCTCGGCCAGCTTCACCAACGCCACAGTGTACGGAGCATAGGTGTCGTATCCGGTGGGGGCCTCATAAATGGTGGTGTAGGAATACACTTCGCCCTTGCCGCTGAATGCATAGAGCTCTTTCGCCTCTTTCCCGCAGTTCGGGCAGATATCACGCGGTGGGAAGATCTTATGATCACAGTTCGGGCAGACTTCGCCGATCAGGGAGTATCTCTGCTGTCTTAGTCGCCAATGCCGGGCAATTTCCATTAGTCGGTCCTTTCCGCGACCCTAATAATATTCCGGCCGACTCTCAGGAACTCTCAGACCTGGAATTGGCGGATTCCACGGCTCCTTGGCGGTTTGCAACCCCTTCAACCGGCCCAGGCAGAGAGGCCCGTAGCTCACGCGGGGAGACAGACGTCGGGCCGGATCCGAGTCCGATCCTAGTTCAGCCTGCGAAGCACGTGCGAGACGCTCGTTGATGCCGGTCCCCCGACGGACTGGATCAGTGCGCAGTTGGCGCCCGAGATCTGATTCGTGCCGGCCTGCCCTCGCAATTGCTGGCTGGCCTCCACCGCTTGGTACACCCCGGTCGCACCACCGGGAAAGCCCCGCGCCTTCAGTCCACCCATGGTAGCGCCGGGGATGCGTCCTCTGAGAGCGATGGCACCTTCGGCGGCCATCTTCCAGCCCTCGCCTCGCTTGGCAAATCCCGCCGCCTCGAGCGCTAGTGCGGCATAGATGCTGAACGAATCGTGGTACTCAAAGAGGCTTACGCGGTCCAGTGAGACCCCCGCCTGCTGCATCGCCGCCGTGGCAGAGATCTCGTTCGCCGCAAAGTACAGCACGTCAGTGCGATCATGCAATGCAAGGGCGTCGGCGGCCGAGGCAGAGCCCGCGACCTGAACCAGCGTGTGCCCGTATTTCGCGGGCAGCAGGTCACGCCGCGTCAGGATGACCGCGGCCGCGCCGTCGGCGTTCGGGGCAATGTCCAACTGATTCAGAGGCTCGCTGATCATCTCGGCTTTGGCGTATGCCTGAGGCGGGATCGCTTTCCGAAACATGGCGTAGGGATTACCCACGGCGTTGGCATGAGCCGTCATGGCGAAGCCGGCGAATCCGTCGGCTGGAACACCGTAGTCGTGCATATAGCGTCGCATCAGGAGCGCCGCTTGGGCGGTCTGCGTCACGCCTTGGATAGCTTCGAAGTCGCTATCGGAGGCCGTTGCCAGCGCGGACTCGACGCCTCGGCCGACCTTGTCGGTGAGTTTCTCTGCACCGACTACCAGCGCAACATCAACCATCCCGCTCGCCACTGCGAGGTAGCCCTGACGCAGAGCGGCGCCACCTGAGGCCCCGGCAGCCTCGACGGTCACCGCCTCGATCCCAACTAGACCGGCGTAGTCAGCCAGCAAGACGCCGAGATGGGCCTGGTTCGACAGGTTCGGTGCAAGCATGTTCCCAACAAAGAGTGCCTGGGGACGCAAGCCTCCCGAATCCGTGACTGCCCGGCGAATCGCCTCGAGAGCAAGCTCTCGCAGGCCGATATCCCAAAGTTCACCGACCTCCGTCTGGCCGATTCCCGCAACAATGACCTCAGTCATGCACCGATCCCATCACTCATTGAATGACCCTCACACCGTCTGATGCTGAAAGGTGGTTGATGCCCCTCAAGCCTTTTGAGAGGCGGTCGCCCGGCCTTTCATTTCATCGCGAGCTTCCCGCGATACCTAACATAGGTTGCGTAGTCGATCTCGGTGCGTCGGGCTATATAGTCCAGCGTTTTGATCGCCAAGTCGCGCCGCGCCGCCAGCCGGTCGGTCACCACGATATCGAAGGCATCCGAGCCCGCGCCGGAGCCAAACGAGACCATCAGGATCCGGTCGCCGGGCTTGGCGATGTCGAGGGTGGCTGTTAAGCCGATCAATGCCGCGCCGGCGTACGTATTGCCTATGACCGACACCAGTAGCCCCGGTTCGATCTGTTCCTTTGAGAATCCGAGCTGCGCAGCGACCCGCTGGGGGAACTTCGTGTTTGGCTGATGGAATATCGCCCAGGCATAGTCTTTCGCAGTCGTGCCTGACGCCTCCATCAGATGCGTGGCGGCCTCAGTGATGTGTTTGAAGTAGGCGGGTTCGCCCGTGAAGCGCATGCCGTGTTCCGGGTACTTGGCCTCAGGCCGGCGCCAGAAGTCGGGCGTGTCGGTCACATATGAATACGAGGCGTTGATGATCGCCAGCGCCTCTTCCGCAGGGCCGATTACATACGCCGCACCGCCCGCGCCTGCCGTGTACTCCAGTGCATCGCCGGGCTTGCCTTGGGCGGTGTCCATTCCGATCGCCATGGCATAGGGTGCCATGCCCGAGCCTACGAATCCCATTGCGGCTACGAGAGCCTCGGTTCCCGCCTTGCAAGCAAACTCCCAATCTGCAGCCTGAGTGTGGGGCACTGCTCCGATCGCCTCAGCCACCAGTGTGGAGGTGGGTTTGACCGCGTACGGGTGCGATTCCGACCCGACCCAGACGGCGCGGAGGCTCTGCGCATCGATCCCGGCCCGCTTCATCGCATTTCTGGCGGCCTCGATCGACATGGTGGCCACGTCTTCATCCAGGCCCGGGACGGCTTTCTCCTTGATTGGCAGGCTGGCCTTGCCTCCCGTCCACACGCGGGCGACTTCCTTGGCAGGCAGCCGGTAGCGGGGCACGTACGCGCCATAGCCGACTATCCCAACGGGCTTCGACGGCTTCAGCAAAGCTGCGCTTTGCTCAGAACTGGAGATTGTCATGCTTGAATCCCTGCTTTCTTAGTGTAAGGGGAACCGTGAAACCGGCGCATGATTATCGACAACGACCTGAAGCTGGAACTCCCCATCGCTGAGACGAGCCTTCCCCTCGGTTGCACCTTCGAACATGATGGGAAAGCAGTTCGGGCCGCGCACCGAGCCATTCGAGATTTCTCCGAGTATGCCGGGGGCGACTGCCTGCAGGTCCTTCAGTGGGAACACCCGATCATCAAGATACACGGAGAATCGATCAGTTTGATGGATCACCAGCGTCTTCCCACTGTCCTCCGCCGTGACCGAGCGGGCGTTAAACTGGGCAAGCTCATCGGCCGCCGACGTGGGGCACGACATAGGTGAAGCCGGCAGCGACGTCAGGGCAAGGGGTGGTTCGGCCTGGGATGGCATTTGGGGCATCGCTGATGGTGTGTGAACCAGGTTCGTCGGCGGTGCTGAATTGGCGGCCTGCATTTTACACGCGCTCAGCGTGGCGGCAGACATCATCAGCGCTATGACGGTTCGGTTGATTTCCGCCTGCCTTTCAAGATCTCTTCCGCTCTATCGATCCTGACGACGCCGTCGGCAACCATCTGTGAGGCGACTGCCTCGATCAGGTCGCCCGTCGCGCCCGCTGCGATCGCAACTTGTCGGGCGTGCAGGGACATGTGCCCGCGCTGGATGCCCTCAGTCGCCAGTGCGCGCAGGGCTGCCAGGTTCTGAGCCAGGCCCACCGACACAATGACCTCAGCCAGTTCCGAAGCCGTCTTGACACCCAAGAGTCTCAGAGCCGCCTGCGCGGCGGGATGAACCTTGGTCGCGCCGCCCACGATCCCCACCGCCATGGGCATTTCGAGTGTGCCGACGAGGTTGCCATCGGCGTCCTTCTCCCAAGTTGAAAGCGACGTGTACTTGCCCGACCGCGCCGCGTAGGCATGCGCACCGGCCTCGATGGCGCGCCAATCGTTGCCGGTTGCGATCACGACCGCGTCCACGCCGTTCATGATACCTTTGTTGTGCGTGGCTGCCCGGTATGGATCAGCCGCTGCGAAAGCCCAGGCCTCCACGATGCCATCCCGAACTGCCTCCCCGGAAAACCGGTCGAAGGCGAGTTCCTTGACTGGTATCGTGCAGCGCGTACTGGTGAGGCGCCGGTCAGCCAGATTCGACAGGATGCGCAGATGCACCCGGCCCCCGGTTAGCGCCTCGACCCGCGCCGCAAGCCGTTCACAAGCAGTGTTCACCGCGTTGGCGCCCATGGCATCCCGGACGTCGTAGATCAGATGAAGTACCACGAACGCGCCGATCGGCGAGTCCTCGATAACACGGACTTCCAGGTCCCGCGCTCCGCCGCCGGCTTTCTTCAGCACCGGATCAATGGTATCCGCTTCAGAGAGCAGCTCACTCTTGTGTTCCAGCAGGACTGAACAAGCGGACTTGATGTCACCCAGATCGAGAACTTGCATCTGGCCGATCATCTCGGGCAGTGTACTGGAAGCGTGGAAACCGCCTCCAGCCCTCGCAAGTTTGGCCATGAAAGAGGCGCCGGCGACGACTGAGGGCTCCTCGATGACCATGGGCACGAGCACGTCCTTGTCATTCACGCGGAAATTCAGGCCGATTCCTACCGGCAGGGCGTGCGTCCCCACTACATTCTCTATCATATGGTCCGCGGCTTCGGGTGAAAGGCCGCCGCCGGATGTGTATGGCGCCAGGACATCCTGCGATAGATCAGCTGCCTGTGCCAAACGTCCAAGCCGCCCGTTGAGCGGCATATTGTAGAAGCCCGGAATGCGCGAATCTGCCATGGGGGTTCCTTGAATTACAACTTTACCATTCTATTGGTCGTCTCTTTCAAAAGCTATCAATCTTGTGGGATATAATTCGGTTGAGGTGTCTTTGCAATGCTCCTGACCCGCGAGCAGCTTCAGGAAAGGCTGATTGCCCTGCACAAAGCCAGCCTGGAGCTGGTGAAGGAGGTTTCATCGGAGCGCCTGCTCGAGAAGATTGCCGCTACGGCATGTGAGCAGGCGGGGGCTCGTTACGCGGCGCTGGGGGTGTTGGATGCCGATGGCCGCCTTCGGCAGTTCATCACCGTGGGCATGTCCCCGGATGAGATCAAACGCATTGCTCATCCCCCGCTTGGCCTGGGCTTGATCGGCGCCCTGATGCATAGCGGCGGGGTCATTCGCATCCCCACCATCCACGATGATCCGCGGTCGGTTGGCTTTCCCAAGAACCACCCCCAGATGGTTTCTTTCCTCGGTGTTCCCATTCGGACTGGTGATATCCAGCTCGGACAGATCTACCTGACCGACAAGATCGAAGAGCGCGAGTTCACGGCCGATGACGAACGCATTATACAGATGCTGGCTGGCTACGCCGCGGCTGCGATCCAGAACGCGCTCTTGCTCGAGCAAATGCAGGCGCGGGATGTGGTGCTGACGCGCCGCACAGAGGACATGGCAGTCCTCAACAACATCGCCTCGGCGCTCACATCATCCTTGGAGCTGGACGAGATCCTCAACAAGACACTCGCCGTGGTCATGAACTACTTGAAGGTCGAGGTGGGTGAGATCTTCCTTCTGGAGGACGACAAGGAGACGCTGCGAATGGTCCTGCACCGCGGCCAGGCGGCCGAGGCTTTCTGGACTCGCAATCGCTTCACCATAGGTGAAGGCGTTGTCGGTGAAGTGGCTCGCACGGGTCAGGCACGCGTCACGTCCGATCTTTCCGGCGAACTCCAATACCTGCGGCCGGCAGTCCTCAAGGCCGGGTTCCGGCAGATCGCCTATTGGCCGCTTAAATCCGGCGAGAGCCTGATGGGTGTTATGAGCGTGGCCACTCGCAGCGAGCAGCCGCTGGATGCCCGGGGTCTTGAGCTCGTTGGCGCGGTCGCCAATTGGGCCGGCTTGGCCATCGAGAACGGTCAGCTGCACCAGAACGCGCAGCGCCTGGCGGTCTTGGAAGAGCGTGATCGCATAGGCATGGACTTGCATGATGGCATCATCCAATCCATCTATGCAGTGGGTTTGACTCTGGAAAACGCCTCCCACGCGGTCGACGAAGAACCGGCTCTGGCGAGACTGCGGATCAAGGAATTGATCGATGGCCTCAACCAGGCGATTCGAGACATCCGGGCCTATATCCTGGATCTAAGACCCCGCCAGATGGGTAACGAGGGTTTGCTCAGCGGTTTGAGACGCCTCGCGACTGAATATCGCGCAAACACCTTCTCCGATGTGGCCCTCAAGGTGCCTGAAGACGGCCTGGACCATCTGCCTCCGCTGAGCGCAAGGGTTCTATTCCACATTTGTCAGGAAGCGCTGGCCAACGCCGCCAAGCATGCGACCGCAAAGCATGTCGACATCAATCTCTGGCTCACCGAAGAGCGCGTAGTCCTGGAAGTGCATGACGATGGACGGGGCTTCGCCGTCGAAAAGATGAGCACGACCATCGGCCATGGCTTGTCTAACATGCAAACGCGCGCGCACTCGGTTGGTGGTGATGTCGATATTTCCTCCGCTGTGGGGGAAGGCACGACCGTTTTAGCCTGGGTTCCTCGCCCTGACGCGGGTTAATCAGCGGCGAAAGAAAATTCTTAACGTTTAGTCACAGTTTTCTGATAACCGGTCGTCGTGGTTCTGCACTTGTCCGCGGCGCGATTCGTTAATGCGCCACTCATCCGCACGCACAGCCTCAAGATGGAATGCCTACCTGTACGGCCTTGCTCTGCACAAACCGTCCGCGTGGCGGAGACAAGTGTTCTATCCCCCGCATATGGGCGGGCCTTCCGCGGTCAGATTCTTTAACGTGAAGTGACCTTAAAAAAGGAAATGTTTTTAGCTTGGCGTAGGCGAAATGTGTTGTTCCTGCGCGACCTTTTCTGCTAGAATGTTGACAACGCTGAGAGAGAGGGATGTGCAGTCAAGGCACATCTCGATCCCCTGACGAGATCCTCGTCCCACAAACGCAGTAGTCTGGTCTTATTTCATACCGGTTCAGGATCATGCCCGGCCTTATTAGGCCGGGCAATGGCCTCGGGACGATTATCCACCAGGTTCTTAGCCGGCGCTTGTGCTCGATCGGATCGATCTCATTGCAGAGGACCGGCGGTAGCTCACATTTCATCCGAGGAAACACAACATGAACCCAGACCAGGCATGGCAATCCGTCCTATCCGAGCTTCAACTCGATATGCCGAAGGCTTCCTTCGAGACCTGGCTGGCCCGCACCCGGACTCTTTCATATGAAGACGGCACCCTGACCGTCGGCGTACCAAACGCCTACGTCCGCGACTGGCTCGAAAGCCGCTTGGCGAGCACCGTGAGCCGCCTGCTGGTAGGCATCTTCAACACCAATGCGACAGTCAGTTTTGTTGTGGCCCCGACGGAGGAATCTGATTCCGTCGAAACCGAGACTGAGTTGCCTCAGCCGGCGCAGTTGACCGGTCCCGCGGCGCACCATCTTTCCCTGAATCCCCGCTACACCTTCGAGAGTTTCGTCGTCGGTTCTGGCAACCGCCTGGCTCACGCGGCCTGTCAGGCCGTCGCCGAGAAACCGGCCCGCGCCTACAATCCCCTTTTCCTTTACGGCGGCGTGGGTTTGGGCAAGACTCACCTGCTGCATGCGATCGGGAATGCCTGCTACGCCAGGGGATTGAATGTCCTCTATGTATCCTCCGAGGAATTTACCAACGAGATCATCAACGCGATCCGCACGCACACCACGCAAGCCTTCCGTGAGAAGTACCGTTCTGCCGACGTGCTCCTGGTCGACGACATTCAGTTCATCGCCGGCAAGGAGAGCACCCAGGAGGAGTTCTTCCACACCTTCAACACCCTGCACGGGCAGGACAAGCAGATCATCGTGTCTTCTGACCGCCCGCCGAAATCCCTGGTCACTCTGGAGGAGCGGATGCGCTCCCGGTTCGAATGGGGACTTGCGGCCGACATCCAGCCCCCCGATCTTGAGACGCGGCTGGCCATCCTGAGGGCAAAAGCTGAGCGCACCGGCCGCATGATACCCGACGACATCCTGGCGACCATCGCCCGGCGCGTTGAATCCAACATCCGCGAGCTGGAAGGCGCGCTTAACCGGATCATTGCATTTTCGGAGCTGAGCGGCCAATCGCTCACCCCGCAACTTGTCGAGGCCGCCCTTGCAGACTTGCTGCCCCAGCGGCGTGACGTGGTTCCGGAGAAGATCGTGGAGCTCGTCGCCCGCGAATGGAAGACGACCGTCGAGGCGCTGCTCGGCCGCGATCGATCTCAGAAGATCGCAGAGCCCCGGCAGGTTGCCATGTATCTCCTGCGAAAAGAGACCGACGCCTCGCTGCCCCAGATCGGAGAGGTCCTGGGGGGCGCGATCACAGCACGGTGATGTATGCCATCGACAAGATCGCCGCTCAGATCGAGACCAAATCCGACCTGCGCCGGCGGGTGATCAACGTCAAACAGCAGTTATACGGCAAATCCGCCGTGATCTGAAGTCAGCGGTCTGCGGTCGCCTCCGCGGCCTCCGCGGCCGCATACGGTTTCCTGGTGGTATAATCCCGTCGCTCCCCTTCCAGAGGAGCTCATCTTGCCTGGGATGGGCATCAAGCATCCCTGAGCGGGCCATCATCCCTCAATGGGGGTCGATTCCCGCTAAACTCGTACCGTGCCACGCCAGAGCATTCTGCTGCGCGTTCGGAGCACGGGCAAGGATCAAGGAGCGACAATGGCAGTTGTTTCTATGAAGGCCCTGCTTGAGAGCGGAGTTCATTTCGGGCACCGCACCAACAAGTGGGACCCCCGCATGAAGCCGTATATCTTTACCGAACGCAACGGCATCCACATCATTGACCTTCAGCAGACCGTCAAGCTGCTGAACCAGGCCTACAATGTGATCCGCGACGCCACGGCTGCCGGCGGAACCGTCATGTTCGTGGGCACTAAGCGCCAGGCCCAGGAGACGATCCGTGACGAGGCGACCCGCGCCGGTATGCCCTACGTGACCGAGCGTTGGCTCGGCGGCATGTTGACGAACTGGTCGACCATGTATGCACGGATCCAGGAGCTCGACCGGCTCGAGCAGCTGCGCGACAGCGGCGAGATCACCCGGTTGACGAAGAAAGAGGGGCTACTCATCCAGCGTGAGATCGACCGCCTGCTGATCCGCCTTTCCGGCGTTCGAGCCATGAAGCGGCTTCCCGAATTGGTGTTTGTCGTCGATGTGGGCCGGGAGGACGCAGCCGTCCACGAGGCCAATGTTCTCAAAATCCCCGTCGTTGCTCTCGTGGACACGAACTGCAACCCGCAGGGCATCGATTACGTGATCCCCTCGAACGATGACGCGATCCGGGCGATCAAGTTGCTGGTCTCCAAGGTCGCGGACGCAGTCCTGGAAGGCAAGGCTTTGCGCAAGGAAGAGGAACTGGCGGAGGCAGCCGTACCCGCCGAGGGCATGGAGGAGCGGGCCCATACCCACCGGCCAGCCAAGGTTGTGGAAAGCGACGAGGAGCTGGAAGAGGGCGCCCTCCTGGGCGAGTCGACCCTGGCCAAGCTGAGTGCAACGCGCAAGCCGGAGGAGATCGCGGTCGAGAAAGCACCCACAGAGGCAGTAGCTCCGGAACAGGCGCCGGCCGTTGACACGCCGGAGGCCAGCGCTGCCCAAGCAGCGCCCGAGACCGCCGATGAGCATCCCTCCACACCGACTGAGAGCTAGGCAGGCTTGGGTACCATGAAGATCACAGCAGACATGATCAAGGCACTCCGCGCCGAGACGAACGCGGGCGTGCTGGATTGCCGCAAGGCCCTCGAAGCCAGTAACGGAGACTTCCAGAAGGCAGTTGAGTGGCTGCGCGAGAAGGGCATGGCCACCGCAGCCAGCCGGACCGATCGCGAGGCCTCGAATGGAACGATCGAGATCTACTCCCACGGGAATGGACGCGTGGGCGTCATGGTGGAGGTCAATTGCGAGACCGATTTTGTGGCCCGTTCCGAGCAATTCCGAACGCTGGCACACGAGATCGCTCTGCAGATCGCCGCGAACGCCCCGCGCTACATTAAGCCTGAAGATATACCCGAGGCCGAACTGGAGCGCGAAGCCGAGAAGGCGCGCGCCCGGGCCAAGGAAGAGGGCAAACTGGAGTTCGTGGTCGGCAAGATCGTCGATGGATACTTGGAGAAGTATAAGGATGAGACCTGCCTTATGCGCCAGGCCTATGTCCGGGATGACAGCTTCACGGTCGAGAAGTTGATCATGCAGAATGTCGCAGCCATCGGTGAGAATGTGCTGGTGCGCCGCTTCCAGCGCTGGGAGTTGGGCGAGAGTGCCTCATAAGCGTGGACAGGAAAGGCCAACCATCGGTTGGCCTTTTTCTTACGGTGCGATGTGATGCCCCTCGGCGATCACGGTTTCACCGACGCCTCATAATGCATTCGGAACCAGCCGGTCAGGTGGATAGGAGGAGATATGTCTGAACTCAAGTACAAGCGGGTCCTGCTCAAACTGAGCGGCGAGGCGCTGGGAGGCAAGACGGGTTTCGGCATTGACGTTGACGAGGCCGAGTTCGATCGCAGCCCGCATCCAGAAGGTCTTTGAGCAGGGTGTGGAAATGGCGGTCGTACTCGGAGCCGGGAATTTGTGGCGCGGGAAGCAGGGGTTGGAGCACGGCATGGATCGTTCCACTGCCGATTACATGGGCATGCTGGGTACCGTGATGAATTCCATGGTTCTGATGGATTGCCTGGAGAAGATCGGCGTGCTGACCAGGGTCATGTCCGCCATTGAAATGCGCGCCGTCGCCGAGCCGTATATCCGCCGGCGTGCCATCCGCCACCTTGAGAAAGGGCGGCTCGTCATTTTCGGCGCCGGGACCGGCAATCCTTTCTTCTCAACCGATACTGCCGCAGCATTGCGAGCTTCAGAGATCGATGCCGACGTCGTCATCAAGGCTACCAAGGTGGATGGCGTCTACGACGCGGATCCAAACAAGAATCCGGGCGCCAAGAAATTCGCCAGGCTGACTTATATCGAAGTGCTGAATCGCCGCCTGGAGGTAATGGACAGCACGGCCGTTTCGCTCTGCATGGAGAATCAGCTCCCCATACTTGTCCTCAACCTCTGGGATCCCGAGGCGCTCCTGCGGGCCATTCACGGCGAGCAAGTGGGTACGCTCGTAAGCGGCTGAGGCTCGGTCGCGCTTCAGGCTGTTCAACGGGCCGCGCCTCCTCCGACCGCCGTTCGGCTGCATTCCCGCGCGGTAGCAGAATCTTTCGTTTTAGTGTATCCTTGGAATGACCAATCCTTCCGGAGGCAGCTTTGATCAAAGACCTTCTGAAAGACGCCGAGCATCGGATGCAAGGGGCCATCAAGAATTTGACCGACGATCTTGCAGCGATCCGAACTGGTCGAGCGAATCCAGCCTTGGTGGAAAAGCTGAACATCAACTATTACGAGACTCCTACGCCTCTGATGCAGCTGGCCTCGATCAGCGTTCCGGAACCGCGGTCTTTGATGATCAAGCCGTTTGACGCGACGACCCTCAAGGAGATCGAGAAGGCTATTCAGGCCTCAGACCTGGGCCTCACGCCCAACTCGGACGGAAAGGTCATTCACCTGAATCTTCCGCCCCTGACGGAGGATCGTCGCCACGACCTCGTCAAGCTTGTGCACGGGCGGCTGGAAGAAACCCGGGTTTCCATCCGCAATATCCGCCGCGACTCCCACAACGACATGCGCGAGTTTGAGAAAGAGAAGCTCATCTCTGAGGATGACCTGAAGGCTGGCGAGGAAAGCCTTCAGAAGCTGACCGACCGGTTCATAGAGGAAGTGGGCGAGCTGGGCAGGAAGAAAGAATTGGAGATCATGGAAGTGTAGCTGGAGCGGGCTGGGGTGCCTGCCAGCTGGGCGTTCCTCGCCGGCGACCTCCCCGGCCTCCTACTACGACCCTTCTGTGCCCGCAAGCATGACTGAACAACCCCTGGATTCCCCGATCGGAAAAAAACCGCAGCACGTCGGCATCATCATGGATGGAAATGGGCGCTGGGCGTTATCGCGCGGGCTGCCGCGTCTCGCCGGGCACAAAGCCGGCACAGAGAATTTGCGGCGCATCATCCGTGCCTCGGTGGAGTTCGGCGTTCACTACCTGACGATCTACGCATTCTCCACGGAGAACTGGGGCCGTCCCCGCGAGGAGGTCCAGGGCCTCATGCACATCCTCGAAGATGTGATCGATCGGGAATTGGCCGAACTGGACAAGGAGGGCGTTCAACTGCGTCACATCGGCAGACTGGAACGCCTCTCTCCCACTCTGCAGGAGAAGGTCCTCGACGCGATTGATTTGACGAAGAACAATGACCGCCTAGTCCTGAACGTCGCCTTCAACTACGGCGGGCGCGACGAGATCATCCAGGCGATCCAGCGCATGATCAAGGATGCGGTGCAGGCTGACAAGGTAACGGATGAGCTCGTCGGCCAGTACTTGTACACGGCCGGCGTGCCGGATCCGGACTTGATCATACGAACATCCGGCGAACTGCGGGTCAGCAACTTCCTGATCTGGCAGGCCGCCTACGCGGAGTGGTATATCACGCCGACCTATTGGCCCGATTTTGACAAAGAGGAATATCGCCGCGCTCTTGAGACTTTTGGGCAGCGCGATCGTCGTTATGGAGGCGTCTCTGAGGCCGTAGCCAACAAGAGCCATGGTCAGGCGTAGCATCACCGCCCTGCTCTTGCTCGCCCTGATCGTGCCGGCCATTTACTTTGGGGGATACCTTTACCTGTTCTACGTCGGGGGTTTTATTGGACTAGCTGCATGGGAATATGTCCGCCTTTTCCGCCTTGCCGAATTTGAGCCATCCTCCTTCCTTACGATTGCAGGCACGCTTGTCATTGTCCTGGTCCGCGCTCTCTGGCCCGCGCTTGCCGGAGCCACGTTTGCGGCGCTCATCCTGACGGCATTGACCGTCCACTTGTTTGCCTACGAGCGTGGCCGCAACCAGGCCGCGCTTGATTTTGCGATTACGGTCGGCGGTTTGGGGTACCTGGGCTGGATCGCCGCCTACATGATGGATCTGCGCAGCCTGCCGTCCGGCGGTTGGTGGACGATGTTCGTGTTTCCCGTGGTCTGGTTGGCCGATTCGGGTGCATATCTCATCGGCGTCAAGTATGGGCGCCACAAGATGTTCAAGCGGCTGAGTCCCGGAAAATCATGGGAAGGATACGTCGCCGGCATTCTGGGCGGCAGCCTCGCAGGTGGCTTCTTCGCGTTCGCCTACGGTCGCTTTGGTCCCCTGAATGCGACGATCTGGCAGGGCGTGCTGCTGGGTTTTGTCATCAGCGCGCTGACGCTCCTCGGCGACCTCGGTGAGAGCCTCTTCAAGCGCTTTGCCGACCAAAAGGATTCCGGGACGTTGCTCCCCGGCCATGGGGGGGCGTTCGATCGGATCAACTCGTTGATCTGGGCCGGCGTGATCGGCTACTTCTGGATTCAATTCTTTTTTCCAGCGTAGGAGGGCATATGCCACACAGTGATCCTACTCGCAACTTGGCTCTCGAGCTCGTCCGGGTTACCGAGGCGGCTGCGCTCGCCGCCGGTCGTTTCATGGGGCGGGGGGACAAGCCGGCAGCTGACGCTGCCGCGGTGGGGGCCATGCGGATGGTCTTGCGGACTGTCGACATCAACGGGATCATCGTCATCGGCGAGGGTGAGAAGGACAACGCACCCATGCTCTACAACGGGGAGACTGTCGGAAACGGCGTGCCTCCCGATGTGGACGTCGCCGTCGATCCGATCGACGGCACGCGGCCCCTCGCCTTTGGCCGGACAAATTCCCTCTCGACCGTTGCACTAGCGCCGCGTGGGACCATGTTCGACCCGGGCCCCTTCGTCTACATGAACAAACTGGCGGTGGGCCCTGAGGCAAAGGGTCACATCGACATCGAGCACCCGATTACGGACAACCTCAAAGCCATCGCCAAGGCCAAACACAAGGACGTGAATGACCTGATGACGATCATCCTGGACCGGCCCCGTCACGAAGCCATGATCGCCGAGATTTGCAAGTCCGGGGCTCGCATTCGGATCATCCCCGATGGCGATGTGGCCGCGGCATTGATGACAGCCTGGCCGGATTCCGGCGTGGACGTGCTCATCGGAATCGGCGGGACGCCGGAGGGCGTGCTGGCAGCCTGTGCCCTGAAGGCCATGGGTGGAGAGATCCAGGGCAAGCTCTACGCCCGGGACGAGAACGAGCTGCGCCGCGGCCGCGATGCCGGCTACGACTTCGAAAAGGTCCTGACGATGACAGATCTGGTTTCGTCGGAAGATGTCTTCTTCGCCGCCACCGGCATTACGGACGGGGAGCTACTCAGAGGCGTGCGCTACTTCGGCGATGGCGCGCGCACCGATTCATTGGTGGTTCGCGGGCTGACCGGGACGGTCCGCCAGATCAGCGCCACCCACCGTTTGGACAAGTTGGAGCAGCTCAGCAGTTTCCAGTACTAGTTCGCCAAGCTTCAGAATCGACCCGTCTGGCGCAGTTGGTGCGCCGAATTCTTGACGGGGTAGGGCTATACTGGGCGCCTCCGCGGTAGTTTCATGGCACACCCCAAAGGTGTTGGTTTTGGATATGGGCTGCCATTCTTCGGCGCGCTGGGGGGGGCATATGGTGGGATTTGCATACTGAACTCCATCACCTAAACTCTAATCTGCACCCCCGAATTCCGTTCAGGCGCGGGGGGCGTGCCTGGCGGCTTCATCTCATGACTGCAGACCGGTAAATCCGCATACTCTGCACCATTCCCCGTAGAGGGAAACTACTTCACGATAGAACTTGTCAAATGACCTGCTCCGTGCCTTCATAACGCTGGTATCCAGTTTGGTGACTATTCGCCGTACGGTCCTCGGGTTTTTTATTCTGACGTCCGGCCCAAAAACCGATCGAATCCACTTTACCGGGTCAGGGACCTCTGCATCTACATCGGCGAAAATTGTATTTTGCAGTTGTTGGCCGACCGCCCCACAAAAGCCATCTGTATCAGCAATAAGCCATGATTCGAATTTGGGGATTTGAATTACTATTCTTACGGCAAGTGGAAGAGGTTGGAGCCTTGGGTCACTGGCCGCAGAAATGAGCCAATCAGCGGCCTGCTTGCTCAGATCTTCCAGAAGCTCCGCACAATTCGAGTACAAACCAGCACGAATCACATCAATGAGGTCGACAGTTACGAGAATTTGATAGGGGTGTTCTGCCAGCGTCATGTCGCGTAGTTGCGCCGGTAGATCTCGGGTGATGGCACCGCAGCCGCCGGCATTCAGGCGAGGAATTTTGAATCCATGCTCGCCAGTGATTCCCACTACGAGAGAGGGATAACTGTGGTACTCGTCGTCGCCTTCAACGACGAAACCAATCGGTGGCCTATGGTGGAGCGCCAAATCCTCAGTCATCGCCCGGTGTTCCACCCAGTAACCCCTTAACCCAGAGCTGTGCAACATCCCCCATAGCTAGTTTCGCGTTTGGAAGGATTTCCTGTAGGGTTCTGAATTCTTGTCCCTTCCTCGGCGGACCTAGATGCCACCAACAACTCGTGCGGTTCCAGTCTCTCCAGAACCTGAGGAGAATGAGTTGCCAGGATTACCTGGAGGTCGCGGTCACTTATGACCTCCCGGATGTGTTCCATCAGCGACCTGATAGCCCATGGATGGAGGTTCTGCTCTGGTTCCTCGATTAACAGAGTACTGGAAACCGGGTGGGTCTCCAAGGCGAGCAGGATGGCAAGCGCACGCAGTGTCCCGTCTGATGACTCCCAGGACTTCGACAGAACGCGAACCAAGTTCTCTGAGAACTCAACGAACTCTTTTCCGCTCCGGAGGGAGTTTGACCGAGCTGAAACCACATGAGGGGCAACCGATCGCAGTGTATCGAAGATACGGCGCCGGGACGACTGAGCCGCTGAAGCCGTAACGACATACCGGAGCACAGAAGGAACGTTATCACCAGTGGTCCCAATTTGGCGGTCGTTCGTGACTTGTTGCTCATAGCGAAGCTGGTCGAGCAGCAGGTCATACCTCCGCACGGAGCTTAGAACTTGACGAAGTATCCGAAGATGTCTGGAGAAGGAGACGACGTTTCGGTCATCGGGATCGAGGAATGAGGCCTGACGGGCCCGCCTCTTCTTCTCGCTAGGCGAGGGGGGCGATTTGCTGATTTCAGCTAGGAATTGACGCAGCGAACCCGGTCGTTTGAGCTCGCTGCCGAGCCGCCCAAAACCCAGCCATGCAAGGTAGTTTGGGAGGTCGGACGCAAGCGGGGGATCTGCCTTGTAGACCACGGCGCCCCTGGGGCCGCGTCTGATGGAAAAGGTCGACGGCCGGCGAAGAGCTGCTTCGTCGAAGCTCTTGCTATCTGCGTGTCGAAGCAACACAGCACCCAGAGGAATTACTTGATGGAATACCAACATTTCGGCACTGACCCGCGCACTAAGGGACGGGGATGGAGCGAGCTCTATGTCATGTTGCACTAGAAGCTCGGGAAGATCCTGCGGGTAGTCCTCCGGCCCCGGAAGTGTTAGCGATGTCGTAATCCCCACCCGCGCCGAGTTTACTTTGGACTGTGCGATTGCCTTGGGAACCAGGTTGGCGAAGCCACCCATCGCTTGGACGGCCCCAGCAACGCCCATGCGGGGGATTGAGCCGACGAAGTCCAAGGCCTCGATGAGATTGGACTTGCCAGATCCGTTCGCCCCAACGATTACCGTGAGAGGATGCAGCTCGACCCTGGCTTGGATAATGCTCTTGAAATTACGGATATCTAGCGTTCGGATCATCATTCCCTCCCTGGTTTGCCCATGCGTTGCAGACCGGCAGGGGCAGGACCGCCGCGATCTTGGTGACTATTCTCGCGCCGGACCTTCTTGGGGCGCGAAGTGCTAACTTATCCCCCTTCCGAGGTGCCATTGGACGGCTTCTTAAGGTCGGATGTGTCCCCTCGTGGCTCATCGTCGTGGATACTGCGATACTACCATAGAAGTGCAGTCGACGAGATCCGGCCCTCGATTTCGCGGCTAGCCTCCGGCCAACGGTCACCTCAGCCCCATCCGATTTCCCGTATGTTGCCAATCGAGGCGGCCCGGGGTATAATCCCCTACGTGCCTTGGAGGAGCACGCCCTTCACGGCCACCTACTATCCTTAGATGAAACAGGTGGCTGTTGCCGAACTGTCGGCGACAGCCACCTGTTTTTGTTTGGCTAGGTATCCACCTAGAAAACGAAAGGAGTAATTCGATCGCTACAAATTCAAAAGAGACCTTCCAACGAGAATTCCGTCTTGTTTGAAGTCTAGGACGAAGAATCCTGCGTGGCAGCGGGACTCTTCAAGAAAGGACGCTTGAGGTGATTACCAAACCCAATTATACACGCATTCCCATCCATGATCAAACTCGCCTTGTCGCTTCTCAGCTTAAGACGAGGCGTAGGGTGCTTGCGCAGGGCTGCCGCCGGGCTGCGAACTGCCGTCGCGTCGTTTACCTAGCTACCACAATCGATCAATACAGACACGCTGACTACCGCCAGGTCCGCGGTGCAGTCGCCGCACGTTTCCGTTCCCGGGAGTGGATGATCTTTAAACCAGCGCGTTGCAATTGGACTAGTGCAGACTGGTTACGGGTCTGGCCCCGTCTGCTTTGTTGGATCGATGCTCTGGTGATTTGGCCGCGACCAGACGGAGGCGTGGGCTACGGGGTCTTTCAGGAAGCCCAGGACATTCAACGATTGGGCAGGCCAGTGTATGTCATCGCCCCTCATGGCAGCCTGAGGGCTTTGGGCGGTTTCACATCGTTCAAGAAAACAAGTCTGGTGCGCTATGCGGGAGTCCGGGCAGGCAAGGCGATCAGTCCTGGCAGACTGCCCGAGGGAGGAAGGTAGCCATGGCCCGCAAACGTGACTATTCAGCAGAATACAGGCGCCGCAAAGCCCAAGCCCGCACTGAAGGGTATAGGAGCTTCTGGGCAAAGCGCGCCGCCGCAGAGCGCAGGCCAGCCCCTTCGTACGAGGAACTGAGTTCCCGCCAGCAGGACCGCTGGCACAGAGCGTTTCGGGCGGTGCGGGAGATGGCTAGCCAAGGCTTGTCGCTCACCCAGGCTGCCAAGAAACATGGCACCACTGCGGGCACCGTTCTCAAATACATGGGACCGGACCAGATCGAACGAAGTGGCCGACGCTGGATGCCGACTGCCGCATTTCGGGAGCGGCAAGGGTTGATCGACCGGCCAGAGAGGGTGAACATCGTCACGGGGGACGGTCTGGTCGAGGTCACCGTATCCGATGCCCATACCCTGAGCGACCTCGGACGCTACTCTAACTACGTCAAAGGCACGTTGCGCGGCGACGAGGATGCGCGGCGGGAACTGGCCAAATTCGAAGGCAAGACATTCACGGATGCCAACGGCATAACCCGCCTGTACATAACGGACCGCAAGTTGTTGAGCCAGCTTTATGACGACGGCCGAATTTCGATGGAGGAGTTTTATGCGGAAGCCCGCGATAGCTTCGCGGTGCGCGCCAGCCGCCGCCGATATGAAAATCATGGCAAGGCCTGCCCCCGTTGTGGACAGTCCGATCCGCTCTTGCTTACCGGGAACGGGCTGTGTGAAAAGTGCGCGAGCGACCACCAAGAAGAGCAGCACCACCTTCTACCGCATGCCTTCAGGACCAAGAAGGAAGATGAGGAGTTCACCATCCCTCTTTCGTTGTACGCGCATCGCCTGGTCTCAGACCTCCAGGCTGATCACCCGACACCGGAGACCGGGGATCCAGCGTCGCGGCCATTTCTGGAAGGTCAGTTGACAGAGCTCGCGATTTCGGCTGCGGAATTGGCGCTCGTCTTGACCTATCTGCACGAACAGCCGGACTTGGTGGATTCGCTCCCATGGCTCATGCTGATCCCGCTCAGCCTCCTGTTCTTGCTGAACATCGATCGTATCGACTGGCGGACGCTGCTCGCTCGCGCCAAGGAAAATCTGCTATCCTCAGCCAATCAACACAAACTAACATGAACGGTGACAACGTGCAGCAACAGGCGTCCAGAACGAGTGACGCAGCCCGACCGCTCCAGGCCATTGTGCGCGCCCATCTGGTGGAAGCCAAGGAGGAGCAGACAAGCCCCCAGTCGGAAATGATGCGCCGCTACGGCGCGACTGACAAAGAACCATACTGGCCGGACGTGGTGCTGGTCTTCAGCACCGAGGCAGCGACCGATGAATTTGCCAGCCTGCGCTTCGGGACATACATGGTGGAATGGCTGCACCCCCTCACAAATGAAATCGAGCGGCTAAATGCCGGCTTCTTCACCGGCAAGTCCCTGAGTGAACACGAGCGGGGCTCGATTAATCGCTATTGCGAGGCACGGGGACTTGCGTGCCTGACGCGCCGGCAGTGGGCCGAAGAAGTCCTATTTCAGTATGGATACTATTCTTACGGAGCAGTGGTCGGGTTCAATTTGCCCTTCAGCTTGTCGCGCGTTGCGGTACGAGCCAGCGTAATCGGGTTGTCGCGGCCGCAACGGCCGGCCAAGGATGGCAGCGTTGTCTTCCGCTGCAGGACGTGCCACCGAAGGCGCAAGTTTCGACTTGCGCGGGAAGAGGACGGGACCCTGAGCTGCTTTTGCACCGTGTGCCAGCAGAAGGCCGGTTTTCGCCTGAAGCCGCTGCAAGACGGAAGGGTGGAAATAGTTGCCGGAGACCGCAAAACCTTCGCTGGCGGGTGGAAGTTCGTCCTCAACGAATACGAAAAGAAGGCAGAGAAGGGTCAGTATCGCGAGAGAGACTGGCGGCCAGCTGTGTGGATCAAGCCGATCAACCCCAGGGCCGCCATGTATCAGTGGGATCTCTTCGACGGATGGGCTGAGAAGAGCAAAGGATTTTACAAGGGCCACTTTCTCGACTTGCGAGCATTCGGGTCTGCGCTTCTACCGGACGATGAAAAGAACAGCCGCAAAAACGACACCCTGCGTGCCTTTGGCGAGCGCTTCGGCGCGAGCGTATTGCCGACTGACCAGCAGGGGAGCGGCGATGAGGTGACCGAAGCTCGAACTCGACTCCGCGATGAAGGAGGCGGAGGCGAAGCTCTCTCTCTACTACGCGGAGATGGCCGAATATAGCAAGCATGACTTGACCACTACACCGGATCGTATCTACTCGGGTGCTTCCCTTGGCAAGGCGTATCTTCGCAAGATGGGTATCCATGCGGCGCCCCTCCTGGACACGAGCGGGACAGGTAACTCGGCGGACGAGGTAATGGGTTTCGCGATGTCTGCGTACTATTCGGGGCGCAGCGAAGGACAGATCGTCAATGTCCTGGTCCCGGTCACGTACGTCGATTTTCACGGCATGTATCCGGCCGTCTGCAGTCGCCAGGGCCTCTGGGATCTGATGAAGGCAGATCGGGTGATGGCGAGCGACGCGACGCAGGAGGCCGTGGAATTCCTGGGTAGCGTGGAACTGAACGATCTGTACAGGCCTGAGACTTGGAAGCAACTCAATGTACTGTGTCTGGTCGAGCCGCAGGACGACCTGCTGCCCGTCCGTGCAGACTACAGGCGGCGGATCCCGCCGGGCAGCAAGGTGTCTCATCGCATCGGGTTGGCAGAAGTGGCATCCGCGCCGCCTATGTGGTATGCGCTGGCTGATCTGGTCGTCTCGTACCTGAAGACTGGAAAGCGACCGCGGATCGTGCGAGCTGTGAGATTTAATGCCACCAGCAGCAGGTCGTTGTCTCCCGTTGCCATCCGCGGAGAGGTAACGATCGACCCAAATAACGCTGATGCTTTCCAGGCTCTTGTGGACGCACGCGAACTCGCTGGAGTTGGAAGATCCGAAACTAGCCGAGGCCCTGAAGATCGTCGCCAACGCAACGAGCTACGGCATCTGGGCTGAGGTGGATATCGAAGAGGGCAAGAGACCTGTCACGGCGTACGCTACGGAGGCGCGCCGCGATATCATCCCGCACGGCGAAAAGCCGGGGCAGTACTACTTCCCGCCGCTTGCGGCCTTCATCACCGCCGGAGCGCGGCTGATGCTGGGCCTGCTAGAACGCGAAATTCAGTCGCGTGGAGGTGTCTCGGCATTTTGTGATACTGACAGTCTCGCGGTTGTTTCGTCAAGAGATGGCAGCCGGATCGCTTTTCGCGATCATCGCGGCAAGGCGATCCAGATCCCCGTGCTGACGTGGGGTCAGGTGACTGAAGTTCTTGGCAAATTCGAGGTCCTCAATCCTTACCGCTCCGGAAAGCCGCTCATCAAACTCGAAAAAGAGAACTTCGCCGACCAAAACCCCTCCAAGCCGAGAGTTGATTTGCATGCATATGTGATCGCCGCGAAGCGGTACGCGCTGTTTCTGCCGCCGAAGTCCCAAGGAGGCCTGCCAACGGTCGTAAAGGCCAGTTACCATACCCTCGGCATCGTAGAACCTCCGCATGATGCCCAAGGCCGGGAATTCGAGAACTGGATCGACGAGACTTGGCTGCACATCGTCACTGGTAGGGCCTACGCCCCGCCATGGGCCGAGCAGCCGGTTGAGTTCCGGACCGCGATCAGCCGACCGGAAATCAAGAGGAGCTTCCGCAATCTTCGGGCGCAGAATGCGCCGAAGACCGGCAATAACTGGATGGACGACTACCTAGCCGCCGTCAAGCCATTCAATTCAGTGGCGGTCCTCCAGAAGAGTTAGGACAAGTTCTCCCCGAATCCACTCGAGAGCGACGCGTTGAAGGGCGTTCCCGTGGTTGCCCCCGTTGTACACGACGAGAGCGCCGGATCGAGCACTTGGATGGCCAAGAAAAGCGGACGGCCCGTCTTCCTCCTCCCGCCCGAGGCGCCAGTGCGTCGTCCCGCAGGCCTGAGCGAAGAGGAATTTGCCCAGGCGCTGGAAGAGCGTCGCCTCGAACGGCAAGCGGCCATCCGGAGCATCGAGCGGAGAGAGGGTCTGTTCACAACTTACATGACTTTCGCCGAACTCCTGGCGGACTATCGCCATCACCACGAGAACAAATCGATTGACTCCTACGGAGAAGAAACTGACCGCGACACTCGCGGTCCGCTTCATCATCCGCGGGTAAGAGTCACGGAATTGCTCTTTACGGGTAAGGAGTCTGTTTTACGTGACGAACTTCAGACCGGCGTAGTGTCGGAGGAGGAGGCAGAGACCTATCGTTTCATGATTGGGCCTGAACGCGACGCCACGGTTGAGCTGGTCATGGAAGTCCTGCGCCTGCTGCCTAGTGTTGAGCTGAAGAGATTGAAGATCGGCTGGCGCGTGGCCCAAGAGATCAAAGCTGGCGAGGGTCGGCCCGCATCGATTGGCGGCATGGACAGGGCTCGGTTTCCGTCCGAAGTCGCGAAGTACCTAAAAGAGCGCTATCCCGATGAGGTGGAGGGAGCGCAGGGTGCGGATGTGTTGGCCGCTTTCGTAGAAAGCCGCAAGCGTCTGTTGGACCGCTGGGCATCGCTGAAGCCGCAGCTTAGCGAACTGTCGACCTCGGCACTGACGAAGCTCGCCGGGTGCTCGAAACGAGAGGCCATACGGATCAAGAAGGGCGAGGTCGCGCCCAAGCTGAAGTCTTATGCGCCGAGTCGTGACTGCCCTCTTGGCTGATGGATATAATCCAGGCGGAGGGTAACCAACGTGGCAGGCATCAGGGGTTGGCTTACTACGGCGCAGGCTGCCCGCTTGACGGGCTACAACCTCGAATACATCCGGCGACTTATAAGGACCAAGAAGATTCGGGCCGAAAAGTGGGGGCGGGATTGGATGATTCGCCAAGCCTCTCTGCTTGGCTACGAGGAAAAGGAAGAGCGCCGCGGGCCGAGGCCGAAGCGGAGCCACTAGGGGCCGTGGTATAATAGTAGCGTAAACACTACCATAACAGTAGCAAGACGGGCCGTGTCGGTGCTGATAACACCAACCCGGCCCTAACCCCAAAGCCGGGTTAAGCGGCTGAAGGGCTGAGCGAGATTATATCTGCTCCGACCAACCGCCTACCCGGCAAAAGGTAGGCGGTTCTTCTATTGGGAAAGGAGAGCAGCATCATGCACGCTTCCGCGATCAAGAATGGCCTTCTGATCCTCCATGGTTACAACGCCGGCTTGCACGTTTGGAACAGGCAGCTTGTTTGCCGCTACGGGACCGGTGAAGACGTAAGTGAACTTGCATGGAGCAAGGCTGATGCCACGAGCCTCCTCCGTCATATCGTGATCATGGGCGGGGATGGGTCGATGACGACGCAAGCCTTTCGTTGGCTCGACAGCCTCCAGATAAGCCTGACCATGATCGAGAACAACGGTCGGGTGTTGTTGTCCTGGGGCAGGGCGAGCTACCCGTATGCGACGCTGGCCCGCCGACAGGCACTGGCCGTCTACCAGGAAACAGGTCTGCAAATAGCTCGGTGGCTAATGACCGAGAAGTTGCGAGGCCAGGCTGAGAACCTAGACGCCCTGCGCATTTCCAGTGCGCCCATCCAAAAGGAAATGCAGGCGCTGGTGCAGGCAGGCTCGACTGAAGAGCTTATGCTGCATGAATCCAGAGCCGCTGCCTACTATTGGGGGAGGCTTGAGGGTCTGCAACTGGTCTTCGTCCGCAAGAACAAGAGTTGCATTCCATCGCACTGGTTGAGCCTGGGGCAGCGGATTTCTCCCCTGAGCCGCCGGGCGATGCATGCAGCGACCCCAGGACAGGCCATGCTGAATTATCTCTACGGCGTGGCTGAGAGCGTCTGTGCAATTCAGTTGGCTTCCGTTGGCTTGAATCCCGACGTCGGGATCATTCACACGGATGTTGAAGGTCGCCGCTCCATGGCGCTGGACCTGATTAAACAGTCCGGCCCGACATAGACAAGCTGGCCTTCACCTACTTCCGCCAGCAAGTCTTCGCCAAGTCGGACTTTTGGGAGACCGAGAGAGGCAGTGTTCGGCTGGGAATGGACGTTCGCAAGGTGCTGGTCCGCAATGCCTTCTTAGTCGAGAACAGGGCCTTCGAATGCGCGGTCAAGTTGCGGGATCAGCTTTCCGACTACAAAACTCGCCTGCCCAGGAGACGGAGCATCCGAATGGGCAGCCCTGAGCTAGTGCACAGGTGCAGGTACTGCGGGACCCCTCTGCCAAGGCGCAAGCCCGGCGATCCCGACCGGGCCTATTGCGATGACTGCCTTCGGATCCAGAAGCAGGAGAAACTGTCCAGAGGCAATGCACGTGGGTTCAGGTGGACCAAAGCGGCGTTGGCTAAACACTCCGAGACCTCGAGGGCAAGACAGCTAGAAATAGCGACCTGGGAGTCGCGATTTCCGGAGAGTGAGTTGCAGGGTGTCCTACAGCGCGAGAGGCAACGGTTTGTGGTGGAGATCATGCCCAAGCTACAATTGCTCACGGTCACCCAGATTTCAAACGGTGCGGGCATCTCTCGGCGCTATGCCTCCCTGATCAAGCAGGGGCGGAACATACCCCACCCATGCCTGTACCCCAAGTTCGAGGAATGCTGCGACCCCGCATTGGGGAAGTCTTCGGTTGAACTGGGATGAGAGGGCGGAGCTTAGGTCGTCATCCGTGTGCACGTGACTGCACTGGCGCAGGACATCTCGATCCCCTAACCCCTCATGAGCGGCAGAGACTAAGGCCATATGTCCGGTGGGACAGTATACGAGGACTACAACGGGGGAGATATAATGCTGGAGAACCGCGATCTCATTATGACAACTACCGAGCACACTATCAACGACGCTCTAGCTGCAGCTCTACGAGGAACCGTCACGCGTGGCGCGACTCTGAGTGTGGTCGGTTCGGAGCTTTCCGGTATGTTGAGGGACAGCTCTGAGCAACCGGACATTCTGATTTTGGAACCGAATGTCTCTCCCGTCGTATGCGAAGTAGAAGTGCTGCCTGCCATAAGCGTCGAAGCAGAGGCTATTTCACAACTCGGCAAAGAGGTGCGGGACACGGGAGCCACCATCCTATCGTCTATTGCCTTGAGGTTACCAACTAGGATTCGAAGCCTCCAGGCGGCTGCGCTGCTCCATGAACTCCGGATTGCGGCGGATATCGATATGGTACTCTATACCGGCAGCCATCCGTACGGGCATGCACGATGGCCGCATTCGGGTTGGGTCCGCGGAAGTGTTGCCGACCTAGCGAATCTTGAGAGTCCGCGTCAATTCCGCCAGAGGTCATTGACCGGGCCGTGGACCAGCTTGTTGACGGCGTCGAAGGTGCAGCAGGGCTGTTGGCGCAGATGACAGAAAGTCATCCAGGTGCCATTCACCAGATGAGCGTTGAGCTTTGCCAAGAAGACGGCGATCAAACCCGGCGCATGGCAGCAACAATTCTGGCCAATGCGTTTGTATTTCAAGAGGTGCTGGCGGGCGGTGAAGCAGAATTGGCGAGCGTGAAGACGCTGGAGCAGATGCGAGGATCACCTGCGGGGCTTACGAAATCAGCCATTTTGGAGGAGTGGCGCAAGATCCTCAAGGTCAACTATTGGCCGATTTTCGACATAGCGCGCCGCATGCTCCAGGTAGTTCCGGCGGAAGATGCGGGTCAGCTCGTCGGGGGCCTGGTCAAGACCGCCGATAGCCTGCTTGATAGTCACCTCATGCGATCCCATGACCTGACAGGTGCTGTTTTCCAACGCCTTATTGCTGACAGGAGGTTCTTGGCAGCCTACTACACTACTCCGGCGTCGGCATCACTTCTCGTAGGATTGGCGGTCACGCCGAAGATACTGCCCGCCGGAAAATCCTGGTCTAGCGTCGATGACGTTAAATCGCTGCGCATTGCCGACTTCTCCTGTGGAACAGGAACCCTTCTTTCAACTGTGTATCGACGAATTGGCCAACTGCACGAGGTTGTAGGGGGCAATGCTGAAGCGCTCCACCCAAAGATGATGGCGACAGCCCTGGTGGGTTGCGATGTACTACCCGCGGCGGCACACCTGACCGCGGCCATGCTAGCCGGAGCACACCCCACCGTGAAGTACGATCAAAGCTCGATCATGACGCTCCCGTATGGCAAGCAGAAAGATGGCACCGTCGCTCTGGGATCATTGGATCTATTGGATCCGCAAGGGGAATTTCAATTGCTTTCCATCACAGCCAAGGCAGCTGAAAGCAAAGGGGAGACTGAGAAGCAAAAACGGGTGTCCGCGCCACATGCGTCCTTCGATGTGGTTATTATGAATCCTCCTTTCACGCGCGCAACTGGGCATGAAGGCGACAAGATCGGAGTTCCTAACCCCATGTTCGCGGCGTTCAGCTCAAGCGCAGAGGAACAGAAGCTGATGGCCAAGGCTACGGAGCGCCTGACTCGAGACACCAGCGCTCATGGCAACATGGGAGAGGCCTCGATATTCTTGGTTCTTGCCGACCGCAAGCTCAAACCAGGTGGAACGCTGGCTTTGGTTATGCCGCTTAGCCTTCTTGCGGGTGAGGCTTGGGAGGATTCTCGGCGACTTCTGACCAAGAGCTACGCTGACTTGATCTTCGTATCGATCGCTGGCGCAAAGCCCGCCGACTTGTCATTCTCGGCAGACACAGGCATGGGCGAATGCCTTGTTGTCGGGCGGAAGTCCGCAGCAGGCAGCGCTCGGGCTGCCTTTGTCACCCTGAAGGAGAGGCCGGCGTATCCTCTCGTCGGGGCCGGCGCCGCTGATCAGATTTGCCGCTTGGTGGGGGGAGGAAACATTCATCGTCTTGAGGATGGTCCGGAGGGCGGCACGCTGATTCGTTTTGGTGACGACGTGATCGGTCAGATCCTGGACGCCCCGATCCAGCCGTCGGGAGGTTGGAACGTAGCTCGTATCGCTGATCTATCGCTGGCGCAGTCGGCATACCAACTCGCGCAGGAAGAACGGCTCTGGCTTCCAAGCATGACCGAGGCAGCAGCTATCAGGATGCCGATTACCCAGGCGCAGATGATCGGAGGAATTGGACCATACCATTCTGACATCTCTGGCAACACCGCCCAAGGGGGTATACGGGGTCCATTTGAGGTCCGCGCCGATCGACCCGAACCAAGCAGCGACTTATCCTATACTCTGGTCCCATGACGCGAAAAGTCAGCGGACAATGTCATTCGAGGCTGACTTAGCCGGCGTTCCGCGGCTGGGATCGACGCCAAAAGAGCAAGAGCTTGTTCGCTCCAGGGTGGCCGAAATATGGGAGACTGCATCACACTGTCACTTCAATCGAGATTTCCAATTCAACAGTCAATGCACGGGCATGCAATTCACAGCTCGCCGAACGATTGGTGGCCGTGCATGGTTGTCCATTCAGCTCCCATCGGTGCAACTGGAAAAGGCACTGGTTCTGTGGGCGAACACGTCGTTTGGATTCCTCTTGCACTGGTGGCACGCGAACAAACAACAAGCCGGCAGGGGAAGTATAGGCAGACTTACGCTTCAGACCCTGCCCATCCTAGATGTGACGAAGCTAAGCGTGACCCAGATCAACAATGCGGCCCAGATCTTCGACATCATGTGCGATAAGCAGTTGTTGCCGATGCATGAAATTGATAACGACCCTGTTCGGAGGGAGCTGGATGAGCAGTTTGCGCGGAAAGTGCTTGGGCTACCAGAAACCATACTGATGGCAGACGGCCCCCTGCAACTCTTGCGAATGAAACTCAAGCGGGAACCTTCGGTGCGGGGCCAAAAATAGGCCGCGGTCAAGTCGCATGCTCCGGAGGCAAGAGGAAGCACATCCTCGACACGCCTCGCGAGACCAAGGCGTCCGGAGCCTAACATGCTGGGGAGCGATGCCCAGGAACTCCTGGCCGCAGCGGAAGGTCGCACAACCATCGCTCAATTCCTCCCCCCTCAGGCCAGCCCTTCCTTAAGTCCGCAGCGGGAAAGGTCGTCGTGAACGTCATCAAGCACTCTTCATCAAACACTCTGGGAATGAGGTCATGACGGTGGCGGAGGTAGGTTGATCCAAGGGGAGCACACGTGAAGAAGAAGTTGGCTTCGAGAACGCCCACAAAGCGAGCAGATACGGTGGCGAAGAAGCGCGCAGGCGTGGTTTCGCAGACGGCTTCAGCCCCCACATCGAAGTCAACACGGAGCCTAGCGTCCGGCCCTGAAAACTCGACTGTGGAGTTCAAGCTAAATGCGGATGCCGTCACTCAGGATGACCTGGTCGCCTTTGCCAATGCCGGCGGAGGAACCATTCTGGTCGGCGTCCAAGAGACAACCGGGCTTGATGGTACCCAAATCGGCAAAATCGTAGGCTGCAACGCTTCAGACCGAGAGCGCTCCAAGATCGCGAGCCGCGCCCGCGACTGCCGGCCTCCTGTGCCAATTGCCATAGTCCTGGAAGCCTATGGAAAACGCACTATCATGCGGGTCGAGATCGAGCCAGGCGGCCTTCATTGCACGGCCAACGGCTCATACAGGATTCGAACAGACGCCCAGAACTCGATTATTGACCCCACGGCAATGGTGGAAATCATCATTAAGCTCGAGCGAAAACGCATCCTGTCGTACGTCAAACACGCCTTGCGTGATCAACTTGATGAGGCACAAGCGATGGCCGATGATGCCTCCGAGGAGCTGCGGGCAGAAATCGAAGACGTCCGCGCAGAGCTGGACGATGGTCACGACAATGACGAGCACGATCATTATGCCGTAGATCATGAACCCGATGAATGGTAAGTCAGCCGCAAAGCGGCACAGCCCATGGATATTCTTACAGAGCATTTTGCAGGCCTTTCAAAAAAGCCGAAGTTCGGCAGCGACGAGTACAAAGCTTGGATAGAGCAAGCTGACTTCGTTCAATTCCTACGAACGATCCCTAGCTCGGATGAGATGATTCTCTATGCCGTGGCCCCTTACGCGTTTCTGTACGCTGTTCTTGTGCCAACGCGGCTCGTTAGCCCGCCTGACGTGGCGGATCTTGCCCAGTGGGGCTGTAATCCGTATTCAACCTGGAGTATCGTGATTACCGGCGGCGAGAAGCCAGAGGCATTCGTAGCTCCTCCCCTCAACCACACTGGATCGACGATCCTTGATCTTGGAGAGCAGCTGGTCTTCGCCCGCAGCTTTGAAGGAAAACAGGAGGAGAAAGCATATGTCGAGATCTCTCAGCGATTCACACAACCGTTCGATCTGCACTATGTCCCCGAGCGCTACGCATATTGCAAGTTTGATGATCGCGGCGATATCGAGGACGACATCAAAATCATCCGAATACCATTCGATGACCCAGCCGGAGATGGCCGGCTGGTCACCGTGCGCAGGGATATCCTCGACGCGTACATGACGTTGACTGATCAGACCCTCGTACTGCGGTTCAATTCGACGCGATTTCAACCGAAGAACTTTGGCGGCTGGCCGAACAAAGGGGCCGAAGATTACCACGTCGAACCTGAAATCTGGTATCACATGGGCCGCAGTGGTGATCAGGCAAGCTACATCGGCGGATTCCAGATTATCCGATCCGGGCTGAGCAATGACGACGTAACCAGGCGATACGGACTGGGTTCGCGTGACAACCGGCAATATGCGACCTTCCTTGCACTCGACTGGAAGCACAAGGCGCTACGAGAATGGTCCTGTGATCCAAAGAAGCTGGGCAACTATTTTGTCGAGTCCGACCTCCCTTTGAAACCTCACCAGTCTTCTTTCGCCCAGAAGTGCTTCTGAAATACAAAGCTGATTCTGAAAAATATCGAATTGAGCATCGCAGCATCACATGCCGCAGTTCATGGGAGTTGCGAACGTTTGACGTAAACGACGCAGGCCAAGTGCATACGTATTTGAGGTACCTGGCCGACCTGCCCTATGAGGAACAACTCTACTGGAAATCCTTCAACGAGGCTCCGGGAGCGCCAATCTCAAAGCGGGCATTTCAGGCGGATTTTGAAGGCAGTTGGGACCTGGAATACGATCCTCTTGATAGCCTCAAGCAGTTTCTGCGCGAAATTCACGAAAACCGTGTGCCTTGGTGGAAATTGCGCGAGGACAATCTGTTGGAAAGAGTCCAGTATCCAATCACAAAATCGGCAGACGAATGGGCGAACGAAATCCATTCGCTCGATAAACTCCTTATAGAGGGTTTCCAAACGCATGCATTGCGTTCCCGAGCAACATCGCTTGGAAGAACTCCTGCCCCCGAGTGGAAATCGCTGAAACTCATCGAGGAGATACTACTGGGTTTGGGGAAAGAAGGTGCTGAGGCGAGGGAACTGACCGAGCCTCTGCGAGAACTAAATTCCCTGCGGAGCAAAATCAGTGGGCACACGACCGGGAAAGAAGCAACGCAAATCAAATCCGGGATTTTGAAGGAACACGGCACGTACTCAGCACATTTTCGTCGGTTGTGCGCACGATGCGACGAGTCTGTGCCGCGCCTTGCGAGACACTTTCTGAGGCTATCGGCGGACGAAGGCTACTCAGACGGACTGGATTTATCTCCCTCAATGCACCTAGGTGCGATCCGCATCCCACGGCGGCGGGCCTAGCCACTCCAGGAAAATCGCTGATCAAAAGCGAGCAGATGGGGTGTGCCATGAAACTACCGCGGAGGCGCCCAGTATAGCCCTACCCCGCCGAATTCTTGACACAACTTTGCCTTGTACGTATAATCCCGTCGCCTTCCTCGCTAGCTCAATTGGCAGAGCGGGCGGCTGTTAACCGCTAGGTTCGAGGTTCAAGTCCTCGGCGAGGAGCTTTTCTGTAGGAGTTTTCCGCCTCCAGCTATTGTGCTGGAGGCGGATTCTACCTATACTGAAGCGAAGGATACAGCGAAACAGACGTTTGTCAGTTGCTGTCCTTGATGTTTTGTGCCGCGTAAGTGAACATTAGACAACGAAGGAGGTCCCCATGAATCAGGGCATCACAACGGTCCTCTATCCCGTGAAGGACATGGCTCAGGCAAAGGCGATATACACCAAGCTCCTGGGTGTAGAGCCTCATACGGATCAGGCCTATTATGTTGGCTTTAAGGTTGGGGAGCAAGAAATAGGATTAGTTCCCGACGGCCACAAACAAGGAATGACAGGGCCTGTCTGCTTCTATGACGTTACCGATATCAGGAAGAGTCTGCAATCACTCCTAGACGCTGGCGCACAAGTGCAGCAAGAGGTAAGAGACGTCGGTGGGGGTAAGTTGACTGCAAGCGCAAAAGATGCAGATGGCAACACCATTGGACTGATTCAGCTACCGTAGGGCTGGCGAACTGACCTCAGCATTCGTGCGAGCCAACCCGCAATCGAGCCTGCATCGATTTGGCGGCGCCTCGGAGGACAAGAAGTGTATGCCAATAGGACTTGAGCCTCAAACCGCCAGGTGGAGTGCCCACCTGTGGCTTCCTATGAAACCCAAGAGCCTCGTCGAATGACGAGGCTCTTGGGTCCAGTCAAGAATTGGTTAGACAACCCTGACGCTGGCCGCCTGCAATCCCTTGGGGCCCTTCTCGATGGTGAATTCCACCTTCTGGCCTTCCTGCAGATTGCGGAAGCCTTCGCTCTCGATCGCGCTGTAGTGCACAAACACGTCCGGGCCTCCCTCGCGAGCGAGGAACCCGTAGCCTTTGTCACCGTTGAACCACTTGACCGTACCGACGACACGTTCTGACATTTTGCCTCCTTATGGCAAATCAAAAAGAGTGATGTAGTATGTCTTCCATCGGCGGTCAAATCAAACGGCTCAAGGCAGATCTGCCTTGAGCCGTCGCCTTTGCTTCCAACGAAAACCTACTTGCATCCTACAACCTTTTAGTATAACAGCGAGCCGGGATTAAGTCAAGCGGGTAGACGAAGGTCGCGTCCGAACAATCTATCGCTCCCAATGCGTCAACTTCATCGTCCTGAACACGGCCCATCCGGCCCGCCGTGTTGCATCCTGGTGTTCTTCGGGTTGTGGAGACATAGCATGACCTTCTGACCCTCGGATTGGGGCACTCCCATTGAGAATCACAAGCGCCAGGTTGCCCTAACGCTGCGCTTCGATCCATGCACGTCCGGGGACCTGCCCATCGAAAAGGGACTACATGCCCGGCATCTTGACGCCAAACTGCGCCAGCGCCGCCGAGATCGAGCGCTACTGTGCCCCTGGTTCCGATTTCGCACCTTCAAAACGTGCTTCGGGAGGACTTGAGCCTCCAACCGCCAGGTTAGGGGTTCTAGTCCTCGGCGAGGAGCTTTTTCGACGTTTGCGACGTATCCGCAGACAATACGTCGCTTTCTTTGTTCGATTTCATCGATCTGTATGACACGAGCCTCGAATCTCCGGGATGACAGCATCCCGAAATAGGCAATTAGATTCCGTCTAAATTCTTACGATAAATCACGGGATAAAATGGAACTGTCACCCGAGCCAAAGCCAAAGGAAAGCAATTGTAAGCAAATATGAGCTCACTTCATCCCGGAGGATCAATAAATGAACAGAATGAATCCCAAGGTTGATGTATTCCTAGGTAAAGCCAAGAAGTGGCAGAAGGAATTTAGGGAACTGAGAAGGATCGTTCTTGACTGTCAGCTGACCGAGGAATTGAAGTGGGGTGTTCCTTGCTACACGTTTGGGAAGAGCAACATAGTACTGATGCATGGATTTAAGGAATACTGTGCAATTCTGTTTGTCAAAGGCGTCTTGTTGAAGGATGCCAACGGCATCCTGATCCAACAAACGGAGAATGTGCAGGCGGCGCGCCAAATTCGGTTCACCAATGCCCGGGAGATTGTTGAGATGGAACCCATCGTGAAAGCCTATATCCATGTGACCTGCCCCCCAAAAGCTGATCCAACGTAAGAGTTAGGATTGGAGAATGGAGACAGGTCAAAATGGCCAGAAAGTACTTTTCCACTGAACAGATCATCAGCAAATTGAGGGAAGCAGAAGTACTGCTTAGTCAAGGGAAAACAGCCGTGGAAGTAAGTCGTTCGCTCAACATCAGCGAACAAACGTATTATCGTTGGCGGAAAGAATACGGGGGAATGGGAACGGATCAGGCTCACCGGCTGAAGGAACTGGAGAAAGAGAATGCCCGGCTAAAGCAACTGGTGGCCGAACTCTCCCTGGATAAGGCCATCCTGAAGGAAACCGTTCGGGGAAACTTCTAAGCCCGGACAGACGCAGACAAGCCGTGCAGCGAGCTCAGGAAGTCTTCGATGTTTCGGAGCGGCGTGTGTGCCGGGCCTTGGGACAACCCCGATCCACCCAAAGGTACGTGGGCAGGACGCCGAGCGATGAAGAGCCGCTCACTCTGCGCATGGTTGAAATGGCTAACCAGTATGGTCGCTATGGTTACCGACGGATCACGGCGATGTTGCAAGCTGAAGGCTGGACAATCAACCACAAGCGCGTGGAACGCTTGTGGCGACGAGAAGGGCTGAAAGTGCCTGCCAGACAGCCCAAACGTGGTCGATTATGGCTGAACGACGGGTCCTGCGTGCGACTGAGGCCCGAGTTTCCCGGGCATGTTTGGAGTTATGACTTCATGTTGGAACGAACCCAGGATGGACGGCCTTTTAGGATTCTGAATGTGATCGATGAGTACACGCGCGAATGCTTGGCGGTGCGAGTCCGCAGGCACCTCGATCATGAAGATGTCCAGGATTGTCTGACAGAGTTGTTTTGTGCCAGAGGTGTGCCTGCGCACCTACGATCAGATAACGGGCCGGAGTTCATAGCCCGAATACTGCGTCGATGGTTAGACAAGCTGAACGTCAAGCCGCTTTTTATCTTGCCAGGCAGCCCCTGGGAAAATGGCTACATCGAGTCATTCAATGGCAAGATGCGGGACGAACTACTGAACGGCGAGATCTTTTACACTCTGAAAGAGGCCCAGGTGTTGATCGAGCGCTGGAGGAAGGAGTATAACTACATCAGACCACACAGCTCACTCGGATATCGTTCCCCTGCACCACAAGCCTGGCTGTTATCCTCCACCCTGCAGCTGGGACTAACTTAACCACTGGTACAATCTTGGGGGGCAGATCACATGAAGCCATTAAAAGTGGAAAAAGCCGGCTTGAAAGTGAATTTTAAGAAGACCTCTGAATTCAAAATTCCTGAAGAGTTTCAAAGCAAATTGGATGAAAGGCCTGCCTTGAAAACGGCTTTTGAGGCATTGACGCCGGGACGGCAAAGAGCATACATCTTTTATTTCTCTGCACCCAAACAATCCAAGACTCGGGAGTCAAGGGTTGAAAAATGTGCGCAGCGAATTATCAATGGAAAGGGACTAAATGATTAGTGAGGGGATAGTAGTATCCGTCATTTCTCTGGCTTCGAGTGTTTTCCTGCTCCCAAACCGAGTTGGCGTCCCACCACCTGCCAGTAACGCAAAACGTTGAGATCAAATGTGCCTCGGCCAGGACTTGAACCTCCAACCGCTAGGTTCGAGGCCCCAGTCCATGGCGAAAAGCCCTCTTGACACATCCAAGACACAGATGCCCGATGAGGTTATGATAAGGTATCTGCCCAAGTAGCCGACATGTAACACTGTTCATTCTCAATCATGAAGGAGAAAGATGAATGCAAGCAGAAAGACCACAGGAATTACGTTGGATGTGAGGATAACCCTTGCAGCGCTATGGATAGCTGGAATGTTGGCTAGTCTCAATGGGGATACGTACCGCTTGTCTGATCCGGATTCACTAAAGGCTATGCTTGCGAATACCGGACCTATCGTAACAACCCCCGGATTATTGTTGGTAATGTCATTAATATTTGTGGTTCCAATCTTTATGAGTGTCTTGACCCTGATGCTGAAGTATCCCGTGAGTCGTGGGGCAAACCGCATCATGGGCATAATCTATGCGATCATTATCCTTGTTTTTTGGGTTATACCTCTTGTATTGCGATCCCCCGGTTATGAGATCGTTTGGTCAACAGCACAACTCGTGTTTGCCTTACTGGTTGTTTGGTACGCATGGAAGTGGCCTAAACAGGAAGCATGAATTGACTCCATCTTCTTCATGCTACTCAGGAGCCTGGCAGTCACACGCTGTAACAAAACAGTAGAACGCAGCGCGCAGTGGACAGGTGGGGAGTTGCCGCGTTGTCAGGCGCTCTTCTGGCTTTGGGTTTCCCTGCACGCAGCCGCCCACCTGCCACTCACGCAAGCCGTCAACCAAAATGTACCTCGGCCAGGACCTGAGCCTCCAACCGCTAGGTTCGAGGTTCAAGTCCTCGGCGAGGAGCTTCTATCAGAATTTTTCCGCCTCGGGCAATTGTGCCGGAGGCGGATTTTCCTTGTACGGGCACGAGGCAAGATGCGTGACTGCAGGCGTGAGCTCAACCACGGCAACCGGCACCGCAGTGCGCGCGATAAAGCCGAAGTAGATGCCGATCGCCGCCACCGCCAGCAGGGTGATCACGAATCCGTTGCGCGCGGCCTGGTCGTTGATGGCCTGTGTGCGCTCATCCCGCCGAGTTTAGAGCTGAACCCTAACCGAAAGCAGGAATCATAGCCCAACTGGAACCGAGCCCAAATATACCGGGTCGTTTTGCGATGGGCTCAATAATAGTATCTCTTGAATGGATCGCCAGAAAGGGGCAAAATGAAACTGCCGTCAAGACTGCTTTTTATGATAACAATCGTTGTGACAGCTACGGATCTAATAGAATATTATCATTTGAAACAACACCCGGAACGCCTGACACTACCATTTGCTGTTTCAGTTATAGTCGTGACAGTAGTACCGATCGGGACAATCATATGGTATTGGCATAAACGAAAACGGCTGTAGATAAAGATGTCCACTTGGAAAAGCGGCCCAACATAGCATGCACTGGACAGGTGGGATTTGTCGCCGTTTTCAAGCATTTTTCTGGCGTCAAGTTGTTCCTGCTCCCAAGCATTGTCCACGCGCGCCCACTTGCGGCTAACGCAAGCCGTTGGGCGGCCTTATTGCACGCCCTTGTAGTACATCGACACCCATGCTTGTCTCCTCTTCAACGTCCCGCTCATTATGCTCGATAGGTTTGACAAGCGCCAATTTCGGCAGTACTATCGCAAAATTCGCACCATCCTTACAGAAGTGAGATCGGAACAGATGCATATTCAACCCCTCACAATACACATTCCGCAGGCAGACCTCGATGATCTACAAGACCGGCTTAAGCGCACGCGGTGGCCTGATGAAGTTGATGATGCTGGCTGGGACTATGGGGCAAACCTTGCCTATATGCAGGAACTGATTGCATACTGGCGCACCACCTTTGATTGGCGCGCGCAGGAACAGACAATTAACACCTTTGCGAATTTTCGGGCTGAGATAGATGGCGTCGGAATTCATTTTATTCACGAACGCGGGAAAGGATCGAATCCCATCCCCCTCATTTTAACTCATGGTTGGCCAAGTTCTTTCGCCGAGATGCTTAAGATAATTCCGATGCTCACTGACCCGAACCACTATGGGGCTGACCCCGCCGACTTATTTGATGTAGTCGTGCCATCGATCCCCGGCTTTGGCTTTTCTGATCGGCCACTGCAGCGCGGGATGACCCGTTCACGCGTTGCCGACTTGTGGGTGCGCCTGATGGAAGAGTTGGGGTATCCACGTTTCGCAGCCCATGCGAATGATATTGGCGCGGTGATTACTTGCTATATCGCACGTGATTATCCGAGGCACCTACTTGGCTATCACACCCTGATGCCACACTTCCCATCTCCATCCTTTGGTACAGGTACATCCACGATGTCAGAGGCCGAACGTCGTTTTGCCGCTTGCAACGAGCAATGGGAGCGAGAAGAAGGCGGCTATAATCTCATCCAGGAGACAAAGCCTCAAACGCTCGCGTATGGCCTCAACGATTTGCCCGCCGGTCTTGCTGCATGGATTATCGAGAAATGGCGCTCGTGGGGTGCAATAGACGGCCATATCGAGCGATCTTTTACAATGGACGAGTTATTAACTAACGTGACGATTTATTGGGTAACCCAAACAGCGAACTCTTCGTCACGCTCCTACTACGAACGCGCCCGCGATCAACGGCGCTTTGGACTAAACCCGCATATTGCGGTACCCACTGGCGTAGCCCTCACAATGGAAACAGTCCAGCGCGCCCCACGCGAGTGGGTAGAGCGGGTATACACAGATATACGACATTGGACCGAATTTGATCACGGTGGGCACTTTCTGGCAACCGAGGACCCCGCATTACTTGCTGCGGACATTCGAACATTCTTTCGGAAACTACGGTAGCAAGGGTAATACGGTAACCATCGGAATCGACTGCATTCAGTTCGGTGCAGAGGCCGCCCAACATCGCGTGCACTGGACAGGTGAGATTCGTCGCCATTTTCGAGCATGTTTCTGGCTTCGAGTTCCTTTCTGTTGCCAAACATTATCCATGCCCACCCGCCTGCAAGTAACACAAACCGTAAGGGGCTGATAAGAGTACAAGAAATGGATGTCAATAGGACTTGAGCCTCTAACCGCTAGGTTCACAACCACTCTTCGTCGAAAGCCAAAGTTGCCTGGCACAACCGGAATCCAGCCTGAGTACCGTTGATTTGCGGGCAGCAGTGGTATCATCGAGGTTATGGACGGTAGCAAGCATGAAAAAAGGAAACTCCTATCCATTTGCAAATGAAATATATCTGGAACTTCTAGGATGAGAACATGAAAAAGTCGGGCGCGAGCCAAGGCCAGTCGGCATCGGAGCTCATCTCGAAAAGAATCGCCGAACTCGGGGACTGGCGCGGGGAAACCCTCAGCAGAATGCGCAGGCTCATCAAGGAAGCAGACCCGGACGTCGTCGAGGAGTGGAAGTGGATGGGCACTCCGATTTGGTCGCACGACGGCATCATCTGCACTGGCGAATCCTACAAGAATGTCGTGAAGCTTACCTTCTTCAAGGGCGCGTCTCTGAAGGATCCGGCCCGTCTCTTCAACTCGAGTCTCGACGGAAACGCACGCCGCGCGGTCGACATCCACGAAGGAGAAGAAGTTGACGAGTCCGCCTTCAAGGCGCTCGTTCGCCAAGCGGTCGCCCTCAACAGTTCTGGCAAGTCGAAACCTTCGAAGAAAGCGAAGTCCTAAGGGATTCCGCTGTTTGCTAGTCGGCGGACAAGAAGCGTACGTCAATAGGACGTGAGCCTCTAACCGCTAGGTTCGAGGTTCACCTGTGCCTGGCCTCCCCTGCCGTCCTAGCCTGATCGGCAGGGTGCAGGCAAGTCCTCCGCGAGGAGTTTTGGGCAGAAAGAAAGAAGCGCACTTACTCTGAGTTGTGACTGCGATTTTCCCTTGCATACTGATATGCATATAGAGATGGCCGCTGCTCTGACTTGAAACGACATGGACCCGAAGCTTATCGCACGCTATGCCATTCGTGAGACCTTGGGGCTTGTCGTCATGGGTGTGGCTCTGTTCTGGTCAGCCGGGCAGATTGACTGGTGGCCCGCCTGGGCATCCCTTGGCGTCATGTTGGGCTGGATCATGGCAACCGCCATCGTCATCTTGCGTTTCAACCCGCCATTATTGGCCGAGCGCTTGGGCCCACGGAAGGGGGCCAAGCCCTGGGACACAGCCATCATGAGCATTGTTGGCATTAGCCAGTTAGCGCGATACATCACCGCCGGACTTGATCACCGCAATGATTGGACGGGGGCCTTTCCGTTTGCGGCTCAACTAGCTGCGTTGACTATCTGTGTCCTGGCTTACGCTCTGGTTGTCAGGGCCACGGCCTCCAACGCGTTCTTCTCCCAGATTGTTCGCATACAGTCAGAGCGTGGCCATACTGTTGCTATGGGCGGCCCGTACCACTATGTGCGTCATCCGGCCTACCTGGGCGCGATTCTGTATGAGCTGGCCGTGCCCATCCTGCTTTCTTCCTGGTGGTCCCTGATCCCGAGCGGATTCGATGCGATTTTGATGATCCTCCGCACCGCTCTTGAAGATCGCACCTTGCAGGCGGAACTGACTGGCTACGATGACTATGCTCGTCATGTGCGCCATCGCCTGCTGCCGGGTATCTGGTAATCCGGCGGAATGTATGTCAATAGGACACGAACCTCCAACCGCTAGGTTAAAGGCCGGATCTAATCCGGGCCCGTGCTATGATGGTCTCATTCCAGGTCAACCCTGAACCGTATAGCGTACCAAACGGACCAGATACTGGACGGCCCGCTCATAAGATATTGTGCGGTGGGCATAGACATGGGTTGGCCCGCTCGCCGGCCGTCTGAAGTCGCAAATTCTCAGCGAGGGAGACCATCATGACACACCCGCTTCGATTCGGTATCATTACGATCCAAGATCTACCCTGGCCAACCCTTGTTGAACACTGGAAGCACATCGAGGCGCTTGGCTACGATAGCGTTTGGGTGGGCGATCACTTCGTCAATCCTCATAATGTCGAAGAGGACTGGTTTGATGGCTGGACGCTGTTGGCTGCCTTGGCAACTCAAACAAGCACGATTCGCATTGGGACACTCGTTACCAACATCATCTACCGGAACCCAGCAGTCATTGCCAGACAAGCACAGACCCTTGATCATATTTCTCAGGGGCGATTGTTGTTGGGGATTGGAGCGACGTCAGAGGGGGACCCTAGCCACGGCATGACCGGAGTCGAGGACTGGTCCACAAAGGAACGGATTCAACGCTTTCGGGAAGTGGTCGAGATTGTGGATCACATGCTCCGCCAGGAAATGACAACCTATCAGGGGCGCTACTACCAGGTCACGGATGCGCGGATACGCCCACGCGCATTGCAAAGGCCACGCCCACCCTTGGTACTCGCCGCCATCGGGCAAACGACCCTAGGAGTTGTGGCTAGATATGCCGACACTTGGAATACCTACGGCGGCTGGAATCTATCACCCCAACAAACGCTGGAGGTCATGCGTCAGCGCAGTGAAACGCTTGACGACTATTGCACAAAAATAGGTCGCGATCCGCGCGAAATTACACGATCGTTCCTGGTTGGATTAACCGCTGATACTCCGTTTGCTTCGCTCAACGCCTTCCATGACTTCGTAGGGCATCTGCGTGAGATCGGAATCACCGAGTTTATCTTCTACTATGACTATGCGTCCTTACCCTCTGACAGGTGCTTAAACCGCGAGATGCTTGAGCGCATCGCAACAGAAGCCATTCCGGAAATCAGATCGAAGGGTGCAGGCTAATCCAACGCACACCGGGGAGGGCAGGTGTTGCCGACCCGCCGATTATTTTCACCGCCGTCGGGGGGTTCTGTTTTTGGCCTTCTTGTCAACTCCCGCTTGCCCGGTAGCGCCATTGGTTGGTGACATCGCGATGATCAAGAATGTATGCGAATAGGACCAGAACCTCTAACCGCTAGACCAAGAACCCATCTCTGAGGATGGATGAAACATGGCCGAACTGGAATTGACCCTGAATAGGCTCAGTTGTGAGTCGGACGACCATTCCGTCTCAGGCCTGAAGGAGAAACGCCATGAAGACACTTTGCTCTTTTCCCCTCATTGTACTGTCGGCCATTATATTGAGCGCATGTGTGAAGGCACCTCCGCAACCTAGCGATCAGATCATCAAACCAGGTGATCGTCTCGGCAATGTTCTCATCACCACAGGGGATAGCGAGGACGTTATCTACGTAACGAAACTTCATTGCCCCTTCGACAGCAGCACCAGTACAGAGTCTTGTGAACAACCTGTGGGCACAAAGGTTAATGTCGGACTAGGGGTCTATGATGATAACCCTTCCACCGGGAAGACTTTGGATGAGCTTTGGTTGGAGCAGACCCATGAGATGACTATTGAAGGCCGCCCCGTCGACCTGCAAGCCTTTGGATCGATTGATTTCTACCATCCTGCTGTTGGTACCGTACGTGTGTGGAACGTGGTCATTGTTGCCGACAAGCCGGGCAAAATAACAACACACTCAAGTGGGGTATGGGCGGGCGATCCCCTGGACTATACTGCAATAGTTACATTCATCGCGCCGTAGTTGACACAAGCACACTTGTCCACTATCCTCATTTTGAATTCGGATTACATCGATTTGCAGTCTAAGTCTGGAGGATCCATTCTTGAAATAGATCGCCTTCTGTACGTCAATAGGACTTGAGCCTCTAACCGCTAGGTTTACAACCACTCTTCGTCGAAAGCCAAAGTTGCCTGGCACAACCGGAATCCAGCCTGAGTACCGTTGATTTGCGGGCAGCAGTGGTATCATCGAGGTTATGGACGGTAGCAAGCATGAAAAAAGGAAACTCCTATCCATTTGCAAATGAAATATATCTGGAACTTCTAGGATGAGAACATGAAAAAGTCGGGCGCGAGCCAAGGCCAGTCGGCATCGGAGCTCATCTCGAAAAAATCGCCGAACTCGGGGACTGGCGCGGGGAAACCCTCAGCAGAATGCGCAGGCTCATCAAGGAAGCAGACCCGGACGTCGTCGAGGAGTGGAAGTGGATGGGCACTCCGATTTGGTCGCACGACGGCATCATCTGCACTGGCGAATCCTACAAGAATGTCGTGAAGCTTACCTTCTTCAAGGGCGCGTCTCTGAAGGATCCGGCCCGTCTCTTCAACTCGAGTCTCGACGGAAACGCACGCCGCGCGGTCGACATCCACGAAGGAGAAGAAGTTGACGAGTCCGCCTTCAAGGCGCTCGTTCGCCAAGCGGTCGCCCTCAACAGTTCTGGCAAGTCGAAACCTTCGAAGAAAGCGAAGTCCTAAGGGATTCCGCTGTTTGCTAGTCGGCGGACAAGAAGCGTACGTCAATAGGACGTGAGCCTCTAACCGCTAGGTTCCAAGCTGCTCTCCGAGAGCGGCGGTAAAATCGTAGCCCGGCTGGAACTGAGCCTCGAAGATGGCAGCCTGCGAATACGCTTGACCGTTGGTTGCCCTTGAGAGCGCCCGGCTGCGCGGCGAATCCTACCGGCCCGGCTTTGATGCAACTTCTGATGCGCAGCAACGGTCGTCTTTAAAGTCATAGCTAGGCTCCAATCGACTCCAAATACCGCGTCTCCCCCTTTCAGACTGCAACCACCGTCCATGACCAAAAAAACCGCCTTCCCAGCCAGACTTGTTGCCGTAGTGCTGACAGCGTCCTTTGGGCTCATTTCCATACTGCACGTGATCGCAAACAAGCCTATTCTTTTTGTGTACTACTGGTTGGATCTATTTGGATACGACTTCCGGATCTTCTTCATGGCAGCGGAAAACATCCTGCATGGCGTGAGCCCTTATGCCGTGGCCTGGAATTACAACCGATACGTATATCCCCCGATCCCCGCGCTCGCGGCGATCCCCTTCGCATCCCTGGGCTTCGACACTGCGCGCGTCCTGCTATACGTGCTTATCCCGGCTTCGTTGGCTGCCGGCTTCCTGGCGATCACATCGGCGTTCCAGCTGCCCAAGGAAACTCGCAATCAGGTGCTGTTGACCGGCCTGGCATGCCTGCTCTTTGGCTATCCATTCTATTTCCTTGTTCACAGTGAGAACATCGACGGATGGGTCTTTTTATTTCTGTGTTTGGGCCTATTCTTCTCCGAGAAAGAGAGAATGCGCCCATGAACTGCACCCACTAGACAAGACACAATCAGAAAGACCCCAAGTGGCTAGTGAAACAGGCACCTTTGCTGGAAGGGTGTCTGTTTCGTTTTCAATTGTATGCGTTCGTAGTTGTAGAAGTCAACGTATTCCTCAATCGCTTGGCGAGCCTCTTCAAAGCTGGGGTTGTGCAGATGGCGCAGATACTCTTCTTTGAGATGGCTGAAGAAGTTTTCCATAGGCGCATTGTCCCAACAGTTGCCACGGCGCGACATGGAGGCAGTGATGTTGTACTGTTGAGTGAGGACGGCATACGCCTGCGAAGTGTATTGCGTTCCTTGGTCACTGTGGAGGATCAGCCCATCAGTGACCTTTTCTTTTTGTCTGGCTTGTTGGAGCGTGTGGGTCACCAATCCAATGGAGTTCTCGGGCCCAAATTGATGAGCCACAATAAAGCCATCGAATAGGTCTTTGATGGTAGACAGGTACGCCCAGCCCTGTTGGGTTGAGACGAAGGTAATATCCGTGACCCACTTCTGGTTGGGGCGAGTGGCAGCAAAGTCGCGGTTGAGCAGGTTGGGATAGCGGTGATAGATGCCCAGCTCTTCGAGTTTCCGGTACATTTTGCGTTTGCGGGCCCTGGAACGGATATTGAGCTTGTGCATCAGGCGCAAAACCGTCTTGGGATTGATCACCAGACCCTGTTGTTGCTTCAACCACAGGCTAATCCGCCGGTAGCCATAGATCTGGTGCGAAGCCGTGTAAGCCCGCTGCACGAGTTCTAAACGCACCGCATCTGTGTCCGGCTGTTCCAGCTTCTTGCGCCAAGCGTAATAGGCTGCTCGCGAGACACCTAGGAAGGCACACATGGCCTTCATTGCGAACTCTTTTCGATGGTGATAGAGCACCCGATATTGCGCTGCGCGAGCCGCACTTCCCGCAATTCGGAATGGAATTTTTTTAGCAGGGCCACTTCCATCCGCAGCCGCTCCAGTTCGGCTTGCGCCCCGGCCCTTTTGCGAGGTCGACCTCTCGGCTTGGCAAACGCGCTGGCGCCTTCGGCTCGATATTGCCTCAACCATTTCTGGATTCGTTGCGGATCCCGGATCCCGAGCGCCGCCGTGACCTCGGCGTGCGTTTGGCCCTCTTCATAAAACAGCCGCACCGCTTCCAGCTTCAGCTCCGGCGGATAATGCTGCATTCCTTTCTTACCTGCCATAGAAAAAAGCACCTCCTGTTCCATTTTCTCACAGAGGGTGCTTTCTCTTCGTGTCTCGTTCTAGGGGTTCAGTTCACCATGGAGCGGTCTCTTTCTGTCTCTGGCGATCGCGTTCAAGATCTATCCTGTGTTCATCATCGTGCCGCTGTTCCTGCACAGGAGGTGGCGGCTGTTGACCTGGACGGGGTTGTGGTTGGCGGTGTGGGCAGCGATCTCCGTCCCCTGGCATTCCGGCTTTCGAACCAGTCTTGCCGGGCGCCTGACGGATTTCCAATTGGAGTCGAACGGCAGCCTGTACGCCACGATGCTTGGGGTTCAGAATCTCTTTGGCGCTTTGGGTGTGCCCGCCCCCGCGCTGCTGATGCAGTACCCTACCGAGATCGCCGAGTTGATATACGGATTGTTGATCTTGCTGGTGATATTCGCCGATTATCGGCTGAGCAGGCAAGGCAAGTACGAACTTGCATCCGCGACGATGTACGTGCCCTTTATGATCGCTTGGCCTCGGACCGTGTATCCTTATGCCTTCGTGGTGTGCACGATCCTGATCCCAACGGCTGTTCACTTGTGGGAAACCAGCAGGGGTAGAGCCGAGCAAATCACAATCGGCATTCTTGCGATCGGGATCGCCCTCTCGCAATGGCAGTCCTATGCGCTGTTCAACCTGACGCAGAGCGATCTGGCGTTTGCCGTCCCCGGACTGGGCCTGTTGATAATGATGGGAGCCATCGCGGTCTACAAATGTCTCTCCCTACGCGCGCTGACCCGGGCGGACCCCAATCTCGGGGCAGACGCTGGCCCAACACTGCGTGAAAAGGGGACCATCTTGCCAGAGGGCGCTCCGCCTCAGCCGTGACCAGCCGTGATCACGGCGCGGCAGTGGACTGCCTCCCGCTCATCGCCGCCAAAGTCCAGAATGCGGCCGTTAGCACAGGCGACTCATAATCGCTTCATCGTGAGTTCTCCAAGGGCCTCACCGCGGCGAATCCTACTGGGCCTGGAAGTCAGCCCGAACAGAGTGAGAATCGCAGCCGGACCGGAATTGAGCCTCCGTACGCCCGGTTCCTACTCCGGAGTTGAGAAATGTATGCGAACAGGATCGGAACCTCTAACCGCTAGGTTTCAGGTTGGAGTCCTGTTCGAGGGGCTTTTGAGATTTCAAAAAGCGGACAAACTAGGTGCGTTTTTCACAAGAACATCTCTTGTAAGTAATTGTAAAGGTTGTAATATTAGCTTAGCAGTGTGAAATTACAGCCTTTCGGGAATATATGCCGAATAATATTCCCAATCAGTGAAGGTGCAACATGTCGCAACCGAAAGTCGCGCTTGTCACGGAGCAGCCGAAAAACCAAATAAATCTAAACCCAATTAAAAGGCTATTCGATCGAGATCCATCGATCCCTCAAAGACACATTATCCGCTATGTCACAAAGAGCCAAGTGGTTGCCGATCTTGGTTGTGGAGCAGGTTACTATACACTCGCTTTGGCTGCATGCGTTGGTCCTGAAGGACGAGTCTACGCAATTGATTTGAATGAAAGGGCGATCCGAGAGCTAGAAGAAAAGGCAAATAGGAATGGTTATCGCAACATTGAAGTCCACACTTCATCTGCCGCCGATCTGAGCTTCATAAAAGACGGGACAATTGATTTCGTTCTTGCCAATGGACTACTGTGTACCATGGCTGACCACAGGCAGTCAGCGGTGAACGAAATAAAGCGGATCCTCAAGCCAGGAAGACAAGCGTACCTTAGCCTTGGTTGGCCACCTCCTTTGGGTTTTGTGGGCGTAGCGGAGTGGGAGAGAATACTTGAAGGCTTCAGTGCCCTGCAAAGGGGAGGTGATTTTCTCCACAAGTGGGCGGTGGTGTCTACAAAACAACCAACTAGTTGAATTAGAAAAAGCAAACAAAATAGACGCAATGAACCCAAACTATAGGGCTCCACAGATTGTTTTGTGCTTGATGGGCTCTTTAGACAGGCATTTGTTTTACCCTTGATCAGTTCGTTATAGAATACAAGGTATGAAAATGTATGTCAATAGGACGTGAGCCTCTAACCGCTAGGTTGACAACCCCCCTGGTACGCGAGGCAAGACTGTAGCCCAACTGGAACTGAGCCCCGCTTTTCGGCCCATCCGACTGAGTGCTGCTAGAATCGTAGCCACCTCGTTCTCTTTGTATCGAGCGTCCCACGGGAGGTAGAAGAAAATGACAAAGGTAATCGTGAATACTGAGGAGGCACCCAGGCCCCTGGCCGGATATAGCCAAGCTGTAAAGCCTGGTGGGTTGGTCTTTGTTTCGGGTCAGGGTCCTTTTGATCCCAAGACTGATCAGGTAATCGGAACCACTATCCAGGAACAGACCGCCCAGTGTCTCAGGAACATCGAGGCGGTCCTTCGTGCAGCCGGTAGTTCCCTGGAAAAGGCTGTGAACGCTACTTTTATGCTGGGCGAGGAGAGCGATTTCGCCGGCATGAATGAGGAGTGGACAAAGTGGTTTCCAACCGACCCTGCGGCGCGTCAGGGTGCCAAGCTCCCCATCCATTCCAAAGGGATGAAGATCTCGATAGCACTCATCGCTGAGGCCTAACACAGGGCTGGCCGACCGCCTGGCTCACCACTGCCAGTCTGCTGCAGAGGAAATCATAGCCCAACTGGAACTGAGCCCGGTTTGCGGGATCTGCGACCTGAATACGCTTGATTATGAATTGCACATTGAAAAATGTTTCCAAATAGGGCTAGAGCCTTGAACCGCTAGGTTCGCTACCCCGCTTGTCCACAAACTTAGATCGCAGCCGAACCAGAATTGAGTTCTGAATGCGCTGGGTGCGGGACGCCCCCTCCGTGATTTCGTGGTGCTCCGCGACCCCCGAATTGAGGACGCCGACTGTGTGCGCGGCATGGAGGTCGCCCTTGAATTTTGGGGGGGCAGGAAGTAGAATCCTAGCATAGGCGGAATTGAACGTCAGTACGCTTGGTTGTAGGTTCCCTAGAGGGCGCACGCGGCGAATCCTACTGCGTGCACATACGGAGGGGGAGCACGGTCTCATGACCGAACTAGAACCGGGTCCGAATAGGCTGGCTCTCACGTTTCTTAGGGGGTGCCCCGCTATGCGGGATGTCCGCCTTGGCGGGGAATCCTGATTGTCCACACCTGGCACTAATTCCAGGCCGAGATCAAAGAACTCGATGCAATGACAACAAGCCTCACATCACCCCAAATGAACACTCTACTGACACCGGCTTTTGTTCAGGTTACAGCCTCGTCCTGGGGGGAAGCCAAGGAATTGGGCCAGCGGCTGCTCCAAACCTATGTCTTTCGCGGGATGCGAAGCAGCGAGTGGCCACTGAGGACCTCCCTGGAACGGGCGGCAACACAGTTCGGCATACGCGTGGACGACCGGCCCCTGCAAGAACGAGCTATTCTTGCGGCATTCAAGTCACGTGCCCAGCAGTATATCCAATCACCTCCAGATGAAAAGAACGACATCGAGTGGCTTTCGCTCATTCAAGAGAACGGCGGCCCCACCAGGCTGCTGGATTTCACGGAGTCTTTCTACATCGCGACTTTCTTTGCAGTTGAAAACACAGATCAGGAAGCCTGCGTCTGGGCCGTCAATCGAGGTTTACTCAACAGCAGACTCCAGGCCTGGGGATTCAATAAGTTCGTGACGGACGGCAGGAATTCGATCTACTCGACAACCCTGATTGAGTTGGCGGAACAAGTCATCTTCGCTAGGACCAAAGCCCCATTGCTCCTGGTATTCCCCTTGATGGCTCCCAGACTGAACGAACGCCTTGCTGTTCGAAAAGGTCTATTCCTGCTTCCTTGCGATCTCACGGCAACGTTTGAAAACAATCTCTGCGCGAGCTTCAAACTCCGCTTCGATAGCCTGAGTGCGGACCACGCCAAGGAGCTGAAGGCCAGCGATATGACAGAGGAACATATGCTAGACGCTCCAGTGATCAAGATCAATCTCCCTGAGCCAATCCATAACGATGCCATCCGCGATCTGTATTCGATGAATATTGACGCTGCATCACTGTTCCCCGGACTCTAGGGTTTCGCCCGGTCTCTAAAGTATCTAGCCCGCATCCAACAGGCATCCACGAGGAGATTCGCTTCGATGCCCACGATCACCCGTCCTCTGGGATCACAATTCCCGAAGCGATTTAGCTGATTCTCTTAGCGGGGACAGACCGGCTGCACGGTCATCGCAGGACGCGAAGAACGCGGCCCCGCCCGGTATTATCCACCGGACGATGTGCTAAGGCGCAACCACGGCGGGGGGTGCCCCGACTACTGCTGTCACAATTTGGGCTTCCTCTGTGCGAAGGATCTCGAAAAGACTGCAGCCCAATTGGAATTGAGACCGAGTGCGCTTGATTATCAATCGCACCCTTAAAAACGCATCCCAATAGGACTGGAGCCTCCAACCGCTAGGTTAAGAACCACAACTGATTTTGGTCTATGCCATGATTGTGTCGTTCCACACGTACTTTCAGTGATCTGCCCCCCAAGATTGTACCAGTGGTTAAGTTAGTCCCAGCTGCAGGGTGGAGGATAACAGCCAGGCTTGTGGTGCAGGGGAACGATATCCGAGTGAGCTGTGTGGTCTGATGTAGTTATACTCCTTCCTCCAGCGCTCGATCAACACCTGGGCCTCTTTCAGAGTGTAAAAGATCTCGCCGTTCAGTAGTTCGTCCCGCATCTTGCCATTGAATGACTCGATGTAGCCATTTTCCCAGGGGCTGCCTGGCAAGATAAAAAGCGGCTTGACGTTCAGTTTGTCTAACCATCGACGCAGTATTCGGGCTATGAACTCCGGCCCGTTATCTGATCGTAGGTGCGCAGGCACACCTCTGGCACAAAACAACTCTGTCAGACAATCCTGGACATCTTCATGATCGAGGTGCCTGCGGACTCGCACCGCCAAGCATTCGCGCGTGTACTCATCGATCACATTCAGAATCCTAAAAGGCCGTCCATCCTGGGTTCGTTCCAACATGAAGTCATAACTCCAAACATGCCCGGGAAACTCGGGCCTCAGTCGCACGCAGGACCCGTCGTTCAGCCATAATCGACCACGTTTGGGCTGTCTGGCAGGCACTTTCAGCCCTTCTCGTCGCCACAAGCGTTCCACGCGCTTGTGGTTGATTGTCCAGCCTTCAGCTTGCAACATCGCCGTGATCCGTCGGTAACCATAGCGACCATACTGGTTAGCCATTTCAACCATGCGCAGAGTGAGCGGCTCTTCATCGCTCGGCGTCCTGCCCACGTACCTTTGGGTGGATCGGGGTTGTCCCAAGGCCCGGCACACACGCCGCTCCGAAACATCGAAGACTTCCTGAGCTCGCTGCACGGCTTGTCTGCGTCTGTCCGGGCTTAGAAGTTTCCCCGAACGGTTTCCTTCAGGATGGCCTTATCCAGGGAGAGTTCGGCCACCAGTTGCTTTAGCCGGGCATTCTCTTTCTCCAGTTCCTTCAGCCGGTGAGCCTGATCCGTTCCCATTCCCCCGTATTCTTTCCGCCAACGATAATACGTTTGTTCGCTGATGTTGAGCGAACGACTTACTTCCACGGCTGTTTTCCCTTGACTAAGCAGTACTTCTGCTTCCCTCAATTTGCTGATGATCTGTTCAGTGGAAAAGTACTTTCTGGCCATTTTGACCTGTCTCCATTCTCCAATCCTAACTCTTACGTTGGATCAGCTTTTGGGGGGCAGGTCACGCACGATTGGCAAGGGGCTGACGGCCATCACCGAGTATCTTCACAAAAGGTACGCCAACGAACCTTTATGGGTGACCGTTTTGCACGGACGCTTTGCGGACCAGGCGGAAGCCCTGGCGAACGCGCTGAAGGTGAAACTGAATATTGGCAAACTTGAAGTGTTGCGTATCTCGCCTGTGCTCGGGGTGCACACCGGTCCGGGCGTCGTCGGCGCGGCGGTGCTGCCCCTGGAAGTCGTGCGGGAACTGATCTAAGAGGAAAGAGGCCTGTTGAAGAGTGGGTCCCGGCTCCTCATGGAGCCGGAGTGTGCGATGTGGGCTTAAGTCCCGCTCGCCCGATGCACAGAACGCCAGCAAGAGGCGCGAATACCCCAAATGACCTTCACTTCATTCCACACTTCTCGGTCCACTTGATAGTCGCCGCAGCTTAACGAAGAACAGGGCAAGATCAGATCCTGCCCTGCTCTTTCTGGTCCACGTGAGATCTTGTGGTTACTTTGGAAGGGAAACACCCAGTTGGGCAAGAACGCCCATCACGCCGCCGCCCCGGAACCTCGGAGGCCTCGAGCCGGGTAATCTTGCCATTCTTTACGGTAAACGTGGCCGGTTCCTTGGGTAGGGACACACGCTTCCCAGTGGCAGCGATGGCCGCCATGCCCGGCATCGGCAGCTTCAATTCCGCTGTCTGCGTTCCGGTGATCTGCAGGACGACCGAGACCTGATCGCCGTTCTCCTTGAAGTCCTTGGGGTTGAATTTCCAGTCCGGCATGCCAGCGTGCATTGCAGATTGTATGCCCAGGAACTCGCGCTTGCCCACCGGCTCGGGCACGGGTCCGGCGAAAACCATGTCATCTGCCAACAATCCAGCCAGCTTGTTGAAGTCGCCCGCGTCGGCGGCGGCCAATCCGTCTTTCACAATATCCATTGCAGTCATAACAGTAGGCTCCTGACCTGAAAACAAAACGGCAACGGCAAATCCGTTGCCAGCAGATATTCTACCCCCGATCAGGGAAATTGGATAGGATTGATCCGAAAAGCGAATTCACCTCCGCCCGCGAAGTCGACCTATCAAGTGATGGATAACACACACGTTGGCTGCGCCAGCAGGTGCAGGAGTGGCAGCAGGCGACTCGCAATTGCTGGGTCGTGAGTTGCACAGTGAAAAATGTATGTGAATAGGAGCCAACCCTCCAACCGCTAGGTTGGAAGTTCGAGTCCTAGGCGAGGGGCGAGCCGCAGCAAGCGACCCTCACTGCCCTGCAGTCTCTTGCCTGCAGGGCGTTTTCTTTCCCCCTCCTTTGATCGCCGCGCCCGTGCCCGTCGTCCCGCCCTGCGCAGGGGTCTCATCTGCCCGCACCGGAGCTCTATCGATTTGCGTACGTCGACATGATCTGCGTGAAGACGACCAATTCGGCGGCGCGGTCAAAGAGCGGCGGAGGGGTCTCCAACACTTCCGGGACCACCGACCACAGCACGAAAGTCAGAGTGATGCATGCGTTGTCTTTGGCCGTGGAGTAGGCAGTCATGTCGCCCCGATGGCTGGTAGCGCCCTCGCCCCAGGTCTGCTTCAGGAATAGGATGCCGTTGAAGGTAACCGCCTCCGAAGTATCGGTCGGATGGGTTCCGGGGCTCTCGCACGGGCTGGCACCCTCGGCCACGTTCACGTCCAACCATTTCTGCGTCAGGTTGGTGCCGGCCGTGATGGGGAGATATACCCGGCCACCGGTGTCCGACTGGCTGGCGATTGTGGAGCCGGGCGGGAACATGAAGCTAAACGCATGGGCCTCATCGAGATAGGTGTTCCAACCGGTCGTATCGGTGAGGGAAGCGGTTGGGGTTGAGGTTGGGCTTGCGATGGGTGTGGCGGTCGCAGGCCGGGTGCCGGTCGGTGTACGCGTGGCGGTCGCGGTGCGGGTTGCCGTCGCCGTCCGCGTGGGCGTGACGGCCGTGCCCGAAACCCGGATATTGACCCACCAGGGATCCACGGCCTCGGCGCCCATCCCAAAGCGGACCCCGTCGGCGTTCTGGAATCTCCAATAACCGCGGTATGAGCCGGCGGTCCCCGGCGCCGCCAAGGGGAGTGATAGGTCAACGGTCTGGCCCGTGTCGACGATCATAGGCAGTTTCACCAGATCGGGCCCGCCCATCTTGTCGCCGGTCTCAAAGACCAGCGCGTACGCGGTCGTCCAGGTACACATGCCGACGTTCTTCAGCCGCCAGGTCTTGGTGAAGGCCTCCCCGGGTCTGAAAAGCGTTCCATCGGGGACCGTCACGTCGGTGATGAATTGGGCGCGGTCGCAGGTTGCACTCGGGGGAGGAAGCGGCGTGATCGTGGGTGCAGCGGTGGGTGCGATGGAGGTTGGAGGGAGCGGAAGTGTTGGGACCGGACCTACCACACCGCGGACGATGCGCGGCGCAACCCAAATGGCCTGGTCCGGCGCAGCCGGTCCCGAAGCGAACACGGCGAGGACCAGGCGGATGTTCCTCATATCGGCAAGGCGGCTCAAGTCCACGTTGACGGGGGCAGTCCTGCCGTCGTAGCGCTCCGTCCACTTCCAGAGCGTGAAGAAATCGCCTCCCCGCTCATATTCGAGGGCGTACGTGACATAGCAGCTGGTAGCGCCGTACTGGCAGCCGACCGTGGCCTGGAAGTGATCACCGCGCAAGATGTCATCCACCGTGAACATGCCGCGGATCAATCCGTTGTACTTCTGCTGGGGGATGGTCAGGAGGCTGGGCGCGCCTGCAATGCGCCCCAACTCGAGGGTGGGGTTGTCCAAGCGCTCGACGTGGCCGTACTGCAACTTGTTGGTGTTCATCGGGCACGGGATCGGCCCGCCATCGTAGATCCACTGGGCCGAGCACATCTCGGCGACGAAATCATAGCCGACCCCGCTCTGGACCTGACTCGAAACTCGGATCTTCACCCAGAAGGGATTCCGGTGCCTGTCGCCGATACCGAACTGGTCACCCGAGGCATCCTGCAGCTTCCAGAAGCCGGTGTAGGTGCCGGCAACGGTCGGCGCGACCAGCGTGACGCTCACGTCAACGGTCTGGCCGGGGCCTGTCGTGCGCGGGAGCTTCACCGAGGACGTGCTGCCCATCCGCGTGCCGCTGAAGAAGACCAGGGTGTAGTCGTTGTTCCAGGTGCACACGCCGATGTTCTTGAGGCGCCATATCTTTGTAAAGACGGCTCCCGGATTGATGGAGGTGCCGTCCGGGATGGTCACGTCCGAGACGAATTGAGCGGCATCACACGCCGTATCGGCTCGCGCGGGCACGGCAGACGTGAGCGACACGACCAGGACCGCCACGATCATCAAGCCAACCGGAGTCCACGATTTCATGACACCCTCCTTGGTAAGACCAGACCCAACAATGGATCAATGAGTGCTTCGCTGACGAAATCACTCCCCACGCAGGCTGCGCTGTAGACAAGTATATCCAGAATCAGGAAAGCAATCGGCGTTGGTCTGCCACAGTCCCGAGGCACGTGACTTTCGTTACGTGACTCGCGTATACCGGCGTGGTACGCTAATTCAAGACCTTAGGCAGGCGCATAGAAGATGGGCGGAGGCAGGCGGGCATGATTCGGGCAGCCCACAGGCTGCCTCCTGGAATGTGAGCTGCAGACCGCTGGATCTGAGGCTCAACCCTCGTTGAGCCGCTACCAGGCACGCCGAAGGTTAGCCCTCCCACATTGGCACGGCAGATAGACCGACCTCTGTCAGCAAGGGAGTCAGAAGATGAAAAATGGCAAATGCCCGAAATGCAATTCGACGAACGTCTTCATGAATAGAAGAGGCGTTGATTGGGGAGCTGGGTGGTGGCTTGAGATCTGGATGGGAAGTCCAGATGAAAGCTCGAGCCGACAATCTGACTGTGATAGCTATATTTGTGCGGACTGTGGATTCTTTGAGAATTACATTCGCGACAAAGATGTGCTTCATGAAGTTCGAACTAAATGGACCAAGGTGGTATAGCCAGCGTCATCCCAGAAGCAGCTTTTGTTGAGTGTCGAATTTTGAGAAGGTGGTTATGTCTGGATCCAACGAAACCCTTGCCCACCAGTTGCTGGATGTCTACAACCAAGGTGCGTGAGACCAGTTGGATGGCCTGGTAAGCGCGGACTGTGTTCATCGCATCCGCTTTCCATCAGAGAGGTCACCCCGCTTTCGAAAAGGGCGCGATGGTTTGGGGAAACCGCCAGGTCAACAGCCGCATCCGATGTGGGTCTGTACGTCGCAGAGTTCCAGAAGTATTGCCGGGTGGGCACGCGCTTCGCGATAGAATGACATGACTTCAAATGGAGGAGGCAAAATGGACAGTCGTTTGAAGGCTCTTGCCCTCGTAGGGTTGGTCTCTCTCTTGCTCGCTGCTTGCAGCGGCGGTCAGGCCGCCACGCAGTCCGCTCCGCAGCCGGGCGCCGCTCAATCAGGGGCCGCCGTAACGATCCAAGGGTTCGCCTTCGATCCGGCGGTGCTGACCGTGAAGGTCGGAACCACCGTGACCTGGACCAATAAGGACGGCACAACTCATACGATCACCAGTGATACCGGGCTCTGGGATTCAGCCCGCGTCAGCCCAGGGGGGACTTATGTTCGAGTGTTCGATCAAGCCGGAAGCTTCAGTTACCACTGTGCGATCCACAGCTCGATGAAGGGGACGATCGTCGTCACACCGTGACGTGGTGGACCGGCAATTCCGACAAGTCCTGCTGACATGGATTCGGGTTAGCGACCGGGTCTTTCCCGACCCGCGCCAGCGAGTGATGCTCCCGTGGGCGATATCGCGATGATGAAGAACGTATGTCAATAGGGGATGCGCCTCGAACCGCTAGGTTCGAGGCGCATGTCCGTGGTCGTGTGCCGTCCGCACACGCCCACACCACCGTGAGGCGGTGTCTTGTTCTCTGCCCTCCCATCTCACGACAATCGACAATTGACTCCATCCTCCCGCCTCGCTATACTTACCGACGGGAGGGACACCGCATGAATAGAAAGCTGTGGTTCAAAGCCAATGACATCCATCCAGGTCGTTCAAACAAGGAGCAGAAGATGAATGCAACGGGGAGGACCGCCGAAATCAAAGACAGGCGGATGAGACTTTCAGCATTGTGGATATTTGCAACGTTGAATTACATCTACGCAGATGTCTTTACACTGTTCTTTGTTCCTGGGGCTCAAAAGGAAACGGCGACCATGACTGCAGGCGCCGTGTTGGCATTCGCAGTTTTGATGGAGACTGCTATTGCCATGGTTCTCCTTTCCAGGGTATTGAAGTATGGAGCGAACCGCTGGGCAAACATCATCGTAGGCGCAATCCAGACTGCAGCGGTCTTCTTCTTCGTGTTTGCCGGAACGCCGCCAGCTCCATTCAGTGCGTTCTTTGGAACTATAGAAATCGTGTGTACTTTGGTAATCATTTGGTATGCATGGAAGTGGCCTAATCCTGAAGGTTAGCCCGGGCCGTGTTGAACCCAGCCCGGCAGACGCATCAGGTATCAAACGGTACATGGAGGGTACTGCTTCCAAGGGCAGTTGGCCAGCATCGTCCTATTCGCTGGCCGGTGAAGGAACCGCGATTTGTCCTCTCCGAGCAGGCGGGAACAAACGCCAACCTCCGACCAGACCGCAAGGATGAGAATCGTATCTCAATAGCACTTGAGCCTCTGACCGCTAGGTTCGAGGTTTGGGTCCTCGTCAAGGGAGGTCGCACAATTGGCTGCTTCATATCCGAATTCTTACCAGGCAGTCGTGCGATCCCCTCGAGCGCTACTTGCGCGTGGCACGCCCCGTATCGAAAGGCGGTGCCGCGATGACGGAAACAGGGCGCGCGACGTCGGAGGTGCTTTGGCAGGCAACGTTGATTGCCGTGCTGATCGACGTGCCACTTCTGATCATCATCGCACGATGGGTGTCGTCCAAGCTCTTCTGCAAGCTCAAATGGTACCTGGTAGGAGCGGCCTTCGTTGTCTACGCAGTACTGTGGGGTACCTTCGGCTCGGTGTACTACTGGGACACAGTCTACAAGGCGATATTCCCGGCGTGGGCTCGATGGTGGCTCCCGGTCGAATACGGTCTGCTCTTCGGGGCATTGGCGCTCGCGTTCTGGCGCGCGAGCGTGCTTGCGCCTAGGTGGCAAGCGGCGTGGTTCAGCCTGCTCGGAGGCTTGATATCTCTGGTGGGCCACGGCATCGGAATCAGCCGGGGTTTGCTCCGAGTGCCTCTGCTTGCCGATGTGAGTGCCGTGTCCGCCCTCGTGTTTGGGGTGTTCGAGTTCATCTTCTATTGGTGTGTGATCGTCGGCCTCAGCGTGGCCGGCAGGTGGATCGGCCGGCAGTTGCCGCACGCGCATGGGTAGTTGGTGGGCGTGCAGGGCATTTCGTGAGCAGCGCGGCTTCGCTTGCTACTTGTAATTCCGAATATGGTTGCTTATCGGCGCTCCATGATAAAACATATGTCAATGGGACTAAGGCCTCTAGCCGCTGGGTTCGAGGTCCTGCTAGCCGCGGCCGTGGCTACCCTCGCGGCGAAGCAGGCGGTCAAGGCACGGGTGCCGGCATTCGCAAGAAAAATGGTATAGTCTTGGTGTGCGTGCCGGAGTTCGTCGATATGGAGATCGCGGACAGGGTACGCACCGCCATCAAGCTGAGTTACCCGGTGAAATCGCAGAGGACAGGCACAGAAAGGAAAGGTTGACATGGCCACCTATCTAATGTTTGGCAAGTATTCCTTGGAGGCGGCGAAAGCGATCAGCGCGAAACGCACCAATCAAGCCGCCGCTCTGATCAAGAAGAATGGCGGAGAACTTAAGACTGGGTATGCACTGCTCGGAGAAGTGGACCTGGTGCTCGTTGTAGACCTGCCAGATACGGAGCGAGCCATGCAGACCTCGGCGGCTCTGACGAAGTTGCTGGGGATCTCATTTACGACGGCGCCGGCTGTGAGTGTTGAACAGTTCGACAAACTGATGGCATAGCACAATCCGGAGCCAGGCGGGCATTTTTCATCGGTTTAGGAAGCCGTCGGATTGACACCGTCCACCTGTCCGCGCAGGGCGATCAAGGTGGTGGCCGAGCCGCGGCCGCCAGCGGGTCACGCAATTCGTTGGCTACAAAGTAATGATCGCAAAATGCATTGCAGTAGGACTTGAACCTCAAGCCGCTGGGTTCACAACTGCTCTTCCATAGAGGGTCAAATCGTAGCCGAACTGGAATTGAGCCTGAATACGCTTGATCGTGAATCGGACCGTGAGAATGTATGTCAGTAGGAGACGAGCCTCTAACCGCTAGTATAAGAGCCCCCGTCCTTAGCAACCGCAACGTATTGAATTGAAATGCGTTCCGATACAAAACCGCCAAAAGCACAGTTGTTTGGCTCCTTTCTGCGCCTGGGTATCACTGCATTTGGCGGGCCATCCATGATCGCCTACATTCGCACAATGGCAGTAGATAAGAAACACTGGCTGGATGCAGAAACCTTTGGCGATGGTGTGGCACTTTGTCAAATGCTGCCTGGTGCAACTGCCATGCAGACAGCGGCATATGTAGGACTGGAAACGCAGGGTGCTCTCGGTGCAATCGCGTGCTATCTCGGGTTTGGCCTCCCCGCCTTCCTTCTCATGATGGTCCTTGCCGCTCTGTACACCGACTCCCGCGATCTACCTGTCGTGGTTTCGGCCTTCAGCGGTCTCCAGGCCGTCATCGTCGCCATCGTGGCCAATGCCGTTCTGTCCTTTGGAAAAGCCACGCTGAAAGACTGGCGGGCCGTGGCCATCGCAGGCATGGCTGCGGCGCTTTTCGGCCTGATGGTCAACCCCGTCCTGGTGATACTTTTGGCTGCTGTGGTGGGATTCGTGCTTATCAAGCCGCGCCAGTACAACCACGATCGTGCAACTACTTCTCCACGGAATCGCGTCTACACAAGGCCACTCGTGCTCATCCTATTGGCTTCCGCAGCGGGTTTCCTGCTGCTCTATCTTTTCGATCGCTCTCTGTTCGACTTGGTTGTCCTGATGTTCAGGATCGACTTGTTTGCTTTCGGTGGGGGATTTGCCTCCGTGCCACTCATGTTCCATGAAATTGTTGACGTCCGTCACTGGATGCCAAGCCAGACCTTCATGAACGGGATAGTCCTCGGACAGGTGACTCCAGGACCAATCGTAATTACTGCCACCTTTGTGGGTTATCTATTGCGTGGCGTGGTCGGGGGAGTAGCGGCCACGATCGGCATTTTTCTGCCCTCGTTTATCCTGGTAGTTGCTGTCTCACCCTATTTCGACCAATTGCGCGCTTCCGTCTCCTTCAACAGAGTCATTGCAGGCGTCCTGTGTTCCTTCGTAGGCTTGCTGCTGACCGTTACCATTCGCTTCGCCTTGAACGTCCATTGGGATTTTTCCCATTTGCTGCTGGCCAGTGGCGCACTTGTTGCCTTGCTCCTGAAAGTGGATATTATCTGGGTGGTTCTAGTAGGAACAATAATCTCGGTGATACTGTTCATCTGACATTCAAACTCAGAAACACCCCGTGCACATGACGCCTTGGCAGGGATCCAAGAATGTATTGCAACAAGACTTGAGCCTCCAACCGCTAGGTTCGAGGTCCAAATCCTGCGCAAGCAGCCTTTTAACCTTAGATTGTTCCTCTGGGGGTAAGATTATTTCATAATCAATTCACTTGCTTTTTGAACACAGTAATTGTTGCCATTGAGATTATTGGGCACAACTTGATATTAAGCATCTTGTAGTCGAGGGGTAGGTAGCCAGCTCGGCCTATGAACGGGCACTTGAATTCGTTCGGTCAATTTATGGTCCGTAACATCACCATGCAAAGACCATGGAGGAGGTTTTGAATACATGAAGACAGCCTACCTCATTCTAGTACACCGATATCCGCAGCAGTTTAAGAGGCTCTTTAGGGCAATTTACAGCCCCGCCAATCACTACTTGATACACGTGGACAAGAGATCGGGGCTAGCACTACAGGCGGAGATACGAGATTTCTTATCAGGTCTTTCTAATGCGCACCTATTGGGGAGTCAAAACGTAGTCTGGGGTGGATATAGTATGGTAGATGTTGAATTAAGGGGCATCGAAGAGTTATTGAAGATAAGTGCTGAGTGGGATTGTTTTATCAACCTTAGCGGACAGGATTTTCCGCTGAAGCCGCAGGCTTGTATTCAAGGGTTTCTTTGCCAGAACAAAGGAAAGGATTTCATACTAATTGCCGATCAGGCAAAGAAACGCCCCCATACTTTGAACCGCGTTCAAAACTACTTTGTTGAAAATGATAATGGATTTTCGGGGATACCGTACAAAAGACCCTATCTTCGAGGCGTAACACCTTACATCGGGGGACAATGGATGATCTTGAGTAGGGAGTGCTGCGAATTCATTAGTTATAGTAGTGAAGTAGAAGAGTTCAAGAGTTTCTATCGGCATACCCTGATACCAGATGAAGGTTTCTTTCCAACAGTACTAATGAATACCAGTTACAGCGGCACCCTTGTAAACGACGATAAAAGAGCGATTGTCTGGATACCAGATGAAGGCATCAAACTGCTCGTAAAAGCCTTGACGGCGAAGGACACTGAATCTCTAATGGCAAGTGGACGCATCAAAGTGCGCCCAAAGACTTTCACGGCAAACGACACTGAATTTCTATTAGCAAGTGATGCGCTGTTTGCCCGCAAATTCGATATGACTGTTGACTCAACCATCTTTGACATATTGAAGTCAAAGCTTCAGATTTCCAATTACACACTGTCTAACAAGAGGTTGCAGCCGATCGCGCTCCGCTTCGCTCCGCGCGGCACCTGAACCGCGCCGTCAGATGCTAGCATCAATATACTGAAATGTATGCCAATAGGACTTGAAGCTCCATCCGCTAGGTTCGAGGTTCACCTGTGCCCGCGGCACGGTGCAGGCAGGTCCTCGGCGAGGAGCTTTATCCCTTTCCGCGATGTACTATTAGACAGTACGTCGCTTCTTCATTGTAATAATGGATGCCCGTAGGTCTTGAACCTCAAACGCCCGGGTTAACAGCTCTCCCCCTACTGAACTTGGGTGTGTCTTACGAAGGAGCATTTGCTATACTATATTTATGTGTCATCCCAACTCGTTGGTTAAGAACATATCCTTATTGAATCACAGTTGGGCCGCATCATCCGATTGTAATAAAGCGAATAGATCAACCATTGTGAGCAAGGGAGTCAAAAGAAATGAAACATGGTAAATGCCCGAAATGCAATTCGACAAACGTCTTCATGAATACAAGAGGGATTGATTGGGGCAGTGGGTGGGGGTGGCTTGAAATTTGGATAGGAAGTCCAAATGAAAGGTCGAACCGACAGTCTGACTGTGATAGTTATATTTGTACGACTGTGGATTCTTTGAGAATCATGTTCTCGACAAAGACATACTTCATGCAGTTCAAACTAAATGGGCCAAGGTTGCATAGCCAATATCATTCTGAGAACAGCTTTTGTTGAGCGTCAAATCTATGCGTGCGGCTTGTTTCTTTGGATTGACCCGACGATGCTTAGTTGGCAGCACGGTAATTATGATGAAATGAACTCAATTATCAGCGATTGAACGGGCAAAGCCGCCCAACAAAGCGTGCACCCGACTGGTGGGATTCGTCCCGCCAGAACGAGCCAATTCTGCACCCCGGCATTTTCTGTATAATAAGCCTTGGCCACACGGCGCCCGCCGCGGGTAATGCTCACCGTTAACAAAATAGAACGTTTGATACAGAATGTACTTCTATAGAAACTGAACCTCCAATCGCTAGGTTCGAGGTTCATGTCCTCGGCGAGGAGCTTTCAACAGGTTCATTTGCCTTCAGCTGTGTGGCTGCAGGCAACTCACTATTTCAAAGGCATCTTTGGAAGTGATGGTGCGGTGTGAGCCTTGTTGACGTGATCGTTCAGCTCGCCGGCGAGGTAGGAGCCGCATTCATCAATGGGGGATTCTTGGGTTCACCTGAGGTCAGGGCACACATCAAGAACTGGACTAACACTCTGGATATCGTCTTCCTTGAGCGCGCCGGCCATGGATTTCGAATGATGGCCCCCTTTGTGAGCATGGACGGATTTCGCCTTGTGGCTTATCACGATGGATCTCCATTGCCTGAGGCGGGCCCGTTGCCCGTCCTCCCTACGGGAAGCCGGGGTTTGATCGAGAGTTCGGCATCAAGCCTCATTTTGACGTGTTCACAGGAGTGCTGGATCAGCTCTGTGGGATCGGCGCGGCCTCCAAAGATGCGCCGAATCATGACTGATGAGCACGGGGACGATCCCGCAGAGAGTCCCTCCACCGGATTGTCTCAGGCGCCAGACAGTTTTGTGTTTGATGGAACTCACCGCGGTGGCCCTCCCGCCATGGAATCCACGAGCGAGCCACCTGCGACCGGCGCCGAAACGAATCTTCTGGGCCGGTGTTGAATTCCAAAACCGTTTCTGATCCGCAGTTCACGGAGGCCGAGGATTCTCAGGCCACATTCGTCGATCGGAGTGCTGTCGAAATGCGCAAACTTGTTGTATTTGAGAGCATCACGCTGGACGGCTTCATGGCCGGACCGAAAGGGGAAATCGACTGGGCGATCAGGGATGACGAGGTCACCCAACTGAGCAGGCAAGGTCAAGATTCGGCAGATCTGTTCATGTTCGGTCGCGTGACCTACGACATGATGGCAGGCTTCTGGCCGACGCCGGCCGGGAAATCCGCCAATCCAACATTTGCCGGAATTCTTAACAACACGGCCAAGATCGCTTTCTCCAGGACGCTCAAGATGGCGGGCTGGCAGAACACAGAATTGCTGGCCGCCCTCAACAAAGACCGCATCCTGGAGCTCAAGTCGCGGCCGGGCAAGAGCATCATGATATTTGGCAGTGGCAGCATCGTGGATCAGCTCGCGAGCCTTGGATTGATCGATGAATATCAACTCATCCTCAACCCCGTTGTCTTGGTTCGGGGCAAGCGGCTCTTCGGGGATACAACGGGCAAGATGAACCTCGACTTGGTGGACGCCAATACTTTCAAGAGCGGGCTCGTCTTTCTCCGCTACCGTCCCACACGGCGATAATCGCCCCATCCGCGCTGGCGGCCCTCAACCACGGCAATCAAGGCTCCCAAACTCCGACACTAGGACGAATCGTGCGAGAGTTGTCAGAAGGTCTAGAATGCTTGGATCCATATCGTCCCTGGCGGGCTGGATCCGCGTGGATATGCTTTCACCCTTTTGTTGGTCAGGCCGCCAGGGATGCGGACATGCGCAGTCAATCTTAGGCTGGAAAGGAGAGTTCCAGGATGAACAGAGCCCGATCATTGATGGTTTTGCCTCTCGTAGTTGCTTTGACGCTGGCGTGTGGCGCCCTAGGGGGAGGTGCCGGCGGTTCGTCCTCGGGCGGGAGCTCGAACACCAAGTTCCCGCTGCCGGCATCCGTGAAGAATCTAACCCAGTCCTCGAACGGAGAGGTCAACTTTCAGACCAGCTTGAGCCTGAAGGACACTATCTCCTTCTATCGCGACGCCTTAATCAAGGCTGGCCTGAAAGAGCGGACTGAGAACACGGCTATCACCGATACGACCTTCAGCATGGTATTTGACGGCGATCCCAGCGGCAAGGCGGTTGTTGTTCAGGGTGTGGACTTGGGCAACGGGACGACCAACGTCAACATCCGCTATGAAAGCGTGTAGCTCTGACTCCCGTGACAGCCGGAATGCACTCCTGATCCTGAAGCCCCACATGGTGCTGGTTCGTATCTCTTGGGGTCTCGGTGCCGCGCAAGGGCCGACGGGCCGCGGCTTCAGCGGGACTCGCGACCCGGAATCGTCTGATCAGCAGCGGAAATTCCTCGTATTCGGGAAGGCTTGCTGGGGATCCAGCATCCCAGCCTCGATAAAAGGTATACTTGAGCAGTAACGCTTGGTATAGAACCAGCGGGGCAATCTGGTGCCACCGGAGGCCGTCATGGCAAATCTCAGGAAAGAATCGGTCGAGCCCGGAGACAATCCGGAGGACGACGCTGGTTCCGTTCCCGAGGACGCCTTCCTCGTTATCGACGGGGTGAAGGTAATCCCCCTGACGCGGACGCTGGTAAGCATCGGGCGGCGAGTGGAGAACACGGTTGTACTTGATGATCCGCGCGTTTCCCGAAACCATGCGCACCTCCGGGCGATCAAGGGCCGCTACGTGCTGTACGATCTGGATTCGACTGGCGGGAGCTTCGTCAACGGTGTCCGCGTGACCCAGAAGTCTCCTTTATCCGGGAGATGTGATCTCACTGGGCGGCGTGACGGTTGTCTACGGCCAAAAGAATCCCCCGCCCCGGCCGGATCTGAAGGATACTGCGCCCCTGTGATCCGGTTCGACAGCAGGTGGGGCGCCGAGGATACAAAAAACCGCCGACCAATCTGGTCGGCGGTTCTTATCCAGTGAACTTGCCCAACCTATTCCTTGTCGACCGCTTTGCTGTCCTTCCCAACCTTGGATTCCTTGGTGCTTTCCTTCTTCTCATCCTTCTTGGCCGAGTTGGCAGGGGAACTGGTACCTGCCGAGGGTCGGTGGTCGGTCGAGTAGAAGCCCGATCCCTTGAATACGATGCCCACAGGTGAAATCACCTTCTTCAGGCTCTTCTTACGGCACTCCGGGCAGACTTGCAGAGGTGCGTCGCTGAACGACTGCTGGCGCTCGAACTGGATACCGCAAGACTCGCAGCGATAAGTATATACAGGCATCACTTTCTCCTCGTGCTCAACGCTTAACAAGTAATATTATAGCCCGGAGACCCCGGAATGCATAGTGCTCGGCCCTGCATGTTATAATTTTCTAACACTTTCTTGGCGGCTGGACCCGTGACTTGAATGGTTCAGCCCCTCTCCCGGGCCGGGAGACAACCTTCCGGCCGGACTAAATCCAACTACTCGAGGCCGGATGCTCAAGATCGAGATCGTATACTGTGCCGTCTGACACTACACTGACCGGGCCGTTGGCCTGGCAGGTGAGCTCCTGCAGCATTTTGAGCACCTGGTGGAAGGCATCACCCTGGTTCCGTCCGACGGCGGTCGCTTCGAGGTCAGCGTGAACGGACGCCTGATCTACTCCAAGCTGGCGACTCAGCGGCATGCGCAACCGGGCGAAGTCATCGGGCTGGTCAACAAGATCGTCGAGGGATAATTCATGCCTAAGAAGGGTCGGGTCTTCTCGGGTGCGCGTCCGACTGGGCGCCAGCACCTGGGTAATTATCTGGGCGCCATCAAGAACTATGTCGCCCTTCAGGACGACTACGACTGCGTGTATTGCATCGTCGACCTGCACGCGCTGACGACGGTCGAGGATACCGAGAATCTCAAGCAGAACACCCACGAGATGGCGCTGGATTGGCTGGCGGCTGGCATCCGTCCGGCAGAATCGATCATGTTCATCCAGTCGCATGTCCCCGAGGTGACGGAACTGCATACCATCCTCTCGATGGTGACGCCGCTCGGCAAGCTGACCGAGTTGCCGACATTTAAGGAGAAGATTCGCCTGCAGCCCGACAATGTGAACTATGGGCTTGTGGGGTACCCTGTCCTGATGACGGCTGACATCGTGCTCTACAAGAGTAATCTCGTGCCTGTCGGGATCGACCAGGCGCCTCATCTTGAGTTCGCACGTGAGATCGTGCGTTCGTTCAACTACCGCTACAAGACCCAGGTCCTGATCGAGCCGCAGATCAAGACCACCGAAGTCCCCAAGGTCCTGGGGATCGATGGCAAGGAAAAGATGAGCAAGAGTCTCAACAATCACATCGAGCTTGCCGCCACTCCTGAAGAGACCCGGAAACGCGTCCTCGAGATGTTCACTGACCCGGCCCGCATCAAGCGATCGGATCCCGGCAACCCGGACATCTGCAATGTCTTCACGATGCACAAGATCTTCTCACCTCAGGCCGAGGTGGACATGGTGAACGTGGAGTGCCGGCGGGCAGGCATCAGCTGCGTCGAGTGCAAGACGCTGTACGCCAAGAATCTCAATCGGCAGCTCGAACCGTTTCGTGCCAAACGCGCCGAGCTCGCCGCCAAGCCTGGCACAGTCAAAGAAGTGTTGGACGACGGAGCCCAACGCGCCCGGAAGCTCGCCCGAAAGACGATGGAAGAAGTTCGGGCGGCCGTGGACTTGCCGTAGTCCACGGAAGATCCAGCGCTGCGCGGGCGGTTACCGTCGCACAGACTGGTTTGATCGAGGCAGAATGCGCGCTCTGCTGCAGCGAGTCTCGCAGGCCAGCGTCACGATTTAAGGAACCACGATTTCCAGCATTGGCAAGGGCCTGCTGATCTTGCTGGGCGTCGGACACGGCGATGGGGAGGAGCAGGCCGGGTTCCTGGCGGAGAAAATCGCAAACCTGCGCATATTCGAGGATGACCAGGGCAAAATGAACCTATCCGTCCTGGACGTGGCGGGCGAAGCCCTTGTTGTTTCCCAATTCACTCTTTACGCAGATGTCGAAAGGGGCCGGCGGCCTTCATTTACGCAGGCGGCACTGCCCTCTCTGGCCGAGCCGCTTGTGAATAGGGTCGCGGCGCTCCTGCGTGAACGCGGCGTTCCCACGCTCACGGGTGCATTTGGCGAGCACATGTCGGTTGAGATCTGGAATGAGGGACCAGTCACCATCTGGCTGGAGAAATAGGGCGCTGCAATCCTGGTTCAGGAATAGCACCGGGTTTGGATCGGTGTCACTCTACGGGGCCTCGTCATTGGACGAGGCTCTCGATTTTCTCGCGTGGGAGCCACAGGGCCGTGTCCATTTGCACGGCGATCGCACCTCCACCCAGCATGGCCTGGGCGTCCGCCCTTGAGCCGACGCCCCCGGCTCCGATGCACGTCAGGCCGATCTTCGACGCAGAGCGCACGACATCCAATGCTCCCGGGAATAGTGCTGGCCCGAACAGCCGCCCGGCAATTGGCTTGCCGTCTCGCAACAGCGCGCCCCGCGGCGCTGCAAGACTGACTGCTGACGCACCTTCCTGCATTGCCCGCCAGCCCAAGCGCAATACCTGCTCACGTGGCAGGCAGGCGATCAACGGTAACTCGCCGCGGCACATGTCGATGGCAAGGAGGATAATGTCGTCCGCAAGTAGGGGTGCGAAGCTCAGCTCCACGGCCAGAATGTTGTCCAGACCCTCGAGCCGCCTCGTCATTTCTTTAGCCTCCTCCGGCCGATCGGCGATCAAGTGCACAATCACCGGGAGCGAGGAGTCGGCCCAGCGGCGGGCACACTTCGTCAGGACGGCAGTGAATCCCGGATTCGGCAAGCCGGTATGCAGCAGCAGCCCCCCGGGATACTTCAGCAGCGCCGGATGCCCGGTGACCGTGCGCGGGCGCAGCGAGAGGGGATTCGTAACGAAGGCGCCGAAGTTGGACCAGGGTATCGGAGCGCGCGGGTCCGGCGTGAAGCTGAGCATCCCGGCCGCGTTCATGATCGGCTTGGCGAAGATCAGATCCGCCTTTGACATGGTCTCTAGGGCCCTGCCTCAGAAGAGCCCGCTTTCTGAATAATACTCTGTCTTGTTTCCCCCGTGGACTTCACCGCCGGCCTTGAGGCTCAGGCCGCGCCTGAGCTCATCGAATGGGTTCCGCCAGCCCGATCGCCTGCAGCATCTCTTCGTTTGTCGCGAACTTGAACTCGGGAATGCCGCGTCGGGCGGCCTCGGCGTCTTCCACCGCCTCCAGCTTCTCGAGTTCGTTCTTGGTGATGATCGGCTTCGGCAGCGAGTAGATCCTGTCCGCGACGCCCTGCAGATGGGGCTGCACTAGCGGAAGCCCATGCAGGTACTCCAGGACCGCCTTGGCTGCATTCGTCCCGTCCTTGCGTGCCAGGCCGACGAGCCCCTCGCTTGCCTGGCGCGACCACCCGCCGACAAAGACATCCGGGATCGGCGCATTGGCAGCCGGATCAAAGGCTTCGTATGAGAGGCCCTCGATCGGAAAACGCGGCGTTGTGTTCTTGATGAATTCGTTCGATGCTACGGGCAGCCCCACCGATGGCTCAACTCTATCGCCGATCGCGAAGATGACAGAACCCACGTCGAGAGTGCGCTTGCGACCGGTCCCCTGGGATTTCAGCTGACCATCCTTGGAGACAAGTATGTTGTCCTCGACTTCCAGCTTGCAGAGGATGCCATTTTCACCCAACATTGCCACCGGCGAAGTCAGGAACTCAAAGCGGAAGCGTGTGTCGGCAAACTTGGGATCCGCCTTGGGCAGCGCCCCCAGCACCTTCTCGCGGCCGACATCCGAACCTTCGCCCACCGCCTGCAGGGCGGGGAGCACCCGCCTCAACTCGGCCTCGAAGGCATTGATGTCCAGGTTGGCGATGATGTGCTTCATCTCTTCCTTGGTGAAGTTGACCTCACCAGGGCCCCGGCGCACGATCGACACAATCTCGTCTACCTTCAACTCGCGGATCAGGAAGCGTGAGATGTCCACCATGACGTTGCCGGCGCCGATGATGGCACACCGTTTCCCAAAATAGAACTTGCGGTCGCTGTAGGGTGGCAGCTTGTTGTAGTGGTATACGACATCCTTGGCGTGATAGACACCTCGCAGGTCCTCTCCCGGAAGACCGAGCCACTTGGTGCCCTGTGCGCCCGTCGTCACCAGAATGGCCTGGAAGCCCAATGCCCTCAGATCTGCCATCGCCAGATCCCCTTGGGATCCGATCTGCACGTTGCCGTAGTAGACGATGTTCTCGTTGTCCAGGACCTGATGGAACTGCTTGCGCAGGCCCTCCTTCATCGTATGCTTGTCTGGATAGATCCCGTACTCGGCCAGGCCCCCCGGCTTTATGTCGCGGTTACAGGAGGACGACGCGTACGCCCTGCAAGGCCAACTCGCGCGCTCCAAACAGGCCTGCCGGACCCGCGCCGATCACTGCGACGAAATGTGCATCTTGGCTAGACACTCAACCTCCTGGCTATATTGCGACGAAGCGAATGGATTATATAAGGAAAGCGAAGGCCGGACAAGCTATGCCTTAGTCGTCTCTAATGCAACGCATACCTTTAGGCGGGTGACTCGCTGGATCCGTCCGCAAACCCTAGATTCTTTTACATCCCCGATGCGTTTGGATCATTCGGCTGAGACGCTTATCGTGCCGCAACTCACAAACTCGAATGAGGCGGCCCGGGCCGTGCCCATGTTAGGATTGGTGATCTGCACCGCGAGGAGGCAATATGAGCGCACCTGAAGACAGACGGCGCAAGACCCCAGCTGATCGTTTCCGGAAGATCCTATCGGCAGAGAGCGAGAAGCCGCAGCTGGGTGAAGCCCGCAAGCAGCCAGTGCTCAATCTGCCCAAGGCCGCCAGCTTCCGGGCTGTCGAGCCGCCTCCGACAGCTCGGCGCGTGCCGTTCGCTTACGGCGCGCCGCGCCTGGCAGGCGACCGGTTCCTGCGGACCTTCTGGACGATCGCCAGCAGCGTCTCCGTCGCGGTCAATATCCTCCTGCTGCTGGCTGTGATCACGATCGTCCGCGACCTCGGTCTCCTAGGTGGCGCATCCAGCAGTTCGGGAGTTCTCGGTGGTCTGTACACCAACTTCGAACGCATGGATCAGGCTCACATCCGGACCACCATCCCACTGCAGACTTCCATCCCAATTGATCTGTCGGTTCCAGTTCAGACCACAACCAATATCACCCTAGCGCAGGATGTCGTCATACAGGGAGCGCACGTCAGGATCAACACCGCCCTTTTCAACATTGATGCGCCGGCCAGCGTCACGCTGCCTGCCGGGACCGCGCTGAACGTGATGCTCAACATGAATTTGCCTGTGCAGGGCGAGGTTCCGGTCTCGCTCAACGTCCCGGTGGACATCGCCCTGCAGGATACCGAGCTGCACCCTGCCATCGTGGGTCTGCAAGACACCATTAAGCCGCTGTACTGCATCGTCGATCCCGCCGCCCGGACGGTCAATGGGGATCCAGTTTGCAGATGATCCGATAGCCTGGGGCCTGCAATTCAGGGCGCAAGCCCGATGCGACCCCGGCTTGGACGAGGGAAGATGAAAGCCTGCCGCCAGCTCCGCATAGTGAGGTCCAGCGACGCGGAGGCAGTATAATCGCCAGCCTATGCCCAGCACCCATACCAAGACTAAGCTGTCCAATGGAATCAGCGTGCTGCTGAAAGAGATCCACACAACGCCGCTGATCTCCCTGTGGGTTTGGTACCGGGTTGGCTCGCGGGACGAAGTCCCGCCGCTGACCGGCATCTCCCATCTGGTCGAGCACATGCAGTTCAAGGGTACGCCCGACTTTCCCGCCGAATTCATGGACAAGGCGGTGGCCCGCGAAGGCGGCGCTGCGCAACGCTTTCACCTTCCTGGATTGGACGACCTACTTTGAGACCATGCCGTCTGACAAGATCGATCTTGCCCTGCGGATCGAGGCCGACCGCATGGTTCACAGCCTGTTCGACCCCGAGGAGTTCTCTTCCGAGCGAACCGTCGTCATCTCGGAGCGGGAGGGCCATGAGAACGAGCCCCTGTTCCTCCTGGGCGAGGCTGTGCAGCAGGCAGCGTTCCGGGTGCATCCGTATCACCATGAGATCATCGGTGACCTAGCGGATCTCAAGACACTGCAGCGGGATGATCTGTATGCACACTATCGGGCGTTCTATGTGCCCGGCAACGCCGTGATCAGCCTGGCCGGGGACTTTGAGACTGCCGGGATGCTGGCCAAGATCGAGCAGCTCTTTGGATCGATCCCAGCAGGCCCCACGCCGCCGCGGCTGGCGCGGGCGGAACCCGAAGCACGCGGGGAGACCCGCGTGACAGTGGAGGGTCCAGGTGAGACCGCGTATGTCCAGGTGGCTTACCACTTTCCACCAGCAGCCCACTCCGATTTCCTGCCGCTCTCAGTTCTGGATAGCCTCCTGGCTGGCCCGAGCAACCTCAATATGTTCGGCGGCGGCGGCATTTCCAACAAGACCTCCCGCCTCTACCGGGCCCTGGTGGACAAACAGTTCGCGGTAGGCTTTTCGGGCGGCTCCAATCCGACCATCGACCCGTTCCTGTACGCTCTGTCGCTCACCATCCATCCGAAGCGAAAGCCTGAGGAGGCGCTCGCTGCGTTGGATGCAGAGATCCGCAAGGTGCAGGACGAGCCGGTGCCGCCAGCGGAGATCCGCCGCGCCATCAAGCAGGCCCGGGCCAACTTTGCCTACGGCACCGAGAACATCACCAACCAGGCTTTCTGGCTCGGATATGCAGAGATGTTTGCCACCTACGACTGGTTCGAGACCTACCTGGATCGACTGGCGAAGGTTACGGCCCGGGATGTGAAGCGCGTGGCGTGCGAGTACTTGCGACCACAGCGACGCGTCATCGGGACATACATCCCGTCCGGGAAGGCAGGGCCGGCGTGAGTCATCCGATGCAGGGTCCCGCTCACAAGTCTCTCCCCGGTCCCGAGGACATCCGCCGCGAGGTCCTCGACAACGGTATTACCGTCCTCAGCCGATCCAACTTCAGCAGCCCCTCGGTCACGATCAGCGGACACATCCGGACCGGAAGCGTGTTCGATCCGGAGGACAAGCTGGGTCTCGCCGACTTTGCGGCGTCGGGTCTGATGCGCGGCACGCGCAAGCATACGTTTGACGCCCTCTACAATGAGCTGGAGTCGGTGGGGGCAAGCCTCGGCTTCGACTCGGGCATGAACAGCACGGGCTTTCACGCCCACTCCCTGGTGGAAGACCTGCCGCTGGTGCTTCGGCTGCTGGCAGAGATCGTGCGAGGGCCGATCTTTCCACAGCGCGAGGTCGAGAAGCTGAGGCACCATCTGCTAACGGGGCTTGCAATCAGAATGCAGGACACGGCCGACATGGCCGATCTCACATTCGATGAGATCCTCTACCGGGACCATCCGTATGGCCGGCCCGAGGATGGCAATCCAAAGACGATCAAGGGCATCGCGCGCGCCGACCTGGTGAAGTTCCACGGCCGCACGTTCGGTCCGGTGGGGATGTCGATCGCTGTGGTCGGTGCGATCGACGCCGGACGCGCAGTCGAGTCGGTCCAGCGCGCCCTGGGGCGCTGGAAGAACCCGGGCCAGCTCGCGATGGAGTCGGTGCCCGATCCAAAGATGCTGCGCGGCGAGCGTTAAGCGTCACCATAAGATCCCGGGCAAATCGCAGGCCGATATCATCATCGGCACGAACGGGCCCCGCCGAAAAGATCCCGATTACCTGGCGGCCTCGTTGGGGAATTCCGTCCTTGGCCAGTTCGGCATGATGGGCCGCGTCGGAAAATCCGTCCGTGAAGAATCGGGGCTGGCATATTACGCCTATTCCAACCTGAACGCGGGCCTTGGTCCGGGTTCATGGACCGTCAGCGCCGGAGTGAATCCCGCGAATGTAGACCGGGCCAGCGATCTGATCGTCAAGGAGCTGAAGCGGTTCGCAGCAGAGGGCGTCAGTGCGGAGGAGCTCGAAGACAGCCAGGCCAACTTCATCGGGCGGCTGCCGCTCTCGCTGGAGTCCAACGCAGGTGTGGCCGGGGCGCTGCTGAATATCGATCGCTTTGGGCTGGGTCTTGACTACTACCAGCGGTATGAAAGCCTCGTCCGCGGGGTCAACCGCGAAGATGTCGTGCGGACTGCCCGCAGGTTCATCGATCCGGATCGGCTGGTTATCGCCACGGCCGGGCCGTGAACAGTTGGGGCTGGAGCTTGCCGTGCAGCTAAGAACCGGCGTTGATCTGATCGAGATCGCCCGCATCGAAGAGGTCATCACGCGGCACGGACGGCACTACCTTGACCGGGTCTATACGCCGGCGGAGCTGGACCAGGCGGCCAGGCAGACAGAGTCTCTGGCGGGCCGTTTTGCGGCGAAAGAGGCTGTGGCGAAGGCCCTGGGCACCGGGATCGGCGAGATCGGTTGGAAGGAGATCGAGATCCTGGGCGATGACCAGAGCGCACCCACGTTGAAGCTCCACGGCGCGGCCGCGTCGAAGGCGGAGGAGCTCGGGCTGTCGGCGTGGTCTGTGAGCATCAGCCACAGCATGAGTTCATGCGGTCGCCATCGCAGTCGCAATCGGAACGGACGGGGCAATCTAGCCCTCGTCCTCCACGCCGATCCAAAGATGATGGGGGAGAACCGGGCCGTAGGCTCGGACCGTCAGCCTGCCAACTTGCATTTTCTCGTCCGACATCATGCCCGGATTGACTAAGCATAGATTGGGATCGCGGTGATATTTCCGGCGGTAGTAGTCTATCGCGGACTGGATCTTGAGCTTCAGCGCCCGATCGGGCGAGCTGTCAAACCACAACATTCCTGTATGCATACAAGCTCCTAAAGGGGTTCCGGCACCCAGAACGGCAGCCATTCGTCGCCCGAGAGCAAGGCGAACTGCGTACCAGAGGTCAGGGTCCGTGAACCATCGAAGGCAGGCTTACCCGCCTCCAATTGGGTCGGGACGCCGGAGTTGCGCCCGCACAGGACGGTGCTAAAGGGCTTCAGCCACTCCGCAAGGGCCGAAGTCCGCGGCGTGCTGACAGCCACGATCGGCCAGATCGAGTTAGACGGACCGTTCTCAAGCAACCAGAGCATGCTGTCGCGCGTCTCAGGATCCGAGGCGAGGGCCTCCAGACCGTCGACGATCAGCAGGAGGAACGGACGTGAGGACACGCCCGTCCGAGCGGATTGTGCAAGCGAACCGATGTAGTGGGCAGTCAGCGGATGATGGAAGGTGAGAATGCCTTCGCAGCTCGGTGAGAGGCCGAAGGCCTCCCACTCGCGGGGGTGATCGGTCATCACGGCGTGGTTGATCCCGCTAGCCGGATGAGCCAGGTCTGCAGACCGGGCTACGACCTGCAGGAGTCGTCTTTTGCCCGAACCGGCATCACCAACAATAAGCAGAGGCCCGGGCGTCGGATCCCGCAGGTTGAGCAGAACGGGCAAGCCGTCCAAGGCTACGCCGAGGAAGGCGGCGGTGCCCGGAATCGGGCCGCATTGACGCAGGACCGCCGTCAGGTCGGTGACTCCGGAGCCGGATCGCGACCTGCCGGCTTGGACCGGCACAGTGGGCACGGGGGAGCACGCCGAGTTCAAATCCGAAAGAGGTGTCTCATTCATCAGGGTCATGGTCGCTCCTTATCTCTGCGCGCCAGTGGTAAGTTCGAGAAAGAATCAAATCGCGGTTCGAATGGGACATTCCAAGCGTAGATCACGGGCAATTTCCGGAATGACGTTTTGAGGTTCGAATGGGCAATCCATCCGTTTGGAGATCACCAAGGAGCTCAGCATCGAGCAAGCTGAGGCTTTCAAACATGCCAACGGATGGGTGCTCGTCATGTTCCCTTGGGTCGATCGACTTGAGTAGAGGAGCGTGGAGAGTCTCCTGTACCAAGTCCCGAATCAAGGCGAGATAATGAAGGATGCCGCGCTCATAGCTGAGCCAATCGTGAATCGAGGCGGCCTCCTGCCGGCGCACGAGCTGGAGCAATCGTTTGCGTGCGAGGGCGAGCTGGAACCGGGCATCGAGACGCTCGGTGGGGGAGGCGGCGAGAGAGTTGGTGGGCGGCGCCAGGCGCCGGGAGTAGAGGCCGTGTTTCAGGCTATTGATGTTTCCGGGTTGGCCGCGGCGTCGACGGCTCGAAGGAGGATGGGACATCGAAGGATCACTCGGAGTGTGTACTGAACATCTGTTCTAATTATAGAGGAAAGCAAGGATTTGTCAAGAGGGAGGGGAGGGGGGACCTTGGAAGCTGTCGGATGTGAACTGGAATTGGAGGAAACGCATGTGCCGGGCTGCACAAATGGTGAAACCGGGTTCGAGGAGGAGGCCGGCGGAATCCTTGCAAGGCTTGGACATTGACGCACGGAGTTAGTTTGGTATAATTCGCCTGCTTAATTGCCGACGTAGCTCAATCGGCAGAGCACCCGCCTTGTAAGCGGGCGGTTACGAGTTCGATTCTCGTCGTCGGCTCCAGGCGCTGATCGGTTAGTCGGTTCGTCTCTTGAGCAGTCTGGTAAGAGACGAAGCGACGAGCAGAGCAGGGGCCTGCAAATTGATATGCGGGCGGTTACCCAAGTGGCCAAAGGGGACTGACTGTAAATCAGTTGTCAGAAGACTTCGGAGGTTCGAATCCTTCACCGCCCACAAGCCCGCCGAAGGCTCGGTCAGGATGGCAACGCCGGCCCATGTAGCTCAGTCGGTAGAGCACACCCTTGGTAAGGGTGGGGTCATGGGTTCAATTCCCACCATGGGCTCCAGTGCTGAGGACGAACCTCGCCGGAAAAGGAGAAAGGGCAAATGGCGAAGCAGAAATTTGAGAGGAAGAAGCCGCATCTGAACGTGGGGACGATGGGGCATATTGATCATGGGAAGACGACGCTGACGGCGGCGATCACGAAAGTGAGTCAGATGCTGGGGAAGGCGGACTTCGTGCCGTACGACAGCATTGACAATGCGCCGGAGGAAAAAGCGCGCGGGATCACGATCAACATCGCGCACGTGGAGTACGAGACGGACAAGCGGCACTATGCGCACGTGGACATGCCCGGGCACCGGGACTACATCAAGAACATGATCACGGGAGCGGCGCAGGTGGACGGAGCGATCCTGGTGGTGGCGGCGCCGGACGGGCCGATGCCGCAGACGCACGAGCACGTTCTGCTGGCGCGGCAGGTGGAAGTGCCGTCGATCGTGGTGTACCTGAACAAGATGGACATGATGGACGATCCGGAGCTGTTGGAGCTGGTGGAGCTGGAGCTGCGGGAACTGCTGACGAAGCAGGGCTTCCCGGGTGAGACGACGCCGATCGTGCGGGGGAGTGCGAAGCAGGCGTTGGACAGCACGTCGAAGGACCCGAATGCGCCGGAGTATGCGTCGATTCGGGAGTTGCTGCGGGTGATCGATGAGTACATTCCGGAGCCGAAGCGGGAAGTGGACAAGCCGTTCATGATGTCGGTGGAGGACGTGTTCTCGATCAAGGGCCGCGGGACGGTGGTGACGGGCCGGGTGGACCGGGGTCGGATCAAGGTAGGGGATCCGGTGGAGATCATCGGGCTGCATGAGAAGAGCACGAGCTCGGTGGTGACGGGTGTGGAGATGTTCCACAAGTCGCTGGACGAGGGGATGGCGGGGGACAACCTGGGGTTGCTGCTGCGCGGGATCGAGCGGACGGACGTGGAGCGGGGGCAGGTGATCGCGAAGCCGGGTTCGATCACGCCGCACAAGAAGTTTCTGGCGCAAGTGTACGTGCTGAAGAAGGAGGAGGGGGGACGGCACAAGGCGTTCTTCACGGGGTACCGGCCGCAGTTCTACATCCGGACGATGGATGTGACCGGGGACATCACGCTGCCGGAGGGGGTGGAGATGGTGATGCCGGGAGACGACGTGAACCTGACGGTGCAGTTGATCGTGCCGGTGGCGCTGGAGCAGGGTTCGAAGTTCGCGATCCGCGAAGGCGGCCTGACCGTCGGCGCCGGGGTCGTGACCAAGATACTGGAGTAAGAAAGCAGGTTTACCGAGATGGCTTCCAAGACGTAAAGATGTCCGTCCTGTGATCACGCTGCAGTGCACCGAGTGCAAGTCGCGGAACTACACGACGGAGAAGAACAGACGCAACGATCCGAACCGGTTGGAGATGAAGAAGTACTGCCCGCACTGCCGGCAGCACAGGCTTCATCGCGAAACGAAGTGAGGCTGTGTCGCCGGGCAGGCGTCCCGAGCGGCCCGCTCGCTGTCACCGGCTTGCGACACTCTTTTAGGCCAGTAGCTCAATTGGTAGAGCACTCGTCTCCAAAACGAGCGGTTGAGGGTTCGAGTCCTTCCTGGCCTGCAAAGGCAACGCCGTCGAGATCAGGCGGCGTTTTACCTGAAGAACCAGGACGCACGCGGCACAAGGAGTGAAGACTTGGCAGACAGAACGAAACAAAATAGCATCCAGCGTTACTTCGCCGAGACCTCCGGGGAGCTGCGCAAGGTTTCCTGGCCCACGTGGCCGGAAGCCCGTCAATTGACCATCATCGTGATCATCGTGATGCTGGTGATCGGCGTCTTTCTTGGGCTGGTGGATCTGGGCGCCAATCGTCTGCTTAATGCGATACTGGGCATTTGAGATTGGATAGATTGACCGAACCAGGCAACCTCGAGGTTTCAATGGAAGAGCAAGTGCCCGAAGAGCGTCCGGAAGAGGAGACGCTGGAAAACAAAGTCGAAGCGGCTGGGGAGCCGATGGCTCCTGAGGTGAATTCGACGCGGGCCGAGGTTACTGAGAGTGCAGAGGTCGTGATGCCGGCCGAGCAGGAACCGCTGGCGGCCCCGGTTGAGGCGAAAGCTGTCACACCGGCGGCGCCGACGGAACTCTGACCTCCAGCAGCCGGCTGTCGCTCCAGAGGAAGCAGCAACAACGGAAGCCGAAGTCGAAGAGCCAGCGGTCGCTTCGCAGGAATCGGCGCCAGTGGAGTCCGTAGTCGAAGAACCAGCGGTGGCTTCACAGGAATCAGCGCCGGAGGCCGTGGCAGCGGAAGAGGTCCTGGTCGAGGCCGCGGCCGAAGATCCGCGTCCAACGCCCGCGGTGCCTTCCGGACTTCGGGGCGGGCAGACTGCCTCTCAGCGAGGCCGCACCCGAGGCCTCGAGCGAGCCGGCCTGGTACGTGGTCCACTGCTATTCGGGCTATGAGAATAAAGTCCGGCACAACCTCGAACAGCGCATCGAGACCATGGGGATGAAAGACCGGATCTTCGATGTGGTGATCCCCACCCAGGAGGAGATCGAAGTCCGCGACGGGAAGCGCCGCACGGTGGAGCGCCACATCTTCCCGGGCTACGTACTGGTCAACATGACCCTCTCGGAGGAGTCCTGGTACGTGGTGCGCAACACGCCCGGTGTGACCGGCTTCGTGGGAATGGGGAATCTGCCCACCGCGCTTCGCCCCGAAGAGGTGTCCCAGATCATCAAGCGGATGGAGGCCGAGGCGCCGACCGTGAAGGTATCGTTCAAGGTCGGTGAGCGGGTGCGGATCGTCGACGGACCGTTCAACGATTTCCGCGGTACGGTGGCGGACATCGACATGGAGCGCACGAAGGTGCGGGTGATGGTCAGTTTCTTCGGGCGCGAAACCCCCGTGGAACTTGACTTCCTGCAGGTGGAAAAGGCATAGGCAGCAGCCGCTTGCGGACTGCTGAGATGTGGGAGGGCGTCCCGTAATCGCCCGCTAACACCACAAGGAGAAACCAAGAATGTCAAAGAAGCTCAAGGCAATTGTTCGTCTGCAACTCGAAGCGGGAAAGGCCAACCCGGCGCCGCCCGTTGGGCCGGCGCTGGCGGGACACGGCATCAACATCATGGCCTTCTGCAAGGAGTACAATTCCCGGACGGCCAGCCGGCAGGGAGAGGTCATCCCGGCCGAGATCACGGTCTACACTGACGGCTCATTCACCTTCGTCCTGAAGACGCCGCCGGCGGCGGTCCTGCTGCGCAAGGCGGCAGGCGTGGAAAAGGGCTCGGGCGTCCCGAACAAGGACAAGGTCGGAAGCGTGACCCGCAAGCAGGTGCGTGAGATCGCCGAGCTGAAGATGAAGGACTTGAACGCGGTCGACCTCGATGGCGCCATGAAGCAGGTCGAGGGCACCGCACGCTCGATGGGTATCACCGTCGAGGAACAGGAAGTGGGAGGGTCGACCGACCCGCTAACACCACGGAGGTAAAAATGCCGAAACCAGGAAAGAAATATCGGGCCGCACTGGCCAAGGTCGATCTCGAGAAGCAGTACCTGCCCCAAGAGGGTGTGGCGCTGGCCAAGGCCACAGCCTACACCAAGTTCGACGCCAGCATGGAAGTCCACATGCGGACCGCGCTGGACCCGAGGCAGGCTGATCAACAGGTGCGTGACGTCGTCGTCCTGCCGCACGGCTTGGGCAAGACAGTGCGGGTGCTGGTCTTCGCCTCGGGCGAGGGCGCGGCGGCCGCCCGCGCGGCGGGTGCGGATCTGGTGGCAGATGACGATGAGACGCTGAAGAAGATCGAGGGCGGCATGATCGACTTCGATGTCGCGATCGCAACGCCAGACATGATGGGCCGGGTCGGGCGGCTGGGTCGGGTATTGGGTCCGCGTGGACTTATGCCCAATCCGAAAGCCGGCACGGTCGTGCCCGCGCAGGACGTCGAACGCGCGATCAAGGAAGCCAAGGCCGGCCGGGTGGAATTCCGGCTGGACAAGACCGCCAACATCCACGTCGTGATCGGGAAGGCTTCGTTTGACGCCCAGAAGCTATATGAGAATTTTGCGGCCTTGATGACAGCCATCAACAAAGCGCGCCCGTCGGGTGCCAAGGGGGCCTACATCAAGCGGATCGTTGTGAACGCCACAATGGGCCCCGGGATCAAGATCGACCTGAACGCGGCCCTGGCCGTGGAGGCTACCGAGTAGAAATAGCGGTTTCTTTTCAGAACCGCCGATCCCGGCCCGCTGCCAGCCACGCTGCGGGCAGCCGCGGCAGCGAGACGCTGGCGTTTGGCGCGCAGGGGAGGGGGCTGTGGTTCGCACTCGAATGCGCTCGCTTTTTTGCCGTGGACCGGGGGGTGGGCCAGGGTGGGCCAGTACTTTTAGCAAACTCTCCAGAAATATTTCTAGGAAATGTTGTAAAAGTGCCGGCCCAGGGTGGCCCAGGTAGCCGGCGGGGTTGGCCCAGCTGGCCGGCAACCTGCCCCGGAACGGAGGCACGATGTCAACTGACTACGAACGCGCACGCGCCGACAACGACAGCGCGGCGGACGCCTGGCTCCGCGGCTATTCCGACGCCCACAACGGCCGCGACGTGAACCCGCCCGAGCAGCATGTCACCGAGTACTTGCGCGGCTACATCCAAGGCCTCCGCGCCCGCTATGGCCGAACTTCCAAAGACCTTGGGGACCTCGCTGACCTTTGGGGTTGGATTACTGGAAGATGTCGGAACAGCGAAAAAGATGCTGTGCGTCCAGCACGGGCCGCGGAAACGGCGTGACCTGTCCTCCCCCTGGGAAACGCAACCATGCTCCTACCACGATCATGCATTCGCCAACATTCGGGGGGATATAGCGCACCGGCGGCGTAACCAAGGACCAAACGACCATTGAATGCGGCTCGCCGTCAAAATAGTACAACGTCCCGCTCCCCGGGTGGTCCGTTGACAGGATCGTGCCGTACATACACACGCGGGCGTTGTCCTTCGGCGGGCCCAGCTGGCTAAATGGGGTGCACGGGCCCTGCCAGACTGCTGCAAAGGCCTGTGCAGGCGACGTCGGAATCGGTCCCGCAGTTGGGTAGGGCGTGTACGTTGTCTTGGCTGGCGGGGCGGGCGATTGGGTCGAGCCGCCCCAACTAGCGAGGGCATAAATCGCAAATGCTGCTAGCAGAACTATCGTCACGGCGGCTGCGGCGCCTAGCGCTCTCCCTAACCCGATGACCCCTGTGACGACTACCCAGCAAATCAAGAATGTCGTGACTACCCCAAGCGCCACGCGCATTATGAAACCTTGAAGCTGAACATGAAATTCCAACTCCGAACCAACCGGAATCGAAATGAACAGACCCACCTCGAACAAAAGATATAGGACAGTCAATAGGCCGGCCACAACGGCCGCGATACGCCAGGCTGAACGCTTCCGGGGTCCGGCACCAGCGACGGTCTTAGCTTGGGCCCCGAACTCCTGGGGCAGGTCCCTCCCGCAATAGCGGCAAACCACCGCCGCGTCTTGGATCTTCTCAGCACAGTATGGACATCTCTTCATGGCCGCGATTCCCCTCCCTGGTGAAGCAGCTAGCTATAGCCTAGCACGTCAGAATCGCTGTGTCACGTACCAAACGTCACATCCCCCACGAATGCCACCAACACGAAACGCCCTCCAGATCGGGGGCGTTTTGTTTTTGCCTGATCCCGCGATTACGGGTAGGAGGGGAGGTATCAAACATCGCACGCCCCTCGCGCCGTTGAAATTCGCCCTGCTTTTTTGGCACGCGCTCCAAGTCACTTCTTGAAAGCTAGGACGAAGGTCGCAATTACGAGGACAATGGTCGCCGCCGCCAAGATCCGGGTCGCCCACACAAGACTGGTAGCGTGTCGATCGGATGCTTTCGCCGCCTCTTTCAGCGCGGCAGAATGCTCCTTCAGCGCCCGCTCATTCATCTTGGCTGAGAACACGGCCGACGTGGCGACGGTCCAGGCATCGCGGTTTTCGGTATCGTCTCTTACCGCGGTCATACATAAGTCTGAGATCCAGTCTTCGAAAATCAGACCCTCCTTTTCGAAAAGCCCCTTAGTGACAGCGTACAAATCTGCCATGCCTGAATCCCTCCTGTCGCCCCGGGGAATTGCCGGGGTCCTGTGATACCGCAAGTGTACCCGCGCGGGGGCTGGCGGCCCCCCCAAACATGGTATATACTTGACAACTCAGAATACTCGTACCTGCAAGATGCCGCTTCGCCGATGACGGCGGGTGTCTCCCGATCGGGAGACTCAATTTCCTGCCCAGGTGGAGACTCGAGGACAAACCCCAGCCCCAACGGGCTGCTGCCTTCGAAAGTCTTTGCCTGCGGAAGTGGCAAAGACTTTCTTGTTGAAAGGAGGTGAGTACCCGTTGGCTATTAATAAGCAGCAAAAGCAAGAAGTGTTGGCGACCTACCAGGACTGGCTGAAGCGCAGTCAGGCCGTGATCCTCGTGGAATACACAGGCGCGGCCATGAAGCATATGGATGCGATCCGGGCCAAGATCCGCGAATCCGGTGGCGAGTTCCATGTTGTGAAGAACACGCTCGTCCGCCGGGCCTTCAAGGATCAGGGTCTGGACGTGCCCGAAGAATATCTCCTGCGCTCGACCGCCATCTCGTTCGCCTTTGCCGATCCCGCTGCAACAGCCAAAGCGCTCGCGGACGCGACCAAAGCGATGAACTTTGTGATCGTCAAGGGCGGCTTCATGGCCGGGCAGATGCTCGGTCCGGCCCAGGTGAAAGCTCTGGCCGAATTGCCGCCGCTGCCTGTGGTCCGGGCCCAACTGTTGGGCGTATTGCAGGCCCCGGCCGGCAAGCTGGTGCGCACGATCGCCGAACCGGCCCGTGCCCTGGCTGCCGTCATCAAGGCATACGCGGATAAGGTGCCGGCTGCGGCGTAGGGACGCCCTCCTGGGCAGCGCGGTTGAGGCTGCGGATTCAGGATCAGGCGATCATGAAGGACATATGCAGGTTTGGAAAATCTACGAAGGAGTTTTTGAGAAATGGCTGCAAATCTGGAAAAAATCGTTGAAGAGCTGAGCACGCTTTCGGTGCTCGAGGCCGCCGACTTGGTCAAGGCCCTGGAAGAGAAATGGGGCGTTTCGGCGGCGGCCCCGATGGCCATGATGGCTGCAGGAGCCGGCGCCGCGGCGGTAGCTGAACCGGTCGAAGAGAAGACCGAGTTCGATGTGATCATCAAGGATGCCGGTGCGAAGAAGATCGACGTGATCAAGGTGATCCGCCAGCTGACCAGCCTGGGGCTGGGCGAGGCCAAGACGATGGCCGAGACTGCGGGCGGCAAGGTGCTCACCGGTGTCACCAAGGACGCCGCGAACGAGGCCAAGAAGAAGCTGGAAGAGGCCGGCGCCCAGGTTGAACTCAAGTAAGACGGGGCCTGAAATCGATAAGAAGAAGCGACTCGCAAGGGCGGAAGAATCAACGCGTCTAATTCCGTTTGAATTCGCCCTGCCCGTCTAGCGTCAGAGGCGCCCTAATTTCTAGGGCGCCTTTGATATATCCAAGCTATATGCCGCGCCGTCACGCCGCGGTTTCGCCGCGGAGGACGGCTCGCTGCATCAGAAGCCGACTGAGTTCTTGGTGGTCACGTCAACTATTGGTCGGACTTCCTCGGCTGGTTTTGCTGCGCCAGGGAGACCATCCCGCTCATCCCGCCCAGGTTCATCGTATCCACTGCGCTGGATGGCACGATCACCAGTGCACCCTTTTCCTTCAGCCCTTCAAATAGCATGTTCATGGCCCGCAGGTGCAGGGCGGTGGGGTTATCCACGTAAGCCTTGGAGGCTTCCGCGAAACTGCTCGCGACCTGCATTTCGGCCTCGCCCAAAATTACCCGCGATTGCCGTTCGCGCTCGGCCTGAGCCTGCTGCGACATGGCATCCTCCAGTCCTTGAGGAATAATCACGTCTCTTATTTCTACGGACTGAACGGAAATCCCCCAGGGCGTGGTGCGTTCGTCAATGATCTTCTGTAAATCCGCGTCCATCGTCGCCCGCCCCACCAGGATGTCCGCCAGGCTCATCTGCCCGATGATCTCGCGCAGAGCGGTTTGCGCCGCCCAAGAAATCGCACCGCGATAATCCTGCACCTCGAGCGCCGCCTTCTCGGCATCCCAGATCGCCCAGAACAGGACCGCGTCCACGTCCACTGGGACTGTGTCCTTGGTCAGCGTTTTTTCGGCATTGAAGGGGGTAACCATTACGCGGTGGTCAATCCATGTCGTGGTGGAGTCGATGATCGGTAGCATCCAGAACATCCCCGGTCCGCGCAGCCCGTGAAAGTTGCCCAGGCGCAGCACTACGGCTTTTTCCCATTGCTGAGCTACCTTGAGGGCGAAGAGGATATAAACGCCCAAGAGGACGAACACAATCACCCAGGCTGCGATGATCTGGTCGCCGGCATGGGCTCTAACCAGAATATTCGCTCCAACGATCGCAACTATGAACGCCAACGTACCTACGAACCGAGAGATGGGGCTGATATGGATATTGTCCACGGGTTTTTCTCGTCGGCTCTTGGGTTGTGGTTGGTTTTGGTCGTCCCTTTTCTGCTGTGCAGCTTGCAACAAGGCCATCATTTCTCCTCGCTATTCTTTGTCTTCCGTTTGGTTCTCCCGACCGGCTGACGGATCGGTTGGTTGAATGCGTTTTAGTTCTTCGATTGCATTATCCAGGCTGTAGCCCAGCTGGCTGATTTCATTTCGATAGGTTCGAGCCAGTTCTTCTAGGCTCTTCTTCTTGAGCTGTTTGATCGTTTCCTCGGTCGGTTCCTCCCAGATGTAGGTGCCTCGCCCGCGTTGAGTGGAGATCAATCGGGTTTCATCCAGCATGCGATAGGCCCTGCCCACGGTGTTGAAGTTGATCCGCAGCTCGGTGGCCAATTCCCGAACGGTGGGGAGCTGGTCGCCCACCTTCAGTTCGCGTTTGGCCACCAGTTGTTCCACTTGGCGGGCAATCTGTAGGTAGATCGGCTCGTTGGAACGAAAGTCAAGCTTGATCTTCCCGGTAAGGGGATTCACATCAAGTGCCTCCTATGTATCAAAGACGTATTGTATCATTGTCTCATTGATGCAATTGTATACCGTGTCGTTGCCCTTGTCAATAGGTTTCAGGCCAAGGATTTGTCAAGAGATTGTTGAAATTGACATCATTGTTTTCAACAGAAAAGCGCCGCGCACGCCGGGACGCTTTTGATCTAGTTGAGTTGAACCGAGATCGAAGGGCACGGCATAGTGCGCTGGAATCAAAGGGTCTAATTCTGTTCGAAATCGAGGTAGCCCTTTAGCAGCAAACGCCCTTCACGACAAAGGGCGTTTAGTTGAAGGATCTTGCTGTTCTGGCCAAATAGTTTCCCTTGAATGGATTACTGGGCAGGAAAGGAGATTAATATGAAACTGACTGCAAGATTGATTCTCATGGTAACAATAGTTGTGACAGCCACAGATGTAATAGAATATATGCATATAAAGCAACATCCAGAAAATCTAACAATTTCATTTCTTATTTCAGTGATAGTTGTGACAGTAGTACCGATTGGGATAATTATTTGGTATTGGCACAAACGAAAATGGTTGTAGATTAGATATTCTCTTCAAGAAAGCAGCCTAACACAGCGTGCACCCGACTGGTGGGACTAGCCCCGTTTTTCGAGCATTTTCATGGCTTAAGGTTGGTGCCGTTAAATTGGCGTTGTCTCGTCCCACCCACCAGCGGGTAACGCACAGCGTTAGGCGGCTTCGCTTGAATAAAATAGCAAAAGCGAGACAATTTCATACCAAAGGAAGACACGATAATGAGAAAACTAGAACTTCAAGTACAAATGTCCGTGGACGGAAACGCCAGCCGTTGGATGGGGCGTGACCAGCAGCTGGGCCGACAAGGGTGAGGACGTGGACACCGAGAAGGTCCATGTGCCGGAAGAGAGGAAGTCCTACCTCTCCACGATCTACGGGAAGGCGCTGGACGCGCGCGCCGAGCACCCGATCCTCGGCGACAGGTTCGCCGAGGACGCCATCCGCCGCATCGACTTCGACTTCGACAAGCTGGCCGTCGGGGGCGACGCGGCGATCACCCTGCCCATGCGGGCCAAGTTCTTCGACGACTGGACCCGCGAGTTCCTGGACGCCTACCCGAGACTCGACCGTGCTGCACCTGGGCTGCGGTCTCGACACCCGGGTCTTCCGGATCGACCCTCCGCCGACCGTCCGTTGGTACGACGTCGACCTCCCCGAAGCCATCGAACTGCGCAGACGCTGTATCCCGAGCGCCCCGGCTACGAGATGATCGCGACGTCGGTGGCGGACCTGCAGTGGCTCGACTCGATACCGGGCGAGACGCCGGTGCTCGTGGTCGCCGAGGGGCTGGTGCAGTACCTGCCCGTGGACGACCGGGGGGCCCTCTTCAACAGGATCACCGAGCAGTTCCCGAGCGGCGAGATCATCTTCGACGCTTACGGTCGGGCCACGCTCGGGGTGCTCTCGCTGGTGCTGAGGCTTCAACGAACCGGCTTGAGACTGTACGGGCCGATCAAGGACGGCCACGAGATCGAGGAGCAGGTTCCCCGACTCCGGCTCGTCTCGGCGGTGTCGTTCCTGACGCTGCCCGAGATGGTCCCGCTCCTCATCCACTCGAAGGCCCAGGGGTGGCTCTATCGGCGGATGGAGCGCTGGAAGTGGTACCGCAACTCGATGCAGCACTTCCGCTACGAGTTCTGACCGCGATTCCGCCTTGCCACACCCGCCCATCGAACACGCGCTTCCAGCGGACGCGCGGATGCTCGCGCTATCCTGCAATCGTGATCTGGCGCCGCTGAAGCGCAACACGTTAGATAAAAAGCCCACCAATCAAAGGTGGGCTTTTTAGTCTTACTTTGCAAGAACTATAAGGCTAATTCAATAGTAAACGGGATGAGACGCATTAAGTCCAGCGCATTATGATGCGCTGTAGACCCTTCGTTGGCAAGTCATCGATTTCCGTTTGTAGCCATGCACCTCCCCGTTCCCACCCTCACGGAGCCCGCCAAGTCGCTTTCTGCTGTTTTCTGCGTAGACCTCGCTTAATTCGGGGACAAATTCAACAAGAAGAATCGACTCGCAAGGGTCGCTTCTTTCTTTTGGGGGAGCTGGCGACCGGGTGCCGGTCGCGGCCGGGCGGCTGCCGTCGGAGGGGTCCAAAAGGCCGATTAGTACCTTTCTCCTACCCTTTGCGCTTGACTCGGGGGTCCCGGATGCCTATACTGGCGGTATCTTGGTCTGACCAGCATACCAGGATACCCCCATGAAAATTCAGCCGATCTCGCACAGGTCTCTGTCCGAAACTGCCGCCGGCAAACTGGCGGCCTCCATCCTGGACGGCAGCCTGCCGCCCGGCACGCAGTTCCCCCCGGAACGCGAACTCATGAATCAGTTGGGTATCAGCCGATCGACGCTGCGTGAGGCCCTGCAGCGGCTCGAGGAAACGCGGCTGATCGAGGCGCGGCCGCACGTCGGCTGGTTCGCCCGAAACGTCAGCGAGGCCAACATGGCGCAGGCTCGGGAGATGGCGGGCTGGGCAGGGCAGCAGGCGACCCGTTCGGCGACCAAGGAGCCCGCCACAGGACCCCTGCGGGTGCCGATTGCGCCCGACAAGCCGATCCACATACCGAACTTAAGAAAGGACCGGCTGGGCACCTTTGAGTTCATCTCCTGGTGGGAGCGCGAGAAGGTGCAGAAGGCCCGGGTAATGGTGATCGGCGCGGGCGCCCTCGGCAACGAGGTGATCAAGAACCTGGCGCTGATGGGCATCGGTAATCTGTTCATCGTCGACTTCGACAAAGTCGAGGCCGCGAATCTAAGCCGTTCGATCCTGTTCCGCGAGGGCGACAACAATCGCAGCAAAGCGGAGATCGCGGCGGCGCGGGCAAAGTCCATCAACCCGGACATTCACGTCCAATACATGAACGGCGACGTAACCACCCAGCTTGGGCTGGGGATCATCCGGCGGATGGACGTGATCGTCGGCTGTCTTGACAACCGGGAGGCCCGGCTGGCAGTCAATCGCTTCTGCTACTGGGTCAACAAGCCCTGGGTGGACGGTGCCATCCAGGAACTGCTGGGGCTGGTGCGGGTCTTTGTGCCGGGGAAGGGCGCGTGCTACGAGTGCACACTGACCGAGCAGGCCCTGCGTGACCTGTCCATGCGCTACTCATGTCCCCTGCTGGCCCGGCAGAACATACTCCTGGGCAAGGTGCCCACGACGCCCACGATCGCCTCGATCATCGGCGGCATGCAATCCCAGGAGGCGCTGAAGATCATCAATGGCATGCCGATCGAGCCCGGCAAGGTGACTCACTTCAACGGCATGGTCAACGAGATGCACACCACGGCCTACTCCCCGCGGGATGACTGTGAGAGCCACTGGACCTACGGCGAGATCACGGAGCTGCCGGCGCGGGCTGAGCGAACCACACTGGCGGACCTGTTGCGGATCGCCCGGGCGGATCTGGGCCCGGAAGCCATGATCGAGCTAGATCAGGAGCTGATCACCCAGCTGGAGTGCCCGAACGACCACACGGTCGAGGAGATCCTCAGGCCGCTGAGCGAGGTTACTTTCGAAGCCGGTCACTGCCCGACCTGCGGGGAACTGCGAAAGTCGACGATGACCCATCTCATCTCCGGCGAGGAAAAGTTCCTGCACAGGACGCTGGCCAGCGTCGGCGTGCCGCCGCTTCACATCATCAAAGCACACAATGGCGTCCAGTATCGTTTCTATGAATTAACGGGAGACCTACCGGACACGCTCCACTTCCGTCATTTCGAGCAGGGGCACGTGACGGTCTCGCCGGCGCCCAGCGCGAGTGACCACGGGAAGGTCAGGCTCAAGGGCGAGGTGAAGATGAAAGGCACGGTCTCTGCTCCCACCCGTGGACGAGTGAAGCTGCGCGGTTGAGGCGGGCTGAAGCATGTCTCCGAGATATGAAGCGATGAGTCTATACAACTCTGACCGGGCTCCGGAACGGTGGCACTTGGTGCGCAAAGTCGTCTTGCTGTTCCTACTCGTGCTTGCCCTGTCGCTAGGCCTGGTAATCCTGTTCCGCCTGAAGACGACCTTTCCGCCTGTGCTTTTCAACGTCTTCGCGGATGCGAGCCTGGGCCTGATCGCCGGGCTGGGGACACGTCTGGTGCTGCGACGCCCGCCGTGGTTAATCAAGGCCATTGTCTCCGCAGCCTTCTCGATCATCGGCCTGGCGGTCCTGGGTTACCTGACAAGTTGGAGGCTCGGGATCGGCCCGCTGCAAGGCATCCTGGTCCGGGTGCACTGGCTTGACTGGGCCAACCTGGCGCTGCAGCTTCCACTGCAATTCGACAAAAGCAGGATGGACCTGCTGGACCTGGCCCACATCGCGATCGCAGTGGACACGAGTTGGATCGCCCTGCGGGCATGGGCCCGGGGTCCAAGTATGGTGGGGCAGCCGAGGGCAGCCGCACCTCGGCAGGCGAGCCACTCATCGGCGGCCATTGTGCAACAGCCAGCCATATCGAGTTCCACGCGGGCGGCTCGGGTGCGAGTGCCTTCCCGCGCAAGCGTCGGCGCAAGCCTCAGGCCGCGGATCAAGCGCAGAACGCTCAGCCGGCCTATGATCTCGAGGGGATCCGTCGTCCGACCGGCACGAGCCGGCTCCAGGCGCTGGAATCCGCTGCATCGCAAGCCCACCGTCCAGCTGGCCGTCTATGAGGAGCACCGCTGTCCCTACTGCTTGCAGGATGTAAGTCGGAACGACCCACGGGGCACGGTGGAATGCCCGATTTGCCATACCCTGCATCACAAAGACTGCTGGGATATCACCGGCACCTGCCAGGTGCCGCACCTGAACAACTAGGATTGGGAGGCCGCCGTATGTCAGACCTGAATGTCACGATTGTCCTACCGAGCGGGGGTGCCCGAGCAGCCGAGGTCCCCGACGATGTGACCGTGAAAGAGCTCATGCCGGAGTTCACGAGCCTGCTCGAACTGCCGACCGTCGGCCCGGATGGCCGTCCGATGACCTACCGGATCGACAGCAAGGCCCTGGGCCGCGAGCTGAAGGAGGACGAGACGCTGGCCGCGGCCGGCATACCCGACAACGACCGCCTGATGCTGACCGCGGACATCACGGCGGGTGCCGGGGACGAATGTGGTCTGCCGAGAGTCCGCGCATGCGGCGTCTGAAGGGCGACTACGAGCTGATGCAGGAGCTTGGCCTCCCGGACCGACATGATCAGCTTCGTGGCCCAGTCCCCGCGGCCCAACCTGCCGCCGGAGCGCTACATCGTGACGTTGAAATGCAAGGGCATCGCCAATGTAGACCGGAAGGGTAACCCGATCTACAGCGAGCGCCACCAGGTGGAGATCTATCTCCACAACCAGTATCCCCAGCGCTGGCCCGGCATGAAATGGATGACGCCGATCTGGCATCCGAACATCAACCACTTGAACGGCAGCGTGTGTATCGACGCAGCCTGGTGGACGGCGAGCCGGTCGCTAGATCGACTCGTGATCATGTTGGGTGAGATGGTCCAGTACAAGAACTACCACGACGATCCGACGAAGCCTCCGTTCCCGTGGGATCCCGAGGCGGCCCGTTGGAGCCGGGAGTACCGCAAGACCCATCCCAAGGTCTTCCCGGTCGACATGCGTGAGCTGCTGCGGCCGGAACGCGTCAAGCTGAACGCGGGCGCCGGCGGCACCAGCAAGGCTGCGGAGCCGGCGAAGAAACCCAGAATCAAGCTCGGCGGTTCCGCTCCCGCACCGGCGGCAGCCAACCCGGCCCCGCGGCCTGCTGTGGCCACGATCAAGCCGGCCCCGCGCCCGGCAGCAGCGGACGTCAGGCCGGCATCGGCCTCGATCTCGATCAAGCCGGCCGCGTCGGGACCGGGCAATGGCAGACCCGCGGCGGGAACCCTCGTGATCAAACCCAAGGTTGCGCCCGCACCGGGTGCAGCCAAGCCCAAGTCGAAGAATCCGCATCAAATAGACGATCCTCCGCGTCGCAAACCGGTTTTGCCAGAAAGACCAGAAAGAGAAGCACGCCAATTCAATTTCAGAAAGGAGATCAGCCATGCCAGACGTACCAGTCACCATAGTGCTCCCCTCGGGAGGAACCCGCAATGCAGAGGTCCCGGATGACGTGCCGGTGAAGGAACTTTTGCCCGAACTGACCACGTCGCTGGAACTGCCCGTTACGGGTCCGGATGGACGCTCCATGTCCTATCGCCTTGACAGCAAGGCGCTCGGCCGCGAGCTGAAAGAGGAAGAGACCCTCTCGCAGGCCGGCATCCCGCAGAACGACCGCCTGATGATGACCGCTGATGTAACGGCGGGATAGTCTCAGCGGCAATCCCTCCCCTCGCCGGCCCTGCTGCGACGCAGGGCTGGCGAGGAACGGATGCTCGCATGGCCACACGACTTTCCCTTCAAGTAACGCCGTCAGCGATGAGCCAACCGATCACGACGCCGCTTCCAGCCAAGAGAGCCAGCCGTTGGAACTCTCCTTACGACGGCGGCGGACTGCAGCCGCTCGTGAACGTCTTCCTGACCCAGCCGGCGTACAGCCGGATCTGTGTGCACTCGGTGAGCGACATGAAGAACGAGGTTGGAGGCATTCTGGTCGGCCAATGGTGCCTGGACGAGAACCGCGAGCAGTTTGTGGTGATCGAGCACGCGCTGCCGGCGCGGCATACGCGGCAAGGCAGCGTTTACCTGACCTTTACGCAGGACAGTCTGGTCGACATCCATGACCAGATCGATGCGAAATACAAGGGTCAGAAGATCGTCGGCTGGTATCACACACACCCCAGCATGGGCGTGTTCCTCAGTCACTACGATACATGGCTGCACAGCAATTTTTTCCCCGAACCCTGGCAGGTGGCCTTGGTTGTGGAGCCGGTTTCTGCGACCGGCGGCTTCTTCATTCGTCAGAGGCAAGGAACCCTCGATCCAAATCGATACTTTGGCTTCTATGAGCTGGATGGGAATTACGGCCGTAGCATGGTCTACTGGAATAACCTACACCAGCTCGAGGAAGAGAAAGGAAACGCTGCGAAATGAGTAGAAACTTGCGAACGTACTTCTACGCCGTGCTTGGCGGCATCGGTGGGCTGATCGGCTGGCAGGTCAGCAACATACTGGGCCTGTCATTCGGTCCCAGCCTCTACCTGACGGAGGCCCTGGTGGGTGCGCTAGTCGGCTTGTGCGTCGGCCTGTGCATCGGCATCACGGAAGGCCTCATGACCAGAAACATCGTCCAGCTCGGCAAATCCGGCTTATTGGGCGGGGCACTGGGCGCGCTGGCAGGCGCGATCGGACTACCGCTCAGTGAATTCCTCTTCCAGACCGTGGGAGGCGGCTACGTCGGACGTGCACTTGCGTGGGGCCTGTTTGGGCTGTTGATTGGACTGGCGGAAGCCGTGTTCGGGAAGAGCCAGCTCTGGAAAGGCATGCTCGGCGGCTTCATAGGCGGCGCAATCGGGGGCGTACTGCTCGAGGCCGTACGGGGATCATTCCAGGATCCACTCGTGGGCAAGGCCGCCGGCCTGGTGCTACTGGGCGCCTCAGTCGGTGCGTTCATCTCGCTGGTTGAGGTTGCGCTCGGCCGCGCCTGGCTGGAAGTGACGTCGGGCAAGCTCAAGGGAACCGAATTCCTGCTGGACAAATTCATGCACAAGGGCCCTTCGATTGCCATCGGAAGCTCCCCCTTGAAATCGGAGATCGTGCTGCCCGATCCTGACATTGCCCCCCAGCATGCCATGCTCAGCGGCGACGGTCATCAATTCACCATCCGCGACATGAGTCTCTCCGGAACATTCATCAATAACCGGAAGATCGAAAGCACGCGGCTGACCGACGGGCATCACATCCGCATGGGCAATACCGAGATGGTCTATCACGAAAAGAGGTAAGCATGCGAAAATCAACTCGGTTGATATTGGCGCTGACGCTGGTGGCTGCCGTGGTGCTTTCGTCCACGGCCGCCGCCCTGGCGCAGACTCCGGCGGGCACGCAGGTCAAGATCACGCAGGTCGATAACTCAAAGTTCCCGCAGGTGACCGTCTACATTTCGGTGACGGACTCTTCAGGCAATCCGGTCGGGATCGATCCGTCCACGATCCAGCTTACGGAGAACGGCAGGGTGATGCAGCCCACCTTTGCCGGCGGTGGCAAGGAAGGCGGCGTGGGGCCGCTCACCACCATGCTGGTCATGGACGTCTCGGGCAGCATGGACAAGAACGGCAAGATCGACGGCGCCAGGGCAGCTGCCACGGCGTATGTCGACCAGATGCGGCCGGGTGATCAGGCTGGCATCATCACCTTCAATACGAATGCCCAGGATATCCAGCCGCTCACCCAGGATCACACCGCGCTCATCAACGCGATCAATGGCATGAAGCCAGGCGGCAACACGGCGATGTACGATGCGTTGATGGCGGCTGAGGATGCTCTCAAGAGCGTGCAGGGCCGCAAGGCGATCATTACGGTCACGGACGGGCTGGACAATAGCAGTTCGCGCAAGGCAGCCGACGTGCTCGCCGGCGTTGGCCCGGGCGGTCTCTCGATTTCCACTATCGGCTTGGGCGACCCAACGACCAAGTCTCAGAGCGGGCTGGATGAGGCCGGGCTGAAGTCCCTGGCTGACCAGGCTGGCGGTGGCTACAGCTATGCTGGCGATCCGCAGACGCTGAGCGCCCTGTTCCAGTCATACGGCCGGCAGCTGCAGAGTGAGTACGTCCTGACCTATGCCTCGCCGGAGACATTGCGCGACGGCGTCAACCGCAACCTGGAAGTATCGCTGACCGGCAGCGGGATCTCTGCTCAGAAGGCGTACAACCCCGGCGGTGTGCTGCCGGAGGTCCCGACCCAGTCGTGGCTGCTGTTCGGCGGGATTTTGGTGGGGCTGGTCCTGCTCCTGCTGATCCCTTGGTTGGTGGGTCTCGCCGGCCGCGGCTTGGGGGGCATCGGTGGCGGGGGCCGGAAGAAAGGCAGGGTCAAATTGGGCGGGAGTACCAGCGGCACACAAGCCGCGTCTCCCTCCATGGCCCGTGGGCGAGTGAAGATCAAGTAAGAAAAGACCAGGTTCCGAAAAGGAACCTGGTCTTTTTATGCTTGATTGTCGAATGCGTTAGGAAGGCGCTTCCATCCTGCGGATCACCATCACCACCTTGCCGCGGATCTCGAGCGGATCAGCTTTGTCCACATAGATCGGTTTCATGGTGGGGTTGGCTGGCTGCAGCCGGAAGCGATCCTTTTCCTTGTAATAGTATTTCAGAGTGGTCTCGCTCTTGTCTGGCAGCCAGACCGCGACCATGTCGCCGTTGCGGGCGTCCTGGGCAGGCTTCATGACCACGATGTCGCCGTCATTGACCATGGCGTCGATCATCGAGTTGCCGTGCACTTCCAGGGCGAAGAGTTCCTTTCCCTTTTCACGGGGAGGCATGAGCGAGCTGGCAATCTCGACGGATTCATCGGGATCCAGATAGTTAAAGTCCGACCCGGGGACCAGGATCGGTTCGCCGGCTTCGATCCGTCCAAGCACGGGCACGCGGAACATCTCGCCGATGGGTGTCTGGCCCGTGACGCGCAGGCCACGCGAGATCTTTCGATCTCGCTCGATGTGCCCACTCTTTTCGAGCTGGTCCAGGTAGTAGTTCACCACCGATGTGGATGAGATCCCGCAGCTCTCGCCGATCTCGCGGATGGAAGGGGGATGCTTGTGCTTGCGCTGATACTCCTGGATGAAGTCCAGGATCTTTTGGTGTCGTTCACCCAGCCCCTTGCTTTTGCGAACCATCATCATGCCTGCCTCCTGAGCCAAAACTCGCTCATTTGTGCTACGAATAATACACGAACATGCGTTCGATGTCAAGGCTTTTGTTGGTGATGACCTGTGGGGATTGGGTGGTGGAGACGCCGGCACGAGGTACCGCTGCGGGGCGTGGCCTTCCCGCACGACTGGGTCAATCGCAGCTGAAGGGGGCGACGCTGAGGACGGGGAATGGCTCTGAGGGGCAAGGGACTACAATCCGTGAGGTAGATATTGAATATCTTAATTGCCAAGTAAAGAAAATGAAAGTCCTCCTTAACTCTTTGGAAGTTTCTAAATAGAATAGTGCCGAATATTAAGGAGTCGCCGTGAAAGCTTCACTCAATTCCTGTCCGGTCTGCGGCGAGAGCTTGGTTGTAGACCGTTACCATTGCGACAACTGCGACACGTCCATCCAAGGGCGCTTCGAAAACGGGACTTTCCCGGGACTCTCAGCCGAGCAGATCCAGTTTGTCAAGACCTTCGTGCGGTGCGAAGGCAAGATCACCCGCATGGAAACGGAGCTCGGGTTGTCCTATCCCACTATCCGAAGCCGGCTGCAGGATGTGATCCGCGCCATGGGATATGAGCCCGGGCGGGACGAGCAGCCCGGTGCGGGCATCGAGAGCCGCCGCGAGGTTCTTGACGACCTTGGCGCCGGCCGGATCTCCACGGAGGACGCGCTGCGGGCCCTGCGGGGCGAGGAGGAGTAAGCGATGGCGAAGCAAACTCTGTCGATCACGGCGTCGGACCAGACGGTCAGGGTCAAGAGGGTGGGCGGCAGCCTCAAAGTCGAAGGATGGGAACAGCAGGAGCTTGAAGCGAATGGCGACTTTGTCGAAGTGGGCCGCGAAGAAGCAGCCGTTGCGGTTTCGTGCGCCGGCGACCTCGAACTCAAGGTCCCGCGCGGCATCGCCTTCAACATAAACTTCATAGGCCGCAACCTGGACATGCAGGGATTGGCTGGCCCGGTCGACATCTCTTTTGTCGGATCGGACCTCCGACTGCGCGACCTGGCCGGGCAGGTGACCTTCCATGGGTTCGTGGGGGGCAATACCAGGCTGGAGAACGTCAGCCGCATCACCACCGCCCTCAATGGACCCGGCCCGTTTGGCGCCGCGGGAGAGGCTGCCTGGCGCAAAATCGAGAAGGCCATGGGACGCTCGGATGAGCAGCGACGGAAGCTGGAGAAAAAGATCCAGAAGGCGGAACAGAAGCTCAATCGCGTGCGGGTTGGCATAGACCACGAGGGCGTTCGCTGGACATGGCGCCAGGGATCGCGTCCGGTCCAGAGCCCAGAAACCCATACTCCGGTTTCTGATGAGGAACGAGCCACCATCCTCAGGATGCTGCAGGAGAAGAGGATCACCGCCGAGGAAGCCGACAAACTCCTGGGCGCGCTGGAAGGGGAAGCTTGATGACCCTGGGAGAGGGGTTTGGGTTTGCTTTCATCGAGGTGAATGATGCCGAATTCTGAAGAGCGCATGAAGATCCTCAAGATGGTTGAGGAAGGCAAGATCAATGCCGAGGAGGGGGCAAAGCTCCTGGCGGCGCTACAGCAGGCGCAGCGTGGATCTGCGGCTGATAGCGCCGGCAGGCGACCGGGTACCGGCCGCTGGCTGCGCATTCGTGTTACGGACGTGCCCACGGGCCGCTCCAAGGCTTCGGTGCAGATCCCGATCGGACTAATCGACGCCGGCATGAAGATCGGTGCGCACTTCGCCCCCGAGGTGGAGGGGGTGGATATGTCCAACGTGCTGGATGCTGTGCGCGCCGGTGTGGTCGGCAAGATCATCGACGTGACGGATGACGAGGACGGGGAACGCGTAGAGATCTATGTTGAGTAGATGAGCCGGCCTTTGGCTCGCCCCGCGCCTCTTTTAGTGGCAGCGTAAGGATTCCCATGGAAGTCACACAACACCCGCATCGCCGGCTGACCGGAATGACCGGCTTTACGCTTGTGTAGATTGGGCAGATCGTATCGGTCTTGGCGAGCGGCATGACCACGTTTGCCATGACGATCTACATGTATCAGCAAACCAGATCGGCGACGGCGATGGCCTTCGTCCAGGTGGCATATATCACGCCCTTCCTCATCATGTCTCCAATTGCGGGCGTGATGGTGGACCGCTACAACCGGAAGCTGATGATGATGGTGAGCGATATTGGCGGCGGCACGGCCACCCTGCTGCTCCTGATCCTGTTCTCCACGGGCCACCTGTTGCCCTGGCACATCTACCTGGCCTCCGTTGTGGCCGGCCTCGGGACAACGTTCCAATGGCCAGCCTACTCCGCCGCGATCAGCACCATGATCCCCAAGGAGCAATACGGTCGCGCCAACGGTATGATGTCTCTGATCGAGGCCGGGCCGGGCGTACTCTCACCGTTTCTGGCCGGCGCCCTCATCCCCGTGATCAGCATAGGCGGCATTCTTCTGCTCGACACGATCACCTTCTGGCTCGCGATCCTGGCACTGGCTGTCGTCTTCGTGCCTCAGCCCCCCAGGCGGGGGAGGGGCAAAGCTCCCGGGCGGGTTTTTTCCATGAGGCGGCATACGGGTTCAAGTACATCTTTGCACGTCCGAGCCTGTTGGGCCTGCAATTGGTGTTCTTCTTCGGCCACCTCTTCACGGGGATCGGCGGGGCCCTGGTGGCTCCGATGATCTTGGCTCGAACCTCGCAAAACACAATCATGCTCGGCTCCGTCGAATCGGCAGCGTCGACCGGCATGGTTATCGGGGGCATTGGCATGAGCGCTTGGGGGGGATTCCGGAGACGCGCGCATGGCGTCCTGCTCGGCTGGATCCTGACCAGTATAGGCATGGAGATCGTGTTCGGCCTCGGGCGCGGTCCGCACGTCTGGCTGCCCGCCGTTTTTCTCGGGGGCTTATTCATTCCGCTCGTGAACGGGTCAAACCAGGCGATCTGGCAGGCCAAGGTAGCTCCCGACCTTCAGGGCCGGGTCTTCTCGGCACGCAGGCTGATAGCCTGGTTTGCGAATCCGCTCTCGCCCATCATCGCCGGGACGTTGGCGGACTATGTATTGGAGCCTGCCATGCGATCTCAGTCGGGCATCGTTGCTGGGATCTTTGGTCCGCTGTTTGGGATCGGGCCCGGAGCCGGCATGAGCCTCCTGATCGCCCTTGGGGGGGCGTTGGCGGCCTCTTGGTGGGCCTCACGGGATACCTGGTGCCCGCTGTGCGTCAGGCGGACCATCTCCTGCCCGACCACGACGCTCTCCCCGTGGGGGAGGCGGCGCCCGCGGACTGATCGCCGCGTGGCCCAGAAATCGGACCGCCAAACTCGGAATTGTGGTAACATGCGGCATTCCCGACCACTTTATTCTTGGCAGCACAGGAGACGCGGATGGACGGTGAACACGAGCATGTCAAGATCTTGAGGGAACTGTCAGAGCAATTCCAACCTTTGTTCCAGAAATCGCTGGAAGGGATTTATCTCTACATCGACGAGGTTCACAAGATCTGCAACGATCGTTTCGCGCGCATGTTAGGACTGACCGTGGCGGAGTGGGAAGCCATGGAAGGATTCGTGAACAAGCATGCCGCTCCGGAGGATCAGGAGACGATCGTTAACAACTACAACAAGCATATCCATCAGACCCTGACCCCGGTGCGATTCCGGTTCAAGGCCATCCGCAAGGACGGGACGCGCTTCAACGCTGAAACGGACATGATCCCGTTTCCCTGGCGCGGAGAGATGATCGCTTTGCACTACGTGCGTGAGGTGAAGTAAGGCTTCGGGCCAACGGCAACAAGAAAAGCTCCCGGCACTCAGTGCCGGGAGCTTTTGGTATGCAAGCCTTTGGAGAACCGGAGGGGGTGGCGCCTCCTCGCCTGCTACGCGGTCGAGGGTTTTCTGGCGCTGATCCTGGCGCTGAAGACGCTCTTGGCAAGCTTCTCCCGGGGCAGGACCTTCAAGTCAATGCGGTCGCCCATATCACGGATCGCTTCGTCGATGGTCGGCTCATCGAAATACGTGGGCGAGATCGTAATATCTGTAAACCCGGCGCGAGACATGAGATCCCGGTACTCGTTCACGTCGAGGGCACCCGCAATGCATCCGGCCCAGGCGCTCAGGTCCTGCTTGACCTCCTGCGGAAGGGGACCGTCCGTGAGGATGTCTGAGACGGCCAACTTGGCGCCCGGCTTGAGGACGCGGAAGACCTCGCGGAAGACCTTCAATTTATCAGGGGCGAGGTTGATCACGCAGTTGGATATGGTCACATCGACCGAATTGGCCTCGACGGGCAGATCTTCGAGGAAGCCCTGGCGGAATTCCACGTTGGTGAGCTTCAGGCGCTTGGCGGTCGCGCGGGCGCGCTCCAACATCTCGGGTGTCATGTCCACGCCGATGACGTGGCCGGTCTCGCCGACCTTCTTGGCGGCCAGGAAGCAATCCAGACCGCCGCCGGAACCGAGGTCAAGGACGGTTTCGCCCGGCTTCAGGCTCGCCAGCGTGATTGGATCTCCGCAGCCGAGTGAGAAGGATGTGACATCGTCCGGCAGTTGGGTCAGCAGTTCCTCAGGATAGAGCTTGCTCGAAGTCGGATCACAGCACGAATTCGCAGCCTTCGAGGGGCTGCTGCCGCAGCAGCTGGCGGCTACGGCCTCCGCCGCATAGTGCTCTCGGACGGCAGCGTGTACAACTTCGTCATTCTTGGACATCGTAACCTCCTATATAGATGAATATCGATATGAATTCTCAAAAAAAGAGACGTCAGCTCAGAAGCTTCTCAACGGTCGTAGTCGCCTCTTCTTCGGGTGCGAACTTGATCATCAGCTGGCCGCAGCATTCCACCACCCGGTCCTGGTTGAGCGTGTAGAAGGTCTGTTTGCCCTCCGCGCGCACGTCGACCAGGCCGGCCTCGCGCAAGACGGCAAGATGGTGGGAGACCGTCGGCTGGGTAACGTTCGTCTTTTCGACGATCTCGTTCACGGAAAGCCACTCGCAGCAGCAGAGACCCATGATCTTCTGCCGGGTCTCATCTGCCAGGGCTTTCGCGAAGAGAACTGCATTTGCCTTTGTCATATCGATGACCTTCGATGTGATATTATATAGATAATCGTCTATTTGTCAAGGGTGCAATTCCTGCGTTTTCTGAGTGCCCGCCGGGACAGAATTGGGGAGGTAAGACGCTGCCGGTGGCAATACCGTCGCCAATTCAATGGACGAAGACCTCGACGAAGCCCTAACGAGACGAACAGGTGCGGCTCAGAGGATTGCCGAGGCGGTACTTTCCTGGCCACGAATCGAGTCCCACCCGCATCGTTTCGGGGGGACCGAGTACTGCCTGGGACGCCGAGAGATTGGCCACGTCCACGGCAATTATCTGGTCGATATCCCGTTTCCCAGAAAAGTGCGGGAGGAAATCGTGGCGGCGGGAGAAGATGAGCCGCACCACATCCTTCCCGGTTCTGGCTGGGTCAGCCTCTGATCTGCGCCGCGAAGCGGATACAGAGCGTGCCATCAAGCTGCTGAGGCGATCGTATGAACTGGCCCTGGCCCAGCTCGGGGCCCGAACTGGTGCCTCCCTGGCACCTTAGGAATCTCTCGTTCTGCAACTATCGGTTCCGGCCAAGGCCAGCTGTCGAGGCAGGGTGCAACTCGGGCTGGGTCTGCGCTAAGCCACGTCCCACGGCGCGACGCCCCGGCTGGCACCTGCGCGCAGCGACCCGTAGATCGTCTCGCCCAGATCCGGCAAGACCGCTGCCGTCGCAGCCAGGAGCCCAAAGCAGCCAGCGATCATCATGTCCCCGAATGGAACGGCATAGTATGGGCGCAGCGATCCCGGGGCCGCGGTCGACGATCGCCGTGGCATCATTCCACGGCGCGGCCCTGTTACGATCACATCGAAATCATCCTGTCCGAGGGGCAGCGGCTCGGCCGCGTAGATCAAGGCACCGTGTCCCATGTCTTTGAACACGTCTTCATGCTTGAGCGTGCCGGCTGCCAGAGCGCGCAGTAGGGCTTCCAGCTTCGGAAGGTCGATCTCGCCGGTATGGTGCTCGAACACGCCTTCGATCCCGCCAGGGCCCAGCCGGAATGCGAGGGTGTGGAAGTTGCCAACGTTGGCGATCAGCTTGCGTGCCCGCGCCGCCACGACCGGATCGAAAGTCGCGCCCAGAATCGCCGCCGGAGCCGTGTCCATCACCACCAAGGGACAATCCAACTTTCCTGCGGTTTGTGCCACGGACCTCAGCCAACTCATGATAGCGGGAATATCCTCAGACACGTACGCAAATGCAGAGAGCGAATTCTGCGCCCGGATCCGGCGGTCCAGGTAGTCGAATCGGAATTGGCGGTCCGAGGACCCCGGGGGAGCCGCCCCGTGGTCGAAAACAGCGACCGCGACGGCGTCCAAGTTGGTCAGTGAAACGCCAAAGCGCTCGAGTACTCCTGCGATGGCAGGCAGGTCTAAATCTTTGAATTCGAGCCGCACGGCCGAGGGATCCACACGCCGTGCCTCGTCGTCCGAGATGACTTGCATGCCCATCGCCCGGACTTTGTCCAGGTCGTCATCGAGCGTGGTGGCAGCCTCGGGCGTGGCATAGACGGCGAGTCCCGCGCGGGCGTGAGTCTCGGCCGCCCATGCTGATGGGCCTCCACCCATTTGGTGCCCGGTGAGTACGATAGGCAGGCGCGCTCGGGTGGCCTCCTTGATGCGGCGGAACATCATCATGGTGGGGGAGGGCAGTACGAGTTTCAGGCCGTTCTCGAGATCGAGCCGGGAATCGTACAGGTAGATATCCTGCGTACCCGTGCCGATGTCAACTGTCAGAATTCTCAAAAAGCACCATTAGCCTTCTGCGGAATCCGCTGAAGTCATGGGCGAAATCTTACTTTGCGTCGCGGCGTGTTGTCAACCGGGGGAGTTCGTCCCCCAGAAAACCACAGAGACGGTCACTGACCGTCTCTGTGTGTAATCGGAAGATCTGCTTGTCCAAATCCTGGGCGGGGCCTACGCTCCTCGGTGGCTACTGGTGTTTATCACATCGTCCGGCAGCCAGCAGCACAGCACCAGTTCGCGTGCGGCTTTGACTTCGTCCATGCGCCCGAACTGGGTGGTGTGCGGCGCGTTGTGGAGCAACTCAGGCTGGGATCTTCGGCTTCTTCCGCGATCTTGATCAGCGCATCGGCAAAGGCATCCAGCGTGTCCTTGTTCTCGGTCTCGGTGGGTTCGATCATCAGCGCTTCGTGGACGATGAGCGGGAAGTAGTTCGTCGGCGGATGGAAGTTGTAGTCCATCAGGCGCTTGGCGATGTCGAGCGCGCGGACGTCGCTGCCTTCGAACTGGCCTTCCGCGACGAATTCATGCATGCAGATGCGGTCGAACGGGAACGTGATATGTCTTGCGCAGGCGCGCTTGCAGGTAGTTGGCGTTCAGCACCGCGTACTGCGAGATATCCTTCAGGCCATCCGGGCCGTGCATGGCGATGTAGGTATAAGCGCGGACAAGTCCGCCGCCGAAATGGCCGTGGAAGGCCTTCATCCGTCCGATGGACTTGGTCGGGCGTGACGAAGCCGAACAGCGGAGCGGTTTCCTCGTTCCCCTTCTTCGACGATGCCCACCAGCGGGGCGGGCAGGAAATCTGCCAGGCGGTTGGCAGACGCCGACGGGCCCAGAGCCTGGTCCGCCGCCGCCGTGCGGGACGGCGAACGTTTTGTGCAGGTTGAAGTGCATCACGTCGAAGCCGAGGTCGCCGGGCGGACGATGCCGAGCAGGGCATTCAGGTTGGCGCCGTCGCCGTACATCAAGCCGCCGCAATCGTGGACCAGCTTGGTCAACTTCTTCGATGTGTTCATCGAACAGTGCCGAGCGTGTTCGGGTTGGTGAGCATCATGCCGAGCGACGGTATCATCGCAGGCGGCTTTGAGGGCGTTCAGGTCCACGTTGCCGCGCGCATCCGATGGGATGCTGAACGATCTGGAGACCCATCATGCCGGCCGAGGCCGGGTTAGTGCCGTGCGCGGCATCGGGGATGAGCATCTTGGTGCGTTTGGCATCGCCGCGTGATTTGTGATACGCGCGCATGATCAGCACGCCGGTGAATTCGCCGTGTGCGCCGGCGGCGGGCTGCAAGCGTCACCGCCGCGAATCCGCTGATCTCTTTCAGCCATTCCTGCAGCTCGTACATCAGGGCCAGATTGCCCTGCACGGTTTCGATCGGCTGCAACGGGTGGGTGAATAGGAATCCGGGCAGGCGGCAGGTGTCTTCGTTGATCTTGGGGTTGTATTTCATCGTGCAGGAACCCAGCGGATAGAAGCCACCGTCCACGCTGTAGTTGAACTTGCTGAGATGCATGTAGTGGCGGACAACATCCACTTCGGCCAGCTCGGGCAGGGGCAGGTCGGCGCTAAGCAAGGATTTGAGGCAAGTCGGCTCGAGGCACGTCCGGTTCGGGGAAGGTGACACCCGGCCGGCCCGGGGAGGACAGTGTCAAAGATGGTTGGTTCGACGATCTTTGGTTCTGCCTTGACGGCTGTCTCAATCATGGCTCACCTCCGAAAGCACCTCCACCAGCGTATCGATTTCTTCCTTGGTGTTCATCTCGGTCACGGCGATCAGGAGGTGATCGTGCAGGGATGGGTAGTCCTGCCCAAGGTCGTAGCCGCCGAGGATGCCGTGTTCGAGCAGATGGGCGTTGACCTCCTGGGCGGGGCGGCGACAGCACAACGCGAACTCGTGGAAGAACGGCTCGCTGAAGCACAGTCCCATGTTCTTGATCTGGCTGAGCTGGGCGGCGGCGTAATGCGCCTTGTGATAGCAAAGATCGGCCACCTGCCTGCATGCCCGTCCTGCCGAGCAGCGACATGTACACCGCCGACGCCAGCGCCAGCAGGCCCTGATTGGTGCAAATATTGGAGGTGGCGCGCTCGCGTTTGATGTGCTGCTCGCGCGCGGTGAGAGTGAGCACATAGGCGCGCTGCCCGTGGTTGTCGACCGTCTCGCCGACCAGTCTGCCCGCCATCTTGTGCACGAACGACTTTCGGGTGGTAAAGAAGCCAAGGGTGGGGCCGCCGAACCACATGGGGATGCCCAGCGGCTGGCCCTCGCCCACCACTACGTCCGCGTCCATTTCGCCCGGTGTCTTGAACAGGGCCAGGGCCGTGGGATTGGCGACGACGCACACCAATGCGCCTTTGGCGTGCGCGGCGGCGCTCAGCGCGGTGTAATCGTAGACCCGGCCGAAGAAATCGGGATACTGGACGATGACCAGCATCGTGTCGTTGTCGATCAGCGCTTCCAACGCCTTGGGCCCGCCCTCGAGGTCGGCGGCCGGATCGTCGCCCAGGACTTGCAGATCCATGCCCTGGGTGTACGTGCGGATCACGGCGCGATACTGCGGATGCACGGACGGAGCAACGAGAACCTTCCTGCGCTTTCCGCGGAACTGCGCGAAGGCCAGGTTGACCGCCTCGGCCGCGGCCGTAGCGCCGTCGTAATGCGAGGCGTTGGAGACTTCCATGCCGGTCAGGGCGGCGATCAGGGACTGGTATTCAAAGATCGCTTGCAGCGTCCCCTGCGAGATCTCGGGTTGGTACGGGGTGTAGGCGGTGTAGAACTCGCCCCGGCGCAGCACGTGGTCCACCACCGAAGGGACGTAGTGGTTGTAGATCGCCCGCGCCGAGGAACGAGATCAGGTCGCCGTGCACGTTCTCATTGCTGGCGGCGATGTCCGCCAGCTGTGAGGCGGCTTCCATTTCGGTCAGTGCCGCTGGAAGATCCAGTTTCGGGAAGCGATGCTTGGCCGGGACGTCTTTGAACAGATCATCGAGAGACTTGACGCCGATCGTGTTCAGCATCGTGTCCCGCTCCCGGGGACTTATCGGTATATACGTCATAGGACTTCACCTCTCATGGCGCGGAGCCGCCTCGCCAGGCACGGACCGTGCCGCGTGGCTCCGGGCGGTATTGAATGACACGGAGCTAGTGCGTCCGTCCCTCACAGTACTTCTCATAGGCCTTGGCATCCATCACTTCCGCCGCGGCGCCACTTTCGACCTTGATCATCCAGCCTGCTCCGTAGGGATCACTATTGAGTGTCTCCGGTTTTTCGGCCAGAGCCTTGTTGACCGCCGTGACCTTGCCGCCTGCGGCGGCGTAGATCTCGGCCGAGGCCTTCACAGATTCCACGGAGGCGATCGTAGCCCCAGCCGCCACCGACTCTCCGGGCTCGACCTGGATCTCAATGAACACGATGTCGGATAGTTGGGACTGGGCATAGTCGCTGAGGCCCATGGCGCCCGTGGCAGGGTCGAACCATTCGTCGGACTTTGTGAACTTCAAATTCGTGGGTGCGTTCATCGATTTGATCTCCTCATAGGTGAGTTTGCTGGCGAATTAAATGCACGAGGCGCATGGTTGACTACCATGCGCCTCTGTAAATGAACCTGAGAGAATTCGTCTGCCCTGTGCTCGAAATGCCGCAGGACAGACTTGCCCCGTCGGTGTCTCTTGCGAGACTTTCCAGAGAGGACAGGCACAGGGTCCTTTTGCCTGAGAGTTTCGTCTGGCTTCGCCTCAGCCAGATTTGCACCTTCGGCGTCCGCGGCCGAACGCGGATCTCTTCCCTGCGCCCGCTAAATTCTGCCTGCAGCTGCAGGCCATGTGCAATAGATTGTAGAGGTCTGGCGGGAGGGCGTCAAGAGGACGAATTTCCTCAGTCTTGTCCGCTCCCGGGGAGCGCAAACTGCCCAAACAAATGGGCGTACACCGTGGCGATGTACACGATGGAACCCAGGCTGAGCACCAGTCCCACCGCCCAACCGATGCAGGGGATCCAGCCAGTGAGCCCGCCGATGAGCCCGACGACCAGTCCGACACCCAGGGTGGCGGCTATGTAACCGATCCAGGCTGTGAAGAACCTGGAGGCGTCGCGGCGGATCTTATCCGTGATCTCCCACAGTTTGAAGCATGAGGCAAAAGTGCCCTCGCGGGCGAACATAATGGTAATGGCCGGATGGATGATCGAAAGCAGCAAAACGTAGATCAGGAATAGGCACAGCAAGCAGTAGAACAGCACGCCTCCAGCCGTCCCAATGGAATTCCCGAGGTCCTGCAAATTCTGGTTTCCGGAGAGAACGCCAGACATGGCTATCAAGGTGAGCGGCAGACAGAGGACAATCAGCCCGGGCAGGGTGTAAACGAAAGCCGCGGCGAAGAGGATGAATCCCTCGGACATCTTCTTGCCGAGATCATCCCATTCGGGCAGGGGTTCCGCCGACCGCAGCGCCACGTTCCGGAGGACGTCCACGACGTAGCCGGAAAAAGCGAAGTTCAGGATAGGAACCATCGCAATGATCGCCGCCAAACCCAGCTTATTGGCCCAACGCTTGTCGTCGAACTGAAAAGTGAAGGCTTTTCCGATGTCCATGCAACTCCACGGTCATGCCAAGGCTGGCCGTTAATCGAAAAAAGCCCGCGCTCGTGAACTGAACCCCTAGAACGAGACACGAAGAGAAAGCACCCTCTGTGAGAAAATGGAACAGGAGGTGCTTTTTTCTATGGCAGGTAAGAAAGGAATGCAGCATTATCTGCCGGAGCTGAAGCTGGAAGCGGTGCGGCTATTTTATGAGGAGGGCCAAACGCGCGCCGAGGTCACGGCGGCGCTCGGGATCCGGGATCCGCAACGAATCCAGAAATGGTTGAGGCAATATCGAGCCGAAGGCGCCAGCGCGTTTGCCAAGCCGAGAGGTCGACCTCGCAAAAGGGCCGGGGCGCAAGCCGAACTGGAGCGGCTGCGGATGGAAGTGGCCCTGCTAAAAAAATTCCATTCCGAATTGCGGGAAGTGCGGCTCGCGCAGCGCAATATCGGGTGCTTTATCACCATCGAAAAGAGTTCGAAATGAAGGCCATGTGTGCCTTCCTAGGTGTCTCGCGAGCAGCCTATTACGCTTGGCGCAAGAAGCTGGAACAGCCGGACACAGATGCGGTGCGTTTAGAACTCGTGCAGCGGGCTTACACGGCTTCGCACCAGATCTATGGCTACCGGCGGATTAGCCTGTGGTTGAAGCAACAACAGGGTCTGGTGATCAATCCCAAGACGGTTTTGCGCCTGATGCACAAGCTCAATATCCGTTCCAGGGCCCGCAAACGCAAAATGTACCGGAAACTCGAAGAGCTGGGCATCTATCACCGCTATCCCAACCTGCTCAACCGCGACTTTGCTGCCACTCGCCCCAACCAGAAGTGGGTCACGGATATTACCTTCGTCTCAACCCAACAGGGCTGGGCGTACCTGTCTACCATCAAAGACCTATTCGATGGCTTTATTGTGGCTCATCAATTTGGGCCCGAGAACTCCATTGGATTGGTGACCCACACGCTCCAACAAGCCAGACAAAAAGAAAAGGTCACTGATGGGCTGATCCTCCACAGTGACCAAGGAACGCAATACACTTCGCAGGCGTATGCCGTCCTCGCTCAACAGTACAACATCACTGCCTCCATGTCGCGCCGTGGCAACTGTTGGGACAATGCGCCTATGGAAAACTTCTTCAGCCATCTCAAAGAAGAGTATCTGCGCCATCTGCACAACCCCAGCTTTGAAGAGGCTCGCCAAGCGATTGAGGAATACGTTGACTTCTACAACTACGAACGCATACAATTGAAAACGAAACAGACACCCTTCCAGCAAAGGTGCCTGTTTCACTAGCCACTTGGGGTCTTTCTGATTGTGTCTTGTCTAGTGGGTGCAGTTCACTCGCGGGCTCTTCCAGACTAAGAGGGACTATGCCCAGCCCTGGTTCTTGACGAAATTAGTGATGAGCGGAATGTTGACGTACTTGCCGTTGTATCCTTGGATGCCCCAATAAACACAGAGCAGCCAGAGGATCCCGGGCAAGCAGAGCCCAACGACTGTCCAGCCAACCACCACGCAAAGCACTACGTTGACTATGCCGACCGCCAAGGCCTGAAAATTGTGGGCTTTGATAAATGGACGATCCTTCTTGTCCTGCATAAGCAGAATGATGATGGGAACCAGCGGCGTCAGAATGTAGGCGAGCAGCACCCAGAGCTTGTCATCACTCGTAGCATCAGCCGACACGTTTGCCTGAGACATGGGTCGTTCCTCCTGAATTGGTCAGAATTTGAGATATTGTACAACGGAACAATCCAAAAATCAACAAGATTGCGAAGTCCGCCCGGCTTACTGTGCTAAAATGCACTTGATGGCCCGCGTGGTATTCATGGGTTCGCCGGATTTCGCTGTCCCCACGCTGCGGAGTTCTGGCTGCCCAACACGAGGTCCGCGGGGTCGTCACGCAGCCGGACAGGCCAGCGGGGCGGGGGAGAGGGCTGAAAGCGCCAGCGGTCAAGCTGGCGGCCATTGAAATGGGCCTTCCGGCGATCCAGCCGGCTCGATTGCGGGAACCTGAAGCCATGGCGACGCTGCGGCTGTGGGCGCCTGAGGTGATCGTGGTTGCCGCATTTGGCCAGATCCTCCGGTCGGACGTCCTCGGTCTGCCCACCCATGGTTGTCTAAATGTCCATGCCTCTCTGCTGCCGCGGTGGCGCGGTGCGGCGCCGATCCAGGCCGCCATCATGGCCGGTGACCCGGAGACAGGTGTGACCATCATGGAGATGGACAAAGGCGTCGACACGGGTGGCATACTTTCCCAGGGACGCACTCCGATCGCGCACGGCGACACCGCGGAGTCCTTGAGCAAGAGGCTCTCGCAGCTGGGCGCCGAACTGCTGGGCGAAACCCTGCCTCGTTACCTCGCCGGCGAATTGCGGCCCAGCCCTCAAGATGAAACCCGAGCCACCAAAGCCCCGATGCTGAAGAAGCAGGATGGTTTGCTGGACCCCAAGCGACCAGCAACCGAGCTGGAGCGCCGCATCCGCGCCCTGAATCCATGGCCCGGTACGTTCTTCACGTGGGAAGACCGGACGGTCAAGGTTCTGCGGGCTCACGTGGCGCCGGTCTCTTCGGTCCCGGGCAAGCGGCTGGTCCACGAGGGTGGGATTGCTCTCGGCACGACCGAAGGCATATTGGTCTTGGACGAGGTGCAAGCCGAAGGGCGCAAGCCGATGTCGGGCAACCAATTCTTGGTCGGCGCTCGAAACTGGCTGGGGAGCGGGTAACCAGATCCGGGTCGAGTCCGGGCCGGTGGGCCGTCACGTTCATGCAAAAATACGTTGCCGCGCTTGACCAGGGTACTACCAGCACGCGTTTCATGATCTTCGATCATGCGGGCCAGGTGATCGCGGTCGACCAGCGCGAACATCGCCAGATATTGCCAAAACCCGGATGGGTGGAGCACGACGCCCTTGAAGTACTGAGGCGCTCCCAGGAAGTGATGGCGGAGGCGCTTTCGAAGGCCAGGCTCACCGCAGGGCAGCTCGCTTCAGTGGGATTGACGAATCAGCGCGAGACCACGGTTGTCTGGGAGAAGGCCACCGGCCAGCCGATATGCAATGCCATCGTCTGGCAAGACACGCGCACAGACGCCATCTGCCGGAAACTGGCGCAGGAGGGTGGCACCGATCGATTCCGAGCGAAAACCGGATTGCCGATCGCGACCTACTTCTCGGGACCCAAGCTGCGATGGATCCTGGACAATGTGCCCGGCGCGCGTCCGCGGCGGAGAGAGGCGAGCTCCTTTTCGGCACAATGGATACATGGCTGCTGTGGAACCTGACCTTGGGAATCCATGCGACGGACGTCACCAATGCCTCGCGGACGATGCTCATGGATCTGCGCACCCTGGACTGGGACGAGGAAATCCTGCGGGTCCTCGGGATTCCACGCGGCATGCTGCCGAAGATCATGCCCTCGTCCGCCAACTTCGGGACGGCGCGCCTCGGCCTTAACGGAGTTCCCATTGCGGGCGACCTCGGTGATCAGCAGGCTGCGCTCGTTGGTCAGGCCTGTTTCGCGCCCGGCGAGGCCAAGAATACCTACGGGACCGGCTGCTTCATGCTGATGAATATGGGTCCGCAACCGGTAGCTTCCCGATCAGGGCTGCTGACCACTGTCGCATACCGGATTGGCGAGGAGGCTGCAGTCTATGCCCTGGAGGGTTCCGTCGCAATTGCAGGCGCCCTGGTCCAGTGGCTGCGCGACAATCTCGGCTTGATCAGCAGCTCGGCTGAGGTCGAGTCCCTGGCCCGCACAGCGGACGACAGTGGCGGGATCTACTTTGTGCCGGCGTTTTCGGGCCTGTTCGCGCCGCACTGGCGCGCCGACGCCCGGGGCGCGATCGTGGGCATGACGCGCTTCGTCAACAAGGGTCACCTGGCCCGAGCCGTGCTAGAGGCGACTGCATATCAGACCCGCGAGATCCTCGAGGCAATGGAGAAAGACAGCGGCGTGACGCTCGCGTCCCTCAAGGTCGATGGCGGCATGGTCTTCAACGAGCTGCTCATGCAGTTCCAGGCCGATATCATGGACGTGCCCGTGATCCGGCCGAAGGTGACGGAGACCACGGCTCTCGGCGCGGCCTACGCTGCCGGCTTGGCTGTCGGATTCTGGAGGGATCTCGATGAGCTCCGGGCGAACTGGGTCGCAGACAAGGAATGGCAGCCGCAGATGGATCGAGGTCTCCGCGAGGCAGCGTATGCGGGCTGGAAGAAGGCCGTGACCCGGACATTGGATTGGGTGCCATGACTGCGCTGACGGGACGACAGTCAGCGCTGGGAAGATACCTGGTCTTCGGGATGCTGGGCGCATGCGCAGCGGCTGCGGTCTGGCTGGCCTCATATGTCCCAGCGGCAGACTGGCATATGTACTATGGCGCGGCGCGCGCGGTCTTTCAGGGCCGCTCGCCTTACGAGCAGCCCATATTCGTAAATCCGCCCTGGACCGTTCTGCTGCTCGCACCGTTCGCGGCGTTTCCTCCCAATGTGGGGCGTGGTCTTGTTCTGGTATCCACCGTTGCCATATGGCTCTACGCTGCCTGGCGCATGCGAGCACCGCGCCTCGCCGTCATCGCGATGATGATCTCGCCGACGGCGATCGGCTCGCTGCTCGCCGCCAACATCGACGCCTTCGTGGTGCTCGGGGTTTTCCTGCCGGCCACGTGGGGCCTCCTCGTGTTGATGATCAAGCCGCAGATCGGTCTCGGCCCGGCCGTCTACGACCTGGTTGACACGTGGAGGACGCGCGGAATCACCGGCGTCGCGCTCACGTTCGCGCCGGTCGTCACTGCGTATGCTGCCTCGGCCGTCCTCTTTCCCGAATGGCTCGACCGGTTTGTCCACGCGCCCGGCATTGTCTGGAATCGCAGTCTGTTCCCCTACGGAATCCCGGTTGGGTTATTCCTCCTTTGGCTGTCTTGGCGGAGGCGGAATGTCATGTTCGCCCTGGCCTCCACGCCCTTCCTTACACCCTACCTGACCTTCTACACCTATCTCATCGTGCAGATTGGCCTGCTGCACGAAGACGTGGAGAAGTTCATGCCGCGCGTCTGGCTGCAGAGCATCCTGTGCATACTCCTCTGGACTATCATGCTGGTCTTCAGACTGTGAGCAGAAATGAAACGTGAAGACATCCTGGCTGGCCTCCGCGACAAACCCGAGATTTCGGTTCTGATCGTCGGAGCGGGCATAAACGGGATCGGCACTTTTCGGGACCTGGCCTTGAACGGGGTCGACGTCCTGTTGATTGACCGGGCCGACTTCTGCTCGGGTGCGAGCGCCGCCTCGTCTCACATGGCTCACGGTGGCATCCGCTATCTTGAGAACGGTGAGTTCCGCCTGGTGCGCGAGGCGGTGCAGGAACGCAATCGCCTGATCCAGAATGCCCCACATCTCGTCAAGCCGTTACCCACGACAATCCCGATCTTCAAAACATTCTCCGGTCTGCTTAATGCACCACTCAAGTTCCTTGGTTTGCTCGACCGGCCGTCGGAACGCGGCGCCCTGGTCATCAAGATCGGACTGATGCTCTACGATGCCTACAGCGGCTCTCAGAGAGTCGTTCCCCCTCACCGGTTTCTGGGGCGGGCCGAGTCCCTGGTGCAGTGGGGCAAGCTCAATCCGGCCGTGGTCAACACCGCCACCTACTTTGACGGCGCCATCCTGGAGCCTGAACGCCTGGGGCTTGAACTTGTGCTCGACGCGGAGGCCGAGGATCGGAGGGCGCAGGCGCTGAACTATGTGAGCCTCGTGCGGGGCAGCGGTCAGGCGGTGACTCTCAGGGACGAGCTGACCGGTTCGACCCTCGACGTCAAGCCGCGGCTGCTGATCAACGCGGCCGGGCCCTGGATCGACGCGGCCGATGCCAGCCTGGGGCACCCAACTCATTTCATCGGTGGCACTAAAGGCTCTCACCTCGTCTTAGACCATTCCGAGCTCCGGGCGGCAATCGGAGATCACGAGTTCTTTTTCGAAAACAAAGACGGGCGGATCGTACTGGTGTTTCCGTTGTATGACCGGGTGCTTATCGGGACCTCGGACATTCCGGTCGAAGATCCGGATAGCGTGCGCTGCACCGAGGAGGAAGTTGACTATTTCCTGGAGATGCTGGGCCGGGTCTTTCCCTCGATCAAGGTCCGGCGCGAGGACATTGTCTTCCGATTCAGCGGCGTCCGGCCCCTGGCTGCGGTCAAGTCCAAAACCACGGGGCAGATCACCCGCGACCACGAGATCCAGGTTCTCCTTTCTGAGGAGACCGGGCTGGCGTTCCCCGTGTTCGCGCTGGTGGGTGGAAAATGGACCTCATTCCGGGCATTCTCTGAACAGGTCACGGACAAGGCGCTAGCCGCTCTTGGCAGACACCGCGAGAAGGATACGAAGGGGCTGCCCATCGGAGGAGGCCGGGGCTATCCCGAAACGACGGAGGAGCGCAAGGTGATCATCGACGGAATCCGCGCCTATGTGGGCTGGACTGGTGAGCGCGCCAACAGTCTCTTTGAGCGCTACGGCACCCGCGCAGAAGACGTCACCACATTCCTTGCGCGACTGCTGGATGGACCCCTGAGAACCATTCCCGGATACAGCCGCCGTGAGCTTGCCTTCATTGCGGAGACAGAGAAGGTGGTGCATCTGGATGACCTGCTCTTGCGGCGGTCGATGCTGGCCATGCTGGGGCGGCTGAAGCGGGAATCAATCCCGGAGATCGCGGAGGTCGTGGGCGAGGCACTCGGCTGGGATCAGCGTCGAATCTCGGACGAAGTGACGCGCTCGCTCGCGATCCTTACTTACGTCCACAACGCCAGGCTCCCAGGTGCGTGAAGCGATCGGGTGCATGGTAGAATTTTCGCGATGAACTGCTCGGTTGTGATCCCGGTCTACAAGGGTGCAGCGACCCTCGAGCCGCTGATACAGCGCCTGGGGCAGGTCCTGCCAACAATGGCGGGGCAGTTCGAGGTGATCCTGGTGGACGATGGCAGCCCGGATGATAGCTGGACAGTCATCGACCGCCTTGTCGCGCAGCATGACTGGGTGCGCGGCATTTCCCTCATGCGAAATTACGGCCAAGAGAACGCAACCCTGTGTGGGATCCTTGAATCCCGCTACGAGGTTATCGCCACGATGGACGACGATCTCCAGCATTGTCCGGAGGAGTTGCCGAAGCTGGTCGCCAAACTGGACGAGGGCTATGACGTGGTGTACGGTGTGCCCCGGCTCCGGCATCAGAGCTGGTGGAGAACGACGCTGTCCGCGGCCGTGAAATGGGCAATCTCTTCGGTCATGGGCCTGCGGACCGTGCGCGACATCAGTTCCTTCAAGATGTTCAGGGCGTCCCTGCGACAGGCATTTTCCGCTGCCAACAGCCCAGATGTGCAGATCGATGTCCTGCTCTCGTGGGTGACCACCCGCTTCGCCTCGGTGGAGGTCGACGAGGCGCCGAGGGCTGCCGGCTCGTCCAATTACGGCTTCGTCAAGCTGATCAAGGTATCCCTGCTTATTCTGACAAACTACACCACCATCCCGCTGCGTTTTGCCAGCATCGTAGGTTTCATTTTCACCATCCTGGGTGTGCTGGTACTGCTGTACGTGCTCGGTGTCTATTTCACCGAGGGCTCGATACCCGGTTTTTCCTTCCTCGCCTCCACGGTTACGATATTCAGCGGTGTGCAGCTGTTTGCGCTGGGAATAATCGGAGAGTATCTGGCCCGGATATTCGAGCGCAGCTCCGGCCGACCTCCCTACGCGGTCCAGAAGCGGGCTGGGGGAAGCAGTTGATTGCAGTCATCCTGCAGCCTTCCTACATTCCCTGGCGGGGCTACTTTGACCAGATACGACACGCGCGGACGTGTTTATCTTCTATGATGATGTCCAGTACGACAAGCATGGCTGGCGGAACAGGAATCAGATCAAGACTGCCAATGGCAAGCAGTGGTTGACCATCCCGGTGCACAGCCAGGGCGTCACCCAGGGGATCGCCATCCGGGATGTGCAGATCGATTGGCGGACCGCCTGGCCTGAGAAACACCTCAAGGCGCTCACCAGCTCGTATGCCAGGACGCCATATTTCAAACAATACCTGCCCATGCTCGAGGAGTTCTACGCCCGGCACGACACCTGCATTGCAGACTTCACAATCGAGACCACGATCCGGCTGGCGCGGGAACTCGGCCTGCAGCACACGCAGTTCATGCGCTCCTCGGGCCTCGAGGGAATCGACGGTCACCGGACCGAGCGTTTGATCCAGATCCTGAAGAAGGTCGGCGCGGACCACTACATCAGCGGGCCTTCAGCGCGAGAATACATCGAGGGCGGCAAGTTCAAGGAGGCTGGGATCAGCCTGGAATACATGGAGTACGCGTACCTGGAGTACCCGCAGCTGTATCCTCCCTTCGAGCCCCAAGTCTCGGTGCTTGATCTGCTTTTCATGACGGGCAAGGATGCTCATCAATTCATCGCCGCTCGACCAGGCGCTGCGGATGGGAATTGACATCGGGAGCGCGGATAGCATACCTGTCAGCTTGGATCAATGGTCGGACGTGAGCCCAAACCGGGGTAGGGGATGAGGACAATTCTGGCGCCCCGCGCATCCACCATCCTGCACGACTTGCTGCTGCAAGTGGCAGCCGGGCGGGCCTTCCTGCTCCCCGCCAATATCTGCCCGATCGTCCCCATCACATTCTTCAAAGCCGGCGTGCCGATCGAGTTCGTCGATATTTCGCCCGACACGTTGAATATGGACTTGGGTGAAGCCGAAGCCCGCCTGCAGCGCCCGGATCGATCTTACGGTGGACTGTTGTATGCTCATACTTACGGCCATCCAGCCACCCCGAATGCGTTCATCCAGCAGATCAAAGGCTGGTTCCCGGATCTCCTGCTAATCGATGATCGCTGCCTGTGTGTGCCGGAACTCGAGCCGCCGGGATCGAGCGCTGCAGACGTGACCCTCTACAGCACAGGCTACGCCAAGATCGTAGACATCGGCTTCGGAGGTTATGCATTTCTCCAGGAGCATGTGCCGTACAAGCATCGGAGCCTGACGTTCCGAAAGGCGGATCTTGACTCGATGGAGGCCAGGTACAAAGCACACGTTGAGGCTGGCGAGGCTTACTCCTATGAGGACTCGGAATGGCTGCAGGCCGATGAGGATCTGCCCGCGTGGGATGTATATCGCCCGCGAAGTCATGAATGCATTGCAGTCATCCCTCGACCACCGGCGGGCTATCAACGCGGTGTACAATTCGCGCATTCCGTCCCAGCTGGGACTTCCACGGGACTATCAGCTTTGGCGATTTAGCTTCCGCGTGCCTCGCAAAGAGCGAGTCCTCGCGGGCATCTTTGCTGCCGGGTTGTTTGCCAGCTCGCACTATGCCTCCCTCGATGGGATCATGGGCAGCGGCGGCGGTCAGAATGCCCGCGAACTGGCGGGGCATGTCGTCAATCTTTTCAACGATCAGCACTACACCCTCGATATGGCGGAGAGAACCGCAGAGATCGTCCGCAGGAGCCTCTTAGCAGATATGGCCGTTGATTTCAACCGTCCACTCCCTGTAGGCCGCGAGCTGGAGTACGTGGCCCAGGCGATGCAAAGCGGACACATTTCCGGGGACGGTCCCTTCACGAAGAAGTGCCACGCCTATCTAGCGGAGGCGCTGCGCGTGCCCGCGGTGCTACTCACCACTTCCTGCACCCACGCGCTCGACATGAGTGCCCTGCTGCTGGACATCCAACCTGGGGATGAAGTCATCATCCCGGATTTCACTTTTGTCTCGACGGTGAACGCATTTGTACTGCGGGGTGCCCGGCCGGTGTTCATCGATATTCGGCCAGACACTCTCAATCTTGACGAGGCCCGGCTGGAGGCTGCGATATCGCCGCGCACGAAGGCGATCGTCCCGGTGCACTATGCCGGAGTTGGCTGCGAGATGGACCGCATCATGGAGCTCGCCCTACGACACGGCATTCCGGTGGTCGAGGACAATGCCCATGGTCTTTTTGGCAAGTACCGGGGACGCTATCTCGGCACATTCGGCGCGCTCGCTGCGCAGTCGTTCCATGAAACCAAGAATTTCAGCAGCGGCGAAGGCGGCGCGCTGGTGATCAACGATGCGCGGCTCATTGAACGGGCTGAGATCCTGCGCGAGAAAGGGACTAATCGACCGCGCTTCTTTCGCGGGCAGGTCGACAAATATACGTGGCTGGACGTAGGGTCGTCTTATTTGCCGTCCGATATCCTGGCCGCCTATCTATACGGACAATTGGAGCAGCGGGAGAAGATCCAGGCTCACCGGAAGAACGCATGGCACACGTACGAAACCGGCCTGCGGGATTGGGCCTCGAAGCACGAGGTCCAGCTGCCTGTAATTCCCGCGCACTGCGAGCAGTCTTATCACATGTTCTATCTGCTGCTGCCCAATCTCGAACTGCGTCAGCGTTTCATCGCTCACCTGGCTGAGCGGAAGATCCACAGTGTCTTCCATTATCTGCCGCTGCATCTCTCCGACATGGGCCGGCGGTTCGGGGGTCGCGAGGGCGATTGCCCCGTGACCGAACGGGTGAGTGACCAGCTCGTTCGCTTGCCCTTCCACAATGTCCTTACCGGTGCGGAGCAGGAAGAGGTCATCGAGGCGATCCTCGACTTCAAGTTCTGATTCCGGCCTCGAGGGGATGCATTCATCAGCGTGTTACAATCTCGCGCAACGAGGTCACTTTGCCCCGAAAATCCGCCGCGGCCATCGACATCATCATCCCGGTCTACAACGAAGCCAACGTTATTCAACCGGTTTATGACCAACTCTCTTCGGTCCTGAAGCCGCTTGCGGGGCGCTTCAGCATCTACTACGTCAACGATGGTTCGACGGACAAGACCTCTGGTGTGCTGGCGGCGCTGGCGGCCAAGGACCGCCGCGTCCAGGTGATCGAATTGAGTCGGAACTTCGGCCATCAGGCCGCCTTGACAGCGGGCCTGGCGGCGGCTGGCGGCGATGTAGTCATTACCATGGATGGGGATGGCCAGCATCCGCCGGAGCTCATCCCGCAGATGATTGACCTCGTCCGCCAGGGGTACGACATCGTGCAGGGGCAGCGGGCAGAGGCTACGCAGGGTGGTGCCTTCAAAAAATTGAGTTCCGGCAGCTTCTATGGACTCCTGAACGCGGTGAGCGGAACCCGGGTACTGCCGGGAGCTGCGGACTTCCGGGCCCTGTCGCGGCAGGCGGCGGATGCCTTGAGATCCATGCCCGAATATCATCGGTTTCTGCGCGGGATGATCTCGTGGATGGGGTATTCCAGCGTGATCCTGCCATACGTGGAACCCAAGCGCATCGCTGGGAAATCCAAGTATTCCCTGGGCAAGATGTTCCGCCTGGCGATGGATGCGCTCTTCTCGTTCTCGCTGGCTCCCTTGTATGTCGGCCTTAGCCTTGGCGGCGTGCTGCTGTGCCTGGCGCTCGTGGAGATGCTGTATGTCCTCTCCTTTTGGGTGACCGGCCGCACGAGCAATCTGGCACCGGGCTGGAGTTCGTTGATGTTCGTCGTTTTGATCGTGGGGGGCATCTTGATGGTCCTGCTTGGCTTCATCGGCGTGTACGTGGGCTACATCTTCCAGGAAGTCAAACGCCGCCCGGTCTTCCTGGTCAAGCAGACAAAGAAGGAAGACTAAGCCGGTTTTGACGGGGGCGGAAATGGCCCGGTGGGGTGGGTGACCGCGCCCGGGGAGCAGCCGGCCCCGTTCCAGGTGAGAAAGTTCCCCTGATGAGTGAGGGCTCCTGCAGTAATTGCAGGCCGCGAGCCGTGGATATAAGAAGGTGCCGCCTGGTGCGGACTGCTGCCTGCTGATATGGCCGAATTGAAGATCCTTAGCTTTGGCGCTGGGGCGATCGGCACGTATGTGGGGGGCTCATTGGCGTTGGCAGGCGCTGAGCTCGTCTTCCTCGAGCAGCCGGCTGCCCTCGACGAGATTCGACGACATGGATTGCGGCTTGATCTGACCCGCGATCGCAGGCGAGCGAGCAAAGGTGCGGCGATCCTGGAGCCGTCGGCGATCGTCGCGGTGCCCTCCATTCCGGACGCGCTCCGATATGGTCCCTTCGATGCGGTGCTGTTCGCGTTGAAGTCTTTCGACACGCCGGCCGCACTTGAAACAATGAGGCCGTTTGCGCGTGAGCTTCCGCCGATCGTGTGCCTGTCGAACGGAGTCGACAATGAGCCGGCGATCGCAAACGTGCTTGGCCCGGATCGAGTGATTCCGGCGACGGTTACAAGCGCCATTGGACGGCGCGGCCCGGGCGACATCATTCTGGAGCGGCTGAGGGGAGTTGGCATCTTCTCCGGGCACCCATTATCGTCGAGGCTCATCGCGGCGGCCAACTCCGCCCTGCTCAGGGCCCGGCCGTTCGGGAATGCGTTGGCCATGAAGTGGTCGAAGCTGCTGACCAACTTGATGGCGAATCCGACGTCCGCGATCCTCGACATGACCCCGGCCGAGGTCTTCGCCGATCCCAGACTCTACCGGCTGGAAGTGGGAATGCTGCGCGAATGCCTGGCTGTCATGCGTGCGCAATCGGTTCCAGTGGTGGAGCTGCCGGGTACACCCGTTCGGGCACTTGCAGTTGCGGTCCGTATGCCGCTTTGGCTTTCCAGGCCGATCCTCTCCCGCGTGGCGGGGACCGGCCGCGGGGAGAAGATGCCGTCCTTTTACATCGATCTTCACTCCGGACGTGGGAAGTCCGAGGTGGAATACTTGCATGGGGCAGTGGTCCGGGCAGGGCGGCAGTTTGGAGTTCCCGACCCCGATCAACAAGATGCTAACGGAGACGCTGATGGCTTTGACGAGCGGGCAGGCCTCGCCGAGCGAATTCGCCCGTCAGCCGGAGAAACTTCTGAGGCGATTGCCATAGCGTCCTGCGGAGGGGATGACCGAGGCTCTGAGCGCAGCTCCACATCCATGTGAATTGCATAGCAGGGCGTCCACCGCTGATCGAGTTGCATCGCTATGGTGATACAATACCCGTCCCGCATCCAAGACCATGAGCTCACAATCAGGATTTCATCTTGTAGCTGAGCGCCCGGAGGTGGAGATCATGCTCCCTGACGGGCGCGTTTTGTCTGGCGGACGCGGTTCGCGGGTGGGGGACTTTCTGAAGGCCGTCACGTTTCCCGTTCCCATCGTCGCCGCCGACGTGGACGGGGAGCTGCGGGAGCTTACGTATCCCATCGAGATGGAAGCCCGCGTGCGGCCGATCACCATGGCCGACTTGGACGGCGCCCTGATCTATCGGCGTTCGCTGAACTTCCTGTTGGAAATGGCCTTCGCGGATCTGTTCCCATCGGCGGAGCTCCGGATCGACCACTCGATCTCATTCGGCGGTTACTACTGCCAGGTTGGGGGGCGCGAGCCACTTTCGCAGACCGAGCTCTCAACGCTCAAGGCCCACATGCAGGGGTTGATCGACGCCGATCCCCCCTTTGTGCGCAAGGAGGTCCCGCTTCAGCAGGCCATCGATTACTTCCGATCGATCGGCTACGAGGACAAGGTCCGCCTGCTGAAATATCGACGAAAGGGTTACCTGACGCTCTACAGCCTCGGCGAGCGCATGGACTACCACCATGGCTACATGGTGCCCTCAACCGGGTATCTTCGCTGGTTTGACCTGGTGCGCGCCAATGGAGGTTTCATTCTCCGATATCCCCGGCGCGAGTCGCCAACCGCGCTGGAACCGATGACGCCGTACCCCCAGCTGCTCGCCGCGTTCCGACTCTACGGCGATTGGCTCGAGCATCTTGGCATTGACAACGTGGGGGCCTTGAACGATGCAATACAGGGCGGAAGGCTGCACGAGGTCGTGCTGGTCTCGGAAGCGCAACACGAGCTGAACATTGCCGACATCGCCCGGTCCATCGCTGCGAAATCCCCGCAGATCGTCCTGATCGCCGGCCCCACATCCTCAGGCAAGACCACGTTCTCGCGCCGGCTGACGATCCAGTTGTTGACGCTGGGTGTTTCGCCGTACGCGCTGGAATTGGATAACTACTTCGTTGCCAGGGAGCAGACACCGGTCGGCCAGGATGGCAAGCCCGATTTTGAAGCTCTCGAGGCCCTGAACTTGCCGCTGCTTGCCGAGCATCTTGAGCAGCTCCTGGCGGGCAAGACCGTGCGCGTGCCGCGCTACGACTTTGAATCCGGGCTGCCAGAACCAGGCGATTACGTCCAGCTGCGGCCGGGCCAACCGATCATCATGGAGGGGATCCATGGACTGGATCCCCGCCTGCTGCCGGCCGACCTCGGGGGCCAAGCGTTCAAGATCTACGTCTCGGCTTTGACGCAGCTCAACCTGGACCGCCACAACCGAGTTTCCACAACCGATACCCAACTCCTGCGCCGGATCGTGCGCGACTCTCGTGAGCGCGGATACTCGGCCCGGGAAACCATCACGCGCTCGGGAGTCCGTCCGGCGCGGCGAGAAGGCGTATGTGTTCCCGTACCAGGAAAACGCCGATGTGATGTTCAATTCGGCGCTGGTCTTCGAACTGTCCGCGTTAAAACCCTTCGTGGAACCCTTGCTGCGGCAGGTGCAATACGGCGTGCCTGAATACATCGAAGCCAAACGGCTGCTTGCATTCCTGGAATGGTTCCTGCCGATCAACTCCAGCCTGATCCCGGGCAACTCCATTGTGCGCGAGTTTCTGGGCGGCTCGATCCTCCGCGAATTCAGGGCCTGGAGAAGCAGGTAGATGCTCCGGGCGTCAAATATCGGGCCGCATGATCGGGCCGGCGGTCAAGGCTGCAATCAGGATGACGCGTGCCCTTCATAGAAGTTCTGCTGCTGGCCGTGGCAATGGCCATGGACGCCTTCACTGTTTGCCTGGTGGTCGCCTCGTCCGGCAAGACGCAGGGCCCGCAGCCGGCTTTTCGCCTTTCGTTTCATTTCGGCCTGTTTCAGTTCATCATGCCCGTCCTGGGCTGGCTGGCAGGCGTGGAGAGCGAGCGCCTGATCCAAAACTATGACCACTGGATCGCGTTTGCCTTGCTGGGCTTTGTCGGGCTGCGAATGATCAAGTCCGCACTGGGCCCTGAGGACGACATGCGGCGAAGCGACCCCTCGCGTGGCTGGATGCTGCTCATACTTTCGATCGCGGTCAGCATTGATGCGCTTGCCGTAGGTTTTACGTTGGGTTTGCTGGGCGTCTCGGTCTGGTACCCGGCCATCCTGATCGGGGTTGTGACGGGCGGCCTCTCGCTGGTCGGGCTCCGGCTCGGGCGCGGACTAGGCAGTCGACTCGGCAAGCCATTCGAAGTGGTAGGGGGTCTGGTGCTGATCGGCATCGGTGTCCGCATCCTGATTGACCACTTGATCGCCATCTAGCTGCGGCGGCATCCGCATGGAGTACTCGTTCCCCCGCTACCTGCTCGCCAAACAGACGGTCGACGATCGCGCCCTCAACCGCCAAGTGCTGGAGGCGCTCAGGGCAGCCATCCAACAACGACCGATCCGCGTGATCGAGGTCGGCGCGGGCATGGGGAACATGCTGGCCCGCCTGCTTTCCTGGGGTGTGCTCTCGCACGGCGACTATGTGCACGAGGATGCGATGGCCGAGAACATTAGCTTCGCCTCCACGTGGATTCCGGCGTGGGCGGCAGGAGCCGGCCTCCAGGTTGAACAGCCTTCACCAAGCGAAATGCGCCTATTTGATGGCGCGCACGACATCCATGTGACGCTGGTCGACCAGGATGTGTTCGATTTCATCGGGGCGAAGCCGCAGCCGGCCGACCTGCTGATCGCGAATGCATTCCTGGACCTTCTGCCCATGCCGGAGAGCCTGCCCAAGCTGCTTTCACTGACGAAGGAGCTCGCCTGGTTCACGATCAACTTCGACGGCCTCACCTCATTCGAACCGGCGATCGACGCGGAGCTCGACGCAAAGATCGAGAGGTTGTACCACCAGACGATGGATACCCGGCCGACGGGGGGCGACAGCCGCGCCGGGCGGCACCTGTATGGCGCCCTGCAGAAAGTCGGCGCCCACGTGCTGGCTGCAGGAGCGTCAGACTGGGTGGTGCACGCAACCGATGGCAAGTACGCTGGCGATGAAGCCTACTTCCTGCATTTCATCCTGCACTTCTTCGAAGAGTTGCTGGCTGAAGAAGCCGAGCTAGACAGGGATGATCTCGCGCGCTGGCTGCAGGAGAGGCGGGCACAGGTAGACCGCGGCGAGCTGCTATATGTCGCCCACCAACTGGACTACCTGGTTCGGGTCTGACAATCGAGCCCCCGCGCCACGCATCAGGAGTCGCGACAAAACAAGCCCCCGGGAATTTCGATGATGCCTGAAGACACTCTGGCAACACTACTCGCTAAAGTGCAGAGCACGGCCCAGGGTCTGAGCAGCAGCGAGGCCCGCGCCCGATTGAAGCGCTATGGCTTCAACGAGCCAGTGACCCAGAAGCGCACATCGCTGGTGCTCCGATTCCTTTCATGTTTCGCGAACCCATTGGCGCTGATCCTGCTATTGGCAGCGATCGTGACCCGGATCCTGGGCGATCACGTCAACTCAACCATCATTATCGTGATGGTGGTGCTGGGCGCCATCCTGGATTTCGTGCAGACCGTCCGTTCCCAGAACGCGGCCAGCAAACTCCAGAACAGCGTGGCACCAACCGCGACAGCCCTGCGGGATGGGCGGGAGGTGGAGATCTTGCGGCGAGAGATCGTCCCGGGTGACGTTGTCAAGCTGATCGGCGGAGATCTCGTGCCCGGCGACGCGCGCCTGCTCGAAGCCCACGATCTGCACGTGAACGAGGCGTCGCTGACGGGCGAGTCCCTTCCGACCGAGAAGGAGGCGAAGGAAGGCAACCCGTCCCTGAACTCTGTATACCTGGGGACCTCGGTCGTCAGCGGCTCCGCGCGACGGCGCTGATCACCGCCACGGGTGGGCAGACGCAGTTTGGAGACATCGCGGCGCGGCTGGCCGCCCGTCCGCCCGAAACCGAGTTTGAGCGCGGGACACGACGTTTCGGCTTCTTCATCATGCAGACCGTGTTCCTGCTGATCATGTTCGTCGTCATTGTGAGCTTGGCCTTTCGGAAAGATGCCTTTCAGTCGCTGCTGTTCGCGGTGGCACTCGCGGTGGGCCTGACGCCGGAGTTCCTGCCCGTGATCGTGACCGTGACGCTCGGAGAGGGCGCCCTGCGCATGTCGCGGCAGAAAGTGATCGTAAAGAACGTGGCCTCGATCCAGAACTTCGGCAGCATGGACGTGCTGTGCAGCGATAAGACTGGCACGCTGACCAGCGGCGAGATGGCGGTCGAGGCCCATCTCGATCCCGATGGCAATCAGTCCGAACGTGCGTTCGTCCTGGCCTACCTCAACAGCCTGCCTGAGACGGGGGTGGACGATCCGATGAGCGCGGTCGTGGTGCACAGGCAGAACCTGAACCCGCTCGACCCGGCGATCCTGGCATCTGATCATCCGGATGTGCACACGTACCAGAAGCTGGATGAGATGCCGTTCGATTTCGAGCGGCGCCGCGTCTCGATCATCGTCGGCAATGAAGGCAAGCGCCTGCTCATCACGAAGGGCGCGCCGGAAAGCGTGCTAGCCGTATGTGTGTCATATGAGACCGATGGCAAGGTTAGCCTCCTTGACTCGGACCGCGCGGTCCAGGACCCAGGCCACCTACACCTCGCTCTCTACCAAAGGCCTGCGGGTGATCGCAGTCGCATACCGCAATGTAGATGAACAGGCGGCTTACAGGGTGGGCGATGAAAAGGATCTGACCCTGGCCGGATCCATCACCTTCAGCGATCCGCCTCTCCCGGATGCAAAAGAGATCATCGAGAACATGAAGGCCGATGGGGTGCAGGTCAAGATCATCACGGGCGATAATGAGCCGTAGCCAGGCACATTTGTGCCCAGGTTGGGCTGCGCGTCGACCGGATCCTGATATGGCCGCGATAGGGGATCAGGCCCTGACGGCGATCGTGGAGAAGACCGACGTGTTCGCCCGGGTCTCGCCGGCGCAGAAGAACCGGATCATCCTGGCGCCGAAACGGAGCGGGCATGTCGTGGGGTATATGGGTGACGGTATCAACGACGCCCCCTCGCTCCATGCGGCCGACGTCGGGATCTTGGTCTCCAACGCGGTCGATGTGGCCAAGGACGCAGCGGACATCATTCTGCTGGAGCGAAATCTGCGGGTGCTGCACTCCGGGATCCTCGAAGGGCGCAAGGCCTTCGGCAACGTGGTGAAGTACCTACTGATGGGAACCAGCTCGAACTTCGGCAACATGTTCAGCATGGCGGGGGCGTTCCTGATCCTGCCATTTCTGCCCATGCTTCCGTCCCAGATCCTGCTCAACAACTTCCTGTATGACTTCTCGCAGATCACCATCCCGACCGACAACGTGGACGAGAGCTTCATCCACAAGCCACGCAGGTGGGACATCTCCTTTATCCGGCGGTTCATTCTCCTGGTGGGTCCGCTCAGCTCGATCTTCGACTTCCTGACCTTCTTCGTGATGCTCAATGTCTTCCATGCGGGGGGCGGCTGTTCCACTCAGGGTGGTTCGTCGAGTTGCTGGCGACGCAGACGCTGGTGCTGTTCATAATCCGTACACAAGGCAATCCGTTCAAGAGCCGGCCCAGCCTGCCCTTGGTCCTGTCGATCGCCGTGATCGTCGCGATCGGCGTCTGGCTGCCGTTCTCGCCGCTGGATCATCTGTTGGGATTCGTGCCCCTGCCCGCCGGCTATTTCGTATTCCTGGTGGGCGCCACGCTGCTTTATCTGGAACTGGTCGAGATCGTCAAGCGGCGGATCATGGGACGTCTACTCACGTAGTTTATAATCCCCCCGATATGAATTTCCTCATCACCGGCGCGGCCGGCTTCCTGGGCTCGGCACTTGCCAACCACCTGGCGCGAGAAGGGCATCAAGTGCGCGGCCTCGACGACCTGTCGACGGGAGATCCACAGGCGCTGGCGCCCGACGTCCATTTCACGCGTGGGGACGTGAGCGACCGGCCGAAGCTGTGGACCCTGCTGCAGGAGGTGGACGTGGTCTACCACCTGGCAGCCCGCGTCTCCGTCCCTGAAATCGATCCTGTATCCGCGCGACTACAACCAGGTCAATGTCGGGGGCACGGTCGCCCTGATGGAGGCTATGCGGGATGTTGGCGTGCGCCGAGTGGTGCTGGCATCGTCCGGTGCAGTGTATGGGAACCTCACGGAACAGCCTTTGACCGAGTTGGTAACGGCCAAGCCGAGCTCGCCCTATGCAGTCTCGAAGCTTGCCGCTGAGTACTACGTCAGGACTATCGGCGAGCTGTGGGGAATCGAGACCGTAAGCCTGCGCGTATTCAACGCCTACGGACCGGGCCAGCACCTGCCGGCCTCTCACCCGCCCGTGGTGCCATATTTCCTGCGACAGGCGCTGCGGAGTGGCACGCTCGTGGTCCAAGGGGACGGTATGCAGACGCGGGATTACGTCTACGTGGACGACGTGGTCAGCGCGATGGTGGCGGCCTCGACCGCGCCCGAGGTCAACGGGCTGGTGATCAACGTGGGCTCCGGCGTGGAGACGAGCATCCGTGACCTGGTCAAACTGGTGCTCGAGGTCGCAGCCGGCTCTCCGGAGGTGATCTATAACAAAGAGGGGTCAAGGGGAGTCTCCCGAATGGCCGCTGACCCGACCCTCGCAAGGCATAAGCTGAACTTCAGCCCCTCGATCAAGCTGGACGAAGGCCTGCGGATGACGCTGCAGCGTGATGCGCGTTTTCAAACGCGCTGAGATCCGGCGTTGACTTGGCTGAAGCAAGCGGCAGCCTTGCGGCCGCGTTTCCATCCGACGGTATGATCCTACCCCGTGATTTCTACGATCGACCAACGTTGAAAGTGGCCCGCGAGCTGCTCGGTGCGCATCTTGTCCGCGTGGTGGATGGACACACGCTGGTCGGGGTGATCACGGAGGCTGAGGCATACATCGGCCAGACGGACCTTGGCTGTCATGCAAAGGCCGGGCGCACGTCGCGAACGGAAGTCATGTTCGGACCGCCTGGACACGCCTACGTGTATTTCACTTACGGCAACCACTGGATGCTCAACGTTGTCACCGAGCGGGAGAGTTTTCCGGCGGCAGTGCTCATCCGGGCCATACGGCCGGTGCGCGGGGCGGCCGAGATGGCGAGACGGCGGCATGGGCGGGATGCGCTCGGTCCGGGAAAGCTGACCCAAGCACTGGGTATCACCGGCACCGACAACGGGCTGGATCTCACCAAGTCCAGCTCACGCCTGTGGATCGAGGCGGGGAGGCCGTTCTCCAATTCGGTCGTGACCAAAGGCCCCCGGGTGGGTTTAAATACAGTGCCCGAGCCATGGAAATCAAAGCCATGGCGTTTCCTGGTGCGGGACTGGCCCGCAGCCGACGGGCAGACATAAACTGAACATAGCTAAGACCAACATCACGGAGGAATCATGGGCTTGCTTGATGGCAAAACAGCACTGATCTTCGGTCTGGCCAACGAACGTTCGATCGCCTGGGGCATCACCCAGGCAATGCACCGCGAGGGGGCAAAGATCGGCATCAGCTACGCGGGAGAGGCCCTCAAGCGCAGGGTCCAACCGCTGGCCGAGCAGATCCAATGCAAATGGGTGGAAGAGTGCGACGTCACCAGCGATCAGCAGATCGCGGCGATTGCCGAGAAGGCCGCCAAAGACTTTGGGAAGATCGATGTGCTGGTGCACTCGATCGCCTTCGCGGGCCGGGATGAGCTAAGCGGACCCTACTACAACACGAGCCGAGAGGGCTTCAAGAACGCGATGGACATCAGCGTGTACTCGTTCGTCGCGCTGGCGAAGGCTTTCAGGCCGCTGATCCGACCGGGCGGCTCGCTGATCTGCATGACCTACTATGGTTCGGTGAAAGTCGCCCCGCACTACAACGTGATGGGGGTGGCGAAGGCTGCTCTGGAGTTCGAGCACGCGGTACCTAGCATACGACCTCGGGCCGGAGAAGATCCGGGTGAACGCGATCTCGGCTGGTCCGATCCGGACCTTGGCCGCGGCGGGCGTGGCGGGATTCCGCGATATGTACAAGCAGTTCGCCGACGTGGCACCGCTGCGCGAGAACATCACGATCGAGGATGTGGGCAACGCCGCGGTCTTCCTGGCCTCCGACATGTCCGCCGCGCATCACCGGGGAAGTGATCTATGTTGACTCAGGCTTTAATGCGGTGGGTGTGCAGATCGGACTAGGAAAGGAAGAGGGGGAAGGTGGGCCGGGTCCGGGCGGTTGAGCGTCGACCCACGGGGTGACCGCGACCGGGTCCGCGCGGAACCGGCCTACAGCTTCTCGAGCACGCCGAGCGTCATCCGTCCACGGACGGTGAGCTTGGGCCTGCGCATGGCCCGAGCCACGGCGCGTTCAAGGCGCTTGATCAGCCATTCGTGGGGGCCGTATTTCTCGAACGCGGGAAAAATCCTCCAGCCAGACCCGAAATTCGTCCAGGGTGTCCATCATCCGATCCAGATCGAACCCCACGCGGCCGCGGGGCTTGAACAGGCCGCGACGAACGACCGCGTGGATGGCGGCGTCCGCGGCGTGGTCCTCCTCGAGCGATTCGCGCAAGGCGCCGACGAGGTGCCAGGTCCGACCGACGCCCAAGCCGGCACGCCGGTGACTGGCAGCGGGGCGCAGGTCGATGAGCGTGCCGTGAGGAGCGAGAACACGGTGAGCCTCTTGCAGGGCATGAACCATGCCCTTAGGTGCCAGGCATCAGAGGGCCCAAGAAAAGACAACGACGTCATAGGCGTTGTCGGGGTGCCTCAGGTGCTCGGCCTGCCCGACGTTATAGCGGATCAGGTGTCGCTGAGGCGAGGGGAGGTTTCGACGCGCCAGACGCACCTTGTTGGGGTCTGGATCAAAGGCGTCGATTCGGCTGGGGCCGAGAGAGGCGAGGCGCAGGGTCAGGCGTCCGTCGCCGCAGCCGACCTCGAGCAGACGTTTGCCGCGCCAAGCAGCAGCCCTCTTGAGCGCTTTCAGCTCGACTTTGGCGGGATCGATGACGAGCGGCATATGGTCTCCTCGCTCAGGATGCCATATTGTAGCCGAAAGACTCACGCCCTCGAGGCGAAACGAACGGTATTGCGAATGGGGGCGAGCGTTGATATTCAGTTGTTAAGGTTCAGCTGGTGGCGTTCGTTGTGTTTGCCGATCGCCGCAGGATCCGTGCTGCCTCGCACGGGCGCCGGCCGGCTCGCTTATACGCACAGTGATGAGTGGGAGTGCGGGATTCAATCAAAGAGTTTTTTTGTCCCTCCAAGACCAGAAGCCTGGCTCCGACGCGGCCCTGAAGAGCGCAGGGACTGATATGGGATGCGCGGCGGTGCCACGACGCCGCCTGCGCGAGTTGATCCGCGGAACAAAAAGGAACAATTGGTGTGTTGCGGGGGGGGTGTGGATGAGCGATCGGAAAGGGGGAGGCTATGGGCAGATTGTACTGAACAAATGTTCTATTGTCAAGGCGTGCCCCCCCTTGCTATATGAGGCCCCCAAATGTGCCGCTATGTCCCAGATTCGCCTGGATAGCGAGCACGACAAGAAAGCGCGCCTCAACTCATCAGGCAGCGCATCATCCTCAGGCATTGCGGCTCCCCCAAGAATGGGCCGCTGTGTGCTTCCGCGAGGAATCGAGCCCTCGGTCGTGACCGTGAAGCGCCCAGTCCTGAGTAACCTAGATTGTGTGCACTCGGCAACTGACGTCCCCTGCAGTCTTTCCGCCCGGAACTCATATATCGGAGCTCGAGCAGCCGCTGTAGCCGAGGCACATTGTTCTTCCATAAGCGTTCCCGAATGCTGCCACTGACCCAGTATCGCCCGCTCATATCTCGGGTAAACCGATGTAGGCTGAAGCGCCCATGGCCTTCTAAATCGCATTCCAACTCGCCTCAGTCTTAAAGAACTTTGGATGACTATAACCCGGCTCTTTAACTCGTCTTGCAACAAAACGCCCGATCTTTGTGACCAGCGAACCAAACAGGGAATCAAATTTGGGGTCTGCTGCGTTCTTGAAGGCCATTAGAGATCTCTTCGATGAGAGCAGATTGGGATCAAGGAATTGTCGAGCGAACAATGCGAGAATATAGAAGTCTGCGTGAGGGAGCCAGTCGGCATAGACAGCCAGCTTGGCTGGCTTGCCGGTTTCGACGATGCTCAAGCGCTTCGCAGTAATCTTGCGCATCAATTCAACCGCCACTACAACTCTCTCGGCAGACACTTGAGCGTCGAAAACCTCCTCGTACAATCCTTCTTCCGCAACGTGAGTCGTCAGGAGAGATGTGTTGTTCTTTGCAATGACAGGCTGCTGCAGGTAGAACGCAGCACAAGCCTGTGCGGCGTCTTTGAGGCGGAGGACGCGGTCGCCGTATTGGGGCCCAAACCTTGCGATACGTTCATCGCGATCACTGAAGTATTGCTTCCAGTCGCCGCGTCGGGTCTCGTAGTAGTATCCCAGGGCTTCAAGCTCTTCCTTTAGCCTCATCTGGATGGGATCTCTGCCAACGAGGTCCGCTGAACGAACCGCATTTTGTGAGTTGTTGAAGCGGGTGACTAGAGGAACAAACTCAGGGTCAGGTTGCTCGATTATCCGTACCAGAACCTCAACATCATCACGCAGAGTGCCATTCTTGAAGGCGTGCCAAAGGCTGTGTACCGTCTGGCAGCCGTTGACAATCTGGGCGTTGAGGAGACGCACTTTGGAAGTCTCAGCTTGGCTCCGAAAGTAGTACTGACGGCAGACGATGCTTATACCGTTGTTGTAGAACCAAAATCGGCTTGCTTGGCTCTGATCAGATGCGGTCCTTTCGATCAGCCTGTTAATTGCTACATTTCCAAGATAGTTACGAATATTGGCCTCCAGTATTGCATTGCCGTGCTTATCGAATAAGTCAGCAATGGTTCGTCCACTGACAGATCCTATGAGTGCCCGCATTTCCGCAGTACTGTGCTCATACGGATTAGGCTTGCTGAATTCCAAGATTATCTCGTTAGGGGTAGTCTCCTGCAATGCTCGACGCTGTCGGGCAATCAGCTCATTAATATCTGCGACGAAAACAGAAAACACCGGCTCCGCCGGCGTATTTGCCTCACGGAGAAACATGTCAATTTCGGCTTGGCCATCCGCCGCGGGGCGTTGACACGTGCAAACCAAGTACACCTCAACGTTGGGGAAGTAAGACGTCAGGGCTTCCCGAAACTCCGCCGCACGTGCTCTGAACGCGGGGCGCACGGTAGGATCAGAGATATCACCATTCAGAAGCCAACGAACCCCGTTCAGGGTTTTTACGATATCAGACTGAGGCAGATTGTTTTCTGGAGTCCTATACCGCTTCGCTTGAACTATGACGAGGGTGCCTGGACCCTCGGGGACATAGACAATATCTAAACCCTTGTCTCCCCCGCCCTCCACGAAACTTTCCATTGCTTCATGCACAGGCACTCCTGATAGAAGCATAAAACTCCAAGGGCCAAATGCTTTGTCTGTCGTACGAATTGCTGGATTATCCGCGACTAACTTGCTGAGATCTTCAGCAAGGTTGTTCAGGAAGAAATCAGCTTGGATATTCGGCGACATCGATTGACTCCTCTCAAATACCGGATCGCATACGCGTCTTCATCAGATGAAATCGTCGGTGGTCGAACAGTAGAAGTCGGCTCCCGTGACAGGTAACCGCCCGATCGACGATTCCGGTGAGCAGGCACGAGCGCTGGGGACTCAATTCCGGGCGGCACACGTGCAGCGTCCTTCGCGTTGTGGTCATGCACTCGCGCGCTTCAGTCTGTCATATACGTAGCCATAAATGCTGCGGCGGCCATGACATCGAAGATAACGTTTTTGATCAGAAATTTCAGTCTGGTAGAAGGCTACCCCCGAAAGTATGAATTCGGCCGGCAGAAATCTTCCCGTTTCCGATGTTTTCAGGAAGACCTGCCAGATCCCGCCGCCGCTGTAGCCGCCGAAGCTTTGAGGAACATGAAACTCCTTCCCGTACTCAACTTCTATCTCGATGTAGTCATGCTCTCCCGCTTGGTCTTCTCTGCTGGCGTGCGTCGCAGAGCACTGGCTATGAAGCCCCCTGATTTGGCTGTAACCCTTTTCTGCCGGCTCACTTGTTGTATCTTCCGCGGGAACGCCCCAGACAAACCATACCCCGCTGTTGAGAGCAGGTGCGTTATCGAGCATTTTCTGGCGGACTGTTGATAAGGGCCAGAACTGTTTCCGCGCTTTGATACTACCAATATCAGGCCCAAAGACCTCTATGAATGCAAGGTCTGGTTCGGTAGACGGTGGGCTTGGAACCGCCAGCTCCCAGATTACAAAATGATTCTCTTCGATGGCGAATCTGTGTACCTCTTGCATGAGTATGAGGCCGAGCGAACAATGTCCAAGCAATTGGGCCGCAACGTGATGAGCAGTTAGTATTCCGTATCGACCTTCCACGGAAACGAAAGTTCCGGAGCCTACCTGATGATCAGGCTGCCGATCGTCAGGGTCAGTACTAAGCCTAAGGATTGCGGTGGAATACCAGTCGATTTGACTGCCAATTTCATAGATTAGTTGCTGTTCCTCGCTTGCCGATTGCATTTTCAGGCGCGTCGCGCTACTTCCGGGACATCTAGCCAGCCTCACCCGCAGCCCATATCGACAAGCAGGGTTCTTGGCCGTAGCCATCTCATCACAAATAGGAAACGGTAGTAGTGGGCGAAGACATTCTTCCACACCCGACCTCTGCCCAGATCCTCTAGGACATTGATTCTGTTTAGCTTGAGCCGGTTCCCCCTCGCTTTGTCAAAGACGTATACGCCTTCATCAAGGGCAAAATCATCACTTGACAGGTATCTCTTCAAATCCACCGTGGATGCTAAAGAGTGCCCCATGAGCGAATCTTACTCTACTATTCGAGATTTCACAGGGTTGTTCTTCCAATTTTGGATTCAGTTTCCCTAGTTAGGCTTGCCAGTCTTCTCAGCGTTGCCATTGGCAGAATTCCACCCTTCCTGACCCTGGCAATTGCCTGTGAATTCAGCTTCATCCTGTGGTGCAGTACCGCGTCCGAACTCTTCCGGATCAATGTGACCTGCCCCCCAAAAGCTGATCCAACGTAAGAGTTAGGATTGGAGAATGGAGACAGGTCAAAATGGCCAGAAAGTACTTTTCCACTGAACAGATCATCAGCAAATTGAGGGAAGCAGAAGTACTGCTTAGTCAAGGGAAAACAGCCGTGGAAGTAAGTCGTTCGCTCAACATCAGCGAACAAACGTATTATCGTTGGCGGAAAGAATACGGGGGAATGGGAACGGATCAGGCTCACCGGCTGAAGGAACTGGAGAAAGAGAATGCCCGGCTAAAGCAGCTGGTGGCCGAACTCTCCCTGGATAAGGCCATCCTGAAGGAAACCGTTCGGGGAAACTTCTAAGCCCGGACAGACGCAGACAAGCCGTGCAGCGAGCTCAGGAAGTCTTCGATGTTTCGGAGCGGCGTGTGTGCCGGGCCTTGGGACAACCCCGATCCACCCAAAGGTATGTGGGCAGGACGCCGAGCGATGAAGAGCCGCTCACTCTGCGCATGGTTGAAATGGCTAACCAGTATGGTCGCTATGGTTACCGACGGATCACGGCGATGTTGCAAGCCGAAGGCTGGATAATCAACCACAAGCGGGTAGAACGCCTGTGGCGACGAGAAGGGCTGAAAGTACCCGCCAGACAGCCTAAACGCGGTCGATTATGGCTGAACGACGGGTCCTGCATGCGACTGAGGCCCGAGTTTCCCGGGCATGTTTGGAGTTATGACTTCATGTTGGAACGAACCCAAGATGGACGGCCTTTTAGGATTCTGAATGTGATTGATGAGTACACGCGCGAGTGCTTGGCGGTGCGAGTTCGCAGGCGCCTGGATCATGAAGGTGTCCAGGATTGTCTGACAGAGTTGTTTTGTACTAGAGGTGTGCCTGTGCACCTGCGATCAGATAACGGGCCGGAGTTCATAGCCCGAATACTGCGTCGATGGTTAGACAAACTGAACGTCAAGCCGTTATTTATCGAGCCAGGCAGTCCCTGGGAAAATGGCTACATCGAGTCGTTCAACGGCAAGATGCGGGACGAACTACTCAACGGCGAGATCTTTTACACCCTGAAAGAAGCGCAGATCTTGATCGAGCGCTGGAGGAAGGAGTATAACTACATCAGACCACACAGCTCACTCGGATATCGTCCCCCTGCACCGCAAGCTTGGCTGTTATCCTCGACCCTGCAGCTGGGACTAACTTAACCATTGGTACAATCTTGGGGGGCAGGGCAGTTTCTTCGGCCATTTTCTGCTCCTGCGGTTGATCAATTTAACCAGATCTTGGCCGGAAATCCCACCTTAGCTCTTTGCCCTAAACTGTCTCACAGGTTCTAACACGAAACAGCCCAGATCCTATGTGCAAGAGTATCCGGTGAGCAGCCTGCCGCCGAGTCGCCTCCCCGTCCTCTCGAAATGCGATGAGAGCATCGTGAAAAGGGACACAAACGCCCGGAATCTTCCATTTTCCTCCCTGCTTTGTCCCTGCTTTGTCCCTGCTTTGTCCCTGCTTTGTCCCTGCTTTTTTCCTGTCTCTCCCCTCGGCCCGCATCGCGTCGTTGGCACATCGTTGAGGGCGCATGTCGATTTCACGGTGCTTCCTGCCGGATGCCGCGAGTAGAAGGGGTCTACACAAACCGCTCCGTGTTGCTGTCAACTTCCGGGGTGCCGGTCCAGCCGAACGGGACGGGAGGCATCCAGTTCTGTTGGGCCTGCACACTGCCCTCCGCTGGCGGGCCTGGCCTTTTTGTGATGACCTGGTCTGCAATGTTCCGGATCTCACCGCGCATGGTCAGCTTGTGCAACCAATCTGCCCAGATCGACCCTTCCCCGTAGAACGCACCCGCGATCTATCCGCAAACCGCTGCGGTCGTGTCGACATCGTTTCCGAGATTCGCCGATCTCAGAATTGCTGCCTCGAAAGAATCGGCGTGCTAGACACACCAGAGCGCTGCCTCCAGCGTCTCAACAACATATCCACCGCTCTCGATTTCGCGCTCGGGCGGGCGCACGTGAACCTTCAGAACGAGCGCGCTTTGAGCCGTCCGCTGAACTCCAGCGCCTCTACCGCGAGCTGGTCAAGAAGGTGCACCCTGACCTTGCAAGGGATCCGAGCGAACGCGAACGTCGCAGTCACGTAATGACCGGCGATAATCGGGCATACGCCAAAGGCGACATCGGGAGGCTTCGCGAGATCCTGCACGAATGGGAAACAAGCCCTGGATCTGTGCACGGAGAAGGCGTTGCCCAGCGGTTGGTTCGCACCATCCGCAAGATACGCCAGGCGCGAACTTGCCTGGAACAGATCGGGCAAGAAATGAGGGCCTTGGAGCTCTCATCATATGCCAGAATGCGCGGGGCCGTTCGTGCTGCCGAGCAGAGAGGCCGCGAGTTGCTCGGCGAAATGGCCGACCGGCTGGACGACGAGACTGCCGCCGCGCGCCAGACACTCCGAGGAATGGGAGGGCTCATTTGGGGCCCTGCTGAAGTCAGCGACATCTAGTAGCGCTCACTTCGCCGACAGGCACTGCGTTTGGCGACAAGGTCGTGATTTGTGGCCCCGCGTGCTTGCGGTAGCTGTAAGGTGTTAGCATTTAGCACCCCTCGCAGGAGGGCGGCCGGATGTGTTCGGGAGTAGACTTTCCGTCGGTTAGAGAACGGAAACGTCGAACTCCGGGTGTGTGACGTGTGGGCCAGCCGACTACAGCAATGAGAAGCCTCTGGCAAGCTCGCTAAGGTGTTTGGTTGCCCGTTCGAAATCCGCTAACCTGGGAGGCTGGTTAAGCCAGCCCGAGTCCGTGTGTGATGTCCCGCCCATAAATCAACGCACCCGGCCTGTTTCTTTCTCATGGAGGTGTTGATATGGTTGAGGGTCCCACTCGGTTCATCGGATTGGATATCCACAAGGAGTACTTTGTCGCCATTGGGGTCAATGTGATCCGCCCCCAGAGATTGTACCAGTGGTTAAGTTAGTCCCAGCTGCAGCGTCGAGGATAACAGCCAGGTTTGTGGTGCAGGGGGACGATATCCGAGTGAGCTGTGTGGTCTGATGTAGTTATACTCCTTCCTCCAGCGCTCGATCAACACCTGGGCCTCTTTCAGAGTGTAAAAGATCTCGCCGTTCAGTAGTTCGTCCCGCATCTTGCCATTGAATGACTCGATGTAGCCATTTTCCCAGGGACTGCCTGGCTCGATAAATAACGGCTTGACGTTCAGCTTGCCTAACCATCCACGCAGCATTCGGGCTATGAACTCCGGCCCGTTATCTGATCGCAGGTGCACAGGGACACCTCTAGTACAAAACAACTCTGTCAGACAATCCTGGACACCTTCATGATCCAGGCGCCTGCGAACTCGCACCGCCAAGCACTCGCGCGTGTACTCATCAATCACATTCAGAATCCTAAAAGGCCGTCCATCCTGGGTTCGTTCCAACATGAAGTCATAACTCCAAACATGCCCGGGAAACTCGGGCCTCAGTCGCACGCAGGACCCGTCGTTCAGCCATAATCGACCACGTTTGGGCTGTCTGGCAGGCACTTTCAGCCCTTCTCGTCGCCACAAGCGTTCCACGCGCTTGTGGTTGATTGTCCAGCCTTCGGCTTGCAACATCGCCGTGATCCGTCGGTAACCATAGCGACCATACTGGTTAGCCATTTCAACCATGCGCAGAGTGAGCTTCGCTTCATCGTTCGACTTCCTGCCTGTATATCTTTGAGTGGAACGCGGTTGTCCTACGGCCCGGCACACACGCCGCTCCGAAACATCGAAGACTTCCTGAGCTTGTTGCACGGCTTGTCTGCGCCTGTCCGGGCTTAGAAGTTTCCCCGAACGGTTTCCTTCAGGATGGCCTTATCCAGGGAGAGTTCGGCCACCAGTTGCTTTAGCCGGGCATTCTCTTTCTCCAGTTCCTTCAGCCGGTGAGCCTGATCCGTTCCCATTCCCCCGTATTCTTTCCGCCAACGATAATACGTTTGTTCGCTGATGTTGAGCGAACGACTTGCTTCCACGGCTGTTTTCCCCTGACTAAGCAGTACTTCTGCTTCCCTCAATTTGCTGATGATCTGTTCAGTGGAAAAGTACTTTCTGGGCATTTTGACCTGTCTCCATTCTCCAATCCTAACTCATACGTTGGATCAGCTTTTGGGGGGCAGGTCACCAGGTGCAGAGCGGACGTGATCCGGCGATGGTACACCCTGGGCACGAGATTGCGGGAAATCGTGGACGCACGCAACTTGGTTCTCCGGGAAGACGTGGATAATGGATGGATTTGGCAGGCAATCTCATACTATCTGCCGAGTGAAATGCTGCCGGAACGGAGCAACCCACAACGGAGCTATGCCGAAAAGCAGCACAAGCGGCAGGATCACCCATCGCTCTGCTACGAACTTAGCCGGTTCAGCTGGGAAGAAGTGAGATGGCTAAAGCGTTGGTCATTTGTCCACGAAATCACGGCGCGGCCCGCCCTCCTGAGAGATAAGCGGATCTTCATAACGCTTGGCAGGGAGGTGTCCTCCTTGAAAGAATACCCCTCAAACGATCAATTCAGGGAGATTATGAAACTCCTGGCTCAGCAGTTTCCTACGAGGACCTACAGGGAAAGTCTTCTTATCGACGATCCGGAAATTCGGAGCCGGGTGCGGAATGCTGTCTTGAGCATCATGCAACCGGGCTAATTGTGCCCTCCTCACGGGTACCGGGGCGGAGAATTGGCAGTTCCTGGTGAGGGCCTGGCAACGAGTCCCAGAGCGCAGACTCGATGCCCCTTCGTGTCCGCTTGGTTTAGCACAGGCCCTCGCCTTTTGGTGCTTGGTATAATTCCGCCACTCTAGCCGTCGGAGCAGTGATGAAACAAATCAGTGGCGCGGAAATCCGCCAGTCGTTCATCGATTTCTTTGTCGAGCACGGACACACGGCTGTACCGTCCTCGTCGCTCGTCCCGGGCGGGGACGCGACGCTGCTGTTCACCAATTCGGGGATGGTGCAGTTCAAAGATGTGTTTCTGGGGAAGGACAAGCGGGCGTACACGCGGGCGGTCGACTCGCAAAAGTGCCTGCGTGTAGCCGGAAAGCACAATGACCTGGACGAGGTCGGGCGGGATGACACGCATCACACGTTCTTCGAGATGCTGGGCAACTGGTCATTTGGGGACTACTACAAGAGGGAAGCCATTGCCTGGGCTTGGCAGCTGCTGACAGACGTCTGGGGCCTGGAAAAGAGCGGCATCTGGGCAACGTGCTTTGAGGGCGAGAAGAACGTCCCGGCAGACGAAGAGGCGGCGGGATACTGGCGCCAGCAGCCGGGGTTCGTCAAAGAGCATGTTATCTACTTTGGCAAGAAGGACAATTTCTGGGAAATGGCCGAGACGGGCCCCTGTGGTCCGTGCTCGGAGATCCACTACGATCGGGGACCAGAATACTGCAATATGCAGGGCGTTCCGGGTCACGTGTGCAAGGTCAATGGAGATTGCGCGCGTTTCCTTGAGCTGTGGAACCTGGTTTTCATGCAATACAACCGCCTGGGGCCGGACACGCTGGAGCCGCTGCCGTCCAAACATGTTGATACCGGGATGGGATTCGAGCGGATCGTGTCGGTGCTGCAGGACGTCGACTCGAACTACAAGACCGACCTGTTCGCCAAGTCGCTGGATGCCCTGCGGGCGATGAGCGGCCACAGCGAAAAGGAAATGCTGGCCGATTTCACGCCTTACCGGGTGATCGCGGACCATGCACGCTCGGCCGCGTTCCTGATCGCCGATGGAGTCGTGCCCGGCAACGTTGGGCGGAACTATGTGTGCCGGATGATCATCCGCCGGGCGGCGCGCTTTGGGACGAAGATCGGACTCAGGGAGCCATTCCTGGCGCGCGTGGCCGAGGGCGGGATCGCGACCTACGGGTCCTTCTATACTGAATTGCAGAAGAGTAGGACGGCGATCCTGGACAACCTGACGCGGGAAGAGATCCGATTCTCCCAAACAGTCGAGTCAGGCACGGCGCAGCTTCAGAACCTGTTGGACGGGCTGCGAGACCAGAAGGCCAAATCACTGGACGGCAGGCGGGCCTTCGACCTGTATGCAACGTACGGTCTACCCTTTGAGATCGCACGGGACATCGCCCGCGAGCAGAACCTTGAGGTGGATGAGGCCGGTTTCCGGGAGGCGATGGAGCAACATCGGATCGCCTCGGGCGGCGGAAAAGCCATGGGGAAGATGGGGGGAGAAGACGCGGAGTTCTACGCGGGCATACTCAAGGACCTGCACAGGCTCGGCCGACTAGACGAGCACGGCGTGGAGTATGACCCGTACACGATGACCCGGGCCGAGGGCGAGGTACTGGCCCTGGTCGTGGACGGGCAAGCAGCGAAATCAGCGTCCTTTGGCGACAAGGTCGAAGTACTGCTGCCACGAACGGGTTTCTACCTGGAATCAGGCGGGCAGGTTTCAGATGCAGGGTCGATCCGGTCACGCGGACGCTTGGCCGCGCCGGCGAAATCCGGTGCCGGGCCGCGCGGAGGACAGCCGGAGTGGGAGATCGAGGTGACCGAGATGCGCCGGCCATCGGCGGGCGTGATCGTGCACGTGGGCGAAGTGATCTCGGGGCAACCGAAAGTGGGAGATCAAGCGATGGCGGAGGTCGACCTGCCGCGTCGGCATGACATCATGCGCAACCACACGGCAACGCACCTGCTGCACGCAGCATTGCATAAGGTCCTGGGTGAACACGCACGCCAGGCCGGATCCCTAGTGGCGCCCGACCGGCTGCGATTCGATTTCAACCACCCCGAAGCGATGACGCCGGAGCAGGTCGCGCAGGTGGAGCAGATCGTGAACGATGCTGTGGCGGCAGATATGGAGGTGGTCCCCAAGCTGAAGCCGCGCCAGGATGCGATCGCCGAAGGCGCCACGGCGCTTTTCGGCGAGAAGTACGGTGAGACGGTGCGGACGATCACGATCGTGGCGGCCGCCGCGGGCGACGAGGCAGCGGAGTTGGTCGTGCACCCCACCGCCACTGCGGAACAGCTGCCAAAGTACTCCTACGAACTGTGCGGCGGTACGCATCTTGAACGCACATCGGACGTGGGAGCCTTCCTGATCGTGAGCGAGGGATCGGCGGCGGCGGGCGTGCGCAGAATCGAGGCAGTCACGGGCCGCGGGGCGTATGCGCTGATCCGGCGGCGCTTCACGGCGCTGGAACAGGCTGCAGACACGCTCAAGTCCTCCCTGGACGATGTTCCGCAGAAGGCGGAGAGCCTGCAGGATGACATCTCCGAGCTAAAGAAGGAACTGGCGACGTTGCGCGCCCAGCAGGCCATGTCGACGTTTAGCAGCCAGCTGGCAGCGATCCAGATGGTCGACGGGGTGAGCGTCCTGGCCCTGGAAGTCCCCAACGCGGACGGTGAGACACTGCGGTCGCTGGCTGACAAGTTTCGGGAACAATATCCGCAAGGCATAGCGGTTTTGGCCTCCGGCAGCTTGATCCTTTCGGCTGCGACGAACCCGGTGGTGGACCGAGGCATCAAAGCGGCCGATATCATCAAGGACATTGGCGGCAAGGGCGGCGGACGTCCCAACATGGCGCAGGGAAGCCTTCCCGAGGGACTGGTCACAGGAGAGGCCCTGGAGAAGGTCGCTGCAGCCGTGAAGAGGCGATTGAAGTAGGTCCCACGGGGGGCGCATATTCGGCCCTATCCATTTCGCGTGGAATGCCGTATGATGCAGGGCTTGAAAAGGAGAGAAAGAGAAATGTCCAAGCTGTCACGAATTGGTCTGTTATCCGTCCTCGTCCTCGCGGGCCTCGCCTGCGGACTGATCAGCAACCCGATCTCGGGGGCCCAAAACTTGGCCTCGACGGCCGAGGCGATCGCCTCTTCCATCCCCTCGGCGTTTCCATCCGGCATGCCGAACATTCCGGACGTGTCGCAATATATGAATCCATCCGGCAAGCCGGCGACGGATTGGAACGGGATCCCGATCATGACCCAGGCCACGGCCGGTCAGGAATTCGACGCGTCCACTTACAGCTACAAAGCCAGCGGAGTCACCGCGAGCGATATCCAGACCTTCTACAACGACAAACTCACGGCGGCGGGCTGGTCATCGAGCCTCAACGCATTCGGCGGTGACGCAGGCGGAATCATGATCTACTCGAAGGGATCGAACACGCTGACGATCACTGTGGCCCAGTCCGATTCCGATTACCTGGTGCTCCTGGTGATGCAATAAGAGTCCCCGGCACAAGGACCAGAAGACGACCCGCAAGGTCGTCTTTTTGATTCCCGTGAGGCGCGGCCACCCCTGCAAAGTTATAATCCCAGTGCATGAAGACGCAGATCATCACGCTCGAATCGCACGACGACTTGATCTCGGTGCGCGACCGGATGTCGTGGGCCAAATCGCGGCGGGTGCTACTCGTGTGGCCGGGCTTCGAGAAGGTGGGGCTACGGCCGGTGGATCTGCGCATGCTGCAGCAGCACGCGCGCTACCTCGGGGCCGAGCTGGGTCTGGTCACGCGGCGAGGCGACATCCGCCGCGAGGCCGAGGGATTCGGGATCCCCATCTTTCGTTCGCCTGCGGAGGCACAGCGCCGGGCCTGGCCAGAAGCCTCTGCACCAGCGAGGCGGCGGCGCATCGAAGGCAGCGCGGGGGCAGAAAGCCTGCGAGCAATGCGCGACGAAGTGAGGGCCAATGCTGGCGGCCGGAGAATCAACGTCGTCGTTCGATTTGGAAGCTTCGCCATCGGCGTGGTAGCTGTGCTGGTGCTGGCGGGCCTGTTCGTGCCTCGGGCGACGATTGTCATGACCCCGGTCTCAGAGGAGCAGGAGATTACTATGCCGGTCAAGGCCAGCCCGGGGATCCAAGAGGTTGCGATCAGCGGGAGTGTACCGGCGCACGTGCTCACCGTGGCAGTGAGCGGGGCGCAGTCCGCGCAGGTCACATCGACGGCAGCCATCCCCCAGGACAAGGCTCTGGGAATCGCGGAATTCAAGAACCTGACGCAAACTGCGCTGGTGATCCCGGCGGGAACGATTGTATACAGTGTCACCCCGTCGTCCGCAAGATTCGCCACCCAGGGCGAGGCGCGGCTGCCAAGCGAGGTGAATGCCACGATCAATGTGCCGATCGAGGCGGTGCAAGCCGGGGCAGGCGGCAATATGCCCGCCAACTCAATCCAGGCAGTGGAGGGGGCGCTAGGCACGTCGACTGCGGTAACAAATCCGGATCCAACAATCGGCGGCTCGGACCGCAATACAACAGTCCCCAGCGCGGATGACCGGGCGCGGGTCCGGCAGGGACTGGTGGCGCAGCTGCAGTCCCAAGCTACAGACAAGCTGCGCGGCATGATCGGGGCGAAGGACGTCCTTCTGCCCAACACGCTGCAGGCGGGGCAGGTGCAAGAGGAAACGTACGATCCCGCCGCAAGTGATCCGGGGACGCTGCTCAATCTCAGCATGAGCCTGGAGTTCCAGGCACAGTACATCAAGGCAGATGACTTGAAAACCCTGGCGGAAGCCGCCCTAGGGGCGGCAGCGCCGGCGGGCTACGTGCCGTCACCTGAGGGTCTCTCCTTCAGCCTGGGGGACACACCCGTGGTCGACCAGTCTGGAGCGTCGCAGTTCGATTTGCAGGTCAAGTGCAAATTGGTGCACGTACTGGATCTTGACCGAGCGGTCGCGTTGGTACGCGGCGCTCCGCCGTCCGTGGCGGGAGCTTTGCTGCGGAGTTGATTTCCCCTCGACCGTCCGCCCGAAATCCGGCTAAGTCCAGCGTGGTGGCCGTGGCTGCCGCTGATTCCGTTTCGGATCACAGTGACGACCGCATGAGACCAACAAAGACCCGAGAGCAGAGCCTCGAACAAATCGGTATCCGGCCGACCAAATCGTGGGGCAGGAGAGCCTGATGCGCGTACTGGCGGTAGACCATGGCGAACGGCGGATTGGGCTGGCGATCTCCGATCCTACCGGTACGCTGGCCCGTCCGCTGATGGTATTTGAGCATACCTCCAGGGCCATCGACGCCGCTCGAGTAAACGAGGCGGCAGTGGAGCAGGGTGTTGGTTTGATCGTCGTGGGCCAGTCATTTGACGAAGAGGGCCGGCCGAATGCGGCCGGCCGGCGGGCAGATCGTTTTGCCGATGCGTTGAAGAGCCAGACCTCGATCCCGATCGTCTTGTGGGATGAATCCATGAGCACGCAGGATGCCAGAGCTGCACGGCTCGCCTCAGGCGTTGCGAGGAAAAGGCGGGGAGCGCCTGTGGACGCTCAAGCGGCGGCCGTAATCCTGCAGTCCTACCTCGAAGCACGGCCGACCTCGAGTGGGGAAGCGAAGGCATCCCCGGCTGACGCACGAGGCAAAGAATAGAGCCATGGGCCGGCTGTTGCTGGCGCTGATGGTGCTGGTGGGGATCTTCGTGCTGGTCGTGATCGGCGTACCGGCGATCGCAGCGCACACGTACGGTCCGGCAGCCAAGGGACTGGACGCGGCCCAGCTGATCCAATATTCGGCCAAGCTGCTGTGGGATGACGGCTTGCTGACGCGGCCGCGGGATCCCAGCGGTCCGGACCAGGACTTTGAGGTCAAGGAGAGCGAGTTGATCGCCTCCATATGCGATCGACTCGCTTCGGCGGGAGTGATCAGCGACTCGTCGGTCCTGCGTGACTATCTCATTTACACAGGGCTGGATACCAGTGTACAGGCGGGGACATACCGCGTGAGTCCCGCCATGTCGGTGGTGGACATCGCCCGGCGGATGCAGGATGCAACGCCGACAGATGTGACCTTCGTAGTCCTGCCGGGGTGGAGGATGGAAGAAATAGCCGCCTCGCTGCCGACATCGGGCCTCAACATAACGCCGGAGGAGTTCGTGAGAGCGGTCTCAAGGCCGCGCGGCGGATTCGACTTCCTGGCAAGCGCCTCGACCACCGAAGGGTTCCTGTATCCCGATTCCTACGTTCTGGCACGGACGACGACAGTCGACGAGTTGATCGATGCAATGGTGCGCAATTTCGCGCTGCACCTGGGCGTTGACCTGTCAGAGGGATTCTCGCGACAAGGGCTTTCTGTGTACGAGGGCGTCACGCTGGCATCGATCGTGCAGCGCGAGGCGATCCATCCCGAGGAAGCCCCCATGATCGCGTCGGTGTATCTGAACCGGATGGAGATCGGGATGCGGATGGATGCGGACCCGACGATTCAGTATGCGCTGGGCTACAATGCGACCCAGCAGTCGTGGTGGACCAATCCGCTCAGCCTGGAGGATCTACAGTTTACATCACCCTATAATACGTATCAAAACGACGGATTGCCGCCATCTCCGATCGACAACCCCGGGTTGACCGCGCTGCAGGCTGTTGCTGCGCCGGCAGAGACGCCGTACTACTATTTCAACGCGCGCTGCGATAACTCGGGATTCCACACGTTTGCGCAGACATTCGACGAGCACTTAAAGAACCTGTGCCCCTAGATGGGGCACAGGTCTGTGTCTTGGGGGACCCGGGGCGGCCGGTGGCGGCCTCGGTAGTCTTTCACGTCAGGACGGCGGCCTATTCGTCGGCCTTGACCAGCTCAATGTAATCGTTGGTGACCGTCTCGCTGGTGCCGATCCCGAGGACGTGCAGCAGCTCGGTGGCGAGAAGAGCCTTCTGATCGGCATCCGTCCGGCTCCAGGTGCGGGACTTGATCTCGACGAAGCGACCGAGGGAGGGTTCGAGCATCTCGTCCACGTTCACAAAGAATTCGGTGCCCCTGAATTTGACCAGCCAGCGCTCACGGTCCTTCATGATGGTGGTCTCGTCGCGCGGCTTGAAGTACTCGCGATAGAAGCGGAGGCTCTGCGTGGCTGGCGCGAAGAAACGGCTGCGCGAGAGCAGGACATCATGTTCGAAACGATGCTCGCGTTTGCGGCCCAGCAAGGTAAGGCGGCGCCGGGTGTTGCTCACCGAGCCCTTCTCGTCAAGGAAGTCATCCTCCCGGTAGCGCAGGAGCCCCTGCGAAGCATCGTCAAAATCGAAATAGGTATCGTGCTGCTGGTAATGCCGGTAGCGCACGATCTCGAGCCCGGGCTGCTCGAGGGCGCGCAGGACGAATTCATGGCCGGTCAACTTAACCTTGACCTGGACCTCGAAGGCTTCCTGCTCCATCGAACCGCCCAGGGCGATCAACTTGGAAAGGACGGACTCTTCGCGTTCGATCAGGAAGGCGTCGATCTTGCGGGCGATGTCGTTGGCCTGGGCCATGAGGTCGGCTTCCTGCAGCGTGAGGAGCTTGTGATCACGCATGAGCCACTTGCCATTGACCATCACATCGGTCACATCGGAGGCTTTTGCAGCGTAGACGATCTGGGAGTAGATGTTTTCGCGGGAACGCCGGAAGGCGGGGGAATTGTGGAGAGATGCCAGATCAATCAGGATCAGATCGGCCCGGCGGCCGGGTGTAAGCGAACCGGTGAGGTGACCCAGGTGAAGAGCCTGCGCGCCGAGCCGGGTGGCCATGGTCAGGGCGGTGGAGGCGGGAAGCGAGGTCGGATCATTGGTCACGACCTTGGCAATGAAAGCAGCCAGGCGGATTTCCTCGAGCATGTCCAGGTCATTGTTGGAGGCAGGGCCGTCGGTGCCGATGCCGACGTGCAGACCGGTCTCGAGCATCTTGGTGACGGGGGCAAAGCCGGAGGCGAGCTTGAGATTCGATGACGGGTTATGAGCGACGCCCGCGCCGGCGTGCAGCAGGGTGCGCATCTCGCCCGGGTCGATGTGCACGCAGTGGGCGGCGATCACCTTTGCCTCGAGCAGACCCTGTTTCTTGACATACGGCACGACGGGCATACCCTGGTCGGCGCGCATGTTGTCGACTTCGTAAGCAGTCTCGGCGATGTGAATGTGCAAGGGGACGTCGAACTCGGCCGCGATGCCGGCCGCGCTGTGCAGGATCTCGGCAGTACAGCTGTAGGGAGCGTGCGGAGCGATGGAAGGGACGATCAGGGGATGATCCTTCCAGCGGCGGATGAAGTCACGTGCGGCGGCGAGGGAATCTTCGAAGGCCTCGGCATCAGGCGCGGGGAACTTCATCACGGTCTGCCCGCAGACCGCGCGCATGCCCACCTCGGCGGCGGCCTTGGCGACATCTTCCTCAAAGTAGTACATATCGTTAAAGGTGGTAACGCCGCTACGGATCAATTCGGCGCAGGCGATCGCTGTGCCGAGGCGGACAAACTCGGGCGAGACGTACTGCCGTTCCACGGGCATCATGTAGCCCATCAGCCAGACATCGAGGCGCAAGTCGTCGGCCAGTCCGCGCAAGAGGGTCATCGGCACATGGGTATGGGCATTGATCAAGCCGGGCATCAGGACCTTGCCACCCCCGTCAATGTTCTGCCTCGCCTGGTAATCGGCGCGGACCTGAGCCTCGGGCCCCAGGGCGATGATCATGTCGCCATCGACGGCGAGGGCGCCGCCCGGATACTGATCAAGCTGCTCATCCATGGTCAGGATGTGGACGTTGTAGACGAGAGTGTCAACGGTCTTCATTGGGTCTCCGACGATCCGGCGGCTCAGCCGGTCAAGCCGAGCAACGCCTTGAGTGCCCTGAGGTTGCGGCTGAATTCGGCGTCCTGGTGATCACTGAGCTCCATATCCACGGCTGCGCCGACGCCGTGCTCAACTGCCCAGTCGGCCAACGTGCCGGTATAGGTGCAGCCGATGTCTATGGGTGGATAGGGGTAGCCGGTTTCACTCGACAGCGCCCGGGCCAAGGCCTCTGAGGCGGGCTGCCACGGAATGCCGCCCGGGAACACACCCAGGGCGGCAGAATGATAACTGATCATGGCTTGAACTCGATGAGAACCGATGAAGTTCATGACGGCCCGGGTCTCGGGCTCAGAGCCGCCGTAGGTGCCGCCGCTCGTGGGACGTTCGTTCCAGCAATTAGTATGGTCCCAGTTGGCCACCCAGTTGTCGCTGGGGAAGTTGCGATTGAGGTCGACGCCGTTGGCGTTGACGCGGGCATCCGCATTCCGGCCGCGGGCCACGGCATCGGGGTTCATATCGGGGATGATGTAGAGCGTGTCGCCGGCCGGGACGACCTCCGGGTTTTGGCTGACGTACAGGATGAGCTGGTTTGCCAGATCGACGGTGTTGCTCTCGTAGCCGCCGTGGATGCCAGCCACGATCAGATACTGGGTCTCACCCTGGCCGAAGGGGTAGGCCCGGATCGGACGTCCCTGGACTGAAAAACCAACCACCACCGAACCGAGATCGCCGCCAAAAACGAACGGCGTCGGGGTCGAATAGTCTTCGATGGCAGTAGCCAGGGGATTGGGGGTGACGGTTGGGAGGTAGAACGAGGTTGGCGCAGCGGTGCTGGTGGGCCGCGGTGTCCGGCCGGAGTAGACGAAATCCGCCGGCGCGGCCTGCACCGGCTGGCGCGAAAAGTAGACCGCCAATACCACGGCGAGGCCAAGGATGCCGAGGGCATTGAGGCCCCAGATCAGAGCGATCCACCGAGAGCGTGGGCGAGGGGCAGGCTGCATCAGGGACTCTCCAGGGCTGTGGTCCGCAGCCAATTCAAGGCGAGGTTCACAGCCCAGCGCCGAACGCTGCGATGTGGTCCCCCGTAGGTAATGCGATGGGTCTTCTCGCCGCGCGGAGTGATGAGGACCATTTCTGCGGCCCGCTGCTCCTCCGAGGCCCAGACGCCAAGGGCTACGTCGACCTTCGACTCCGCCCGGGCAGCCCTGGCAGCGTCCAGCAGCCGAGTCGCGTCCGCGTCGCCGATCGAGACTGTTCTGGGCAGCCGCTCAGCCAGCATGCCCTGGAGGCCCAATTCAACTCCGACCAGGGTCCAACCGCGGCGGGCGGCTGCGTCCAGGGCGACGGTCTCCAGACGATCATCATCGGCGCCAAAGACCGCGCTGCCGAGGCGCTGGCGCACATCGCGTTCGATGCCGGCGATCAACTCGGCCGCGGAACTCTCGCTCTCAGCTTTGGCAGCGATACGCACGTCGACGACGCCGGTGTGGGCCGCGAGGCCCACGGTTGGATTGGCGAGAATCTCCAAGTCGCCGATCTTCTCGTCGATGGTGCCCTCACCGAGTCCCGCACAGTGAAGGACGCGAACCTTGATGACATGACGCAAGTCGTAGCGTTTCTGCAAGTACGGAATGATCAACTCGTGCAGGATGTGTTCCATCTCGTGCGGAACGCCCGGGAGTGAAATGATCGCGGTGCGGGGGGTCTCGACGATAAAAGCCGGCGCGGTCCCCACCGGATTCCTGACGGGGATGGCACCCTTTGGGATCACGGCCTGCCGCCGCTGGTTCTCCGAGGGCTTGCGGCCGTAGCGCGAGATAGTCTCGACCACCTGCTGCCACAGGTCCTCGCGGAACTCGGTCTCAAGGCCGGCTGCCCTGGCCACTGCTTCTCGCGTCGGGTCGTCCACGGTCGGGCCGAGGCCGCCCGTGGTGATTATGATGTCAGTGCGCTGCATGGACTCGCGGATGGCTGCCGCGATCCGTTCGACGTTGTCCCCGATCGTGACCGTGCGGAAGAGGTCGAGGCCCAGGTCACGCAGGGCGAGGGCGATGTGGCGCGTGTTGGTATCGACGATCTCTCCCAGCAGGATCTCGGTTCCAATTGTAATGATCTCGGCGGAAGGCATAAGGAGGTAGAGGGAATGTCAGAGGCAAACCGGGTACGGACGGAGGCCCAGGGAAGGGCACCGGATCGAGCGCCAGTGCATCAACGGGGCGCAGCGGGGCGCAGGCCCCCGGGTCAAAACAACGGTCTCATCAGTGAACTCAAGGATAAATGTCCTTGAATTCATTGCTCACGACCTGGAAGATGGCGATATTGGGCTGGGCGCAGTCGCCGGTGGGGGAACAAGTCAGCGTGCCGCTGAGACCCTGCATGCCATGGGTGGCGTAGAGCGCGTCGCGCAGCGCCTGGCGCGGGATGTAGTAGGTCCCGCCGCTGTTCACGGCGACCTTTTCCACGGCCGCAAAGAGCATCATGGCAGCGTCATAGCCCTGCAGGTGGTAGGAGGCAATTGGCGCCTCGCCATAGCGGCTCTGGTATTTGTTGAGGAAGTCCTGGGATTCTTTCGTGGTGGCGGGCCCGGAGAGGTACATGCCCTCCGAGGCGGGAGCCGTCTGCTTGATGAAATCGCTGCTGAGGAGGCCGTCGGAACTCATCAAGACCGTGGCCGAGAGACCGGCCGGCGCGGCGGCCTTTGTAACGGCGGCGCCGTCTGTCGCATAGATGGGATAGAAGAGTACATCGGGTTTATCAAGCGCCGCTTCCTGCAGGACCGGCGTTACGTCCTGGTCCGGTGAGATCTGGATCTGCTTAACGCATTGGCCGCCCAGCTGCTGGAACGTGTCGCAGGCAGCCGCCTGAAGCTGCTCTGAGTAGGGGGAGCCGTCTTGGATCGTGATCATGCGCTGGCTGCCCAGGACGTTGAAGGCAAATTGAGCCACCGCCTGACCTTGGGCCTTGTCATTGTAGATGGTGCGCAGGAAGCCGGCATCATGGCTGTCAGGGCTCGTGAGGGACGGAGCGGTGCTGGAGGGCGAGATCAGCACGCTGCCAACACCCGAGAGGATGCGGCTGGCCATGAGCGCGGCGCCGGAGCAGGTTGCGCCGATGACACCGACGATCTTCGGATCGGCCGCCAGCTGGTTTGCGCCAGCCGCACCGCCCTGCTCGCTGCAGAGATCATCCGCCTTGACCAGGTCGATGCCGTGCCCGAGGAGCTTGGCCTTGTCGGAGATGGCGATCTCCACACCTCGCAGCGCGTCGATCCCATAGGGGGCATCGGCCGTTGTCAGGGTCAATAACGCGCCGACCTTGATGGCTTCGCCGGGTGCGACGGAGATGCAACCGAGACGGTCGGTGCAGGCGTAGGTGGCAGCCTGAGGGCCGCAGGCTGAGACCATCACCGTGAGAATCGCCACCAGGGCCACTAATGACAGCGATTTCATCCAGCGCCTCCTTTGGGCTCAAACAACATTGTACTCTTGAACGAGTCGATGCTCCGCGAAGCGGGCGAGATCCAGGGTGGAGACGTCCAAGGTGACGAACTTGCCATCCAGGATCAACTCGGACATGAGCTTGCCCGATATTGGACCGTGCATGAAGCCGTGTCCGGAGAAACCGGTCACAACGAGGAAGCCCTCAACCGGGGTCCGGCCGAAGATGGGATGGGCATCCGGAGTCACTTCGTAGAGGCCGGCCCAGTGGGAGGCCCGGCCGGCTTTCTCGAGCAGAGGCATGCGGGCCACGGCAGCCTCGAGGTTGACAACCTCGAAGTCCTCATCTACGGTCTGGTCGAAGCCAGGCTTCTCGTCCTGGTTGCTCATGCCAATCAACAAACCCTGGCCCTCCCGGTGAAAATAGAGGGATTGGGCGAAGTCGAGGACAAATGGGAAATCAGCCGGCAGTTCGGGGAGCGGCGTGGTCGTGAACCACTGTCGGCGAACGGGCTGCACAGGAAGATCGATGTCTACCATCGCCCCGATCCGACCCGCCCAAGGACCGGCCGCGTTCAGGACGAGGCTTGTGGCGATGGTTCCCTGATGCGTCTCGACACCAGCAACCTTTCCGTGGCTGAGACGGACGCCGGTGACTTCCACGCCGGTGAGGACCTTGACACCCTTGCGCTGGGCCGCGGTCACGTAGCCGCTGACGACGCTGTTTGGGTCGACCAAGCCGTCCCGCGGATTCCAGCTGCCAGCCAGGGCATCCTCGAAGCGCATCTGCGGGAGCCGGCGGCGCACCTCAGCGCCATTCAGGATCTCCGTGCCAACCCCGAGGTTCTGCTGCATTGCGGCGAACATCTTGAAGGAGGCGGCGTCCTTCTCATTGGTCAGGACGAAAAGATAGCCGCACCTGCGAAAGTCGATGTCCTGGCCGATCTCCGCGCGAAAGTCTGCGAGCATGCGCAGGCTCTGGATGGAGAGCCGGACATTGACCTCGGTCCCGAACTGATAGCGCACGCCGCCGGCGCAGCGACCCGTCGCACCCTGGCCGACGAACTGCTCCTTCTCGAGGACAACCACGTTCGTCATCCCGCGCTGGGCGAGATGATAAGCCGCGCTGGTCCCCATAACACCAGCGCCGATCACGACCACATCAGCTGACTTGAGAGGTAACATGTGATTTCCTGTGCTCAAAGATATGCCCCGCAAACTCGACAGCACCCCTCGCCGGTAATCCGCCGCAAGGGGCGATTAGAAGGCTACTTCCTGACCGAGCCCGAGGCGACGAGCGTTGTCAATGGCCAGTTGCGCTGCCATGACGTCCTGGGCGGCGACGCCGACCGACTTGAAGTAGGTGATCTGCTGCGCGGACTGACGTCCGGGCTTGCGACCGAGGATGATCTCGCCCAACTCGGCATGGACATGCTCCTCGCCGAACAACCCTGAATGAATGGGCTTGATCAGATCGCCGCTTTCAACCAGAGCGGCAGAACGGGCGTCCACGACCACCAGGGCGCGCTGCACGGTCTCAGGGGGTATCTCCTGCATGTCGGGCGTGTACGAGCCCACCGCGGATATGTGTGCGCCTGGCTTGAGGTCGCGGTCCGCGAAGACTGGGGTGAGAGAGGTGGTCGCAGTGCAAATGAGATCCGCGTTTGCCAGGGCCTCGCGGGGCGTGGAGGCAAGGCGCAGGTCGCGAGGGATGGGGCCTTTTCCCGCCATTTCACTGACGAACGAACCGGCGCGTTTGGCGTCTGAATCGTAGATCCAGGCGAGCTCGATGCGCCTGACGGTGCAAGCAGCCTCGAGCTGAGTCCGACCCTGAGCGCCGGCGCCAAAAACGGCAGCGACCTGGCTGTCCTTCCGCGCCAGAACGTCTGCAGCCGCGCCGCTGGCAGCACCCGTTCGAATCGCGGTCAACGAACTGCCCTCCAGGAGGGCAAGGGCACGTCCAGTGTCCGGTTCAAGGACCAGCACAGCAGCCTGAATATATGCCAGGTTCCGGGCGGGATTTTGCGGGAACAGCGACACGACCTTGACGGCCAGGGCCTCGCCGGCATCACTTCTGGCATAGGCCGGCATGAAGAGACTCAAGGCATCGTGGGGTGCCACCGGGACACGAGCGCGAAGCGGCATCTCGACGCGTCCATCGGAGACGGCGGCGTAGGCGCGCTTCATGGCTTCGATCGCCTCCCGCATGGGGAGCGCTCTCCGGACGTCATCCGCGGTCAGTATAAGCACGGTACCTCCTGCGTTTCACAAAACAAAAAAAAGCGCAGAGGCGGTAATTGTACCTCTGCGCTTTGCGGGGGCTCCGTTAGGGCTTCATTGCATACCCAGATACGCCTTCTGCACCATTGTGTTCTTGCTAAGGTTGCCAGCGGTATCCTGGAGCACGATCTCGCCGGTTTGCAGCACGTAACCACGTCCGGCCACGGAGAGCGCCATCAGGGCATTCTGCTCAACGAGCAAGATCGTTGTGCCCTCTTTGTTGATGCGTTGAATGGTCTCAAAGATGGCCTCCACAAGGACGGGGGCGAGACCCATCGACGGCTCATCCATGAGCAGGATCCGGGGGTGAGCCATTAACGCCCGGGCAGTGGCCAGCATCTGCTGCTCGCCGCCAGACAACGTACCAGCGACCTGCGTATGGCGCTCCTTGAGCCGCGGGAACAAGGTGAAAACGCGTTCGAAATCGGCCGCAAGCTCCGTCTTGTCCGTGCGGGTGTAAGAGCCCATCTCCAGGTTCTCGGCCACGGTCAGACGAGAGAAGATCCGGCGTCCCTCGGGCACCATCGACATGCCCTTGTACACAATCTCGTGAGGCTTGAACGGCGCCAGGTCTTCTCCCTCGAGCCGCACCGCGCCTTCACGCGGTTTCATCGCGCCGGTGATGGTGCGCAGGGTGGTGGTTTTGCCAGCGCCGTTGGCGCCGATCAACGTGACGATCTCACCTTTCTCCACGCTCAACGAAATGCCCTTCAAGGCATGGATGTTGCCGTAGTAGGAGTGAATATTGTCAACTTCAAGCATCGGCATGTATGTACCCTCCCGTCAAGCCGCAGCGGCGCTAGGTTTTCTCTGACCCAGTCCGCTGGCTGCACCCCGCCCCAGATACGCCTCGATCACCTTCGGATTGTTCTGAATTTCTGCCGGAGTGCCCTCGGCGATCTTTTCGCCGAAATCCAGGACGGTGATCAATTCCGAGATGCCCATGACCACCCGCATCTGGTGCTCGATCAGCAGAATGGTGATGCCGAGCTCATCCCGCAGCCGGCGGATGAACTTCATCATCTCCTGGGTTTCACTGGGATTCATTCCAGCGGTCGGTTCGTCGAGCAGCAAAAGATGCGGCTTGTTGCCTAGAGCGCGGGCGACCTCCAGGCGGCGCTGGTCGCCATACGGGAGGTTCTTGGACATGTAGTCACCTTTTCCCGTCAGACCGCAGAACCTCAGTAGGCGGCGAGCCTCTTCGACCGCGTCGGCCTCTTCCTTCATCGTGCGACGATCGCGGAGGATGCTGCCGATGAGACCCGACTTCAGATGAGGATGCATGCCAACCAGAATGTTCTCGACCGCGGTCATATTCTTGAAAAGCCGGATGTTCTGGTAGGTGCGGGAAACACCGAGCCGCGTGACGCGGTCCGGGGAAAGGCCGGTGATGTTGCGGCCGTTGAGCAAGATCTCCCCTTCTTCGGGTATGTAGAAGCCCGTGACGCAGTTGAAGAAGGTCGTCTTGCCCGCGCCGTTGGGGCCGATGACGCTGTGAATACCCTGTTCCTTGACTTCCAGGTCGATGTTGCTCAGCGCATGCAGGCCTCCGAACCGTTTGGTGACTTTCTTGGAAACCAGGACTGCCATCTGATATCTCCTGTTCCAGGGTTATTTCGCGACGGGCGCGGCTGAAGGTTCCGCCCCCGGCACAGGTTCTTCTTCGTGCAGTTCGAGTTCGCGGCGCTTTTCCGGTATCAGGCCCTCGGGTCTGACTAGCATCATGGCCACCAGCACAGCTCCGTAGACCAGGTAGCGGAAATCGGCGAACTCGCGCAGGATCTCAGGCAAGCCCACGAGGGCAAATCCGCCGACGATGACGCCCGGAATGCTGCCCATGCCGCCGATGATGATCAGCGAGAGCACATTGATCGAGACCAGGAACTGAAAGCTCTGAGGATAGGCCGACCCCAATTTCGCTGCAAAAATGGTTCCGCCCAGGCCGGCGAAGAAGGCGCCGCTCGCGAATGCCAACAGCTTGGTGGTCACATGATCGATGCCCATGGCCTTGGCGACGTCCTCATCCTCGCGCACCGCCATCCAGGAGCGTCCCAGGCGAGAATCCTTGAGGCGGATCGCAATGAAACTGGCTATGCCTATGAACAGCACGATGACCAAGTAGAGACTTGGCTGGGATCCGAGGTCGAAAGGACCGACGACAGGATGGGCGATGCGCTGAATCCCCTGCGGGCCGCCCAACCACGGCCGCAGCCAGTCCGAAATGACCAGCAGTCGAACGATCTCACCAAAGCCCAGAGTCGACGATGGCGAGGTAGTCACCGCGCATCTTGAGCACCGGCAGGCCCAGCACCACGCCAGAAAGCACGGCGACCAGCAAAGCGATCGGTAGAGCCTCCCAGTATGTCAAGGCACCCTGGCCGAATAGACGTTCCGGTGAGGTCACCACGCCCATCGTGTAGGCGCCGATGGCGAAGAAAGCCACATAGCCCAGATCGAGCAGGCCGGCAAAGCCCACAACGATGTTCAAACCGAGGCCCATCAGGATGAATATGCCAACGGTGTCCAGCACATCGCTCAGGAAGAGGCCCAGGATCTGTGGCAGGAATATCATGACCACCACGATCGCGGCGAGGGTGCCCCAACGAATCCACTGCTGGCGTGGGGTCCGAAGGTTGGTGGCCGCTTTCCGCTTGCTGCCTGGGACGACATAGCGCCAGAAGGTCAGTCCGCCAATGAGCAGGAGGAGGAACAAGGTGCCGAGCAGATTCAGACCCGACTCGGCAAACATCCAGGAGATGAGCGAGGCGAGAAAAGCCCCGAAGGATCCTGCGCCCCCCCAGCCCAGCAAGATGTTAATAATCAAATCCCGGAGCAAGCCGGCCATGGCAATCCATACGAACGCTTGAAGCAGGGCCTGCCGCACGCGCGCCAGGGAGGAGAGTGAAGGCTGCGCCAAGGGCGCCGAGCAGCGCGGTGGCGGCCAACAAGGCCGGGATTCCCCCGGTGATTCCCAGGCCGAATGTGAGGATCTCGTACAAACCCGGGGAGGCGTTGAGAAACATGCCGCGTATGTCGATGATGAGCTTGAGGGCCACGAAGGCCGCCAGAACCGCGCCCCCCGCAAACCCGGACACAGCACCGAGGACAGGAGCGAGCGCAGGTCTGGTGGCGTGGCGCCGAGCGATGCGGTAGCCGAAAAAGACTATCGGCGCCATATAGAGGATTTGCCCCATGCTGATCACGGAGTGGATGATTTCCCTCTGGCTGAATTCCGCCGTCATGCCGACGAGGCAAATGAAAAGGCTGATTGCGCCGCCGAGCAAGCCACTGCGGATCGCTTCGACCCAAATGGAGGATTTCTTCATGGCTTTCTCCTTAGGCCTTCGTCTCAGTGATGGCTTCGCCCAGAATGCCAGACGGGCGGAAGATGAGAATGAACACCAAAATAACGAATGCGATTGCATCTTTCAACTGCGGGGCATTGGGGATGCCCAAGCCGTCGAGGAACAAGTTTGGACCGACCAATTCGAGCAGGCCCAGAATCATGGCGCCGACGAACGCGCCGGCGACATTCCCGATGCCTCCCAGGACCGCGGCTGTAAAGGCCTTGATGGACGGGATGAAGCCCATGAAGAACCAGGCGATGGGGAAGAGCAGCACGTAGAGGATTCCGGCAAACCCGGCCGAGGCGCCACCCAACGCAAAGGTGAAGACGATGACGCGGTCAACATCGATGCCCATGAGTTCAGCCGCCTCTTTGTCTTCGGAAACGGCGCGCATGGCCTTGCCGATCTTTGTCCGCTGCACGATATCGTAGAGAACGATCATCATGAGGAATGCGCCGGCGATAACCACGAGCTGCGAGTAGGATACGTTGACGCCGAGGAAGTTGATCGTGCTTTTCAGGATTTGCAGGGTGGGGTAGGCCTGGAAGCCGCCGCCATACAGACCGCGAAAGGCGTATTGCAGGAAGAAGGAGGCGCCGATGGCGGTGATCAAGGGAACCAGGCGAGGCGCGGCGCGCAAGGGCCGATAGGCGATGCGTTCCAGAAGAATGGCAATGATCATCGAGACGGCCATCGCCAGCAGCGTGACCAGCGACATGCCCAGAAGCGGATGCCGGTCCATGTAGCCGGACTTGGTCGAGCGCGTTGGCGAGAAAGACCGCCGTGAAGGGTCCGCTCATGAAGACTTCGCTGTGGGCAAAGTTGATCATGTTCAGGATGCCGTAGACCAGGGTATAGCCCATGGCGATCAGGGCATACACGCCGCCCAGCGCCAGCCCGCGGATGAACAGGTCAAGCCAGACGACGGGTGTATATTTTCCAGTCAGAAGTGTCTTGATGGTGCCCACCACCACAACCACAGCGATCGCCAGACCGATGGCCCAAACCACAAGATCGATGAAAGTGACTCGCTGGCGCCAGGTACGAAGCATCTTCAGCCTCCTGCCTTCAAGGATTAAGAAGAGGGGCGAGGTAGCCCTCGCCCCTCCAAGTGCGGTCTTACTACGAACCAGCTGGTGGTTGCCAGATCAACTCGGGCGGGAAAGCACCCTTGTGATACACATAGACGCCAATGGCCTTGGGACCGCAGTCACCCTTACCCAGGGGGCTGCCGGCGGGCGGGGTGCAGGTCAAGACACCGATAAGGCCCTGGAAGTTCGTGGTGGCATACATGGCATCGCGCAGTGCCTGGCGGCCAATGCTAAGGCTGCCGTCGGGATTCTTCACAGCCACCTTCTCGATGGCGGCCTTGACGATGTTGAAGGCATCATAGGCGTGGGCGTTGAAGGTGCTGATCGGGCCCGTGCCGAATTTCGCCTTGTACTTGGCCACGAAGGCATCATAGGCCGGGCCGGTGACAACCGGGCTCGAAACATGGAAGCCTTCCACATAGTCACCCGCACCCTTGGTCACGTCGGGCGAGAACAGGCCGTCGGCGCCCATCAGGAGGATGCTGTTGAAATTGGGGTCACTACTGGTCCGCACCTGCTGGATGATCAGGGCGCCAGCCGGCAGGAAGATCGGGAAGTAGAGCATCTGAGGCTTGTGGGCGGCGATGGAAGCCAGGACCGAGGACATGTCGGTCTGGTTCGGATCAACGGCAAGCTGATCGGTGATGGTGCCACCCAACTGCTTGAAAGCTGGTGGCGAAGACCTGCTGCAACTTATCGGCATAGAGCGAGCCGTCATTGATCGTGGCGGCGACCGTAATCTTCCCGGCCGTGTAGGCATACTGAGCCGCGATCGCGCCCTGAATCAGGTCGTTATGGGCGGTGCGCAGGTAGCCCGGATAGTTGTTGGCGTTACCGGCTGCGGTCAGGTCCGGCGCGGTGTTGGAAGGCGAGATCGTGACGAAACCGGCCTTTGAGAGCAACGGTTCAGCCGCGCGGGCCTCGCTCGAGCAGGACGTGCCGATGACGGCGACGATGGTGGGATCTGCGCTGAGCTTGGTGCCGGCCGTCTGGCCGCCTTCGGCGGAGCAGCCGCCGTCCTCACCGTCAAATTTGACGGTATGGCCGGCGATCTTGCCGCCCGCATCGTCGATGGCGATCTCGATGCCGTTGCGGGAGTTGACGCCCAGGGTCTGATTGGGGCCGGAGACCACAAGCAGGTAGGCGATATGGATTGGATCATTCGCGGCAAGACTGACGCAGCCGATCTGATCCGTGCAGGCTGCTGCCGGGGCCGCGCCACCGCATGCCGAAAGCAGCATGCCGGCAACGACCACCACAGACGTCAAAAGGAAAACGCGTTTTGACATTCTTACTCCTCCAGATTTGTTTGAACTTGCCTCCCGGCGCCGGCGGATGCGCCCGCGGCCGGATGGGTTGCCCTGCAGCTGACAAAGCTCAGATGCTGTCCGACTCACCTCCTCTCAACGAGCAAAATCTGATGCCATGAGGTTATATAGAAAGCCGCGAGCAGCTTCCAGTATTGCACGGATTTTCTCGCGGCTTGTCGACCACAATAAGGAACATGTAATTGCGGGCACAATGCCCACCAATGATATATTCATTTCTAATTAAGGTCAAGTGCTAACGCCGCAAGGTTCATTAGAAACATCCCCTGTGCGCTCCGGGGAGCGTAGCGGGCAGGAGGGCTGGGGAGTCTTCCAGACATTTGTCCGGGCTCCCGACGAACGCGACAAGACCGTCTAGTGCCGCAACCAGACGAACCGACCTCGATCCCCCGCCCGCGTCTCCCCAATTTGCCCTTCGAAGCGCTCAAAGCTCGACCCTAGGGATAGGTCTGTGAGAGCCAGTCCAGCGGATTGACCTGAATACCATCAACCCATAAGTCGAAGTGAAGGTGCGGGCCGGTCACGCGCCCGGTGGCGCCGATCTTCCCGATCGGCTCACCGGCCTGGACCTGCTGGCCGACCGATACGTAAATGGCGGCCTGATGGAAGTAGCCGGTGTACACGCCCCAACCGTGATCGATGAACGTGGCATTGCCCCGCACATTGAGCGGGCCCGCAAAGACGACAACACCCGGCGCGGCAGCGTAGATGTCGAATGGATGGGCGACCGAGCAAATGCCAAAATCGACCCCGCTGTGGAAATAGATGTAATCGCTGCCATTGAAGGAGCGACGGGTTCCGAAGCGGTCCTTGATGCACTGTGCATTGACCGGGTCAACGGGCGTATCGAACTTGCCGGACCAATAGCGCGTGGCGGTGGCGGGTGCGGTGATGCCCAGTACCTGCTGATCCTCGGGACCGGTGACCGCCGGATCGATGGTCTCGGCCGGCACTGAGAGCGCCTCCTTTGGATACCCCCCCGATGCGACGAGCACCAACTGCTGGTAGGACTGGGTCGCCCCGTCGGCCGCGGTTGCGTCCAGCTGCAGTGGGTAGACGCCGGGCTGCAACATGGCATGGATCCCCTGGAGAGCCACTACACGCCCATCGCCCATCGGGAAGAAGTGCAGGGGATAATTCACGAGGGTGCCGGTAACGGTCATGCCGTCGGCGGGACGCACGATGACCTCGGCGGTGCCCCCTTGCTTGAATGGGAAAGTCGGGATGTCGGCGCTGAGAAACGCAGGCGGGAGGCCGCTCGCATTTTGCTGCGAGCTGCCCGTGCCGCCGGTGTAAAGGACGTCTCCCGGCAGGCCATCCCAGGTGCCACCCAGATCGTTGAGGGCGGCCAAGGTCCACGGATCGGTACCGGAGGCTGCAGCGGCCTCCAGCAGGGGCTCGCCCGCGTCCGGCGATATGCGGTCGGTGAGATCGGTGGCATTCTGCTGTTTTGGCACGATGACCGAGGCCCCGACATAGAACTCAGTCGGGCTGACAACGTGATTCAGTCTCCGCAGCAGATCAATCGGAATCTGGGTCCGACGTACCAGGCTGTGAAAGGAGTCGCCGAAACCGATGATCTCCGTGTCGAGAATGCCTGTGACACCTTCCAGCCCAGGGATGACGAGCTGCTGACCCTCTGCCAGCACGTTCGGATTGGTGAGGTTGTTGGCCGCCATGAGGGCGTCGACCGTGACATTGAAGCGCTGAGCGATCGCGGTGAGCGTTTCGCCGGCCTGCACGATGTAGATCGGCCCGGTGGGGGTCGGGGTTTGGGCGGCGGCCATCCGCGGCCAGGCGAGCAGACAGCAGACCAGGATGAACGGAAGAAGGCGCCTAGGCACGCAGCAATTCTACTTTGTGGCCGACGTTGTACTGGGCAAAGCGGTCGGGATGCATTTCGAGGACATAGAGGGCGGCCCGGGAGGGAAAGTAGGCCGGGTGCCAGGGCTGCGCAAGGACCTTGTCGACGATCTCCAGGCTTGAACTGATCCAAAACACGGCCAGAGCAAAGGGGACGAAGAACATGTGGATCGAGGAGTCGATACGGGATTCGCGGGGCATCTGAAGCAGCAGGCCCTCATCCGGATCGAGGCCGGACCGGAACATCAAGCCCCGCAACCGGCAGCCGAAGGAGCTGCAGATCTGGATGCGAGCCGGGGCATCGATGGGTCGATTCGTGTTTTGTACGTGAACGAAGGAGGGCATGGATGTATGGAATCGCGCGGTGCGCCCCAAGATTTAGCGCGCGGATGAGTTCAAGGCAGGCTCACGCCTCGGATTTCTCCCCGCCGAGGACCTTTTCGACACTGTTCAGCAACTCCTGGGGGCTGAACGGTTTGGCGATGTAGTCGTCCACCTTGGCAATTTCCAGCCCCAGTACCTTGTCGATGCTCTGCGCCCTGGCTGTGACCACGATGACCGGGATTTTTCGGGTAGTCTCGTCCGCCTTCATCTGTTGGTACACCTCCCACCCGTCCATGTCGGGCATCATCAGGTCAAGGAGAACCAGATCAGGAAGGGTCTCGCGGACAGCTTGCAGACCGGCCCTGCCACCGGCGGCGCCCGCGACCTCGAACCCGCGCCGCCCAAGGATGAGGCGGATGAGGTCGATCATCTCGGGCTCGTCCTCGATACAGAGAATCCGTCTGGCGGATGAAGCGTCTGGCATGGGGCTTCAGGAGGGGAATTGGGAAATCGGCGTGCCAGTAGTTTACCATACCGTCAACGCGCCGGTCTGACCGAGAGGCCGCCAACAGGCCGTCGACGGCGCGGGGCAGGCAGCGAATTCCGGCCCGTTTTGGGCCCCACTGCAGCCCAAAGGATTCATTAGAGAATCATATAAATAATTGGCTTGGGCTATCCGCACGAGGCCTAGGACGGTATAATCCTTGCCGCGTGATTTTCTGGAGGAATCGGTGAATTCGAACCGTACCCAATCGTTCATTATCTATTTCCTGCTCCTGGTCGCGATCGGCGCGATGCTGTACGTGGGTCTCCGACAAGAACTCGGCAGCAACACCACCCCTGACCATCAACCAGCTGGCGAGCGATATCCAAAGCGGCTCGGTCGCCAGGGTCATCATCCAGAGCGATGACTCGGTTCACGTTGTTTACAAGTCAGGCAAGGAAGCGGATTCGCACAAAGAGTCAACCTCCACACTCGTCGATCAGCTCGTCGCACTCGGCGTGACGCCAGCGGAGCTCTCGGCCGAGAACATCCAGATCGAGGTCAGGCCGCCGTCCCAGTGGGCCGGCATCCTCAACAGTATGCTTTACATCTTGCCGGTCATATTGATGGCAGGGGTGCTGTGGTTCATCTTCCGCCAGGCACAGGGCAGCAACAACGCGGCGATGGCGTTCGGAAAATCGCGGGCCCGGATGTTCAGCGGCGAGCATCCCACCGTGACCTTCGAAGACGTGGCCGGCATCGAGGAATCGAAACAGGAGCTGGCCGAAGTGGTTGAGTTCCTGAAAGAGCCTCAGAAATTCATCCAGCTCGGGGCAAGGATCCCGAAAGGTGTCCTGCTGGTCGGCCCTCCCGGAACGGGAAAGACGCTGCTGGCCAAGGCGGTCTCCGGCGAGGCGGGCGTTCCGTTCTTCTCCATCTCCGGTTCGGAATTCGTTGAGATGTTCGTGGGTGTGGGCGCGAGCCGGGTGCGCGATCTCTTCGACCAGGCCAAGCGCCACTCACCCTGCATTGTCTTCGTCGATGAGATCGACGCGGTGGGCCGGCAGCGGGGCGCCGGTCTGGGTGGCTCGCACGACGAACGGGAGCAGACCCTCAACCAAATGCTCGTTGAAATGGACGGGTTCGATACCGATACCAACGTGATCATCATCGCGGCGACGAACCGACCCGACATTCTCGATCCGGCACTTCTGCGGCCGGGGCGATTTGACCGCCGGGTCACATTGGACCGCCCGGACGTGAAGGGCCGGGAGGCCATCCTGCGAGTTCACGTCAAAGGCAAACCGCTTGATCCGGTGGTCGATCTGGGATCGCTGGCACGCGGGACACCCGGCTTCGTCGGGGCCGACCTCGAGAACCTCGTGAACGAGGGGGCGATCCTGGCGGCGCGGCGCAACAAGAAGTCGATCGGCCAACCTGAGCTTGAAGAGGCGATCGAACGGGTGGTGATGGGGCCGGAGCGAAAATCGCGGTTGATCTCGGACGAAGAGAAGCGGATCATCGCCTATCACGAAGCGGGGCACGCCGTGGTCGCGAACGCGATCCCGGAGGCCGACCCGGTCCAGAAGGTTTCGATCGTGGGACGGGCGCAGGCCGGCGGTGTGACCTGGTTCCGGCCGGACGAGGACCGCCTGCTGTACTCGCGCAAGAAACTGCTGGCCAACCTGGCCTACGCGCTGGGGGGCCGCGTGGCGGAGGAACTGATCTTTGATGACATCACGTCTGGGGCAGCGAACGATATCGAGCAGGTGACGCGCATGGCGCGCACGATGGTGACGCGGCTCGGCATGAGCAGCGAACTGGGACCGCTGCAGTACGGTCAGAAGGAAGAGCTGATCTTCCTCGGCCGCGAGATCTCGGAGCAGCGCGACTACTCGGAGGCCGTGGCGGAAAAGATCGACGACGAGACCCGCAAGATCGTCGAACAGTCCTACAACCTGGCCAAGCGACTGCTTGACACGTATCGGGACAAGTTGGACGCGGTTGCCAACAAGCTGCTCGAAGTGGAGACGATCACGCGTGAGGAGTTCGAGGCCATCTTCCCGCCGCCGTTCCCGAAGAAGAGCGGAACGCCGCAACCGGCGCTGGCGCTGAACGGGGCTCCGGCCGACTGAGACAACACGCCGTCGCACCGCAGATTGGCGCGCGGACGCTGAATCAACGAGGTCTTCCACATGGAAGACCTCGTTTCTTGTTCTGGTTGCTGGGTAGGCAAATCACTGTCCCACGGTTCTTGCCTGCAAATGCTGCCTCACGAGCTCCCGCCGCAGCACCTTACCCACGTTGGTTTTCGGCAAGTCGGGCCGGAATTCGATGCGGGTGGGGACCTTGTAGGGGGCGAGGCGGCCGCGGCACCAATCTTGGATCTCCTCAGGCGCAGCCTGTTGCCCCAGCTTGAGGACGATCCAGGCCATGACAGCCTCGCCGCGGTCAGGGTCGGGAACCCCCGCCACGCCCACCTCCAACACCTTAGGATTGGAGGCGATCACTTCCTCGACTTCGCGGGGCCATACCTGAAATCCGCCGGGCTTGATCAGTTCCTTCTTCCGATCCACGATGAAGAAGTAGCCATCTTCGTCCATGCGGACGATGTCGCCGGTATAGAGCCAGGTATGGCCATCCGGCAGCCTGCGAAGCGAATTGGCGGTTTCCTCGGGCAGATTGTGGTAGCCCTTCATCAACTGCGGCCCTCGGATCAGAAGTTCGCCAGGCTCGCCGGCTGCCAGATCGGTCTGCTCGTCCTCCGGATCAACCACCTTGCAGTTAACGTCTGGCATGGGCATGCCGATCGAGCCGATCTTGTTGGTGCCGTGCAGCGGGTTGCAGTGAGTGACGACCGGCGCCTCGGAGAGCCCATAGCCCTCACAGATGTTCCCACCGCTCAGCTCTTCGAATCTCTCCTTCGTCTCGCGCAGCAAAGCCGTCGAGCCCGAGATGCAGACGCGCATCGACCTGAGGTCGACGCGGCCGGCCTTCACCTCGGGGTGATTGTTCAAGGCGTTGTAGAGGCTTGGCACGGCCGGGAACACTGTCGGATGCTGGGTATTGATCGTCTCGAGCAGGTCCGAGAAGTCACGCGGATTCGGCACCAAGGCTAACGACGCGCTTAGCGACACGCCGAGGCTCATCCCTGCAATCATGCCATAGGCGTGATAGAGGGGGATCGCCAGCAAGACGACCTCCTTGCCCTCTTGCAGCGACCACAGCCAAGTGCGAAATTGAGCGGTGTTGGCAACCACACCGCGGTGAGTTGCCACCGCAGCTTTGGAGGTTCCGGTCGTGCCGCCGGAGTACTGGAACAGGGCGATGTCGTCCGGCCCGACCACGACTGAGGGACGAGGGGCACGACGGTACTTGCCGAGAAGATCGCTCAGGCTGACGTCGCCGGCGGCTAACGTCAGACCACCGTCCCGTGTCACCTGATCCTGTTTCGTCCACTGGGCACCGAGCGATGCCTGCGGCCCATCTTCCAGCGCGGCGACGATCAGCTTTCCGATGTGTGTGCCAGGTTGGGCGGACTTGAGCGCCTGGTAGTGACTCTCCATCGTAAACATCAACTCGACGCTGGCATCGTTGACCTGGTGGCAAATCTCGGGTGATGTATAGAGCGGGTTGGTCGCGACCACCACAGCGCCCGCCTTCAGGATCCCGTAGAACGCCATGACGAATTGCGGCGTGTTCGGCATGAAGATGCCGACCCGGTCGCCCTTCTTTACCCCGATGTCGATCAGCGCGGCGGCGATGCGATCGGTGATCCCATTCATGTCTCGGAACGAGATCGCAGCGCCTCTGAGAATCGTGCAAGCTCGGTCCGGATATTTCCCGGCCGAATCTTCGAGAAACTGGAACAGCGGTATCTCGGGATAGTGGATGCTGGCCGGGACGCCTTTGTCGTAATGCGCGAGCCAGGGGCGATCACTCGGCATGACTCCTCCTTGGATGGCTCCGGCAGTATATGCCGCCCGAGACCGAGAGTCAACCGGGCTTGAACGGTTTCAATCCCGTCGCCTGCCGGACAAAAGCCTCGACCGTCTCGATCAGGCCGGCATCGGCGGCATCGCACCATTTGATGCCGGGATCGGACTCCCTGAACCAGTTCGACTGGCGGCGGACGAAGATGCGCGTTAGACGCCGAATCTCGGCCTTGGCTCCCTCAACCTGCATCTGGCCCCGTACGACCTTGATGCACTCGCGGTAGCCGATGGCAGACATGGAGGGCAGGTTCGGCGAATAGCCTTTTGCCAACAGGGCCCGGACTTCGTCCAGCAGACCGGCAGCGAACATATCGTGTATCCGTGCGTCCAGGCGAGCATAGAGCTCAGGTCGCGGACGCCTGAGACCGATCGCGATGACATGAAATGGCGACTCCCCGGAGCCGCGCTGCTCGGAAAATCTTCTGCCCGTTTTCAAGATGACCTCGAGGGCGCGGACCGTCCGTCGAACGTTGGACGGATCGATCTTTTCTGCAGCAGCAGGATCCATGGCGCCCAGCCGGCGGTAGAGCAGAGTTCCTCCGCGAAGGCGGTCCATTTCCTCAAGCACAGCTCTAAGGCGCGGCATCCGGCTGAACCGCAGGGGGTTCCCAGCCCTGCGTCACGGCACGGACGTATTGGCCGGTGCCGCCGACCAAGAGCGGAAGCCGGCCGCGGGCGTGGATGTCGAGAATTGCCTGGCGAGCCAGCCGCTGGAAGTCGGCAAGACTCAGGGTCTGATCGGGATCGGCGATATCGATCAGGTGATGCGGCGCCCGGCGGCGATCTGCGTCCGTCGGCTTGGCTGTGCCAATGTCCATGCCTCGGTAGAAGAGACGCGAGTCGGCCGACACCAACTCGCCGTCCAGTCGATCCGCAAGCCGGATGGCAAACTCGCTCTTGCCCACCGCAGTCGGTCCGACGATGAGGATGAGCGTGGGCTTGCCCGGCGTGTCCATGATTTGTGGCTGGGATGCAATTGAAGAGTGGGTTTGCCGTTGGTTAGGGTTCGCCGAGTTGCGCCACCGCATTCTCGAAGTGCGTGATCTCGGTCCGGCTTCCGGCCTTCTGGACCGCAACCACATCGATTTGCCGGTGGTCAATGCCATGTGACTGGGCGTAGTGCGCAGCACATGCCAACATATGCTGCTGCTTTCGAGGCGTGACTGTGATCTCGGGTGGACCGAGCGAGCTGGACGAGCGTGCCTTGACCTCGACGAATACGGTGAAGCCCTCCGTGCGAGCAACGAGGTCGATTTCGCCGTAGGGCGTGCGGACGTTGCGTTCGATGATCTCGTAGCCATGCGCCTGCAGGTAGGTGGAGGCGGCCTCTTCACCCCAGTGTCCCACGCGTTGATTGCGGCCCATTGAAGTCCATCGTACGGGCAAGGAAGAAGGCTGTCAAGGCAGTCCGTCGAACCGAGTGGATGAGTGGACACCCAGGACACTGCAGTCGAGACACCGACACGGCCGGGAGAAATCACGGCCTGCGCATGGTAGAATGCACAGTCCAAGGTACGAATGGTAAAGCTTATCTTGCGCGACAAGGAGTACGAAGTGAAGCCGGGGATGACGCTGCTCTCTGCCCTGGAACATGCCCAGATCCTGCCCGAGTCCGTGATCGCCACCCGCGACGGCGATCTCATACTGGAAGATGAGATCCTGGGCGACAAACAGGTCATCAAGCTGGTGGCTGTGATCTCGGGCGGGGCCTGAGCCCGCGAAGCCTGCCCCTCAGCGACTCGTTCGAAGCCCATGGGAGGCTGGCGCTCTTATCGATGGTGTCCAGATGAAATGCAGAAAATGCGGGCAGAAGGCCTCGGTCAATATGCGCCAGCACAAGCTCGCGTTGTGCAAGGAGCATTATTTGGAGTGGGTGCCGGAGCAGACCGAACGCTTCATCAAGAAATATGACATGTTCGCTCACGAGGAGAGGATCCTGGTCGCCGTTTCGGGCGGCAAGGACTCGCTCTCCCTGTGGGACCTCTTGGTGCGTCTCGGATACCAGGCGGATGGACTTTACATCGGGTTGGGAAATCGACGGCGGAATCGGCTACTCGGCAAAATCGCACCGCCTCACCCGGCAATTTGCAGACCGGAACGGCCTCCAGCTCCACGTGGTGGACGTGGAGGCCGAATATGGGCAGGCCATCCCGACGCTTGCTGAGATCAGCACCCGCGGCCATGGGCGCCCGTGCTCAGTGTGCGGATTGACCAAGAGGCACGCCATGAACCGCATCGCACGTGACCTGGGCTACGATGTGCTTGCGACGGGTCACAACCTGGACGATGAGGCGGCGGTGCTCTTCGGAAACACGCTCCAGTGGTCGGTTGACTACCTGGGCCGGCAGGGACCTGTTCTGCCGGAGGCGCCGGGCTTGGCGCGCAAGGTCAAGCCCTTGTGCAGGTTCTATGAGCGCGAGATGACGGCGTATGCAATTCTGCGGGGCATCGAGTACATCTACGAGGAGTGTCCGTATGCGGTGGGGTCGACGAGCATCTATTACAAGGAAGTCCTCAATCGGCTCGAGAATGATCGGCCTGGTGCGAAGCTGACCTTCTACTTGAGCTTCCTGGAGGCGCGCAAACATGGGCTGCTGGCCGGGCACGAGCAGACGGCACCGCGGCTCCACGCGTGTCCCAATTGCGGGCAACCCACATCGGCACCGGGGCTATGTTCGTTCTGCCGGATGATGGAGAAGGCAGCCCAAACGGCTTAGGTTCAGCCGCAGTTTTCTGAAACACACCGACGTGATGCCAGGGTGATGGCTTTGCCCTGCCAGAACTTATCGGACGGGGTTCATTTCAGTCTGCAAAGAGAGAGACCAAGAATGCACGTGTTCTCCTTTTCCGTGTACGTTGCCATGAAAGAGATCTGGCGTAATCGGGGCCGCTTCCTGCTGCTCAGCCTGGTGATCGCCTTGATCACACTGCTGGTCCTGTTCATTGCCGCGCTGGGCGAGGGACTGGCCAACGGCAATCGCGAGTACATCTCGCATCTCGATGCGCAGCTGATCGTCTTTCGGGAGAAGTCCGATTACAGCATCGCGGCCAGCCGCCTTGATGCGGCGACGCTGCGGGCAGTCCGGCGGGTTGTTGGCATCGATGGGGCGGGGCCCGTCCATGCGGCGACGACCGAGATCGTATCGACCAACAAGCCGATCAAGGTTTCACTGTTGGCGGCCGATCCCGGGTCGCCGGGAATGCCGGTCGTCCTTGTTGGGCGGGCGTTTCGGCTGGGTGACTCGAAGGAGGCGGTGATGGACCGCAATCTCGCGGTCCGTTCGGGACTGCAAGCTGGAGACTGGGTGCGGATCCGATCGGCGCAGGGTTTTGAAGACAAGTTCTACAGCCTGCAGATTGTGGGGTTTTCGGAGGGGCAGTCGTACCTGTTTCAGCCGAGCCTTTTCATGGCGCCGACGACGTGGGAGACAGTCCGTCCGCAATCGGAGGCAGACCTGTTGGACAGCACCTCGTATGCGAACATCATCGTGGTGCGGCTCAGGGATCCAACCCAGGCCGCGTCGGTCAAGGCACGGCTGATTGAGGAGGTGCCCAAGATCGAGGTGGCCGACATCCCGACGACCATCAACAACATCCCGGGCTATTCCGCCCAGCAAGCGACCGTCCAGACGCAGGGATTCTTCACACTGTTGATCGGCGTCCTAGTGATCGGGGGCTTCTTTCAGATCCAGGTCCTACAGAAGGTCCCGCAAATCGGCATGCTCAAGGCAATCGGCTCGTCAAACGGAGCGATCGGTACGGCGGCAGTGATCCAGATCGTGGTGGTAACTGCGATCGGCGTGGCCTTGGGTTCACTGCTGACGTTCCTATTTTCGCTTGGCTTTCCCCCGACGGTTCCGTTAATCTTCAGCGGGATGAGCGCCGCGCTGTCCATCCTGGCTTTGATGCTGATCGGTCCAATGGGCGGCCTGGTGTCGATCCTGTACGCGGTCCGCATCGAACCCCTGCGGGCCCTGCGACTACAATGAGGCCAACGATGAAGAAGACTGTGCTTGAAGTCCGGGAACTGGTAAAGACCTTTATCGTGGATGGGGCGCCCCTCCACGCGGTGAACCACGTTTCATTTCAGATCCACTCGGGCGAGTTTGTGGGCCTGGTGGGGCCGAGCGGAAGCGGAAAGACCACGCTGCTGTCGATCCTGGCGGCACTGCTGACGGCGACCTCCGGCGAAGTGCTGATCGACGGACACGAGCTCTCCGCAATGAACGAGAACGAACGGGTGCGACCGTGACGATCCAGGATCGGATTTACGTTCCAATCGAACAACTTGATCCCGTACCTGACGGCCCAGGAGAACGTCGAGATCATGCTGCGGCTGAACGGGCTGCGGACCGAGCCCGACGGGCGAAGTCCGCGCGGAACTCCTGGGGCGGCTGGGACTCGGCGACCACCTGCACTACCTGCCGGGCCAGATGTCCGGAGGACAGCAGCAGCGGGTCGCGATCGCGCGAGCGCTGATCCATGACCCGGCGCTGGTGCTGGCAGACGAGCCGACGGCCGCACTGGACACGGAACGGGCGTACCAGGTGGTTGAGACGTTTGCGGGCCTGATCCACGAGAAGGATGGCGCCGGCATCATGGTGACCCATGACCTGCGCATGTGTCGATTCGTCGACCGCGTTCTGCAGATGCGCGACGGCCAACTGATCGCGGAATACGCGACCAAGAAGGAAATCGCCGCGCTGACAAAAAGCGCGACTTAGAGCCTGCCGGAGCCTTGTAGAGGATCAGGCGGTCTCGAGATAGCGCTCGATCTCGAAATCGGTCACGCGCATGCGGTACTCATCCCATTCCTGACGCTTGGCGCGGACAAAGGCCTCATAGGTCACTTCGCCGAGGGAGGACTTGATCACGTCGTCCTTTTCCAGCTCATCCAGGGCTTCGTTCAGCGATCCGGGCAGCTCGCTCACGCCCATCTTCGCCCGCTCCTCAGGCGTGAGGTGATAAAGGTTGATGTTGTTGAGCGGAGCCGGCGGCTGCAGGTTCTTCTCGATGCCGTCGAGGGCGGCGGCCAGCATGACCGTGAAGGCCAGATACGGGTTGGACGAGGGATCGGGGAAGCGGAGCTCGGCGCGCACGGCCTTATCCATACCCTGCGTGTAGCGCGGGATGCGGATCAGCGCCGAACGATTCTGCTGGGCCCAGCCGATGTAGACCGGAGCCTCGTAACCCGGGACCAGGCGCTTGTATGAGTTGACGGTGGGGGCGACGACCGCAGCGAGGGCGCGGGCGTGCAGCAGCTGACCAGCGATGAAGGAGCACGCCAGCCTCGAGAGGTGGAACTCGTCCTTGCTGTCGAAGAAGAGGTTCTTGCCGGAGGAGTCGAACATGGACTGATGGCAGTGCATGCCAGACCCGTTGATGCCGAAGACCGGCTTGGGCATGAAGGAGGCCGTCAGACCATGCAGGTGAGCAATGGCCTTGACCGCGTACTTGAGGGTCAGGACATTGTCGGCGGTGCGGACGGCGTTGGCGAAGCGGAAGTCGATCTCGTGCTGACCCTGGGCGACCTCGTGATGGCCGACTTCGACCTCCAGTCCCATCGAGCTGAGGGCGTCCATCAGAGCCGAGCGCACGTGGGCGGCCTCATCATCTGACGAGAAGTCAAAATAACTGCCGCTGTCGTGCGGGGTGGGGTGGACGCCTTCACCATTGCGGCCCTTGAACAGGAAGAATTCCGGCTCGGGACCCACGTTAAAGGTCCAGCCGCGCTTCTCGACCTGCGCGAGCATTCGTTTGAGCGTCCCGCGCGGGTCACCTTCGAACGGATCGCCGGCGGGCGTGAAGATGTCGCAGAAGACGCGCGCCCGGCGGAGCTCCGGACCGGTCCAGGTGAGGACGGCGTAAGAGTCGGCATCGAGCATCAGGCGCATGTCGCTCTCCTGGATGCGGGCAAAGCCCTCGACGGATGAGCCGTCGAACCAGACGCCGACATCGAGTGCCTCCTCGAGGCCGCTAACGGGCATGTCGACGCTCTTGACCGCCCCGGTGACGTCCGAGAACTGCAGCGAGATGAACTTCACATCGTCTGCCTTGACCTGCTTCAACAAATCTTTTGATTCCACGGTTCCTCCTTGAAAAGTCTGGACGGTTATGATAGATGTCAACGGTTGGATTAGGACAGCATTCGAACCTCACTAGTCGGCCGCGTTGAGGGCAGCCTCCTCGTCCGGCTGGATCCGCGATCGCTTCGACAGGTTGATCATGACCACCGAACCGATGATGACCAAAGCCGCAACGATGATCTGAGCGTTGATCGGTTCGCTGCCAAGCCAGGCGCCCAGGAAGATCGCGATGACCGGGTTTACGTAGGCATAGGTGGAGACCAGAGATAACGGAGCGTTCCGCAAGAGCCAGGCATAGGCCACGAAGCCGATCAGCGAGCCGAAGGTCACCAGGTAAGCCAGGCCCAAAAGCGAGGCCGGCCGGATGGCGGCAAGGTCCAATGCCTGCCACTCGCCAGACAGGGTACCGGCAATGAACAAGCCGGCAGCCCCCGCCAACATCTCAATACCGGTGCCCATCAGAGATGACTTCGGCATTTCTGCATCACGGCTGTAGACCGAGCCAAGCGACCAGAGGAAGGCCGCCAGGACCAGCGCAAGGATGCCAACGGTGTCCAGCCTGTCAGCAGGCGTGAGGCCTTGGGTTGCGGTCACAAGCAGTGCCAGACCGCCAAAGCCGATGAGCAAGCCCAAGATGATCCTCCGGTCGGGCTTGGAACCGCCGGGACGTACCGCGTCGAGCACGACCATCCAGAGTGGAATCGAGGCGACCATTAGGGCGGCGATACCGGAGGGCACATGCTGCTCGGCCCAACTCACGACGCCGTTGCCGCCCAGCAAGAGGAGCAGACCCACGATGGCGGCTGAGCGCCACTGGCGCAGAGTGGGCGTCGGATCTCCAGCCAGCCGGCGCCAGACGTACAGGATGAGGCCCGAGATCAGAAAACGGGTGCCGGCCATCAGGAACGGGGGGATTGTCTCCACGGCGAACCGGATCGCGAGATAGGTCGAGCCCCAGACGATGTAGAGTGCAATCAGTGCGGTCCAAATCCGGGTTTTCATTCACAACTCCGAGGCCGCCAAGGCCACCACAGGTTCTGCTTGCGAGAATTCCCAGCCGAGCAAGGCAAGCTTGCGTGCGGCTCCGTACCGGTAATTGCCAAACTCGCCGATCGCCCGGATGACCCGGTGACAGGGGATCAGCACGGGCACCGGGTTTGCGCCGACTGCGCTGCCGACGGCGCGGGCCGCGCGGGGTTCCCCGATCCGTTCGGCGATCTGCGAATAGGTGGTTACGGCCCCAGCCTGCACACGAAGCAGCGCCTCCCAAACTTTGAGCTGGAAGTTGGTGCCGCGCAGGTGCAGACGCAGAGGCTGGTCCAGGCGCTGGCCCAAGTCGAATATCGGCTCGACCAGCGAGGCGGTGGCCCGTGAATCCTCCACCATCTCAGCTTGCTGCCAGCGCGAAACGAGCTCGTCGACAGCCGCGCCTTCGGTGGTCTGGACGAACCCCAGATGACAGATGCCCCGGTCCGTCACAGCCAGGAGGCATTTTCCGAATGGCGTCGGATGCAGTCCGTAGCGAACCGTCAATGCGGCGCCACGGCTCTTGTACTCGCCGGGGGTAACGGCCTCGGTCGTTACGAAGAGGTCGTGCAGGCGGCCCAGGCTGGAGAGTCCCACCTGCACGGTGGTGTCTAGCAGATTGGAGGATCGGTCCAGCAGTTCCTTGGCGTGCTCCTTGGTAATGAACTGCAGAAACCGTTTCGGGCTGATGCCTGCCCAGCGCGTGAAGAGGCGCTGGAAATGGAACTCGCTCAGTCCGACCGCCGCAGCCACTTCTTTCAGGTCCGGCTGGCGCTGGGCATTCCTTTCCAGATAATGGATAGCCTCTTCGATCGTGCGATAGTCCGCGCTGGATTGGCGATAGTCAACGAGGGTCGATGTGCTCATAGGAATCTCCTTTGGCAGATGTGCCAACATTCTATGAGTCCCGGCCTTCGGTGGCGACCCAATTCTTGCGCAGATTCTGAGCCCGGATCACGGCTAAGGAGCCTTTCCGACCACCTCGTAGTGCACAACTTTGGGTTCAAACTCGAGCAGAAAACCCTTGTCTTCCGGATAGTACTTGGCCGCCTCGACGTCCTGGCCGGCAAAGCCCTTGATGGATTCGAGGCTGTCCCAGAAGGTGAGGGTGATGAAGTGGGTCACATCCCCGTCCCGGCGCTCGAGCACGTGCACGCTGATATTGCCGGGGACTGAACGATAGTCGGGGATCGCCCGCCCGTTGGTGAACTTGCGGTAAGCCTCGGTCTTGGAAGCCGGTACACGGCCGTGCCACATTCTCACGATCATGTCTGTCCTCGATTCTGCCGCGGACGCCCGGAAAAACAAAAAAGCACGCCCGGGCGTGCCTTTGCAATGGCGCAGTGCCATTCGGTCCAGCAGCCCTTCCAACTTCGCACGGGCTGAAGGCGTGAGCCTCCGAGCCCGGTCACTGCGGCCGCCTTGTCCCGCCCGTTGCCGGGTGGTTTTCGACGGCAGGCAGCAGAGTTTTTTAAACTCTCCTGCTCTACACGCTCATCTTGGAAGGGAGAAGGGAACCTGTGACAGGTTCCAGAGGCATCCGCTGATCGATCCGATTTTCGGTCTTCGATACGGACGAAGACCTTAGCGCGTCCTTCGCGGGACGGAACCTCCACCTCGTGATCTCGGTCTTGCACCGAGACCCAGCCGCTGGTTCTCCGCTATTTAGTTGTAGAACGGGCCCATTTTACACGCCACCCGAAGTCTCGTCAAGTCCGCTCTGAGCGGCCGGGTCTCGCGGGACCTGATCGGCGCAGTTGCCAACTGCCGGGGTTGCAGACATGATTGCGGCTCTGCCGTCCGCTCCGAATGGGGCGTGGGCAGGCCTGTCAAAATCCTGCAGGCCCAACTTAGCGTTGATGGAGGACGAGATGAAGCCGGCGCACTCGATTCCGGAGTATCTACAGGTAATCAGGAACGGCATCAGGGCGGAGTTCAAGGACGGCCGACCAAAGAAAGTCCTGATTGTTGGAGCAGGTATGGCCGAACTCGTGGCGGCCTACGAGCTGAAGCGCGCCGGTCATCAGCCCCTGGTCCTGGAGGGGCAGCGACGCGTCGGCGGACGTGTGCATACCCTGCGCCAGCCGTTCACCGAGGGCCTGTACGCGGAGGTCGGAGCGATGCGCATACCGCGGGCACATGCTCTCACGCTCGAGTACATCGCGAAGTTCGGGCTGGCCACCAATGACTTCACGATGGATAATCCCAACGCGTTCTACTATATTGGGGGTCGCAAGATCCGCATCGCACAGGCAAATGAGGATCCCACTTTGCTCGGCTTCGATACGTCAGAGCACGAGAAGGGTCAGACCGCGGGGGCATTGTGGAGGCGAACCATCAAGCCCCTTATCAGCTTGCTGGAGAAGGATGGCGACGACGCCTGGGACGAGATCATCTCACGCTACGACCACTATTCCACGCGCGAATTCTGCAGGCCAACGGCTGGTCGAGGGCGCGATCGAAATGTACGGCCTGCTCGAGAACCAAGAGGCCGTACTGAACTCCTCGTTCCTCGAAGTATTCCGGGAAGACTCGGGCAATTACTACACCAATATGCTCGAGATCCAAGGCGGAACAGATCGCCTGCCATACTCGTTCCTGCCCGAACTTCAGGCTGAGATCCATTTCGGCGCGAAAGTGATCGCCATCCACCAATCGCCTGACGAGGTGACTGTCCATTACCAAACTGCAGGGGCGAGGCACCAGGCGACCGCCGACTACACGATCATCACCATCCCATTCCCGGTGCTGCGGCACGTGGACGTGCTCAAGCCGTTCGCCCGGGCCAAGCAGCGGGCCATCCGCCAGCTGCACTACGATGCCTCGACAAAGATTCTATTCCAATGCCGGCGCCGGTTCTGGCAGGAGGATGACGGCATCTTCGGCGGCGGCACGATCACCGATCTTCCCATCCGCAACTTGTACTATCCGAATCACGGGCGCGAGACGGGCCGGGGTATCATGCTGGCGAGCTACACATGGCCCGAGGACGCACAGCGCTGGGGGTCACTGGCGCCTCACGACCGCGTGCTGCAGGCGCTGGAGGACGCGGCGCAGATCCATCCGCAGATCACCAGAGAATTCGAAGTGGGGGCGTCCTGGATGTGGCACCACGACGAGTTCGCGGGCGGCGCCTTTGCCTTATTCGACCCGGAGCAGCAGACCCTGCTATGCCAACAGATCATCGCGCCCGAAGGGCGGATCCATTTCGCGGGTGAGCACGCCTCGGAAAATCATGCCTGGATCCAGGGTGCGATCGAAATCCGGGCTCCGCGAGGCGATCGCCGTCCACCAGGCACCATAAACAAAATGCCCGGCGACCGATCTCGGAAATCCGAGACACGATCGACCGGACACATTAAGGGTGCACACGCAATCGGCGCGGCACCTTACGATATTGGTAGTCCTAAATAAGAAACCCCGCAGATGCCGTGTATTGCAAGGTTTTGAACCTGCTTTCGCAGGTGGGCCCCGACCCAGTAACGCCGCCTTGGCTCAAGCCTATCGCGTTGTTGCTGAGAGATAGAAGCCCCTGTAGAGAGTGTTGGCTCAAAACGTGTGTAGCAATATCACGAGCACAGCAGGGCAAAATCCTTATACCATGATTCCGAAAGTCAAGGGGAGAGGAAGATTAGCATACGCCATTCTTAAAAGCATGGGAATCCAGATGGAATCGGCATGGAATCTTGCCCAAAAAAAGGTGGATTATTGACCATTGCGAGCACCAATGAACTGTGCTACTCTCAATTCGCGATTCCACTTGCACTTGAGGAGGATCACAGGAGGTCGGCATGACAACAGTTCCGGGGATCGATGTTTCCTACTGGCAATCAGGAATCGACTGGCCGAAGGTGCGCGCCACGGGTCAGCGCTTCTCTTTTGTCAAGACGACGGAGGGCGAAAGCTATACCGATCCGACATTCGAAGACAATTGGAAAGGCGCGAAAGCAGGCGGCCTGCTGAGAGGTGCCTACTGCTTCTTTCATCCAAGCCAGGATGCCACGAAGCAGGCTGACCGGTTCGTGAGCGTCCTCAAGGCGATCAACGATCAAGGCGAGCTCCCGTGCATTCTCGACCTGGAGGTGACGGACGGCGTCGCGAAAGACAAGATCATTGCCAAGGCTAAGACCTGGCTGGACGCGGTGGAGCAGGCCTTCGGACGCAAGCCGATGCTCTACTCGGGCGTCTCGTTCCTGGAAACCAATTTTTCAGAAGTAGGCGGCGGGCCGCCCGCCTGGACGCGCGACTACGCGTTGTGGCTGGGATGGTTTCCCACCCAGTACACTCGGGGAATGAGCCCCTTGATGCCACGAGGCTGGTTCAAGTGGAGCTTCTGGCAGTACCATGACAAGGCAACGCTGAACGGCATCAATGCGGCCGTCAACCTGGATCTTTTCAATGGGACGCTCGATGAACTCTACCAATTCGCGGGGGTCCCAACGCCCGACCAGACACCGAAAACCCATGTGGTGGCGGCGGGTGATTCATTTGGATCGATCGCGAACAAGTACGGGGTCACCCTGGGCGAGCTGGTTGCGGCGAATCAGCAGTTGCTTAAGATCGGCGACAAATTGACGGTGCCCGTTCCGGTGGAAGTGCCGACCGGGCAGCCAAAACGGACCTATACGGTCCAACGCGGGGATACGCTCTACACGATCGCGATCAAGTTCGGAACCACGGTCCCGGCGTTGGTCGCAGAGAACAGTATTCCAAATCCGAACCTGATCCAGCCCGGTCAGGTGCTGACGATACCCTAGCAAAACCAGCTGGCCAGCCCCGACGGGCTCCGCTCAGATAGATTTGAAAACAGCCGCCTCCCATTTGGAGGCGGCTATCTTTGTTCAAGGTTGTGAAGCAGGTCCAGGCGCCGGATGGATTGGCAGGACGAGGGGTGCCCGGGGCGTCTGAGTGAAATCAAAGTCCAGGAGCAGATTGCCGAGGACGGAAGCATTCTCGCGGACCGACGGGCGCAGATCGGGCCGTCCGTCCGTTTTGGAGTCGAGGCGTTGGCCGCCCAGGAAGAGGTCCTCGATCAATTTAACGTAGCCGTCATGGCTGAGGATTTGGTGATCTATGAAGCCGCGCTTGGCGTAGGCGCTGATTGCCAGACCCGGCACGCGCAAGCCGTAGCCGTTCTGGTCGACGACGGGTGGTGCGACGTGGTCGTAAAATCCACCCCAATCATCCCAGGAGAGAAAGATGACGGTGCTGTCCCACTCGGGACCCTGCATCACCGCATTGATCAGGCTGGCAGTCCAAGCCTGACCGTCGCTCACGAGAGCCGTTGGATGTTCCCCGTTGGGTTGGCTCGGTGTGATCCAGCTGACGGCGGGGAGGTTGCCGGTGCGGGCGTCCCGGTAGTAATTGGTCACGTCGGTGATGTTGCCGAGTTGGTTGTCCTGTTTGACTGTATCGAAGTAGGGCAGAGGATTCCAGATCCCGGGCGTGCGGGCATTCTGATTCACGGGTGGGCAATCGGCCGCGTCGTTGGCGCAATCGGGCTCGGACCCGCTCTGAACGTAGTATTTCCAGCTGACCTGGTTCTGGTAGAGCAGATAGGTGAGGTCGGTCCAGGCGTAGTCGGGATTCGGTAGATGGCGCAGAGGCGCGAAATCGGGCGGCAGGGCCGTGCCATTCAGGTCGTTGACGCAGCTGAGCGGGTTGCCCGCCTGCGAGCAGCGGGCTGCCCATTCGGAGACCATGAAAAGGTGCTGGGGCAGGCTCCACGACGAGTTTGGCTCAAAGAGGTGATCCTGCAGGACGAAGTTCTGCGCCAGGGTCCAGTAATTCGGGATCTCACGAGCGTCGTGGTAGCCCAGCACATCCTTGACGCCTTCGGCGCCGCAATCCGGCCCGTGAGTGGCCTGGCAGCCGGCAGCTGCCTTTTCGGCCTGAGCGATGAAGCCATCCATCTTCCCGCCATCGATATCTCCGGTGGCATTCGCGGCGGTGTGTGGTCCGCCATAGTTGAGGTCAGCAGGATTGTGCCATGGGGTCATGCACGTACCGGCGGACGGGTCGGGCACGCAGACGGTGAAATGGCCATTCTGGACCGGGATCCCATCGGCACCCGGATACGTGCCGAAGTATGAATTGAACGAGCGGTTCTCCTGCATGATGATCACGATGTGCTTGATCTTCTGCCGGGCATTGGTTAAGTCTGCTGCGGATGCGGATGCCTGCCCGCCGGTGCCCGTAGAACCGATGAACGGGATGACACTGCCCGATGCCTGGCATGCCAGCTCGGCAGCGACGGCCGCGAATCCCACGAGAACAAGCCCGAAGGGCGTTGTGCGTCTAGCCATCACCTTCTACCTCTAAAGCTGCGCGGAACGGTCTGTACCGCTAATGGATCTGGGCGGCCAGGGGCACCGCCAAATTCAGAGCGACATAAGATAGAGCGATCAATCCGAACGTGACCCGATCGAACTGGCGAGAGAACGCGTGCTCGCCACGGTTGGCAAACCGCGCTGAGACAACGGTCTGGATCATGCACAGAAAGATGGTGGCCAGACCCAGGAAGTTGATCTTGTCCATCAGGGTCATGGAGCCCGTGTCGGGCAGATAGGTCGTGGTGATGTACGAGTTGGCCACGGCCGCGAAGAAACCGCCGACGAGGAGTTCGAAGCGAATCTCCTCGTGCGCCTTGAAGAACCCCGCCAGCAGGGCCACACCAATGGCCGCGAAAAGGGCCTGGAACAGCTTGATGTAGAAACCATACCCCTGGCGGAGGACAACGAGGCTCAGGCCGAGGCGCGCGGACTGCTTTGGGCTGTTGGGATTGCCGAGATTGGTGTTTTCGGAAACGTTCTCGACGCCGATGATCGTCTTGGCAATCCGATAGCCCGGAATGCTGATGGCCGCTGAAACCCGCGAGTTCTGCTTGTCAGCAATGTACTGAATCTCGGGGTGAATCGGATCGATGATAAAGAGCCGCAAGAGATGGTCATCGACCGGGTAGCGCGTCACATCGAATGGATAATTGATGGTGGCGCTGACGCGATAGAGCTCGTAGCGTGAATCGCCATTTGTCTGGTTCGCGACCTTCTCCTTGGTATTCACCGTGCCGGCCACGATCTCGAAGTTGGCGCCGGGATCGAAGTCCGGCTGGTCAGCGGCTGCGGTCCACTTGAACCAGATGTAGAAGTCGGCGTCCCAGGCGACGCTCTTGATGGAGAAGTTGGAGATCTTTTCGATTGAGATTCCCACCTGGACAGGTATCCTGCCGCCTGAAGCCTGGCCCGGAGCCTGGAGGGCTTGCTGGTAGGTCGCGGCGGCCGCGTTCTTGTTGGAGAGCGTGTCGCCGAGAGTACCCCACGCCGCCAAGAGTGCCAGGATGATGAGTAGGGCCGCCGAGCCGATCAAGAATCTGCGATGAGTTATGAAGCCTCCTGAGCGACGATTCGGCGGAGTATATGACCAATGGATTAAGGCCGGCTGAGAAACAGCCGGCAGCACGGAGCGCAAAGATCGGTCGCGTCAGGGAATGAGATGCGATAGGTTGTGAGGAGGACTGGAAATCAGACTGAAGGCGAGCTGCTTACTTCACCACGCCGGTTAGTCGGGGGAACCAGTACCAGAGCAGGTCGGCCGCAGGTTTGCCGTGCACCGAGGCTGATTTGTCCTGGAGCATGGCGGGCGGATAGTAGCCCCGGCTGACGATGCCGGCCACCCACGTGCGCACACTCAGAGCGTTCAGCAGTGCCTCGTACATGTCAGACTGAGCCTGCAGGTTCACGGAGACCGAGCCGGGATCGAAGGGCTGGTTGAGGGCAGACCAATCCAGGCATCCGCCCTGTCCGTCACTGAAGCAACCCGTTTTCGCGCCGTCGGCGGAGGGATATGCCAGGGCGAGGATCACGGGCTTATTGAGTGCTGATGCGAAAGGCGAGACCTCATTGTCCAAAAGTTGACCGGCTTGGCTGGTTATGTCGGCCTTGGAGGCATTGGCCTGTGCGGCCAGTGGCGCGTTCCACAACAAATAGATTCCATCAACGTTCGACAGGAAGTTGAGGGAGGCCTGCAACTTGCCCGGGGTGTAGGGCAGGGCCCAATAGACTCTTCCGTTGAAATGCTGCCGCACCTCCGAGATGACCGATTGCCAGCGGGTGTTGGCGTCCGCCGGAACGCCTGAGGCCGAACCATCAGCCAGCGTACCGCCGGGCAGCGCCGGTTGCAGCCAATCTCCGCCGAGGACTATCGCCTGCGAGCCGCTTTGGGAGGCGAAGTCGGCATAATGCACGGCGAAGGCGCGGTAGTGGTCGAACCAGTCCTGCCACCAACCCGCGTCGCGCGGTGCAGCCCGCCAGAAATCGGGGGCTGAGGTCGCGAAGTGCGGGACGGGGAAGATGCCGACGTTCAGGTTCGCGGCGCGAGCCTGGCTTACCATGATGGCTGAGTCCAGCCAGAACGGATCTTGCCCGGGCTCCAATCCGAACTCGAGCGGCGAGGCGCGCCCGTAGGTCCAGCTGGGGGTGAGGAAGACCCAGTTCGCACCAAGGGCCTGGACGTTCTGCACGGCCTGCGGATTGAAGTAAGACCAGTTCGGCTCATAGTTCGACTGGAACTCCAGGCCGCCAATGAAGCCCGCCGCCCGCGCCGTGATCGCAGATCCAACCAAGGTCGCCGGTTCGGTGCTCTGAAGCCAGGCCCAGCTGTCGACCGTGTCCTTTATGTCCTGGCCTGCGAGGCTCGTTTCAACCGTGCGGCCGCTGGCTGTGGGGCCGGCCGTCGAAAGGTCATCCGCGCTACCGCACTGCCCGTCCCGGCAATAGCGATAGTGCAGGTTGCCCAGCGTGTTCAAAGGCCCGTAGAGCTTGTAAGCCCAGCGATTGTTGCCGAGAGGCCACATCGGGATCGGCTCTGTCCATCCGTAGGGATTGAACTGGATGTAGATCAGATCCCCAGCCGGCGTGTCGGAATTGACGGTGACCTCGAACAGGATGGGGGAGGACGAGCCAGCCTGCCAGGTGGTGACGCTGTCCTGGATCGTGACGTCCTGTGAGGGGACGATGAGATCGCGCAGACGGAACTGACCGCCGGCCGTGTGTTCGGCATTCCAGAAGCCGTCGCCAAGCGTGTACTTGTACTGGACGTAGGCGCCGACGGGGAGACTGATGGTCGCGCTGTAGCGCCCATCGGATCGGAGCTCCATCACGGGCATGCGGTCAGCCACTGTATTCAGGCCACCTTGCAGGTCCGCGAAGGTGTTGCCCAACTCAGCCAAGTTGCCGGCGATGCGCACCGGTGCGCCCTGCACGTCATTCGGCGTGCTGACAACAAAGGTCACCCGCACGAGAGCAGATGCCTTCAGCTTGACGTCGACGGCCGTGGTCAGCCCTTGCGCGACGGTGGCGCCCTGCTGAAAGACCTGATATGTGCCATCGGTGGCAGACGCCACCAGATTATGCGTGCCAGGCACCAGACCCTGCAGATCGAAACGCCCCGCAGAGTCGGTGAAAGAACGTTCGCCGGCAGCGGTCACCAGGATGTCCGGGATCGGCGTGCCGGTATCGATATTGAGGACACGCCCCTCGATGCTGCCGGTCTGGCTGGAATACGTTCGATCGCTCCAGCCCGCGATCAGGTCCTTGACCTCCGCTTGGCCGGCAACGTAGTACAAGCGGTAGCGAATTGGTTCGTTCAGCGTCGTATCTTCCGGCGCCTGGGTCGAGCCGAGGCGCACATAGCGATACCTGACCACGGCGTTGTAGGGAAGGGCAAGAGCAGCCGTGTAGGTCAGATTATCGAGCGCCTGCATCGGGTAGAGCTGCGGATTGAGGGAAAGCCCGGTGACCTCGTCGAGCAGGCTGAGGGCCATGCTCTCCCCGGATCCAAGCGGTTCTGGCAGTGTCACCTGGAACACGGTTTGAGCGCTCGGCAGCACGGTTGCTGTAGGGAAGGCTGGCAGTGGTGGCTGCGTCGCCGCGGCCGGGAGGGTGGGTACCTGCAGCAAGGAAAGCGCGCAGGCCATGGCGGTCAGCGTGAGGATGGAGAGGGCTGCGATCGTCGCGCTCCGGGCGGTGGTCTTCATGTGGATCCCTCCTGAACCGGCTTCTCGGTTGGGCTTTGTCTTCGGCCGGCATACGCGGCGTAGCTCAGCCCGATGCTGATAAAGTACAGCACGATCATCGGAAGCATGACGAGCCCCATGTTCACGGGGTCGACCGTGGGCGTGATGGCTGCGGCTACGATCGAGATAATGACGATGGCGATGCGCCATTGCTGGGCGAGGACACGAGGTTTGACCAGACCCATGGCGGTCAACACGTAGATCACCAGAGGGAATTCGAACGCAACCCCGATCCAGAACATCAGGCCGGTGACGAAGGAGAAGTAGGAGGCGGGCCGCAGCTGGGCCTGGATGCCAAGGAAGTTCAGCAGGAACGGCAATGCGCTCGGCAGCAGCATGTAGTAGGTGAAGGCCATGCCGGCGATGAAGAAGACCGCGGCCAGGGGAATGCCGATCAAGCCGTAGATCCGCTCGCGCGGATGCAGCCCGGGCGCGGCGAACAGCCACATCTCGAAAGCCACGTAGGGAAGCGAGATGGCGACGCCGGCGAGCAGCGCCACTTTCATGAACACGCCGATCGACTCGGTGACCTCGATGGCCTTAAGTGCTCCCAGTCCGCCCACGGGTGCAGCCAGGTACTGGACCAACTTGTCGGTGTAGGCAAAGGATATGGTTACGCCGACTACGATGCCGAGGACTGCCCGCAGCAAGTGGCCCCGCAGGGCCTCGACCTGATCCCAAAATAGAGCGCGGGCCTGTTTGTTCTGGGCGAGGTCGACGAACACGTCCCCCAGCGGATGCTCCTCGGGCTCGGTGAGCATAAAACCCCTCGCCTTGCGGAAGCTCCGTACCGGGAGCGCGATGAGCCACCACAGCGCCCGGAACGGGAACGTGAGCACACGCCAAATCCCCCGCAGTAATCTACGCACCGGGCTCCTTGTCGGCGGCGGGAGGCGGTGCAGATGGTTCGGCGGGCAGGATCCGATTCTCTGCGGCAGGAGCCGGAGGCGCTGGTGGACCCTGGATCGGAGCGGATCCCGGGATCGGACCAGAAATGGTCACGCGACGATCGCCTTCGAGCGGTTGCTGAAGATCCTTCTGCAACTCCTTCATTTCTTCGAGGGCGGCCTCGCGCATGAGGCGATTTGGGAGCGTCTGGATCTCACGTGAGGTCTGCTGGAAGAGCTTCCAGCCATCCGAGGTGACGATCCGGCGAAGCCACTTGCCAATCATGCGGCCGGCCTTCTGCATGTCGCGCGGGCCGAGCACGATCAGGGCGATGATGATGATGAAGGCCAGCTCCGAAGGACCGATACCCAGGATTTCCATGACTTAAGCGTGTGAATGAAGTACGGTTGGATCCGCACCCGGAGCGGCGGCCGCGCGCCTGAGCTGCTCCTCGATCTCGTGTTGATGGTCGGCGAGGCTGCCCAGCACGCCGTTGATAAATCGCGGTGCGCTGTCCGACCCATACAGCTTGGCCAATTCGACGGCCTCATTGATGGCCACTTTCATGGGTGTCTGGTGGAAGACGGTGAATTCCCAGCACGCCACGCGTAGGATGTTGCGGTCGATCGCCGCCATCTGCTCGAAGGGCCACTCGGGAGCGTAGCGCGCAATGATCAGATCAAGTTCGTGCCGGAGGGGGAGCACACCGAAGATGATCTGCCGGGCAAACTCGGCCAGGTCATCCGAAAGTTCAACGTCCTCCAGGCGCTCGCGGAGCACGTCGGCCGGAGGGTGGTTCGCAATATCGATTTCGTAAAGTACTTGCAGGGCCAGACTGCGGGCCCTGGTGCGGGACTTCATGGTAGTTCAGACCTTGGCCGCCTCGTAGTCGATGTTCTCTACATGGATGTCGATCTGCGCGACTTCCATGCCAACCATTTCCCGGATAGCGCGGGCGACCTGCAGCTGCACGTTTCGCCCGACCTCGCGGATATTGACATCTTCCTTGAGAACCAGGTGAATGTCGCCGCTCACGACGTTGTCCTGGATCACGATTCGGACGCCCTCGTCAATGGGGCGACGGAAGAGCCGGTCCACACCGCCGGCCACAGGTGCCATGCTGCTGACGCCCGGGACGCTTAAGGCAGCCATGCGGGCGATCGCGATCAGCACGGCAGGGGAGACCGTGGTCTTGCCGAGAGACTGATGATCGTATGACATGGTCTCACTCCTGGATCGCGCCACGCGCGGCGGGATTCACATCATAGCCATGCCGCCGTCCACGCCCAAAACCTGGCCGGTGATGAAGCCGGCAAGGTCGGAGGCGAGGAAGGCTGCAGCGTATGCGATCTCGACCGGCTTGCCTTTGCGGCCGAGTGGCACCATCTTTATGGCGGCCTCCAGGGTTTCTTGGTTCATAGCCTGGAGGATCTCTGTGTCGACGAAGCCGGGGGCAATGGCGTTCACCGTGATGCTCCGTGAGGCCACTTCCCGGGCGAGCGATTTCGTGAATCCGATCTGCCCGGCCTTGGAGGCCGAGTAGTTGGTCTGGCCGGGATTTCCCATCTCTCCGGCGACGGAAGCAATGTTGATGATGCGGCCGTAGCGCTTGCGAATCATGTGCCGGACGGCCGCCTTGGAGCAATTGAAGGTGCTTTTGAGGTTGGTGGTGATGACCGAATCCCAGTCGGCTTCGGACATGGTCATGATCAAGCCATCGCGAGTGATGCCGGCGTTGTTGACCAGGATGTGCAGGTCGCCGTAGGTATCCACGGCGAACTTGACCAGATTCTGGGCCTGGGCCAGGTCCGAAACGTCCGCTTGGAAGAGGGCGGCCCTGCCGCCCGCCGCGTCGATCTCGTCGTACAGATTTTGGGCTTCCGCCGCGGATTGGTTGTAGTTGACCACGACGGTCGCGCCCCGCCCTGCAAAATCGAACGCAATGGCGCGGCCGATACCGCGGCTCGCACCGGTCACGATGGCAATTCGATCCTTGAGTGTGAGGGCGTCAGACATCGGCGGCTCCAAGTGGAAGAATTATACATCAGCCACTTGAGCCGCTATCGGAGGTTCAAGTCCGCGACCGATCGTCGGGGCGCGCGGTTGGCCGTATGTCGCGTGGCACGAACACGCAGGCAAAGGCGCCGAGGGCGGCGATGACGCCGTTGTAGAGCACGGCGTCCTCCCAGAACTTGAAGAGGATACAGGCGGATGAGCGTATCCGAGTCAGGAAAGAGCCAGGATTGACCCTTGAAGAACAGTCCATGAAAGTCGGTGAAGAATTGCCAGAAGACGTCGCCGGATCCGCTGGCGCCTACGGTGCCGACCAAACCGACCGTGAGGGCCAGCAGGATAGTTAGCCATCCCCCGCGCCGCAGGCCGCGGCGGAAGGTGGGGAACCATTTTGCGCGCCAGGCCCAGACCCCGGCCAGAACGAGAAGGATGATATCTGCATACCAGATCCGAAGGAAGCCCTGCGTTATGATCTTGACATCGTGCATATGGCTCAACTCGCGCTCGTTGAACAGTGGGGTGCCGTCGGGGAACTTGAGATCGCCGAGATAGGAGATGCCGGCGCTGTTTAGAAGGTAGTCCACACCAGACAGACCCCAGCGCAGGCGGTCTTGCGTCGTGAAACCATATTGATCCGGCGGGAAGTCGGGGCGGTTGTACTCGAACTGGAGATAGAGCGGCGTGAGCAGCAACCGCACCCCGAGGCCGATCAGGGCCAATGGGATGAGCAGTGTGACCAGCCACGAAAGCACCGTATAAAGACGATTCATGCAGCTCCAAACCAGCTCGAGCCCGCGACATCAAGCCGGGTCGGGCGATCCGGTTGTTCCGCAATCACTGTTGGAGTCCCTGGAGCTGCCCGCCGAGCGCAAACCGGATGACCATGTCGTTCACGATCCATTCGATCGGGGCGCGATCGTCTGTGAAGACCTGCGTCGCCTGGTATCCCGGCTTCAGATTGGCAAAGGCTGTCCCCATGGAGGACAGCAACAACGGAGGAATGTCGGCACGGGTGGAAAGAGCAACCAGATTGGCGGCGAGGTCGGTTGGGTTGGTGGGTTGACGGGTGGCAAAGAGCATGGAGTTGAGCGTGCCGGGAATGTCCACGATGTGGACGGAGGGGAAGACGGTCGCCATCGTGGTCGCGAGGCCATTGATCAGCCGCCGATCTCCGGGAACGCTGCCCACGTTGATGCCGAGGGTGCCGCGATCGATCAGATGATCGTAGCAGATCTGGAAGAACTCCTGCGTGGTCATGTGGGCAGGGATATAGGGCGGGCGATAGGCGTCCACCGCGATGATGTCATACTTGTACGGGCTCTGTTCCAGATTCCACCGGCCGTCTCCGATGTGGATGGAAAGATTGGGGAGATTCTCATCGAAGTAGCGGCGACCCACCTCGATGATCTTCGGATCCAGCTCGAACCCGTCGATCGGGATCGGACCGTATACCGCAGTGGCCTGCCGCGCGGTGGTACCCGCGGCCAGTCCTACGATGGCGATGCGCCTGACCTGCGCCGGATCAGTGTCCTTGTAGAAGAAAGGTCCGACAAGGAATTCTGCCCAAGGCCCGCCGTAGTCCAGCGTGGCGGGGCTGTACATCGAATGGATGCCTTCGCCTTCATTCAAGCGCAGGAGGGTGAAGCCCTTGACCTGTTGGACCTGGATGTAGTTGTAGGCCGACTCAGTCTCGTACATCTGGCCAGTGCTGTTCTTGAGGGATTGGCCAGCCGACAGGGCTGCAATCAACACGAGCAGGACCGGCATCCACAAGCTCTGGAGCATCAGCTTGCGGCTTCCGAAGCGTCCAAGCCCGGCAAGTGCGACGATCAGGAGCAGGAGGCTGAAGAGGAGAAACGTGTAGCGTGTGCCGATGGTCGGGATCGTCACCAGAACTGGGAGGAAGGTCCCGACGAAGGAACCGAGCGTGGAAATGCCGTAGATGGTGCCCGCCGTCATGCCCGAGGTCTTTGGATCATCCACGCTGAGCCGGATGGCAAAGGGGGAGATCGTGCCGAGCAAGGTCACCGGCACGCTAAACAAGATCAGAACCGCCGCGAAGGAGCCCAGCAGGACCGCGACGTCGAGGCCCTCGAAAGCCTTGGCAGCAAAGCGCAGCACGGGGTTGGCAATGTAAGGCACGACACCCAAGGTGAAGGCGCCCCATGCCAGGACGCGATACAGCGATGCGGCGTTTGGAGAGCGATCGGCCCAGCGGCCGCCGACGAAGTAGCCCAGCGTGAGATAGATCAGGATGAGACCGATGATGCTGGCCCAGACGAGATTGCTGGTGCCGAAAACGTTGCCGATGAGGCGGGAAGCGGAGAGCTCGGCCGCCAGCGTGGTCATGCCGGCAACGAAGACGGTGAAGTATAGGTATCTCTTCATCTTTGTCCGCGAGCGAAGATGAGGCAATTATACCGTTGCCATTCCCCTCAGACCTCGGGGGCAAAGAATCAGTCGTCCTTGGTTTTCGCGTGAATGTCTCTTCTCGTCGCAGAAGCAGGCCAGCTCTTTTGGCGAGGTGCAGACGGCGATGCCATCCATTGACGCCCCGGCCTGCAGAACTTTACAATACAAGCAATCGGATGAAATCGCCGTGCCGGACCCGGCGTGGAACGATACCGAAACCTGGGCTGCAGAATGCGAACGGTCTTTTGGGAAGATGACCAGCTGAAGATGATCGATCAACGCCGCCTGCCGGCTGCGTTCGAAGTGGCCGCGTATGACGACTACCGGCAGGTTGCGCAGGCGATCAAGGAGATGGTTGTGCGGGGCGCGCCTGCGATCGGCGCCGCGGCGGCATTTGGCTTGGCCCTCGCGGCCCGCCAGTCGACGAGCACCTCGTCGGAAGACTTGCGTCGGGATCTGGAGGCGGCCGCGACTCTCTTGAAAGGATCGCGCCCAACGGCTGTCAACCTTGCCTGGGCCGTGGATCGTGTTCTGAAGCGGGCGAACCAGGCCGAGCTGGGCGCGGCCGAGCTGCGGCAGTCGGTTCTGGATGAAGCGCAGCGGCTGGCGGATGAGGATGTCGAGGTCAACAAACGGATGGCGGAATACGGCGCCTCATTGATCGAGAGCGGGGACACCATCATCCATCACTGCAATACAGGGGCGCTGGCGACGGTCGACTGGGGCACTGCCCTAGGAGCGATCCGCATGGCCCACGAACAGGGAAAACGAGTGCACGTCCTGGTCGATGAGACCCGACCGCGGCTGCAGGGCTCCAGGCTCACAGCCTGGGAACTGCAGCAGTACGCTATCCCATACGAGATCATCAGCGACGGCATGGCAGGGCACTTCCTCCGGTCGGGGGACGCCCAGAAGGTCTTCTTTGGGGCTGACCGGATCGCGGCGAACGGCGACGTGGCGAACAAGGTCGGGACCTACATGCTGGCGCTGGCGGCTTTCGACAACCATGTCCCCGCCTACTCGGTCGCGCCGACCTCAACGATCGACCTGGCCTTGAAAGACGGCAGCCAGATCCCAATCGAGGAGCGGGAAGCAGGTGAGGTGCTGGAGATCCAATTTCGCGGGGAACCGGTGGCACCGAAAGGCTCCCGGGCGCGCAACCCGGCCTTCGACGTCACACCGAGCCGGCTGGTCACTGCCATCGTGACGGAGAATGGCATTGTGTATCCGCCTTTCAAGTCAAACCTGCCGGATTTCGTCCTGCCTTGACGAAAGCCTTTGAGGCGGCTAAAATTCGGCTCGCTCGACTTGCGCCTCCCATAGCAAGGAGGCGCGTTTTTTCGAGGCTCTCGACCGGTTCGGCCGAGGCGAGCAGCGATTTGGACGATGGAGTTTTCGATCGTGCTTCAGACCATAGAGCGAAGGTAGCCCTGACGGATCAGGGTGAGAGGCGCTCAAGGAGTTGAGATGGATAGAGTAGTACTCAAGGCGACCAAACGTGAGGTCACCGGCAAGCAGGTCAACGCGCTGCGCCGGGCTGGCAAGCTACCGGCGGTGATCTACGGGCACCACACCGAGCCGGTGAGCATCAGCCTGGATATGCACAGTGCGACGCTGGCTCTGGGCAAGGTCGGTACCTCCAGCCTGATCACGGTGGACGTGGACGGCAAAGAATACCCGGCGTTGGTTCGCGAACGACAGCGCGACGATATTAAGGGCAGCCTCCTTCACGTGGATTTCCTGGCTGTGTCTCTGACCGAGAAGATCCGCGCCGACGTACGCATCGATATTACCGGCACGTCGCCCGCGGTCAGAGATCTGAACGCCGTGCTGGTCACCGGCCTGCATGCCTTGTCGGTCGAGTGCCTGCCGACGGACCTGCCTGATCACTTCACGGCCGATATTGGCGTGCTGGAAAAAGTCGGTGACGGCATCCACGTCCGGGATGTGGTCGTGCCGGACAAGGTCCGGATTCTGGATGATCCCGATGAGATGGTAGTAGTAACCACCTACGCCAAGGTAGAGGTTGTCGAAGAGGCTCCGGCAGTGGTCGAAGGCGCGGTCCCGGTTGAGGCGGAGGGCGCTGAGCCTGAGCTTTCGGTCGAGCGCGGCAAGAAGGAGGAAGAGGCAGCGGAGGGCGAGGAGAAGAAGCCTGAGGCCAAGAAGCCTGAGGCCAAGAAGCCTGAGGCCAAGAAGCCTGAGGCCAAGAAGCCTGAGGCCAAGAAGCCTGAGGCCAAGAAGCCTGAGGATAAGAAGCCTGAGGATAAGAAGTCCGAAGAGAAGAAGAAGTGAGATAGAGCGCACGAGAAGCTCCCCCATCCAACTGGATGGGGAGCTTCTTTTGTTTTGGACTGATGTGGAAGGCGATTGTGAGTTGCCCGCACCCGGGCAAACCGAGGGGATCTAGAGCCCAAGCGCCGCCAGAAATTCCACCGTTATGCGGGCGGTCGTGCCCCAGAGCAACTCGCCGTCGTATGGATGGTAGGCAATCAGAGTGCGGTTTCGGCCGGGAAGGCCAAACTCCCACTTATTGCGGCGATCGGCCAACCAGTCAAGAGGGATCGTGAAAACGCGCTCCACCTCGTGGGCCTCGATGCGCAGGACGGCCGGCCAGGGGATCACGCCGACGACCGGGGTAACGCGGAAGCTGGTGATCGTAATGAGATTCGCCAGGCGTCCGAGGACGCGGACCGTCGTCGGATCGATCCCGACTTCCTCCTGTGCCTCCCGCAAGGCTGTCTGCTCGGGCGTGGTCTCGCCCTCATCACAGCCTCCCCCCGGGAACGAGACCTGACCCTTGTGGCTTTCGACATGGTCCGTGCGCCGCGTGAAGAGCAGACTCCAGCGATCAGATTCCCACGCCAACGGCACCAGAACCGCGGCACACTTGAGGCGCGTTTTATCGGTGAGCTCAATCTCTGAGTAACCGTCGGAGGCAGGATCCAAACCTTGCCCGGCGACATGCAGCCGCTGTGCAATGTCGGTCTCAGTCAGCTGCATGGATCCTCTGGAATCACGGACGGCGGCCAGCCAATGTGGGATCAGAACGCCGGGAGGCCCTACTTACCGCGCACCGGGGTGCCACAATAGGCGCAGGCGGCCGTGATCTCGTCGATCCAATCGACCTCATCGGGATGGATCGGCGCGCCGCAGCCCGGACAGTTCGTGGGCAGCGGTGGCCGCTTGGGTTCGCCCAGTTGGCTGGCTCCGTTGAAATTCGGCACGAGCGTCTTGACATAATCCACGATCTGCTTGGCTTCCTTGGCAAAGCCGCGCTGGTTGAGCTCGGCAACGATGCGATTGGCGAAATTGATAGCCTTGCCGAATTGACCCCGCGTGGCGAAGAGCCCCAGGCCGCGCTTCAGGTCCTCCAAAGCGGGCTGGGGCTGACCGGCCATCATCCGCGCTCTGCCGGTCTGTACGTAGAAGAACGGGGCGCGAGGGCCACCGCGAGCTTCGGCCGCGCGCGCCAACTGCTCGAGGGCGCTGGCCGCGCCGGCAAAATCCCCGCTCGACATCAGCTGATTGGCCCGCCGCAGCAGAGGCGGGATCTGCGGCGCCATGCGACCGCCCAGAGGACCACGGACAAATCTACCCATATTTGAGTCTCCTTTGTGTATTCCTCATCGATGTAGAGATTGGCGAGGCAACGACTCCGCGCAAACGCCGTTGATAGTCCGGATCATTCCGGCTGATTGGGGTCACCGAGGCCGGCGCCGAGTTCCTCTGCCAGCTCGCGGCCCCTTTGATCATTGCCCGGCTCAATGGGACGGCCGAAGATCAGGAATCCGGTGTGGGCCACCATCCGGTCGGTGGGGCGGAGCCTGGACGGTTCGGGCTTGTAGTAGCGGAGCAGGATCTCACAGACTTCCACGAAGGCAAAATTGGTGCGCCGCAGGGCCAGCAGCAGGTCCGTTACTTGATTGACGGTTGGGACGAGGCAGCACAGGAATGCACCCGGCTTCAGAGCTGCGCGCACCTGGGGGATGTAGTCCGATGGATTCGGGACATCGAGGAAAAAGGCATCCGCGTCGGTCTCATCAAAGCCCTGCTGAATATCGCGCAGTTTGAGATCCACCCGGGAGGCCAAGCCGACCCGCTCCAGGTTCTTATGCGCCAGGTTTTGCATGTCCGGCCGAATTTCATACGATATCACGCGGCCCTCACCTCCGACTGCATAAGCCATCGCGATCGTCATGGAACCGGAGCCTGTGCCTGCCTCGAGTACTTTCTTGCCGGGCCCGATCCCCATCGTCACGAGGATGAAGCCGATGTCTTTTGGGTAGAGGATCTGAGTGGTGCGCGGGAGGTCGAGCAGGATGTCTGCAAGAGACGGCTGCAACAGATAGAAGCCGGCACCGAGGTGACTAAACACCTGGGTGCCCCATTGCTTGCCGATCAAGTCGTCGTGGAGCAGGACGCCGCGGTGCGTTTCCAGTTTTGAGCCGGCCTTGAGGGTCACAATGAAGTGCTTGTGCCTCAGCCCAACAAGTTCAGCGATATCCCCATCCCGTGCGATCGGTGCAGCAGTCCTTAGGAGCACCAGGGTATTTTACCTCCCAGGTCGCTTGTTCCCGGTTGTCAGGTGAGATCCGTTGGAGGTGGGGCGGGTTCAGACGCAAAAGGCCGGGAGGCGGTCCTCAGTCGTGCGTTGATGCGGCCAAGCGCGACCGGAATGGCAATGCAGAGCGCGCAGAGCAGCGTCCCACCAAGTGCAACCAATAGGATTGCGCCGATTTCCGGCCTGCCCGCGTTGAAGCCCAATTTCAGGCCGCCAAACGTCATTGTCACGACCGCAGCATTCCAGAGGCTGTGCAGAACAACGGCGACGCCAAAGCCGCTTAACAAGGGTCCAACCCGCCTTGTCAGGCGGTAGCGTCCGATTCCCCAGCCCGTGAAGCTCGCGGTCACAACGTGCATCATCGAGCTCCCGCCGCGGATGAGGAGCGTGAAAGCCCAGGTCTGATCCGGCGTAGCAGACGCCAGCAGGCTCTCTAGAAGGCCAAAGCCAGCGCCGCTAAGGACGCCGGCCAGGAATCCCTGTGCTTCCGTCTCGAGGCGGTCGAAGACCGCCCAGATAGCGATGGATTTCGAGGCCTCCTCCACGACCGGCGCGAATCCCGAGAAGAAGAGCAAGGCGAGGATGAACGCGATCGGAAGTTGAAGCAGGGGCTGGAGGATATTCGCGGCCTGCTCGATGCTTGAGGTACCACTGAGCTGGATTGTAAGATCCCTAAGAGCGGCCAGCCGCTCCGGATTTAACGCGAGGTAGATCACGACAACGGCCCCAAGAACGATGGCCAAGCCCAACTCGGCGAAGATGGCAGAGCCTGGCCCCCCCACCATGCCCGCCGACAGGACGCCCCAAAGGCGCCGCACCGAGCCCACGCTCAGCCCGCCGGCGGCCAACCGAATCAGGAAGTAGATTGGGATGCCAATAGCCACCAAGTACAGTACTGGCGTCAGCCAACGCCAGGGGTCCTTGTCGACAAGAAAGCCAGCCAGCAGAGCGCAGCCGATCCAAAGCAGCAAGAGGACAACACCCTGCCAGAGGCGGAGACGCGGCAGCACCGCAGCCGGACTGGCTCCTCCTGTCAGGTAGATGATGCTGTAGTACGCGGCCGGTATGGCAAGGGCCCCCAGGAACAAGATTGCGGTTGCCGGGATCAGGACGTCGAGCGGCGATGTGCCCTCGCGCGCCATGGAGTGGCCCGCAGGCGACAGGGCCGCATAGAATGCCATGGAGGCGGCCAACACGACGGCCAGGAACGCGCCGGCCACACAGCCCACGGCCAGCAAGATTGTCCTCCAGTCCCGACCGCGGCCCGACATGCTACTGTTCCTGGATCGTGACGCTGAGGATCTTGTCGCCTGGGGGCAGCCCGGAAGCTTGCTGCGGATCGCGAGGCGTCAGACTCTCGACAACTTGCATCCCTTGGATCACCTGTCCGAACACCGTGTAGCTGCCATCCAGCTGCGGTTCCGACGCGTAGGTAATGAAGAACTGGCTTCCATTCGTGTTTGGACCCGAATTGGCCATCCCGACCATGCCCGGCTTGTCGAACAGCAGGTCGGGGGTTACCTCGTTGTTGAAGAAGTAGCCGGGTCCTCCGGTGCCCGTCCCACTGGGGTCGCCGCCTTGGGCCACGAATCCGGGGATCACGCGGTGGAAGGTTACGCCGTCGAACCAGCCCTGGCGCTGCGAGGAAGACAAAGGAGTTCACAGCCAGAGGCGTCTCATCAGCGAAGAGCTTGATGACAATGTCGCCCTTCTCCGTGTGCAAGGTCGCGGTGTATTGCTTCGACGGATCGATGGCGAAAGGTGGGCAAGCCTTGAACTGCCGGGACCCCAGCGCGATCAGACTGATCGTCGATTCGAGGCCGTCATAGCTCAAAGCAGCCCTCTGTTGGAGTCCGCCATTGATGAAGACGGTTGGGATCGCGGAGATCCCGAGACCGACCGCAGCATCGTAGAGAGATTTGTCCTGCGCCCGTGTGGCCGGGCTGGCGAGGTCACGCTGAAACCTAGCGCTGTCGAGTCCGAGGTCCGTTGCCTGGCCGGAAACCCATTTGTCGAAACCCTGAGGGGTCAGGTTCGCCCAATCGTTGTATTGAGCGTGCAGCAGGTCCCGGATGGCCCAGAACTTGCCTTGGTTTCCGGCAGCGAGAGCCGCGTCAGCGGATAGCTCAGACTTGTCCAGGGCTGGCACTGCCGACACCGGGATCGGGAACGGACGCATGACCACCCTGAGATCGTTTGGGTGATCCTTGACCAGTTGATCCAAAACCCGGTTGAAGATCTCGCACTGGCCGGATTGGAAGTCGCAGTAGTACAAAAGCGTCACGGCCGCAGCATCCGGGCCTCGGACGTAGTCGGTGGACGTGACCGGCGGCAGGAGTGATGAGCCGCTGGGCGTGGGTGCGGCGCTAACCGCGCTACAACCGACGCTCGCGCCGGCTGTGGCAGGCAGAGGCGTCGTCGGGGATGGCTGTGCGGGTGTTGCAGACGGCGCCGGCGAGCAACTCTCAGCCAGCATCACCGCCACCAACGAGCAGGTCAAAAGCAAGAAGGTCCTCAGGCTCATAGGCTCATTGTCCCACAGCTTTCTTCAGCTGATCGAACGAGGTCATCCAAGAGATTCGATTCAGGAAAGCAGCCAGCGAGGGACTCTGGGCGCGCAGCGCCCGGACGGCAGGGCCGACCGGATCCTCGCCGGCAGCTCCGCCCGGGACATCAGCGTACGCGCCGTAGAAGGCAAAATAGGCTTGATTGAGCCGGCGGATAACATACCCGTTCTGAAGGAACAGCTGGCGGCGTCCTTCCATGTATTGTTCCGCGTCCGTGATCTTGCCGGCGGCAAGCATGCCATCCACCGTAACACGGGTTGTGTGCATCTCGGCCCGGAAGTCGAAAGGCAGGGTCTTCTGGGGCGCGGAGGTGGGCGGCAGCTGAGGGAGCACCACGAGGTTCAGCGGAGGCTGAGCAGCGTGCTGCATCTCCGGATAGAAGCGCCTGAGCACTTCGGCTCCCACCTCGCCGCCGACTATGTCGGCCGTGGTCTCATTCATCGTCCGGAGCTCCGGCGTGTGATCGTACAGCAAGCCGAGCGGCCGGAACTCAAGGAAGTTGTGAGTCCACTCGTGGGCAATGGTGCTGGTCTGCCAATTCAGGTCTGTGGTGCGCATGATCATCGTGGGGTACACGCCCACGCCGCCGATGGGGACGACGAGGGCAGACACGTTCAGCCCCTGCTCGACTTGATTCTCCAATCCGGCCTGCTGGTCGACGGGCAATCCGGCCGTGATCGAGATGTTGGCAGTCTCCTCGATATGATCGCGTGGTGAAACGATCAGTGCATCGGGCACTGCCGTCGAATGATACAGGACCTCCGGAATGGGCTGACCGAGGGTGGTCAGGCCGAACTCGGCGGCGACATCCGCGATCTGCCCCTGCAGCACGCCCTCCGCAAGCGGGGTCAGTTCGTCCTGACGCTTGCTAAGCTCGTCCAACTCGGCCTTGATGTGCACAGATGCGGCCTGCTTGTCCGTGATGGAGGGATCGGCGTAAACCCGATTGAGGGCGTCGTCAGCCTGCATGATGCGCTGCGTTACCCACAGGTAGTCCGAAACCACGACCTTCGTGGATTCGTGGTTCAAATAGCCGGGCACCCCGACCGCGCTCTGCTGGACCTTCAGGTCGGCCGCGTTGAGCATCCAGCCCAGATAATCGAACTCCAATTCGCGGGTGTAGGCGCGAACGCGGTCGACCTCGTCGGTAGCGCGAGGCGCGCTATAGGTCAGTGCCAGGCCGCAAATGGCAGCGATGATCAGCCACTCAATGGCCTGGGTCAGGCGATACAGCATGGGAGGGATTATAACGAGGCCGGTTTAGGGGCAAATAAGTAACCGGCGCTTCGACGAGCCCGCACGCCTCTGTGGAGTGCGCGTCGGAGGGAGGACTCGCTGGCAGCGAAAGCCGCCGGCGCCTCTCCCGAGGTCAAGTCACAAGGACCCGGATAGGAATCGAGAAGACGGCGAGTTTTCCCGCCGTCTTCTGCCCCGTGAGAAGTAAGCTGGTTCTATTTGTCCTTCAGGTACTCGTCGATTGCCATGGCAGCTTTACGGCCACCGATCATGGCAGTAACAACGATATCAGGACCTGTGACGCAGTCGCCCGCCGCAAACACGCCCAGCCTCGATGTGGCGCCGGTCTCCTTGTTTGTGACGGTAATCAGGCCCCAATCATGTGTCTCGAGCTCGGGCGTGGTCTTGCTGAGGATCGGGTCAGGCCAGTAGCCTAAGGCCAGGATGGCCGTATCGCAAGCCACGCTGAAGTTGGAATCCGGAACGGGTACGGGCCGGCGCCGACCGGTGCGGTCGGGCTCGCCCAGAACCATCTCGATGCATTCGACCGCGGCCAAGTGACCGTCCTCGCCGGCAATAAACTTCACCGGCTGCGTAAGGAACCGGTACTTGGCGCCCTCTTCGCGCGCCATCTGGCGGTCTTTTTTGCCACCGGGCATTTCTTTTTCAGTTCGCCGGTACAGGCACGTGACCTCGGCCGCGCCCATGCGCAGTGCGGTGCGCAGGCAGTCGGAGGCGGTATCACCTCCGCCGACCACGACCACACGCTTGCCGATCATGAGAGGCTGCTTCATATCTTCCGGCAGCAGATTCTTGGCCACGTTGCCACGGATCAGGAAGTCCGTTGCCTGGTAAACGCCGGGCAGGTCAATGCCGGGCGTGTTCTCCATTCCCGCGTCGACCTCCGAGCCAACCCCGACAAATACCGCGCTGAACCCATCCTGGAAAAGCTGGTCGATCGTCTTGTCCTTGCCGATATACGTATTGGGGACGAATTTGACGCCGGCACGCTCGAACTCTTCCCACTTCTCGAACCAAACGCTCTTGGACATCTTGAAGTTGGGGATGCCGTAGACCAGCAGGCCGCCCGGGGCTGGCTTGGATTCAAAGATGCTGACCGTGTAGCCCTTCTGCAGCAACACGTCCGTGCATCCCAGGCTGGCCGGGCCTGCACCGATCATGGCAACGCGCTTGCCTGTGGGCGGTCCCAGCGGGATCACGTAGCCCGCGGTCCGACGTTCGAAGTCGACGGTGAAGGCCTCTAGCTGCCCGGTCAGAACGGGTTCGTGATCCTTGTTATGGACGCAGGATCCCTGGCACAGCTGCTCATGAGGGCAGACGCGTCCGCAAATCTCGGGCAGAGAACTGGTCCGATGGTAGAGCTGTGCAGCCTCAAGGAACTTGCCCTGCTCGATCAGCCACATGGCTGAGGGGATGTCATTGTGCGCCGGGCAGGCCAGCATGCAAGGGGCCGGATCCGGGCAGTGAACGCACCGTGAGGCCTGCAGCATGGCGCGCTCGGGGGTGAATTCAATGACGACATCTTCGAAGTCATGGGTGCGCTCTTTGGCGGAGCGCAGCTCCATGTCTACGAAGGGTTTGTTTGCGCGCTCTTTGCGATCGATGGCTAGGAATTCGCTGGGAACAGCTTGCATGTGGCCTCCTGACTCTCGTCAGTCGCGTCCGGTTTCATGATACCGAAGCCGGCTTGCAGGGCACAGGCTCTTATGTCATTTTCGGCATGGACAATCATCACAAATGCTCCCTTAAGTATCTGTTTCAAGTTCGCTAAGTATGATTTTCGGCGCAAAATGGGGAATTTCTGTCACTGTCCAGCCTGATATAATTCAAGCCCGCAGCCATTGCGCTTTTTCTCACGAAATGCCATCGCGACACGGTAAGGAGGCGGGAGCCGGGACCGAACCCGGAGGTGAGGGGCGGCATTGTTTGTGGCGGAATGCTCCGGGCTTTCAGATCGAACGCGGCCCCGGAGCGGCCTTGAACCCTCCAAAGGTTGGTGAGATGAGACTCAGGAGGCTTCAGTCTGCGGATGTCCGGCTTTGGCCGCGACGGGCGTCGGGTCTCGCCCGTACTATGTCATGGATTGGTTTCCTGGGCAGCTTTGTGTGAGTTTTGTTTGGGTTGGGTAAGACTGGCCCGGCTTGGGCGCACGGAATAGCATAATGGGGCCGGCGCGAGTTGTGGAGGAAGAAGTAGGATGAAGGCGTTTGTAGCAAGGATGTCCATGAGGGCGCGTATTCTGTGGGGGGCGGCGATCGTGCTGGTCGTCGTCGTGGTTTTGATCCTGAACGGCCGCGGCAAGTCCAACACCAGCAACACGTACCAGACCGTCCCGGTACAGCGCGGTGAGCTGACCGCGACGGTCGGGGCTACCGGCAGCGTTCGGGCCGTCCAATCGGCGACCTTGAACTGGCAGACCAGCGGAACGGTTGCTCAAGTCAATTTGAAGGTGGGAGATACCGTCAAGAAGGGTGATGTTCTGGCGACCCTGGACCTGAGCACGGTCCCACAGAGCATCATCCAGGCACAGGCAAACCTGGTGACGGCCCAGAAGGCATTGCAAGATGCTCATTCCAGTACTGCCAGCGCGCAATCCGCAATCAATCTAAAAAATGCGCAGGATGCATACAAGAAGGCCTACGACTACCGCGCGTCACTAAACGGCAAGCAGTGGATCGAAGAGGTAATCATCACATACGTGGGAGGCCAGCAGGTGCCGATCATCAAATGGCACAAAGGGTATCCCGATGCGAAGACCATCCAAGACGCGGATAATGAGCTCGCCCTCAAGAAAGCCCAATTGGATGATGCCCAGCGAACGTACGATCGTCTGCAAAATGGCCCCAACCCGGACGACATTGCGGCGGCTCAGGCCAATGTCGACGCGGCCCAGGCCACTCTGAACATGGCGCGTATCGTTGCACCAATCGATGGCACGGTCACGCAGGCGGGTTCGCTGCCTGGCGACCTAGTGGGCTCGAGCCAGAGTTCTTCTGCCAGCTCCGCGGCGAGCGCCGTGCAGGCGTCGGGATCAAGTCAGAGCGGGTCGGGCGGCGTGGCGGCGACCGGTCAGACCGCCTTCCGGATCGACAATCTCTCCAACCTGCTGGTCGATGTCGACGTTTCGGAGGTGGATATCAACAGCGTGGCCGTCGGCCAGCCCGCCACGCTCTCCCTGGATGCCATTCCGGGAAAGACCTATCACGGCGTTGTTCAATCGGTATCGCAGGCCGGCGACAACTCATCCGGCTCGGTGAACTTTACCGTTGCCGTACAACTGACCGATGCCGATACCGAGGTGAAGCCGGCCATGACGGCCGCGGTGAACATCGTGGTGCAGCAGGTCAAAGACCAACTCTTGGTGCCTAATCGTGCCGTTCGGCTGGTCGATGCGCAGCGCGTGGTCTATATTCTGGAGAGTGGCCGGCCAAAGCAGGTCCAGATCACGCTGGGCGCTTCGTCGGACACGATGAGCGTTGTGGCTGGTGGGAATCTGAAAGAAGGCGACCTGGTCATCCTGAATCCGCCTACTGCGAACTTCGGGCCAGGGGGAGGGCCGGTCGTGAGGAGCGGAGGCGGGTGATGGATTGGGTAGTCGAGGCGCAGGGGCTTACCAAGGTCTACAAGATGGGGGTGGTGGAGGTGGAAGCTCTGCGCGGTGCCTCTCTGAAGATCCAGCGAGGCGAGGTCGTCGCAATCATGGGACCGTCCGGCTCGGGCAAGTCGACGCTGATGAATATCCTGGGCTGCCTGGATCGGGCGACATCCGGAGAGTATTTCCTGGATGGAGCCTCGGTCGCGACTCTCAACGACGATCAACTTGCGACCATCCGCAATCACAAGGTGGGGTTTGTCTTCCAATCGTTCAACCTGCTTCCGCGCCAGACCGCCCTGGCGAACGTTGAGCTGCCTCTGCGCTATGCGGGGCTTGTGGACGGCGGTCGCCGACAACGGGCGCAGGCGGCCCTGGAGGCGGTCGGGTTGGGCGATCGCTTGCATCACCGGCCGGCGGAACTATCTGGCGGGCAGCAGCAGCGCGTGGCCATCGCCCGCGCCATGGTCAACGATCCGGCGATCATCATGGCCGACGAGCCAACCGGGAACCTGGATTCGCGGGCCGGCAAGGAGATCATGACCAGCCTGCTGAACCTAAACAAGGAACGCGGGACGACCGTGATCATCGTCACCCACGATGCGGCGATCGGCGATCAGACGCAACGCATCATCCACATCCGGGATGGTCAGGTCGAAGAGCCGCAGGCAGGCATCAAATGAATGTTACGCAGGTCTTTATCGAAGCTCTGGAGAAGTCTTAATTCCAACAAGATGCGTTCTGGGCTGACCGTGCTGGGGATCGTGATCGGCGTGGCTGCGGTGATCGCGATGCTGGCGGTGGGAAACGGTGCGCAGGCTTCGATCACCGGCTCCATCAATGAGGTTGGCACAAATCTCCTGTTCGTCTTCCGTGGAGCGCGGCAGAACGAAAACGTACGCAATCCACGACCCATCACAATGAGCGACGCGGCCGCCCTGATGGACCAGTTCGCGGCGCCGGACATCCAAGCCGTGGCACCTGCCGTGCAGGGAAGCGCGACGGCCGAATTCGCGGGCCAGTCCAAGAGCACGACCATCAGCGGCGTCACACCTGCCTACGCCGAGGTGCGCAATATCAGCCTGCTGGACGGATCATTCATCACCCAGGACGAGTATCTTGGGAATGCGTCGGTGGCAATCATCGGCGTGGATCTCGCTGACCAATTCTACGGTCACCGGGACGGACTGGTAGGGGAGACGATCCGGCTGAAGGGACAGCCCTTCCGGGTCATCGGTGTGCTGGCTCCCCAGGGCGGCAGCGCATTCGGTTCAGCCGACAATCAGGTTATCGTCCCGCTCACTACGGCCCAGGCGCGCCTGTTGCCCAGTGGCGGCGGCCAGGGCACAATTGATATCATCTACGTGCAGGCCACGAGCTTTCAGTCGGTGCCTGCTGCCGCAGACGAGATCTCGCAGATCCTGCGGACGCGTCATCACACCCCGATCGGCGCGGACGATTTCACCGTGTTCACCCAGGAGAGCATCCTGAGCACCATCCAGAGTGTGACCGGCGTGTTGACGATATTCCTCGGCGGCATCGCGGCCATTTCCCTGCTGGTGGGCGGGATCGGGATCATGAACATCATGCTGGTGTCGGTGACCGAGCGGACCCGCGAGATCGGGCTGCGCAAGGCGCTGGGTGCGCGCCGGCGGGATATCCTGATCCAGTTCCTGGCCGAGTCCTCGATGTTGAGCCTTATCGGCGGTTTTGTCGGGATCGCATTCGGCTGGCTGATCGCGTTCATCGTCGGACGGGTCGCGGCAGGCGACCGGCAATAATTTCACACCAATCGTCGGCGTCGACGCGATCCTAATGGCGACTCTGTTTTCGGCTGCGGTCGGGTTGTTCTTTGGGATCTACCCAGCCAACCGCGCCGCCGGGCTGGAACCGGTCGAAGCGTTAAGGTATGAGTGAGCGATGCCATCGGCTGGGCGTTGTGTGCATCGCGATTTTGTTGGCTGTCTCAGCCCAAGCCTGCAGCACTGCCAGGATAGATAGCGCTACTCCCAGCACCGAACCGTCCTCCGCGCCCACAGATTTCCCAACGGCCTTCTCGACGACTGCGACGCAGCCGCCGGCGATTAACACTCCACTCCCGACCAGCGCATCAACAGCCTCGTCCGTCGCACGCGTGATCGTGACGGCGACCAAAGGCAACGTTTTCATTCGGCGAGGTCCCGATTTCGCCTTCAACGCGATCGGGGTGCTCTTCCACGACCAGAGCGCGACCGCGCTGGCCCGAGATGTATTGGCCGAGTGGGTCCAGGTGTCGATGCCGGGGCAGCCGAACCAGATGGGCTGGGTTTCCATTCAGTCTCAATACACGATGGTGGACGGCGATGTGATGACCCTCCCGGAAGTACAACCAACGTACTTCCCGGTCGCCGCTTCATTGAGGAATTGCACTTTCCATCAGATGCTGATCACTCCGGGGAACATCATCCTGCCGTCCCTCGACAATTTCCCCGCGAATGAGGTACGGGTCAACCCGGGCGCGTACGTTGTGCTGGACACGGACGTCGATGGTTATCCCCAAGTCCTGAAGGTGGAGATGCGTGAGGGGTCGGCGGTCGATGTCAGAGTGGATGGAAACGGCGAAAAGAGGAAGTGCCCTGTTCCATAGGGGTGGCCTCTTCGCCGGGACCGAGATCGGCCGGACGCACCACCTCAGGATCACGTCCCGCCCGGCAAATCCGGCGGCCAGAAGATGACGACACAGACCAATCGGCAGTAGAATAGGCCCATGCCGGAACTCAGAATACTGATCACGGATGGACTGGAAGAGAATGGCCAGTCCATCCTTCGTGCTGCTGCACGCGTCGACGACCGTCCGGACCTTCCTGCTGCGGATCTGGTCAGCTTGATAGGCGACTACGATGCGCTGATCGTGCGCGGCCGGACCCGGGTGACCGCTGAGGTGTTCGCTTCTGCTGTCAAGTTGCGGGTTGTGGGCAGGGCCGGGGTTGGCGTCGACAACATCGATCTCGAAGCCGCAAAAGCGCACGATGTAACTGTTGTCAATGCACCGACCTCAACCACGAATGCCGTTGCCGAATTGGCCTTCGGTCTGCTCCTAGCGCTGGCGCGTGAGATCCCGCGGGCCGATTCGGCGATGAAGGCCGGTCACTGGCTCAAGAAGGAACTCGTTGGAGTAGAGCTCAACGGCAGGACCCTGGGCATCATCGGCTACGGCCGGATCGGAATGGAACTCGGAAAGCGGGCGGCAGCCTTTGGCATGAATGTGATCGCGTACGACCCCTTCATCCAGGAGGGGGCCGTCAGCGCCGGGGGAGCGGAATCCGTGTCGATCCAGGAATTGTTCGAGTGGTCCGATTTCATTTCCCTTCACCTTCCGGTTGACGTTCAGACCCGCGATCTGATCGGTCCGATGGCGTTCTCACAGATGAAAGACGGCGTCCGCCTAGTCGACGCGGCCCGCGGCGGCATCCTTGACGAATCTGCTCTTCTGGCCGCTCTCAACTCCGGTAAGGTGGCCGGTGCGGCCCTCGACGTCTTTGCGGCCGAGCCGCCGGGCCTGACCGATCTGGTCAAACATCCGCGGGTGATCGCTACGCCCCATGTGGGAGCCCAAACGAGCGAGTCACAGGCCCGCGCCGCAGAAGATATAGCTAACGAAGTGCTGGCCGCTCTGCGGGGCGAGCCGCTGCGGTGGAAAGTATCCTGACCCTTTAATCCAACATCGTTCCAGGAGATTAATGACCGCCAAACTCGATCAACTCAAAGAAATACTCGGCGAAGTCGCCGACTTGAACAGTGCCGCCGGCCTGCTTAGCTGGGACCAACAGACCTACATGCCGGAGGGTGGATCTCCGGCCCGCGGTCAACACCTGGCGACCCTAGGCAAGATCGCGCATGAAAAGGCGACCTCGGACGAGGTCGGCAGACTGCTCGAGGACCTGAAGGCGGAATACACGAACGCGGACGCCGCGTCAGACGAGGCGGCCCTGGTCCGGGTGGCCGCGCGCGACTTCGATAAGGCCGTGCGGGTGCCGGCGGAGTTCGTCGCCGAGCAGGCAATCGTCAGCACGAATGCGTTCGAGGCCTGGACGCAGGCGAAGGCCAAATCCGACTTCAGCATCTTCCTACCTCACCTGGAGAAGGTGCTTGCGCTGGTAAAGAAATACATCTCGTTCTTTCCGCCGGCCGACCATCCCTACGACACGCTGCTCGACGATTTCGAACCCGGCATGAAGACGGCCGAGGTGCAGGCCATCTTTAGCGCCCTGCGGCCAAAACAGATCGAGCTGATCCAATCGATCGCAGCGCGTCCGCAGGTCAACGACAAGTTTCTGCGGCGGAAGTACGACGAGCACAAGCTCTGGTCGTTCAGTGCCGATGTCACCCGCGCCTTCGGCTACGACTGGAGTCGCGGCCGGATGGACAAGGCGCCTCACCCGTTTGAGACGTCCTTCAGCGTCAACGATGTGCGCATCACCAATCGCTTCGAGCCGGACAAGCCCCTGGCGACCATTTTCAGTGCAATGCATGAATCGGGCCATGCAATGTACGAACAGGGCGTGAACCCGGCCTACGAGAGGACCTCCTTGGTCCATGGAACCTCACTTGGGGTCCACGAGTTGCAGTCGCGCATGTGGGAGAATCTGGTGGGGCGATCGCTGCCCTTCTGGGAGTACTTCTACCCGAAACTTAAGAAGGTCTTTCCCTCGCAGCTCGACGGGATCGGGCTGAAGAATTTCTACAAGGCCATCAACAAGGTCGAACCATCGTTGATCCGGGTCAACGCCGACGAGGCGACCTACAACCTGCACATTATGCTGCGGCTTGAGCTCGAAATCGCCATGGTGGAGGGAAAGGTGGAGCTCAAGGCTCTGCCGGAAATCTGGAAGGCCAAAATGCAGGACTATCTCGGCGTGGTTCCCCCGATTGATGCCCAGGGTGTGCTGCAGGATATTCACTGGTCATACGGTTCCATCGGATACTTCTCGACCTATGCTTTGGGCAACCTGATATCGGCCCAGCTTTGGGAGAAGATCGCCAGGGATGTCCGCGGACTGGATGAGCAAACCCGCAAAGGGGAATTCGAGGGCCTGCTGCGCTGGCTGCGCGAGAACGTCCACAGGCACGGCCGGAAGTACAAGCCGCAGGACCTGATGCTGAAGGTGACCGGATCGAAGATCACCCCGGAGCCTTACGTCCGCTACCTGACCACAAAATACTCCGATATCTACGGGCTATGATGGTGGGATCGGCTCCAAGGCTGCATCGCCGGGGCAACGACGAAACCGATCTTGGTCGATAGCCCGCGCACGGCAAAGAGCAATTCCTCAGAACGCCTCTCGCAGGGTACCGATAAAAGTGCGTATGTTTGTGAGATCCATGTTGATCGCCACCATGTGTGGACTGCTGGCAGGCTGCGCGCTGCCCGTCGTGCAGGCGGCTCCGACGTCCTATCCCGCAAACTACCTGCCGACCGTGATCCACATGACGGCCGAGGTCATCAAGGCTGCCACGGACGCGGCTTCGGGCCTGACCGAGGCTCCTACACAGACCCCAACCGAATCGGCAACCCTGATCCCGCCGACCGCGGCTCCGAGCCCGACTCCCACGGCCGGACCGGGCATCCCGCTCGCGGCAATTCAGATCAAAGCCCCGGGACCCATGTCCAGGGTGGTATCGCCGCTGCAGGTCCAGATGATGGTAGTGGCGGGCGATAGCAAAAGGGTTGAGGTCGATCTGTTTGGCGAAGATGGGAGCTTGCTTGGACGTACGCTGCGAGTAGTCGCAGGCAGCGCGGGCGGAGATCCACTCACGGTAAAGATCCCCTTCGAGATCCGAGCCGCCGGCGAGAACGGTTTCATCCAGGTCAGCACGAAGGACTCAAAGGGGCGCGTTCAATCGCTCACCACATTGAAGATCCTTCTGCTGTCGAGTGGAGCCAGCCAGATCAATCCGGCGGGTAACACGATCTATGAGCGGGTCGTGTTGCCTCACTTGAAACCGGGAGCGGACGTCTCTGGTGGGGAGCTCCAGCTGAACGGGCAGGTCCTGCCCTACAATCGCCAGCCGATCATTATCCAGTTGATGACCAACGATGGCAAGAATCAGTGGCTGAGAGTGCTCACGACGACAGGCACGGATTGGCAGACCTTCGACACTACGGTTCCCTTCAAGGTCAGCGCACCGACGCCTGCCCGCCTGTACTTCACCCAGGCCGACGATCTGCTGACCACCCAAGCGTACATCTACAGTCACGAGATCCTGCTGAATCCCTGACCGGTCCGGCTTCACAGCTTCTTTGTTGAGCAGTATAATGCCGCTGCATTCGGGGCGTGGCTCAGTCCGGTAGAGCGCACGGTTCGGGTCCGTGAGGTCCCGAGTTCAAATCTCGGCGCCCCGACACGCATTGAGTCACCGTCTATGCAGGACGGTGATTTCGTTCATCGCCAGGGGATTGCGCCAGAGGTAACTGGTCCGGCGCGCGGAGAGCCGCCGCCCAAATTGCCGTCCGCAAACTCTTGACGAAACATTAAAGGCGGGGGTATAAGTTCCAAGGTCGTATGGAAAAGCATCTTGAACGACACGAACAGGAGGTGATTGCCTTGGACGCAGATGACCATTTATTGCGCCCAAGGTCGATGCCTCTTACCATCTCCGAAGTGCAATTCTGTCGAACGGCCGAAAGTCGCGTTTCGAGCGCGCCGCCTGCTCCCTGGTTGCGCGGCATGAAACACTGACGAGGCCCGCCGTCCCCGGAACAAATCGCCACCTTCGGAGATCAATCGAAGGTGGCTTTCGTTTTGCTTGAGGAGATCAACATGGCTTTCATCAGTGAACTCACCGGCCGCCCAGTCACCGACATTGACGGAACCCGAATCGGGGTTCTGAAGGACGTGGTGGCGCGATCCACCCACGAGAATTCGCACCCCATCGTGGAGGCTATCATCGTACACGGAAAAGGCGGGGATCGGGCGATCCCGTACCGGGACCTTGCAGCGCTGCTCTCCGCAGCGATCCCGCTCAAGCGATCCTCGTCTGAGATCCAAGCCTACACCTTTCAGGACGACGACATCCGCCTGGTGGACGATGTGCTCGACCAGCAAATCCTGGACACCGATGGCGCGCGCGTCGTCCGGGTCAACGACATCGAGCTCGTGCGCGTCAACGGCGATGTGGTTGTCAGCAACGTCGACATCGGGCTGCTCGGCATCTTGCGGCGGATTGGCCTCGAGAAGCTGGGACGCTGGGCTGCGCGTCAGACCCGAACCGATGTGGCCCGCGGCCAGATTTCATGGCAGTTCGTCGAGCCCCTTCTGCATGATCAGTCCATGCGCTTGAAGGTGCCATCGAGCAAGCTGGCGGAACTGCATCCGTCCGATCTGGCCGAGATCATCTCCGACCTCAGCCAATCCGAACACGGCGACCTGCTGCACAAACTTGACCTGAAGCAGCTGGCTGACACCCTGGAAGAGGTGGAGCCTGACTTCCAGGCCAACCTGATCCAGCACTTCCCTGATGAGCAGGTTGCGGACGTACTCGAAGAGATGTCGCCTGATGAGGCGACCGACCTGCTGGCCGAACTACCTGACGAGCGCCGCCAGGGGCTGCTGCGCCTGATGCAGACGGATGAGGCCAATGAGGTTCGCGAGCTGCTGCGGTATGGCGAAGACACGGCCGGCGGCCTGATGACCACCGAGTACCTGGCGGTAACGCCGGAGATGACGGCCGCCCAAACCATAGAGCATCTGCGCAAAGCCGGCGAAGAAGCCGAGTTGGTCTACTATGTTTATGTGACCGACGCGGAGACCCACCTCATCGGCGTGTTCTCGCTGAGCGACCTGATTATCGCTCAGCCGGAGACTGCTGTCACGAAGTTCATGCATAAGCGGGTTGTCAGCGTGCAACTGGATACAAAGCAGGACGAGATCGCCCAGACGGTGTCGAAATACAATCTGATCGCCGTTCCGGTGGTGGATGACGAGGACCGGCTACATGGCATCGTCACGGCCGACGACGCCCTGGACAAGGTCCTACCGACGGCCTGGAAAAAGCGGCTGCCGCATTTCTTCGGAGCCCATCAGTGAACTTGTTCTTCGAACGGATCCGCCAGCGGTGGGTGACCAGCCGCTGGCTGCAGCGTGCCGTGGTGCTGTTTTCGGTCTTCGGTCCGGCCACGATCGCGGCGATGGCTGACAATGATGCCGGGGGGGTGGCAACCTATTCGATTGCAGGGGCGACCCTGGGCTATACAATACTCTTCCCATTGTTGATCATCACCATACTGCTGGGAATCACGCAGGAGATGGGTATGCGGCTGACGTTGATCACGCGACGTGGCCTGGCCGATTTGATCAGGGAAAAATACGGGATTCAGGTCTCGCTGATCATGTTCGCGGGTTTGTTCATTGCCAACCTCGGGACCATCACCGTCGAGGTCTCGGCCATCAAGACCACCAGTGGAATGCTGGGAATCCCAACGCTGCCATTCCTCCTCCTCATCCTGGTGATTTCTTTCGCCTTCATTACGCGCGGCAACTACAGGTTGACGCAGAACATTATGTTGATCGTGTCATTGTTCTACCTCACCTACGTCATCTCGGCGGTCAAGGCCTCGCCTGATTGGAATCTCGCGCTCACCAATTTGCTCTACCCGCATGGGGTCGCCTGGACGCCGCAGTTCGTCCGCAGCTATCTCATTATCGGCATGGGCGTGCTGGGTACCACGATCACGCCATGGGGCCAGTTCTTTATCAGCAGCTTTGCGTTTGACAAGAAGATGGGGAAGGATACGCTCAAGTACTCGCAATTCGAGACCTACTGGGGGGCTTTCCTAACGGACTTCTTTTCCTTCTTCATGATTGTCGCCACGGCAGCCACCCTTTTTGGAACCGGTGTCGTCTTGACCTCGGGGGAGCAGGCTGCCCAGGCTATCCGCCCCTTTGCGGGAGACCTTGCCGGCACCTTGTTCGCCATAGGGATCCTGGCCGCCGCCTTCATGGGACTGGTCATCGTGCCGCTGTCCACAGCCTACGCATTCTCAGAGTTCTTTGGGCTATCGGGGAGCCTGGATAGCAGCTATCAGCAAAGCAAGACCTTCTATGTTCTTTTCGTAATTCAGCTGGCAGTGGCAGCGCTCGTGACCGCGATTCCGGGGATCTCACTCTTCCACTTCGCGATCGCCACGCAGACGCTCAACGCCATGATCCTTCCGCTGGTCTTTTACTACTTGATCAAGTTGACGAGCAGCCATGACCTGATGGGGCCCAATGCCAATACTGCCTTTCAGACGCGTTTCACGTCATTTGCATCCATCTTCATCGTGATCGCCTCGGCACTTACCGTGGCGGCCGTGCTATTTCGCTGGTAGCCACCGACTTTCAGCGCGGGGGCTCGCGCTTCGATGACGGGAGGGCGCTTGCGCAGCAAGGCGTTTGAGTTTATACTTCGCCAAATCCGGTCGCCAAAGGAGCTCCGAGCATGCACAATGTTCGTGATCTAATCCGACGTAAGGGCGGTCGGGTATTTTCGGTAAAGCCCGATGCGAGCGTACTGGAAGCCCTGAGACTGATGGCCGATCAGAATATCGGCGCCGTTCTGGTGATGACGGGCGAACAGGTCAACGGGATCCTCTCCGAGCGGGATTGCGTCCGCAAGGTGGACCTGGCAGGCAAAAACTCCCACGACACAAAAGTCAGCGACATCATGACCGTCGACGTCCTGTATGTTGAGGCCGGGCAGTCCCTTGAGGAGTGCATGGCGGTCATGATCGACAAGAACATCCGCCATCTGCCGGTCTACGAGAACGGTCGGCTGCTCGGGTTGATCTCGGTCCGGGACGTACTGAAGGAAGTGGTTGACTACCAGACATTCATGATCAGCCAACTCGAGCACTACATTTCTGGCGCACACCACTAGGTGGCAAGGTCCGTCCGGCGGAAGCCGAAATCATCCGCTCGTCCACTGCTCGACTAGATCGATAGAGTGATGAGTTTATCGTTGAAGATATGACCTCAGAATTCGAACTGGCTCCCCTCCGTACTGCAATCCAACCGTATATGTCACTGGGTCGTTCCGGCCTGCTGCCGGCCTTGCATGCCGCCCAGAAAACCTACGGCTGGCTCTCGGAACCGGTCGCGGCCGAGATCGCCAGGTCGCTGCATGTGCCGCTGGCAGATGTTCATGGGGTTATCGAGTTCTACACGCTCTTCAACAACAAACCGATGGGTCGGCGCATCATCCGGGTTTGCACCGATATTGCCTGCGCGCTGCGAGATGGCCAGGGCGTCCTGGATCATCTCTGCGCTCGGCATTCGATTTTGCCGGGCCAGACCACGCCGGACGGGGCGCTCACCGTTGAGGCCAGTCCGTGCCTGGGGCTGTGTGAGCAAGCGCCAGCCGCGCTCGTCAACGATCAGGCCGAGACCAGCATCCATCTCGCGGGCAACTCCTACGAGCTTGGCCGTCCCCGCTCGATAGTGGGCGGGTCATTGCGCCTTTTGACGGCGAACTGCGGGCATGGAACCACGTCCTTTGAGGGGCACGGCGACTATGCCGCTCTCAGAACAGCACTCACCATGGCGCCGGCAGAGGTCGTGGCGGCGGTCAAGGCCGCCGGTCTGGTCGGTCGAGGCGGGGCTGCTTTCCCCACGGGTATCAAGTGGGAGGGCGCAGCTGTAGCTCCCGGCTCACCCAAGTACGTGGTCTGTAACGCCGATGAGTTTGAGCCCGGCACCTTCAAGGACCGGGTGCTGTTGCTGGATGATCCCCACACGGTGATCGAAGGCATGCTTGTCGCAGGCTATGCCATCGGCTCGACATACGGCTACATCTACCTGCGCGGAGAATATCCCTACATCCAGCCAGTCCTGGAAAATGCCTTGGCGGAGGCCCACGCGAACGGCCTGCTGGGTACGGATCTTCTGGGCTCGGGCTTTTCGTTCGATATTGAGATTCGTCTCGGCGCCGGCGCCTACATCTGTGGCGAGGAAACCGCGCTGTTCGAGTTGGTCGAGGGGAAGCGCGGTTTCCCGCGCGTGAAGCCGCCCTTCCCGACGACCTATGGCCTGTTCGGCAAGCCGACCGTGATCAACAATGTAGAGACGCTCTTCAACGTCCCCTTGATCATCAACCGGGGTGTGAGCGAATATCGCAAGCTCGGCACGGAGAAATCGCCGGGGCCCAAGCTGTTCTGCGTTTCCGGGGACGCCAACCGACCGGGCGTGTACGAGATTCCCTTCGGTGTCACGTTGAGGGAACTGCTTGAAATGGCTGGCGGGATCCGAGACGGGCACAAGCTGCAGGCCATCCTGTTCGGCGGGGCGGCCGGTGCATTCGCCACCCCGGAGCAACTGGATGTGAAGTTGACCTTCGAGGATCTGCGTACGGCGGGGCTGCCCCTCGGCTCGGGCGTTGTCGTGGTCTTCGACGACAGCCGCGACTTGCGGAATGTGCTCAAGGGTCTCGGCCACTTCTTTGCGTACGAGTCCTGCGGCAAGTGCTATCCGTGCCAAATGGGCACGCAACGGCAGAAGGAGATCCTCGAGAGAGTGGCAGCCGGCAAATCCTTGCCCGGTGATATTGAGAGGTTGCAGGACGTTGGCTGGACGATGACCGACGCCAGCCTGTGCGGCTTGGGTCAGACTGCGGCGGGCGCCGTGCTCTCCGCGATCAAACTCTGGCCGGCGATGTTCGTGGCAAGTGAGCCGAAGGCGGCACGGACGTCCGAAATGAAGGCAGCCGCCGCGAAGAAGATGGCTCGAAAGAAAGTCGGTGCCAAGAGCTCCGGCGTGGGCCGCGGATCGCGAGCCAGCAAGGGGTCTGAGAAGGCCAAGAAGGCGAGGAAGCCATCCCGACGATGATGAAGACGGCAGTGGGCAACTGGAGCGGTAATGGCTGAGTCTCTGATCTTGACGATCGATGGGAAGACGGTTGTCGTGGAAAAGGGAGCGACCCTGCTCGAGGCTGCACGGCAGCTTGGGCCCGAAGTCCCCACGATCTGCTATCACCAGGCGACCACCTCCAATGGTTTGTGCCGCATGTGTGTGGTTGAGGTGGAGGGGCAGAGACTGCTCCAACCAGCGTGCATCGTGAAGGCGACGGCCGACATGAAGGTCCAGACCCGCAGCGAGCACGTGGTGCGCGCACGGAAGACGATCCTGGAGATGCTGTCCTCCACCATGGATCTTTCGGATGCGCCTGAGATCCTGACCATGTTGGACGAGTACTCGGTGAACACGGACCGCTTTCCGGGTGCCGAGCGGCGCGCGGTGCAACTCAAGGACGACAACCCGATGTACGTTCGCGACTACTCGAAGTGCCTGCTGTGCTGGCGCTGCGTGCAGGTGTGCGCGGAGGACGCCCAGTACACCTTTGCCATCAACTTCAATGGTCGCGGCTACGAGACCCAGATCGGCACGTTCTTCGATAAGTCCATTCCCGATACAACCTGCGTTCTGTGCGGACAATGCGTGGGAGTCTGTCCCACCGGGGCCCTCAAGCCGCGACGCGAGTACCTACTTGAGCATGGAATGAGTCCTGAGCAGATCAGCGTGCAGAGCACTGGAAGAAAGACAAGAAAAGGAAAACGCAGCTAGGGCCGGCTGATGCCTGTTAGAGTCAGGTAGCCCCGCCCGCCCTCATAGTTGTGGAGAAAGCTGGCATGATCACTACTGAGAAAACAAGAGCCCGCCCCATCGTCGCTGACCGGATTGTCAAGACGACCTGCCCCTACTGCGGGGTGGGCTGCACCCTGGAACTGCACCTCAAGGACGACTTCATCTACCGCGTGACCTCGCCGTTTGACTCGCCCGTCAACCACGGCAACCTCTGCGTCAAGGGCCGCTACGGGTATGACTTCATATATCACCCCAAGCGGGTCACGGCGCCGCTGATTCGGCGGGTCAAGCAGGAACCCGGTCGACGCACCCAGGCTTTCGACATGGCCGAGTGGCGCCAGGCTTCATGGGATGAGGCCCTGGACTATGTCGCCGATCGGTTGCTCGAGATCTACAAGCGGGATGGTCCGGGCAGCATGGCTGTGTATTGTTGCGCCAAGGCGACCAATGAGGATAACTACCTCCTGCAGAAGATGTACCGGGCGCTCTTCCGCACAAACAACGTCGATCACTGCACACGCCTGTGCCACGCCGGCAGCGTGATCGCCTTGCAGCAGGCACTCGGCTCCTCGGCCATGAGCAACACGGCCTCCCAGGTGCTGCAGAACGATGTCTTCATCGTGACAGGCTCGAACACGAGTGAGAACCACCCGATCATCGCGCTGCAGATGAAGGAGGCGGTGGAGAAGCACGGCGCGAAGCTGATCGTCATCGATCCCCGGAGGATTGAGTTGGTGGATTTCGCCGAGTTGTGGCTCCCGCTCAAACCGGGCACCAACGTGCCACTCTTCAGCGCGATGGCGCAGGTGATCGTCGAGGAAGATCTGGTAAATCACGATTTCGTCAATGACCGCACCGAGGGCTATACCGAATTCCTGTCCTCGCTTGAGAAATTCACTCCGGAATATGCCGAGGAAGTCTCCGGCGTCCCGGCGGAAGACATCCGGAAGGCGGCCCGGTTGTACGCCAAGGCAAAGAGTGCTGCGATCTACTGGGGCATGGGCATTTCCCAGCTTTCGCATGGAACCGCCAGTGCCCTGGCGCTCATTCATCTGGCGTTCCTGCCGGGCCACATCGGCCGAGACGGCACCGGACTGAACCCGCTGCGGGGACAGAACAACGTACAGGGCGCCAGCGATATGGGAGCGATGCCCTTCCACTACCCAGGCTACATGCGGGTTGACAGCGAAGAGAATGCGGCCAAGTGGGAAAATGCGTGGAACATCGAGCCCGGAGGCCTTTCGCGTCAACTCGGACTCACGACGACCGAGATCCTGGGTCACGCACACGAGGGCGGCGTCCGCAGCCTCTACATCATGGGAGAGAATCCCATGATGTCGGAGCCAAACCTCAACGTGACGCGCCAGCACATGGAGCAGCTCGAGTTCCTGGTCGCGCAGGATCTCTTCATCAACGAGTCCGCTGCTTTCGCCGATGTGTTCCTTCCGGCCACGCCGTTCGCGGAGAAAGATGGGACTTTCACGAACACTGACCGCAGGGTGCAGCGGGTGCGGGCGGCGCAACCGCCGCGCGGCCAGGCTCGTCCCGACTGGCAGATCATTTGTGATCTGGCCGTCCGCCTCGAGCGGCGGCTGGGACGGGCCAACTCTGCCAAGTGGGACTACCGGGACCCGGCCGAGATCTTCGCCGAAATGGCCAACGTAGTTCCCGATTTCGCCGGCGTAACCTATGAGCGCATTGACAAGGTCGGGCTGCAGTACCCCGTTTGGGACCAGAATCATCCGGGGACGCCCACACTGTTCATGGACACGTTCCCTCGCGGCCGCGGCAAGTTCACGCCGCTCGACTTCATCCCGGTAATGGAAGAGGCGGACGACGTGTTCCCCTTTATCCTGACGACCGGCCGCGTCCTCGAGCACTGGCACGGCGGCACCATGACCCGCAATTCGGCACTGAACGAGATCTACCCCGAGGCGCGAGTTGAGATGAACCCTGCAGATGCAGAAATGCACGGGATCTTGGATGGCATGGCCGTGCGCGTGACTTCCAGGCGAGGCGAAGTCGTGCTGCGCGCGACCGTGACGGAAAAGACCACGGTGGGCGTGGTCTTCATCCCATTTCACTTCGCGGAAGCGGCCGCGAATCTTCTGACGAACGATGCGCTTGATCCGCAGGCAAAGATCCCGGAGTTCAAGGCCTGCGCGGTCCAGGTTTTCCCCGCCCGGGAGGACGATCTGCCGAATCCGGACGTGAGGCTGCGTCGCGGCCGCTACTAGGCTTTCGATCGCCCCCGATCAACTCGTCTTCGGTCGATAAACCCAATCCCAGTTAACGCCGACCACGCCTGAATCATAAGCGCGCCGATCCACGGGCTGCAATTCCGCCGCGGCGCGGGCCGTTATCAGGGGGATGGACTTACGGCGGTACAGGCTCCGGTAGAGCTCGGCCGCGCCTGGTTCGCTCCAGGCATAGTCCAGGTAATCATAGCGTGAGATATCAAGCGGGCGGGTGTAGCCCCGCAATACTTTCAGCGCGTCGACGTTGAAATACACCTCGAAATAGCTCATCGCAAGCTCGCGGAGGCTGCGGTATACCGGTTCGCGGAAGCGCAGCCAGGCGTAATTCGATTTGGCGATCGCTCCCCAGCAGCCGCGCCGCCGAAACACAGCCAGCACATGATCGTCATCAAGGTTGTTATCCTTCGCATCGTGGGCAGGAACGAGGTCAATCAGAAGCCCCGGATCACCCAGCCGTCGCAGGGCCAGGGCTGCCAGCAACCCGCCATCGAGGCAATGGCACTGTGCATCCTTCATTACGTCGAGCGGACAGCGATCCCGCTGTTCACCGATGTACGGCAGCTCGTCCAGATAGCGCTGGACCGCAAATGGACTATCCAGGGAGGAGAACTTCCGTCTCTGGGCCGATGGCAGGCGTTCTTCGAATTCCCTGATCGTTGACATCAGATTTCCATCTCGTACACCCGATAGCGCCGCAGCGGCTTCGCCCCCAGTTTCTTGATGGCGTTGACCATGGGATAGTTGTCCTCCAGAACGTAGTTGACCTCCATCCACAGGTCTGGCCGGAACAAGGTCTCGTACAGCGCACGGTAGAGGAGGCTATCGATTGCCTTTCCCTGATACTCGGGGATGACGCCCAGCGCGAACATACGATAGCGTCTCAACCTCGGAATGCCCGTGAGCAGTTTCAGCCAGCCAAGGGGCCAGAGCGACCCGTGAAGGCCCTTCAGCAGGTAATTGACGTCCGGGATGGCAATTGCAAATCCCACAGCGCGTCCGCGCTCATCTTCGGCGAAAAGAACTCCTTGGGGCTGGATCACGGGACGCAAGTCCCGCGGAGTAGCCCGGACCTCGGCCTCGGTCACCGGAGAGTAGCCCCAATTATCGCTGATGCTGGCGTTGGAAAGCTCCTGGATGAGCTTGACCTCCTCATCGAAACGACGCATGTCCAGGGGCCGAACTCGGATTCCATAGCGCTGGGCGACGGAATTGGTCAGCTCCAGGATCCGAGCAGGGATGTGATATCCGTCGGCGGCCGAAACCTCCCAACACAACAAATCCTTGGCCTTGCGAAGGCCGTAGCCTTCCAGCAAATCGTTGTAGTAGGGCGGGTTGTAGGGCGCCATTACCACGGGCGATGGGCGAAATCCTTCCACGACCAGGCCCCATTCCTGCGAAACAAAGGTCCATGGTCCGCACAGGGTATGCAACTTACGTTCCCGCAGCCAGTCGCGGGCTGCATTCAGGAGAAGGCCCGCGGCCGCAGGGTCCGGCCCGCACTCAAAGTAGCCGAAAAGCCCGATCGGCTGCTTCCAGTAATCAATAGCAAGTCTGTCCACCATCGCCATGATGCGGCCGATCGGCGCGGCGCCATCCTCCAGCAGGAACAACTGCCATTCGCAGTGTTCGAGCAACGGGTTGCGCCCCGAATCGAACTGCGCCTCTTGATCGGTGCGCAGCGGTGGCACCCAGACCGGATCAGACCGGTACAGGCCATACGGTAGATCAATGAAGGTCTTCAGGTCTTTCCCGGTCCGTACGGGGCGGATGTTTGGCATGGGATTGATTGTATGTCCGTTCTTTCGATTTGTGCCTTTCCGCATTTGGTGCGCCGCATTCTATTGACTAAATTAGGTCCAAATTGTAAACTCCGACAATTCAATTCAGTGCGGCGGAGAGAAGATGACCGGCACGAACTTGGCGGGCAATCGAGTTTTTGCGGTTTTCCGCAATCGCTCCTTTGCCCTCTTATGGGTCGGACAATTGGTCTCGGGAATGGGCAGCGCCCTGACCACGCTGGCTGCCTCGATCTTGGTCTTCCGCATCACAGGGTCCGCTCTGAGCGTCGGCCTCATGCTGATCGCCACCGCCGGACCCACGATTTTGGTCGGCCTCGTGGCGGGAGTCTTCGTCGACCGGTATGATCGCAAACGAATTGTGATGGCCTCGGATCTGCTCCGAGCCCTGTTGATCTCTCTCATCCCGTTCCTGATATCGCAGAACATCATGTGGCTCTATGTCCTGGTTGCGCTCAGCAGCGCGATCAATCAGTTCTTTGACTCCGCACACGCAAGCGTCCTGCCGGAGGTGGCGTCTGAGGAGGACCTGTCGGCGGCCAATTCGATGATGTCAATCAGCTCGGTGGGCTCAACGACAGTCGGATTCGCGGCCGCCGGTTTCATCGCGGCCGGCCCGGACATCAATCTCGCCTTCTATCTCGATGCCCTATCATTCGTCATCTCGGCGACCTTGATCTTTCTGACGCACATGCCAAAAATGCCAAGAGTGGAAGACACCAGCCTGAGGGCGGTGGGCAGGAATCTGGAGGCCGGACTGCGGACGGTGCGCAATGTGCCGGCCTTGCGCTCACTGTTTATCGTGGTGATCCCCATCTTCTTGATTTTTGGTCTGCAGAACGCCCTGTTTCTACCATTCGCCTTGAAAGCATTAGGGGCGACCGAGGTCCAGTTTGGACCCCAGCAGGCCGCGGAAGCGATTGGGATCGCCGCCGGAAGTCTCATAGTGGCGAGGCTGGCAGACCGCATCCGGGAGGGGCAATGGTTGGTCTTGAGCTATCTGCTGATGGCACTGGCCGGCGTGGCGTATTCTCTTTCGGCCACGGTCGCCCTGGCCATCTTCCTGGTAGGAATATCCGGCTTCGTCAATGCACCATCCTACATCGGGCGCCAGCTTGTGATCCAGCGGGCGACGCCGCGAGAAATGCGCGGGCGCGTCAATAGCGCCTTCTTCGTCGTCCGCGACGTGATGTTTGTGGTGGGCATGGCCCTGGCAGGTCTGGCCGACTTCATGAACGTACGGATCTTGTTCCTGGCGAGTTCGGTGGCCATGCTGGGAGCCGGCGCGGTCGGATTGGTCATGCCGGGACTGGCACAATCCGGCGCCGAGTGGCGACGCCTTCTGGACCGGCTGAGAGGGCTGGAGGCAGCGCCCCGGCTCGGTGCCGGCCTCCCGGCCACTCTCCAAGAGATCAATCGGTTCATTGCCCACCGCCCGGAACTGGCTGTCATGAGCGAGAAGGAACGCCGGCAACTTGCAGCGCAGACAATGGTGGCAGAGGCGCCGGGCGGCAAGATCGTGGTCTATCGAGGCGAAACCAGCGACTCAGCCTACTTCACCCTGAAAGGCAGTGTCGGCGTTGGCTACATCAAAGTACGCTGGAATCAAAGCGTCTAATACCATTTGAGTTTGAATTGCTAATCTGACGCCCAAAGAGCGCTCTAGCAATGGGGCGTTCTTTTGTACTGTATGATCACGGGAAAAGACAATCGATACGGGCAGCCTATGGCGTGCCCTTTGCCCCGCAGGGGCAACCTCCACAACCCGCTCTTCCATCGTAAAGACAATTGGTCGGGGCATGTACGGGCGACCCAAAGAGTCGCCCTGCGTTCACACATGTTGCTCTTGACCGCACCACGGCACTTACTTATGATAGCCATAGTAGTGGGGTTTTCCGGAAGCGGAGAATGATTCCGCCATCCGACATCGATGGAAACGCGCTGAAAGGAGTGCCAATGAAACAACTTGTGGAAGTCTTGTGCGTCTTCGCAGCGCTCGCACTTTTCGCCTCTGCATGTGCTCCCCAAGCGTCGGCGAGCGTGGCGCAGTCCAGCGTGCAGCGCGTCACGAACCCGGACGTGCCTGCTGACGATCTCTCTGCCCTGGTGCAAGGCAACAACACATTCGCCCTTGACCTGTACGGAACGCTACGCTCTGGCGATGGCAACCTGGCTTTCTCACCTTATAGCCTATTCGCTGCATTGGCCATGCCCTACGCTGGAGCCAGCGGCGACACCGCGTCGCAGATGGCGCAAGCGCTGCATTATGCATTGCCCCAGGAGCGCCTGCACGCCGCCTTCAACCGGCTGGACCTGAACTTGACGCGCGACGGCAAGCCTACATCCAGCCCGAAACAGCCTTTCCAACTGAACATTGCCAATGCTGTTTGGAGCGAGCGTACATTTTCATTTCTGCCGGACTATCTCGACATTCTGGCGCGCAACTACGGCGCGGGCATCCAGCTGGCCGACTTCCTGAAGCAGCCTGAGCCGGTGCGCAGACAGATCAACGCCTGGGTCAGCCAGAAAACCAATGGCAAAATTCAGGACTTGATTCCCAGTGGCGCATTGGACCCGCGGACGAAGATGGTGCTCGTCAACGCGCTCTACTTCAAAGCCGATTGGGAGCAGCCCTTCGCCGCCACGGAAACCCGCGACGCTCCATTCACCCTGCTGGACGGGACACAGGTGCAGAGCAAGCAGATGTCGAACCGCCTGATCCCGACGGTCATGCCCTACGCCTCCGGCGATGGTTATCAGGTTGTCGAACTCGCTTACTCGGGCAATACGGCCGCGATGGATATCCTGGTTCCTGACGCGGGCCGATACGAAGAGTTTGAAGTCTTCATTCGACGCGCAGAAGTGGGATGGCATCCTCAGGTCCATGCAGCCGATCAAGATGGAAGTCGGTCTGCCCAAGTTCACGGTCCGCTCTTCCTTCGACCTGGGAGACCAGCTCGCGTCCCTGGGCATGCCCGACGCCTTCGACCTCAACCGCGCCAATTTCTCCGGCATGACCGGCAAGCCCGATCTGTTCATTTCGAAGGTCTTGCATGAGGCTTATGTCGCTGTCGATGAAAAGGGCACGGAAGCGGCAGCTGCCACCGGCATCATGATGGCCCCGACGAGCGCCATGCAGCCTCCTCAGAAGCTGCTCATTGACCGCCCCTTCATCTACCTCATCCGCGAGCTGAACAACGGCCAAATCCTCTTCCTGGGCCGGGTGCTGGATCCGAGCAAGTGAACCCGTAGGGGCACGGCATAGTGCGCTGGAATAGAAGCGTCCAATTCCTTATCGCCTATGCCTAGTGTTGTCTTTAGATACTCAGCACTAGACAGGCTATTTAGTTTGGCTTGGGGCCGATAATTCTTACGAATCTAGGATCGTCTTTTATCCATTGAAAATCAGGATCATCCCATGCCAATTCATGAATAAACTCATCGCCTTGTGCTGCTCGATCAAGATATTCAAATGCCAGATCAAAATTGCCGCAAACACTTTCCAAGCTTGCAAGGTTGTACCAATCTTCTTCGGCTATGAGTTGACGGGTTCTATTAACATACGCACTTGAAGGAGCTTTCCCCATTTGTTTATTGATGGATAAAACAGCCAAATAGGGATTGAAGTTCTCTGGTTCTATTTTGATCAATTCCTCCAAAAGGGGCACTGCATGTTCAATTCGATTGATATTCATAAATCGTAACATTGCTACCAGATTCTGGTAGGCGCCTGAGTCCGACGGATTGAGTTCGATAGCCTTGCGATAGGCGTCTTCAGCCTCGTCGTAGCGCCCCTCCTCAGCAAGCAAACTGCCCAAGTTGTAGTGGGGGTCTGGCGCCGACGGATCGATCTCAACGGCCTTGCGGTACGCCGCTTCGGCTTCTTTGAACCGGCCAATCCCGTGAAAGAGACAGCCCAAGTTGAAGTAGCTATCTGCAGATAGATCGAGTTTGATTAGTTCACGACAGACAGCTTCAGCTTCGTCGTAGCGTTTCAGGTTGATCAGTACGTCAGCTAGATTGTAGTAGGTCACAGCGTGCCGCGGATTGAGTTTCATCGCTCTACGAAAAGCGTCTTCGGCTTCGTTGTAGCGTTTCATCTCGGCCAACAAGTTGCCATAGTTGTGCCAGCGGGCATAGGACGGATCGAGATTGATTCCTATACGGTTTGCAATAATAGCCCTGTCATACTGTTTTTGGTCACGCAAGAGACCGGCCCAGTTTGAGTAGGCATCTGCGAAGAACGGATCGACCGCAACTGCTTTGCGATAGACCGCCTCGGCTTCGTTGTAGCGTTTTAGTTCATGCAGCACAATGCCCAAGGAAGAGTACGGGTTGGGTATTGACGGAGCGAGTTCAATGGCTCTGCGACATGCGGCTTCCGCCTCGTCGTACCGCTCCAAGTCACTCAATCCAACACCCAGGTTTGGCCTGCCCCCCAAAAGCTGATCCAACATTTGAGCTAGGATTAGGAATGGAGACGGGTCCAGATGCCAAGGAAACATTTCTCGCCCGAACAGATTATCAGCAAGCTGCGAGAAGCCGAAGTGCTGCTCAGCCAAGGCAAGACCACAGTGGAGGTGTGCCGCACCCTGAATGTCACCGAACAGACCTATTACCGTTGGCGGAAAGAGTATGGGGGTATGGGTAGCGAGCAAGCGCACCAGCTCAAGGAACTGGAGAAGGAGAATGCCCGGCTGAAGAAGCTGGTGGCCGATCTTTCCCTGGATAAGGCCATCCTGCAGGAAACCGTGCGGGGAAACTTCTAAGCCCGGACAGGCGCAGGCAAGCCGTGGAAGGAGCTCAGGAAGCTTTCCATCTTTCCGAGCGGCGTGTGTGCCGGGCCTTGGGACAACCTCGCTCCACCCAACGCTATGTGGGCCGGGAAGCCAGCGACGAAGAGAACCTCACGCTGCGCCTGGTAGAGCTGGCGCGCCAGTACGGTCGCTATGGCTATCGGCGGATCACGGCCCTGTTGCAGACCGAAGGCTGGCGAGTGAACCACAAACGGGTGGAACGCCTGTGGCGGCAGGAGGGCCTGAAAGTGCCTGCCAAACAGCCCAAGCGGGGCCGCTTATGGCTGAACGATGGTTCCTGCCTGCGCCTGACACCTGAGTTCCCCGGGCAGGTGTGGAGCTATGACTTTGTGCTGGAGAGGACCCACGATGGCCGGCCGTTCTGGATCCTCAATGTGATTGATGAGTACACCCGCGAATGCCTAGCCGTGCGAGTGGCCAGGCAACTGGATCACCAAGATGTGCAGGAGTGCTTGGCGGAGTTGTTCTGTGCCCGTGGGGTACCGGTGCACTTGCGGTCCGACAATGGACCGGAGTTCATTGCCCACCTGCTCCGGGAGTGGCTAGGCAGGCTGGATGTGAGGCCGCTGTTTATTGAACCGGGCAGTCCTTGGGAGAATGGCTACATCAAGTCGTTCAACGGCAAGATGCGGGATGAATTGCTGAACCGCGAGATCTTCTGCACCCTGCGAGAAGCGCAAGTCCTGATCGAGCGCTGGAGAAAGGAGCATAACTACATTCGACCCCACAGCTCGCTTGGCTATCGTCCGCCGGCACCACAAGCCTGGCTGCTAGCAACAACTCTGCAGCCAGGGCTAACATAAGAACTGGCACAAACTATTGGGGCAGGGCAACCAAACAATACACGGATCTCAATCAGCTTATCTTCTCTGTCATGACCGAGCGATTGGCGGCTGCGGACGTGCCATTGGGAACCGCCCTCGATCAGGAACTGCTGCGCGAATTGCGTACCAACGCCCCCTGAATATCAGGCTAACTGCTGGATCGTTCGATGAAGGATCAGGCGTCCACCATTGTCGAGCTGCAGTCGCAGCTGGCTCGGCGTGAGGCCGAGGCCCGGCCCGCCTCGAGGCGCACACCAAAGCGGTTGGCTCCACCGTTCTGGTCGACGAGAATACTCGCCAGGGTCTGCCTGACAACATCCAGGTCACCGACCTCGGGCCGGTTCAGTTCAGGGGGAAACAGCAGTCAGTGAATGTCTATGCCGTGCTGACGTAGAGCTGCTTTGCTCGCGGCTCGACCTTAAGAGGCCGCCGGACCTCGCGCCACGAGCGGACGCCTCTACTCGTAGGCAAGCGTGTCGCGAACCGTAAGGCTGGAGGCGCGACGTGCCGGCAGGGCACTTGCCAGCGTCCCGATGACCAAGATGCCCAGCAGCCACACCACGATTCCACTATAGCCAAAGACCGGCGGCATGGGGGCAGTAAGAAGCGCCAACCCAACGCCTGTTGTCAAGACGATGGTGATCGGGAGGGAAAGAATGATGCTGGCGAGCCAGCTCAGGAGGGCGATCACAATGCCTTCCGTGATCACAATTCCTTGAATGTCGCCGTTGGAGGCCCCGATCGCACGCAGCATGCCGATCTCGCGCATGCGCTCCAGCACATTGATGCTCATGGTGCCCGCCAGACCCAGTCCGCCCACGGCAGCTATCAGGACGGCCATGACCAGCATGAAGTAGACGAAAATATCGGTCGTTCCCTTTTGCTGGGCCACGAAGTTCGCGCCCAACTGAGTGCTGGTGATTCGGATGCCTCGCCGTGCGAACAGCGCTTGCAGCGGAGCGTTCACCGATTTCTGGCTGGAGATATCGTGGCCCGTCGTAAGGATCCGGAGCGACTGCACCTGGTCTGGTCGGCCGATCAGGCGGCTGAGGTACTCGTAGTTGACATACAGGAGCGGCGGGTTGACATTGCCCACTATCGTGTAGATCCCCACAATGCGCCAGGTCGTCTCCGTTCCGTCGATCTTGATGGTTAGCGAATCGCCCACCTTCGTCCCGGGCATCACGCTTTGGAATTGATTCCCGATCACGACGCCATTTTGATCTGCCGCAGTCAGCCACCGCCCCGTGGCGATGACTGGATCAATCAGGGTCGAGGAGGACGGCGGGGCAACGAAGAGGATCTGGCGGCCGGCCTCCTCTCCCGGGACGACAAGCGTGCCGCCATACTCCAGCCACCCTTCCGCGCCTTTCACGCCGGGGATGCTTTCCGCTAGGGGAGCTACCTTGTCCAGGCGGTAGGAATGGTCGAACCCGATATTGATATCTGCTAGGATGTATCTGCTGATCTCTCCGATGGTCCGATCGAACGACGCCCAGAGATTGTAGACCGCGATGAACAGGGCCCCCGCGAGCACTAGGGTGAACAGTGTAAGGGCAAGCCGCAGCCTCCTGCGAAATGCGTTGCGCAGCGAGAGCCGGATCGGCCGGGGCAGTAACAGGGCGGCCCTGGAAACATGGCCTTCCTTCGATCGGATCTTGCTGCTTACCCCATAATCGCTAAGGGCCTCGCGCACGGTCACGTGCAGGCTGTTGTACAAGGGCCAGATGGCCGCCAGCAGAGGAACGATGAACGCCACGATCCCCTGTTGCCAGAGGGTCGATGCATATCCTCGATACGTGGCGGGAAAGAAGTTGAGATAAGCTGCCATCCCGTCCCCGATGGTTTGTGCCGCCCTGTTCGCCAGCGGAACCGCGATGACAAGGGCAAAGGCGCCAAAGATCAGGATCAGTACCAGGTACATGCCCAGGATCTGTGACGTGCCGCCGCCGGTCGCCTTCATGATTCCAATCTGTCGCGCCTGCTGTGTCATCAACGCTGTGATCGTGTTCACCACGAGGATCATGCTGAGCAGCACAGTCAGCCATCCAAGGACGCCAAGTATGAAGAACATGGCCCGCGCCTGGCTGTAGGCGAAATGGTGGCCGGGCTGATACACGCTGACGTAGTTGACCGTCGCGCCGGTGTGCTTGATGCGGTCGGCCACGGCCTGAGCCACTTCCGTCACGTGCTTCGCGTCCGTTGGCCGCTCGGCCACGCTGATGGCCAACGCGTCAAAGTCCGCCGGTCCTCCCAACCATTCCATGGTGTCCGGGTTCACAAAAGCGTCGACAGGTTGGCCCAGGTTGTACGGGTAGCCGGTGGCGTCGTGGAGATAGCCAGCAAGCCGGAGTTCGCGGATGGTGCCATCGTCCAGTTCGATTGCGATGGTATCGCCTGGGCGGTACCCGAGCGGAGTGGCGGAGGAATCGATCAAGACACTCCGGTCGACCAGCGTCGGGATGGAATCCTGGCCGGCTGCTGGCTTGAGAATGTTGACGGTCAGGCTGTCCGGGTTCTTGACCGCAGTGAACTGGATCGAGACCTTGTCGCCGCCCGGCCGGACGATCTGGCTACCCGAGATGCTGCGGCCCTCCGCCGCGTTCACACCGGGGACCTGGAGTGCCGCCCGCACGCTGTCGTCGGTCATCGGGTAGGCATAGACGAAGGCTTCGGAGGGATTGGCCGACAGGAAGTCGCTGTCCATGCTCTCGCTCATGTACATGGCCATGTTATTGTTGAAGCCGACCGCGAACGTGCCCACGGCGATCGTAACGATCGTCAGGATCGTGCGGATCTTATTGCCCCAGAAGTCCGCCAGGACCTTTTTCCAGCGACTGGCGATCACGCCGCCCCCCGCCGTTCGACGTTTTCCTGCTCGTGCTGGTCGGCCGCCTTGTGCAGTGCCTCGCGCGTGGCCTCGGACTCCTTGAGCAGGTCATCCAAAGCCTGATAGCCAAGGGAGAGCACCTCCACCGGACCCGATTCAGAGGCCCGCACCGAGGCGCGGCTGCGTTTGTCGTGGAAGAATTCCATCTCGCCGAAGTACTTTCCGGGACCAAGTTGTACGGCGATCACTTCCGCCTGGTTTGCATGGGGGAGGACGACTTCAACGATCCCCTTTGACACGATGTAGAAGGCTTCGCTATCGCGGCCCTCCGATAGGATCATGGCTCCCGGCTCGAACCGATGTCGCTTAAATCGGTGCGTGGCTGCTAGGAGCTCATCCGGGGTGAGTGTCGACAAGGCCTTGGCGACGTACTCGTTAACGATCTCGCCATCCGTGATGAGGGCCGTTCGATTGGCGCGCTTCGCCAGGCTACTGTCATGGGTCACGATGATGATGGTCTTGCCTTGGCCAATGAGATCCTTGAACAGCGCGAAGACCAATTCGGCCGTCTTTAAGTCAAGGTTGCCCGTGGGTTCGTCGGCGATCACGACCGGGGGGTCGTTGGCCAGGGCCCTGGCGATGGCGACTCGCTGCTGCTGTCCCCCGGAGAGGGCGGCCGGCAGTTTGTAGACGTGATCTTGCAGGCCGACCAGTTCAAGAAGGTGCAACGCCCGCTCTTCGCGCTCGCGCAGGGGGTACGTCCGGCAGAAATCCATTGGGAGCATGATGTTCTCGACCACGGAGATGATCGGCAGCAGCTGGAAGAATTGGAAAACGATCCCCAGGTTCTTGCCGCGCCAACGGGCCATGGCGCTCTCACTGAGCTTGTGGACCGGCGTCTGGTTGACCCAGACTTCGCCGGTCGTCGGGCGATTGATCCCTGTGATCATATTGATCAGCGTTGTCTTGCCGCTGCCGGATTTTCCGATTACGCTCACGAACTCGCCAGCCTTGATCTGCAGGTCGATGTCCCTCAGCGCCGGGAAGTCGCCCACAGCCGTTTTGTAGGATTTGCTGACGCCCCGCAGCTCGATGAGCGGACGGTCGCCGCTTGACGCCGGCGCGGCCGTGCCAACCTCACGCTGCTTGAGAGAGGCTTGTGTCACCATATCCAGCTCCCAGACGCGCGGTTCATGCGTATGCCAGGCTGTCTCGCACGCTGATTCGGGTTGCCCGGTTAGCTGGGACAACGGATGCGATGGTGGAAACGCCCAGGATCACCAGCAGCCAAATGAGCAGAGCGACCCAGTTATAGCGGTAGTCCAGCGTTGCTCCGAACATTGCCTTGCCGAGGGCGGCTGCCAGGAGTGGGCTGGCGATCAATGAGATGGGGGCCGCCACGAGCCAGCTGAGCAGGCCCTGCAACACGCCCTCCATGATGAAAACGCCCAGGATCGTGCGCGAGCGGGCACCTACTGCGCGCATCACGCCGATCTCCTTGGTGCGCTCGATCACGCCGATGGAGAGCGCGCCCATGAGGGCGATCCCGCCTACCAGCGCCACGATGACTGAGAGTCCCAACATCATGTCGACTACCATGCCGAATTGAAACGTATTGAGGCTGCGGAGCTCGCTCTGGGTCTGGCTCTGCACCACGTTCATCCCGCGATCGTCAAACAGGTTCTTGAGCCGCGAGGTCACGTCCGCGGTGAAGGTCGCCGTATGCGACGAGGTCCGTACGTAGAGGATGGTCCCCTGGCCGTATTTCTTCGTGGCCTTGTATAGCGCGTCCTGGGGCGCATAGATCGTATCCGCGCTGAACGAACTGGCGAAGATGGGATCGTAGAGTCCGACCACCTTCCAGGTATCCGTGCCGAGTGCGCCTAGATCCAATATGACGAAATCGCCCACTTTGACCTTGTTCTTTTGAGCGACGTCCCGCGTGAGCACCACTGCGCGGCCGTCTCCGGGCAAGAGCCAGCGGCCGCTGACGATCAGGGGCTTGTAGAAATCGCTTCCGGCGGGGATCCCCTCGATTCTACTGCCAAGGCCGGCCTCTTTCACGAGCTGACCCGAGACGTACATGCTCGCGCTCTGGACAAGATGGAGCTCGATCCGGTCCACACCTGCCACGGAGCTGGCTATGGCCTCCACGTGCTCCGTCCGCTCGCTGCGCGTGAACTGGATGAGCGTGTCGTACCTGTTGCGTGCGAAGATATTGTCCAGCGTGAGGCCGATCGAGGAGTTGAGGCTCATCACCATCAGGAACGCCGATCCGGCCGTGACCAGAACCAGCTCGGTCAGGAGCAGACGTCCCTTGCGCCGGAACATGTTGCCCAGTGCGGTCGCGTACGGGGACGACAGCCAACGTGCGCCGATGCGGTCGACCGTCCGATCGAAACGGCTGGACCCATAACGCCCGCCCAGTCCATAGCTTGCGATTGCGTCCCGGACCGTGATCCCGGCTCCCTGGAGGATCGGCGGCAGCCCTGCCAGAACCGGCGCCGCCAGCGCTGAGAGCGCGGTGTATTCGAGCGCAACGGTTGAGACCTTGAATTGATTGAAGTCGATGTTGAACAGGTTGAGAAAGTACTGGCTGATCCCAAATGCCACCAAGGTGCTTAGAGGCTGCCCGATGAGCAATGCCAGCACGCCGTACACAAACGCGCTGACGGAGTACACGCCCACGATCGTGCCTCTGCTTCCACCAATCGCCTTCAGGATCCCGATCTGGTTGGTTTGCTGCGTGATCAGGTTCGAGAGCGTGTTGTACACCAGGACAGCGCTGACGATGACCGAGACCACTGCCAGCAATTCGAGCACCAGCACGAATCCATCCATGAAGGATCGCCCCCAGTGGCGGTTGGGGTCCTGGTACCCGAATGAAGCGACGCCGATTTCCTGCTTGGCAAGTTTGTCCTTGATGGCAGTCGCCACTTCCTTGGCGTGTTCGGGACTGTAGGGCATCACCCGGACGTATACCTCGTTGAAGGTGCCTTCAGGAACACCGAACCGCTGCAGGCCCGCGCCGCTCATGAAGAAAAAGGAAAGGTCTGCGAACATGGGCGGCGGGACAAAAGGATGGCGGATGAGGCTCGTGATGTTGAGCGTTCGTTCCTGGCCGCCGATCTTGAACGTGACCGGACCGCCGATGCCCAGGTGGTTGTACAGTGCGGCCATCCGTTCCACGCCTAGGTCGTCCTTGCCCGTTGGCCAATCGCCCTGGCGCAACTGCACAAGCTCGAATTGCTGGTTCTGCCACTCGCCCCGCATGTGTACGATGCCCTGCCGCCAAGGGCCGCCGGGGTGCAGCTTGTACACGACGCTGATCTCGTTCACGGGTTCGATCCCCTCGACGCCGGGTATCGAGCTCAGGTTCATCAGGGTGTCCCGGTCCACATAGGCGCCAAGCCGGATGTTGATATGTGGCGGCTTGACCGACTGCTGCGACCGGTCCATGGTCGTGAGCATCAGGTCGGCCATCCCGAACATGGATCCCACGGCGAAGACACCTGCCGCGATGCTTAGCACCGCCAGCAGTGTCCGGGTCTTGTTGTGCCAAAGGTCAAACCAAACCTTGTGCCAGATGACACCCATTCAGCTTTGTGCCTCGCGCCCTCGGACGTTCTCCTCTTCGTGTGCATCAGCAGCCTTGTGCAGTGCCTCGCGCGTGACCTCAGACTGGGCGAGCAACTGATTCAGTTGATCGTAGGTGATCGCCAGGACTTCCACGGAACAGGTCTTGCAAGCGCGGATTGACGCCCTGCTCCGGTGTTCGTGGAAGAACTCCATCTCACCGAAGTATTTGCCGGGACCAAGCTCCACCACCACGACGTCCGACTGGTTCTGACGGGGCAAGATCACCTCGACGGTTCCCTTCGCGACGACATAGAACGCATCGCTGTTAGTGCCTTCGGTGATGATCATTGCGCCGGCCTCGTAGCGACGCCGCTCTGCCATTTTCGAGGCTGCCAGGAGCTGGTCAAAAGTCAGCGTGGCCAGCGCCTTCGCCACGTACTCGTTGACGATCTCGCCGTCGGCGATCAGGGCTGTGCGGTGGGCGCGCTTGGCGAGGCTGCTGTCGTGCGTCACGATGATGACCGTCTTGCCTGCCGCCACCAGCTCATTGAACAGGGCAAAAATGGTCTCGGCGGTCTTTGAATCGAGGTTGCCTGTGGGCTCGTCGGCGACGACCAGCGGAGGATCATTAGCCAAGGCGCGGGCCATTGCCGCCCGCTGCTGTTGGCCTCCGGAAATCATGCTCGGCAGCTTGTCCCGGTGGTCGGAGAGGCCGACTCTCTCCAATAGGTACTCGGCACGCTTTCGGCGTTCGCGTTTGCTGTACTTGCCGGCAAGGTCCATCGGCAGGATGACGTTCTGGATCAGGCTCAGTGAAGGCAGGAGCTGGAAGAACTGGAACATGATGCCGAGGTTGCCGCCCCTCCAGATCGCCATCTGGTTCTCGTTCAACTCATGCACGGGCGTGCCATTGACCCAGACTTCCCCCGTCGTCGGCCGGTCTATGCCCGAGATCATGTTGAGCAGCGTGCTCTTGCCGCTGCCCGACTTGCCGATGATGCTGACGAATTCACCGGGATTGATCTGAAGGTCGATGCCCTTCAGCGCGTGGTAATCGCCCGCAGCGCTCTTGTAGTACTTCTGCACTGCGCGTAGGTCGACCATCAACGCGCCCTGTGCGTCGCCCTCTGCGGACCGTTGGGTTGTCAGGCTTGGAATCGCGGACATGGCTTCTCCTCTGCGCTGACCGCCGAATCGCGGCGGACCGTTCTCCCCCAAATGATCGGCCGCAGCCGTCTGAAGATCATTTCAGGAAGGTGACCTGCGCCGTCAGGCCCCAGCGCATGTTGGGACCGACGTCCGTCATCAGGATGGTCGCCTCGTAAACGATATCTCCCTGCCTGATCGAATAGTTTTCGGAGACGGCAGTCACCATGCCCTCGAAGGATTCGCCCGGCATGGCGTCCAAGGTGACAGACACGGGATGCTGGTCCCTAACGTCCACAACATCGATCTCGGTCAGGTTGGTCGTCTTTACCACCCAGCCTGTGAGGTCGCTGATCGTTGCGACGGGACTCCCGGCCTCGACGTACTGGCCCGCCTTGAGATCCAGGCTGGTGATCGTTCCGTCGAAGGGGGCTCTCAGTTCGGCGTCCGCCAGAGCGCCGCGCGCTCCCGCAGAATTGGGGCTGAAGGAGGCATCCTGCAGGCTGTCGTTGTCGCGCTGGGCCTGAGCGAGTTGAGCCTTGGCAGTTTCCAGCTGGGATTTCGAGATTCAACCAGGCACAAGCCCGCCGGTAGTAGACCCAGGCGATATCGACCTGTTTCTTGTATTCCTTTGCCATACCCTCATACGCCCCCGTGTCCATCAGGACCCTGGACGGCAGTCCGACCAAGCGGCGGTTCCACTTATAGCTCTTGCGACTGGAATCCGAGTAGGGCGCAAAATTCTCGCGCGCAGTCTCGAGGTTGTTGAGCCAAGTCCGTGCTGCCTGCTCGGCCGTCATGCCAACGAATACGCGTGGCAGCGGATAGGCATCCAACTCTTTCTGTGCGTCGCGCACGGCCTCATACGCCGCGGTCAGCTCGCGGGCGGCATTGGTTTGGGCCGCCTCCAGGCTTTGGGCTTGACTATCTTGGATGCGGGCGATCAAGTCTCCCGCATGAACCGGGTCGCCCTCCTTCACCAATACTTCGCTCACCAGACCGCCCGTCGCAGGTGATATGGTCGCATGCCGGACCGGCTCCAGGCGCCCCTCGGCGGTGACATCTGCGGTGTCCAGGACCGGAGGCAGTGTAGCCACAGGTTGAGCGCCGGCACCGGCATTCCCGCAGGACGCAATCAGTGGCAGGCTGACCAACACCAGCGCGGTCAACACCAGAGTCCTCGGATTCATGTTGCCCTTTCCACTATCCCCTGGCATCCCCGGTTGCCGTCTAGGGTCCGAAGTTGACCTGTGCGGTCATGCCCCAGCGCATGGAGGGCTGCTTGTCTGTCAGGAGTACTGTGACCTCATATACGATGTCGCCTTGTTTCTCCGCGTAGTTCTGTGCAATGGACAGAACATAGCCCTTTAGGGTCACGTCCGGGAGGGCGTCGAGGGTCAGGGTTACGGGCTGGCCCTCCTTGATGCGCACCACGTCGATCTCAGTGAGGTCAGTCGTCTTGATTACCCAACTGGAAAGGTCGGCAATGGTGACTACCGGTGTGGCGGAGGCCGCGAACTCGCCGACTTTCAGGTCCAGATTGGTGATGGTACCTGCGAAAGGCGCCCGTACTTCGGCATTGGCCAGCGCGGCGCGTATCCCGGCCGTATCTTCCGCCAGGGATACGTCGTGCAGGCTGTCGAAGTCCTTCTGAGCCTGCGCCAGCTTCGTCTGGGCGTCCTGCAGTGCGGAATCATATTGAAGCCATTGCACGGCCTTGCGGTACTTGTTCCAGGCGTCATCCAAGGCCTTCTTCAGCCTCTTTGGCGTGTTTCTGAGCACAGGATTGTCTTTCTCCGCCTCGGTGAGCTCCAACTGCTTATCGCCGATGTACTTGTATGGCTCGAACGCGTCGCGGGCGGCATTCAGTCGGTCTAGGGTGAGCTCCACGGCCTGCCTGGGTGTCAAGTCCCTAAGATCGGACGGCACGTCGAAATTGTCGAGATCGTACTGCGCGTCGCGCACCGCCTCGTATGACTTGGTGACCTGTTGCAGGGCGTCGGCCTGGGCCAACTCCAGCGTCTTGGCCTGACCGTTCTCCAAGCGCGCGATCACTTGGCCCGCGCCGACCGCATCCCCCTTTTTCTGGATCACCTCGCTCACCAGCCCGCTGGCATTTAGGGCGATCTCTGCAAACCGAATCGGCTCAACTCGTCCCTCCGCCACTACGACCGCTGCGGCCTTTGATGTCGAGACGGGTACCGCCGTCGGGGTGGGTGCGGCCCCCGGCGCGCAAGCTGCCAGTATCAGGCTCGGCATCACCAGTAGCGCAATTAGATTTGCCTTCTTCATGGTTGGATCCTCCTCCTATTTGGCAGTCACCGTGGTGGCTGCCCAGACTGTAATCCCCCTTCTTCGGAAGGATGTGGTTGCGATGCTTGAGGGAGTGAGGCTCGGGAGCGGGCACCCCTAAGATCGAGCCGCTTGTTCATGCGGACATACGTATCTGAGGCACATCGGTCGCACCCCCCGGCACGGGCCTCAAGCCGTCGGGTCCGGGCCGTCGATCACCACCCATTCCGAGGCCTGTTAGTACCCATGGGACGCGGCGGCTTCTATCCCCAGCGGCTACCTCAAGTTTCTTTATATCCCGGGCCCAGAAGGCAAAGCAAGTTACGATTGTTTGGCTTTCGAACGCCGAATTTCCCGAACGCCGGAAAGTCACTCGTCTTTGTCGGGAATGCAAACCAAGAATGCAGCTTGGGCATTCTTGGTAAAGATTATCTGATCATCCAGGCTATCAGGGAGCTAGTGCGGTACCGTGTCCAGCCAGCTTCGTCCGTCCGCTGCCAGAAGGGCATCAGCCTCGACCGGTCCCCAGGTCCCCGGCTCGTACACCGCCAAAGGTGGTGATTGATCCGATTCCCAAGCCTGGGCGATCGGGTCGATCAGCCCCCAAGCCATCTCGACCTCATCGGCGCGCGTGAAGAGCGACGCATCGCCCGTGAGCGCATCCAGCAGCAACCGCTCGTACGCCTCGGGGATGGGCGTCTGCCCGAAGGAGTCCGCATAATGGAACTCCATGTCCACCGAACGCATGTCGGCGACCGTATCCGGGACCTTGGCCTCAAAATGCCAGTGGAGACCTTCGTCCGGATGAAGGTAAAGGATCAATTGGTTTGGAGTCATGATGCCCTGCGTCTGAAGAAACAGCAGGTGGGGAGGCCGCTTGAATTCGATCAGGATCTGGGAAACCTGCTGCTTCAGACACTTGCCAGATCGCAAATAGAACGGCACACCCTGCCAGCGCCAGTTTCCGATCTGGAAGCGGAGCGCGCCGAACGTGGGCGTCGCTGAGTCAGGCGCGATCCCCGGTTCAGCGCGGTATCCCCTGCACTGCGCCCGGACCGTGTTGAGCGGAACCTCGCGCTTCTCATACGGTTGGATGGAGCTCAACACCTTAACCTTCTCGTTGCGCAGCGCTTCCGCCGTGAAGGAGGCGGGCGGCTCCATCGCGACCAGTGCAACCAGCTGCATCAGATGGTTTTGAAACATGTCGCGGAGCACACCAACACCATCGTAGTAGCCGCCGCGATGTTCAACACCAACAGTCTCTGCAACCGTGATCTCCACGTGGTCCACGTAGTTGCGATTCCAGAGCGGTTCGAAGATCGTGTTGGCGAAACGCGTCACCAGGATGTTCTGAACGGTCTCCTTGCCGAGGTAGTGATCGATGCGGTAGATCTGGCTCTCCGCCAGCCTCCGGTGGATCTGCTGGTTGAGGCTGCGCGCTGGACGCCAGGTCGGTGCCGAACGGTTTTTCAATTACAACTCGACGCCAGCTCTTGTCCTCCTGCAACTGCCCGGCTTGCCCGAGCATCTCCACCACATCCGTGAACAAGCCCGGAGGAAGTGCCATGTAGAACAGCCGGTTGCCCACGCCGTTCTCCACCTTGTCCAAGCGGTCCCCGAGAGCCTTGTAGTCCTTCAATTCCGTATACTGCCCCACCTGGAAGAAGATGTTGGCTGCAAACGCATCCCATTCGGACTGCTCGTATGAGAACGATGCGAACTGCTTGAGCCCCTCCGCCAGGTGAGATCGATACTGATCGTCCGTGAACGGCGTCTTGCCGTAGCCCAGGATACACAAAGGCTTCGGCAGCCGGCCTTTGCGATAGAGATTGAAGAGGGACGGCAAGAGCTTGCGCTGGGTCAGATCGCCGGATCCCCCGAAGATCACGATCGATGTGTGAAGTGTGTCATTCATAGTGCTGCAATTCTGCGGCCTTGATCTGGACGGCCCAAGGACGGACTAGTCCGTCCGCTTTACGGCGTGACCCCCGAACTGATTTCTCATTGCCGCCAACAGCCGCGCGGAGAAGTTCTCATGGTCGCGGCTCACAAATCGCATCTGGAGTGCCAGCGTGATGATGGGTGCTGGAACCGCGTGGTCCATCGCCTCCATGACGGTCCATCGGCCTTCGCCGAAGTCCTCCACCCAGGGCTCGATGTCCGCCAGGGTCGGATCGCTTTCCAGTGCCCGGGCTGAAAGGTCTAGGAGCCAGGAGCGGACGACGCTCCCGTAGCGCCAGATTTCCGCGATTTGTGCCAGGTCCAGGCCAAAATCCTCCTTGGCTCTCATGATCGTGAAGCCCTCCGCAATCGCCTCCATCATGCCGTATTCGATCCCGTTGTGGACCATCTTGACGAAATGACCGGCCCCGTGCGGACCAACTCGTCCCCAACCGCGATCCTTCCCCGGGGCAAGAGTTTCGAAGATGGGCCGCAGCTTCTCCACGATTTCAGCCTTGCCTCCCACCATGAGACTGTAGCCCTCCGCGAGCCCCCAAATGCCGCCGCTGGTCCCGGAGTCAACAAACTCGAGCCCCTTTGATTCCAGCAACTGGGCGTGGCGGATGCTGTCGAGATAGTTCGAGTTGCCACCATCGATAACGATATCGCCCTTGATCAGCAGGCCAGCCAGGCTGCCGACCTCGTCGTCTGTTGGCTTTCCTGCCGGAATCATCAGCCAGATGATTCGCGGTGATTTGAGCTTCGCGATGGCCTCTTCCAGGGAGCTCACGCCCTCCACTCCATTTTGCCTGGCGGCTGCGATCGATTGCGGGCTGGGCGCATACCCAACAACTCGGTGCCCACCTCGCACCAGACGGGTGGCCATATTCAAGCCCATCTTGCCCAGTCCGACCATTGCTAGTTCCATGTGTGCTCCTTTGTGAACCGCCTAAAGTTGGCTGGCGGCCGCCCGATCCACCATCCAAATGAGTGATCCGTCCAATGGACGGATGCGTTGGGCAGGTAGGTCCTCCGGCTGAGACTCGCCATACAAGAACTCGTTTCAAGACCTGCGCCTTACCCTCGCCGCTGACGAGAAAGATCACCTCCCGCGCGAGAGTTGAACACGGCCGGGCTCAGAGTGACGCGCCGGCGCGGGCCTGTTCTCATAGCGTCCTGTGACCGCCAACGCGGGGGCGGCAGGTGCCACCTCGGAGCCTGGAAACAACGAGGCGGTGTGCCCGTCGCTGCCCATGCCCAGCAGCACCATGTCGAAGCGCGGCCAATCCAGAGGCGGGCTGGCAAATTCCTTCAGGGTGCGCCGGTAGTCGGCCGCGGCATCTTCAGGCTCCAGCTCCGACTGGATGCGATGCACGTTCGTCGGCGGAATGGACACGTGTCCCAATAGGATGTCGTGGACCTGTCGGTAACTGTTCTCGGGGTCCCCTACTGGCACGCAGCGTTCATCGCCCCAGAAAGCGTCCGTGACCGGCCAGCTGACTTGCCCGACATACGGCGGGCTTCCGAGCAATTTGTATAGAGGCACCGGAGTGCTGCCGCCGCTCAACGCGACCAGGAAGCGGCCGCGCTGCTCAACCGACTCCGCCGACGCCCGGACGAACGCGTCGGCCGCGGCGCGACTCAAGGCGTCCAGATCATCGAAGATCCGGACGTCGGGGTTCAGGTCTGCCATGTCAGGTGGGACTTCATCAAGCACCGGGCGGATTTGTCACAACGGGGAGCACGTGTTCCGCGCCGGCATATTGCCCGGGATCAATGACTTCGCCGAAAGAAACGCGCGGCACGATTTCAAGTTGCCTGCCCAACATCTGCTGGATGATTTGTATCATCATGGCCAGTCTCTGCCGGTCGGGGCGCGCTCTCTTGAGCCAGGTCAATGGGTGATGCATGTACGCGGGCTCGATCACATGGCTGACGATGCTCGTGACGACGCGCGTTTGCGGCACGTTGCGCAGGAAGATCTCGAGGCTGCGCGACCAGTGTGTCAGCTCCTCTTCACCATCCGTCATGAACGAAGGGTCTGGATCGATGCCCCCGCGGGCGAAGAGCAGAAGGGAGCCGCCTTCGCCCAAGTGGCGAATCGCCTCGCGGACCACGAGCATCCGGGCTTGCACGCCTTCACGCGGCAGGAAGATCAGATGTTCTCGCACGTGCGCCAGGTTCTGCAAGAAGGGGACCGCGCTGGCGATGACCTTCAGGTCTTCCCGGCCAGCACTGGCAATGATCGTGACGGAGTCAACCGTGCCGGGGTGATTTGAGGCGATCACCAAGGGACCCTCACACGGAATGTTTTGAGCACCCCGCGTTCTGAAGTCCTTGACCAGCCTCAGCAGCAGCCAGCGCGCGCCGGCTGCCAATCCCTGCTCCGCGATGATGCGGTCTGCCTCGGCAAAGATCTCGCAAAATCGGCGTGTGGCACTCGAAAGGATCGGCTGCAGTCGCTGGGCGACCCAACGGTCTGTCCTTCAAGCCCATCGCTTGAATGACCTCGTCGTTGATCAGACGTGTCAAGGTTATCACGTCCGCCGACATGCGACCTCCTGAATCATTATACGTCGATTTGTGCGGTGCTCCTGCCAGGATTAGAATTGGGCCGCTGTGTACCGTGGTAGCTCCCGCATTGCCCGGCGCGCACGCGATCGCAGACGTGGATACCATCAATCTGACCCGCCTCAAGGGACACCGGATCCGTACATTTCACCTGCCTCCGGCCAAACCGCTGACCTCGCCCTCGCAGGCGCTTAAGTTTGTGAACCAACGTGGGTTCGTGTACTTCTGGCCCATCAAAGGCATCGATTTTCCGAGTCTGTGGACTGCTGTGGCCGGCGACCGTCCGGTGGCGGACGAGCACGACGACCCTGGCCATGTGACCTGGGGCTGGAAGGATGGCGCCCTCCCCAAACGGATCTGGTATTACGCCAAGGTTCTGCGCCGCAAGGCCACGATGATTTCGCTGGAAGTGCTTCCCTATTTTTATGCTCTCTCGGACAACTATGGTTCCCCCGAGGAAGACCACGTGCTGGCCTACGAAGAAGGGCGGCTCACCCTCTCGGCCCGAAACGTTTACGATGCCATCCTCGCCAAGGGTCCGCTGGATTCAATTTCGCTGCGTAAGGCCTCCCGCATGACAGGTGCAAAAGAGTCCGAGTGGAACAGGGCCCTCGAAGATCTGCAGCGGGATTTCAAGATCCTGCCCGTCGGCGTTGCCGAAGCCGGGGCCTGGAAGTACGCCTTCATATATGAAATTGCAGCTCGCTACTATCCGGACCTGCCCGACCGAGCCCGCCGCATCGGCGAGTCCGAGGCCCGCAGCAAGCTGCTCGGGCTGTACTTTGGGTCAGTTGGCGCCGCGCAGGCAGGTGATATCAAGAAACTCTTCGGCTGGTCTGATGAACTGACCGGCCGTACCCTCAAGGGTCTCGGCCTCGGCCGGGAAGCTGAGAGTGGCCACTCATCCCAAGCAGACCGGTGAATGGTGGGCGTTGGCGGAGTTGTGTCGCTGACCGCGGCGGCTCGTCGCGCGATCGCGCTTGTGACTAGCCCCGTGCTGCTTGCAGTGCTGGCACATATACATTTGCTCGGTCCGCGGATTAGCGCGGCCGACGATTCCGCTTGCCCTCACTCCACCTATTGACTTTCGTGCGGCACCTGCCATAATGGAGTCGCGCAGCCCGCCGAGACTGGGCTGCGCGGTTTGAGAAGGGAGGTGCCGGAATGGGCGGTGCGGCAAGATTGTTTGTGGGGATGCTTGTCCCGCTGGCTCTCGCGCTTGCGGGTCTTTCGATCGAGGGTGGAGAGGCGAGACCCAATCCGCAGGCTACGCAATATCAGGAAGACTTCGAGGACGGCCTGGCACAGCGGTGGTCCTTGGAATCCGGCTGGCAGGTGACGATGGACGGGAGCAATCATGTTCTCGCGGGCCAGGGTCACTCTTGGGCGCGCGCCGGCCAAGCCCTCGGAGGCGACCTCCGCCAATCGTTCCGTGTAAAGCTGCTCCAAGGCCGGATCCACATCGTGGTTCGCCAGACGGATGCAGCCCGGTATTTCATCGGCTTCGACACCAATGGTTCGGACCTCAACAAGCTGTACTTCCCGAGCGAGTTCCATAACGGGCTTGCCGGCCGTAGCGATTCGCACTCTCTGAATCGTTGGTACCAGCTGGAGATCGTCCTGCAGGGCGGCACGATCAAGTTCCTGGTGGACGGGACGCAGCAATGGTCGTACACCGACGCGCAACCACTGACCAGCGGTTCCTTTGCATTCGAGACCCTGGAAGATTCCCAGGTATACGTGGACGACGTCGCGGTGGATGCGGGAGCGGCGCAGGCGCCGGCCCTTCCCGGCGCGCCCACAATCGTCACACCTGTCCCGCAACCTTCCTCGCCGACCAACCTGACCTGGGTGCGCACCGGCGGACCGCTTGGCGGCCTGGGCTACGACATTCGGATGAGGCCTGACAATCCGGATCGAATGCTCGTGACCGATGCTCTTGCCGGGGTATTCGCCAGCAACGACGGCGGGCAGACATGGTTCCCTTCCAGCGATGGTATTACGACACGCGTCGGCAGCTCTGGCGATGCCATCCCGGTATTCTCCCTCACGATCGATCCCAACAACCCGGATATCGTCTGGGCGGGTACCCAGTTCCAGCGGGGGATCTTCAAGTCTCTGGACGGTGGGCAGACGTGGAACAAGATGGATAGCGGCGTTGTGGAGAATGAGGGAGTCACCTTCCGCGGCTTCACAATTGAGCCAGGGGACTCAAACACAGTCTATGCTGCCGCCGAAGTCTCCTCCTGGGCCTGGACGCCGAATCATCAGCCGCGCAACGGCCGCGGGTTCGATCTGACGCGGGGCGTCGTCTACAAGACCACCAATGGGGGGCAATCCTGGAACGCGGTCTGGCGCGGGACAACCTTGCGCGCTACATCTGGATCAGCCCACAAGACACGAACATCCTCTATGTTTCGACTGGCATCTTCGACCGCGAAGCGGCCAACTCCGACCCGGTTGCCGGAACGCCGGGCGGCGAGGGCGTGATCAAGTCCACCGACGGCGGCATCAGCTGGACAAACGTCAACAACGGATTGGGAAACCTCTACGTGGGCTCCCTGTTCATGCATCCCACCAATCCCGACATCTTGCTGGCAGGGACGGGGCACAACGTCTACGAACCTGGTTCGGGCGTCTATCTGTCGCTGGATGGCGGCAATTCCTGGATCCAAACGCTTACGACGCTGCACGCAATTACCTCCGTGGAAATCGCGCAGTCCAATCCCAATATCGCCTATGCAGGCGGAAGGTTCGCCGTCTACCGTAGCGAGGACGGTGGCCGAAGCTGGCGAGAAACAGCCGGTGGGGGAAATTTCTGGGGCGCTCCCGGTGTTCAAACAGGATTCCCCATTGATTTTCAAGTTGATCCTCGCAATCCGGATCGCATCCTCACAAACGCCTATGGTGGAGGCGCCTTTCTGTCTGAGGATGGCGCCCGCACCTGGCGAGACGTCAGCAAGGGATACACCGGTGCCCAAGTGCGCGATCTTGCTGTGGATCCCACTGCTCCGGGACGCGTCATCGCCGTTGCACGCAGCGGGATCTTTGCCAGCAATGACGGCGGCACCATTTGGGACGGGATAAATCCATCTACCTTTGATTCAATTGAATGGAATCTGATCAGCATTGATCGCTCCGACCCCCAGCACCTGGTTGGCGGTCTGAATGTGCATGGCGTGCTTGTGGAAAGCGATGACGGCGGCAAAAACTGGAGGACGGTTGCCGGACCCTACGAGAACCAGATGGGCTGGCGCGCGATCGCGTTTGCTCCCTCCGATCCAAGTGTTGTCTACGCCGGTACCGCTGCTTTCTTCACTGCCAGTGTGTTCGATGCTTCGCGTCCCGGACTTGGCGCTTTTGTCTCTCGGGACAACGCCGCCAATTGGTCGCCTGCCAGCGACGGACTTATGCAGGCTGCCAACGTGTCTGCCCTGGCCGTGGGACCATCCAATCCCCAATTGATCTTGGCGGCAACAACGAATCACGGCCTGTTGAAGAGTGCGGACGGCGGAGAGAATTGGAACTCAGGTTGGAGGAGGTTTGCCGGGTTCGAAACCAATGCTTTCCGTGGCAATCCAGCCCACCAACTCCAATGTTGTGCTCGCCGGGCTAGAGCGCGGCGGGATCTTCAAGAGCACGGATGGCGGACAGACGTGGAAGCGTTCCACGCGGGGCCTGGTGCCCGAAGCCAGCGTTTCCGACATTGTTTTCGATCCGACCAACCCTGCGATGGTTCTCTACCTGGCCGATCTAAATAGCGGCGTCTATCGTTCGGTGGACGGCGGCAATTCCTGGACTGCGATCAACCAGGGATTGATGACTCGCTCTGTGAATGCGCTTGCCCTCTCCGACGATGGTTTACATCTCTACGCCGCATCCGAGGGCAGTGGCGTCTATCGACTTGACCTGAATGGCAAGCCGCCCGAGAGTGTCACGGTCCCGCAGCCGGTAGGGACGGCTTCATCTTACCAGTACTCCGGAGCAGGCGCGGCAACCGCGGCACCCGCGGCGACGCAATATCAATATCAGTTCGGCACGCCCACCCCTTCCGCGACGGGCAGCGGACGACCACCCGTCTGTGGCAGCGCCCTCGTGCCGATCGGCCTGATTGGCGTCGTCATGTGCTGGAAGCGAGGCCGATCCGCCGCTCGCTTGGCGGAAGATGGAGCTCCGCCTCATTCCCGTTGAACCGATGAGGGTGCGCCCAATGCGCTGCGCTCGACCTGCCTCCGCCCTGATGCTCGGGGGACTGACCATCCTCGTCGCCAGCCTCCTGCTCTCCTGCCAGGCTGGCGGACCAACGCCCTCTCCGCTGCCATCGGCTCGCCCGCGCGCGACGACCACCACCAGTCCCTCCGCCGCGTCGGTCACCGGCATCGTGGTGGAGTCGGGCGGCACGCCGCTTTCCGGTGCGATCGTCCGCGTGCAGGCTACCACCAATCAAACCCTCACCGACACGCAGGGCCGATTTGTCCTCACGGGGCTGAAGCCCTCGGCTCCAGTCACAATAAGCGCATGGAAAAACTCTTACTACTGCGACAAGGCCGAGACGGTCATGCCTCCGGCCGGCGGTGTGAGGCTTGTCCTGCGCCAGGTTCAAACCAATGACAACCCCAAGTACGAGTGGATCCCGCCAACAGGCGCCAACTCCTGCTACATCTGCAAGGCGGGTGTGACCCAGGTCTGGCTCGACAATGATGCGCACGGAAAGGCCGCCGGCAACATCCGTTTCCTAACCATGTATGCCGGGACGGACGTGAATGGCAACCGCAGCCCCCTGACCCGCTACGGGACCAGCCGCGATTATGGCAGGATTCCGCTGCGACCGGATCTGACCCAGCCCTACTTTGGGCCGGGCTACAAACTGGACTTTCCCGACATGGCTGGCAACTGCGCGGCCTGTCATGTCCCTGGCGCCGCCATTGATGACCCGTACGGGATCGATCCACGGACCGTCAGCGGCGTCGACACTTTTGGCATCCACTGCGACTACTGCCACAAGGTCGCCAATGTCCGGCTGGATCCTGCCTCAGGCCTGCCTTACCCGAATATGCCCGGCGTGCTATCCCAGGATATTCGTCGTCCGTTTCCCGAAGATGAAGACCGTTATCAGGTGTTCTTCGGTTCGTTCGATGATGACAACGTGCCGATGGAAGACACGTACCTACCGCTGATCAAGGAAAGCCAGTGGTGTGCGCCCTGTCACTATGGTGTCTTCTGGGGCACGGTCATCTACAACTCATTTGGTGAATGGTTAGCCAGCCCTTACAGTGACGCTCGCACGAGGAGGACTTGCCAACAATGCCACATGCCGGCGCCGACTGTCCTGGGTGAGCGAGCGCTGACGAACGTCGCGCCTGCGAAGGGTGGCGTGGAACGCGACCCGATGACCATTCCGGCGCACACTTTCCCTGGAGCGGCTAGCACCGACCTGCTTCAGAATGCGGTCACCCTAAGAGTCTCGGCTGAGCGCGCCACAAGTGTGATCGTGGTGAGAGCAACTATCGTCAACGACAAGACCGGCCATCACGTACCAACAGATTCGCCCCTCCGCCAGATGATTTTGTTGGTGGAAGCCCGCCGCCCGGACGGAAGCCTGCTGCCACTGGTCGATGGCCCTGTTATTCCGGAATCCGGCGGAATCGGCGACGCAGCCAGCGGCTATTACGCCGGCCTGCCGGGCAAGATCTTTGCCAAGGTCTTGGTTGAGGTCTGGACGGAGATTGCGCCCAGCGGCGCCTACTGGAACCCGACCCGGATCCTGAGCGATAATCGTCTTCCTGCCTTGGGCTCGGACACCAGCACCTACACATTCGCAACTCCGTCTGGTGAGTTGGCTTCCATCCAGACGAGGTTGATCTTCCGCCGAGCCTTTAGGGAGCTGATGGATCAGAAGGGTTGGGACGTACCAGACATCCTGATGGATGCCGAGTCGGTCTCCGTGCCGTAGCCAATCCACTCCGATGCCAGCCGGTCCATTTCAGCAGATGCGCGGCAGCAGCTCCCCGGCCGGCAGATCCAAGACACGCGATCCCCCCACGGACGTCCTAGCTACGACCATGCCGGGATGTTCCGCCACCACCTTGCCGATGATCGCTGCCTCGTGGCCGTAAGGCTGCTTGCGCATTGCCGCAAGGCAGCGTTCCGCCTGTTTCTCAGGCACAAATGCCACGAGTTTGCCTTCATTTGCGATGAACAGGGGGTCGAGTCCCAGCATCTCGCAAGCCGCCAACACCGCGCCCTTCACTGGTACCGTGGTCTCGTCGAATTCGATCCCCACATTCGACGCCTCAGCCAGTTCATTGAGCACCGCTGCCAGTCCGCCTCGAGTCAGGTCGCGCAGGCAGTGTATTGCAGGGGCGGCCTGCAGCATGGACTGGACCAGTCCGTGCAGCGGTGCGGTGTCGCTTCGGATCTCCGTTTCGAAAGTCAGGCCTTCCCGAACTGACATGATGGCGATCCCGTGGTCCCCCAGGGTGCCGCTCACGATGATCGAATCACCCGGCTCGGCGTTGTTTGGCGCGATCCGGATGCCGTCCGCGACCGTCCCGATGCCGCTGGTGTTGAGGTAAACGCCATCGCCATGACCCTTGTCGACCACTTTTGTGTCGCCGGTTGCGATCTGCACCCCGGCGGCCTTGCAGGCGTGTGCCATCGAGTTGGTGATGCGGCCCAGCGTCTCCATCGGCAAGCCCTCTTCGAGGATGAAGCCGGCTGAGAGAAAGAGCGGCTTTGCTCCGCTCATCGCCAGGTCATTGACGGTCCCGTTCACCGCAAGTTCCCCAATGTCTCCCCCGGGGAAGAACAGCGGGCTGACGACGAACGAATCTGTGGTGAAGGCCAGGCGCCGGCCATTGAGCTCGACCGTCGTGGCGTCGGCCATCTGTCCAAGTAGTGTGTTCTGGAATTCTGCGGCGAACAGGTGTCGGATCAGGTCGTTCATCATTCTGCCACCGGCCCCGTGTCCCATGACGATGTTGGGAAAGTTCTGCAGGGGGATTGGACAGGTCCAGCCGTCAAACGAGGGAAGAGACATCATTGCTCCGTTCGGTCTTCCTGCCCTGTTGGAACTGGCGCCAACTGGCAGGGTGCGACGTTCTCATCCGGGAAATTATAGACTAGTTCGTACGGGGAACTCCTTTCCTCCGCCCGGGACTTAATGGACTGGTCGAAAGCTTGGAATTGTTATAAACTCACACGGAGGAGAGATCCGGGAGGATGCGATGAGAAACGATAACCGAATGCAGTTCGTGTTGGGGGTCCTGCTGATATTGCTGGGGGGCTGGTTTGTGGCAGTCCGCCAGGTGCCGGCGTTGCGGGCTTGGGAATTGGTCCAGTTCGAGTGGCCCTTCTACGTGATTGGGGCCGGTGCGATCATCCTGGTCATCGGCCTGCTTACGGGAGCGCCAAACATGACGATCCCGGCCAGCATCGTCGCTGGGATTGGCGCGATCCTCTACTATCAAAATCGTTCGGGTGACTGGGAGTCGTGGTCGTTCGCGTGGACTTTGATACCCGGCTTCGTCGGTTTCGGGACGATACTTGCGGGTCTGCTCGGCGAGGACACGTGCCACAACCTTGGCCGCGGCCTCAATCTCATGGTCATCAGCGCCATCCTGTTCCTCATCTTTGCAGCCATCTTCCAACGGCTGAATGTGTTGGGTCCGTTCGGCCCGGCGGTTCTGTTGGTTCTGCTTGGCATCTACATCATAGCCCGCGGCCTCCTTCGCTCGCGTGGGTCAGGCGGAGGACAGAATGCGTCGGGGTGAGTTGTTCTGGGGCGGCCTGCTCGTAATCCTCGGCGTCCTCTTCTTCCTGCAGGCCTCCGGATACCTGACCGGCGATGTATTCAGCTGGTTCTGGCCGATCTTCATTATTCTTCTCGGGATCTGGGTGTTGGTCGGGGGTTTCACCCGCCGAAGCCGCTTCGCTGCCGCTGAGAAATTCTCAGTTCCCTTGCAGGGGGCTACGGAAGCCACCCTTGCCATCGATCACGGGGCCGGAGAAATTCAGCTCCGGTCGGGCGCCAACCCAGGTGACTTCTTGACCAGTGTCATGGCTGCCGGCATGAATCATTCCGAGTGGCGCGATGGCGACCGGCTTCTGGTCCGCGTTGAGGCCGGGCCTAGTTTCATTCCAGTACTTGGTCCTGAGGGCGGCGTCTGGGAATTCCGTCTGAACCAGGACATTCCGACCACCCTTTCGATCCACTCTGGCGCGAGCCGTCTGGATCTGGACTTGACGGACTTGCGTGTCACAAGCCTGACGTTCGATGGCGGTGCAAGCCGGATCAATCTGAACCTGCCGGCCCGCGTGGAGAATTCCTTGACGAACATCAGTGCCGGTGCTGCGCGGATCGAAGTGCAGGTTCCGGGCGGAGTGGCCCTCCGCTTTCGCACCAAGAGCGTTGGACGCCTTGTCGTCGACGAATCCCGCTTTCCGCGCTTGCAGGAGGGTTTGTATCAGTCCGTCGACTACGCCTCTGCCCAATATCGAGCCGACCTCACGGTGGATGGTGGCGCCAACTCCGTTCGGATCTACTAGGAGAGCCTAAGTGAAGAACCTGGATTTTCGTATTCTGATTGGGGCTGCCCTTGTTCTGCTGGGCGGGCTCATGCTGCTCCAGCGCATTGGATTCTTCCCCGGTCTGCTGGACGTATTCTGGGGAGTTGTCTTCCTCGCCGGCGCGGCCTTCTTCCTCTATCGTTTTGCGAGCGACCCCTCGGCCGAGTGGTGGGCCGCCATACCGGGCTTCGCCCTGACCGGGCTCGCAGCTGAGATCCTCGTGCCGCCCTCTTTGGGCAATTGGCACGGGCTCCTCTTCCTCGGAGCCTTGGGACTCGGCTTTTTTGCGGTCTACGCCAGCGGCCGGCAGCGCTGGTGGGCAATCATCCCGGGCGGCGTGCTGATCACCTTGGGCATAATCGCCATCTTGACCCAGAAACTTGGCGGGCAAGAGTTCAGGCCCGTTCTTGTTCGTTGGTCTCGGCATTACTTTTCTCTTGGTCGCCATCCTGGCGGGGATGCGCTGGGCCTACATTCCGGGCATTGTGCTCATCGTACTCGCAGCGCTGGTGGGGACGGCATCCGCCACGGCATTCAACCTTGTGTGGCCGCTGACCCTCATCGTCGCGGGCCTGCTCCTGATCTGGCAATTCCTGCGGAAATCGTAGCGGTTTCAGCGTCTCGCCCGCGATCCCTCCTGGAACAACCGGCCGCGAACGTCGCCTGAGGAGACCGTTGCCACCTGAACCTGCGTCCATGGCCGAACTGGCCAGGCACGTCGCCTCGCACGGGCTTCGAGCATCTTCTGGGGTCAACTTGCACCGGCGTCGCGTTGCTGGACTCCACCGGCGGGATCCTGATCGCCAATCCTGCCTTCAGTGCCCTCCAGCAAGGCGTTCCTGGATCCAAGACTATCCTGGATCTGGTTCCACCCGAGCGGAGGGAATTGCTGGCCGCCGCGCTGAAGAAAGTGGGTAAGGGGCAGTCGGCTGAGAGACTCCAGATGGATTTCCAATCTGAAGTCAGGACCCGTGGATTGCGATTGCCTCCTAAGCCGTTCCGAAGGCGGCCGGTTGCTCCTCTTTGCAGAGCCTCTTGGCCCGGGACCGCTGCGCGATCGTGACCGCCTACGGGAGGAATTGGAGGACGCCCGCACGGCCCTCGCCAACAAGAACATCGAACTCCAGGCGGTTATCGCCCAGGCCGACGAGGTGGTGCACACCGACCCGCTGACGCTCCTACCCAACCGCAGGCTGATCCTTGCCGAGTGCCAGCGCGAGGTCACGCGGTCCGAACGCTATGCTTCCCCCTTGACGGTCTCCATGCTGGATCTTGATAACTTCAAATTGGTGAACGACCGATTTGGCCATGCCGCTGGAGATCGTGTCCTCAGCAAGGTGTCGACGGAGTTGCGTGCTCACATCCGCCAGCCCGACGAGATCGGCCGCTATGGCGGCGATGAATTCCTTGTTATCCTGCCGGATTCCACCACGTCTGCCGCAGCCGAGCAGGCTAACCGGCTCTGCCAGCAGGTTCGGTCCATGGAGCTCGCCGTCCGGCAGGAGGTAGTGAGGCTCACGTTGAGCGTTGGCATCGCCCAACTGAAGCCCCGCGGCGAGGGCTGGCAGGGATTGCTGGAACGAGCCGACCGCGCGCTGTATCAAGCAAAGGGTGCCGGAGGCAACCAGTGGAAGATATCCGAAGGCTGATCGCACACTGTCCCCCGTGTGCCGAGTAATCACTTGAAGGAGACGATATGGCTGAACTAAAGGCGCTCGTGCAGGACTTCCTTGCCCAGAAGAAGATCGCCGTCGTCGGCGTATCCGACAAACGCGAACTCGGGATGCAACGCGAACTACCGCAAGTTCAAGAAGGCAGGTTACCAAGTCTATGCCATCAATCCGCGCATCAGCACCTTTGATGGTGATCCCTGCTATCCAGACCTGAAGTCGCTGTCCGAAAAGCCGGACGGCGTGTTCATCCTAGCCAACCCTGCAGTGACGGAACAGGTCGTGCGCCAATGCGTGGACCTGGGAGTTCGCCGCGTTTGGATGCACTGTCTGATGGGCACCAAGCCCGGGCTTGCCGCGGGAGCGTCGAGCGTGTCGCCTGCTGCGTTGGATCTCTGCCGCCAGAACAATATTGTCGTAATTCCGGGCTCGTGCCCGATGCAGTTCCTATCTCCGGACTTCGGCCACCGCATGACGCGTGGCCTTTTTGGGCTGATGGGTTTCCTCAAGGTAGATTGAGCGCATGACCGCAGGCGCCAACCTCAAAGAACTCGAATCCGATAGGCCGGGATTCCCGACCCACGGCTGGATCGGCTTGGTCCTGGCCACCTTCTTCTGGATTTTGAACTGGGGTCTGACCGGGCCGCGCACGTACTGGGCATTCTTTCCCATGTGGCTGGGCTACTGCCTGACCGTGGACGGCTTGGTGCGCTGGCGGACCGGCACGTCTTTGCTCACGCGCAGTTGGCGCAAGTACGTGGGACTGTTTGTTCTATCCGCACCCGTCTGGTGGCTGTTCGAAGCCCTAAATCTTCAAACCCAGAACTGGGAGTACCTTGCCGTGGGGCAATTCACGTCCCTCAGCTATGCGTTCTGGACGACCCTGAGCTTTTCGACCGTGGTGCCCGCGGTCTTCGGAAGCGCCGAATTCTTCTCGAGTTTCGATTTCGTCAGGCGCTTGGCCTCGGGTCCCGTGATCAAACCCGAGCGCGGTGTGGTGCTGGGGTTCTTCGTCGCCGGCTGGGCGATGCTGGCTCTCATGCTGCTCTGGCCGGCTGTTTTCTTTCCATTCATGTGGATCTCGATCTACTTCATTCTGGAGCCCGTCAACATCTGGCTGGGTCACCGCTCGCTCGCGGACAGCACGAAGACCGGCGACTGGCGCCCGGTCATCTCGCTCTGGCTCGGCGTGCTCCTCACCGCGTTCTTCTGGGAGATGTGGAACTACTTGTCGCTCCCTAAGTGGATCTATCATGTCGCTTGGGGCAACTGGCTGCACGTCTTTGAGATGCCCCTCCTCGGGTACGGCGGATACTTGCCATTCTCGCTGGAGCTCTTTGCTGTCTACCACCTCGTGACCGGTCTGCTTGGCGAACGTCGGACCGATTTCATCAAGTTTTCTTTTCAGTGAACCCGCGGATGGATCCGCCGGTGCGGCGCCCGAGATCCGGGCGCAGGCCATTGGTCGGCGCCCCGGATCGGAACCGTATTCCCTGAGGAGGCTCTAGAATCCATCCATGCCGACTAACATCGAGATCAAGGCCCGTGTGAGAGACCATGCCGCGCTTCGAGCGCAGGCGCAAAAGCTCAGCGACGCGCCCGTGAAAGTCATTCCCCAGGTGGATACGTTCTTCGCCACCCAGAAAGGGCGCTTGAAGCTGCGCGAGCTCGGTCCGGACCTGGGCCAACTGGTCTACTATGAACGCGACGACCGCGGCGGACCGAAGCGGTCCGATTACCGTATTTTTGAGACGCACGACGTCGACGGGTTGCGAGAGACCCTGACCCTAGCCTTGGGCGTTAGGGGTGTGGTCAAGAAGGTTCGCTCCTTGTACCTCCTCGGTCAGACACGGCTGCATCTCGACGAGGTCGACGGCCTGGGCCAGTTCGTGGAGCTGGAGGTCGTCTTGCGGCCCGGACAATCGGAAGCAGAGGGGATGTCCATCGCCCACCGCTTGATGGCTGAGCTCGGCGTTGAAGAGGCTGATCTGTTGGAGGGCGCTTACATGGATCTATTGGAGCAGCGGGGGTAGCAGGCTGCCTCCCCGGGAGCGCATATGCCCAGAGTAAAGTCGATCAATCATGTCGCCATGGTCGTCGCTGATATGAAGACCTCGCTGTCATTCTGGAAGGACGCGCTCGGCATGGATGTGCGTGAGCTCCGGGACGTACCGGCTGAAAGCTCCCGGATCGCATTCCTGCCCCTGGCCGCCTCGGAGGTTGAGTTGGTCTTGCCCACCACGGACGATTCGGGCGTCGCCAAGTTTCTGGCAAAGCGGGGACCCGGCATGCACCACATCTGCCTTGAGGTGGACGATCTCGACGCCATGCTCGCGCAGCTCAAAACCCACGGCATCCGGCTTATCCATGAGGAAGCGCGCGTCGCCGCGGGAGGCGTCAGATACGCCTTTGTGCACCCGGAATCTCCGGGGGGGTCTTGGTTGAGCTCTATCAGACGTAGCTGACTCATCCCGTCTCGGGGATGGGGCTGCTCTCGTTCGGTGGTCTAATTGTCTCCGATGCTTGAGAAGATCGAGACGATCCTGCGCGACCAGTGCGGACTCTGCAAGGACGCGCCGATCGTCGTGGGCGTCTCTGGTGGACCCGACAGTCTGTGCCTCCTGGATGTGCTCTGCCAGGCGGGCTATCCTGTCCGCGTAGCTCACTTCAATCACGGACTGAGGTCCGAGGCCGACGCAGACGCTGCCGAGGTGTCCAAGATTGCTGAGCGTCTCTCCGTCCCCTTTGCAGCGAAGCGTGCGGATGTGCGCAAGTATGCAGGCGCCAAGGGGATCTCTCTCGAGGCGGCCGCACGCGAGCTCCGCTACAGTTTCCTTTTCGCGGAGGCCCGATCTCAGAACGCCCAGGCTGTGGCAGTCGGCCATACTGCAGACGACCAGGCCGAGACGGTCTTGATGCATTTCATTCGTGGCACCGGCCTGCGCGGGCTGGGCGGCATGGCGTATCGCGCGCTCCTCCGGGTGTTCGATCCCTCCATTCCGCTGGTCCGGCCGCTGCTCGGATTCTGGCACAGAGAGACGGAAGAGTATTGTGCATCGCGCGGGCTCAGTCCATTGCACGACGCGAGCAATGCGTCGTCAGACTACTTCCGTAATCGCGTGCGCAATGATCTGATCCCCGTTCTGGAGAAATACAATCCGCGCATTCGGGAGATCCTCTTGCGCAACGCTGCGGCGCTCTCTTCGGATCAGGCGCTGTTGGACGAGGTGCTGGTCGGGGAGTGGGAACAGGTCTTGATTCGCAGCAGCGCTGATTTCGTGGCCTTGGATCTCACGCGCACGGCGAATTGTTCTCCAGCCTTGCAGCGTCAGCTGATCCGTCGTGCCGTAGAGACGCTTGCGCCGACCGAACAGATCGATTTCGCTGCCCTAGATCGCGGCGTGAGTTTGGTGGCGGACCCTTCGGCCCGGCACGCGGATTTGACCGCCGGTCTCAGCCTGTACCGCGAATCCGAGCTCCTTTACGTCGCGGCGGCTGGTGCCAAATTGCCCTTGGAAGCCTGGCCGCAGATGCCCCCAGGCTTAGATATTGTCGAAGTCCCGGTCCCGGGCCTCGTTGAGCTCGCAGCGGGCTGGCGATTCGAGGCAACCCGCCTACCGGTTGAGATTTCAGGCGCTCATTTGCGTTTCCAAACCGGGGATCGATTTCTGGCGGAGTTGGACCTCGCGGCTTTGCCCGGGTCGCTTCAGTTGCGCGTTCGCCGCCCGGGGGACATGGTTCAGCCGCTCGGCTTGGGCGGCCATTCTCAGAAGCTTTCCGATTTCTTCGTCAATGAGAAAGTGCCGGCTCGTGCCCGCGCCCGCTGGCCTCTCCTGTGCGCCGGCGAGACGGTCGTCTGGGTACCCGGCCACAGATTGGCCGAACCCTTCAAGCTGGAGCCCAAGAGTCGTGAGATCGCGCGCTTTTGCCTGAAGCCGCCCGCTTCGGGATAGGCACGCGCAACCCCGGATCGCTTTGGGTGGATTTGGGGGAGGCTGCCGTCTGGGGCAGCCGCGTCAATTCGCCTCGCTGAGCTGCCGCAGCTTAAGGTGGATTTCCCGCCACTGGATCTTGGAGACGCCCATCTTCTGCCTGACCTTGTCGGGTTCCAAGCCCGCGTGGAAGTCCCACAGCGCGCACGTCCAACGGCACATGTCAAACGAGAGATGTTTCTTCAGCCCCGCCTCCTGGCCGATGTCCTCCAGCAGGTACTCGAGCCTGCGCGGCGACCAGGGGAACAATTGATCCACGGGCTGATACTGCTCTAGGTACTCGTTGTAGACTGTCAGCCAGTCCTCGGGCAGTTCGAGTTTGCGCTCTTTGTACCGATTCGCGGGGCTGGCATAACGAATGAACACATGCGGCCCCGCCGCGCCGTCAAGCTCGATGTGATTTAGGTGGATGCCCAGGCACTCGCTTTTCTTGATGCCCGTGGCCAACAGCAGATCCAGGAGGGCGAACGGGCGGGCATCCGGTTTCGAATCCCTGCGGTGCCGGTCCGCGGCCGCCAGCGAAGCGTTGACCTCGTCTTCGTCCAGGACCTGCGGCAGGGGACTGACTGCCGATCTTTGCACGACCTTTTCAGCCGGATCGACCACGAGCACGCCGTACTTGCTCAGCCATCTGAAAAAGGCCTTGGTGGCTGTGATCCGTCTGGCGAGGGTCTTTGGGCTGCAGGGGACCTCACGCTCCAATTCCATCCAGTGGAAGAACCGGTTGAGGTCGTTCGTGGTGACCGCGCCCACGGTCTTGTCCGTCGGCAGGAAGCGGGTCAGGAGCCTAACGTCAGAGATGAATGCTTTGACGGTGTTGGGAGAGCGGCCCTGGTCGCGGAGATATGATTCCCACGCGGCCAGCGCTGGCCCCACAGTGGTTTGGCCTGTGATGCGGCTGGAGCTTTTCGCGGGCATGTTGCCTCATGGCTTTCAAGGCGGCTGCAGCGATGGACTAGACAGCGTGTAGCCGTGCGCATAGTCTAACTTAGAAGACAGGCCGTGTCAACTAGTGGGTTAGGTCCTGCGGCTGAAAGCACGACTGGTAATCGTAGCCCAATATGAGACGGTATTGTGTGGGTGCACTGGGATCCGGTGCCGACAACACCGTTGCGGACTGCAGTCCCAGCCCGCCCAGTATGGCGGTCCGCGCCGCAGGGTCCTGGCCGGTCGTCAGGTCAACCAGCTCCGAACTCGAGTAGTTTTGCCGATCGGCCGCTGCTATTCGAGTGGCGTAGCCGGCGTAGTTCAGCCGGTTGGCTGCCAGCGCGTCGAGGCCGGAAACGGTCGTCCCGTTCTCGACCTCGATCGAGATCGAGTCACGCTGGACCGCGGCCGCGGAGGGACTGGTCGCCTCGGCGAGCATCTGCTCCATGGCGGTTTGGTTAGGCAGGAGCACATCCGCGCCACCCGGTGTGACCCAGGCGCTGACATAGGGTGGTCGGATATAGTAGCTGCGGATGTTTGCGTTGGTGAGCTTCGGCGCGTATAGGGCCAAATTGGCAATGTCGACCAAGCCGAGATCGGTCGTGATCGTACTGGCGAACTCGGCATAGAGCTGGGGGATGCGAGTCAGCGTGTCCGTGCGGAGTGCCTGTGCAAGGATCGCCCGCAGAACTTCCTGTTGGCGCCGGCCTCGGTCGAAGTCGCTGGATTTGAGCCGTGAGCGGGCGTACCACAACGCCAGATCGCCGTCCATGTGGTCCACACCCGGCTGAGTGGTATATAGTGCCCAGTTATTGGCGTTGTTCGGGTCGTAGCTCGGATCGATGAGCCGCCAGTCGGTGTATGGGCAGGCGACCGGTACATCGAGCCCGCCGAGGGTATCAACGATCCGCCGGAAGCCATCGAATTCGACCATGGCCGTGTGATCGATCCGCACTCCAAGATTGTACGCGATTGTGTCCCGCAGCAAGCCCGGACCACCTCCCGGATAGCCGTACAGTTGCCCGCTCTGGTAGGCCGTGTTGATTCGCTGCATTCCGACCGTCGGGATGTAGATCCACAGGTCGCGCGGGATCGAGATCATCGATACCTGGCCCTCTTTGGGCCACAGGATCACAATGACCAGTGTATCGGTCCGGAAGGATCCGCCCGGACGCTTGTCCGAGCCGATCAGCAGGAAATTGACTGTGTCCTTATCGGTTAGTTGTGGCAGTGGTGGCGGCGCTTCACTCGAGGTCTCGGGCACTGGAGGCGCGGCCGAGGTGGGGAAAAGCGAGTTCAGATCGACTGTCGCAGTCGGCTCGGTCGGTGGGACCTCAGTGGGCGAAGCCGTGGCAGTCGGAAAGAACGGTTCGAGGGTTGGCACCTCGATGTAGTAAAGGGAGGTCGCCGTGGCCTGCGCGATCATGGGAGGTTGAAACGGCGTGGGTGTGGCGGTGGCATTCGGCGCCACTGTGATCAGCACCAACGGCGGCACGGGTGGTTCGGGCACGTTCTGCTGACCTGCCAGCGTCCCGCAGGCTGCGGACCCGAAGCAGACCACTAAGAAGAGTGCAAGTACGTAGGATTTCTTCATTCAATAAACAGGCGCGGCCCTGCCGCCCATTTCGGGCGGCAGGGCTTGGAGTACTGCTAGGGGCCCGGCGTGGCCGTATCGGCTGGCGCCGCGGTGGCTGTGAAGTACAACGGCGTCTCGGTTATCGCGTAGGTCGGCTCCTCGGTGGGTGTGTCAAAGAATGGCGGGATTATTGTGACACCCGGTGTGGCCGCCGGAACGTTTGGCACCCAGAGCCGCTCGCCCGCGAAGATCAGGTAACTTGTCTTGCAGTTCGCCCGTTGCAGCGTGGAGACAGTGGTGCGATACAGCGTGGCGATGTGAAACATGCTGTCCCCGGGCTGCACGACGTAGGCTCTGATCCATCCCGGCGGCGGACCGCAAGGAGTGCTAGCGGCGCGGGTGGATGTTGGTGCGCGCCGCGTGGGTGCCACCGTCGGATAGCTGACGCCGGGTGTGGAGGACGGAACGACCGCTGTCACGGCCTGAGTCACCGCCGTTGTCGCTGCCGGCGCCACCCCGGAAGTCTCAGACGGGCTTGTCGTCTCGCCCCCCGGTTGCTCGGTTGGAACAGGTGTATCCGTCTCTGGGGTCACCGGGCTCGCGATTGACGTCGCTGCAGGGGGTGCGCTTGCATTGCGCTCGGCCAATGCGACCGAAAGGCTGCCCAACACGAGCACGATGGACAGGACGGCATAGATCAATCCGCTCGCCGCCTGTCGAATCGCCGACATTATTGCCCTTCTTTCTGGGGCCGGCTCTCGACGGAGCCGGTTACGAGAGGCAGCAGGACGTTGAATGTTGCCCCCACGCCCCGCTCGCTCTCCACCCAGATGCGTCCATGCTGGGCTTCGGTCAGCGTCTTGGCGATCGAGAGCCCCACGCCCGTATCACCCACGCCCTGGATGAGCACGTTGTCCGCCCGGTACAAGCGGGTGAACACGCGCGGCAGGTCCTCCTCGGGGATCCCACCGCCGCTGTCGGTCACCTGGATCATCACATAGCCTTGACCGTTGTCCGTGGTCGTTTGGACCTTCAAGCCGATGGTTCCTTCAACCGGCGTCGCCGCGCCTGCATTCTGCAGCAGGTGAATGAGGATCTGCTGCAGGGCCTCGCGGTCCGCATGCACCGGCGCGACTGACTTGGGCAGCTCGAGATGCATGGATATGTTCTTTTCGCGGACCTGGCTGCTGGTGTATGCCAGCGCGTTGTCGATGATCATGTTCAGGTCCATCGTTTCGGGCTTGAGATCCCCCAATCCAACCTCAAGTGTATTGAGTTGGATCATGTCTTCGATCAGGCTGCCGATGCGCTCGGTGGACGCCTTGATTCGTTCGATAAACTTGCGCTGCAGCGCGCCTAGGATGCCCACTGACTCGCCCAGCAGCAGATCCGTATAGCCGATGATCGAGGACATTGGCTGGCGGAGCTCCTGGGAGATCGAGGCGATCACCTCGGCCTGCTCGCTCTTCCTGCGGTCGCTGCCGGTCTTTGCCAGATCAACCAGCTTCTGATTGGCATCCGCCAGTTGGTTCCGTAGAACTCGCGGCTTCGCTCAAGGCAGTGTTCAGCTGATCCTGGACTCGGGTTCCTGCTTGGGCTTCATTGCTGCGTGCGGCCTCAAGCTGAGACTTTAGTTCCGTGATCGTCTGCTGTGATTGGCCCTGGTCTGCGACCAGGCCGGGCAGCTCCTCGCGTTCTGAGGCGTCTTTCTCCGCCTCCAGGGTCATGATCTCAATCTGCTTCGACAGATCGCTGTTGCGGCCCTCGAGATCTTCCACCTGGGAACGCACAGCCTCAAGATCATCCCTCGCCTTTTCGGTCTCCTGTCCCAGGCGCGTTGCTAGCTGGCTGCGCTGGATGATTGGTACCAGTGAACCGGCCAGGTTGACCAGGAAGGCCTGGTCTTCTGCACTCCAGGATCGGCTGGAATACGGTGATAGGAGGATCACGCCTCCCAGTGATTCCTTCTCCGGGGTAACGATCGGCACACTCAGTATGCTGCCGGCAGTGTTGATCCCAAGCAGCTCCGCCAGGCCCTTCAGATCTGCGGAAGTGCCGGAGGCCGGCAGGCGCAGGGCCCGGCCGCGTTGAAGCGCGCTTGTCAGCATCGGGATGGCGGTCTTATTCAGCGCGCCGCCCTCCAGGTTCTCCTCCCGGATGAGATCGTAGCCGCTTGCGATCTCCAACTGATTCTTGTTGTCGCTGAGGTACACCAGGAAGCACAGATCCGCCAGCATGGTTTGCGCCACGGAGCGAGTGATAGCCTGGCTGACCTTCGGTGCGTCCGACTCGGCAGCCAGGTCCATGAGTGCATGGATCGTCTTCGGCTCAGCCGTGTAGCGTTTCTGTGGGAACGCTGCTTTCTCCTCGCCGGTTGCCGCGGCGGGGACAGCCGCGGGCGTGGAGGGGAAGCGCTGCGCCAGCGTCAGCAGCAGCGGAAAGGCCATCAGGTACGCCAGGTGAATGACGCCAGAGTAATTGCCCGGCTCCGGGACAAGCATGTTGACGACGTGCCCAAGGAAGATCAGGGCCAGGAATGCCAGCCCGTTGACGAATCCGCTTGGGCGCCGGACGATGAGCAAGAACCCGCCCAGAAGGATCAGAGCGACCGACGCGGCCTGCCAGAAATAGTCAAAGATGCTGTTGTTGAAGGGCACCTGAGCAGATCGTGGCAGCCACGTCAAGAGACTCAGCGATGCCGCTGCGATCGCCAGGAAGCTCAGAAGAGCTGCCCCGGCGTCAGCCGGGCCACTCGACTCTGGAAAAGCCCAGAGCCACGTGATCCAGATGATGCTGATTACCGCGAAGGCCCGATCCAGTACCGGCAGGGGTCCCGGAGAAGTGTTTGCCGCGCGCGCGCAGCGAACGCGCTGACTACAAAGAGCAGGACTTGAACCCCCATTAGAACAGTAAGACCCAGCAGGGTGCGCCCGGCCTGTGGTGTCTCATTTGACCGCCACTGGGTGAAGGCAGATTGCATCGCACTGGCTATCGAAAACACCAGCACGAGCTGGTAAACAAGGTTCCCCTGCGGGGCGGTCAGCAACGAAAAGATCTGACTGAAGAATGCGCCCATTCAGAATGATTATAATGCCACTTCACCTCTCGGAAATGGGTCATAATTCGCCAGCGGCGGCGTGCTTTTGACCACCACGAATCATGGCGGGCAACAAGTCCGCCGGCAAGTCTGGTATCCGGCCGCCGGCTTCGGTTCTGGGGTCACGGATTTCGACCCCCCTCATACATTTTCCCAACTGATGCATCTGCCGTGGGCTCCCTCTGGAGCTCTGATTTGACGACTCCCCGCATCCCTGCTAAACTCTTTTTGATGGCCACCCCGCGCCCAACCTCTGAACCGCGCTTTCGAAGTCTCTATCGCTGGCTGGTGCCCGGATTGGGTATCAAGCGCTGGATGGTGCTGATCCTGGCTGGTATCACACTGCTGGGTGTGGGGTCCGGGCTCCTACTGCTCGATGCCTATCGATCTGATACCAGCAATCCGTTCTTCCTGACTCTCCTCGCCTATGCTTCGCTTCGCTTCTGGCCTCGCATCGTGCGGGTGCTCGTGTTCGCGGGCATCGGCGCCGGCCTCGTCGGATACGGGATCTGGAGGTTGAATAGGGCGCTTTTGCGCCCCTTTGTACGTCCCGGTCAGGTCCTGGTTGACCAGCTCACCGATTACAGAAGGCTGGAGCGCGGTCCGCGCGTCGTTGCCATTGGCGGTGGGCACGGCATCGCGTCGCTTCTGCGCGGCCTCAAGGAGCACACGCGCAACATTACGGCGGTGGTCACCGTTGCTGACGACGGCGGCTCTTCCGGTCGCCTCCGGGAAAGCTTGGGCATCCTGCCGCCCGGTGACATTCGCGACTGTTTGGCCGCTCTCTCCAATGATGAGGCACTGCTTACGCAGCTCTTTCAATATCGGTTCAGCGGGACACCCGAGCTCGTTGGACACTCATTCGGCAACCTCTTCATCACCGCCCTCAGCGATCTCACGGGCAGTTTTGAGGAAGCCGTAGCAGAGTCCGGCAGGGTCCTCTCCGTGAGCGGCCGTGTTCTGCCCTCCACCCTGCACGATGTGCGGCTGTTAGCCGATCTGCGCCTGCCCCACATGGTCAACGAAGTCCGGGTCGAGGGCGAAAGCAAGATCCCAACCCTGTCCGGACGTGTTCGGCGGGTGTGGTTGGAACCGAACAATCCTCCGGCCTTCCCGCCGGTCGTGCAGGCGATTTTGAATGCCGAACTCATCGTGGTCGGACCGGGAAGCCTGTACACGAGCCTGCTCCCCAACCTTCTAGTCCCCGACCTCCTCGCAGCGATCCGCTCCAGCCGTGCCGTCAAGTTCTATGTCTGCAACATCGCGACCCAGGCCGGCGAGACCGATCTCTACTCGTGCCATGATCATGTACAGGCGCTGGAAGAACACGTGGGTGCGGAGCTCTTTGACGTGGTTCTGTGTAATTCCCGCTACGAAGGCGATCTGGGCGGGAGCGCTGGCTGGGTCAAGGCCGACGACAAGAGCGTGACCGATAGGCGCCTGTACTGCACCGACCTGCGCGACGAGGACTACCCGTGGCGCCACGAGTCGGCCAAGCTGGCTTCTACCATCATGGACCTGTTCTATGAGCGCACGGGCCCGCTGGGCGGCTGAAGCGACCGCGAACTCACCGTAGCCAAACAACCTGGCTTGTATTACAATTCACAAAGTTTATTACGCTCACGCCGCCGTCCCTCACGGGGGAGCAGCGAACGGCGGCGTGACGCTGATTTCAGACTGGAGGCTCACATGACAGTGAAAGTTGGCATCAATGGTTTTGGCCGCGTCGGACGTCAGGTTCTCAAGGCCATCCGGGAGTACCACGACAACGAGATTGAGGTCGTGGCATTCAACGATATCGGCGATCTGCCGACAATGGCGCATCTGCTCAAGTACGACTCGAACTATGGTCGATTCCCGGGCAAGGTCGAGGTTGCCGGCGATTCTTTGGTGGTCGATGGCAAGCAGATCAAGGCCTTCAAGGAGACCGATCCCGCCGCGATCCCCTGGGGCAGCCTGGGCGTCGCCATCGTGATCGAATCCACCGGTCTCTTCACCATCAAGGAAGACGGCGTCAACAAGAAGGGCAAGACCGTCAAGGGTGCCGTCAACCACATCACCAAGGGCGGCGCCAAGAAGGTCATCATCTCCGCTCCTTCGGAGGGCGAGGACCTGACCATCGTCCTCGGGGTCAACGAGGAGAAGTATGATCCGAAGGTCCATCACGTTGTCTCGAACGCGTCGTGCACGACCAATGGTCTCGGACCTGCGGTCAAGGTCGCGCATGACAAGTTCAAGATCGTCCGTGGCTTCATGACCACGATCCATGCGTACACCAATGATCAGAAGATTCTAGACCTGCCGCATTCCGACCTGCGCCGGGCCCGGGCTGCTGCCATGAGCATCATCCCGACCTCGACTGGCGCTGCCAAGGCCCTCAAGCTGGTCATTCCCGACATGGCGGGCAAGCTGGATGGCTATGCCCTCCGCGTCCCGACCTCGACCGTCTCGATCATCGATCTGACCGTGGAGTTGGAAAAGGCTGCGACCACCGAGGAATTGCGGCAAGCCTATCGCGATGCCGCCAAGACGCCTCGGCTGCAGGGCATCCTGCAGGCCATCGAGGAACCGCTGGTCAGTATCGACTACAAGGGCGATTCGCATTCCTCCTCGATCGATCTGCTGCTCACGCAAGTTCTCGGCAAGGAGAAGAATACTTTCGCCAAAATCGTCGCTTGGTACGACAACGAGTGGGGCTACTCGGTTCGCACTGCCGACTTGGCCGCGCTGATGGCCAAGTCACTCTAGATGCCTCTCCCAAGTCTCCCCCGCCTCGGTTTGATGCGGGGGAGCTTTCCATCGGGATTGGAGCTGCAATATGAACAAGAAGACTGTCAAGGATATTGATCTAAAGGGCAAGCGCGTTCTTGAGCGGGTTGATTTCAACGTGCCGATGGAGGCCGGCAAGGTGACCGATGACAAGCGCATCCGGGCCTCGCTGCCCACCATCCAATACGTGCTGGATCAGGGTGCTTCATTGGTCCTCATGAGTCATCTTGGCCGTCCCAAGAACGGCCCCGATCCAGAGTTCAGCCTGGCTCCCGCCGCGCAAGTGCTTGCGGGCCTGCTGGGCAGGCCGGTCCAGATGGCGTCCGACTGTGTGGGACCTGCCGTCGAGAAGCTGGCGGCTGCCCTCAAGCCGGGCGACGTCCTGATGCTGGAAAACACGCGCTTCCACGCCGGCGAGGAGGAGAATGACATGGACCTCGCCAAACAGATGGCGGCGCTGGGGCAAGTCTATGTGAACGACGCATTCGGTTCGGCGCATCGTGCCCATTCCTCCACGGAAGGCGTGGCGCATTTCCTGGCGGCCGTCTCGGGATTGCTGATGGAGCAGGAATTGGAGTATCTGGGACGGGCAACGTCCAACCCCGAGCATCCTTATGTCGCCATCCTGGGCGGTGCCAAGATCAGCGACAAGATCGCGGCCGTGGAGAACCTGCTCACGAAGTGCGACAACTTGATCATCGGCGGCGGCATGGCCAACACGTTCCTGGCTGCCAAGGGATACGCCATGCAGGACAGCCTGGTCGAGCCTGCCTCGGTCGAGACTGCCAAGTCGATCATGGCCAAAGCCGGCTCCAAGCTGTTGCTGCCCGTGGATGCCGTGATCGCCGATAAGTTCGACGCCGGCGCCAATAGCCAGGTGGTGGACGTGGACAAGGTACCGACTGGTTGGCGGATCATGGACATCGGGCCGCGATCCATCGACGCTTTCAAGTCCGCCCTCCAGGGCGCCAAGTTGATCGTATGGAATGGGCCCATGGGTGTGTTCGAGATGCCGAAGTTCGCCGAAGGTACTTTTGCGATCGCACGGTTGATGGCTGCCTCCGGTGCCACGACCGTCATCGGCGGTGGAGATAGCGCCAGCGCCGTGAAGAAGGCTGGCGTTGCCAAGCAAATGACGCATATATCGACCGGCGGCGGAGCCTCGCTGGAGTTCCTTGAGGGCAAGGAGCTGCCCGGCGTTGCCGCCTTGCTGGATAAATAGGGACTAGATTGAGAAATCAGCGGACGTCAAGGCGCCCGCTGATTTCTTTTGTGGCCGTGCAGGTAGTATAATGATGCAACTTTGGCAGGGACTTCGATTGGCCTTCATTGAGCGCCGCCGCTGTGAGTGAGCCGGCGTTTGAGTGATCCAACCCCACAAAAGGAATAGTTCAAACGATGAGGACTCCATTCGTTGCCGGGAATTGGAAAATGAACATGACGGTGGAGGGCGCCAGGTCGCTCGTCTACGCCATGTCCGCCAGATTGCGCGAGATCAAGGGTGTTGAGAAGGTGCTGTGCCCACCGTTCCCCGCGCTTCAGGCTGTCCGCGCCCTGCTTGAGGGCAGTGACCTCGGTTTGGGTGCCCAGAATATGCACTGGGAGGAAAAGGGAGCCTTTACCGGCGAGGTCTCGCCCTCCATGGTTGGGGAGCTCTGTCGATTTGTCATCTTGGGCCATTCCGAGCGCCGTGCGTATTTTGGCGAGACGGATGAGACGGTCAATAAGAAGGTCCTAGCGGCGGCCGAGGTGGACCTCACCCCCATCGTCTGCGTCGGTGAGACGCTTCAACAGTATGAGGCCGGGGTGACCGCGGACATGGTTGCGAGTCAGATCAAGCGCGGGCTCTCCCAGGTCTCGGCCGGGTTTGCATCGAGGATCGTGGTTGCCTATGAGCCTGTGTGGGCAATTGGGACCGGTAAGGCTTCAACCGTCGAAAACGCGAGCGGCGTGGTCGAGCAGATCATCCGGCCGGCACTAAGCGCATTGTTCGGTGCCTCGACTGCCCAGTCGATAAGGGTCCTCTACGGGGGCTCCGTCACCGCCGCCAATGCTGCCCAGTACTTTGGCAGCCCCGAAATCGACGGCGCTCTGGTCGGCGGTGCCAGCCTCAAAGCGGATGAGTTCGTGGCCATAACGCAGGCTGCCGCCAGATCCTGACTTGCGGCCTCTCGAGGCCGCCTCCGTCCTTCATGCAACTCAGTGGGCTGTTCTGGTTCACAGTGACCCTGGTGCCGCTCATGCTGCTTCAGCGGCTCTTGCACCGCGAGATCCAATCCGTGTTCCTGATCCTCAGCCGGAGCCCCGAGTTCACTATCGCCCTCTTTTCACTGCTCTTTCTACCAGGCGTTCTGTTGCACGAGCTCAGCCATTACCTGGTGGCCGTCGTGCTGGGCGTGCCAACTCCTCGTTTCTCGCTGATACCGCACGTGCTCCAGAACGGTAAGCTGCAGCTTGGTTACGTCGAAACGGCCCGGACCGACATCGTTCGTGATTCCCTGATCGGCGCCGCGCCATTGTTCGCCGGCGGCCTTATGGTCGCCTTCGTAGCTCTCACGAGATTGTCCCTTCTACCTCTGTGGGATGCCCTTCGCGCCGGGCAGCTTGGCGCGTTCTGGGCCGCCGCAACCGTGCTGCCCCAGGAGAGCGACTTTCCGCTCTGGTTCTACCTGCTATTCACCGTCAGCAGCACCATGCTGCCATCCCAGTCCGACCGTCACGCCTGGCTTCCGCTGGGCTTGGTCGTCGTCATCCTGCTGGGCCTGGCGATACTGGCTGGCGCTGGCCCGTGGATGCTGAGCAATCTGACCCCGCCCCTCAACGCATTTCTCAGCGCGACTTCGGCAATATTTGGACTCAGTGCGATCGTCCATGCTGCCCTCATTGTTCCGAGCGTGGCTCTCCACGCCCTCTCGGCCCGATTGACCGGCGTGGACATAGCCTGACGAGCCCAGACGGCGAACAGGGGGGCTTCGGCTGGGGGACTGTGCTGGCCCGGGCACAGAGTTGAAACGAAAAAGACTTCGTCCTCTCGTGGTCTCATTGAGCGACGCACTCGACTTACTCGCCGAATGCCGAGCGGGGGAAAACCATCAGGAGCTCGCCCTGCGTATCCGGGTCAGCCGCTTTGCTGGGTTGATATAGTGTCGGGTACGGAAAGTACACCTGCGTCGCTTTGGGTCCGTAGCCTTCGATGATGTCCTCGATCTCGATGTAGGTGCCTACGATCCCGATTGCGGGGCATTGGTCCTTCCCGCACGCCCGAGGGCCGATCCAGTACTTGTCATTTATCCACCGGTAGGCTGGGCCCGTCTGATAACCGAACGATGTATCCAGGTAGCTGCGCTGCTCTAGGTACTGGGGATACAAATTGGCGAGGTCATTCCCTTTCTGCATGAACGCGGCCACCGCCACAAATAGCTTCGAGTATATGAGGGCGTATTGATCTCGAACCTGCACCAGGTACCTGTCGTAGTCCGCATTGACGTTCACCGTCGTGAAGGCTCTGCTCCGATAATCCAACTCACAAATTCCCTGTTGCGCTCCGCTGGCGCGCAGCCAGTTCAGGATGCCGTATTTGTACTCGACCCCGGACGGCACCATGGAAAACACCGGATCGGGCCCGATGCCCGAGTATCCGTTCACCGTCGGTATGCCGAGTTTCATCCCGACCATCATCGCGTCGAGTTGGTAGTATCCGATCGGCAGGTCGAGGCGCTTCGGATTGCTGATGAAGAATGCCCGGCAGTCACTGCTGGGCTCCTGGAAACTCCTCATGAAGGCCAACTGCTCTGCTTTGTCGAGCCGAAACGTCGTCAGCGTTGACCTGTTCCGCTATCAGGAAAACCGAGATCAATGCCATTCCGGCGTTCAGTAAAATGCTGCCGGACCGCGAAATTCGCTCGCCCAGGCTCCTGTAGAATTGGTTTAGCCCGTAGACCACAGCCACCGCCACGATCATGTCGCTCACCATGAAGTACCGTCCCGCGGCCCTGAGGGCGGACGCGCCCGGCACCAGCCGATAGACCGCGTACCAGAGGGACACGCCACGAACCTTCACGGTCAACGCAAATATGATGATCGCTGTCGTTGCCAGCATGAAGATGAACTGCTCGGACGAGGCTTGAGGAAACTGGTTGCGTACGACCCCACGAAACTGCAGTGCGTAGAGAATCACGAATAGAAGGAGGATCAGCGGCGGGGAACCCAGCTGCACCTCCCGGCTGCCGAAGTTGAAATGCCTCCCGCTCAGGAACGGCGACCAGACATAGTTCTGGGACGAGACGTTCACGATATCTCTGACCGTGGGCGAGAAATCCAGGACCAGGGCGAAGCTGCGGTTCGCGTTCGCCAGTATGAGTGGCGCATACGTCAGCCAGAACGGGATCAGAGCTACGATTAATACGGCCAGTGCAATCGCCAGATCGATCTTGCGTGTCCTCGCGAAGGTCAGCACGCGGCCTACAACGGCCCTGAGTCCCCATCTACCTGCAGTGCTGACAAAGTAAACCAAGCCGAACAGCACGCCCGTGAAGACAAAGTACCAGGCCGGGTAGTAGCTTGTGAAGAATAGCAGCCCCAGGAGGACCGAGAATCCTGCTAACTTCAGCCGGGCTGGCCATCGGCTCTCGCCCCGTGAGCTCTCATATCCGCACAACAGCAGAATCAGTGCCGGCCAGAAGTGGAACGCCAGCAGCTTGCCAATGTCCACCTGGAGCTGCAGGGAATTCAGGCTGGTTAGCAGTGTCGACCCGATCACCGCGAAGAACAGATCCAGCTTGAGAGCCGTACCCAGCAGCCTCATGTACATCCCGTATCCAAGGATCGTCAAGACGACGAGAACAAGCTGGTAACTCGTAAAGTAGTCCAGTCCCAGCCCTCGGAATCCCACGTACGGGATGGCGAACAGGAACAGACCATCGGCATACCCCAGCGCCAGCTTGTCCGGATAGAACATGTTCAACTCGAGCGCGGCTTCGTGACCTTTTAGCGCGCTGAACCAATGCTCAAGCGTGAATACGACCAGGCGCGTATCCCCTTGGTCGCCCGGCACAAGGTTGAAGTCCGCAAGGTAGCTGTGGTAATTGATGAAGAGGGTCAGCAGCAATCCGCCCGCGATTGCCGCGACTCCCAATAAGCGCGATTTGGTCACTCGGGATCCCTCTAGACCTGGCCCTCTTGGCTACACATCACTGATTGCCCGGCCAGATTCCTGATCGCACGCAAAGACTGCCGACATCTAGGCTAGCCGTCTCCAGCGCGTGATCAGCATGTTCAGCTGAACTCGCACCCGTGCGTCGGCGTCTGCAACCGCCCACAGCGAGCGAAGCCGCCGCAGGGCGTCCTCATCCAGGCTGGCGAAGTCTGCCCACTCCTCTTTTACGAATTCCAGCATTTGCTCCGGCGAATCCCAGTAGTAACTGTATGGGAAGGATCGTTCCTTTTCACGCCTGTACCAACCACGCTCCGCGGCAGCCGCAAGGAACTGGTTTGCGGCCTCATCATTCTGCAAATCCTCCGGTAAATCTGTCACCCGTCCAGCCGGCATTCGCTCGCGCCGTGACACCACCTCAATCGGCCAATTCGCCGCGATGGGCCGTAGGTCGAGGAGAATCCCGTCCGGAGCCAGTACCCTCCGGATCTCCGCCAGGGCATGAACCATGCCCTCCCGTTGAATTCATCAGAACGACCACGCGAATATCGCCAGGTCGAAGCATCTGTCGCGGAAGGGTAAATGGATCGAATCTGCCTGGGCGAATGTCACCCGGCTCTCCATGTCGGAAGGCCGTTCGATCCTTGCCACCCGCATTGCATCCAGATCGAGGTCAATGCCCGCCACCTGCCGTGCCATCCCCGCGTAGTGCCACGTCAGCCGTCCTTCTCCGCAGCCCACCTCCAGGATGCGTTTCGTCCGGACGTCGCCATACTCGAGCAGGTATTTGGGTTCGTTCCGTTCGGGGTCCCTTTGTACGTCCACGCCGTCTCACTTCGGAGGAAGCGATCTGGCGTGGGCCATGGCTTTGACGATCCAGCTTTTGAGTGCGCTCTCCGAGGCATATCCGCCGCTGGATATCATGCCCCAACCCTTCATCGGGCGCCCCGCCATGTCGAATACCCTCACATGAGGGCGCCTAAGGGCTTCTTCGGAATCGTGTTCGCTCAGTCGAACGATCAGGTCCTGCTTGTTGACGCGGCATGCCATGTTGCCATTGACCAGGAATCCGATCCCACCGAACATGCTCTTTTCGACTGCCCCCCGCTCCGTCTTCATCCTGCTCCGCATTCGCTGCGCCAGCCTCTCGTTGTAAGCCATTCGACCTCACGCTTTCAATCGACTCGAAGTACCTTGGCACCCCGTATCTTGCCCTGCTTTAGCTCCTGCAGCGCCTGGTTGGCGTCCTTCAACGCATATTCCTGGATCTCCGGCCGTATCGGCACCTCGGCCGCCAACTGCAGGAACTCGCGCACGTCCTGCCGTGTGACGTTTGCCACCGATTTGATCTCCTTCTCCATCCAGAGTTGCGCTTCATAGTCGAGGTCCAGGAGCACCTGCTTGTCCAACTCTTCCTTCCTGATCGCATTGATGACCAGGCGTCCGCCCGGCTTGAGATGCGTCAGCGACCGCAGGATCGGCTTCCACACCGGCGTGGCATCGATGACCGCCTGCAGGCGCTCAGGCGGAACCTTCTCGATTGCACCCGCCCATGCGGCCCCGAGTTCAAGCGCCAGTTCGCGCTCCTCGGGGTTGCGGCTGAAGACAAATATCTGCGACCCTGGGTACAGGTGCCGCGCCGTCTTCAGCACGAGGTGATTGGATGCCCCGAAGCCTGTCAGTCCGAGATTGTCACCGTCATGCAGATTCGCGAGCTTGAGTGCTCGGTAACCGACCGCACCCGCGCAAAGGAGCGGCGCGGCCTCGGCATCGGAGAGGGCGTCTGGGATTGGATGAACGAAGTCCGCTCGGACGGTCATGTACTGCGCATACCCGCCGTCCGCGTCGCGCCCTGTGGCTCGAAAATCCATACACAGGTTCTCGTTGCCTGCCAGGCAATATTTGCAGTGACCGCAGGCGGAAAAGATCCAAGCCACGCCAACTCTGGTCCCCGCGTTGTCTCCGTTCTGGATCACACCGACCACCTGGTGGCCGGGAACCACGGGCAGCCGCGGCGGCGGAGTCCGCCCTTCGATCTCGTCCAGTTCGGTGTGGCAGACCCCGCACGCCGCGAACTCGGATCAACACCTCACCCTTTCCAGGCGTGGGATCGGGCAAGCCCGAGAAGCTCAGTGGAGCCGGATTCTTGGCGAGTGGGGAGAGCCCCCGCAAGAGCATGGCCTTCATGTCTCAGAGAATGTAAGGGATGAACATTCTTGTATGGTGCATGTAGCGCTCATAGTCCGCACCGAAGGTACGCAGACACTCAACCTCGTCCCTCTGCGCGGTCAGTACCAGCAGGATGGTAGCAGCCAGCGCCAGTGCTCCGCCCAGAGTTGAGGGTTCTTTGAAGAACACGCCCCAGGCTAGTAGCAGCAGCGAACTGTATAGCGGATGTCGGATCAGACCAAAGATCCCATCACTGACGAGGACCGTGGTCTGCTCGAATCCTAGGAGCTCCGGTTCCCGTCCTCTGCCCGGGAGCGGCTTTCCGCGTGTACGCAGCCAAACGATCCCCAACACGAGCGGGATGATGCAGACGATCAGCAGTGCCCACGAGATGAGCTGATGCCAGTGAAGGGGATCATGGAACCAGTCCGGCGCGTTCAGAAGGATCAGCGCCAGGATCGCCTCCCACGCGAAGAAACGAAAGAAGCCATGTGATTTCGGCCGCAGCATCGACTTTCGCGACACCAGGGTCAATACCAGAGTGCAGATGATGAAGAGGAGAGGTTGCACCTCAGCCGCGCCTCAAACCCGGATTTCAATCAACCGCGCGACGCAGGGACGTGGCATTAGCCCGTCCCGAACTGCCGGTCGCCGGCGTCGCCCAAACCCGGCACAATATAGCCGTGCTCGTTGAGATGATGATCGATTGCTGCCAGGTGGATCGGTATGTCAGGATGATGCTCCTGCATGTTCTGGATCCCCTCCGGCGCACCGATAACTCCCAGGAACTTGATCCGGTGAACTCCCCAGCGCTTTAGTACATCCGCCGCGGCAACCGCGGAGCCACCCGTCGCCAGCATCGGATCCAGTATTAAACATACCGAGACCGTGGGCTCTACGGGAAGCTTGTTGTAGTACTCCACCGGCTTGAGCGTTCGCTCGTCGCGGTACAGCCCGATGTGCCAGACCTCGGCCGACGGCATCAGCTCCCACACTCCCTCCACCATGCCCAGACCCGCCCGCAGGATGGGCACCAGGCCGATCTTTTCCTGAAGATCCTCACCGATCGCGTTGGCCAGCGGCGTTTGGATGTCCCGTCGGATCGTCATCAGGTCTGCAGTCGCCTCGTATGCCAGCAGCGCCGCGATTTCGCGAATCAGCTCGCGAAACTTCTTTGGATCGGTGTTTCGATCTCGCAGCCGCACCAGTTTGTGAGCAACCAGCGGGTGCTTCGAAGCAAAGACGTTGGGCATGCTGGCCTCCACTGTGGTTACTTTATTATAGCCCGCGTGGTGATATTCGACCCGTGACGCACCGCCCGGCGCCGTGTACACTGGTAGATGGAGGGCAGGCTGAAAATCTCGGGGCTCCACATTCTCCTCACATACCAGTGCACCTGCGAGTGTGATCATTGTTTCGTCTGGAGCAGCCCGCGTCAGCGTGGAGTGCTGACCATCCAGCAGATCTCACAGGTGCTGGATCAGGCCAAGGAGGCCGGCGTCGAAAGTATCTACTTCGAGGGCGGCGAGCCCTTCCTCTTCTACCCCGTGCTGGTCAGCGGAGTACGGCAAGCAGTCCGGATGGGCTTCTCCGTTGGCATCGTTTCGAACGCCTACTGGGCAGAGACCGTCGCCGACGCAGTGGAGTGGCTCCAACCGTTCGCCGGTCGCCTCGCCGACCTGACCGTCAGCAGCGACCTGTATCACTGCGAGAAGGAGCTCGGTGAACAGCCGCAGAATGCGATCGCCGCGGCAAAGCTCCTTGGCATCCCCACCGGCATGATCAGCATCGCCCAGGTGGACGAGTTCGCTGCCTCAACTCATGGGCAGCTGGAGGGTAAGGGTGCGGTGATGTTCCGCGGTCGCGCCGCTGCGACCCTGGTGGCTAAAGCCCCAATGCACGCCTGGGAGACCTTCACGGAGTGCCCGCACGAGGACCTCAGCAATCCGGGCCGCGTTCACTTGGATCCTTTCGGCAACGTCCACATCTGCCAGGGACTGACCCTCGGCAATGTCTTCAGGTTGTCGCTCAAGGACATCTGCGCCGCCTATGACCCCCACGTCCATCCGATCTGTGGGCCGCTCCTTGACGGGGGACCGGCCGCCCTGGTTACGGAATATGCCTTGACCCCTCAGGCCGCCTATGCCGACGCGTGTCATCTCTGCTACGAGTCGCGACGGGCACTGCGGTCTCGATTTCCCGACATTCTGCTTCCTGACCAGATGTACGGATCCGATTTCTGAGCGGCGCTTCTCTCCTGCAGCCCAAAAAAGGCAGAGACCGGATTCTTCCTGTCTCTGCTCCAATTCTTGCGGCCGGCCTCAATTGCCCGCCGGCGCCTGTATTTTGCACTTCGTCACGACGCTCTGATTCGTCAAAGTGTACAGGTTGTTCTGATCGTCAAAGATCATGCCGAAGACCGCGCCCTGGTTGGCGTCGAGGCTGTTGACATAGCTCCCACTCAGTTCGAACACCTGGATCGTTCCAAAATCGGCCACATAGATCCGGCCATAGCCGTCCACCGCGATCGCGGTCGGCGAGACGAATTTTCCGGGCTGGAACGTGGCCGCGTCCTTTCAACTCTCCACCGAACTGATCAACGTACGTCCCGTCCGGCGAGTATTTCAACACCAGGTAGTTAAACGTTCCCACGACGTACATGTTCCCCAGCCCGTCGACCGCCAGGCGCAATTCGAGTTCCTGGTTGCCGGTAACCTTGCTGAACGTCGCCGGGATCTCCAGATCGATCGACAGGTCCGGCGCGAGCCGCACGATCAATTCCTCGTTGGCAACCGCGTAGAGCTTCCCGTCGGCCCCCCTTACCACGCCCTCATATCTGTGGTTGTCGTCCCCGATCTCCTTCAGTTGCTTTCCGGAGGGATCGTAGACATAGATTTTCCAGTCATGCGCCACATAGATGGTTCCGTCCCGTCCTACCGCCATCCCGCCGACGTAGGGCTTGTTCTGCTTCGATGTGATAGTGAACGTCGAGAGGAATTTGCCCGTCGGATCGAAGGTTTGCACTCGTCCGTCCTGGTAGGGCGCCACCGTGATGTTGCCGTCCCCATCCAGGCCGATGTTGCGCGGATCCTGGAACATCCCGGCCCCAATCCCTTCAGAGCCAAAGGACATCAGCCTGCTGGAGAATCCGAGCGGCAGGCTCCCTGCAATTGGATTGCCGTTCGAGAACAGGAAGTAGCCGGCCGCAATCAAGCCGCCGATCAGCACCAGCACCGCAACCACGATCCCGACCAACAGACCGCGGCTTCGCCCTGAGCCCGTCGCCGTCGTGCTGATCGTGCCGCCGCTACTTTCCCCGGGGCTGACGACCGGTGTGCTGACTTGGGAAAAGCTGGCACCCGCCCGCCAGGTCATGCCGGGCTGTCCCGGCGTGAGGCTGACCGCGTGACCCACGGCCATGGCCTCGACCGATTTCACCGCGTCGTCATGATCCATGCCGGTGATCTGGCTATAGATATTTGCGGCTTCGTCAATTCGACCCTGCTTTGCCAGGTTGATGGCCTGCGGCAGCTGCATGGCATTCCCGACGATTTTGTTGAGGTCGACGCCTTTCAGGCCGAAGTCGAAGACCTCCCCCATGGACGGCCCCGACGACGGCGCCGGTATTCGAAGCAATTCCGGAATGATTGCGGTACTCCCACAGTAGGAGCATTTCATGGTGAGCGTGCCCGCTTCCGGCTCGAGCGGTGCCCCGCATGTTGGGCACTTAAAGGCGCGTATGGAGACGTTGGATGACATGTCGAATTCCTCTCTCTGCTGCGATAATTCGGCCTAGGATACTCCAAATACCAGCGCTTGGAAATAGCGGGATCACACGTCCGCGGCGGATTCTCCCGCGGCGCCGCGCCTGAGTGCCGGCCCGACAAGACTTGCCTCACACCCCCCGGTAAAGCCGGTGGTCGACGATGTACTTGTAGACTGCAGGCAGAACGTAGTACCGGAACGGTAACCCGGCCGCGGCTCGCCCGCGTATCTCATGGCTTGCGATCTCCAGCAGCGGCGCGTCGATGTATCTCACGTTGGCGCTGAGACCCGGGATCTCGGCCTCAAGCTCGGCTAGATCGATTAGATCGCCGGGCCGGCGCATCACGCCGATTTCAGCGCAGGCGCTAGCTAGCTCTGCTGGACGATGCCAGGTCGGCAGATCGTGCAGCGAGTCTCCCCCGATCAAGAGCACCATGTCGTCGCCCGGGTATTGGGCAGAGAGCAGCCTGATGGTATCGAGCGTGTAGTGTGGACCCGGTCGATCCACGTCCACGGTGGATAGCTCAAATGCCGGCTCGCTTGTCAGCGCCAGCTGAACCATCGCGAGACGGTCATCCACTGGCGTGATCTGCTGGCCCAATTTGTGCGGCGGGACCGACGTCAGCACCCACAAGATTCGGGTCAGGCCCAGGGCGGCATACGCCTCCGAGGCCAATATGAGGTGACCGAGATGCGGCGGATCGAACGTGCCGCCGAAAATACCCAGTCGCTTCTTCATCGACCGTAGTATATCGTACCTGAGATCGCGCCCCCTGCATGCTGGCAGACCGCGATCTCGTCTGGGCTCCTTTCCCACGCTGTTCCGCGTCGGATGGCGACAGGCTTGGTCGGATTTGCGCGCTATAATCGGCGCATGGTCACGGCGCTCCGCGCACACTACGAAGATCTCAAATCCCAGGTCAATTTCCACAATTATCGCTACCACGTTCTTGACGCGCCCGTCGTCAGCGACGCTGAGTATGACAAGTTGCTCAATGAGCTCAAGGCGATCGAGGCGGATCATCCCGATTGGGTCACACCTGATTCTCCGACGCGGCGGGCCGGTGCAGCCCCCGCGGATCGGTTCGTAAAGGTCCGGCACCCCGGGCCAGTGCTTTCTCTGGCGAACGCCTTTGGTGTCGACGATCCGCGGGCCTGGTATGAGCGCGTCCGCAAGTTGGACGCCCGCGTGGGCGCGGCCAAGTTCGTGGTCGAGCCCAAGATCGACGGTTTGTCTGTTGTCTTGCACTACCGCAATGGGGTATTTGTCCAGGGCGCGACTCGGGGTGATGGGGAGGTGGGAGAGGACATCACTGCCAATCTGCGGACCATAAAGTCAATTCCCCTCCGCATCCCGGTCTCGCCGTCCGTCAAGGACCCGGTTCCATCCTATATGGTGGTCCGCGGCGAAGCTTTCATTCCGGTCAAAGAGTTTGAGCAGCTAAATCAGCAGCTTGAGGAAGCGGGCGAGAAGACGTACCTTAATCCCCGCAATACGGCGGCCGGATCGTTGCGCCAGCTCGACCCCGCCCTCACTGCCTCGCGCCCGCTGACGCTCCTGGTCTATCAGATCATCTTCTCGGAGGGCGGCAAGATCCCAACCTCGCAGTGGGAGCTGCTGGAGTACCTGCGCCGCCTTGGCTTTCCGGTCACCGACGCGGCCAAACGTTTCAACGACATCGAGTCGGCAATCGCCTTCGCCGAATCCTGGAACAAACGTCGAGACGATTTGACCTATGAAGCCGACGGGGTCGTCATCAAGATCGATGACTTGGAACTGGCCGCATCCCTTGGTTTCGTTGGTAAGGATCCCCGCGGCGCCACGGCCTACAAGTTCCCGGCCCGCGAAGTGACCACCCGCCTCCTGGATATCCGGGTATCGGTCGGCCGGACAGGCGTCCTTATCCCCAATGCGGTGCTCGAGCCGGTTGAGATCGGTGGCGTCGTCGTGGAGCGAGCCACACTTCACAATTTTGACTATATCGCCGAGAAGGACATCCGCGTCGGCGATCGTGTCCTGATCAAACGCGCCGGCGAAGTCATCCCCTATGTGATCGGTCCGGTCGCCGATGCTCGGACGGGCAAGGAGCGCAAATACGTTCCGCCCAAGTCCTGCCCGGTCTGCGAGCAGCCGGTGGAGCATTTTGAGGGCGAGGTCGCCTGGTACTGCGTGAACGCAGCTTGCCCCGCGCAACTGGTGCGCAACGTAGAGCATTTCGTCTCGCGCGGAGCCATGGACATCGTCGGACTGGGCTACAAGATCGTCGAAAAGCTCATCGAGACGGGTGCGGTCAAAGACGTGGCCGATCTCTACACCCTCACCCGGAAGGACATCCTGGCCGCCGTCACCAAGAAGGATAGGAAGACCAAGGCTGAGCCTCCCGGAAAGCTCGCGGACAATCTCCTCGCCTCGATTGCTGCCTCCAGGCAGCGGCCACTGAGCCGCCTGATCAACGCCCTCGGTGTTCGAGGCGTGGGCGAGGTCATGGCCGCTGATCTCTCACGTACCTTCAGAGATCTGGACGCTCTCGCAGTTGCCCGGGCCGCCGACTTGATGCAAATTGAGGGCGTGGGCCCGAACATCGCCGAGGCGGTCGTGGATTGGTGCGGCCGGCCCGCAAATCGCAAGGTCCTCAAGAACTTAAGGCGGCCGGCGTCTGGCCGGTCGCGGCCACCGGTGACCGCCGCGCCGTGGAGGAAGGGCCGCTTTCGGGATTCAGCTTCGTTGTCACGGGCACGCTCCCGAACCTCAGTCGTGAGGACGCCAAGGAGCTCATCCAGGCAAGCGGCGGCAAAGTCACCGACAGCGTCAGCAAGAAGACGGATTACCTCGTTCTCGGGGCAGAGCCGGGCTCAAAATTCGCCAAGGCAAAGTCTCTTGGGGTAAAGATCATTGGCGAGAAGGAACTAAGGGACCTGGCGCGCTAGTGCACGTTGAGCGCCGCTGCCTGGCGGCTGCCTTGCTGCCGGTTGCGTTCAGGCAAGGCCGATACAGTCTTGTAGGAGCGATGATGGATTTCAACGGGGATGACTCGGTCGCGCGCAGGGTCCAGGCGTTTGCGGCGCGCTTGGCCGAGGGAAAACGAAACGACCTGTACTTCTTCAATCAGGCGGTAGCCGAGATCCGCGGCGGTTCCAGGGTGCTGGTCAATGGACGCGAGATGGGCATGTACGCTTCGTACAGCTACCTTGGCCTCCTCGGCCATCCGAGGATCAACGACGCCGCCCGCAAGGCTGTGGACAAGTTTGGCACCGGCACGAACGGGGTTCGAACCCTGGCCGGTACGCTGACCCTGCACGAGGAGCTCGAAGAGACGATCGCCCATTTCAAGGAGACCGAGGCTGCCATTACCTATACGTCCGGCTACGTAACGAACTTGACCGTCATCTCGACCCTCATGGGCCGCGGCGACTACGTCCTGTCCGACAAGCTGAATCATGCCTCCATCGTGGATGGCTGCCTCATGTCCGGCGCGGAGTTCCGCCGCTTCAAGCACAACGATATGGCTGACCTTGAGCATCGTCTGCAGCAGGTACCGGACGGCGCCGCGAGGCTGGTCATCGCCGACGCCGTCTTCTCCATGGATGGAGATGTGATCGACTTGCCTTGCGTGAGCGCCCTCTGCCGGAAATACAGCGCCTACCTGATGATCGATGAGGCGCACTCGCTGGGTGTGCTCGGCCCGACCGGTCATGGGGTTGAGGAGTACTACGGTTTGCACAACGTGATCGATATCAAGATGGGGACCCTCAGCAAGACCATACCATCCGTCGGCGGATACGTGGCCGGCGCGCAGGATCTGATCGACTACTTGCGCCATGCGACCCGGGCGTATGTCTTCTCGGCCGCCCTGCCGCCTGCCCAGACCGCGGCTGCGAACGAGGCTTTCAAGGTGATCCTGGATGAACCCTGGCGCATTGAGAAACTCAATCGCAACACCGAACTCTTCATTGGCGGCTTGCGCAGCGCCGGCTTTGACACGTTGCTCACCACGACTGCCATCGTCCCGGTCCTGTGCGGGCCGGATGAACGGGCCTATGCCCTGACCCGCGAGGCCCAACATCGTGACGTATTTGTGCTGCCGGTGGTTTCGCCGGCCGTCCCGGATGGTCAATCGCGCCTGCGGGCTACCATCACGGCCGCGCATGAGCCTCATGAGATCGAGCATGCCATGGATGTGATCACCACCGCCGGCCGGCAGCTCGGCATCATTTAGTCCCTCTCACGCTGTCGCCGTCGGGCGAGCTCCGCTCTGCGTCCGCGGCGCGGGTTTACGGGGTTCTTATAGAATTCCAATGCTTTCGTGATGATTGGCTCCTATAATTGCTTCAACCTTCGGAGGCAAGAATGAAGTGGTCATGGAAGATCGGCCGCCTGTGGGGGATTGACGTCTACATGCACGCCACCTTTCTGTTGATCGTGGCGTGGGTGGCATTCAGCTACTGGGTCGAATCTCACAATTGGAACGCCGTACTGGGCGGGGTCATCTTTATCCTCGCTCTGTTTGCGTGTGTCGTATTGCATGAGTACGGGCACGCCCTGACGGCTCGGCGTTTCGGCGTCCGGACCCGTGACATCACTCTTTACCCCATCGGGGGAGTCGCCCGGCTCGAACGCATACCAGAGAAGCCATCCGAGGAACTTTGGGTGGCCATCGCCGGCCCCGCAGTGAACGCCCTCATCGCTGCCATCTTGTCCGTCTACATGGTGTTTTCAGGCAGCAGTCTCTCCCTGTCTACCCTCTCCGTTACATCAGGCTCTTTCCTGGCCCGTCTACTAGCGGTGAATGTCCTGCTGGTCGCCTTCAACTTGCTGCCGGCCTTTCCCATGGACGGCGGTCGTGTCCTGCGCGCCCTCCTCGCCATGAACATGGATCACGTGCGCGCCACCCAGATCGCGGCGACGGTAGGTCAGGCGATGGCCCTGCTGTTTGGGTTGATCGGTCTCTTCACCGATCCGTTCTTGCTCTTCATTGCCCTGTTTGTTTGGATTGGCGCGGAACAGGAAGCCAGCATGGCCCGCATCAAATCAAGTCTGGGCGGTATCCCGGTCAGCCGGGCGATGCTGACCAACTATGCAACCTTGTCGCCCGCCGATACGCTTGCCCGCGCCGTCGAGCTCATCCTCGCCGGCTCGCAGCATGACTTCCCGGTTGTCGACGACGGCCGCGTCGTGGGTGTCCTGGACCGGGATGCATTCCTCAAGGGCCTGGCCCGCGCCGGTCAATCGGAGATGGTGGCCAATGTGATGCGGCGCGGCGTTCCCGAAATTGACACGCACGAGATGGTTGAGGCCGCCCTTGCCCGTCTGCAGGAGAGCGGCGCCAAGACGCTGCCCGTGACGCACGCCGGACAGCTCGCCGGATTGATCACATCGGAGAACATCACCGAATTCCTGATGATCCGTTCCGCCCTCCGTGCGGCCCCAGGCAGCGCCAACTGACTTCTCACGGCTGCGGCCGATCGAGCGATTCCCACCGCGGGCGAAGACACTGTCGCCCGCAATTCCTTTTCTGGCCTCTGGCTGCCATGCAGCTCCCCAAGGTCCGTGTGTTAGACTTGCATCATGGACACAATCTTCGAGGAGCGCCGCGGATCCCTTCTCATTTCGACGGATCCGTCACGCTTGGATATCGATGCCGTCTGCGACTTTCTCGCCCGCTCCTACTGGGCCCAGGACCGCCCACGCGAGCGGATAGAAGAGGCTCTCAAGAACTCCCTTGTCTTTGGTGTTTATGACGGGGAGCGCCAGGTCGGCCTGGCGAGACTGGTGACCGACTACGCCACGTTTGCCTGGCTCTGCGATGTGTTTGTGGACGAGGCCTACCGGGGCCAGGGGATCGGAAAGTGGCTGGTGGCCACGACCCTCGGTCACCCCAGCCTCGCCGGCATTCGGCGTTTCATGCTCGCCACACGTGACTCTCATGGTCTCTACCGTCAATTTGGATTTGTTGATCTGAACGCGCCCGAACGCTTGATGGAACGCTTGGTTACCTATGCCGAGCCGGGGCCGCGCATCCGCGCCTGATCCAAGCTCGATCTCGGTCTGCTTTCCGGCCACATGCCATCGATCACCCTCAAGCCCGGTCGCGAGAGATCCCTGCTCCGCCGCCATCCGTGGATATTCTCCGGGGCCCTCCTCCGCGCGGAAGAGGGCATCGTCTCTGGGTCCACGGTCGACGTGCTCTCCTCGGCCGGGGAGTACCTTGCCCGGGCTGCCTACAGCCCCCGATCCCAGATCTGCGCACGTGTTTGGACCTTCGTCGACGAACCGGTGAATGCCGACTTCTTCCGCCGCCGTATCCGGTCAGCCGTTGGAGAGCGCGGCCTCCTGCGCCTCGAGACCTGGACGGATGCCTTTCGCTTGGTGTTCGCGGAGTCGGATCACATTCCGGGCCTCGTCGTGGATCGCTATCGGGAAACACTGGTCGTGCAGTTCCTGACCGCCGGCGCCGCCTATTGGAGCCAGATTCTCATCGACCTCTTGTCCGAAGAGACGGGCCTGAACCGCATCTATGAGCGCTCCGATGCCGATGTCCGCGAACTGGAAGGATTGGCTGCCCAAACCGGCTGGCTGCGCGGCGGTGGCGCGAACGAGGCTCCTGCGAGCCTGCGGGTGGAAATCGCTGAGAACGGCCTGAAATTCGCGGTGGACATCGCCCGGGGTCACAAGACGGGCTTCTACCTGGATCAGCGCGACAACCGCAAGCGCGTCCGTGATCTGGCTCAAGGCACGGAGGTCCTGGACTGCTTCTGTTACACCGGCGGCTTCATGGTCAGCGCTCTCGCTGGCGGAGCCCGGTCTGTCCTCGCTGTCGATTCCTCCGCGGACGCGCTCCGGTTGGGGGCCGAGAACTTGTCTCTCAACGGGATCGGCGGCGCCGCCGCTGACTTGATGGAAGGGGATGTGTTTCAAGTCCTCCGTCGTCTGCGCGACCAGGGTCGTTCATTTGATATGGTGATCCTCGACCCGCCCAAGTTTGCTCCGACCGCTGCCTACGCCGACAAGGCTGCCCGGGGTTACAAGGACATCAACCTGCTGGCTCTTAAGCTCCTGCGCCCTTATGGCATCCTGGTCACCTTCTCGTGTTCGGGCGGCATAGACGCCGCGCTCTTTCAGAAGATCGTTGCATCGGCGGCCCTCGATGCCGGCGCCGAGGCCCAGATCCTCGAGCACCTGGGCCAGGCTCCGGATCACCCCGTCGCCATGGAGTTCCCGGAGGGGACCTATCTGAAAGGCTTAGTGATTCTTCAAGTTAAGTTAATCGCTGGATCTCAAATCAATGCTTGTGGGTCAGACCTCTCAAGGCCGGGCGCCGGATGATCCGGTCGAGCCCGCTGACGGTTGAAAGGGGATTTCCGCCTGGCGCAAGCCAAACGGATGCGGTACGAGGCACATTTCTAGGAGACTCTATGAAACACTTCAAGTACCTGATCATCGGCGGCGGCATGACCGGTGATGCCGCCGTGCGTGGCATTCGCGAACTCGATCCGGACGGCGCGATAGGTCTCATTGGCGCCGAGGCTGATCCGCCTTATGCCCGGCCTCCGCTGAGCAAGGGTATGTGGAAGGGTCGGCCGTTCGAGAAGATCTGGCGCGGCACCGACCGGCTGTCTGTCGATCTGCTGTTGGGACGGGCCGCCAAAGAGATGGATCCAAAGGCCCGGCTGGTGCGCGATGACCGCGGCGAGGAGTATTCGTACGACAAGCTCCTCCTGGCTACCGGCGGACGCCCAAGCAATTGCCATTTGGCAATGGTCACATTGTCTATTACCGTACGCTCAGGGATTACGAGCGCTTACGCGCCCTGGCCGAGTCCGGCCGCCGCTTTGCCGTGATCGGTGCTGGTTTCATTGGCCCGGAGATCGCCGCCGCGCTGACCATGGCGGGTCGCCAGGTTGCCATGTTCTCTCTGAGGATTCGATCGGCGCGAGATGTATCCTCATGGTCTTTCCCAATACTTGAACGACTACTGCGTCAAGAAGGGCGTGGAGCTTGTTTCGGGAGACAGCGTGATTTCGGTGGAGGAAAACGGGCCCCGGCTGAATCTGCGCACGCAGGGCGGCCGCAGCTATGACGTGGATGGCGTCGTGGCCGGGATCGGCATTCTTCCCAATGTGGATCTGGCCGCCTCTGCCGGCTTGAAGGTCGACGATGGGATCGTGGTCGATGATCATCTCCAGGCCGCCGCGCCGGACGTCTACGCCGCGGGTGACGTCGCCCGGTTCCCGCATCGCGCCCTCGGAAAGTTGATCCGCGTTGAACATGAGGACAACGCCCTGCAAATGGGGAACCTGGCCGGCCGGAATATGGCCGGTGCAGGCGAGGCCTATTCCCATTCGCCGTACTTCTACTCTGACCTGTTCGAGCTGGGCTATGAAGCGGTGGGCGAATTGGATAGCAGTTTGGAGACGTTTTCGGACTGGCAGGAGCCCTTCCAGAAGGGCGTGGTCTATTACTTGGATTACCAGCGCGTTCGCGGTGTGCTGCTTTGGAACGTATGGGATAAGCGCGATCAGGCCGCTGCCCTCATCGCCGAACCCGGTCCGTTCACGCCTGAGTTACTGAAAGGCAGGATCACGGGCTAGGCTGCGAACTGAGAGTCCCTCGACTGCTCGTCAGCCGCCCGCTCGAACGACTCTCTGCCCTCCCGAATTGAGAAATAGATCAGGCCGGCCGCTCCGAGGCTGTCCACGAAACCGAATCCGGTCAGCTGGTAGATGAGGCTTGCCGCCAGAAGCACGGCGGACATGTAGATGCAGACCAGTGTGCAGTTGGCGTCGGCAAGGATCGGCGCACACACGAGCGCTGTGCCCACGCGGAGTTTGCCTCGCACCAATGCCCACATGATACCGATGGAAGCTAGCGAGATGATCAACCCGGGCAGCGTCGTCGAGGGCTTCTGCCCGGTAATCAGATTGTAGGCGGCCGTCACGGCCAGTCCTGCTGCCAACAGATAGAAAGCCGCTCCGGTGATCCGCAGCGCTGTCCTTTCGAAGTCACCCCGGCGACCCTCTCCGCTCCTTCGGATTCGAAGCACCATGGACAGGATCCCGATCCCCGAGATGACCTCGATGAACGAGTTCGATCCCGAAACCGAAGAGGGTCAGCGCCTCGTCCTGCGCCCCGAAATGGATCGACACCAGTCCCTCGGCCAGGTTGTACAAGATCGTGAACAGCGCCAACCACAGCGCGGCGTTCCAATACTTGTCGGATCGTTCCTGTGTGAGTACCGTCATGGATTACTTGGCTGAACCACGGACCGAGCTTGCTGCTGCGGTCCGCAGGCCGCCAGCCATAGGATGCTTCCCAGCGCGAGGGCCGTCCTCACAGCTATGCCATGCTTCCGCGCGACGGGATTCATGTCTTCACCATTAATTCGCCTGGAGGCCAATTTCGCAGACGCCCTCACGATGACCCCGCGGGCGTCCAACCGCTCATCACATTCTTGACTTGCGCTGCTCCATCAGCCGGCGTTCGATCTCCTTGGTGGGCATCTTCCTGAGCTCCTGGCCCAACCACCATGTATTGCCTTGTGGGTCCCGGATCGTAGCCTCCCGGGTTCCATAGTCTTGGTTCGCGGGCTCGCTCACACCTGCGCCGCCCGATTCCAAGGCGCGCCGGTAGGTCTCGTCGACGTTCTCCCTCCAAACATAGATGGCGCCCTGCCCGCCCGAAGGTGCCTTCTGAGCCCTGGTCAGCATGATGACGGTATCACCGACCCGAGCTTCGCCGTGCCAGATCTCCCCCTGCTCGCCTGGCTGCTCCTCGATGATTTCGGCACCGAACACGTTGCGCAGGAATTCCAACTCGTGCTCGACATTTTCGACCATCAAGTAGGGCGATACCGAGCTGTAGCCGCGTGGCGCACGGCTCGTCATTGTTTCTTCTCGTCGTCTCCCAGCGAGGCGATCGCCCGCAGCAGCCCGAAAACCATCACTCCCAGCTTCATGCCCTCGCCGGCGGTAATTGCCGTTGTTCGCTCATCCCTGGTTGTCCGGCGGTTAAGCAGCATGGCCGCGACCAGCCCGGTGGCCGCGCCGATGATCACGCCCAGTAGGATTGTTTTGCTTCTGTTCTCCACGCCAGTCACCAGATCCCTTCCCGCGCTCTGCTTATCCCCGATTTGACCACTGAGGCAAGGCCCTGCATCATCAATACTGGTCTCTGTGCCATGACCGCCAGGCGTTTCGTGCCGTACTCGACCCGATAGAAGATCCGCTGGATCCGGTATGAATAGGGCGCGATGAATCCGGGAACTCTTGCAAGCATGAATCTCAGGGCTCCCAGGATTGCCAGCACAATCAATCCGCCCAGCATGACCGGCAGGATAAGCCATATGGTTGAGATAGCCGCCCAACGCCCCACGTCGCCTCCGGCCTGGAATGCCGAGCGCACTATCAGGTATGTGACCGCCAGGAAAACGAGCGCTGCCAGGATGATCGGCAGCAGGATCTGGGACCACATTTGCCATTTGTGGCGTCGATAGGAAGGATGTTCAGGATGTCGCACTGTGTATGAGCTTTTCACGTACGTATTTAAACTCATGTCGAGGTGTCGGGCTTGCTCGCTGGGTGGCTCCCGTTCCCGCCATTAAATACGTAAGAGCAGCACCGGACTGTCTCGCCGCTGCTGCTCTTACTGGACCGACCAGTTGTCGCCTCAGGCGACTAGGATGCACCTACCGATAAGTCTTCTCTACAGACTTACTTTCCGGACCCTGTTCCGCAGCACCTATCTCCGGTTCCGCAGGAACGTCGGGATATCCAGGTCTTCGCTGCTGAAAGTGGGCGGAACAGGAGCCTGCTTCAACTCCGCCGCCGGCTTGAACTCCGCCTCGACGCTGACCGGCTCGCTGGGTCGAAGCATGCCCGCTGGGATCGACGTCCCCACCGTGCGCGGCAGGGGCTTGTCGCTCCGGGTCGTCAGGCGCTCCAAGGCTCGACGCGGCACACCACTGCGCTCGAATCCCGTGGCGATGACCGTCACTCGCACCTCGTCGCCCATATCCGGCTCGATGACCGCACCGAAGATCATGTTCACGTCCGGGTGCGCGGTCTCTCGGATGATCGCTGCCGCCTGGTTGACCTCGAACAGTGTCAGGTTCGTGCCGCCCGTTACGTTGAAGAGCACGCCGCGTGCACCGTCGATCGTGATGTCGAGCAGCTGGCTGGAGATTGCCTGCTCGGCGGCCGTCTTGGCGCGGTCTTCGCCGGACCCACGGCCAACCGCCATCAACGCAGCCCCGCCTTCTGACATGATCGTGCGCACGTCGGCAAAGTCAAGATTGATCAACCCGGGCACTGTGATCAGCTCGGAGATGCCTTGGATGCCCTGACGCAGCACGTCATCCGCCATCCTGAAGGAATCCTCCAGGCTCGATTTCTTGTCCGCCAGCTGCAGTAAGCGGTCGTTCGGGATCGAGATCAGCGTGTGGGCATGTTCCTTCATCTTCGTGATGCCGGCCTCGGCGGCCTGCTGCCGCCGTCCGCCCTCGAAGGTGAAGGGACGCGTCACGACCCCGATGGTCAGCGCGCCGCACTCCTTGGCAACCTGCGCGACGACCGGCGCCGCACCCGTGCCGGTCCCGCCGCCCATCCCGGCGGTGACGAAGACCATGTCCGCACCTTTGAGCACGCTGTAAAGTTCGTCTGCCGACTCTTCCGCGGCTTTGCGGCCGACCTCCGGGTCTCCACCGGCTCCGAGGCCGCGCGTGAGCTTGTCACCTAACCGGACCCGCACCGGGGCTCGCGAGAGGGTGAGCGCCTGCGCGTCCGTGTTGGTGGCAATGAATTCGACGCCTTCGATCCCTTCCTGGATCATGCGGTTGACGGCGTTCTGGCCGCCGCCTCCCACTCCAATGACCTTGATCCGGGCGAAGGTTTCCACTGGTTGGTTCTTTCTGGTCGAGTCCATGTGTTCCTCCATGAGAATGTAAAGTGTTCCGGTTATGTTCTGGTCCTGGAGAACATGATTTCATTCTAGCATCACGCTCTCCGTCACAGCACATCAAAAATGACCGGTTTCCCTGCCTACTAAGGTAGTAATCTGCGCAGGAAGTCTTTTACATCGTCCATATTCATACTCTTGTCTCCTTTTGTGCGCCTCGTTCTGCGCGATTTGCCCAGTGCCAGCTGGTGTTCGTGCATCGTCAGGGCCCACTGCAGCAGGCCGACGCTGGTTGCGTAGGCCGGCGAGTTCAATCGATCGACCAGCCCCACCAGGTTTTCGGGCTGTGCAGTGCGGACAGGCATCCCCAGCACCTCGCTTGCCACGCGGCGGATGCCCGGTAGGGCGCTGGTGCCGCCGGTCAGCACCATGCCGGCCGGGAGCAGCCCGTCGTACCCTGACCGCTTGATTTCCTGCATGATCAACCCGAACATCTCCGCTGTTCGCGCCTCGATGATGTGCGCCAGGTCCTGGCGGTTGATGCGCACTGCCTGTTCCTCGCCAAACGGACGAATGCTGAAGTATTCCTCCGCCCCAACCTCCGCCCGGACTGCGTTTCCCTGCTGTTTCTTCACCTCTTCCGCCTGGGGGATGGGCAGCCGCAGGCCGTGGGCAATATCCTGCGTGATGTGGTTGCCTCCGACCGCGAGCACCATCGTGTGCCAGACGTCGCCTTCGACGTAGATCGCCAGGTCTGTCGTTCCTCCGCCCATATCGCAGACCGCTACACCCATCTGCCGTTCCTGTTCGTTCAGGACCACCTCGGCCGATGCCAGCGGGTTCAGCACAAACCCCTGGATCTCGACGTTCGCCGCATTGACGCATTGGCGCAGGTTGTCTACCGTCGCGCCCGAGGCCGTGATGATGTGGGCCTCGGCCTCAAGCCGGGAGCCGTGCATCCCGATTGGCTGCCGTATGCCGCCTTGCCCATCCACGCTGTACCCGCGCTGGATGATGTGGACGACCTCCCGGTCGTTCGGGATTGCGATCGCCCGCGCCTGGTCCAACGCCCGCGCAATGTCCGACCCGTCGATGATGCCGCCGGGAACCGCCACCGCGCCGCGGCTGTTGATGGAAGAGACATGCCCGCCGGCCAGACTCACCAGGGCCGTGGTGATCTCGAGGCCCGAAGTCTGCTCAGCTTTCTCGACCGAGCGGGTGATGGCCTGCGTGGCAGTAGCCAGGTCCACGATGACGCCCTTGCGGATCCCATCTGAAGGCTCGATGCCGACACCGATAATGCGCGCGGCTTTCTCGTTCTCCACGCGTCCGACCAGCGTGCAGACTTTGGTCGTGCCGACGTCAATGCCTACGATGATCTCATCCATGACTACTGGCTCATCCTGTAGTACGGCGCGTTCGCATACTGGACGCTGATGAAGGCCGGCGTCACACCCTTTGCGGTCAGCGAGGTCACCAACGCCTCGTAGACTTTCAACTCCGTGGCGAGATCGCGGTCGTCCGTTCCGAAGAAGACCTGCCAGCCGTGGGAGTCTGCCCAGCCCAGACCGTACTTTGGATCGTGGAGCATCGTGGCTCCGGCTGGTACGTTCGGAGCCAATTCCTTGATGGCCTGCACCATGTCTGTCGTCAGGTATGGGATCGGCGCGAGAGGATCGCTCAGGGAGGGCAGTCCGCGTGGCGGCGCTTCATGGGCGCCCACCGCGATCAGATTGTCAGCCGAGCCTTGCGGCCTGAAGGCGACGCCGTTGTCGTCGATCCACGTATACCCGTTGCCCTGCTGCCAGGCGATTACGGGCATCCGTTCGATAACTTGGATAGTCAGGCTGTTCGGGAACGCTACCTGTATCCGGGCCGAAACGATCTCCGGGAAGTTGAGCCGCAGCCGGCGTTCGAGGTCGGCTGGGACCAGCATGAAGGAGGGCTCGCCCGCCGCGTCGAGGGCCGCGCCGATCTCTTCCGCCGAGTTCCTGACGTTGCCGCTCACTTGCGCTGCCGGGACCCGGAAGAAGGTCGAGTTCCAGGCCATGTACAAGACAGCAACCAGAGCCACGCTCAGCGTGATGGAGACCAGGCGCCACTTCAAGCTTCGCGAGGTGAAGCTGATCGCGGGCATGCGCACTTCGATGCCCGGCATGGAAATCGCTGCCTGATACTGTCTCCTGGCGGCCGGACTCGTGATGCTCTGTGCATCTGCAAATGGCCGGATTCCACGCGACGTGATCGGCGCCATCGGCCGGTTGGCCAGGGCTGAGGACCGCGCCACACGGCGCTCCCCTTGTTGTCTGCGTCGTTGCCGGACGAGTTGTGCCCGGCTGAGTTGCATTGAGTTGCTCATGCCTGACTCCGGTATGAATGGCTGGTGCGGTCGCGGTCGGCTTTGCGCTGAATGGCCAGCTCGATCAGACGGTCCACCAGTCCAGGGTATGCGATTCCGCTCGCTTCCCACAGTTTGGGATACATGCTGATCTTCGTGAAACCTGGGATCGTATTCAGTTCGTTCAGATAGACTTCACCCGTGTCCGTGTCGAGCAGAAAGTCAACTCGTGCCATGCCTGCCACGTCGGCTGCCTTGTATGCCCGCACCGCCAGCTCTTGGATCCGCGCGGTCGTCTCCGGCGGCACGGGCGCCGGAATGATCAATCCCGATGTTCCATCCACGTACTTCGCTTCGTAGGAGTAGAACTCGCGGCTCGGCAGGATCTCGCCCGGCACGGACGCCCTCGGGTCATCGTTTCCCAGCACGCTGACCTCGATTTCGCGGACGTGTGCCACACCCTGCTCGATCAGGATTCGGCGATCGTACAGGGCCGCCTCCATCAGGCCTTCCTCCAGATCCGAGCGTGTCCGGCACTTCGTCACCCCGACCGACGAGCCCAGGTTGGCCGGCTTGGTGAAGAGTGGGTAGGGGCTGAGCTTCTCGGCCCGCTCGATCACGCCATTGATGTCCTTCTCGATCTCGGTCCGCAGCACCAGCATGGAGGCCACAGAGGGGATGTCGTTGGCTCTCAGCACGTCCTTGAAGATCGCCTTGTCCATCCCGACTGACGAGCCCGCCACGCCCGCCCCGACATACGCCACGTTTGCGAGTTCAAACAGGCCCTGGATTGTGCCGTCCTCGCCGAACGTGCCATGCAGCATTGGGAAGAAGACCTCGATATCGCTGACCTTCTCGAATCTCTTGTCGCGCAGGGCGTAGATGCCGGACTCGGACGGATCTGGCGAGATGAAGACCGGCTCAAGGCCCGCAGTCTTTCCGCTCTCGAACTTGCCGATCACGTCCTCGCCAGCCAGCCATTGGCCCGAGTGGGTGATGCCGATCTGCGTCACCTCATACTTGGCCGGATCCAGCACCGAAAGCACCGAACGCGCCGACATCAGCGAGACCTCGTGCTCCCCGGAGCGTCCGCCGAAGATCAAGGCAATTCGAAGCTTCTTCCTGGCTGCCATCATGCCTGCCCGCTACTCTCCGACGAGCTCGATCTCAAGTTCCAGGTCGACGCCCGATTTTTCCAGCACAGCCTTTTTGACGACTTGAATCAGTGCCCGCACGTCCGCGGCCCGAGTTTGCTCGTGTGTGATGATGAAATTGGCGTGCAGCGTGCTGATCGCCGCACTCCCGATTCGGGTCCCCTTCAATCCCGCCGCTTCGATTAGCCTTCCGGCGTAATCGTCGGGCGGATTCCTGAATGTGGATCCCATCGACGCGCCCGGCGGCTGCGTTGCCTTCCGGCTCTCGCTGAATTCGGCGATCTTGGCTGCGACCTCCGCCGGATCCCCATGCTCCAGACATAGCTCCGCCCCCAGGATGACCGCCCGGACCTCCCGTCGCTTGAGGATGCTTGTCCGGTATCCATAGCCCAGCTTGTCGACCGTCCACCGCTCACTGCCAACCGGTGAGAGCACGTCCGCGCTCGACAGCGTTCGCGCCATGTCCCCGCCGAAAGCGCCTGCATTTCCATACACGGCGCCGCCGATCGTGCCGGGCACGGTCGCAGCCCATTCCAGGCCCGACAGCCCCTTCAGGGCGCATCGATTTGCGAGATTGCTGAGGACCACGCCGGATTCCGCGTAGACCTTGGGCTGCTCGCCCTCGTCGAAGCGGACGTCCTTTGCGCGGTTCAAGATCGTGACGCCCCGGATTCCCCTGTCGCCGACCAGCACGTTGGATCCGCCGCCCAGCAGAACGAAATCTGTTCCCGACTCCCACAAGGTCGTCACGATCGCGGCGAGCTCGTCCGCGCTATTGGCCGTGACCAGCAGGTCGGCCGGTCCGCCGACGCGGGCGGACGTGTGGCGCGCCAGCGGCACATGCTGGCGAACTGCGCTCCCGAATTTCTCCCGCAGCAGCTCTGAGGTCTCGATAGTTGTCATCATCGTTTCAAGACGCATTTTTGGCCCGCCGTGATTTCTAGGTTTCCTTCTTCAGGTGATCGATGATCTTCCGAACGACCTGTTCCTTGGCGGCCTGGGCATCGGGCCCACTCCCGAGGCCGGATTTGCCGGACTCGACATCGATCGTCTCAGACTCGGCGTTGCGCGTGTCGCCCACCAGGACCATCTGCAGAGGCGGCACTGCGATGTGTGCCCTGAGTGACGGCACCGAGGTCACGGACTGATAGGTTCGCTTTCGATCGTCAGGCATGACTTACCTCATTTCTTCAGGCCCGCCAGGACTCTCGTGCTGACCTGGTCGGCATCGCCCGCTGACAAGACTAGCAGGATGTCATTCTTGTGAAGATGCTGCAGCAGGTAGGCCACGGTATCGTCCAGGGAAGCGATGAAGTGCGCAGAGCTGCGGTGCATTTCGTCGACGACCTGCCCGGCCGAGAACTCCTGTAGTGGCTCGCGCGCGGCGTAGACTTCGGTCACGATGACCTCGTCTGCGTCGCCGAACGCACCCACGAACTCGTTGAACAGAGTTTGCGTGCGTGAGTAGGTGTGCGGCTGCCACACTGCCCATATGCGCCGGCCGGAATAGCGGACTCGCGCCGCCGCTAGGGTCGCCTTGATCTCGGTCGGATGATGGGCATAGTCGTCGATCACCACGATCCCCTTCTCCGTGCCCTTGATCTCGAAACGGCGGCTGGTGCCGGTGTACTTGCCCAACGCGGCCGATCCCTCTTTGAGCGAAAGCCCTAGTACTGCGATCACCGCCAGCGCTGCCAGCGCATTGCGGACGTTCTGTTCACCCGGTACCTGCAGGCTGACCCGCGTCGATGAGATCGGACCCACGTTCGTGGCCGCGTCGAAATCGAATCCGCCCCGTTTGTTTGGCCGCAAGGCGCGCGCCTGCATCCACCGCGGCGCATTGATCGTGTCATCCCTCAGTGTCGTGTACGCCATCACCTGGCGCCCCAACCGGCGCGCCTGCCCCAGCAGGCTCGCTGCCCCGGCATCGTCAAGGCAGGCGATCAACATCCCGTCGTGAGGCAGCAGTGACACGAAAGATTCGAATGCCGCGACCATGTCCTCGAACTTCGGATAACAATCCGGATGGTCATGCTCAAGGTTGGTGACCACCTCGATGCGAGGCTTCAATCCCAGGAACATGCGGTCATACTCGTCGGCTTCGATCACCATCTCGGTGCCCTTGCCGGCTCTCGCATTGACGCCGTAGTTCTTGAGGACGCCGCCCGCGATGAACGATGGATCGCGGCCGAGTTCCGTGAGTTCGAACGCGATCATTGCGGTCGTCGTGGTCTTGCCGTGGGTGCCTGCCACCGCGATCCCCGTCTTGTTTTCCATGAACTTGCCCAGGAAATCGGCCCGCCGGTAGACCGGAATGCCGGCTGTTTGCGCCGCCACGACCTCGGGATTGTCGTCCGGCACTGCGGATGATCGCACCACCCAGTCTGCTCCCTTGATGTTGCGCGGATGATGGCCGATAAAGATGGTCACGCCCGCCGCCTGCAGGTCCACCGCGAAGGGACTCAAGGCCCGGTCGGAACCCGTCACTGTGTACCCGCTTTCCAGCAGCAAGCGCGCGATGGCCGAGAGACCGCTGCCGCCGATCCCGACGAAGTGAACGTGATTCGATCCTCTCTCGGTCGCAGTGTTCATATGTAGACCACGATCACAAACACAAAGCACACGATCACGGCGAAATAGATGCCGGGTTCGCCAAATAGATGAGGGGCGGCGTAGGTCATCAGGCTCTGAAAAGCATCTGCCGCCGGCCCGGTGGGTGCGTCGATCACACCGGGAAAGACCTGGAAGTTCGTCTGGGCGATGTAGTATAGGATCGTCCCGGCGATGAGGTAGCCATTGATCCCGCCCACGATCAACCCGAACAGGGCGTCCTGCAGACGCTCCCGCGTCGCCTTCGACTGCAGGTGAGGCACGAGCGCCACCGTCTGATACCCGAAGAAGACCAGGGCGACGACCACGAGAGCCACGATCCAGAACAGTTGGGTGCTGTCATCCGGCAGCGTTTGCACGATTGGAATGTACTTGCGCAAGACGTGGTTCAGCGTGAGAGCCACGATCACGCTGAAGGCCACCAGCAGCTCCTTGACCCAGCCGCGCAGCAGGCCGACGATCGCGAAGATCACCACGAGCATCCAGAAAACGTACAGGAGACTCATCATGACCGCCCACCTCCCAAGGCCACCAACTGCGCTGCCAGTCCCCCCGCCGCCCGCGGTTGGGCAAGCGAGCGCATGGCCGAGCGCATGGCCTCACGTTTGGCCGGATTGCCCAGCAGATCCTTTACCAGCGTCAGGAGTTCCCGGTCCAGGGCTTCATCTTGCACCATGATGGCTGCCAGGTGCCGCCCGAGGTACTCGGCATTGACCCGTTGATAGCGCCACGCGTGTGGATACGGCACCACGATCGCCGGCAGCCCGAAGAAGGGGAACTCCCCCAGCGCAGATGCCCCTGCTCGCGCAACCACGAGGTCTGCCGCCGCCAGTGCCGCGCCCATCTCCTCATGCAGGTACGGGAAGGCCTTGTAGCGCTCCTTTTGTGCGGAGGTGAGCGTCTGAAGATTGCCCTGCGCAGTCTCCCAATCCGATTGCCCGGTGATGTGAACGACCTGCGTCAGACCCAGCAGGGCAGGGAGGTGCGAGATCACGGCCGTGTTGATCGTCCGCGCCCCCTTGCTTCCTCCCGCCGCAAGCAGTACGGGAAGATCCGTCCGCAGCCCCAGGGCCGAGCGTCCGCTCGCTCGGGTCCACCTGCTGAAGCTGGCTCGTACCGGGTATCCAGTCACGGTCACCTTTTGGCGGAAGTACTCCTGTGAATTGGCGGTGCTGACTGCGATCCGGTTCGCGAACCGGGCCAGCAGTTTGAGCGCCAGGCCGGGCTCAATGTCTGGTACGTAGAGCAGAATGGGCACGGGCTTGGTCCTCAGTCGGGCCGCGACCGCCATTGGTCCCGCCACGAATCCGCCGGTGAAGAAGAGGACATCGGGCTGGAATCGCTGCAAGATCCGGCGCGAGGCGATCAGGCCGCGCGTCAACCGCAGCACGTTCCGGGGCAGGGCGCGCAGGCTGACTCCGTGCAATCCCGCTGCCGGGATGCCGGTATAAGCAATGCCCTCGCGCTTTAGAAGATCAGCTTCCATGCCACCTTCACTGCCGACCCACAGCGTCTCGATGCCTGAGTGCTCAGAGTTCAGCGCTTGGAGCGCGGCGAGGGCGGGATATACGCCGCCGCCTGTGCCACCCGCGCAGATTAGGAGCCGCACTAACCGGCCTCCGTTCCTCTTCCTCGATGACTTCGCCCTGCTGCCTGGAGACGTTGAGCACGATCCCTATCGCCGCCAACGAAGCGATCAGGTTGGAACCGCCCGCGCTGACAAACGGCAGCGCGTTGCCTGCAAAGGGGAGCAGGCCCACCATGACCATCATGTTGATGCTAGCTTCCAATGCGATCCACACGACCAGGCCTGTTGCAAGCAGTGTACCCAGCATGTCCGGAGCCCGCCGGGCGATCAAAAAACCTCGCCACACGATCAGGACATACAGCGCGATCAGACAGCCAGCGCCGAACAGTCCCAGTTCCTCCACCACTACCGCGAAGATGCTGTCGGTGGGCGGCACGGGAAGGCCCGTAAGCTTGGATTGAGCCCGTCCGATGCCAACCCCGAATAGGCCGCCGTTGACGATGGCCTCATACGACCTCTGCACGTGATAGGAGGCCTGCGTGGGATCCCTTAGGCCGGCCACGAACTCGGCCACGCGGGCGTGACCGGTCGCGCTCACCTGCACCACCAGGAATCCCGCCGCCAGTGCCACGACCAGCAGCAGGCCGATCTGCTTCAGCGCGCCGCCCGCCAGGAAGAACAGCAGCCCACCCATGATCAGGATCGTCGCGGCCGCGCTGAGATCGGGTTGCTGGTAGATCAGGCCGCCCACAACTCCCAGGATGACGCCCAACGGTACCAAGCCAAGTGAAACATCGTGCAGAAAGTCTCGCTTGGCGTAGAGCCACACCGACAGGTAGACGATCGTCACCAACTTGGCCAGCTCCGAAGGCTGGTATGAACCCTCATAGAGCGATCGTTTTGCCCCGAGCTGGATTTCATTCTTGAAGAGGACGGCCAGCAGCAACGCGACCGTGATGACCATCGCCGGGACAAGATATTTGCGCAGCCGGTGATAGTCCACCAGTGCCAGCACACCCGCGATCGCCAGGCCGATGCCGAGCCACATCACCTGGCGCTGGAACATGTACATTGGCGCGCCATACTGTGCGAGAGAGTAGTCCCACGAGGCCGAGAACATCATGATCAGCCCAAATGTGATCAGGACCACAGTCACAACCAGCAGCGGCAGGTCGATCGCGCGCGTTGCTCTCGTGGCCGGTGCCCTTGCTCCCGGCGTGATCTCAGTTAAGTAAGTTCCTGCACCCATTCTCGGAAGAATGCTCCTCGCTCTTCAAAATCCTTGAACTCGTCGAAACTTGTTCCACCGGGCGAGAGCAGGACAACATCGCCCGTTTCTGCCGTTCTGTGCGCTTTCACGATGGCTTCGTGCAGGTCCGCCGCGTGCTCGATGGTATGCGGCCTGCGCCGCGGCTCGTGCGCCCCTGTCGAAGCGGTCGCAGCCAGTGCTGCCTCGATCTTGTCCGCCGCCTCCCCGAAAATCACCACGTGGTCCACGCGCTGGTGCACCAGCCGCGCCAGGTCGTCCCAGGGCAGGTCCTTGTCCCGGCCGCCGAGCAGCAGCACCAAGGGCTCGTGGAACGAACGGATGGCTGCCATCGTGCGCTCCGGAGCCGTGGCGATCGAGTCATCGAACCAGCTCACCCCGCGCAGTTCGCGCACCAGCTCCAGCCGGTGCGGCATGCCTTGGAACTCCTCGGCTCCGTTCAGCATTGCATCCAGGGGCAGACCGGCTGCATGGCCGATCGCAAAGGCTGCCAGCATGTTCATCACATTGTGTGGGCCGCGCAGTTGCACCTGGCTGTGACGCAGCAGCGGGATATCCACGCCGCGATCGGACAGGTACAGGATGCCGTCGTCGTAGTACGCGCCATCCCCCAGCACTTCCTTCCTGCTCATCCCGAATGTAGACAATCCGCCCTTGACCATTGCACGGAGTTCCCCACGCTCCCGGATCATCCCGACCCAGCACCGCCTTGTCGGCCGGCGTCTGAAACTCGAGGATGCGGGCCTTCGCTGCCGTATAGGCCTCCATCGTCCCGTGCCGGTCGAGGTGGTTCGGCGTGATGTTTAAGATCGCTGCCACGTTTGGGCTGCGGGTCATCTGCTCCAGCTGAAAGGACGAGATCTCCAGGATTGCTAGGTCCGAAGCCTTCATCTCATCGACGTGGTTGATCAACGGATCACCGATGTTGCCGCCCACGAAGGCCGAGGGAGTTGCCGTCGGTGAATTCGTTCCCGAACCTTCCCGCGCCCGTCTGCTCGGCCATTGCCCGCTGTGCCATGTTGCCGACCAGCGCCGTCGTCGTTGTCTTGCCGGCTGATCCGGTGATGCCCACGGTCTTGCAGGGGACGACTTCCATGAAGATCTGAGTGTCGTTCGAGAGCGGGATTCCGCGCCGCAGGGCCTCCTGCACGATCGGGAGCTTCACTGGAATACCGCCGGACAGGCACAACACATCGGCATCGTCCAGGAGCTCCGGCGGATGGCCTCCGCAGATCCACCGGATCTGCACTCCTTCCAGCATTGCCCGCGCTTCGGCCAGCTGCTCCTCCGGAAGCATATCGCTCAGAGTCACCTTGGCGCCGTGCTGCGCCAGCCAACGAGCCAGCGCCAGTCCCTGCCGGGCTGCTCCTAGGATCACCACGCGTTTGCCGGTCCACTCATGCATCATCTACACCAATGCCAGCCCCACGCCTACCATCGCTGCCAGCAGGCCGATCAGCCAGAACCTCTGCACGACCTGGGTCTCGCTCCAGCCCAGCAGCTCGAAGTGGAGGTGGAGCGGCGCCATCTTGAAGAAGCGCTTGCCCTTGGTCCACTTGAAGTAGAGGATCTGGATGACCACGCTCAGGATCTCGCTCAGCGGGATGATGGCGATCATGGGCAGCACCACCCATTGACTCGTCATCAGCGCCACCACGGCCAGCGTTGCGCCCAAGGCCATGGAGCCGGTATCACCCATGATCAGCTCGGCCGGATGCACGTTGAACCACAGGAAACCGAACAGCGCGCCGACCAGGGTGAAGCAGTAGCGCGCCAGGTACACCTGGTTCTGATTGAGGGCGATCATCCCGTAGCCGGCGAACGCCGTCGCCGCGATCAACCCGGCCAAGCCGTCGAGCCCGTCGGTGAAGTTCACGGCGTTGGACATGCTCACAATAATGAAGGTCGCCAAGGGCACGTACCACCAACCCAACTCGAAGAAGCCCCGGATTCCCGGCAGGAACATGTCGGGCACGCCCAGCAGGAACTTCAATACCAGGGCCGCCCCCAATCCCAGGATCACCTGGAATAGGAACTTGGTGCGCACGCTCATGCCCTGACCCCGCTTCGGACCGCGGATGCCTTGCCAGTCGTCGACTGCCCCTAGGGCCGCGAAGGCCACCATCACCAGCATAGGGACGAGTACCGAGCGCCCCAGCCCGCTCTGGGAGAACCCGATCAGCGCCACGGCATTGAGCATCACGGTCAATAGAAGCACCGGCAGGATGAACATCACCCCGCCCATCGTCGGCGTCCCCATCTTGACCGCGTGCTGACTCGGCTCCTCGACCCGAATGATCTTGCCGACTCTGAAGTGCCGCAGGATGCGCAGAAGAGGGCCGCCCCAGATGACGGTCATCACGAAGGCCAGCCCGGCAAGGCTGAGCACCAGGGCTACCTGCTTCATGAGCGTTGCTCCAGTGCGGTCACGATCCGGTCCATCCGCATGCCGTGTGAGCCCTTGAGCAATGCGGCGTCCCTTGCCGACAGATTCGTGTGAAGCCAATCGATCACGGTTGCTTCGTCGTCGAATTCCAGGATTTGAGACGATTTCATTCCCGCGCGTCGTGCCGCCTCGGCGTACATATGAGCCCGCTGCCCCACCGTGATGAGCATGTCTGCCACCTGTGCCGCGCGCAGGCCGACGATGTTGTGCCCGTGTTGTTCATACTGGCCGAGTTCCAGCATGTCGCCCAGGACTGCGATCTTCCGCTGGCCCTCGAGCTCGCTAAGCAAGTTGAGCGCCGCCAGCATGGATTCGGGCGACGCATTGTAGGTGTCGTCGAGCAAGAGCGCTCCGGATTCGGACCGTACCGCCACGAGCCGCAATTGGGTCTGGCCCTGCTGCAGGCCCTGCAGGATCTCCTGCCAGTTCAAACCCTCCGCCAGGCCCACGGCTGTCGCCCGGAGCGCGGTCTCCACGGAATGCCGCCCGATCATTGGCACATGCACGTGCAGCGTCTCGCTCTGATAGTGCATCCTGAATCGAATGCCGTCCAATCCCAAGCCCTGCACATCGTCCGCCCACAGGTCGGCCTCGGCCGAGAGCCCGTAGAAGAACACCCGCGCTCTCGTTGCCTCCTCCATCCTGCGGACGAGCGGATCATCGAAGTTGAGTATGGCAATGCCCTCCGGGGCCGGGGGCAGACTCTGGACCAGCTCCGACTTGCCCCGCGCGATGGCTTCCTGTGAGCCCGCACGTTCAGCGTGCACTGTCCCGATGTTCGTGATCACCCCGACCTGGGGCAGGGCGATCTCGCACAGGAATGCGATTTCACCCGGTACATAAAAACCCATTTCCAGGACGGCCCGTTCATGATCGGGACCCAGACGCAGGATGGTCAGGGGCAGACCGATCTCATTGTTCAAGTTCCCCGGGCTGCGCAGCGTCTGGTATCTCTGGGAAAGGACCTGGGCCACGACCTCCTTGGTCGTCGACTTGCCCACGCTCCCGGTGATCCCGATCACCCGCAGCTGCAGCCTCCGCCGCCAAAGCCTCGCGATCTTCTGAAGTGCGGCGAGCGAATTGTCCACCCGTAGGCAGATCGGCGTCCTCAGGTCGGGTGCGGCCTCGGCCGAAAAACCTTGGCGAAGGTCGAGCGTGCTCAGCGATGGTTCTACATCCCGCTGGATCAACGCCGCGACCGCACCTCGTTTGAAGGCGTCATTCAGGAAGTCATGCCCGTCCATTCGTTCGCCGGGTATGGCAACGAACAACGAACCGGGGACGACTTGGCGCGAAGTCGACCGTCGCCTCCTGGATGATTGTCTCGGCGTGCGGTCGGACTCCCGTCAGTGCTTCAAAGGCATCGGCCAGCGTCAGCATCAGGGCTTGGCGATCTCCTGGCGTACACGATCGGGCGGTATGTTGAGAAGCAGAACGACTTTCTGAGCCACTTCCGCGAATGTTGGCGCAGCGGTCTCGGACCCCCAAATCGAGGCCGAGGGCCGTTCGAGCCAGACGTAGATCATGAACTGCGGATCGTCCACCGGGCCCCAGCCCAGGAACGAGGCGTTTGTCACGCCATCCTCGTAGCCGAAGTCGCCGGGTATCTGGGCCGTGCCGGTCTTGCCCGCCACCCGGTAACCTGGCACCAGCTGGCTGGACGTCTCGTTCTGCAGCGAGATTGCCAGCATTTGCGAAAGGGTGCCCGCCGTCTCTGGGCTGATTGGCGAGCCCGCGTATTGAGCTGGCACGTTGTATTGGCGTCCATCCCGCACCATCGCCAGTAGCACATGCGGTGTGACCATGCGACCCCGGTTGGCCGCTGCGGAGGCGGCCGTCAGCATCTGCAAGGGGGTCACTGAGATGCCCTGGCCGAATGCATTCGTGCCCAGATCCACCGGGTACCAGTCTCCGTCTCCCGGTACCTTCAAGCGGCCGGCTGCCTCGCCCGCCAGGTCGACGCCGCTGGTGTGTCCGAAGCCGAACTGCTCCATATATCGATAGAAGGTCTGGGCTCCCATCTTCTCAGCGACCCAGGCCAGGCATACGTTCAGGGAGTGCTGCAGGCAGCCGATCATGTCCTGCTGTCCCCAAGCCTGATCATCCCAGTTGCGGATGGTCGCCCCTCCGACCATGATCGCGCCCGTGTCGAGAAAAGGCGTCGATGCCACCACGGACCCGCTGTCAAGCGCGGCTGCCATCGTCAGGATCTTGATTACCGATCCGGGCTCGTACGGCATCCCCACAGCGCGGTCGAATTCGCTGGCATTCTTGTAGATCGATCCGTAGTTCCAGAACTCGTTGAGATCTATGCGCGGGGATGAGGCCAGTGCCAGGATGCCGCCATCCCGCGGATCCATCACCACGATCGTGCCGTTCGGCGCACCGTATTTGACTAGCGCTTGATCAAGGATTTGCTCTACTGCTGCCTGGAGATCACGATTAATCGTCAAAACGAGGGTGGTACCATCCGGGACACGCGGGATGTCATTTGCTTTGTTTGGGTCCGTCGGCACCCACACTTGGATGGGATTGCCGGCCAACAGGCTATTGTACTTCTCTTCAACGCCGAAGTATCCGCGCCCCTCGTGACTCACAAAGCCCAGGACGTTCGAGGCCAGTTCTCCTTCCGGATAGAAGCGCTCGGGATGCGGCCTGAACTCGAGGCCCGCCAGCCGGTTGACGCTCCCGGGCGTGGTTTGCTGCGCCACAAGTTTCTGGATCTGTTCAAGCTGCGCTGCCTTGTCCGCCTCGACGAAGTCGGCCAGGATCACGTACTGCTGGCCCGCGGCCGCATTCACCATTTGACTGTAGAGATCATCAGGATTTAGTCCGAGCTCTGCGCCCACTGCCAGCGCGATGGAGTGTTTGTCTCCTCCGCCATTCAACTCTACGCCGACTTCATCTACGGTTTTGTTCCCCGCCAGCAAATGCCCGGTACTGTCGAAGATCTCCCCGCGCTCGGGATAGTAGGTCTGGAGAACACTGGCATATTCCTGGGACTGCGCGCGGAAGATCCCAGCCTCCGGACTGTTTTGTAGGCGGGCCATTTGCAGCATCACTAGCACGGCAACGAAGGCCAGCAGGCCGGCAAGCACCAGCGATCGCCAAGCGTACTGTTGCCTCACGGCAGGACTCCATTCTGGCCGTTGGACGCGCTATTCAAGCGCTGGCTCAGCCACGCGATCAGCGACTCCGTGTATTCAGGTGGGATGCTTGGCGCACTGGGCCTCAGCGGACCGATGCCCGCCAGGATGCTGGGCTTGGGCGCCACGTACCCCGGAACGAGCACATAGTCCAGTTCGTTCTGGTCGACAGGCTGGAATCCAAGCGTCTTCGCTCGCAGTTCCATGGCGCTCGTGGATGTCAGCTCGGCCAGGTGTGATTGGAGATCGGCGTTCGTCTGCTGTGCCTCCAGGGTCTGGGTTGACAGATCCTGTATCTGCCGGCCTGCGATCGCGGCCTGTGATGCAACGTCCAGGTAAAGGGAAGCGACCATGGCCAGGCCGAGTGCCGCCAGCAGCAATACCCCGATCCACTGGCGCTGAATCCTCCACGGCGCCTGCGAATAGGCGTGGATCCAGTGCGGGACCGGATTATTGAACCGAAGTATGTTCATCCTTGCTCGTCCACCTGCAACTTCTCGATAATCCTGAGCCGGGCGCTCCGAGCGCGTGGGTTCAGGCGGTTCTCGGTCTCGTTCGGACGTATCGGCTTGCGGTTGACTTCTCTCACTGTGGGCGCGACTCCCGTTTGGCCGGTTGGGTTGTCTTGGCTGCGGGCCTGTGAGCTGCTCCGCTCGCGGATGAACGTCTTGACGATGCGATCTTCCAATGAGTGGAAGGCGATCACTGCCAGCCTGCCACCGACCCGCAGGGCCTCCAGCGCGCGGGGCAGGGCTCTCTCCAGCGTGCTCAATTCGTCGTTGACCGCAATCCGCAGCGCTTGGAACGTGCGCGTCGCCGGGTGACGCCGCATGCGCTGGTGATATGCCCGCAGGACGATCGCCGCCAGCTGGGTGGTGGTGGAAACAGGCCGTGCCGCCACCAGCAGGCTTGCGATCTGCCTAGCTCGCGGCTCCTCTCCGTAGCGGAACAGGATCTCGGCCAGTTCGCTCTCCGGTGTCTCGTTGACCAGATCGGCCGCGGTCAGCGCGGCTGCCGGATCGAAGCGCATGTCGAGCGGCGCCTCGTGCTGGAAGGAAAAGCCCCGCTCCCGCATGTCCAGTTGCATCGAAGAGACTCCCAGGTCCAGTACGATTCCATCCACTGTTGACCAACCGATGCCACGCATTGCATCCAGCAGGGAAGCGAAGGAGGCCTGGGTCAGCGTCACGCGCGGTCCGTAAGGAGCCAAGGTCTCACGGGCCAGCGCCAACGCCTGCGGATCGATGTCCAGACCGAGCAGGCGCCCATCTGGCGCGCAGGCCTCCAATATGCCGCGGGCATGTCCGCCCGCCCCGACTGTTCCGTCAACGTAGCGACCGGAAGGTCTCGGTTGCAGTGCGTGTATAATCTCTTTGTAAAGTACGGGTTCGTGCGGCAAGTCTGGCATGGTTGAGGTGAAGGCTGGGATGGCTGCCTGGCCGCGAGCTACTTCGCGGACTTGCCGGCCAGATTCAAGGTCGCGAATCTCTGGTTGTTGCTCTCGGTATCCTGGATTTGCGTTTCCTGCTCGGACCAGGCGCTGGGTGTCCAGACTTCGAAGTACTCTCCTTGGCCGGTGACAATCGCCTCCCCGTCGAGTCCGGCGAATTCGCGAAGCTTCTGTGGCACCAGGACTCGGCCCACCTTGTCGATCTCAAGCGGATACGCGTTGGCCAGGATCATGCGCCGCATGAGCCTTGCGACTGGATCGGCAAGATTCATAGAGTTCAGGCTGTCGTAGACCTGCTGGAAATAGACAGCGGTCATTACCATGAGGCAGCGGTCAAAGCCTTGCGTGATGTACGCGCCGCCGTCCAACAGCTCTCGAAAGCGCGCCGGTATCATCAGGCGGCCTTTGTCATCGAGCGTGTGTTGGTACTGACCTAAGAACATATGTGCTATTTGAGTTATTAATGCAGAACGCCGGATCTCCGGCGTCCTTCCACTTCCTACCACTTTCTCCCACATTCTACATGATTTGCTCGTCAATTACAAGAGATTTAGCCCGATACTCCTGAAAGGGAGAACTTTGTGACCTGCCCCCATGGATAGTTCTGCCACCATCCTGACGCTCGAGACGCCGCCCTGGCGCGACTACGAACTTCTAGACAGCGGAGAGGGTGCCAAGCTCGAACGCTTCGGTGCCTATAGCCTGATTCGGCCCGAGGTCCAAGCCATGTGGCGCCGGAGCTTGCCGGCCGCCGAGTGGCAGCGTATCCATGCTGTGTTTCGCCCGAGCGGCGAAGAGAGCGGGGGACACTGGGACCTCAAGAAGCAGCTGGCCTCGAGATGGGAGATGTCGTATCCGCTGGTGCTGAGCGCCGGCGCCGCAGCTGGATCGCAACCTGCCGCGCTGCGCTTCTGGGCCATGACCACACCTGGACGACACCTCGGCGTGTTTCCCGAGGCCGCCTCCCACTGGGATTTCCTGGCGACGGCCATCACCGAAAGTCGTCGCCATGCCAGAGTCCTCAACCTCTTTGGGTACACCGGGCTGGCCTCGCTCGCCGCGGCGGCCGCAGGCGCCGACGTCACCCATGTGGACGCGTCCAAAAAGTCGGTTACGTGGGCGCGGCAGAACCAGGAGCTCTCGGGCCTCAGCGACCGGCCGATCCGTTGGATCGTGGATGACGCGCTTAAGTTCGTGAAGAGGGAGTGGCGCAGGGGTGCGCGCTACGATGGCATCCTTATCGATCCACCCAAGTTCGGGCGCGGGCCAAAGGGTGAGGTCTGGGAGGTCTACAAATCGCTGCCGGAACTGCTGAGAGCCTGCGCCGATCTGCTTAGCCCCAATCCGATGTTTGTCATCCTCACGGTGTATGCTGTTAAGGCCTCGGGTGTCCATATGGGTCAATTGCTCGCCGAGATGATGGGAGCCTTTCCGGGCCGGCTTGAGAGCGGCGAACTCGTCACGCGTGAGCGAAGTGCGGGGCGACTGCTTTCGCAGGCTGTCTTCGCGCGGTGGTGCTCGGCGACCGCCGGCATGCGAGCCGATCGCTTTGACGACGGTGCTTTCAGGTCGGCGTGACGCCTTCAGATTGAAGCATGGCAGCTGTCGGATGCCGCCGATAGGCAAAGAAGAAACCTCCGAGCTGTGGCTCGGAGGTTTGATTTCTATCCGACAGGACCGCTCATGTCACCGGAGGCAACAGTGGGCGTGCCTCCCTGGCCCGTCACCTTCTTGAGGAGGTCGTACCAAAAGGAAGAGCCCTGCGACACGGCTCCGGCGGTGATGCCGAGTCCCGCGATCTTCAAGAGGATGAACGTGAGCCAGTTGGCGGCTGTGGGGGGTGTCGGGAAGGCCTGGCCGCGCCACCAGCCCATCTCAAACGAGAGGGCGCCGAGCTGCTGCACGAGGGCGTTCAGATCGGGAGCGGCAGCTGGCTGTGCCGTGGCGATCACTGCCTGCTGGGCCGCCAGGCTGCGCAGGCCCGCATCGGTCCACAGATCTTTCGCGAGCTGGATGCTGTCGGTGCCAAACAGCAGGGTGACGGCGATCGACAGGACGATGACGAAGCTGCGGGCGCGGGCGCGGAAGGTCGACGAAGCCTGGGTCAGGACGCCGGCGAAGTACTCCGACGTCCTGCTGCGCAAATCGCTCACGGCCGTGACGCCCTGCTTGATCCAGGTCAGCATGGCCTGCCGCCCTTCGGACTCGGGCAGCTTGCCGATCAGGGCGGTCAGTTCATCGGCGTTGAAGCTGCCTTGGCTGGTCAGGCCAGTGATGTCAAAGAAAGCGTCGACCAGCGTGTCGACCGGGATCTTCTCGACCTTCTTCTCCTCGGTGCCCGCGCCGAAGACGTTCCACCAGTTGGCATAGCGGATCGGTGCCAGAGCCTTGATCTGAGGGAGGCTGGTCAGGTCGATGGCTTTCTCCCCCGCGATCTGCTTCAGGTACTTTTCCAGGGCCACGCCACGGGTCTCGAGGGACTTGTTCACCAGCTGAGTGATCATCGATACAATCGCCCCGAGGACATAATAGATGAGGACGAGACCGAGGGCGACTTCAAGGATCTGGGGAAATGCCATCACGACCTCCTATCCAGTAATGGGATCCAGTCCGCAAGGCTGAGCGGCCTGGGAAGGCTCGGGCGCAGCACGCAATGCTTCATCGATCCTCATTCTAGCCAGAACGGACGGTGTCACAAGGGCATATTCATGCAGTCAAACAGCACAAAACTCCATGGGCATAAGTGCCCATGGAGTTTGGCTCTGGCGGGGGGACGGATCGGGGGGCGGATCCGCCGGCTATGCGGGAGAGCCTACACCGATCGCCGGGTGGATTCGCGCTTCAGGGTCTGGCGCCGGGCAGCTGTCCGCAGAGGGGCCGCGGCCTCCTGCTTGACCAGTTCGCGCTTGCCGACCAGTTGAGGGGCGACCCGCAGGGACTCGGCTTGGCGCTTGAGGCCGGAGCGGATGATCAGATCCAGGAAGCCCTGGTAGCCGATCGGGTCGTTGATGAGCGAGAAGTCGGCCGAGCCTGGATCGGAGGGGGGATAGAAGACGCCGCAGTTGGGGTTGATCTCGAGCATGTAGATCTCGCCGTCCTTGCCCATGCGGAAGTCACAGCGGGCGTAGCCGCGGGCGTGGAACTCCTGGAAGACGCGAGTGGTGTAGTCGCGGACGCGTCTTTCGAGGGCCGGCTCGTCCAAAGTCACCACGGTCATCTTGTCGTAGTCAACCCACTTGAGGTTGTAGTGCTTGAAGGATTTGCCCTCAGGGAACAGGAATTCAACCGGCTTAAAGGTGAGGGGATGATTCTCGTCGTCGGGGTTCTCGGCGATGAGGCAGGTGAACTCACGGCCCTCGATGAACTCCTCGATGAGGGCGCGGCCCTCGTTCTTGAGGGTGGTGGCGGCCTGCTTCTTAAGCTCCTCGAGGTTGGTGACGCGCAATTCCTTGGTGATGCCGCAGCTGGCGTAGCCATGGGGCGGCTTTACCAACATAGGGAAGCGCAACGTGCGGCCGGCGCGCTCAACATCGGCCATCGACTTGGCAAAGGTCGAGGCGGGGGTGGGGACGCCGACGCGGGCAGCGACGCGCTTCATTTCCAGACGCGTCGGATCGAAGCACTGCGAGTTCGGCGCCAGTGAAGGCCGCGCCAAGTTTCTCGAGGGACTTGATAAGTGGAATACCGGAAACCGGCTCATCCGGGGTGCCGTCGCACAGATTGATGAACACATCGACGCCGTCGTCCATCAAGGTCTTGATCTGATCCTGGACCTTTTCCTTCTGGACGACGTGATGGCGCCACTTTCTTCCTTCCAGATGGGGCCCTGGATCGTAGGGCTCATCCGGAGGAACTGGCAGACTGCTCAGAACGCAGATGTACATGCTATCTCTTTTCATTCTTCGTTGTTGGATCCACTCGCGCATCTTAGACATTCACATCAGCATCAACGTTGAGTTGAATCCAGACGATACGTCTCCGCATCATCTTCATTGGCATATTACCGCCACCTGTAGAAAATTACAAGGTTTTTGGGCCACATTTAGCGGTCAATTTTGTAATTTTAAGGTTGCCAAAGATGCCGCGATTCGATGGATTCGCGAGCAGGCGCGGATGATTCGGAAGCGCATGACGATGGCGGAGAGAGTCCCGCGGTCGCGAGCGCGGCGCTGAGGCGATGGGGCACGCCGTGCGCATCATCAGCCATTAGTGCGCGCGGATCGAGTGGGTCAACGGGATCCCTCGCGCGGAATGAAGATCAGGCGAGGGCATGATCGCAAGATCGAGGTGGGAGTTCGAGGGAGAGTGAGCAGTTCAGCGGGACAATGGCAGGCAATTCTCGCCCGGGTGGGCTTGGAGGGCCAATTAGCGGGTTTGAATATCGACGTCGCCAGTCATGCCCCACATGAGGGAAGCCGGCTGCTGGTCCAGCTCGATAGCAACTTTGAAGACCGTGTCGCCATCCGAGGACTTGCCGGCGAGGGGCGCGATGGAACTGACGTGCCCGGTGAGCGGATCGGCGAGGGCCTTCAGCCGAACGGTGGCGGGCTGACCGAGGCGAACGCCAGCGATGAGGCGCTCGCTCAAGTCGGTGGTCTCGAGGCGGAGATGATCGAGGCTGCCGACGGTCACGACGATCTGATCCGGTTGAACCGTCTCGCCTTGCGAAACCGAAATCGAAGCGACGGTGCCATCGAACGGGGCGACCAGCGTTGCCTGGGCCAACCGGGCTTGCGCGACCGCGAGGCCTGCTTGAGCTTGAACGACGCGGGCATTGGCTTCCTGCCGCTGCTCGGGCGGGCCACTATTCCAAACGAACTTGAAGCCATCCCATTTGCGGCGGCCCTGACTCTGAATGAATGCGTCAGCCTGGGCCGACTTGAGAGCCGCCTCGGCAGAAGTCTCCGCATAGGCGAGGTCGGGTGCATCCAGCGTGATCAGGGGTTGCCCCGCCTTCACTTGGTCGCCCGCCTTCACTGCCACATCCTTGACCGGGCCGGAAACGACGAAGGACAGGTTCGCGATCTGCGCGGGAACGACCTTGGCAGAGGCGGTCACAGTCGAGAGAGAGGCCGGGGAGGGTGAGGGCGCCGCGGCTGCGGTCGGAACTGCAGGGGCGGACCCGGCGCAGTCGGCCGAGGCCAAGGCGAGAGAAGTGCAGACGAGCACCTCAATCCAACGTTTCATTCTGATCTACTGTGCCGCCGCGATCTGGACGTCGGCCGTCATGCCCCACAGCAGTCCGGTCGGCTGGTTATCGAACTCGATGGTGACCTTGTAGACAACGTCGCCGCCGATGGTCGAGGCGATGCGCGACACCTCGGTGACCTTGCCGGGGAGGCTCTGGTTGAGGGCGATGACGCGGACCTGGGCCGGCTGTCCGACCTTCACCTTGGGCACGTCGCGCTCGCTGAGATCGGTGGTCTCGACCCGGAAATCGGAAAAGTCGCCGAGCATGATCACGACCTGGCCGGGGACGACGGTCTCAGAAGGAACGATGTCGACCGAGGCGATGGTGCCGGAGAAGGGTGCTGCCAGCGTTGCCTGGGCAAGTGCGGCCTTAGCGGCATCCAGAGTCGCCTGGACGCGGGCTACATCCGCCAAGGCAGAATCGAGGTGCTCCTGATCGGTGCCGGTGCGAGCCAGATAGCTATAGTGGATCTGCATGGCCCTAACATCTGCGTCTGCCTCCTGCACCTGGGCCTCAAGGACAGACGTGTCGAGCCGGGCCAGGATCTGACCGACCGATACCTTGTCGCCGGCCTGGACGCGGACGTCGTTGACGACGCCGGTTAAGGGAAAGCTCAAGCTGGCCTTCGAGGCCGGGACGATCTCGCCGGAGGCGGAGACGCTACCTGCGGAGGGGACGGCACTGCCAGAGCCAGCGACCGGAGCAGAGCTGAGGACGATGGTGGGGATGGGAGTGGGAGAGGAGACCGTGCCGCAACCCGCAAGGGCACTCCCGACGGCGCCGGCAACTGCCATGGCAGTGATGAGATCGAGGATGGGCTTCCTGAGGCGGCTCTTCATTCTAGTTCCTGGAGGGCTTCTTGCCATTGCCGTTGTCCTCGACGACGAGACCGTCGCGGAGGGTGACGACGCGGTTGGCGTACTTGATGACGCGCGGGTCGTGGGTGGCGAAGACGAAGGTGGTCTGGTCTCACGGTTCAGGCGCTGCATGATCTCCATCACCTGGCGGCCGTTGTCGGTGTCCAGGTTGGCAGTGGGCTCATCGGCCAGGACCACTGAGGGGCGGATGGAGAGGGCGCGGGCCACAGCGACGCGCTGCTGCTGGCCGCCGCTCAACTGGTCGGGGCGATGGTGGGCGCGGTCGGACGAGGCCGACAGCCTCGAGCATCTCGGCGACACGCGGCGCGGCGGTCGGCGGGCTTGACGCCATTGAGGAGCAGAGGCATCTCGATGTTCTCGTAGGCGGTGAGGGTGGGGATGAGGGCGAAGAACTGAAAGATGAAGCCGATCGACGCCCGCCGCAGGTCGGCGCGCTGATCGCGGTTCAGGCCGGTGGCATCCTTTCCATTGATGAGGACACTGGCCGCTGGTGGGCTGGTCGAGCAGGCCGATGAGCTGCAGCAGGGTGGTCTTGCCGGAGCCGGAGGGCCCGACCAGGGCGGTGAACTCGCCGTTCTCGATGGACAGGTTCACGCCGCGCAGGGCATGGGTTTCGACTTCGCCGATCTTGAAATCGCGGGTGGCATCGATCACCTTGGTGACTTCCATTCAGTTCTCCTATCTGTGTGCACCGCCGGATCACTGGGCGTGCAGCGCCTCGACGGGTTCCATGCGGGCGGCCATGACGGCCGGATAGAGCGAGGCCAGGAGCGTGATGACGTAGGTGACGATAGCCAGGGTCACCACGTTCTGGAGGGTCAGGATGGGCATAGATCGTGTCGCCCATAAGCATGCCGGAGAAGCCGTAGTTGCCGACGTAGAAACCATACCTGGTGAAGTAGGCCGACGGCCAACGACGCCGATGATCAGGCCGCCGATGACGCCGCCGGTGGCGAGAAGCGCGGCTTCGGCGAGGAACTGCGCCATGATGCGGCGGCCCTTCATGCCGATGGCCGCCAGGACGCCGATCTCGCGGGTGCGCTCAAAGACAGCCATGACGAGCGTATTGGTGACGACGGTGGCGGTGATGCCGAGCACGATCAGGTAGAGGATGACCATGTAGGCGTTGGCAAAATCCTCGAGCTGGACAATGAGCTCGTTCATCTTGCGCCAGGTCAGAACCTGAAAGCCGGGCGATTGGACCGCGGCGGCCACGGCATCCGCCTGGTCGCGATCATGAAGCATGACGAAGATGGTGCTGGCGTGGTCCTGGGCGCCGGTGAAGGCCTGGGCCTTGGCAAGCGGCAGGAAGACGGTGTTCTCATCGTAGGCGGTGGTGTTGGTGGTGTAGACGCCGCGGATGGTGAAGAGCTGCTGGTCGACGCCGCCGTCCGAGAGGTTGACCAGCAGATTGATCTGATCGCCGACGTTGAGCTTGAGCTTTTCGGCCAGCGGCTTGCCGATGAGGACGCCCTCGCGGTCGTCGGGCGCGAGGAACTGGCCGGCGACCAAGCCCTGCCGAAATGGATGATTGGCGGGGGAGGACGGATCGATGCCAATCACCTGCACGCCGCGGGACTGGTCGCCGATGGTGACGATGCCGCTGGCGAAGAGGCGCGGCGTGGCGACCTGCACCTGAGGGAGCGACTGGAGCTGGTCGACGATGCTGCGGCCGGATCGGCGACGAGATCCTTCCAATCCAGGCTGACTTGTTTTCATCGTAGGAAGCGGCGCGGATCTGCAGGTGGCCGCTCTGCAGCCGGATAGTGTTCTTCAGGGCGCCCTGCATCTCGCCGGTGACGAACGGAGGCCATGAGGACGAGCAAGGCCAGTCCCATCGCGACGGCCAGCGCCGAAAGAAGCGAGCGGCGGCGATTGCGGCCGAGATTGCGGAAAGCCATCTTGAAGAGTTGAGTCATGGTTGATCTTTCTCGACAGGGCTTGACCGCGTACGATCCCTGATGACAGGGGTCCGCGCGGTCTATCACGCTAGTGGAGGGCCCGGCCGGTTCGCGGCGGGCGGCTTCGCGGCTGGGAACCAGGCGGCGAGGGCGGAGATGACCAGCACAGTGAACGCACGCCAGGGGAGGTTTGCAGGCCGAGCGTCGGATAGACACGGCCGCTGATCGAGGGCCATGTACTCGGTCATGCTGGCAAACGAGCTGTAGTCGATGCCGATGCGTCCCAGGCTGGCGTTGAGGACGAGGCCGAAGACGACGCCGACGACCACGCCAACGGCGCCGATGAGCGTGCCTTCGAGAATGAAGAGGAGGCGATCTGGCGCGGCTTCAGGCCCATGGCGCCCAGCAGGCCGATCTCGCGGGTGCGCTCGTAGACGGCCATCAGCAGCAGGTTGAGGATGCCGATGCCGGCGATGAGCATGATGATGACGCTGAAGATGTTCATGACGAGCGTTCTTGTTGCCCAGCGCGGTCTCCAGCTCGGGATAGTTCTTCTCCCAGGATCTCGACCTCGTAGCCGGGCAGAGCCGGGGAGAGGGCGGCGACCACAGCGGGCTCCTGGCCGAGCTTCTTAAGGTTGAGGTCGACCTCGGTGGACTGACCCGACGAGGCCGTAGAGGTTCTGCGCCTCGGCCAGCGAGATGTAGACGGTCTTCTTCTCGGTGGTGGGCAGGCCGATATCGTAGATGCCGGCGACGGTCATGGTGCGCTGACGGTTCTGCTTGTGGATGTCGCTGCCGACGAGGGTGATGCGGTCGCCGACGTTGACCTGCATGACTTCAGCCAGGCCGCGACCGATGAGGACCTGGTCGCCGTCGTCGGAAGTCAGATAGCGGCCGGCAGCGATCTTCTGGGCGACCAGGCTGACGGGAGCCTCGACCTCCGGCTCGATGCCGATGATGCTGACCGGGAAGGCGCCCTCGCGGTTGCTGACCAGGCCGCCGGTCTGGATGCGACGCGCGGCAGAGATGACCTCGGGATCGGACAGGGCAGTCTTGCACGACGGCTGCGTCGTTGGGCAGGGGGAGGAGCGGGTTGCTATCGATCTTCTCGCGATAGCCGGCGGCGTGGATCTGGATGTTGCCGCCCAGGACGCGGATGGCGTTGCCGTAGATGGCCTGGTTGAAGCCGTCGATCATGCCGTCGTACCACATCATCATGGCGAGGGAGAGGCCCATGGCCAGGATGATGATGACGGTGCGGCGACGATGACGCCAGATGTTGCGCCAGGCGAGGCGCAGGTAAAGCTGCATTGCTAAACTCCTCTCAGAGCGACCGAGCGCTCTGCAGTGCGTGTGTGCCGACGCTGCCAGTCCGCGAGAACCTGCTGAAAGGCGTCGATGATGAGCTCGGACCACTCCAGCGAGGCATCCAGGTGGCGGCGGGCAGGGTTCCTGGGCGGAAGGGCGGCCAGGCCCTGCTGGACCAGCTTTCTGAAAACGATTGCGCCCTGCGTACCGGTCACAGTGCGGTGTTCCATGGCCGCGTCGGAGAAGACGAAGTAGGTGGTGCGATCCCCGTGGAGGGTGACCTTCTCGACCAGACCGCTGGCCAGGCAGGGAGCGGAAGTTGGTGGAGAGGCTGGCACGGCTGACCTTGAGGATGCGGGCAAGGTCCTCGGCCGAGAGCGGGCGATGGGCGATCATGAGGAGGCCGAGCATGCGGCCGCCGATGCGGGGGATGCCCTGGTTCTCGAAGTACATGCCCATGCCTTCGATGAAGCGGCTCAATTCGGGGGTCAGCCGGGGGATCTTGGCGACGCTATCGGACGAGGGAGGTTTCTTCATGGGTCAGCTCCAAAGGCCGCATCTTACACCCTTTCAGTGATTTTAGTCAAGACTGAAAGAACTGAAAGAGGGTGTGGGAGGACCTAACCCCCTACCCCCTTCCCTGAAGGGAAGGGAAAGGGCGATGCAGCGGGTAATCGGGTCGAATCTGCTAGTCTGGGTGATCATCGTGAAAGTGCGACATGTCCCGCAGAGGGTCACGGGGACGGATGATGACGGTGGGGGAGGAGACGGTCCAGTCGAGGCGGTCGAGGATGGCGGCGAGGGAATCGGCGACGACGATGTCATCGTGGAGCAGGCGGCCATCTTCGTCGCGACGGCCCTCGGGGACACCCCAGCGCATAGTCCGAGCCGGGCCGATGAGGATCTCCAATTCGCATGCGGCGTACTGCCGGTCGGTCTCGGGTGATGGATCGCAGTCCCTAAATCGGCCGGTGTTGATGATGGTGAGGAAGCCGTAGCCCAGTTCGCTCTTGACCTGCTGCGTGAATTTGACCGGTATGACGCGGGTCGGGAAGGACTTGTCAAGCATGGCCCACAGGCCTTCGCCAACGCCGGTGGCGTCCATGACGATGTGGAGCGGACGCCAACGTTCGGCGAGGGATTTCAGCTGGCCGAAGACGGTGAGGTGGTTCTCGCCGGTCCACTGGCGGGCGTGGACGACGCGATACGTGGGCGCATGGAGGAGGGGAGGGTGGAGAGGTCGATTTCCACTATGCGCAGAGTAACGGAATCAGCGTGGCGCGATTCAACCCCAACTCAACCCCGACCTCCGAAGTCGTTATGGCAGAAGTCCTAGATTCCTCCTGACTGGCGACATCCAAAAGAAAAGCACACGAATTTTGGATTTGAGATTTTCGATTTTGGATTGCAGAGCGAGGTCGGTCTGCTTGCATAAGTAGGCGGTGGGCGGGGGTGAACACGCCGGAACGGGCGTCGAGGTTCTCGCAGAAGTATTGGTGCGGACGAGTGGATGATCGCGGCCGAGCCGTTCGGTCTCCTGGCGCAGGTATTCGCCGTAGAAGAGGTTGTGGCGCGCGACCTGTTCACCATCAACGATGAAGACGGGGCGCAGGCCGTCCCGCTTTTCAAGTTGAAGGGCGTGGCGCTTCTCCCGGTCGAGAAGGGTGTCGACGGTCCAGGAGGTGCCGGAAAAAACGCGGGTCGCATTGCCGGAGGCGGCCATCGGTGCAACGCGCTTGTCGTAGACACTCGGCGCAACGTCCTGGGCCTCGTTGATGATGAGGAGTCGATCGGCGGTCGCGCCGACCACACTGGCAGATGGGTAGGCAGTGAGGTAGGTGACGCGGGCAGAGAGAAGTCGATAGATATGACCGTATTGTCGAATGAGGCCGCCGGAGGTGAAGAAGGGACGCTGCGAGGCACGGGCTTGCAGGCGATCCATCGCATTAAGAGTCTGAGGGCGGAAGGTGGGCTGGGCGCAGACGATGGAGGCGCCGCGTTCGGCCAGGCGGGCGAGGAGAAAGAGGATGAGGATGGCGAGGAGCTCGTCCTTGCCGGACTGGCGGGAGAAGATCAGGACGAAGGTCTCGCCATCACGCCGCAGGACGGAGCGGGCGATGGCATCCCCGGCTTCGAGCTGATAGGGATAGAGGTTGACGCCGATGAAGCCCGACGAGAATCCCTTGAGTGAGCCGACCTTGGTGCGGAGCTCACGCCGCCAGCACTCCGGCAGCTGGTTGAGCGACGAGAGGCGATCGGGGCTCGCGGTGGAATTCAGCGGACTTTCTGCTGTTCATTCGTCTGGCGGATCATTTCGAGGACGGTGACGAACGACGTGCGGCTGTCACGGCCCAAGACGGCGTTTTTGTGGATCAAGGCAGCAATGCTGTGCAGGTAGTAGGCGATGACGCGTTCGTATGAGAGCCAATGTTCGGGCGGGGCCACGCGCTGCATCTGGAGGAGTTGATCCAGGCGGGCGCGAGAAAAAGCCAGCTCATCGTCGTTGTGGTCGACGGGCATGGCATCGACCTCGTGCGCCACCTGGACCGACATGTGTCGCGAGTAGAGGCCGTGGGTGAGGGCGTTGTGGTTATTGCGAGGGGCGCCGGGCGGGCGACCGGTCCGTTTGTATGGCATCGGATCACCGAGGAGGAGAGAGGCCGAAGGATTGTGGCATGAGATGATTGTATAGAACAGATGTTCTGGAGTCAAGGAAAAGGGGTTGTTCACCGAGTGCATTGGTGTTCACCCTGTTCACAGAGTGCACAGATTTTGGGACGAGGCGGTGGGATGGGACGCGTATCAGGTCCCGAACCATTGCCGAGTTCTTGCGCGTCCAGGGTGGTATATACTCTAAAGTCAGTGCGAACCTAGTGCTCCAAGGGAAAAGGCCTTACATGGATCGTCGTGACCACACTGCAGGCAAACAAGCCCGAACCAGATCCGTCGATAATCTGCAAAAAGTCTACACCGTTGTGGTCAGCCTAGCAATCGCGGAGAGCCTCAGGAGACTACTGTCTCCAGTGGGAGATAGCGGGGCGCGGCCGGAGTTGGCGGCCACAATCGCTGCCCTAAGTCTTCTGATTACGATTGTCCCGTTCTATCACGGAGCCAACAGGTATCTGGATTCGACGTACGTTACGGGCGAGAGGCGGGCCCATTCGGAGTCGTTGATGATCGACTTCGTGGCGATCTTCATGGAAGGACTTGCCTTCTTTGTTCTGGCGATCCTGATCAACAACACGGTGCTCTTCTTCACGATCCTTGCTGCTCTCTTTCTCTTTGATGCCGCGTGGGTTGGTTTCACCCAACTGACCGGCAGCAATGATGGCGGCCAGCCAAGCTATGGCTGGTGGGCCGTCGCGAATGTCGCGGCCTCTTGCCTGATTCTATTGTCGGTCTGGTCGAACATATTCAATTGGAATTTCTGGCCAACGGACATTGCCAAGCTCATCGCGGTTGGCGTGATAGCGGTGATGCGAACCTTAGTAGATTATTGGACGGTCTGGGCGTTCTATTACCCGCCGAGTGAAGGTAATCCCTATATCATGCCGGTTCCCCTGCCGGCGCGCCCTCCGCGTCGAGGGAAAGGGCGGCAGGGCTGAGAATCTACATTGCGGGGCCCTATTCGGCACGTACTGAAGAACAGAGACTGGCGAACACTTTGGCGGCGATCGATGCTGGCATAGCCGTCCTATTGAAGGGGCACTACCCCTACGTGCCCCATCTCAGCCATTGGCTTGATCTGCGCGCACGGGAGAAAGGCATCGAATTCACATGGGAGGACTACGTTAGGTGGGGAGAGCAGTGGGTGGGGGTAGCCGACGCCGTACTGTTACTGGGTCACTCTCCGGGCGCTGACCGAGAACTTGCGGAAGCTCGAAGATTGGGGAAGCGTGTGTTCTTTTCATTGGCTGATATTCCAGATATCAGAGATTTGGGATTGTCCCATTCTGGCCGTATCGAGCCCGCGGCCAACACGGAAGAACCATGAAGGCTGATGAACCACTCGAACCTCCTGGCCCAGAGATAGACCGGGTCATACACGCCATCGACGAAAAGCAAAAGGATCTTGATTACTTGTCAGAGGTCCTAGGCGCCACCAAGGAGCAGTTGGTGGCCGCCAAGCCCCTAATGATTGGCCTCTATGAGGCTGCCAGAGGCAATTCTGAGCTTCGCTCTGTTCTCGCGAGTGGCGTGGACGCTTTTCGCTCAACCATCCCCCTAATTGGTGGACTGGGTCCAGTCTTACGGCCCGTCCAAGCGTCCGTCCCCAACATCGCCGGTACCATAGACGCCGTGCTAGCCTCAACTGACTCCGCCGTATACGGTCTGCCTGAGGTCTACATGGAGTACAAGTACAACCCCAATCCATTCTTGACGGGTGAGGACGCCGACACCATCTCGTCGGGCTTGGCCAAGTTGGATGCTGCCGCCAGTGGAGCTCACAAGGGCGCATGGGCCGAGTACTACAGCTCCAAGCCGGACAAAGGCCGTGCTGCGTTGCTGCTAATGCGGCAGGTATTCGACCAGTTCTTCGCGGCCCTTGCCCCTGACGAGATGGTGCGCGCCTCTCCGCACTGGCACCCCAAAGAGCCTCCGAGGACTCAGCAGATCCACAGGCGAGAAAGAATTGAATACGCGGCGGCCATGCATGTGAAGGATCCCAATGTATCGGCCAGCCTTGCGGCAGATGCCAGCCACATGCTAGAGGTATACCAGGTCCTCAACAGTGCACATGATCGAGGACCAATGTCCTCGGAAAAGGCTAGCCAGGCTTTACTTGCAATGGATGCCATCTTGGCCCAATGGTTGGCTGCCATTGACTAATGATTGAAGGTTCAAGTTCGCCTCCCGCTGAAGCTGCTGGGGCGCGGGATCGCGCACTGGGCTGGTACAGGATGTGCTAGAAAGAAAGATCTCCGAGGTGGAGAAGACCTCGGAGGTCGTGCTGGGCTGCTCGCTCCGCGACCGATCGCGGCGGAAGTAGAAAAACGCCTGCTGGATTGCAGGCGCTTCGTGTTTGTTTTTTAACCGTGTCGTCCTTCTTTTGACGCTTCATAAAGCCCCCAGACAAGCCCGAGGAATGCCCCGGCAATGACGCATGGCCTTACATCGATGGAGACAGAGAATGAAAGCAAGTACCAAACCACCACACCCGTGCCGGCTCCCACTATCGCCCCCGCAAGCATGTATCCCATGAGTTGGACAAGTCCCATCGTGAATTCTCCTACCTTGATTGTCGCGCCAGCATTCGGCGGAGCCGCTTTCATTCAGTCTAGCATGTGTGTTTGCGCGCGTCAACGCAGAGTGCGCATACCAATCTGTCAGAGGCCTTTGCCCCGCAACCGAATTCTGCGCGATAATCAAGGAACAAGGGAGATTTGATATGGCGCAAGATGCCGTTGCGCTAGGACTTTACCAACAAGCCGAAGACAAGATGGAAAGCGCCTTTAGCAAAAGGCGCGAGCGTGCAAGCGCCCTGCAATTCCCGGCCAGTATCGTAGCCACGAATCGTCAAGTAATGGGAGGAGTAGTCACAAGGTTCGATACAAAGCAAGCGCAAAAAATACTCGCCGAAATGGCGAGACTAGAGGAAGAAATAGCCTCGGCACTCTCGGTCATGAACGCCAATGCCCCCAAGTGTGGCAAGCCAACCCTAAGACTGTCTGACTAGCAATTCGGCTAGTCGGCGCCTTCACAGCAACTGCGCCCGCCAGGCCAGCCAAAACATCAGCGTCACGGACGGCGGCATAATGCAGACCTCCGAGGTCGGGAAGACCTCGGAGGTCGCGCTCGGTTGTTCGGGTTGCGGTGCGCGATGATAAGATTGTCACAGGTTGTAAAGGTACTTGTTTACAGGGAAAGCGAGGCGCACATGAAAACCGAGGCTCGGACTCACACGGTCGGGGAGACGCTGGTGCTGCATCTCCTACCGGGAGCGCTGCTCACGGCGATCTACTTCATCATCGCGCCCTGGGTGATGCAAGCCGGTTACCCGGCGCTGATGGCCCTGCTCATTTGCATCCTGGTGGTCCTGATTCCGTTCGAGCTGGGCGTTCTGTTGTATCAGGGCCGCAAGTTGACCGGGCATGCGACGCTGGACGGCGTGGTGCTGAATCGCGAGCGCATTTCGATCTGGCAGTACTTGGTCATCGTCCTGGCGCTGTTGATCTGGGCGGGCCTGGCCTTCACGCAGCTGACTCTGGGTCGACAACTTTCTGATCAGTAACTTGTTTGCGTGGATGCCGGCCTGGAATTTCCCGGCCGCGATGATGCCGCAGGTGCTGCAAGCCTCCAAACCTGCGCTGATCACAACCATCGTGTTCGCCTTTGCGCTGAACGGCATCCTCGGCCCGGTCACGGAGGAGCTGTACTTCCGCGGGTTCCTGCTGCCGCGAATACCTGCCTCGCGGGCTTGGGCGCCGCTCATCAACGTGCTGCTCTTCTCGCTGTATCATTTCTTCTCGCCCTGGGCCAACGTGACACGCATCGTGGCGCTCATCCCCCTGGTCTATGCGGTGGCGTGGAAGCGCAACATCTACCTGAGCATGATTACGCACTGCCTGCTGAACACGCTCGGGATGCTGGGCTTGATCGGGCTGGCGATGAGGTAATGGGCGGAGGGGGACCTTCTGACGCAGATCAAGCAGGCGATCTATCACCACCTTACCGAGCCCGGTGCGAGGAGTTCACCCCGCGGGAGGTGAGGGCCATCCGGAGAGCCCATTCCTTAATCGATGCGGCTTCCATCAGCGCCTGCTCTTACGAATGATCCGCAGCAATCGCGAAATCACGCTGCCGACAGCGTACACGAGATAGACGGATTTGTCCGTCGATCTGGCAGTAGATAGCGACTTCCTCGCCGCAGACCGGCGATAGACCTACTCTGGAGAGACCGTAAATCAGAGCGCCCGCGGTCAACCCTCCAGAGCGAACCTGGGTACAATCTGCGAGGCAAACAAGCAGATCCGCTAGCCGTCAAAACAAGGAGCAAGTCTGAGCCGCTTGCCGGTCCCGCAGCCTGCATCGTCTTCCTTCGACCCGGAGCGTTTGGCGCGCCTGGCCGAGATTGAGCGCTGGCATTTTTGGTTCAAAGGGCGGCAAGTCATTGTGGAACAGCTTCTCGAAAAGTATCTAGCCAATAAGCCCGGGCTTCTTGATATTGGATGTGGAACGGGGTTCGGTGACGAACTATTGCGCCAAAAGGGCTATGCGACGGCAGGGCTGGACGTGCGCCCGGAGGGCTTGCGTGCCTTTCGGCAACGATCAACTGAGGCACTGTTGGTTCAGGCCGACGCCACTCACCTGCCCATTGCCGATTTGGCATTCCAGAGCAGCATCATGTTAGATGTACTGGAGCATTTGGATGAAGGTGTGGTGCTAAAAGAAGTCTGCAGGATCTTGAAACCTGGCGGCGTTGTTATAATATCTGTCCCCGCGATACCCTGGCTCTGGAGCTACCGCGATCGAGCGGCGGGCCACAGGCGGCGCTACAGCCGAAGTCACCTGACAAAGGTGCTCAATGATGCAGGCCTAGAAGTCATGGAATTCCGACATTATCAATTCTTTCTTCTCCCCGGCGCTATCCTGAGCCGCCTGCTTGGCCGGAAGGACTTCAGGCTGCGGGACATGGAAGAACAGCCGCGACCGATCCTGAACAAAGTCTTGACCTGGATCAACCGGACCGAGGCGGGATTGAGTAATGCCATTGCCTGGCCGGCGGGTACCTCGCTGCTGGCGGTTGGGCGGAAATGAAGGGTTTTTCGCTGACGCTGTTCAGCACCGACGCGGCTTTCATCAAGAAGGCCGTCTCCGCCGGCGTTGACGAGATCATCGTGGATTGGGAAAGAAGGGGCAAAGCGGAACGGCAATCGGGATTCGACACCGAAATCAATGCGGACACTGTTGCCGACCTGCGGTTGGTAAGATCCAGCACGCGAGCCAAAGTAATTTGCCGCATCAACCAGTCTGGCCCGACTACGGGGGAAGAGATCGAGCAGGCAATTGAGGGCCAGGCAAACGAGATCCTGATGCCGATGGTGCGGTCTGTGAGCGAAGTGGAGGCCGCCCTCAAACGGAGCGATGGTCGCTGCGGCATCGGAATTCTTGTCGAGACGGTTGCCGCGCTTCAGATCCTCGATCCGCTGTCAGACCTGCCATTGTCACGAGTGTACGTCGGATTGAACGACCTGTCGATCGAACGCGGCAAGCCTTCCATCTTCGAAGCTATCCTGGACGGCACGGTGGAATCCATTCGAAGCCATTTCCGCGTTCCGTTCGGATTTGGGGGATTGACACTGCCGGAGGGCGGCCATCCGATACCTTGCCGGCTACTGATGGGGGAGATGGCTCGACTGGGCTGCGCCTTCAGCTTCCTGAGGCGCTCATTTTATCGAGACATTCAAGGACGCGATCCGGGATTGAAATCCCGCGGCATTTTGAGGGCGATGCAACAGGCCCAAGCGCGCCCGTTCGCGCCAAGTCCTATCTGACCGATCGGACCTTGAGCAGGCGATTATGGCCGGTCTGCCGGGTTCACAGTCCCTGCAGCCCACAGACTAACGCATGGCCAGCTTGCGAGACAGGCGGGTGCTGGTTACGGGCGCAGCAGGATTCATCGGTGCGAACCTAGTACGGACGTTACTGCGGCAGGGGGCACAGATCCATGCGCTGGTTTCTCCGCGGACAGATCTTTGGAGGCTGAAGGAGATTCTGCCGTACATATCAGTCCACGATCTGGACCTGATGCGACCGCGGGCGCTGCGAAGGTGCCTCGGAGATATCGGTCCAGAGTACATCTTTCACCTGGCTGTTGAACGCCGGGAAAGTACCACCCAAGAGCGGCAAAGGACTTTCCGCGTCAACGTACTAGGTTTGTTCAACTTGCTGGAGGCTGCCCGGGCAATCGACTATCTCGGCTTTGTTCACGCAGGCAGCTCGCTAGAGTATGGCACGAGTTCGATGGGCACATAAGGAGACCGATCTCCTGGTCCCCAGCCTGTTCTATGGCGTCACAAAGGCTGCCTCAACTCTTCTACTTCAGCAATTTGCGCGAAAAGATCTGCGCCCCATCGTTATTCTGCGATTGTTCTCAGTTTATGGATACTGGGAGGCTGCGCATCGTCTAATTCCCACAGCTATCATGGCGAGCATCAATGGCTCGGATCTGGGACTTACCAAACCGGGCTTCCGGCGCGATCTGGTTTTCATAGAGGACGTTGTCGAAGCCTGTCTGAGGGCTGCGCATAAGCCAGGGGCTTCGGGCAGGATCTTCAACATCGGTTCGGGAAGGCAGTGGACGAATGAGCAAGTCGTGCAAATGGTGGAAGCGATTACCCGAAGGCCAATCCGCGTACATGTCGGAGCCTATCCTCCCCGTCCATCCGACACGGCACGCTGGGTAGCCGACATCCGGCGTGCAAGGGAGCAACTTGGCTGGACGCCCCGGCATAGTCTGGAAAGCGGACTAAGAAAAACCATTCGGTGGTTCAGGATGCACCAGGGTCTCTATTCCGCGCGCAGCGGGACCGAGGCCGAGTGACGAGCACAACCGGATCCACAAGCGTGCCAGCCGGCCGTCGTCCGGAGATCAGCGTAATCATCCCGGTCTTTCGCAATGCGGACAGTCTGGCAGAACTGCATCAGCGACTCGCGGCGGACCTTTGAGACTGAACCGGGAGGGGTCGAGATCATCTTTGTGGACGATGCCTCGCCGGACAATTCCCTAGCGGTCTTGAGAGACCTGGCTGAACGAGATCCGCGAATTGCGGTCCTCGCACTAAAACGAAACTCTGGGCAGCATGAAGCCATTCTGATCGGTCTCTCTTTTGCGCAGGGACGCTGGAATATCGTCATGGATGCAGACCTCCAGGATCCACCCGAGGCGATCCCGCGCTTGCTGGCGAGGGGCCAAGCAGAACTCGATGCCGTGTTTGCGGGCCGGCGTGGCCCGTACGAGTCACGGCTTCGACTACTGACCTCGAGAATATTCAAATCGCTGCAGGGTCTCCTGGCCGGGGTGCCAGCGGATGCGGGGTGCTTCGTCGCGATCAGCCAAGTGATGCGTGAGCGGCTGTTGCAGATGAGGAGGCCGTTTGCCTCTGTGGTGGCAATGATCGGTTGCACTGGCCTGCCCACAGCCTCTGTCCCGGTGGACCGGGCAGCCCGCTTGAGCGGAGAATCGGCGTACCAGTGGCATGGGCGTTTCCTGTCCGGAGCGCGGGCCATCCTGTGGGTGCTCTACTGGAAAAGCAGAGGACTGGCGAAGCCAGGCGACGAGGCAGAATATCGAAAGAACATTGCCCGCGCTTCAGCCGCAGTCGCCGAGTTTATTGGCCTTCGCTTCAGCAACGAGGTGGCCGCATGACACTGGATGGGCCTGAGCTCAAAGATCACAACCTGCAGCAGAGATCGTATTTTCGAGGCGCCAATAAACGGACGATGCTGCCGGATGACACGCCCTATAACCGGCGGCAGGCTGCCGAGCTTATTCGCTTTGCGCATCTCGTTCCAGGTCAGCATGTCCTGGAGGTCGGCTGCGGCATGGGCAGGCACACTTTCCTGCTGGCGCGGGCGGGCATCAATATTGAAGGCCTTGACCTCTCGCCCGAGCTGATTGCACGCTTCCGCGCATTCGATGCCGGCGGATACAACATCCCCGTACACGTAGGTGACATCCTGGAATACGGCGAGCGTTTCAGAGACAGTTTTGACGCGGTGGTTGGTTTCTTCATGCTGCATCACCTCCACCACGACCTATCGGGATACTTCAGAGCCATGACTGGCATGGTGCGGCCGGGCGGCTGTCTCGCCTTTATGGAGCCGAATCCCAACAATCCCCTGTACTACTTTCAGATCTTCTTTACGCCTGGCATGCAGTGGCGGGCCGAAAAGGGGATATTGCAGATGCGGGAAAGGACCGTCTTCCATGAGATGGGCCGCGCCGGGCTGAGTCATTTGGAAGTCAAGAGGCTTGGTTTCTTCCCGCCTTTCATTTCCAACCGGTCGTGGGGAGCCAAGCTGGAACGGGCCCTGGAGAGCATCGGCATGTGGCAGGGCCTGCTGCCGTTTCAGATGTTCAAAGGTTATCGTCGGCAATGATGCACGATGCCCCCAGCGGTGACGGGGGGAAGAACTCGTTCCTCCGCTGGCTCGTGGGAGGCCTCTTGCTCTTCCTTCTGGCCCTTGCAGTCTCCATCCGCAGAGGCGTGAATACTGCGGATGAGGCCTGGTTCCTGCAGGTCGTCTACCGTGTGACCCAGGGCGATGTACTGTACAAGGACGTTTTCTTCGGGATTACCCCGATGTCGGTGTACATGATGTTGCCATTCACACGATTGCTGGGATCCGAGATTCTGTTCGTGAAGACGGCAATGGCATCCTGCTACTCGGTAACGATACTGCTCGCGAACAGGATCGCCATCCAGCTCGGCCACAAGACGACCGGTCGTCGCCTGCTCACGTTCGCCTTGATGTTGTACTTTCTGCCAAATCCAGACAGTTTGTACAAAGCCCTGGCTCAGGTCTTCCTACTGCAGTGCTTCAGCCTCGCCCTGTATTGGCAGTACCGAAATGACCGTCCCGACAATTCCGGGCGTGACGCCAAGCCTCTGGTCGCAGCCGGGGCGTTCGCCGGCCTGTGCTTCCTTAGCGACCAACTATTCGGCATGTGTACGCTGGCAGCACTTGTTCTGGCCATTGTGGTCGGCTCACGTTTGCACGCTGAGGGCCAGCGGCCAGGCGTGCAGAGGGACTTGTTCCTCGCTGGGACCGCGTTCGGGGCGGTGTCCGTGTTATTCCTGCTGCCAGTCTGGATTGGCGGCGGCTGGCCAAAATTCGCAGATTACGGTTTCTTGAACAAAGTCAACTATGTGCGGACTGCGGGCATTTCATATCCGGCCCTGGTAGCACAACAGATATCCCCGTTTCTGCGAAATCCTGCAGCGAGCAACTTCGGCCCCCTGTTTCAATATAGCCTCTACCTGTTGCCGCCATTCGTGCTGGCGGGGATTCTTTTGAGATGGCGGACGAAAAAGGAGGATAGAGGTCAGACCACGTTCGTGCTGATCTTCGTCACGGCCGCGTTCCTCACCGCATTTCCGCGGGCGGACTGGTTTCACTTCATATACGCGATTCCCCTGCTCATGATCGGATTGATGCGTGGACTGTCCGGACTGGAGCCGCTGGCCCAGAAGCCTTTGACAAGAGCCGCACGGGTCGGGATCTGGACTTGGCTATTGCTTGGAGCAGTCGCCCTGGCCTGGGGTATGTTCGGGAATCTTGGAGCCGGCCAATTTACAGTCAGCCAACTTCCACATTTTCGTGGAGCACTTTTTCCATCGTCCGAATATCGGGCAATCGAGACGTACTCTGGGCAACTGAAGCGAGCGGGCCGGAACACGGCGCTCTTGATCGTGGTGCCGGATGCGGGCTTCTATTATCTCGTCAGTGGGCTTAGAAACCCTTCTCCATTTGACTATCCGCTCGTGACCGCGTTCGGAAGGAGTGGGGAAGCAGACCTCGTGGACCGAATCTCTCGAGGCGAAATCACGAGGGTTTGTCTGAGGGACCTGACGGGAACGTGGGCTGAATCGCTGCAGCCCAAGCTGCTCGAAACCTATGTTCAACACAATCTGGTCCCTGAGGGCGACATAGGGCTTTGCACTCTCTACCACAGACCATAACAGTGGTCGGTAGCGGGGGCCCCATCGCCGCACCTTGATCAGAGTTGGCAAGAAGCACCGCCTGAGCGGTGCTTCTGCTTTGTCCGTGCCATGTGGATAGCTTTCGGTGCGGAACTACACCACGTGCGGGGTTTCGAAGACGGAGATGCCGGCTCCGCCTGGCGGGACAGGAGAGCATCCGCCCAGGTGGATTTTGGGATGAGGACAGGGGTCAGATGACCCCCCTGAATTGGGGTCACCTGCACCTGCATGGACTCGGGGGAAATGCCTATACTAGGAGTGTAACAAGACAACTCTAACACCTAATGTCCGTATAAGACTGAAAAAGGAGACTGAGAATGATCAACGTAGTAACAACCCGCAAGGGAGCCGTGGTGCAGGAGCCTTCCATTATTACGGCGCTGATGAATTATCCGCTAGCTGCATGGCTGTGGCTGCCCATCCGCGTCTGGCTGGGCTGGCAATGGCTACATGCCGGCTACGAAAAGGTGATCAACCCGGCTTGGCTGCAGACCGGTGTGGCTCTGAAGGGTTTCCTGACGGGCGCGACCACAGTCGCCGCGAACGGCAAGATGCCGGTCAATTACGCCTGGTACGCCAACTTCCTCAAGATGCTGATCTCGAGCGGATCGTATGTCTGGATGGCCAAGCTCGTGGCCGTCGGCGAGGCACTGGTCGGCATTGCGCTGATCCTGGGCATGTTCACCGGCTTTGCGGCCTTCTTCGGCGGCTTCATGAACTTCAACTACCTGATGGCGGGCACGGTGAGCGTCAACCCGGTGTTCATGATCCTGGCAGTCACCTTGATCCTGGCCTGGAAAGTCTCGGGTCGGATCGGCCTGGATTACTTCCTGGTGCCGCGTGTGGGTGCGCTGTGGAGCGACCGGATCGCCAGCAAGGCACTGCCGGGGGGCATTCCCCAAGGCGCGTAGCTCCGCTAGATCCTCTGTCGAACAAAAAAGGGACGCTGATGGACAGCCCGTCAGCGTCCCTTCTCTATTTAGGCCGGCTATTCATGTTTCATGCGTTCGGCCAGATTGTGTTTGATAGCATAGGTCGCAAGCTCGATGCGGTTGGCCAATCCCAGCTTCAGGAGGACGGAGCTCACATAGTTCCGGGCGGTCTTTTCGCTGAGGTTCAGGCTGGTCGCAATCTCGGCGTTGGTCTTTCCCTGGCTGACCTCATAGAGCACGTCGAGCTCGCGATCGCTCAGGTCCCGGAATGCGTCTGCATCGGCCTTCTGTTCGGTCTCGCGTAGACGGGCGAGCAGGCGGGAAGTCGTGGCAGCGTCGAGGACGGATCCGCCGCTGGCGGCTGCGCGAATGCCGCGCAGAACCTCCTCGTTGCCAACCTCCTTCAGGATATAGCCGACTGCCCCCGCCCGGATCGCGCCGATGACGAGCTCCTCATCGGCAAAGGAGGTCAGCATGACGACCTTGGTCTCGGGATATCGGGCAGCGATCTCGCGAGCCGCGTCGAGCCCGCTATTGCCCGGTAAGCGGATATCCATCAATACGACCTGCGGGTGAGTGCTACTCACCATTTGAACGGCTGCGGCGGCCGAGTCACCTTCTCCGACAACCTGCATGTCAGCCTGATCGTCGATCAGGGTCCTCAAGCCCAGGCGCACCAGGGCATGATCGTCCACGAGGCCAACTCGTATCTTGGTCACTTGCGCGCCTCCCAAGGGATATCGAGGACTACCGCCGTGCCCTTTTCCAACGGGCGGACTTCAAGACGTCCGTGCAGGAGGGCGGCGCGGTCGCGCATGTTGTGCAGGCCATGGCCCTCCACGACCCGCTGCGGAAAGCCCGCACCATCATCCTGGACGGCAAGCATCAGGCGCCGATCGACTAGGCGAGCATGGATGCGGATGTGCCGAGCCTGGGCGTGGCGAACCGCATTTGCAAGTGCCTCCTGGACGATGGCTATGATCTGCGAGCTCCGCTCGGGAGAGTATTGCTCCGAAGACGGCAGATCAAGATCAAGATCGATCTTCACCAATGAGCCAAAACGCGGATCGGCGGCCAAGTCTCTCAAGGCCCGGTCCAACGGCACTGAACTCGCTTTGGCATCGTGCAGCTCTCCGAGGTGACGTCGCAGGTCAACGATCGCATCATCCAGCACGGCGACCGCGGTCGCTAGGCGGCCCTCAAGGGGAGATTCCGCGGCGGCCAGCTTCTGAGCAGACTGGACCAGGAGGCCGGCAGTATACACTTTTTGGATCGTACCATCGTGGAGTTCACGGGCGATCCGTTCGCGTTCATCTGCCAGGATCCGCTGCTCTTCGATCGCTTCGATCTGGCGAGCCGTTTCGACATCGAAGATCTCCAGCCCACGGATCGTGTATGCGGCGATGACCAAGCCGATGATGGAGCGGACCATCGGGGGTGTAACGATGAAGAGACGGCTGAAGGTATCCGTGTTGAGCCAGTTGCCTGGGAAGAAATCCACAGGAGGGACAAGGAGGCCGGCTGTCAGAGCGTAGACCGCCAGGCTGACGCCAGCTGCACGCAAGGATCGGACGATGTGGGGCACATTCATGGGCAAGATGCGCTGGTAGACGTGCTTGCGCAAGGCATAGGCAGACAATAATCCGCCCGGAAGACCAATGAAGTAGCGGGCCAGCGCATTGCTGGTGTTGTACCAACTCTGAAAACCCTGGATCCAGCTGCGCAGCGGGAAGAACGTTACGAAGAACCAAATTGCGAGCAGTCCAGCCGAGGTGATGTGCAGCCACTCGCCATGCTGCAGCGGTTCGAACAATGCTATCCCAAACTCAAAGAGGCAGGCGAAAGAGGCTCCTAATAGCAGAAGATGGAAGTACTGCAGGGTCGTGATGAAATCGGGGCTGAGATATGCGGCCTGCAGCGGGATGAACAGGTCTCCCCATTCCACGAAGGCATGCACAAAGCCGAAAATGGAAAGCCAGGTGAGGCAGCGCGCCAGGTCGAGGTGGGAGGAATGGCGCGACTGCAGGGCGATCGCAAGGCCGAGCACAAAGAACGCCAGTCCATAGACGAACTGGACGATGATGGTATTGACCGAGATCAGGTTTCTAAGGAATTCGACCACGGAGAGGGATTATAAGTCACCTGCAAGTTCAGCCTATGCAGGCAGATACCAAGAAGCACCGCCCATGCGGTGCTTCTCTTTTGCGGGTGGTCTGTGCGCAGCTTGTGCCGCGGCACTACATCACGTGCAGGGTTTCGAAGACCGAGATCTTCGCTCCGCCTTGCAGGACCGGGCAGCCCTTGGCCATCTTCATGGCCGCGTCGAGGGAATCGGCTTCCAGGATCGAGTAGCCGCTGGCCATGCCGCCCACGGGGCCGTCGGCGACGGATCCGTCGCTGTTGATCGACTTGGCCTTGGGCGTGAAGGGATCGCCCTGATCAACGACCGCCTTGCCGAGCTTGCTGAACCAAGTCTCCCAGGCTTTCATCACCTTTTCCGTCTCCGGGCCGGCCTCAGGCATGCTACCACCGTCATAGAGTAATACGTACTTCGTCATTCTCGTCTCCTATTCTTCCATGTTTCGGCACAATGGATCGTGCTCCAAGAGCGACGCCCGCAGGGCGCGGCGACCGCCCGGGTGCGGGAATGCTATACTGGGGCGAAATGCTCAGAAGGAGGCCCAGCCTGACTCAGACCAAATGCTGATATCGGGCTTGCTCTCGAATCAGCGCGCCGAACGCCTCCGCCACTTTGGGATCACCCATGAACTTCTGCAGGCCCTCGAGGTTGTTCCAGCGATCGATGGCCAGGAATTCCATGGGTTGATGCGGGTTCAGGTAGGCCTGGTGGCCCGTGGCACCCATGGGACGGGTGAGAGCCGAGAGCTTCTCAAGCGTGGCATCGTGGGACTTCCGGGCGGCGGCGGGGTCGGCTCCTTTGAGCTTGGCGCGTACGATCGTTACATACTCCATTTCGCTCTCCTTTCCTATATTGGTCTGACAGATATGACGGTCGAGGGTCCGGAAAATGTGCGCTCCAGGTTGCGCGCGTTCTCCTTGCTTGGGGACACCGCACAATTCCGGGGCGACGGGGCGTCATATTTAGCGGAGGACTGCAGGTGAGATCTTCTGCTACGAACCAAGTCGACCCGAGAGTTGGCCCGCCTCCCGGGCCTCCCTTCAATCCAGATAGCACGCCGCATCTGGCAGCCGCGCTGCGCGGGGATGCCGAGGCATTCAACCAGCTGACGGAGCCTTACCGCCGCGAGCTTCGAGTCCACTGCTACCGCATTCTCGGCTCGCTGGTCGAAGCGGAGGATATGGTGCAGGAGACGTTCCTGCACGCATGGAAACGGCTGCGGACGTTTCAGGGACGATCAACTTTCCGCGCCTGGCTGTACAAGATCGCGACGAATGCCTGCCTGGATGCGCTGGCCAAGCGCCGCAGCCGGCGGCTGCTTCCCGCGGACGTCTTTCCTGCCGCCGACCCCCATGCACCGGTCGCGCCGCCGTCGACGGAGATCACCTGGCTGGAGCCGTTCCCAGACGAGTGGCTGATGGATCAGGCCGCGGCCGACCCGGAAGCCCGCTACTCGATACGCGAGAGTGTGTCGCTCGCCTTCCTGGCGGCTCTGCAGATCCTGCCGCCGCGTCAGCGGGCCGTGCTGATCCTGAGCGACGTTTTGGACTGGTCGGCGCAGGAGATGGGGGAGCTGCTGGGCGCATCGCTATCCGCGGTTGCGAGCGCCCTGCGTCGCGCTCGAAGTCACAATGGCGGCGACGTATCACGGGGTCGCGCCGGAGGCTCGCCGTGGCGCACCAACGGATGCACGCGAGCGTCAACTGCTGGAACGCTACGTGCAGGCCTGGCAGAGCGCCGATGTGGATGGATTGGTGGGGTTGCTCAAGGAAGAGGCCGTGTTCAGCATGCCGCCGTCGCCGACGTGGTATCGGGGCCGCGAGGCGATCCGTCAGTTCGTGGCTGCTACATTGTTTGCGGATGAGGGCATGTTCAAGGGCAAAGCCGCCGGCCGGTGGCGGCTTGTGGGGGTACACGCGAACGGGGAGCCCGCGTTCGTGGTCTATGAGAGGGGCGAAGGCGGCGAGTTCCGGCCGTCAGCGATCTACGTGCTGACAGTGGAGGACGGAAAGCTTGCGCAGATGACTTGCTTCCTGGATCCGCGCCTGCCGGAGCGTTTTGTCTCGAGCTGAGCGCGGCATGTCTACTTAGCGACCGGAAGATCAAAACCATGGAAGAACAAACCGCCTTCAAGGCGGTTCGGTCTTTCTGGATGGCTCGCGCGCGGATTAGGGTGGTGTCGCGCGGGCCGCCGCCGAGGACCCCGTAAGAACTGCGGGGCGAGCGGCGGCGGCGGGAGCACGTCCGACCGCGGCGGGAGCAAGTCTTATAGCGGGAGGGTGGTGCCCAGGCCCTTGACCTTGGCGAGCTTGTAGATGGTGGGAGCGACGGCCATGTCGTCGAGGGCGAGACCGAGGTTGATGGCGAGGATGCGGTGGGACGGATCCTGGCGGCCAGGCTTGGCATGAGTAACGATCTCGCCGAGATCGGCGTAAGGATCGGGGGTCTGCTGGAAGTAGCCGACAGACTTGTAGTACTGGAACTGGGCGTGATCGTCGGTGCTGATGCGATCCATCTGGGCCATGGCAGCAGCGGTGAAGTAGGAATCGAAGTCAACGGCGGAGGCGAAGGTGCCGGGCTTGAGCCAGTCCTTGTCGATCGTCGGCAAAGGGTGCTTGAGGATTGGGCCGGAGGTCACGACCAGGTCCGCCTGCAAGACCGCCCCCTTGGGGTCAATCACGGGGACGATATCCAAGCCGAGCTTCTGACTCATCTCGGATACATAGCGCTGCTGCTGGTCAGGCAGGACGTCGAAGGTGAAGACCTTCTTAATCTTGAATAGGGTGGACAAGGCCTCAAGGTTGGTGCGACCCTGGACGCCGCAGGCGAGGATGGCAACGGTCTGGCTTTCGGGACGGGCGAGGTACTTGGCGGCGAGAGCCGTAGCGGCGCCGGTGCGATAGGCGGTGATCCACGAGCAGTCCATGACGGCATAGGGGATGCCGGTCTCGACGTCGTTCAGGATGAGCAAGCCGCTGATGTAGGGCAGACCGCGGGTGTAGTTCTGGGGATAGCCGCTGACCCACTTGATGCCGGCCGACTTCAGGGCGGGGATGTAGGCGGGCATGGCATGGATGAACGCATCGGGCATGGTATGGATGCCAGGTTTGGGCGGCATTTCAACCTTGCCCAGGCCCTTTTCCTTGAATGCCTGCTCGAGCAGAGCAATAACGTTCGCCATGGGGAGGTCGGCCTTCTCGACATCCGCACGCGAGAGGTACAGCACATAAGAGGCTGGCATGTCTACTCCTTGAGGCGTGGTAGATGGGGCGAGTATAGACGATAACGCTCGTTTTGCCGACTGCAGAAGGCAGAGTCGAATCGTGGGAGACCGCTTGCGAGGCGCCGCCAGGGAGGCCGGCGCCTGAGGTCACCAAACGCCGGGAAGCAGGCGACTGCGGACGCGTTTAGCGTAATCCGAATATCCGGGGAGCTCGTGCTGCAGCGTGCGATCTTCAAGGGCAGTACGGACGATGAAAGCGAGGATGACGCCGAGGCCGGGTATAAGTCCCCACCAGGAGGCGAGGCCGAGCGGAGTCCCCAGCCACTGCAGGACCATGCCGACATAGCCGGGATGGCGAACGAAGCGATAGGGGCCGGAGGTGGTAACGGTCTGGCCGCGATCGGACTGGATGCGGACCCTGGTTTCGAAGAACGGGTTGGAAATCATCGCCCAACTGGTCAAGGCATATCCCGCGGCCAAGGCGACGAATCCAAATAGGGGGAGGCCGGAGGGAAACGGCGCCGACCAGCCGAAGCGTTGATCGAGGCCAGGAACGATGAGGCCGATCAACATGACAACGGCGGCGATGCCGGTGAGCTGTTTGTCCCACTCCTTGGCATCCTCTCGCATCTGTCCACGGGCGGCGATTACGGCCGCGTTCTTTGTCGAAAACAGGATGGTGGAATTGATCACGATGATTGCGGCGCTAATGGCCAGGTAGATCCAGGCAGCGGTCCAACCGAGGCGACCGGAGGAGAGAAACAGGAGAAGGCCGTAGAACAGCAGTGCACCGATGATCTGCGCGGCGCGTTGAAGGATGCCTTTGGTGAGGTCGGGAGTCGTGTTGGATGGGGCGGATGCGGGTTCTTGATCGACGGCGGACATACGAGACCTTTGTACGAGGCGGGGGAGTCAAAATTCATTGTATGCCGTTGAAGCCGATTTTCAAGCCCCCCGGAGAGGACGAGCCAGCACGATGAGCCCGCGGGCCTTGTCCTGGGGTGCGAGGAGAAATGGCTCGCGAGAAGCCAGCCATTCCTCATATACACCTAATGTTCGAACGAAGGGTGCTAATCCGAGATGCGCTCGGGGATGAACACGGGGACAGCCTTGCGACGAACGAGACTAAGGATCAGACCGGTGCGCCAGAAGGCGACGGCCGCCATGCCGTGGGCAAGGACAGCGAAGAGTGGAGGAGTCTGCAAAGTGTAGTAGGTCCAGCACTCGCGGGTGGTGCCCCAGAGCTCGAGGAAGTAGCCCAAGCCGGCGCCGGCCGCGAAGACGAGGACCGTGCGGCGATTATCGGTGGGACTCAGGATGAGGAGCACACATAGAAGAACGGCAATCACGGTGTAGGGCTTGTTGAATGTGGGGGCAACAAACGGGAGCATGAAGGCCATGAAGCCGACGAACGTGATCCAGTAGAGAGTCGTGAAGTTGAGGAGGCGGAGCGCAGAGCGAGGGGAGGAGCCAGATCCGCGTAGAGTGACTGCCGCAGAGATCCTGGCGGAGAGGAAATCAAGCAAGCGCGTGATCCGGTCAATGGATAAGGTGGCGATGGGCCAGGCAGGAACAATCCACAGGGGCGGACGCTCGCTGGTGTAGTAGTGCCAGAGATTGGTCTGAGTGCCCCAGGCCTCGATGACTAGTCCCCCGATGGTAGCGACGAGAATGATGGGGAGGTCGCGGCGGAGGTCAGCGCGAGCTACGATGGTCAGGGACATGAAGAGGAAGATGCCGATCAGCAACCAATCGAGGTAGAGCCACCAAGGTCCGCGCCAATCGATGTAGGAAAGCACCTCTTGGGCAAGCGGCCACCAGACATAGATGATCAGGAAGATGACGAGGAAGAAGCCGCTGAGGAGAACGGTCGAGGATCGGGTCCAGCGGATGAGTGGAGGGAGAGAGCGCACGGGGCGATTATAGCGATAATCATCGGATTTGTCTTTTGCCGATTGACAAGGGTGGTCGAATCAATATAATGTAATTAGTTAGTTGGAACAACATACTAAAACTGTGGGTGGAATGCAAGCCAAGACCACGGCCGACCAGGCTTCCCTGCGGGAATTCAACTTGTCCAGCGTGCTCAAGTTGATCTACCGGCAGGCCCCACTGTCGCGGGCTCAATTGGCAGCGAGGAGCGGTCTCAACAAGTCGACGATCTCGAGCCTGGTGGAAGATCTGATGGGTCGCGGGATGATCCACGAGACAGGGATGAACTCGGCGGGCGCGGGACGACCGGCGACGCTGATTGAGATCAACCCGCAGGTGGGCGCAGTGATCGCGGTGGAACTGGGCGTGGACTTTGCTGCGGTGGCACTGATTGACTTCCGGGGCGGGATGACGTGGCGCAAGCAAGTGCCGGCGGACCCGGCAGGGCTGCAGGACGAGACGATGGGGGAGATCCGGCGGCTGGTGGACGAAGCACACGAGATGTGCCACGAACGAGGGCTGCAAGTGTTGGGGCTGTCGTTCTCCATCCCGGGGACGGTGGATGTGGAGCAGGGGGTGCTGATCTTTGCGCCGAACCTGAACTGGCACAACGTGGCGATGCGGGAGATGTTCGGGTACACGGGGTTGAAGGTGTATATCGAGAACGATGCGAACGCGGCGGCGGTGGGGGAACATCTATTCGGGGTGGCACAGAACGCGACCGACTTTGTGTTGGTGTTTGCGGGTGTGGGATTGGGGGGAGGGCTGTACCTTAATGATCACTTGTACCGCGGGACCGGGGGCTACGCGGGAGAGATCGGGCACACGCCGATCCGGGCGGAACCTTACGATCAGGTGTGCCACTGTGGGAACCGAGGCTGCTGGGAAACGTATGCGAACCAGCATGCGATCATTCCGCGGGTGGAGGCGAAACTGGGGAGCGGGTGCGAGAGCGTGCTGCGAGGGGAGCTCTCCCTGGGGAAGATCGAAGCAGCGGCAGAGGCAGGAGATGGGGTGGCGCTGGAGGCACTGGCGGACGTCGGCAGTGCGATGGGGAGCGGGTTTGCGGGACTGGTGAACACGTTCAATCCGGAGAAGATCGTGCTCGGCGGGCCGGTGAGCACGGCGGGCACGTTCCTGATGCCGACGATCCTGAGCGGCGTCAAACAATATGCGATGCCTGAGATCGCTGGGCAGACGGAGATTAGTCTTTCGGCATTTGGGGGAGATGCCAGCCTGATCGGCGCGGCGGCGGTTGTGGTGGACGATATCCTCGCCAACCCAACCCAAATCGGAAAGGAGGTGATGCTAGAGGAGAATGCGAGGCAATCCTTGCCCGACAGTGGGTACTAGAAGAATCAAAAAAGGAGAAGAAAAAGATGTCCAGGAAGTTCTTATACACTCTGCTGGCCGTGCTCGTGATCGGCGCTACCGTGGTAACGGCATGCGGTCCGGGCGCCCCGGCGGCGACAGCTGGTGGCAAAGTGGAAGTATTCTCATGGTGGGTGGGCCCGGGTGAAGCCGACGGCCTGGCCGCCATGATCAAGATCTTCCAGGCGAAGTATCCGAACGAGGAATTTGTGAACGCTTCGGTGGCCGGCGGCGCAGGCACGAATGCCAAGGCCGTGCTGGCGACCCGGCTTTCCGCGAGCGATCCGCCGGATTCCTGGCAGGCCCACGCGGGCGAAGCAACATTTGCCTACGTGGACGCGAAGCAGATTGCGCCGCTGGACGACTTCTTTAAGTCCAGCAACTTTGCTGCAGCCCTTCCGGCGGCCCTGGTGGCGCAGATCTCCAAGGACGGCCATCCCTACAGCGTTCCGGTGAATATCCACCGCTCGAACGTCATGTGGTACAACCCGAAGGTGCTGTCGGCCGCGGGCGTGACGTTGCCCTCCGGCGGCTTTGCGACCTACGCCGACTTCTTTGCCGCCTGCGACAAGATCAAGGCAGCCGGCAAGACCTGCCTGGCGCTTGGTCCGCAGTGGACCGAGGAGCACCTGTTCGAGAACGTCATGATCGGGAGCCTGGGCGCGGACGGATGGAATGGCCTGTGGGACGGCAAGACCGACTGGGCTGGCGCCGACGTCACGAAGGCCCTCAACGACTATCAGAAGGTCCTGTCGTACACGAACAGCGACGCGGCGACGCTCTCCGACTGGCAACCGGCTGCAAAGCTGATGATCGATGGAGATGCGGCCTTCAACATTATGGGTGACTGGGCATACGGTTACTTTGCGAATGCCGCCCCGAACGGCCTGGCCCTGAAGCCTCACACGGACTTCGACTGGACCTCGCCTCCGGGAACCCAGGGCATCTTTGTGTGGCTGGCCGACAGCTTCGTTCTGCCGGTGGGCAACAAGAATCCGAAGGGGACCCTGGATTGGCTAACGGTTGCGGCCTCCAAGGAAGGTCAGGAAGCATTCAACCCGCTGAAGGGCTCGATCTGCGCCCGGACCGATTGCGATCCCTCGAAATTCAGCGAGTACTCCCAGGGCGCAGCGAAAGACTGGGCGTCCAACAAGATCGTGGGCAGCCTGACGCACGAAGTCGTCGGCAATTCTGCCTGGAACAGCAAGATCAACACCGTGCTGGGCCTATACCTGGCGGACCCGACGAAGGTAGCCGACTTCCAGACGGCACTTGCCGCAGCATGCAAGTCTGACGGCGTCTGCAAGTAGGAAGCGGATTACAGCAACGAGTAGCGAATGGGCGGCTGCTTTCAGCCGCCCATTCTGGTACGTACTGCGGCCGTGGTCCATCCGAGGCGGATGAAGCGCGGAGATTGGCCGGCAACGGCATTTGCGGCTCAACATGCATCATCAAGCGGGCAACTTGACAATTGCCACTGCGACCACTAAGATTAAAAACGCTGGTCATTTCTGCCGAACGCAAGAAGGAAGAATGCAAGCATAACTTGAGGCTTTGAGATCCGCGGTCCACGGCTGATCCTGGCATTGGCTTTGATGGCAGGCGGTGCGGTTGTCATCTCATTCCTCCAGAGAGCTCGGCTCGTAGTTGGGGGATCGGATTTCACCTCGATCGGCCTACTGATCGGCGGACTCGTTTTCTACGCCGGGATTCTGGTCATTGTCGGCATGTTCAAGAACGAAACATATCTGTCGATCGCGCTGCTGATGCCATCGATCATCGCCGTCGCCATCTTCGTGTACGGGTTCATCGGCTGGTCGGTCAGGGTCTCGCTCAGCAAATGGACGGGCCTGACGCCGGATTTCACCTGGGTGGGGTTGAAGCAGTACACGGACCTGCTTTTCAATGACCAGCGCTTTGCATGGGACCTGCAGAATACCGGCATCTTCACAGTCGGCTTCATCCTAGGGTGCCTGATCATCGGATTAGGCCTCGCCATCCTTCTTGATCAGCGGCTGAAGGGTGAAGCGATCTTCCGGGGCATCTTCCTCTTCCCGATGTCGATCTCGTTCATCGCGTCGGGCGTGGTCTGGGCCTGGCTGATGAGTCCAGCGACGGGCGATCGGATCACGGGCATCAATTTGCTCTTCCAGATGCTGCATCTCGATTTTCTGGTCAGCCTGTGGCATTCCACACCCCGTCCCTGGGGCATGGCCTTCACGGTCATTCCGGCGATCTGGCAACTCTCGGGGTTCACGATGGCGCTCTACCTGGGAGGCTTGCGGAGCATACCCGAAGAGGTGCGCGAAGCCGCCAAGGTCGATGGGGCAAGCGAATTCCAGATGTACCGCTATATCATCATGCCGATGCTGCAGCCCGTGACGTTGAGCGCAGTCATCATTCTGGGCCACATGTCGCTCAAGATCTTCGACCTCATCGTCGCTCTGGGCCGCAAGGACATGCGTCTGGACGTGCCGGGCATCTACATGTGGACGACGACCTTCGACGGCACGAAGTACGCGCAAGGAGCGGCGATCGGCATTCTGATGCTGGTCAGCGTCGCCGTCCTGGTCGTGCCGTACCTGATCTACAACATGCGGACGGAGGCGGAACTGTGAACCGCCGAGTTGCTGTGCGCGGCTTCTTCTATTTGCTGCTGTTCGCTGCGGCGATTGTGTACCTCCTGCCCGTGTACATGATGCTGCTGACGGGGTTCAAGCCGATCAGCGAGGTGGATCTCAAGACGATGTGGAGCCTGCCCCTGCAAGGCTTCCATATCGACAACTTCATCGCAGGCTACAACCAGCTGGCACCGAACCTGAACAACAGCCTGCTGATGGTGATTCCGGAGGCACTCCTGTCGTCGCTGCTGGGCTCCATCAACGGCTACCTGCTTGCTAAGTGGAGATTCCGCGGATCCAACCTGCTCTTCAGCCTGATCCTGTTCGGGATGTTCATACCGTACCAAAGCATTCTGATCCCCCTAGCGAAGTTCATGCAGTACATCAAGTTGTACGGCGACCTGCCGGGCCTGGTGCTTGTGCACATCATCTATGGCATCCCGATCACGACCTTGATCTTCCGCAACTACTATGCCGGCATCGGCACGGAGGTGCTCGAGGCGGGACGAATTGATGGCGCCAGCCTGACCGGACTCTACCGGTACATCGTATTTCCGCTCTCGGCGCCGAGCTTTGCCGTTGTGATCATCTGGCAATTCACGCAAGCGTGGAACGAATTCCTGTTCGCCGTGATCCTGACGAACCAATCACATTGGCCCGTGACGGTGGCTCTGAACAACCTGGCGGGCAGCCAGCTCGTCCAGTGGAACGTGCTCATGGCGGCGACGCTACTGGCAGCACTGCCAACTCTGCTGGTCTACATCTTCCTGGGACGCTACTTCCTGCGCGGCCTGATGGCCGGGGCGCTCAAGGGCTGATTCCTCCCGAACCGTCGGGGCCACGGCGTACGGCGTCTCGCCAGCCCATAATCCGGATAGAACGGTCCCCGTGGCACGCCAAAGGCACGGGTTTCTGGCGACCTGCAGCCGGGGTATGGGGATCGCTGGAGGCATGAACCTGATGGGGATCGACCTATCGATGCAGTACATCGTGAGGGCGCTGGTGCTGGCGGCGGCCGTGATCTTCGATGTGACGACCCGGAGCAAGGATTAGACTTCCAAACCGACGAAGGGGCCCGGTCAAAGAGAGACGGCTGAAGGCAGAGCGCAGGAGGCGTTCCCAATATTGAGAGGCCGCCGGTCACGGCGGGCGAGTTGGCAGGCAGTCTTTCCGGAGGGAGAATGGAGTATCGGTCGCTGGGACGAACGGGGTGGAAGGTATCCGAGATTAGTTTCGGAGGCTGGGCGATCGGAGGCGACTGGGGGACAGTCGAAGACGAAAATTCCATGGCGGCGATGCGGCGGGCGATTGAGCTCGGCGTGAATTTCATCGACACGGCGGACGTGTATGGAGACGGCCGCAGCGAGAGACTCGTGCGGCAACTACGCAAGGAACAGCACGAGACGATCCATGTGGCAACCAAGGCGGGCCGTCGACTCGACCCGCACACGGCAGGGGGATACAACCGCAGAAACCTGACCCGGTTCGTGGAACGCAGCCTGAAGAACCTCGGCACCGAGAGCCTGGACCTGCTGCAACTTCACTGTCCGCCAACGGAGGTGTACTACCGACCGGAGGTCTTTGGGATCCTGGACGACCTGGTGAGCCAGGGCAAGGTGCAGTACTACGGCGTGAGCGTGGAGAAGGTCGAAGAGGCGCTGAAGGCGCTGGAATACCCCAACGTGCGGACGGTGCAGATCATATTCAACATATTCCGGCAACGGCCGGCAGACCTGTTCTTCGAACAGGCCAAGAGGAAGAAAGTTGGAATCCTGGCGCGAGTGCCGCTGGCCAGCGGTCTGCTAACCGGCAAGCTGAAGCCAAACACCAAATTCGAGAAGAGCGATCACCGGGCGTACAACCGGAAAGGCGAGGCGTTCGATCGAGGCGAGACGTTCGCGGGCGTGCCTTACGAGGCGGGGCTGCGCGTGGTGGAGGACCTGCGGCCGCTGGCCCGATCGGCGTCGCCTCAGGCGACGATGACCCAATTCGCGCCGCGCTGGATCCTGATGTTCGATGCAGTATCCTGTGCGATCCCGGGAGCCAAGAACCCGGCTCAGGCCGAGGAGAACGCAAGGGCGGCGGGCTTGCCGAGACTGCCTGAGGCAACGATGCAGGCCGTTGAGCAGATCTATCAGAACCAGTTGAAAGCGTCGGTGCACAACTACTGGTAGGCTCGGAAGGAAAGCGGCGGCGTGGCACAGGATGCGTTGAACTGGGGACTGCTCTCTACGGCACGAATTAACCGAGCGCTGATACCCGCGATCAACGAGTTGCGGAGGAGCCGCTTGACAGCCGTGGCGTCGCGCGAGACGGAGCGGGCTGAGGCTTACGCCCGGGAAAGGAATATCTCACGGGCGTATGGAAGCTACGAAGCCCTGCTGTCGGATCCCCAAATCGATGTGGTCTACAACTCACTTCCAAACCAAATGCACGCGGATTGGAGCATCAAGGCGCTGCGGGCGGGCAAGCATGTGCTGTGCGAGAAGCCCCTGGCGCTCAGCGTGAAGGAAGTGGACGCGATGGCGGCAGCAGCCAGGGATACCGGCCGAGTGCTGACCGAGGCATTCATGTACCGCCACCATGCGCAGACGCTCAGAGTGCAAGAGATCTGCGCGCAGGGCGGGCTGGGAAAACTGCAGACCATGCGGGGGGCGTTCACGTTCCCGCTCAAGCGGGCCGGAGACATCCGGCTGAAGAAGGAGCTCGGTGGCGGCAGCATTTGGGACGTCGGGTGCTACCCGATCAGCTACGCGCGGATGTTGGCGAAAGAGGAGCCCGTGGAGGCGGTGGGGTGGCAGGTGCTGGGGGAGGGCGGAACAGACGAGACGTTCGTCGGCCAATTGAGATTCCCGAACGGCCTGATCGCGCAGATCGATTGTGGATTTGCGTCGCCAACGCGGGCCTACATGGAGATCGTCGGGTCTGAGGGTGTGCTGAATGTGCCAACGCCGTTCAAACCCGGGAAAGGGGATACCATCTCATTGCGACGCGGTGACCTGACCGAAACGATCGTGATCGACGGCGGCGAGCTTTACATGGGCGAGGTGCAAGACATGGAGGGGCGATTCTCGACGGCAAGCCGACAAGGGTCAGCTTGACGGACAGCCGCGGGAACGTGGCTGCGATCGTGGCGCTGCTGGATTCGGCGTGGAGCGGGAAGTCGGTCCGGCTGTGACGCGGACGCCCCAGGGGCTCACTGCGGGCGGACCCACAAGATAAGCGGGTGTTCGAGGAAGCGGGGGGTGAGCTGGATACGTCGGTAGGCATGCTGAACGGCGTAGCTCGTTAGGGGAGTCTCAAGACCGCCGAGGTCTTGACGCTCGAAGCCGGCATTCGGAGCCTCGAAGCCGGTCAAGATGGCGGCGGGGGGAACAGCGGCGAGGACTGCCGGCAATTCAGCCGGCGAGGTGACGCCATACTGAGCCCGGCGCTGCGCGGTGAGCAAGAGGGACGTGCGCCAGGAGAATGGGCCTGTTGCGGCGAACGGATAGGCATCGTAGCCGGCCTCGAGGGGGACCATGGGCAGCAGGGTCAGAACTGCGCCGTGAGGAACGTACTGCTTGAGGCTCTCGGCGAAGTCGTGGACCTCGATGGGTGTCCAGGAGGAAGGCTGGGAGAGACGGGCGAGCTCGCTGACCGGATTTTGGAGCTGCGCGCTGGTGAAGAGTGCAACGAGGAGCACCGGCAGGCTTACCAGGTAAGCGTGCGGGACAAGGCTGCGGAGCTCCAACATCACCCATGCGAGGAGGACGAGCAGGAAGGGAAGGGGTGCGAAGAAGTACTGCGTCAGGGCGGGAGTGGGAGCGTAGGCGGTCAGCCAAAGGACGAAGGAAAATCCGGCTGTGGCAAACAGGCCGAGGTCCAAGGGAGAGCGCCGGCGAATCACGCGGATGAGAGAGAGCACCGACAATACGACCAGAGTCCCGTACAGCAACCAGTCAATCGGTCGCTGAGAAAGACCGAGCAGGAAACCCCTGAACTTGGGAATCAAGTCCATGCCGGAGCGATACAGCAGGCCCTCATAATAGATGGTGTTGAGGCGAATATATACCAGGTTGCCGTAGTAGAAGTGGGAGGGAGCGGCGACGAGCAGGGCGAGGGCAGGAACCGCGGCGATGACGACGCCGAGGACGTATCTGAAGATAGTCTTGAGGGGCTGCGAGGCGCAAAAGACCAGAGAATGCAGAAGCCAGAGGATGAATAGGACTACAAGGAGGCTGGCGTAGTTGAAGCGGGTCCAAGCCGCGAGAGAAACAGCGAGGCCGCTATAGAGGGGATCGCGATAGGAGAATGCAGCGGTGCGCGCAGCGCGGACGAAGAACAGCAAAGCCAACAGACTGAAGAGCGTAGCAAGAGAGTGATTCAAGGCCGGAGGGAGAACAAAGGCGGCGACGGGATGATAGAGGACAACGAGCACAAGCGCGAACTCCCAGAGCAGCTCGGGAAGAGGCGGCGGATCAGCGAAAGGGGAAAACGGCCGGCCCCGAACGAGGCGCGTGAGGGCGACGATCACCAGGAAACATAGGAGCCAGACGGCCGAAGTCAACAGACGGCCGGCGAGGTAGTCATACGACGTCAAGCTTGCCGTGACGGCGTAAATGCCGACGGCGTAGGGCATGTGGGTGTAAGGATAGTCGACATAGGGCAGCAGGCCGTGATCCGCCAGGAATTGGCCCGTGGAGATGAACTGATTCTCGTCGTGGGAGATCACAGCCGAGACACTGCGACTCATGAGCAGCGCCAAGATCAACGCGTAGAAGATGAACTGGAAGACGAACTTGAAGGGTCTCATCCCGCCATGTATTCCGAGGCGGAATTATACATGTGCCGCCGGAAATCCCTGTGCGGCGGCCGAAGACTTCTTATTCTGCGCCGCTTGCGGTGACATTCGACAGATGCCCAGAGGGTGGGCGGAAAGGTAAACTGCATCAAAGGGGAGGGAGGGCAAGGGGAGATGGCGGCTGGAGCGGGGACAGGAAAGCTGGAACGGAAAACGGATGCAAAAGACAGCTTACATACTTTCCATCCTGATCGCAGTCCTAGCGGCGCTGGCGGCCATAGGCGGACTGGCCCTGAACATCTATCGGGACAACTCGTTCGTTACCACGGCGTGGAGGGGAAACGATGCGATCACGCTCGTGCTCGGCGTGCTGCCGCAGGCGATGCCGGCGATGGATGCCTTCAAAATGGTCGGTGGGCTAAATTCTGGTTTTCCCGACCTCGAATTTGAAGTTCAGCAGGTCACCGTGAACGGCAATCAGGCCGCCGTCAAAGCGAAGGTGAGCGGCACGACTACCACTACGTTGAGTCTGCCCATGCCGGGAATGCCGCCTATCCCGCCGACCGGGAAAAAGGTGTCAGTGCCGGATGTCTTCGTTGTCACTGTGCAAGGCGATAAAGTCTCTCAGATGAAAGTCGACTCGCCTGCCGACGGCGGCATGCCGGCCATGCTGGCGCAGCTGAGCGTTAAAATGCCGGGCATGTAGTCCCCATGTGATCGGCAGGTCGCGCGACCTGCACGGATCTAGCCACAGCGCCAGGACAACCTGGCGTTTGTGATTTATTTCAAGGATGCGGACTACCACTACCAAGCGTACTCATACCGCGGAGAATACGCGGCATCGGCGGAGCAAAATTGCAGCGAGCGGGGGCAGGCAGCTCGCGCTTCGGCCGTGTTTGACAAACCGCCCGGAATCGCTACAATGAAAGAGTCGTATCCGTCTAACCGCCAAAGGAGGCTCTCTATGCTAAAGGTTACAAGCTCAGTCGTCATTAACAAGCCTGTGGCCGCCCAGGGCTCAACGTTTCTGGTGGCGCCGTCTAGGGTGATGGTCATGCTGGAGGATTTGATTGAGGTGATATAACCACAAGGAATCGTATGTGTGCGGAGGTTACCATGCTGGACAAACGCGATTATTATCGTCTCCCCTGGTCGATGAACGATAACCCCATCGCCTGGATCGAAGTCACCGATATTTGCAACATCCACTGCGAGGGCTGTTACCGCAAGTACATGACCGGTCATAAATCGTTGGAACAGCTCAAGGAAGAAGTGCTGTTCTTCAAGCAGTGGCGCAACCCCGATAACTTCTCGATCGCCGGCGGCGAGCCGCTGATCCATCCGCAAATCGTTGAGCTGGTGGCCTTTATTGCCCAACAGGGCATCAAACCGGTGATCCTGAGCAATGGAGTGGCGCTGACGTCCGAACTGCTGCATGAATTGAAAAAAGCCGGCCTGGCTGGGTTCACCATGCACATCGACAGCCACCAGAACCGCCCGCACTGGCAGGGCAAATCTGAAAATGAACACAACGAACTGCGCCAGAAGATCGCCGACATGGTCGCGGCAGAAGGCGGGCTGTACCTGGTGTTCAACTCCACGGTATATCCTTCTACCCTCCACGAAATCCCGGATGTCGTGCGCTGGGGGCAGGCGAATATCGAGAAAGTGCAGGGGCTGGTGTTCATCACCTACCGCACTGCCACCACTTCTGACAACATTGCCACCGACAAAAACGACCAGACGGTGGATATGAGTCAGCTCAGCTACACCCGCGAATCGTTCGACGACCACTTCATCACCGCCCCTGAGGTCTACCAGCTCATTAAGGACCACTTCCCCGAATACGAAGCCTCCGGCTACCTGGGTGGCAGCATCCGCCACGACAGCTACAAGTGGCTGATCGGTGCGATGGTGGGCAGCAATCACAAAATGTACGGCTCAGTCGGCAAGAAAACAATGGAACTGGTGCAAACCGGGCATCACCTATGGACCGGACGCTACCTGGCCTACCTCTCGACGGCCCGGATTGGGTCAAGGATTTTCTGGCTCTCCCCATGGGATAAGAAACTACTCCAGGCCTTGAAGAATCGTGCCAAGGATGTGCTCCGGCATGTCGGCCACCTCTTCGACGGCGTCTACGTCCAGAGCGTTGCCATTATCCAAGCCCCTGACTTGCTGCCGGATGGCCGCGCCGATATGTGCGACAGCTGTCCAGATATCACTATCTACGATGGCAAGTTTGTCAACTCGTGTCGCATGGATGAATACCGCCTGTTTGGCGGGTTTGTTTCGATGCTGGAAAAGAGACATGACAAGATCGCGCCATGAACCAGGAGCCGAGCTTGATCTCAACCATTCGCAATCTGGCCCTGCTTTTGCAGATATGAACCCCAAAGCCCGCCTTCCCTAGCCGGTAACCAGCTGCTGCAAGTATCCTCAACCGGCGCAGCGTGCGGTCCTCTACCCCCAGGCCATCCCCAGGATGTTTTTGCCACCATCCTCGAAGCCGGGCGGCTGGCTCCGTCCACGATGAACCTGCAAACTTGGGCGTTTGCCATATTTGATACCGCATTGTGGCAGCAAACCTTTGCCCGTGCGGATAACAATCAGAACGCGCTAGAGATAACTAGGAGATGGTCCCGGCCCCTGCGGTAGCGTGATTTCGCGGGCACCCTGCCCGAGGTGGCCGAGCAGGGACTTGCCTGCGCCAGTGCCGCAGGCACGGGTGAGCCCTGACCCCACTGGCAAAGAGTGTTGCCCAAGTAGGTCTGTCGCGTCCCCAGCGTGAGAAGCCGGCTATGCGGTTCCGAAGTCACGGGCAAGTCCGTCCACGGCGTTCATTGTTTCTGCAGGGTGCTTCCCCAATTGCACCCGAAACAGGAAAGGCGACTCTGACCTCCGTTCACTCCAACGGTTTGCGTTACCTGCTGGCGGGCAGGACGGGGACTCCCTTGGGAACAGCAGTGCGCTTTGGCGCAGATGACCGTGCCGCAGAGTCCCGCCAGTCGGGGGCATGCTTTGTTGGGCGGCGTTGTTTTGAGGACTCACAATTATCGACACCTTATCGACAACTTCCTTTGTATCTTTGTACAACTCGTTTCCATGCACTACGGATCTTCGTGAGCATACTACCGCTGTTGTACCGTGCGTTGATGACTCTCGTTATGAAAGATACGCAATATAATCTTCTGCATGTCCCTCATCCTTTTTGATTTTGACGGTGTGCTTGCCGATACGCTTGCGGATATGCTCCGCTTTGCACAGGAGGTTTGTGATGAGTTGGGGGTGAAACATACGGTGATTGAAACAGATCTGAGTGAGTTGGAAGTGATGTCCTTTGCGACGTTGGGACGGGCGTGTGGAACGCCTGACGAATTGGTGGATGAGTTCGTCCGCAGGTGCACGGGGAAGTTCGCGGCGAGGAAGTCGCCACCCGCGATATTTGATGGCCTGGCGGAAGTGGTGAGGAATTTGGCAGAGAGTCATGTGCTTGTAGTGGTAACAGGGAATACCGAGGGGAATGTCCGCGCGTTCTTGGAGGAACACGGACTGGAGGGCTGTTTCCGGGCGGTGTATGGATTGGATATGCCCGGCTCGAAGGTGGAGAAAATCTTGATGGCGAAAAGTCATTCTGCGACGGAGGGTGACATGGTATTCATGGTGGGGGATTCTCTAAGTGATGTCCGCGCGGCGAAGGAGGCGGGCGTTAGAAGCATCGCGGTCAGTTGGGGGCATCAAAGTGTGGGAAGGCTGGTTGGGGCGGTGCCCGACCATGTTGTCCGTTTGCCTGAGGAATTGATCGAAATAACCCAAAGACCTTAAGCCCCGCTGATCCGCCCCCAAACGTTTTGCCAGTTCTCGTGATGGTCCTAGTGGCACCATGGCGGGCACCAACCAGGCCTGGGATGCCGGGGAGCGATATCCCAGGGAGCCGCGCGATCGGAAATGGTTGCACTGCTTTCTTCAGGGCTGTACTGCGTGTGTCTGCCTGCGCCTGGGCGCAAGTCAGATCCGCCAGAGGACTTGAAGCCCAACCCCGCTGATTAAGAGTCAGTTACCCAAGCTGTCTATAGCGTCTACAGAGTGGTACAGCGTCTACCTGGTTACAAATCTAGGGGTAATTTTGTCTACAGCGTCTATATTGTCTACAGCGTGGTACGGCGGTTGCACCGGCGTTGCACCCGCCTGCGGCAGGAAAGGCGACTCTGATTGGCTTTGTGACATTTCGTCTTCGCCACTGCTCGCCTGCCCGCGCATACAACATTCCAAACGCGCGTGAGTTTATTAGGAAATGGCTGCGTCCATCGAGCCAGATTCATTAAGCGGTTGAATATCCGTGTGGGTGGATGCGCTGCTCGCGGGGGCCAAATGCCATCGACGCTTATCGGCAAATCCTCTATCCTCCATTTTGGCATAAATGTTTGTTCTTGATGATGTGCGCGGAAGTACTTTATGTTTCGGATCCCATGATTATCACGACCCAGCAATAAATCTGTCGCCCGGATAGTCCCGGCAAGCCTTGCCGAGTTGTGATCGAGCGCATGTGCCGCTTGCTTCCTAATAGCCCCTTGACAATTGGCCGCGGTGTACCTGAAGCGATCTTATCCAACCAGGCTTACCCCCTTTTTGGTGGAGGGAACCACCCGACGGCCGAATATTTCTACGTGCGGGGAATTGATCTCCTGCGCTTATCTACCTTAGGAGTTGCTGGAGGATCAGGATGAATGCACTGCCTGCCGAAAGTGAATGACGGCGATCCCCAATGCGATCAGCACAACACCGAGAAGCAACATGCCCCTTCTTCAAATCGAAAGGGGGCATGTCCGAACAAACCGTGGCAACACTTTCGAATGCTTTGGGGAAAACGCCAACGGCAATTTCGGGAAGCATTACGTACACAGACGAGCTTTCCAATGTCCGCCCTGCCAAACCAGCTATACAATTTTGATGGCAAGTAACCACTATTTTCAAAACCCGCCGATCGTCACAAATGGTATAGACATCGGAAATTGACTATTGCATTTTTTTGCACAATGAGTATAATGTCTCATAGTTAGTTTGTCCAATCGCTAAACAAACCCAAACACCTGTCTCATGCTCACTGGCGATCAAGAGAAGGTTCGAAAGATCAACAAATCGATCGTACTGAATGCCCTTAGGCTGTATGCGCCCATATCCCGTGCCCGGGTTGCTAATCTTACAGGCTTGAACCGGGGAACAGTTTCGAATATTGTCAGCGCCTTGATTGAAGAGGGCTTAGTTTCAGAAAATGATCAGGAACATTCCAAGATTGGGCGCCCGGGTATAACTCTGGGCCTCCGATCAGACGGAGGCGCTTTAGTCGGTGTTGAAATCGGGGTGAATTTCATTTCCGTCCTCCTCACCAATTTCGTGGCTAGCACCTTGTGGGAGACCCGAGTTCGAGACCTCCCCATCACAATCACAGACTGCCATCCTGAGTCAGGCAGAACAACTGATTGAGCAAGCACTTTCCATGGCCAAGGAACAAAGGCTGCGGCCTTTAGGTATGGGAGTTGGCCTGCCCGGCCTGATCAACATCCGACAGGGGGAACTTATCATCGCACCTAACCTACGGTGGAGCAATGTCCCTCTCCGGCTGATGTGGAGCCAGCGCTTCCGCATTCCTATTTATGTAGAAAACGAAGCCAATCTGGCAGCCATGGGCGAGTATTACTTCGGCGTAGGGCGAGGCGTCGATAATTTTGTGTATCTCAGTTCCGGGATTGGTCTTGGTGGCGGCATCGTGATTGGCGGCAACCTTTTCCGGGGCGGACACGGCTATGCTGGGGAACTCGGCCATATGCAACGCGATCCACACGGGGAGCAATGCGCCTGTGGCCGCATTGGCTGCTGGGAAACTCAAGTGGGGCCCCGCGCTGTCCTCCGCCGAGTGAAAGCGGAATTCCAGATTCATCCAGACCAGATCCTGCTGGAAGCGTGCGGCGGTGACTTCAACAACCTGACCTTCGAAATGGTAGTGAAGTTTGCCCTGGAGGGCGATGACATATGTCGTCAAGCGATAGAAGATGTGGCAACTTATTTGGGAGAGGGAATCGCGGACCTGGTGAATGCTTTTAATCCAGAACTGGTTGTTATCGGCGGCGCATTTATTCTGGGCAAGGACATTCTGAAACCAATCATTGAAAAGACAGTTTTCTCCAGCGCACTGCAACCGTGTGTGGACAGTCTGCGAATTGCGTTCTCTGAACGCGGCGACAACGCGTGCGTATTCGGTGCGGTCGCCATCGTGTTGGACGATATCCTGCGTGAGATGACTATTACCTAGTACATAGTTATCCCCATTTACACACCTCGGTTGAGTAATCATTCAAGGAGGCACCATGACTGATTAACAAACGGCTGCCAATCGGAGAAGAGATTCCTGATACCAAGAAAGTCATGAAAGGAAAATGCGAAATGAAACCCAATCGAGTATCAATGACACTCTTCACGCTAGTGATCGTTGCAGCGATGCTGGCCGCATGTGGCCCGGCCGCAACGGCCACCCAAGCGCCGGCTGCCCCGGCTGCCACTCAGGCTCCGGCTGCCCCGGCTGCCCCAGCGGCTACGCAGGCTTCAGCCACGAGCGGAAAGATCAAAATTGGTCTTTCCTTCTCCGACTACGCGACCGAACGCTGGCCAATAGAAAATGGCCTCATGACCGCGCAGCTTCAGAAAGATGGCTACGAAGTAATCTCACAGGAAGCCGACCATGATGTAAAACTGCAGAGCGACCAGATCGACAACATGGTGGCTCAAGGCGTGAAGGGTCTGATCATCATCGCTGAGGATGGCGATGCAGCGGTCACTCCTGTAGAGAAGGCCGTTGCCGCGGGCGTGTTTGTGATTGCCTATGACCGCCTGATCAAGACCGACAAGATTTCTGCCTATCTGTCCTTCGATAACGTCGCGGTTGGCACAGCAGAAGCCGATGGCGTCATGAAAGCCCTCGGGCTGCTAGACGCTACTGGCAAGCCCACGAACCAAACCAAATGGACGCAAGCCAACCCGGCCAAGGTAGTCATGTCCGGTGGGTCTCCGACCGATAACAACGCCGTTTTGGTTCGTCAAGGCCAGATGTCAGTCGTCCAGCCCTTCATCGACAAGGGTGTAGTCAAGGTCGTAGCCGACCAATGGGTTGACAACTGGGATCCTGCCAAAGCCGAAGCGATGATGGAGAATATCCTGACTGCCCAGCAGAACAAGATCGATGCTGTTGTGGCCTCAAACGATGGCACGGCGCTAGGCGAACTGCAGGCCATGAAGGCACAGGGACTGTGGGGCAAGGTGCCGATCTCGGGTCAGGATGCCACAGCGGATGGCTGCAATAGCATCGTCTTGGGTGGACAGACCGTCACCGTTTTCAAAGACACGCGCCTTCTGTCACCGCAGGCTGTCAAAATGATGGAAGCTTTGGTCAGTGGCCAGAAACCTACTGGCCTGCAGCAATACACGATGGCTCAATTGACCAATGATAAGACCAAGACCGGCAATGTCATGGCGAACTTCCTGGCGATTGTCGAGGTCACCAAAGACAATGTCTATGACGTGGTCGTCAAGAGCGGCTTCCAGACTTACGACGCTGTCTATCGCAACGTTCCCGCGGCTCAACTTCCTCCGAAGCCAACACCTTAATAACGTAGTCTTCTCCTTTTGATCTCCGGCCCCCCATGATAAAAGGGGGGCCGGACATCTGACCTGATAAAATATCTTCATGGGAAATCCTTTTCACAGAAGGAGGAGGCAGTGAAAAATGAGATCATTCTCGATTTCAAGAATGTAACCAAGCGATTTCCAGGTGTGGTGGCATTGGATAATGATTCTTTCCAAATACATCGTGGTGAAATTCACGGCATCTGTGGAGAGAATGGCGCAGGCAAATCCACCTTGGTGAAAATCCTTTCCGGTGTTTATCCCTATGGAACTTATGAAGGCACCGTGATTTATGACGGTGAGGAATTGAAACTGGGTCAAAGTTCCATCCGGGAAGCGGTTGAGAAGGGAATTGCCATTGTTTACCAGGAGTTAACCTTGGTTCCAACCAGAACGGTCGGCGAAAATGTTTTCCTGGGTAAAGAACCAGTGGAACATGGCGGGATCGTCTGGGATAAGGTTTACGCAGATACACAGGCGATCCTGACGAAGTATCAATTGGATGTTGATCCGCGGGCGGTGGTTAATGACTTGGGGGTGGGTAAAATGCAGATGGTCGAGATCGCCAAAGCTCTCTCTGAGAATGCCAAGGTCTTAATCCTGGACGAGCCTACCAGTGCTCTCAGCAAAGCCGAAGTCGAACAACTGATGGATATCCTGAGAACACTCAAGGAACATGGCATCACCTGCATCTATATTTCTCACCGATTGGAGGAATTCTTCCTCATCACAGATCGAGTAACGGTGATGCGGGACGGCAAAATCATCACCACTCAACCGACAAAAGATGTGACCCAGAATGATCTGGTTAAATTTATGGTTGGCCGCGAGATGAAAGAGCGCTTTCCCAAGGGAAAGCGCAAGGCCGGCCAGGTCATATTCGAAGTGGAAGGTCTTGAAGCAACCGACCCCAACGATGCCAATCGAAAAGTCCTGGATGGAGTAAGCTTCAAAGTCCACAAGGGCGAAATTCTCGGAATCGCTGGATTGATGGGTTCGGGTCGAACCGAATTGGTGACGACATTATTTGGTGAGTATGGGAAGGTAACCAGCGGTAGAATCCGGATGAATGGGCGGGAGATTAAGCCAAAAAGTGCTCGTGAAGCAATCGAGGCGGGTTTTAGTCTGGTCCCGGAGGATCGCAAAAAGATGGGACTGGTGTTGATCCAAACCATCCTTAGGAACATATCTCTGCCCAACTTGGATCAGTTCTCCAAATTCTTCAGCATTAACTCCAATGCAGAGATGCAGGCCAGTATGCAGCAGGCCAAAAGCCTGTCAATCAAGGCGCCCAGCCTGGAAGTGTTGGCTGAAACCTTATCAGGTGGCAATCAGCAGAAAGTGGTCATTTCAAAGTGGCTTCTATCCAAGCCGGAAGTTTTGATCATGGATGATCCGACCCGCGGCATTGACGTTGGGGCAAAATTCGAGATCTACAAACTGATGAATGAGCTGGCCGAGAAGGGTGTGGCAATCATCATGATCTCGAGTGAATTGGAAGAAGTCATTGGAATGAGTGATCGCGTCATGGTAATGTGCCGAGGCCACTCAACCATCACTATGCCTGTCGCCGAGGCTGACAAGGAACGCGTAATGGCATTAGCCACCGGCGTGGCTGTTGCCTGAAAATTAACAAAAACAGTGAGGTATCCCGTGAACATTTCTACTACTGCTGACACGAAGACAGAATCGTCAGCGACCAGGTTCTATCAAAGCTTGAGACGTAATATCCAATCATATATTCTCCTCGTTGCGGTGGCCGCTATTTGGGCAATCTTTTTCTTCCTGACCCATGGCAGCTATCTGTATCCCCAGAATATCTCGAATCTCTTTCGCCAGATGTGCGTCACCTCGTTCCTGGCCATCGGCATGGTGCTGGTGATCGTTACGGGGAGCATTGACCTCTCGGTAGGCAAACTCGCTGGCTTCGTCTCCGTAGTTGCGGCTTATCTGCAATTCTTTGTCTGGTTCAAGCTTCTTCCGGGTCAGGTGGTCCTGCCGGCCATACTTTCTGTCGTCTGCGGACTGCTGGTTGGTCTATTGGCTGGTGTAGTCCAGGGTTATGTTATTGCCTATTTGGGTTTACCCGCCTTCATCGTGACTTTGGGCGGCATGTGGCTGTTCAATGGTCTCCTCCTGCTGGTTACTCAGGGTAAAACCATCGCAGCCAATCAACCGGTGTTTTCTGATATTGCCCAGGGTTATATCCCAGCTGCCTGGGGCTGGGTGATACTTGCGTTAGTTGTGCTGGCGCTTTTATGGAATATGTTCAGCGGCCGGCGCAGTAAGCAGAAATATGGTTTTACGCCTCGTCCACTCTATCGTGATTTGCTCACGGTGGGTATAGTGACGGTGTTGGTCTTTGCCTATGTTTTTAGTGTCAATAATTACAAGGGCATACCTTCGCCGGTATTACTGCTTGCAGTCGTGGCGATAATCATGTGGTATGCGGCGAATAACACGCGTTTCGGCCGATATACCTATGCCATTGGTGGCAATAGGGATGCTGCTCGCCTCTCCGGTGTTAACATTAGGAGCATAGTATTCCGGGTTTTTGTGCTGATGGGCGGCCTGTGTGGTGTAGCTGGCATAGTGTTGGCCTCGTATGTCGGTTATGGCACAATTGCTGCTGGCACGGGGTATGAATTGGATGCCATTGCCGCCGCCATTTTGGGTGGCACTTCTCCCTTGGGTGGAGTTGGCACAATTCATGGTGCTCTAATCGGCGCGTTGATTATAGCCAGCCTGACCACCGGACTCCAGATGCTGAATGTGCAGCCCGCGTGGCAATTTGTTGTGAAAGCGATCATTCTGGTTGCGGCAGTCTACGCCGACGTTTACTTCAAGCAGCATCGGTAAACTGCACCCTTCTACCGGGCGAATACGCAGAGTACGTGAATAAGCCAAGACAACTCACGAAGTATGATGATTCGTCTTCTTCCATATCATCAGGAAATCTCCCGTTCAAAGAAAAGGATGAATAAATATGACCACTACCTATGAGCCCAAGCCTGAACACAAATTCACTTTTGGTCTGTGGACGGTTGGTAATGTTGGTCGCGACCCATTCGGCGGTCCGGTACGCGAACAGAAATCGCCGGCGGAACTCGTTCACTTGCTAGCAGATGTTGGCGCGTGGGGTGTCAACTTTCACGACAACGACCTGGTCCCGATTGACGCGACGCCTGCAGAGCGCGACCGCATCGTGCGGGATTTCAAAGCGGCCCTGTCCGAAACCGGTCTTTGCGTTCCGATGGCGACCACCAACCTGTTTGGCGATCCGGTTTTCAAAGACGGGGCATTCACGGCTAATGATGCGAAAGTCCGCGCATATGCACTGCAGAAGACAATGAGGGCTATCGATCTTGGCGCTCAGCTCGGCGCCAAGGTCTACGTATTTTGGGGCGGCCGCGAGGGTACAGAATCGGATGCCAGCAAAGATCCGGTTGAGGCGATTAAACGAACGCGTGAAGCAGTTGATTTCCTGTGCGATTATGTGCTGGACCAGGAATATGATCTCAAGTTTGCCCTAGAAGCCAAGCCCAATGAACCTCGTGCCGACATGTATAACCCAACCACGGGGCACATGCTAGCTTTTATAGCAACTCTCGACCACCCTGACATGGTCGGTGTCAACCCTGAGATGGCGCATGAGCACATGGCCGGACTCAACTTCATGCACGGCGTGGCCCAGGCTTGGGAAGCCGGCAAGCTCTTCCATATCGATCTCAACGATCAGTATCCCGGGCGCTATGACCAGGATCTGCGGTTTGGCTCGCGCGATATCAAGGCCGCTTTCTTCCTAGTGAAATTTCTAGAAAATGTGGGCTATCAAGGCTCGCGTCATTTCGACGCGCACGCCTATAGAACCGAGGACTACGAAGGCGTCAAGGACTTTGCCCGTGGCTGCATGCGAACCTATCTCACATTGAAAGAAAAGGCAGCTCAGTTCGATGCGGACGAAGAGATCCAGGGACTGCTTTCCGAAATCAATGCCGACGACGGCGCGATGGCGCCCTATTTAGGCAGGTATTCGTCCCAAAAGGCCGGAGCGCTTAGGGCTCAGACTTTCGATCGGGTTGCCATCGGTCAACGCGGTCTGAAATATGAGCGGCTCGACCAACTCGTGATTGATTTACTTTTGGGCGTGCGCAAATAAGGTTACCGATGTTACTTTCTCCGGTTATGGGGCAGGAATATCCCAGGATAGGACGTTGCCCTATTCATTGTCAAGTTAAGGAGCTTCTGTGTCCCTTTATTTAGGTATTGACATATCTACAACCGCGACCAAAGCTCTGTTGATTGATGAACAGGGCCGGCTCATGGCCGTTGCATCTTCGCCGCACACGCTTCAAACGCCGCGCCCACTCTGGTCTGAACAAGATCCGCATGAGTGGTGGAATGCGACTGCCGAAAGCATCCACTCAGTGTTGGATAAAGCAGATATAAACGGCGAGAGTGTTTCTGCCCTCGGCTTAACCGGTCAAATGCACGGGCTTATATTGCTTGATGAAGTCGGGAAACGTTTTGCGCCCCGCGATCCTGTGGAATGACCAGCGCACACAGAGGCAATGCGATGAAATCCATGGACGAGTTGGTAAACAGAGATTTATTCAAATTACTGGGAACGTTGCCCTACCCGGATTCACTGCTCCGAAGATTTTGTGGGTAAAGGAAAATGAGCCCGATGTCTATGCAAAAGCAAAACATGTTTTGCTGCCAAAGGATTACATCCGATACAGATTAACGGGTGAATATGCGATGGATAAAGCCGATGGCTCGGGGACGGTGTTGTTTGATCTAAGGATGAGGGATTGGTCGCCTGAAGTTCTTGAAGAGCTGTTCATCGATGCCACATGGATGCCGCAGACATTCGAAGGACCGGAATTCACCGGGAAAGTCGAATAACGAGGCGGCATCCGTTACCGGGCTGAAAGCTGGAACACCTGTCGCAGCGGGCGGTGGCGACCAGGCCGCCCAGGCAGTAGGTGCAGGCGCGGTAGAACCGGGCGTGGTGGCGCTCACTGTTGGCACGAGCGGCGTGGTGTTTGCCACGACACCATCGGCCTTGATCGAACCCGCAGGGCGCCTGCATGCTTTTTGTCATGCGGTTCCAGGCATGTGGCATTTCATGGGTGTGATGCTTTCAGCCGCAGGAAGTTTACAATGGTATCGAGATACACTCGCGGCAGAGTCAAGCTTTGATGATTTATTGAAGGAAGCCGAGTCCGTTCCGCCGGGTAGCGATGGCTTACAGTTCCTACCATATCTGAGCGGCGAACGCACGCCTCATCCTGACCCGATGGCGCGCGGCGCGTTCATTGGGCTGACTCTGCGCCACAGCCGAGCCCACATGACGCGGGCCGTTATCGAAGGTGTGTCATTTGGATTGAAGGATAGCTTTGCGCTGATCCAGAACGCGGGTCTGGGTGCGATCACACAAGTACGCGCCTCGGGTGGTGGGACGAAGAGCGCGCTGTGGAGACAGATTCTAGCCTCGGTATTGGAAGCAGAACTGGCTACCATCAACACAACTGAGGGCGCGGCCTATGGTGCAGCACTGTTAGCAGGTGTGGGCGCGGGGACGTGGTCAGATGTGGTGTCTGCCTGCAACGCGGCTGTCAAACTGACAGGGCGCACGCTGCCGGATCCCGCACAAGTTGAGGCGTATCGTAAAGCATATCCGATTTACCAAGAACTTTATCCAGCATTAAAGCCAAGTTTCGCAAAAATGTAACATGCCCGACTTTCACGGGGAACCCACGCACATACTTGAAAATCGATATTTACAATTGGAGTGTCTTGCGAATTCAGCGCGCATCGTGCGTTTTTCACCAAGAGGCAAATCCAATTTATTCGCGGATCTGGGACATTCTCCGACACAAACGCCTTTAGGCGATTTCTATTTTCGCGGCGGTCATAGATTATGGCACGCGCCTGAGTTTATGCCGCGCACTTATGTGCCAGACAATGAAGGCGCGACGGTCCATGATATTGCCAATGGTATACGTATCGAAATGCCATCCGATTCATGGACCCATATTGCCAAGATCATCGAAATACAGCTAATCCCTGACAGACCGCAAGTCATCCTTCAACATCAACTTCGTAATGAAGGTGCCTGGACGGTCGAACTCGCTCCTTGGGCATTGACCATGTTCCGGTTGGGCGGTGTCGGTATATTTCCTCAACCTCTGGGAAATGTTGATGATGCAGGATTGTTGTCGAATTGACGATTGGTGCTCTGGCCTTATACACGGATTGATGATCCGCGACTGACTTTGCGGGATGATTTCCTTCTTGTTTACGCCAATCCCGATCCGTCACCAATTAAGCTTGGTTACTTCAACCCTCAGGGCTGGTTAGGTTACTGGCTCGATGACGTCTTGTTCGTAAAGCGTTTTGAAGTGCTTGCTGACGCTCAATATCCCGATCATGAATGCAACTCGGAGATCTATTGCAATGATCAATTCATTGAATTGGAGTCGCTGGGTTTTCTCGAGCGAGTTAGACCTGGACAAACCGTACACCATTCTGAATTGTGGGAAATATATGACAGTCTGGAGGTTCCATTTGTCCCGGCAGATATTAAGCGATTGGTTGAGCAAGAAAATTAATGGTCTCTGAAATATGCTGATGTCATGTCTAGAGATGCAAGCTAGCTTGACATCAGAAAAGAAATCAGGCAGCTTGGGGGGCGGTGAGCCAGTCACAATCCCCAATTTGGAGAATTTGCTGATGATGATGGATTCCGGCTGAGGCGAGGTAGAGGTAGTAAAAGAACCTTCCATTCGCCGACGGATCATTTTGCCTCATATTTCAGGTTTTTCTTTGATAAAACCCCTGTATTTAGGTGACCGACCAGGGACTTGAACCCTGAACTTACTGATTAACAGTTTTGGGAAAGAATGTGTACTGGGTCCATGGCGTGAAATAGCGTGTCTGTGGTGCCGAATATTCGAGTAAATCCGTCTGTGACGTCCATGGTTTCTACGGCGTAGCCTCGCAATTGCACCCGAAAAAGGAAAGGCGACTCTGATCATTATTGGCGGTGATGGTTTCATATCCGCATGCCTGCCCGTGCGGATACTATGGGGATGCAGTCAAGGCCTGCACGTGCGCGCCGTCCTTGATCACCAAATATCAAAAGAGGGTCTCCGGACCGCTGCTCGACCGGATCGATATTCATGTCGAGGTGCCGAGGGTGGAGTACCAGAAGCTGAGTGACGACCGATTCGGAGAAGCTTCTGAGGTCATCCGGTGCAGGGTCGAGGCGGCGCGGGAGAAACAGAGGCAGAGGTTCGGCAGCAGTCGATCGCCTGATGGCCGAGCGTCTCATGGCCAGCGGGCGCGGACCGAGGCGTTGAGCGTTGTTTGCAATGCGGATATGCACGTGGCCGAGGTAAGGCAGTTCTGCAAGTTGGATGCGGCAGGGGAAGGCCTCGTGCGGGCGGCGATGGGGCAGATGAACCTCTTGGCGAGGGGCTATCATCGGGTGCTCAAGTTGGCGCGTACGATCGCAGACCTGGCTGGGTGCGAGAACATCCAACCGGCGCACCTAGCGGAGGCACTGCAATATCGGCCCAGGGCGCTCGCGTGACGCTATGAAATGGTATGAGCCTGAGGGGGCGACGGGTCGATTGGCGAAACTGAAGGCGATTTACCGGAGAATCACCAACAGGGCAATGATCGCAAGTTGAGCAAGCGGGTAATAGCTGGCATTGTCAAAAAGCCGGGCTGCCTGGCGACCTCCCTGAAGCTGCAGGAGTCGAAAGGCCGGGAGGAGCAACAGTAGTGATCCAACAACGGCGCTAGCGAGCACGTATGGCAAGCCTAGCGCGGCGGGGGAGGTCACCGGCAGAAAAAGGCTGGTGATCACTGTGAGGACCAGGGCGATCACGACGATCAAGCCGGCCTTCTGCGGGCCAAACTGGATGGGGATCGTCTTGGCATTCACACGCTTGTCCTCGACGGTGTCGTTCCAATCGGCGGGAACATTTTGGCCGCCAATCTCCCAGAAGAAGACCCAGGCAAATACCAGCAAGAGGAGATAGGGTGAAGGCTGGCGGTCCACCACAAAGATGGCGGCGATGGGCCCGCTGGACTTGACGAGCCCGCTGACCAGCGTGCGCAGGTAGGTAACCTTGAACAGCCGGCAGTAGAGGATCTCCAGAAGACTAGCGGCCACCAGAATCAGGACTATCACCGGGTTGAGAAGATAAGACCCGACAAGGGCCAGGGCAAACCAAACCGCGAACCAGATCAATCCGTGGCGGAAGCCAAGCGCGTCCTGAGCGAGCGGATAGCGCAGATCAGAGGCCTCGACCGAATAGCCTGCATTGATGCCGCCGGCAAACTTCTCGCGATCGCCGGCGATGCCGACCAGATCGTTGAGTGCATAAGTCGCGGTGTATGCCGCAAAGGCCGTGAATAGTGAAAGCAAGATGATCGGCCAGTCGGGAAATGCGCCGAGCCAGAGCAGGGCGCAAAAGCCCGGGGTGGCCATGTCCAGGATGCCGTGGGTTGTTCTCGACAGGGCAAAAAAACGTTTCATAAGGGAGGCCTCGAGGAAGATACTAGAGCGGCTTAGTGAAATGCACCATGTAGTTCACGTCTTCGAATGCCGGTGCAGCCTTCCAGGCGCCGGTCAAGGGGTTGTAGATCAGGCTGGCAAGCTCCGCCAAAATCAAGCCGCTCTTCCCAGCCCAGGCCTTCAGTTCCCGCGGTTGGATGAGCTTCCGGTACGTGTGAGTACCTCGAGGCAGCAGATGCAGGATGTATTCGCCGCCAACAATCGCAAACAGGAAGGCCTTGGGGGTGCGATTGATGGTCGAGAAATACGCGTGACCGCCCGGCTTGAGGGCCTGTGCGCAGGCTGCTATGACCTTGCGGGGTTCGGGCACGTGCTCCAGCATCTCCATACAGGTAGTGGCATCGAAACTGCCCGGGTGTTTGGTCGCAGTCTCTTCGGCGCGTTCGTAGCGATAGTCGATTGCTAGCGCCTCCGGCGCGGCGTGCCGGCGCGCCACCTGAAGCGAGGCCTCGGACAGATCAATGGCAGTCACCTGTGCGCCGGCTTTGGCGAGGGCTTCGGACAGGATGCCGCCTCCGCAGCCCACGTCCAGAATCCTCGGGCTGCCCGCCGTGAGATTCTTCATGATGAAATGCAGACGCAGAGGGTTGATCGTGTGAAGGGTTCCCATCTCGCCTTTGGGATCCCACCAGATCTGCGAGACCTTATCGAACTTGTCGATCTCCTGCCGGTCGGTGTTCTCAAACGAGGTCATCTTGAACCGCCATCCAGTCTTGCAGTAGTTTGATACCGGCTTCGATCTCGTCCGGCGTTATATCGTTGACAAAGATGCAGCCTCCGAGGCCGTGCGGAAGCGGGACCCGCTGCAGCCCATTGCGGTGGCAGGTGCGTTCCTCCAGGGAAGCCCAAAGCAGGCAGGGATCCAGAAGGCTCGTATCCAAGGTCATTCCCAAATCGGCCATGAGCTGAAATATGCGCCCGGTCTCCGCCTCGGACAGTAAGTCGCGCGCCCGGGCGATGAGGGTGGAAATGCCAATATCCAGCAGCACGGCTTCCCCGTGCAGCAGATCAGCCTCGGGTCTTGTCTCCAGGCCGTAGCTGAATGTGTGCCCAAAATCCATACGGCGGGCCAGATCCTCTTCGAGCAGATTTGGCTGCAATTCATCGAGCATCCCGCCGATCGCGCGGTCGAGAATGGCGGCCCCGGCGTCATCTTGGAACCGCGCCTCCACGCTTTCCGGAGCGTGGGCCTCGAGCAGACTAAACAATTCCGCGTCCTTGATGACCGCCAGCTTGATGATCTCGCAAACGCCGTTAAGAATGTGGCGGCGGGGGAGGGTCTTCAGGAAGGTCCTGTCGAGCAGGACTTTCTGCGGCGGGGCGAAGGCACCGATGCGGTTCTTGTGGCTGTTGAAGTTGACGCCGGTCTTGACGCCAATGGCTGCATCCACATAGCCAATGAGGGTCGTAGGCACGTTGATATGAGGGAGTCCGCGGCGGTAGGTGCTGGCGACGAAACCGACGACATCGGTCAGGACGCCGCCGCCGATGGCGATGATCGGCTCGTCCCGGCGGTGGATGGGAAAGGCGTCCAATTCACGCGTGATGGTGAGGTAGCTGTCGAGGCTCTTGAATGCCTCGCCACCCGGCAGGGTGACAATCCTGGCCTCGATGCCGTTCTTCGAAAAGTAATCCCGGATCGCGGCCGAGGCATGCCGTTCGACATTCTCATCCATCACAACGAAACGCCGGGTGTTCCCGGTCCGGCCGACGGACAAGAGGGCGGGGTTCTCCGGATCGAAGAGGTTCGGGGCGTTGACCACCTCGTATTCAATGGTGTGCCGGTAGGTGACGCGCCGGAGGAACGTTCCCTGGATCATACGACCTGCCTCCAATTGGACTTCCCGTCGAGGACCCGTCGGGCCAGCTTTTGGGCGGCCTCCAGGCTGTGGTTTCGGTGGTTGCCGCACTGCTGAATATTGGCGTAGGGCACTTCGCTTGCCTTCAGGACATCTCCCAGGATGCTCTCGTACACGGTACAAATCTGCTCCGCCCGGCCCTCGTTGAACAACACGAGATAGAAACCAGTCTGGCAACCCATGAGGCCCACAGAGAGGAACTGGGCAGGCATGTACTTCTGAAAGCCCCAAAGAAGGAAATGCTCAAAAGAATGCATCTCGGTGGAGGACAGAAAAACCGTGTTGGGCTGGTTGATGCGAAGGTCGACGCAGTAGACCGCGTCGCCGCCGGGTCCCTCCCTTAGTGAGCGCAGCTTGACGTGAGGTGCTTTCAGCCGCCTGTGGTCAAGTTCCCCAACCGTCTGTGGGTCCCAACCGAGATGATCGACATCTTGCATAACTCTCTCCTATCTCTGAATGATGATCCGCTCCCGGCTGGATCACCTATCGAACGCGACTACACAAGTTTCGACAAGTGGCGGTAGCTATCGTCCAAGGCCTTCTTCCATGACTTTACATGATGATAGAGCTCAACCGAGGCATACCCGGAGAAGCCATTGTCGGAAAGGGCTTTGAAGCTGGAGGCAAAATCCAGCGTACCTTCGCCCGGAATTTCGTGGAAGTGCACGATCCCGGTCAAGGTATTGGCAACCATCCTGTCCACGAACGGCTTGCCGTCCGGTGTCTTCGTGCTGCGGAGGTAGATCAGGATGGGCCGAGCTCTTTCCAGCACGTGAAAGCTGAGGCCGGGTACAGAGATCAGATAGGTGAAGATCTCATCGTCGAACGGGGTCGAGCCGGCGAATAGACCGCCGTAGTCCACGTACACGGGTGGCTGGAGGATGTCGGCGGACGTCAAGATCACCTCGATGCGCTCCTGCTGGGGGCGCCCAGGCTTCTCGTCGCAGAAGTAGAGCGGGTGATCCCGGTCGACAAGGAGATAGTCAGCTGATTCGGGAAAGTAGACCAGATAGCTGGCGAAGTCCAGGTCAAGAACAAGGTTATCCGCCATGTTGACGATCTTCAAGTTGTAGCCCTGACGGGCATCGGAAACATGCAGATAACGCGTTTGCGGGGCGGCCTGTGCCAGCGCTGAAACGTAGTCGCTTTCTGAGCAGTACATGTGGCACAGATCCAGGTGCAGCCTGAAACGGGGCGAGTTCACCTGCTCGGCGAGGTGGAGCGCCTGCGCGACGGTCTCGATGAACATGCCGGGCTCGGGCTCGATCAAAAGGGTGATGTCTTCTCCATCCCGAATCGACCGCAGGCACTGATGGATGCTGTCGACCAGCAAGGCGCCCGGATCCACGGACGGATTCGCGACGTGTTCGTCCCGGATGAAACCACTTCCGAACGTGACCAGGGAAACCGCGAGCTTGCGGGCGAGGTCGATCCCGCGCCGGACCAGGTCGATACGCCGTTTTCGGCCGGCCAAGTCGGGGCTCATCAGGGAGGGTTCGTGCGGCCTGGAGGGGGTGAAGAAATGCGAGGCGGTTGCCACGCAGGCGGGCCTGACGGCGACGGTCGCCAGTTTCCTCTTTAGCGCAGCGACGTATTCGTCGGTCAGCTCAAATGGATTGAATTGATCTCGATGGAAGGAAAGCTCGATGCCCGGATAGCCCGCCTGGTCCACAGCCCCAATAGAATCCAGGAAATCCAGGTCCGTTAAGCCAAACGTGCTGTACGCGAGTTTGATCATCGTTGCAGCTCCAGGAGATCTAAAGGGGCGCTGCCGTCCTCACGGGCGCAAGAGCCCGCCGGATGGAGAGCGGATCAGTTGGGGCCGCGGACCTGTTCATCTCCGGCAGGAGGCCGGCAGGCGGGTGTTCGGCGCCTTGCCGGCTTGGCATTTTGGGAGTCTACCATGAGGCCCTTAGCTAATTCGGACGTACGCGGGTTGTTTGCGTCATAACACCGGGCGTCGGTCGGATAACAGTCCGGCTACTACTCCTCCGGCGAAATGCAGGGGAGAGGGCGTCCAACTGCGCCAGAAGGAGCACAATCCGGCTGGGCGGGGGTTGACTACAACCAACCAGGCGCATTACAATAGTTTCGTCCATTAATCATTAAGGTCGTTACGCAAATGGGAAATCAGCTATGAATTCACCAGCACCTGTGCGAGAGGATGCGATCGACCGCCTGTGGGAGACACTGCCTCCGCTGTGGAGCATGATCCGATCTCGCATACGGGCCGAGGCGACGGGTCACTTCGGGCTAACGCCTGAGCAGTTCCAGATCCTGCGGCTTGTGCGACGGGGGCGCTGTTCGATAAGCGAGGTGGCGGAATCAAGGAATATCAGCCGGCCAGCTGTGAGCCAGGGGGTGGAGATGCTGGTCAAGAAGGGGCTGCTCACACGCGTCGACAGGGCCGAGGATCGCAGATACGTAGAGCTGGCGCTAACGCCTTCCGGGAACATCCTGCTGGACGAAGTGTTTGGAAAGACCCGCAGCTGGATGAAGGAACGCATGAGCACGCTGAGCGCGGATGAGATGCAAACTGTGGCGGACGCCATGCAGGCGCTCGAAGAAGATGCTGGCGTGAGACGCATCGCGCTGTGGGTGAATTGACCTATGGATCACATTCGCAAGCTTTTACCGTACGTGAAACCATACTGGCGACGCGGCCTGGCGGCCTTGGTTCTGCTGATCGCGGTGGTCCTGGTAGACCTGACTATCCCGCGCCTGATCGAGCGGATCATCGACCAAGGCATCAGTGCGCGCAACATCCAGGTGGTGGTCTCCACAACCATCATCATGTTGTCGATCTCGGTTCTGCAGGCGGCGCTCGCCGTGGGTAACAATTATCTTTCCGTTCGCGTGGGCGAGAGCGTCGCGCGCGACCTGCGACAGGCGCTGTTCCTCAAGATCCAGTCGTTCTCGTTCGGAAACCTGGACCACTTGAATACCGGGCAATTAATGGTGCGCCTCTCAAGCGACACGAGCGCATTTCAGCGGATGGTGCAGGTGTCGCTACGTATCGGGACACGGGCACCATTCCTGATCGTTGGCAGCCTGATCCTGATGTTCGTCACCGACAGCAGCCTGGCCTGGAAGATCATGCCGGTGCTGCTGGCCACGATGTTCGTGATCGTGTTCTTTGTCTCGCAGATGGGGCCTCTGTTCCTGACGGTGCAGAAAAAACTGGACCGGCTTAACACGGTCCTGCAGGAGAACGTTGCAGGGGTGCGGCTGGTCAAGGCGTTCGTGCGGGCGGATCACGAGGGGAAGCGGTTTGCCGAGGCCAACGAAGACTACACGGACCGCAACATCCGGGTGATGCGCTTCATGGCGACGCTTTCGCCGTCGATGAGCATCTTTGTGAACATCGGGATCGTCATCGTGATCTGGGTGGGCGGGATCCAGTCGGCGGCCGGCGGGGTTTCGGTTGGACAGATCGTGGCATTCATCAACTATCTGCAGACGACGATGGGGCCGCTGGCGATCATGGTCATGCTGGCGAACACGCTCGCTGCGGCGAGCGCGTCCGCGGAGCGGATCAACGACGTGCTGGATGCGGACCCGGAGGTGCAGGAGCCGGCGAATCCGGTGAGTCTGCCTGCAGGACGGCGTCAGCGGATCGCGTTCGAGGACGTGGATTTTCACTACGATGGGACCCAGGACGGTCTAGTCCTGGATTCGGTGGACCTGGTCGCTGAGCCGGGTGAGACGATCGCGGTGCTGGGCGCGACCGGAGCGGGCAAGTCATCACTCGTGAACCTGGTACCACGCTTCTACGACGTAGCCGGGGGAAGAGTCACGTGGAACGGGATGGACATCCGCCGAGTGCGGCTAAACGACCTGCTGGAGCACGTGGGAGTCGTGCCCCAAGAGACGGTGCTGTTCTCGGGCACGATACGCGACAACATCCGCTACGGACGCCCGGAAGCGAGTGAGGACGAAGTGGTTGCGGCCGCCAAGGCGGCCCAAGCCCATGAGTTCATCATGCAACTGCCCCAAGGATATGACACGCGGGTCGAGGAACGGGGCGTGAACCTATCCGGAGGGCAGAAACAACGGATCGCGATCGCGCGGGCGCTCCTGCTCCGGCCTTCGGTGTTGATACTCGACGACAGCACCAGTTCAGTGGACGTCGAAACGGAGACCAAGATCCAAGATGCCATGAAGGCCTGGACACGGGAGAGCACGAGTTTCGTGGTCGCGCAACGGATCAGCACGGTGCTGCGTGCAAACAGGATCGTGGTGGTCGACAAGGGGAAGGTGGTGGCGCAAGGCACCCACGACGAATTGATGCAGAACGAGCCCGGTGTACCAGGAAATCTACGATTCGCAGCTGGGAGAGGGCGTCAAGGTGGAGGAGCAGGCATGACGCAAATGCATCCCACCCCCATGGAACGCCCGCCGGTGGTGGACATCCGAAGCCGGATGGGCCGCGGTCACATGCGACCTGGCACGATCGAGAAGGCCAACAATCCGAAACAGGCGCTGACGCGACTGGCACTGTACCTGAGTCCGTATAAGCTGGCGATGGCGCTGGTGCTAGCCTTTGTGCTGGCCTACATTCTGCTGGAGCTGTTGGAGCCGTACCTGATCGGACGGGCGATCGATCAATTCATCTCGACGCGACAAATCGGCGGGCTGTCCAGCCTCGCGATCCTCCTGCTGGTTGCATACGCATTCGACAACGCTTTCCAAGCCGTCTCGAGCTGGATCATGGCGCGCATCTCGCAGGATGCACTCCGGCGGCTGCGACGGGACCTGTTCGAACACCTGCAGAAGCTCTCGATCGCCTTCTTCGACACGCACACGGCGGGCGAGCTCATGAGCCGCCTGACGAACGATATCGATGCGATCAACCAGGCGGTCTCGCAGAACGTTGTGTCACTGGCTGGCCAGCGTTCTCTCGCTGGTGGGAATCCTGATCGCGATGTTCGTACTCAACGTATGGCTGGCACTCTCGGCGATCCTGGTCGTTCCGATCATGTTCTGGTTCACGCAGTTCGTGGCAAGCTACACGCGCAAGGGCTTCCGCGACCTGCAAAAGGGGCTGGGCGAGATCAACGGCGTAATGGAAGAGTCCATCAGCGGCCACGGGTGGTCAAGGCATTCCGCAGGACGGATGCGGCCGTGGAGCGGTTCCGCGCCAGCAATCAGACGGTCTACAAGGCAGGCGTCTACGCCAATACGTATGCATTGATGCTGATGCCGCTGACCAACGTGCTCGGCAACTTCTTCGTAATCGTGCTGGCGGGGCTGGGCGGATTCCTGGCCTTGCAGGGTCTTGTGACGGTCGGCATGATCGCGACCTTCATCGCATACGCCCAGAACTTCATCCAGCCACTGCGTCAACTGGCGAACATGTACAACTCAATCCAGGCGGCACTGGCCGGAGCAGAACGAGTGTTCGAAGTGATCGATACAGAGCCCGAGGTGGACGCGGCGGCCGACAAGCCGCTGGCCAGGCCGGTGCGCGGCGAGGTGCGGCTTCGATGAACGTGAGCTTTGGATATTCGCCGGACAAGCCGATCATCAAGAACATGAACCTCGAAGCAAAAGCGGGACAGACCATCGCGCTGGTCGGTCCGACCGGGGCGGGCAAGACCACGATCATCAATTTGCTGAGCCGCTTCTACGAAGTCAATGGCGGCTGCATCCGGATCGACGGCCGTGACATCCGGGATGTGTCAAAAGATGATCTGCGGGAGAGGTTGGGCATCGTGCTTGCAGGACACGTTCCTGTTCGCGGACACCGTCATGGAGAACATGCGCTATGGCAGGCTGGATGCGACCGACGAGGAATGCATCGAGGCCGCCAGACTTGCCGACGCGGACTCAGTTCATCCGCCAGCTGCCACAGGGTTACCAAACCCAACTCTCGGAGCGGGCCAGCAATCTCAGCCAGGGACAGCGGCAGCTGTTGTCGATCGCGCGGGCGGTCCTGGCCGATCCCAGCATACTGATCCTGGATGAGGCCACTTCGAGCGTGGACACGCGCACCGAAGCCCGCATCCAGAAGTCACTGCTGCGGCTGATGGAGGGACGGACAAGCTTCGTGATCGCGCACCGGTTGTCCACGATACGCGACGCGGACAACGTGATCGTGATCAACGATGGAGAGATCGTCGAGCAGGGCACCCATCAGCAATTGCTGGACGCGAAGGGTTTCTTCCACCATCTGTACATGAGCCAGTTTAAAGGACTGGCGATCTAGGCGCAAGACCGGCGTCCTCTTCGACGAACGCACGGCTGATTCACTGATCGAGGCGGTGCGGTGTTTCCTGCAGCGCGAGAGGTCCTTCGATGAGGACGAATGCATCGCCAACGCCCACCAATTCGGCAATAAGCGATTCCAAACGGCCTTCCGCAACATGGTGGAACGCGAGGGGGCAACGTTCGAGGGAAAGCGAGCAGGCTGAGCGTTCATTAGAGAAAGAAATCGTTCGGCAGCACGAAGATTGCGCTGGGCAGTGACCGAGGGGGAGCGAACTGAGACAGTCCTCGCGTTTTCAATGTAAAATAGCCGCGTGACGGGTCAGAAGTATTACGCGATATGGCGGGGGCGGAAAAGAGGGGTCTTTGCCTCGTGGGAGGAGTGCGAAGAACAGGTCAAGGGGTTCGCGGGAGCACAATACAAGGCATTCAGCACGCGTGAGGACACGAGGCGCGCTTTTGCGGCACCCTACGAGGACTTTGAGGGAAAATCGGCCAGTCTTGGCAAATGGAGAAGGGCGGAGGTCAAGCCGGTGCTGCCATCGGTGTGCGCGGATGCGGCCTGCGACGGATCGCCAGGGCGGTTGGAATACCGATGCGTTCGGACCGAGACGGGGGAACAGATACTCAAAGCCGGCCCCTTCCCGGATGGTACAAACAATGTCGGCGAATTTCTGGCAATCGCGGACGCGCTTCGCTGGCTCACGAAGCAGCGGCTGGATTGGCCTGTGTACTCTGATTCCAGCAATGCGATCGCGTGGATCAAGGCGAGGAAGTGCAACACAAAGCTGATGCAAACGCGGAACAACATGCTGCTTTTTGCGAAGATTGCCCAGGCGGAGGCAGAACTGCGGGCAGGAACGTTGGGCTATGGCGATCACTCCACGGGCAAGCCGAGGGTCGTGAAATGGAATACTGCGGTCTGGGGGGAGATCCCGGCGGATTTTGGACGCAAGTAGGGCAACTCACTATGGGTGAGGCCAGTCGACCCGGGGACAGCTATTGAGAGGCATTGAACCCGGTCGAAACCGATGCAGATAGGATGAACGCATGAAGACAAGCCTGCTTCTGATCGATATCCAGAACGAGTACTTCCCCGGCGGTAAGAATCCACTGGTTGAGCCGCTGGAGGCCGCCAACAAGGCGCACGAGCTGCTGCAGTGCTTTCGCGAGCATCATCAACATCACGTGCATATCCAGCATGTAGCCACCAAGCCCGGCGCGACGACCTTTGTGCGCGGCGATCGGGGGTGCGACATCCACGACTCGGTAGCGCACTTCGAAGGCGAGCCCTTGGTGGTGAAGCACCATCCGAACTCGTTCCGCGAAACAAACCTGCTGGAGATGCTGAGGGAGCAGGGGACGGAACGGGTAGTGATCACCGGCATGATGAGCCACATGTGTGTCGATGCGACGGCGAGGGCGGCAGGGGATCTCGGCTTCCAGGTGCTGGTGGCGGAGGATGCGTGCGCGACGAAAGACCTCAAATACGGGGATACGACGATCCCGGCAGAACACGTGCACAAGGCTTTCATGGCCGCACTCAAGTCCTACGGTGAAGTCATGACCAGCGAACAGGTGATTGTCCGATTGGCGGCCGACAACGAGAAACTCAGGAGCGGGAAATAGGGCGGATCCGGCCTCCAAGAATCGTCCACGATATCAAGGCAAGTTGCGAGTCCAGATGACAACCATTGATCCGGAGCGTCAGGAGCAGGCAAAGGAATACGGGCGAGTCTCGCGGCGGCTGTGGCTCCTCAGTACGGGTCTCAGCGGTGTGTACACAGCAGCCTGGTTGCCATTCGGATGGAGCACTACACTGCGCGAGTGGCTGGTGCGGACCTGGCCCGGGCTGGGGAATCCCTGGCTGCTGGTTCCGGCGTTCGTCCTTGTGTTTGGGGGCATCTTTGCGGCAGTCGGGCTCCCGCTGAGTTATTACAGCGGTTTTATCCTGCCGCACCGATTCGGGCAATCGACGCAGTCGCTCCGAGATTGGATCACAGATCAGGCAAAGGGATTACTGATCGGCGCGCCGATCGGATTGGTGGTGCTCGAGCTGCTTTACCTGGCACTTCGGCTGACTGGAGGCTGGTGGTGGCTGTGGGCCGCGGGCGGCCTGCTCCTTTTCAATGTATTGCTGACCAACCTGGCGCCCGTGCTAATCATGCCGATGTTCAACAAGTACGTGCCCCTGGGAGACGAGCACCGGGATCTGGCAGACCGGCTGCTGCGGCTCGCGGAGCGGGCCAATACCAAGGTGCAGGGGGTGTACCAGTTCGACTTGTCGAGGCGGACGAAATCCGCCAACGCGGCGTTCACCGGAATCGGCAACACACGTCGAATCATCATCGGAGATACGCTCCTCAAGGAATTCACGCCAGATGAGATCGAGGCTGTGCTGGCGCACGAATTGGGCCACCAGGTGCATCGGGACATCCTGCTCTACATCGGATTCGGAACCGCAATCACGCTGGCGGGGTTCTTCCTGGCGTCGCTGGCGATGAACAACGCGGTCGCGGCGTTCGGATTTGGAAGCGTCGAGCGACATCGCGGCATTCCCGGCGCTGGGGCTTATCCTGGGCGTGTACGGAAGTCGTCACAGCGCCGCTCGACAACGCTGTGTCGCGCTGGCGCGAAAAGATGGCAGACGAGTATGCGTTGGGCGCAACTGGCAAGACCGAGGCATTTGCCTCGGCCTTTGTTCGACTTGCCAATCAAAATCTGGGCGAGTTGGATCCGGGGAAGTGGGTGGTCTTCATGTTCCACACACATCCGCCGCTAGCGGAGCGGATCGAGATGGCGAGGACCTGGAAGGCATGAAGACTTCCCAAGGGGCGAAATAACTATTACGATTGCAGCTCCTGCAGCCGAAGGCCAACGCAGCGCGCAGCGGGGACTAGGACTTAGTCCAGGTGCTCCTGGTGAAGACAAGGGGGAGCAGAATGATCAGAATGATCACGACGCCCATCCACATGATCCCATCGGTTGAGCCCGGGACCGAGCCTGGCGTTGGGACAGGTGTGGGTGTGAGCGGGCTGAGCCGTGAGGCGGGCGCGATATCCGGGGAACCCCGAAGAGCAAAGCCGGAATCGGAGTTCAGAAAGGTGAGGATGCCCACCGCCGTGAAAATGAGCACAGGGTAAAAAGCGCGCAGGCGCCGCCTGTCCATGCTGGCGATCAGTATATCACGTGGGCGAGCAGGCGATTCCCATCCCGAATGTATCCGTTCACAGGTTTTGCAGTATAATGCCGCCCGTGTAATTCGCGGCGCTTAGCCCAGCAATTATTTTCGCGATCGAGAATTCATACCAACTCGGGAGAGTCCATGTTCAAACGGATATTCGATGCGTTGAATCAGCCATTGGGGCGGATTGGAGTGCTGATCGCATTGTTTGGCCTCGTGAGCGTGGGGGTATGGGGCATCGCTCAGACGCAGAAGGCACCACCGCAACCGATCCAGTTTCCACATGGCCTGCACGTCGGGCTGGGAATCCAGTGTCTATATTGCCACCCTGGAGCGTTACGAGGGCCATCACCGGGTATCCCGACGGAGACCAAATGCTGGGGCTGTCATCAACAGATCCCGGTGCAGGGCACTGAGCTGACGAAGCTTGCGGCGTACGTGCAGAACAATCAAGCCATCAACTGGGTGCCGGTAGCGCAGGTGCCGGATTTCGTGCACTTTGTACATCGTCCACACATCGCGGCCGGGCCTGAACTGCGAGACCTGTCACGGCGACGTGAGCAAGATGACGGTGTACCAAAATCCCCAAGTCATGAACATGGGCTGGTGCCTCAATTGCCATCGCCAGAAGGCACAGGGCAACCCGGTGCTGTACACCAAGCTGACCGACTGCGGCACCTGTCATTACTAAATCGGCTGAAAGGAATCATTATGACGAACTCGATCTCCCGGCGTGATTTTCTGAAACTGGCCGGGGCCGGCGCGGCGACGACGGCCGTGCTGACCGGATGCGGACCGGCCTCCCGGTACGTCACGCGGGAGCCTTACACAAAGATGCCGGAGTACACGTACAACGGCCTGAGCACGTACTACGCGACGACTTGTCGTGAATGCTCGGCAGGGTGCGGACTGGTGGTGCGGACGATGCAGGGGCGGGCAATCAAGGTTGAAGGCAATCCGAACAATCCGGTCAACCTGGGCAAGACGTGTGCACGGGGCCAAGTCACGCTGCAGGGCTTGTACAACTACGACCGAATCCGAAATCCCGGAAACACACGCGCGGAGTCAACGATTACGCGTCAGGCACAGGCAGCGGATACCAGGAGGTCACCTGGATCGATGCGGTCAACACGGTGGCGGACGCGTTGAGCAAGAACGGACCCAACGAGGTCGCATTCCTCATGGGGATGGCGCCGGACCATCTATTTGACCTGGTCAGTGACCTGATGAAGGCCAATGGAAGTCCGGCACCGGTCCGCTTTGGCGCGCTGGGCATGTTCGAGGCGCGGCAGACGCTGATACAGGCCGCGAATGACATGCTGGGGAAGGCGGGACTGCCGTTCTTCGATATCGGGGCGGCGACGCTCGTGTTCTCCTTCGGCGCCAACTTCCTGGAGACATGGCTCTCACCGGTGGCGCAGACCAGGAACTTCGCTAAGCTGCGCCAGGGAAACCGGGTGCAACGCGGTTATTTCGTCCAGTTAGAGCCACGGCTATCCCAGACGGGCTCCAAAGCCGACGAGTGGATCGCGATCAAGCCCGGTAGCGAAGCCCAGGTGATCTTGGCGATGGGCAAGCTGGTGGCACAAGCGCGGGGCCTGGCGATGCCGGCGGCGTTCGCCAACGCGGATCCGGGCAGCGCGGCGGCGGCGGCCGACATCAGCACTGACACACTCCAGCGGCTGGCAGATATGTTCGCCAGTGCAGCGAAGCCGGTGGCGATCCCCGGAGGTACGGCGCTGGGCCAGAGCAACGGCCTGCAGGTGGCAGAAGCCGTGCTGGCGCTGAACGCGCTGGCGGGAAATCTCGGCCAAGCCGGTGGCGTGTACCTCTCACCGATCGCCCCGCTCACAGACCAATACCATCGTCCGGCGACGATGAAAGAGATGGCGGACTTCACGGCAAAGCTGCAGTCCGGTGCGATCAAGACGTTGTTCATTCACGGTGTGAATCCGGTCTTCGAGCTGCCGAAATCGCTGGGATTCGAAGAAGCACTCGCGAAGGTCCCGCAGATCATCTCGTTCGCGATCTTCCCGGACGAGACGGCGCTGCAGGCAGACTGCCATCTTCCCTGAGAATCACGGGCTTGAGTTCCTGGGGCTACCAGCAGGTTGCCAGCGGATCGAACGCATCGGTGCTTTCTGGCGCTCAGCCGGTCGTTGTGCCGTTCTATAATACCAAGGCGACTGCGGACGTGCTGCTGGCGGCCGCGCAGCAGGTGGGGGGCGCACTGGCGACCGCCTTGCCACACAAAGATGAAGTGGCTTACCTGCAGGGCAAGCTGTCGGGCCTGCTGACGGAGACGGATGGGTTCTTCACGGCACCGGAGATCAACACGTTCGCGGCCTACTTCCAGCAGTACGGGGGATGGTGGACGACGACCGATCAACTGGGCATGCCGTCGGGCAGCGACGCTCTAAACAAGAACTTCACGCCGAGCCTGGGCGAGTTCAATGGGAACGGTGATTTCTTCCTGGTGCCCTTCGTTTCGCCGATCCTGGGCGAGGCGGGTGCCAATAAGCCCTGGCTGCAGGAACTCGCCGATCCGACCACCACGGTGATGTGGAACAGCTGGGTGGAGATGAACCCGGCGACGGCGGATAAACTGGGGATCGCCGATGATGACGTGGTGCGAATCACATCGCCGGCAGGGGCGGTGGAGGGCTCGGTCTACCGGTACCCTGCCATTCGTCCCGACACGATCGCCATGCCATTCGGCCAGGGACACAGCGTATACGGCCAGTTCGCGGCGAAGCGAGGCAGCAATCCGGCCGACCTGCTGAGCGCAAAAGCTCAACGAGGCTGGCGACTTGGCCTTTGGGAGCATGAAGGTGAGCGTCGAGAAGACCGGAAAGAAACGGCCGCTCTCGCGGTTCGAGAGCAAGCTCGGCGTGTATGGGTTCTGATGCTGGAATACGAGCGAGGAGAGAGAGTCCGATGACGAGCTGATCTGCAATTGCCTGTCTTCACCAACACGTCGGAGCAGGACCTGCGCGGGAAATGGGGCATGGTCATCGACCAGGACGTCTGCACGGGCTGCCAGGCGTGCGTGGCGGCATGCGCGATGGAGAACAACGTGCCCTTCGTCGGCGAGGAGGATGCGGGGTACGGGCGCAGCGATGCACTGGATCCGGATCGAGCGGTTCTGGCAGGGGACGTTCCCCGACGTCAAGATGACGCCCTACCAGCCGATGATGTGCCAGCAGTGCCACAAAGCGCCCTGCGAGCCGGTCTGTCCGGTGTTTGCCTCGGTGCACAGCCAGTCGGAGGACATCAACCTGCAGGTCTACAACCGATGCGTGGGCACGCGGTACTGCGCCAACAACTGCCCGTACCAGGTGCGGGTCGTTCAACTGGCGCGACTATACGGATGGCGCGCCTGCATCCTGAGCTGAGCACACTGCAAAACCAGCTCAATCCGGATGTGACCGTGCGGCGGCGCGGCGTGATGGAGAAGTGCACGTTCTGCATCCAGCGAATCCGCCACGCCGAAGATCACCGCCGAATCGGAGAACCGGGAGATCCGGGACGGCGAGGTTGTGCCGGCGTGCGCCCAGGCCTGCCCGGCAAACGCGATCATCTTTGGGCGGATCGACGATCCCAGCAGCCGGGTGAGCCAGATGGGCCTGGCCGCCCGGGGTTTCCATCAACTGGAAGAACTCGGAACACTGCCGCGAGTGACCTATCTGAAGGGAGAGTTGAATGGCGGTAACGGCTAAGTCCCTGCCTCAGCCCAGGCGTAGTGCAGCTGAGCACGAAGATCCGCACGAACACCTGATGCACGATCCACTGCCGCGCGGCGAAATGAACGCCATGGTCTTGGAATCCATGCACACGACCACGTGGAGATACTGGAGCGCCACAACCATTGTTGCCATCCTCGTGCTCACGTGCTTCTTCTACGCCTGGTATTACCTGATCATGAACGGACTGGGCGTGGCGGGTGTCGAACCGGCCGGTCTTCTGGGGCATCTTCCTGGTCAACACCGTGTTCTGGATCGGCATCAGCCATGCGGGCACGTTCATCTCCGCCATTCTGCGCGTGTTGAAAGTTGAGGTGCGCCGGCCATTCACACGCGCGGCGGAATTGATGACTACATTCGGTCTGGTCCAGGCGGGCGCAAGCGTTTTCATGCACATGGGTCGGGTTTGGCTGGCTACTGGCTGCTCCCATTTCCCAATGAACGCGGGCTGTGGCCGGATTTCCACTCCCCGCTGATGTGGGACTTCCTGGCCATCACCACCTACCTTTTGTGCAGCACGATGTACCTGTTCCTGCCGCTGATTCCGGATATTGCCATGGTGCGAGACCAAGCGACCGGCTGGCGCAAGATTTCGTACCGGCTATTAGGTCTGGGCTTCCGGGGAACAGAGGGCGAGTGGAAGAACCTGCTCGCCGCAATGAACATCTTTGCCTTCGCCATCATCCCGGTGATGTTCTCCGTGCATACCATCGTGTCATGGGACTTTGCGATGGCGACCCGCCCCGGTTGGTCTTCGACCATATTTGGCCCGTACTTTGTTGTCGGCGCGCTGCACTCCGGCATGGCTGCGGTGGCGATCGTGCTGTTCATCATCCGATCCACGATGAAGAACATGAAATACTTCATCCGTCCCGAGCATTTCAACTTGATCGGCAAGCTGATGCTGATGGTCTCGATGGCGTGGGCCTACTTCTATTTCAATGATTACCTGGTGCCTTGGTATGGCGGGGACAAATGGGCGAAGATCCTTCAGGATTTCACGGAGAGGGGGCCGCTCGGGTGGCTCTGGTATGTGATGCTGATCTGTAATGTGGTGGTGCCCTGGCTTCTTCTTTGGAACCCCCGATGGCGAAGCACTCCCTGGCTGCTGGCCATCGCCGGACTGTTCATCAACGTGGGCATGTGGATCGAACGATACATCATCATCCCCGAGGGCTTGACAATCAACCGCATGCCTTTCACTTGGCGGATTTACGTTCCGAGAGTGGAGATCTTTTTGACCATCGGCACGGTCTCGCTTTTTGTGCTGCTGTATATGCTGGCCTCGCGCTTGATCCCCCTGATTCCTGTGTGGGAAGTCCAGGAAGGGCAGGAAGCCCATAGCCTGCGCAAGATCGGCAGGGCGGAGGCGTCCACCGTGAGCGTGCTTGACTGAAGCTCAAGGAGCATGAAATGTCTGATTCCATTGCGCTGCTAGCGCTATTTGAAGACATAGGTCCTGCTGCCGACGGCATCGAGGAACTGCACAAATTGGGCGTCAGCGACGGACACATGAACGTGATCTCGGGCGTGCCGATACCAGGACGTGTTCTTGGGCGCCCCAGTGCCGTCACGCATGTCTCTCGCATCGCCCTCGCCGGGGCAATACTCTGCGGGCTGCTGGGGCTGGCGCTGACGTATGCGATTCCGTATTTCGACCCATTGTACGTCGGCGGGCAACCCTTGTATCCGATTCCCCCGGGCTGGATCGTTACGTTTGAGATGACGATGCTGGGGCTGATGGTGTTTGCCTTTCTCGGCCTGTTTGTTGACAGCGGCTTCCCATCGTACACACCCAAGGAATATGTGCCCGAAATCAGCAATGGCAAGATCGCGGTTCTGTTCCGGTGCGACCAGCAGGATCAGAAACGAATTGTGGGCGCTTTGACCGGGCGCGGCGCGGAATCGGTGAAGCCGGCAGAGGCGCGTCAACTATGAGCACCAGCCTGAGGGTTATTCTGAAGCGCTTCGCCGTGCTTTTCCTGGCCCTCGCGGTCGTTATCGGCATCCTGGAGATCTTCGCGTACGACGTGATCAAGATCGATTGGGTGTCGTTCATGGAGATCTCGCCGGCGCAGCAACCGATGGAGAATCCGCTGCCGGTGCCGGCGCGATCCATTCCGATCGAGGGCCCGGTGTCAATCCCGGACATGGGTCCGCCGGTGAATCCCGTGCCGGCGGATGCCGCCTCGATCGCGCGGGTCCGAGCTGTTTCATATCAATTGCAGCCTGTGTCACGGCGTGGACGGGAAGGGAGACGGGCCGATCGCGAACTTCCTGCAAAAGACGAAGCCGACTGATCTGACCGGTCCGATCGTGACGTCCGTTAGCGACGGCGCGATCTTCATGGTTATCACCAACGGCATGCCGGGGGCGATGCCGGCCCTGAACGAAAACCTGACGGTCAGAGAGCGCTGGGACGTGGTCAATTATGTGCGCACGCTGCAGAACCAATAGGGGAGGCAAACGTGGATGATTTTCGCAAGATCACTTATGGCGTCCTGATCGGCTTCATCCTGATGCTGGTGATCTGGATCTCGCTGCTGACCTCCCTGGGCTGCGGCTTCTCGTTGAGCTGTCGAAACGCGATACCCACGGCCGAGAGGACATCGATCCCGACGCTGGTGCCGGCGACGCTGCCGGCGCCAACGCGGCTGCCTGGGAGCAGCAACGCTTCCGGTCGTGGGGGCGACTCAAGGCGGCACGCAGGTGGCGGGCGGGAATGAGGCCGCGAGGCCGTCAAATCCCGGCGGGCCGGGCCCGGCGCTCAATCTAGCGGGTGATCCGGTTGCAGGCCAACAGATCTATGTGGCCAATTGTCAGATCTGTCATGGCACGGACGGTGAGGGGGCAATCCGAATCCCGGCTCCGATGATGGGACGATCCCGGTGCTGAATCCGATCGACCCGACGATCCAAAATGCGGATCTGAGGATATTCGCGACGAACATTGACTTGTTCATGGAACACGGTTCGACGCCCTCCGGGACCAACCCGTCGTTCTCGATGCCGGCCTGGGGCGACAAGAAGCAGCTCAACTCCGCAGCAAATTGCAGACGTAATCTCTTATGTGATCAGCCTTAATCCCCAGCTGACAGCGATGCCGACCCCAAGTGGGACGCAGGCGGCGGGCGGGAATGAGGCCGCGAAGCCCTCAAATCCCGGCGGGCCGGGCCCCGCTCTCAACCTGAAGGGTGATCCGGCTTCAGGCCAGCAAATCTCTGCGGCCAATTGCCAGATCTGTCATGGTACGGACGGCAAAGGAGGCAATCCGAATCCGGGGTCCGATGACGGCACGATCCCGGCGCTGAATCCGATCGACCCGACGATCAAGAATGCGGATCTGAAGGTGTTCGCGACGAACATCGACCTGTTCATGGAACACGGTTCGACGCCCTCCGGGGCCAATCCGTCGTTCTCGATGCCGGCTTGGGGCGATAAGAAGCAGCTGACGCCGCAGCAAATTGCGAACGTGATAGCATACGTCATCAGCCTGAACCCCCAACCCGCTGCCAGCGCGACCTCGAGCGGGACGCAGGCGGCAGCACCAGCGAGCTCCAGTGGGACGCCGGCCGCAGCCGCAAACGAAACGTCCGAGCCGGCTGAAGAGGCCGCGAAGCCGTCCAATCCTGGAGGCCCGGGCCCCGCTCTCAACCTGAAGGGTGATCCGGCTTCAGGCCAGCAAATCTCTGCGGCCAATTGCCAGATCTGTCATGGCGCCGACGGCAAGGGGGGCGATCCGAACCCCGGTTCCGACGACGGGACGATCCCGGCGCTGAATCCGATCGACCCGACAATCAAGAGCGCGGATCCGAAGACATTCGCGATCAACATCGACCTATTCGTGGAACACGGCTCGACGCCGTCCGGCCCAAATCCCACGTTCTCGATGATCGCCTGGGGCGACAAGAACCTGCTCACGCCGCAACAGATCGCTGACGTGATTGCCTATGTGATGAGCCTGAATAAGTAGGGCGGGAAAGAAGAAACCCTCGCGAAATCACTCGCGGTCCACATCGGCACAAGGAGCCACCCGAGTTCGACAACGGATACCGGGCGGCTAGTTTTTTCCAGTGGGGGATTGAAATGGAATCCTGAAGGCAATCGTGAGGCCGCGGCCCGGCTCACTCTCAGCCCAGATGCTGCCTTGATGTTTCTCGACTGTCGACTTGGCGATCGCCAGTCCGAGGCCGGAGCCACCCTCGTCCCGCGTCCGCGAATTCTGGACGCGATGAAAGCGCTCGAAGATCAGGCTCAGCTCTGAAGCAGCGAGGCCGTGGCCGCTGTCCTGGATCCGAAACTCCACGGATTCCTCGACGGCCAAGGCGGATAGGGAAATCGTTCCGCCCGCAGGGGTGTAGCGCAAGGCGTTCTCGAGGATATTGGCGAAGACCTCTTTGATGCGCTGGGGATCGACTTGGATCTCCGGCAGTTCCTGGGCTGCGTTCACCTGAAGGGAAATCTGTTGTTGTGTGGCGCGGTGGGCGTAGATCCTCTGGACGTCGAGGAGCATGGAGCGGGGAGACGAAGGGCGGAGCATGAGCTTCAATTCGCCAGCGTCGGCCATCGAAAGAGTACGCAAATCGTCAACCAGGTGCTCAAGCCGGCCGGCCTCTTCGCGGATGATCTCAAAGGTCTCTGGCGAAGCCGGCAACACGCCGTCATGCACGGCCTCGGCATGTCCCAGAATGACGCTGATGGGGGTACGCAACTCGTGGGCAATGTCGGCAGTCATCTGGCGGCGGAGATGAAGCGAGCGGACGAGATCCGCACTCATCCGGTTGAAGGAGGAGGCCAACTGGCCTAGCTCATCACGCGACCGGACCGGGACCTGGTGCCCGAGCGAGCCGCCGGAGACGACTTGGGTAGCGGCAGTCAGTTCGCGAATGGGACGCGTCAAGGTGCGGGCAAGAACAACAGCGAGAATCAGCGCGAGTCCGACGGCGATCAGGCCGCCGAGGGCGACCTGAAGATTGAAGCGGTCGAGGTACGCCGCCCCCGGCTCGCCGATGCGATATAGCGGCCGGTTGATGATCAAGAAGCCGACGGTCTTGTTGGCGGCTTGAATCGGAATGCCCGCGGTCATGGCCTCGGGCGGAGGCGCGCTTCCCAACTGGTACCCCTGGCCAGCCATGACCACACGGCCGGTGGTGCTGTCGACCAGGGTGAAGGGGCCGGGGTTGCTCTGAGGGGCAGGCAGCGACATCTCGTGCGGGACCAGGCTCGAACCGGAAATCCCCTGCCAAGAGCCATGTGCAAGGTAGTAGTCCGAAAACGCCACGACGATTTGGGGCCGGTTCTGATCGATGAGGAAAGTGCGGAACTCCTCCCGGCTGCGCCAGCGAATCAAGATCACCACCAGCGCGGTGCTCATCACGCTGACCGCGACGAAGGCGAGCATGAACCGGACGGTGATCGAACGCATGCCGGCTACTCCCGGGCGAACCGATATCCCGCGCCGTAAACCGTTTCGATGAAGTGCGGCGAGCGGGGATCCGCCTCGATCTTGGCGCGAAGGTTCTTGACGTGCAGGTCGATGGTGCGCTGGTAGCCTTCGTAGCGGATGCCCTGGATGATGTCGAGCAGATCCAGGCGGGAGAACACGCGACCAGGTGCGCTCATGAGGGCGGCCAAGAGGTCGAACTCGGAGGGGGTGAGGTCCACATAGCGGTCTCCCACCTGAACGGAGCGGCTATCCCGGTCGAGGGTGATGCCAGCGGCTTTCAGTACCTTCGCGGGAGGCTCGATCTGCCCAGCCCGGCGCAGAACAGCACGCACCCGGGCCATGAGTTCGCGGGGACGGAACGGTTTGGTGACATAGTCGTCGGCGCCAAGTTCGAGGCCGATGACCTGTTCCTGTTCCTCCACGCGGGCTGTGAGAAGGATGATCGGCGTATTGCGCTCCCGGCGATAGGTCTCAATGAATTCGTAGCCGTCCATTTCCGGCATCATGATGTCCAGAATGATGAGATCCGGGGATTGCCGGCGGGCGACGTTGAGCGCCTCTCGACCATTGTAGGCCGTGATGACGCGGTAGCCTTCCTGCTTAAGGTAGCTCTCCACCAAGGAAACCAGGCGCTTCTCGTCGTCAACAACCAGGATGGTTTTAGCCACGCTCTTCCACTCCGGGTTACGTCCGCGCTCGCGGAGATGTGCAGCTCCTTCAACAGATTGCTGGACGTGCTCCATCATTTTACCGCCTGCCTGGTCCTAGCTCTTGACACGGCTTTCAAGCAGCTGGACCACCTGATTGACGACGATGAGCGAGATCTGGTTGGCAGCCTGCTGGGGGGTCTGGGTGGCGCTCGCGCCGGTTCCGTTCGTGGTGGTCCCGGATCGGGTCCCGCCGTTTCCGCCAAAGCCACCTCCAAAGCCCCCTCCGCCAGGGCCTCCGCCCCCACCAAAGAAGATCCTGCCGCCGCCCTGGCCGCCTTGGCTCCCCCCGGCGGCGGACGAGCCCGATGAAGTGCCGCCCGTCTGGCTGGCTTGGAAAGCCGTAAAGATGTCGGCTGTTGTCAGCTGCATGCCGCTGATGGCCTTGACCTGTTCAGGATTCATGGTCGCCTGGATCTGGTTCAGCACAGCAGTCACCTCCTGGGGCGCGGTCGAGGAGCTGCCATTGAGCTGGGCCATTAGCTGCCACAGCGGCAGAAGCTTGGCCGCCATGGAGGCATCTATTGCCTGCGGGGTGCCTTCGAGTTTGATAGTGCCGAGAGCGAGCTTGGCCTCGGGGGTAAGGGGAAGATTCCTGGCGGCGCTGCTGCGGAAACCGCCGGCAGAGGAGGAGGAAGACCCGGAGGAGCGGGCCGCGCCGCACACGCTTAGCACCAGCGCGGTGAGGGAGAAAATCGTAGTTGTCAGCAGACTTGTCTTTTTCATTCGCAGCACCCATTTCTCATGAGATAGCACTGATCCGGATCCCGCCGGGCGAACCGGCGGAGCCAAGCGTTCAAAGTGCGCAGCGCCAGGTCATTCATAGCGGAGGGCCTCGATCGGATCCAACAGTGCGGCACGATTGGCGGGGTAATATCCGAAGAATATACCCACCAGCGCCGCCGAGCCAAATGCGAGGAAGATGGAGGCTGGGACGATCACCGTGCGCATTCCGCTAATACCCCCGAACAGCACCGAACCCACCACACCTACGATAAGCCCCAGCGCTCCTCCGACGAGGCTCAGCAAAAAGGCCTCGGCCAGGAACTGCATACGGATGTCGTCCGTCGTCGCCCCGACCGATTGGCGAATGCCGATTTCACGCGTGCGTTCGGTAACACTGACCAGCATGATGTTCATGATCCCAATCCCGCCCACCAACAGGGATACCCCCGCCACCCACGCCAGCAGGGAACGAAACGCCGCCGTCGTTGACTCCTGTGTCGTGATGATATCCTGCTGGGTTGTGATCGTGAAATCAGGATTGCTGGCGGTCACGCCGTGGCGCTTGTAGAGCAGGAGCTGGATCTGGAGAATGACATCGTTCAAGGATTTGGTCGGATCGGCTTTTACATATATCAGCCGGACTCTGTCTCCGAGGAATCTGGCAAATTCCGACGGCGTGAACTTCTCAAAAACGACCGTGATCGGCAAGTACAGACGGGCATCGTAATCCACGCCGCCGACGGACCCGTGGGGTGCAAACACACCGATCACGGCCAATTGGGAGTTCCCAACGACGACATATTGGCCGACCGGATCCGCATTCCCGAACAATTGCTGGGCAAGACCGGAGCCGAGCACGGTCACCTTCTCCTTGAGGTCGATTGCCTGCTGATCGAAGTAATTCCCATTCGCCATCTTCATGCTTCGCACAGTCGGAAAATCGACTGTGGTACCCAGGATGTCGATGCTGGTCAAGTTCACACCGTTGCCGGAAATATTCTCCGAGGCGCCTTGTTCGACGGTGACACCAAGCACGCCCGCCACTTGTTGGTCGATGGCGGCCGCATCGGTAAAGACCAGGCCTGTGCCATTCTCGGCGCCCAAGCTCTGCGCCCCACCGCGGGTGAAACTAGGTGTGATGAATACCAGGTCTGAGCCGAGGCCCTGGATCTGGTCGCTGATGGTCGCTTCGGTGCCAGCGCTGATCGAGATCACCATGATGACAGCAGCCACACCGATAATGATTCCCAGCATCGTCAACAGCGAACGGACCTTGTTCCTCAGGATCGCATCCCAGGCAATTCTGGCGACTTCACGTATCTTCATGACAACATCCTCGCATTCAGTATGACCGTTTCACGCACGGCCCGAACGATCAAACTCGAAGTTAGGTCCCTACGCCGCGGCCAGTTCCCCGGGCTTCTTCCAGCGTTCATCGGGGTCCCGCTTGGGTCCATCTGGGTTGTGTCCATTGTGCGTCACCTTATCGATCTGACCGTCACGCAGCTCGACGACACGCTGGGTATGGGCGGCGATCTTCGGATCGTGGGTCACAATCACGATCGTGGCTCCCTGCTGATGGATCTCATGCATCAAATTCATGATGTCGGCGCCCGAATGGCTATCGAGGTTGCCGGTCGGCTCGTCGGCGATGATCATTACGGGATTGTTAACCAGCGCGCGGGCGATCGCTACGCGCTGCTGCTGGCCGCCGGAAAGTTCCTGAGGCTGGTGATCCATCCTGTCGGCCAAGCCGACTTTCTCGAGCATCTGGCGTGCCAGTGCTTCAGTTTCTTCGGTTGTTCTATGTTCCACCCGGTTGTAAATGAGGGGAAGCATGACATTCCGCAAGGCCGTGGTGCGGGGAAGCAGGTTGTAAGCCTGAAAAACGAAGCCGATCTTCTGGTTGCGGATGGCAGCCAGCTCCTTGTTGTCTAGGTTACTAACATCCTGCAAGTCCAGGATGTAGTGCCCTTCTGTGGGTCTGGACAGGCAGCCAAGGATGTGCATCAGCGTGCTCTTGCCGGAGCCGGAGGGTCCCATGATCGCCACAAACTCGCCCGACTGAATCTTCAGACTCACGCCATCGAGCGCGGTCACGCTAGCGTCGCCCGTGCCGTAGACCTTTGTCAGGTCCTGCGTTTCGATGATGGTGTGTGCGCTCATTGTGCTACTGTTCCTGTCGCCGTGCTCACGACGTCACCTGGCTGCAAACCCGATGTGATCTGCGCATTCACCAGGTCTTTGAGACCGACTTCGACGTCAACGGAAGTGAATTTGCCATTTCTCATGACCATCACTGAATAGCCACCGCCCGGCTTCTGATGCAGAGCAGTGATGGGGATAAGCACCGCATTTTGCGCCTGGCCGGCGATGACCGTCACGGAAGCGGTCATGCCTATGAGTAGTTGGGTCTTGGTCGGGTCCAATTGGACCAATCCGCTGACGACCGCAGTGCCGGAGGAGGTGTTGAGAGCCGGGTCGACCTCGGTGACCTTTCCTGTGAAGGTCTTATCGGGGAGAGCATTGAAGACGACCTGGGCTGAGTTGCCAACCTGGAAGGACTGAAAATCCGATTCGTCCATGTAGGTCTGCACATACAGCTGGCTCAAGTCGCCCATGGTAATGATCGCACTGGAACTGACATTGTCGCCCAAGTTGGCGCTGACCGTCATGATGGTGCCGTCCTCGGGGGCATAGATCTGAGTGGCATCGAGGGCAGCCTTGGCCGATTGCACGTTGAGATTGGCGGTTTCAAGGGCTGCGAGATTGGCGCCCGTGGCATTTGGGGGCACGTCTTTGCCGTTGAGCGCGTCCAGATACCACTGCGCTTCCTGGATGGAACTCTGGTCAACGACCATGGCCGCCTGCGCGGCGGCTATGGCTGCATCGGTGGGCGTATCCACCTGCTTGGTGACCACTCCCTTCGCGCAAGTCATGCTCGTGAAGTGAATGGGGACATAGGTCTTTAGCCAACGCAGGCGGCTACCCGTCAAGCTGTCCTGGTAGTAGCTCAGTCTTTGCTGGGCGGTTGTGATGGCCTTCTGCTGATCGGCGGTTGGAGACGTGCCCCCGGCGGCCTTGGCATCGGCCAGAGCCTGCTCAGCCTGCGCAACCTGCTGCTGCCAATAATACTGGTCTGGGCTGATCAGATAAATCAGGTTGTTCGTGTCCGTGTAGAGCGTGGCCTTGGCGGTGGCGAGGGCCTGCTCGGCCGTGGCTATGGCCGCCGGAGAGGTCAGGCTCAGGAGGTTTTGCTGAGCCTGTGCAGAGTTGATCTTGGCTTGGGAATTATCGATCTCCGCCAACAACTGGCCCGCTTTTACCTGGTCGCCGACCTTAACGTTCAGGGTGACCAGTTTGCCACTCGTGTTCCCACCAAAGCCGAGTTGGACTTCGCTGGCAGGCTGCAAAGTGCCGGTCCCGATGGCGCTCAAGGTAATAGTCCCACGCCGGGCAACGGAGGTCTGAGTTGCGGCTCTGGCTGTACTCCGATGCGCGGGAAGGTAGGCAAATTGGTAGTAGGCACCGGCGCCAATGGCAGCCAGAAGGACGAGGCCGGGCACGATCACCCGCCAGCGCTTATGGGCATCCCCAAGGAGCGCCCGGAGGCGGCCCAAGATGGAAGCTGACTCTCCCTGTTTGGAAGCTTGAGCATTCGCAGAGTATCCGGATGTATTGGCTGTGCTTGACATGATGTTCCTCTTTCTCGGTTGTACAAGTATTCCAGTTGATAAGTCCGCCAGGTGCTCACAGATCCACGGCCTTGGATCCTCCGGCCCCAGGTCTGTGGACGATGGTTATTTCGTTCCCACCAGGCCCGTGCTGACCACGTCTCCGACCTTCAGACCCGACGTGACCTCCGCGTTGACCTGGTCTTTGAGGCCTACCTGAACAAAGTCAACGGAGAGCCTTCCGTTTCGCATTACGAAAACGGCGTATTTCCCCGGGCTATATTCATGGAGGGCTGCCAGAGGAACGAGCACAGCGTTGTGCGTCCGTCCGACGATGATATCCACAGATGCACTCATACCGATCAGCAAATGAGCGCTTGTCGGATCCATCTGGACCAATCCACTGACGACCGACGTACGGGTCGAAGTATCGAGGCCCGGATCCACCTGCATGACTTTGCCCATGAATGTCTGGCCGGGCAAGGCATCGAAGACGACGTCCGCCTCACTGCCGGTCTGGAACTCCTGATAATCCTTCTCGCTCACGTAGGTTTTCACGTAGAGGCCCGTCAAATCGCCCAGAACAATGAACGGAGTCGAACCGACGTTGTCCCCGATCTGGGCGCTGACCGAGAGAATGGTGCCGTCTGAGGGGGCGAGAATTTGTGTGCCGGCCATAGTGGCCTGGGCCGATTGCACGGCGAATTTGGCTGCCTGGAAAGCCGCAAGGTTGGTGCCGCCTGCATTGGCAGGAACAGCCCTGCTACTGAGAGTATCGAGGTACCACTGAGCTTGCTGGACCGCGGTCTTGGCAACATCGTAGTTGGCCTGCGAAGTCTGAATTTCAAGGTCTGTCGGGCCTTCTACGATCTTGACCGCCCGATGACTCTTGGAGGTACTCGTGGGGTTCGGGGCCATGACCGTGTAGTTCAGAGGTACGTAGATGTCCTTGTACCAGAGCCAATTGCCCGCCAGTACATCCTGATCTTTCTTCAATTGAGCCTGGGCGGCGTCGATTGTCTTCTGTTGATCGGTACTAGGGGAGCTGCCGCCAGCCGCCTGAGCAGCGCTGAGAGCATCCTGGTCGGCCTGCACCTTTTCCTGTGAGGCAAAAACGGCCGGGCTGATCACGTGCATCAGTGCATACTTCGCATTTGTCAAGGTGGTTGTGGCTGTGGCAACAGCCTCCTGGGCCTGAGCGATCGATGTAGAAGATGTGAAATCCGCGAGAGCCCGTTGTGCCTGTTGAAGCTTGACCTGTTCCGTCGTATTGTCGAGTTGTGCCAGAAGCTGGCCTTGCTTAACCTGATCGCCTGCCTTGACATTGATCGTGGCAAGCTTTCCACTGGTCCCAAATCCGAGTTGAACCTGGCTGGCTGGCTGAAGAATACCTGTGCCTTGGACACTGACAGTCAAATCACCCTTGGTGGCAATGGTGGTCTGCAAGGGGGTCTGGACGGTCGTATGGGCAGGAAGATAGACCAGCTCATAATAGGCTCCCCCGCCGATGATTGCGAGGACGATCAGAGAAGGTATGATCACCCACCAACGCCTACGAGGGTCTTTCATCAACGATGGGAGGCGTCTAAAGAAGGAGGGAACCACCTTTGCCTTTGAAATGAGTATGGAGGGTGCCTGGGGCGAATTCGGGTTGGACGCTATGAGGGTCATGCTTCTCCCTTGGGTGAGTGTTACGAGCCGGAGTCTAGCAGGTGGTAGTGAAGAAACAGTTAATTAGTTATGTAGACAATGCGTAGGCCCGAGGTCCAACCCGCCCACCTGGCGTGGCTTGCAGACGTCACTCCGCAAGTGGAGACTTGTCGCAAGAGCGTGGAATTCAACACTGAGTTGCTCAGATTTCCCGCAAGCGTACGACCGCCTCCGCCTTCGTCGCTGAAGGCGAACCAGGCCTGCACCAAGCAAAACAAAACACCCTGGGCAGGGTGTTTGTGTGTGGCGGAGAGGGCGGGATTTGAACCCGCGTTCCCTTTCGGGAAACACGCTCTCCAGGCGTGCGCGCTAAACCAGGCTACGCGACCTCTCCCTCAAAGATGAAGAGCAGCGGCATTATATCATGGCGGTCCCTGAGGCCATGCAAGGCCGCCGGAGAAGCCGCACGATCGGTGAAGAAACCGTAAGCTATCGGCGGCGGCCGAGGGGTCCAGTCGACTTCTTCACGGGCTCCGCGGCCAGCTCGCGGGCTGGAATGAGACCCCAACGCCCGGCGGCAAGATACAGGATCTCCAAGATCAGATCGATATAGGAGATATCCTCAGCCGCGGCCTGCAGGCACAAGTCGCTGTAACCCGGCGTCAGACCGGGCAGGGTGTTGATCTCCAAGAGGCGAATATTGCCCTGTGCGTCGAGGCGCATGTCCGTGCGGGAGACATCGAGTGCACCCAACAGGAAGTGGGCGCGCCATGCCATATGCTGGAGCTTGCGGGCCAATTCAGGCTCGACGTTGGCGGGACAGAGGTACCCCGGGGCGTCCTCTTCGCCAACGCTCTTTGACTTTGCTGCCAGGCTGTAGACATTCGGCGTAACCGACCGACTGCTATCGAGCTCCAAGATCGGAAAGCGGTGGATGCCGTCCTTCTCGTACCACTCAGGATGGCGACCATACAGCTTCGCATCCGAACGGCCGAGGATGCCAACCGTGAATTCGCGGCCCGGTAGAAAGGTCTCAACGAGAGCAGGCTGATTGTACCGATCGATCACCCAGCGGACGCGCTCGCGCAGCTCTGGCTCGTTCTCAACGATGGCATTGAGGTCCACGCCCATGCCTGTCCCCTCGCGAGAGGGTTTGACGAACAGAGGGAAGTTGAGGTCGGGGCGGAGAGCCTCGTCGCCGACAAGGAATTCCTGGAAGGGTGCGACGGGAAGGCGGCGGTCGCGCCATATGCGCTTGGTGAGAGTTTTGTCGAGGGAGATGGCATTGGTCAGAACGCGGGATCCGGTGTAGGGGATGCGAAACATCTCCAACAGGGCTGGTACCTGGGCCTCGCGGGCATCGCCCCCCAAGCCTTCAGCGACATTGAAACAAATGTCAGGCCGGTGTTCTCGAAGGGCAAACGGCAGCTTTTCGTCAGCGGGGATGAAGACGGTCCGGTGGCCGTCGGTCTCGATCGCCTCGCGGATATGGTCGATGGTCTCAATGTGGTCGAAGTCAGCGTAGGCGTCGGCCGGAACACCGGGGGGAAGAGCCTGGCCCTCGACTTTGATGTTTGCCAGCACCGCCACACGCCAGGATGGCTTTGAGCCTTTGCTCGGAGGCTTTTCCCCGCCAGGCTCCTTGGTGTTCGTCATGTAAGACACTCCTAAGATAGAATTTGGCCGTGCACCAGTATATGACAATGCGTACAGATTGCAAGAGGTGAGAACTGCCGCGCGTCGAGCGGCCGAGACACCCACGACCCGCCCGTTCTGAGCCAGGCAAGGGGTGTTGCTGATTCGGCGGATGTCGGGTAGAACTTGATCGTGTGCATCATGGTCTTTAAGATCCGAGCGACGGTAAATGCCAACTAGCGACGATGATTTCGAGGGCAAGGATAGAGGGCTGATGCAATGGAGATAGCGATCCTGGTCGGCGCGATCGCGACCTGGGGCGTAATCCATTCGTGGCTGGCGTCGCTGGCTGCGAAACGTCTGTGGGGACAAATTCTGGGAGAGCCGGGCTCTCGAGCGTACCGGCTGGGCTACAACGCCTTGGCAGCGGTGAGCTTCATTCCGATCTTGTGGCTGACACGTGTGCTGCCTGATCGGATCCTGTACTTTGTTGGCGCTCCCTGGCGATACCTGATGATCGGCGGGGAGGTGGTGGCTGCGTGCCTGCTTGGGCTGGCTCTGCTGGCGACCGACCCGCTGCACTTCATCGGGCTGAGACAGGTCATGGAACGTGATTCCCCGTACGGGCTCGTGACCGACGGATTTATCGATGGGTGCGCCATCCGCTTTACCTTTTCGGGCTGGTGATCCTTTGGTTGACACCATTCATGACGAGAAACATGCTGACGGTGATCATCGCACTCACGGTTTACGTCTTCATCGGCGCCTGGTTTGAGGAGCAGAGACTGCTGCGTGAGTTTGGAGACGAGTACCGAGCCTATCAGGCGCGAACGCCGATGCTTATGCCCGGTCTGCGTTGGCGACGAGGCACGCCCGGGGAGAGCGACACAAGTCCCAAAGGCTAGGGCACAGTCTCCCAGACCGTACGAACGGCTTGAGCTCGGGATTCTGTGAATGCGGATCGGACAGTCTCCTCGTTCGATCGACCAAGAATGAGGCTGGGTATAATCATAGAATGACAACTATGTCCGTTGCCATGCCGCGCGGGACATCGGTTCTGGCGCAGCTAATGGTGGCGTTGCTGGGCGGCGTCCTGCTGTTCGTGGGCGCGGTCCTCGTATGGGTTATCGGCTACCAGCTGGTCTATGCGGGCCGCATCTTTCCGGGGGTGTCGGTGGCGGGGGTGGATGTCTCGGGGCTGGATCCGCAATCGGCTGCGCTCAAACTGAGCCAGACCTTATCCTATCCGATCAGCGGCAAGATCGTGTTCCGGGATGGCGACAAGGCTTGGATCGCATCACCGGCGCAACTGGGGATGGTGTTTGACGCCTCAGGCAGCGCGCGGGCCGCATACTCGGTGGGCAGAAGCGGCGGGTTGTTTGGTGCGCTCCAGGGCCAGGTGCGGGCGCGCGGCTTCGGGTACGATGTCCCGCCGGTGATCATCTTTGATCAGCGGGTGGCCTATCAGTACTTGCAGGGATTGGCAACGCAGATCGATCAGCCCGTGGTCGAGGCCGGGCTGCACCTAGAAGGCACGAACGTAGTGGCGCAGGCCGGACAGACCGGCCGGTTCCTCAATGTGGATGCCACGCTGATCTATGTCAGCGGACAGCTGCAGTCCTTCCGGGACGGAGAGATCACCCTGATCGTGCGCACGGAACAGCCGGGCATCGCCGACGTCTCGGCCCAGGCCGCGACCGCGCGCCAGATCCTCAGCCAGCCGCTGCAACTGCATCTGCCGGATGCGCAGCCGGGAGACCCAGGCCCCTGGGTATACGATGTGCCCGTGCTGGCAAACATGATCGCGGTGCAGCAGGCCCAGAACGGCAGCAGCAGCACGGTGGAAGTCACATTGAATCCGGCGATGCTGCGGAAAGTATTGGGGGACCTGGAGCCACAGGTCGATCGGCAGGCAAAGAACGCGCGATTCCATTTCGATGAAGCGACTGGCCAGCTGGCTGCGCTGACGTCGTCCGTGGTTGGGCGAAGGCTGGACGTGGAGGCCAGCATCAAGGCCATCAATGATGCGATGGTGAAGGGCGAGCATGCGGTGCCGCTGGTGGTGACTGAGGCGCAACCAGCAGTCCCCTCGACGGCGACGGCCAAGGATCTGGGCATTACCGGGTTGCTGCCAAATGGCGTGCAGCCCTCCTACTTCCGGGGATCGCACCCGGAGCGTATCCAGAACATCGAGACGGCAGCGGCACAATTCGACGGGGTGCTGGTCGCACCGGGCGAGACGTTCTCGATGGGACAGACGTTGGGCGATGTGAGCCTTGACAATGGTTACACGGAAGCGTTGATCATCTACGGCGGACAGACGATCAAGGGCGTCGGAGGGGGCGTGTGCCAGGTGAGCACAACGCTCTTCCGCACGGTGTTCTTTGCGGGTTTCCCGGTCGTGGAACGGATCCCGCACGCCTACCGGGTCTCGTACTATGAGGAGACGTCCGGCGGCATCGAGCCAAAATACGCAGGATTGGATGCAACGGTCTACTTCCCATTGGTCGATTTCCAGTTCAAGAACGACTTGCAGAACTGGATTTTGATGGAGACGTACGTTGACACGAGTTCGTATGCACTGATCTGGAAGCTATTCTCGACTTACGATGGGCGCACGGTCCAGTGGGACACGACGGGGCCGCAAAACGAAGTCCCAGCACCGTCAGCCGCGTTCAAGGCAAATCCAGACCTGAAACCGGGGCAGATCACGCAAACCGACTACGCCGCGAACGGAGCGGACGTGGACGTGACCCGAACCGTGATGCGAAACGGCGGCCTGTACTTCCAGGATGAGTTCAAGACACACTACGAGGCGTGGCAGGCAGTTTGTGAATATGCACCCGGGATGGACAACCCGGAGAAGACCGCCAAACGCCACAACCCGCCGCTATGTCAGGCGCCGCCGCTCTAGCATGGTAGAATTGCGCGCGGCACGGGGACAGAAGGTTCAACGGAGAAGGTGATCTCCCGGAGTGCCGAGGTAGACATGGTAAGTCAAGAACTGCTTGAGATCCTGCGTTGCCCCAACTGCGTCCGTGAAAAGGACGGGATCCTAAAATTGTACAAGGATACGTGGCTGATCTGCCAGGATTGCGGCCGCAAGTACCCGATCGTTGACGAGATCCCAGTCATGCTGATCGACGAGGGGGACAAGTGGATTAAGACGCCGGAGAGCGAACTGCCGGTTCCGCCGCCCTCAAAATAGCGCGACGATCGTGATGGACCACAACAGACTGCTGGCAGAGTTGACCAGCGGTGACGATGAGCGCGCCGAAGCTGCGGCCATGCTCCTGGCGAATGCAGGCGAGGGCGCACTACCAGCGTTGGTCGACCTGTTGGGGTCCAGGGAAGGCGATGGGCGATGGTGGGCCGTCAGGACAATGGCGGCGATGAGAGAGCCCCCCATGGAGCTAATGGCCGGGGCCCTGGGCGATCAGTCCGCAGAGGTCCGTGCCGCGGCCGCGCTGGCGATGGCGACGCACCCGGTCGAGGCAGCGCTGCCCGAACTGGTTCAGGCGTTGGGTGATGAGGACAGCCTGGTCAGCACGCTGTGTGTGAATGCCCTGGTGTCCATGGGGAAGGCGTGCGTCCCCGCTTTGCTGGATGTTTTTCCGAACTCGAGCCCGCGCAGGCGGATCCAGATCATGCGAGCCTTGGCTGCGATCAAGGATCCTAGAGCGATCGCAGTGATGCTGAAATCAACCGAAGATCAGTCGGCCGTGCTGAACTACTGGGCGCGTGAGGGTCTCGAGGCGCTCGGCTTCAGCATGGTTTATCTGATGCCGGAATAGAGATGCAGAACATCCTTGAATCGCTGAAAGATTTGTGGCAACGTTCCCGAAAACCGAAGCCGTCCAACCCAAGGGACTCGGGCAAGAGCAGAAGAACACCCTCGGTGCGACTGGTGGTCTTCTGGGTGGCGGCGCTCGTGCTTGCCGTTGGTGCGTTTGCGGCCGTGCGTGGGCTGACCATATGCTGGAAGCTCACGGAGTTGGCCGGGATCACACCCGCGAGCTGCGGCGGTTTGGGTGCCAACAATGGTTCGGCGTTCACGGTGACCGATAGCGGCACGGCCATCCCAGTTCCACCGACAGCGGAGGTCGCCGCGCCAGAGGTCCAGTATCCAAGCTGGGACGGCGGAAGCAGGATCTACATCGCCTTCTTCGGTCTGCGCGGAGGCGACATCGCCGGCGAAGACTGCCCCAAATGCACGGACACGATCATCGTATTCACGGTGGATCCCATCACCAAGTCGGCCGGGATGATCTCGGTCCCGCGGGATATGTATGTCAATATCCCGGGATTCAGCTACAGCAGGATCAACACGGCATGGACTACTGGAGAGGCGGCCAAGGTGCCCGGCGGCGGGCCGGGGTTAGCGATGCAAGCGGTGTCCCAACTCCTCGGCGTCCCGATCCAGTATTACGTGCAGGTCGATTTCGATACATTCGTTCAGATCATCGATCTGATCCATGGAGTGGATATCTACAATGATGAGAACCTGGTCCTGGATCGGGTCGGATCGGGAAACGACAAGCTTGTGCTTACCTGCTGTGGAATGCGGCACCTGGGAGGCAAGGGAGCGCTGGCGTATGCGCGCGGCCGTCACACAGCAGATGGAGATGTGGACCGCTCGAGGCGTCAGCAGAAGCTGATCCTGGCGATTCGCGACAAGGTGCTGAAGCCGGAACTCTTCCCCAGCCTGATGGCGGAGGCGCCGCAACTGTACAACACGTTCCAGGCTGGCATCCACACCAATATGACCCTGGACCAGGCAATCCGGCTGGCTGCGCTGGTCAGCACGATACCTGTTGAACGAATTCAGCAAGGATTGATCGATAACCACATGGTGAATTTTGGCAACGTAACGCTGGGCGGGCAAAATGCGTCCATCCTGATGCCGATCCCGGACAAGATACGGGAGTTGCGCGACCAGATCTTCACGGTGGGCGGACCAACCAGTCCGATCGCTCAGGGGGATCCAAAGGCGCTGATGCAGGCTGACAGGGCGCGGGTTGAGGTCACCAACAATACGTACACCGCCAACCTTGATTCGCGGACGGGCAATTTCCTGGTCACACAGGGGATGAACGTCACGGCGCTGGGGCGTCCCACCGGGCAGGCAAACCAGACGGTCGTGGTGGTCTATTCACCCAAGTTGTATACGCTGCGGTATCTGATCCAGCCCCTGGGTATGATCACGGGCAGCAATCAGATCTTGTTCAGGACGGATCCAGCGCAGGCGGCGGACATTGAGATCAGACTGGGTAATGATTGGGTGAGCAGGCTGCCAGCGGGATACTAGGTTGCCTGCGCAGAACTTGCACTGACGACGAGTCCGCCGCTGCCACCAGCGGCGGATCTCATTCCCTCAGGGCTGCTGAAAAGTCAACTTGAGGCCGCCCGTGTAGGTCTGGCCGCCTGTAACCGGGCAGGATGGGGCGGTCAGCCCGGAGACCGGCGTGCCAGTGTTTGCGACGCGAAGTGAATAGGAGATGCCGGCTTGCATCACGTAATCCGCATAGCCGTTGGAGATCTCGGGTTTGAGGCCGGTGAAGAAATTCTCCTCGCCGTTTGCCCACGTCAGGGTAATCTCAACGCCGGGCATCGAGTGTCCATTTCTATCCAAGACCGAGACTTGAAGGAGACCGTCAGTCAGATTCGGATTGCAGACCTGGTCCTGTGAGACCAGCTGGAAGGGCGAGGCCGGAGTGGGGATCGGTGTGCGACTTGGGCGCGGTGTGGGGGTGTCGAAGGTCACGGGTGTCGATGCGAGCTCACCGGTAGGCGAGGCAGCCAGCGCCGAGGGCGTGACGTTAAGGGCCTCGGAGGAGACAGTTGGCGTGGGCGGTGCCTGGGTATCCGTCGGGGGAGCAGGGATTGAAGGGCCGAGACTGGCGACGCCTGACGCAAGATCCGTGGCGAGTTGAGCGACCTGCTGCGCAACCTCAAAGGGTTGGCCCGCGGCCAGCGTGCGCTGTGCTTGTGCAGTCAGAGCTCGGACCGGATCGGGATCCCCAAGCAGGACGAGGCGCGGACGAGCACGGTCCAAGTTGTGAGTGGCTGAATACGCAGCGGCAATTGCAGTCCGAAACTGATCCTTGAAATCGGCGCGCAGCGTGTCCGGGGTGGTGTCCACGTAACGGGTCGGCGAGATCACCCAGGCATAGAGCAGGCCCAACGCGAATCCAACTGCCAGCGCGGCGAGCGCTTCCAGGAGGCGACGGGTCATGGCGCGGCACCACTGGCAGTAGGGACGGGTACCGCGGCTTGCATGGCCAACATCAATTCCTGCATGAGCGCCTGGTCTTCGGAAGAGTATCCGACCTGCCTGGCGGTCTGAAGTGCGCGAGCACAGATGGTGGCGGGGGAATCAGTGCCAAGGATCGCCAATTGGCGGCGGGCAAAATCCGCGTCCTTGCCAGCGTGAAATGCCTCTGCGATCGTCAGCACGTAGTCGGCGCGATAGTCGGCGCGCAAGGAGGACGGCGGAGTATCAACGAAATTCACCGGGTCGATGATCCAGCCGTATAGAAGGCCCAAGGCGATGCCAAGAATCGCAATCCCCAATGCAACCAGCCAACGCGGCATGCAGCTATTGTGCCACAGCAGAATTTGTATGGATAGGGGAAAGCCGGGCGGAAAATGCCCAGGCAGGTGACCGGTGGCACCCCGAGACGCGACCTTACCGTTGCTATCTTTCGATCCTGGCGGGGTTTGGAGGGTTCGGCTGCGCCGGGCCTGCCCAGGCGCGTGGAGCATACACGACAAGAGGCGGGATGTCAAACCAAGCCGGCAGGCAGATGGAGTTTCTCTGATATAATTTTGCAACTCTCGGGAAGGTGCCGGGGGATGCCGCATGGAGGATGAGCATGGACATCACGATGAAGGAATTCAAGCACTGTCACCTGGTCGAGGTGAAGGGTCGTATCGATAGCGCCACGGCTCCGCAGTTCAGCCAGGCGCTGGACGGCCTGATCGACAAGGGCACCTACAAAATCGTGGTTGATATGACTGGCTTGGAATACATGTCCAGCGCGGGATTCCGCGCCCTCCTGGCGGCGCAGCGGCAGTGCAAGCGCTACAATCGAGGCGAAGTGCTGCTGGCGGCGGTACCATCGCGGATCCGCGAGGCCCTGGAACTGGCTGGGTTTACTGAACTCTTCAAGACATTTCCCGAGGCGTTGGAAGCCGTGGGAAGTTTCTAGTCTGGCCGACGCCAGAATCGTCATGAGGAGAAGAGGCCGCCCCAGACCTGTTTGAGGCGGCTTTTGATTGCTTATGGCCCGACGAAAATTCCGTGCAAGATTCGAGCAGCTCGAGGGGGTCCGCGACTTTGTGGGGCGTACGGCGCGGGCAGCCGGCTTCAGCGACAAGGCAGTCTATGCGGTGCAACTGGCAGCTGACGAGGCGGCCTCGAACATCATCGAACACGCGTATGAGGGTAAGCCGAATGCCACGTTCGAGCTTGCCTGCGATTTCGAGGAGAACCGCCTGATCATGAGGTTCGTCGACCAGGGCAAGTCCTTCGATTTCGACAGAGTGGACGTGCCGGATCTACGGGCCGATCTTTCCGAGCGAAAGATCGGCGGGCTGGGGATCTACCTTATGCACAAGCTGATGGACAAGGTGGATTACCAGATCACGAACACGGGCAACATACTCACGCTCACAAAACAGAAGGCATAGGATGAGCGCCAAGAAACGCGCTCCCGAGCTTTCCGACTGGCGCGAGATTGCCAGCCTGGGGGAGCAGCTTGTCAGCGCGACGTCGCTGGTCTCGCAACGCGACCGGATCGCATCCATGGCCGGCCGGGTGCTGGGGGGGAAGGTCGAGGTCTGGCTCAATGAGAGCATGTTCCGGCTTCCCAACTGGAAGGCGGAACGGGCCTTTCCTGCTATGCCGCGCAGCGAGGGCATGCGGCGGGCGCTGGATCGCCACAAAACCTATGTGCGCCGCGGGACAAGGCGCGCCGGAACCCGCGTGGCGGTCGCGGCCGTGCCAATAGAGGACCAGGGGATCCTGTTGGGCGCGCTCCAGGTGACACGCCCGAAGGGTCCCGACTTTCTGAAGGACGAACTGGAAGTGCTGGAGAGCATCGCCAGCATTGTAGCGGTCGGCCTCTACGCGTGGCACCGAGTTCCAGGTCGAGCGGTTCCGGCTGGGAGAACTGAACCTTGTCAGCGAGGTGAGCACACAGATCGCCGATGTTCTGAACCTGGACGAACTGTCGCGACGCGTAACGGAGCTGATCCAGAGGACTTTCAACTACTATTACGTAGCCATCTTCACGCTGAGGCCGGGCGCGAGCCGCATGCGTTTCCGGTCGAGCGCGGGTGCGCCGCGGAAGGGAGACCAGCCTGGAGTTCCAGGTGCTGGAGGTGGAGGTAGGGCAAGGGTTGATCGGTGAGGCGGCCGCGACCGGGGAGCTGATAGCGGCGCAGGACGTGCGGGCGGATGCACGTTTTCGCTACATCGAACGGTTGCCCCGGACACGGTCGGAGGTGGTCATCCCGCTCAAGCTGGAGAACGTGTGCTGGGAGTGCTCGACGTACAGGCCGACCGACTCGATGCGTTCCATCCCAATGATCTGCTTGTCCTGCGGGCGCTTGCGGACAATATTGCCCGCGCGGTCGAGGGCGCGAGGCTTTACAGCGATGTGCGCAGGAGAGCCGAACAGTTAGCGCTCGTGGCAGAGGTGAGTCGAAGCTTGACCTCCACGCTGGAATTGGACAAGATGATGAACGAGGCGGCGGCGCTGATCCACGACCGATTTGGGTTCCAGCACGTCAGCCTCTTCACAGTCCATCCAAATCGAAGGCTGATCGAATATGAGGCAGGGAGCGGCAAGCGCAGCGCGGCCTCTCGCGGCTACACGATCCCGCTGGATGAACCACGCGGGCATCATCCCCTGGGTGGCGCGGGAGGGCCAGACGGTGCTCGCAAACGATGTGAACAAGGAGCCGCGCTACACGCCGTCACCGCTGCCGCCGAAAAACACGCGCTCGGAGCTCACGGTTCCACTGGTTTTTGGCGAGCGTGTGCTGGGCGTGCTCGACATCCAGTCCGACCGTCCGAACAGCTTCAGCGAGGATGACCGCGTGATGTTCGAGGCCGTGGGTGGAACGATCGCGGCTTCGATCCAGAACGCCGATCTGTACCGATCCGAGCAGTGGAGGGGCCAGGTCGCCGACAGCCTGCGGGAGGTCGGGGGCCTGCTATCTGAAAACATCGGTCTTGAAGAAGCGCTGGAAGCCATCCTGACTGAGCTTGAGCGGAACCTGCCGGTGGATATCTCGGTGATCTGGCTGATGGACGGCGGCGAGCCATACGTTGCAGCAATCCACGGGGCCAATGCAGAAGACGTGGAGAAGGCACGACTGGCGTCACCCGCGGCTGCAGTCGCGTTGGCCGCGATCATGGATTCCAAAGAGCCCCAAGTGCGCCAGCCCTCCGATGCGCGCTGGGCATTGGGTGAAGCGGCCGGCTTTGCAGACAACTATTCGGCGCTGGCGGCTCCGCTGCGAGTCACGGACCAGGCGGTCGGCGTCATCGCGCTTGCCCATCGCGAGCCGGGGCGCTACGGTCACGAAGCGCGAGCAATGTCTGCGACGTTTGCCAGCTACGCGGCCGTGGCGATCGAGAACGCGCGGCTGTACGACGCGACCCAGGAGCAGGCCTATGCGTCCGCAGCTCTGTTGCAGGTGGCACAAGCCATCTCCGCACCGGCCGAAATCCATGAGACCCTCGAAAGCATCCTGCGTACGATGCCAATACTGGTTGGGGTGGAACGGGCGGCGCTCTACGGGTGGGACGCAGCGCGGCGGGTGTATACGCCGCAAGCCGAGTTCGGCCTGACGGATCCGGCCCGGGCCGTGATTTGGAATGCAGAGATAGACGAAGGCAAGTTTGTGATGCTGGACGCGGCCAGAGAGGCGGGCGAGGAACGGGTCCACATCCAGCGGAAGAGGGATCGGCCCGAGCATTGGCGGAAGCTGCAGCCCGAACCGCAGAGCCGGGAGGCATTCAAGGAAGGCCGCCGTCTTCTGGTGGCGCTGCCGCTGGTCATCAAGAACGATCTGCTGGGAGTTCTCTTGATCGAAGAGGCCGCGGGCGCGCAACGGTTCCGCAACCGGCGGCTCGAGATCATCCGGGGCATTGGCCAACAGATTGCGGTGGCGATGCAGAACGATCTGCTGCAAGCGCAGGTGGTGGCGCGCGAGCACTTGGAGGCAGAGGTGGACGTGGCGCGGCAAATCCAGCGTTCGTTCATCCCGGAATCGCTGCCCCAGCCGCCGGGCTGGGAACTCGTGGCCCGGTGGGAGACGGCGCGGCAGGTAGGGGGCGATTTCTACGACGTGCTACCCCTGGCGGGACGGGGTCTCGGTTTGTTCATCGCGGACGTTTCCGACAAGGGTGTCCCGGCGGCATTGTTCATGGCGCTGACGAGGACCCTTTTCCGGGCGGCGGCGACGGAATCGAAGAGCCCCGCCGAGGTGATGATGCGCCTCGACGATCTGCTGCTGCCGGACACCCGTCAGGGCATGTTCGTGACCGCAGTCTATGGGCTTCTCGATCCGACCAAGGCCGCCTTCACCTATGCCAACTCGGGCCACAACCCGCCACTATGGATCCGGAAGGACGGAAGGATCGAGAGACTGACGAGGACTGGGATGGCGCTCGGAGTGCTCCCCGGAACAACCAGGACTGAACGTAGCATCGAACTCCAGTCCGGCGAATTTGTCCTGCTGTATACCGATGGCCTGACTGAGGCCTTCTCGCCGGAGGGTGACATGTTCGGCGAGGAGCGACTCCTGGAGACGATCCGCAAGGCGGGCTGCCATTCGGCAAATGATCTTCTGCAGGCTATCGACAGGGCCCTGGCGGCGTTCGTCGCAACAGAACCGCTGGCAGACGATCTGACCATGCTGATCGTACGGCGCGGCGTAGGATTTACATAGAGTTTACAGGCACACTACCTGTACATAATACTCATGCCATAGACTAACCATCGCAACCAAGAAAAGGAGGTTCGAATGGGCAAAATTGCGATGGGATTTCGTAAGGCTCTTCTGATCCTCGTCGTGGCCGTACTCGGCGTAGTGTCCGTGCCGACCGTCAGCGCCTTAGCGCTTGCGGCCGCGGATCCGACGCCGCCCCCGGCGACGTTAGCTGACCAAAGGCTCGAACAGGTGTGGGCGCGGCTGCAGGCCGACCACGCCCGGATGGCAGTCATCTTTGACTTTGCGGACCAGCGCATTGCACGGATGCAGCAACTGATCGACCGGGCCAAGGCCAACGGCAAGAATGTCAATGACTTGCAGGCAGCCCTGGACAACCTGCAGAATGCTGTCAAACAGGCCCGACCGATATTCGAGAGCACGAACGGGGTTATTGCCTCACACCAGGGATTCGATGCCGACGGCAATGTCACAGACACGACGACGGCACTGCAGACGGTGAAGGATCTCGCAGGAAAGTACGAGGACATCCGAACGACCGTGCAGCCCGCGCTGCAGGCCTTCCGTCAGGCAGTCCAGGGCTTCCGCCAGACGAACAGCCCCGCCCCCACGCCCAGCAGCTAGCCAAGGTACCCGGGGGATGCGGAAGGAGCATTCTGCGAGAAATAGTGGCAGAGACACGGGCAACCGTGTCTCTGCGCGGGACGGGGCAGCATTGCAGGGCCTGCCCCGCAGTTGTATACTGCCACAGACAAAGCCAAGGCAAACATCCAAGGAGCAATCACGATGCCAGAGCAGGGAAAGCGAATTATACACACCGAGGGCGCACCGAAAGCCATTGGACCGTATTCACAGGCTGTCCGTACCGAGGGTATGGTTATGACAGCCGGGCAGATCGGACTCAATCCCACGACGGGTGAGCTGGTGGAGGGCGGGATCCAGGCGCAGACGCGACAGGTGCTGACGAATCTCAGCAATGTGCTTGAGGCTGCAGAATCCGGGCTTGGGCTGGTGATCAAGACAACCGTCTTTCTCAAAGAAATGAAGGACTTCGCGCAGATGAACGGGATCTATGCAGAATTCTTCCCCGAGAATCCGCCGGCCCGAAGCACCGTGGCCGTGGCAGAGCTGCCCAAGGGTGCCCTGGTCGAGATCGAGGCAATTGCTCTGACGGCATCAAGGCGCACCAAATAGGCCACGCTGCTCCCCCAACCTGCCAGCCAAAATGCCAGATGAACTAGTCCTACTGGTGGACGACGAACCGCCGATCCTGCAGCTCGCGCGACTGTACTTCGAGCGCGACGGATTCCGGGTGCACGAGGCCAGGGATGGCGAAGCTGCGCTGAGAGCGGTCGAGAGTCTCCACCCGGCGCTCATCGTTCTGGACATCATGCTGCCCAAGGTCGATGGGCTGGAGGTGTGCCGACGGCTGCGGGCAGCCAACAATTACCTCCCGATTCTGATGCTGACCGCGAAAGACGAGGACATCGACAAGATCCTCGGCCTTGAACTGGGGGCGGACGATTATATGACCAAGCCCTTCAATCCGCGTGAACTGGTTGCACGCTCCAAGGCGATACTCCGTCGCAGCGGCGCCAAACCAAAGGCGGATGCCAGACCCGTAACGGCGGGCGCACTGACGATCGATCCGGCGCGGCGGGAGGCGCGGGTAAGCAGCCGGATGCTGGAATTGCGGGCCCAGGAGTTCGATCTGCTGCTTACGCTGGCAGGGGAGCCGGGACGAGTCTTTACACGCGAGCAACTACTTCAAGAGGCGTGGGGATTCGACTTCTATGGCCAGACGCGCACGGTGGATGTGCACGTTGCTCACCTGAGGCGCAAGCTGGAGGGCACAAGCGTGCGGATCGAGACTGTCACGGGAGTTGGCTACAGACTTGCGTCCTGAGGACGCGGGCCTCATCCGCTCCGGCCATCCATGTTCTCGTCTCTGCGGGCACGACTCTGGCTCAGCTACGCATTTCTGATCGTCACGGCGCTCGCAGTCGTGGCGATCGTTCTGATCCTGTTCCTCCTGCGAAACCCATACTTGTTTCGACAGACCGTTCTGCGCCTCGGAGTGGCCGAGGCTGTGCTGAGGCGAACACCGTTGGCGGGCGGTGAGGTCACCAGCATGGCGCAGGAGTTTAATGTGCGCGCACTGGTATTCAGTTCGGACGGCGTATTGATCGAGGACAGCGAGGCCGGCGCGGCGGAGATCAGACTGCCGGCGGCACCGCTCGTCCCGCGTGCGCTTGCGACCGCGAGGGATCAGGCTGGAAAGTTGTGGTTGTACACGCTCTCGCGAAGGGCCGATGGCGCGTGGTTGCTGGTGGCGGCACCGCGGCCCGGGCTGGCGCCGCTGATCGCGGTGGTGACGGACGAACTGGCGCGTCCAATCTTGCAGGGAGGCCTGATCGCGCTCTTGCTGGCTTTGGTGCTAGCGTATGGACTGGCGCGATGGATCGCGGATCCGCTGCAGCGGCTGATCGCGGCCGCGAGGCAGTTTGCGGTGAAAACCGGGCAGAACTCATTCCCGACGGTAGGGGAGACAAACCCGGCTCGACCGGTGCCTGAGGGCGGTCCGCATGAAGTGCGTGAACTAACGCAGGCATTCAATGCGATGGTCGCGCGGGTGCAGGCGAGCCAGCGCTCGCAACGCGACCTGGTCGCGAACGTGTCCCATGAGTTGAAGACACCCCTCACGTCGATCCAAGGGTTCGCGCAGGCCCTGATGGAGGGCGCTGCCGACACGCCCGCGGAGCGCCAGCACGCGGCCGAAGTGATCCATGACGAGGCCGGCCGGATGCATGGTATGGTTGTGGACTTGCTAGACCTGGCGCGGCTGGACGCGGGCACGGCGGACCTGCAGGCCTCGGCAGTGGATCCCGGCGCCTTACTGATAGGCATTGTGGACAGATTCCGGCCGATGGCGTCCGCGGCCGGGGTGGAACTTGGATTGGAGATAGCCAGCGGTATGCCGACTTTCGCGGGCGACGGCGACCGCCTAGCGCAAGTCTTCGCCAATTTGCTCGACAATGCATTGAAGTTCACACCGAGAAATGGCCGCATCGAAGTCAAGGCACGCGGGCAAGACGACGAAGTTCTCGTGAGCGTCGCGGACACGGGCGCGGGCATTGCCAAGGAGGATATTCCGCACATCTTTGACCGCTTCTACCAAGCAGATGCAGCGCGAGAGGGCGGGGAAAAACACGGAGCGGGGCTGGGCCTGGCGATCGTGCACGAGATCGTGAGTGCCCACGGTGGTAGAATCAGCGTCCGCAGCACACCCGAACGCGGGACGGAGTTCACAGTACATCTGCCCGTGCATAGCGGCATACGGCAGGCCTAATACGCATGCACAAGGACAACGGGTTGTTTAATGCGGTCCACCGTTTCAATCATCGTGCCATGTTACAATGAACAGGAGATGATCGGTTCTCTGCTGGGCGCAATTGCGGCCCAGACGTATCCGCGCGAGCTGCTAGAGGTGGTGATCGCGGACGGAATGTCGCAAGACGGGACGCGAGGGGCAATTCGGGCTTTTGGCGAGACACATCCGGGATTGTCCGTGCGCGTGGTCGATAATTCGCAGCGCACGATTCCGTCTGGTCTGAACCTGGCAGTGCGAGAGGCACGGGGCGAGATCGTGATCCGGCTGGACGCGCATTCGATCCCGATCCCCGAATACGTGGAGCGATGTGTGCAGGATCTTGAAAACGGGAAGGGAAGCAACGTGGGGGGAGTGTGGATCATTCGCCCGGGCGGCGAGGGCTGGATCGCGGCGGGCATTGCGGCCGCGGCTGGGCACCCGCTGGGGGCCGGTGATGCCTCATACCGGCTGAATGCCAAGGCCGGTGAGGTCGATACAGTACCTTTCGGCGCGTTTCGACGCAGCCTCCTGGGCACTCTCGGCGGGTTCGACGAGTCCCTGCTTACAAATGAAGATTACGAATTCAATACGCGCATCCGACGGGCAGGCGGCGTGATCTGGCTGGATCCCGAGATTCGATCGCTTTATGTTGCGCGGTCCAGTCTACCTGAGCTGGCAAAACAATACTGGCGATATGGCTTTTGGAAACTCCGGATGCTCCTGCGCTATCCGGACTCGCTGCGGTGGCGGCAGGCAATCCCACCTCTCTTCGTGCTGAGCGTGCTCGTCCTGGCAGTCACGGCGGTGCTCTGGCGGCCCGCCCTGCTAATCCTGGGCGTCGACTTGATCCTCTATTTGGGAGCGGTTACCCTGGCTGGGGCGGGAATGGCGATTCGGAGCCGGCAGTTGGTGCTCATGCCCGGCGCGGCACTAGCAATGATGACCATGCACACGGCATGGGGAAGCGGTTTCTTGTGGAGCCTGGCGGGGAGGCTACTGCATCTCCATGACTGAGACCCTGCGTCCAGCCCTGCGGCTGCGACCGAATGAGCACCGGCTGCTACTTTTGCTAGGTGACCTCATCGCAGCGATCGCAGCGGCGTTCCTGGCCCTCTACATCTGGCAGCAATTCTCGCTATTCGAACTGATCTCATCCGGAATGAAACCGGAGCGGGCCGAGTTGATCGTGCGGATCGTGGTGCCGCTATGGTTCTACGTGCTGCCCGTCGGATGGCTGTTGCTGCTGGTACAGCTCTACGACCCACGGCAGGCGGTCAACTGGAGGAGAACGCTGCGGGGTATCGCTCTGGCAGCCTTCATCGGCATTGTGATCTACTCGCTGGTGTTTATCTTGAACCAGCAGCCGACGTCGCTGCCCAGAATTGCAGTCGGGGCATTCATCGTTGCCGCTTCAATACTGACGTTGATTTGGCGGACCTCGTATATCCGTCTCTACACGTCGTCTGGCTTGCAGCGGCGGGTGCTGATCGTCGGGGCAGGCAAGGCTGGAGTGACGCTGGCACAGGTGTACTGTGCGGCCAATCCGAAACCATTCACCCTGATCGGATTCATCGATGACGACCTGCAGAAGCTCAACGAGCTCTATGAAGGGTACCCAGTCATCGGTGCGAGCCAGGACCTTCTGCCGTTGATCGACGAGTATCGAGTGTCCGATGTGGTAGTGGCGATCACCGGCGAACTACAAGGCGCGACCTTCCAGACGCTTCTGGACGTGCAGGAACGCGGCGTGGAAGTGACGCGCATGCCGACCGTGTACGAGGAGATCACGCAGCGAGTTCCGATCCACCATCTGGAGTCGGACTGGCTGATGCGCTCATTTGTCGATCAAATGAAGGTCAGTGCCGTCTACTCCGCGCTGAAACGCCTGCTGGACCTGATCGGCGGATTGCTGGGCCTTGTGTGCTACCTTGTGTGTGCTCCGGCGATAGCCATCGCTGTCCTGTGGGACAGCGGGCCACCCGTGCTCTACTCACAGGATCGATTGGGGAAAGGCGCCGAAGGTTTCACGATCCGCAAGTTCCGTTCAATGTACCAGGATGCAGAGGCCGACGGATCCTACCAGCCAGCCCTTGAGAACGACGAAAGGGTAACTCGTGTGGGGAAGTTCCTGCGGACCACCCACCTGGATGAGTTGCCCCAGTTCTGGAACGTCCTGCGCGGAGAAATGAGCCTGGTGGGCCCGCGGGCTGAGCGCGCTGTGCTGGTGGCAGAGTACCAGAAGCAAATTCCGTTCTATCGTGCCCGCCTGCTTGTGAAGCCCGGTCTAACAGGCTGGGCGCAGGTCAATTACGGATATGTGGCCGACGTGAAAGAGACCAGCATCAAACTTGAGTACGATCTCTACTATATCGAACACCGTTCCATCCTCATGGATATCTCGATCCTGCTCCGCACCATCGGGACGGTGGTGTCACGAAAGGGCCGGTAGATGAACCACTTTCTCGTTACCGGCGGGGCGGGATTCATCGGCTCACACATCACGCGGACCCTGCTGCGCCAAGGCGCGGCGGTCCGCGTTCTCGATAATTTCTCAACAGGGCGGAAGGAGAATCTGCGCGGCTCCAAAGAAGAAGCAACCTCGGGGTCGATCGAGGTCATTGAGGCGGACCTGCGCGACCAAAGCCAAGTGGCGGGAGCCGTGGGCGGCATCGACGTGGTGTTCCATGAAGCCGCTTTTGTCTCCGTCCCGGAATCCATGGAGAGGCCACAAGAATGCCTGGACGTCAATGTCACCGGCAGCCTAAATCTCATGGAAGCCGCGCGCAAAGCGGGAGTGAAGCGGGTGGTGATCGCGAGCAGCGCCGCCGTATATGGTGACTTGACGGACCTGCCGCTCGCGGAAGAGACGCGGCCGCGGCCGCTTTCCCCGTACGCTGTATCCAAACAAGTGGACGAGCTGTATGCGGGGCTTTACACCCGATCCCTTGGCCTTGAGGTCACCTCCCTGCGGTACTTCAATGTCTATGGACCGCGGCAGAATCTGAACTCAGTCTACGCGGCGGCTGTCCCGATTTTCATCCGGCGATTGCTCGATGGGCAGGCGATCACCGTCTTCGGGGATGGCGGTCAGACACGCGATTTGATCTACGTCGGAGACGTGGTGCGCGCTAATCTGCTGGCAGCGGAACATCCAGCGGCTGCGGGTCAGGTTCTCAATATTTGTACGGGGCACGCGACCAGCATCTTGGAACTGGTCGAAGCGCTCCGGGCGCTGTTTCCCGGGGCGCGACCGCCCGCGTTCGGGTCTGTCCGCGCGGGCGACATCTGTGCTTCGGTCGGGTGCCCGACGAAGGCGGAGGGCTTGCTGGGATTCCGAGCGGAGACGATCCTGGCAGATGGGCTGAAGGCAACCGTGGAATGGATGCGATAAGGTCACGCCCGCACCTGCGCAACCGGTACGTGCTCTACGGTGATCTGGCGCTCATCATCATCTCGGTGATGGGCAGTTTCGCGCTGCGGCTTGACGTGGCCCAACTGCCGTACTACTTTCCTGCGATTGTCACCATGTGCGGCGTAGCGCTTCTGGTCAAGGTTCCGACCTACTACTTCTTCGGACTATACCGGCGCGTATGGATCTACGCCAGCACGCGGGAGTTGCGGCTCATCACGGCGGCAGTGACGGTCGGCTCCGTGCTGACGTCGGCCTTGATGCTCGCGTTGAACGCCCTGAGACTAGTGGTTCCGGGAATGCCGCGTTCGGCATTGGGGATCGACTGGCTGCTGTCTTTGGTACTGATCGGCGGTTCGCGGTTTGCGCTGCGTGTACTGGCCGAGGAGCGCGGAGCGCCCCGGAATGGAAAAGCCCGGCGGGCCCTGATTGTCGGCGCGGGGGATGCGGGTGCGCTCGTCGTGCGCGAGCTGCAACGGTCGTCCCAGCTGAACCTTGTGCCGGCCGGTTTCCTGGATGATGATGCAGCCAAACAGAATCAGGAGATCCATGGCGTACGCGTGATCGGTCTGGTGAAGGACCTGGCTGATACGCTGGAGAGCCAGCATGTGGATGAGGTCATACTCGCCATTCCATCAGCGCCAGGACGGCTGGTCCGGACCGTAAGCGACGTGTGCCGGCTGAAAGGCGTCCCGTCACGGACGATGCCCGGCCTGTACGAATTGATCGGGGGGAAGGTCAGCGTCAACCGCCTCAGAGAGGTCGACATCACGGACCTGCTGCGGCGCGAGCCGAGCCGGATCGACGAAGAGATCATCGGCAAGGCGCTCAGCGGGAAGCGGATCCTGGTCACGGGCGCGGGCGGGTCGATCGGCCGCGAGCTCTCGCGTCAAATCGCGCGCTGGAGTCCTGCCGAACTCGTCCTGCTGGGGCATGGCGAGAACAGCATCTTCGAGACCGTGCTAGAGCTGCGCGATGACTATCCCATACTCAACCTGGTGCCGATCATCGCGGACATCAAGGACAAGGCAAGACTGAAGACAGTGCTTAGCGATCGCCAAGTGCAGGTGGTGTTCCATACAGCGGCACACAAGCATGTCCCATTAATGCAGGCGAACATTGAGGAGGCGGTCACGAACAACGTGTTCGGGACGCGCAACATGGTAGATGCCTCGGTCGAGTGCAAAGTGGAACGGCTCGTGCTGGTGTCAACCGACAAGGCTGTCCGACCGGCGAACGTGTATGGCGCGAGCAAACGCCTGGCGGAGATGATCGTGCTGGATGCGGCTCGACGCACCGGATGCGCCTTCTCGGTGGTGCGATTCGGCAATGTGCTGGGGAGCCGCGGCAGCGTCATACCGCTGTTCAAGCGACAGATCGCGGCAGGCGGCCCGGTGCAGATCACGCATCCGGACATGGAACGTTACTTCATGACCATACCGGAAGCAGTCCACCTCGTTCTCCAGGCAGCAGCAATGGGGCGCGGCGGCGAGGCTTTTCTTTTGGACATGGGCAAGCAGGTACGCATTCTGGATCTCGCAGAAGACCTGATTCGGCTTTCAGGGCTTGAGCCGGGACGGGACATCGAGATCGAGTTCACCGGAGTGCGTCCGGGTGAGAAGCTGAGTGAGGAACTCTGGGAAGCAGATAAGCAGTATGAGAAGACCTCCCACCCCGACATCGTCCGCTCAGAACACGAGGACACGATGACAAGTTCTGACTTGAGTGCCGCGCTGGCCCGCCTGGAGGGACTGACGAGCGGGGGCCATGCGAGCCAGATCATTGCGCTGCTGGATCAGATCATTCCCGGCGCGGCAATCAGCGAAATGCCCGTGCCTGACATCACATCCATCGTGTAATGAGCGAAGTCCCGCTGAGCCAGTGGCGCGAGTTCGTCAACGACGTTCCGGAGGCACATCTACTGCAGACCGGTGAATGGGGGGAGTTGAAGTCGTCGTTCGGCTGGGACGCAGTGAGGTTGACCGGCGATGGGATCGGCGCGCAAGTGCTCTTTAGGAATCTGCCTCTGGGGCTGTGCTTTGGATACGTGCCGAAGGGTCCGGTCGGTCGGGCAAATGACCGCGCCGCCCGACAGCATTGGGATGAGATAGCATCTATTTGCCGGCGCAGGCACGCCGTCTTCCTTAAGATCGAGCCGGACGCATGGGATGACAACGAGGAAATCCTTGGAGTGCTCGCGAGCACGGGATCGACGGCATCACCGCACAGCATCCAGCCGCGGCGAACTATCATTGTGGATCTACGGGGGGGAGAACAGGAAATACTTGGACGGATGAAACCCAAGTGCCGCTACAATATAGGGCTGGCAGCCAGGAAAGGGGTCACCATCCAGCCGTGGGGTGACATTGCGGCCTTTCATGGGATGATGCAGGCTACAGGTCAACGCGACGGCTTTGGGATCCATTCGGTCGACTACATGGAGCGCGCCTACGAGCTCTTCAGGGCTTCCGGCACGGTTGAGCTCCTGGCGGCCATGCACGCGGATGAGCCATTGGCCGGTTTAATGGCCTTCCGGCGCGGGCGTCGGGCTTGGTACCTGTATGGCGCTTCCACTGATGAAGCCCGCGAGCTCATGCCGAATTACTTACTTCAATGGGAGGCCATGCGCTGGGCCAAGCAGAACGGCTGCGAGGAATACGATCTATGGGGCGTCCCCGACGAAGATGAGGCCGCCCTAGAGGCAGGGTTTCAAACCCGGCACGATGGTCTGTGGGGCGTCTATCGCTTCAAGCGGGGGTTCGGAGGAGTAGTAAGGCGTGCGGCACAAGCCCAAGACCGGGTCTTTCAGCCACTCTTATACAGTCTGTATCGCCGGCGGGCGACCGGGCAGTGCATCGCGTGATTCAGCTCACGATGCAGTCCTTTGAGGGCAGCCTTTCGGAGTGGAACGCCCTCATCGCGCGCCTGCCGAATCCGCACATACTACAGACTTGGGAATGGGCGCAGGTCAAGGCCGCGTATGGATGGCAGCCGATGCCTTTAACGTGGAATGATCCGTCCCACACGGGCAAGACCGTGGTGGCTGCGGCGATGGTCCTAAAGAAGCAGATCATCCGGCGAGCCTTCGCGGCGTGGCTCTCGATCCTATATGTCCCCAAGGGACCGCTGCTGGATTGGGCCGATGCGGGCCTGCGAGATCGGGTCCTGGGGGACCTGCAGCGATTGGCCAAACGAGAACAAGCCATCTTTCTCAAGCTCGATCCGGATATCGTAGTGGGAACCGGAGTGCCTGGGGAGAGTGGGGCGAGCGAGGTTGAGGCGGGGACGAAGATCGAGGCCGAGCTGCGACGCCGGGGCTGGGTATTCGCCTCCGATCAGATCCAGTTCCGCAACACCGTCCTTCTCGACCTGACGCAGCCTGAAGCGGAACTGCTGAGGCGCATGGGACAGAAGATGCGCTACAACATCCGGCTGGCAGCGAAGAAGGGAGTCGCAGTGCGGGCCGGGAGAGCGGAGGACCTGCCGCTTCTGTACAAAATGTACGCGGAGACATCGGCCCGGGACGGGTTTGTGATCCGCGAGGAAGGCTACTACCGCAAGGTCTGGAGCACATTCATGGAGAACGAGAGGGGCGGCAAAGAGCCTTCGGCGACCGCGCTCATTGCCGAAGTAAAGGGGGAGCCGGTAGCAGCGCTCTTCCTTTTCCACTTTTCGCGGCGGGCGTATTATCTTTATGGGATGTCACGGCAGGTGCACCGGGAGAAGATGCCGAATCACCTGCTGCAATGGGAGGCGATCCGACGCGCCAAAGGGCGGGGATGCCAGGTATATGACCTGTGGGGCGCCCCGGACGCGTTCAAGGTCCATGACCCGATGTGGGGAGTGTTCCGAATTCAAACAAGGCCTCGGAGGCGAAGTAGTGAGAACTCTGGGGGCTTGGGACTACCCGGCGAGCGGATTCTGGTACCGGACGTACACCGGCGTCATCCCAAGAGTCCTGGAACTGATGCGAGAGGCGCGGCCGGGAGAAGACGCAGCGGGACCTGGCTGCGGCGTAAGCTCGGAGGCAACGGCCGGTGCACGAAGGCGGGCCCGCGAGAGCGGTACAAGACAATGCGAAGGTAGAGGAGGATCAGTGATACCCAGGGTTCATTTTGCACACCTACCGACGCCGGTCGAGGAGCTGCCGCGGCTCTCGGCGAAACTGAACGGACCCCAGATCCTCGTCAAGAGAGACGATCAGACGGGACTGGCCTTCGGGGGAAACAAGACGCGCAAGCTGGAGTTCCTGGTGGCCGAAGCGCAGGCGCAGGCAGCTGACACTCTGGTCAGTGCGGGCGCCATCCAATCAAATCACTGCCGACAGACGGCAGCCGCGGCCGCCAAATTCGGCTTCCAGTGCGTCCTTGTCCTGACCGGCCCGAAGCCCCAGTCCGCATCGGCCAACCTGATGCTTGATGAGATGTTCGGGGCGAGAGTCGTGTTTGTGGCGGACCGTGCCGACAGAGACCGCGTTCTCAAACAGACCTTCGATGGAATCCAAGCACAGGGAAGAAAGCCGTACCTGGTGCCCTATGGCGGCTCAAGCCCGACGGGGGCGCTTGGGTACGCGTTCGCGATGCAGGAGCTGCTTGGCCAGGGAGTCCGGCCCGATTGGATCGTCTTCGGCACTTCGTCCGGGGGCACGCATGCGGGCCTGATTCTGGGGCAGCGGATTTTCGAATATGCGGGGAGGGTGCTCGGCATTAGCATCGATGAATCCGAGGCGTGGCTCAAAGAACATGTTTCAACACTGGCGTCGGACAGCAGCGAGCGCCTAGGGAAGAGGATCCAATTCAGACCTGACGACGTGCTGGCGAACGCGGCGTACTGTGCGGCAGGTTACGGGGTCTTGACCAAGGCGGAACTGGAAGCCATGCGTCTATTCGCGTCGACGGAGGGACTGCTGCTCGATCCCGTTTATACGGGCCGGGCCGCCGCCGGCTTGATTGACCTGATACGACAAGGTGAGTTGAAGAAGGGAGAAACGGTGGTCTTCTGGCACACCGGAGGCCAGCCCGCCCTGTTTGCCGACAGATACGCGGGTCAGATCGCCGACGCACTGCAGTAGTCGCAATGTGAGGGGGTCTGCGCGGCAGGCAGATGGCTTGTCCTGAATTCGTGTGGACCGAAGGGATCGCCAGGACTCGCTAGTCCAGGCAGGAGCGAGTCAGACGGTCGCCGTCGCCGGTGGTGCAACCCGAAGAATTGTTCTGCTCGCGGACGAGATCGTCATAGAGCTGCGACAGCCCAACGCATTGCATGTCGACGCCGGTGAAATACGGGAGGATCTGGGCAGTGATGGTCATGTCCCAGCTCTCCTCCTGCCCGATGGTCGGAATGGCCGGCTGATTGCGGGTGTGCATCAATGCAATGTCGCCGTTTTGGGCGTGCTTTGCAGCATTGACGCCGACATCAACCGCGCCCCCAAAGCCGGTGGACCACATCGTGGCAACCTTTCCCCGCTGGACACACATGTTAAGGAATGAAGCGCTGAGGTTCCCGAACGGAGGCCGGGCGAACCTGACCTGCGGCTGGTCTCCGAGGACCCGATACAAGGCGTTCTCCCAGCGATCGTAGTCGTGAAGCACCTGGGCGCTCGAAAGCACAAACGGATTCGTGTGATCCCAAGAGTGGTAGCCGAACTCATGTCCGTGAGAGTAGAACCACTTCCAGATGCCGGGTTCTTTCTGTTCGTTGCTGAGGAGTGCCTGTCCAACCGGAAACAGGGTTACACGCGTGCCCGGATTATCCGTCAATGACTGCTGCAGCATGAGCAGACGCGTAAGAAGCTGACAATCGTCGTAGGTGATGGCGAGGCGGCGATAGAAGGTGCTGCCGTGGTAGATGATGGGCGGGGACGATGAGTTGGATCCAGCCAGATCAAGATGCGGGAAGGTGGCAGTCAGGAGTGCAGCGCCGCCAAGCTTCAGGAAATCACGCCGGGAGAGCATGGGACAATTGAACCACAACTGGGCGCGGGCGAGAAGCGCTAATGCCGGGCGCGGACGTCGACCGCCACGGCGCCCCGGGTCAACACTCGCAGAGGATTGATCTCGATTTCTGCCAATTCGGGGTGATCCCATACCAGCCAGGACAAGCAAACGAGCGCGCTCACCACGGCGGACTTGTCGGCAGGCGGCAGGTTGCGGAATCCGTCCAGGCGGCGTCCAGCCCAAGTTTGCTGCAGCAAGTGTTCCGCCTCGGGCGTAGCGAGTGGCGCGAGGGCGAACGCGACATCCTTGAGGCCTTCTGTTTCGACACCACCGGAACCGAACATGACCAACGGCCCAAAGGTCCGGTCACGGAAGACGCCAACAATGACCTCCTGACCGGGCGGGGCTTGCTTTTGAACCGTGACGCCGGAAATGCGGGCGCCGGGAGAGGCGGCGACTGCGGCGCGCGTCACTTGCGTATAGCCAGAACGAGCGTCAGCAGCGGTCTTGATGTTGAGGATTACGCCGCCGACATCAGACTTGTGAGAGATATCCGGAGAGGATATCTTCATCGCGACGGGGAACCCTAGGTCCGCGGCGAGAGTGGCGGCCTCATCGGGGGTGTGCGCCAGCTTGGGGAGCAACGTCGTGATGCCGTAGGCGGCGAGCAGCGATTCCGGAGGGGCGTCCAGTGCCGTGTCGGGTTTTGGGAAGGGCCTACCGGGCTGCGTGGCGACCGAGGGCAATGTCAGGATGAATTCCGCGCGCCGCGCCAGGATACTCAAGGCCTCGGCAGCGCGTTCGGGAAATGGGTACGTGGCGATCTCAGCCCGGGAGAAGTGCTGAGATGCGACAGCTGTGCCTCGCGATCCCATCAACGCTATCACCGTCGGCTTCGGGGAGGATTGGATAACGGGGATGATCGCGTCGGCGACAAACTCGGCGCTGTACATGGGAGGAGGAGGGAGGATCAGCAACACTGAAGTCAACGCCTGGATCTTCAAGCAGGAGACTAAGGCAGGCCGCGTACTGATCCGGCGACGCAGAGGCGAGCATGTCGACAGGATCGTGGACGTTGGCAGCCGGCGGCAGCTGAGCGGCAAGTGCTTTTCGCGTGGCGGGCAAGAGCTCAGCCAGACGCAGTGCGTTCTTTTCCAGGGCGTCCGTTGCGATCACGCCCGGCCCGCCAGCGTCTGTGAGAACCGCGGCTCGGCGGCCGGAGGGCAAGGGACAGACCTCGAGGGCGTGGGCCCAATCGAACATCTGCTCGGCGGATTCAGCCCGGAAGATGCCGGCCTTCTTGAAAGCGGCATCAAAAGCCGAATCGGACCCGGCGAGGGCACCCGTGTGGGAGGCCGCAGCTTTCTGAGCAGCGTCAAATCGGCCCACCTTCAGTGCCACGATGGGCTTTCGGTTCACCACTTGGCGCGCTGCCTGCACGAAGGCCGGTCCTTCGGAGACACCCTCCATGTACAGGGCGATCACACGCGTGTGGCCGTCTTCGGCGACGGCCTGGAGCATCTCGGTCTCAGTCACGTCGGCCTGATTGCCCAAGCTGACTATCTGTGAGAACCCGAAGCTTTGCTGGCGAGACCAATCGATGATCGCCGCGCAGAATGCTCCGGAGTGCGAGATGAACCCGATCCCGCCGGCGGCTGGCATGGGCGGCTGAAGGAAGGTCGTGTCGAGAGGCAAATGGGTATCGATCAGCCCGATGCAGTTCGGGCCAAGCAGGCGGATGCCGTGAGCGTGGGCGATCTCTACGCAGGTCCGCTCAAGGCTGGCGCCTTCGGCACCCGTTTCGCGAAAGCCGGCGGACACGAGGATTGCAGCGCGAATCCCCCGCCGTCCACAGATGCGCACGGCGTCGGGCATCGCGGCCGCAGGAACAATGAGGATTGCCAGATCAACGGGGTCCGGAACATTCTGCAGGTCGGCGTAGAGGACGCGGCCGAAGAGTTCACCGGTCTTCTGGCTCACCAAGTGAATCGCACCGGTGTAGCCGCTGGCCGTGAGATTTCGAGCTACGCCATAGCCGAGCTTTTCGGGAGAGGTCGAGGCGCCGACGACAACGACGCCCCGCGGCTTGAAGAACGGTGTGAGTTGTGAATCCATGGAATGATGTTCCGTGTGCTGATCTATCCCGCGGGGGTGGTTCCGTGAGGGAGCCAGCCGTTTCGGAGTTGAGCCCTACCACTTCTCCCAGTGAACCAGGTCCGCAAAGGGTTTTCTTCCGCCTGGCTTGGGCGCACTCGTAAGCACTTTCTGGTCGGCAGGATATCCGAATGAAAGAGCGATGTGGAGGTCAAGCTCAGATGGGAATCCCAGCAATTGCCGGGCCTTGTCGATGTCATAGATCGATGCAAGACAGGATCCGACACCAAGCTCCCACGCGGCAAGCTGCATGTACGCGGCGGCCTGACCGGCATCGAACATGGTCTGGAACTTGCCGGAAGGATCGGGCACCAAGATGGCGACGCCCAAGGCAGCGCCGGCGAGATGGCCCGCCCATTTCCCGCATTCGGAAAGGGCCTTCAGTATCGTCTTGTCCCTGATTGCGATGAACTGCCAGATCTGTTCGTTCTTAGAGGACTGGGCACGGCGCCCGGCATTGAGAATGGCAAGGACAGCATCGTCGGGCAAGGGCTTGTCGGCGAATTGGCGCACGGCGCGCTTCGTGCGGATGACTTGCGAGACTTCCATAGCTCACCTTCGTGACGATTTATGGACGCGAGGGCAAACCGATCAGCCCGATGCAGTCGCAGCGTGAAGCCGCATCATTCGACCGAGTATAATTCATTCGATGGAGCGCAGTCCTTCGGTCGGTCAGTACATCGCCTCCGCGCTATTCCTGATGCTGCTTGGGTGGGGAGGACTTGCGCTCATCATCTTCGTCTTCAATCTCCCGCCGCTCGTGTGGGCGCGCTGGGGATTTTTCGCCCTCTGGTTCATTGGTCTCTCCGGGACCGCGCTACCCCTGACGTACTTTCTGAACCTGCGCTTCCCATCGAATTCCACCAGCCGAACCGAATGCGATCGTGCGTCAGGCGATCTGGATAGGAGTTTACGGCTCGGTGCTGGCCTGGCTGCAACTCGGGCATCTCATCACATTGTGGGTGTGGATGGGACTGGCGGGGGGCCTCGTGGGAATTGAGTATCTGATCCGGTTGCGTGAACGGGCTCGCTGGCGTCCTCCCGAAGCAGAGGACGAATCCTCGACGGAGAACGACGAGTACCTGTTGGACGGCGATGAATCGACTGAGTAGTCTACCTTCGGTCGAGAGGATATTGCAGAGCGAGGGCGGACTTGAACTAACGGAACGATATGGTCGGCCGCTGACCCTGGATGCCATACGGCAGGCGCTGGATGAGGCAAGGGGTGACCTCAAGGCGGAGCCGGCGGCGATGAGCCCGGAGCTCAAAGTGATCATCTCCCAGGCGGAGGCGCATCTAAGTGCGTGGACGACGGCAAGCCTGAAGCCGGTGATCAACGCGACCGGAGTGATCCTGCACACGAATCTCGGGCGGGCGCCGCTCTCAAAGGCGACCCTGGTGGCGATGGATGCAGCGGCGCGAGGGTATTCAAACCTCGAGTTCGACCTGGAGACGGGAAAGCGCGGTGAACGCTGGATCCATTCGGAAACGGCACTTCTGGCTCTGACCGGGGCTGAGGCGGCGCTGGTTGTAAACAACAATGCCTCGGCAGTCCTGCTGGTGCTCTGCGCCCTGGCGGCACGGAAACGGGTGGTCATTGCGCGGTCCCAGCTGGTGGAGATCGGCGGCGGTTTCCGCATGCCGGAGGTGATGAAGCAATCCGGGCGCGCCTGGTTGAGGTGGGGACCACCAACAAGGTACGCCTGGCGGACTACGAGGCGGAGTTGTCGAAAGCGGCACTGGTCATGCGCGCGCATCGCTCCAATTTCAAAATGATCGGATTCACAGAAGAGCCTGAATTGGCCGATATCGTGCGTGCCGCCCATGGATCCGGCGTGGTCGTGGTGGACGACCTGGGTTCCGGCGCGCTGCTCGACACCTCGAAATATGGCATGGCGCATGAGCCGACCGTGCAGGAGTTGCAGGCGGCCGGCTGCGACGTGGTCTGCTTCTCAGGTGACAAGCTCTTGGGGGGACCGCAAGCAGGAATTATCATTGGCAAGACTGAAGTCATAAAGAAGCTGAGGAAGCATCCGATGGCGAGAGCCGTGCGGGCGGACAAGACCTGCCTGGCCGGCACGGCTGCGACGCTGCACCACTATTTGCGGAACGAGGCCGAGCGCCAGATCCCCGTCTGGCAGATGATCTCCATGCCAATCGAGGCTATCCGGGGGCGGGCCGCCGAGTGGGCCGAGAGCCTGGGGTTAGGCGAGGTGCAGGCGAGTCAGAGCGCACTGGGAGGCGGCAGCCTTCCCGGCGAAACGATACCGACCCAGGTCTTGTCGATTCGAGTGGACAGCCCCGATCGGTTCCTCAAGAAGTTGCGAGACCAGGACCCGCCAATCATCGCGAGAGCTGAGAAGGGCCGCGTGCTGCTAGATCCACGGACAGTCCCAGTTGAGCAGGATTTGGTTCTGGTTCACAATCTACGTGCGGCATTTTCGGAGAGCAGATGAAGTCGGACCTGGGACGCTTAATGGACGCTGCCGGACTCGATGCGATCGCCGTGCTGGGCAATGCCGAGCAGAATCCGCCCATGTACTACCTGACGGGGGGTGGTCATGTGAGCAATGGGGCCCTGTTCCAGAAACCCGGCAAAGAATCGGTCCTCTACTGCAACGCGATGGAAAGGGCGGAGGCCGCCAAGAGCGGCCTCAGTGTGATACCACTCAAAACTGGCGCGGTGGAGGCGCTGATCAAGGATCCCCGGCCCATTCTGGAGGAGCAGGGAATCGTGAGGGGGCGGTTGGGGATCTATGGCATGGTGGACGCGGGCAATCTCATCACGCTGATTGCCTCAATTCGAAACGCGTTTCCCGAACTCGAAGTGGTTGGCGAACCCCAGGGAGATTCGATCTTCCTGCGCGCCATGGAGACGAAGGAAGAAGCCGAGGTGAAGCGCATCCGCCAGATGGGGCGCATCACCACTGAGGTCGTCGGACTAGTGGCGAAGTACTTGACGCGCTGCGAGGTGAGGGGAGATGAGGTTCTGCTGAGGGCCGATGGAACCCCGCTGACCATCGCAGATGTAAAGAGCAAGATCTCGTTATGGTTGGCTGAGAGGGGCGCCGTGGAGGCCGAAGGCACGATCTTTGCGATCGGCAAGGATGCCGGTCTGCCGCACTCGGTCGGGTCCCCTGACGATCAACTGCAACTGGGCAAGACAATCGTATTCGACATCTTTCCGGCCGAGGCGGGTGGCGGATACTTCTATGATTTCACGCGAACCTGGTCGCTGGGATACGCAACCCGCGAGGCGCAGGAGCTCTATGACGAGGTCAGTGCCGTGTACGAGAAGGTTATCGATAACCTGGACCTCAATGTGAGTTTCAAGGAGTACCAGAAGCTTGCCTGCGACGAGTTCAACCGGAATGGACACAATACGCCGATGCACAACCAGGGTGTGCTCCAGAACGGCTACGTCCATTCACTTGGACACGGGTTGGGCCTCAACATCCACGAGCGACCCCGAAGCGGGCACCAGGAATCGGAGGACAACATCCTCAAGGCTGGCGTGGTGGTCACGATCGAGCCCGGCCTGTACTACCCAGAGAAGGGCATGGGGGTGAGGATCGAGGATTCGTATTGGGTGCGTCCGGACGGACGGCTCGAGAAACTGGCGGATTACCCATATGACTTCGTGCTGCCAATGAAGAAGTGGAAGAAGGGCAGTACGCGCAAGTCTTCCTCCCGAAGGCCGTCGAAGAAGAAATGACAGATCTCCGACCTGCGCGGATCCTGGCGATAGAGACATCGTGCGATGAAACCGCCTGCGCCATACTCGAAAATGGCCGCATCCTGCTGGGCTCGGCCGTGGCCTCCCAGATGGAGGTGCACGCGCGCTACGGGGGAGTGTACCCGGAGGTTGCGTCGCGGCAGCATGTCCTGGCGATCGTGCCTGTCATCGAAGAAGCTCTCGGCAAGGCACACTTGACCTTGCAGGAGCTGGACGCGATCGCGGTCACGCGAGGACCGGGGCTCGCCGGCTCCCTCGTCGTGGGAGTGAATGCGGCGAAAGGATTGGCCCTCGCGCTCGGGCTGCCCTTGGTCGGAGTGAATCATCTCGAAGGTCATCTGTACTCACCGTGGGTCTACACTGCCGGTGACAAACTTCCCGAGGAGCCGGAGTTTCCCCTGATGGTGCTGCTTGTTTCGGGAGGCCACACCGAACTCGACCTGATGACGAACCATCTTGAGTACAGCCGCTTGGGCGCCACGCTGGACGACGCAGCCGGAGAGGCCTTCGACAAGGTAGCCCGTTTGCTCAGCCTCGGCTACCCGGGTGGACCGGCGATACAGGCATCGGCTGAAGATGGCAATCCCGATCGGTTCAGTTTTCCAAGGGCATGGCTGGACGGGACGTGGGATTTCTCGTTCAGCGGACTGAAGACCGCTGTGTTGCGGGAGGTCAAAGACTTGCAGGGCAAGGCGAGAACACTTCCCGTCCAGGATATGGCAGCATCGTTCCAGGCGGCCGTCGTGGAAGTCCTTTTCCGGAAGACCATGGACGCGGCCCGCGAGCTTGGGGCCAAAGCGATCGTGGTGGCTGGGGGCGTCTCAGCCAACCGGGCCCTGCGCCAACGCTTTCAGAATCAGAGCGAATTCAGAGTTCACATACCGCCGGTGTGGTTGTGTACGGACAATGCGGCGATGATCGCGGCGGCGGGCTACTACCGTTTCGCACTTGGTCACACCTCGGGGCTTGACATCGACGTCGAGCCAACCTGGCCCCTGTCGTAGATCGGCCCGGCGACAGTAATAGTCGATTAACGCGCAAACCGCGCTCGGATTGGCCCAACCCGTTCGCGGTTTGTAGAGGAGAATGCAACCTACATTATATTCAGGGGGCTAAAGCCAGGCTGAAGCACAAATAAGATTAGGCTTAGAGTTTCATCCGAAGGCACGGGAACGCGCAGGCCGGATCGCTCCAAGTTTCACTTGAGCGCTCTGCGGATATCTTCGAGTGAAACGGGACCTGCCCGCAGAATGATCGGCTCAGCTCCCGTGCAGTCGACAACCGTGGACGGGACGCCACCCGGCGTTCGACCGCCGTCCAGAATAAGGGAGAGCCTGCCATCTAACTGGGCCAGAACTTCCTGGGCCGAAGAGGGACTGGGCTGGCCAGACGCGTTGGCCGAGGTCACAGCCATAGGACCTGCTGCCTGCAGCAATCGACGGGCCACAGGATGATTGGGAACGCGGGCGCCAACAGTCGCAGTCGTGGACACGGCCTCTGGCAACCGGTGATTCTTCTTCACGATCATAGTGACAGGCCCGGGCCAGAATTTGTCCGCGAGACGGCGCGCCATAGGTGGGACCTCGTCAGCAATGAGCTCCAGACCGACCGCATCGTCCAGCAAGATCGGGATCGCTTTTTCCAGGTCACGTCCCTTGGCGGCGTAGATGCTTCGAATGGCTTCGCCGTCGAATGCCAATGCGCCCAAACCGTAGACCGTATCAGTGGGAAACGCAACCAAGCCGCCCGCCTGCAGAACTCCCAGTGCCTGATCGAAGACGCCGGCGGCATCAGCTTGAAGTAACCTGGTCTCCATCTCAAGAGTGAGGAAATTGAATCTCAAGCAGACGATCGCGACCAGCCAGGTCCTGATGCAAGTGAATGGAGGCCGCAACAAAGGCGTCATAGGCCAGCGAGAGGACCGCAGACCCGCGCGTCGCCTCGATCTCCAGGAGGATCCGGCCGCCGGGGGCCATCCAATCGGCTACGAGGTCAAAGAGCTTGCGAAACGGATCAAGGCCGTCAGTCCCGCCATCCAGGGCGAGGGTAGGCTCCCACCCGTAGACAGGCAAGCCGCGCAGGGTGCCGGTGGGAATATAGGGCAGATTGGCGCAAACCAAATCGAAGTGATGATCAGTGGAGAGGCCCGGGATGTGCTGCGGCAGGATGTCACATTGAACCAGATCGATCTGTCCGGCTACCTGCAGCTTACGCGCGTTGCGGAGGGCAACTTTGAGGGCAGCGCTTGAAATATCCGTGCCCAGGACACGGACGCCAGGGACGTTTGCCGCAAGGCAAACCGCGATGCAGCCGGAACCTGTGCCGATATCCGCGACGGTGCGGCGCTCGGAGGCGGCCCGCAACCAGGCGACGGCGCGCTCGACCAACAGTTCGGTCTCCGGGCGCGGGATCAGGACATCGGGAGTGATGTCGAAGTCCAGACCGAAGAACTCCTGGTGTCCCAGGACGTACGGTAGTGGTTCGCCCTGCTCGAGGCGGCGGATCAACGGTTCGAGGATGGCAAGCCCTTCCGGATCCGGCGCGGCGTCGGAATGACCCATGACCCACGTGCGCGGCTTGTCCAGCACGTGGGCCAACAGGACCTGGGCATCAAGCTGTGGGCTGTCGCTGAAGGTGGAAAGGCGCGCGACCGTGGAATCGAGGACTTGCTGGAGCGCGGCAGTCATGCTAGTCGTCGTGCTCGGGGGTTCCAGCCGCAACGAGCCGGTCGGCCTCGTCGCGGTTGGCAAGCTCTTCGATGAAGTCATCGATACCACCATCCATCACAACCGGAAGACTGTAGACGGACTGCCCGGTGCGATGATCAGTGACACGGTTCTGGGGGAAATTGTAGGTGCGGATCTTCTCGGAGCGCTCGCCGGTCCCGATCTGTGAACGGCGGGTGTCTTCCAGTTCGGCACGGCGCTTATCTGCTGCGATCTCGTAGAGGCGGGCCCGGAGAATGGACATGGCGCGCAGGCGGTTCTGCAGCTGCGAGCGTTCGTCCTGGCAGGCAACGACAATGCCAGTGGGCAAGTGGGTGATGCGGACGGCGGTGGAATTCTTCTGCACATTCTGCCCGCCGGCGCCCGACGAACGATAGACGTCCACACGGATATCGCCTTCCGGTATCTGGATATCCACATCTTCCACTTCGGCCAGGACCGCCACGGTTGCGGTCGAAGTATGGATGCGGCCGGAGGCCTCCGTGGTCGGCACACGTTGAACGCGATGCACGCCTGAATTCGTACTTGAGCCTGGAATAGGCACCGTGGCCCTTCAACTCAAAGATCACTTCCTTGTATCCGCCTATGCCAATGGCGTTCTCGGAGAGGATCTCGGATTTCCAGCCCTGCTTCTCGGCGAAGCGGGTGTACATGCGAAAGAGGTCGGAAGCGAAGAGGGCGGCCTCGTCCCCACCGGTGCCGGCCCGGATCTCGACAATGACGTTCTTTTCATCGCGAGGGTCGCGCGGAACCAGCAGTCTCTTGATCTCCTTCTCAAGCGCCTCGATGCGGGGGGTGAGCTCCTGTACGTCCGTTTCGGCGAGGGAGCGGAGGTCGGGATCACTCTCAGAGGCGAGGATCTGGCGGGCTTCCTGCAGGCTCTTGAGGGCCTGGGCGTATTCACGCGCCTTCATAACGACGGGCTCAAGATCAGAACGTTCCTTATTGATGCCGGCAGCGCGGCTGATAATCGGCACCCACCTGCATCAGCTGGCGGCCGAGATCTTCGTAACGGTCTTCAATGGCGGTAAGCCTATCGATCATCAATGCCCTGGGCTTCCAAGGTCAAATCAACGAGGAAAGCCGGCGGCGGTCTTCCGGCGCGGTCGGTTTTGCCGACAAGCGAGCGGTATTATACCAGCCACGTCATCCGGCTCTGCTGAGCCTGCCTACTGGCTGAGACTAGACCTTGATGACGAGGGAGAGGACGAACGAGAGCACGATAATAATCGTCAGCACCAGGAATATGATCTGGGCGGTGCTCGGTCGGGGAGTTTTTTTCGAGCGAGGCCTGGCTTTGGACATGTCAGGATTGACCTTTCCCGTGTTTTTCTATAGCCTGATTGAGCGCGGATTCCAGCTCCTCAAGGGTGACCGGTTTTGTGATGTAGCCGTCCGCGCCGAGGGCGAGGGCACGATCAACTGTCACATCGGCGGCTTCGGTGGAAAGCATGACAACCGGCACGTGGCTCCATTCCTGGCGCCTGCGGATAAACTCCAGCAAGTCCAGGCCGCTCACCTCGGGCATGCTGATGTCAAGCAGTACCAGGTCCGGCGATTTACCGGAGAGGAGCGCCTCGGCGGCCGCTTGAGCAGACAAGAATCCCTGAGGCTCGAAGCGGATCAGCTTCAGCATCAACTGAATGGCGTGAGCCATCTCTTGATCATCATCCACGACCCATACGGTGGGCATCGTCGGTCTGCCTAGGCTGCCATTATTCCAGTTGGGATTTGATCGACTCGGCGGCCTTCTCAGGTACGACCGCTTTCAACTGCTCGATGGATGCCGCCCGGATTGCATCGATGGACCCAAAGTGCTTCAGCAGAGCCCGCCGGCGGGCGGGGCCAATTCCCTGTACGGCGTCCAGTTGAGAGGCCAATCCCAGCTTTGTGCGCTTCTTGCGATGGGCCGTGATGCCGAAGCGGTGGGCTTCGTCACGAATGCGCTGCACGAGATAGAGGGCGGGTGAATAACGGGGCAGCATCAGCGATTCGGATTTGTTCGGGAAGAAGATCTCTTCGCGCTGCTTTGCCAGGCCGACAACCGGCACTTTGCCGAAAAGTTCGAACCGCTCCAAGACCTGCACCGCACGGCCAAGCTGGCCCTTGCCGCCGTCTACCAGAACCAGATCAGGAAGGAAGGCGAACGACTCATCGGGTTTGTAGCCGGGTTGGTCGGCGGCCTGGCGGGCCGCCTGCCACCTCCGGAAGCGGCGGGTAAGCATTTCCTCCATCGAGGCGAAATCGTCCGGAGCGCCGACCACACTCTCGATATTGAACTTGCGGTACAGCCGCTTGCTGGGCACGCCCTGTTCGAAGACCACCATGGAGCCGACGATCGCGGCGCCCTGGGTGTTGGATACATCGTAACACTCTATCCGATTGGGCGGGGAGGCGAGCTGGAGGGCCGACTGCAATTCGGCCAGGGCCTGCTCCTGCTTGTGCGTGTCAGCCTGCCACTGGGCACGCAACGCCGCCAGTGTCTCGGAGGCATTCTCGGCGGCCATCTGGACCAGCTGTTGGGGTTGTCCTTCTTTGGGGACGAGGAACTCAACTTTGTTGCCGGCGCGCCGCGAGCGGAGCCACTGGCTGATAATGCGAGCCTCTTCGATCTCCTGGGGAAGCATGACCTGCTGAGGGACCGTCGCCGCCTCGGTGTAGAACTGTTTGACGAACTGGGAAATGATCTCAGAATCGGCCGCGTCTTCCGTGCCCTCCAGGATGAAGTACTCCCGTCCAATGAGCTTGCCGGCGCGGATGAAGAAGATCTGAACACAAGCCTCGCCGTCAGAACGGGCCATGGCGACCACGTCGAAGTCGAGGTAGTCCGATGGAAAGACGACTTTCTGCCGCTCGATGATGGCCTTCACCGCCTTGAGCTGGTCGCGCAGTGCGGCGGCTTTTTCGAAGCGCATCTCCTCGGATGCCTTCTGCATGGCGGCTTGGAGACGAGCCACAATATCGTCGCTCCGCCCGCCAAGGAATTCCATGAGGTCGGAGATCATCTGCCTGTAGCCGGCCTGGTCGATAGCCCCGATGCAAGGCGCGGTGCACAACTTGATGTCGTAGTACAGGCAGGCGCGTTTGTCCTGGCCCGTGATGACGCGGTCGCAGGTGAGATACGGAAAGATGCGCCGCAGCGCATCCAGGGTCTGGTAAACCGCCCAGGCAGAGGTGTATGGCCCGAAGTAGCGGGCACCGTCTTCGAGCATCTGGCGCGTGACCGTGACTTTGGGAAACGGATCGGCCCAGTGGACCTTGATGTAGGGATAGCGCTTGTCATCCTTGAGGCGGACGTTGTATTTCGGCCGGTGCTTCTTGATGAGGTTCATCTCGAGGATCAGCGCCTCGAGTTCCGAGCCAACCACGATCCACTCGATATCCGCGATCTCCTGAACCAGCCGGCGCGTCTTGGCGTCGTGTCCATCCTCGGCATGGAAGTACGAGCGCACGCGGTTCTTCAGGCTGATGGCCTTGCCGACGTAGACAATGGTTCCGGCTGTGTTCTTCATGATGTAGCAGCCGGGCTTCGCCGGGAGGGTGGCGAGGATCCCCTGAACCTTGAAAGGAATTTCCATTGTGAATTATTGTACCCGCAACCATTGGAGCCTAAGGGTGTTTGCTATTGAAATCGTACTGCCCCACCGTTACAATAGTGGCAGTCCAACAAGGAGGCTACCGTGTCCGACCAGATGTCAAATGCACCCATGATGCAAACCGGCCCGTCCTCATTTTTCCAGACCTGGATCGACGCTTTGACCAAACCCAACGAGCAGACCTATGCCGGGATCGCGGCCTCGCCAAAGGCCAAGGCGATGACCGCCTATGTCTGGGTCTTCGTCAGCTCCCTGATCGCGTCCTTCATCTCTCTCCTGGTAGAGGGAGCAACTGTCCGCAACCAGCTGGCCCAAGCGGGTGTGGGCGCCGAACAGTTCCGGGGCGGCGCCGGCAGCGTGGCTCTGACGCTTTTGTGCGGGACCCCCATCGCTGCAGTCCTCGGGACCATCGTCTTTGCCATCGTGGTGGCACTGGCGCAGTGGATCGCCAAGATGTTCGGTGGCAAGGGCAACAACGATCAGCTGGCGTATGCGTTCGCGGCAATCGGAGCGCCCTATTCGCTAGTATCCAGCCTGTTCATCGCGCTGTCAGCCATACCTTTTGTTGGGATTTGCTTCCGAATCATCCTGGGATTGGCAGGCATCTACATCATTGTGCTGCAGGTCATGGCGGTCAAAGGTGTAAATGGGTTCGGCTGGGGACCCGCGATCGGGTCAGTATTCATCCCGGGTCTGGCCGTTTTCCTGATCTGCTGCTGTGCGGTGGCCATCATCGGCGCCCTGACCGGCGCGGCGCTGGGAAACATCTTCAGCTCAATCAACTCGAGTCTCACGCCGTAGGCGACCCCACCGGCACTTCCCGGGGCTCGAGCCCACGGTGCATCCGTGATCTCAGAACTCCCGCGAGAGCGGGAGTTCCCTATGTCACTAGGCCTGCAGGCAGAATTGCACAGGCGGTGCGCGGCCAGTCAACCCAAGGCAACAACGGCTGGTTATCATGTAGAATAGTGGCACATGGAAGCCCAACGCCGAGGACTTCGAGTTTGAGATCGGTACGCTGCTGCGGGCCCGAGGCCTCAAACTTGCGACCGCCGAGTCCTGTACCGGCGGTCTGATTGCCGACCGCATCACGGATGTGCCCGGCTCGTCGGACTACTTCCTGGGGGGAATCGTCGCCTATGCTTACGAGGCGAAGGTGGCACTGCTGAATGTCTCATGGGACACGTTGAAAGCGTACGGGGCGGTGAGCCGGGAAACCGTGCTGGAAATGGCGCGCGGCGCTAGGAAGGCCCTGGGCGCTGACGTGGCGATCTCGGTCACTGGAATCGCCGGTCCAGGCGGGGGACTGCCCAACAAACCCGTGGGTACCACCTGGCTTGGACTCAGTTCACAGGACACCGAACAAGCCGACCTCAAGCTTTTCAAAGGGGATCGACTTGAGATCAAGGGGCGGGCGGCGGATGCCGCCCTCGAGATCCTGATGGACTACCTGCGGGCAGGAGGGCCATGAGGGTCGTCGTCCTGGTCTCTGCCGACGGCGAATGGCAAGCGGTCAAGTCGCTTTTGCATGGCCTCGAAGCCCAAAGCACCACCCTGGGAGAGTCGTTCGAGGCCAGCCTTGAGGGGAGGCCGCTGATCTTCCTGCGAGGGGGCTGGGGTAGAGTGGCTGCGGCGGCCAGCACCCAATACGCGATCGATCACCTTCAGCCGGAGCTGCTCGTCAACCTGGGGACCTGCGGTGGATTCCAGGGGCGGATCGAGCAGGGCATCATCATTCTAGTCGAGCGGACGGTCATCTACGACATCATCGAGCAGATGACCGATCCCGAAGAAGCCATCGAACACTATACGACAAAGCTGGACTTGGGCTGGCTGCCGCGCCTGACGCCTTCGCCGGTCTCGCGGGGCCTGCTGGTTTCTGGAGATCGTGACATCCTGCCCGCGGATATTCCGGGGCTGATCCAGAAGTACGATGCTGTTGCGGCAGACTGGGAATCCGGCGCGATTGCCTGGGTGGCGCAGAAGAACCATCAACGCCTTCTGATCCTGCGAGGTGTGAGCGATCTGGTCGGCCGCGAAGGAGGGGAAGTCTACGGTGACTACGAACTCTTCCAGTCGCGGACACGGGAGATCATGCGTCACTTGCTGGATGTGCTGCCCAAGTGGCTGAGCGCGATCGAAAAGGTGCAGCAGGGTTACCACGTCTGAGACGGGCCGCGACCTCATGGTTGCGTGGGATCGATCACGCGCCCAAGGAAGAGGATCTGCCCGCTGCCGACGTCGCGGACGACGAAGATGAACGGCCGATCCACGCGGACGGTCACACTGTCTTGGAGAATCGACGTTGGAGCCATGATGACCGAGGTGGCGGCCGCAGCTTCCGTCCCTTTCTCATCCAACGCGATAAGCGCTTGATGCAAGACCCTACTAATGAACAGGTCGCGGACTCCGGTCATGCCTGAGAAATCGGCGAGACTTGGATCGAGGGCATCCGTCATGACCAAGCCCGACAACTGACTACCCAGATCGACCTCCGCGCCAAACCGATATTATGGCAATGCCAAGGCCACGCTTGTGGTCTGCATCGATGCGAGAATCTGATCCAGCATTGGGGCATCGAGGCGGCTTTCAAAGCTCTCAAACGAACCCTGGTCCGGAAGAATCACATCCATAACTGCACTGCCACCCCGGTAGGGGAGTTCCACTGCCTGATATCCGCTGCCGGCGACGTAGGGCACCGTCAGGCAGGAATTTGACATCATCAGCGCCTGAACTTGCGAGCGGTCCAGCAAGGTGAATTGGCCGGGCATCGTATCGCTCGGATCGAACTGAGTTTGCCAATCCGCCTTGAAGTAAATCGCGTTGACGAGCACCAGGCGGGCGGTCGTACCCAACGCGCCTTCCGGGATGAGGTTCTGGATCCTGTCCTGGGTCTGCTGTCTGACCCACGCATCGATTTGGCCCCGCGCTATGTCGGGCTGGTTGACGAAGTCCGCGAGGTGGACGCCAGCGCCATAGTCACGAGCAAGGGTGCAGGTATTGGGGGAGCAATGACAGGGTCTGCTCTATCCAGGCAGAGTTGGCAATATTGAGCCGCATGGGCTGTCCCTCGCCTGCGGAGGCTCGCCCTTGTTGCGTCAGCATCAGATCGAGCTGATCGAAGGCAGCGTGCAGAGCTGCTTGCGGCAGGTCAAAATGCACGGCTTGCGCCATTTGGGATTCGGTCTCGCCGCGAGCGCCGGCGTACGGCATGGCAAGGGCGAGTGATATGCTAAAAGGTGAAAAGACCAGATTGCCGATCTGCGAACGGAGTGACCGACACAGATTTAGCGCGAACGCATTGTTGGAAGCGGTCTGTTGAGTGACGGCGCCCGGCGGAAGGTTGGGGTGGACGTCACGGAGAAGGCTTGACTGTGCGATTCGGGCTGCAGACGACGGAGCGCAGCCCAACAATCCGAGCACGAGAGCGAGCACAGCAAGGGTCGAGCGAGGCAACTGCCGCATGGTGATTCCTTTCTTCCGGAGTATAGACGACGGCGGCTTTCGTTTTGTTTCAGGGCATATCAGGCCTGGGAAGAGGGCTGGTACCATCAGAAAATCCCCGAGATCGCCCCGTAAGACAACCGGGGCACCTGCTATCAGATACAGAGCGTTTTCTTTCAGACCAACCGGGAGAAGAAGTCTGTATGACCGAAGAATCCATCGTCATGGAGCGCAACCAAGGATTGGAGCAGAAATGGAAGATCCTTGTCTCTGAACTGCACCCACTAGACAAGACACAATCAGAAAGACCCCAAGTGGCTAGTGAAACAGGCACCTTTGCTGGAAGGGTGTCTGTTTCGTTTTCAATTGTATGCGTTCGTAGTTGTAGAAGTCAACGTATTCCTCAATCGCTTGGCGAGCCTCTTCAAAGCTGGGGTTGTGCAGATGGCGCAGATACTCTTCTTTGAGATGGCTGAAGAAGTTTTCCATAGGCGCATTGTCCCAACAGTTGCCACGGCGCGACATGGAGGCAGTGATGTTGTACTGTTGAGTGAGGACGGCATACGCCTGCGAAGTGTATTGCGTTCCTTGGTCACTGTGGAGGATCAGCCCATCAGTGACCTTTTCTTTTTGTCTGGCTTGTTGGAGCGTGTGGGTCACCAATCCAATGGAGTTCTCGGGTCCAAATTGATGAGCCACAATAAAGCCATCGAATAGGTCTTTGATGGTAGACAGGTACGCCCAGCCCTGTTGGGTTGAGACGAAGGTAATATCCGTGACCCACTTCTGGTTGGGGCGAGTGGCAGCAAAGTCGCGGTTGAGCAGGTTGGGATAGCGGTGATAGATGCCCAGCTCTTCGAGTTTCCGGTACATTTTGCGTTTGCGGGCCCTGGAACGGATATTGAGCTTGTGCATCAGGCGCAAAACCGTCTTGGGATTGATCACCAGACCCTGTTGTTGCTTCAACCACAGGCTAATCCGCCGGTAGCCATAGATCTGGTGCGAAGCCGTGTAAGCCCGCTGCACGAGTTCTAAACGCACCGCATCTGTGTCCGGCTGTTCCAGCTTCTTGCGCCAAGCGTAATAGGCTGCTCGCGAGACACCTAGGAAGGCACACATGGCCTTCATTTCGAACTCTTTTCGATGGTGATAAAGCACCCGATATTGCGCTGCGCGAGCCGCACTTCCCGCAATTCGGAATGGAATTTTTTTAGCAGGGCCACTTCCATCCGCAGCCGCTCCAGTTCGGCTTGCGCCCCGGCCCTTTTGCGAGGTCGACCTCTCGGCTTGGCAAACGCGCTGGCGCCTTCGGCTCGATATTGCCTCAACCATTTCTGGATTCGTTGCGGATCCCGGATCCCGAGCGCCGCCGTGACCTGGGCGTGCGTTTGGCCCTCTTCATAAAACAGCCGCACCGCTTCCAGCTTCAGCTCCGGCGGATAATGCTGCATTCCTTTCTTACCTGCCATAGAAAAAAGCACCTCCTGTTCCATTTTCTCACAGGGGGCGCTTTCTTTTCGTGTCTCGTTCTAGGGGTTCAGTTCACACAGAGGGTGCTTTCTCTTCGTGTCTCGTTCTAGGGGTTCAGTTCACTCCGTTATGCTCGGCATCTTCATGATCATCCTGGATGCCACGATCGTCAACATTGCCTTTCCGACGCTACGGGCCGCATTGGGGGCCAGCCTGTCGGATGCACAATGGGTGATCAGCATCTATGTGCTGGCCCTCGGAATCACGACGCTCGTCGCCGGCTTCCTGGCTGACCGATTTGAGATCAAGCGGGTGTACCTAATCGGGATTGCCGTGTTTGCGCTCGGCTCACTCTTGTGCGGCCTAGCGCCGACGCTGGGGCTGCTGATCGTGGCGCGTGCGCTGCAGGGTTTCGGTGGAGGGATCGCACAGCCGCTCGGCCCCGCGCAGTTGTATCGGGCCTTTCCGCCAAAAGAACAGGGGACCGCGTTTGGGATACTCGGAATCGCCCTGGTGGTTGCGCCAGCGCTGGGTCCGATCCTGGGCGGCTGGCTGGTCGACCTCCACATTTGGCGGGCGATCTTCTTCGTGAATGTGCCGATCGGCTTTGTGGGCGTGATCCTAGGCAGGCGTTTCCTGGTCGACATCAAGACAGGCAAACGGCCGCGGCTTGATCCGCTGGGAATCGTGACAGCAATCGCCGGATTCGGCTCCGTGCTCTACGCAGCCTCGGAAGCTGAAACTTACGGCTGGACAGGGACGATCACACTCTTGGTGCTGGGCGTGGGGCTGGCGCTGTTGCTGCTGCACGTCTTCATCGAGCTGAAAGTGGCCAAGGATCCGATGACCAATTTGCGCCTGTTCTCGAATCCGGTCTTCCTGAACGCGAGCCTGGTCGGATACGTTGCGACTATTGCACTGTTCGGCGCCGAGTTCCTGATGCCGATCTACCTGCAGAGTTTTCGCGGCCGAACGGCCCTTGAGGGCAGGGATCATTCTACTCGGCGTCGCGGCCACGTCTGCAGTGGCGACGCCAGTAGCCGGCCGGCTGTATGACAAGATCGGTCCTCGCATGATCATGTTCACGGGGTTTGTGATCTTGTGCTTCAATACCTGGCAGCTGGCGGAGCTCCAAGCGACGACAGCGATCCCCTATATCGTGTTCCTGCTGGCACTGCGTGGCCTGGCCGTCGGACTGATCCTGCAGACGTCGTACGTTACCGCGCTGGGCAGCATTCCTGTGGACGAGCTGCCGCGCGGTTCCTCATTATTCAACAGTACGCGCTTTGTGATCCAAGCCATTTCGGTGGCGATGCTGGCGACGATCCTGGTCAGTTTCCTATCACCCGGCGCGCAGGCGGCTGCGCAGCAGATGCAGGACGCCCAAACCACCACTGCGCGCTTTGGCGTGTGCGAGACACCTGGGGTGGCAGCACAAGATAACCTCCCTCCCGGCGCCGTCGCCAAGCTGGCAAGCATGCCGGCTGCAACAGCGGAGGCTGCCAAGGCCCAAATCCTGTCTGTGATGAAGGTTACTTGTGATCAGAGCATGCAGGGGTTCGAGGCCGCCTACCGGCTGACCTTCTATGCAGCCCTGGGTGCATTGCTGATCGTGTCGTTCCTGCCCGGCTGGCCGGGGAAGTGGGGCGGGCGGGGATCAACGATACCAGGAGCATCGAGGAACTAGTCAGATTGACGACTCGAGCCTGCAGGGGGGACTCGGCGCCTGTCATTGAGACGGCTCAGCGCAAAACGCAGGGCGCGCCAATCGAGGGCATCGTGCAGACGATGCTCGGACGCGACGCACTGCCTCAGAGGCCGGTAAGATCCGGCCGGGCAGCAGCTTATGGGGTCTGCTGCCCGCCAGCATCCCGCTGGCGCCCGGAAAGAAGCTTCTGTCTCTCGACGTCCGCAACGGACTCATCCAATTTCCGGAATAGAACGGTGGGCTGATTAAGCCGTGTGCCGGGAAGCAGGGTGCTGGGCTTCCACTGGATCACAGACGCCACGCCAGGTTCGGACACAAGTGGTCGATACCTGAGAACACGATGCGATCCGAGCGAATCTTCGATCTCCTCGGTGTACTGTTCACCAAACAGCGGGGTACGGTAGCCAAAGATCTCACTCAGGCGCTCTGAGGTGAAGGGCAGGAAAGGCGCGAAGAGAACCTTCAAGGAATCAATGGCCTTGAGAGCGGTGTAGACAGATAGGGCTGCCTCCTCACGGTTCTGCTTGAGCGTCGACCAGGGAGCCGTCTGATCCAAATATTGATTGATCAATGACGCGAGGCGGAGGGCTTCCTGCAGAGCGGCGCGGAGGTGGATGGTTTCCAGGTGATTGCCCACGGTCTCGAAAGAGCCCTCAATGTAAGCTAGCAAGTCCCGGTCCGCGGGGCGCAAGTCGGCCACATCGATGGTCGGGACGCGGCCTTCCCAGGTCCGGTAGCAGAATGACAGGACGCGATTGGCGAGGTTGCCCCAAGTAGCGACGAGCTCGTTGTTGTTGCGCGCCACGAACTCCTTCCAGTCCCAGTCGCTGTCCTTGTTCTCCGGCATATTGATGGTGAGATAGTAGCGGAGGGCGTCCGGGTCATAGCGGGTGAGGAAGTCCCGGCCCCAGACCGCCCACTTGCGCGAGCCGCTGATCTTCTGGCCCTCCAGGTTCATAAATTGATTCGCAGGGACATCGTAGGGCAGGGTCAGGCGGATGGGATCTTCGGCGAAGATCTCGCCGAACTGCTCGCCCACACCCATCAATTCGGCGGGCCAAAGTGACGTGTGAAAGAAAATGTTGTCCTTGCCTATGAAGTAGAACTGGCGTGCGGCCGGGTTGGCCCACCACTCACGCCACGCGTCGTTCTCGACCGGAGATCCGGGACCATTCAATCGCGGCGGAGAGGTAGCCGATCACGGCTTCAAACCAGACGTAGAGCCGTTTGCCGTCCCAGCCCGGTTCATCGGTGGGAACGGGGATACCCCAATCCAGATCCCGGGTGATGGGGCGGGGTTTGAGGCCCTCGGCCTCGATCTTGCCAAGGGACTCGCCCAACACCGTGTCACGAAGATGGCCGGCCCGGTCGCGCAGGAAGTCCTTGACTTCCGGCTCCAACTTGGAGAGATCGAGGTAGTAGTGCTCGGTATCGCGGAGCTCCAAGGCACCATCTCCGGTCTTGGCGCGAGGATTGATGAGCTTTTCGGGTTCAAGGACGTTGCCGCAGTTGTCGCACTGGTCGGAGCGGGCACCTTCGAAGCCGCATATGTAGCAAGTGCCCTCGACGTAGCGATCGGGAAGGAACTTGGCAGCCGCCGGCGAGTACCACTGCCTGCTGAACTGCTTGAAGAGGAATCCGTTCTGCTGCAAGGCAAGGAACATGCTCTGGGAGACACTGAAGTGGTTGTCCGAGTGGGTTGTCGTGAAGAGATCGTAGGAAATGCCGGCCTGCTGGAAGAGATCCAGGAAACCGTTGTGATACTTCTTGTAGACCTCTTCGACTGATTTGCCTTCCTGATCAGCGGCGATCACCACCGGCGTGCCGTGAGAATCCGTGCCGCTGACCATGAGAACGTTGTTCCCCTTGAGGCGATGGTAGCGGGCGACAATATCGCCCGGCAGATGAGAGCCGGTGAGGTTGCCTACGTGGATCTCAGCGTTGGAATAAGGCCAGGCAATGGCGATGAGGATGTTCTCAGGCATAGCAGCTCCTTAAGGTTGTGCGATCCAACCTTAACCTTGCGGTCGGTGGGAACGCGGGTCTCTCTCCGGGCTTTCAGTAAACAAAAAGGCCGTCCGTGTTGCTGGACAGCCTGAGGAGTTCGAGTCAGGACGAACTAACACGGGCCCCAGGCGCGGTCAGGCATGGACATAGGCATCGCCGCTAGTCGTGCACTCTGCATTCTTCCTAGACGCAGTATCATGTCGCAATTGTACTATGAAGGATATGCAGCGGTGCCGTTGGCGGAGGCTATCTCCGAGGAAGCCTGCCGTGTGGTCAATCAGGCCATTTCCTGGGCTGCCGGGGCCGACGCGGCGGCCTGGGGTGGCCTGGAACCGAAAAGCCACAGGCATAGCCCGATGACAACGACCGTGGGAAAGACGCTCAGCAGGTCTGAGCGAGTGTAAGCCTCGATAACGAGGCCTATGAAAGAGACGAGCACGAGAACAATGATCAAGGCAAAAGTTGGGATGTAGGATCGGGTCCGCTCTCCCAGAGTTCCGGCGATCCAAAGGATCGGGATGATATAAGGCAGCTGGTCGTACGACCACAGATAGACGGTCGAAACGAAGCCGATGGGGATGATCAAGTTGAACGCATCCCACGGCGACAATGTGTCAGCATGCTTCCACAAGTAGAAGCTGGTCAAGCCGAGGATGAGCAACATGGCCGCCGAACCGAGAATCCACATGCAGCCGAGGCTCCGACCACAAGCCAGGTAGGCGAAGCTGAAGACATTCGACTGAATGCCCAGGGTCCGATCCAGGACAACCTGGCTGGCGGCGCCGAACTTGCCGATCCACTGAGGATCCTTCAATAGACCTGCGGTCAAGAGAGCCAGGCCGCCGATCGCGATGCCAGCGATTGCCCTCCAATCGCGGCGGGCAAGGAGCCAGACTGCTGCCAATGCAAGAAGTGTGAGCCCTTGAGGCGGCTTGAGAATGGTGAGAGAGAGGAGGATGCCAGCGGGGACAGAGCAGCCCCGCTCAACGAGAGCGAGCGCAGCGACGAGAATGATGAGAGTCAGCGGCGCCAGGCTGCCGATCTGCAAACTCAGGTAGACCGGCCCAAAGAACATTAGGAAGATCATGAGAGGCGGGAACAGGCGCGACTGACGACCGCCGAACCAATGCTGCAGGAGGTACCACACGCTGACCGCAATGAAGACCTCACACACGACCTGCCAGGTGAAATAGGCAGCGGGCAGGGAGAGCAGGCCGAGCGGCGCCATTAGGAAGGCCAGCGGAAGGGGGTAGGGGAAGATCTGGTTAGGGCGCCACGTGTTGCCGAACGCATCATGCCCAGCCAGCCACTGAACGCTATCGTAGGGATTCTGACCGATCAAAACCATCCGGCCAGCAAGCCAGAAGAAGAAAAAGTTGGTATTCCGGAAGTCCTCGTGCGTGAGGTTGTAGTATGCGCGTTGGATGAACAGCGCTGCGAGCACGAGCACCGTCAGGACGATGACTGCGACTATGACCACCCTTCGGTTGTGCTGTGTCATGGCTCTTCAGAGGCAGGCGCTGCGAGAGAGACGGTCAGCGCGGGGAGCGCCCCTCGGCTATCTGGGCAGAAGATCCTTCAGCGCAGCAAATGTCGATGAGCCGGCATCGGGCCGGTGACCGCAGTCCCGAATGTTGAGGTCCTGACCGCACACCGGGCAGAGCCCCTTGCAGTCCGGTTTGCAGATTGGACTGATTGGGACTTCCAGAAGGGCATAATCACGTATTACAGGCTGCAGGTCGATCTGCGCGTCCTCCGGCAGGATGAGGCCCGAGTCACTCACCGACTTCTCGTTGAATGCATACAGTTCCGTCATTGACCAGTCGAGCTTCTGATCGAACGGCTTGAGGCAGCGGACACACTCAAGTCCGGTCCAGGCCGAGAAACCGCCGGTCAAGAGCAGACCCTGGGCAGTCCGGCCGACATTGAGAAGGCCCTCAAGATCCCACAGCTCCAGATCCGGACCGAGCATGATGCGCTCGATCTCGAACGGAAATTCGTGGCTGCGGCCGACTTCCTCATGAATGAGGAAGCCGACGTTAAGACGGAGTGACTTACGTGGGTTACTCACGGGAACCTAATATCTTCGGGCTGCGGAGCCCGCGGCGCGGAGGCCGTGGTGATTCGGTAGGCGCGACGTGCCGAATTAGACTTTCCTGTCCACGATGAACTTGGCGAGATTCTCGAGTGCATCCCGCTCGGGGCTGGGATCGAACGCATCGAGGATCGAGAGAGCATTCTCGATGTGCTGATTTGCCTCATCCATCGCGGCCTTCACCGCGTCGGTCTTGCGGATCGACTCGACCAAGCGTGCCATACGCTCGTGGTTAGCCCACCCGCCCTCCTGAATGGACTTGACGTCCTCGTCGAGAGGCCACGACTCGGCGTAGTAGATGGCGGGGAGAGTAATCAGTCCACTGAGCAGATCAGAGCCAATCGGCTTTCCCATGGCCGTCTGCTCGCCGGTGTAGTCCAGGATGTCGTCCACAATCTGGAACGCCATGCCGATCTCATAGCCGAACTTGCGCATGGCCTCGATCGTGTCTTCGCCCGCCGGGCTGATCATCGCTGCGGCGCGGCTCGTCATTTCGAAGAGGGAGGCGGTCTTGGCATAAATACGCTGGTAGTATCCCGCACGGTTCACAACGCCGCGACCAGACATCATCTGATTCAACTCACCGTTGACGATCACAGCCAGGGTCTCGGCAAACAGGTTCATTAAGGGTAGGTGGTCCGTCTCAGCCGCCAGCTTGGCGGCGCGGGCGAACAGGAAATCGCCGGTGAGGACCGTTGCAGCCGGTGACCAGCGCGCGTTCAGCGTGGGCATGCCACGGCGGAGCAGGGAACCGTCGATCAGATCGTCGTGGACCAGGGTGGCCGTGTGAAGGAGTTCTACGGCAGCGCCCAGAGTAATAAGCCTGTCCTCGGGAGCATCCAGCATGTAGCCGACGAGCAAGCCCAGGGTTGGTCGAATGCGCTTCCCGCCTGCGGCCAGGATCTGCTCCAGCGCTGCGCGCAAGTCCGGGTGCCGGTCGGCGGCCTGCGCATGCAGACGCTCTTCGACGAGCTGAAGTTGAGCCTGGACAGGCGAGAGAAAAGCAACCGTGTTCAAACAGTCTCTCCCCACGCAAAGAGCCGGGCCGCGTTGTCTTCCGTTACTCTCGCAACCTCCGGCAGGGTGCGCGATTGGATTTCCGCAATTTTATCAGCAATATGCGTGAGAAAAGCCGGTTCGTTGCGCTCTCCCCGATGGGGGACGGGGGATAGGAACGGCGAATCCGTCTCCAGCAGCAGTCTGTCGAGCGGCAGGCTGGCGATTACTTGACGACGGGCAGCGGCGTTCTTGTACGTGACCGGGCCGGTCACGCCGATGTAGAGGCCCAACTCCATGGCCTGCAGAGCCGTCTCAAGAGTGCCGGCGAAGGAGTGCAGAACGCCCGGGCGATGCGAAAGGGGATGATTTTGAGCGCGCAAACCTGTCAGCCAATGTCGCAGGATGGCGAGTAGGTCTGTGGAGCACGGGCCGCCCTCTGCATCGCCAGACTCGCGGAGGTGCAGTATTACCGGGCGGTGCACTTGGCGGGCGAGATCGAGCAACTGTTCGAGCGCGGCGCGCTGGCGTGCCCGGGCAGCATCCTCAGCGATCCAGTAGTAGTCCAAACCAATTTCGCCGATCGCGACGACCCTCGGGCCGCTCGCGAGCTTGCCCAGCTCTTCGAGCGTGCCACCTGCAATCCCCTCGATTTCCGTTGGATGAACACCGATCGCAGCGAAGATGCCTGGGCGGGCGGTCGCCAAGGCAACGATACGCCTACTGGAAGGCAGATCCAGGGCGGGGATGAGGAGGCGATTCACGCCGGCGCCGAAGGCGCGTTCAATCACGACCTCGCGATCGGGATCGAACGCCTGCAGATCCAAGTGGCAATGCGTGTCGGTGAATTTCAAGCCGTGCGCAGCAGGCAGAGACGGTCCGGCGTCCACGTGTCAGCAGCCGGAGCGGCGTCTACGATCGGACGCCGGCGATCTTCAAGCCATCCTGCAGAATGGCCTGCACCTTGTCTTGATGGGTAGTTTCGCAATAGACGCGGATGATCGGCTCGGTCCCGCTGAAACGAATCAACATCCAGCCGCCGTCATCCAATTTGAACTGGTACCCATCCAGGGTAACCAGGCCGGTCACCTTCAGGCCGCCCAGCGTAGTGGGATGCGCCGCTAGGATGGCTTTCTCGCGATCCTTGCGATCACCCTCGAAGGGCGTATCGATGCGGTCGTAGTAGTGCGGGCCGACCTTGTCGAACAGCATTTGAAGCAGCTGCGACGGCTTCTTGCCGGTCTCCCGCATGAAGTCCAGCATGTATAGGCCGGCGAGTATGCCATCGCGTTCGGGCACGTCGCCGCGGAAGGCGTAGCCGCCGCTCTCCTCACCGCCGATCATGGCATCGGTTTCGATCATCTTGGGGGCTACATACTTGAAGCCGACCCCGGTCTCATAGACCGGCACATGATAGATCTCGCCGAGCTTGTTGAGCATAGTGGTCGTAGAGAGGGTCTTGACGATCGGACCGCGCTGACCGCGGATCTCAAGCAGGTAGTAAGCGAGAAGACCGAAAACGCGAAGCTGATTGATGAATTGACCGTGTTCATCCCCGACACCAAGACGGTCGGCATCCCCGTCCGTGATGAGAAGGACATCGGCATGGTTCTCCAGGGTCGCCTTCAGGCCCACGTCGATGTTTGGCGGGATCGGTTCGGGCCTCTTCATCTCGGGGAACAAAGGATTGCGATCTTTGTGGATCTCGATGACGGTGGTCTTGCCGCCAGCCAGCAGGCCGGCGAACCAACCGCCGCCGTTTCCCCACATCGAGTCGACCATCACACGATACCCGGCGTGCTTGAGCGGCTCGATATCAACAAGCTGCCGGATATGCTCTATGTAGGCTGGAGCGGCATCGAACTTCTCGATCAAGCCCGCACGCACGGCGTCCTCATATGGCTGGCGGCGGACCTTGTCGACCGAGTTGGGTATCAGGCCTTCGATCCTGCTCAGACCGGCGGGGTCGATTGCTCCGCCATTCGAATCGCGGACCTTGAAACCATTGTCCGTCGACGGATTGTGGGAAGCTGTGATGTTGACCGCGCCGGTCGCGTGCTTGTTGACCACCGAATACGCGATCACGGGCGTGGGCGTGGGGCCATCGGTCAGGAAAACGTGCAGGCCGTTGGCGGCCAGCACTTCTCCCACGGCCGCGGCGAAGTGCTCACTGTCGAAGCGCTTGTCGTAACCGACAACGATCGAGCCCGGCTTGCCGGCGCCAAGCAGGTAAGAGGCAAAGCCCTGCGCGGCTCGGCGTACATTGTCAAACGTGTAGTCCTCGGCAATAACGCCGCGCCAGCCATCGGTCCCGAACTTTATGCTGTCAGCCATGAAACCTCCGGGATGAGTGCTCCGAAATTCGGATCGATTATAACTGCAAGGGAGGGAAAACGAGACTTCTGGACCGCTTCGCAGCAGGACGTTGGGACCAAGCTGGTCCGCGCCCCAGCGCTTGCCAGGGTCTCCTTCGAGGGGAGGACCGGAACGGGTGGAGTGTCATCGGCAGCTGAGCCGCGGCCTCCTAGGAGGCCCGTCGGTCAGCGGCCGAAGAAGCGGATGAGTTGGCGCAGCAGTTCGCGATTCAAGTGCAGGAAGCGATCGTCGTAGCTCGTCACCGCAAGCAGGCTACTCATCAGGATGGAAACCAGGATGAGGACGAACGCAGCCACGCCGTAAAGCGTGAGACCGACCGGGTGATGTCGAAGGTAGCGCCAGCCTTCCCAGAACCCCAAGACTGCGAGGAGCGCAAGTACGGGCACGACGTCCTCGAGCTGCCGCATCGTTGGGTAGAAATACAGCAGGATGAAGAGGGACGAGATCGCCCCACAGCAAAGCAGGCCAACGTAGAGCCAACGAGGCGATTGCTCCCGGGCGTGCCGGGCCGCCACGGCCTCGGATGTAGAGTCCCGGTGAGGCCGCCCAAATAGAGCGACGAGCGGCAGGATCGCATAGACCAGAAACGGGGCGCTCACCAGGAGGCCGGTGACCGGCTCGATCTCAGCCGGCGGGATGCTCAGAGCGGGGCTTCCGGGAAGCCTCCCAGGGGCCAGAGGGGTCACGAAGGGGAACGTCCGGCCAATTGCGACAAGATTGAGAAGGTAGTTGTGCAAATTATCCACAATGTAGCGCACGGAGAATACCTGGCCGTACATCGCGTTCAGATCGATCACGGTGAGCTGGTAACGCTGGCCGAATTCGGTGAGCGAACCGAAACGGGCCCAGTTGTACCAAGCGAGAGCCGCCGCACCGAGGGCCAATGGCACAGTGAGAGCCGCAATCGGCCTGACCATCGAAAATCGCCGCGGACTTTTCCTCCAGAGGCGCACGATTATCGCAAGTGTCATCACCGCGATCGGTAAGACAATTGAAGCCCGGGATCCCACGGCAAGGGACCAACAAGCACCGGCAAGGATCAGCTTGCCTGTTGAGTACGAGGTTTCCAGCAGGGCGGTGACGGCGAAATAGAGACCGGCGATGAAGAGGAATTGACCGCCCGCGATCGCAGCCTCATAGCCGGCCGGGCGATTGAGCAGCCAGGTGGCCGGGCCGACAAGGCCGAGGGCGAGGAACGACAAGAAGACGGCGCCGGCGGGCATGTCGAACCTGAAATACCGCCGCCAGAGGGAAAGCAGCAAGAGGCAGCTGAAGACGAATATCCCCGACACGAAAACGAAGACCAGGTACTGGTCCGCGATCTGGCCGCCGTAAAACAGCTTGATGACGGCAAGGAAGAGGCCCGCGGTGGGACCCCAGTAGAGGTAGTACTTCCCCCCGTAGAGTGAGGCGTCCCATGGATATTGGGTGCTGACCCGTGCCGCCGGGTCATATGGGTTGGGGAGAGCCAATAGTGCGGGGTCCGGGGCATCCTGGAGCGAGAGTTGGCCGCTCTTGAAGGCCGAACCCAGGAGGTCGTATGTGTATGTGGTCTTTGGCCACCAAGTCCAGTAGCCGACGCTTACGAACCAGACGTAGACAACGATGACAACCAACGCTGCGACAGCCCATGCAAGCAAAGCCGCAGCCACCCCAGGCTCTCGGAGCCAGGCGTCGGGCCGGCCATTGTCCGGGTGATCGAGATTGGAGACGGAGGCCAAGTTGGCGTTGCCTTTATCCGGTGGCGCCTTTCAGGATGCGTGATGCCGAGTAAGTCAGGGCTCGGATTGCGTCGGCACCTCGGGCCAGCCGGTGAGCATAGCACCGGTCACTGACGAGCTGCAGGTCAGATCTTGATTCCAGAGGTCGAATCCATCTGACCTACACAGGATTTCATTATAACGCTGGCACTGCAAGGACGTCTCCGCGTATCAACGTTTTCGAACAGAGATCCACGCGAATGCTCGAGAAGGGGATTTAGACCGCATGCTATAATCCTGCGACTATGAACAAGGAAATGCCGATCTACTTGGACTACGCTGCGACCACGCCGGTGGACGGGCGCGTGCTGGCAGCCATGCAACCGTTTTTCGCGATGACCTTCGGCAATCCTTCCTCGATCCATCAGTATGGACAGCAGGCGGAGGCGGCGGTCGAAGCGGCGCGCGAGACGGTGGCGGAGCAGCTCTGCTGCAGCAGCGAGGAGGTTGTCTTTACCTCGTGTGGATCGGAGTCAGATAATCTCGCGCTGCGTGGGACAGCCATGGCGAGGCGGGAGCAGAACGGATGCAATCGCATCCTCACCGCCAAAGTGGAGCACCACGCGGTCAGCAAGACGGCAGCACAGCTCGAGAAGCATTATGGCTTCCAGGTGGATTGGGTGGAGGTCGATGCATTCGGCCAGGTCACTGCGCCGGCGGTTGAGGCGGCAATCACAGACAAGACAGCCCTGGTCTCGGTGATGTACGGAAACAATGAGATCGGGACGATCAATCCGATCCGCGAAATCGCAGACGTGGCTCATCGACACGGCGTGCCGGTGCACACCGACGCGGTGCAAGCGGCGGCCTATTTGCCTGTCGATGTGACCACGCTAGGCGTCGACCTGATGTCGCTCGGTGCGCACAAGTTCTACGGCCCGAAAGGGGTCGGGGCATTGTATGTACGAAAGGGTACGCGGCTGCTAGCGGCGCAGACGGGGGGCGGACAAGAGCACGGTCTTCGTGCAGGAACACAGAACGTACCGTACATAGTTGGATTTGCCAATGCGCTGCAACTCGCGAACGAAGAGCGAGAGGGCCGGACGGCACAGGTCAGGCCCATGCGGGATCGCATACTCGGAGCCGTGCTTGAGGCGATCCCCGACGCGCGGCTGACCGGCAGTCCGGATGCGCGCCTGCCTAACCATGCATCGTTTGCCTTCCGCGATGTAGATGGGAATTTGCTGCTGACCCTACTGGACGCAGCCCGATTCGCCTGCTCGTCAGGGTCGGCATGCAAGACGGGAAATCCTGAGCCCAGCGAGGTCATGGAGGCTATTGGATTGGCCCGGGAATGGGGCCTCGGTTCACTGCGGATCACGCTAGGCAGTGGAACAACGGCAGGTCATGTCGATGCCTTAATACGAGAGCTGCCCGCGCTGGTGGAGCAAGCGTGGGCTTTGAGCCGCGCCTGATCTTGGTATCCCTGTGTTTGCGCCCATTCAGAGATGACTAAGGTCGTAGTCGCCATGTCGGGGGGAGTGGATTCCTCCGTCGCGGCTGCGCTCCTCAAGGAGCGGGGTTACGAAGTCGTTGGCATGATGCTCCGGCTGTGGTCCGAGCCGGGGACCGAGGATTCCAACCGATGCTGCATGCCAGACGCGATGGCCTTGGCGCGCCGGGTAGCTGCAAGGCTGGAGATCCCGTTCTATGTGCTCGATGCCAAGGAGATCTTCCGCAAGACCGTAGTTCAATCCTTCCTGGACGGCTACGCGCGAGGCGAGACGCCCAATCCGTGCCTGATCTGCAACCGTCAAATCCGCTGGACCTTTCTGCTTGAGCATGCATTGGCGCTTGGAGCCGATTTCATGGCAACCGGCCACTATGCCAGGCTGGTACGTGCTGACGATGGAATCATGCAACTGCGCCGGGCGGTTGACGCAGCCAAAGACCAGTCTTACGTGCTGCACGTCCTGGATCAGGAGCGGCTTCGGCGGGCGCTGTTTCCAGTGGGCGAATACCCAAAGCCCGAGATCCGGAAACTGGCCGAATCGTACGGCCTGCCGACATCCTCGCGTCGGGATAGCCAGGACCTATGCTTCCTTGCCGGCGGCGACTACCGAGACTTCATTGGTCGCAACGGCGCAGATATGCAGAGACGAGGTCCGATCATCGACCGCGACGGGAAGGTGCTTGGCGAGCACACTGGGCTGGCTAACTACACAATCGGGCAGCGCAAGGGCCTGGGCGTGGCAGGCCCTTCACCGCTTTATGTGATCGAGAAGATTGTCGCGTCAAACACAATCGTAGTCGGCGCGGAGGCAGAACTGGGCACGCGGAGGCTAACCGCGGCGGAGGTCAATTGGGTTTCCGGGCTGCCGATCCGCCGTCCGACGCAGGCCAACGTCAAAACGCGCTGATACTGCACGCGAGCAGCCCGCGACAATCATTCCCCTGGAGGAGGGCGGTCAGGTGGAGGTTCTATTTGAGGCGCCCCAGCGAGACATCACTCCGGGGCAAGCTGCGGTCTTCTATCAGGACGACCTGTTGTTGGGTGGTGGGATCATTCGCTAAGGTTCGTCGGGGAAAACGATGACGTTGCCTTCTCTTGCGATCGGCCTGGTCATTGCACTGTTGATCGGAGCACTCTTCCACATCTGGCTTGACGGAGGAGGCGGGCGCCTGATCCTGTACCTGATCCTCAGCCTCGTGGGTTTCTTCGCGGGCGATCTTGCAGGAAGCCTGCTGAATTGGAGCTTTCTACCACTCGGGCCGCTCGACCTCGGGATGGCGATCGCGGGGAGCCTGGTGTTCCTCGGCGTCGGGCACTGGCTGAGCCTGATAGAGATCCAGCGTCCCGGTGGACGCGATAGGTTATAATTCGGCGCTCGCATTCATCTCCGAAGGAATAGAAAAAATAGATGGCAGCAATTCAGTTCCTTGTTGATCTCTTTCTGCACCTCGATACGCATCTCAATGCGGTCATCACTCAATATGGGGTGTGGACCTACGCCCTGCTTTTCCTGGTCATATTTGTGGAGACTGGCCTGGTGGTGACGCCGTTCCTGCCGGGTGACTCGTTGATCTTTGCGGCGGCGGCGTTCGCGGCCATTGGCTCGCTCAACGTAGTTCTTCTGTTTGTGCTGCTGGCAGCAGCTGCAGTGCTGGGTGACACGGTCAACTATTGGATTGGGCATTACCTCGGAGAGCGGGCCTACAACATCCGCTGGATCAAGAAGGAGTATCTCGAGCGGACCCACGCCTTCTTTGAAAAGTATGGCGGCAAGACCATCTTCCTGGCGCGCTTCGTCCCGATCATCCGGACTTTTGCGCCGTTCGTGGCGGGCGTCGGTCGGATGTCGTATGGCTACTTCATCTCGTACAACATATTCGGTGGAATCGCCTGGGTGGGTCTGTTCACGGGAGCCGGATACCTGTTCGGCAACATCCCGTTTATACGGGATCATTTCTCGCTAGTGGTAATTGGGATCGTCGTGGTTTCGATAATGCCGATGGTGGTGGAGGCCATCCGCGCCCGTCGCGAGAGTAAGCCGGCTGCACCCACATTGACACGGGCGGAGTGAGCGATCGTCCCACTGCAACAAGGGAGGGGAAGTCCCCAGAGAAATCAGGAACCCGCAGCGCAGATGCGCTGCGGGTTCCTCTATTTCTGGTTGCGTTGGAACCGGCTAAGGATAGACTCGTTTGATGGTTCGGGGGAAAGGTATGGCCTCGCGGATGTGTTCGATGCCGCAGAGCCAAGCCACCACGCGTTCAACGCCCATGCCAAAACCCGAGTGCGGAACCGAACCATACTTGCGCAGTTCAAGGTACCACCGGAATGCCTCTTCGGCCAGATTCTGCTCATGAATTCGTTTCAGCAAGAGATCATGATCGCTGATGCGCTCCGAGCCGCCGCAGATCTCGCCATAGCCCTCGGGCGCGAGCAAGTCGACTGATTTGCAGACCTCAGGACGACCCGGCCAGGGCTCCATGTAGAACGCTTTCACCGCCGTCGGATACCCGTACACGAAAACCGGGCGGTCGAACTGCTGGGTCAGCGCAGTCTCGTGCGGCACGCCGAAATCCTTGCCCCACTCGAATTTGAGCTGCTCCTTGCGTTCAGGATCAGTCTCCTTTTGGGCCAGATCTTTGAGGAGCCGGGCAGCTTCATCATAGGAGATGCGTGGGAAGGGCGAGGCCGACTCTCTGCAGAGGTGCCGTATCACGGCCAAGCGATTTGAGTTCCGAGGCGCAGTCCCTGAGGACCGTCTGGACGATGTGAACGATCAGCCGCTCTTCAAGGTCCATGAGGCCGTCCAGGTCGCAGAAGGCGATCTCTGGCTCCAACATCCAGAATTCCGTCAGATGGCGGCGGGTTTTGGACTTCTCGGCGCGGAAGGTTGGGCCGAAGCAATAGACCTTGCCGAAGGCGAAGATGTTCGCTTCGTTATAAAGCTGTCCAGTCTGGGCCAAGTAGGCAAAACCTTCGTCGAAGTACGGTGTCTGGAAGAGGGTGGTCGTCCCTTCGGCCGCGGCCGGCGTGAGGATCGGTGTATCCAGGTTGAAGAAACCGTGACTATCAAGGTATTCGCGCACGGCGGAGATGACCTTCACGCGAACACGCAGAATCGCCCATTGGCTCGGCATGCGGATCCAGAGATGGCGGTGGTCGAGTGCAAAATCGACGCCGTGGTCCTTGAGTGCCATCGGGTAGTCAGCCTCCGCTGCCTGTATAAGCTTGAGGTCCTTGATGCCGACCTCGAATCCCCCGGGGATCCCGGGTGCACGCCGATCCTCTCGCACTGTACCCGTGATGATCACAGAGGATTCCTGCGGCATGTGCATGATCTGGTCAAAGAGGGCATCTGGAAGTTCGCCCTTGAAGGCCACGCACTGAGCGAAACCGGTCCCATCGCGCACGAGCAGGAAGCAGAGCTTGCCCTTGTCGGTGCGGTTGTATACCCAACCTTGGATGGTCACGTCTCTACCGGAGTAGCGAGCTATGTCTTCAATTCGCATGGTCTCCATGCAACGCTCCTAGTAACTGGGGGATCCTGTTCCGTCGAACGCCCTAACCGGACATAGAAGGCACTGCCGGCCCTCTGGCTTCGCATCATTCGACGATCTTCACATGCAGTTCCTTGAGCTGCTTGGGTTCGACTTCGGAGGGGGCATCGGCCATGACATCGCGGGCGGCCTGATTCTTAGGGAAGGCGATCACCTCGCGGATGTTCTGCTCGTCGGCCAACAGCATCACCAGCCGATCGATACCCGGTGCCATGCCGCCGTGGGGGGGTGCGCCGAACTCGAAGGCTTCGAGCATGTGGCCGAACTTACGCTGGATCTCATCGTCGCCGAGGCCGAGCAGCTGGAAGACCCTGACCTGAATGTCCCTGCGATGGATGCGGATAGATCCCGAGGCCAGCTCATACCCATTGCATACCATGTCGTAGGCATCCGAAAGAATGTCTCCCGGATTGCTTTCAAACTTGTCGAGGTCTTCCATCTTGGGCATCGTGAACGGATGATGTTCGGCCTCCCACCTGCCAGCCTCCGCGTTCCAGGCGAACATGGGAAAATCGACGACCCAGGCGAAAGCCATCGTATCCTTGTCGGCGAGGCCCAGCTTGTCCCGGAACTGGAGGCGAAGAGCGCCGAGCACGCGGTTTGCAGTCGAGCGCGCATCAGCGACCAGCAGCAGCAGGTCGCCGGCCTTGGCGAGCGTGGCGGACTTGAGCGCCTCGGTTTCTTCGGGCTTGAAGAATTTTGCCGCACTGCCTTTTGGCCCCTCAGCCGTAAGCGGCAGGACAACCAACCCCTTTGCACCAAGCGACTTGGCAGTCTCGACAAGCTCATCCAATTCGCGTCGCGTGTAGGTTGCGCAGCCGGGAGCGACGATGCACTTGATGGCACCTCCCGCGGCCAGAGCCGACTTGAGGACCGCAAACTCCGTGTTGGCGAGAGCTTGGCTGACGTCGTGAAGTTCCATGCCAAAGCGCAGGTCCGGCTTGTCTGTCCCGAAGCGATCGAGAGCTTCCGCGTGCGAGAGTTTTGGCCAGGGCGAGGCCAGCACGTGCTTGTGGGGCGCGACGGCCGGTATCATGGCAGAATATAGGTCTTCGACCGTTTCCAAGACATCGTCGCGCTGGACAAAAGACATCTCGAGGTCAAGCTGCGTGAACTCCGGCTGACGATCACCGCGTTGATCCTCGTCCCGGAAGCAGCGCGCGATCTGGAAGTAGCGATCGATGCCGCCGACCATCAGCAGTTGCTTCAACTGCTGAGGGGATTGGGGCAAGGCGTAGAACTGGCCCGGGTAGAGACGCGAGGGGACCAAATAGTCGCGGGCACCTTCCGGGGTGGCCTTGAAGAGGATCGGTGTCTCGACCTCCAAGAATCCCTTTCGATCCAGGTAGTCGCGCATGAATTTGACGACGCCGTGACGAAGAGTCAAGTTGCGGCGCATGCGCTCCCGGCGCAGGTCCAGATAACGATACTTGAGGCGGGTGTTCTCATCGGCCTCCTGCTCCTCGCCGCTGACCATGAACGGCAGAACCCGGGCCGGGTTCAGGACCTGAACCTCGCGGGCCAGCACCTCAACCTCGCCCGACTCCATGCGCGGGTTCTCCATTCCGGCCGGGCGCTTCTTCACCGTGCCGACCACTTGGAGGACCCACTCGAAACGCACGTTGGCGATGGCATCCCGTGTTTCCGCAGAAACGTCCGGGTTGACCGTCACCTGCACAAGCCCATAGCGGTCGCGGAGGTCGAGGAAGACCACACCACCATGGTCACGACGCCGGTGCACCCACCCGGCCAGTGTGACCTCCTGGCCGATGTGTGCTGCGCGCAATTCCCCGCAGGTATGAGTCCGGTACATGCAAAACCTCCAGTTAAGTGCCATCGTCTCGCCCCGGACCGCACGCCACGCAGCTTTGTGTGCGGCGTACAACCTGGGAGGAGACCATATAAAAAACAATCGCCCGTCGCAGAATTGCGCTGGGCGATTGGATTGGCGTGGGTTATCTTCCTACCAGCCTGCCGCGCTTCGCCCAACGGCCCGCGATCGGTCGTTATTGTCGTCAATAGCCTGGTCCAGCTTGGGTTCGGAGCAGGGCGTCATACTTGGGCCGCATTATAGCATAGGCAAGCGGGCCAGAGCCTCTCGTAGGCGCCTGCGGATGGGCAGGCCAGCGCCGCCGGCCGCCGAGCCTCCGGGTGACATAGCCCAAATGGGGGAATCACGCCGAACGCGCCTCCGGCTGTATACTGACTCTGGAGCCTTCACCTCAGAGCTTTCACAAGGAGAAAACCATGAAGCTTCGCACGCTTTTCGTGTTGGTTGCAGCAATCTCAATTCTTTTGGCGCTCGGATTCTTGCTGGGACCGGCGACCCTGCTCAAATTCTTCGGCTTCACGCAAGGCAAGACGGAGACGCTGTTCGCGCAGATCTTTGGCGCTGCATTGGTTGCATTCGCCGCGCTGGCGTGGTTCAGCCGGGATGCGGTTGATCTACGCGCGGCTCCAGGTCCAACGGTCGCGCTAATCGTCTTTGGGGCGATCGGATTCGTGGTCACCCTGCTCGCCCTTCTCGCGCAGGTAACACGGGCTGGTTCTGCCTGGATACTGGTGGTCTTGTTTTTGCTCATTGCGGTAGGCTTCGCCTATTTCCAGTTCGTTGGACCCCGAGAATAGTCGCCTGTCCAATGTAGAAGGCGCCCGCTAGTCGGGCGCCTTCTGTTTCCTTCACTCACTCCGGGGGATACCAGCGGTGTCTCCAGGATCTGTACTGCAGGGGGGCTCATCCAATCGCGTCACTCGCTTCATCCAAGGCAGCTACCTCGTCCTGGGTTAGCCTCCAGCCGAGGGCGCCCGCGTTCTGCTGTGCCTGGATCTGGGTTTTGGCACCCGGGATGGGAAGTGCCCCCTTGGAAATGACCCAGTTCAGGGCGACCTGGGCATTGGACTTGCCTCCGTGATCCTGGCCCATCTTCGTCATGAGCTTGAGCAGGGGCCCGATCCGGCTGGTGAGAAAGGCATAGCGGACACCACGGCTCCCCGGAGGAGGATCTTCCGGGCCGTATTTTCCGGTTAACAGGCCCATTTCCATGGGCGAGTAGGCAATCAAGCGAATCCCAAGTTCCGTGCAGCGCGCGAGCAGACCATTCTTCTCGACACGGCGCGAAAGCAGGCTGTAGTGCATCTGGTTGGAGGCGAGGGAGAGATTGTGACGGGCCAAGGTTGAGTAGGCACGCAGCATCTCCGACTCCGAGAAGTTGGAGACGCCCACCGCACGGGTCAGGCCGGCTTCGAGGCAGCCAACCATCGCCTCCATCATGCTCTCAGGCCGGTGGAACGGTGTTGGGCGATGGACTTGGTAGAGGGCGACGCTTTCCATACCCAGACGGGCCAGGCTCCCACGGAGCGCCGACACGACCGAACTGGAGGCGAGGCGCCACGGCCAGGGGAAGAACTTGGTGGCGACGAGCATGGGCCGATCAGTCTCATGTGAGAACTTGCCGATAAGACGCTCGGACTGGCCAGACCCATACACCTCGGCCGTGTCGATAAACGAAATGCCCTCGTTGATTGAAGCTTGAAATGCCAGGCCGAGGTCCGTGTCAGAATAGCTCAGGCCGTACTGCCAAATCACGCGGTCGCCCCATGCTGAGGAGCCCAGCCCCATTTCGATCGCATGGAGGAATCCCGTGGTGTCGTTGGTCATGCAATATGTCGTGCGGCAGGGAGGATTGTATCGCGTAAGAGAGTAGCCAGCCCGGTTGTTTCAGGATAAAATGACTGCATCTTACGAAGTCGGAACTAATGGACCGCAAGGCCCCACGCCTGTCTTGGTGGATGCGCACGAGAGGAAAGGCGAGAAGGAGCTTGGCGCTCCCTGAGTTCCGGGGAGGTTCCCGTGGCTGTACAAACGGAAACAAACATGCCGGAGCCGTCCGCCGAACTTGCGCGACGGCTGGGCCTGTCATTCAGAAACCCGGCGCTGCTCAGTCGCGCCCTCACGCACCGTTCCTACGTCAACGAAAACCCCAATACGATGGAGGACAATGAGCGGCTCGAATTCCTGGGCGACGCCGTCCTTGATTTCGTGGTGGGGGCGTGGGTGTATCACCACTGCCCGGAGATGGCCGAGGGGGATCTAACCCGCATGCGATCCGCCTTGGTCCGCAATGAACAGCTGGCTGAGTTTGCTCGGAGCTTGCAGATCGGGCGCGGGCTGCGGATGGGACGCGGCGAGGCCTCTTCCGGCGGGCGGGAGCGCGACACGGTGCTCGGATCGACCTTCGAAGCCCTGGTGGGCGCGCTCTTCCTGGATGCGGGCCTGGCTGCCGTCGAACTGTTCATGGAGCCGCTTTTGGATAGTGTGCGCGAGCGGGTGGTGATGCGAGCCGAGATCTACGACCCCAAGAGCCGATTCCAGGAATGGGCGCAATCCGAGAAGCTGGGCACGCCCAAGTACGTAACAGTGGCTTCGAGCGGGCCAGATCACGCCAAGATGTTCGAAGTCGAGGTGCGAATCAACGATCGAACCTACGGCCGAGGCAACGGGCCCAGCAAACAGGTTGCGGCCCAGGTAGCGGCGCAGACCGCGCTTGAAGCGATCGGCCTGCCCTAGCCGCAAAGCACGTCAGGCCAACGCCTCACCTGACGGCAACCTCGACACCTCCAATGCCACTTCGCCTCAAATCACTGGAACTGCACGGATATAAGACCTTCGCGGCGCGAACGCTCTTTGAGTTCGCGGCCGGCATCACCGCGATCGTTGGACCGAACGGCGCGGGAAAATCGAACATCGCCGACGCGCTGCGCTGGGTGCTCGGAGAGCAATCCTATTCCCTGCTGCGCGGCAAGAAGACTGAGGACATGATCTTCTCGGGCTCTGAACACCGGCCTCGTTCCGGGATGGCTTCGGCGGAGATCGTATTCGACAACAGTGCGAGCTGGCTGCCCGTGGATTTCTCCGAGGTGAGCCTCACACGGCGGGCCTACCGCGATGGGCACAACGATTACCTACTGAATGCCCAGCATGTGCGTCTGCGCGACATGAACGAACTCCTGGCGGCATCCGGATTGTCAGAGAGAACTTACACGATCGTGGGACAGGGCCTGGTGGACGCGTCGCTTGCGCTGAAGGCAGATGAGCGCCGCCGCCTGTTCGAAGAGGCCGCGGGTGTGGGACTGTATCGGGTGCGCCGCGAGGAAGCGCTCAAACGGCTCGAAAATACCCAACGCAACCTCGAGCGAGTCCAGGACATCATGGCCGAATTGGAGCCGCGCCTCAAGACACTCGAACGCCAGGCGCGCCGGGCAAAGGAATACGGTGCGGCGCAAGCCGATCTCCGGGCCGTCCTGCGCGAGTGGTATGGCTACCACTGGCACAAAACCCAGCAACAGCTCCAGGAATCCCAAGTCCACATCCGGACGGTTCAAGCAAAGGCAGACGAAGCGCGAGAGCTCCATGACAGAGCGCAGGTTGAAACGAGCCAATTCCGCGAGCGGTTGTCGGGCATGCGGGCTCAGCTCAATGCCTGGCACCGCGAACTTTCGGAGCTGTACCAGCAGAGAGAGACAGTCAGTCTGGATCTTGCGGTTCTGGAGGAACGGCGCCGGTCGTTGCTAGCGCTTCACACGGAACTGACCAACCAGCAACAGGCAGTGAGCGCAGAACTCGAAATGGCGCGTGAGCGGCTCCGCGAAACCGAGGCGGAATCGGCGCGGTTGAAAGCCGAGCTGGAGGAGGCCAAGGGCGAGGTGGTGATGGCCCAACAGGCCCTGCAGACGCGGCAGTCGGGCCGCGGCGCGATCGAGGCAGAACTGCAGGCCGCCCGCGACGCGATCGCCCAACTCGGCGCAGGGAAAGCCGAGGGACGGGCGCGCCTGGATGAGCTGGGCGTACGTCTGGATGGGTTCCAGAAGAAACGGGAGGCGGCTGAGCGGGATGTCCGGTCGATCGAAGCAGAGTCCCAGAGTGCCGAACGCCTCCACGGCGAGTTCGCCGCGAAGCTCGAGGAAATCCGAGCGCAATTGGAGAAGACGCTGGCGCTGCGCGATGCCAAGAAGGCAACTATCACCGAGGCTGAAGAGAGGCGCAGAGCCCAGCTCGATGAGCAGTCGAACCTGCGGACCCATCATTCACGGTTGCAGGCGCAGCTGGAAGTTATTCAAGAGGCGGAGCAATCGCTGGCCGGGTATGCAGAGGGCGCGCGTTATCTGCTCGAAGCTGCCCGTCAAGAAAGGCTGCGGGCTCACGGTGCACTGAGCTCGGTTCTCGATCTGCCGCCCGAACTGGAGACTGCCATCTCTGCGGCGCTGGGTGACACGCTTGATACGGTGATACTTGACGACAGTCAGGTCGAGAGCGCACTGCAGCTGCTTGAATCGGACGAGGCTGGTCGCGCGGCTCTGCTGTCCTTGAACGGGCGCCGCGGCGAAACGTTAAGCCGTCCTAGTGACCCGGAATTGGTGGGCATCGCGTCGCAATTGGTCCAGTCCCTGCCCGAGCTCAAAGCGGCTGTGGAAGTTTTGCTCGGAAATACGCTGATCGTGCGCACGCGGGCGGCGGCACGGCGACTGGTCCCGGCGATTCCGACCCATGCCCGAATTGTGACCCTGCGCGGTGAGGTCTTTCGGGGGGACGGAATCATCCTGGCGGGCAGATCGGCAACTCCGTCCACGCTGAGCAGACCACGCCAGAAGAGGGAACTGGTTGCCTCGCTCGGGGAATCTGCAGCGAACTCGCTGGCATCACAGGAAGACTCGAAGCGTCTTCAAAGCAATTGCAGACGGCAGCAGCCGAACTCAATGCGCTTGAGTCCCAGGTGAGGGAGCAGCAGCAGGCGGTCGAAGAGCAGCATGCGGCCGAACAGAAAATCGGGCTCGAAGCCGAGATGCAGCGCCGCAACCTGGAGTGGAACCAGAGCCGGCAAGGCGATCTGCTGAAAGAGATCTCGGAGGCCGAAGAGGACCAGCGGCGATTGGCGGCGGCCGTCCAGGAATTCGATGTCAAGACGGAGACTGCCCGGGAAGATGAGCGGCGCCTCACCAACGCGTTCAATCAGATGAGCATCGAGGAGGGCGCGTGAGCAAGCTGCGTACTGGAGCACCCGGGCCGCTGTTGCGGAGCAGACGTTCAACAGCATTGAAGTGAGGCGTGCCGAACGCCAGGAGTCTGTCTCCCGGATTGAGAAGCAGACACGGGATTTGCAGCTGAAGCTCGAGGAGTCCGATACCTCGCTCAGGCAATTCGATGGGGACCGGGCCGGGCTGCTGGAGCGCGAGGGCAAGTTGCATGCCGAAGTGGAGTCGAAGCAGGCACACGCCGATCCAGCCGAGAAGAACCTGGAGGGCGCGGAGCGGGAAGAGAGCCGGCTGCAGGGAGTCGAGAGCGAGGCGCAGAAGAGTCTGACGAATGTGGAACGAGCCTTGTCTCAAGCCGAGATCGAGCTCGTCCGGCGACAGGAATCTCTGGAGTCCTTGCGCGGGCGGATCATGGATGATTTCGGCCTGGTGGCCTTCCAATACGCCGAAAATGTGGAGGGACCGGTGCCACTGCCGTTCGAGGGACTGGTGGAGGAACTTCCAGTCGTGATGGAGGTCAGCCCGGAACTGGAAGAGCAGCTAACCCAGCGCCGTGCCCGCCTGCGGCGGCTCGGCCTCATCAATCCGGAGGCAGCGCGGGAATACGATGCGGAATCTGAGCGCTATTCCTTCATGACCGCGCAAGTGCATGATCTGCATGAGGCGGAAGCGGATTTGCGGCAAGTAATCGCCGAACTCGACGAATTGATTCGCCAGGAATTCTCGCGGACGTACTACGCGGTCGACAAGCAATTCCGCTCGATTTTCACGCGGCTCTTTGGAGGGGGCACGGCACACCTATCCCTCACCGACCCAGACAACCTGGTCGAGACCGGGATCGAAATCGAGGCGCGGCTGCCGGGACGCCGCGAGCAAGGGCTTTCCCTGCTGTCGGGCGGGGAGCGGAGTCTCACTGCGATCGCGCTGGTCTTTGCCTTGCTGAAAGTGTCGCCCACACCCGTTTGCGTGATGGACGAGGTCGATGCCATGCTCGACGAGGCGAACGTGGGCAGATTCCGGGACTTGCTCCAGGAGCTGAGCCAGGATACGCAATTCATCATCATCACGCATAACCGCAACACGGTGCAGGCCGCCGACTTTATCTACGGCGTGACGATGGGTCGGGACTCAGCCAGCCAGGTCATTAGTCTGAAGCTGGATGAGGTGAGCGAAGAAATGCTGGGTACAAGCAGAACCTGAGAAGAGTCCGGCCTCGGCTTGCTCCGAGGGTTGCCGGGGCGACGACCGGCATCTTATCTGGGGAATGGGGAGCGTCATCGCACCGGATAGTGTAGTGGCAATAAGAAAAGGAGCCGGCATTTCGCCGGCTCCCATTTTATTGTGCCCAGGTGCGTCCCAACCGAGTATCTAGCGACGTCCTACTGCGGCAGCACTGGAGCGGCGGGATCGGTCGGCACGATGTTTTGCCAGTTGTTGTAGGTCACCACTTTGTACTCGGTCCGGGCGTTCTTCAGCCAGTCGTTGAAAGCGGTCTGCTGGGCCTGAGCATAGCCGCTCGCATCCAATGGAGTTTCGGTGTGTGCCAGCACCTGGATGATGTGGTAACCAAATTGGCTCTTGACGGGCTGGCTTATCTCTCCGACCTTCAGGCTGAAGGCAGCGGCCTCGAACTCGGGGACCATCACGCCCTTGGCGAACCAACCCAAGTCACCACCCTTGTCCTTGGTCCCGGTATCGGTCGACATGGCGGCAGCAACCGCGGCAAAACTTTCACCGTTGACGAGCCTCTGGCGGGCCGTGTTGGCCGTGGCCTCGTCGGTCACGAGGATGTGGCGCGCCCAGACCTGGTCCTGCATATGTGGCACAGCCGCGGTGATCACGTCGAACAGCTTCTGTCGCAGAATATTGGTCTCGTAGAGCTGATGGATCTGTGCATCTGTCAATCCGAGCGCTTTGAGCTGGTCAGTGCTATTTTTGTAGGCTGCTTCAAAGCCCTGCTGGTTGTAGGGCGTCGCGGTTGGGAGGGGGGTGGACGTTCCCGTGGCTGTTGGAGAAGGCCCCACAGTCGAAGTCGGCGTGGCGGATGCGGTGGCGGCGGGAGTAATACTAGGCGTAGGGCTCGTGGTCAGATTGAGCGTCGCTGTGGGACTCGTCGCCAAGCTGAGGGTGGCGGTTGGAGAGGCGACTGAAGTCAAGACCAGAGTGGGGGTCGGCGTGAGCGTGATGATGGCCAGGGTATCGGGTCCGAGGGTCGGCGTCGAAACCGAGGTGGGCGTGATTGAAGGCGTGGGTGTCCCGGACGGGTAGTACCGGAAATTGGCCTGGATCGCCTGGTCGACCTCCCGGGTGCTGGCAGTAATGCCGCGCTTTGCAGCTTCCTGCCGGATCAGTTCTTCGTCGATCATGCTGTCGATCACGGTCTGACCGAGGGCGGCCGAGTCATTGAGCTGTGCGTTGATCTGCTGTTCCTGTGAGCTCAAGTCCATGCCGAAGTACTGCGCGTACTGCGCGTACAACTGCAGCTGATTGATGAGGCCGCTGCGTTGCATCCGGACGCGCGATTGCCATTCCGCGACCGTCAAGCTCACATTCCCTACCCGGGCCACAGGACGACGGAACTGCAGGTAGTTGGCATCGAGATACGCGTAGCCCACCAAACCCACAACGCTGACAACAATCACGATGAAGGAAATCAGGATCCAACGGGTTTGGCGCTGTTCGCGTTCGAGGCGCGCCATGTGCTTGCGCGTGTGCAGCACGGGTTTGTTTTCCCGGGGATTTGACATCGTCTTACTCCTGCTCTACCAACACGGGATGTAAAGAAGGATCATGCGGCAGCGTTTCATCAACGTCCGCCGTCCTCCACGCGAGCGCCGGTGTACGGCAGCAAGGCAATATAGCGGGCGCGTTTGATCGCGCCGGCCAGGACCCGTTGGTGGCGGGCACACGTCCCGGTCTGCCGTCTGGGGCGGATCTTGCCTTCATCCGTGACGAACCTTCTGAGCATGTCGGCTTTCTTGTAGTCGATCAGGAGGCTCTTGTCTGCGCAGAACTGGCAGGTCTTTGGGCGGGAATAATAGCGACGCTCTCCGGGGCCGCCCTCGGATGTCGTCTCATTGGTTCTTTCTTCAGCCATTCATGACTCCATCAGAAACTAGAACGGAAATTCATCCTCGCTGGCGGCCGTTTCACCCTCGGACACACCAACCTGTTCTTCGGTGGCCGGGCTAGAATCGCGGCGATCACCCAACATCATCATCTCACCGGCAACGACCTCCACGCTGGTATGCTTCTGGCCTTCCTTGTCATCCCAGCGGCGAGTCTGCAGCCTGCCTTCAACATAGACTTGCTGGCCCTTGGTGAGATACTGCTTGCAGATCTCAGCAAGATTGCCCCAAGCCACGATGTTGAACCACTCCGTCTCGGCGTGACGTTCACCGTCGGCGCTGCTCCAGGATCGGCTCACGGCCACCGTGAACGTGGTCACGGGGCGGCCGGAAGGCGTGTAGCGCATCTCTGGATCTTTGCCGAGATGGCCAATGATCATTACCTTGTTCAGGCCTCGACTCATGTCGTTCTCCTCATCCGACGGCGCCTCAAGAGCATTGGAGGCGGCGCGGCATTTTGCCGAAGGCGGATCCAGTCAGGACTGTTCAGGCGGGCTAGCATCGTCGCCGGCGACAGGTAGCGTCCGCTGCGAACACGGATCAGGCCACGAGTGTCAGCATGTGGCGCATGACACTTTCAGTATATCGCAGGTTCTGCTCCAAGGCCGAGGTCGCGGTGGGCTGAAGCGAGAGGTTGAAGATGAGGTAATTGCTGTCGCGCTGCTTGCGGATCATGAAAGCCAGTCTGCGTTTACCCCAGTTATCGACCTTGTCCACGCTTCCGCCGCTTTCTGCGACCCAGCCCTTGACGCGTTCAACGAGCGCGTTGAATGCCGCCTCGTCCAAATCGGGCTGGACAAGACAGACCAACTCATAGTTGCGCATGGGGATGCCTCCTTTCCACGGGTTTACTCTCGTTCAAAGCCGTTAGCCTGCCGAGAGCGGAAAGGCACGTTCAGGGACGTACCTTCGAAATGCCGCCGGAGTCTACCACAAAATACCGCGTAAGGGGCAAGAATGCAGAGATTGACTAGCGGACATAGATTGGGTTGCTGAAGATCCAGCCGCGACGCCGACCGAAATATCGCCTATGAGCCTCGACGCGATAAGCGCCGGGCCGGCTAGCGTGGTGGGTCAGGGCGTGGCCACGCCGGGACTCTTGAACTACTTCGCCGTTACGGATAAGGCGGATCTCGGCAAAGGACGGCAGATAGGCCTGCAAGGTCACCCCGCCTGCGCCGTCGAGCTCATCCCCCATGATGGCCTCGCCCTCCCGACCGCGGGCGGTGAACCGAAAGCCGCGGGCGGGGAAAAGGCGATCATGAGCAACAAAACAGTGTCCTGCCGACAAAGCCGAGTAGATGCGCTGCTCGTCCGGCGCTTCACGGCCGGACAGCGGCTCTGGAAGCAGCACGTGCGTGTTTATGGCCCCAAAATGAAATTCATAGGGATAGACAGTCCGGCGCAGGGGACCCATGCGCATGTGGAGGGCATGCGCATCAGACCCGCCGATAGCGACGACCCGGCTTTCCTGCAGGAGCTCGTCCCATTTGCGGACTGTATCGGGTGGAGGCGTGTGCGCGACCAGGGCCGGCGCGAAGGCGTAGAACAGGCCGTGCAATTTTGTGGGTATCAGCGTCTTAAGTTCGCTGAAGCCGTTCCACAGCTCTAGGCCGGTGAAGCCTTCCACTGACCAATCGACCCACGAGATGTCGGGCTCGTGGAAGACCGGCGCGGCGGGATCCGTCATATGAGCGATGAAGGACAGGCCGCCGGCGTCCCTGACGGCCTTGATTAGACTTGCGGGATCGGCGGCCAATTGCGCCATCTCCGTGCGGGCACCCAGGACCAGCAGGTGATTCTTCTGGGGATCGCAGTCCCGATCATGTACTTCCTCCCCGATGAGCATCAGGAGCCTCCGGCCATCGCGACCGATGTAGCCGCCCATATTACGCACGAGCACGTTGTGATCGGTCACGATCACGGCATCAAGGCCGGCCTTGAGCGCGGCCGCGGCAATGTCGTGATGGCTGCCGCTGCCATCCGAAAAGCGAGTGTGCATGTGCAGGTTGATGACTATCTCGTGCATGGGGAGGTCGGTTCCAGAGCGTTGGTTGACGAGTTTTCCGCCTCACAGGTATAATCTTGCCGCTAGTATCTTGGAGGATTAAGCATGACGAAGTATCTTGACATCGCGCTGATTATAGTCGCCGTAGGGGTCATCCTGAGCGTAATCCTGCAGAGCAAGGGTGCAGGCCTCGGCGGTTTGACGGGCGCAGACGCCAGCAGCGTTTTCACTGCTCGGCGGGGGATCGAACGAGTACTGTTCTGGGTAACGATCGTACTGAGTTTTCTGTTCTTCGCGCTAGCGATCGCGACCGTCGTGCTGGCACGCTGATCTGCTCAAGGTCCGCGTGGCCGCGCGGCTGCGCGGAGCCGCGCGGAAGTTGGAAGGCGGGCAGTGTCTTCCAATTGAGCTCTAGTCTGAAACGTCGATATCACGAATGAAACGATTGCGCTGGCAGATCGCGGTGGTGCTGGCCACCCTGGTTGTGGTGGCAGTTCTGCTGCTCAGCCAGCAGCCCGTCCTGACGCCGGTGCTGCCGGAAGCGGCTCCCGGGGGTGTATATACCGAGGCTCTTGTGGGCGCCCTTGGTCGTCTCAACCCGCTCCTGGACTGGAACAATCCGGCGGATCGTGACGCGGATCGCCTGGTGTACAGCGGCCTGGTGCGATTTGATTCGCGGGGACTGCCGCAGCCGGACCTGGCGGAATCCTGGGGCACCTCGGCCGACGGGACGATCTACAACTTCACGCTTCGTCCCAATGCAGAATGGCAGGACGGCACACCGGTTACGAGCGATGACGTTATCTTCACTATCGGCCTGATCAAGACCAGCTCCCTCTTCCCGCAGGATGTCAAGGACCTGTGGGGTCAGATCGACGTGAAGCGGCTGGATGACAAGAATTTGAAGTTCACCCTACCGGAACCGTTCGCACCCTTCCTGGACTATGCCACGTTCGGGATCCTACCCAAGCACGTGCTGGGGTCCGCGGCGGCGGATCAGCTGGCCGATGCGCCCTTCAACATCAATCCCGTTGGAACGGGAGCCTACCGCTTCGATCACCTGATCATCGAAGGCGGGAAGATCTCCGGCCTGGTTCTAACTGTCAATGACCACTACTACGGTCAAAAGCCATTCATTCAGCAGGTTGTGTTCCGGTACTACCCGGACGCCAAGAGCGCGTTCGATGCCTACCAACAGGGGGAAGTGCTGGGCGTCAACGACCTAACGCAAGGGGTGCTGCCGCAAGCTCTGGAAGACCCGCATCTTTCGGTGTACACGAGCCAGCTTCCGCAAATGAGCATCATCCTGCTAAACCTGAAGAACACGCAGGTCGAGTTTCTGGCAAACGCGAATGTGCGGCGGGCATTGATGCTGGGCTTGAACCGGGACTACATCATTTCGTCTATCCTGAAGGGACAGGGGATCGTTGCCGATGGTCCAATCTTTCCAGGCTCGTGGGCGTACTATGACGGGCTGGAGCACCTGAACTACGATCCGGAGACCGCGATCTCCCTGCTCAAGGGTGAGGGCTACGTGATACCCGCCTCGGGCGGGACGGTCCGCGCCAAGGACAATCAGGCGCTGGATTTCGTGCTGGTCCATCCGGACGATGCCGTCCACGCGCAGATCGCGCAGGCCATCCAGCAGGAATGGGCCCAGATCGGCGTGCAGATCAATCTGCAGGCTGTGCCTTACGACCAGATGATCCCGACCTACCTGGCACCCCGCACATACCAGGCAGCTCTGGTGGATCTCAACACGGCGAGGACACCGGATCCCGATCCGTATCCATTCTGGCATCAGGCGGAGGCGACCGGCGGCCAGAATTACTCGCAATGGGACAGCCAGGCTGCGAGCGAGTACTTGGAACACGCGCGGACCGAGACCGACTTCACAATTCGGGCGCGGTTGTACCGAAATTTCCAGGTCATCTTCTCCAAGGACCTACCCTCGCTGCCGCTCTATTACCCGGTCTACAACTACGGCGTGGATGCGCAGGTTCACGGGGTGCAGGTCGCCCCGATGTACGACACCAGTGACCGCTTGGCACAGATCAATAGCTGGTATCTGGTGACCCGGCGGACGCTCCAGGAGACGCCGGCAACAACCCCCGGACAGTAGTCCGAGGGCTGCTGCCCACCTTCCCTACAATCCAATCGATTAGGAGTCGGAATGTTGAATGAGGCCCTTGAATACGCCAGGCAAAACCAGGGACGATTTCTGGATGAACTGAGAGACGTATTGACCATACCTTCCATCTCGACCGATCCCGTCCATTCGGCGGACATGCAGCGCGCGGCCGAATGGATGGCAAGCCAACTCCGATCGATCGGCATGAGCGGGGTCCAGATTCTGCGCACGGGTGGGCATCCAGCGGTCTACGGCGAATGGTTGAAGGCAGGGAAGCAGGCACCGACCGTGCTCATCTACGGTCACTATGACGTGCAACCCCCCGACCCTCTGGAATTGTGGACGAATCCGCCTTTTGAGCCCGTCATCCGGGAGGACAATCTGTACGCGCGGCGCGGCCGACATGAAGGGCCAGGTTGTGGCCTCTCTGAAGGCCGTAGAGTCGATGGTGCGCAACGGAGGCCTTCCGGTCAACATCAAGTGGCTGATCGAGGGCGAGGAAGAGATCGGCTCGGAGCATCTGGACGGATTCATCAAGGCACACAAGGATCTACTAACCTGCGATTTCTGCCTGAACCCAGATGCCGGCATCCTGGCCGCGGACGAACCCTCGATCACGACGGGCCTGCGCGGCCTGGCCTATTTTGAACTCCGTGTGGAAGGTCCGATCAAGGACCTGCATTCAGGGCTCTATGGGGGTATCGTGCACAATCCAGCCCAGGCGTTGGCGGAGCTCATCGCTGGCATGCACGATGCCAGCGGCCAAATCACGCTGCCCGGCTTCTATGACAAGGTCCGAAAGTTGAGCGCAAAGGAACGTAGGATTTTTGCGAGACTGCCCCTCAAGAAGAGTCTGTATCTGAAGCAGACGGGGGTGCCTGCTCTGTGGGGAGAGTCGAAGTTCACCCCTCCAGAACGTCTGGGGGCGCGGCCGACGCTCGAAGTCAACGGCTTGCTGTCTGGCTTCACAGGCACCGGTTCAAAGACAGTGCTGCCGGCCTGGGCTATGGCGAAAATCTCCTGCCGACTGGTGCCGGATCAGACCGTGAGCGACACGATCAAGCAGATGCAAAGGCATCTCAAGCATCACGCACCGAAGGACATTCGCTGGGATCTCAAGTTTCTGCACGGAGCGGAGGCCGCATTGGTCAGCCAGGACAGCGTCGCAGTCCGGGCCATGAGCGAGGCCATGAGCTCGATGTGGGGCAAGCGGCCACATTTGCTGCGCGAAGGCGGCTCGATTGGAGTGGTGGTGCAGCTCCAAAAGCACCTGGGGGTGGATTCGTTGCTAACGGGATTCGGCCTGCCCGACTGTGATGCGCATTCGCCGAATGAGAAGCAGCACCTTCCCACCTGGCACAGGGGCGTGCAAACCCTGATCCGGTTCTTTTACAATCTCGCGTAGATGGAAGACCGCATAATCACCTACGGCGGTCAGGCCGTAATCGAAGGAGTGATGATGCGAGGGCAGCGCGCCCTCGCGATCGCGATGCGGGCTCCAGATGGCGGCATCGCCCTGCACAAGGAGAGACTCAGCGGAATCTACCGCTCGAGGGTCGCCAGGATCCCGTTCCTCCGGGGTGTGATCCTGCTCTGGGACGCGTTGGGTCTCGGTATGCGGGCCCTGACGATCGCAGCGAACACTCAGACTGGGGAAGACGAGCAGATCGAAGGGCCGGCTCTGTACGTTACGCTGGGCTTGGCCATGGTCTTTGGGGTCGGGCTGTTCTTCCTGCTGCCGGCCGGCTTGGGCAGCCTGAGCGAGCGATACCTGGGCTGGAGTGCCTGGTGGAGCAACTTGCTGGAGGGTGCCATTCGCCTGTTGCTGCTGATCGGGTACATCTGGGCCATCGGCTTCATGCCAGAGGTCAAGCGGCTGTTTGCGTATCACGGGGCGGAACACAAGACGATCAACGCTTACGAAGCCGGCGCCGACTTGACGCCGGAAAGCGTGGCGAAGTTCTCTCTACAACACGCGCGCTGTGGAACGGCGTTCCTGCTGACGCTCGTGCTTCTTTCAATATTGGTGTTCACTCTCCTGGGACCGCTGCCAGTCGCATGGCGTCTGGCAAGCCGCATACTGTTGATACCCGTGCTGGCTGGAGTGGCGCTTGAATATACTCGCTGGACTGCGAATCACCTGAACAGCCGCTTCGTCCGCTGGTTGATCACACCCAATTTGGCCTTGCAGGGGCTAACAACCCGCGAGCCGGACATTTCCATGCTGGAAGTGGCCATCCAGTCATTCAAGACGATGAGGCAGGCAGAAGGCGAATACGCCCTATAGCTGCAACATCTGTTGGGAAGATGGGCGGTGACGGCCGCCTGCCTGTGATCAGCATCCCCCAGCATCATTGAGTTTGACAAGATGAAGAGAACGCGCTGGCTGTGGGCGCCCGTCATTGCCCTCATCCTGATCGTCCTCGGCACGACAGCGATCGTGGCGTATTCTCGCGGTCGTCCGCTCCCTATCCCGACAAGCCAGCGGCTCTTTACCGGCGTCGTCTATTCGCGCAGAGTGGCATTGAGGCCACGCCCGATGATCATGCATGTCATCACGGTCGACATGCGGACGCCCGGCCTGCGGTTGCTGGTCACGCCGCCGGACGAGAAGGGGAGCGACACACCTCTGCGGGCACGGACGACATCGCAGTTCATGCAAGAATCCGGGGTACAGATCGCGATCAACGGAGATGGGTTCTATCCGTGGTGGTCACGCTCGTTGGCCGATTACTATCCCCACGAGGGCGATCCGGTGCATCCACGGGGTTTTACAGCGTCGCAGGGCAAGGTCTACTGGACAACGGACGCCAATTTCCCAACCTTGTACATCTCATCGCGTGGTAGTCTGAGCTTCGATGCCCCGGCGCATCCCTACAATGCCATTTCGGGCGATCCTATGCTGGTGTCCGGCGGAACGCAGATGCCGAACCTGGACGACACGGATCTGCATCCGCGAACCGCGGTCGGCTATGCCAGGAATGGCAGATATCTGTATCTGGTCGTGGTGGACGGCCGCCAGCCTTTCTACAGCGAAGGCATCACGCTGAAGGAATTGGCCGATGTAATGGTGTCACTTGGGGCACAGTATGCGATGAACCTGGACGGCGGAGGCTCGTCAACGATTGTCGTCGAGGGAGCGGACGGAATACCCAGGGTTCTCAACTCGCCCATTGACAACTACATACCTGGGCGGGAGCGCCCAGTGGCCGACCACCTGGGGATCTATGTTGGTAGCAGACCGTAGGCCAAGGCGCTGGATCAAGCCAATTAGAACTCGATCTCGGCGATCTGATCGAAGTTGAGATCAAAGCCACGCTCGCCCTCGGAATCGGTCTCCGCCTCGGTCCAGCGAGCGGCTTGACGGCCGCGGTCGCAATAGGATCGATAGACGCAGAATCGACACATATTCTGATCGTCGGTCAGGGGGAAGGTACCAGCAGACGTAATCTCATTGACGATCGTCTCGAGCGCGGACCAATCGCGGGCGAGCTGACCCTCGTCATATCGGAATCGCACAGCCTCTGATGGAAACTCCGCGAACCAGTAGATCATCTGGATCTGATTGGCTTGGAATGGCATCCCACCGTTCAAATGGGCGCCAGCTTTCGCCAAGAGAAGACGATAAATGCGCGTTTGCCAGCGCGCGGCCATTTGCTCCTCCCTCGGCCGGCGGGCGTAGGTCTTCCAGTCGAATATCGTAGCCTGTCCATCTCGGACGGCCACAAGATCGTACTTTGCGAGGATACGATGTTGGCCTATGGGGCTCGAGAGCGTAAGCTCCGTATGAAGGGTGGAGCCGGCCAGTCCCAGGTCGGAGGACACGTAGTTCTGCCACCAACGCTGAAGGTCCGGGCCTGAGGCAAGTTCCCTGAGTTTCTCCGGCGGCAGGCCCAACAAGTGCTGCTGCACCAACCGGTGGAAGAGGAGGCCTTCCTGCTGTCGGCGCTCATATTCTGCGACCGGTTCGGACTCGACCGCGGGCCAGATCATCTGCTCGATGTAGCGCAGAAAGAAGCGGCGAGGACAGTCGAAGTAATCCTGCAGGGAGCTCTGGCTAAATGCGAAGGGAACAGGAATCCTCGACCCCGGATTCGGCTGGTGCGACGACATGGGACGATTATAAAGGGATCAGGCCGACATACTGCCGACAGCCGCCTGACGGGCAAGAGCCAGCGCACCGAGTGCGCCCGAACTCGTTGCCGAGCTGCGGTGGCACGATGTAGGATTCAATGCGTTCGAGAAGCGGCGCGCATTGGACATATCCGTTGAGAGAATCCAGTACATGGCGCCGGATGACCGGGAGCAGGAACCGACGCTGCATGATCCCGCCGCCCAAAATGATCCTAGCGGGGGAGAGCACAAGGATATAAGTTGCCAGCGCGGCGCCTATGTATGCCGCCTCGATCTGCCAGAATGGATCGTCATCGGCCAGGGTCTCTGCCCGCCGCCCCAAGCGCTTCTCGATAGCGGGCCCGTTGGCAAGGCCTTCAAAGCAATCGCCATGGAAAGGGCAGTTCCCGGGAAAACTGTCGGCGCGCCGATCGTGTGGCACGCGAATATGCCCCATTTCGGGGTGGGATAGGCCGTGCAGGGGTCGGCCATTCTGGATGAAGCCGCCGCCGATGCCGGTGCCGATTGTCAGGTAGAGGGACGGATCAACGCCGCGGCCCGCGCCCCACAAGGCTTCGCCCAAGGCGGCCGCGTTGACGTCGGTGTCAATGGCGACGTCCAGATGGAGCGAGGTTTGGAGCGCGGCGGGGATGTTGGTGCTCTGCCAGCCCGGCTTGGGCGTAGCGGTGATGCCACCATAGTTGGGCGAATTGCGATCAAGGTCGATCGGGCCGAAGGATCCGATGCCTAGGGTCCGGATGCGTCCGGAAGACGCGTAGGGTTCAAAGAACTGGGCAACGCGGGGCAGGGTTTCCTGCGGGCTGGCCGTCTCGATCCGCAATCTGTCAACGATATTCGAGGGGCTGCTCCCAACGATGCAGACGAATTTGGTCCCGCCGGCTTCTATGCCACCGTAGATTTTCTCAGTGCCCATAGTCGAATTCTACTCTGCCCCGCTCGGCGTGCGTGGGTCCGCCCCGGCGCGGGCGAATTAGGTGGCATCGATGCTCTGAAGAAACAGGGCGGTGTACGAGTTGGCCAAGACCTCGGCGTTCTTGGTGCTCACCGGCCGGAATCGCCGCGGCATGCGGAAGAAATCCGGCGCTAACATCGCGAAGAGTATCGAGGAAAGCACTTGGGTAAGCCGAAGACGAATGAGCGAGGGGTCCTTTTTCGGAAAGGTGCTGGTTGCCCTTTGCACAATGCGATCGAAGATCCTGCGCATCGCACGGGCGCTGATCGAGCCGTTCTTTTCGCCAGATATGGCTTGCTGGAGATGCGCCCTCGAGATGCCCGGAAATCGGCTGCTTCCGTCAAATAGATAGAAGATTACGCTGCGGAGAGTTGCCTCAAATGACTGATGTTGGTCCCCGATCGCTGTCACCACATCTTCCAGCATGTGCCGAATCGTCATCTCGAGGACTTTGGCCAGCAGTTCGTCCTTGGAGCGAAAGTAGTAGTTGATCGAGGCGATATTCGTGCCTGCCTCCCGGGCGATCTTGCGGGTCGTAACCTTGTCCAAGCCGTCCCGCTCAATGCAGGTCACCGCGGCTTCGAGTATCAATTGACGCGTGCCAGTCTTCGCGGGCATGCTTGCCTCCGTTAGTTTGAGACGCCGCACATTTGCGCCGAGAGTTCCCAAAGCTGCTTGGCAGACTGCGGGTTGAGGGCATGGACACTTGGCTTCTTGGGCTTTCCATTCTTCCAGTAGATCTCGGGAGAGTCCTGAATGCTCGGCTCGGTCGCAAGAAAGACCAGACCCTCTGCGGCCGACTCAGGCGACACGCCGCCGCGACGACGGATATCCCAGACCCAGCGGGCCAGGAAGGAGTTGCTCTTCAAACCAATCTGCGTGTTCACCAAGCCTGGGTCGGCTGCGAACGCCCGGACGTGCGTCGTTCCGGCGAAGTGCCGGTTGAATTCAAAGGTGAACAGCACATTGGCCAATTTGGTCTGGTTGTAGGCCCGGAGGGGATTGTAGTGCCGGCGGAGCTGGATGTCGTGCCAGTTCAGCTGCGTGTTGTAGTGAGAACCCGAGCTAACGGTGATCACGCGGGCCCGGGGCGCCTGGGCAAGCAGCGGCAGCAGTTCCATTGTGAGCAGGAAGGGGGCCAGGTGGTTGAGCGCCCATTGCATGTCGAAACCTTCCGGCGTCAGGGTCTGCCAGAAGGGGACCGTCGCTGCATTGTTGATCAGCACGTCTAGTTGGGGCCTCCTCCAGGCTTGCAAAGTCGCGCGGATCTCCAGAACCACGCAGCGCACTTCTCTCTGAAGGGAAAGGTCCGCCCGGTGGAAGACTGCCTGCCCGCCGGGAGGCTGCACGGCGCGGACCGCCTCCTCAGCTGCCTTGCAGTGCTCAGTGGAGCGCCCGAGGCCGATGATGCCAGCGCCTTGGCTGGCCAGGGCCAGTGCAGTCGCCAGTCCAATGCCCGAGGTGGCCCCCGTGATAACTACTGCCGTGCCGTTCGATTCCGTTGGCATGTCCGCACTCCGATCCATTCCGATCATATGGCAAGCAGTGATTTCTGTCAAGTGTTTTATACACCAGTTTCAAACAAGTGATTGACATCCGGAGCCCGTCGTGATATATTACCTTGTGAGGGCATGAGCAAGGAGGCTGACGATGAAGAGCGTTTATTTGATCACGGGAGCGGCGGGCGGTCTGGGGAAGGCATTCGCGGCGGAGTGCGCAGCCCGCGGCTGGGACCTGTTTCTCACCGACTTGGACGACGACCGACTGCAACTCCTGGCCAGGGGCCTCGAGCGCACGTACGGGGTGGAGGTGGCCTCTAACGCCAGCGATCTCACAAACCCGGCGTCGCGCAGCGAGCTGTTTGAGAAGTTCCGGACGGAGGGCTGGAGATTCAGAGGACTGATCAACGTGGCGGGGTTGGACCACGAAGGCTTGTTCATGGAACGTCGCAGGGAGGAGATCACGGCCATCCTCAGGTTGAATGTAAAGTCAACGCTGATCACAACCCACACGCTGCTCGGGTTCCGGGATCAGGCGATCACCTTCCGGATCATCAATGTCTCCAGCCTGGCCGCCTTCTTCTCGATGCCGGTCAAGGCGACCTACGCGGCTTCAAAGCGTTTCTTGCTGGACTTTTCACTGGCCCTTCGAAATGAACTGAGGGATGAGAACGTGACCGTGACCGTCCTCTGCCCCGCCGGAATGCCGACGAACGAGGCCTGTATCGCCGGGATCGAAGCGCAGGGGATGATGGGCCAACTCACGACGGCAGACGTCGGCCGCGTGGCCTACGAAACCATGGAGGCCGCGCAGCGCGGCCAGGCAATTGTCATTCCGGGTTCGCTCAATCGGATGATGCGGTGGGCGGGGGAACTCATCCCGGCGGCCAGCGTGGCCGAGTTGATCGGTGCGCGTTGGCGGGCAGCACGGCAGAGGCGTGCCGATCAGCCGGGGGACCTCAACTGCCGTTCGTACGAGACTGTGCCTCCCACCAGCCCCTGAGGGCCGCAAACGCGAGCGACGGGGTCGCTTCGCCGCGCCCGGTGTTCCAACTCAGGAAAAGCTCGCGGCGCGCGCGAGTGATGCCTACATACAACAAACGCAACCGCTCACGGACGTAGTCAAGGCGTGCGCGCCGGGTGGCTGAGCCCTCCTCATAGTACTCATACTCTCCGGCCGAATTGGCGGCCTCCAACTGGGCGAGCGCCTCCTCCTCGAGGTTCAAGCGGTCGCGCAGAAACCACTTCTCGGCAATGAACGTGTCCCCGGGCTGATCCGAGGGGTAGTCGTAGTTGTTGAGGGCCATCAGGTATACCCGATCCCATTCAAGGCCCTTGGCTTTGTGCATGGTCGATACGACGACGACCCCCGGATAGTCGCCCGGGTTGAATCCGCCGTCGTCGGATGAGAAACCGATGAAACGGCGCTCGTTGCGCGCGATCTCATGGAGGCTGGGGATCAGCTCTGGCAGGCGCCAGGCCGGGTTCACGCCGGCGATCTGACGAAGGACGATGGCCAGCTTGTGCGCCAGGGCTAGATCGGCCGGCGAGGAGAAGATCTCCTGCGATACGGTCAGCACAAGTTGGTCGATTGGAAGGACCGTCGCGCCGTGCCACCTCCGGACAATCTCCTTGAATTGAGACAACTCGGCCTCGGTTTCCGCTGGATCCGCTTCAAGGTTCGCCGCGTCCAAGATCGTCCCGGCGGCAGATCCCGGTGGGTCATTGGATTGGGCTCGAGCCTGCGGCGGGACGGGAACGCGCGGATAGATAAATTCCTCGACCTGCTTCTGCTTCCGGATCGCCCTCACGGCACGATCGAGAAGCGCCAGATGCTCGTCGCCCTCGCGCCAATCTCGCCTCCAGACGCGATAGGCCTGGGCGAGCCTGGCTGGGGAACCTGGTTCGGCCAGATAGCTCAGGACATGGCTCAGGGAACCGGCCGCGGCCCGGGTTGGAGCAGTGCTGCGCAGGAGTTCGCGATACTCGATGCCTTTCCTCTTCAACTCCTCCACGACGCGGGCTGCATGGTCATTGGTCGAGGTCAGGATCGCAACCGTCGAATCCTTGTGATCCGGAAGCCAGGATTCGAGCGACGAAACCACCTGATCGACTTCCTCTTCGGGTGTGAGTCGGGAGGCTACGAAGTGAATCCCGGATGGATCGTCCGCCGGGTTCTGCTGGGGATCGCCGGCGGGAGCAGGCGCGATGAGCGGCAGCGTAAGCGAATCACGCGCAGCTGGCACAGGATGCTGAGACATCACCCAGCGAATGAGGGCATTGGCGAGGGCCATAATGGAAGGTTGGCATCGACCGGATTCGGGCATGTCCTTGCTTGGGTTGCTCCGGATGAAGTCGCGCAGGAGCTTGGGGTCCGCAGTGGTAAAGGTTTCGAAGATGGCCTGGTTCGGATCGCCCACGCGCACCCAATTGCCCCCGTCACCGACGAGTAGAGAAATAATGCACTGTTGCATGGCGCTGGAATCCTGGGCCTCGTCCTCGAGAATGAACGGCCAGCGATAGCGTAGTCGCTCCAGGAGTTCGGGCGAAGCCTCCAGCATGTCGCAGGCAAGGCGGATGAGATCGTCAAAGTCAACGGCGCCGCGATAAGCGAGGGCCTGCTGGTAGTCGGAGTAGAGTTCCAACCCCATCTGCGCAAGCGGAAGGGGGGAGGGCTGCCTCTGCAGGGCGAGGCGCAAGCGTTCAGGAGTGAGTTGATTGTCCTTGGCAGAGCGCATGAAGCTGACCGCGATCAACTCGACCAGCTCGGGCAAGCCCTTCTTGAATACCTTGCTGCGCTGGTAGTCATCGAGCCCCGGAGAAATCCAGGGATCGAGGAAATCGGGATGAGCGCGCAGCCATGCATCGGCTGTTTCATGCAGAATTGAGTTCGAGGCCAACTCGTCGACGATGGTGAATTTCTTGTCCAGGCCAACGAGGGGAGGGTCTTCGCGGACTATGTCGTGCGCGAAGCCGTGCAGAGTCCGAACACGATAGCCGATCTGCGGGATCATGACGGACTCCGCAATGCGGGCGGTGAAATTGTCCACGGCGGAATTGACGAGGGTAACGATCAGGACCTCTTGCCCCGCCTCGAGCCGTCCGCTCGAGACGATCTTCGCGGCGAGAGCCGAAAGTGTGTGTGTCTTGCCGGACCCAGGCACCGCCGAGATGCCCAGCCTGCCGCTTGTGTACTGCAGGATCTCACGCTGGGATGGGCGAGGCGTGAAGGACGAAGTCATCGATATGGTCGCGGATAGAGGAGGTCACACACGAAGTGATGTATTCGGCCTGAAGATGAACCGCGGCGGTTTGAATCGCACATCCACTGCAACCCAGCCACGAGACTCACGTGGGTATTGACTCCTGGGCGGCCCGAGGCCTGCTCTCCCGGCTCAACATCACTTGCCTGGCCAGAAGGACAACGAGCGTGAGGAAGTTGAGGGTGGCCGCGAGCGCCAGGTTGTCGCCTGAGGCGGACAGCAGATAGATGGAGTATGAAAGACCCGAGATGAGCTGGAATAGGATCGGTATGAACCAGAGCTCAGGGAGGCTGAATGCCAGGGCAATCGAAATGGCATCCGACAGATAGAAATAGCGGTCGTGCATATTGGGCAGTACAAAGGGTGTCAGAGTAACAGAGATGAGCCCGAGGAGCAGGATGGAGGATCGGTCAGCTCGCTTCGTAAAGCGCCAAGTGCACACGATCCAAATCAGGACGGCGAGGACAGCCAGGGCGATTCCGGGCCCCGCCAGTACGTTGAGCGCCGATTGCGGAACAAAGACGTAGGCGCTGGCGGCGTTGTGAGTGAGCGCCTTGCCTGCGGAGGGGCGCGAGAGATAAGTCTCCACGATCTCCAGCCATGTCCGTCCGAGCGCGACAGCAGGCCAGGCGGCGAGCGCGTACACAACGGGAATCAGCAGGAATGAAGCCCAAGACACCTTCCTCCATAGCGCCAGGACGACGAGGAGCGGCAGCAAGAACACCGCCTGCGGCTTGAAAGCAAAGCTGACCGAAAAGAACAGCATGGCCGGCCAGGGTTTGTTGACGAGCAGCAAGTATAGGCAGGCTAGTAGAAAAGCCATGTACGTGCTATCTGCCTGTCCCCAGATCGCCGTGTTGGCAATGATGGTCGGTGCTGCGAACAAGATCGCGGCAGCCAGGTGCGGCAGATACCCCTGCGGGAACCGAAGCCGGACGATCTTGTAAATCACGAAGGCGGCAAACACGTCGAATGCCGTGGAGATCAGCTTGATGGCGGTCACCGCCGAGGTGAATCTGGATGTGAGCGTTGAGAGCGCCACCAGGTACATGTAGGGCGGTGAGTAGTTGTAGAAGTCCTTGCCCAGTCCGACGCCAATGCCCAGCTGCTGGAACTTGGCGTACCAACGCAAGACAAAAACATCGAGATCACTTGTGACCACTCCGCGGAACGCGATGCGTGCCACCACGGAGAGGGCCACAATAATCGCGGCCGAGCCGAGCGGTGCATAGCGCCATGCCTGGGACCGCGTTTCGTTCGTCGGCGGTGAGGAAGTGGTGCTTCTGCTAGTCTGAGGATCTTGGCTGATCATGCAGGATGCCTTGAAACGCGTACAACAACTGGCCGCGTTCTTCGAATCCACTCTCACCGAGCTCAGTGATCCCGACATAGACTTTTTGGCGGCAGCGATGCAGGAGGCCGATGATCAGCCTCGCCATGGTCTCGCGATTGGCCTGCTCCTCATCGGCAAAAGTCCACTGACGGCCGGACGGCCACTCACGGCGGAGGACCTCAGTGTGGGTAAGTGGCTGGTCAAGCCTCTGGTACCAACCGCTGGAGCCCGGATCAAGCCAGATCTGCACCGTTGCGGGCCGGTTCATCATCAGGAAGGAATAGGCCGGCGTCACCAGGACGGCCTCGCCTACTCCCTCTTTCCACAATTCGAGGTACTGCGCTGCGATCACGCCCTCCCGAAGAACGGAGACGTATTCGCGGCCTATGTCGAAGTCAGGGTGGTCCAGATCCACAAATGCCGGCTCCATCGCAAGGCGGAACTTGCGCACGGACTCGACCAGGCTGCCCGTGACGCGGGCCGCATCCAGATTGCGGTGGAAGCCGAAACCGGGCTGCGAAAGCACCTCCCCGAAGAGGCGCCGCAGAAAGTGGTCCAGGGGCAAGGGAGAGGCGGCGCGATAAGCCAGCAGCCAGTCCCGCAAGGTAGTGTAGCGGCTCCCGAACACGAAAGTCAGACGCTCCTGGGAATCTGCCTTGATAGCGTCGAATGGGGATAGGGTGAATTCCCGGGTCCGATACACGATCTCGCCCAGAAGCTGAGCCCGGACGAGATCCATGTCCAGGGCCATCATCAGGGCATACGCGACATCGAACTTGGGGGGGCGAACGTTCCAGTGCGGATGAGCCAGCGCGGCCAGAGTGAGCAAGGCCAGAGAGGCCGGCTCCTCGCGGAGAGAACGCGACGGCCGATGGCTTCTCCACGGGACGCCGATCGCTTCAAGGCGGCTGGTGAGAGCGAAGCGCAAGGCATCCGACAGGTAGGGTGCGAGCACAACGATTTCCGACGGTGACAGGGCGGGCCGAGATGGTTCCGGTGGAAACATGAGGGCGTGGATCGTGCGGGCGACGTCATCCAGAAGCTCTGGATAGAAGCGATGCGTAAGGATCTCGAAGCTGGCATGCCCGTTATTCCCCGGCGCGGGGGCATCCCGTGCTACTCGACGACTGCCAACCGCGGACGACCTGCCCGTGGATGCAAGCACTTCATGGAGCGAGGCAGCTAGGTCGGCAACGGACTCGGACATGACGAACGATCCGTCAAGAGACTGATGCGCAACGCAGACTTCGCGTAATGCGAGGGCGGTGTCGACGTCGGCGCCGAGGAAGCGACGATGCCCACCACCCTCATCGTAGATCAGCAGGGCCGAATTAAGTTGCGGGAGCCATGCCCGGACCAGGTCGTGGGCCCGCGGAATGTCCTCCTCCACATTGTCGTAGATCAGGTGCGCATAGGAACTCAGCAGGTACTCGTGAACACGAGATTCGGGCCATAGGTACGTCCAGAAGGCTTCGAGCTGGAGGGAGAAATCCAGCAAATTGTGCCCCAGGCAGAATTGACGGAAGCGGGTAGCACAATCTTGCGCATCGCGATAGACGCGGCGCTGCCCGGGCTCACCGACCCAGGCCGCGTCGAGGCGCGAGCCGATCTCCGTGTAGGGGAAGCCAACAGCTGCCGACTTGTTAAGGTTATCGATGATCTGGGCATAGAGTCTGTTGCGGTCGATTGTGACCGATTCAAAATACCCCTCGTCGAGCAACGGCCGGACGAGATGCGCCATGTAGTACTGTGCCGTCTCCAGTGTGAGGAAGAGTGGGGGCCGGGACGGATCGCCGAAGCCAGCCCGCTCGGCGAGCAGCGGCCAGAACAGATCGCACATGCGGCGCGCGAGTTCGCCGATCGTGGCGGTGGCCACTTCGCCGCCGGCCGCAGTGCCGGGCGATCTGATCGGCTCAAGGTATGGGTCCTGGAGTGTGCGCTGGGGGGCGAGGACAAGGATCGAGTCGCCGTCAACCCCGTTTGAAAGCAGGTGCTTGAGATGCTCGACCCCGACCGTCGATTTCCCGGAGCCCGGAGGGCCCGAGAGAAATATCCGGCCGTTGGGCCCCGCTTCGATCACGGCTTGCTGCTCGGGCGTCAAAGCGAAATGCATGCCGCTAGTATAGATGATGTGCGCTCAAGCGTCGAGGAGCGGCACGTCATCGACGCTGGAGCCTATACCCTCCAGGCGCGGTTTTCCGTCATCCTCCGCTGGGCCCCAATATCCCGGCTTGACCGCATGGAGCCTGCGCCCGGCGCCGCAAAAGACGGGGGAGGATATTGCCCCGAGGAGCAATTAGTTTAGGTGCTTTGAGAAGAACTTGGTCAGTCGCTCCCAAGCATCCTTGGAAGCCTCGGGCTTGTAGACGCTTGGATCGCGATCCCGGAAGAAGGCGTGGCCCGAGTTGGGGTAGACCACGATCTCATGTTCAGCGCCGACCTCATCCAGCAACTTGTCGAACTGTTCCACGGTCCCGACCGGGATCGACTGATCCTTGTCGCCGAAGAGACCCAATACAGGCGACTTGAGCTTGTTGAGTTGGTCGAAGAGCTGCTGCATGCCTCCACCGTAGAACATACATACGGCATTCAGCGGACGACCCAGGCCAAGGGCCAAGGACATTCGCCCACCAAAGCAGAAGCCCACGCTCGCGATCTTGCCATTGCAGTCTTGGTGGCTCTTCAGCGCATCGTACAACTTCTGGAGCTCTAACGGGGCGCCGGCACCATATTTCTGGACCAGGGCGGAAGCGCGGTCGCCGTCCCCCAGCCGCGCTACCTCGCCATGAAAGAGATCCGGGGCAAAGGCCAGGTATCCCAATTCTGCGATGCGGTCTGCAATCGATTCGGTCTGTTCATCCAGCCCCCACCACTCCTGGATCACAATCACGGTTGACCACGGTCCCTTGCCAGAGGGGCGGGCCATGTGACCGGAAGTCGAACCCAACATTACCGTGTCTGCCATCGTTCACTCCTTTACTGCTGAGTATGATGCTGTAAGCCATGAAGAAAGCCGCGGTTGGGCCGTGTCATCCGGGGGCTTGCGGCGTCGGTGTTTTGACAGGGGTGGGGGTCGCCTCTGAGAAAGCCCCGCCGAAGCCGATGCTGCACGCACCGGTGTTGCCCTGCAGAACGCAGGCGGATAGATCGCCGGAGCCCAGGTTGCCAATGAGAGTCGTCAGGTCGTCCACGCTGTCGGCCAGCAGAACGAGCGTGCTGCTGCTCTCTCCAGGCGAAAGCAGGAGCAGACCAGTGCCAGATCGGCCGATCTTACCGAAGGGCTGGAGCTCGATGTATTCGCCCAACTCTTCCGATGCAAGACCGAAGGGCTTCACGTACGGGGCCAGATCATCAGTCGGCGAGAAGGTCCCGAGCACAATCCGATTGACGCCGGAAGGCGGATCCTGGACGATCGCAGTCTGCACACCGGCGTCACGCAAACCCGACTGCAGTCCGGCCAATGCACCGATAATCTCTGCGGTCATCTGGACACCCGAGGTGGGGACGATGTCGACGGATCTGCCCCGAAAGATGTACGGGTAGTCGGCCAGTATGCCGGTGCGCTTGCCACCCAGCAGAAAGTCAGCCACATTGTTGATGAGGGGGGCGTTGTCGGCGACCGTGTTGTAGGGCGGCATAAGGAATGTGAAATCCCCGAAGGCGAGGACGTTTCCATCGTGGCTCACGGCCGCGCCCGCCCAAACCTTCTGAGGATCGCCGGGCGGAGTGGCATCGGTCAGGGAGGAAAAGGTCTTGGCGTCTCCCAGCAGCAGTGGCGAGCCGGTGTCGGTTTCGACTGAGTGCGTCCCGTAGAATACAACTTTCTGCACGCCGTGAAGCAGTGACGCGTTGGGGGAGAGCTGCAGGTAGACGTTGCGGAAATTCCCGTCATTGGTGACGAGGTTGTACAAGTAGTCCGCGTTCACGCTGATGCCAAACGGTTCCAGCAGCGGGTTGGCGTTGTTCACGTCTGCATCGTTCCCGACCGGATTCCCGGAGAAATCATACAGTGGGATACCCCTGGTTGCGTCCGCGAAGGCCACCAGTCGGCCGCCCCGCCCGACAAAGTCCTGCACCTGGCGAACCTCCTCGACAGTGAAGGTGATGGAGGGCGAGATCACGACATACGCGCTTGCAGATTTGAGGTCGGTTGAAAGGGTCGAGGCGTCGGAATTGATCAGGATCATGGCGCCGCGCTCGGTGATGCCATCAAAGAGCGTCTGCACTTCACTCGATTGGTACTGATTGGCGTGAGCATCGTCTACGACTACGACGCCACCTGTCTTCTTGACATCCCACAGCGCGGGCGTGGAAACCGGCGCGGCAGGCATCTTCAAATCTGAGTAGTCAGGAGTGGCGACGCGGCGCAGCAAAGAGAAGCCGGGGAAGAACCAGATCAAACGCAAGACGATCGGGAGAGCGACTGCCACCAAGACGACGAGTGCGAGTCTCCTGCTCATGGTCGCCTCCTACTTCTGCTCGAGCGGGAGCGCGGGCACGTAGAGCATGTAGATGCCGCTTTCGGAGGGATATGGCAGCTGCACGCCTGCAGCGGTCTTCAGGAAGAATCCCTGCGGGATGGACGGGTATTGCGCAACCACGGCCCGGCTGTAAAGATCAATGGACGTGAAATGCCAAAGATGAGCTAGGCTGGCGGCCTCGGCGTATGCATCCGTCTCCGAGCCCAGAGAATCGACGAGGCCGAGCCTGAGCGCCTCCGCTGCGGGCCAAATCTGACCACGCAGCAGTGTTTCCGGTCCGATCTTGAGGCGGCTGCCGCGGCCGAGCGAAACAGCTTGATAGAAGCCCTGCTTCGTCATTTCGATCTCGCGAACCGTGGTATCACGTGGAGAGCCCCACAGCTTGTAGGGTCCGGTTGAGATGGTATCTTCAATTACCATCGGCGTCGGCGGGAGATAGCCGATCACGCCGACATTCCCGACCTCAGCGGAAGGAACCGCCACGATGTAGTCCGTGCCCGAGGAGAGATAATAGGCGCCGCTCGCTGCCATCCCGCTGACCCAGGTGACCACGGGTTTTTCCTGGCGCAGGCGAGCCAACTCCATGTAGACAGCCTCGGTATCGACCACGGTGCCGCCCGGGGAATTCAGGATGAGAACGACGGCGAGTATGGACGGATCCTGGCGGGCGTACGCGACCTGGGCAATCAGGTCTTTGGCGGTGAGGGCATATAGAGCGTCGTTAAGCCAAATCACACCTATGCCGGGTTTCGGGATCAGCAACGAGATGAGGACGCCGGCCACAACGGCTGGGATCAGCCAAAGAAGACGCCGGCCTTCCGCACGGATTGACAACAGTGTCTTCATCAAGCACCTCAATGGCTACAGTCTGGGCAAGTAACCCGGAACACTGATCATGCGGTCCCTGGCGAAAACGGACCTAGAATGCCAAGTATAGTATGAAAGCTGCCCCCGGCACGCGGGGAGAGTGGCGGGGGCTTCGTGGGGACGGGAAGGACCCCGCTTGGGCGTGGCCGCTCGCGGGCCGTTGACACCCAGCCATCTGCCATGTATAATCAGTGCGCTTCTGCCCTGGCAAGAACGCCGCCAGGGCGGGCCTATGTAACGCCAGCTTCCCCGACGATCGGCGTAGGACCGGGCGTCCCGCAGGTCAGCCGGCGAAGTGAATGACTGGAGACCAGATGAGATACGCGATTGTTGAGAGTGGGGGCAAGCAGTACAAGGCTGTTGAAGGTCAGACGATTGAGGTAGACCGCTTGCCGAACGAGGAAGGTACGCAAATCGACCTTCAGCGCATCTTATTCATGGCGGACGGTGACGAGTTCATGATCGGCACGCCGACCGTGAGCGGGATAGAGATCAAGGCCACGGTGGTGGACCACATCTCCGGCCGCAAGGTCACCCACTTCCGATACAGCCCAAAGAAACGCATCCGTGTACGAGGCGGACATCGCGCCCAATACACACGGCTGATGGTCGATTTCATTGGCCGCAAGGGCGAGACTCGGAAGCGCGAGACGGTCGAGGCGAAGGCGCCCCAGGCGGAGCCCGAGCCGAAGATCAGTGAGAAAAAGCAGACCCGCGCGGCAGCTGCACCGGCGCCGCGGAAGTCAGCGGAGAAGACGGCGAGCAAGAAGTCAACGACAAAAACCGCCGGCAAGCCTGCGGCGAAGAAGTCCAGCAAATAAGGTAAGAGGTAGAAATGGCTCACAAGAAAGGCGGCGGCACCAGCCGCAACGGACGCGACTCAAATGGACAGCGGCTCGGAGTAAAGCGCTACGGCGGCCAGTACGTTTTGGCGGGCAACATCCTGATCCGCCAGCGCGGAACCAAGATTCGACCGGGATTGAACGTGAGCGTCGGAAAAGATGACACGCTGTTCGCGACAGCAAGCGGCATCGTGAAGTTTGACCTGGTGCGGGGTCACAAACGCGTGAACGTGCTGCCGGCAGCGGCGGAGGCTTGACGAGAATGAAGGCCGAGATTCATCCCACTTACTATCCAGATGCAAAGGTAACCTGTGCTTCGTGCGGGCGAACTTGGACAACGGGTTCGACCAAGAAGGAGCTGCGGGTCGATATTTGTTCGAACTGCCACCCATTCTTCACGGGCGAGGCTCAGCGGATCCTCGATATCGAGGGACAGGTCGATCGCTTCTACAAAAAGCTTTCTGCCCGCCAGACATACGTGGAGTCGAAGAAGGCTCAGGACGCGGCGCGCAAATCGCCGGAGCGGCCAATCGCCGAATTGGGTTTGACCGCCCGCGCAACCGATGCACTTTCCAAGGCTGGGATCACCGAGGTGAGCCAATTCCTTGCGAAGCTGGCGGAGGGCGAAGCCAGACTGCTCTCGATCAACGGCTTCGGCCAGAAGTCGCTCATCGATGCCAAGAAGAAACTGCGGGCATTCGGCTATGACGTGCCGGAATCCGCAAACGCGGAGACCGGGCCCTAGGATTTGCAGCCAAAGCAATCTCAGGTAAACTTGACAGGCAGATGCGCGAGCGTCTGCCTGTTTGCTAGTATTGCGCCCGGGCGCGTGCCCCTTGTGCACTCGCTGCGAACGGATCACCCAATATCGGGTTTGAAGGGGACGGGAGAGCAGGCAGCGGAGGAGGCTAATCGATGCGCCATTCCCAGGGGTCCATCGAAGTAATCTGCGGCTCGATGTTCAGTGGAAAGACCGATGAGCTTATCCGTCGGCTGGTACGGGCCAAGATCGCCCGGCAGAAGGTCCAGGTCTTCAAACCTGCGATCGACGTGCGCTACGCAGAGGGAAAGGTCACTTCGCATGCGGGCGCGGACTTCGACGCGATCCCGGTCCGCGAGGCGAAGGAAATCCCCAGCCGGCTCGATCAAGATACGACGGTGGTCGCCATCGATGAAGCACAGTTCATGAATCCGGATCTGGTGGAGGTCGTGCAAGCCCTGGCCGAACGGGGTGTACGGGTTCTGGTGGCAGGGTTGGACATGGATTTCCGCGGCGAGCCGTTCGGCCCGATGCCCCTGCTTATGTCAAAGGCCGAGCGCGTCGACAAACTGCACGCGATCTGCATGGTCTGCGGTGACGAGGCGTCGCGCACCCAGAGACTGGTCAACGGAAAACCTGCCCGGTACGATGATCCGGTGGTGATCGTGGGTGCGGCCGAGATGTACGAGGCACGCTGTCGACTGCACCACGAAGTCCCCCGTTAAGTGCGTGCGGGATGTGAAAAATGCAAGACTATACCGAAGTGCTGGCAGAAATCCTGATCGATGAAGCGACACTCCAGAGGCGGGTGGCCGAACTCGGCGCCGAGATCAGCGCGGACTACCGCGATCACCAGAATATGATGCTGATATGCATTTTGCGCGGAGGCGTCCCGTTCCTCGTCGACTTGAGCCGCCATCTGACGGTGCCCCACATGGTCGATTTCATGGCAGTCTCGTCCTACGGCGCCGGGCGGCGCGACTCAGACGGAAACGTGAGGGTTATCTTCGACCTGCAGACCAACATCAACGGCAAGGAGGTCCTGCTCGTCGAAGACATCGTCGACAGCGGGCACACGATCGCTTCGGTCCTGGGCATGCTCGAAACGCGTCAACCGGCAAGCCTGCGGGTGTGTGCGCTGCTCGACAAGGCTGAACGCCGCGAAGCTGTTGTACCCATCCACTACCGAGGATTCACAATCCCCAATCGATTTGTTTTTGGCTACGGTCTTGATCTTGACGAGTACTACCGCAACCTGCCGTTCATCGGCGTGGTAGACCTCGCGAAATACCATCCGAACTGATCCCCCCGGGCGCGCCAGGTCAGCGGGCGCCCGGCGATCGCGATTGAGAGGCAAACCATACCAGACGAGAGCCACGACCGAGGTAGCGCGTCGCCCTACGCGGGACGGTGGGTGGCGCGTATCAATGGGCGCGTCATTGCGCACGGTGGAACACCCCAGCAGGCGCGCCTGGCCGCCCGGCTCAATCGCCATAAAGAGACGCCGGAGATCACCTTCATGCCTCCTGCACCACCGCTGCGCTTCTCGCCCCTGATCGATCGCATCCTGCCCATTCTGGGGGAGACCGAAGTCTACCTGACAGGCGGGGCGGTAAGGGATGCCTTGATGGGGCGGGAGTTGCATGATTTCGATTTTGCGGTGCGTAGTCACGCGATCGACGTTGCGCGACGCGTCGCGAGGCTGCTCGAGGCAGATTTCTATGTCCTTGATAAGGACTTCGATGCGGCCAGGGTTATTCTGAGACCAGTGGCGGGCCCGCGGGACATCCTGGATTTTGCCGCGTTTCGTGGCGAGGATCTAGACGCGGACCTGTCCGGCCGCGACTTCACCATCAACGCAATCGCATTCGATCCTCGCAATGGGACGCTCCTCGATCCGCTCGGCGGCGGGAGCGATCTGCGTGCAAAACTGATCCGGGCTTGCTCGGAGAGCGCGATCCGCGATGACCCTGTTCGGATACTTCGAGCGGTGCGACAGGCGGCGGCGCTTGGCTTTAAGATTGAAATCAAGACGCGCACAGCGATGAGAGAAGCATCCAGCTTACTGCCGAACGTGTCGCCCGAACGACAGCGTGATGAGCTGTTCCGGATCCTGGATGGGCCGGGGCCCGAGGCTGCCTTGAAGGCTCTGGACATGCTCGGAACCATCCCGTATTTCCTGCCCGAGCTCACGAGGATGAAAGGCGTCGCGCAATCGCCTCCCCACGTCTACGACGTCTGGGAGCACACCCTGGCTGTCATTCGGCACTTGGGCGGCATCTTCGAGGCAATCGGGCCCAACTCCGAGTCAGCGCGGAACCGTGAGGTATTCACAGGTCTGCTGTCCGTGCGCCTGGGGCGTTACCGGCGGCAATTCCAGGACCACTTCTCGCGAAGGATCACGCCGGACCGCTCCCAGCGGTCGCTGCTTTTCTTCGCGGCACTCTATCATGACGTGGCGAAGCCGGTGACGAGGTCCGTCGATGCCGAGGGGCGGATCCGGTTCTTCGGTCACGAGGTTGAGGCCGCTGTAGTCGCGGCGGACAGGGCCGGGAAGTACAACTTGAGCAACGACGAGACGTCCAGGGTTCAGGCGATCGTCGCCAATCATATGCGCTTCAACCTCTACGTAGAACGGATGCAGAGCGAGAAGGAGGCGCCCACCCGAAGGGCAGTCTATCGTTTCTTCCGCAACGCGGGAGAGGCCGGCCTCGATCTGGTCACTCTGGGATTGGCGGATCAGTGGGGAGTGCGTGAACACACGCTGGATCAGGGATCATGGGAAGCGGCCGTTGAGGTGGCCAGAATCCTGCTGGAAAACTACCTGGAGAAACCTCAAGAGAGCGTGGAGCCGCCACGTCTATTGGATGGAAACGACATCATGCGCGAGTATGACATCCAACCGGGACCAACCGTAGGCGAAGTCCTCGAAGCCATCCGCGAAGCCCAAGCCACCGGCGAGGTGACCGATCGGAAGACCGCGATCGCGTTCGGCCGCAAGCGGCTCGAAGGCAGGAAGTCATGAATCTGGTCTTCTTTGACCTGGAGACGCAGAAGCTGTTCGAGGAGGTGCCCGGGCGCAGTCCCAGCGAGCTGCTGCTTGCCTGCGGAGTGACGTATTCCACCGACCGCAATGATTTCAAGGTCTATTGGGAGGCTGACGCCGAGGCGCTCCTGGCGGAATTGAGCGCGGCGGACAGGGTCATCGGGTTCAACATAGTGCAGTTCGACTACGAAGTCCTGCGCAGATACGCGCCAAGATTTCAGCTTCGGTTCACTCAGAACCCTGGATATGCTGCTTGACCTGCGCCGCGCCCTGAGCTTTCGTGTGCCGCTAGATTCGCTGGCCCGCGCCTGCCTTGGCGCATCGAAAAGCGCTGGCGGAATCGAGTCGGTGCGCTGGTTCCGGGCGGGCGAAAAGGCCAAGGTGGCTGAGTACTGCAAATCGGACGTTGACATCACGCGGCACGTCTACGAGTTCGGACGAGACAACGGATTCGTTTACTACTATAGCAAGCTCGGCAGCAAACTGAAAGTTGCGGTCAACTGGAGGTAGCCATGGAGTCCGCAAAGCTGAACATTGACGGCATTGACATTGCGTATATCCGTCGCGGCAAGGGTATGCCGCTCATTTTGATCCACGGCTATCCGCTCGACCATTCGATCTGGGACAAGGTCGCGCCCCTGTTGGTAGACGACTTCGACCTGACCATCCCCGATCTGCGCGGCTTTGGAGGATCGGATCTGATCGAGGCGGACCAATCGATCATCGACTACGCCTCAGACCTGGCCGGCCTAATGACGCATTTCCGCATCAGAAAGGCCGCCCTGGTGGGGCACTCGATGGGCGGGTACGTGGCCCTGGCGTTTGCGCGCGAGTATCCCGAGAGGGTGTCAGCATTGGCGATGATTGCCTCGCAAGTGCTGGCGGATCCGCCAGAGCGCAAGGAAGGACGCTATGCGACTGCCAAGCAGGTGATGGAGCAGGGCGTGGGACCGGTCGTGGAGTCAATGACGCCCAAGCTTTCAGCAGATCCCGGTGTGCAGGCGTTCGTCCGCGAACTGATGTCAAAGCAGCGGCCGATGGCGGTTGCGAGCGCCCTAAACGCGATGGCTGAAAGGCCGGATTCGGCAGACATGTTCGCGACATTCCGGTTTCCAGTGGTCATCGTGCACGGAGACGCCGATGCACTGATTCCCGTCGAGCGCGCCAGAGAGATGAAAGCCGCGTTGGGCTCGGCCCGCTATGCCGAGCTGGCGGGCGTCGGGCATATGCCGATGCTAGAGAAGCCAGAAGCGGTAGCTGAGGCGCTGCACTTCTTTGTCAACGTGAAGTTGAAAGGGGTAAAACTACTGGAGCCGTGAGATGCCGGCGATCTGGATTGACCTGGCCCGGTTCATTCAAAGGATGTGAGGATGTGGGTCCTGGATCGACTTAGCCGGCTCCGGTTTCCCCAAGCCCAGGGCGCCGGTCCGACGGGCAAGCTTCCTCAGATGCGCGATGAGGACGGAGACAGGGACTGGCTTCACCAGATAGTCGTCAGCGCCGGCATCGAGCATCCGGGCGACGATGGAAGGCTCGTTGAGTGCCGAAAGGACCAATATGGGGACGTTACTGGCGAGACGAATTGCCCGGCAGGTATCCCGACCATCGAGTTGAGGACCCGTGAGGTCCAGGACGACGATGTGGGGAGGGTTATCGGTGATGACCTGGAGCGCTGCCTCGGTGCCGACGACGGTGGTGACGTCGAACCGGCGGCTGAATAGGACGCCTGCCAGCATCTCGGTCATTGCCGCGTCATCGCTAATGAGCAGAACAGACAGGTTCATGGCCTTAATCAGGTCAATTATGCGTCCGTTTTCATGAAATGGAGTTTGCAGGTAATTTACAAAATGTGACAGAAGTCAGCGTTCCAGACCGAAGCCATTGGGGCGCTTTTTGGTACAATATTTCACAATTTGACCACGTATTTGCCTGGAGGCATGCAATGACGAAATGGGTGTACCTTTTCAATGAGCTGCGGGAAGTGGAAAAGGTCGCGGGACCGGAATGGGACGATGTGAAGGGTTTGGTGGGGGGAAAAGGAGCAGGCTTACTTGATATGACACGTGCGGGCGTGCCCGTACCGCCGTTCTTTGTCGTGACCACGGCAGCCTGCAATGAATTCCAGAGGACCGGGCAATTCCCGCCCGGGATGTGGAAGCAGGAACTGACCGCGCTGAAAGTGATCGAGGCGCGAACCGGCAAGAAGTTCGGAGACGCCAAGAACCCGTTGCTGGTTTCCTGTCGATCGGGCGCCAAGTTCTCTATGCCGGGCATGATGGACACCGTCCTGAACATAGGCTTGACCGACGCGAGCGCGGCGGGGATGGTGGCACTGACTGGCAATCCGCGCTTTGTCTACGATTCGTACCGGCGCCTTGTGGAAATGTTCGGCACAGTTGTTCTGGGGATTCCGGACGAGGCCTTCGAGGAGCTGATGAAGGCTTACAAGGCCAAGAACGGCTACCAGCTTGACGTGGAGATGAACGCCGACGACTGGAAGGAGATGGTACGGATCTTCCGCGGCGTGGTCAAGGACAAGAAGGGGATCGATTTCCCGCAAGACCCGTACAAACAGCTGGAGTTGGCGACCGAAGCGGTTTTCAAGTCATGGAATGGCAAGCGCGCCATCGACTACCGACGCAAGGAAAAAATCCCGGACGACTTGGGTACCGCCGTAAATATCGTTACGATGGTTTTTGGAAATCTGGGCGACGATTCCGCGACTGGCGTGGCCTTCACCCGCAATCCGTCGACCGGCGAGCCGCGGATGATGGGGGACTACCTGATCAACGCGCAGGGTGAGGACGTCGTGGCAGGCATCCGGAACACCGAAAGCATTGAGGGCCTCAAGAGCAAGATGCCGGAGGCCTACAAGCAGTTCATGGATATCACCCACAGACTGGAGAGCCACTATCGAGAAATGCAGGACGTGGAATTCACGATCGAGCGGCGCAAGCTGTGGATGCTCCAGACCCGCAACGGAAAGCGCACGGCCAAGGCAGCGGTTAGAGTTGCCGTAGATATGGTCAACGAGGGCCTGATCACCAAGGATGAGGCCGTGCAGCGGGTGACGCCTGAGCAAGTCGACGCCCTGCTGCACCCGCGATTCGATGAGAAATCGAAGAAGGATGCCGAGGAAGCCGGTTCGCTGCTCGCGACGGGCGTGAACGCCAGCCCCGGAGCCGCAGTAGGACAGGCTTACTTTGACGCCGACAAGGCCGAGAAAATGGCGCTCGAGGGAAAGCAGGACGTCATCATGGTGCGCCCGTTCACGAAGCCGGACGATGTGCATGGAATGATCGCAGCCAAGGGCGTGCTGACGAGTGAGGGTGGCGCCACTTCCCATGCGGCCGTAGTCGCCCGCCAGTTTGGGATCCCGTGCATCGTCGGTGCCTCGGTCGTCAAGATCGATCTTGAACGCCGATTGTTGACGGTCGACTCCAAGACCGTCCATGAGGGAGACTGGCTCTCCGTCGATGGAACATCCGGTCAGGTCTTCCTGGGCAAGATCCCAATGACTGCCCCGTCGCTTGAGGAGCAGGTTGAGCTGCTGACCCTACTCAAGTGGGCGGACGAAATCGCCGCCCGGCCAAACCTGCGGGCAGCGCCCAAAGGCTGGCCAACCCGGGGCTTGCAAGTCTGGGCAAATGCGGACTATCCCAAGGACGCCCGGCGGGCCCGATCGTACGGCGCGGTGGGCATCGGGCTTTGCAGGACTGAGCACATGTTCTTCGAGCCAGAACGGCTGCCGATTGTTCAGCGCATGATCCTGTCTGAGACCAGCGAGGCGCGGACGGAAGCGCTGAACCAATTGCTGCCTTTCCAACGCAAGGACTTCGAAGGCTTGTTCGAGGCGATGGACAGCTATCCGGTGATCATCCGGTTGATCGATCCACCGCTGCATGAATTCATGCCCTCGGAGGAGGGGCTTTTCGAGGAAGTCATCACGATGCGCGAACGCGGCCAGACAGCCGGCCTGCAGGAGAAGGAAAAACTCCTGGAAGCCATCAAAGGAATGCACGAATTGAATCCGATGATGGGCTTGCGCGGCGTGCGTCTGAGCATTGCCATGCCGGAAATCGTGGAAATGCAGGTGAGGGCCATCTTCGAAGCGGCCGCCGCCTGCACCAAACGCGGCGTGGTGGTCAAGCCGGAGGTCATGATCCCGTTGACGGGAACCGTCAAGGAACTGGAGTGGATCCAGCCGCGCCTCATCCGGATTGCCAAGGCGGTCACCGACGAAATGGGAGTCGACTTCACCTACAAGTTCGGCACCATGATCGAGATCCCGCGGGCGGCAGTCACGGCGGCGGAAGTGGCCAAGCTGGCCGAGTTCTTCTCGTTCGGCACGAACGACCTCACCCAAATGACGTTTGGCTATTCCCGGGATGATGCGGAGCGGAATTTCCTGGTCACCTATGTGGAGCAGGGCATACTGCCTCAGAACCCATTCCAGACCCTTGACCGGGACGGAGTGGGCCGCCTGATGAAGATGGCGATCCAGGAGGGCAGGCAGACGCGGCCACAGCTCGAGGTGGGCATCTGCGGCGAGCATGGCGGGGACCCGGATTCGATCGAATGGTGCCATATCATCGGCAACAACTACGTTAGCTGCTCACCATTCCGCGTGCCGATCGCCCGGCTGGCGGCAGCACAAGTGGCCCTGAAGCACCGAGCGGACGGGAGGGCTCGGCCGAAGGCTGCCGGCGCGAAACGTCGCACGGCTGGCGCCAAGGTATCGGCGCGAAAGAGCGGCCGGGCAAAAGCAGCCAGAAGAAGGAGCTGAGATCAGACCCGCCCCTGCATAAAGGGGCGGGTCTTTCGTCACACGGTAGGGAAAGCCGTTGACTAACTTGCGTGAGGGGAGGGAGTGAAGATCAATGGATACAATCGAGGCAATCCGAGGCAGGCAATCCATCGGCGCGATGAAGGCCGATGCTGTCCCGCGAGGGGTTATCGAGCAACTGCTGGACGCGGCAGTCCAGGCACCGAACCACTACAGGGTCTTCCCCTGGCGTTTTGTCGTCCTGACGGGCGACGGGCGCAACAAGCTCGGCGAGGCCATGGCAGAGATGCTGCACCGAAGATTCCCGCAGGTTGAAGCGGCGGGGCTCGACCGGGAGCGGGCAAAGCCCCTACGAGCGCCCGTGGTCATTGCCGTCGGGGTGGACCTTCCGACGGAGAGCAAGGTGCTGGAGATCGAGAATATCTGTGCCGCGGCCGCGGCCTGTGAGAATCTACTATTGGCCGCTGTCGCGCTGGGACTGGGCGGATATTGGCGGACGGGTGACGCGGCAAGGGATCCAGATATCAAGAGATTCCTTGGATTCGCGCCTGATCAACCTGTGATCGCATTCCTGTATATCGGTTACCCCGCAAACTGGCCTCCGCGCCCTGAGCGACCCGGCTTCGAAGAACGAACAACCTGGGTGGAATAGGGCGGCCGGCTACACGGGGAGATGCACCCGTGCTTAGAAGGCGACGCTCGGGCCGCGCTGTGGCTCTTGACGGGGAAATCGCAGCAGGCAGACAGGCCGGATCTAGATGGAAACGGCCCGCAATCGCGGGCCGTTTCCAATTCAATGAGGAACAATCGGCAGGGACGGGAGGGCCCTGAGCCTTTGCCCGAATTGAGCCGGGGGCTCTTCTAACCCCCCTCCCGAGGCCGATGAGCCCTCGCGGCGTCGCAGGACCTGCAGCGCTGCGTTCAGAAGACCCAATAGCGAGCCGTTGCCATGAGCAAGAGGGCAAGGACGAGGGCAACGGTCCCGATGGGCCCCGCGAAGGAAAGGGTCTTGCGGGCGGCCTGGATCACTGACATCTGTTCCGGCGTGGGCTTGCCGTTGATCTGGCCTGCCAGCCGGCCCAGGGTGCTAGTGTTCTTCCCAACCATCATGCCGAAAACAACTCCGACGAGGCTGCCACGCCTCCGAGGGCAAATCCCAGGCCGGGGCCCGACAGCGTCCATTTGGAGGTCAAGCCTTGAGAATCGATCCAGTAGAGCGTGCCACCTGCAAGCACGGTGACGACGGCGGCTACTGTAATGGCAGTCGAGAACCTGGCCTTGATTATCAAATGAGCCAGAACCTTCAGACCGGCGTCACCGGTCACCGCGACGGCCGGAGTAATGAAGATACCAGTGACCAATGATGCTCCAACCCAAAACACGCCACCACTGATATGAAGAATGCGCAGCACGATGACCAAGACATTCATGAGAGCCTCCTCAGGCAAATGATATGAGGTGCGATGAAAAGCGCCGAATTTTACACTGTTTTTGGGTCTTGGCAAGTCCCATTTGTGCGCGTGGCCGCACGAAACCCGCCTGCGCGGACTCTGCTATAATCGGGTGTTTGGTATGGGGCGGGCATAACCAATGATGTGCATGGGTGTTATTGACTGGAAAGTGGAGCCCAATGAACAAGAAGGAACAACTCGAACTCTATCATCAGATGGTACTAATCCGCCGGCTTGAAGAACGCGGAGCCGAACTGTATCAGCAGGGCAAGATTGGCGGTTTCATGCACCTGTATATAGGGCAGGAGGCGGTCTCAACCGGCATCGTTGCGGCGCGGCGGCCAACTGATCGCGTGATTACGGCATACCGGGATCACGGCGTGGCGATAAACTGCGGGATATCGCCAAACCAGGTCATGGCGGAACTGCTGGGCAAGTCCACCGGCATCTCACATGGCAAGGGCGGCTCGATGCATATGGCAGACCCCCAGAAGAACTTCTGGGGCGGGCATGCAATCGTCGGCGCGCATCTGCCGATCGCGATGGGCATGGCGCTGGGTGATAAGTACGCCAATCGGGACAACGTCACGATCTGCATGTTCGGGGACGGCGCCACCAATATCGGCTTCTTCCATGAGGCCCTGAACATGAGCAAGGTTTGGAATCTGCCGCGTCCTATGGGTCTGCGAAAACAACATCTACGGCATGGGCACGGCTGTCGACCGGGCCTCTGCGGTCTCCTCGATTGCGACCAAGGCCCGCGGATACGACATGCCCAGCGACAAGGCCGATGGAATGGATGTCTTGAAGGTGTACGAGGCCGCGCAGAAAGCGTTGGAGTTGGTACGGTCGGGCCCGGGACCGTTTCTGCTGGAACTGACGACCTATCGGTTCCGGGGGCACTCCATGGGCGATCCCGAGCGATATCGCAAACCGGAAGAGGTGAAGAAGTGGGAGGAGAGCGATCCGATCGGCGTGTATCGGAAGTACCTGACGGGAACCAAGGTCGCCAGCGACAAGGCTTTGGATGAGATGGACGCCGAGGTTTTGGAGGAAGTCGACAAGGCGGTGCAGTTCGCGGAGGTCTCCCCCGAGCCCACAATGGAAGATCTCTACAAGGATATCTACGCCGCTTGAGTGATGCGGCGCGAACAGAGGACCAAGGAGAGCAGTCGCCGGACCCGGCGGCTGGCGGAGCAGACATGGCACACATCACAATGCGGGAGGCGATCTCGCAAGCCCTTTGGGAAGAGATGGAAAGAGATCCCGCAGTCTTCATCCTGGGCGAGGAAGTGGGGGTTTGGGGCGGATCGTACGCGGTGACCAAGGGCTTCTATGATCATTTTGGCGGCGAGCGGGTACGCGATACGCCCATCGCCGAGGCCGGGATCATCGGTGCAGCGATCGGGGCCGCCCTGGTCGGCGAAAGACCGGTGGCCGAACTTATGACGATCAATTTTGCGTTCGCAGCAATGGATCACATCGTGAACGAGACAGCCAAGCTGCACTACATGTTCGGCGGGCAGTTCACGCTGCCCCTGGTGATCCGCACGGTCGGTGGAGGCGGACGACAGTTAGCGGCGACCCACTCGCAAACCCCGGATGTGATCTTCGCGCACTTCCCCGGGTTGACCGTGGTGGCGCCCGGCACGCCGGCGGATGCCAAAGGGCTGCTCAAGTCGGCGATCCGGTCAAATAACCCGGTCCTGTTCATCGAGCACGCGACGATGTACCAGGTACGTGGGGACGTGCCGGACGGAGACTACACCATCCCCATTGGCCAGTCGAAGATCCAACGGCCGGGGCGTGACGTGACGATCGTGACATACTCCAAAGGTCTCGAGATCTCGATGAAAGCCGCGGAGGAACTGGCCCAGCAGGGGATAGGAGCCGAGGTTGTGGACCTGCGGACACTGCGGCCGCTCGACATGGAGCCCGTCGTTGAGTTGTTCCGAAAGACGAACCGCGCCGTGGTAGTCGAGGAAGGCTGGATGTCATACGGGGTGGGGAGCGAGATCGCAAGCCGCATCTACGAACAGGCTTTTGACTACGTGGATGCGCCGGTCAGACGGGTGGCACAGGATGAGGTGCCGCTGCCTTACAACCGGACGCTCGAGCGGGCCGCGCTGCCGCAAGTCGAGGATGTGGTGGCGGCCGTGAAAGAGGTGCTGTAATGGCCGAGACGATCACGATGCCGAAGCTCGGCTTCGACATGCAAGAGGGTACGCTCGTACGGTGGGTGCGGACCGAGGGCGAAACGATCAACAAGGGCGACGTCCTGGCAGAGATCGAGACCGACAAGGCGACCGTCGAGGTTGAATCATCCGCAAGCGGCGTGGTACGCAAATTGCTGGTCGATCAGGGTGCAGTGGTACCCATCGGAACCGCGATCGCGATCGTGGGAACGAAGGACGAGAAGATCCAGGAACCCGAGAAGTCGGCGCCAAAGCCGGCGGCGACATCCATCCCGACACCGGTGACAGCGGCGCCGCAAACTTCGTCCAAGCCTGCCGCGGTTACCCCGGCTCCCAGGCAACCGGTGCCGGCGCCCGTTCCGATGGAGCCAGCCGGGGAGACGAAGGCCTCGCCGTTGGCGCGAAAGATGGCCCGGGATGCCCAGGTTGATCTAAGCCACATTCAAGGCTCGGGCCCCGGAGGGCGGATCGTCCGCAGGGATATCGAGGCCGCACTGGCGGGCGGTCCTTCCGCACGTGCCAGCGTCGGCGCGCAAGCCGCGTACGTTGCCGTGCCCACCGTATCCTTCGAGGATCAAACACTGGGACTAAGCAAGCTGCGGCAAGCGATTGCGCGCCGCATGACCGAGTCGAAGACCAGCGTGCCACATTTCTATGTAACACACGAGTACAAAGTGGAGGCGTTGCTGGACTTGCGCGAGCAGGCCAATGCGCAGCTTCCCGAAGGCCAGAAGCTCTCGGTGAACGACTTCGTAATCAAGGCGGCGGCGCTTAACCTGCGTGAGTTCCCGAATCTGAATGCGGCCTTCGGGGGCGCGAGCGTGCTGCGGCACGGGGCCGTCAATATCGGTGTGGCGGTTGCGGTTGAAGGCGGACTTCTGACGGTCGTTTGCAGGGACGCCGACCAGAAGCCATTGCGGCAGATCTCGGTCGAGGTGAAGGCCATGGCGAACCGAGCCCGCGCCGGAAAGGTCCATCCCCAAGACATCGAAGGATCCACATTCTCCATCAGCAATCTGGGGATGTTCGATGTCGAGAATTTTGCGGCCATCATCAATCCACCTGAAGCAGGGATCCTGGCGGTGGGGTCGGCGCGCCAGGTGCCCGTGGTCGAGAAGGGTGAGATCGTGGCCGGCTGGCGCATGAAGGCGACCATAGCAGTGGATCACCGGGTAAGCGACGGGGCGGAGGCCGCAAGGTTCATGCAGTCGCTTGCCAAGTTCCTTGAGGAGCCGCTCAGGCTCCTGATGTGGCAATAGACAGTTCGGAAGTCTGATCGACTTCCGAATTTGCTTTTGCCGGGCCCGCATGGACCATTCGCTTTACGTACACATTCCGTTCTGCACCCACCGCTGCGCTTACTGTGACTTCAATACGCATGCTGGACAACTGGCATCAATCCCCGCGTATGTAGAGGCGCTGTGCACGGAGATCGAGTGGGTCGCAGGCGTGGCGCCCCGCGGCCTGCGGCTGCACACGATCTACTTCGGCGGGGGGACACCGAGCCTGCTCACGCCCGGCCAGTTTGCGTCGATCCTAGGTGCAATGCTACGCAGCTTTCAGGTTGCGCGGGATGCAGAGATCACGATGGAGGCAAATCCCGGAACTGTCTCTGGAGAAGACTTGCGAGCGCTGCGGGCCCTGAGCATCAACCGGATCAGTCTGGGAGTGCAGTCTGCGAACGGCGAAGAGCTGCGGATGCTGGAGCGGACTCACACCTACCTGGATGTCCTGCAGGCGGTGTCCGCGGCGCGCAGGGCGGGCTTTGACAATCTCAACCTGGATCTCATCTATGGGCTGCCAGAGCAGACTCTGGCAACCTGGCAGTCAACAGTTAACGAATCCTCGCGCTCGGGCCCGACCACGTCTCCGCCTATGCACTGACACTGGAACATGGCACGCCGTTCGGCAGCTGGTCAAGGCGCGGGCTCATGGCAACACCGAATCCCGATGAGGCGGCGGATATGTACGAATGGCTCTCGGAGGAACTCCAAGGCGCCGGCTATGCCCAATATGAGATCTCGAACTGGTCACGCGATGGGCGGGCCTGCCGTCACAACCTTCAATATTGGCGGGGACTACCATACCTTGGCGCGGGGGCCGGCGCGCACGGCTACGCCAACGGGTATCGCTACTCGAACGTGCTGCGGATCCAAACGTACCTGGATCGTATGAAGGAGCCGCTCGGGAGCCCCTCCTCATCGGAAGCGGACGCGAATATCTTTCCGCTTTCACCGGCGGTCGTGGATCAGCATCGGCAATCGATCGACGACGACATGGCAGAATTCATGATCATGGGGTTGAGGTCGACACGCGAAGGCATCGCGGCCGCGGACTTTGACCGCCGCTTCGGAGTGTCACTTGACGAGCGCTTTGGAAAAGTGATCGACGAACTGCGCGGGCTTGGACTGCTTGAGGAGGGGGAGCAGACGGATTCCCCCATGTCCTACAATCCGGCGCGCCGAGATCCGATTCCGAACACGCTCCGGCTCACGAAGCGCGGTCGGCTGCTGGGAAATCAAGTCTTTGTGCGATTTGTAGATTAGGCCACCTCGCCAGGTCCAGCGAGGGCAACATTACGCACTGCGTCCCTTAGCGCGGATCGGTCCCTTGACGGATGTCAGGCGCGCATCGACTACGGGGGAACCATAATTCCCGGAGGAGGAGGCGGCGCGGTGCCAGTCTTGTGGGGCGCCTTGGTCGAAGGGGGCGCCAGGTTAGGGCAGAGCTGTGGCTCGTCGCCAGTCACGTGAAAACCGAACGCGGCGCGGCATACGTTATCCACTGCGAAGAGCGCCTTTAGAGGATAGTTCGGAGTGTTGCGGACGGGAGAGCCCGCATCTGCGATCGTGAATCGATCGTTGTAGTCCATTTTGCCGGGATCCTTCAGACCCGCGTCGGCGATCGGCCCTATCATGAAGACGCTGCCCGACCATGACTTCTTGAATGCAAACTGAATCGAGGCTTGCGGCGGCCCCTGAAGGATGCGAACCCAGGCCATATCCGGATCAGAATCTCCCACTCCCCCGTGGAAGATCAGGCTATCGTAGCCGTTCCCCTGGAACGGAGCATCAGATTTCTCACCGGACAATCCCCCCGTATCATGATTTGTGTCTTGAAAGATCTGAACCGGCGCTGCGTCCCAGGTTGAGGTATATGGAGGATGCGCCCAAATTATGTAGTCACCGAATCCATCATGATTGGTATCCAGCTCGACCCCATAGTTGATTCCGAGCTTGTTGTTCGGGTCGTTGCCAACGAGAACGACAGATACGAACCACCAGTCTGCATTGCTGGAGACGGTGAAGCTGGCTATGTCCAGGTCCGGGACGTAGGTCATGTCCTGGAGGAAAGGACGCTCGAACCGGTTGATGTCGTAGGAATCGCCGTAGGGCGCGCGCTTTTCGGCTGCGGTGTCCTGCGAAACGACATCGGGAATCAACGTGCCCGAAGGGACAGAGTTCTGGAGGGACCATGGCGTGAGTCACCGGGGCGCCGGGAGTCCCGGTCGATCCCGGCACCGATCCGGTCGCCACCGGTTCCGTAGCCGCCGGATTCTGCTGTGGGGCGGGGGGCTGATTAACGGGCGGTACGGCGGGAGGGGCCGAGGTCACGAGGCTGCACGCCAAAGAGGCGACCATCAATAAGGCTGCCGGTATCGCTAACCGCGTCGACTTTCGAGGCGCCATGGGATTCTCCTGTCCGCTGAGTTCGGTCTATTATGGAGTACTTTGGCCTAAAATGCAAGAAGCAAACGGCCTGCATAGTGCGGGCCGGGACAAGCGATGTTTGGGCGCTCTTCTGACCGAATGGGTGCCCGTCCGCGCGCCCAACGACCCCCGGGGGGATCTCGCTAACCCCGGGCCTCGTCGGCGAATTGCCTCGCCCCCCGGGGAGAACGGATGAGCGGGCGTCGCTTGCACCCAGCAGCCGGCTAGTCTATGCAGGCCACTCGTTGCAGAAACAGTTGGGGTAATCGGTCCAGATGCCGTCGCAGGGGGGATGGGGAGCGCAGCCGGGCAGGCCTGGCTGTTCGGTCGGCGTCCGGGGCTTCCTTGTGGGCTCGACCCGCGGGCAAAGCTGGGGCTCATAACCCGTCGGGGCAAACCCGAATGCCTCGCGGCAGACATTGTCAACCGAGTACAAGGCCTTTAGCGGGTAGTTCGAGTTGCTGCGAACCGGCGAGCCGGCCTCCTCGGGTGTGAAGCGGTCGATGTAGTCCAGTTTCTGAGGGTCCTTCAATCCGCTGTCGGCGAGGACGCCCAGCATAAAGACCGTACCGGACCAAGATTTCTTGAAGGCGAACTGGACTTGGGGCTGGGCTGATGAGATCAACCTGACCCAGGCCGTGTCCGGATCCGCATCACCGACTCCGCCGTTGAAGATCTTGGTTTCGTAGCCATCCGTAGTGAGGGGGGCGTCGCACTTCTCTGCCGAGAGGCCGCCGGTATCGTGATTCTTGTCCTGAAAAATCTCAACCTGCCTGGTGTCCCACGTGCCGCCATACGGAGGATGAGCCCAGATCAGGAACTCACCGGAGCCATCGTGGTCCCGATCCAGTTCGACGCCATAGTTGGGCGCGGTGGTAGGATCGGAACTCGCACCCGCTAGCGCCATGGAAACGTACCACCAATCCTTATCGCTCGACACGGTGTAGGTTTCGATGTCCAGCGCGGGAACATAGGTCATGTTCTGGAGGAATGGGCGCTCCAATCGATTGATCTGGTAGGAATTGCCATACGGCGTGCGACCCTCGGCGCCGGTGGGCTGGGTATCCACGTCGTAGACGAGTTTTCCACTCTGAGGAACCTTGAGCGGTACCATGACGTGCGTTACCGCGGGCGTATCCGTGCTTGCCTGTACCGTCGGCGGTGACACCTGTGGCACGATCCTCGCCGTGGGTTGCGATGGTGCAACGTTGGGACTCGTTGCGCTGACGAAGTTGCAGGCGAATATCCCCGCAAAGAGTGCAACACCTGCCAGCGGCAAGAGAATCCATTCCCTCATCTTCATTTCGCCCTCCTACTACTCATCCCATTATGCGCTTTTGTAAAGGCGTTTTCAAGCGTTGGAGCGAGCTAGGCGGGGGAGGTGACCAATCTGTAGATGGCGGGCGCGATGCCGGTGAGGTCGGTCAACCCATGTGAGAATTCGTCGCGTGCGAGGCGGGAGCCGATCAGCAAGCCAGGGACCGCCGCACCGGTGTGGCGGCGCGTCGATAGATCTTCCATGTTGCCATGATCGGAGGTAACGAGAATGAGGCCCTGATCCATGTTCCAACTATCGACCAGGCCTCCGAGGACCGCATCGATCATCTCCAACTGCTCAATGGCCCAACGCATGTCCTGCTTGTGGCCAGCGTAGTCGGTAGCCCAATACTCGAAGAGGGAGAAATCGTAGCCCGCAGAGATTCCCGCGAGGGTCCGGCCGGCTTCGGTCGAGGTGAGAACGGGCGCGTCCGGGAAACCCAGCATGGCGGGCCAGGCCGCGCCGGTGAAGTCGGCTGAAAGGGCGCGGCCGGCGTAGAGATCGTCCTTGGCGAGAAGGGATACGCCCGCAGAGGTCACAGCCAGGGGGATCGAGGACAGGAGCCGCCTGCCCGACTCGACGCCGTGAAAATAACGGGGTGGATAGGCATTGAGGAGGGCCACAGATCGTCCCAATCGTCTCAGCCTGGAAAAGATGTTGCCATTGAGCAGGTGCTTGGCGACGGCCGGATTCGGCTTGGGCCCGTAATGCTCACCAATCGCGGCCGGCACGTTTTGCCCGGTCAGCAGGACAGCCTGCCCCGTGGCAGATTGCGGGAGTCCGGCAACGCCGAGCGCTGCATCGAGGGGCAGCAAGCTGGCTGCGTCGCCGACGTAGGGGGCGGAGGAGGCGATGAGCTTGCGACCTCCGAGCAAAGCCTGCAGCCTAGGCATGGAAGCCCGTGCAAACGGGTTTATCTCTGGATCACCGCCGCCCAGGCCGACGCCGTCCAGGAAGATGAAGAGCACGCGCATTAGTAGATCACCATTGTCATCCTAGCAATGACACCGCGTCAAGCTTTGGATCCCGCGGATCCCCGTCAGGTAGGTCTCTGGTAAAGAAACCAGGCAGATGGGCGTCCTCGCTTATCCGCGCCATCCGAGCGGGAGCGCAGGAGGAATCCGTGCGAGTCGATCAGCTTCAGGGTTTCATCCTCGAGTCCCGGTCCGATCTCGGCTGTGGACGACTTGAAGAAGCCGTACATGAGCCAGTACCCGGAGGGAGCCAGGACGCGCTCCAAGGTTGAGAGATAGGCCTGGCGGTCCTCAATCCCATGGAAGCACCCGATATCGAGGGCAAGGTCAAAGGGTCCATGAAGGCCCTTTAGAACCGTCGCATCTCCGACTGACAGGGTTGCGTGCAGGCCCGCGGCGCGTACCTTGCGCTTGGCGATCTGGATGGCGCGTGGAGCGAAATCTATACCGCTGACCGTCCAGCCGTGTTGGGCCAGTGTAATTACGTTGGTACCGGTGCCACAGCCCAAGTCGAGGGCCCGGCCCGCAGGGTGGGCCGCGATAAATTCCATGAGTTCCGGGGGCGAGATGCCGCTATCCCAGGGTGGGCGGAAATAATACCAAAGACTGAATTGCAGGCGGCGCAGCACCGATCAGTTCTGGCCGGCGACGGAGTCGCGCACCTTCTGCGGGTCGATCTCGCCGATGGTGCGCCACAGCTCGTTGCCCTTCGAGTCGAAGTAGATGTACGTGGGCGTGTATTCGAAATCGTAGACGGGAGCGAGCTGGCGTCCCACCGGCTCCTGGATGTTGATGCGAACGATGTCCAGTTTTCCGCTCAACTGCTGTTCGAGCCCATCCACGATGGGTTTCTCGGCGGTGCAGGTAATTCAGTAGGGAGACTGGAATTCAAGCAGGACGGGTTTACCGGCTCCGATCATGGCTTGCACGGACTTGGCATCGACCGCCAGGTTGGTCGGCCTGGGATGAAGGATGATCCACGAAACAACAAGCCCGGCGACGATCACGCCGAACGAAATGAAATCGCGCGCCTTGGGCTTATTGGTCAGCAAGACCAGGCCGGCAACGATCGTCAGCCCAAGCGCAATCCAAAGGAACGAATAATGGTTATAGATGGCTTCCATGTCACTTCAAGGCCGTGACAGTCCACACTTTGACAATTCAAGTCACTTCTTTTACAATCACCCGGCTTGCTACAATCCAAATCATGCCGCTTTGCGGGCGGGCAATGCGGGTGAACGGCCCACCACTTCGAAATGCGGTGCGTGCTGAACGGGTGGTGGGATTCGCTCGTGGCAAACTCAATTGTGGGTTTGGGATCCGCAGATTACGCGGCAGGAAGGTTTCTCATGAAAGAGTATACCACCGAGTTTTTGCGGAACGTCGCGCTTGTTTCTCACGGCAGCGCCGGCAAGACGATGCTGGCCGAGGCGGCATTGTATTTGACCGGCGCGACCACCCGAATGGGAAAGATCGAGGACGGAAGCACGGCTTCTGATTACGATGAGGAGGAAGTCCGGCGCAAGATCTCGCTTGCCACGAGCGTGCTCCCGCTCGAGTTCCGCGACTGCAAGATCAATCTGCTGGACGCGCCAGGATTCACGGACTTCGTCGGCGAGGTCATCTCGGCCCTCAATGTTTCAGACGGGGCGTTGATCGTGGTCGATGCCGTGGCCGGCGTCGAGGTCGGCACTGAAATCGCATGGCGGTATGCGGGTGACTTCCACCTGCCGCGCTTCATAGTGATCAACAAGCTGGATCGCGAGAATGCAGGTTTTGCCAAGGCCTATGCCGCGGTCGAGGAGTTCGCCCGGGCCGGGAATCAGCGGCTTGTTCAAGTGCAGCTGCCGATCGGGGAAAAACACGAGTTCAAAGGCATCATCGATCTCATATCCATGAAGGCTTTCATGGGTCAGGAAAAGACGGCGGTTGAGATACCGGCTGACCTGCTGGCGGTGGCGAAGGCAGCCCACGGCGTGTTGGTAGAGGCCGCGGCCGAAGGCGAGGATTCGCTGCTGGAAAAGTACCTGGAGAACGGTTCGCTTTCAGACGAGGAGCTGATCCGGGGCTTGCGAAAAGTCGTGCTCTCGGGGGCCTTTGTCCCGGTCTTGTGTGCGGCCGGCGCTCACGGCACGGGAGTCATTCCGCTGCTCAATGCCGTAATCGACCTGATGCCTTCACCGGCACAAGCTGCGCCGCGCACCGCCCATGGCTCTGCCGGCGACGAGACGCTCCCCGCTTCGGACACCGGCCCGCTGGCTGCGTACGTCTGGAAGACGACCGCGGACCCGTTCGTCGGAAAGATGACATACTTTCGTGTGTTCTCGGGATCGATCCAGGCCGATGCGCATGTCTGGAATCAAAACAAGGGTGCGGAAGAGCGCATGTCGGGACTGCACCTGCAGCGCGGCAAGGAGCAACTTGCGGTGAAAACGATCCACGCGGGCGATCTGGGCTGCGTGGCGAAACTGACCGTTACTGCAACGGGTGAAACGTTCTGTGATAAGAACCACGCCCTCACGATCGACCCTCCCAAGCACCCGGCCGCGTTATTCCGGGTGGCGATCGCGCCCAAGACCCAGGCGGACGCTGCCAAGATCACGCCGACGCTGACGCGCCTGTGTGAAGAAGACATGACGCTCTCGTGGTTCAACGAACGGGCGACGGGTGAGACAATCCTGCAGGGAATGGGCGACCAGCATATTGACGTCGCCATCCACCGGGCGCAGACCAAGTTCCAGGTCGGACTCGTGCCGCGGGAACCGCGAGTGCCGTACCGCGAGGGCATCACCAAGAAAGCGTCCGCCCAGTACCGCCATAAGAAACAAACGGGCGGGGCAGGGCAGTTCGGAGAGGTTCACCTGCGCATCGAGCCGCTGCCCGGAGCGGATTTCGAATTTGCAGATGAACTGGTCGGGATGAACCTGTCAAAGTCGTACCTGCCTGCGATCGAGAAGGGCATCCGGTCGACACTCGAGCAGGGCGCTTTTGCCGGCTATCCCATGAGTAATGTAAAGGTCATCGTCTACGATGGCAAGGAACATCCAGTCGAACTCGAAGCCAGTTGCATTCGAGATCGCGGGCCGGGAGGCGTTCAAGCTGGCCGTGCAGGGTGCCGGCCCGGTGCTTTTCGAGCCGATCATGGAAGTGCGGATCGTGGTGCCGGATGCCCACATGGGGGATGTCATGGGCGACCTGAATTCGCGTCGAGGGCCGCGTACAGGGTACGGAATCCGAGCGAGGCAGCACCGTCGTGGTGGCCCAAGTACCATTGGCCGAGATGCTGCGGTATACGTCACAGTTGCGGTCGCTGACGGGCGGCCGGGGATACTTCACGATGGAACTGCACCACTACGACGTCGTACCGTCACATGTTGCCAGCACCATCGTCGAGGCGCACAAGAAGGAGATGGAAGCCAAGAAGGAAGAGTAGTTGTCTCGACGTCTCGAAGAGTCAGAGAGCCTCGCGCCGCGAGGCTCTCTTCTTCCCCCACGCCCTGTACGGCCGCCTCGAATGAAGAGGCCGGCACTTGATGGGCTGTTTCGGATAGCCAAATCGTCGGCATTTCAGACCGGGCCTTGACAAACTGGGGAAAATTCGTAGAATATATATCAACTTTCTCTAGTATATTCGACAACGAAAATGACGGCTCATTGCTCCTGTCCAATGCGGAGCCCGTAGCGCTACCTTCCTGAAACAGCCTGGCAACTAACGAGAAGGACGACCTGCGGCTCCGCGTTCGAAATATGTCGAACGAGGCGGCGCTCACATGGCGTCCTTTTTGTTTTGCGTTGGTTCATGGTGAAAGGCGAATGACATTCACACAGACACGGCCCATCCAACTGAAGCATCTTGACGATCGGGGGTTGGAGGCGCAGGTGGGAAACACGCCCCTGATCCGGCTGTCGCGGATCGCCTCCGGCATCGCGCCGGGGGTGCAGATATTTGCGAAGGCCGAATGGTTCAATCCGAGCGGATCCGTCAAGGATCGTCCTGCGATCAACATTATCCGGGGCGCGATCGCTGACGGGAAGCTCGGAACCGGGAAACGCCTGCTCGAACTCCACCTCGGGCAACATGGGGATCGCGTATGCGACCTTTGGCGCCGCCCTCGGGATCCCGGTCACTCTGTGTGTCCCCGCGAATGCCAGCCCGGAGCGGATCACAGTGCTGAGAGCCCTGGGAGCTGAGGTCATTTTGACCGATCCCTCAGAGGGCTCGGATGGGGCGCTGCTAGCCGCGCGGAAACTTGGGCAGGCAAAACCGGGCCTGTATTGGTATGCAAACCAGTACAACAACGATGCCAACTGCCAGGCTCACTACCTGACGACCGGCCCGGAGATCGTCGACCAGACGAACGGGGGTGTCACGCACTTCGTGGCCGGCCTTGGAACTTCCGGAACCCTCGTCGGGACGGCCCGGTATCTGCGAGAGCGTATCCAGGACGTGCGAATCATCGCCGTGGAGCCGGACTCGGCGTTCCACGGTTTGGAAGGCCTCAAGCACATGCCGACCGCGATCAAGCCGGGAATCTTCGATCCGACAATAGCCGATCGGACTGTGCAAGTGCAGACCGAGGCTGCGCATGAGATGGTCAGGGCGTTGGCCCGCCAGGAGGGGCTGTTCGTCGGTGTTTCCTCGGGCGCGGCTGCGGTCGCGGCGCTTCAGGTCGCGGCCGGCCTGCGGGAAGGGATTGTCGTCGCCATCTTTCCCGATGCCGGATACAAATACCTGAGCGACCGAGATTTGTGGGAGGCGGCGTGAATATCGAAATCTCGAGGGACCTCATCGCTCAGATCCATGCGCACGGCGAGCAAGCGTATCCGGAGGAAGGCGCCGGATTTCTCCTCGGGGCTGATACTCCGGGGAGACAAGTCCTCGATCTGATCCCGGTCACGAATGCCCGGGAGGCCGAAGCCCGAAGCCGGCGGTACTTGCTGGGCGCAGAGGACTACCTTAAGGCCGAGATGGAGGCCGACCGCCGCGGCCTGCAGTTGGTAGGTGTCTTCCACTCTCATCCGGACCACCCGGATCAGCCGTCAGAGTTCGATCGTGAGTGGGCGCAGCCGTTCTTCTCGTACGTGATCACGGGCGTCGACGAGGGCAAGGCCCGAAGCTCCCGCTCGTGGCGGTTAGCGGAAGATCGTTCCAAGTTCGTAGAAGAAACAATCCAATTTCCGTCGTAAAGGAGATCATGATGGCTCTATACTTTGTTCGTCACCAGCACGCGCCTGACCGGTGCCCGGCGAAGAACCCGGAAATGGGGCAGATGCTCCTCCAACACCTCTCGAAGGCGAATGCCCGCAAATTCGGCGTAGACCTGCAAGGTGACGCGGTGCTGGACGGCCAGCATACCCTGGTGCTGATCGCCGAAGTTGAGGACAGACAGTACCTGGTCGATTTCATGCAGCCGTTCGCGCAAGCGGGCTCGGTCGACATCGTCACCGCTTCAACCTGTGAGGCCGTCGTAGCGCGACAGGGCTGTGACCCGGTGCCCGTGAGTTGAATTCGCGGAAGGTTGGAGGTTAGAATGGGACAGGCCTCTAACCTTCCATTCGCCTTCCTTTCCTATCTTGAGGTCATGCATGGCAATTCTGAAGATACCCACACCACTGCGCACGTATACGGACGGACAGATCGAGGTCAAAGTCGGCGGTAAGAACGTCGAACAAGCCATGGCCCAGCTCGTGGAGCGCTATCCGGCGCTGAAGCCGCATCTGTACAACGGGGACGGACGATTGAGACCATTTGTCAATCTATTCGTCGGTGAGAACAACGTGAAGGATCTGCAGGGACTTGAGACCCCGCTGGACGAGGATGCGAGGGTTCTGCTGATCCCATCGATCGCGGGCGGATAGAGCATGCCCGCTCCGATACTACCCGGGCTCACCCGGGACGAGATCCTGCGCTACTCCCGACACCTCCTGATACCGGAAGTGGGGCTGGAGGGGCAGCGGAAGCTCAAAGGGGCGTCGGCGTTGGTGATCGGTACCGGAGGACTGGGGTCTCCAGTCTCCCTCTACCTGGCTGCCGCGGGCGTCGGCCGCATCGGGCTCGTAGACTACGATGTGGTCGACTCCTCCAACCTGCAGCGTCAAGTGATCCACGGCAGCAGCAGCGTCGGAAAACTCAAAGTGGAAAGTGCGCGCGCCAGGCTAGTCGATCTCAATCCGGAGGTCGAGGTAGAGGTTTACAACGAGCCGTTCACATCGGAGAACGCGATGCGCATAGCCAGCGGGTACGACATCCTGCTGGATGGAACGGACAACTTTCCGACCCGATACCTGACGAACGATGTGGCCGTGTTTCTTGGCAAGCCCAACGTGTACGCGTCGATCTATCGGTTCGATGGTCAGGTAAGCGTTTTCTATGCAAAAGAGGGACCATGCTATCGGTGCCTGTTCCCGGAGCCACCTCCACCCGGTCTGGTGCCTTCCTGCGCGGAGGGGGGCGTCTTGGGTGTCTTGCCGGGGACGATCGGCACAATCCAGGCGACCGAGGCGCTGAAGGTGCTGCTGGGAATCGGCCAACCGCTGATCGGCAAGCTGCTCCTCTATAATGCGCTTGACAGCACGTTCGATTTCGTCAAACTCGAAGAAGAATCCGAAATGCCGGGTTTGTGGGCCGGAGGCCGACGTCAAGGAACTGATCGACTACGAGGCCTTCTGCGGAGTCCCGGGCCACGATCACGATGAAGGCTCCGCGGGCCAGGGTCTAGATATCACGGCGGCCGAGCTGGCATTGCGGATGAAATCCGATCACCTGATCCTGTTGGATGTGCGCGAGCCGCATGAGCTGGCGATCTCGGCGCTGCCCGGTGCGGTCAACATTCCGCTGGGAATGCTGGCTGCCCGGCTGGCGGAGCTGGACTCGGCGAAGGACATGGTTGTATTCTGCAAATCGGGCACGAGGTCGACACGGGCGCTTGAATTGCTGGCCAGCGCAGGATTCAAGAAGGTGAAGAACCTCAAGGGTGGAATCAATGCTTGGGCGCAAGAGGTCGATCCGAGTCTGCCCGTTTACTAGGGGAGGCGACCGTTCTTGCGGTCGCCGCGGCCGTCCTTGCAGAGCGGGCGGGTGCCGCGATCAACAAGTCAAAGAGTGCGGTGCCGGCGGCACCGCCTTTTTGTTGGGGGCTGGGGTTGTGAGCGGCCCGCGGGCCGGCTCTGTTGGGCGTCTTTGTAGTAGACTCCTGCCCGCCAAGCCGGGCTGCACGGCAGTCTCATGCCATTGGTGCGGGCAAACCGTGCAGGCAGAAAAGCTGGATTGCAAGGAGAGCGAATGGCAAACTTGAGGGCTTCAGCCAGCAGGCACGTCTATGACATTATCCTGGGGGCGATTGGCAGCACGCCGCTGGTGCGCCTGGGAAGGGTGGCACATCAAGTGGCACCGCCGGTGTACGCGAAGCTGGAGAACCTGAATCCGGACGGAAGTATCAAGGACCGGGTGGGTCTATATATCGTGGAACAGGCTGAGAAACGCGGGGAACTCAGGCCGGGCGGTACGGTGGTCGAGGCAACGTCGGGCAACACGGGCGTTGGTCTGGCCATCGCGGCCGCGTTGAAAGGTTACAAGACCATCTTCGTAATGCCCGACAAAATGAGCAATGAGAAGATCCTGCTCCTGCGGGCATACGGTGCAAAGGTCGTGATCACGCCCACGGCAGTGGCTCCCGACGATCCGTGTTCCTACTACGAAGTCGCAAAGCGCTTCGCGCGCGCCGCTGCCCAATGCTATCCTGGCCAATCAGTATCACAATCCTGACAACCCCAAGACACATGAACTCTCGACAGGTCCCGAGATTTGGGAGCAAACCGAGGGGAAGGTGACGGACGTTGTGATCGGGATGGGCACGGGTGGCACCATCAGCGGCATCAGCCGCTACTTGAAATCGAAGAATCCGGCTGTCAGGATTGTTGGGGTGGACATCGAGGGCTCGATCCTGTTCGAAATCTGGAAGAACAAGGGCAAGATCCCCGAGGGAGCCTATCCCAAGACATACAAGGTCGAGGGCATCGGCGAGGATTTTCTTCCGTCAACGACCGATATCCATGCGGTGGATGAGATCGTGCGCGTGAACGACCGCGAGTCCTTCCTGTGGGCGCGGCAACTGGTCCGGCAGGAAGGCATCTTCGCTGGCGGCTCCTCCGGATCGGCGCTGGCGGGGACGATTAAGTACGCCGCGAAGCTCCCCGCGGACAGGCTGATCGTGGTCATCTTTCCGGACAGCGGATCGCGCTACTTATCCAAGTTCTACGACAACAAGTGGATGCGCGAGAACGGCTTCCTGGAAATGGAGTTCGGCGAAATCACACTCGGTGATCTGGCCTTGGCCAAGCCGAACAAGGTGCTGCTGACTGCGGCCCTCGGGGACTCAATGCGCAAGATCATGACGACCATGCGCCAAAATGCGATATCGCAGATGCCGGTCGTGGGTGCAGACGGCGCCCTGGCCGGCACGATCGAAGAAGTGGACCTGCTGAACGACATTCTGGAAGGCGGGCACGACCACAGCCATGAGGAGCCCATTGATCGCCTGGTTCAGAACGCCCGGGCAGTCTTTCCGCCCGAGACCACTCTGGACGAGGCAATGCCGATGCTCGCAGACGGTTACGCACTGATCCTGGTAGAGCAAGGCAAGCCCACAGGAATCCTTACCAAGATTGATGTGCTCGACTTCGTTGCCGGGAAGATCTGAGTTATTGATATTGTAAGGTGGCCGACGGGCGGGCCGTAACACTTTAAAATCCGCCTCGATATATCTGAGGGATGATTCTGTTCCCGGATACCCTCATGGAGGCGCAGGATGACGAATAGAAGGACCTTGCTAGCTCTTGTACTGGCGCTAGTCCTGGTCGTTTCCCAAATCTCCGCCGCCAGCGCGACCACGCTGAACCAGACGACCACGCCGACGACCTGCACCATAAAGACTGTGACCCAGGATGCCACCGGCAATTGGGTGGTCACCTGCACCGACGGCTCGACGGCAACATTGACTGAGACGGAGGGGATAGCCGCGGGATTGTTGAACGGCGACGGCACGACGCAGCTTTTGTTTGCCGGCGATTCGATCACCCTCAATTCAACTCTCCTGACTAATCCATGCGACACAAGCTGTGGAAGCTTTACCGGCGGGTCAACGGGCACCTCGACCGGCATCTCCACCGGCCCGTCCAGTGGCACGTCAGCCGGAGGCGCCAATTCGCCAGTAGCTGATGCGCTTGCAGGCTTCTTCTGTGGCTCGACCGGCGCGACTTCGTCGATGATTTAAGACTGGCACATGGAGGGATTCGGATTCGGGGTCATCGCCCAGGCGTTGTTCATGGCGAACGTGCTTGGCGTCGATCCTCACGAGGTACTCCTTGCCAAGCAGAATCACGATTTCAGTGGGATAACCCTACCGGATGGTTCCACGCCAACAAACTGGGGTCAGTTCAAAAAGGATGTGCTCGCAGCGGAAGTGAAGTCCGTGACCAACCTGGGAGCGGTCATGAGCGGCAGGGCGGTGCTCCCGAACCCAACCGGTTCGGCGACGACCGCGGCACCTAGCTTGATGGACACCACGACCCACGGTAAGAGCGGGTCGCACGGTGGCGGGAACGGTCACGGGCACGGTGGCGGCAACGGCAAGGGCCACCGTCCGTAGGCCCGAACGAGCAGTTAAGTGACAAAGGCCCAGGTTCATAACGAACCTGGGCTTTCTTCTCGCTCAGTCGACTCATCGACATAGGCAAGCGACGGCCACGCTGGGCGGTGGCTCGGAGGTAGCAACGCTCGGAAGCGCACAGATCCCCTCATTCGCCCCTCGCGTTTTGCGCGTACAATCGGGGCATGCCTGAGCCTGCCACCCGGCCAACATATCTAGCTGTCGATCTCGGTCAGCTTCGCCAGAACCTCGAGAGTATCCGGCGCCACGTGAGTTCCTGCCAAGGTCATGACTATCTTGAAGGCGAATGCGTATGGGCACGGCGTGGACGGAGTTGCGCCGTTTGTCGCTCCGGAATCAGACTACATTGGCGTGGCGACCGCGGAGGAGGGCGTCCATCTCCGGGAACTAGGCATCGAGAAGCCGATCCTCGTCATGGGTGGAACTCTGCCCGAGCAATTGCCGCTGTTCCTTGCAAACCGTCTGACGCTGGCGGCTTCCTCGGTGGAGCTGCTGGAGGCGGCGGAGAGCGCTGCGAAGGCAGCAGCGCAAATCCTGAAGGTTCATCTCAAGATCGATACGGGGATGGAGCGGATCGGCGTCCATGACTATGAGGCTGAGCCATTTCTCGAGAGCGCTCTACGATCCTCCCATCTCGAGGTCGAAGGTATATTCTCGCACTTCGCCAACTCGGAAGGCCCAGACCTGACGCACGCGAAGCTCCAGATGGACCGATTTCGGGAGGTGCTCTCGTTCTATGAAAGACGGAGCGTGCCGCCGCCCCAGATTCGACACATGGCCAACTCAGGGGCGATCTTGCAGCTGCCGGAAAGCCATCTCGATATGGTGCGACCTGGAGTTCTCTTCTACGGGATCTACCCTGGCCGCGAGGTGCAACGGACGGTCGACGTGCGGCCTGCGGCCACGTGGCACTCCAAGGTGGCACAGTCCAAGATCACTCTGCCGGGACGGCCTGTGAGCTACGGCTCAACTTGGGTGCCGGAGAATGCCTCGCGCATTGTGACGGTGCCGTGCGGCTATGCTGACGGATATTTCCGCCGAATGACGAATCAGGCTCAGGTGATCGTCAACGGGAATCGATATGCCCAGGTCGGGCGAATCTGCATGGACCAGTTCATGGTCAACCTCGGAACGGATCAAGCGCGGGTGGGCGACCCGATCGTGCTGCTTGGCCGAGCGGGATCCGGAGAGTCGATCAGCGCTGAGGATTTAGCCGAGTGGGCGGGAACAAACGAATACGAGGTCATGACCAACATCAGCGCGCGCGTGCCGCGAAGTCTTCATTTCGTGAAGTTGCGGGAGCTGCGGAGGCCGAACTGCCGAGCCAGAACCTGGAGTCCGGCTGAATCGGCGGGTCGTGCACGCGTCACGCTCTTTCCACAGCGCGACTTCGATCTTCCACGCGAGGCAGTAGAGTACAATACCACACGCTCGTGCTGCGCCAGGGACCTCGAGGCGGAAGCTTGACTCGTTATCTTCGCGACTATGTATTCCTGATCGGTCTGGGCAGCGCCGTAGTAGCGCTAGACCAATGGACGAAATGGCTGGTGCGCGCCAACCTGCCGTTTCAAGCAACCTGGCTTCCGGAATGGCTGCAGTCCCTCAGTCCGTATGCACGAATCGTGCATTGGAACAACAGCGGGGCGGCCTTCGGATCATTTCAGAATGGCAACACGGTGTTTTCGGTGCTTGCCGTCGTGGTGATCGTCGCGATTCTCTACTACTATCCTCGCGTTGAGAAGGATGACTGGACGCTGCACGCAGCCATGGGGCTTCAACTCGGCGGTGCGGCGGGGAATCTTATCGACCGTCTCAGCATGGGGAGGGTTACCGATTTTATTTCGATCGGCAGTTTCCCCGTGTTTAACATCGCCAACTCGGCTATATCAGTTGGAGTCGTCGTGCTGCTACTGGGGGTGTGGCTGAAGGAACGCAAAGCGAAGGGCGAGGTCAGTACGCCGGCTTAGGATCGATTCGGCACATGGAGTCCCGGGTCCTATCGTTTCGATATCAGGACGCCGTTGAGCAGCGCCTGGACCGCTTTCTGGCGGCTGTTGCCCCGGAGTACTCTCGAGCGCGCCTGCAAGCCCTCATCAAAAAGGACCTGGTGTTCGTCAACGGCTTGGCGGCCAAGAAGGCCGGCCAGATGATCGGCCCGGGAACGATCGTGGAGGTGCGTGTCCCGCGTCCGCGCCGTCCGGCCTGCTGGCCGAGAACATTCCCCTGGACATCATCTTTGAGAATCCTGACGTGCTCGTGGTGAACAAGCGTGCCGGTATGGTGGTGCATCCGGCAGCGGGACACGCGGGCGGCACCCTAGTGAACGCAGCGCTCGGACACGATCCGCACATGCAGGGAATCGGAGGCGAAGAGCGTCCAGGGGTAGTGCATCGGCTTGACAAGGATACCTCGGGACTGATCCTGCTCGCCAAGAACGACGAGGCGCTGCGCTGGCTGCAGGAGCAATTCAGCAAGAGACTCGTGAGCAAGACGTATCTCGCGCTGGTGGATGGCAAGCCGCCTTCTTCATCGGGTCGCGTCGAGGCCCCGATCGGCCGGGATCCCGTGAGAAGAAAACAGATGGCTGTGGTGCGCGAGAGCAAGGGGCGTGAAGCCATCAGTGAATACAGAACGCTAGAGTCCTTTCCTTTGCACACGCTCCTCGAGTTCCACCCACTGACCGGCCGTACGCACCAAATCCGCGTACATTGTGCATTTCTGGGCTGCCCTGTTGTCGGAGACACGGTGTACGGTCTTCGAAAGCCCTCCATTCCGATCGGTCGCTACTTCTTGCATGCCCAGAAGATAAGGCTGGTTCTCCCAGGCGAGAACCAGCCCAGGGACTTCGAGGCGCCGGTGCCGGAAAGCCTTAATCAAGCACTCGCGGTCTTGCGCAGGCCGGCCAGTCCAACGGGGAATCCTCGGTAGGAAAGGGAATCCACATGGATCTCATAGACCTTCGCTCCGACACCGTTACGAAGCCGACGCCGGCAATGCGGGAGGCAATGGCGAAAGCCGAGGTCGGGGACGATGTGTTCGGGGATGACCCGACGGTCAATTCGCTGCAAGAGATGGCTGCCGACCTGATGGGCAAAGAGGCCGGCCTCTTCGTGCCCTCGGGCACCATGGGCAACCTGGCGGCGCTGCTGGCTCACTGCCAACGCGGCGACGAAGTCATCATTGGCCACAAGAACCATTCTTTCTTGTTCGAGGCGGGAGGTTTGTCTGCTCTGGGGGGCATCCATTCGTGCCAGCTGCAGAATCAGCCAGATGGCTCGATTCTACCGTCCGACATCGAGTCAGCAATACGTCCCGACGATCCGCACGATCCCATTACCCGGCTGGTCTGCCTCGAGAATACTCACAACCGCTGCGGTGGGACGGTGCAGACGGCCGAAGTCACCCGGCGAATGGCGGACGTGGCCCATCAACACGGGCTCAAGGTTCACTTGGATGGGGCGCGCATTTTCAATGCGGCGGCGGCGCTCGGGGTGAGCGCCAGGGAGCTTGCGGTGCCGGCGGATTCCGTGACGTTCTGCCTGAGCAAGGGTCTCTGCGCCCCGGTCGGATCGGTGCTGTGCGGCGACACCGAATTCATCCGGAAAGCGCACCGGGCTCGAAAGATGCTTGGAGGGGGAATGCGGCAGGCCGGCATTCTAGCGGCTGCCGGGATTGTGGCGCTGGAGAAGATGACGAGCCGGCTAGGTGAAGATCACCGGCGGGCGCGGAGGCTGGCGGAAGGGCTGCAAGCCAATCCTCGCATCCGAATGGAACAGGGCATGCCGGCCACCAACATGGTATTCTTCGATCTTGGATCCGAGGTTCGTAAATCCACCGTGCAGATCGAGCGCGAGATGCACGAGCTCGGCATCCTCGTGCATGCGAGCGGACCGCGCCAGTTTCGCCTGGTGACACACTACTGGATCGATGATCGAGCAGTTGACAGGGCAGTCGGAGCCCTGATCGAACTACTTAGATAATCGACCCCCGAGCGCAGATCGAACTACGGCTGCGTGGTCTTGACGACGGGCTGCCCTTTGGATGGATCGGGCTCGATCTGGTTGCGACCGCGTTCCTTTGCTATGTAGAGTCTCTTGTCTGCAAGGTGAATCAGCTCGACCAGATCCCCCGCCTCCTCGGGGAAGACCGCGATGCCCTGGCTGACCGTTGGGACGGGTATGCGAGACTGGTCCTGGCTGCGAAGAAACAGCGTCAGCATTGTGTCGCGAATTCGCATGGCCACTTGCTGGGCCTGCGCGAAGCCGGCATTGGGAAGCGAAATGGCGAATTCCTCGCCTCCCCAGCGGCCGACCGCGTCGGTGGCCTTGACATGCTCTCTCATGGTCGAACTCAAGGTGGTCAACACCTCATCACCTATGAGGTGACCGTATGAATCGTTGTACTGCTTGAAGTTATCGACGTCCAACATGATCAGGCTCAGGGGCTGTCCGGCCAGCGAGGCTTGGTCCGCTTGCGCCTGCAAGAGCCTGAGGAAATTGCCGTGATTGTACAAGCCGGTCAAACTGTCCATCTGCGAACGTAACTCGACCTGTTCATGCCTGTGCGTGTTTTCAAGGACCTGGGCGGCATTCTGGGCCAAGGTCGATAAGAGCTCAAGATCGGCGCGATCGAAGGCATTCGGACGATAAGAGCCGATCGAAATGATGCCGTCGACGTGCTCGCTTCTCATGGGAACGCCCATCCAGGACAGGCTGGTCTTGTGCTGACCGACGAGGACGAGCCGCACGCCGGGAAGCTCCACCTCCCTTCGCAGATCGGGCAGGAACAGGCTTTCCTGGTTATCCAGCACCCAGGATGAGAGCGAGCCATCCAGCTTGACCCGCAGATTGTCGAAGTACTCTCCATCGTCGTACACGAGTTCGAGGCGTATTTCATCGCCTTCTCGCAGGCCCACGAAGTACGTGTCGGCCTCGACGGCGTTTTGGAACGCGGCGTTTAGCAGGGCCATGACCTGCCTGCTATTCAGAGTTGAAGTGATGTTGCGGCCGAATTCGGTGATGGCCTCGAGCCGTCGAATGTGGCCGCGGGACAGATTCCGCAGCTGGCGGATCGTCTCGACCACGATCAGGCCGAACAGCGCGAAGCTCAGCTGAGAGATCCACTGTTCGCGAGGCTGCGCCAAGCCTCCGCGAATCGCGAAACTGCCTAGGGTGGCCAGTGCAATCATGACGTAGGTGGCAGGCCAATCCGCGACCATCGAGCTGGTGATGACCGCGAGCAACAGCAGGAAACCGGCGTGGAAATCCCGCCCCGCGGGGAGCAAGTAGGTGATAGCGCACAAGCCGGCCGCGGATAGGACTGAGTTGATCCAGGTGTATGCGGGCTTGAAGGCCGGCGAGGGGATCACCCACAAGTTGAATAGAGCAAGGTAGAGGATGCCGGCTGCTCCCACCCCCAACAGCGCCAGCGACTGAGTGGAACCTTGCGGCCACGCGGCGGTCCCGTCGAAGACCGCGATCGCCAGCATAAGAATGGCGGCGATGGTCGATGGGAGAACAGATACGCGGTGCTCCCTGGGAGTCAATCCGAGTCGATTGAGGCTCTCGAGCATTCGCTAATGTACTGCCCCTACTAACGCTCGCAAATGCCCGGGCAAGGGCGGATTCGGTGTTCTAAACCAGTCATAATCGAAGGCCTTCCAGGATTCCTCCCGATCACAGGATAGCACAAAAGGGCTCCCACGGACCACATCAATGAGCTTGCAAAACCATGGCGGCTTGGTCAACCCACCTTGGTGCGCGCTCGGCAGTAAATGCCGTTTGAGCCCGACTCCCCTCCGGGTCTCGCAGCTAAGAAGTGGTGTAGCCACGAGCCCGCGGCCATTCCAGACTGCTCCTAGAAGGCTTTCTGATATAATCCCACCGCAGCCGCGTGGATGAGGAGGGGAGCGCTCCGGCGGCGAATTCATCCGTCTCTTCACGGGCCAAAGCATCGGTATGATTACTCATTTCTCACTGCAGCAAATTGACAAAGCAGCCGCGGCCCTCAGGGCGCGCTTGTCGGAGCGGCCCAGCATCGGGCTTATCCTCGGCTCCGGTCTAAGCGGCCTCGCAGATGCGGTGGGTGCTCCCACGATCATACCCTTCGGTGAGGTGCCGAACTTCCCACTGTCCACCGTAGTGGGGCACGCGGGTCGTTTGGTGATTGGGAATCTTGAGGGCCGGAGCGTTCTGCTGATGCAGGGGCGGGTACACTTCTACGAGGGGTATTCGATGGCACAGGTGACCCTGCCCGTCCGAATAATGCAGCGCCTGGGAATCGGGGTACTGATCGTTACGAATGCAGCCGGCGGGGTAAATCCGGAGTTCCTGCCCGGAGACGTCATGCTGATCACCGACCATCTTAATTTGCTTGGCATGACGGGTCAGAATCCGCTTATGGGTCCGAACTATGACGAGATCGGGCCGCGGTTCCCGGACATGAGCCAAGCCTATGATCGTCAGCTGGCCAACCTCGCGCGCCAGACTGCGCAGCGGGAGGGAACGGGGCTTCGCGAGGGCGTCTATGCAGGTTTGAGCGGTCCGTGCTTTGAGAGTCCTGCTGACTTGCGGTTCCTCCGGCTTGCGGGGGCCGATGCCGTAGGCATGTCGACCGTCCACGAGGTGATTGTTGCCCGCCACGGGGGTATGAGGGTCTTGGGCCTGTCGGGTATCAGCAACAAGGCGAACCTGGATGGATCGACGATCACCACGCATGAAGAAGTGATCGAGGCTGGCAAAGTCATCGCCCCGAAGATGGAGAAGATCATCTCCGGCGTCCTGCGCGCCTTGTAGGGCGGGCCATGACGGCCGTCTATCAGTTCCTCGGTACGCACGAAGTCCTCATCTACATTCTGTTGCTGATCGGGGCACTCTTCGCGGTGCGCTGGCTATGGCGCGCGTGGAACGAATGGAGGCTCGCACGTTACAGCCTGGAAAAGGAATTCGCCCTGCGTCGCATTGGACAGGCGATCGCTTCGCTCGTGCTGCTTCTCATTCTCTTTTGTGGCGAGCTGTTTGCGGCAACGTTCATAGCTCCCGGGCTGCCCGCCTCATTGACGGTGCCAACCGCGACCCTCGACGTGATCTCGACGCCAACGGGCACAATTTCAGCGGCTCTTGCCACGCAACTGGCCGCGACACCACCAGCGTCTGCAACTCTCGCGGGCGCTCAGGGATGTATCCTGGACCAAGTGAACATCTCTTCCCCAAAGTCCGGTACGGAGATCCAAGGTACCATTGATATCCAGGGTATGGTCAACATCCCTGACTTTGGGTTCTACAAGTACGAGGTAGCTCCGGTCGGGACCGACACTTGGGCCACAATCTCGGCGGGCCGTGACAAAGTGATCAATGGATCGTTGGGCCAGTGGGATACCACCGTGCTCGCACCCGGCGATTACCAGCTGCGACTGGTTGTCACCGACAATCAAGGGCGGGCCTTGACACCGTGCGTTGTCACCATCCGCATTGCCCCGCAGAGCTAGGAGACTATGGCTGGCTTTCAAATTCGGACCATCGAACCAAGCGACCTGCCGCAGCTCATGGCGTTGGATCATTCATCGACCTCCGAGGCGGTTTGGCAGCTCGAGTTGCAGCGGGACCCAAGAGAATCGCGAATTGTCGCCTCGTTTCGGGAAGTGCGGTTGCCGCGGCCGGTCGCGCTCGCCTATCCGGTCGACCCATTCTCACTGGCGGATGAGTGGGTGCACAAAGCGATGATGTTCTCCGCCTTGGGAGGCAAGGATGCCGTGGGCTACATTGCCCTCACCGAGGGGCCCGGCGCCGTGGCGTGGGTGACCGACCTCGTAGTTGCCCCGCGGTGGAGGCGGCAGGGTGTTGCCAGCGCGCTCCTCGGCTCCGCCCACGAGTGGGGACAGAGCCGCCACCATGGCAGGATCTTCCTTGAAATGCAATCAAAGAACCAACCCGCGATCAAGCTGGCCCAGAAGCATGGCTATGAGTTCTGCGGTTATAATGACCACTACTACCTGACACAGGATATCGCCCTATTCTTCGCAAGGGTGTTCTGACGGGGCCGGATGGGACGTTGGGGCAGGGCATCTCAGGGAAGGCAACGTGATTAGCGGTTGGATGGACGACTTACTTGTGTGGATCCCGGCGGTGAACCAGATCCTCACGGCGGGAATTGCCATCACGGCGTTCTCGCTGTTCTTGTATTCCCTTACCTTCAATCTTCGAGATCGCGTCGCGCGTTCTTTCGCCATCATCCTGCTTTGCGTGGTTGTCGTCTCCACCACGGAAGCGCTGCAATCCAGATCGATCTCCAACGGGGGCATCGACACTCTGCTGCGCTTGCAGTGGATCGGCATCGTATTTCTGCCGGCCTCCTACCTGCATCTATCGGATGCGCTGCTGGTGACGGCGGGTCGACCATCCCGGGGTCGGCGCCGGTTCGCGGTACGCGCCATGTACGGGGTGTCGGCCGTTTTTCTTGTGCTCCTCGCAGAGGGCTTGCTGCTTGGTCCGCTAGTACCGGACGGCAGGCCCGCTCCGCACCTGCAGCGCACTATCTGGACCGAAGTCTTCACAGCCTACTACATTGCGGCCATGATATGGGCGGGCGTCAATTTCGTGCGAGCTTTCTCCCGGATGCTGACGCGCTCAGGACGCAGGCGCATGGTGTATCTCATGGCGGGCGCCACTGCGCCCGCGCTGGGATGCTACCCCTATCTGCTGTTCGGCTCGAGCATCGCGGCCCAGTTTCCCCTGGTCTTCTGGGGTGTGGCGACCCTCATCAACGCGGCGGTGGGCGGCCTCGTGGTTGTGATGGCCTACGCGGTTGCATTCTTTGGAGTCTCGTGGCCGGATCGCGTCATCAAGAGCCGACTCTTCCGCTGGATCATGCGGGGGCCGGTGACCGCCTCGGTGGCACTTGCGTTGATGACCGGCGTGCGCCGGGCCGGTGTTTGGATGGGCGTTGAGTATTCGGCATTCGTGCCGCTGACGATGGTCGCGACTGTGCTACTGCTTGAACACGCGATCACTCTGTTCGCGCCCCTGGCGGAGCGCTATCTGTTCTTTGGACAGGATCGCGGCGATCTGCAGCTGTTTCAGAATATTGAAGAGCGCCTGGTGACGAAAGGCGACCTGCAGCAGTTCCTTGAGGCCGTTCTGGCCGCGGTACGCGATCACCTGCACGCCCCAGCGGCATTCATCGGAGCCCTGGACGACGACAAGCTGTCTATGATCGTGACGGCAGGCAGCCGCGCCAGCATGGATCCGCAGGGGCTTACAGCCGCCCTCGAGAGGCGGGGTAATGGCAACGGGAAAGCACATCATGAGTTCCTGTGGGGGGACTTCTGGGTGCTGCCACTCCATCAACGCCGAAGCAGCGATCTGGACCGGGATGAAGAGGCGCCACTGCTCGGCATACTGGGTGTGGCTCGACGCGACGGGCAGCAGTTGGAGAGTGACCAACGCGAGGCGCTGTGGCTGCTGGCGGATCGGGCCGCGGTGGCCCTGGAGGATCGACGATTGCAGCAGCGCGTCTTTCATTCCCTGCAGGATCTGCAGCCCGAGGTGGATCTCATTCAGCGCATGCGTGCGGCGGGTCGCTACGACACGGGCGCGAAGTCTCCTGAGCGGCGAACTGCCGCCCGAGTCCGACCTATCGAACTGGGTGAAGGACGCCCTAACGCATTACTGGGGTGGACCCAAACTAACCGGCAGTCCGCTCATGCGGCTGCAGGTGGTGCAAGACATGGCGCGAGCCTATGACGGCAACGCAGCCAACGCGCTGCGCGCGCTTCTGAGAAGGGCGGTGGATCAGGTGAAGCCGGAGGGGGAGCGGCGCTTCACGACGGAATGGATCCTCTACAATATACTGGAGATGAAATTCATTGAGGGGCGCAGGGTGCGGGAGGTAGCCGGCAGGCTTGCCATGTCTGAGGCCGACCTATATCGCAAACAACGCGTCGCAGTCGAGGCAGTGGCCAAGGCCATTCTGGAGATGGAATCCCAAGTCCGGTAGTCAAGGTAGGTCATGATGAGCAGTCGAAGGGACGACCACGCAAATCCGATGCCCAACGTGGACGAGGGCTGGTGGCAGTCGGTGCTGGCGGAGGAGGGCCGCGGTGAGGGGAGAGACACGGGACGGCAGCATGCCCGAGGCGGGGCCCGGCACGAAGGTCGAGGCCGGGAGGCGAACAAGATCACGCCGGATTGGGCGCGGGTAAAGGAATTGTATTTGAACGACCAGGTCGTGAGCCTGCTCGTAACGGGAACGAATCGCGGCGGGCTCCTGGTGGAGGCAGAAGGATTGTACGGCTTTGTGCCGTTCTCGCATCTCGTGGAGATCGCAGCCCAGGTCGAGCCGCTAGAGCGGGCAAAGGTCATGGAAAACTACGTCGGCCGCACTCTACAACTCAAGGTCATAGAGTGCGTACCGGAGGACGGCCGGATCGTTTTCTCGGAACGCGCGGCCCAAGCGGGACCGGGAAAACGTACGGAGCTCTTTCATTCGCTGCGGGTGGGCGAGCGCGTGACAGGCACGGTAACGAACATAACGGATTTCGGCGTGTTCGCGGACCTTGGTGGCGTTGAAGGCTTGATCCATATCTCGGAACTGTCCTGGGGCCGAGTTGTGCATCCCAGCCAGATCGTCAAGATGGGGCAGACAGTGGAGGTCGAGGTGCTCGATATCTCGCCGGAGCGCTGCCGCGTCGCGCTGAGTCTTAAGCGACTTCTGCCAAATCCCTGGATCGACATCAGTGCCGAGCTGCCAGTCGGCAAGACGTACCCGGCTGTAATCACCAGCGTGCTTTCTTACGGCGCGTTTGCGCGCCTGGAGCGGGGCGTGGAGGGCTTGATCCACGCTTCGGAGATGCCGCTGGGCGAGGGCCAGAGCGTGAAGGACCTGCTCCGCGAGGGTCAAGAGGTCCAGGTGCGTGTGATGCACGTCGACGCGGTCCACCAGCGAATGGGCTTGAGTATGAAGTTGGAAAGCTAAAAGGACCGACGAATAGGCTACCGGATACCGCCGCCCAAGTACGAAGCCCCGGACGAACCCGCAGTGACAAATAGCTCCCAACTGCGATACCAGCACACCCAGCCGCCCGATGACTGGCTGGGGCGGCTGGCGCGCTTCAACCTGCATTTTGGACGTTTCCTGCGCGATGCAGCGGGAATCGCCTGCATCGCGGCGGCGTTGATGTCGCTGCTGGCCCTGTGGGGTCTGACCGGCGGCGTTGTCCTCACACCCTGGTCCACATTCCTGGCGACATGGTTCGGGTGGGGCAGCTACCTTCTGGTGGTGGCGCTCGTACTTGCCAGTCTGTTCTTGATCCGACGCGGAAGTGAGCGATTCCGATGGGGCCGCCTGTTTGCGCTGGAGGCGGCCGCGCTGCTCACCTTGGGGATACTTGCCCTCATTGGCGGCAATTCGCTAGTCCGAGCCGATGCCGGTCTGGACGGTGGCCGCCTAGGGTGGGGGATCGCGTACTTGCCGGTCCATTCGATGGGGACGATCCCGGGTGCGGTCGCGCTGTCCCTACTTTGGCTGCTCACAGTGGCGTCTGGACTTGGTCTGTGGGCGACCGCTGAGAGGAGCCTGCGAAGGCTGGCCGGCGAAAGCGAAGAGAGTGCAGCCGCACCGGCCGTGGCGGCTGAACCTGCACGAACTCAGGAGGCGCCGGCAGAAAAGGGTGTGCGAGCCAGCAAGTCCTCCGCGCCCCTGCCGCGCGAGTTCCGACCGAAGCTAAAAGCGCCGCAGCCCTACAAAGAGAGGGCTCGGACCACCGTACGTGACGAGGACCTTCCGTCGCTGAGCATCCTGCTGGCCGAGCAGTCGGCCCAGGCGGACGAGCGGACAATCAATCAGACTGCCGGCATGATCATGAAGACGCTTGCCGAGTTTGGAATCCCTGCCACGGTAATCGGCTATCGTGTCGGCCCGGCAGTGACGCAGTTCGCCGTGCAGCCCGGCTACATCAAGAGGCAGGGCGCCAATGAGGACGAGGACGCACAGCAAATGCGGGTGCGCGTGGCGCAGATCGCGAATCTCCAAAAGGACCTCGCGCTGGCCTTGTCTGCCGAACGCCTGCGCATCGAAGCGCCCGTCCCCGGGAAGCCTTATGTGGGGATCGAGGTTCCCAACGCGTACGCCTCGGTGGTGCGACTTAAGCCCATCCTTGAAAGCGAAGCCTTTCAGCGGAACGGATCGCCTCTGGCGATCGCTTTGGGGCGTGACGTCTCCGGCCATCCCGTCGTCGCGGACTTGGCGCGCATGCCGCATTTTCTGATCGCGGGCGCGACCGGCTCCGGCAAGTCGGTCTGTATCACTGCGCTGGCGGTCTGCCTGGCTCTGAACAACCGGCCGGAAGAGTTGCGCATGATCATGATCGACTCGAAGATGGTCGAACTGCTCCGCTTTAATGGGCTGGCACATCTCTACGGCAAGGTCGAAACGCAGATCGAGCGGATCCTCGGGGTCCTGCGTTGGGCGGTCGTCGAAATGGAGCACCGCTATCGGCTCCTGGAGGCCGCCCGTGCGCGAGATATCGAAGCCTACAATCGCAAACAAGCCCGCAAGCAGGACGGCACCCTCCTGCCCCGGATCGTCATTCTGATCGATGAGCTGGCGGACCTGATGATGTCTGCGCCGGACCAGACCGAACACACCCTTGTCCGATTGGCGCAGATGGCACGGGCCACAGGCATCCACCTGGTCGTTGCCACACAGCGGCCGTCCACGGATGTGGTGACGGGGCTCATCAAGGCGAACTTCCCGGCCCGAGTTCGCCTTCTCGGTGGCATCGGGAGTGGACTCGCGGGTGATACTTGACATCGGCGGCGCCGAGACACTCCTTGGTCGGGGTGACATGTTGTTCCTGAACCCCGAGATCGGCAACCCGATCCGCGCTCAAGGCGCGATGGTGACCGACATGGAGATCGAGCGCGTGATCGATTTCTGGCAGAAGAACAGTGACCTTGCGGCGGAGGCCGCTCCGCCATGGGAAAAGCTGCTTAGCGAACCCGATGAGGACGAAGATGAGGGGCTGATCGAGGAGGCCACCTCGATCGTCCGCCAAAGTGGAAGAGCATCTGCATCGCTACTCCAGAGACGCCTGCGTATTGGCTATCCAAGGGCGGCCCGTCTGCTGGATCAGCTTGAGGCCTCGGGCATCGTCGGGCCCTCACAAGGCGGCGGCAGGGAGCGCGAGGTTCTGCCGTTCGAGACGGATCCTGAGGCTGAGGAATAGCGGTTTTTTCAGGTATCATTGAGCGTACTTTGCCAGGGAACAGTGTGAAGACAACCTTCGGAGACTTTCTGCGCGCTACGTTCAAGGGCGTGCTCGATCCGATCGGGACCTTGATCAACAGGACGGGGGTCACGCCCATCACGGTTACGCTGCTGGGCGTTGCAGGCAGCGTGGCGGCCGCGTACTTCGTGGCGCGCGGCCAAATCACGCTGGGCGGCCTGATCATGCTCATCGTCTGGCCGATCGACGCGCTCGACGGAACCATGGCGCGGCTGCGCGGCGAAGCAAGCGACTGGGGTGCGTTCGTCGATTCGGTCAGCGACAGATACTCTGAGCTGATCATACTTGGCGCGCTCCTCTATCACTTCGCCATGACGAATCAGCATGCGTCCGAGATCGTGACGTTTGCCGCGGCTGCAGGATCGATCCTTGTCTCATACGTCAAGGCCCGGGCCGAGGCACAGAGCTTCAGTGCCCGGGAGGGTCTTTTAACCAGGGCAGAGCGCTACCTGGTGTTGGGCCCGTGTCTGCTGTTCAATATCCCGTCGGTGGGGGTCTGGATCATTGCGGTTCTGGCAAATTTCACGGCATTGCAGCGAATCTGGATCGTCCGAGCCCAGGCGCACGCAAATGCAAAGAGACTGATGCCTGAGGAGAGTAAGTCATGATTGACGGTTTTGCCTTGGGGCCTTTGTATATTCGTTTCTATGGGATCATTCTGATGCTGGGTGCTGTGGCGGGGGGGTTCCTGGCCACGGTCGAACTCAAGCGCCGAGGCCGCGATCCGGAAATGGTCTGGGACCTGCTCGTCTACCTGATCATCGGCGGTGTGATTGGAGCCCGCCTGTGGCACATCTTCACACCTCCTCCTTCATCGATCGCCCAGGGCTTCACGGTCCAGTATTACCTGACGCATCCGTTGGATGCGCTCGCGATCTGGAAGGGCGGGCTGGGCATACCAGGCGCCATTATTGGTGGGCTGGTCGCGATGTTCCTGTATGCGCGGGCACACAAGGAGATCAGCTTCCTTGAGTGGACCGATATCGCCGCACCGAGCCTCGCGCTGGGGCAAGCCATTGGACGCTGGGGCAACTTCTTCAATCAAGAGCTCTACGGTGCACCGACCAACCTGCCCTGGAAGATCTACATCGACCCGAACCACCGCCTCGCGGGTTTCGCGGATATTTCGTACTACCATCCCCTCTTCGCCTATGAGTCGCTCTTGAATTTGGCGAACATGCTGTTGCTGCTGTGGATCATCCGGCAATACGCTAGGCGGCTCAAGCAAGGCGACGTGTTCAATGTCTATTTGATCGTCTATCCCGTCATCCGGTTCTTTCTCGATTTCCTCAGATTGGACGCCTCACAAGTATTCAGTGTCAACATCAACCAAACCCTCAGCGCCGTGGTTGCCATCTGTGCGATCGGTGTGCTGATCTGGCGCCACCGCGAAAACATGACGACCCGGCGGACCGGCCCCGCGATCGTGCCGAAGGCAGTGCCTATGGTGGAGAGTGGGGAAGTGGCTTTGCCGCGGAGACGCGGCGCGCGATCGGCCTCGAAGAGGGCGACTCCGCGGAAACGGGTGAGCGCGTCGAAGGCTAAGAAGAAGTCCCGAGGGAAATAGGCGCGCGGCAGCATTAGACTTTGGTCCCCGGACGCCGCTCAGCTGGAGGGCCTTCCTGTCTCAGGAATCCGGGACACCGCTCTTCTGGGTGGCGGTCAGCTTGTCCCCGGCAATCGAAGGCCGCTTAGGCTTGGAATGAGCATCTTGGATCGATCGACGCTGCCGGCTCTCACGGGCAGTCCTTGCACTTCAATCGCGATCTAACACTTACTACGTGATAGAGACAAATGATCTGAGCAAGCAGTTTAGCGATTTCTGGGCCGTTGATGGCGTTACGATCAGCGTCAAGCCCGGACAGATCCTCGCACTGTTGGGCCAGAACGGGGCGGGCAAGACTACCACCGTACGGATGCTCACGGCCCTACTCTCGCCTACTCGAGGCACTGCGCGGGTGGGCGGATATGATGTCCAGACCCAAGCCCGTCACGTGCGCGAGGTGGTCGGTGTTCTGACCGAGCAGCACGGCCTCTATATGCGGATGACCGGGCGTGAGTACCTGGATTTCTTCGGTCAACTGCACGGGCTCAGCCGCGAGACGAGACGCTCGCGAGGGGACTACCTCCTCGAGTACTTCGGACTGGCGCCGACGGCGTCCCAGCGCATCGGGGAGTATTCCAAAGGCATGCGGCAAAAGCTGGCCTTAGCGCGAGCACTGGTTCACGAGCCGTCGGTTCTCCTCCTGGATGAGCCGACATCAGCCATGGATCCGGAGTCATCGCGCCTCGTCCGTGACGAAATCGCCAGGCTCAGGTCATCACAGCGCACGATCGTGATCTGCACCCACAACCTAGCCGAAGCAGAGATCCTGGCAGACACCGTCGCAATCATCTACAAGGGACGGATATTGCGGGCCGGCACCCTGGACACACTGAAGCTCGGGGTTCTTGGCAACCCGGAGTACGAGGCGCGCTTTGCGTCTCCCTGGAGCATCACGAACCTCAAGACACCACCCGGTGTGACCGTTACGCAGCTCGGGGAATTCTCGCTTCGGTTCAGCGTGGAGGATCCCAAGATCTCGAATCCGCCGCTGCTGCAGGAATTCGCGTCACTTCACGCCCCGCTGGTCGCGTTCCAGGAGGTGCCGCGCAGCCTGGAAGAGGTCTATCTGCGGATCATGGCAGAGGTCCAGATGAACGCTAGCGAGATGCGCGATGGGTGACAACCTGCGGACCATCTGGCTCGTGGCCCGACGCGAACTGCGCGACCAACTTCGGGATTGGCGAATCCTCTTCCCTCTAATCCTGCTGACCCTGTCCTTTCCGTTCCTCATGAACGAGGTGGCGGCGCAAGCCGTCGGCTTCTTTGCCACATACCGGACACCGCTGATCGCCGATCAACTCATTCCGTTTTCCGTTCTGATCATTGGTTTCTTTCCGATCACGATATCGCTGGTTGTCGCGCTTAAATCATTTGTGGGCGAGAAGGAACGCGGAACGATCGAGCCATTGTTGAGCGCGCCCCTGGAAAACTGGCAACTGTATTGTGGCAAACTGCTGGTAGGGATCATCACCCCGTTGGCGGCGAGCTATCTCTCGATCGGATTGTATCTGGTCATGGTTTCCCGGCAGCAGCTGCACATGCCTGATACTTACAGCCTGGTTCTGCTGTTGATGCTGACCACCGCCCACGCGGTCCTGATGGTCAGCGCGGCGATGGTGATATCTGTGCAGTCCACGACGGTCAAGGCTGCCAATCTGCTGGCATCATTCATCGTAATCCCGGTCGCGATCATGATGCAGGGGGAAAGCGTGCTGCTGTTTTGGGGAACCGATCAGGTCCTATGGCTGGCGGTGGGGGCTGTTGTCATCGTGGCGGGCTTGCTGGTTCGCCTGGGATTGGCGCACTTCCAGCGCGAGTACATGCTCGGTCGCGAATTCGATTCGCTCAATCTCTCGTGGATGGGGCGCATCTTTTGGAGAGCCTTTCGCGGTGACACCCGATCGCTGAGAGGCTGGTACTCGGTTCAGGTCAGGGGGGCGGTGGGCAAGCTGGTCGTTTCGATGCTGGTAGTGGCCGTTGTGGCCATTGGGGGCTACTGGATGAGCTACCGGTGGACGACGGTCAACGTTCCGAAGATGCTCTCGGCGGCAAAGACCAGCGATTTCCAGAACCTGGTGAAAGACGCGAGGCAGTCGGTGGGCCTCGTGCAAGCCCGGCAACACCTCTCCGCTTCGTTCATCCTGTTGAACAATCTTCGGGCCACGCTTGTGGTCTTCGTCGGGGGTCTCGTATCCTTCAGTGTGCTGGGCGTAATGGCTTACATGGCCAATGTGGGTCTGGTCGGAGCGGTGCTGGGAGTCTTCAGCCTGATCGGATACTCGCCGGGCCAACTGTTCATCGCGGGCATCCTGCCCCACGGAGTGTTCGAGATCCCGGCGCTCATGTTGACAACTGCGGCTGTCCTGCGGATGGGCGCGGTTCTGGTGACGCCGCAAACTGGCAAGTCGATGGGACAAGTGACCCTGGAGGTCGTGGCCGACTGCGCAAAGATCTTTGTCGGGCTGGTCTTCCCGCTGCTGGTCGTAGCAGCTTTCATTGAGGCCTACATCACACCCTCAATACTCATCAACGTACTCAAGTAGGTGGCAGGTGTCCAAAGTCATCATATTGGGAACGTCAAATGCCATACCCAGCACAGACCACGAGAATACGCACATGGCGGTCGTGGGCCCTGAGAAGACGGTCCTGGTGGATTGCGTGAGCAATCCGATCCTGCGCCTCGAGCAGGCCGGTATCGACCTGGACCAGATCACCGACATCATCCTCACACATTTCCACCCGGATCACGTCTCGGGTGTGCCTCTGCTTGTGCTGGACATGTGGCTCGCCGGGCGCCGAAAGCCCCTTGCTTTGCATGGGCTTGATTACACACTTGACCGGCTCGAAGACCTAATGGGTTTCTATGGGTGGAAGCACTGGTCGGACTTCTTCCCGGTGGAGTTCCATCGGGTCCCCGCAAACGAGCTGACTCTGGTTCTGGACTGCGCGGATTTTCGCATCCTGTGCTCACCGGTCAACCATTTGCTGCCCACCATCGGGCTACGGATCGAGTTTGGTCGCCTGCGCCGTGTCATGGCCTACTCGTGCGACACAGAACCGTGTGAGCAGGTTGTGCATCTAGGGGCCGGTGCAGACGTTCTCATCCACGAGGCTGCCGGCCCGGGGCGCGGTCACTCGTCCCCTGAACAAGCAGGCGCCATCGCCAGCCAAGCCGAAGTGGCAAGGCTGCTGCTAATCCACTACCCAACCGGCAAGTATGCAAGGGGCAATCCGGTTGCGGAGGCGCGGAGAACCTTCCAGGGAGCCGTGGAGCTGGCTCAGGATTTCTTGGAGTTGGATTTTAGCTAGACGTCAGGACTTCGCTCCACCCGGCGGGGAGGTGCTACCATCCGCGGATGAACTCGCTCCACTGCTGGTTGTCCGGCACATGCCTGCCGAAGATGTAGGCGGCGCTGGCAGGCGGCTCCCTAGGAATGCGAAGAAGCGCCATGCGCGCTTCTTCGGGGCTTCTTCCACCCTTGTGATGGTTGCAGGGCGGGCAGGCCGCCACCACGTTGGTCCAGGTGTGCATCCCGCCCTGATACCGCGGGAGTACGTGATCTACAGTGAGCCCGCCCTCCCTGCGTCCGCAATACTGGCAAGTATAATTGTCCCGACGGAATACTTCGCGGCGCGTAAGCTTGATGTGCGGCCGCGGTCGGTGCACTTGCAGCTGCAGGCGGATCACAGAAGGGCGGGGGATTAACTCTCGTACTGTGTGGACGTAACCGCGGCCATTGGCCACCATCGCCGCTTTGCCCCCGAGGATCAATACAACTGCACGGCGAGTTGTACAGATATTTATCGGCTCAAAGTTCGCATTCAGGACTAAAACAGGCTCTTGCATAGGGCTTCCACATTTCGGACGATTATAGCATAACGGAGGTAAGGCACGAAAGTCCTGATCGCAGGCGGCAGTGGCTTCCTGGGTTCGGCGATCGCTAGAAGGCTGGAGGCGAACGGCCACGAGACGTGGCTTCTGTCCCGCCGGGAGCTTCGATCATCCCGTTGTCTTCACTGGGATGGGCGTACCCAGGGGGCTTGGTGCGCCCAAGTAGGCGGGATGGACGCGGTGGTGAATGTGACCGGGCACAGTCTGGCCCACTGGCCATGGACGCCGGGCATGAAGCGGCGATTTATTGACTCACGGGTCGAGCCCGCGCGCATCTTGGCGGAGGCAGTGGTGCAGGCGCGGCCTCGTCCGCAAGTTTTTGTGCAGACTTCCGGCATCAACTACTATGGTTTGGATGGACCCACAACCGCAGATGAATCGACGGCGCCAGCCAGCGACTATCTAGCGCAGCTGACAGTGGCATGGGAGGCCGCGAGTGCATCCGTGGAGGCCGCCGGCGTCCGACGGGTGGTCACCCGGAACGCCGTGGTGCTGGATGCTCGGGCGGGGATGCTGCCGATCACGGCGCTACCGGTACGTCTGTTCCTTGGAGGGCGATTGGGCGAAGGAGGGCAAGCAATGTGTTGGATCCACGTCGATGACTACGTGGATGCCCTACTATTCCTGCTGGGCAGGGAACATGCACAAGGTGCCTACAACCTGATCGCTCCGACCCCGACCTCTAGCGATCAGTTCGTGCGCGCACTTGCGGCTGCACTTGGACGCCCGTACTGGCTGCCGGCCCCGAAGCTGGTGCTGCGTGCGGCCCTTGGAGAGATGAGCATGCTCTTGACCGCGGGCCAATACAGCCGGCCCCGTCGGCTCGAGGAACTCAGGTACTCGTTCAAGTTTGCGACGATCGAGGCGGCCCTGGACGCACTTTATCGGATCAAATAGGCAGTGCTGGAGATACCATGGCGCGGTCTCGACCATGACATTGCCGGTCCAAATATGGTATCTTATGACGGAATCTGGTACTCGGTTCCGGGCAACTATAGGAGAAATTGAATGTCTTGTGCTTTCGCGTTGATAGGACTTTCGGCCGTGATGATTCTGGCAGCTTGTAGCCCGGCAGCGCCTACGACAGAGGTGCTGCCGACCTTCGTTGCTCCGGCCACGTCGGTGGAGCCCGTCATCAACGAGGCATATCCCACATCGCAGGCAGTGCAATCCAGTGCCGCTGAGAGCGTAAGTGGCTTCACCGTGGCTCTCCAGCGTGCTTGGCGGGACGGCAAGCAGGTTTACGCGGATGTATGTTTCACTCTCCCGGATGCCTCCGACTGGACGGTCTGGGATGCCAGCCTGAACTATGCCGGGCAGACGACCTCCGAGTTCAGCTCCTCGCTGGTTAGCAGACAGGATGCCTCAGCAGGACAACCAGCGCAGCGCTGTGATGAACTCAGTTTCTTCGTTCCGCCCGATGCGGATCTCTCCGCTGCTCAATTGAACATTGCATCTCTGGGCGCCTACCCGAGCAACGATGAGTTTTGCACGATGTACATGCCCAAAATCCAGCAAGCGCTCGACCAGCGGGGCGCCGGCATCAAGTTGGACTGTGTTGATGTGAACGGGACGATGACGATGCAGATCCAGAACAAACCTGCGAATATGCCCCAGGATCAGGCGGAGCAAATGGTCTACAGCGATGAGTTCTACACGGTGAAGGGACCGTGGACCTTCCCGCTTTCGTTCAGTCCGTGATGGAAGACAGTCGTATAATCGGGCCATGCCGCAGAATCGCCGGGTGATCGACAATCGGTACGCATCTTAACAGCTCCCGAGGGCTCTAGAGTGACGCGCCCTCGCGGGCGCGTTTTTGTTTGTCAGCGGCAGGAGGAAACCGCATGGAAATCAACGAGCAGGTTGAGCTTTTGATGCAAGGCACGGAATACGGAGACGAAGCCATCAAAAAGACGATGGCGGGGGAGCTGCGCGAGCGCCTGCTCGAAGCCAAAGCGGAGGGTCGACCTCTCCGCGTCTATTGCGGTTATGACCCAACCTCGACGGATCTCCACTTGGGTCACACGATCACGATGCGCAAGTTGCGGCAGTTCCAAGACCTCGGTCACGACGTCACATTCCTGATTGGGAGCTACACAGCCCTGGTGGGTGACCCTTCGGACCGCAACCGGGCGCGCCCAATCCTGACCCAGGAACAAGTGGCTGAGAACGGCAGGACCTACGCCGAGCAGGCTTTCCGAGTCCTTGACCGCGAGAAGACGAAGGTCCGGTACAACGGAGAGTGGCTCAGCAAGCTGACGCTCGTCGATCTCATCCGCCTCGGGCAGAATTTCACTGTGCAGCAGTTCCTGGCGCGGGAGAATTTCGCCAGACGGCTTGAAAGAGATGAGCCGATCTTCCTGCACGAGACTTTCTACGCCCTGATGCAAGGCTATGACGCCGTGGCACAGAAGACTGATGTTCAGGTCGGCGGCACGGACCAGCTGTTTAACATCATCGTGGCGGGCCGCAAACTGCAGGAGGCCATGGGACAAAAGCCGCTCGTGGGGATCATTACCGGGATACTACCGGGAACGGACGGCGTTCAGCGCATGTCGAAGTCGACGGGCAACATTGTACCGATCAACAGCGGCGCAGAAGACATGTACGGCAAACTCATGTCCGTGCCGGATGCGTCAATGCGGAGCTACATGGAACTGGTCACGCGGTGGACGCCGAAGGAAATCGAATCCCTTCTAGGCCAAGTGAGCAAAGGCAAGGTGCATCCTCGGGATGCCAAAATGCGGTTGGCCCGCGAGATCACCAGCATCTTCTACGGCGCGGACGAGGCTGAGGAGGCCGAGAGGGCTTTTGTCGGTCTCTTTCAGCACAGAGAGCTCCCGACGGATATGCAGGAGATCAGGCCCAAGGCAGGAGCCAGCCTGATCGACGTGCTGGTTAAGTCCGGTCTTGCCCCCAGTCGCAGCGAAGCGAAGCGGCTTGTCGGTCAGAACGGGGTGCGGCTCGATGGTGAGGTAATCGTGGAGGGCGACGCTCCGTTACCTCATCCGGGCGTGCTGCAAGCGGGTAAGCGTCGATTTGTGCGCGTCCGCTGAGACTGGCCTAGGCGGACTTAGCAGCCGGCTCTGCCGTATCCGCCTCGACCATTTTGAGGAAGGTCTGGACCACCTTCGGATCGAACAGGATTCCGGCCTGGTCATTTAGGTAATCCAGGACCTTGGTGCGCGGCCACGCCTTTCGATACGGGCGGTCAGAAAGCAGCGCATCCCACACATCAACCACTGCGAATATTCGTGCCGGCAGCGGGATTTCCTCTCCAGAGAGACCGCGCGGATAGCCTGAGCCGTTCCAGCGTTCATGATGGCAATAGGCGACCGTCAGCGCGGAGCGCAGATAGGGGATGGGGTAAAGCAGGTCGAAGGCGTACTGGGGATGCTTGCGCATCTCGTCCCATTCCTTCTTGGTGAGCGAGGTCTCCTTGTGCAGGATTTCGTCCGAAACGCCCATCTTTCCGATGTCGTGCACGAGGACGCCCCGGCGAAGATGTGTCAGTTCCGGCTCCTCGAGGCCCAGTTGGCGGCCGAGCCTGAGAGTCAAGTCGGCGACGCGGCACGTGTGGCCCTGAGTCTCCTTGTCACGTAGTTCCAGAGCATTTCCCCAGCCCTCCAAGGTTGTGTCGTAGGCCCGCGAGAGTTCGCGGTTGGCCTGCTCCAGGCCGGAGTACAAGCGGGCGTTATCGATGGCTGCGGCCGCCTGATGTGCGAAGGTCTGTGCCAGGATTGCATCCTTGTCCCGGAAGGCGTCAAGGGTCTTGCTGTCGAGTGTGATGTAGCCAATGACTTCGCCGCGGGCAATGAGGGGAACACCCAGCCATCCATGAATACCCTCGCCTCCCGCCCAAGCCTCGAAGCGAGGATCCTTTTGGGCGTCCGACAGAATGACCGGCTTCCCACTCAAGTGGATCGCATGCAGCAGGGCGTTGCTGGAGGAGAAGAGTTGATTGAGAGCCATTTCCGGCTTGGGCAGCCCCTGAGCGGCTCGCAGACGGACGTGGTCGCCTTCCAACAGGAGCATCGAAGCACTGTCGTACGGAATCACGTGTTTCAAGGCGATCATGATGGTCTGCAGCACCTGCTGTAGATCCAGGGAGGAGGCAACGGCGGTTGCGGCTACCTGCAGGTTCTCCGCCTCTTGGCGGCGCTCCTGTTCGAGCTGGAACAGACGGGCGTTCTCTATTGCCACGGCGGCCTGCTGCGCCAAACCGGTCAGAAAATTCAACTCAGCAGGCTGGAACTCCTGTTCGACACCTGTGCGCCAGACCACCAGCAAGCCCGTCAGTTGGTCGTTGTTCAGAACCGGAACGCCCATCAAGTGCTCAACAGGATTGACCTCCGTCCCCTTGACCACGACGGCACGTGGGTCAGATGAGTCGTAGTTCACGATCTCGCCGCGCTTGTTCAGGGCGATGATGCCGCTCAGGCCAGAGCCAAGCTCCACCGGATCGTTCTTGAGTTCATCGGAGTCCAGGCCCTTGGCCGCGACCGCGTGCAATCGGGAATCGGCGCGCTGGAAGAGATAGACCGCACTTGTTTCGGCGTTCAGCAGATCCTTGGCATAGGTGGCGATTTGATCGAGCACCAGATCGAGCTGGAGCGTGGCGGAGATATCGCGGCCGACCTCGGCGATGGCAGCTGCCTCCTCGGCACGTTGGATCGTCTCCTGCAGAACGCGTGTCAGGGCGATCGAGATGGACGTCTGGTGGGCGATGCTGATCAGGAAATTCAACTCCGACTGGTTGAACAAGCCATCGGCACGCAATCTCCAGGCATTGATCGCCCCGATCGTCCGGTCGCGGAGGGTCAACGGAGCAGACATCATGGTCTCGAGCATGCCGTCTTCCTTGGGGGTGCCCGGGACGCGGACCGTGCGCGGGTCTCCGGGCGTGTCGTTCACGATCTCAGCTCTTCCGGAGGCGATGATGCTGCCAGTGATCCCCTCGCCCACCTTGATAGCGTGAGACAAGAGCTCCCGACTGTAAGACCCCCGGGCGGCAACCGGCTTGACCGTCACGTTGTCATTTTGCACCAGGAAGATGACCAAATGGCTGGCGTTGAGTAAGTCGAGGGCGCGCTGGGCTACATGATCAAGGAGGTCATTGAGAACCGGCGTGGCCGAAATCTCGTTGGCAATGTCAGCCAAGGTCTCGATAATCCGGCTTCTCCTCTTTTCCTCCTGGAACAGGCGCGCATTCTGGATCGCAACGGCCGCCTGATTGGAGAATGTCTGGAGAACCGCGGCGTGCTCTTCCGAGTAGAAGTCGAGCTCGCTGCTGGTGAGATGCAGCTCGCCGATGCGCTGTTCCTGGACGAACATGGGAACGGCGATCGCCGACCGAATATTCGCGGTCAGCCCGAAATTCCGGAAGTCTGGCGCCTTGCGTACATCCGGCACAATTACCGGCTTTCGTCCATTGCCGTCAGCGCCGCGTTGGCGGGGGTATCTGCGGCCGACCAGTTGCTGACTCTCTGGCGTACCCTCGGCTGCGACGATCTCCGACTGGTCGTCGTCGATCAGTTCGATGCACGCTGTTGAATATGGCATAAGCGCAGCCAGGGACTTCAGGATGATATTGAATAGGCGCTCGAGGTCAAGCGTGCGCGTCAGGGCGGCCGTGGCCTCACGCAGGAGCTCTGCCTCCTGCCGGCGGTGCTGTTCGGTGGTGAGAAGTCGAATCCGCTCGATCGCCGACCCCAGCGTGTCCGCGATCGTGGTCAGGACGCGCTCATCCTTGGCGTCAAATGCGCTAAGTTTTCGGCTTTCGACGTTGAAGACGCCGATGATGCGTTCGTTGAGCCGAATGGGCACACATAATTCCGATCGGATCCCCGAGCTGGCGGCACCGCGGCCGGCCTCCTGAGTCACGTCATTGATACGCACAGGCTTGCCCGAAGCGGCTACTGAGCCAATAACGCCTTCGGACATGGCGACCGGTCGTCGCGATTCCGGATAGGCTGCACCCCAGTACGATGCGTGCGGAGTCAGCTGGCTCCCGCTCTCATCAAGCAGATAGACGCCGGCGTCGTCTGGATAAAGCATCCCACTGACGATCTGCGTGGTCCGGGCGATTAGTTCATCCTCAGACTGGCTTTGGGAACCGGCAATCGCAACGGAGTGCAGTACGGTAAGTTCGGCAAGGCGGTGCTCGAAATTCTCATCCGTGTGTTTGCGCTCGGTGATGTCTGTGAGCGCCCCCACGACCGCCACGGTCTTCCCTTCCCTCACGACCGGAGTTCTCCCGGACTTCAACCCATACGTGCGCGCCATCCTTGGCATGGAGCTCCAAAACGTATGGTTCCTGCGCCATGCCGGAATCGATGGCCTTTTGGCTGAGGTCGGCACCCCTTTGATTGATCGGGTGATCGGTGACGAGATCCTGCCAGCCATGCGCCAGTTCAGCCGGCGAGTAACCCAGGAGGACCTGCACCTGCTGGCTGACGTAAGTCAGGCTGTGGTCCGGCGAGTGCGAATAGTAGATGTTCTGAGTGTTGTCGACGATCGCCCGCAGCCGCTCCTCGTTCATGCGCAGAGCGTCCTCTGCGGCCTTCTGTGCAGTCAGGTCGCGCATGAACACTTGCGCACCCGGCCGATCGAGGTAGGTGATTGGGAACGCGCTAACTTCAACCACGATGCAGGATCCATCACGGCGCAGGAGTTTCGCCTCGAACGGCGGAACCGAGCGGCCTTGTTCCAGCGCTGCGAGCCGCTCAGGGACCCAGCTCCGCATCTCCTCGTGCACAAAGTCAACAAGGCCGACCCCGTGCAGCTCCTGAGGATTCGAGGCACCCAGCAGCTTTGCCCCGGCCTCGTTTATGTAAAGAAGAAGACCATCGCTCTGAATTGCGGTGGCGTACGGAGAATCATCGACGAGACGCCGGTGATCGATCTCGCTATCGCGCCGGGCCCGTTCGCGATTCTTCCGCTCGGTCACATCGTTGACAAAGCCGTCCACACGGATGGCGTTGCCCGACCGGTCCCGCACAACACGAGCATTGATAGAGGTCCAGATCAGGCTGCTGTTCTTTCGACGGAGATGAGCCTCGAATGCCGTAGCCTCGCCATCGTGGAGGACGCGATCGATAAATTCTCCGCCGCGGCCATCTGGAGCGAGGTCGGCCCAGCCTGTACCGGTCTCGGGGGATACCATTTCCTCCGGCGAGTCATAGCCGCAAATGCGCGCCATCGCCGGGCTCACCCGAATCAATGTCCCGTCGAGGGAGGATTCAAAGATCCCTTCGGTGGAGTTTTCGAAGATGTCACTCAGGTTCTCTTCGCTGCTCCGGCGGAGCTTGTTCTCGCGGCCGACATAGGCAAGCAGGATGAGGCCCGTTATGACAACGAACAACCAGTCCTTGTACGTCTGTGCGATTGTGAGTAGGCGCGGGTCGGAGAAGATCGCGGCAACAAGCCTATCCGAGAGCAGGAACCAAGCGCCCCCGATAAGGACATACAGGAAAGCCACGCGCGTCGCAAGGGGTAAGCGCGGCATCTTCATAGAGACCACCCAGGTCAAGACCTATGATCTTATTATAGGCAGGATTGGCTGGGTTGCGTCGGAAAACGCCTCTGTACAAATGTGATTGATATGCAACCGCAACCTAAAGTCGTACCGATGGCTCCCAGGCAAAGCTCTACAGGTGCCAGCAAGGGCCTCGGGGCGGTCGGGAGCGCCCGTCGCCCTGATAGCACAAACAAAAAAACGAGCCTGTTTGCAGGCTCGCCTAGAGGCGTCGACGGGATTCGAACCCGTGATGAGGGTTTTGCAGACCCTTGCCTTACCACTTGGCCACGACGCCAATCGTAACGCTCCGGCACACGGATCTGTCCCGCCTTATGTTGGCCGGTTGAACGGAGATCTGCGTCCCCGCCGAAGGCACGGGTGGCTGCTCCTCCGCCGGCCAAGGTGGTCCGGCGCGTGCACTCCGCAACGATCAGAGCGGGCGATGGGATTCGAACCCACGACCTTCTCCTTGGCAAGGAGACGTACTACCGCTGTACTACGCCCGCACGTCGGTCATCTTTCTGGCCGAGAGTGCCGAGAGTCAGAATCGAACTGACGACACCGCGATTTTCAGTCGCGTGCTCTACCAACTGAGCTATCTCGGCCAAGAGTACGCTGGTGAAGCGGGGGAATTCTACTAGACGAGGAAGTGATTGTCAAGCAAGCGGGCGCGGCACCCCGTCAGACCAGTCGGAGTGCAGATCCGGGCCGGCTTGACCCCACAACCTTTAGGCACTAGAATGCCACACCTCCCGGGAAATTTGCAGTGCTCGAGACTTCTCTCAGGAAGAACTCAAGTCCGTCTTCGATCAATTGCGCCGACGTGGCAGGCTCACTGAGGCCGATGTTGACGCGGCACTTCGCGAGGTCCGACTGGCGCTTCTGGAAGCCGACGTGCACTTCGCCGTCGTTAAGTCATTTATTGAGCATGTTCGTGCACGGGCCGTCGGCACGGAAGTCTCAAAGGCCTTGAACCCTGCCCAGCAGGTAATCAAGATCGTCAATGAGGAACTGGTGACGATCCTGGGGGAGGCCGCTCCGCTCAATTTGAGCGGCCCCAAGCCGCGGGCGATCATGCTCGTTGGCCTGCAAGGTTCTGGAAAGACGACAGCGGCGGGCAAGCTGGCGCGGCTCCTGCGATCGAGAGGGGAGCGCATCATGCTTGTGGCCTGTGATATCTACCGGCCGGCCGCGATCCAACAGCTTCAGCAACTGGGACAGCGGATCGATGTTCCAGTCGAGTTTGATGCCGGCCTGAAGCCGCCTGAGTTGGCGCGGCGGGCGCTGGACAAGGCGGAAAAGGGTGGATTCGGGGTGGTTATCCTGGATACCGCCGGCCGATCGCAGTTGGATCCCGAAATGATGGCTGAGCTTCGGGCCATGGCTGAGTCGGTACACCCGGTTGAGACGCTTCTTGTTCTGGACGCGATGACGGGCCAGGATGCGCTGAACGTGGCCGCGGGATTCCGGGATCACATATCGGTCACAGGTTTTGTCCTGACCAAGATGGATGGCGATGCTCGCGGAGGGGCCGGCATTTCTGTACGTTCCTTTACGGGCCTGCCGATCAAGTTCCTGGGGACTGGGGAAAAGCTCGACGCCCTTGAGATTTTCGATCCAGCGCGCCTCGCCTCGCGCATTCTGGGCATGGGCGACATGATCGGCTTGATTGAGAGGGCCGAAACGGCGCTTGATGTCCAATCGGCGCAGGTCCAAGCTGAAAAGCTGATGCGCGGCCATTTCACGTTGGAGGATTGGCTCGCGCAAATGAAACAGTTCAAGAAGATGGGTCCGATCAGTCAGATCATGGACCTGCTCCCCGGGCAGTTGGGCCAGGCCGCGCGCCAGGCCGATCCGCAGGAGATCGAGAAAGGCTTCAGGATGTCTGAAGCGATCATTCACTCGATGACATTGCGGGAACGCCGAGACCCTGAAATCTTGAATGCCTCCCGACGCCGACGGATCGCGGCCGGATCGGGAACCGATGTGCAGGACGTCAACCGGCTGCTCAAGCAGTTTCGGGAGGCGCAGAAGCTGATGAAGGCATTCAAACGGACAGGCGGACGAGGCCTGCCTGGCATTTTCGGCAACTAGGCGCAGCCACCCGAATCTGTCACCGGTATGGGGAGAAGGCATTGCGGCGGGGCGAGAGGCAGCTATGCCCTCAGGGATCACACTTCTCCCGCGGTTCTTCACACGTGGTTCACAACTCTGTCCGATACTCCTTGCAGGTTACGAAAAGGAGTGAATCGATGGACAGAAGCATCTTCTTCAAATTCATGTCAGTTCTGCTCGTCCTGGCGGCGATCGCAGCGATAGCCTACCTGGCCTTCAACGCGGGCGTCACACAAGGTGTGGCGGCCAGGGTCGCAGCTCCTCAGGGTCAAGCCGGAGGCACGGCATTCCCATACTACGGCTGGCCACTCTGGTTCCCCGGATTCCCATTCTACGGATTCGGCTTCTTTGGAGCACTGTTCGGCCTCTTCCTGCTGTTCCTGGTGCTGCGGCTAATCACGTTTGCAATCTGGGGTCCACGCTGGGGATACGGGAGGCATACGCATGGAGGCTGGCGTCACGGCTGGGAGGACGAGAGCGGCCTCCCGCCCATGTTCAAGGAGCGGCATGACCGCGCCCACAAGTCGGTCGAGCCAGGCAGCAAGCCCTAATCTCGGCTGATCGTGCGGCTCGGATCACGCATCCGACCCGCTTGCGTGTTCTTATGGTGCGAGATCGGGAGCAGAGGGCCATGTCCGGCGGGGAACCCAGCTCGCGGAAGCCTCTGGTATACAATGTGAGCGGAATGGCGATAGAAAGCGCAACCGCCTCCGATTTCAGGAATCGACTTGGGCAGCGATGAAGAATATCCTTGTCGTGGACGATGAGCCGAAGATCACGCAACTGGTGCGCGACTACCTTGAACGCGCCGGCTACGCCGTGCAGATCGCCCACGACGGAAAGACGGCCTTCTCTCATGCCCGGACGGACAAACCCGACCTGATCATCCTGGACCTGGGTCTGCCGCAAATGGACGGGCTTGACTTCACCCGCGAGTTCCGCAAGTTGTCCGAGGCACCGATCATCATGCTGACTGCACGGTCGGAAGAGTCCGACAAGCTAATTGGACTTGAGCTCGGCGCAGACGATTATCTGGCGAAACCGTTCAGCCCCAAGGAGCTCGTCGCCCGCGTGCGTGTTGTCTTGCGGCGAACAGCCAACGCGGCGGGGTCCGGAGCGGAGATCATTCAGGCCGCCGATCTGACACTGGACGTACCCCGCCTGCGAGTGACTGCCGGAGATCGACAGTTGGAGCAGCTGACGCCGACCGAATTTGAGCTTTTGACGGCGTTGGCGCGCCAGCCTGGCAGAGTGTTCACTCGAAGTCAACTGCTTGAAGCGGTCCATGGCGTAGCGTTCGAATCTTATGAACGGGCGATCGATGCGCATGTTAAAACATCCGACGGAAGATCGAGCCGAAACCAACTGACCCGAGATACATCATCACGGTCTTCGGGGTAGGCTACAAGTTCTCAGACGCGTGAAGCATGCAGGGATCAGAGTCGCGGAAGCCCGGGACGCCGGGCGCGGAAAGGCCGACAGAACCGTGGGTGTGGCCTGGACGTCATGATAATCGTCGGTGGCGGCACGCTCATGTAGCGCATTATCGGCCGCCTTGGTGGCCAGAGGGAGAAGAGTGGCCGCCGCGCGACCGTCGCCACTGGCGCCGGATCGGCAGACACAATCCGTTTTTCAGACAACTCGGCTGCCTGTTCGCGCTGTCAAACCTGCTAGTCTTGGCACTCCTTCTGGCACTCATCGCAGTGGCGCTCAACGCATCGGGAGTTTCCCATCTCGCGCTCGGTCAATTCGTCGCAGTGCTGCCTGCTGCCGGCATCTTGGTGGCCTTCGGCATCGTGGTGGCGGCTCTAAGTGCTCTCAACCTCCGCCGCGTATCGAGACCGTTGGATGACCTACTGGAGGCGTCGCATAAGATCGCCGAGGGGGACTATTCGGCCCGGGTCGACGAGAGCGGCCCGTCGGAAGTGGCCTCCATGGCACGCGCATTCAATTCGATGGCTTCTCGGCTGCAAACCCAGGATGAACAGCGCCGGACTTGGCTCGCTGATGTGACGCATGAGCTCCGGACGCCATTGACGATCCTGCAGGGCAACCTGGAAGGCTTGGCCGATGACGTTTATGCGCCGGACAAAGCTCGCCTGAAGTCGCTGCTTGACGAGGTTCAAGTTCTTTCTCGCCTGACAGACGACCTGCGCGTCCTGGCATTGGCGGAGGGCGGGAACCTGCGCCTCGAGACCGTACCAACAGACTTGGCGGCAGTTATTCGCGAAATCGCCGCCGCCTCGCAGGCACAAGCCGACGCGGCGGGCATCAGGCCGCAACTGGCCATAGAGCCCGGGACAAGCACGCTGGAAATCGATCCCGCGCGGATTTGGCAGGTGCTCAACAACCTGCTGTTTAACGCCCTGCGATACACCCCGGCGGGAAAACGCGTGACGATCGGCATGTCGCAACAAACGGACCAGAATCGGCGCTGGGTGACCGTCTCTGTCGCGGACGAGGGCCCGGGCATCGCTCCTGAGGACTTGCCACACGTTTTTGACCGCTACTACAAGACTGCCGATTTGCGCGGCATGGGCTTGGGACTGGCTATTGCCAAGCACATCGTAGAGGCGCACGGCGGCCACATCACCGTCTCGAGTCGTCCCGGAGAGGGCACGCGGACATCCTTTTCGCTCCCCGGCTGAAACTCTGGTAGAATAGCGGTTTGTGAAATCCGGGTCGGAATCCGCCGACTGATCGGGTGCCCTGATTTCGGACAGACCCGGTATGGGCGTCTGCCAAAACCAAGAAGTTGAAGGAGAACGTTTCTCGATGGTCCGTATTCGTTTTCGTCGCATGGGTTTGAGGGGACAGCCATCCTACCGCATTGTCGCAGCGGACAAAGAGTTGCCGCGAGACGGGCGGTTCCTCGAAATATTGGGCTTCTACAATCCCCGTACCGATCCGGCCACGCTGGATGTCAAGGAAGACCGCGTCTGATCACTGGATGGGCAACGGAGCGCTGCCGACCGAGTCCGTCGGGCAGGTGTTCAAGACCTCGGGTCTGCTGGAACGGTTCGAGCGCTTCAAGAAGGGTGAACCGGTCGAAGCGCTGTTGAAAGAGGCAGCGGAAGCGGCCTCCCGACGTGCGGCTCCGGTCAAGACCCGAAAGGACTAGGCGCTGCGTGAACGAGCCTTCAGTGGATGGCAGCGAAAAGGACAGCGCGTCCGCGGAACCGAGCGGGATGCAACAGCTGATTGAATTCATCGCGCGTCTTCTTGTTGATCATCCCGACCAGGTGGCCGTACGCGAGTTTGGGACTGGGGATCGCGTCAGGCTGGAGCTGACAGTCGCCCGGGACGACATGGGCCGGGTAATAGGGAAGAGTGGGAAGGTTGCCAACTCGATCCGCACCGTCCTGCGAATCGCGGCAGAGCGTGAGGGCAAGCAAGCCACACTCGATGTTGTCGAACCCGAGTGATGCCCTTTAAAGGACCGAGACGGAATGTCAATTCAGGCTCGCCATCACCTGGTGAGCCTGAATATTTAGTAGTCGGCGTGCTGCGGCGCCCGCACGGGTTGAAGGGGGAACTCATCATGGAAGTCATCACCGATTTTCCCGAGCGACTCAAGAGCGGTACAACAGTGTATGTGGGCGCCGGACACACGGCGACGATCATCGGGACCGCAAGACATCATCCCGAAGGTCTGTTGATCAAGTTCGTGAGTCTTGACACCCCGGAAGAGGCAGCTGGACTTCGAAGGCAAGAAGTCTATGTAAAGTCGGCGGACCGCCCGCCCTTGCCGAACGGTATGTACTATCATCATGAACTCATCGGCTTCACGGTAGTCAACGAGAAGAATGAGCTGATAGGCACGTTGAGCGAGATCCTGCAGACAGGTGCCAACGATGTGTATGTTGTATCCCAAGATGAGGGTGGTGAGGTCCTGCTGCCGGCCATCGCCTCCGTGGTTCTGCGTGTTGAGCGGGAGACGAGACAGATCCGGATCCGGGAGATGCTCGGCCTCCTCGATGCAAATCACAAGCCAGTCAGCGCCAGCCGATAGCGTACTCGAACGCGCCGGGCTACCTCGGCTGGGGCACCTAGCGTCGTAGCCGCGAGGGTGAGAGGCGCGGCGGCACCGAATTCAAATCAGCATGGACGAAAAGTGCTATTGGGTGGGTTTCAACTTGGTGCGCGGGGTCGGCTCGGCCCAACTCGCCTCTCTGATCGCGTATTTTGGAGATGCCGAAGCGGCTTGGAACGGCAAACCAGAAGAGCTGCGCAAAGCGGGCCTGGGAACGAAGACCGTAAACCGGCTAGTTGAGCTCCGCCAAAGCGTTGACCTCGAGGCCTTGTGGGCGAGGATCACTGCCCAGGGCGTGCAGGTCCTGACCTGGGCAGACGCCGGATACCCCGCCCGGCTGAAGGATATTGAGCACCCACCGCCTGTCCTCTATGTTCGCGGCGAATGGCTGCCGGAGGATGATTTTGCCGTCGCCATCGTAGGCACCCGCCGGATCACGGCTTACGGCCGCCAGATCACGGAGGAACTTGCAGCACATCTGGCAGCCAGCGGATTGACGGTGATCAGTGGACTGGCGCGCGGAGTGGATGGTGTGGCGCACTCCGCGGCGTTGAAGGCAGGCGGTCGCAGCGTGGCAGTGCTTGGCTCCGGTGTCGATCGCATTTATCCCCCGGAGAATCGCGGTTTGGCCGGACAGATCATGACACGCGGCGCGCTGATTAGCGACTATCCCTTGGGTACCGCGCCGGAAAGCAGCAACTTTCCGCCGCGCAATCGAAATCATTTCCGGTCTCTGCCTGGCGACGATCGTAGTCGAGGCTGGTGAGACCAGCGGCGCATTGATCACTGCCGAGTTTGCCGCCGAGCAGGGCCGTGAGGTCTTTGCTGTTCCCGGCAGTATCCTGGCGCCACAAAGCAAAGGCACAAATCGACTTATCCAGAACGGAGCGCTGCCGCTGCTCAGCGTCGACGACGTCCTCCAAGCCTTGGATTTCACGCGCGTGGGGGAGCAGAAAGCCGCACGAAAGATTCTGCCCGCTGACGAAGTCGAAGCCCAACTGATGAACCTGCTGGGAAGCGAGCCACTGCATGTGGATGAGATTCGCCACCAAAGCGGCCTGCCCGTCGAAAAAGTTTCGGCGGCGCTTGTAATGATGGAGTTGAAGGGCCTGGCCAGACAAGTCGGCGGCATGCAGTACGTCGCGGTGCGTGAGGTACAATCGGGCTATTCTGCCTAAGGAACTACCATGCACGAACATGATTTCGCAGTCATCATGGCGGGTGGCGGGGGCACGCGCCTCTGGCCCATATCGCGGAAGGATCGTCCCAAACAACTCTTGCCGCTGCTCGGCGGCGAGACTCTGTTTCAAAGCACCGTCTCGAGGCTATCAGACCTCTTCCCGATCGATCGCATTCTCGTTGTCACGGTCGCTGGGCAAGCCGACGAGATGCAGCGCCAGGTTCCGGCGATCCCGTTGGAGAACTACTTACTGGAACCCGCTCCACGCGGGACAGCCTCTGCGATCGGATTGGCCGCTACTGTGCTGCAACTGCGCGATCCGGAGGCGGTGATGGCAGTGCTGCCATCGGACCATTTCATACGCAACCGGGATCTGTTCCACTATCTGCTGCGGGAAGCGCTCGAAGTGGCTCGAAAAGGTTACCTCGTAACGCTGGGTATCACGCCCGCGTTTCCTTCATCGGCATATGGATACATCCAGCAAGGCGAACGCTTGGCCGAAGGCTTCAAATACCCGGTCTATCGTGTTCGTAAGTTCATCGAGAAGCCGGATGAGGTGACCGCCCAGGAGCTCTTGCGTTCGGGGGACCATTCGTGGAACAGCGGTATGTTCGTGTGGCGGGCGGGCGCGATCCTTGAAGAGATCCAAAGGCAGATGCCTGCCCTTCATTCGGCGCTGGAGAAGATCTCGAGCGTCTGGGGTTCGAAAACTCGCGACCAGGTGCTTTCATCGAGTTGGTCTGCGTTGAAGCCCGAGACTATCGATTATGGCATCATGGAGAGAGCGCAGCAGGTCGTGGTGCTGCCGGCCGGGGGACTTGGCTGGAATGACGTCGGCTCCTGGGAGACGCTGTTTGATGTGTTGTTTCCGGATATGGACGGCAATATCGCCACAATCGCACAACATCTGGCTGTCGAGACCCATAACACCCTGGTATATGGGCACGACTCCGACCGACTGATCGTCACCATCGGCATCGATGACACTGTCATCGTTGACGCGGACGACGTCCTGTTGGTGTGCAAGTCCGACCAGGCCCAGAAAGTGCGCGAGGTGGTGGAGCATCTTCGGAAGCACCGGCAGGATAAATACCTTTGAGTTCTGGAGAATTAATGGAAGCCTACTGCATGAAATGCAAAACCAAGCGGGAGATCAAGGATCCGGTGGCGGCGTTCAACGCGAAGGGTTCGCCCGTTACGACCGGTACCTGTCCCGTGTGCGGCACCAAGCTTTACCGGATGGGGAGGACAGCAGCGCATGAAGGCTTGGCGCCTGCGCCAAGGCCGGTGAAGGTCGAAAAGCGCGACGGCAAGCTGGTGATCGTGGAATCGCCTGCAAAGGCAAGGACGGTTGAGCGCTTCCTGGGGAGAGGGTACACGGTCAAGGCCTCGGTCGGCCACGTCCGCGATTTGTTACGTTCACAGCTTTCCGTGGACGTCGAGAATAATTTCGAGCCCAAGTACCGCGTCCCGAACGAGAAGAAGGAAGTCGTCAAGGAACTCAAGAAGCTGGCGAGTAAGGCCGAGGCCGTCTATCTGGCGACCGATCCCGACCGTGAGGGCGAATCGATCTCGTGGCACCTGCTTGAGGCCTCGGATATCGATCCAAACATCGCCCGGCGGGTCACGTTCCACGAGATCACGGAGCCAGCGATCAAGGAAGCCTTTGCCAATCCGCGATCGATCGACATGGACCTGGTCAATGCCCAGCAAGCCCGACGTGTCCTGGATCGGCTGGTTGGCTACAGCATCAGCCCCATTCTGTGGGAAAAAGTCCGCAGCCGACTGTCCGCCGGTCGAGTGCAATCGGTTGCGCTCCGCCTGATCGTTGACCGGGAACGCGGCATCGAGGCGTTCGTGCCCACCGAGTTCTGGACCATACATGCCGAATTCCGGCCGGAAGGCATCCGGAATACTTTCATCGCCAAGCTCGCGAAAATCGATGCCGCTGACTTCCAATTGCCCGATGAGGCTTCAAGCCAGGCCGTTGTCAAGGCTATGGAGGGCGCCGCATACGAGATCACGCAGGTAAAGCGCGGAGAGCGCCGCCGCAAACCCGTGGCGCCTTTCATCACTTCCACTTTGCAGCAGGAAGCGTCGCGTAAGCTCGGATATCAGGCCAAGCGGACCATGGCTCTCGCCCAGAGCCTGTACGAAGGCCAGGACGTCGGAAACGGGGGCGCGACGGGCTTGATTACATATATGCGTACGGATTCTCCGCAAGTTGCTGAGAGCGCGCAGAAGGAAGCGCGGGAGTTCGTTGTGGCGAAGTACGGCGCGGACTTTCTACCGCCGGAACCTCCCGAGTACAAAACCAAGACGATCGGCGCCCAGGAGGCACACGAGGCCATCCGTCCCACATCAGTGTGGCGGGAGCCGGAGAGCATCAAATCCTACCTCGAGCCGGCCATGTACAAGCTCTACAACCTGATCTGGCAACGGTTCGTGGCTTCCCAGATGGAAGCCGGGGTCTACGACACATTGCAGGTCGAGGTAACCGGCAAGTCGAGTGAACATGAATATCTCCTGCGGTCATCCGGATCGGCCGTGCGCTTTTCCGGATACATGGCAGTCTATGAAGAGACTCGGGACGAGGACAAGCCTGCCGATGAGGATGAGGAAATCGTTAAGATCCCGGTTGGAGTTGCCGAGGGACAAAAGCAGGCACTGGTCCGTCTGATGCCCGACCAGCATTTTACGCAGCCACCGCCGCGCTTCTCGGAGGCGTCTCTGGTCCAAGTCCTTGAAGAAAATGGGATTGGCCGGCCTTCCACTTATGCCCCGATCATTTCCACGATCCAGCAACGCGGTTACGTTGAACGAATCGATAAGCGCCTCGCTCCGACCGAGACAGGCTTCCAGGTGAATGATCTGCTGGTCCAGTACTTCCCGGAAATCGTGGATATCGGCTTCACCGCACATATGGAAGACGATCTCGACAAGGTCGCCGCGGGCGAGATGCAGTGGACGGGTGCCGTGCGGGAATTCTATGGGCCGTTCAAGGAACAGCTGGTGAAGGCGCAGGCCGAGATCCCCATGTCCAAATCCGGCCCCGAGCCGATCGGACGCAAGTGTCCGGAAGACGGCGGAGAACTGGTCATTCGTTATGGCCGTTACGGCAAGTTCATTTCTTGCTCCAACTTCCCCAGCTGCCGCTACACGGAGCCTTGGCTCGAGAAGATTGGCGTCAAATGCCCCAAGGACGGGGGGGACCTCGTGGAGCGGAAGACACGCAAGGGGCGGACGTTCTACGGCTGTGCCAATTACCCGGCCTGTGACTTCACCTCGTGGAAGAAGCCGCTTGCACGGCCTTGTCCCAACTGTGGCGGTCTGCTCGTGATCGCCAACAAGCGCGAGGCGCAGTGTACGAACTGCCAAAACTCATATTCCCTCGAGGAGATGGTCCAGGAAACGGCGCGAGAGTGATTGCGGATTAGACGAGAGCCTGTATAATGGAGGGCGGGAAAGCAGATCACAAGGAGCCTCCATGAGTTCTTTGCCTGGTCTCTTCAGAAAACCGATCATTCTGGCCGTCCTGGCGGGCCTGATCGGAGTTGTGGTCGGAGTCCCGCTGGGTTGGGCAACAGTCAGGGTGGTGAACACAACTCCGGCCGTCATGCGTGCTGACTTGCAGGAAGACTATCTTCGGATGGCGATCGACTCGTTCCGGGTCAATCGGGATCCGAACCTGGCGGTGCAGCGTTGGGACAATCTTGGTCCGGCGGCTGCGCCGCTTTTTGTAAAGATCCAAAAAGATCCGCAGGGGATTGATCCCGTCGTCATCATTGCCTACGGGCAGGTAATTCAGGCCGTCAAGGGCTCGAATCCTGCGAGCACAGCAGCTGTGCCGACGCCGGGCAGCGGCCCATCAGGTACAACGGTTCTGCTGGGAGCGGTTCTTGTACTGCTCCTCGTGGGAGCCGCGATCGCGTTCTTCCTGCTGCGTCGCCTCCTAGTCAACCGGTCGAGCGGCGAGGTCACGCCGGGTATGCAGGCGGTTGAGATCAATCGAGAGGCTGCCAAGAACAAGACGAACTTCGAATCACTCGGCGTCGCGCCGCCTATCACCCAGAACATGACGACCTACGTGTTGGGCGATGACCTGTATGACGAAGCCTTCAGCATCGACTCACCCAACGGCGAGTTTCTTGGGGAGTACGGGGTCGGCGTATCTGAGACGATTGGCATCGGCGACCCGAAGAAGGTGACTGCCCTCGAGATCTGGCTCTTCGACAAGAATGATATCAAGACGGCGACAAAGGTGCTGATGAGCGCACATGCCTTTGCGGATCCGGCGATCCGCGGTCGCCTCGAGGCCAAGGGCGAGCTCATTCAGATCGAGGCCCAGAAACAGGTTGTTCTGGAAACCGAGACCCTGCAACTGCTGGCAACCGTAGTCGACCTGCAATATGGGAATGGGGCGATGCCCGACAAGAGTCACTTTGAGAGGGTCACGCTCGAACTGGCAATCTGGCGCAAAGCTGACCATTCGTAGGACAGAAGAAGGAGCAGGCCGGGCATCCCTCGCCCGGCCTGCTCTTTGATTCATTGGCTTATTCAATTTTGAGAATCCTGAACTTGAGACGACCGGCAGGTGTTTCAACTTCGACCACATCGCCCACCCGGTGGTCAACAAGCGCCCGGCCGATGGGGGACTCGTAGGAAATGCGGCCATTCCTTGGATCGGCCTCTTTGGGCCCGACGACGTGGTAAGTCTCCTCCGGGAAGTCTCCTTCCTGGATCGTCACATGATTGCCGAGACCCACAGTGCCGCTCGCAGCGCTCTTCTCAATCACGACCGAGTTGTGCAAGAGGTACTCGATCTCCTGGATGCGGCCTTCCAGGAAAGCCTGGTCCTCCTTAGCCTTGTGATAATCTGCATTCTCAGACAGATCACCCATTTGGACGGCGGAGCGCAGGCGCTTGGCCAACTCCGCGCGACGGGGCCCTTTGAGCTGCTCCAGTTCGGCTTTGAGCTTGGCAATACCTTCTTCGGTGAGGTAGACTGGATCAGCCATTATTCCCGAATCTTGCGGCACTGCGAATCATGGTTTTTCCGACGGATCGAAGAGCTTACTATGCTCTTCGATCGCAAAGCGATCGGTCATGCCGGCAATGTAATCGCAGATGGTTCGCTCCAGTCCGCGGGATTGGATGGTTGCCTGGATCGCCTCCGGCAATATAGCGGGCTCGGCGCTGTAGGCAGCAAACAAGTCGTTGATCACGCGCTCGGCTTTTACGGCCATCCGGAGGACCCGGAAATGCGTATAGAGGTGCTTGTACAGGAAGTCCTTAAGCTGGCGATTCTGCCGCTGCATGTCTTCGCTGTAGCCGACCACGTTGGTCTTCAGCTTCTGGATATCGAGCGGCGATTTTACCGCCGTTTCCTTGAGACGCTGGTCCGTTGACCGTATGAGTTCCGTCACCATGAGTCCGACCAGCTCACGGATCATGCGGTGACGATCCGGGTCGGTGAGCGCGGGTCCACGCCACTTGAGATCCTCTTGCATTAGCTGCCAGAGAGTGATCCCGTCGAGCATGTCCGGCGTGATCATGCTGGAGCGCAAGCCATCATCCAGATCGTGCGTGGTATAGGCCAGCTCGTCCGCGACGTTGCAGATCTGTGTCTCCAGGTTACCCCGCAGGCTGGGATCGTATTCGCGTGCGTCAGCTATGTCGTACTCGGACTCATGCTTGACCATGCCCTCACGGACTTCCCAGGTCAGGTTCAAGCCCGGAAACTCCGGGTAGCGCTGCTCCAGCTGGGTCACGATGCGCAGGGATTGCTTGTTATGGTCGAATCCACCGGCATCCTTCATGAGACGGACCAGGGCGAGTTCCCCCGAATGCCCAAAAGGGGAATGACCCAAATCGTGCGCCAGGCAAATGACCTCGACGAGGTCCTCATTGGCGCCCAGGGCGCGTGCGATCGTGCGGCCGATCTGCGTGACCTCGAGCGTGTGGGTCAGGCGGGTTCGGAAATAGTCGCCTTCGAAGTTGATAAAGACCTGGGTCTTGTATTCGAGCCGTCGGAAGGCGGTAGTGTGGATCACGCGGTCGCGGTCCCGCTGAAACGCCGTCCGGTATTCGGGCTCGTCATCCAGGTAAGCGCGGCCCCTGGAGTCCTTGCTGCGCACCCCGTAGGGAGCGAGCGTCTTGTCCTCCAACTCCTCCAACCTCTGACGGTCAAAGAACATGGCTGCCTTTCCTGCTTGTCATTGGGTGCGTGATGGGCTCATGGGGCGAGTGGGGGTCGAACCCACAAGGTGTTTCCACCGGGGGATTTTAAGTCCTCTGCGTCTGCCGATTCCGCCATCGCCCCGCGGCACTCCTGCCTATTGTAACCGTGGAAACCCCATGTGTGTTCGCCCCCGACTGATCTGCCCCCGAAGATTGTACCAGTGGTTAAGTTAGTCCCAGCTGCAGGGTGGAGGATAACAGCCAGGCTTGTGGTGCAGGGGAACGATATCCGAGTGAGCTGTGTGGTCTGATGTAGTTATACTCCTTCCTCCAGCGCTCGATCAACACCTGGGCCTCTTTCAGAGTGTAAAAGATCTCGCCGTTCAGTAGTTCGTCCCGCATCTTGCCATTGAATGACTCGATGTAGCCATTTTCCCAGGGGCTGCCTGGCAAGATAAAAAGCGGCTTGACGTTCAGTTTGTCTAACCATCGACGCAGTATTCGGGCTATGAACTCCGGCCCGTTATCTGATCGTAGGTGCGCAGGCACACCTCTGGCACAAAACAACTCTGTCAGACAATCCTGGACATCTTCATGATCGAGGTGCCTGCGGACTCGCACCGCCAAGCATTCGCGCGTGTACTCATCGATCACATTCAGAATCCTAAAAGGCCGTCCATCCTGGGTTCGTTCCAACATGAAGTCATAACTCCAAACATGCCCGGGAAACTCGGGCCTCAGTCGCACGCAGGACCCGTCGTTCAGCCATAATCGACCACGTTTGGGCTGTCTGGCAGGCACTTTCAGCCCTTCTCGTCGCCACAAGCGTTCCACGCGGCTTGTGGTTGATTGTCCAGCCTTCAGCTTGCAACATCGCCGTGATCCGTCGGTAACCATAGCGACCATACTGGTTAGCCATTTCAACCATGCGCAGAGTGAGCGGCTCTTCATCGCTCGGCGTCCTGCCCACGTACCTTTGGGTGGATCGGGGTTGTCCCAAGGCCCGGCACACACGCCGCTCCGAAACATCGAAGACTTCCTGAGCTCGCTGCACGGCTTGTCTGCGTCTGTCCGGGCTTAGAAGTTTCCCCGAACGGTTTCCTTCAGGATGGCCTTATCCAGGGAGAGTTCGGCCACCAGTTGCTTTAGCCGGGCATTCTCTTTCTCCAGTTCCTTCAGCCGGTGAGCCTGATCCGTTCCCATTCCCCCGTATTCTTTCCGCCAACGATAATACGTTTGTTCGCTGATGTTGAGCGAACGACTTACTTCCACGGCTGTTTTCCCTTGACTAAGCAGTACTTCTGCTTCCCTCAATTTGCTGATGATCTGTTCAGTGGAAAAGTACTTTCTGGCCATTTTGACCTGTCTCCATTCTCCAATCCTAACTCTTACGTTGGATCAGCTTTTGGGGGGCAGGTCAGGTTTCGGGGTAACCTATCGAAAGTGATCAAGGCAGCACCTCTTGGCTACGTGACAGTGCATGAATTGGAGAAGTATTGGTATCCCTCCGGAAGCATCAAGCGGGTCATGAACTCCCACTCGCGGAGGTCATCTGGGGTGAGCATTCGAGCCTACCTGACTGAAAAATGGAATGCCCCGGGCACGACCAATGCGCCAAACGAGTATCTGGGCATCACTTGGGAGGGAGACTACGATGGAGAAGGCAACTGTGTCTACCGCAAAAAGAACGTCCTCTAGCATCCCGAATTCTCAGCATTTGGGCCTGTCAGACATCGAGGGCCAGGTTTCAGCCGAATTGGCAAGCCTGCGAGGGCTCAAGCTTCCGGATCTGGAAGGCAAGAATGCAGATATTCAGCGCATGATCACATACTACTATGGCATGACTACTGCCATCGAGGAGAGAAGAAGTAAGATCTATGACTTCACGCTCCAATATCTCGTGATCTTACTGACAGCATTCGGCCTAGTCTTTTCGCTGGGGTCCAATATAGTGGGCTGGGCGTTCTACATGCTCTCGGCGCTGCTTCTGATCCAAGCAGCAGCGGCCTTGTGGCTCATCGTGACGTATGAACTACAATCCCGATATCGATATCCATTCCTGCGGTTGAGCGAACATGGCAACAGGTGGAAATGGTTCTACTACGGCATTCCAGCGATCTCAAAGATCGACCGCAATGTGTTTTTCCCGCGGTATCGAGACGAGTCCACAACCAGGCCGTATCTTGAAGGCCTGAAATTCTTCACATCAAAGTACGCCAAGGAACGCCTGGCGGAAGAAGTCAGCGACAACGTTCAACAACTCTATCTCTTGATTGTGCACAACTACTACAAGAACCAGTTCTATCTCAGCTTAGTTCGTATTAGGCTCGTCGGCCTTGTTGCCAGCGCGATTGGGGCTACCCTGGTGCTGCTCTATTGGCTTGCTCTTCCCTGGATTGCGGCCTCATTGGCTGCTCTTAGATAGCGAGGCCCTGGACCCTAGTAGCCTCACTCGACTTAGTGGCATTTGCTCTTCCGGCTGCAGCACGAGGAGCGAAAAAGGAGCGCATCTTATGAGCATCGAGATACCGAACTACCCCTTGCGCGAGTGGATCGATGAGTTGCAGCCTTCTCAGAAGGAGGCTTTCAATCGACTTCTCGGTGAGACCGGGGATGCAGCGGAGACGGCGAGGCTTTCGGATCACCACACAAGACAGCGGGATCGTACACCTCGCGAGGACTGCACCAGACAAAGAGTTGTGGTGGTCTAGCTTTCGCGAGGAGTTCGATCGATTTGTCTGCGACGATGACGCCTATGTCAAAGAGAAGAAAGCGCTCCGGAAAGAGGTGCCAATAACCAACGCGATATTGATATCTACGATCTCCACCGCTATCGCGCTCAAGATAGGTTTCACGGCTGCATTCCTGGGCCCAGCCGTGGCCGCAATGCTCTCGGTGGTTGGCAAGATGACTCGAAATTCATACTGCGCGGCACGCAACAAGAGGCGCTCTTCCGCCTGACTCGCGTCCGCACTGACAGCACGAGCCGACCTCAGCGCATACGAACCGGAAATTCGGCGGGGAGGAGCAAGGAGCCATGCCAAACCAGCTAGCAGCCAAACCAGCGGATCGCATCACCTTCGACGACCTCGGCGTTTTGATCAACAGTTGGAATGATAGTTACGAGGGCAAACCCAAGGAGGCCTGGAACAGCATTCAAGGGTCGTTAGGCTACGCGGCAAAGTACATTGACGAGATCACGAAGCAGCTGATGAACCATGGTTTAATGACAAAGAATGAACTACCGCGGTTACTTGAAAGGGCCAGCGACCAGGCATGCACCTGGGCCACGCTGTGCTTTGCTATCGGCCTTGAAGGGGCTCTGGGCAATATTCCAGATGACGACGTGCCTTGCTACATCTTCGCTTGCGAGAAGCCAATTACCGACTACCTATTTGGCTATCTCGGGATGCTGCAGTTCCACAAGAAAGTGACTGAAGATTACTTGAAGAGGGTGGCAAAGCCCCTGGGTGAGTATCTTCAAGAGAATTCCATTTGGCTAGCAAATCAGGGCTTTCTCTATCACCGTAGCATTCGGCCCAAGTATAAGGGCAAGGCTTGTCCCTTTGCCCTCAATATTCAGAGAATCGACATTCAGCCCTTGCGCGTGTCTGCGGCTGCCGTACGAAACAACGCGAAGCGATCGTAGCGCAATGATGGAGGCCCGAGCATGATCTCCATACACTACGGCTATCGCCCCGGGGAGAAGATAGTCGCGAAGGGCCACTTCATTTGTCCACTGTGCTGCCGGAAGAGGTCATACCATCGAATCAAGGTCCGGAAGATGGGCTACTTTGGTGGTTTCACATTTCCCTTGGCCGACCTCGGCGACTACGTGCTGTGTCAAAGCTGCCTCAAGGGTTTTCCCTTGAAGGTCCTCGATGCTGCGGTTCAGCTGAAGTTGGAGATTGATAAACGACCCCTCCCCTCACCTGACCTTCAGGACATCTGGAAGGACGCATACGAAAAGGCCGAATGTCATGCGCTCATTATCGAGAAGGGACACACCGTCGAATTCGTTACGCCCTACCTTCTCACAATGGCGAGCCGCTTGCAAGAAGTTGGCGCCAAGCTGCGGATCGAGGAGTACGAGGACGTGAGGAAACTGTTAATACAAATCCTCAATCTTGGCGCCGACTGGCAAGAAACCAATGCGAGAAACAAATGGAAGCCTGAGGAAACAGCTCCCAAGCACAACGACCGCATACTTTTCCTAATGGATTGCGCAAGCCTTCTGTTGGGCCGCCTTCCGTAGTGCGCCGCTTGCCTGGGCCGAGTCGCCTTTCCTCATCCAGCTGCCCCTTCGGGATCTGCGACAACGCGGTTGCAGATAAGTTGCAGATGGGGAGACACGCAATAGAAACCTTACTCGCAGTAGACGGATTTACCCGTAAATTCGCAACCTCGTAGACGCAAAATCACTCTGTACACGCTATCAACGCAAAAGGCTTGAACTCTGGATCAGTTGATAGAGGTTTGCCTGCACGATGCCGCAGGCACAGGCAAATCCTTTGCTCTCCCCGGTGCGGCGCCGGGGACTTCGCCAGCCTTTAAGACACCGCCCAGAGGCGGTGTTTTTCTTGTGCGGCCGTTTCTTCTGCCCCGGGCGGCGGGGCCCTGGTGCGCTGTCAAGCGCGCCTAACAGTGGGGAACCACGGCTTGACACCGGGCGGCATTCCGCCGACGCACGAAAACGCCGGGGGAAGATGCAGCCCGACCATACCGAGAAGGGCGCTCGGCATTTGCGACGGATCAGTGACCGCGAGCGCCCAGAGGGTGAGGCGTGCCATGCGGGCAAGGCGAGCGTTCCGTGGTGCGATCCACTAGAACAGGCGTTCTATTGCCTTGACCGCATTCTATAAACGGTTTATGAATTTGTCAAGGGCGCGGACAACATCTTCGCACTGCATGGACAACCTTGCAGACATGATCCAGAGCCTTCACAATCCTGCGGCGGGCATATAATTCGACGAGGGGAAATCATGCAACCCGAGGAGTCTCGGAATTCATGAGTACAATCGTCCTGAGCATTCTGACTGGCATAGCAGGTATGTTTGGCTGGGGACTGTACGACTTCCTGGGTGGCGTCTTTGCCAAGCAGATAGGGCCCTTCAAATCCTTGCTTTGGTCACAATTGGCTGGCTTCATGTCTATGCTTCTGCTTGGTCTTCTACTTGCAACAGGCATCAACGTTCCTGCTCGTGTCATCATATTGTTTCCAGTTGCGGCGATTCTCTATTCTGCCGGGTATCTGTTCTTCTTCAAGGGCCTTGAGATCGGCAATGTGTCAATCGTTGCCGCCACCATGAATTTGTGGGCCGTGTTTACCATGTTGTTTGCTTTTGTCTTCATGGGACAACGGCTCTCCACTATTCAATCCTTGGGCGTGCTGCTGATAGTCTCTGGCGCTACCTTGGCATCCCTGAGGTGGAGCGATATTGGCGGACACGTAGCACAGCTTTCAGCAGGTGTGAAGGAAACAGCGCTCGGGGCCTTGTTGTTTGGCATCTTCTGGAACATTAGCCAAGTCATCTCGGAAGGGGTTGGCTGGCTACTGGCAACTCTCTTTGTCAAACTTGGGATTGTCTTGGCCCTGCTTGCCTTCTCTTTTCTTGTGAAACGCGAAAGCGACTTAACGGCGATTCCCGCCAGAACGAGATACGCGATGGTGCTTATGGGCATTGTTGAGGCTGGCGCAGTAGCCACGGTTAATTATGGACTGACGATTGGAGATGCAATACTGATTACACCAATCGCCTCCGCGTTATCGATAGTGACCATAACACTGGCTATCATCTTCTTGAACGAGAAAATCACCAAACTTCAAGGACTTGGGATGGTCACGGCAATCATCGGCATAGTCGTAACTGCCTTCTGAGTTCCCCTGCAATAGTCCTGGGCATTGATTCCTAACCGAAGGATCTTGTGTTCGCAATATGCCCATCAAGGCGTGCCGGAACTGCATCTGCATGAGAATCGCCAAACTTCAAACCATTGCCGAATGGAGAGTATGTGGCTTGGACGTAGGTCTGAAATCTTTCTGGGAGGACTCATGCACACAAAGAAAAGGTTGCTGCTGACCATCAATCTTCTGGGCGGCGCGGCCGTTCTGGGCAGCTACGCCTACGGCATCCGGACCCATCCAAATGCCACGGACGTCCTGTGGGGAGGTGTGCCGGGGAGCATACGGCCTTTCTATACGGCAGGCATGTTCCTGGCGGCAGTGGGCTACTTTGCGTTCATCCACTTTGTCTTCTTCCGGCTTAAGCCCGCGGCAGCGCGCGTCGGGAACCGGTTTGGTTTTGGTGCCTTCAACATCCTGTTTGCCGCCATCCTGATCCCATCCGCGCTATGGATGCCACTCACGTTCGCCGCGGCCGAAACCTCCAGCATAGTCCTGCTATGGGTCGTAAGAATGGCCTTGGCGGCGGTGGGACTCGCCTCACTGGGCCTGCTGGCCGCCCTGCTCAACACCCAGCCGCGTCAACCCCGGTGGGCGTACTGGCTGGCCGTGATTGGGTGCGCAGCATTCTGCCTGCAGACTGCGGTGCTGGACATGGTCGTCTGGTCGGCCTATTTCACAGTGTAGAATTGAGAGCAGGCAGTCCCGCGGGGTTGCCGATCCTAAGAGAACCGCCTACCGCATCGGCCTGAAACCCCTCACGATCCCATCTGGTATGACCATCCGTATAGCCACAGACAGCACCTGCGATCTTCCACCTGAAGCCATCCGCGAGCATGGGATTACGGTGATTCCGATCCTGATCCACATGGGGTCACAGGAGTATCGGGATGGCATCGATCTAAGCCGCCGCGCAGTTCTATGACCAGCTGCCTGGGCTGAAGCCCCCGCCGACGACGGCCGCCCCAGGGATTCATGTCTTCCAACAGGCCTACGAACAGCTGGCAGCGGAGGGTGCGACCGAGGTCCTGTCCATCCACATCTCGCAGAAGCTCAGCGCGACCATCGAGGTTGCCCGGCAGGCGGCTATGGAGACGACCGCGATCCCGCTGACCGTCTTCGATTCGCGTCAACTCAGCTTGGGCACGGGGTTTCAGGTTCAGAGCGCGGCTCGGGCCGCGAGTGCAGGTCGCTCGATGAGTGAGATCCTCGCCCAGCTGGAAGGGCAGATTCGCGCGAACGCATGTCTTTGCGGCGCTCGATACGCTGGAATACATGCGCCGCGGCGGACGTATGAACGGTGCCATAGCTGCACTCGGAAGTCTCCTGCAGGTCAAGCCGATCCTCAAGATGTACGATGGCGATCCGACAGCAGAACGCGTGCGCACTCGCGCGGGGGCCATGAGACGTCTCAAGGAGTTGCTTGCTGCACACGCCCCTCTGGAGCAGGTGGCCCTGCTGCACTCGGGAGCGGAAGCGCGTGCCCGGGAGCTGCTCGAGGGGGTCCGCAGTCTGTTGCCCCCGGGACAGATATGGACGCGCGAGATCAACCCCGTCCTGGGCGCGCATATCGGCCCCGGCGTGATCGGTTTCGCCTGCATTTCTGCACAGAAGTGAGGAGACAGAGTATGGCCAGGCGGCGAGCCCCTCTATCCCCTGGTTCCCGCGCCGGAATCCCAGGCATCGAAGAAAGGAATATCATGAGAAATCGCCACTTCAATTGCGCTCATAGGTCTGCTTGCGATGACCGCCGTGTTGCTCTATGGATTCACCGTTGGCAACTTCTCTGTGGAGGGTGCCCGGCTGATGGCCATGCCCTGGGGTATCGTGTCGCTGGTGGACCTGTACGTCGGCTTTGCGCTCTTCTCCTGCTGGATCATCTTTCGCGAGAGGTCCTGGCTGCGCTCCATCGTCTGGGTGTTGCTGATGATGGTGCTCGGCTTCTGGGCCGGCGCGCTGTACACTTTCATTGCATTGCGAGCCAGCGACGGCGACTGGCATCGCCTCTGGTACGGGAGGCGGGCCAGGGTATGAGAATGAGAATTCGATGCACGAAGCAGACCGCAATGCACCAGTTGCTCTTCCTCTCTTGGGAATCCTGAGGCTGATCCGTTTCGCCCGCATTTCGCAGCTGGCATAGGAAGCAGCCCCCTTCCCCGCTTGCCAGCGGGCATCACTGGCACAGTTCGAAAGGAGATCAGCATGTCGAGAGATACACTGCGGCAGACCGCCAATGTCGCATCCGTGGTGTTGGCGCTGACAGTTAACATCCTCGCCTCCGCCTTGCCGTTGAACGGACAGAACACGGGCGAGATCTCAGATCGCTTCAAGGTCTACTTCGTTCCCGCAGGCTATGTTTTTGCGATTTGGGGCCTGATCTACATTGGATGGATCGGGTTCGCCATCTACCAGGCTCTCCCTGCCCAGAAGGAAAACCCACGGCTGCGCATGCTGGGGTATTCCTTCGCTTTGAGCGGAGTGTTCAACGCAGCCTGGCTGTTCGCCTGGCACTATGGCAAGTTCGGTCTGGGCGTGATCATCATGCTCGTATTGTTGGCCCTGCTCATTGCCAGCTACCTGCGGTTGAATGTTGGGACGTCGCCCGTGACCAGGGCAGAGAACTGGCTAGTGGATGTTCCCTTTGGCACCTACCTCGGTTGGATCAGCGTCGCCACCATCGCCAACATCGCGGATTGGCTGTATCTTGTCGGCTGGGACGAACTCGGCATTCAGCCGCAAGTATGGGCCGTCATTATGCTTGCCGTCGCGGGTGTACTGGGCATCTTGATGGCAACGACCCGTCACGACGCCGCCTTTCTATTTGTTCTAGCGTGGTCATTTGCTGGCATTGCCGTGAAGCAGGCAGGCACCGCCATGGTTGCAGCCTCTGCCATCATCTTTGCAGTGATAGTGTTTGGTTTGGGCCTCTACAGTATCTGGCGCCGGCGCAATGCCGGCGACTTCATTGACCGCGGAGGCGGCCGTTCGAAAGCTCTCTCAGGATAGCCGCATACCGCGGCTCTTACGCGGATTTGAACCCGAGCATCGCTGGTGGCGGGCTCCCGATGAAGAGGTCTCAGCCCGCAGAGACTGCCAGGCTCCACTTTGCGGCAAGTGCCACTCCGCGCCCAAGCCTTTGACGCATTCGACCAGGTGTCTTGACCTAGAAGGGAAGTCATTCTATGAAGAAAGCGGATCGCAATGCACTAGTCTCCTTTCCCATCCTGATATTGGTTGGCCTGCTGTTCGGTATCGCGGGCAGCCAGGGAGGGTCAACGATTTACGGAATGCCCCTGTTTGCTTTGTTGGTGGCACTCGCCTTTCTCATACAGTGGCTGGCGTTGATCCCGGCCTTTCTTCGCCAGACCGAAAGGTTCTTTGACTTGACCGGCGCAATGACCTATATTTCCGTCGTCACGATCGGGATTCTCCTAAGTCCCGCGGTCGATGCGAGAGCGATCCTTCTATGGGCGATGGTAGTCCTCTGGGCTGTCCGCCTGGGAACGTTTTTGTTCCGCCGCATCCGGAGGGCCGGCAAGGATGATCGTTTTGCTGACATCAAACCATCCTTCATTCGTTTCTCGAACGCTTGGACCATTCAAGCGTTGTGGGTCACATTCACGGTGGGCGCTGCGCTAGTAGCGATCACGACGACGACCCGGAAGCAATTGGATCTATTTGCCTTCATCGGCGCGCTGGTCTGGCTGCTTGGATTTGGCATTGAAGTCCTTGCGGATATGCAGAAGACCCGCTTCAGCGCGGATCCAGAGAATCAGGGACAATTCATCCAGAGCGGATTGTGGGCGCGATCCCGCCACCCCAACTACTTCGGAGAAATCATGCTCTGGATCGGTGTCGTGGTTGTCGCTCTGCCCGTCTTGCGAGGCTGGCAGTGGGTTACGCTGGTTTCTCCTGCATTTGTCACGTTGCTCCTTACGCGGGTCAGTGGCGTACCTTTGCTTGAGAAGCGGGCCGATGAGAAATGGGGTGGCCAGGCCGAGTATGAAACATACAAGAGGACAACGCCTGTTCTGATTCCCCGATTGTGAGTTTCGCGTGCTGCGCCGGGGATGGAACGGCGCCGGGTCCAAGCTCACAACTGCCCTCGCACGCAGCGACTAATTACGGCCGAACTGGAACTGAGTTTGCATGCGCTTGGTCGAAGGTTCGAATCCTTTTGGGCCCACAAATCGGAAAAATGTTCTGCTGCAATATCGAGCCATATATTGCCAAAGATAGGCACAGCATTGGCCCCGGTGGGAGTGAAGAGAACACAGTCGCCGCTGTGGCTCCTGCTGTCTCAGTTTTCCTGATAGGAGCATACCGGAGTCCCCCAATGTGTGCACCGCTCATCCACCTGTAGGATGCTGCGTTCCACAGCCAAGGGGTCTGCCGGACAGCTGGAGCCATAGTCTCAATGGAGGTTCGGGAATGGGAAAGCTGATCGAGAAGTTTCGTTATCTGAGCTATATTGCTATTGTGTCTCTTTTGCTGGCCACGCTGGCGGCCTTGGGCTGGGGAATGGCGAAGACCATCTCGGCTGTTCTGAACGTTGCCCGGAGTTGGGGGCAGGATCCCTACACAGCTGTGCGTCTGATAGAGATAATGGACAGCTTCCTGATCGCAATCGCCCTGTTTGTCTTCGCAGCCGGCATGTACGAGCTCTTCATCGGCGGGGCTAACCTCCCCAGCTGGATGGTGCCGCACGATCTTCAGGAACTGAAGGACAAACTGGCCGGGGTCATCGTGTTGGTCATGGTTGTCAAGTTCCTGGAGCACCTCGTGGAATGGGATCATCCGATGGATTCGCTGCTCTTCGCGCTCGCCGTTGTGATCGTCTCGGCGGCGCTGATTGGCCTTTCGCGTGCTGTCCCAAAGAAGTGAACCTCGGCCAGTTGCAATTGCCTGGTCACGCTCGCCTGCCGGGGTGTCCGGCTGCGCGGAAAGGATTGGGTTTTCAGTTGCCCGCCGAATTCAGCGGGGCCGCATTTCACTCGCGACCGCGGGTGGAAGTCAAGCCTCATCGGAATTGGGCCTGAACGCACTGGGTGGTGGGTGTCCCTGAAGTGCGCTGGGTGGCGATTCCCACTGCGGCGACCAAACGTGTGCAGATTACCCGGCGACGAGGATTTGTGGAGGCCGGGTGTAGAGGCAAGAGCATTGAGCGAACTGGACCCCGATAGGCTGTCTGCTAGATTTCGAGCCAAGGCATCTGGCGACCGCCTGGAACTGCCCCGCCGGTATACCCTGACCCACTCCGACAGAACAGGCGATCTGTTCCTGTCCATTGCCCCGGACTACGATATTGGGCAGATCAGTGGGATCTATACGCGCCTGATGCGGGATGAAGTACTGGCAGAGCTTGTGAATGATCAGGGCAAGACGTCGCTGCATGTGTACGTTCACGTCAGCGGGGGATTTGTCTTCGGCCTTGCAGCCTGGCGCAACGATATCCTCCATTATCACATGCCGATGGTGCTAGCAGCCCTGCGGTACGGGGACAGGGAACTCTTTGCTGCGCATCCGGAGCTTGACGAGACAGAGATCCGGGTCCACTTCTTATCCAGGCACAAGCGCTTCGACAAGATTGAGGATTGGGGCCAAATCAAGAACTTCAGGTAGGGCCAAAAGGTTGCCCTGGCATGCCAACCCGTGCGGCCCAATGGGGGGCACCTTTTCGAGGCGAGGAGAGAATCCCATACGCTCGGTGAAGGAGAGGAGCCAGGTGCGGGTGCCCCCACCAGCCTGTGCGGGTCTGCGACTGAAGCCTCAATTCGACTGTGAAATCGTGACTGCATGGGGCAAGACGATAAACTCACGCGAGGCCATCGATTGCCGGGCACACACTAAAGTCGCCTTTCCTCTTCCAGCTGCAATCTGGTTGCCCTTGGGCCCGTGCCCAAGGACCTGGGATGGCGGCTTGAGGCCGCCTCCCAGTTGCAGACAAGTTGCAGATGGGAGAACACGCAATAGAAAAAGTAGACGCCTGAGACTGATCTACCCGTAGATTCGGAACCTCGTAGACGCAATATCACACGATAGACCCCATAGACGCCGAAAGCTTGAACTCTGGATCAGTTGATAGCGGTTCAAATCCGTTGCCCCCAGCCTAGCAAATGCCGCCCGCAAGGCGGTATTTCGCTGTCTTAAGGCTAGCTATGGGGGCTACTGGAAGGGCCGAAAATCAATCGCCGGTGCAATTGGGTGCAATTGGGCGCAGTCGAAATCGGCGAAATCATCTGCACGCTTGCAGCATCTCTAGCATCGCTTGGTTCTGCTATGCAACCTCCGCTTCCGTCATCCACTGATATTCGCTCGCAGTGAAGATTTGCTGATAGGTATTTTCAGCCGTCTTGTAGGCAGCCGTCTCATAGCTCCCTGACATCGTGCTCAACTGCTTTGCAGCCGAAGCCTCGACTTCCCGACGGACTGCCGGCCAATCAATTGCCTGCCCAGGGGCCAATTGCTCCTCTATGTCCTCCCCCGCGCTTACGAGTGGAATGTCGAATTGCTCGCGGATCTCATCAAGCATGGCCGGAACGCCCGGAAGAGCCGGTAGCAACTTGCCAACAACCTTAGATGCTCGCCGGCGTACCGTGGGCATCTGCCCCTTCTTGGCACCGTGTCTATAAAGCTTTTTGTTTTGTCTGAGGCGATCGTTCACCTTCAATCTTCAGCCTCCTTCGATTAATCTGCGCTCACGCACCGTATAATCACCGCTTAGACGCAGGAACATTGACCCGTGAATGCCTTGCAAGGAGTTCGATATGCGGCATGATAAGTATACAATCCTTTATGAGAAGGACGGAACCACCTACACAATATGTAAGGTGTTATTTGGCTCAGATGGTTCGTATTTTGTCACGTCTCCTTACCATCCTAGCAAGCAAGCCGTCCTACTTAAGGCAACCGTAAACTACGCGCTACAAAAAATGGACATCGCTTTCGATCAGCTCGTTGATACAGCGTCGGTTGATGACGAAAGACGCATTAAGTTATCTCATCATCGAAGCGGTCTAGTTCAATTCTCCGGTGAGGGAATACTATCCGGCATAGATTCTGCCGGCAATATACGCGGAATTGGGGTTAGGTCATGGCCGCTCGATAAGCCAGTTCAAGGACCCGCTTTTGGTATAACAATCATAGGTGTCGATGAGTTCCAGCAGGTGAGTCAGATGGAAGGCGACGCATGCCTTTTCAAGCACGAAGAAGTAATACCGGCGCCAAGGGCAAATCTCCTAATGCTAGAGGGTTACTACTTTCCTCCCCTTTGGCGTCGATTTGTCCGGAAAGAATACGATAGATCTCATACAATTTCAATCGTTCATCCAGCCGGAGTTGCACTTAAGTTGAAAGTGCTTTTTGCACCTGAGAGCTGCGCTCTCCCTGGATTTATCGGTCTCGAGATGTATACATATATTGGCGATTTTGGAGCGACAGCTTCCGGGTTCATCCTTGCTGGTTCCACAGGCCACATAAGGAAAAATGAGAAGGGTGAAACTCTCGGCGATGGGATTTGGTGTATGTATCCGCGCCTTGATGTCCCGATGCATCGAAGTGTTGACTACATGGACAAAGAGTTTCCCGCAGCATCCTAATGCCTGTTGGATCTTCTTTGTTCTGTCGGGGACTGCGTGAGGACGTTGATTTTGGATGTGTCAGTTTGGGGTCGCGTCTCCTGTTGCGGCCGCAATTCGGTTGCAGTTGCCGTAGCACGCCGGAGTGATGATTTCACGTGCTGAATGTCATATTCCGCTGTCAGGTCCCCACGCCAACGGCCACTGGCCGCGAGTGTTCGGCTTGACGCGTCCGCAGCACGTGCCTAGACTCGGAGTATGGAAAAATGGGAATACGTCGTACTGCAGGCAGTCCCGCCAGGTGTAATTACCCTCGTTTCTCATAACTCCTACACTATCAATGGAGTGGAGTATGGTTACGATGCTAAGCAGACGTTCTATTCGGTCTTGGCGAGACTGGGTCGAGAAGGCTGGGAGCTCGTACACATTGAGACGCAAGTAAAGGACGTTTGGTTTCTATTCTTCAAGCGTCTTGCCGACCAGCCCGAGTAGCAAGGCGCGCACGCGCGTTACCTCCCCTAGCTCACCGCGGCGCATACCTCCGTGGGTATATCGCGGGCTTGCAGGCGCTTCGTGGTTGATGGCTCGCCGATCTCGCTACGTGGTTGCCGGAATGTTCTCCTGTTTGCTTCTCGTGAGCTGGCGGCTTGCTACAATGAACGCCTTCAGAGCGTCCAACAGTTGCTGACGGGTGTTTGTGTTGTCTTCTTTCTTTAGCTCGGCTTCCGCCTTTTGGTAGTTCCTCAAAGCCTCATCAAACACGCGCTGTTCCGTCAGCCACGGTCCATCATTCATACGGTCCTCCTGTTCCTGAGCCCATTGTCGCGCCAGGACGGCGATCGCCCCATGACAGAAATGCAAGACAGGGAGTTGGAAGGTGTTTGGAAGTTGAACTATGAAACCAACCAACCGTCACTATGCTTGTGAGATCGTGATCCTGGCCGAAGAACTCCGCCAGGTGGACAGGATTGCTTACTACCAATTCCTGCTATTGCTGACTTGGAAGGTGGTCCACTACCAAGCACGGCGGCTGTACCTCCGCGTTTTCTTCCCCTGGCTGGACGCGGACGCCGTACGCTGGCCCCGCGACCGCGGCAAGTAAACATCGGCCGCCAATGCGAAAAACGCCTCTTGGATAGGAGGCGTTTTTCTTTGCGTTTTTGGTGGTTGACTCGGGCGCTCACCGTGCGCGAAAATCTAGCCGGAGGTATTGATGAGGGGACTTCTTGGGACGCTGGCCTCCAGCGGCGTCGGCGCAATAATCGGAGCCGGAATGGGCCTAGTGATTTGGTACTTGAGCTACCTGCCCATGCGCCTCGACATAAAATTCTGCGTCATGACCGGGGCAGTCATTGGCCTCTTTCGGGGCTTCAACGAATACGGAAAAGAGGGACTAGGTATCAGGACCCGTGACTTCATATCGCCGGGCCATGCCCTCGCGCTTGTGTACGGCGCGATCTGCTTCCTTGTCCCTCAGCCCGTGCTTGACGAGTGGGAAATATGTTACATGCCGCCCTCTCCGGTGCTCGTGTTTTGGCTGGCACGCCGGGCGCAACTGCTGTGAAAGCGCCGATTGGCCCAATTGCTAATCAGACAGTCTTAGGGTTGGCTTGCCGCACTTGGGCGCATTGGCATTCACTACCTTAAGCGCCGAGGCTATTTCTTCCTCTAGTCTCGCCATTTCGGCGAGTATGTTTTGCGCTTGCTTTACATCGAACCTTGTGACTACTCCTCCCATTACTTGACGATTCGTGGCTACCATACTGGCCAGGAATTGCAAGGCGCCTGCACGCTCGCGCCTTTTGCTAAAGGCGCTTTCCATCTTATCTTCAGCTTGTTGGTATAGTCCCAGTGCAACGACATCTTGCGCCATATCGAATTCTCCCTTGTTCCTTGATTATCGCGCAGAATTCGGGTGCAGGGCAAAGGCCTCTGACAGATTGGTATGCGCACCCTGCGTTGACGCGCGCAAACGCACATGCTAGACTGCATGAAAGCGGCTCCGCCGAATGCTGGCGCGACAATCATGGTAGGGGAATTCACGATGGGACTTGTCCGAACTCATGGGATACATGCTTGCGGGGGCGTTAGTGGGAGCCGGTATGGGTGTGGTGGTTTGGTACTTGCTTTCATTCTCTGTCTCCATCGACGTAAGGCCATGCGTCATTGCCGGGGCATTCCTCGGGCTTGTCTGGGGGCTTTATGAAGCGTCAAAAGAAGGACGACACGGTTAAGAAACAAACACAAAGCGCCTGCAATCCAGCAGACGCTTTTCGATTTCAGCTGGCCGAGGTTGTCGATCGGACTGTCGCGCGGCGCGAACTTGACGGCCGGCCTATTTCGTGATTTTGAGATTTCACGAGGTGTGTCGGATTGCCATTGATTTCGATTTCCAGGATATAGACGCCGTATTCATAGAACACGAAGTCCTCAAAATCGGCGCTTGCTATCTCTGGGACTCTGCGCATGACAAGGCGAATAGTATCCGTCCATGGGCCGTATGGTCTCCCCCTGGGTGTTTGGAAGTTGACCCTATAGTCGAACTCTTCCCCTAACTCTCCATCAAAAGCCGAGACAACGGAGAACTTCTCGAGCTTCACCGGGAAGGATTTGGCTCCGACCCGGCAAAATACGTGCTTTAGCGAAATAGTGTCGCCGAGGTCTTGCAGTTCTTCGCAAAGGACTGTCCAAAGCAGAACCGCCATAATTGACCTCCCGGCTGCCGCCTTTGAGTCGAGGATAGCACGGCGGAATGCTTTTGTCACCTACCAATTGCGATATCCCTGCGTCGGCTCCCCGCGGACGCGGTACGGTGGCGGAAGTGAGCGCCGGCCACCCAGATGAAACGCCCTCCAGATCGGGGGGCGCTTTTGGTTGTTGACTCCAGCGCGCTGATTGCGCGAGAATAAATCAGCCTTAAACACAAAGGAGAACCGCATGCATACGGCACAGAAGGAAAGCGGGCCCATACACGACCCCTGCAAACAGGCATGGGATGCTTACCTCGAAGCCTTGAAGGAATCGGTTGATGCGACCGAGGCGGCAAACCCCTTTATCTCCCTCATGCCAGTTGGGCCCGGCCAAGAGAGCGTGGAAATTAGGAGCGACGGCATGTGGGCTTTCAGGCGGCTTTCGAAGGCAAAAGAGGCAGAGTTCGAGAAGTTCAAGGCGTGGGTGGATTGCCGCAAAGCGCACGGCATGTAGTACCCTGGTTTGGCATCACGTCAGCCGCGAGAGATTATCAATGGGGCTGTGCGCCCGGTGCGTCAAACGCCCTCCAGATCGGGGGGCGTTTTTGGTTGTTGACGGCTCGCGTGGTTTTGCGCGACAATCACTTTGAAGGATGGTAGACAGATGAAGACCAATATGCATGTGGCATGGTATCCCGAGCCGTTGCCCCAGGATTGTGGCGAGTTCGCTGCCGCGACGTGGTGGGATGCGCGAGGGAGGTCGTTGCTTACCGTTGGAGCACCACCGGCGGACTTCGTGCAAATGACCTTGGAAGAGCAAGCCGAGGCTATCGGCGATGCGATCTCGAGGGCGCTCCTCTATGCTGTGAGCGGCGGGCGGATAACAGAGTTTCGGAGTCCCCTCCCCTTCGTACTAGCTACGAGCGCGGCGTGGTGTGCCGCTCGCGGCGGGAGGATTGGTTCGCCGGCGAACTATTCCAGACGTGCAAGGTAATCAATCGAGGGACTCCCCGGCGTGGGCCTCGCCATCATCGGCTGGCCTGGCGCGCTTGTTTCATTGAGCCGATGCTATAATGGAACGGAGCGAGCTAGCGGCTCGCTCACGGTGACCTGTCCCCCTCAGGCCACCGTTTTTGTTGGCCGGCCCGCTTTCTGAAGCCACCCCTGCAACTTGCCCCTTATTAGACTGACAGGTCGCCCCGGGCCGGGTCTGTCTATTGTGCGACTGGACCACCACAATCCATCCAATGCGCCCCGGCCCGGGCACCTCAGGGCGGCATGCATCTATCCGCGGACGCCGCAACGAGCGCGATGTGACCGCCAAGCAGAGACAGAGCGGCCCCGATCTGGGGGCCGTTTTTGTTCTCTGGCGTTGCGCGCGTACGGCTAGAAATCGGACGATTCTGGACATCGGCCCCCTCCATTCCGCTGAAATCCGACCGCGTCTTCTGTCATGCGGATTCCGATCCTTTCGGGAAATGCGTCTTGACTTTTTGACAGGTGGAGCGCATACTGGATTTGGGGAAAAAGGCGAGCGGCGCGCTTGCGCGCCGGTAGTCGTACGGGACGGAGAAATGACTAGGTTGGGTGTCGAGACCGATCCCCAGAATGTCGGACAACGACCCCCAAATGCCAGCCAGTAGCTGCGAGGCCATGCAGGTCATCTATGAATTCGACTGGAGGCAAAACATGAAACTCAGCACCCCAAAGCAGCTCACGTTCTGGATTGCCGTCGCACTGGCAGTGCTCAGTGTGATTTTCAAGGTGCTCCCGGCTCTCCAGAACCTCGGGATCGCGGGCTGGCTGGCCCTCATCGCCTTTGTGGTCCTGGCTGCCGGCAACGTGGTCGAGGGGCTTTAGCAAATTCGCTCGGGGGGTACGAGCTGGAACCTGCTGGCCGGCCTCGCGGCAGCACGGGCTTCGTACCTCCCGATCGTCCCGGGGCGCGCCCTGTGAGATACGAACCGCCTGCTTCATTGCAGGCGGCTTTCTTTTGCTTCTTGACGAACAGCCTATTCGTGCGCGATATTGCGAGAGGCGGAATGATGTACCATGCCGGGACATCGCTTTGACACACAGAGGACTCTTGTGAAGATGCCCCCATTTGAGTCCGACATTAGCCGTAAGTCGCCGCTGTTTCCACCGGAGGATTTTAAGTCCTCTGCGTCTGCCAATTCCGCCATCGCCCCGCGGCACTAGATTGTAACTCAACTCCATCCTGCTCAATCTCCGCTCAGGCCTCCTTTGCGGTGTGCCGGTCGCGAATCCAGAATGGCATGTAGAGGCACAGCAATGTCACAACCCCGATCAGCTCCATGTAGATGATGTAGTACAGCCACGGCGGCAGCAGGTCCAGAACACTCGCGGTGGCGGGCTTGGCATTCAGCATTAGGTAATCGCTGCCGATGGCAATATTGAATAGGTAGACAGCCACCATGTAGATATTCATCCAGACCGTGACGCGCAGTAGTGCTCTCCACGTGGGGCGGAATCCCTCGACCATTGTCATGTACACGGGGGCAGTAAGCAGCAGTCCGTGCGAAAGGAACGTCTGGAAGAAGCGAAAGTGGGGGAAGCCGTAGATCCCAAGATCGGGAGTTGCGAGGTACTGGATCGCGCCGCCGATGCCGAGAAAGTAGGCGAACTCATAGATCCTGAAGGATTTGCGGATGAGCATGGCCCCCGACAGCCAGATCAGAAGACTGCAGATGTTGAGAGGCAGCATGGTCTGTACGGTCCAAGTGCCCACAGCCAGGTTCCAGGCGTGCCATGAGATCTCTGCACCCCACAATCCACAGGCCAACGTCCAGCGGACCTGGCGCCGGCGTGTTTCGCCCGCGTTCCGGAAGCGTGACAGCGCCAGGTTGAGGAGGAAGACAGCGATCAGCGCCGCGACATGAGGAAGTCCGAGGATGACAAAGGGGCCGCCGGTGTAGTTGGCTGCGAAATACTGGGCCATCTGCTTTGCCGAAAGACGTTGGCGGGCGTTTCCTCCCCCCACGATGTCGTGAAGAATCAGGTTGCCAGTTCTCGATCGGCCGCCCGCAGACGGTTCAACAGGTAGATGACGACCACGAACAAGGCGAGGGCATTGGCCTGATGCAGGAGAGCGACGGCAATGTCGACGCGTGAGAGCACGACCGAGATGCCAAGCACAATTTGAAGTAGCGTCAGGGCCATGAGCAGCCCAAGTCCTTTGGCGACTGTCCGACCCTGCTTCTGCTGCCGCACTATCAGATAGATAGCGACGCCAATAATGAGGACAATGAAAGCGAGCCAGCGGTGGATGAACACTACCGTCAGAGGCGCGTCCACAAGGTTGAGCAGGGGAGGCTCGACCTGCTGTAGCAAACCAGACGGCACCAATCGCCCGAGTATGAGCGGCCAGGTGTCCGAGACATGGCCGGCTTTTAGCCCCGCCGTGAAGGAGCCGTAAGCCATCTGGAGCAGAAGAAAGAGAAGCCCCGCCAGCGTGGCGGCGCTTGCCACGGACCACTTCACTGCCGTACCTTGGGGCGGAAAGCCGTAGTAGTGCCCGAGCGCGGTCCACAACGAGATGCCGATGAGCGTCAGGGCCAGGAACAAGTGACTGGCAAGCAGGTATTGGCTGACCGCGGGCTGGTCGACCAGCCCGGAGGAAACCATGATCCAGCCGAGGACTGCCTGAGCGAGGAAGAGTACACCCATGACTACGTAGAGCCCGACTTCCCTCAATGGGATGCTCTTCTTGAAGACAAATGCAAAGAACGGAATGGCAAAAACGAAGCCTGCGATGCGTGCCAGAATCCTATGCAGCCACTCGACGATGAAGATCTCCTTGTACTGATCCAGGCTCATATCGAAGTTGATCAGATGGCCCTCGGGGCTTGATTGATACTTTGCGAACTCAGCCTGCCAGGACTGTTGGCCAAGCGGCGGAACGATTCCCATCACAGGATTCCACTCCACGATCGACAGGCCGGAACGGGTGAGTCGCACAAATCCCTCCGTACACGACCAGGAAGACTGCAAACGAGCAGAAGGCAATGATCCAGTTCATGACGGCGCGATTTGGGGTTCTGGGCATGATTCCTCCCGGGGGGCTTCCGAGCGCCGGCATTATAGCATCAACCTCCGCGGGCCGATCGAGCCCGGCTCTGGTCACGGAGCGCGGATCACGATTGCCCACTCGAGGAGGCAATGTCCACGCCGAACACCCGTGATTACTTTGGTCTTTGCGACCACATGCATGCCCTGAGGGGAAGCCCTTGGAGATTGCTTTTAGAGGAACTCGTTCCAATCTGAATGGTGTTCACCCCAATGCCCCAATCAAACGTATCATTTTGTCGAAATGCGATCCTCTCCAGTAGATCTGGCGGCAGGCCGGGCAGATTCGAAATTCGTCGAAATAGCGGCGGGTCAGGGGCTCCAGGCGCTCCAAGACGTCCGCTTTGCGAACCGGCTCCAGAAGATGGTTGCAGCGGATACAGCGCTGGAATGGCTTAATCCATGTCCGCAATCGATATCGATCCACAACCTCCCCCAACTGTTCACGAGGCATGAGACTCCGCACCAGATAGCCGTTGATGATGATCTTTCGCATGAGCAGCCGGCGGTCGCGTGTAATCAAAATGCGGTCCTCGGCAACTGCGGTGGATGCCAATTCCAAGTCGTCGACACTGCTCCGATAGAGGCAGTCCAACCCAAGCATGCGCACATGTGCTGCGAGCCGCCCCAAGTGCCCATCCAGGATGAAGCGAGGCTCGACGGCGGCATCGGCCGTCTGCGATGCAGCGCAGATCACAACCTGGTCACCGTCGCGGACCTGATAGTCCCAACCGATGGACTCCCCGTTTACACGCAGCGCGCCAATCTCCGTGTGTGGAATGCCCAGAGATTCGATGAGGTGTTTCGCGGACTGGGGACCCGTAAATGCATACTCCAGCTCTCGCTCGCCCCGGCGGCCCAGCCGCAACGCGGCCAGGTCCTCGTCGAAATGGAAGTGCGCCACTTTCATGGCGCACAGTTTAGAACCGATTCGAGTTTAGCGCAATTGTCGCGCCCGGCCCCGGAAGCGTGCCCGGGGCAACTATCGATAGAAATCCCGATTTTGGACGATGCTATCTCTCAGGTCGATCACCTCGCCGGCTGCGAGGGCCCGGGTGGTCTCCAGGATGATGGCTTCACCCCGATGGTTGACGCCCTCGTAGTGACCCTTCAGCCCCGCCTGGTTCAGGACCTCGCCGCCGGCGGCCTTGAATGCAGCGGGGACCTCGTCCTCTGGAAATATCGCTGCGTACGGGCATTCCGGAATGCATGCGCCACAGTCGATGCAGGTATGTGCATCGATGTAGTAAATGGGCCAAGCGTTGGCAGGGGAGCCGGCCGTTATGCACTCGACCGGGCAGACATCTGAGCATCCGTTGTCACATAGACACAGGCTCGTAATGACGTGGGTCATCGTTCCTCTCCTTGTTCAATTGCCGTGTTCATTATGTCAATAGTCGTCCTTTCCCGATGAAGGTTACGGCAAAAGCCCCCACCTTAAAAGCAAAACCGGCTTTGACTTCGATATCAAAGCCGGTTTCTCTCAGTTGTTGGTGCGGTCCCGACGGGATTCGAACCCGCGATCTCGGCCTTGACAGGGCCGCATGTTAAGCCGCTACACCACGGGACCAGTTTTATGGCGCGCAGAGTTTATCATGCGCAGGGACGGGTGTCAAGCAAGCAATCAGTATGCGCCGCCCGTATACAGCGCCGGGTCGGTCGGCGTCTTCCCCGTGGGGTCATGCACGTAGACCCAGTCGCCGACGCGCGCCCAATTGAAAAGCCAATGTGCATCGCCCACGGAAAGATTGACACAGCCGTGGGACTGGGGATAGCCGAAACAAGTCCGCCAGTAGGCGCCGTGCAGGGCGCGCGGACCGTCAAAATACATGGTCCACGGCACATCCTCCAGATAATAGAAATCGGAGGGATCATTGTTGCGCATCGTCTCGGATTCCTTCTTCACCTTGATCTGGAAAAGGCCAGGCCTGGTCCAGAAGGGATCGAGGCCGCTGGCAATCATCGTCGCAAAGACCAGCTGGTAGTCGTCATAAACTGCGAGCGACTGCTCGGATAGGTTGACGTCGATCCAGCGCGAGGTGCCGTTCGAGCCGTCAGGTGATTGGGTGTTGATCGAGACCTGGGCAACCTTGCGCGCCTCGACCCACTGATCTAACCCGATCATGTTCCAATCGGCGCCGGCCGCGTTATGCGTGTCATAGATCTGGATGACGCTGAACGGAGCCAGCCTTCGAACTCGTGAGAGGGGCGCCGTAGCCGGGAGCGGCCTGGATCGGAATGTCCTCAAAGGTCCAGCCGAAGGAATTGCGGGGTGTCGAGCGAAACTGTAGTCCCTGAAAAGCGGAGACCTCACCGACCTGTTCGCCCTTACCGGGAATCCAACCCCCGTTCTGCAGCATGTAGTAAATGCCGTGACCCGTGTCCAGTCGATCCTGGTAACCGATGTAGTCGAAGCCTGGATAGAGCAACTGTGCGCCGCCCTCATCACCAGGAGCCGCACCGACCGCAACCGGACCCTGTGAGATCACGTGGAAGTAGCGAAATGGCAGGGAGATTAGCGATGGATCCGGCGCCTGGGCCGGCAAGGGAGCTGCAGGGATCGTCAGTCCGAGGCTCGCGAGTTGGGCGAGGTAGACCGAGGGTCCGGCCGGGAGGCAATTTTCCGGAGGGCTGAGATAAACACCCGGCTCGCACACGACCGAGCCACTGTCGGGCTCCGGCCGCGGCGTTAGGACCTGCGCCTCTGCCGACCGGAAAAGCCACAGGCAGACGCCAGCGGCAAGCACCATCAGAACTTCAAGACGAGCATGCATCCAAACGATTATACCGTCGTGGCACGGCGTCAGCTTGACACCCTTTTGCCGTGTGCTAAAATTGCTTGGGGCATAAGGTCCAGGGTCTCATCATCCAGGCCAGTATCGAGTTCTCCGAGGAGGGACGCGTTGTCGAAGAATCGCACACAGCTCATGGTCGAGCGGCTTAGAGAGCTGCAGGCCTCCTCCCCGGATATTGAGGCATCTGCAATTGTCAGCGTGGATGGTTTGAGCATCGCTTCGGCCCTGCCACACGGCGTCGAGGAGGACCGGGTCTCCGCGATGTCGGCCGCCATGCTTTCCCTCGGGGATCGCATTGCCACCGAGCTTGGACGAGGATCGCTCGAGCAGGTGTACATCAAGGGCGAAAAAGGCTATGTGGTCCTGATGTCAGTGGGCCAAGAGGCGGTGTTGACCGCCCTCGCCCGCGAACAGGCCAAATTGGGGCTGATTTTCCTGGATATGCGGCGTGCAGCCGAGGATCTCGCCAAGCTGATATAGCGGAGACGGCATGAGTCCTCTTCAGAAGAGCGGATTGTATTACCCCAACAAGTTTGGCCTGATCACCATAAAATCCCTCGAAGAAGTGATGGGGAAGAATGGCCTCAACGCGATCTTGAATCTGGCCGGCATGTCGAACTACGTGGATAGCTATCCGCCCGACAACCTCGAAAAGGGATTCGATTTCGCCGAGTTGTCTGCGATCGGCGTTGCACTCGAGGATATGTACGGCCCCCGCGGCGGGCGCGGGCTCGCACTCCGCGCGGGGCGGGCAACATTCTCGGATGCCCTGAAGAACTTTGGCGCCTTGGCAGGCGTGGCTGATCTAGCGTTCGTTGTCCTGCCTCTGCATGCCAAATTGAGGATTGGCCTGCCAGCCTTTGCCAAGATCTTTGTGCAGCTCACGGATCAGGTCACAGCTGTCGAAGAGAAGGACAACGAATTCATCTGGGCCATCTATAAGTGTCCGTGCTGCTGGGGTCGTCACGGTGCTGACAAGCCCGTCTGCTACGTCGCGACCGGCCTGCTACAGGAATCACTCAAGTGGGTTTCAGGGGGCAAGGAATTTCGCGTGAACGAGTCCAAGTGCATCGGCGTGGGGGACGAGATCTGTGAATTCGTGATCCAGAAGGAACCGATCTCCTAGGAGTTGTACGCGCTTGCAGATTTCGGCAATCATTCCGACCTACAACGAAGCGGAGAACCTGTCGGGGCTGTTCTCCGCTTTGTTTGCGCTTCCGCTCGACCTCAGGATCCTGATCGTGGACGACAACAGTCCGGATGGCACGGGCCAGGTCGCCGAGAAGCTTGCCCGCAAGGACCGCCGAGTTCAGTGTGCTGCATAGGACCGGCAAGCTTGGCCTGGGCACGGCTTACCTTGCCGGCTTCCGAACGCTTCTGAACACGGGCGCCGATGCCATCCTGCAGATGGACGCGGATCTCTCGCATGACCCAGCCCGCATCGTTGACATGGCCGAAAGGCTGGGGACATCTGACGTGGTGTTGGGCTCCCGCTATGTTCCTGGCGGCTCCCTGGATGACAAGTGGCCGCTGTGGCGAAAGGGTTTGTCGGCGTTTGCCAACACGTATGCGAAGACCATACTGGGCTTGCCAATTGCCGATGTAACAACCGGTTTTCGCCTCTGGCGGCGTGAGACGCTGGCAGGTATGCCGCTCGACCAGATCAAGTCAAACGGCTACGTGTTTCTCGTGGAAATGATCTATCTGGCCCATTGCCTCGAGTATCGGGTTGGAGAGGTGCCCATCCATTTCGCCGAACGCCGGAGCGGGAAATCCAAGATGTCGCTCAAGATCCAGGCAGAGGCGGCATTACGCGTCTGGCAGGTATGGTGGCACTACAGAAATCTACGGAGAAAGGGCAGGCAAGCCCGGCTGGCATAGTGCCGTCCGGGTCTCCACTATCCTGAACGCCGAGATCCAAGTCACCACCCGGGCACCGCAGCGGGTTCCGCCAACCCTGGTTCATCCAAGTGGGACTCCGGCCCGCTGCCCCCCAAATTCGCCACTTCGCTCCGTTAGCCGCGACTTGCCGAGATGGCAGCCTCCATCAATCCCGGGGTCCGGCACAGAGTCTCCCATTCCGCAAATCCCAAGGCCTCCGCCCGGAGTTCCGGGTCGATTCCAGCCTGGACGATCAACTCCTGTGCCGCGAGCCGCTGATTCGCAGTCCGGCGGTGAAGTTGTTGCGCAGGGTCTTCCTTTTCTGGCCGAAGCCCACCTTGATAAGCGTGAAGAAGACGGGCAACAGCGTCGACGGGATAAGCGGCACGTCGTAGATTTCTATGCAAATCACGCCCGAATCCACTTTGGGCGTCGGAAAGAACGCGGTGGCCGGAATTCGCGTGACGAGTCTTGCCGAACCGTAGACCTGCACGCTCAGCGCCATGATACTCATTTTCGGCGGCTTGGAGCACACGCGCTCAGCAACCTCTTCCTGGATCGTGAGAACGATTCGGCGCGGCTTTGGCTGAGCTTCCAGGAGATGTCGAAGAATCGGGGAGGTAATGTTGTAAGGAATGTTGGCGACAACGAGGTAGTCCTCCGGTAGGCCCAATTCCGCTGGAGACACACCCAGGATGTCAGCGCGAACAATCTGCACGTTCTTGTACGACTTCAGGATCCCAGCTGCAATTGAGGCAAGACGCTGGTCCAGCTCCACCGCGCTCACCCGCCCTGCCATCACGGCGAGATAGCGCGTCAAACTTCCAAGGCCGGCTCCGATTTCCAGGACTGAGTCGGTCTTCTGGATGCCCGCCTCGGCGGCTATCCTGGCGAGCGCCTCCGGGTCCTGCAGGAAATTCTGACCGAGTCGCGGATTGGGCCGCAGGCCCTCTCGCCTGAGGAGCGCGGCGGCATCAAGCATGGGGATGGCGCTCACCGGCAAAAGGCGGCAGTTGGGGTCGAACCGGAGACGGCCGCGGAGGCAGGCCACGTGCCATGCTGGAACATTGTCACATACTGGCGCAAGATGTTGAAGTTGACATCCCAGATGAACACATCTTTCTCGAAGACCGGGTCATAGGTCCGCGTGCCCGTGAAGAGCTGCTCGGGGAAACTGTACAGGGTGATGTATTGCCGCGGGAGTTGGCTCACCAGGCATGCCAACTGACCCATAGCTGCCGGGCTCAGGTCGGTCTGGACGGAACCCTGGAAGGACCGAATCAGATCCAGAATATGAATGACGACTGAAGGATCGGTGAGCTTCTTCTGCAGGGCGCACAGGACGAGATTCTGCTCGTCCCCTCGGGAGAAGACACCTTCGGCGCGATCGCGAGCGACGGCAAGAGCCTCAGCGCCATCAAGATGGTGCGGGCCTTCCTGCAAGATTCGGATCGTGACTGCCGCCGATCCGTCTGGGTAAGGTCACGTCGATCCCATCCACCGCGTCTACCATGCGGACGAAGCTTCGCATGTTGACCGCCAGGTAGTGGTCGACTTTGACACCGAAGTTCAGATCCAGTGTCCTGGCGAGAAGACCCGGGCCGGCACTCGGATCGTCCCAATACTTAAACCCGTCGCCCGGGTTGCCGTATAGATAGGCCTGATTCAGCTTCTCATGATCCTGGCCACTCAAGTTGTCGGCGATATAGGGAATCTCCACCCACAAATCACGTGGAAAATCCAGGACAGTGAGGCGGGGTGTGACAAAGTCGATGCGGGCCACGCGCATTACATCTGATAGGCCCCAGGTATAGCCGGTGCTGCGGGTATCAGAGCCGATGAGGAGCAGGGTCATGACCGGGGGGCCGCCACAACGCGGCGCCGGCGTCGGTGCGACGATCGGCGTGCTCCGGGGACGGGGTCGTGCCGCCGTGGGTGTCCAGGTTGCAGGGAGGGCGATCGGCTCATACGGCGATGTTGGCAGGGCGGCGCCGAGCGGTTGATCGGCCCATTGCCGGTACGCGTTCCAACCGATGAGTCCGAGAACGACAACCAAGACGCACGCCGCGGATGCGAGGATTGCGATCGTGGCTTTCTGCGTCTTGGTCACAACGATGTAGCCGTGATTTTAGGGTTGCGTGATAGGGGTTGCCGGCCACTGACCGGCGTTGAAGTCTGCAACGTATTCGCGGAGGATGTTGAAGTCTACATCCCAGACGAAAGTATAACCGAGGACCGGATCATGGATCCGGGCGTCGATGAAAAGGGAACTCGGGGAAATCATTCGCTGAGACCTTGCTCCCATCCAGCATGGATCCCAGGCACAGAAGCTTGCGAATGTCATCCGCGCCCAGGTCAGTCTGACAGACCCATAAAGAGCCTCGACTACACGTGGCATTTCTGGAAGGAAGCTGGGCCTCAGGATCTTGGCTGCCAGCGTCCGAAGGATCAGGTCCTGGGTTGCGCTGCGCTCGATGTCGCCTTCGGGACGCAAGCGCGCGAGGATCATCGTTCGGCAACCATCCAGGTGCTGCGGGCCGGCTGGAAAGTGGCGACTTGAATCCCTCGAACCCTTTGCACGCCCATCGATTACGCGCGGGAGATTGATGTCAATCCCACCCAGGCGATCCATGGTGCGCACGAACGATTGCAGGTTGACCGCGAGGGTGGGAGGGGAGGAAACGTCGCATTAGGCGTCAGCGACCGAACGCTCTGGTACGCCTCGAAGACTCAGGATTGGCAAGCCAACGCAGGTCGCGATCACCAGGGCAACAACAGCGATGTAGAGCAATACCCGCGATCCGCCCAGGGACGGTCTACTGCAGGACATATATGATGCTCCCGGGCGCCGGCGCGAGAAAATAGACGGTTACGTATTTGCCCCACTGGTCTCCCGCCTGCGCGAACTGGGCATCGGTGTAACCGAGATCGATCCAGGGTTTGCCGACGCAGCCTCCGCAGACGTCCTCGATCGTGGCACGCCCGTAACCGGGAATGTACAAAGCCTGTCCTTGCATGGCAAGATACCAGCTGTATTTCACGGCAACCACGCCTTGTTCGACCGGCTTGCCGCTTGACGTACCGGGATAGCAGCGGTCGGCGGCCGAGTTGCAGGGGGAGTAGGCGGTCGCGAACATCTGTATCGCCCGCCAGTACTGGATCTGAGTTTCGTCCACCGTTGCGGTGTGTACGACCACCTTGGTACCGTAGCCGACTACCCGATCGGCAGGCGGTCTGGCTGCCGTCTCGGCCTCGGTCCGGCGACTGACTTCCTGCCCATCTTCGTATCGAATCCGCGTGCGGCTGACAGCGAGTCCCGGCTGACCGGGCTGGAGGATCTGCTGATGGTCGAGTTCCACCTGTGACGAGGACTGATATTGGCTCTGGAAAGGAATCGCCGTCTGTGCAAGGACGATCAACTCGGACACCCTGACGACGCGGATCTTCCCGTCCTGTGGCGCCGGCTGATCCTCCGCAGGGTGACTGAAATCCAGTCCGATGAGAGGCAGCCCCGCTTCCGACAAGATGGCGCCGACCGATCCGGCAGCCGAGCGAACGACTAGCGTTTGCTGATCAGCAGATATCGTGAATTCCCTGGATGGAATATATACGACGGCCAAGTCGTTTGAAACGGGCGTATCCGGCGGCGGGTTGACCTGGTCGGCGGCGTCGAGCGACGATCCGGCCTCGGCCAAGGCCTCACCAACGGTGCGGGCGGCCGTCTGCATCGATTTGCCATTGACCACCAAGGTAACCGCACGCCTAATCTCGAGAGTGATCGAATTGGACGAAGGAATCCGTTCATTCACGTCTACAAGGTAACCGCGCAGGAGAACGAGGTCTCCTGGCGCGAGGCTCAATCCGGCACGCTCGATCAGCGCCGCGGGCACCAGCGGCCCGCTCCAGGTCAGCGTGTGGACTTGAGCACCATCCACGATGTTGACGGCGGTGGGGGCGGAGCTTTGGCAGGAGGAGGTGAATACGAGGGCCGAAAATGCCAGCCAACGCAGGGTCTTCACGATCACAATCATACGCGGACGCTAACTAGGAAAGTCCCGTCATCAACTCATCGAGGGCAGCCAGAAAAAGGGTCACATTCTCCTTTCGGCTCGAGTACCCCATGAGTTCGATTCTCCATACCTGGTCCTTCAGCGACCCAAAGCCGGCCGCGATCTCGATGTTGTAATCGTTCAACAATTGCCCTCGGACTTTGTGCGCGTCAATGCCCGGTGGCACCCGCGCCGTCGTCAGAGGCGGCAGGCGATACGGAAGCGGGATGAAGGGCTGGATCTCGCGCTGCTCCAGACCATGCCACAAGAGATTGGCGGTTTCGCGCTGCCGCGAGAACGTGTTGTCGAGGCCGTCTTCTGCGATGATCTGGAGTCCTTCGTGAAGCGCGAAATGTAGGCTCGCGCTTGCGGTATGGTGGTAGGCGTGAGCTCCAGTCCAATCAGCGGAGTAGAGGCCCAGGTCAAGATTAAAGGAGGAAGCCGGCCGTGAACGTTTTTGGATCACCTCCCGCGCCCGGACGCCCACCGTTATTGGCGCAAGACCCGAGGGTGCGCCCAGGTTCTTCTGACTGGCTGAGTAGGCCAGATCGACGCCCCAATCGTCCACTCGCACTGGGATCCCACCCAGAGAGGTGACCGTGTCCAGCACCAGCAGCGCATCGTATTGATGTGCCAGAGCGGCGATCTCCTCTATGTGGAGCTGCTCAGCGCCTGTCGAGGTCTCGGCGTGCACAATCGTCATCAGCTTGTACTTCTTCTTGCGGAGCGCGGATTTGATCTCAGCCGGATCGAAGATCTCACCCAAGGGACGCTCGATCCTGTCGACGCTCGCGCCGAGGCGCGCCGCCATGTCCGCGAGACGGCCACCAAAATAGCCGTGCACGCAGGCGAGCATCACGTCACCCGGCTCGATCAGATTGGCGAGAGCCGCCTCCATGCCGGCCGTCCCTGTCCCGGAGAGGGCGAAGGTCCATTCATTCCTGGTCTGAAAGACGTAGCGCAGCAAGTCCTGTTCCTCCGAAAACAGGCGCAGCAATTCGGGATCAAGATGCCCCAATGTGGGTGCAGTCATGGCGCGCATCACCCGTGGATGCGGCATTCCAGGCCCAGGCCCAAGGAGGATGCGTGTCGGAGGATTCAGAATCGGGAAGGCCGGGCCTGTCATAGTTGACTCCTCTGTGTGCTTCGAACGGGCTTGCGTAAGAGATCCGTTAACGTTTGGATGCCGAGGTATTGCATTGCACCACCTTGTCTGCTACGCTACATTACATCCCACAAAGGAGTTTAGTAGTATGCAGAAGTATTCCCACAAGATAGCATTCGCCACTGCTCTGGCACTGATTCTATCAGCCTGCGGCGGAACGAACAATAAACCTTCGACCTCCATTAATGTCACAATGACCGACTTTTCCTATTCGCCGAATGTGTTCACTGTACCCGCTGGTCAGCAAATCTCATTCAGGGCACAGAACAATGGAGCGGTAGCGCATAGCTTCATCATCATGCGGGCAGGGCATGAGGTCAAGGATCACTTCACCTCCGCCGACCAGCCCAATGTATACTGGGAGCAAGCCGAGGTTGATCCCGGTCAATCGGCGCAAACTTCCTTTACCGCGCCGACCCAGCCGGGCACATATCAGATCGTGTGCGGAAACGGTGGCCACTTTGAGGCCGGCATGGTGGCGAAACTCATTGTGGTGGCAGCCCAGTAAGCCGGCATTCCGCCAATTGCCTGCCGCCGCCACGTCGTCAACCCAATGCGATTCCCGGTAGATTCCTTGATCCACAGCCGATCAAATCCACTTGTCAAGCAGGCTCGGGCTCTGCGCGAGCGCAAGGCGCGGGAAGAGACTGGCCTCTTCCTCGTAGAGGGGATTCACCACCTAGGAGAGGCTGTCGCCGCCGGCTGGGAGATCGACGCGATCCTGTATGCGCCTGACGGCCTGAAGAGCGAATTCGCGCTGGGTCTGCTTTCGGGGTTTCCAGGCAGACAGGAGCAGGTCTCGTCAGAGATCATGGACTACGTGTGCGCCAAAGAGAATCCCGCCGGCATCGTGGCCATCGTTCATCAGCGTTCGCCGGAATTGCACGAACTGGTGGGCCTTGGCCGCTGCGTTGCGGTCGTAGCGCCACAGGACCCCGGAAATGTGGGAACGATCCTGCGAACCATGGACGCGGCTGGCTGTGAGGCACTGTTCATCCTGGACGGGGGAGTGGATTCGTATCACCCCACGGTGATTCGCGCCGCGATGGGGGCTTCTTTCTGGACGCCGATTGTCAGAGCAAGCTTCAACTCGTTCTGCGCATGGAGTTGGGAGCACAATTTCCAGCTGATCGGGACCTCGGCTCATGCACACCAAGACTATCTGGAATTCAAGCCGACGGAGCCATGGATCCTGCTTCTGGGGAGTGAGCAGAAGGGCTTGACCGCGGCTCAGATGGAGGCTTGCGAGGCGGTTGTATCGCTTCCGATGAGGGGCAGAGCCAGTTCATTGAACTTGGGCGTGGCCGTCGGGGTATTCCTCTATCGCTTCGCCTCACTCAGAGCATATGATTCTCCCCGCTGAGCCGTTTGTGGGCCCGCGCGGAATGTTGCCGGCTCGCGGGCGGCGGCGCCCGGAATAAGAAAAAGGCCCTCTCGAACCGAGAGAGCCTTGGACTGCGATCGGACTGAGGCTAGAACTCGTCCTCATCCTCATCCCAGGATTCTTCCGCCTCATCTTCTGTCTCATCCTCGTCCCATTCGTCCAGCTCCTCCTCCTCGTCCCAATCCGCTTTTGCAGACTCCTCACTGGGCGTGTAGGTCGCGCAGCCTGTGTCAGGATCCAATTCAATGGCGGCTGCGGAACAGTAGCCGTCATCCAGGAAAACACACTCTGCGTAGTGACACCGTATGCGGGCCATGAAGCTCCTCCTAATCGGCTGGCTCACGAGCCAGGGCGATGAGCGAAATAATGAAGAGAATGGTCATCGTGACCTGAGACGTCACGCAAAACGGACACAGCGCGTAAATCAGGGCGACCTCGACGTAGATGAGGTAGACCGTGAACAGGAAGCCCACCAGCGCCAGGCCAAACACGATCATGGTGCCGCTGGCCTCAAAGAAGGGTGCTCGGGTCCGCAGAAGCAGACTCACGAGAATGGCAATATAGCCGCCCACGCCGATGACCGCGACCGGGACCCCATAGACCTCTGCGTAGATGCTGTTGTTCACGACAGAACAACCGCCGTTGCCGAGGCACATGCCGGGATTCTCAGTTAGCTTGAAGATGGTCATGTAGATCGATACCAGCACGCCCACAATCGCCAGACCGATCGAAACCCTGTAGAACGCTCGATCCATGTCACCTCATAACATCCAAGCTTCCGCCCGGGAGCCAATGGGAAGCGATTTTACTCCAGCGGGAACGAGAAGTAAAGCGTTGGCCTCGACAAGCGAAAAGAGATTGCCCGAACCCTGATGTCCGGTGAGTTGCGCTGACGCGCCGTCTTCTCTGAGTTCAACGATGGCCCGTAGGTAGCTCTCCCGCCCGTCCAATTCAACTGCTTCGGCCAGCACGACCTTCACCCTCGGCCGTTCGACAGGTTCCCTGCCGGCCAATCGCATCAGGGCAGGGCGCACGAAGACCTCGAATCCCACGAACGCAGAAACTGGATTTCCCGGCAATCCGATGAACGGGATACCTTTATAGTCGCCCACCGCCAGAGGCTTGCCTGGACGCATGTTGACGCCCCAGAAATCGATGTGCCCTTCGGCGGCGACAATCGACCGCACAAAATCCATAGCCCCGACACTCACACCGGCAGTCGAGATGATCGCGTCGGGGCCCAGAGTGCGCGCTCTCTCGAACAAGGCCTGTATCTCGGCCTTGTTGTCGGGCGCGATCCCCAACAATGCCACCTCGCATCCTAGGGCAACTATCAAAGCAGACAACACGTGTGAGTTGGTTTCACGGATCTTGCCCGGCGCCAGCTTGCCTCCTGCGGGTACCAACTCATCGCCGCTTGAGAAGATCGCGACCCGCGGGCGCCGGACCACCGGCACCTCGGCCTGATTCAGCATCGCCAGCATTCCCAAGTCCTGCGGTCGCAACCTGTGACCCGACGCAAGCACCCGGCGGCCGCTTGTGAGATCCATGCCGCGTCGCCGGATGTTATCTCCGGCGGCGACAGCAGCGTGTGCTTTGACTTGCGCTGGCGCCGGCGAAGCCGGGTCACGACTCATGAAGTCAGTGTCTTCGACCATGACCACTGCGTCCGCCCCGAGTGGCACCGGCGCGCCTGTCATGATCCGCGCCGCCTCGCCAGTTTGCAGGTGCACATCCGAGGCGATTCCCGCCGGTATGTCGGCAACGACACGCAGCGCGCGAGGCCTCGCAGGCGAGGCGCCAGCCAGGTCAGCAGCCATCACGGCAAACCCGTCCACCGACGAATTGTCAAAGAGTGGTAAATCGGTTGAGAGAATGTCTGATGCCAGCACCCGCCCGGCACACTCTTGAAGAGGCAGCGTCTGTTTCCCAACTGGTTGAAAATGCTTCAGGATGCGTTGGCGCGCATCCTGGACGCTGAGCAGTTCCATTGCTGAGGCGGCGCATTATACCACGTGCCGTGCCGGAACCCCCTGGGTCCCTGGCTGTGAGGACGCAGTGGCAGGCCCGGTGGTCACCCGCTCACGCGGTGGGCTTCCATAACATTCGGCACATTTTCAAGCTTGGTGAGAATCTTGCTAAGTTGCGAGATATCCTGAACCTCCACAATGAAGCGGAGTTCTGCCAGGCTGCGGTTGACATTCACCCTGACGTCAACGATGTTGATGCCTTCACTGTCCAACAGATTGGAGATATCACCCATGAGACCCTGACGGTCATAGGCCCGGATTCGAATGGGCACGGGAAAGGTGCGAATCTCGGTGCCCCAGTCAACGCGTACCAGGCGTTCGCGGTCCTCGGGGCCGAGCCGCAGAATGTTCGGACAATCCTGGCGGTGAATCGTCGCCCCCCGGCCACGCGTAACATATCCGATGATCTGATCGCCAGGCGTCGGATTGCAGCACCTGCCGAGGGTTGTCAGCAGGCCCTTCAGACCCACAACGTTGACCGCGCCGGTCGGCTTTGGTTCAGCGCTGGGCGCGCTCTAAGCAAGTCGGCGGTGCTTTCATTGGCCGCGAACTCGCGCACGACCTGGCTCACGGTCAAGTCACCGGTGCCCAGGTCGACGAACATGTCGTCCGGGACTTTGTAGCCGAGATGGCGGGCGGTATCCTCAAAATTCACGTCGGAGATGCCCAGCCGCTGAAATTCACGTTCCAGAAGCAAGCGTCCCTGTGAGAGGTTCTGCTGATAGTCTTCCTTCTTGAACCACTGGCGGATCTTGGATTTGGCGCGCTGGGTTTTGACCAGACCGAGGTTGGAGTTCAGCCAGTCACGGCTGGGCCCACCGCGCTTTGCGGTGAGGATCTCCACCTGGTCGCCCGTCTTAAGCTCATGATAGAGGGGGACGAGCTTGCCGTTGATGCGCGCTCCGCGGCAGCGATGACCGATATCGGTGTGGACGTGGTAGGCGAAATCGATCGGGGTGGAGCCGGCGGGCATGTCAATGATGTCACCCCGGGGCGTGAAGACATAGACGCGATCCTGGAACACGTCCGACCGCATCGAATTCAACGAATTCGGTGGCGTCATGGACATCTGAGCGCCACTCCATCATGTTGCGCAAGCCAGTTGATGCGCTGTTCGTACGATCTTGTCGCGCTTCGTCCCTTCCTTGTAGCGCCAGTGGGCGGCAATCCCATATTCGGCGTTCTGGTGCATTTCGGACGTGCGGATCTGGACTTCAAGAGGCTTGCCGTCGTCCCAGATCACGGCCGTGTGCAGTGATTGATAGAAGTTGTCCTTGGGCGCCGCGATGTAGTCATCGAACTCACCCGGGATGGGCCGCCAGTGCGTGTGGATCAGCCCGAGCGCGGTGTAGCACGCGGCCACATCCGGTACCATCAGGCGCACGGCGCGCACATCGCGCACCAGCTCGAAGGCCTTGCCCTTCTCTTGCATCTTCCTGTAGATCGAGTAGATGTGTTTCGGCCGGCCGCTGATCTCCACTTTGAATGCATTCTTTTCGAAGAGCTGACTGCAACTTTCGATGATGGTCTGGATCTGAGCTTCACGATCCGGCCGTCGCTCGGCCAGCTGTTCAGCGATTTCCTTGTATTTGGCTGGGTTGACGTACCGAAAGGCGAGGTCCTCGAGTTCCCACTTGATCTGCCAGATGCCGAGCCGGTTGGCGAGCGGGGCAAAGATATCCAGGGTTTGCTGCGCAATCCGCTTGCGTTTTGCCTCAGGCATGTGGCCCAGCGTGCGCATATTGTGCAGGCGGTCGGCAAGTTTGATCAACACGACCCGTACATCGTCGCCCATGGCCAGGAATGTCTTGCGCAGCGTTTCAGAGGCCATGTCCGGGCGTCGGCCCAGCCCCGCTCGCTCCGGCTCTGGCCGCGATCCATTTCCGGACTTCGCCGGTTTCCGCATGCTGGTCGTCGCGCGAGACCCGCGGAAGGTTGGTAAGCTTCGTCACGCCGTCAACAAGCGAGGCCATGACGTCGCCAAAGTCACGGCGGATGTCGTCCAGCGTCATGGCCGTGTCTTCCACCGTGTCGTGCAGAAGTCCGGCTGCCATGACCTCGGGCGGTACACGCATCTCCGCCAGGATCTGAGCCACCGCCAGGCAATGGTTGATGTACGGCTCGCCCGAGATCCGGTTCTGACCGCGGTGAGCCTCTTCTGCCACGCGGATAGCGCGCTGGATCAGATCCTTGTCCGCCAGCGTGTAGGTGGGTGGGAGTTCTTCGAATAGCTTTTCGAGGGGGATGGAATCCGCCGCCGACTTCACGGCTTCTATTGTACTGCGGCCTTGAGAACCTACTCTGCGTCAGCCCGGGGGAATAGCCGGAAGATGGCATGTCTGGTTACGACGGTCAGGAGCGCGAATACGGCTAGAGCAAGAATTCCGATCGGAATGGGTTCGACGCCGAAGATGGTCGGCTGGTAGGCAAAGAAAGAGACGGTGATCATCACAAGCGGAATGAAGAATAACTGGGGGATGAAAAAAGCAAGGATGATGGAGAGCACGTCTGCAGGGTAGAAATAGCGCTCATGCATCTTGGGGAGTAGGAACGGCAGCCACATCGCACAGAGCAGCGCCACTTCGATCAATAAGCCGCCCGAGAGCTTGACCCGGCTTCGATAGACTGCGAACGAGATGACGATGGCCGCGGCAATGCCTAGCACCAGCCCGACGGGGTAGAAATAAGGGTAGAACTGGCCGCCGGAGGGGAACCAAGCCAGCGCTGAGGGCGCGTGCATCGATAGCTGCTCATATTGGGCCGCCTGCGATGGGTAGATAAGCAAGAGGTCCAAGAGCGGGCGCCCCGCAATCAACGCTGGTATCAGCGCGACCATCATCACGAGCGGTACCAGTAGGGCCTGCTTCCAAGGTATCTCCCGCCTCAACAACAGGGCGAGAAGCATTGGGGCAAGGAGCAGGGCCTGAGCTTTGAACGCGACCGCAATGCCGAAGCAGAGCATCGCCGGCAAGCTGTCTCGTTTGAGAAGGAAGTACACACTAGCGACCAGCGCAGCGGTGTACAACGCGTCGGCCTGACCCCAGAAGGCGCTGTTTAGGACGACGGTGGGCGCGAACAGGCAGCCCAACGCGGCCAGAAATGGCAGCGTCTTGCCCTCGCTACCTAGACGCACGATCCGGAAGGCGAAGTACGCGATTACAAAGTCTGCCGCGATGGAGGGGAGCTTGGTGGCGACCAGCCCCGGGACCGCCGGCAGGAATCTGGCGATCAAATACAGCAGGTAGAGATACGGCAGGTTGTAATTCGAGAAGCTTTGCGAGAATGCCGAGAAGCCGCCATCTCTCAAAGTGTTGTACCAGACCTTGGTGTAGTTGAAATAATCGACGGACTTGAAGCCGAGAAGTGTGAGCCTCAGAACAATAGCCAATCCGACGCCCAACAGGGCGATCGCAGCATCGGAGGCTCCCGACCACACTCGGGCCTTCATGACGGGGCCTCCTCGGCGGTCGGAGGTGCCGGGACACCTGCAGACGAGACTGAAAGAGCATCGGCATCCTTGCACGATGACTCGGAGAAGAGCTGGCGCGCCGCGTGGTACATAAGCAATCCGATGCCCGTCAGCAGGGCTCCCGAGAGGATGGGGAGAGGAACGATCTCGGTCTGAAACAGGAAGGGTTGGTACGACAGGAAGGATACGCCGCCGACGAGAATCGGGACAAAGAACAGTTCGGGATAGTAGAACGCAACCGCGATGGAGAGAATGTCGGCCGGGTAGAAATATCGTTCGTGCATCTTCGGCAGGAAGAATGGGATCACAAGCGTGGCGGCCAGACTGAGCTCCAGGAGCAGCGGGTTTGACAGTCCGGCTGGCGCCTTGTAGGCCAGAATGAAGAGCACGTAGCCGGCCGCGGCGCCCATGATAACGCCTGGCACATAGAAGAGATTGAAGACTTGTTTCGTTCCCGGCAGCCACGTGTAGGCGGTGGCGGCGTTCATCGTGATGAACTCGAATTGCGACGCTTGATACAGGTATATGTTCAGCAGATCCACGAGCGAACGACCCGCGATCCACGAAGGTACGATAGCCAGGAAAAAATCACAGGGACGGCCGCTAGCGATCGCCAGGAAACAACGCGCCGCAGGCACAGGGCCACGATGACGGGTGCCAGGAAGATAGCCTGGAGTTTGAACGCCAGGCTAGACTTCAAAGAAAATCATCGCTGGAATGGACCTGCGCTTCATCAGGAAATAGACGCACCCCAGCATGCCGGCGGTGAAGATGCTGTCGGCTTGTCCCCAGAAGGCGGCGTTCAACACAACGCTCGGCGCAAAAAGGACAAGCATCGCGGCGGCGAAGGGGAGCGCTCGCCGCCCCTGGAATCTGAGCCGGACGATGAGATAGACGAAGAGTGCACAAATAAAATCGGCCACCAGGCCGGGCAGCTTCACCGCCGTAACGGTCGAGACATCTGGGAGAAAGCGGGCGATCAAGTAGAGCAGGTAAAGATACGGTGGATTGTAGGTCGAGAAATAGGTGCCAAACGCTGCGAAACCTTGTGAGCGGATCGTGTTGTACCAGGGCTTGAGCGAGGCGTAGTAGTCGTCGGACTTGAAATCCAATAAGCTACTTCGCAGGGCCAGGGCGAGCGCTAAACCGAGCACGACGACGCCCACCGACAGCCAGGGGATGTGCGACGCCGCCGCCGTCAACGACGTGAATGCGGATCTGGCTGCTCCAGCCTGGCGCCGGCGGTTATCGGCCATCTGCATCACGATTGGGCTGGACGAGCAGGTTGCCCTTCAGCCTACGGCTTGACATAATACACAACATAGTTGTCAAAGAACTTATAGTCATACCGGTTGCCCAGGCGCGGAAGGCTGTCGCTGTTGGAAAGCACATAGGTCCATGCGGAGCCGCCCGTGCAATTTCCCACGCCGAAAGTGTAGCGTCCGAGAGAAACAACATTCCTCTCGCGTGAAAGCGGGTCATCGTACTTCATGCTGCTGAGGTAGCTGGTCGGATTAGCGTGTTCCAGATACAGGATGTAGATGTACTGCCCCGATGCCGCGCTCACGCAAATTGGTCCCCGGCTCGTCTGCGATGCGTACTGGAGCGCCGGCAGTATTCCAGCTCGGAATTCCGTGTTGGCAGCGTCGCGATATGCACGCCCGTGATACACCAGGGTGAATCCAATGAAGGCAACTGTAAGGGCGAATATGCTCAGAGGCAGAATCATGGGAAGGCGGGAACTGAGCCAATAGAACTCCCAGTGCAATACAAATGATAAGTGGTATAAAGACGATGTTGAATTGATTTGTATTCACGGGCAGGAACAAGGCCATTGTCAGGGAGGCGGCCATCCACGAAAGCAGCAACGCTGCTTCCCACGCGTGCGCGTGTTGCCTGACAAGATTGGCAAGGACGATAATGCCGAGCAGGGACAGGGGGAAAGTAATCTTATAGAAGTACCCATACGGCTCGACCGTGTTCTGGACGAAGCCGTCTGATTGCGTCCAAAGGAGTCCGCCGGCAGTGGCTAAATTCGTGAGCCAGGTCTCGCTTTGGTCCGAGGTGCGTATCAGCGTTTGGGTTTCGTAGCGGGGCGTCACTGGATAACGTGGGATGGTGATCGGCCCCAGGCTCATGGTATTGAGACGGGCCGTATTTACGAGGATGAACAAAGCCAGCGGCGCTGCGATCACGGCGAAGGCGGAAAGCCCGAGGATCACAGGCAATCGACCCACGGCGCGCGTGCGCCGGTTCACGAGCAGGGTAAGGGCCATGAAGACGGGTACCACGGCGTAGGCGGTCGCGTAGGTATAAAGGGACAACCCGAAGATCGCGCAAGCCGCTATGAACCAGCGGCCGCTCCTTGCGCCCGCCAGCACGCAGGCGAAGCCGGCGAGGAACGAGAAGGGCAACAAGTTTGCGTCCAACGCCCAGCGCGATAGCAAGATGTGCCAGGGACTTATCGCCAGGAAAAACATGCCCAGTAGCCCTAAGCCGCGATCCACGGTCCATTTCCCGACCAGGTACACCAATGGAAGGGAGATGATCCCGGTTATCAGCATCGGCAGCCGGATGATCGTCGGACTCAGGTGCCCGGCCAGGGCGATTCCCGGCATCATCAGGTATGCATAGGGTACGCTCTGACCGTCGCCCCAGGCAATGAACTGAACTGGGTAGGACATCCCGTTGCGATCCACGCCGAAGTGAAGCAAGCTGTAGGCCTCGACGGCAATAGAAGCCTCATCTGGGTTGAGGCCCGGCGGCACGCGGCCGAATTCCCAAGCTCGCGCGAAGACGCCAATCGCTAGGATGGAGAAGAACAAGATCCAGTGCGCGTGCTGCCGTATGTAGCCCAGCGCCGATCGGCTCTGGGGATGCATGCCCTCAGCGCGCATGTGTCACCCATCGCGCAAAGCTCTGGCGGGTTAGCTCAATGGATCTGACGAGCATCAACGTGGAACCTTCAGCCCGGCCGCAGCGCAACTTCAACTCGGCTTCCCCGGCTCGGATTGCCGCGGCTCTCGTCTGCGTGCGTTCAAACGGCGCCTGCCGGAGATCCCGCGAACCGGGTGGACGAGAACTCAGCTCAAGCCCTGATATCATCGCCGCGGAGCCCCAAAGTCAAGCACCATATCCCTTTTCCGCTTAGTTCAACCAGAGTATAACTTATCGCGCAACTCTCCCTGGTCTTCATGAAAGCGACCTACTGTGATGACCCAGTCAATCTCATTTGTCGTGAGGACGTCTGACTGCCTGGGAGACGATCCTGGCGCCTGATTCGTGGAGAGAAGCGCGAGCGACCTCGATACGTATGATCACCCCTAACAATGTGACCCGCCTGCTCGATGCGCGGGGTGTCAAATACGCCGCCTATGAACTGCCGGCGGAGAACCTCGGCGCTATCGAAACCGCCGAGTTGTTGAGCGTGCCGGCGGACGTTGTTTTCAAAACGATCGTCGTCAAGCGGGATAAGCCGAAACGACCAATTCTGGCGCTGATCCCGGGAACAGGGACACTTGACCTTAAGCTTCTGGCGGCGGCCATTGGAGAGAAGAAGGTCTACCTGCCGACCGAACGTGAAGCCGAAGGCATGACGGGAACTCCAAGCCGGGGGCATTTCACCGCTCGCCCTGCTCAACAAGGGTTTTCAGATCGTACTGGATGCCTCTGCCCAGGATCATGAAGAGATTCACGTCTCGGGCGGGCGGAGGGGGCTCAACATAAAGCTGCCGGTGGCCGCCCTCTTGGACCTAACCCACGCAAGCGTTCATCCGGTGAGCCGTCCCGCGGCGGAGAGCCCTTCCACGTCGGGCTGATCATTATCAGCCTTTGATCACGACAACCGGGCGGAGTCTCGCTACTTTGCGGGCGATACCAACTGCCGCAACCGTTTCGACGACCGCGTCGACGTCTTTGTAGGCCTCCGGGGCCTCCTCGGCGAGTCCCGGCATCGAGCCGGCGCGGATCTCGATTCCGCGACGCTGCAACGCCTGCAGCAACGCATCCCCGCGTACCTCCCTTTTAGCCTTGGAGCGCGACCAAACGCGGCCCGCCCCGTGGCAAGATGATCCAAGGGACTGCCGCATGCTCTCTTCGGTCCCTGCCAAGACCCAGGAGGCCGTGCCCATGCTGCCGGGCACCAACACGGGCTGGCCCGTGGAGCGATACTCCGCCGGCAGTCCAGGTGATCCCGGCCCAAAGGCCCGCGTAGCACCCTTGCGGTGTACACAGACTTGCATCTGCCTACCGTTGATCTCATGCAACTCAATCTTGCCCATGTTGTGCGCGATATCGTAGACCTGCGACAACTGCCAATCGCGACGCTTGCCGCGGAGCGCCTCCTCAAAGGCGCGGCGAGCGGCTTGGGCCAGCACCTGTCGGTTGGCGAACGCAAAATTGGCGGCGGCCCTCATCGCGCCGAGATAGGCCTGGCCCTCGGGCGAGTCCATGGGTGCACAGACCAATTCGCGGTCCGGGAGCTGGATGCCGTACTTCCTGACCGCAGACTGGAATTGCTGGACGAAATCCGTGCACACCTGATGACCGAGCCCTCGCGAGCCGCAGTGGATTTGAACCGCAAGTCGGCCGGCAATCAAGCCGAATGCGGATGCGATCGCCTCATCGAAGATTTCCTCGACGACGTCCACCTCGATGAAGTGGTTACCGGCGCCCAGCGAGCCCATCTGCGGGCGCCCTCGCGCCTTGGCACGGTCGGACACGCGAGCGGGTTCCGCGCCCTCCAGGCGGCCTCCCTCTTCTGTGCGTTCAAGATCACGCTCGGAAGCATATCCCTTCCTGAGCGCCCAATCTGACCCGTCGCGAAGGGCACGATCCAGCTCCTGCACCGTCAGGTAAAGGCCGCCGGACTTGCCCACTCCGCTGGGGCAATACTGGTTAAGCAGGTTGGCGAGTGCACCCAACTCCTCGCGAACGGCGGCAAGCTCGATGGTGGATGCCAGCAATCGAACGCCGCAGTTGATGTCGTAGCCGATCGCACCCGGAGAGATCACTCCGTGCGGCAGCTCGGTTGCGGCGACGCCCCCGATTGGGAAGCCATAGCCCTGATGCATGTCCGGCATGACGATCACTGGGCCAGCCAGACCCGGCAGAGTGGCCGCGTTCACGGCCTGATCCAGCGACTTGTCGTTCATTATCTGGTCAAGGATCTGGCGCGTGGCAAAGAGGCGGACAGGCGCCCGCATGTCCTGCCTGTAGGTCTGCGGGATCCGCCACTCAAAGGTGCTGACCTGGTCGAGATCGGCGATGTTCATCGCGGCATCTGTGCTCCCATACGGGTTCGAGCCCCAGGCTCAACCGACCTAGACATCAAACACGATCTCCACTTCATACCCGCGGTCCGTGCGCCTGATCTCGATATTGTGATATGTAGCCGCTTTGATCGGCTTCGCCAGCGAGACAAGCCGGGCGCCGCTAAGTTGTCCAGTGAGCCGATGGTCAACAATCTGCAGGCTGAGCTCATCAAATCCCACATTGTCCTGCTCCTGGGCATAGACCAGTTCTGTAAGAAACGCCACGAGCAGGCCCTCCGAGTCGATTGCCGCCAGATCGATATTCCGGTTCAGACGAGGGCCAGGTCCGAGCTGTGCTCCGCTCACGAAATTGAACCCTCGGGCCGCCTCAATGAAGAGCGCCACCAAGTTCGGCGCCCACAACTCGAGCGCCAGATCTGCCGTGTGCGGGATTTCCCGAAAACCCATGGCTTGCCACCTCGCGAGCCCGCTCGCATTGCCGGCGGGCGATGCTTGTATTCTACGCCGAAGACGGGTAAATGCGGCGTGTCCGTGTACAGGGCCTCAACGGTCCAGTAGCGATTTGGGTGTAGCGCGGGCGAAGTGATCTCGATACGCAGCCGTTTCTTCGAGCAGGCTCTTGACACCCGCATGGAGTTCTGCTTGAACTTCCTTGTCGGACGTCGCATTGCCTGGCAGCAGCTGAATTTCGTCCTCGCCACCTTCAATCCGCAAGTGTCCTCCAGCAGCAAGCCATTCGAGGCCTAGGCGCACGGTCAGCGCGCGGTTTGCCGTTGCGGCAGCCATGGCCGAGACGCTCGCTTTGCCCTCGCGCTGGTTGAGTGCGTACTTTGCCATGCCGGCGAGCCTGTTCAGAAAGGTGTCCACCTGTTCGGGGGCGGGCGCCCTCCCCAGGAGGTAGACCTTACGCGGGTCTTGCGATCTCGAGGGCTGATCGGAGGTCCGCTCTCGATGGCGGCGTCGTCCAGATGGCGAAGGCCACGGCTTCCCGCAAATGCAGTCGATCGTTGCCATTTGCCTTGTCGGTCCCCTCCGCCCAAATGAGGCAGGACGCCGGAAGCGCGTCGGAGGACGGCTGGAGCCGGAGATCGACAATCTCCGGCCTTGCCTCGACCACCTCCACAGCGGCCTCCACTACGGGGCGCAATTCCCGGAACTCGACGCTCAGTTGCCTCTCACCACTGGAAATATTCGCCCGTATCGTGTAAGCAAGATCAAACCTGGCGCTTGGCAACGCTTCCGCGGCAGAGTTCCACCATAGCACCTCCCGCGTGTTGGCGTTGTCATCGGCCACGACAATCCGGTGGTGACTTCCGTCTTTCCCGATCTGCCTCGCAGAGACAAGGTGCAGATCGCGTGCGGCGAAAACCAGCTGAGGGTTCCCAGCACCAAACGGCGCCAACGAGGCCAGCCGATCAGCTAGGTCGAGGGAAAGCTGGTCCAAGGTCAACCATTCGTCGATTGTGAGGATCTGCGCCGGAATCCGGGCTTCTGCGATCATCCTCTCAACCGTCTTCTCGAGGTTGCGCTGGAACCCTTGAAGATTATCGGCGCTGAGTGAGACGCCCGCGGCCATGGGGTGACCTCCGAAGCCCCGCAGGTCGCTCTCGCTGGCCGCGATGGCTGCAGTGATGTCCAAGCCCTCAATGGACCGCGCCGAGCCGCGGACGACGGAAGCGTCCGCGGCAGACAGTAGGAGAGCCGGTTTCTGATACTGCTCGACAAGCTTGGAGGCGACGATCCCAAGCACGCCACCCGGCCAGGACGGGTGCATCAAGATCAGAATGGGGCGGGTCAGGAGGGAAGGATCGGTGCGCAGCTGTTCTTCGGCCGCGCGATATACCTGCTCAGTGAGCAGTCGCCGTCGGATGTTAAGGCCTTCGATCTGCGCGGCCAGCACATTCGCGCGCATGTGATCCTGGGTAAGCAGGAGCTCGACGGCCTGATTGGCGTCGCTGAGCCGCCCCGCGGCGTTTAGGCGGGGGGCGAGCTCAAATCCGATCGTCTCTTCGGTTAGCGCCGCCAGATCAGTCTTCGAGAGTTCCGCCAGAGCCTGGAGGCCAATCCTTGGCGTGGAACGCAGCGCCTCGATGCCCCGCTGCGCGAGCGAGCGCGTTTCTCCTTTCAACAGAGCCACATCTGCGATCAGTCCAAGTGCCACCAGGTCAAGGAGGGAATCAGGATCAACGCCCCGCGCTTCGAGCAAGGCTTTGGCGAGCTCATAGGCCACGCCGACACCGGCAAGATTGGCCAGTGCGTGTTCGGGCGCGAGCAATCTTGGATTGACGACTGCTACTGCCTTGGGCAGCGTGCTTGCTGGCTCGTGGTGATCCGTGATCACAACATCGACGCCGCGGCTCTGCGCGTAATCCACGGCCGCGTGCGCGCCCATGCCGGTGTCGCAAGTGACGACCAGCTGGGCGCCGCGGTCGATAACGGAGGCGAGGCTCTCGATGTGCACCCCATGGCTTTCCCGGCTGCGGACGGGGACGTAGTAGCCAGGCTGCGCACCCAGGGAATCGAGAGTTTGTACTAAGACACTGATGGCTGTCTGGCCGTCGACATCGAAGTCGCCCCAAATCCAGATGGAACTCATGGTGGTCCAGGCCGGCCGTGATACGTTCCACGGCAGCGTCCATCCCGGGAAGCTCAGAAGGAGACGTCACAGCGACGTGGTGTGGATCTAGGAAAGCCCGCGCCGCATCCGGGCTGGAGATGCCCCGCCTCACCAGGGCGCGCGCGATGATCGGCTGAAGATCAAGCTGCTCAAGCGGGCTGACGTCTACATCAGGGGCGTCTTGCCAAGCACGCATGCGTGGAGTATCCGAGGGCGAGGACTGGCTGTCAAGCAATACCGGTGGAAGGGGCCGGCAGGCGCCTAGAGTGGCTCGAAACGGGCAGTAAAGTGCCTCAGCAGCTCAGGCGCGTAGGTGAAGCGATAGCCGCGCATCTTGTCTGCCCGAAGCTTGATCCGTGCCAGGCAGTCAGCGACGTAGTCCATGTGAGCTTTGGGTGTAGGTCCGGCGCGGGATGGCGAGGCGCAGCAGCTCCAGCTTGGGGTACACGGTCTTGCCCGTCTCCGGATCGATAAATGCGAACATGACCGAGCCGATTTCGACGCCACGGATGGCGCCTTCCAGGTAGAGTTCGACCGCGAGCGCCTGCCCGGGAAACTCGCGCTGCGGGATGTGGGGGAGCAGCTGCGACACGTCCAGGTAGACGGCGTGGCCGCCCGTGGGCTGGATCGTGGCAATGCCCGCCTCGTTGAGGCGGCCGCAAGGTAGGCGGTCTGCGCGAGGCGATAGGCCAGGTATGCTTCGTCGAGGCCTTCGTAGAGGCCCACCGCCATGGCGTCCAGGTCGCGTCCGGCGAGTCCGCCGTAGGTTGGGAAGCCCTCGCGCAGGATCAATTCGTTCTTGACATTCTCGAAGAGCTTGTCGTCGTTCATGCACAACAAGCCGCCGATGTTGACGATGGCGTCCTTCTTGGCCGACATCGTCATGCCGTCAGCCAGGCTGAACATCTCCCGGGCGATGTCGATGACAGCCTTGTTTTCGTAGCCTTTCTCGCTGAGCTTGATGAAGTAGGAGTTCTCGGCGTAGCGGGCAGCATCAATGAAGAAAGGAATGTCGTACGCTCGATACGTCTGGGCGATCGCCTTGAGATTTTCCATCGAAACCGGCTGACCGCCTCCCGCATTGTTGGTGACTGTCACCATCCCGAACGGGATGTTCTTGGGCCCGATTTTTCAATGAAGGCCTTTAGCTTGGCGATGTCCATGTTGCCCTTGAAGGGATGGGGATTCGCCGGATCGAAGGCCTCGTCGATGACCAGATTGGTCGGGCGCCCGCCGCGGGCGCGGATGTTGGCATCGGTGGTATCGAAGTGCATGTTTGAGGGGACGAATTGTCCGGGCTTGACTAGTGCCGCGCTCAGGATGTTCTCGGCCGCCCGTCCCTGGTGCGCCGGGACGAAGTACTTGAATCCGAAAATGTCCTCCACGGCGGCTTTCAGCCGGTGGTACGAGCGCGCGCCCGGCGTACGACTCATCGCCCCGCATGATGGCCGCCCATTGCTCCTAACTCATCGCGCCGGTGCCTGAGTCGGTCAGCAGGTCAATGAAGATGTCTTCGGCTTTCAGGGCGAACAGGTTGTAGCCCGCCGCTTCGATCGCGGCTCGTCTTTCAGCCGGCGGTATCAGCCGGATGGTTTCTGTCACCTTGATGCGGAATGGTTCTGGGGGATAGTGCATGGCACACCTGAATTCTCGTTGCTCGTCCGTTCCTTGGCATCTTCATTCTACACGATTCATTCATGTCGGACCGCACCCCGCTTCCCGAATCTGGCGGCCACCAAGGGTTGAATTTCGAGCCCGTTTGTGATACTGTGCTTCGAAATGGAGGCCGTCCATGCGTGTCTGCGTTCTGTATGATGAAGATGTCGGGGATTTTTCGCCGGCGGAATTTCTGGCCCATTATCCCTGCGAATGGGAGATGATCACACTCTCCCGTCCGGTTCGTGAAAAGATCATGGCTATCGCGGCGCAGAATCGATACGATGTCTATTTCAATCTCTGCGACGGCTCGGTCTATGAAGACTATCCAGGCCTCGATGTGGTGCAGGTGCTCGAAGAACTCAATCTGCCCTTCACCGGCTCCGACAGCCTGTTCTATGATCCCACCCGCGAGCAAATGCAGGCCGTGGCCGAAGCAAATGGGGTGGGTTTTGCCAAGGGGTATCGGATCGAAAATGAAGAGGACTTGGATGCATTGGCCAGCTCACTGAAGTACCCGTTGATGGTCAAACATCCTCAGAGCTACGGCAGCATAAGCATGACGCGTGACTCGCGCGTCGAGAATTCGGAGCAACTCCACGCTCAATTCAAGCGGATCGTTCTAGAACATGGCAGCGCCCGAGTGGAGGAGTTCATCGTAGGCCCCGAATTCAACGTTTTCGTCGTGGACAACCCCGATGACCTGAAAGATCCGTTTGTATATCCGCCCACGGAACTGATCTTCCCGCCTAATGAAGACTTCTGGCACACGGATGTGAAGTGGGATTTCTCCCTGCCATTTGACTTCCGGAGAGTGGAGGACGTAACACTGGCGCAAAGGCTCCAGCTTGCGGGTCGCAAGCTTTACCTTGCTCTCGGAGGAACGGGCTACGGTCGGTGCGACATCCGCATGCGGGGGGACGGCAGCCTCTACGTTCTGGAAATGAATGCTAATGCCGGCATCCTGTACCGGCCCGAAGAGTACGGTCCGGCCGACTACATGATCCTATATGACAAAGACGGTTACCGCGGATTCTTTGACCGCATCTTCCGATCCGCAATCGTAAGGCAGAAGTTGAGAGCCGCCTCGATCGCGAGCTGATCTGCATCCGAACCAGCTGAAACACAATTGTGGAATGCGTAAGCTCCGTCTAGCCCTAGCCTTGCTGTTGGTACTGCTGTCGCTGGTAGTCCTGGCCTGGGGGATGTGGCCGGTCATCCGCGAGCAACGGATCCTGCGGCTATCACCTTCTGAGATGACGCTTCCGACCCCTTCGTCGTTTATCCCGGGGGTCGCGGAGCTCAGTTGAGGCGCGCATGCTTTCTCGCCGTGTAGTTGTTCGGGTCGCAGCCGGCGCCGCATTGATGATGGCGGGTTGGGCCTGCGGGCTGGGTGCGGCGCCGCCTGCTGGCGCCCTTCTATCAACCCCCACGCTTGTCTTGAATGTGCCATCCGGCTCGGGACTCGGCTCGACCTTGACGCCGACAGCCTCGACCGAATTCGAGTTGCTGCCGGGGGCGACCCAGGCGGCACAGCCACCGGTCGTCCCCATACTACCCGCACCGCCGCCTGCGATTCCGGAATCGCGGCGCTTGACATTGGAGTATCCAGCGAGGATCCGTGCGGGTGACTCCGATGTCATCCGGATGACTTTGGAGGTTGACACGCTTGGTGGTGCCGCACCGACGGCGGAGGTTCAAGGGAATCAAGTCACCGGCGGCGTCGTGCAGCTCCCCAATCTTTATGAAACGCACAATGTCGTAGCCGAGGCCGATCTGGATCTCGCTGGAGTGGACTTTGAGCCCGAGGCTCCCGTCAGCGAGCCACTCCTGCCCGGAGAATCCGTGACCTTCCGGTGGAGCGTCCATCCGACCGAGGCGGGCACCTACCGTGGCACAGCCTGGCTCTTCCTGATCTTCACGGACAAGGCGACGGGAGCGCAGAGCCGCAAGGCGATCTCGGCTCAACCCGTTCAGATCCAGGCCACGACTCTCTTCGGATTCGGTGGGGACGCAGCTCGGATCGCGGGTGGACTCGGCGCGGTGGGTGGAGGCGTGCTCGGCTTTCCCTTCGCGGACGACGTGTTCAAGTGGCTGTGGAATCGAATTCGCAGGCGGGCTTGAATGAGTATATTCGTATGAACAAATGTATGACGAAAATCACCGGAATTGACGTCCCAAAAGCGCGATGGCACTTAGTCCTTCATGGTACAATAGCGCCCGCGCCGGATTCCGGCGCGGGCGATTCTTTTCTAGGCGGAGTGTGCATGCAAAACGACTGGTTGTATGTTGGCCTCTTCCTTGTGGTGGGTGCAGTCGTTCCCGCTGCGGCGATCGTGATTTCGTGGATAATCTCACCGAAGAAACCGAATCCAATCAAAGAGAGCACGTATGAGTGCGGTATGGAGACGGTAGGCGTGAACTGGGTGCAGTTCAAGGCCCAGTATTACATATTCGCCCTCGTCTTCCTCGTTTTTGACGTTGAGACAGTCTTTCTCTTTCCGTGGGCCGTGTCGCTTGGTCGGCTGTCGGTCTTCGCCGTCTTCGAAGGCATCCTGTTCATCCTGATACTCATCGCCGGGCTCGTTTATGCCTGGCGCAAGGGCATGCTGGAGTGGGCCTGATCCCAATTCTGATCTGAGAAGCTGAAAGGCTGGGCAACTCCAGCCTTTTGTTTGTGTATCGGAGACTCAATGAATCTCTGGAACGATCCGGTGGGGACTCATCTCCCAGTTCTTGAACGGCTGGCTTACGAGTTTGGGTGCGCCTTCGTGGTTGGCCTCTCTCCTCATCCAGCTCGTCGGCGTCGTTGTGCTCGTTTCCATTATGATGGTGATCGACATTGGCCTGGTCTGGGTGGAGAGAAAGTTGTCGCCCGCTTTCAGGATCGGCTGGGACCGAACCGTGTCGGGCCGTTCGGGATGATTCAACCTCTGGCCGACATCATAAAGCTGCTTATCAAAGAGGACATTACTCCGGACGGCGCGGATCGAGTTATCTACAACCTGGCGCCGATCATGTCGTTGATGTCCGTGCTGCTGCTGTGGGCGATCATTCCCCTCGCTCCGGTGATCTTGGGTGTGGATCTCAACGTGGGAGCACTCTACATCGTCGCGGCCGGCGCCATCGGGACCCTATCCATCATCATGGCCGGCTGGGCATCGAACAACAAGTACGCCTTGATCGGTGCCTTCCGTCAGGTGGCCGTCCTGGTCTCCTTTGAAGTACCGATGATTGCCACGCTACTAGTTCCCACCATCCTGGCGGGTTCCATGGGAATGAACGCGATCATCCAGGCGCAGAAGGTCTGGTATATCGTGCTCGCGCCCCTGGCAGCGATCATCTTCATGATCGCTGCGATCGCCGAGCTCGGCCGGGCGCCGTTCGATATGAACGAAGCCGAGTCCGAGATTGTGGCCGGCTTCCACATCGAATATACCGGCATGAAGTTCGGCCTGTTTTATGCGGGCGAGCTTCTGCATGCGTTCACCTTCGGCGGCTTCTGGGCGATCCTGTTTTTTGGCGGGTACCGGTTCTTCGGTTTGGAGCAGCTGGGCCCGATCGTGGCGGCTGCGATCCTGATGGGGAAGGCGCTCTTCGGGTACTGGGTGATCATGTGGGTCCGCTACACCGTCATGCGCATCCGCATTGACCACATGCTGGCCTTCAATTGGAAGTTCCTCACCCCCCTGGCATTCACTATTCTGATGGTGACCGCGTTGGTGCATGCCTGGCTGCGGGAGTCGTCCACCCTCGTGTATGCGGGGGGCCTGCTTCTCAGCAATGTAGTGCTGGGTTTGATCGTCGTCCAGATACTGCGAGGATCTAGCCAGAGGGAAAGGGCCCGAGTAGAGGGACCGGCGACCCCGGCCCCTGCCAATCGGTAGGAGAGCAGCATGGACCTGTCACAAATCATCTTCCTGATTCTGGCGGTGGTCATCCTGGGCTCTGGTCTAATGGTGGTCACAAGCAGGAATATGGTCCACGCGGCTCTCTGGTTGATTGTGACCTTGTTCGGCGTGGCAGTCGTGTATGCGTACTTGAACGCGGGATTCCTCGCTGTTGTACAGGTCGTGATCTACATCGGGGCGATCGCCATCCTCTTCATCTTTGCGGTCATGTTGACCCGCAAAGACATGCTGGATCGAGGTCCTCAGCTTAATTCGAGCTGGTGGCTGAGTGCCATTGTGGCCTTGATCACGTTTGGCGGGTTGTTCGTGCTTGTGCAGAGTTGGACTGGCTTCTGGAAGCCTGCCACGGACATGCCGGCAGGTTTTGATGCCGTTGGCCAACTGGGCAACGCCCTGATATCGCCGAGTGCCTTTGTGCTGCCGTTCGAGGTGGCGTCAGTTTTGTTGTTGGCTGCATTGGTCGGCGCCGTGTACGTGGCCTCTTCACGGAAGTAGGAGTCTGAATGGTACCGCTCTCCTGGTGGCTCATCCTCTCGGCCGGATTGTTCAGCATCGGGCTCTTCGGTGTGCTTTCGCGGAAGAATGCTGTTGCCATACTGCTGGGCGTGGAATTGATGTTGAATTCCGTCAACATCAATCTGGTCTCCTTCTGGCGATATGGGGACGTCACCCGGATGGCTGGGCAGGTGTTCGCCATCATCGTCTTCGCCGTGGCCGCGGCCGAGGTTGCGGTCGGCCTGGCGCTGGTCATCTCTGTGTATCGGCAGCGCAACACCGTGATCGCCGAGAATATCGACATGATGAAATGGTGAGAACTGCGTAGCTTCTCTCGAACTCATAACAGTCGGAGATGGCGACCGTCCCGCGGGGAAGATCTCGAACGCCGAGATCCGTCTTTGGAGGCTTTGTGACGACCGAAACACTTATCTGGCTTATTCCACTTCCTCCCATCCTGGCATTCTTCCTCATCGTCCTCTTGACGAATCGTAACAAGGCGGTCAGCCACGCGATCGCGATCGGTGCGGCGTTCCTGGCGTGGGCCGGCGCAATGCTGGTCTTCCTGCGGGCGATCGGCGCGACCGAACTTGGGAAAGAGCCCTTTGCCTCCTCCATCAACTGGATCCCGACGGCGGACACATGGCTGAGGGTGGGTGTCCTGGTCGATCCGCTTGGAGCTATCGTGCTCTTTTTCGTTGCGTGGACCGTGCTGATGATCTTCCTCTACAGCGTCGGTTATCACAACTTTGGCCAGCCCGAGGGTGATCATGATCAGGCCGGCCTGCCCCCGGAGGGCGCGACGGTCGAGGAGCCTGGGCACAAACATCTGGTTCCCTCCATCGAACCGATGTATTCGCGGTTCTTTGCATTCATCAGTCTCTTTGCCTTCGGCATGCTGACCCTGGTTGTGTCGGACAATCTGCTCACGCTGTTTGTCGGATGGGAGATCATGGGCCTTTGCTCCTATCTGCTGATCGGCTTCTGGTACGCAAGACCGTCGGCCCGGGATGCCGCGGTTAAGGCCTTCATGACGACCCGCGTGGGCGATGTCTTCATGCTGCTTGGCATTGCGTTCCTATACAGCGCCACCGGCTCGCTCTCTTTCAAGGATATTTTCCAACCGCAGGTGCTGCATACTCTCGCCGTAGTTCCCACTCCGATCCTCGGCCTCTCGGCCGGCGGCCTGATGGGGTTGCTGCTTTTTATTGGCACGATCGGCAAGTCGGCGCAATTCCCGCTGCATGTGTGGCTTCCTGACGCGATGGAAGGCCCGACCCCCGTCAGCGCGATGATCCATGCCGCCACGATGGTGTCGGCGGGCGTCTACATGGTCATCCGCATGTTCCCGCTGCTGAGCCTCGACCCGAGGACGATGACCTTCGTCGCCTTCATCGGTGCGTTCACCGCGTTGTTCGCGGCCACGATCGCCGTGGCCCAGAACGACATCAAACGCGTCCTGGCCTATTCGACTATCTCGCAGCTCGGCTACATGATTGCCGCCCTTGGATCGGGTGCATACGTGGCGGCGGCCTTCCACCTGGTCACGCACGCCTTCTTCAAGGCGTTGCTGTTTCTCGGCTCCGGTTCCGTCATCCATGGAATGGAGCATGGCGCCCTGCATACGGGTGAGCGTGTGGATGCTCAGGACATGTTCAATATGGGGGGCCTGCGGCGCAAAATGCCGATTACTTTCTGGACCTTCTTGATCGGCGGGTTTGCCCTCTCGGGTTTCCCGGTCCTGACCGCCGGTTTCTGGTCCAAGGATGAGATTCTTGCAAGCACATTCGGTGGGCACACCGCCGTATTCATTACCCTGAGCGTGGCGGCCTTCCTCACCGCCTTCTACACCATGCGCCAGATCACACTGACCTTCTTGGGTGAGCCGCGCAGCCCTGCGGCATCTCATGCGCAGGAGACGGTCTGGACCATGACAGCCCCGCTCATCATCCTGGCCGTGTTCGCCGTCAGTTTTGGATGGGTAGGGATCCCGGAGCATTTCCCCGTCATAGGCGGCCTTCTCCCGAATTGGTTCCACGAATTTGTGGGCAGCACTCTGGCGACGCCGCCCGAGGCAGCTCCCTTCAATGTGACTCCTCTCCTGGTCTCACTGGCGGTTGCTCTGGGCGGACTGTTGGTAGGCTGGCTGGTTTACCGCAACGTCCGGACTGCCAAAGAGGACGCATTGCAGATCCCCGTCCTCAAACGCAAGTGGTACGTCGATGAGATCTACGATTTCGCCTTCGTGCGACCCTCAGCTTGGTTCGCCGAGACATTCGTGTATCAGTGGATGGACAAGGGCTTGATCGACGGCACCCTGCACCTGTTTGGCAGGGCCACGGCTGGGATCGGCTCAACACTGCGGAATGTGATCGATAAGCCGGTCATCAACGGTTTCTTCGGTGATGGGACCGCAAATGTTGTCCAGGTGACGGGGCGCAACCTCCGACCAATTCAAACCGGCCGAATTCAGCAATACATGTTGATTTCGCTGATCGTCCTGTTGGCGCTGGTGGGCGTTGCGTATTACTTCTTGATGAGGGTCTAGGAACAATCTGCCAGGCCTCGCCGGCCATCCGGTGATGGCTGGAGCAACGTGGAGCTCATGATGGGATTTGTCGACAGTCATCTTCTCAGTTTGATCCTGTTCCTGCCTTCGGTGGCCGCGGTCATACTGCTATTCCTGCCGAAGGACGCGCTGAAACTGCTGCGGTGGTTCGCACTTCTGGCCAGCCTGATCCCGTTCGGTCTCTCCATCTACCTCTGGCTCCAATTCAACTCGGGCCTGAGCGGCTTCCAGTTCCAGGAGCAATACTCCTGGTACGCGGCCATCGGCTCGACGCTTCACCTCGGCGTGGACGGACTGTCACTGACCATGGTGCTGCTGACCACACTGCTCACGCCTCTGGCAATACTTGCCTCGTTCAGCGTGGTGGACCGGGTCAAGCCCTATATGATGCTGTTCCTCTTCCTCGAGACCGGGATGCTCGGTGTGTTCCTCGCGCTCGACCTGCTGCTCTTCTTCGTCTTCTGGGAGATCGGGCTCGTCCCGATGTACTTCTTGATCAACCAGTGGGGCAGTGCCAACAAGGACTACGCTTCCCTGAAGTTCATGATCTACACCATGGGCGGCTCGCTCGGCTTGTTGCTCGGAATTCAGCTCCTGGGCACGCTGTTTGGCACGTTTGACCTCGCGACGATCACCGCGAGGTGGAATACTGTCCAGGGCCTGCTGCTTGGCTTTCCCGTGGAAACCGTCAAGGCCGTGGTGTTCTGGGGGTTTGTTATTGCCTTCTCGGTCAAGGTGCCCATCTGGCCATTCCACACCTGGTTGCCGGATGCTCACACGGAGGCGCCCACTGCTGGCTCGATGATCCTGGCCGGAGTCCTTCTCAAACTCGGGGCCTACGGGTTCCTCCGGCTCGTCCTGCCCCTATACCCGGATGAGGCAAAGCATTTCGCATTCGCATTGGCGCTGCTGGCCACCGCGGCCATCGTGTTCGGTGCCTTTGGATCATACGGACAAACGGACTTCAAACGCCTGGTGGCGTACTCGTCGGTGAATCACATGGGCTTCGTGGTGCTGGGCATCGCAGCTGCCGCCCTTGCCCATGGAACCGCAGACGCCCAGATTGCGGTTAATGGCGCCATCCTGCAAATGTTCAATCACGGCCTGTCTGCGGCCGGCATGTTCTTCCTCGTCGGCGTCATCTATGAACGCACGCACACTCGCAACCTCCAGGACTTTGGCGGCCTCTATCCGCTCGTTCCCATCTATGGCGGCATCCTGATTTTCACATCCATGGCTTCCCTCGGCCTGCCGGGATTGAATGGGTTCGTCTCTGAGTTCCTTGTGGTTCGGGGCACCTTCCCACTGCTGACGCCCTACACGGCCATTTCCATGCTGGGACTGTTGTTTACGGGCGCCTACATTCTGAAGAGCGTCAAGAAGGTCCTGCACGGTCCCCTCAACCAAAACTGGGCCCACGGTGAGCACAAGCTCGCCGAGATCAGTACCCGGGAGACGATCGTCATCGCACCGCTTATGGCGCTGATGCTCGCGATCGGAGTGTGGCCGGCCTGGATCCTCGATGTCATCAATAAGGCTGTGATCCGGCTCTTCTGAGAGGTGATGCATGTCGTTTCCGTTCTTGAGCATCATTGTCTTCACACCATCCGCGGCAGCGCTCATCATGCTGATGCTGCCGTCCCAGAAGAAGGATCTCGTGCGGTCGGTGGCCTTGGCTGCGGCATCGCTGGATCTGGCATTGTCCCTGTGGGTCTACCTCCAGTATCTGCTGCAACACATGACCGGCTATCAGTTCATGGAAAACTACAGCTGGCTGCCCGCACTGGGCATCAGCCTGCACTTCGGCGTGGACGGGATCAGCGCGCCGCTTGTCCTGCTCACCGGTGTGGTGATGTTCACGGGCGTGCTCATCTCGTGGGGCGAGGAAAACGAACACGTATCTGCCGGCATTCAGGACCGCCCGCGTGAGTTCTTTGCCTTCCTGTTCCTGCTGGCGAGCGGCGTCTTCGGAGTCTTCAGTTCCCTCGATCTCTTCATGCTGTTCTTCTTCTATGAGATCGCCGTGTTCCCCATGTACCTGCTTATCTCGATCTGGGGCTGGGTGGTCACCCGCGAGTACGCGGCGATGAAGCTCACGCTGTACCTCTTCATTGGCTCCGTGGTTTCATTGGTCGGCGCCCTGGCGATGTACTTCACCGCCGGGCAGGCGACCGGTCACTATACTTTCAACATGCTTGAGCTGGAGCATGCCGGATTCTCGACCGCATTCCAGCAGATCTGGTTCCTGCCGGTCTTCTTTGGGTTCGCCGTGTTGGGGGGCATCTGGCCGTTCCACAACTGGTCCCCGGATGGCCACGTTGCCGCGCCAACGGCGGTTTCGATGTTTCACGCAGGTGTGCTGATGAAACTGGGCGCTTTCGCTGCCCTGCGGGTTGGGATCATGCTGCTGCCTGAGGGAGCCAAGCAGTGGTCCTGGCTGATCATGCTATTCGCAGCCATCGGTGTCGTGTATGGAGCCTTCATCGCCTTTGTGCAGACTGACTTCAAGTATGTCATTGGCTTTTCATCGGTCTCGCACATGGGTCTGGTGATGTTGGGAATCTCCACGCTGAACCAGAGGGGACTGATGGGCGCCGGCATCCAAATGTTCTCGCACGGCGTCATGACGGCTCTCTTCTTTGCAGTTGTGGGAATGGTCTATGATCGGGCCCACACCCGCAACATCCCCGAGCTCGGCGGCTTGGCGCGGATCATGCCGTGGCCGGCCATCGGATTCATCATTGGCAGCCTCGTCTCAATGGGGATGCCGGGTTTTTCCGGCTTCATCGCCGAATTCCCGATCTTCCTGGGAGTCTGGAACACGCAGTGGTTGGTGGCTGTGATCGCCTCCATATCGATCATCATCACCGCCGCCTACGTGATGCTGGTTGTGCGCCGGGTTTTCTTTGGCCAGATGCCTGAAAAGTTTGTCGGCCATGTAGGCCCCGTGACCAAGCGGGACAATCTTGCGATCGCGACCTTATGCGTTTTCATGGTCGGCATCGGCATATACCCGGCCTTCATGGTGCCGGTTGTCCAAACCGGGGTCAATAACATCCTGCACCTGCTGGGGGCTGCCTAGATGCTCCTATCACCGACATTTCAATCCATTCTGCCTGAGACGCTCTTGCTCGTCCTGACTGTTCTCGTACTTACGCTTGAGCCCTTCTGGAAAGAGGAACGCCGCCGGGATCTGGGCTGGGTTACAGCCGCGGGGCTTCTGATTGCCTTGCTTATGAGCCTGCTCCTGGGGCGACCCGACGGACCGGTCACGACCCTGGGCGGCACGATACGCTTCGACTGGCTGGCCTTCTTCTTCGAGATGCTTTTCATCTTTGCCGCATGTATCACGGCCCTTCTCCTGATGGATCATGAGAAGGTCGGTCGACGCGGTGAGGCCTACGTGCTGATGCTGGCGTCGACGATCGGAATGTGCCTGATGGCCTCCGCCGCCGACTTGATTATGCTCTACCTGGCGATCGAGACCACCTCCATTCCCCTGTATGTCCTTGCCGGATTCATGCTAACGGATGACCGATCAACGGAGTCAGGCTTCAAGTATCTTCTCTACGGTGCGATGACGTCGGCCGTCATGCTCTACGGGCTCAGCCTGCTCTTCGGGTTCGCCGGGACCACCAACATCTATGCCTTGGCGGCCGCCGTGCAGGACGCGCAGGTTCCTCTCGGGGCGCTGATAGGCGTGATCTTCCTGATTATTGTGGGGATCGGCTTCAAAGTCTCCATTGTCCCGTTCCACTTCTGGGCGCCGGATGTGTACGAAGGCTCGCCGACGCCGGTAGCGGGCTTCTTGTCCACGGCCTCGAAGGCGGCAGGTTTCGCAGTCCTGGCGCGGCTCTTCCTGATCGCGTTCTCCGGCGTGGTGGTGAATTGGACGTTGCTTCTCGCCATGCTATCCGCCGTCACAATGACGGTTGGGAATCTCCTGGCGTTGCCGCAGAAGAACATCAAGCGCCTGCTGGCCTACTCTTCCATCGCGCACGCTGGCTACGTCATGATCGGGATTGTGGCGGTCTCCAAGCTGGGAGTCGCCAGTGTGGCGTACTACATGCTGGCTTACGTCCTGACGAACCTGGCAGCTTTTGGGATCGCGATGGCCGTGGGTCGTGTCACCGGATCAGACGACTATGATGCGTACCGCGGCCTCAGCCGTCGTTCACCTTGGTTGGCGCTGATCATGCTAGCCGCCTTCCTGTCGCTGGCGGGGATGCCGCCCTTCGGCGGAATTCGTGGCAAAAGTCTTGGTGTTTGCGGCGGGCATCGAAGCGGGATATGTGTGGCTGGTTGTGCTTGGCATACTGAACTCGGTCATAGGCGTTTACTACTACTTGAACGTCATCAAGTATGTCTATCTATATCGGATGGAGGGTGAGGCCGAGCAGGATCACCCGATTGAGGTAACCCGGGCGTATGTGTTGGCTTTGGCCGTACTCGCGGTCGGAATCATTCTTGTCGGCACGGTCTTTACTCCGTGGTTTGGGTACGCCAGTGCCGCGGCGGCGAATTTGTTCTAGCTTCGACGGCTTGGGCGCCCGATGTCCACGAATTGACATTACTTTGTCCGGTTTGTTATAATCGTGCGAGACGGCACAAATGGATCAGAGACGCAGTGAGGGCCTCCGAACTCTGCTGATCGTGCTCATCGGGCAGGTCGGCTGCGTCACGCTGGGGGTGATCGTCGTCTCGGCGGCCCTCGGCCTGTGGTTGGACAGTATCTTCCAGAGCCGACCGATCATAACGTTGGTGTTGTTGTTTGCCGGCGTGCCCCTTTCGGTCATCCTGATGCTTTTCCTGGCGAGAAGAACTCTGGCGAAGATGCAGGCGCAAGAACAAAGAGAACAGGGCAAGACGCCTTGAGTGGAGGGTTACTTGGAAGCACAAAAACGTAGACCCTGGCGACGCTGGGTCGTTCTGGTGCTGATGATCCTGGGCTGTGCATTGGGCGGAGGATTTGCTGGCCTGGGAATCGCGGGCGTACCCGCGGCGCGCCCGGATATCACGATCGCGGCCGAAAAGCTTAGCGAACAGCCGTTGTTTGTACTGCCGCAACCGTTCGGGCCGGTGTACTTCGTGAATACCCTGCCGACGCTGGCCTTCACGGTGATCGTGTTGGTCATCCTGGCGTACCTCACTCACCGTTCGTTCGTCAAGAGCAGGCAGACCAACCTCGTGCCACAGGGTTTGGGCAACCTGATGGAGGCCTACTTCGAGCTCATCTTCAACCTGACGGAAAGCGCCGCGGGTTCGAAATGGGCTCCCCTGATCTTCCCTTGGTTTGCCACGATCATGACCTATGTCCTTTTGGCGAACCTGCTCAAGCTCGTTCCCGGTTTCGAGTTCGATCGGGCTGCTGAAGGCGGCAAGCCCTGGGCATCCGATCCAGCAAATGGGCCCGTTTGCCAATATTCTCCCCAGTGAAGTTGCTAATGGATTCGCCCTGATCCCATTCGTCCGCGGGATCTCGCTGGACCTGAACTTCACCGTCGCGCTGGCCATCATTTCGGTTGTCATGACTCAGGTCGTCGGTGTTCGCGCTCAGGGATTGAGCTACTTCTCCAAATTCCTCAACGTGCGTAACTTATTCAAGGTACCCTTCTTTGGGGCGATGGATGTCCTGGTCGGTCTCCTGGAGCTGATCTCAGAGTTCGCCAAGATCCTTTCATTTGCCTTCCGTCTATTCTTCAACATGTTCGCCGGAATCATCCTGGTCGCCGTCGTGGCTTCCCTGCTTGGGCTGATCACGATCGTGCCATCGATGCTCTACATGTTCGAGTTCTTTATCGGGATCATTCAGGCGTTTGTCTTTGGTATGCTGACGATGGTGTTCATGTCCATGGCCACGCGCGGTCATGGCGGTGATGAAGAGCACGAAACAGCTCCAGCGGGAGCTCGAGAAATATAGGTTGGGTTCAATCCCAAGGAGGCCTTGAATCATATGGAAGAAGCCATTGTATTAGCGGGACGCTACATCGGTGCAGGATTGGCCATGATCGGTGCGGCTGGCGCCGGCGTCGGCATCGGCTTGAGCGTTCAGGGAGCACTGACCGGCATGGCTCGCAATCCCGACACCTACGGCAACCTCTTGACGAACATGATCCTGGGGATCGCATTCTCCGAGGCCATTGCCATCTATTGCCTGGCGGTCTCGTTCCTTCTGCTCTTGAAGATCTTCTAGCACGATCTAGTGGGAGGCAACATTGGAAGCACTTGGTATTAATCTGGGATTCCTGGTCATCCAGATCCTGGCCTTCGTGATCGTCTTCCTGGCACTTGAGGCCTGGGCGTACAAACCCCTTATCAACATGCTCGAAACGCGGAAAAAGAAGATAGCCCAGAGCCTGGAGGATGCGCGCGTCGCAGCCGACGCACGTGCCAATGCAGAGAAGGAGGCCGCTCGCATACTGGCAGAGGCTCACGCCGAGGCCAGCAAAGTCGTACGCGAGGCCACCGAACGGGCCCAGGGCGCCGGCCGGGATGCAAAAGCCGCGGCCGAGGCAGAGGCTGATGCCGCCCGTGAGACGATCCTGGCGGAGGCGCAGCAGGAGCACAAGCGAATCCTCGGCGACCTGCGCGGACAGGTGGCAGGGCTGGCCATCGCTGCTACCCAGAAGCTTATCGGCCAGACGCTTGATGAGAAACGACAGCACGCCCTGATCGACGAATTTTTCTCCGGCGTCAGGTCCGGCAAGGTCGTGGTCCTCGAGGATTCGAGGCTGACGGGCGAGTCGGCCGAGGTAACCAGCGCCTTGCCGCTGAGCGCCGACGAGCAGGAGGCGGTCAAGAAGCACCTGCTGGCCAAGGTCAGTGCGCATGCCGTGACCTTCCGAGTCGACCCGGCAATCCTGGGCGGCCTAGTTATCAAGGTGGGTGAGAAAGTCTTGGACGGCTCGGTGGCCGCAAAACTCGAGGACCTGCGTCAGAGCCTCAAGTAAGTTAGTTGTGAAGTCGAACAAGGGCCTTGGACAGACTCCAAGGCTCTTTTTCTTTGTTCAAGGTCAGGTGTGGGCGTCATAACGCGATGAGGAAAGAGATTCGGCTTCCGCACAGTCCCGGCGGGAGGGCCCATAGTTGCGAATTTGAGCACAATGGCGGGTAAATCACACCTTGTAGACCTTGATTGTCCAGTGCTTTTCCCGTACAATTGCGCCGCTCAAATCCGGTCGGACCGAGGCAGGTGCGCATGAATGAGAAACGTATTGAACAAGTGATGCAGATCGAGAAGCAAGCGCAGCAGCTCCTGGACTCGGCAAAGCAGGAAGCTGCGCACCTCCCGGTACAGGCTGAGCGCGATGCTCAGAAAATCGTAGAGCGGACGCGGGCTGAGGCACAAGCCGCGGCGCAGAAGATTATCGCACGGGCCGCCGCACAAGATGAGACTGCCAAGATCCAGGCAGACGCCGACATAAAGATTCGCGATTCCGAAGACGTCGCAAAAAAGAACCTGGGTCGCGCCGTGGAATACGTCCTCGATACGGTGCTCGGAAAGGCGTAGCCCCATGGCCGGTGGCGTTTCGGGCTATGCGGCGCTCAACGCGCGGGTTCGCGTCATGTATTCCTACCTGCTGGGCGTGCCGGACTTGGCGGCCTTGAGCGAGGCGGCCGACTTGCCGTCCTTGGTATCCATGCTGAAGCGAACGGCCTATGGGCCTCATATCGACGCCATCAAGGAAAAGGAATTGACACCGCGGAGCGTCGTACTGGCCCTGAAGAAGCGCCTGGCCGAAGCCAGCCAAAGCATCATTCGAACATCACCTCTGCAGGCACACGGAAGCCTCGCCCAACTCAATCGGTACTTTGAAGTCAGCAACTTGAAAGCTGTGCTGCGCGGCATTGCCGTCGGCGCGGCGCGGGAGGGCGAGGGCTCGGCGTGGGATCGAATCCACGACTTGCTTTTTCCAACCGAGTCAATGACCATTTTGCCCGCCCAGGCCATGGTCGAGACCGGCAATGTGGCTGCGGCCGTGGAGCTCCTGCGAGGCACCCCCTACTACGAGACCTTGTCCTTCGCCCTTAAGCGTTACTCGGCAGAGCAGAGTCTTTTCCCCCTTGAAGTTGCGCTTGACCTCTATTACTGGCGCCGCGTGTGGCAGGAGGCCAGAAAGCTGATGGGTGAGGACCAAGCGCAGGCCGTCCGGGTCATCGGGTCGTTGGTGGACACCAACAACCTCATGTGGGTAATCCGCTATCGCGTGTACCAGGGCCTCTCCGAAGAGGAGCTGATCAACTACACTCTGCCGTTCGGTTACCGGGCTCGGGACGACGATGTCCGTGCGGTCGCGGCCGGCGCAGATATTGCCGCGGTGTTGGGACGCTTGTTCCCAGGCATTCCGAATATCAGCAGCTATCTCGAGGAACCCCGAACCGGTTTGCCGGGCCTCGAACTGGAGATGAAGCGTCACGTCATGCGGCAGTGCCTGGCCGCCTTTGTCGGCAATCCGTTTCACATCGGGATGCCGCTGGCCTACCTGATCCTGCACCATCTTGAGATTCAGGATCTCACGGTTCTCGTCGAGGCCAAGGCTTCGCGATTGCCTGCTGAGGAATTCAGGGCGTTCATGTTGAGAGCAACCGCCGTGAAGGCATGAGCCGCCGGAGAATCCCATGAGCATGGATACGTGGCCTAGCCCAACGCCCACTTACCGGAGCTGAAATGTTCTTTCCAAAAGCGATGTCCGAGATCGAACTGATTGTGCCGTCCAAGGACCTTCTGCGGGTCACGCAGGTTCTCAGTGGGCACGGCGTATTCCATCAGGTAGGGGCGGGCGATTCCGGCCTGCAGTCGGCGTCCGGACCCGGAGGTACATGGCAAGAGAAATCATCGGTGTTCGCAGTCCTCGAACGGCGCGTGCAGAATCTGATGCAGACCCTGAACATCGCCACCTCGCCGACCTCGTCTGATTTCCAGGACGTGCTCGAGGTCGAGGCCGTCGCGCCGAAGCTGGACATCATCGAGCATGAGATCAAACAGATAACTGACGGGTTGGCGGGCCAGAAGAAGCGTCTTGAGCAGCTCCAGAGCGACCTGCGGCAACTCGAACCCGTTGCTGGCGTGGACCTGAAATTGAGCTCCCTGGGCGACTCACACTTCGTGTTCTCAGTGCTCGGCGTGATGCCGGCGGACAACGTTTCTCGTCTGCAGACCAGCCTTGCTCGGGTGCCGCACCTCTTCCTGACCCTGCGCGAGGACGCGAAGAAACCCGTCGTGTGGCTGGCCGGCACGCAGAGCAACAGCGACGTACTAGAACGAGCTGCCCGGAGCGCGTATCTCGAGCGGCTGAGTTTCCCGACCGAATACGGCGGGACGCCGCCCGAGGTCATGACATCTCTCCGGGGAGAGATCAATCGGCTCGGGCAGGAGATCAGCGAATTGGAGCGAATGTTGGCTCAATCAGCCCGGCTCCATACGCAGGAACTGCTTCGGCTCGCCTCGCAGATCCACGCTGGTCGAGTCCTCACCGATGCCATAGCCCGTTTTGGCAGGTTGCGGCACACCTACATCATGGTCGGCTGGGTGCCAACTGAGGACCTGCCCTCCCTGACCAGACGCGTGAAGCAGGTCTCGAGCGAAACGCTGATCGAGAGCGTTCCAGCCAGCCGAATTGGAGACAAAACCAACGTCCCGGTGGCACTGCAGCAATCCAGGTTCTTGCGGCCTTTCCAGCTGCTCGTCACGACCTATGCTCGTCCCCGTTATGGGGAGCTGGACCCGACGTGGTTGATCGCCCTGACCTTTCCCCTTCTCTTTGGGGCCATGTTCGGCGACGTTGGCCACGGCGTGCTTCTGGCCCTACTTGGGATTCTGATCTCGGCCAGGAAGATCAAGTTCCTGAATAGCCTGGCAAGCCTCGGCGGGCTCATCACGGCCTGCGGCATCCTGTCCACGATATTCGGTTTCCTCTACGGCAGCATGTTCGGTTTCGAGAATATCCTGTCGGCAATATGGTTGCGGCCGGGCAAGGATCCCCTGCAGATCTTGATGGTGGCCGTCGGCGCGGGAATCATTCTGCTCACGCTGGGCTTCCTGATCGGGATCTTCAATCTCATCATTTCCCAGGATTGGCCGCACCTGCTTTTTGGACACTCTGGCATTGCCGGAATTTCCTTCTATTTGTCGCTGCTCAGCCTGGTGGCCGTCCGCCTTCGAATCCTGCGCCTGCCGCTCATGGTATTCGTCGTCACTGCGGTGGCGTCGGCGCTGATCATCATGCTTTCGGAACTGCTGATCAATCTGGCGACGGGCGAGCGGCCGCTGGTTGAAGGCGGAATTGGCACGTACGCGATTCAAGCGCCCATGGAATTGCTGGAGGTGCTGATCAGCAGCGTTAGCAACAGTCTATCCTACGTTCGGGTCGGCGCGTTTGCGATCGCCCATGTGGTCTTGAGTTCGGTGGTTTTCCTGTTGGCGGAATTGGTCAGTCCGGGCCACGGTGTTGGTTACTGGATCGTGGTCGCAATGGGCACCGTATTTATCGTTGGGTATGAGGGCTTGATCGTCGGAATCCAGGCGATGCGTCTCTCGTACTATGAGCTGTTCAGCAAGTTCTTCACTGGCGGCGGCATGCAATTCGAGCCCCTGACCCTGGCCCCGACGCCCCACGAATAACGCGGAAACTTGCTGATGCAGCCGTGCACTTGATCATTCGGGAAATTCACACTCACAATCGAAGGAGTACACAATGTTGTTGATCGTTGCAGTGCTTGTCGGGCTGTTGCCAATCGCGCCGGCCGTGATCTATTTCCTGCACGAGCGCAAGAGCAGCCCTGCCGAGGCCACGCGGACGCTCGTCTTCGGTCTTAACGGCTTCAATGCGCTCCTGGGCCTCATGGCTGCCGCCCTCGGCGTGTTCTGGCTTTTCTTGCCGACTGCAGCCATGGCCTCCGGATTGCAGCAGACCGCGACAGCCGACCCCTATGCCACCCTGGCGGCCGCTATCTCCACCGGCTTGGCGTGCGTGGGCGCCGGTATCGCCGTCGCCGGATCTGGTGCGGCGGCGGTAGGTGCCACTGCTGAGAAACCCGAGTCGTTTGGCCGTTCATTGATCTTCGTCGGCCTGTCTGAAGGGATTGCCATCTACGGATTGCTCATTTCCTTCCTGGTCCTTAATCGGTAGGGTTTGAATGCGGGTGCTGGTCATAGGTCATCCCCACGCAGTGTTGGGATTCTCGCTCGCCGGGGTTGATGGCCGGGCGGCCGTGGACGCCGAACAGGCGAACTCGGCCTTGGATGCGGCCTTGAAGGATCGCGATCTCGGCATCGTACTGGTGACGAAAGACATCGCGGGCATGCTGGGGTCCCGGATGGAGCACCTGAGGCTTCACAGCACGACTCCCCTGATCGTCGAGATTCCGTCCCCTGAGGGTGTCCAGCCGGGGGAACCGTCCCTGAGCGAGATTGTGCTCCGAGCCATCGGCATGAAGCTTTAAGCAGCGCCCGGCGGCCTTCTCTAATTTGATCTGGAAAGGAACTGGTATCCACCCAATGAATACTGCAGACGGGGACGTCGAACTCCTGTCACGCGCCATCTTGAGTGAGGCGCAAGCGGAGAGTCAGGAATTGCAGGCGGATGCGCAATCCAAGGCCGATGCAATCCGGCAGCGGGCACAGGCAGAAGGGGACCGCGAACGCAAATCGATCCTCGAGCAGGCCCAGCGGGAAGCGGAGCGCCTTCGAGGCCAGGCCATCGCAACCGCCCAACTGAAGGCGCGATCCGCAGAGTTGGAGCATCGCGAGAAGCTGCTGGATCAGGTCTTTGAAGCTGCGAAGCAGAGTCTGCCGTCTGTGCCGAAGCAAAAGGACTACGAACGGTTCGCGATCCAACTGGTGCGTGAGGGGATCACGCAGCTAAATACTACTGAGGTTGAGATCCTGGCGGACGAGGTGACGCGCAAGGTCTTGGCCGAGCCGGTCATCGAGCAAATTGCGAAAGACATGCACGTGCGTCTCACGCTGGGCAAGACTCTGGAACAAGGCGTGGGCGTTATCCTGCAAACGCCCAAGGGACACCTGCAGTTCAACAATACGCTTGAAACGCGCTTGGGTAGGTTGCGGTCCACGTTGCGGGCTGCTGTATACGGCAAACTAATGGGAGAGTCGAAATGACTGAGCAGGTTGGAACCGTGACTTGGATCAACGGCCCGGTGATCCGGGCGCGCGGATCGCGCCACGTCAGCATGCTCGAGCTGATCGAGGTGGGTGACGAACACCTCGTTGGCGAGGTCATCGGGCTCGAAGGCGACATGATGACTGCCCAGGTCTACGAGGAAACGTCCGGCATGCGCCCGGGCGCGCCGGTCTTTGGAACGGGTCTACCGCTCTCGGTTGAACTCGGTCCGGGCCTTCTCAAAAGCATTTTCGACGGAGTGCAGCGCCCCCTGCCGGTGATTGAAATGCGCACAGGCTCCTTCATCAGCCGGGGCATGCGGCTCACGCCGCTATATCGGAAAGACCGCTGGAAGTTCACGCCGACCGCCAAGCCCGGTGACGTGGTAGCTGGGGGCGCGATCCTTGGGAGCGTTCCGGAGACGGAGGCCCTGGAGCATCGGGTAATGGTTCCGCCTGAACTCTCCGGCACGTTGACGTGGGTCGCGGCGGCCGGCGAATACACCTTGGAGGACCCGATCGCACGCCTGCGTACTGAGCACGGAGAACGCGACCTCACCATGCTGCAGCGTTGGCCGGTGCGCCAGGCTCGCCCTTACAAGACGCGGCTGGGGCACACTATCCCGCTCATCACCGGTCAGCGGGTGCTGGATACGTTCTTTCCTGTGGCTAAGGGCGGCGCGGCTGGCATTCCCGGGCCATTTGGCTCCGGTAAGACCGTGACGCAGCACAGCATCGCCAAGTGGGCTGATGCACAGGTAATTGTCTACATTGGTTGCGGCGAGCGCGGCAACGAAATGACCGAGGTGCTGCAGGAATTTCCGCACTTGGTCGATCCCCGCAGCGGACACCCTCTTATGGAGCGGACCGTGCTGATCGCGAACACGTCCAACATGCCGGTGGCTGCGCGCGAAGCCAGCATCTATACCGGGATCACGATCGCGGAATACTATCGCGACATGGGCTACCACGTTGCTCTGATGGCGGATTCGACTTCGCGCTGGGCTGAAGCTCTGCGCGAAGTTTCCGGTCGTTTGGAGGAGATGCCGGCCGAGGAAGGCTATCCGGCCTACCTGGCTGGCCGCTTGGCAGAGTTCTATGAGCGGGCGGGCTATGTGGAGACGCTCGGCGGCGGAACCGGTTCCGTCAGTGTGGTGGGAGCCGTCTCACCACCTGGCGGTGATTTCTCTGAACCTGTTACACAACACACCAAGCGCTACATCCGCTGCTTCTGGGCATTGGATAAGTCACTGGCTTCGGCGCGACATTTTCCATCCATTAACTGGCTCGACAGCTACAGTGAGTACCTTGAGGACGTGGCCGGCTGGTGGCAGAAAGAGGTCGGCATGGATTGGCTGGCCATGCGCAACCATGCCATGGAGATCCTGAGCGAGGAGGACCGCCTTTCCCAAATCGTGAAGCTGGTTGGTCCGGATGCTTTGCCGGATGAACAACGTCTCATTCTCGAGACTGCCCGCCTTCTGCGGGAGGGTTTCCTCCAGCAGAATGCCATGGACGACGTGGATGCATTCTCCACGGTCCAGAAACAGATCCGCATGCTGGAGCTGATGCTCCATTTCCACGAGCGGGGGCTGAGGATCGTCAAACACGGTGCGCCCATCTCGGTTATTCACAAGCTGCCTGTTGTGGATACGCTGATCAGAATGAAAACTCTCGTGCCCAATGATCAACTGGGCAAGTTGGATGAGATTCGCAAGACGATCGACGAAGAGATGAGCAAGCTGGACACGGAGTACAAATGAGCGAGACGCTGCTTCAAGGTGGGCAGGAGGTCGTCGGCGTCAGCCGGATCGAAGGCCCTATCCTCTTTGTCGAGGGGACCACCAACGTCGGCTACGACGAGGTGGTGGAGATCGTTGATTCCCAGGGGCATCTGCGTCGCGGCCGCGTCCTCGAGGTGGGTGAGGGCATGGCGGTCGTCCAGGTCTTCTCAGGCTCGACTGGCCTATCCATTGATGGAACCCGCGTCCGCTTCCTGGGCGGGACGCTCCATATCCCGGTTGCCGAAGAAATGCTTGGGCGCGTCTTTGATGGGCTGGGTGTGCCGCTTGATGGTGGCCCGCAGCCGCTTACGGATCGTTATGCGGATGTGAATGGCCAGCCAATCAATCCGACGGCCCGCGTCTATCCTTCGGAATACATCCAGACCGGCATCTCCGCGATCGACGGAATGAATACCCTGCTGCGCGGCCAAAAGCTGCCGCTTTTTTCGGGCGCGGGCATGCCCCACGATCAGATCGCCGCGCAGATAGTGCGCCAGGCGACCCTCGGGACCACAGCAGGGGAGCAGGCCTCCGGCGCCGAGCAATTCGCCATTGTCTTTGCGGCGATGGGTGTAAAACACGATGTGGCGGATTTCTTCCGGCAATCATTTTCCGAAAGCGGAGCGCTGACGAGGGTGGCTATGTTCCTCAACTTGGCCGACGACCCGCCGGTTGAGCGCCTCGTGACGCCGCGCGCCGCTCTGACGCTCGCAGAGTTCCTGGCATACGAGCGCCAGATGCACGTACTGGTCATATTGACGGACATGACGAACTATTGCGAGGCCCTCCGCCAGATCTCGAACGTCCGGGGTGAAGTGCCAAGCCGGAAGGGTTATCCTGGATATCTATACAGCGATCTTGCCTCCCTCTACGAGCGGACAGGCCGCATTCGAACCAGCGAGGGATCGATCACCCAAATCCCGATCCTGACGATGCCGAATGACGACATCACGCATCCTGTCCCGGACCTCACCGGGTACATCACCGAGGGCCAGATCACCCTGGGTCGCGAGCTGGATCATCACGGCATCTACCCTCCCATCACAGTGCTGCCCAGCCTGTCACGACTTATGAAAGACGGTATCGGCGGCCCGAGCCAATCCCGCATGATGGACCACGGTATCGGCAAGGACCGCACGCGTGCCGATCCTCCGCACCTGGCAGCGCAACTCTACGCCGCCTACGCTCACATGCAGGACGTCAGGGCCTTGGCCTCGGTCATCGGTGAGGAAGAGCTGGGAACGGTTGACCAGCAGTACCTGAAATTCGGGCGGGCCTTTGAGCGCGAGTTTGTCAATCAGGCTCCGACTGAGAACCGGAGCATTCAGCGCACGCTCGACATCGGCTGGAAGCTGGTGTCAATGCTCCCAAAGGAAGAACTCACCCGAGTATCTCGCGAAGAGATCCAGCAATACTATCAGGGCGACGATGCCGGCAATTAGTATCGCACCGACCCGAAGCAATCTCATCCGGGTAAAGAAGGACCTGCAGTTTGCGCGCGAGGGCTACGAGATCCTGGATCGGAAGCGCGAGGTCCTCACGACTGAACTGGTTCGCGTGGCTCACGAAGCCGAGGTCATGCAAAAGGAAGTCTGGGCGCTCTTGGATACGGCCTACAGCGCGCTCGAGAAGGCCCGGCTGACGCTCGGGAGCGACCACGTGGAGTGGGCCGCCCTCGCGGCGAACAAGTCCGTCGAGGTTCTCCTGAAGTTCCGGGGCATCATGGGCGTAGCCATCCCCGTGATCGAAGCCAGCGGCGAGCCTCACGAGAAGTTGTACAGCCTCGGCGACACAAACGCCGCGCTGGACGAGGCCACCGCCACCTTCCGAGAGGTGATGCTCCGGGTACCGCAGCTGTCCATGCTGATCACCACGGTCTGGCGGCTGGCTGGCGAGCTGCGGAAGACACAGCGCCGGGTCAACGCGCTGCGGCATATCTTCATCCCGAATTATGAGGCTACGGTTGCGTTCATCGTCAGTTCGCTGGAGGAGCGGGAACGCGAGGAAACCTTCCGGCTCAAGTGGCTTAAGACCAAGCTCAGCAAGCCTGCGACCAAGGTGGTTCCCTAGGAGCACGCCTCCACTCCCGTTGAGATGCCGGCATTCTGATCGCGGCACATGCTCCTCCCAATTCGTACCTCCAACTCATGTTAAACTCGTGCGGAAACCCTAAGAGGTAAGGATCTTGCCCGGACACAAGGAGAGCTGATGAAAATTGGCATGTTGGGTACGGGGATCATGGGGCAGACCCTTGGCTCCAAGCTGGTTCAGCAGGGGCATGATGTGATGATGGGTTCGCGGGACGCAGCGAACCCCAAGGCGATCACCTGGGCAAAGGAAGAGGGGCATCATGCTTCCTTCGGGACATTTGCCAACGCTGCCTCCTTCGGCGAAATTGTGTTCAATTGCACTTTAGGTTCTGCCTCGCTGGAAGCCTTGCGGGAGGCGCGAGCAGAGAACCTCGCCGGCAAGATTCTGGTTGACACCGCGACGCCTCTTGACTATTCCACCAAACCCTGGACTCTGACTGTATGCAACACCGACTCGCTGGGAGAGCAAATACAGCGTGCCTTCCCGCAGGCACGCGTGGTTAAGACGCTCAACACAATGAATGCCAATGTGATGGTTGATCCCGGTAAGTTGCCGGAGAGAACGGACGTCTTCGTCAGCGGGAACGACATCGAGGCAAAAGCGGTCGTGATCTCAATTCTGCGCGACTGGTTCGGCTGGAAGTCCGTGATCGACCTGGGCGGCATCGAGACGTCCCGGAGTGTCGAAATGTATGTACTGCTCTGGCAGCATCTCCGCAACTGGTCTTCATCTCACCGCTTCAACATCAAAGTCGTTACTTAAGGGGCGATTTCCTGCGGCGGGCATCACGATGCCGCGCTGCCCAATCGCCCGAGCGTTCTCTGAGTCCTTGTCATGAATGCCAGGTCGGTTTCTCTCCGCGCCATACTGGCCGAAATCCCGCTGCATGCCACGATGACCGGTCAGGGGGATGTCAGCGTGACCGGGATCGCGCTCGACAGTCGCCAGGTGAGGCCTGGCGACCTGTTTGTTGCTGTCCGCGGCGGCACATTGGACGGCCACGCATTCATTCCGCAGGCCATCGCCAACAGGGCAATCGCTGTTGCCGGACAGCAAGAGATCTTAAATCTGCCGGTGCCGTATGTGCACTTGGAGGACTCCAGGCAAGCGGCTACCTGGCTGGCTGCTGCATTTTATGATTGGCCGGGCCGCAAGCTGACCGTGCTCGGAGTCACCGGGACCGACGGGAAGACCACGACGACCAGCCTCATCTATCGGATCCTGCTTGCCGCCGGTCTGCATGCCGGGATGATCTCAACGGTCAACGCGGTGATAGGGGATGAGGTCCTGGATACGGGCTTTCACGTCACCACGCCCGATGCTCACGATCTGCAACGTTACTTGGCGCGCATGGTCGAGGCAGGTTTGACGCACGTGGTCCTGGAGACCACCTCGCATGCCTGGGCGCAGCACCGCGCAGATGCTTGCGAATTCGACATTGGTGTCGTCACCAACATAACGCACGAACATCTCGATCAACACGGATCTTACGAGAACTACCGGGCAGCCAAGGCCCGTCTCTTCTCAAGCCTGGAAACGACCTTGCCCAAGGCGCGCGGGAAATCCTCGACTGGCAATTATCAACCGGGATGATAAATCTTATGAGTTCCTTGAGCGCGTCATCAAAGTGAACAAAGTCAGTTATGGTTTGGGAGGGAACGCAGACCTGCGGGCCGAGGGCGTCCAGTTCAGCGCCAAGGGGACGACCTTCCAAGTAGTTTCTGGCGACTTGCGCATAGCCATTAGGACTGGACTGATTGGTCGTCACAACGTCTCAAATTGCCTGGCGGCCATCGCAACCTGCGTGAGCGGCCTGGGCATCAAGCCATCTCAGGCGGCAGCTGGGATTGCGGCGCTTGAAGGTGTGCCTGGTCGGATGGAACGCATTGATATGGGGCAGGCTTTTGCTGCGATTGTGGACTTCGCCCACACCCCCAATGCGCTGAAGGTCACGCTTGAAACAGCACGCGCTTTGCTGCCGGCCGGGCAAAAGGCGGCACGCATCATCTCCGTCTTTGGATCGGCGGGCTTGCGGGATCGCGCCAAACGACGGATGATGGCGGAGATCTCTGCTCAACTCGCCGATCTCACGGTTTTGACCGCAGAAGACCCGCGGACCGAGTCCCTGAACTCGATCCTCGAGGACATGGCGAAGGGAGTGGAGGGGCGTGGAGGAACGGAGGGCAAATCGTTCTGGCGGGTTGCCGATCGCGGCGAAGCAATTCGCTTCGCGCTCAGGCTGGCGCGGCCGGGCGACATCGTTCTGGTCTGCGGGAAAGGGCACGAACAGTCGATGTGCTTCGGAGACAGCGAGTATGCCTGGGATGATCGAGTGGCCATGCGGGGCGCCTTGGCGGAATTACTTGGCAAGAAAGGTCCGAGTATCCCCTATCTGCCTACCCGGGATCGATCGGAGGCCGAGTGGCTTCATTGATGCAGATGGCGCCTCTCACATTGACAGGGCGCTTTGTTCGCCTGGACCCGCTGTCGGAAGAGCATGTGCGCGGGCTGACGGCCGTCGGGATCGATGACGAGATCTGGCGCCTCATGCCCTACGGACCGATGCGCGGTGAGGACGACATTCGGCGCTGGGTGAGGCTCGTTATGCAGCGAGCAGCAGAGGGCAGCGATCTTCCGTTCACGGTGATCCACCTGGATTCCGGGCGCGTCGCTGGTGCCACACGCTACATGGAGATCCGTCCCGAGCATCGCGGCCTGGAGATCGGGGGGACCTGGTACGGTGCTGACTTCCGCCGAACCGTCGTCAATACCGAGTGCAAGTACCTGCTTCTCAGGCATGCCTTCGAAGATCTACAGTGCATCCGGGTTCAACTGAAGACTGATTCTCGAAATGTCCGCTCGCAGCGGGCGATCGAGCGCATTGGGGCCACCCGGGAGGGAACGCTTCGCAACCATATGGTGCTCCCAGACGGCACTTTCCGCCACTCCGTATACTTCAGCGTGCTAAATTCGGAATGGTCAGCAGTAAAGCAGCGGCTGGAGGGAATGCTCTCCCGATAACAGGGGGGAAGATCGTTCTGCAGGGCTCGTCCTGCGACATGAGAAAAACATCCCGCAGCATGGCTGAACTGCACCCACTAGACAAGACACAATCAGAAAGACCCCAAGTGGCTAGTGAAACAGGCACCTTTGCTGGAAGGGTGTCTGTTTCGTTTTCAATTGTATGCGTTCGTAGTTGTAGAAGTCAACGTATTCCTCAATCGCTTGGCGAGCCTCTTCAAAGCTGGGGTTGTGCAGATGGCGCAGATACTCTTCTTTGAGATGGCTGAAGAAGTTTTCCATAGGCGCATTGTCCCAACAGTTGCCACGGCGCGACATGGAGGCAGTGATGTTGTACTGTTGAGTGAGGACGGCATACGCCTGCGAAGTGTATTGCGTTCCTTGGTCACTGTGGAGGATCAGCCCATCAGTGACCTTTTCTTTTTGTCTGGCTTGTTGGAGCGTGTGGGTCACCAATCCAATGGAGTTCTCGGGTCCAAATTGATGAGCCACAATAAAGCCATCGAATAGGTCTTTGATGGTAGACAGGTACGCCCAGCCCTGTTGGGTTGAGACGAAGGTAATATCCGTGACCCACTTCTGGTTGGGGCGAGTGGCAGCAAAGTCGCGGTTGAGCAGGTTGGGATAGCGGTGATAGATGCCCAGCTCTTCGAGTTTCCGGTACATTTTGCGTTTGCGGGCCCTGGAACGGATATTGAGCTTGTGCATCAGGCGCAAAACCGTCTTGGGATTGATCACCAGACCCTGTTGTTGCTTCAACCACAGGCTAATCCGCCGGTAGCCATAGATCTGGTGCGAAGCCGTGTAAGCCCGCTGCACGAGTTCTAAACGCACCGCATCTGTGTCCGGCTGTTCCAGCTTCTTGCGCCAAGCGTAATAGGCTGCTCGCGAGACACCTAGGAAGGCACACATGGCCTTCATTTCGAACTCTTTTCGATGGTGATAAAGCACCCGATATTGCGCTGCGCGAGCCGCACTTCCCGCAATTCGGAATGGAATTTTTTTAGCAGGGCCACTTCCATCCGCAGCCGCTCCAGTTCGGCTTGCGCCCCGGCCCTTTTGCGAGGTCGACCTCTCGGCTTGGCAAACGCGCTGGCGCCTTCGGCTCGATATTGCCTCAACCATTTCTGGATTCGTTGCGGATCCCGGATCCCGAGCGCCGCCGTGACCTGGGCGTGCGTTTGGCCCTCTTCATAAAACAGCCGTACCGCTTCCAGCTTCAGCTCCGGCAGATAATGCTGCATTCCTTTCTTACCTGCCATAGAAAAAAGCACCTCCTGTTCCATTTTCTCACAGAGGGCGCTTTCTTTTCGTGTCTCGTTCTAGGGGTTCAGTTCAGGCTGCGGGATGTTTCTTTGTCAGGGTTGTCGGGTTCTCCGATCGCCGCCCCGTTGGTCACGTTCGCTGCCGCGTCCGTTTCCGCCCCGGAAGCCGCCACCACCGCCTCGGCCACTACCGCCTCGGCCACTAGCGCCTCGGCCCCCGCCCGAAGGTCTGCGCTGGTCCCGCGCGGGCCTCTTCTGCAGTCCAGCCTTCGAGCACGGCTTGACGCGAAAGCCGAATCTTTCCCTGCGGATCGATGTCGGTGACCATGACGGTGATCTCGTCCCCGATCCCAACGACGTCCTCGATGCGATTGACGCGTTCCGAATCGAGTTGGGAGATGTGGACTAGGCCATCGACGCCAGGCAGGATCTCCACAAAGACGCCGAAGTCCGTGATGCGGACGGCCTTACCTGTGTAGATGTTGCCGACAACGGCACTCTCACCCAGGGCTTCGACTCGCTCCTGTGCGACCTTGGCGCCAACGCCTTCGGTCGAGGCAATGTAGACCGTTCCGTCTTCCTGGACGTCGATCTTGGTGCCGGTCTCCTCCTGGAGCGAGCGGATGTTCTTTCCGCCCGGTCCGATCAGCGCGCCGATCTTGTCCACCGGGATCTTGACCGTGATGATCCGCGGCGCATGCGGCTTCAACTCAGGTCGCGGCGTATCGATCACAGCCAACATCTTGTCCATGATAGCCAACCTTGCGACGCGAGCCTGATCAAGTGCCTCCTTCATCATGGCCGCGCTCAGCCCGGAGATCTTGATGTCCATCTGAAGCGCCGTGATGCCCTGCGCCGTGCCGGCGACCTTGAAGTCCATGTCGCCCAAATGGTCCTCCGTGCCTTGGATGTCGGTCAATATCTTGTATCGGCCGCTCTCATCGGTCACAAGACCCATCGCCACCCCGGCGACGGGAGCCTTGATCGGAACCCCTGCGTCCATCAACGCCAACGTGGAACCGCAAACCGAGCCCATCGAGGTGGAGCCATTAGAGGACAGGACCTCGGATACGACCCGGATGGTGTAAGGAAAGGTCTCTTCGGCGGGAATCACGGGTTCGAGTGCACGTTCAGCCAGGGCGCCGTGCCCAACCTCGCGCCGGCTTTGACCACGCAGAGGTTTGACCTCGCCGGTGGAGAATGGCGGGAAATTGTAGTGATGCATGTAGCGTTTGGTGTCTGTCGGACTAAGGGTGTCCAGCTCTTGCGCTTCTCCGAGCGTCCCCAGGGTAACCAGCGAGAGCACCTGTGTTTCACCACGTGTGAAAAGGCCTGATCCGTGCGCTCGCGGCGAAAGCCCGATCTCGCACCAGATCTGGCGGATCTCCTGCGGCGTGCGACCGTCCGGCCGCTTGCCTGCGCTGAGGATCCGCTCCCGAACGATCTTCTGCTGCGCCTCCTCGAACGCGGTCTGGACGTCCTTCGCTGCAGGAAACTCGGACGGTTTGGCGCCCTCTGGCACCGTACACATTTCGGCGACGACTGTCGTCAGGAGCAATTCCATGCCTGAGGAGAAGTCGTTCTTGGTGAGCGGCTTGTCCAGGAGCTCACTCATCGGCGCCGTAACCCGCTCACGCACCTTCTTTTGCAGCTCGTCAAACGGCAGCGCAATGGTCGGTTCCCGTTTCGGCTTGCCGACTTCGGCTGCCATCTTGAGTTGGAGGTCGATTAGCGGTTGCAGCGACTTGATGGCCGAGATCCAAGCGCAGCAGCCATTACGTCTTCCGGCACCTCGTTGGCGCCGCACTCGACCATGAGGATGGCATCGCGTGTGCCCGCAAGTCGCAGATCCAGGTCGGAGGCATCCATCTCGGCAAAGGTGGGATTGATAATGAACTTGCCGTCGACGCGTCCCACGCGGACAGCGCCCACCGGCCCGCCCCACGGGATGTCGGAGATCATGATGGCTGCCGAGGCGGCGTTGATGGCCAGGATATCCAGTGGATTATCCGCATCCGCGGACAGCGAGAACATCATCACCTGCACTTCGTTCCGCATGCCGTGCTGGAACAATGGTCGCAGCGGCCGGTCGGTGAGCCGTGCTGTCAGGATCGCGTCGGTGGATGGCCGCCCTTCCCGGCGGAAGAACGAGCCGGGAATTTTGCCGCCCGCGTACAGTCGCTCTTCGTACTCCACCGAAAGCGGGAAAGAAATCAATCCCTTCGCGGACGCCGCCCATGGTGGCGGCGGCAAATATGATGGCATCGTTGATGCCGACGGTGACTGCTCCGCCAGCCTGCGCAGCCAGTTTGCCCGTCTCGAAGGTGACCGTGCGGGATCCGACGGTCGCTGTATAGCGTTTGATTCCGGACTTCCATGTGTGTCTCCTGTTTGGGGGCCGGAAGTCGAGTCTGCCCGCGATGAAACGGCGTCAATCTCAAGGAGAATGACCACTCTGCTTCTACTCACGGTGCCGGTGTTCTCAAATGGACCAACCCTGCTGTCTAATTCCGCCTAGTCAGGGACTGAAGAGCGTCGGCAACGCGGTTGCCAGCACTATTCAATTCCTGACGGGCGGTTGTGTCTGGAGGCGGATCACGATGCCGCCATGGCTGATCGATAGGGGCAGATGGGCTTGCGCCCATCTACTCCGGCTCGTTGAGCCTATTTGTGCCGCAAGCTCAGGCTTTCCGTGATCGCCAGGTATCGTGGATAGTCGGCTCTGCGCAGATAGGCCAGCATGCCGTCGGCGGTGTCCAACTAGCTTCAGCAGGCCGCGTCGACACAATTCGTCGTGCTTGTTGATGCGCAGATGTTCGGTCAATTGCTGGATGCGGCCCGTGATGATCGCGATCTGGACCTCGGGCGATCCGGTATCGGACTCGTGGCGGTGGTAATCAGTGATGAACTTGGTCTTGACTTCCTTTGCGAGCGGCATGACGTTTGCTTCCTTTTTGAGTTTCTATGCAGGTCTCCATGTCCGCAGCTTGCACCGCCGGGCAGGACCAGTCACGGAACGGGATTATACCAGAAATCCGGGGATGCTCTTGATCTACCCAACGCAGGCAGCTCAGGCCGGCTGCCAGGAGAGGGGCCTGCCTGCCAACCGTCCGTTAGGCCAGGGAGACGAGGTTGCGACCCACGCGCTTGCTTTTGTACATTAGACGGTCGGCGCGATCGATGACACTGTGAAGAGTGTCGCTCGGCCAAATCAGGGTGGATCCGATCGAGACGGTCACGCCAGCTTCTATGTTGTCCTCGCGTTATCCTGGCCGCCTCGATCATTGCCCGCAGCTTCTCAGCTACCTTGCCTAGGCCACGCAGGTCCAAGCCATAGACCAGGGCGATGAATTCCTCCCCACCCCAGCGCCCACATGAATCCGTCACACGCAAATTGCTGCGGATCGTGTTGGCCACCAGCCGAAGCAGCTTGTCGCCCGACAGATGCCCGTTAGAATCGTTGAAGAGCTTGAAGTGGTCGATGTCAATGAAGAGGACCCCGAACGAGGTCTTTCCCAGCTTGTAAGCCTCGATTGCTGTCCGAATCTTCGACTCGATGTGAGAGCGGTTGCCGATACCCGTCAATGGATCGAAAAGGATCGTCTCCTCTGTGGTCTGGGCAACGTGGAAGGCGGCTATCAGGGCCTTGTTGTCGGTGAACAGCTCGATCGCGCCCGCAGGCTGCTCGCGCCGCGATAGATGGGAAAGCAGCGCGCAAAAATGGTGATGCGATAGCCTTCAGCGTGATTAATGTAAGCCAACGCCTCGCGCGGGATCCCATCCCTGCTGGTCTGCAGCAGGGGTTGCTGAGCTTCCGGGATCTCGCGCCCGCTTGGGCTTACGTGCTTGGCAGGCTGCTTCAGGAAGGGTTTGCCCACGATGCGCGTTGCGGGATATCCCGTGAGCCGCTCTGCACCCCTGTTCCAACGCGTGATGTGGCCATGGCCGTCGACCTCAATTAGGCCATCGAACAGCTGGTCCAGCAGCTGGCTAAGATCACTGCCGTCGATCTTTTCCTCCGCGAAACTGCCTCATCAGGTCGTAAGGTCCGCCCCTCAAGTGTAGCGTCAACCGCGGTCTCGCCGCGCGATAGTTGAGATGGATGGTAGCATCGCCAGCGCGTGCTGGAGCTTACAGGTGACTTGCATTTGCCGCTGAGATGCCTCATAATACAACATATCCTTCCTGCTGGACCGAAGACCGATGGAAAAGCCGGCACCTGTGCCGGATTGACACTGTCGCTCTCGTGATCCTTTGCGTGTCCGCATGTTCCTGCTCGGACCTATTTACTTCGATTGCGACTCACGCGCTCCTGGTCCCGTCACGCGGCCCCGCGGCATCAACGTCTCCGGCACCTCCGAGACGTTCACTTCAACTCAGCCGACACCCGCATTCACGGGGACGCCGACTTTCCTGGATCAGACGCCGTCGATCACCCCTTTCGACACCGCAAACACGTTTCCCGGCGTGACCGCGGCGCCCGCTGTAGGAGTCCCCACGCTGGGACCGCCAGATGTATCCTTCACGGATATTCGCATCTCGGCCAACCAGGTATTTTGGGGCTCGTATCCCCCCGCCTCAACGCTGGTCAGCGCACAGGTGGCCGGGACCGTCCCCGTCGAGCAAGTGCTCGTAGCAGTGCGGCTGGAGAATCCCAAGACTTTCGATACGACGCCCTGGGGAGGTTATGCTATTATGGAGGATGCGGGTGCCGCAAGATTTTACCTATCGGTTGACCGCGCAGTCATTCGGCCGCTACAGCGACTACCTGAGCACCTGGGGCCAGTTCCAGCTCATGGCAATCGACCGCGACAGACAGGTGATTGGGTGTTCGACGCAGTCCCTCAGGTTACTAGTGGTTGCTCCATGCCCGTAGGAATTTAGACTTGGAGATTGGATATCCCATGACAAAGACGACTCCCCTGCTCTCCATGTTGATCGCGGTTGTATTGTTGGCGTGCAGCGCTACGGACATACCATACCTGCTGCAGCCGACGTCCACACCTCCGCCAACTGCCACCTCAATACCGCCGACCGCGACTGCTAGTCTGGCAGTCCTTCCGACGCACACGCTCACGCCAACCTTGATCGGCCTGCGGACCGAGATCGCGCCGACTTTTCCGCCCCCGTTGACCGCGACGCCCGCGCCGACAAACACCGCAACCGCGACCGGCGCCAGTGTCGGGGTCCCGACTACGGCTGCAACCGGATTGGCAGGCACGGGTTTTGACGCCATCAACCTGTCGTCGGCGGTGTTCTACTGGGGCGCCTGTGAGCCCACCACAGTCACTTTGACTGCAACCGTGACGAATCCAGCGCAGATTGATGGCTTGGTCCTCTTCACGCGTGTGAGCGACAAAGCGACAGGGTCCGTGACTGGCTGGGACAAGGGCACCTCCATGACCATGGTTGGGCCGGGCGTCTACAGTAGGACTCTCACTGGGCCCCACATGGATGTAACAGTCGACAGCTGGATTCAGTTCCAGTTGGTGGGGTCGGATTCTCAAAACAAGGTGGTGGCCCGATCTCTCGTGTATCATGATGCCCTGAGCCTGTCTCCATGCCCTTAGGGCCGCGTACGGCATGGATTTCCCGAGCGCATTGCTCGCCGCGTTGGGTGGTGCGGAGCGTGTAGCCGCCCTGACCGGCGCTGGCGTTTCACAAGAGAGCGGGCTGCGCACGTTTCGGGATCCCCAATCCGGAATCTGGGCTAAGTACAGGCCCGAGGACCTCGCCTCGCCAGAGGCATTTCGTCGGAACCCCCGGATGGTGTGGGATTGGTATGCCTGGCGGCGGCTCGCCATCGAAGGCGTCCGGCCCAACGCGGGCCACTATGCCCTCGTCGAGATGGTGTCTCACATTGTGGGCTTCACGCTGATCACTCAAAACGTGGACGGATTGCATGCGGCCGCTGGGATTCGCGCTCCGATCGAATTACACGGCAACATTCGGCGCGTCCGTTGCAGCGACTGCGGCGCTCGGGCGGAGGAGTGGGACAATTCGACAGAAGAAACTCCCCGTTGTACGCTTTGCGGCGGTCTGCTGCGTCCCGATGTGGTTTGGTTTGGGGAGCCTCTCCCGCGGGCTGAGTTGGAGCATGCCATCCGGGCCTCGACGCAGTGCCAAGTGTTCCTTTCCATCGGCACATCCGCGATCGTGCAGCCGGCCGCCTCGCTGCCATACGCGGCGCGCCGCGCCGGGGCCATCGTGATCGAAATCAACGTGGAATCGACGCCTCTGACCGCAGCAGCAGATTTCTCACTGCGCGGCAGGTCTGGCGAGATCCTGCCGGCACTTGTGAAGGCCCTCTGGCAATAGGGATCGGCCCCCTGGTTTTGGCCGAATGACTTCTACTCCATGATGATCGCGCCAGTCCGCGCCGGCAGCGTGAGGCGGATTCGACCCCCGGTGACCTGGATCTCAGATTTGCCGAACAACAGGTGGGGTTCGGAGACCCGCTCGGCGCTGAGGTCGATCTCAACGGATTGTGCCGTTTCTGCTGCGTTCAACGCAATCAAGATCACCTCTCGGTCGAGCCATCGTCTGAACGCATACATCCCCCTATCGGAATACAGGCATTCGTGGTCGCCGCGCCGCAGGGCCGCGTGCGACCTGCGCACCGCGGTCAATTCCTTGACAAAGCCTCTGAGGTCGGCATTCCATCGTGAGGCCTCCCACGGAAATGGCTGGCGGCAGTCCGGATCCTGCCGACCGGCCAGCCCAACCTCGTCCCCATAGAAGATACAGGGTGCTCCGGGAAAAGAAAACACAAACATCCATGCGAGCTTCAAACTGTTTGCGTCGCCGCGCGCACACGTCAAGAATCGCGGCGTATCGTGACTGTCAAGGAGATTCAGTTCAACCCGGTTGACCTCGGGTGAGTACAACCCCAGGTTTGCGTCGATCCTGGACGCGAATCCTTCGGCATCCAGCGCCTGTAGATAACCTTGATACCCTCCGGCCTTCAATGCTTCGTGCAGGTCAAGGTGATTGCCTGTGAAGAACCCCAGGCAGGCTGTGCTGAGCAGGTAATTCATGCTTGCATCGAACTGGTCTCCCTGCAGCCAGCGGCGAGCATCGTGCCAGAGTTCTCCTACCAGGTAGGCATCCGGGTTCAATGCCCGGACCCGGTGGCGAAACTCCTGCCAGAAAGAGTCATCATCGATCTCCCCAGGGACGTCAAGCCGCCAGCCATCGATCCCGAACTTGATCCAGTGTTCCGCCACCCCGAACAGAAACTCGCGCACTGCCGGAGTTTGGGTATTGAATTTGGGCAGGCCTGGCATGTTCCACCAGCCCTGATATCCGATCGCGCGCAGGCTGCCATCGCGCCGGATGTTCTCCTCTTCCTGGGTTGAGGGATATGCTCCCCAATGCTTGCTTCCGCTTAGGTGGTCCGGATCGAAGTAGAACCAGTCTACGTACGGCGAGCCGGCGCCATTCTCCAATGTCTGGTGGAACTGCCAGAAACCCCGGCTGGCGTGGTTGAAGACGCCATCCAAGATCACGTGCATCCCGCGCCGATGAGCACTGTCCAGCAGCTCTCGCAAGGCTTGATCCCCGCCGAGCAAGGGGTCGACGCTCGAAGTAGTCATATGTGTGATAGCGGTGATTTGAGGCTGAGGCGAACACGGGTGTCAAGTAGATGGCGTTGATCCCGAGGTCCTGAAGATAGTCCAGGTGCTCTGCCACGCCGAACAGGTCTCCGCCCTTGAAGCCGTACCGCGTGGGAGGTGAGTTCCAGTCTTCAAAATTCAGGCCTGTCCGTGTGACGCGCTCGGACCGGGCAAATCTGTCTGGGAAGATCTCATAGAAAACGGCGTCGGTGACCCACTCAGGTGTGTCCAAATTACATCCTCATGTTGAATGGCTGCCCCATCTGCATGGCCACCCGACCGCGGAAGCCCGAGTTGCGGCAGGTGACGAGGGAAATCAATTCGCCGTCCCAAAGGACTTGGGGCGGCGAACATCCAAAAGGGTCCACACCAGAATCGTGTGGTGCTCCCTCTCGACTTTCAGCCGCGCTGTTCAAGAACCAGCGCTACTGCAGAGCCTTTTCCGTCGTCGGATCGAAGACATGGAATTTCTCCATGTTGAATGCGACCTGCGACTGATCCCCAACCCGCATCTTCGAACGTGGATCGACCCGGGCCACAAAGATGTTCTTTCCGGTGATCAGGTACAACAGGATTTCGTTCCCCATCAGCTCGGTCACGTCCACCTTTGCGGGCACTTTCGCTGACGGGATGTTAGGGGGAACAAAATCCGCATCATGTATGTCTTCCGGGCGGATGCCGAAGATCACGTCTTTGCCTACGTAGGCTTCCAGCTCCTTGGACCGGTCCGCGGGAAGCGGAATCTTGAACTCACCTGCGTCCGCGATCAGGCCACCGTTTCTGCGGATCGTGGCCGGGAAGAAGTTCATGGCCGGCGATCCGATGAAGCCCGCCACGAACAGGTTCGTCGGGAAGTTGTAGAGGTTCTGGGGCGTATCCAGCTGCTGGAGCTTGCCCTTGTTGATGACCGCGATCCGGGTGGCCATGGTCATGGCTTCCATCTGATCGTGCGTCACGTAGATGAAGGTCGTTTGCAGCTGTTGGTGGATCTTGGTGATCTCGGCGCGCATCTGGATGCGCAGTTTTGCATCGAGGTTCGAAAGGGGTTCATCAAAGAGGAAGACCTTGGGCTCGCGGACGATAGCGCGGCCTACGGCCACGCGCTGGCGCTGGCCGCCCGACAGCTGGCGAGGCTTCCGATTCATCAGGTCAGTGATGCCCAGCGTCTTGGCTGCTTTTTCGACCCTGCGTTTGATCTCATCTTTGGGGACCTTGCGCAGCTTGAGGCCGAACGCCATGTTGTCGAACACGGACAGGTGGGGGTACAGTGCATAGGATTGAAAGACCATCGCGATGTCTCGGTCCTTTGGCGCCACGTCGTTCACCACCCGCTCGTCGATCATGATCCGACCTTCGCTCACCTCTTCCAAGCCGGCTAGGCAGCGCAATGCCGTGGTCTTGCCGCAGCCTGAGGGCCCTACAAGGACCAGGAATTCCTTGTCATCGACCTTGATGTCCAGGTGGTCGACCGCGACCATTTCTCCGAATTTCTTGGTTACATGCTCGTAGGTTACGCTGGCCATGTCCGAAGCCTCCCATCGTTAGAATATAGTGAGTTAACTATACTCCAATTTGCCCTTTGTGCGCTATCCCACAGACGCGTTTTCGAGGCGGGTCGTGTGCCACTTCGCCCCTAAGCTGTCGCTGCCGTGGAAGCCATGATTTGCCGGGGGCGCGGCCCGCAATTCCCGGTCTTGGGTGCCCATATTCCTGATCAGCCTGCCGTCCGCCGGCCAGAATCCGACAGCGGCCGATGATGTCCTAGCCGACCGAGATCCCGATGAGCCGGCCGACCCCGTAGGTTAGGCCCGCAGCTGCCATGCCCACCAGCACTTGCCGGAAGCCCGAGTAAAGTACGCTGCGTCCGGTCATCAAAGTGATGGCCGCGCCGATCACGAATAGACCGACTGCGCTGACAAGCAGACTGATGAGGATGGCAGTCGCGCCGCCCCAAAACAGGAATGGGAAGATTGGAAAGAAGGCTCCCACCGCGAACAGGATGAAGGAGGCAAATGCCGCTGCATAGGCGGAACCGCCCAACTCCTCGGGATCGATTCCCAGCTCCTCCCGCGCCAATGTATCTAGAAGCGTGGCTTTGTCCTTTGATATTTGCCGGGCAAGCTCGCGCGCCCGCCGAGCAGGCAGTCGCTTGGACTGGTAGACCAAGCTGAGCTCATCCAACTCTTCCTGCAAATTCTCGTCGGTCTCCTGTGTCTCCCGCTTCAGCTGATGAGAATATAGCTCGCGCGAGCTCTGGACCGAAAGCCATTCGCCGAGAGCCATCAAGCCCGCACCGGCGAGGAGGCCGGCCAGCGCAGCGATCAGCACGTCTGCGTTGGAACTGGTCGCGCCGGCCACGTCCATGCTCAGGCTGCGGATCGACACGAGACCATCGTTCGCGCCGAGGACTGAGGCCCGCAAAGCGTTTCCTCCGCTCGCCCGATGACGGCCCTCCAGGCGGGCAATGCTCCCACCTTGCAGACCGCCGCCCGGCTGCGCCGCGAGCGCCAGGAGACGCGCATGGGATTTCTCGTCCGAGGCGAACAGCGCTGCCTCTGCCTCGGGCTGCGCACCATAAGCCTGGCTGTCTGCCAGTTCGTTGCTCGTGAGGGTGGACAGGATGAACCCGGGACCGAAGCGGCGTGCTAGCCAGATCATCATCCGTACGCGCCAGGATGGCCTCCGCGATGGGAATGCAATCTTGAGCTTGGACAGCCTCTTCTCCCACGCCGCTGCGTGGTGCTCCTTTGCGGCCCCCAGCTTGCGGTAGACCGCCGCCATCTGCGGCTGCTTTTCGGATTCCCCCAACGCGCGATACATGGCCGCACCGTCGATCTCTTTCTGCCGGTTGGCCAGAAGACGAGTTGCCTCGTCTGCTTCTGTCACATCATCCTTCTCGCCGGTCGCCCGCGGGGAATACTGACCCCCTCCATCGATTGTCGTCTAGCGCTGTCTAAGCGCGCCCCAGCCTGCGTATTTGGCTTCCGGTCCGAGTTCCGCTTCGATCCGCAGGAGTTGATTGTATTTGGCCACCCGGTCGGACCGCGCGGGCGCCCCCGTCTTGATCTGCCCGCTATTGAGGGCAACAGCCAGGTCTGCGATCGTCGAATCCTCGGTTTCACCGGATCGGTGTGAGACCACGGCGGTCCAGGCTGCATGGTGGCACATTTCCACTGCCCGGATAGTTTCCGTGAGGCTTCCTATCTGATTCAGTTTGACCAGCAGTGAATTGGCTGCCTTCTCCTTGATCGCGCGCTCGACGCGCTCCGGATTGGTCACGAGCAGATCATCCCCGACGATCTGAATCTTGTTGCCAACCTGTTTGACAAGGCTCTTCCAGGAATCCCAATCATCCTGCGCCAGGCCGTCTTCCAGGGAAACGATGGGGTAATCGTTCATCCATTTGACCCAATACTCCACCATCTGGTCCCCTGTCAGCTTTCGGCCCTCCTTGCGCAGGTTGTAGGTCTTGGTGGCCTCGTCATACAGTTCTGAAGCTGCAGGGTCAAGCGCAATCGCAATGTCCTGCCCGCGGCCGGCCTTGAAGCCGGCCTTCTCGATGGCGCTTAGGATGACTTCGATTGCTTCGTTGTTGGCCTTGAGCGCCGGGGCAAATCCGCCCTCGTCGCCAACGAGAGTGACATATCCCTTATCCTTCAAGACCGCCTTCAAGGCGTGATACACCTCGGCACCCCAGCGGAGACCCTCGGCGAACGTGGGCGCGCCAAACGGCATCACCATGAACTCTTGCATGTCGGTGGACTGCCAGTTGGTGTGGGCTCCCCCGTTAAGGATGTTCATCATCGGCACGGGGATCAGGTGGGCATACACACCACCCAGGTAACGATACAAAGGCAAGCCGAATGAGTTGGCCGCCGCCTTGGCAGTGGCCAGACTAACGCCTAGGATCGCATTTGCTCCAAGCTTGGATTTGTTGGGCGTCCCGTCCAGTCTCAGGAGCTCCGCATCGATCGCTTTCTGCTCGGCAGCATCCCACCCGAAGAGAGCTTCGGCGATCGGTCCGTTCACATTTCCGACGGCAGTCTTGACGCCTTTACCAAGGTAACGCTTCTTGTCTCCGTCGCGGAGTTCCAGTGCTTCGTGCACGCCTGTGGAAGCTCCGGACGGTATCGCGGCGCGTCCCGATGCGCCGTCCGCCAAAACAACCGTTACCTCAATCGTAGGATTGCCACGCGAGTCCAAGATCTCAAGCGCCGATACATTTTCGATGGTGGTGTCCATTCGTCACTCCTGAGGATTTTGTTTCACTGCGGGCTGGCTGGTCTGCGCCTTTGGGCTGTCGGATCCCGCCTCAGCACTCAATTGCCGACGCGGCAGTCTGATTGTGACAAGTATAACGGATATGTGAGCGCGGATTCCGATTTAGTCGGTCGACCTTGCCTTCGGGCGTGCAAGCTGTCAGCGGGGTTCCTGCTGGGAGCCCTCACGGCGCTCTTTAGCGGCCTTCAGCAAGCCCACAAACAACGGATGCGGCTTCATCGGCCGCGATAGGAACTCTGGGTGAAACTGGCTGCCGACCATGTAGGGGTGGTCTGCCAGCTCTGCGATCTCAACCAGCTTGCCGTCCGGCGAAACGCCGGAAAACACCATTCCCGCTCTCTCAAACTCGGAGCGGTAGGCGTTATTGAACTCAAACCGATGACGGTGGCGTTCCTCAACCTGTGGCACTCTGTAGGCTGCTGCCGCCTTCGTGCCCTGCTGCAGCACGCAGGGATACAGACCGAGCCGCATCGTTCCTCCCATGTCGCTGATCGCGCGCTGCTCGATCATCAGGTCAATTACCGGAGCCGACGTGCTCGGGTCGAACTCCGTGGAATTGGCATCTTCATGGTCCAGCACGTGCCGGGCAAATTCCACGCTCATCACTTGCATGCCCAGGCACAACCCCAGATACGGTACCTTCCGTTCCCGCGCGTAGCGCGCGGCCATCACCTTGCCCTCGATCCCGCGCGAGCCAAAGCCCCCCGGCACAACAATCCCGTCGGCTGACTGAACCACGTCCCAACTCTTGTCTCTTTCCAGGTCCACGGAGTGCACCCAGCCGATCTCGACCTCAACTTCATTGGCCAGGGCTGCGTGTTTCAGGGCCTCACGCACAGACATGTAGGCGTCCTGCAGCTCAACGTATTTACCCACCAGTGCGATTTTGACCGAAGGCTTTGGCCTGCGCACCGCCTCCACCAAGCGCTTCCAGGGTCGCATGTCGGGCCTCTGGCGGGCCTTCAGCCCCAGTTTCTCGGTCAAGTAGTCCGCCACGCCGGCCTGCTCAAGCAAGAGCGGAACCTCGTAGAGAACATCGCTTGTCACCAGGGGCACAACCGCCTTCTGCTCCACATCGCAGAAGAGGGCGATCTTGTCACAGATCCCGTCCTCGATCGGAAAATCGGATCGGGCGATGATCATGTTGGGCGAAATACCGATCGATCGGAGTGCCGCGACCGAGTGCTGGGTGGGCTTGGTCTTGAGCTCGCCCGTTGCGCGAATGTAGGGCATCCAGGTGACGTGAATGAAGAAGACGTTGTCGCGCCCAACCTCATTCCGAAGTTGGCGCAGGGCCTCCAGGAAGGGTTGTGACTCGATGTCACCAACTGTACCCCCGACCTCCACGATCACGATCTCGGCGCCTGTCTCCTTCGCGACTAGGCCGATGCGCCGCTTGATCTCGTTGGTGATATGCGGGATCACCTGGATCGTGCCGCCCAGGAAATCGCCCCGGCGTTCTTTCCCAATGATATCGGCGTATACCTGGCCGCTGGTGAAGTTGCTGACCCGGGTCAGGCGGATGTCGATGAAGCGCTCGTAGTGTCCCAGGTCAAGGTCCGTTTCGGCGCCGTCATCGAGGACGTACACTTCCCCGTGCTGGTAGGGTGACATGGTCCCCGGATCCACGTTGATGTACGGATCCAGCTTTTGCACGGCGACCTTGAAGCCGCGCTCTTTGAGGGTGAGACCGGTGGCCGCGGCCGTCACGCCCTTGCCGACCGATGAGACTACACCTCCGGTAAAGAACAAGTATTTGGTCGTCATCCTTCGCCTCTCAGTCTGTGCTCGGAATGGATCAACCGCCGTGCGTGACGCGTCTGTCCAATAAAGGCGATGGGGAGGGCGGTTAAGCCCTCCCCATCGGGGAATGAGTTCTTTGTGTTCCGGTGGCTCTGTGGATATCTCATCCTACCAATTTTACGATGTCTTCGGCCGCCCGCCGCATCTCCAGGAAGATCAGTCCCAGTTTGGCCTCCTGGCGGGCGAGGGCAGTCAGTACCGCCTCTGCGCCTACGGAAGTCAGGATGATCGCGCCCGCGTCCCCCTTGATATAAACCTGCTCGAGCGCCCCGCGGCCCAGTTCACCGGCTATCCGCTCTCCAAGGCTGAGCATGGCGGCTGACATTGCCGAAACTCGGTCTTCCTCCACGCCCTGCTGGAGCGCCGAGGCCATGATCAGGCCGTCCACTGAGACCACAGCAGAGGCCTCGATGTCCGGCGCGGAGGCCTGCATGGACCGGAGTCGTTCGACCAATTGGTCAGCGCGGGATTTAGTCATGGCTCGTTTCGCTGGTACACAACAGGGCGAGTCTACCATGGAATTTGACCGCCCTTGAGCTTCATGCTAAACTTGAACGTTTGAAACGCTGAGGTGGGTACCACGCCAGCGGCTGCTATTCGCTCCTTGGCAATCGCAGGGCGGCCCATGCGTCATTCGATCCACTCGTGGACACAGAATCCTGCCTTGATTTCCTCCCAGTAGCCAGGCGGCGCACAGAGATGCGGGCCTGCGCGAACCCTTATTCCGGCCCGCCGCCAGAGGCGCGGGCTTCAGCCATCCGCCGCCGAAGCGTGGGCTTCAGGCCATTGCAGAATTTGGGTCTCGTTGTCCTGATTCTCGCCAATGTGGGAGTGTCGACTGCAAAAGCACAGGCAAGAGCGCCGGCTATCACCTCGCCGAGCGCGGACCAGGCACTCCAGGGTCAGGTAACCATCACGGGCACTACAGGCGTATCCAACTTTGCCTCGGCGGAACTCGACTTCGGGTATGCGTCCGATCCGACGAATACCTGGTTCCTTATCCAGACCTTGTCGCAGTCTGCCGAGGATGGGACGCTTGCCAGCTGGGACACGACAACAGTCACGGACGGCAATTACCTGATGCGTCTGCGCGTCTTCACGACCGACGGCACGTTCCAGGATGCCACGGTGCCCTTCGAGATTGCCAACCACACAGTGCCGACCGTGGCTTCCGCCACGCCTGCGCCGACCAACCCCCCCTCCATTCAAATACCGACGCCGCTCGTAATCGCCGCGTCCGCTACGCCGGCGCCCTTGGCCATTCCAACCCCGACTCCGCTGCCGCCTAATCCCGCCGCGATGCCAACGAGCTTGGTCTACGGAGGGCTGGGCCGGGGTGCACTGTTTGCAGTGGCTGCCTTCCTGGTTCTGGGAGCCATTTTGCTGCGTCGCCGTTCGTAACCGATCTCTGGCAGGCCACATGAGCGATCAAATGTACCTTCTTCTTGGATTGGGCAATCCCGGCCGGGAATACGTCCACAATCGCCACAACATCGGATTCATGTTGATCGACCAGCTGAGCGTTCGAATCAATGCCCGCGGGATAAAGTTGCAATCGAAGGCGATCGTTACCAGCGCCCTTTATGAAGGCAACAAGCTGATTCTGGCCAAGCCGCAGACCTATATGAATCTCTCCGGACAAGCAGCACAGGGCCTGGCCCATTTCTACAAGGTGCCCCTTACACAGATGCTGGTCGCGCATGATGACCTGGACCTGCCATTTGGCACGATACGTCTGCGGCCGGGAGGCGGCCCAGGGGGTCAGAAGGGCGTTGCCTCCGCCATCGAGCGTCTCGGGACCCAGGATTTTGCCCGGCTTCGCTTTGGAATCGGGCGCCCTCCCGGACGGATGGATCCGGCAGACTATGTCCTGCAGGACTTCTCCGGCAGTCAGCAGGAGATTCTGGGAGAGGTGCTTGCGCGCGGGGTCAAGGCTGCCCTCATGTTCGTCACCGAAGGGCTTGACCGCGCAATGAACAAGTACAACGGCGAGCCTCGCACACCATGATCTCCCGAGGCTCCGAAACACCCGCTTGAAGATGGGACAGCACATCCAGGTATCAGAACTCGTTCAACGGATTCGGTCACTACCGGAGTATCAAGCTCTGGTCCGGCGCCTTCAGAAGACCAGTCATTCTGTTGGATTGGGACTCCCGCGCGCCGCACGCTTGCCCGTCGCGGCTGCCCTGCAGGCCGATCTGGGCCGACCTGCGCTGCTACTTGCAGATCGTGCCGATCATGCCATGGCGCTCTTTGACGAGCTGGGATTCTGGGTCAGTGCACGTCCATACTTTTTTCCGGAGCCGAGCCCGCTCTTCTACGAACGCGCTGCGTGGAGCGCCAACGCGCGCCGCGAGCGTCTCCAGACGATCAGTGTCCTCGCTGCGCACCAAGATCCGTCGAGAGCGAGTACGGTCGACCTGCCGCTTGTGGTCACGTCGGCGCGTGCCCTCATGTCTCGCACACTTCCCCGCAGGGAGTTCGTGAAGGCGTCGCGCGAGTTGGCTCAGGGCATGTCCATTCCGCCGGAGCGCTTGTGGCGCAATCTGGCTTCCATCGGCTACGAGCGGGTCAACACCGTCCTGGAGCCGGGCCACTTCTCGGCGCGCGGCGGGATCTTGGACCTGTGGCCGCCTGCGGCCGGGCAGCCGATCCGCATCGATTTCTTCGGTGACGAAATCGAGGCCATCCGCAAATTCGACCCTGCCTCGCAGAGAACGGCCGAAGGTCTGGGCTCGGTCATTGTCACACCGGCGCGGGAATTCCTTGTGCCCGCCCCCGCCGAGGGGCATATCCGTTCGCCTCAGGCCGAATCCGAATACTCCGAGTTCGACATCCCGGTGCTTCACGCCCAAGCCGCCGGTTTGCTCGATTACCTGCCACACGGCTCCCTCGTCCTTGCAGATGATCTCTCGATGATTGAGAGCATGGTGGGCGAGATCGAAGAACAGGCCGTTGCCTTCCGGCGGGCGAGCATCGCTGAGGGGACTTTCGAGGCTGACTTTCCTGTTCCCTACATCACGTGGCCGGAATTGCTCGATGACTTGCTGGAGCTGGGCACTCTCGAATTGGGTCGTTCCACGCAGATCGGAAGTCTGGAGTTGGATCTGGATGAGGATCTCTCAACCAGATTCCACCACGATGAACGCTTCGGCGGACGCCTGAAGCCCTTCGCCGACTATCTATCCGCCCTCGCGGCCGGGGACCAGACCGTTTTGGTCGTTTCCAGGCAGAGTCCACGGTTGCAGGAGCTCTGGAAGGAAGCCCGCCAGTCAACGGCATCGGAAGCTCCCGCCTCGGATCAGGAGCCCAGTGTTGATTTCGTCGAAGCATCGCTGTCCGAGGGTTTTGTTCTGGACGGGATGCACCTCATCACCAACTCCGAGATCTTCGGCTGGGAGCGGCCCCAGCGGCGGGTTAGGCAGCGGCTAGTTCCTGAAACCCCTGAGGCCTTCTACGGCGACTTGCAGTCAGGCGACTACGTCGTCCACATCGACCACGGCGTCGGCCGCTATGTGGGTCTGGTGCAGCGCAATCTGGATGGGCACGCCCGAGAATACCTCGCGATTGAGTACGAGGGGGGCGGCCAGCTCTTTGTGCCGGTTCACCAGGCGGATAGACTTACGCGCTACGTGGGCGCCGAAGGTATGGAACCGGCGCTTGATCGTCTGGGCGGGCAGGAGTGGCATGAAAAGAAGGATCGGGCGAAAGAAGCCGTCCTGGAGGTCGCCCAGGAGATGCTAGAGCTGCATGCCCGGCGTCAGGTGGTGCAGGGGCATGCATTCAAACCCGACACGTCATGGCAAAAGGAACTTGAAGACAGCTTCCCGTACGTGGAGACCGAGGATCAAGTCAGAGCCCTCTCTGAGATCAAGCGCGACATGGAGTCGCCCCGGCCGATGGATCGCCTGCTCTGCGGCGACGTGGGGTATGGCAAGACCGAGGTGGCGCTTCGGGCGGCCTTCAAGGCTGTGCTCGAAGGCAAGCAGGTCGCGATGCTGGTCCCGACAACAGTACTTGCCCAGCAGCACTACGAGACCTTTCTCCAGCGTCTCACTGCTTTTCCGGTCAAGGTCGAGATGCTTTCGCGCTTCCGGTCTCCGCGGGAGCAGGATGACATCCTGCTCCGCCTGGCTCTGGGAGAGATCGACATCGTGATAGGTACCCATCGCTTGATCTCACCGGATGTGCAGTTCAAAGAACTCGGCCTGGTCATCATAGATGAAGAGCAGCGTTTTGGTGTAACCCACAAGGAGCACCTTAAGCGACTGCGCACCGAGGTGGACGTGCTGACGCTGACGGCCACGCCGATTCCACGCACGCTCTACATGGCGTTGACCGGCGTGCGTGACATCTCGAATCTCAACACACCGCCCGAGGAACGCTTGCCGATCGTCACCTATGTAGGTCCGTACTCACCTCAGCTTGCTCGTCAGGCGATCGTTCGCGAACTGGAGCGAGGCGGGCAGGTCTTCTTCGTGCACAACCGGGTAAATACAATTGATGCGATGAAGGTACACCTGGCCCAGCTGGTGCCCGAAGCACGAGTCGTTGTCGGACACGGCCAAATGCCGGAGCATGAGCTTGCGACCGTGATGCATCGCTTCAACGCCGGCCAAACGGACATACTGCTTTCCACCACGATCATCGAATCCGGCCTCGACATCCCCAACGCCAACACTTTGATCGTTGATCGGGCTGACACCTTTGGGTTGGCCCAGCTATATCAATTGCGAGGGCGCGTTGGGCGCGGCGCCGTCCGGGCGTATGCCTACTTCTTCCGACATCGGAAGATCTCACCGACTCTGGAAGCCCAGCAACGCCTCGAGGTCATCGCCGAGAACACGGAGTTGGGCGCTGGCTACTCGATTGCTATGCGGGACTTGGAGATTCGCGGCGCCGGCGAATTGCTGGGCACCAGGCAGCACGGACATATTCAGGCGGTGGGTTTCCATCTCTACACTCGGTTGCTGGCCGATGCCGTTCGACAACTCCGCCGAGGCAAATCCACAATTCGCACTACCGAGAAGGCAGAGGGGGAGGCGGCTGGGGCCCGGACCTTCGGCGAGGGAGCCTTGTTGGGGCTGACCCAACCTTTCTCGATGCCTGTTAACGTCGAACTGCCGCTTGCCGTTGGGATTCCGGCCGACTACATTGCGGATCAAGAGTTGCGGCTCCGCTTGTACCGCCGCTTGGCGGACATGCGGAACGAGATCGAGATCGAGGCGCTGGAGACGGAGTTCAGAGACCGAATTCGGTGAAGCCCCTGAGATGGTGCGTAACCTGCTATATCAAATGCGTGTGAAACTGCGGGCGGAGAGCATTGGCTTGGCGTCCATCGGCTGGGAATCCGGCCAGATCGTTCTGAGGTATCGGGGCGGCAATGGCTCCGAAGAACCGCGCTTGCCCGATCTGGGCCCGGGTATCCGAGGGGGCAAAGGCGCCTATTGGTGCACGTTTGGAAGAGACCCCGACTGGATGCCTCGACTCCTCGATACGCTCGCACGGTTGGAGAATCAGTAGTATTTCTCGATGCCGCCAAAGCCGAATTGGCGGTTCGTCTTGGTCATTCTGATGAAATAGTTGAGGCGCTTTCGAAACTCTGCGGGCCGCCGTCTTGCCCCGTCAATAAAGGCGATCCGTATTGGGCGGTAGCTGTCCGAAAACCTCTGAAAATTCTCCCAAGCCTTCTTGTTGGCCTTGATGGCTTTGAGGATGTCCGCTGGAATCAGCGTCTCCTCTGTCAACGCGCCGCCTAGGGTGACAACCACTTCCTTGGCGACTTTGCCGGCAGCCACCAATTTCTTTAGGCGCTCCTTGTTCGCCTGGGAGTAGTTGCTCTTCGGTTTGCGGGAAGAAAACTTCTGCGCGAAGCGCCGGTCATCCAGTTTCCTGACCGGGCTGTCGATCCATCCAAAGCACAACGCTTCCTCGACGGCGTCGTTATACGCGATGCGCGGCGCTTTCCGCTGCTCTTGCGGTAGTGGACCAGCCAGACTTCCTTTTTGGTCTTGTGGTTGCTGCGTAGCCAGCGACGCCAGGCTCGCCGGTCCGCGCTATAGAAGGTCTCCATGTGGCGGGAAGACACTAGTCCAGGATTTTACGGCTCGTTGTGGACCCCTCCGAGGGTACGGGCGGCAGTCTCGAGGGCAGGTATTTTCCGCTTTCTGTAGCCCTCGTAGTCTGGGATGATGCGGCTGTACATGCTGTCCATCAGCGGCGACGAGATCATGAAATCTGCCGAGGCCCGGTTGCAGGCTATCGGGATATTCCACACCGCAGCCATTCGGAGAAGGGCCTTCACGTCCGGATCGTGGGGCATCGGCTCCAGCGGGTCCCAAAAGAAGATGAGAAAATTGATTTCATCGTTGACGATCATCGCCCCGACCTGCTGATCGCCCCCCAGCGGTCCGCTCTGCAGCTTGTTGACGCTGAATCCAAGTTCGCGCTCGAGCATGTCGCCGGTGGTGCCGGTCGCATAGATCCGATGGTGAGCCAGCAGATCGCGATTGAACTTGGCCCACTCAACCAGGTCCTGCTTTTTGTTGTCATGGGCAACGAGGGCGATCCGTTTATCCGGCTCCATCCCGATTTTCTTAGTGGTCATAGTTCCTCCGTTCCTCGTGGTTAGTATGGTAGTATAGCATCGTCAATTGGCTGCCCTGTCGCAGAGGCGAGCCCCCGGGCTGCCAATCGGGATCATGCTAAGTCATCTGAAAGATCTAATAATCGGCCCATCCTTGCCGAATTCGGCCTCCCGCGGCCAGCGCCTGAACAAGATTCGGGCGTTGGCCGCTTTCTCGCCGGATGCGTTATCTTCCATTGCGTACGCCAACCAAGAGATCTATCTGGGCCTAGTCGTTGCGGGCGGCGCCGGCCTCGCCTACGCCTGGCCGATTGGGCTGACGATCGCCGCACTTCTCGTCATAGTTGCCCTATCTTACTTTCAGACAATCCATGGGTATCCGTCGGGAGGCGGGTCGTACATTGTGGCACGGGCAAACCTGGGAACCCTGCCTGGGTTGGTGGCGGCGGCCGCATTGTTGGTGGACTACGTTCTCACTGCCGCTGTGAGTCTCACGGCTGGCGTGGCTGCGCTTGCTTCTGCATTTCCCATGCTGTGGCCGTATCGCACGGCGTTGGCGCTTGTACTTTTGGCAGTTATCACCCTGATCAACCTGCGCGGTTTGCAGCAGACGGGGACCGTGATGACGGTCCCGGTGTACTTGTTTCTGGTGACCTACCTGGCCATGCTAGCCCTCGGCTGCATCAAGCTCGCGCTTGAAGGGCCCGTGGCTGCAACGGTTCCGGCGCCAATCGCGACGCAACCCCTGACATTGATTTTGGTGCTGCATGCCTTTGCAACAGGGTGTACGGCCCTCACGGGGATCGAAGCGATTAGCAACGGCGTGCCCGCATTCAAAGAGCCGCAATCCCAGAATGCCGGCCGCACTTTGATTGCCATGGCCGTTCTGATGGGCATGCTGTTTGTTGGAAGCATCGGCCTGACGCAGTTTCTTGGCGTCGTCTCCGCCCCCGACGAAACCATCCTTTCCGCCTTGGCCAGGCGTATCCTCGGCGGCGGCCCCTTGTACCTTCTCATTCAAATTTCCACTCTGCTCATCCTGGCTGTGGCTGCCAACACGAGTTTCGCTGATTTTCCACGTGTGGGCGCGATATTGGCGCGCGACGACTTCCTGCCTCGGCAATTGAGAGGCTTGGGTGACAGGCTGGTATTCACGAACGGGATACTGCTCCTAGCGCTGGCAACTGCGGCTCTCATCCTTGTTTTTGGCGGGGACACACATCTGCTCATCCCACTCTTTGCCATCGGCGCGTTCTTAGCATTCACCCTCTCCCAGTCCGGCATGGTGGCGCATTGGTATCGGGAGCACGGGAAAGGCTGGGGCATCAAGGCGTTCTTTAACGGGACGGGCGCCATGGCAACCGGAGCTACGCTTCTAATCGTGGCCTTCACCAAATTTACCAGCGGAGCCTGGATCACGGTGGTGGTCATCCCGTTGATTGTGTTTGCGTTCTACCGAGTAAACCGTCATTATGAACAAGTCAGGCACCAACTTTCTCTGCACGGCTTGCCGCCGTCGCTTCGGCCTGTCAGCCCTGCCAGGGTCGTCGTGCCGATTTCCGGCGTGCACCGGGGGATGGTCAACGCCGTGCTCTTCGCTCAATCCATCTCGTCCAACGTAACGGGCGTCTATGTCGAATTGGAGCCGGGAGCGGGCGCCAAAGTGCGGGAAGAGTGGGAGGAATGGTGGCCCGATCTACCTTTCGTCGTCATTCCCTCGCCGTATCGATCGTTGGTCGGCCCGCTATTGGAGTTCCTGGAGAAGACCGATGCCGAGCACAACGACGGGCAGCTCGCAGTGGTCGTGCTGCCCGAATTCGTGACGACCGGCTGGTGGCAGAATCTGCTTCACAATCAGACGGCGCTAGTAATGAAAGCGGCCCTGCTGTATGGCCGGCGTCGAGCAGGGGGTGAACGGGTCGTGGTGGACGTTCCCTTCCACCTGCGGACGTGATATCATAGCAAGCTTGCGATTCGGTCGATGCGCGGGGTGACGTGATTCCCTCACCGCGCGGCGCAACGAATTTGATCTGGAGAGAGGAATGTCCAAGCTACGCGCCCTGCTGGTCCTATCGCTGTTGGCTTTATTCACGACCCAATGTGGTCCACTGCCCGACACGGTCACGATCAACATCGTTGCGCCAACCCAGGTAGACCTTAATCAGGCTGTCCAATCCACGTTTCAGGCTCTTACTGCGCAGGCGCCCAAAAAACCCTCCGCTACGCCGTCGCCCGCGGCTGCGGCCACGGCTACGGCTACGGCGACAACCGGGAGCATCGCGGGTCAACTTCGTTATCCTGCGGATAGCTTGCCGGCAATGTATGTCACGGCATACCAGGCCGGCTCGCAGAAGTACCAATACGTGATAACAAGCCCGGGCCAGAACACTTACGAGATAGACGGGCTTGAGCCGGGGACCTATCATGTCATTGCTTACACAATAGGCGGCGGGGGTTTCCCGGTTGGACTTGCCGGAGGGTACACCCAGGCTGTTCCTTGCGGTCTGGGCGCCAACTGCACGGACCATTCGCTCCTCGATGTTCAGGTAGAAGCAGGTCAAGTAGCTTCTGGCATAGTCCCAGACGACTGGTATGCAGCCCAAGGCACATTCCAACCGTTCCCCCAGATGCAAGCGGCTTCCGCTACCGCCACATTGCCTGCAGCTGCGGCTGACGGCGGGATTTCCGGTACGCTGATGTATCCGGCCAGCGGGATCCCCGCCTTGCGTATCGTGGCTTTCCAAGTGGGGGGCAGCGCCTACTACCATGTCGATACCAACTTGGGGCAATCCAATTACGAGTTGGACCATTTGCCGCCCGGCACCTATCACGTGGTCGCATATCCGCTTCCCGGCGGTGGCTTCACCGGCGGTCCTCCCGGCGGATATTCACAGATGGTCCCATGTGGACTTCAAGCTGGCTGCACGGACCACACGCTGATCGACGTCGTGGTGACCTCCGGCAATGTCACTGCGGGCGTCAACCCCAACGATTACTACGCCAATCCGGGATCCTTTCCGCCAAATCCCGTCCCCTAGCGGATGTGGCCTCTGATCGGGCCGAGGGCTCCGCCCCCTCGGCCCTTGTTTTGCTGTCATGATATAATAGAACGCTCGCTTTATTTCTTAAATAGAATTCCGTGGTATACTCAGGGGTGAGTAAGGAGTTGCCATGGCTGACAACAAAACGCTCCGCAGACTGAGACGCCTTGCCGCAAAGAGCGGACTGAGGATCGCGTCTAAAGCGGGATGCTACGCGCTCTTCGATAAAGGCGCCTCCCTCAATGGACCGCTCAACCCTCATCCACTGACCCTGAGAGATCTCGAGAATACTCTCAAAGATTGGGAGGTGCTGCACACGGTATTCTGGACGGAGGGCGGAGGAATGGTGATGCACGAGTCCAAGATGGAGGTTGATTTCGACAGGCTCGAGGAAGAGTGGAAGAAGGAGCACCCCCATGGCTGAGGAAGGACCGACGACCGCTGAGATCATCACCCGATCCGGGACCCCAAACCCGGCCTATACCTACATCGCGAGCCTGGCCTCGGGCACGAGCCGGCAGACCCAGGCAAGTGCCCTCAAGAAGGTGGCCGAGCAATTCTTCCATACCAAGGACCCGTTCTCCTGCGATTGGGCCTCCCTGCGCTACGAACATATGGCGATCATGAAAACGTGGCTGTCTGAGAAGCGAAGGCCGGCCACGGCGCGGCGCTATCTCGCTGCCGTCAAGGGCGTGCTGAAGGCAGCCTGGAAGCAGGGCGACATCACCGCCGAGGAATATCAGCGGGCGATCAGCGTCGGGGCGATCAAGGGCAAGAGCATCGCGGGCCTCATGCTCGAGCCCGATCAGGTTCAGGCACTACTTGAAACATGCAACAAGGGAGGCCCGACCCGGGGCGTCCGTGACGCGGCGATCCTCTGCCTCATGTTTGGCTGCGGCCTTCGGCGCGCCGAAGTCGCGGGGCTGAATATGAGCGACTACGATGCCGTGACCGGGCGCCTGACTGTTCATGGCAAGGGCAACAAGGAACGCACGGCTTATGTCGCGAACGCGATCAAGGATGCGCTGCTTGAATGGCTGAAGATCCGCGGCAAGAAGCCCGGCGCGATCTTCTTTGCGGTCGTCAAGGGGGATGAGATTTTCCCGCGGCGCGTCTCCAATATGAGCATTTGGCTGATGCTCAAACAGCGCGCCCGGGCTGCGGGCCTGCCGCCGAAATTCGCCCCCCACGACGCGAGACGCACTTACATATCGAACATGCTGAACCTGACGGACCTGGCGACGGCAGCGAAGCTCGCCGGCCATGAGAGTCCCCTGACCACAGCGCGTTATGACAAGCGGCCCGAGAAGGTCGCCCAGGATGCAGCCGGCAAGCTGGATGTGCCCTATCAAAAGAGAGGGAGGTGTGACATGCCATATACGGGCGGAGCCGCTATTCCGAATTCCCAAGGGGGGACGATCTTTGCCGTCAACGGCGGCGGAACGGCGATCTATAAGCCTAACGCAGACAATCCGGGCGAGGTCAGGTTGAGTGGCCCGATAAATACAAGATTTGTCGGTCCCTTTACTGCGGCCGTGCAGGAGGCGATAGAATTCTTTGTCAGGAAATCCGAGTACAGCCTGCCGCCGCCCGAACCGGAGGGACCCGACGCGCTCCCGTCCTGGTTTCTCTATTACGACCTTTGCAAGACCAAGGGGCGCGACGTCACCCATGAGATGCTGCGTCAAAAATACAACGCGTTGCACAAAGAGAAAATTCCAACCTCGGACGCATGGCGTCAAAAGTATAGGCGCTGGAAGAAGAAAGTAATGTCACATTCTGTCACAGCCCCCCCCGAATAAATAGACTACCCCGGTATTACATCATAAACTTGCCCCATCAATCGCTGATGGGGCAAGTTGTTTTTTTTTGGGAGTGACGTATGTCCAGAAAGCACGTCTTTCAGGTCCGTTTGAGCGATGATGAGAATAGGTTGATTTTCGCTCTGGCGGCGCGCGAGGGACTCCCTGCCTCCGAATTTGTCCGGCAGGCAATCCGTGAGGCCGCAAAGTTGAGGGGCATTCCCGCTTTGGGGGTGGCTCCGGTCTACGAGATATTCCCCGATCTTGCTGACAAGGTACAGAATGGCGTCCATCCTTAGGGCCCGCCTCTTCGACCTGGCCGATCAGGATCGGGAAGCCATCTAGCGAAGGTCAGCAATACCCATGGCCGAAAGCTCGCACTTTTCGCGGCGCCTAATCTGCCTCTCTCCCCAGGCGGAAGCGCAACTTGACTTCGCATCGCGCGTGATGCGCCTGAACCATAGCATGGTTCTCCGCGAAGCGTTGCGCCTTTATGTCGCCCGAATCCTTCAGGCCGAAAGCGAGCGCTACACGGGTAACGGGGAGCGGTCCGCCTCCGAGTTCGTTTGCCAACCGCTCCCCGTCGAGGTGCAAGACAATGAAGCCTGATTCGTTTCTGCAGCTCGTGATCTCGACCATGCACGAAGTCGGCGCGGATTTCCGCGTACGACCCTTGCCCGAGCCGGGCGAAGAATGGAAGCCGCCGACGCGGTACAGCGGCGAGGCTGGCCCGCGGTGCTGTGATTGCGGCGTCCGCGACGGATCCCCTCATAATGCCAATTGCATTTTTCTGACACCGCCTAGGCGGAGAACATGACCGACCCGTCCGCGCCATCCATTCCGCACAGTCGGCAAGCCGAGGAAGCGACGATCGGGGCGGTCCTGATAAACCCCGAGGCATACTGCGACCTCTCGCAATTTCTGCGCGCGGGCGATTTCTACATCCATCGGCACAAATGGATCTGGGAGGCATTTGCCGCCCTGCATGACCACGGGACGCCGATCGACATCCTGACTCTGACCGACGAACTCGAGCGCCAGGGGCAACTCAAGGAAATCGGGGGCCAAGCATTCCTGACCGCACTCACGAATCAGACGCTCACCTCTCTGAACGCCGAGTTATATGGTCGGATCATCCAAGCGCACGCGCTCGAGGCGCAGGATGGTCGCGGCGGCAAATGCGATCGCCAATGATGCCAACGATGAGAAGATAGATCCCGGCGAACTCAAGGGCCGGGCGCTGGATGTGATCGAAACCCAGGCAGGCCCGGCCGCGTGGCAGCGGTTTGTCATGCGGGCGGCTACCTATGCCATGGAACCCCAGCCGCCCGTCGATTACGTCGTCGAGAAGCTCGTCACCAATTCAAGCGTGGATGTTTTCTTTGGGGAGCCCGGCAGCAAGAAGACATATTCTGCCCTATCCCTGGCGGTCTGCGTTGCGAACGGCAAGCCCTGGCTGGGCTTTGCGACCCGGCAATCCCCTGTGCTGTATCTGGACGAGGAAAGCGGGGAGCGGCGCTTCACGCGTCGCCTGGGGGAAGCCTTGCGGGGCGAGCTGTGCGACGAACACAGCCCGATCCACTACGTCTGTCTCGCCAGCTTCAAGCTCGATACGAGCGCCGATCCGGTGATCATCCAGGGCTTGATTGAAGGCGTCGGCGCGCGATTGGTCATATTCGATGCCCTGGCGGACCTGATGGACGGCGACGAAAACGACAAGGCAGATGTCCAGCCGGTCTTCAATCACCTGCGGAAGATCGCAGAGGCGACGGATAGCGCGGTCATGGTCATCCATCACGCCGGCAAGTCGGGCGGATACCGGGGCAGCTCGGCGATCAAAGGCGCCGTGGATCTCATGGTCCAGATCGGCAGTGAGAACGGCTCGAACTTCGTCAACTTCCACTCGGAGAAGAACCGGGACGGCGACAAGATGAGCTGGGCGGCCGAAGCGGTCTGGACCACAGACCAATTCTATCTGCGCGCAGTGGACGTCCGAGAAAAGACAAAGCCCGTGAGCAAGTCCCCGGAATATGTGCTGCGGTTCCTGAAGAAGCACGGGGCAAGCGCCATACCTGACATCATGGCCGGTGCCGATACCTGCGGCGCTGAGGGTGCCAGAAAAGCCGTCTACAGCCTGGCGGATCTGAAGATGCTTTACCGGACCAATCCAGGCGAAACCGGGCAAGGCAAGGCCGCGATCTACGATCTCACTAGGACCAGACCGAATGATTGAACGTTTTACCGTGTCAAGTTTGGTAGGTGGTGTGCCTGTGTATAGAGATACACACAGGCAGCACACCAAAGTGCCGTGTAGTTGGCATACCAACGGCACACCAAGCATACCAAGCATACCAAGGGTTGCCCGTCGAAGAAGGCACGCCACGCCCTCGCCTTTGAGCCCTTTGGATGCTCCCGCAGGCCTATTTGCAAGGCCTTGCACATACCGATCGAGGCAGCGAAACACGTGTAATAGAACATTTCTTTTATCCAAGAAGGGGGCAGATCATGCCTAGAAAGCAGGCCGGCGCAAGCACGGCGGAGCGTGCCCTGACAACGGGCGAGCCCTTGCAAGATGGCGCCGCCCTGGCTGCCCTGAATGTCGAGGCCGAGCTGGAGAAGGACGGACCCGATGCCCTGGCAAAGCGTGGGGCGATCCGGTTGCAAGCCGTGGCGGATCTGTACTTCGCCCTTATCACAGGCGCAACGAGCAGCGATCGGCTCGACCTACTGGTCAAGCGCTGGGCCTGGATCCAGAACTCTGCTATTCGTGCGTGGGCGCAGGTCAAGGCGAACGGCAAGGGCAGCAAGCATGACGCGGCGTGGGTGATAGCAGCAATGCAGGCGACAGCGAATGACGCAGACGAATGAACTACTGGCCCAGTGGCAGAAGGTTGGCCCGATCGCATGGGCTGAAGGTCCAGTCGGTTGGACCATGGATGACGGCAAGAGCGTCACCCTTGCCCCATGGCAGCGGGCAGCGCTCACGGCATGGTGGGAGCATCGGGCCGGCGTGTCTACCTTCGCCGTGTCTGTTATCAAGAAGTCGGGCAAGACGACTGTCAACGCGATCCTGACCGCCTGGCGATGGCTGAGTATGCCCGGCCTGCACTATGCGGCGGCGAACGATCTAGACCAGGCGCAGAGCCTGTAATTCCTGATGATCGCCGACATGTGCAAGCGGAACCCATACCTCCGCGAGAACGTGACGATCGGCAAGTCGCAGCTCGTATTCAATCCGACCGGCGCAACCCTGACCGCGCTCGCGGGCGACTATGCAGGGGCAGCGGGCGGCAACTTCCTGACCGTTTCACACACCGAGGCGTGGGGCGTCCAGTACGAGAACGCCATTCGGCTGTGGGAGGAGTTGACGCCTCCCCCCGGTCGCACCTATGGATTGCTCTGCTTGCGGATCGCTGACAGCTATGCCGGGTACGTAACCGAGAGCCAGACCTGGCACGGGATGCTGGATCGGGGATTGACTGAGGGCAAGCGGATCTCGAAGGAATGGGGGACCTACCTGGCCGGCGAGATGCTGCTATTCCATGAGGCCGGAGCCGAGGCACAAGCGCGATGCTTCCGGGGCACGGCCGAGGAACGGAAAGCCTACTACAAAGAGCAGCGCAGGACGCTGAGAAGCAATACCTATCTCCGCCTCCATGAAAATCAGCGCACCGCGAACGTCGGCAACTTCTGCCAGCAAGAGGATTGGGAGGCGTTGATCTCCAAGGACCTGCGCCCGCTGAAGCCGACGAAGGCGATCCCCGTATTCATCGGCCTTGACCTGGCGGTCGCGCCGGGTGGTGACAACTGCGCGCTGATTGGCGTCTACCAGCACGAGGGGAAAACCAAGGTGGCATTTCACCGGGTCTGGAAAGGGGCACTGAGACTCAAGCGGCTGTCCCTCATAGATGACGTCGCGCCCTACATCCTGAAACGGGCCGAGGACTATGACATCGCCGGCGTGTACTTCGATCCCTGGCAAGCGATCGCCCTGACCAAAGCCGGCGGCCGGGCGAAGATCGATCTACTGGTCGCGTTGAGCAACTGCGCCAGCGAGTGCAGCCAACCGGAGGTGGTGATGGAAAGTTGCGTCAACCCGTTCTACGATAACGACGACGATTTCGAGGAGCATGAAGTCAGGGCCGTCGATCTATCCAGCATGCGGCGAATAGGGCCCGGTATGTGGATGAGCGATCTTGTCAAGAAGTCGCTGAAACCCAATGGCCCGGACCGATACAGCTGAATCGTGCGATCCGGTCAAGCGGCTGGCTGGCGCGGTCATCTTGCACGCCGTGAGGCAGGCAAGAAGGGGCTCGGGTGAAGCGCTGCGCTGGTTGTTGCGCGAAGCCCCGCTCTGGCTCGATGCGCTGGCAGTTGACGATCAGAAAATGACACAGTGGGTGCTTAGCCTGCAGGCTAGGCCCAAGAAGAAAAGGAGCAAAGATGGATGAGCGAATGGTAAAAAGCCAGCTGGCTCAGATCAACGAGGCCCGAAGCGTCCTGACTAAGCATGCTGGGATTATGACCGAATTCGAGCGGAGGGCCTACGCTGCGAAATTGCATGATATGCGCGAAGCGTCGCGCCCGATGCTCGAAACCTGGGCGCTGAGCCAATGGGCGGAAGGTCGTGCCAACGTGAAGGCGGCGCTTCAGGGCGTGCTCAAAGCCAAGGCAGCCGAATCGAAGCGCTGGGATCCGCAGAAGTTGAGCGCGCATATGAACGTCTATCAGACGCGGCTCGACCAGGCGATCGCTGCCGCCCGGGGTGACAATGGCGACCTCCTGGCCCGGTTGAAGGCGCTATATGATGAGGCCGAGGACAGCGGCGACAATTTCGAGCGGCGCGCCGCGGCTGAGGCGATGAAAACCGCCGTTGCCCGAATCAAAGTTGACATTACCGACGCGGGATCCCTGGGAATCAACAACCTAGTCCAACAGGCTGAGCGCGACCTGGTCGAAATAAGGAACTCGGCCGAAGTCCAGAAGGCGGAGGCTGAAGCGGCGCATGCGGTCGCGGACATGAATAAGCGGAAGCACGAGATGTTCGGGGTCGCTGAAACGCTCGGTGATCTTTCACCGAATGGCGGATTGCTGCACAACATGCAATTCGAGCAAGCTATCACAGCATGGGACGAGGAATCCAATCCGCGGTCAATAGGAGAACCATCATGAAGACCTACACGGACCCAAACCTACGGCCGATTTCCGAGGCCGCGCCGCGGCCACCAGAGGAACACGTCCCGGCGCTCCACTTGGCCACTGACACCCTGACGGAATTGATTCGACAGTACAACATTGTCGAGGCGGCACAGGCCGAGCGAAGGGAAACGATTTTCAAAGCGATGTATGGCCGTCACGGGTATCGGCAGATCCACCTGGGCGGGCAAGCTAGCTGGGGTTCGAACCAATTCAATGGCCCGCTCGCGCGATTGCTGGCGAGCCCGACGGTGCAAGGTTTGGGCACGACCATCCAGATTGATTCGCTGGGCGAGGATTGATGCCGAGGTCGCCGGCTTTGAGGCATCGAAGCTGGATCTGCAGCCGCCGAAAGAGACGATTTCGGAGAGTTGAGACGGCGGGGAATGGATCTTGTCCATGTGTGCAAAATTGCCTTTGAGGGCTGGCAATCCGGCGCAGACTGCGCGAAAATAAACTCGAGGCAAGAAAGGAGGACAAAATGCCTGGATTGTGGTGGGTTCAATTCGCTATCAAAGGCGCGTTGGAGAAGAATTCCATTAAGCACCCCAAGCGGGAGCACTTCATCGTCCAAAAGGGAGCGTCGGGCCTATTCAGATTCCTGGCAGGGGACGCAAACAAATACTGGTTTGTGAAACACAAGCACATTGACGGCTTTATGAAGGGCCCGTTTGATACACGTGAACAGGCCGAAAGCCTCGCCAATATCTACTACCTTATGGCCGTCAAGCAGGCAGAGGAATACAAGTAGCCGTGAGGCTCAAAGGCTGGCGCCAATGAGCGGATGGACAGGCGGTGCCAGCTAGGAAACTGCAAGGTACAAGGATCCTTGTAGCCGTGTATAATACTGGGCGAAAGCCGTTAAGAGGAAAGCGATCCGAAAGAGGAAAAGGAAGAAAGTGGCAGCCAAAAAGCCAACCGAATTGTCGACTGACGGCAAACTCATTCGTTTGAAATGGGATTCTGGAGAGGATCTTCCTGCTCTCTATGCCAATCAAATGCTAGTCACCCACGGCGAATCAGAGTTTAATTTGGTATTTGGGCTCGTTACGCCTCCAGTGGCATTGTCCGTGGAGGCATTGCCGGATGAGATTCACGTCAAGTCTGTGGCAAAGATAGTCGTAACCGCGCAAGTCATGCGCAAGATTATTGAGGCGCTGACCAAGAACATCGAGCACTTTGGGTCCACGGAGAAAGAGGACAAGAATGCTAGCTAGCATCACGAACGAGCACCAGCGATTTTTCCCGGCTCCGTTTCCCGATGACATTGAGGAAACCACCGCGGTTTCATTGTCGACGGGAACGGCTGTGGCACTGGTTGCACATGACGGGGATTGGCAGGAAATTCCCGCAATCGATCTGAGCAGTGGGCATTACACAGTCTATGCCTCAGGGCGCGAGTTCTTGGCCGCAATGGACGAAATAATCGCCCGCAATGAAGCACGTAGCGGGTGATGGTTTCTGGGAAGCCTTTAGCGCCCTCCCTCTGGAAATCCAAAAGCAGGCGCGCGCCAAGTTCGAGCTATTTGCCGAGGATCCCCACCATCCGTCGCTGAGAACCAGAAAAATGCCAGGCAAGCCGGGCATTTGGGAGGGGCATGTCTCTCACAAATACGTATTTACGTTTCGGTACGTCACCATTGCGGGCGAGACCGCGATTAAGTCGCTAGATATTGGTAATCACGATGAGGTGTACGACCGTGCATAGGAAGGCTGGCCTACTCTAGTAAGCGCATAGGAAGCAAAAGAGACGGCCCGCCTCCGGGCCGTTTATCGTTGCCGGGCCGCTTGACGCTCCCTGCAACTGATACCGCCGGCAGTATGTCGCCGGGCAAAATCCGCAGGTACCGCAACCTGGCAAAGCGCGGCAAGTGCCCGCCGGCCACCGACACGAAACGGCCTCCAGATCGGGGGCCGTTTCTGGTTTCTGAGAGGCGACTCACGCCGCAGCCGCCCGTCGCTTCACGGCGTCATAGACATACTTCTTCCATTGGTCGCGCGTGTAGCCTGCGCCCTTGAACAGGCCAATGACTGTAAATACCACAGCGGTGATGTATGCCACGAATAGAACAATGTATATGTAGAAAAAAGTGAGATTTGCACAGCCAGACATATAGCCAGAAGTAATCAACTTGAGACTCTGCCAGAAGGGAAGCCCAGGCTGGGAGCATCGCGACCAGACTACGGCCAAGATTAGAAGATCGAGGAGCGCCAACCCGATAAGCTCGGAGTACGACGCCTGGCCGTTTGGCACCAGAAATATCAACGCAATGCCGGGACAAACAAGGATTAGGCAGTAGAGAAGCAGGAGAAAGAAAGTGCCAACGTAAAAAGTCGGGCCGATCCTAAACATACAAAACCTCCTAGAGCCTTGGCTTTCAATCGCGAAATGGCTAGGCTGTTTGACGCTTCTGACTCGCATCTTGACGATTCGCCGCGTCGTGCGCCGATGTGAGGCCAAGGGCAATAGTGACGTTCGTTACGTGGAATTATTGCCGGGCAATTCCTGTGGTGCGGAGCCTCTTCAGGGCTTGAAAGCCAAGACGAAAGTCGCAACTACCAGCACAATGGTCGCCGCCGCCAATATCCGGGTCGCCCACACAAGACTGGCAGCGTGTCGATCAGACGCTTTCGCGGCTTCTCTGAGCGCGGCAGCGTGCTCCCCGAGCGCCCTCTCGTTCATCTTGGCCGAGAACACGGCTGACGTGGCGACGGTCCAGGCATCACGGTTCTCGGTTCTGTCAACCTGGCGCGCGGTCATGCAAAAGTCCGCGAGCTGCGGATCAAAATCCAGTTTCGCCTCCGCGAAAAGATCGCTAGTGATGTTGTACAAATCCGCCATGTCTGCATCCCTCCTGCCGCACTGGGGAATTGCCAGGGCCATGTGATGCCGCAAGTGTACCAGCCGGGGGCTGGCGAATCCCCTGAAGCATGGTATATACTTCTGGGAGTAGAACGCTCGTTCTTATTTTCGATCCTGATCTGTGTTGCTTGCACATGGCCAGTCAAATGACCTTCCAACTCCAAGCTCCTTTCAAGCCCACCGGGGACCAACCGGAAGCCATCGCCCAGTTGGTTGACGGGATCCGCAAGGGCATGCGTCATCAAGTGCTGCTCGGCGCGACCGGCACCGGCAAAACCTTCACCATTGCCTCGGTGATAGAACAGCTTCAGATGCCTGCGCTGATCATGGCGCACAACAAGACGCTGGCGGCCCAGTTGTATGCGGAGTTCCGGGAATTCTTTCCGCAAAATGCGGTCGAGTACTTCGTGTCGTACTATGACTACTATCAGCCCGAGGCATATGTCCCCCGGCACGATCTTTACATCGAGAAAGAGACCGAGATCAATGAGGAGATCGAACGCCTGCGGCTGGCGGCGACCACCGATCTCATGTCCCGTAGGGATGTGATTATTGTCGCTTCCGTCTCCTGCATCTATGGATTGGGCAGCCCCGAGGAGTTTGGCCGGGGCACGGTGACGATGAAGCGTGGAGAGCTCTACAGGCGCAACGCGCTCGATTCGTCAACTCGTGGAGGCGCAATATCAGCGCAACGACATGGAGCTGCGCCCCGGAACCTTCCGTGTGCGCGGTGACACGCTCGAGATCATCCCGGCCTACGAGGACCGGCGCGGCTATCGGATCGCGTTCTTTGGCGACGAAGTGGAACGGGTCACCCAGTTCAGTCCCCTGACCGGCGAGATTCTTGCGGAGCCGGATGAGGTCTCGATCTTCCCGGCCAAGCACTACCTCACAGAGGGCGAGAAGCTAAAGGCGGCGATCGCCGATATCGAGAAGGAGCTGGATGAGCGCGTCGCCCTCTTCAAGTCCGAGGGCAAACTGATCGAGGCCCAGCGCATCGAGCAGCGGACCCGCTACGACATCGAGATGTTGAAGGAAGTCGGCTATTGTTCCGGCATCGAAAATTACTCGAGGCATCTGGATCGACGCGGCCCCGGCACCCATCCGTGGACCATGATCGACTTCCTGCCTAGCGAGTATCTGTTGGTGCTGGATGAGAGCCACATGACCGTGCCGCAGATCCGGGGCATGTACAACGGCGATCGGTCTCGCAAGGAAACCCTTGTGGAGTATGGTTTCCGTCTTCCCAGCGCGGTGGACAATCGACCGCTCAAATTCGCTGAGTTCGAGCAGGTAATGGGCACAACGATCTACACCTCGGCAACTCCGGGTCCTTACGAGATGGGACGCGCCGACCAGGTCGTCGAGCAGATCATCCGCCCCACGGGTCTCGTGGATCCACAGGTTGAGATCCGGCCCACCAAGGGCCAAGTCGACGATCTTATCGGTGAGATCCGTCACCGAGTCGAAGTCAGGCGAGCGGGTCCTGGTCACTACTCTGACCAAGCGCATGGCCGAAGATCTGGCTGACTACCTTATGGAGCTGGGAACAAAGGTCCATTATCTGCACTCGGAGGTCGAGACCCTCGAGCGCGTGGGCATCCTGCGCGATCTGCGGCTCGGTGTTTTCGATGTGATCGTGGGCATCAACCTACTGCGCGAAGGCTTGGATCTGCCGGAAGTCTCCCTCGTTGCCATCCTGGATGCCGACAAGGAGGGTTTCCTGCGCTCCGATACGGCCCTGATTCAGACTATCGGGCGTGCTGCCCGGCACGTCAATGGTCGGGTGATCATGTATGCGGACCAGGTGACCAACTCAATGAACGCAGCCATCAATGAAACCAACCGGCGTCGCGCCAAGCAGCTCAAATACAACGAAGAGAATGGCATCGTTCCTGTGAGCATCCACAAGGCGATCCGCGATCTGACCGATCAGCTCTCAGCCGACGCCAAGGAGAAGGCCATGGCCGTGGGTGAAGTCCAAGGCCGACTATCGCGCAAGACACGACAAGACGTCCCGCAACGAACTGCAAAAGATCATCGCCGAGATGGAGAAGCAGATGAAGGATGCTGCCAGGAATCTGGAATTCGAGAAAGCCGCGGCACTGCGAGATGAGATGTATGAGCTGCGAGGTATCCTGGCCGATGAGGCCGATTTGAAACCTTGGGAGCGGATTAAGCTGCTCGCTGGCGAGGAGTGAGCCCAGGCAGAGAGAATTCTCTTACACCAGCGGCCCGAACACTAGGCCAAGGCCGTAGGTGATCAGCGCTTCTCCCAAGCCAATGATCGTCATCTCCGCGCCGCTTCGCCAGGCACTCAGGCCGGTGACGACCGTCTTGGAGGCTCCGACCAAGAAGTGCGCCGCCGTGCTGATGGCAAATGAAATGATGATCGCGCGTGTACCATGTGTGAAGAAGAAAGGCACGATCGGAATGAACGCCCCGGCCGCCGTGGATATGCTGGCCGAGATAGCGGCGATCCAGGGATTTGGGTAAGACTGCTCGGAGAGGCCCAGTTCTTCACTGCCGAGGATTTTCACCGCGTTTTCTGGTTGTGCGATAAGCATCGCGGCCAGCGCTCGGGCTTCGGCCTCCGGCACGCCCTTTAGCTGATAGAAGAGGGACAGCTCCTCTTCTTCTTCTTCCGGGTGTTCCTTTAGTTCCAGGCGTTCACGACGGAACTCGGCCTCCTGGATCTCGCGCTCGGACTTGGTAGCCAAATACGCCCCTGAGCCCATGGAAAGGGCGGATGCCACCAAGCCCGCGAGCCCGGCGATCAACACAGCCGGCCCTCCTGCGGTGGCGCCTGCCACCCCCGAAACGATCCCAAAAACAGAACCCAACCCATCATTTGCGCCGTAGATGGCTTGACCCATCCACCCACCGCCGCTCCGGTGCCAACTTTCTCGGTGAAGGATGGTATCGAGCATCGCCTGCGGGCCCGACAGGCCGGCCTGGCTGTGCAGCGCGGTCTTCTGCATCGTGCCGCTGTGGATCTGCTCGTCGTGGCGCACGGACTGAATCACCTTGCGGTCCGTGTCCGTGGGCGCCACCTGGGTGAGGTTGTCATACATGGCAATATCTGCGTCTTCGGCGGCTTCGAGCCGCTTCAGCGCGTTGTCAGTGCCACTCTGAACCAGGATCCATCTCCAGATGCCGTCCCACAGAGAATCACGATAGGGAGCAACCACTTCCCCTAGTTCGACCAGCCGTTTCGTCCATCTTTCTGCGTGCGTGGCCTCCGTCGCAGCCAGACCCTCCAGCACGTGCCGCCGGGTTTCACTTGATTCGCGGCGCGCCAGGGCGAGATAGGTGCGCTGTGTGGCTTCTTCCTTCTTCAGTGCCAGTCTCAAACCTTTGACAAAACCGCGTTGTTCAGCCATATGAGTTCTGCTCCGATGTAGAGCGCAATTTTACGCCAGGTGTCGGCTCCCTTGGCCGACAGGCAGTGACGGGGATTCAGGCGATGCTGCCCCCTATGGTCGACCGCGGACTCCCAGAAGACCCTCGCCACTCGCAGGGCGTCGGTCTATTGCTTTTCGGGCAGTGGGATCAGCAGCAGAGGCGTCCGCGTGAGTTGCGCTACCTTTGGAGCGACGCTTCGAGCCCAGAAGGCTCCGATACCTGCCTTACGGTGCGTACTGAGGATAATCAGATCCGCCGGAATCTGCTCGGCCGTCTTCACTATCGTGGAGGCGGGGTCTCCGCGCGCCACGATGGCCGATGCGGCCACGCCCGCCTGTTTGATAGCCTCCACATGTTCGCCGAGGTGAGCACGAGCATTTTGCTCCCGCAGATCCAGTACTGCTTGTGTGGCGGCCGGCATGAGGCTGCTCGCTAAGGCCTGCTCACCCGCGAGCGTCCCGTACGTGGGGATCACGCTCAGGAGTTCGAGCCTTGATTTGAAAGATTTCGCCAGCGACTCGCCCACGGCGAGGCTATCGTCATGAAAGGAATCCGGATCGAGCGGCAACAGGATGGTTTGCATCCGGAATGGCCGCCCCTCCGGCTTGATCAGTAGGAGAGGAGTTGTCCCCTGGGCGACGATCTGCTGTGCTATGCTGCCGAACAGCAGGTCGCGCACGCCGCTCCGGCCGTGCGTGCTAGTCACGATCAGGTCAGGCTGGAACTCATTCGCTGCATGTTCGACGATGCTGCGTGCCACGTCCGCGACGGGCGCCGTGTGGACGTGAGTTTGGACCTTCACGTCTGCTGGAAAGGCGCGCGCCGCCACCTGGCGCAGGTAGGTTTCTGCCTCCTCCGGCTGCGTAAGATGGCGCTCCTCATGGACCTGGAGGGCGCGCCCTGCTCAATGACGTGCAACAGGGTGACCGGAGAATGCAACCTCTCCGCCAATAGAGAAGCAGCACCAAGCGAAGCCTCAGAGAGCGTGGAGCCGTCCAGCGGCAGGAGAATGTTCTTGAACATCCTCAGCCTCCTCGGAACAACTGAGCCAGCAGAAAGACGTTGAGCAGGATGACCAACGTTGCCACACCGATGGCCATGGCAGTCGTGATTCTCCGATTGACGAGCGCTCCCATAATATCACGCCGGCTCGTGAACATGATCAAGGGGACGATGGCAAACGGCAGGCCGAAGGAGAGCACGACCTGGCTGATGACCAGAGTACGGGTGGGGTCGAGCCCCAGCATGATGATGATCATCGGCGGAAATACCGTGACCAGGCGTCGAATCCACACCGGTATCTGGCGGTGGAGGAAGCCACCCATGATGACCTGCCCCGCCATTGTTCCGACAGAGGACGATGAAAGGCCAGAGGCAAGCAGGCTGATCGCGAACACCCAGGATGCCGCCGGACCGAGCAGAGGCTGAAGCGTCCGGTGTGCCTCCTCGATCGTGCCGATGGTTGTCAGACCGTGGTTGAAGAATGTGGCTGCCGCCATAATCAGCATGGCCATATTGATAAGCCCGGCGAGGCCCATAGCTATGAAGACGTCAATGAGTTCATACCGGTACAGCCGGCGCTGCTGTGAGGGGTCCTTTGTGACGATTCGGCCCTGTGTCAGAGCCGAGTGCAGGAAGATCACATGTGGCATGATCGTAGCGCCCAAGATCCCGGTCGCGAGCAGGACACTTTCTGACCCGCTGAACTGGGGCACGAGCATGTGATGGATGACGCTCGGCCAAGCCGGTCGGTCAAGGATGGTCTCGACCAGGTAGCTGACTGCCACGACGCCCACTAGAGCAGTGATGACCGCCTCCAACGGGCGGAAACCGTATCGCTCCAATCCAAGGATCACAAAGGTAACAACGACAGTCAGGAGCCCGGCGATCCACAGCGGGATACCGAAGAGCAGATTGAACCCGAGGGCCGCGCCCAGAAATTCCGCCAAGTCCGTTGCCATCGACACCAATTCCATAAGCCCCCACATGCCAAGCACCACCGGACGCGGGAAATGCTGGCGGCACTGCTCCGCGAGATTGAGGCCGGAGGCGATCCCGAGCTTGGCCGATAGGGATTGGATGAGCATGGCCATCAAATTGCACGCGAGGATCACCCATAAGAGCTGATAGCCAAACTGGGCGCCGCCCTGAATGTTGGTGGCGAAATTGCCGGGATCGATGTAGGCCACGCTGGCGATGAACGCGGGGCCGACGAAAGGCAGCAGGCGCGCAAAACGCCCCTCTTGCTTCTGCCCGCGAGCACTTCCTCGGCCGCGGCGACGGTGGTCTGGCCGTGTCCGACCGCCGGTGATTCAGTCGATTGCTTCATCCAGTCTTCATGCCCATCAGCGAGACAAGTGCCTCCGAGCTGCCGAACCGGCCCGCTTCCTGGGGACTGGTTTGGTTGGCACCTGCTCCACAAAGACGCGGCTTGTGATCGCCGGTCCCAGTGTCAGCCTTTGTCTTTGCCTTCCGACTCGAAGGCGGCTGAGCCCGTCGTAGTGCGAGACATCGAGCACCTTCAGCTTTGCTCCAATGACGACTCCGCTCGTCTCGAGGTATCTCAATAGATCTGGCTCGCCCGCCTCAACCCGGCACACAACTGCCTCCTGGGAGGGGAGCAACTCGTCCAGTGGCACGCTCTTGTCCTCCGGCATGATGAGTTCAGCCGATGGGATCGGCTCGCCATGAGGATCGCGCGCGGGATTCCCAAGCGCCGCCGATATCCGCTTCTCGAAATCCTCGGATATGACGTGTTCCAGCTCCTCCGCCTCGCCGTGGACAGCGTCCCAAGGGTATCCGAGGCTGCGCACCAGCCAGGTCTCGATGAGTCGGTGATGCCGAATCACCTCCAACGCTGCCAGTTTCCCTTGACGTGTCAGCCTCACGCCCTGGTGCTTCCGGTACTGGATAAGCGGGTGCTTGGACGCCGCCATCTTCTGGACCATGCCGGTCACTGAGGCCGGCGCGACGGCCAGTCGAGCGGCCAAGGCGGTTGTGCTCGCCGCGCCACCGGACTCGGTCAAATCGTAGATGGCCTTGAGGTAGTCCTGGATCGATCGGCTCAGGGCCGGGTCCGCTCGTAAAACAGAATTTAGCTTCACCTAAATTATTCTATGATAGCTGGACCGAGATGTCAAGGTCCGATGTGTCGCGACGACCCGAACATGGCCGGCAATTCTGCTGAAAGCCTGCCGCCTCGCAGCCCGAGCTTCTCGCCCCTACACGGTGGCCTTATGCGCGTTGACAACGAAGACCAGGCTTGAGCCCATCTCGACGGTCTCGAATTGAGGTTCGAAGCCGGCCTCCAGCAGTGCTTGCTCCAAATGGGCCGTGAGGATCTCGCGGGGTGAGGACGGTGCCTGGTGAGTGACCCTGAAGAGCCACGCCGCGCCTCGATCCGTCAAACTCTTGCCGATGATCCAGGCCGCAGGCACCACCACAAATCGCCCACCACTCTTAAGGACCCTGCGGACCTGGCTTAGGGTCTGCTTGGCGAAAATGTACTCACTCGGGAATGTGGAGAGCACCGCGTCGAAGCTCGCGGAGCCAAACGGCAAGTCCTGCCGCACGACCAAGGGCCAACTTGACAGGGCCTAATCCTTGCCGCTTCAGGTGGTTTCTGGCTAGCGCCGCCATCTGGCGCGAATTCATCCAGTCCGGTGACCCTAAGTCTCGGGTTCCCTAGGAGATGCGCCTGAAGATGACCTGGGCCAAAGCCGATCTCCAGGATGTCTTGCCCGACAAGAAAGGGGACGGCTGCCCGGATCCAGTGGTTCCAACGGCCTATGGAGACGACGGCCGCTACAGCGCCGTAGGTCCAGGCGAACTCATGGTAGAAATAATAGAAGAACAGCCGCAAGAAGCGGGACAGCAGGCCCGGACGTTCCGCTTGGGACGGGCTGCCAGATGCTGACGCGATAGCGCACCTCTGGACAAAAAAGAAGGGTTCGACATACTTTCGTCGAACCCTTCATGCCTTGCTTGGGAACTTAGGCTGCGGCACCCAAATCGCCGCCAGATTTCTTGGCTGCTGGCCGCCTAACCGCATCGAGGACACTCTCCCCGCGGGTTCGCATCTCCTTGGCCACCTCTTCTGCCCGTGCTCGCGCAACCTTTGCCAGTTCCTCGGCTCGGGTGCGGGCCTCAGCCGCCGCGGCTTCTGCCCGGGCCAGGGCTTCTTCCGCAGTGTCAGCCGCGCGGTCGCGCAATTCAATGCTTTTGTCGCGTATCAATGCGCGTGTTTCTTCTCCGCTCTGGGGGGCAAAAAGAAGCGAGACGACCGCCCCGGTCAGTCCACCCACGATAAAGCCAACAAGAAAGGCGCCAAACTCATCTCGATCAGAAGACATGGCATGCTCCTTTCGGTTCTACTTGCGCTTGATTCCCATCAATTCTAACACACGTTGAATGCTTGCCAGATAGGTGCTCAGCTTGATCACGGGCTCCACGACACTTTCACCTAGGAAATCGGCTGTCCCGCGCAGTGTATTTACGGTTTCGCTTGTGGCGTGAAGTATGGGACGTACTTCGTTCTGAAGGAGATTAATCAGGCTGGCCAACTGCACCAGCAGCACGATCAAGGCAATGCCGATGACCAGTGTTTCGAAAGACACGACGATGATGAACACGTCCCGGATCCTGTCGGTCGGCGTTCCCGGCTGAAGCAGCGCGTAGACTGCTAGACCGAGCAAGACCAGGAGAACGATCGCGCCCCCGGCCATTGCCAGGATCAGCGTTCGCATCTGCCGGTCGCGTTCTCTTTGTTTGGCCAACTGTGCTGGCGTCATGCCGGCGGTCTCGCGTGAGACCGGTTCAAGCGGTGGCGTGTTGCTTGGCATGCTGGGATTATAGCATCTTGTAATCTTCGAGTCCAAGCGGGCGGACAGTGTCATCCTCAGCCTTGACTGCCTGCCGGAGAGGTAGTAACCTGCGTTCCGCTTGGTGCTCGAAGCCGCATAGCTTGCTCAACTTAGCGGCAGCCCGTCTGCTAACCCGACGAGGAGATAGGATATGTCCGCAACCATTGCGGAGCTCATGTCGAAACTGCCCAGTGCATTTCAGCCCGAGAAGGCCGCCGGAATGGACGCAGTTGTGCACTTCAAGCTCACGGGCGCGGAGGCGGGGGAATGGAATGCTGTGATCAAGAATGGACGCTGTGAAGTAGCCCAGGGACTTCCGCACTCTCGGCCTACCGTGACTGTGAGCGCCAATTCCGCGGATCTGATCCAGATCTTCCATAGCGAGCTGGATGGGGCTCAGGCCTTTATGGGGGGCAGGATCAAGGTGACGGGGGACATGACCGCCGCCATGAAGATCATCGAGATGTTCAAAGCCTGAGGCAATGCAAGGGCAATCAGAGGCGAGCGATCAAGCTATCTCAATTCACAGCCTCACAACCTGTTCAGAGGCCGAGCCACTTGCCGGCTTCTTTGGCGAGGCTGCCGGACGGCCCCTGGCGCGCGGTGCATGGCGGCAGCGACTCGAGGAACAGGCGCCCATACTGTTTCGTGAGCACCCGCCGATCGAGGATGGCAACCACACCCCTGTCCGCCGCCGTACGAATGAGCCGGCCAAAGCCCTGTCGGAATCTTGAGTATGGCCTCGGGCAGGTAGTATTCCTGAAACGGATCTTCGTAGGTTTCCGACCGGGCCACGATGAGAGGATCCGTCGGGACGTCAAATGGCAGTTTGGTGATCACGACGGCGGACAGGGCTGAACCCGGAATATCGACACCCTCCCAAAACGAGCGTGTGCCGAGCAGTATCGCTCGTTCACTTGCTTTGAAGGATTCAAGAAGGGCGTTTGGCGATGCCCCATCACCGTGCTCGAAGACCACAATATCCTCACGTGCCAGCGGTCCCGTGATTGCCTGCGCGGTCTTCTTGAGGGCTGCGTAGGACGTGAAGAGAACCAGCATCCGACCGCCCATTGTCTTTGCCGTCGCAATGAGCGTGCGGTTGAGCGCCTGTTGGTACTCGGGCGCGTTGGGCTCCGGCATATCGTTTGCTATGTAGAGCAGTGCCGAACTCTCGTAGTCGAACGGGGAACCCAACTGCAGCTCATCCGCCTCGTCCGCCCCAAGTGTATTTCGCAGATACTGGAATTCGCCGTGCGCCGTCAAGGTAGCTGACGTCAGGATGACCGATGCCTTCTCGTGCCACAGCACCTTTTCGATCAGTGGGCCAACGCGCAGCGGAGCGGCATTCAGTGACAAGTGATTCCCGGTCGGTCTGACCTCGATCCAGTAAACCTGCTCCGGTGACGGCTTGCCGATCATGGCCGAGACATTCGCCTCCACCTCCGACATCCGCCGATAGAGACTGCCAAGATCGGAGATGACGTTCTCCAGTCTGTCCAGACCCGCCGTGTAATGCGTTGACAGCGTCTGATGGATCTCGGCTATGGCGCTGAGCAACAGGGTCATCGCTTCTTCCGCCGCATCCCAGGCGATCTCCACTCCGTCCCAGCCGGGAAGGGTGCGTGTTGCCGGCAGAATGCGTGCCTGCCAGGCATAGTTGCTCGGCTGCTCGCCCTCGCGCTGCAGGTTCGCGAAGGCCGACAGGCACTCGAAGAATGATCGGCTCAGTTGATCCAGCCGGAATGCCAGGTCGGTAGCGCGGCTTACCTTCTGCTGGAGAAGTCCAAAGTCCGAAGGGCGCAGCGCCTCCCGCGTCTCGCCCAAAGTGTCTCCGAGCAGCCCAGACCGTGAGCCGCCCACCTCCTTGACCATCAGCTCCAGATCAAACTGTGTGAGTCGGAACGAAAGGGCATTTGTAGTCGCCGACTTAAGATGATGCCCTTCATCCACGATCAGATACGAGTAGTCAGGCAGGACCTTGCCTTCGGCTGCAACATCCGAGAGAAGCAGCGCGTGGTTGACTACCAGCAGGTGGGACGTCTGTGCCGACGTCCTTGCCCGGTGGAACGGGCACGCTCCGCCGGTCCTCTTCAGGCAGGTCTCGGACGTGCAGGCGTCGTCATCTGCGGAAAGGCGCAGCCACACCTCGCGCTCCGCATTTCCATTGAGGTTGATGGCATTGCGGTCCCCGCTGGAATCAGTGAGCTGCCAGACGAGGATCTTGGCCAGAACGCGCATCTCGTTCTCGTTGTGCGGGCCAAAGTGACGCATGTTGTCCAGTCGCCGCGGGCAAAGATAGTTGGCACGCCCCTTGAGGACCGTCGAGCGCAGATCAAGTCCCAGCGCCGCTTTCAGGTCGGGAATGTCCTTGCGGATGAGCTGATCCTGGAGGTTGATTGTGTTCGTAGAGATCAGCACCCTGGTATTGTTGCGGATCGCAAAGAGGGCCGCCGGGATGAGGTAGGCGAACGACTTTCCCACGCCGGTCCCCGCTTCCACCATGAGATGCCTGGACTTGGAAAGCGCGTTGGTGACTGCACGCAGCATCTCAATCTGCTCGATCCTGTGCTCGTACGCTTCAAAGTAAGTGGCAAATGGACCACCAGCCTCAAGGATTCCGGTCACCTCGTCCGGGTCAAGCGGCACGATTTGGTCAGGGATCTCCAATGGCGGCTGGCTATCCCGGTCGAACCAGACGCCCTGGTCCTTCCCGGTTGGCTTTGCTCTCACCCCTTCCTTGGACCTCGCCCCGGCGGCTGCCTCGAAAACATAGCCGGCATCCCATTTGATCGGCTCTGAAAGCCGTTGGATCTCGAGCAATAGGTCCGCCGGGAGAGCCCGGGCCATTTCCATCAGACGGACGAACGCAGCCTGCGTCACTTTGGCATCGTCGAGGGCGCGGTGGGTCGCCGGCAGCAAGACTCCCAGCTCCTTACCCAGGGCACCCAGGTTGTATCGGCCTGCGGTTGGGAGTAGGACTGCGGCCAGTTCATATGTATCTATGATTTCGTTGAGTGCAAGTGGGATCTGGCGTTGCAGGAATCCAAGGTCAAAGCGGATGTTATGACCAACAATCCCCACGTCGCCTATAAAGGACTCTAGCTTCGGTGCAACCTCACGTATGCGGGGTGCGCCGCGGAGCATCGCGTCATCGATGCCCGTCAGGCCCGTGATGAATTCCGGTACGTGGCGATTCGGGTTTACCAGAGACGACCACTCGGCCTCCACCCGGTTGCCCGCGAATCTGACCGCCCCGATCTCGATGATTGCGTCGCGTTCCGGATCAAGTCCGGTCGTCTCAATATCGACCGCGACGAACAATTCCATAGAACAAGTGTTCCTCTCTATGAAGTATATACCCGTTTAGAGGGACGCCCCACCCGGGAGCTGACCGGGCGAGACGCCCCGCCAATGGTATCACCGGATCGTTCCCGGAAAGGTGACCAGGATGTTACCATTTTGGCAGACAAGTCGGACAAATTGGAAAGCACATTTACCAGGGATCGTGCCACAATGAGAGGGACAGAAGGGAGCCCAGAATGGACAAGGAAGAAACTGACAAAGAACACGCGGAGCGAGTGCTGGCAGAGATCCGAGAGGACCTGGCCTATCTTTCGGAGGGACGGTATCGAGCCTTCCTGCTCTACTGCAAATGGATCGTGTTTCAGGATAAACTCCGGCGCCTCTATCTGCGGATCTGCTTTCCATGGTTGGGCGAGCTGGCCCAAGTGATCCGCTGGTAAGGCTCCAGGCAAGAGAAGGCTCCAGGCAAGAGAAGGCCCCCGGAGATCGGGGGCCTTGTATTATTCCCTTCCGCCGCGAGGTCGGCGCATCCTCTTCGGAAGCCCCTCGGTGAGAATCTGAAAAATCACAAGCTGCCCGCTATGTGTATCCTCGACACGCTTCAGCAACGCCCACACGCGCTTCTTGTTTTCCGGCGTACGATCTTCGAGATAGCGTTGCATTGTCGGATGCAAGAATAGATCCTCGACCGTCCAAATCTGCGATTTCCTGGGGTGCATACGCAGTGGTGTCATTATCTAACGCGGCTGACGGCTCGCGGCCCGTTTCGTCGGCGGGCTCGGGGACCTTGCCGTATGCGGCTTCCCACAAGATTGATATCTGACCGGGTGTCTTGGACATCTTATCTAATAGCGCCCACAGACGCTTCTTGTTTCTGGCGGTTGGATTTGCCAGATATTGTTGCACGATCGGATCGTCAAGGAGGTCTTCTACCGTCTTGATCCTGTGGTTTCTTCTCATGGCTCCTTGCGTTTTCGATTCTACCGCGCTACGGGTAGTTTGCGGGGTATCCAGGTTCGGACACCGCACCCTGCGTTGAAATTTGACCGTCGATTTTCGCGCTCGCGCAACAAGAAGCCCCCCGCCATCTCACGGAGGGCTCTTGACAGAGGCCGGCGGGCAGGTGGGCCGGCCTCAAGTCAGCGTGATTTAGTCCTCGCCCAAACTGTCGATAACGATGAGCCTGCTTATCCCTTGCACCGTCGGACTCGCCAGCAATCGTGCGAGCGAGCCATTGAGTTGATTGCTGCTCCAATCGTGCGTGCCCACCTGGATTCGCCTGTACCCATGCCTCGAATGCAGCGCCTTGAAAATCTCCTCGCGGCGTTCGGCCTGCGCTGCCTCGACCACGTTGTACTGGTTGATGAGTTCCGTCAGGGCGTCAGCAGTCAAATGCAGGGCCGGGACTTCCTTCTCTGGCGGCCGCGGCGCGGCTTCCGAAATCGGCTTGGGATCTTCCCATGCCATTTTGCTCCGTTGGTAGTGGTTCATGGTTTGTCTCCTGTCTGGTTCCTCGATCGCAGTCCGTCGTTGAATTCGGAAATCGCCTTTATGAATGTGCCGTTGTTCAGCGTGCCGTTGGGGAACAGCTCACCCAGGGCGTCCGCCACTTTGTACACTTCATCCCGCCTGCGGTTCATGTCGTGAAATGCGACCGCGGCTGTTTTGTGCGCTGCCTCCAGTTCGGGCGAGGTACGCAAGCCGGCTAAATCCCGTTCGGCCTCCTGTGTCAAACCGTGGATTTCCAGTACGCCCGGATCGTTCACGCTTCCCCGAACCTTCGAATCGGCGATCTTGAGTACCTCGGCTGCGGCTCTCCGTTGCACATCATCGCCGCTGTCTTCGGCGTCGTTGTAGATCGCCTTCAACCTCTCCAAGAGATCCACAGGGTTGCCGCGCGCGACGGCTACGGCCTGGTCAAGCCGCGCCTGATAAACCTGCATGTTCGCGGCCAACTTTTGCGCGTCCCACCGTTTCGCCTCATTTGCCTTCGCGCGGGTAACGTCCTTCAGCGCCTTCGAGATATTCGCCCGGCCCTCATTCCAGATCGCGAGGCCGTGAGCCTCCAGCACCTCGTGATACTGGTCGCGGCAAGGTTCGCCATTGCCGCTTATTCTCCGCCAGTTCAAGCGGAGTCATCATGCCGCCGTGAGTCTCAACGGTCTTGCGCAGTTGGGTAAGTTGCGCAATCAATCCTTCTGCTAACATGGGTTCCATTCGTACTCCCTTATCCTTTCGGATTCTCGTTGAGCCAAGATCCGCTCGGCCCATTCCTTCAAAGCCTCGTCATTGATTTCGATGACATCGGTCCATAGCGGCGCATCGTAGACGAGCCACGCCGCGGCTCGTTCATCGCCCGCCTTCGCATCGAGGACAGCTTGCCGTATAACGGCGGCGGCCAGGCGTCGCACCGGTTCGATGTAAGTATCATCGGCATTGTCCCTTTTCATGGTTCCCTTTCCGCGGCGTCACGAATACCGGACTGGACCGTCGTTGTTCACGGGCCGCTTGACGAGGTCGCTCACCCAATTCCCGGCCGGCGTTCGCCGCATTTTGCTGAAGTCCACTTTCCGGACTTCGTGCTCGTCGAAATCGTCATCGTTATCGTAGAAAGGATTGGGCCCAGTTTCAAGTATTGCCACCTGCTGAGTGACCGCGGCATGATTGGACATGCTCAACGCGACCAGGGCGTCAATTTTGCGGACGGCTTTTTCCTTCACGATCCGAATGCCGCGCGGCGTCTCTGAAATCACGGCATTTCGAACCGCCTCATCAAGCTCGGTATTTCGCCCATGGCGGATCCGGCCCGAGACAATGTCGTTGTAGAGGGCGGTGTCCGCTTCGGTGCGCTGTGCGGTCTGCGGCATTTCGACGCAGCGGACTCCGGCCTTCTCCCACTGGCGCGCGACGGTTGCCATCTGCCAGGGATCGTAGCAAATCGACTTGACCTGGCCGGCCTTGTGAAGCCTGAGCACCTCCGCCCCGATCGTCGCCTCGAGGTCCACGCTCGGTTTCCCGAGGCGCATCCCGGCTATGGACTTCGGTTTCCACACCCTCACGAATCGGACGTCAACACCGTCTTCCATCTTCTGAGTTCCCACGAGGGCCGTAAAGTCATGTGTCGTGCTGGCGTCCGCACCGAAGAATAACTCGACCTGCTCGCCCTCTTGCAGGGACCTGACGTTCCTCGAAAAGCAGCCCTGCCACTGTTCGTCTGTGACGAATGCGCCCTCGGCATTAGCGCGCTGATTCAGGTGCATCCGGGCATAAGCATTCGGCCGCAGGCTTTCGATCTGCTCGGCATAGTACGCTGTACGCTCGCAGTCTGTGCCGCGGAAGCACCGCTTCTGATCCTCCACGCCTTCGATGTGAAACAGCAAGAGCTCGCCAACCTTGAACAGAGGCCAGCGCTTCGAAACACTCTTGCCAGCGAGGCCTCGGTCGATGAGCTTATGCCACACCTTCGATTCGGATGCAAAGCCGGCGTATGAGTCCGCGATCCGCAAACAAGGCAACCCGAAAAATCGACCGGGCACAGGAGTCAACTCTTCCCACAATCTGACGCTGCTCTCATACTGAATGCCCCACACTTCAGTCGAGCTCGATGTCAGGAAGTTCGCCCCCGCTGCACCCGCGTAGTCAGATGCAAGCGCCGTGAGGGTGCTGCCAGTCGGCGTGAAGACGAGTTCAGACTTGCCCGCCTTGACGTTCTCGGCAAGATAGGGATTGCGCCGCACCATCTCGGCAACCATGGCGAATACCCTGGACATCGACTGCTCGAAATCATTGGCGATGCACAGATGCGCGCCGGGCAGAGCCAGCCAGCGCCAGGCAACGAGTAGTGAATTCGTCGTTGTCTTGCCTACTTTTTTGGGGCAAGAGATACCGAGCGTTGAGACGTCTGCCCTGTCTTCCCACCACGCCGCAAGCGCTGCCCGCTGCCATGGGGCAAGGGTGATGCTCTTGCCGTCATCCATCACCCAACCGTAAGGCCCTTCGGCCCATGCGATCGGGCCCAACCGTTGCAGTTCTTCGATGTACTTACTCGCCTGCTGATTTATCGGCTCTCTTGTATGCGTCTAGCACATCGCCCAACTTGCCGCCGCCCTGCTTCTCTTGCCGCTTGACCTCGGCCCATCCAAGCAGCGCCTTCGATTGCAGCCATCCAAAGCGGGCGATGTAGCCATCCAGCACAGCAGCACCGGCCCCGCCCTGCGACGCTGCGCAGATCGCATCCCAATACAGCCGGGCCGCACTCTCTAGCCTTTCTGCGCCGTGCTGGACCATGGCAGCCGCCCCGTGCGCCTCATAGTCAGCATGTACTTCGGCCTGGGTGATCGCCGCGGGCCCGTGGAATTCCTCGCCTGATTGCAGTGCCTTCTCTGCGCTTGCACCGCCATGCTTCAGTGCGTTTGGTTCGCCCTTTCCGGCTGCTGTTTTAGCCATGTTTCCTCGTGTAATAGTCTGCACGTTCTATCCAACTATGCCCGTTTTGCGCCCCAATCCCAACCATCCAAACGGCTCATGGGCGAGGGGCAGGGCTTCATCTGGCACCCTTGATTCTTGTCGTACTTGGCATTCTTGGCATACTTGAAATGAAGGATGACAAGATAGACAAGAATGACATGGATGACAACAACGACAACAATGCCAAGGTATCTATCCATCTTCCCCGCTCCGTGCTGCCAGGCTCCAATACCAAGTGTTGCCCTTCTTGACGGACACGATCCCGAGCCGATCCTTGGCGCGGTCTGCCGTGCGGAGGCTGATACCTGCCCCGTCCAGCTCGGCCTGGATGTCCTTCTGCTTCATTGGCCCGGCTTCCAGCAGTTCCAGAAGCAGATCCCCGCAGCGCTCGCCGACGGTTTCGACATGGGGTGCGGTTGGCGCCTTGCCGAAGTCAATGCCCTTCTCGGTTGCTGTCATGCCGATCGCCTCCGGGAAGCGCCCGAGGTTGTTCTTGATCTGCTCGAGCCGCTTCGTCTCTCTGTTGGTCGCATCCGGGCAGCTCAGGGACCAGACCACGCGGGCGAATTGCACGATCGCCGACGATCCCCGGACGCGGTCCAGGGTGATCACTTCCGTGTCCCATTCTTTCCGCTTGCCGAGGTGGTGGACCAGCAGGATAGGCTTATTGAGATTCTTCGCCAGCTTCGCCGCCCAGAGGGTGATGTCCTTGATTCCCGTTTCGTTTTCCTTGCGCCGACTGCCACCGGACAGGCTGTCGATCACGATGAATTTGACCTCGGGCAACGCGGCGCGCGCTTCGACAATCGCCCGGTGTTCGGGATCGTCCAGGCACACGTCATCGAGTGGATTATCAAGGGGCGTCATGATACTGCCCAGCGGATATTTGAAGGCGTTGGCGCGCAGTAGATTGAGGGCCTGAGCCGCTTCGCATTCGACCCAGAGGGCCTTACCCTTTTCGCCCTGGTAGGCGCTGCCATCCGGCCAATGCTGCCCGCTGATAAAGCTGCCGCAGATCCGCAGCGCCAGCAGGCTCTTGCCATCGCCGCTGTAACTCACAAGCAGGGTTAGCAAACCCTTGACCAGCCATCCCGGCCAGGCGTATTCGATCGGCCCAAGATCGACGTCTTCCCAGGTCGCATACGCTGACGGGTCCAGGAGGGAAGCGATCGGCTTTAATTCATCGAGCAGTTCCGCCGCTTTTCGGTTGAGTTCTGCCAGCCCCTTGCGCCGGGCATCCTTGTCCAGAACGAGCGCCGCGTATGCTCGCGCATTGAGGGAGGTTGGGACCTGGTTGATTAGGGCTGTGAGAAATGCGCGGCCGCCGGCTTCATCCAACTTACCGGCGCGCTGCAGTTCATCCGCGACGGTCAAGATGTCGATCGGGTTGTCGTGCTCGTGGAGGTTTTGAAACGCTTCCCAGATCCAGCGATGACGATGGATGTAAAACGCGTCGGCGTGCAACGCGCCGACGTCCGCCCAAACGTCGGCATTTATGAGGACGGCCCCGAGCAAGGCCTCTTCTGCCTCCCGGTTGGGAAGGATCGCCGGGGTTGTGACGCCTTCAAACTCAGGGACGATCTCTGTCGTGGTCATGCCAACTCCGTCATTGCCTGATCCCACGACGCCCGCCATTCTCGGTCCTTCTTCAGGATCCATAACGCGCTGCAAAGTTCTTCCCGAGTATGGCGGGAGAGTCCGGCCAATGGCTCCAGGTTTTCATCCGGCCCCAGCACCTCCCGGATCTCCAGGAGTAATTCATAGTCTGACTTCAAGATCGTCACCTTGTGCTCCACCAACTTCTCGACGCCCCTGCTCAACCACTGCCACATGCGGTCGTGATCGTGGACCCAGGGCCAATGGTTCGCCGGTTTGTTGGCGATCCACCAGCAGGCCTTCACCGCGGCCTCGCGGAATTCGTCCGGGTGCTGTGAGGGCTTGAATGAATTGAACTGATTATCTACGGGCTTCTGTTGTGCGAGCTCTAGCAGCGCATCGAGTTGCCATGTCGGAATGTATTCCTCCGCTATCAGGGAATTTAGTGCTTGCTCGATCTCCGGGATTGGGTGAAGTTCTCGTATCTTGGCGGCAGTGAACTTTGCTTCGTTGTTGGGTCCTTTGAGTGATAACCCCAAGTTGACGCGACGCAGGCCGATCATCTCATCAAGTGCATGGGCACTATTGGCTCCGGTCACCCACTCGGCGAACTCCTCCGGGGTCGCTGATAAACGTGCCGTCGTTTATCAGGTCCTTCAACGCATGGCGCATCAAGTACTCATCTCGCACGGTGTGCTTCTTTGCCAGTAGGTGCTTTGTGTATGGCCGGAGCATCGCATGCGTTATTGCCTTGTGGGCAACTTGTGGGGCGTCATCTCCTACTTCGTCCGCCCACTTGCCGCCCTTGGTACAGAACCGGTCCTCGAATTGGTAGAATTGCCAAACCTCCTGCATCTTCTCCGCAACGTGATTCGCGGATCCTCGCCACGAGGCACTCTCCATAAGGGGAAACCTATCCGAGAGACCCGCGTCAATCATCAACTGGACTTGCTCTAGGGCACGGTCCCGGCGAAAATCCATCTGCATCATTGGCATACGTTGCAGGTCCTTCTCGCTCTCGGTCCAGAAGAGCACGCGCTCAGAACAGCCGGATTGGAGCCAAACGTCGCCGAACGGCTTCGGGAGCCGGTTATAGGTCCTTACCTGCTCAACCGTCAGGTCGGAGAATGCGTAATCGTTACGCACCTTTGCCGCCTTGGTGTACTCCAGGGAGTTCCAGAATGGTGCCCTCGGAGATCTCCATTTGCTCGGCAAGTTGCCGTTGGGAAACATTTCCGAGCGCCATCATCCGTTTGAAAAGTAGGCCCTGCTTCAAGGGGTCGTGCGTACCGTGTTGATTCCGCTTGTACGTCTGCCGCATGGCCTCAAAGTCGTCGTACTGCTCTATGACGTACCACTCCTCGGGTATCTCCGTGTATTCAAGTTGCACTAGCGCTCGGTAGGCGTGTTCGCCGTCCACGATCTCGTAGCCGGCGTGGTTCTGGCGCAGTACCAGAGGCTTCGGGGGCTTCCCCAGGTGCTTGACCTCCGCCACGTACTCGGCAAACTCCTCGTCCGTCATGTGGTTGGGGTTCCAGTCGTTCGGCTTTATGTCGGTCAGCTTCATGACTTCCTCCGCTTCGGTGGCAGCAGGAAGGCGCACCCTTCGCGGTGCCACGATCCAATCCCGACGTTGCAATCACAGCAGCGGGGGCCACTAAAGCTGTTGTAGCGATCGATGTGGAGCCCCGGATCATCCGGCAATTCGCGCAACCTGAATTTGACGCCCAGCTCGCGGAGGGTATCAACGACGGTCCGCAAGAATGGTATGCGCTTGCTCATGCGTCCGCCGATGGTGGGACGTCAAAACCGCCGAAGGCCATCCCACCATCATCCGCCGTGACATGCTTTTCGCCGTTCGCCCGCTCCTGGGCCTCGATAACGCGCTGCGCTAACAAGGCCAAGGCTTGCCGGACCGTCTGCGAGTGGCTCACGCCCAACCCCTCGGAGGCGATCGCAAGATCGCGGTCTGCTTTCCAGGTGAGGCAGATCAAACGGCGGCGGAATCGAGGGCGTTCTTCCACGGAGGTCACTAAATAAATCATCCTGAGCTTGATGCTCAGGATGATAAGCGGCCTGTTGCGTTCTGCGTCTAACTTTGCGGTCAGACTTTGTTAGGCTGTTTGTTATGTGTTTTGTTAGGTCGCTTGGGCTTTGGCTTTGTCGCCTTTGCTGCCTTCGGGTAATGCAGGCTGTGATCCACGCGGAGCGCCCTCTCAGAAAATTTGCTCTCATATGCGAGCTGTTTGTAAGTTACTTTTATGCCCAAGTCGTGGCAAGTCTGATAGTGGTCTCCCCAATCACGAAGCGCGCCGCCCTGGGCCTTGGTCTTGGGGGGATCAGGATATGTCGGTTCTATCGCGGAGAGGGTTCTCTTGGCCGCATCAAAATGGGGTTTGACCGCCAAGAGCATCTTGGCTTCATCTAAGGTGAGTTCTTCGATCCTGTGAACGGTCTGCAGGGTGTCCTTGTCGCGGAGGTCTCGATCGACCCACAGCGTCTCGAGTATGGCCCTCGTCGTGGGGAATTCGATCTCTGGGCGGATTGCTGTGGCGAATTCCTGCAACGCTGCTTTGGTTGGATGCGCTGGGGCCGGGAATTCGGGAGCATCAAAGGTGAGTTCCTCCGCGACCGCCCGCATCTCGGCTTGGATGAATTCAAGAGGCGGCTTCCCGGCAGTATTGAATATCCTGTTGAATTCGGAGGCGATCCCCTGTTTCGTATCTTGATCCAGATGCGCCACGGCCAGATGCAAGAGGATTCGGAAGATTTGCCACACGAATAGAAGGAATGCGCTATCCGCCGTTTCATCGTAGAGCACTCCCTCCCGAGCATCTTCTAGCCAAGCATAGAAACTTGGATGAGGCCGAAGCCCATGGAACAGAAGACGCACGCCCCACAGTTCATGCCAGCTGCGGTTCATAGCCCCTCCCTCTTCTGATAGGGCACGTCCAGGAGTTTCGCAGCCTCTTCCGCAACTTTGTCGCTCCGGCGGTCATAGCGCGCCGTTGTCTCGATGCTCGTATGGCCGACCAACCGGGCGATCGTCGGGAGGTCAATCCCGATCGCGATCATGTTAGAGATGGCGGTCCGCCGCGTGTCGTGACAGGTGAACCTGCGGGTGATGCCGGCATCTTTCAATCGCCGCTTGAACATCATCCAAACGCTCATGTCGGAGATCCGCCGGGCAAAGGGTTCGTCGCCTTTGAGGATGCAATAGAACAACGGGCCGGGTCTGCTGCCGCGGATCTTCAACCAGTCGGTCAGGGCGGCACGGACGTTATTCCACATGTATCCGACACGCTGCTTGCGACCCTTGCCGGTGATGGTCAGGCGCCCGGACGCCTCATCATAGTCCGACATGGACAGGCGTGATATTTCATCGCGCCGGCATCCCATGGGTCCAAACATGAGGCTCAATATTGCGGCATCCCTCACGCCCCAATTCGGCGCGCCCTTCGTGCATGTCGCAAATATGAGCCGCTCTTGTTCGGGCGTGAACATGGAGCCGGCAACCTTTTCGCCCCGGATGCGCTTCACATCCATCGCCCGCTGGTAGTCCTCGGCTGTCATCTGACCGTCCAGCCATGCCGCCTTCAAGACGCCTCGGAGGGCGGCCCTGTACTTGTTGGCAGTAGTCGCGCTGCGTGTCTGCTGCAGCCAGGCGCGCATGAGTACCAGATCCCTGTACCGCAGCTTGCCCCAGGCGCAGGCAAACACATCGCCTGTATGGAAGAATTTCCGGGCGATCTGACGCAGGGAGGAGTATTGGGTTGGCCGGCTTGTCTCAAAATCCAATCCGGCTAGATAGATGTACGCAGGGTTTAGCTTTTGTTCCTGGGAGATGATCTCGAGGTCGGTGTCCATTTCAGCTCCTTTCCACCGACCTAGATTTTACCACCGACGTTCTATTTAGTCACTAGTACAAGTGTACCATGAACTATACTCCGCCCGCCTCCGTCCGTCGCGCAGCCAACAGATCCATCAAGACCAGTAGCCCCATCCACATGAGCAGCCGCAACAGGACGAGGGAGAACAGCACATGTCGCTCCACGCCCGCAGGATCAGCAATGAAAGTGAGCACCGCAGTCGAGAGCCCTGAGATCAGGAGCCATCCGAGGAACCACGCCCACATCAGAATGTCCCGGCTGCGGGTCCTTATCCCGGCGAAAACCAGCCCGAGCAGCGTGAGCAGCGCGGCTAGGATCACAGCGCTGGATCTCGCGTGGACCCAATCTCCCACCTGAAGGGCGAAGTTCCGCAATGGAAGATCGGGGGTCTTGAAATAGGGCTGATTGTTGTCGCTAAAGAGGTAGTTGAGGTTATCGAACACGGTCGCCGCCACAAAGCGCGGATGCGAAAGGAGGAGCAGGGCATAGCTCGATGCACCGTGCTGGTCAAACCAGCTTTGGAACTCCGCGGATGCCGGATCGGGCATTCCAAGTTTCTGAAGTTCCTGCACGCGAGCCGGATCGGACAGTACGAAATCGCCGTAGGCGCCTGAGAGCGGTACTTTCCAGCGCCCGCTCTGCATACTCGAGACCAGGCCAACGACGCAGACCGCTAACAGGCAAACGAGACCGATCATCGCGGCCTTGGCTCGCGGCCGGGAGAGAAGCACAATGACCAGCGCCATGAGACAAAATAAGAGGACCGGATAAACGTTGGGATCACGGACCAACGACCAGAGTGCCAGGCTGACCAAACAACCGACCGCGAACGCCTGGGTCGACCTGGAGGGATTCCGCTCCGCACCGTTCGGCTGCAGCCTGTAAATCACCAGTAGGACGAAGCCCAGCGCGAGCGCAAACAGCGAGAATGCCAGGGACTGCGAGTTGAGTATGCTGTCCCAGTCTGCGATTTGCGGGACAAAGGCAAAAACGCTCAGAGTGGCGGCTGACGCGATCCTCGTGAATCGATCGATCATTGCCGTCGCAAACGCGAATATGAAGAGCCCCCAGCCAACGACTGACAAGAGAGTTCTGCGTCAGTACGATCGCTGCGAAGCAGGCTTGGTCCCGGCGATGTGATTCCTTTCCGATCGCCGGCACGCTCATCGCCTGGATCTGGCAGTTCGCCGCGCCCGCAAGACGGTAAAGCACATTGGTGGTGAAGAGCCGTTCCGTGATGAAGGCCTGCCACGAAAAGATCTGCGCGCGGGAGGCGTCCATGTACGATTGAGTGTCGAGCGTGGCGATGCTAAGCCGCAGGTCTCCATACGCTGTCAGTCGAAACCAGACGGCGGCAAGCACGATAAGGATGACGACCGCGGAGTCCCACCGGCGGCCGAGAAATCTCGGGATTCGCTGCCTCATGATTGAGGGAGGGCCTCTTTCACCTGCCTGATCACCAAAGCAGGCGCTGTCGACTCGCGCATTCTCTGCCGCATGAAATCCTTCAGCTTCTTGATCGGCAGCGCCGGCAGCGGCGAGTCACTGCCGACGATCTCGATGTCCTCACTGCTGAAGACCAGTGCGGCGTTGACGTGGGGAGGGGCTCCCTCCGCCATCTTCTGGGTCAGCTGCTTGGTCAGCAATTCGACCTGATATGCGGCTTCCAGGTCGGGCCGACCAATCCCCTCCTGCCCGAAGATGCGCATGTAGCTCTGCATGAACCCGCCTCCGCTCAGCCGCCAGCGATCCTTTTCGAAGGTGATCCGCCCCCGCTGATGGTAGGGGAGCAAGACCCACAGACCCATGGGGCCAACGAGCACATGTGGCGCGGCAGCGACGTAGTGATAGATGGTAGAGTCGGCCGGCAACCCTTTCAGCGCGGCATCCAACTGCTCGTCCGGACGCGGACTGCGGCCCCAGCGATTGGAGAAGGACAACCCCACTTGGGTCATGAGGAATCCCACAACCATGGCCACAATGGAATACAGGAAGAGGTCCGGATATTTGACCGAAAGATAGATCGCAACAGCGAGCACCGCAAGCGCGCCCAGGCTCATCCACTGACCGATGCGTCCGTTGCGCTTGATGAGCTTCTCATTTCGAATGATGATCATGTCGTCGTTCCCTTGGTGGACTTGCCAGGTGTTCGTTGCGGGCCGGAGCCCGCTCGCCGAGTCGAGCTCAGGCTTTGAGATTGCTTTCGATCGCTGAGCGCATGGCGCCGAGCACATCCGCTTCCGCCGCGTCTCGCGCTTGCCGCACCGCGCTCGCGATTGCACGCGCATCTGAGCGACCGTGGCCGATGAAGACCAGTCCGTTCACCCCCAGCAAGACGGCGGCGCCCTGCTCACTTGGATCAAGCAGGTTTCTTGATCCGGCCCAAGGCAGGCTTCACCAGCAGTCCCCCCAGCATGGCCAGCGGGCCGCCCTCTTTGATCGCGGTCTTCACCTGGTCGAGTATGAGTTTGCCCACGGCCTCTGCTGTCTTGAGCATGACGTTGCCGACGAAGCCGTCCGTCACGGCAACATCAACTTTGCCGCCGATGACTTCCTTGCCCTCGACGTTGCCGTAGTAATTCAATCCCGAGTTTTTGAACAGGGGCGTGGCGGCCCGAACCAGCTCGTTGCCTTTGCCCTCTTCCTCTCCGTTCGAGACCAATCCCACTTTGGGGTTTTTCACGCCCCTCACTTTCTCGGCATACACGCTTCCCATGATGGCGAATTGCAGCAGGTTCTCGGGTTTGCAGTCAGGATTCGCCCCCACGTCCAGGACTACACACGAGCCGGTCGAGGTCGGGAAGATCGGCGCGACCGCCGGTCGATCCACGCCCCGCAGCCGGCCTAGACGAAACAGGGCCGTGACCATGGCCGCGCCCGTATTTCCGGCTGTCACGAATGCATCCGCCTGACCATTCTTCACCAGATCAATGCCCACTGCCATGGAATTCTGGCCTCTCGGTGGCGCGCCTTTAGAGCCAGTTCCTCACCCTTGTCCTCCATGGTCAGCATTTCGGGCGCATGGACGGATCTGAATCGGTAGCGCCCCAGCCGCCTGCGCAGCCAGCACCGGTTTGATCTTTGCTTCATCGCCGACCAGGATAATCTCCACGCCATAATCCCGGGCAGCCATCACGGCGCCGTCCACATCCGGGACCGGATGATCATCACTACCCATTGCATCTACGACAATGCGGGTCATGATGGTTGTTCCTCGACACTGCGATTTCTTGACATGCAAAACAGTGCGATTATAATACGCCTGCTCTGCGCTGGTGCTGGAATTGGCAGACAGGCATGGTTGAGGGCCATGTGCCGCAAGGCGTGAGGGTTCAAGTCCCTCCCAGCGCACCAAGATCCCCCGCTGTTGAGCGGGGGATCGTGTTTGGTCTGTTGAAGGACTAATGCAGTATTTGGCTCAGAAACAGACGCGTCCGCTCGCTGTGCGGATTACTGAAGAACTCGCTGGGTGTGCCTTCCTCGACGATCCGGCCCTCATCCACGAACACGATCCGATTCGCCGCGGCCCGGGCGAAGCCCATTTCGTGTGTAGACGACGATCATCGTCATCTCCTGCGCAAGCTCCTTCATGACGTCGAGCACTTCTCCGATCATCTCCGGATCAAGGGCTGACGTGGGCTCGTCGAACAGCATCAGGCTGGGCTTCATGGCCAGGGCGCGGGCGATTGCCACACGCTGTTGCTGTCCGCCCGAGAGCTGATTCGGATACTGGTCGCGCTTGTCGGCTAGGCCGACCCGCTGCAACAGACGCTCGGCGTCGGCCTTGGCCTGCCGTTGCGGGATCCGGCGCACCCTGCACGCGGCGCCTCGATGATGTTTTGGATGGCCGTTAGGTGGGGGAAAAGGTTGAACCGCTGGAAGACCATGCCGATTTCGGCCCGCTGGCGGGCGATATTCCCTTCGCTATCCTCCACCAATCGCCCACCTCGGTCGTGATATCCGATCATGTGCCCGTTGACGTAGATGTGCCCGCTGCTGATCTTCTCCAGGTGGTTGATGCATCGCAACAGCGTGCTCTTCCCGGACCCGGATGGCCCGCAGATCACGACGACTTCATTCTTGCGGACCTCGAAGTCGATGTCCTTAAGTACGTGCAGTGAACCGAAATGCTTGTTGACCTTCACCGCTCTGACGACCACATTCTGGTCGTCGAGCTTTGCGGTCGGCTTGTCGGTGGCGGCCATCAGCGTGCTCCTTTGCCGCTTGCGCCGGAAAACAGTCTTTGCATCATGCTCGGTCCACGCTCGATCCCTTTGCGTTCGCCGAGGCTGGCCTCGATCCGCGCCTGGATGAACGACCACACCGTGGTCATGGCAAGATAGTACAGGGAGGCCGCGACGAACAGCTCGAATGGTTTGAAGATCCGCGCATTGACCTGGTTGAAACCGTAGAAGAGTTCCCCCGCCGAGATGACCTCCATCAGGGAGGTCGTTTTCATCATGCTATTGAACTCGTTCCCCAGGGGCGGCACGATGACCTTGGCCGCCTGAGGCAGAACGATTCGCTGCATCGCCAGGCCGTAAGTCATGCCCAGCGATTTGGCTGCCTCCATCTGCCCCGGGTCGATCGACTCAATGCCAGCGCGGATGATCTCTGCCATATAGGCGCCCTCGTTGATTCCGAGGGCTAATGTCCCCGCCTGGATGGCTCCGGTGATGATGACTGCACCCAAATGGATATCGGGGAAATCATAAATGTGTGTTACGCCCAGCCCAAAGAACAGCAACACCATTTGAACGAGCAGGGGCGTGCCCCGGAAATACCAGATGTAAGCCTCAGCTGGCAGGTGAAAGATCGGGACCTTGGACATCTTTCCCAATGCCACGAACAGCCCCAGCACCACGCCGAGGGTCTGCGCGAAAATACTGACCAGGATCGTGGCGATCAAGCCGTTGCGGATGAGGGGGTCGTGCAGGGCCGTCACCGGCCAGATGTACTGCAGGAACAGGGGCCAATCGAAATGGTACATGGATGCCTCAACTGGTCTGCCTGGTCAAACGGGACGGGCCGGCCGGATGATGCCACCGGCCGGCCCGCCGTCGAATCGGACTGTCAGATCCTCATCAGACTGCTATGGAAGTTTCACTGCACCGTCCGCCAGGTTCCATTTTGCCAGTATCTTGCCGTAGGTCCCGTCTGTCATCATGCTCTTGAGGGCTGTCTGAATCGCCTGCCCGAGGGGCGTGAGCGGCGCGCTGGTGCAATCAGTCTGCCCGCAGGGCACGCTAATTCCCTCCACCGCGGGCTGGATGACGGTCCCCGCCAGCTGGAACTGGTCCGGATGCTGGACCGTGTAATACGCCGCCACCGGCGAGTCAGCGAAGTATACGGCCACCTTCCCGGCCTGCAGCTGCTGGAGAGCGTCCGAGTCTTTCTGGGTGACCACAACCGTGGGCGCCGGCTTGCCAGCTTTCGTGCACTCCTGAGTCAAACCGCCGGTCGTCTTATAGTCACCAGTCCCCTGCAGGTAGTCGGCTTCGGTCGTGCCGCTTTCGGCAGCCGCACTCTTTCCGCAGAGATCCATCGGCGCAGAGATGTTCTGCGGGTTCCCCTTGGCCGCAACCATGGATTGCCCGGCCTGGAAGTAGGGGATCATGCTAACCTGCTTCTGCCGATCCGCTGTGATGTTCTGGGCCGAGAGGATGATGTCGCACTTCCCGCTCGTGACGGCAGCGATGATCGTATCGAACACGCTGTTGACAAACTGAACATGCAGGCCCAGGCGGCTGGCGATCTCGGTCCCAATCTCAACATCCAAGCCGGCAGGATTCCCCTGGTCATCGAAGAACTCCTGCGGCGGGTACGGGAAGTCCGTGCAGATCAGCAATTTGCCCTTCTCAGCCAGCGCGTCCGCAGGAACCTGGGCAACGGGAGTGGGCGCGGGCGCCATCGTCGGCGCGGCCGTCGGGGCTTCGGTTACAACCACCGTCTGGATGACCGTGACTGGAGGCGGCGGCGTGGGCGTGGCACAGGCTGCCAGCAGTAGGCTGGCAAGGACAGCAAGCCCAATGACAGCAAATGCTCTTTTCATCTTCTCTCCTTATGTGTCTGGTCTTCTTCTTGCCGCGGTGCGACTCTACAAAGCCGGTAGCATAGACCAAGTCGGGCAAAAGCGCAAGAGTTGACTGCTCCGATTGTTCCAATTCAGCTTTCCCCCGTTGTCGGCGCTGGACGCTACTTGGCGCCGCCCGAACGATATCCTTCGATCAGCGCCTTGGTGCGCGGATCCTTGGGGGAGGTGAACAGCTCATTCGGCTCCCCCTGCTCGATGATCTGGCCCTCAGCCATCACCACCACCCGGTCCGCGACCTCCCTGGCAAATCCCATCTCGTGGGTGATAACCAGCATGGTTGTGCCTTCTTGCGCAAGCTTTTTCATCACGGTCAGGACTTCCCCAATGAGTTCCGGATCCAGAGCAGATGTGGGCTCGTCAAAGAGCATCACTTTCGGTTCCATCGCCAATGCCCGGGCGATGGCGACCCTCTGTTTCTGCCCGCCCGAGAGCCAATTCGGGTATTCGTCCTTTTTGAAGAGAAGCCCCACCCGGTCCAGGTTCATTTCCGCAATTTCGGTTGCCTGCGTCCTGCTCATTCCCTTCACGATGGTCGGACCCTCTGTCACATTCTGAAGAACGGACATGTGAGGGAAAAGGTTGAATTCCTGGAACACCATTCCGGTCTTCAGCCGGACCTCATGCACCAGCTGGTTGTGCTGCCGCCCCTTCTCGCCCGCCTGGACGACCAGGTGGTCGATCTCGATGGTCCCGGCCGAGGGCTCCTCCAGGAAGTTCAGACAGCGCAGCAGCGTGCTCTTGCCGGAGCCGCTCCGGCCGATAATGCAGACCACGTCGCGCGGCATGACGTCCAGGCATATGTCGCTTAGGACGTGCAGCATGCTGAACCACTTGTGCAGCCCGTCCACATGGATGACTGGATCAGCGTTCATAGGCCTTCCCCATGCTTCGCTCGATCCGGCTCTGGAACCAGGAAGAGATAATGGTCAAGATCCAGTAGGCGGCCGCTGCGATCAGGTACATTTCCATGTATTTGCTGTCACGCCGGGCATACCGGTTCGCCAGGAATGTGATCTCCCAAACGCCCATGATGGAGACTAGGGCAGAGTCTTTCTGCATCGCGATGAACTGGTTGCCGACATCTGGGATGATGATGCGCACCGCCTGAGGCAGGATGATCCGGCGCATCACTTGCCAGGGGGTCATGCCGATCGCCAGGGCGGCCTCACGTTGGCCGTACCCAATGGACTGCAGTCCGGCGCGGAAGATCTCGGTCATGTATGCGCCGTAGTTCAGGCTCAGCGCGACGATGCCGGCCGGTATTGCGTCCAGTATGAAGAGCCTTCCGATCTGCGGGAATCCGAGCCTGGTAAGTTGCTCGCCCACCTGGGGCAGACCCAGATAGATGATGAATATCTGGATCAGCAAGGGCGTCCCGCGCACGACCGAAACGTAGAACCCGGAGATGCCCTGTGCGACCGAATTCTTGGATAGGCGCGCGACCGCGCCGAACAAGGCCAATACTGTGGCGATCAAAATGGACGCCAGCGACACACCGAGAGTCGCGCCAGCGCCCTGCAGGATGATGTCGTAGTGCGCCAGCATGTAGCTGGGTTCGATCCTCAGCATCAGGAGCGCCGCGCCCAGCAGGAGCACCAGCCCGATCCAAACGGCGGCGACCTTGAGACTGTGCATAAGGCGCTGGCGCCGTTGGAGGACCGCCAGGGCCTCGCCCATTGCCTGGTGCGGATCGGGGGCTGCAACTGGCGTTTCGTGCAGCAATTCAGTAGCCATGGCTACGACAGGCGAAGAGAGGGCGGCACTGCCGCCCTCTCTCTTGAATTCAGGCTCTATTTTCCGAATTGCGAAGCGTCAAACGACGCAGCAGCCGTTGTCAGGTCGATCCCGTAGTACTTCTGGGAGAGCTGCAGCAGTGTGCCGTCTTTGTGGAGACCAGCGACGATCTCGGATACCTTGGCGATGAAGGAAAGCGGACTGAGCGATGAATTGCGGTCGAAGGCGGGAGCGAGGTACTCAAAGTACACAGGATCTCCCAGTTGCTTCAGCGGCCTTCCATTCTTGACTGCCTGCGCACCGGTGGGCTGTGCCGTTAGCACCGCGTCCAGACGTACCCCGTCGCCCAAGGCCAGGTCTTCGAGCGCTGTGGTGTCCGTGTCGTATGTCTTGATGACGGCGTTCTTGATCACGAAATTGATGGTCTCACCCGGGATTACCAGGGAGCCATTGAGATAACTCTCGTAAGTGCAGCCGCCACAGACGCCTATCTTCTTTCCGCTCAGATCTGAGGCTTGCGTGTAAGTTGTATTCGACTTGTTTACGAACAGGGCCGCCGGTGTCGTGTAGTACGGCTGCGCGAAATAGAGGACCTTTGCGCGTTCCGGCGTGATGGTCATCGAGCCAACACTGAGGTCCCATCGGCCTGCCCAGCCGCCAGCCGTGATCAGCGTCCAATCCGGCGTCACGAAGCAGACTTCCACGCCCAGCGCCTTGGCGATCGCCGCAGAGCTATCAATGTCGAAGCCCTCGAGTTCACCCAGGGTCTTCTGATCAGCAGTGCATTTCGTTCCAGGAGTCCTTGCGGGGCTTGCCTTGAGCGCTGACTGTGGTGGATAAGCAGGATCTGTCGAAACCACCATGGTGCCGCGAGCAAGGATTGTGGACAGCAGATCGGGGACTGCTGTGGGCGCAGTGGTCGGGGGGACGGAAGTGGGGGCTTGGGCCGGCGGCGGAGCTTCAGTCGCTGCAGGCGGCGGCGCGCCGCACGCAGCCAGCAGCAGTGCCGCGGTGGCAAGCACTAATACCAGCTTGTGAAGCTTCTTCATTAGCATTCTCCTCCGAACGCGTATTTTGAATATGGGATTGACACTGTGAGATGAGCACGGAAATCGCAGCGGGCGGCAGAAGCCTCCTTTCATTCGTGCCACAACGCATTAGTGCAAGCATAGACTAACTTGGGGATTAATGCAAGAGGTGTATCGCCGCACGTGACGCTGTGTGGTTCATCAGATGCAGATGGTACAATTCCCCGACTTTGGATTTCGGAGAAGTTGTGTCTGCTATCTTTCCGTCCGCTGAATGGCTGGACGCTCTTTGCAGCAAATTGAATGAGGATGGGCGCTATGCTGAGATCGCGCGCCATTGGGAAGGTGATCTCGTCTTTGATATCGAACCCGAGGGCCACCTCAGTGCCCCGGTTAGGATGTATTTGGACCTGTGGCACGGAAAATGCCGCCGCGTCGAATACCTCACGAGCGCTGCGCGCCTCACTGATACCAAGTTTGTCCTCCGCTCGCCGTACAACAACTTCGCGGCCATTCTCCTCGGCAAGCTGGATCCGATGACGGCCATGCTCACCAGCAAGCTCAAGGTCACGGGCCGCCTCGGCTACTTGATGCGCAACGTTCCCACGGTCCTGGATTTCGTGCGCTGCGCCCGGGAAATCACTGGCGAGATTCTGTAATGCTTGTGCCGGCGAAGGACGCATAGTGCAGCCCATCCTCCAAATCGATCTCTCGCGGGGCGCATCAGAGGAAATCGTCATACCTGACCAATGGGTATTTGACTTCTTGGGTGGCGCCTCCTTGGCTGCTCGTCTGCTTTATTCCCACGTAACATCTGAACTGGATCCGTTCTCTGCCGAAGCACCGTTGCTTTTCATGACGGGCCCATTGACGGGGACATCCGGTCCGGCTGTCGGTCGTTTTGTCGTCTGTGGGAAAGGACCGGCCACGGGCTTGTGGGCTGAATCGAACTGCGGCGGTTTCTGGGGACCTGAGTTGAGGCAGGCGGGGTTCGATGGGGTGTGGATCACCGGCAAGGCATCTGAGCCTGTCTTTTTATGGATCGATAATGGCAAGCTGGAGATGCGTAGCGCAATCGAGATCTGGGGAAAAGACACCTACGAGGCCCAATCCGCCATCAGACAAGTCATAGGACAAGCCGGCGCCCATGTTGCTGTCGTGGGTCCGGCCGCCGAAAAGGGAGTCCTGTTCGCGGGCATCCATTGCGATCACGGCCGCACCGCGGGGCGAACGGGGCTGGGCGCGGTGATGGCTTCCAAGAACCTCAAGGCCATCGCGGTTCATGGCACGCGCCCTGTGCCGGTACTGCGCCCAGCCGCATTCGGTGCCCTGCGCTCGGCGTCCAACCGCTGGCTAAAACAGGACAATGAGGCGCGCGTGCTGCACGAATTGGGTACTGCCGGCGCGGCCAACTACTCGGAGTACTTGGGGGCCATGCCGGCGAAGTACTACCACCAGGGAACCTTCGATGCAGTAGATGCGGTTTCCGGCGCTACGATGGCCGAGCAGCTGCTGAGCGGTCAGAGCACGTGCCACGCATGCGTGGTCGCCTGTGGAAGGGTAGTTCGCCTGGATGACGGCCTCAAACGCAAAGGGCCTGAATACGAGACGATCTGTTCGTTCGGACCAAATTTGCTGATCTCCAACCTTGCTGAAATCACAATTCTCGGGGAAATGTGCGATCGCTTCGGCATGGATACGATCAGCACAGGAAACGTGATCGGCCTCGCCTTCCACCTATTCGAGCGGGGCGTGATCTCTCTGGTCGATACCGGTGGCATGGAGCTGCACTGGGGCGATATCGGAGTTGTTCAGCGCCTGGTAAGAATGATTGCTGACCGCGAAGGATTGGGGGATCTGCTTGCCCAAGGTGCACGACGCTTTGCCCAACATTTCGGTGCCGAGCCTGAGGCCGTCCAGGTTAATGGCCTGGAGGTCGCATATCATGATCCACGCGGCGTGTCCGGCATGGCGCTTGCATACGCGACCTCTCCCCGGGGCGCTTGCCACAACCAATCCGACTACTTCTTCGTCGATTGGGGGCACACGGAGCCCGAAGTTGGTGTCGAGTTTTTCGGTCGTCATGCCCAGGCTGAGAAGGCCGCCAATGTCGCCCGCCATCAGGATTGGAGGACGGTCTATAATGCGGCTGTGATGTGCTTGTTCTCCAACGTCATCCCGCAGATGCAGGTCGATCTGATCAACGCCGCCTGCGATTTCGACTGGAGCATCGCGGACATGTTGCGCGCCGGCGAACGCGGCTGGAACTTGAAACGGGCCGTCAACAACCGCTTGGGTATTGCCGCCGCGAATGACCGCCTCCCCAAGGCGCTGCTAGAACCATACAGCACTGGCGGAAGCGAAGGTTTCGTCCCTGACCTGCAGGGAATGCTCTACGCCTATTACGACGCCCGCGGCTGGGATCCGCACTCCGGCTTTCCGACGCGCGCCAAATTGGATTCGCTGGGATTGGATGAGGTCGCGCTTGATCTCTGGGGATGAGGCTGCGTCGCCGCGGCTGTGTCTGGCGCCGGCGCTGTCCGTAGAAAGGCTTTGATGAAACTTGTCTCTGTTGAGGAAATGAAGACGATTGAGAAGCAGGCAGATGCCCAGGGCCTGACCTACGACATGATGATGGACAATGCGGGCCAGGGCCTTGCCGAGGTGGTGCAGGGGCTGCCTGTGGACGAGAGCGATCGCGAAATACTGGGTCTCGTTGGCCCGGGCAACAACGGTGGGGACACGCTTGTGGCCCTGACTCATCTTGCTGCCGACGATTGGCGCGCCCGCGCTTACTTGATCAAACGCTCACCTGACGCTCTTGTCGAGCGGCTCAAGAAGGCCGGCGGAGAGGTGATCGTGGCGGATGAAGATCGTGAGTTCGCAAGCCTGACCGCATTCATTGAGACCTCGACGATCCTTCTTGACGGCGTGCTGGGAACCGGTGTCAAACCGCCCCTCAAAGGTGACGTCGGAACCGTCCTGGCACAAGTCCAGGTCATCCTGGATGAAGCCATCGAACGCCCCTACGTGATCGCCGTCGACTGTCCCTCTGGCGTGGACTGTGATTCCGGCGAGGTACCTCCCGAGTGCATTCAGGCTGATCTGACCGTAACCATGGCGGCGGTAAAAGATGGGCTGATGAAATTGCCGGCCTATGAACTAATCGGCGACCTGCAGGTTGTGGATATCGGCTTGCCGGTCGACCTACCTGCCCTGACCGCCGTGCACACTGACGTGGCAGAGGCGGATCTGATCGCCTCGATCCTCCCGGAGCGCCCGGTTGATGCTCATAAGGGTACATTCGGGACCGCTCTGATTGCCGCGGGCTCCGTCAATTACACAGGCGCGGCCTCCTTGGCTGGAAAAGCGGCATATCGCGTCGGTGCCGGTCTTGTGACGCTCGCAGTGCCCTCGCAACTCCATTCTGTGCTTGCCGGTGGGTTCCCGGAGGCCACGTGGGTTCTGCTGCCTCAGGAGCTCGGTGTGATCTCGCGCGATGCTGCCGGGGTCCTGGCGGAGAACTTCTCCCGGGCTTCTGCCCTCCTGGTGGGACCCGGCTTGGGTCTCGAAGATACGACTGCGGATTTCATCGCAGACTTGTTGACCAAGCAGCCCCAGGCGCGATCGGGCGCCGGGAGGATCGGTTTTCTCCCAGGCACAAGAAGCAGGGTCGACGAGAAAGGTGTCGCGCTTCCGCCGCTCGTCGTGGACGCTGACGAACTCAAGCTCCTCGCGAAAGTTCACGACTGGCACAAGTTGCTGCCGGCTCCTTCGGTTCTGACTCCTCATCCTGGCGAAATGGCGATCCTGACCGGTCTGGACAAAGAGGAGATCCAAAAGCATCGCCGCGAGGTCGCGGCTGAGTTTGCCCGGCAGTGGGGTCACGTCGTCGTTCTCAAGGGGGCATTCACGATTGTTGCCGCGCCGGACGGTCGGATCACCCTCATCCCAGTTGCGTCGGCCGCCTTGGCTCGCGCCGGCACCGGAGACGTGCTCGCAGGTCTCATTGTGGGCCTGCTCGCCCAAGGTGTTCAGGCATTCGAGGCCGCGGTGGCGGGCACGTGGATTCACGCTCAGGCGGGTCTGTATGCCGCGAACGATCTCGGCACATCGGCCTCGGTCTTGGCGGGCGACCTGCTTGGCCGTGTCCCCGACGTCATCAGCGATGTCGAGGCCGGCGTTGCCTAAGCAATGCAGGCGGTCCACAAATCAAGAGGCGTTCCAATTCGTCGGAGCGCCTCTTCTGTTTGCCTGCCTTTCCGATCCCAGGTTCAGCTCTTGAGAAAGTCCTCCAGAGCTTCCTTGCTTATGCGGTATGAACTGCCGAGCTTGCGCGCCTTGAGACTGCCGTCCTTGATGGCGGACATGACGTCCTCCTCAGAGACCTTCAGCACAGCCGCGGCCTCGGATGGGCTCATGACGTCCGGCATGCCCGCAGCCGCCGGGCCTCCGCCACCTTGCTTCTGAACGGCGCCCGCAGTAGCCTGCTGCATCAGGTTACCGATGCCCATGCCGGCTCCAATACCGGCTGTCAGGCCGGCGCCCCCGCTCGGATTGGAGGCTGCATCCCGCATCGCGTCCGCTGCCTGTAGCTGAGTGTAGGTTGCCATGTCGAGCATACCCATCTGCCGCAGTTCCTCCGCGGACTTATCAGACGGCTTCAAATTGCCTACGTAGAACGTCTTCAGCGTGAGGCCCAATGCCTCGAAGTCATCTTCGGCCTTGGCGCGGACGCCCGCGCTGATCTCCTCGGTCAAGCCGATCAACTCGGGCACCGAGTGCTTGGCCCCGGTCTCGCCCAGGATATCCTGCAGCTTCGACAGCAACATCGTTCGCAGCCGGTCCTCGATATCGCCGGTGCTGTATGCCTCCCGCGTCCCCACGACCTGCGTCACGAACTGCTGCGGGTCCTTGACCTGGAATGAGTAGGTTCCAAAGCCTTGGAGCAGGGCGACGCCCAGGCCCATCCCCGGGTTCCTCACAATGATGGGCTGCGGCGTGCCCCACTTCCTATTGGCAAACTCCTTCTTGGACACGAAGTACACCTCGGCCGGGAAAGGGGTTCGATCATTGAAGGCCTTGCCGATCAAGTTGATCAGTAGGGGTATGTTGGCCGTGGCGATCGTGTGTCGGCCCGGCCCGAAGACATCCAGTGCATTGCCGTCGCGGAAGAACACGGCGGCCTGGCTTTCTCGCACGATCACTTGCGAACCGACGCGGAAATCGCCGATGCCTTCCTCGGGGAAACGATGAACGATTTCATCCGTCATCTCGTTCGGATACTCAATGACATCGAATATTCTAGCCATATCAGTGCCTCTCCTTTTCCGGCCTGGCAGTTTTCATTATAGCCGACGCCCGGCCCGCATACAAACAGCCGCCGTCTGATTCCTTCTACGCACGCTCCCTATTGCAGGTTTCAGGCTTCCTGGAGGGGGCGATTCTCCCGCCCCAGGGCCTCATCCACGTTCCCTGCTGCCCCAGCCCTCATGCTGCGTCCGGAGCCCCGGTCACGCAGCATCAAGATCTCGGCCATAATGCTGACCGCGATTTCCTGCGGCGTCTCGGCTTGCAGCTCCAGACCGATCGGCGAATGCACCGTCTCTATCTGACTTCTGGAGATCCCCCGGGCCTCCAGGTCCTTCACGGTGATAGCCCATCGCCGGCGCGAGCCGATCACTCCGATGTAGGCTGGTTCCGCCTTCATCAGCGCAGGCAGACCATCTACGTCGACGGAGGAGCCGCGGGTGGTGAGGATAAGGTAGGAGCGAGGGCCGATCTTGAGACGCGCCGGAAGTTCTGCCATCGGGCAGACATGGAAGACATCCCCGTCAGGGATCGCTTCCTTGGTGCAGAACTCTGGCCGATCATCCGAGACGGCCACCCGGAAGTCCAACCACTTGGCCAAGTGGGCTACCGCCTTGCCGACATGCCCGCCCCCTATGATCACGACCATTGGAGCAGGGAGAATGGGTTCCACAAACACCTCGACCTGTCCGCCGCAAACTCCCGGATCACCGCGTGCAGGATCGGCCATGTTGTAATGGAGTAGGCGCGGCTTGCCTTCCTCGATCGACATCCAGGCCTCATCGAGCACGCGGTGTTCGAGGTCACCGCCGCCGACGCTGCCCACGAATCTCCCATCAGGATAGACAAGCATCTTGCTGCCGACGTGCCGCGGCGTCGATCCCTCGCTTTTGACAACGGTACACAGGGCAGCCGACGCCCCATCACGTTCAATCTGTGAGATCGCTGGATAGATCAGATCCATTGATAGGGCCTCAATGATTCTATCCGATTTTCTTTGCCATCCGCCCCGGCCGAGGTGTTCGCATTTCGGCATCTGCACCTGCACGGGGGCGAAGACGCCAATCTGCTATGGACCCCACTTCGGCTGCCAGTCCGGCTCCGGGAAGCTCGTCAGTTGGCGCATGCTGTGGCCGTCGGCGCGCATGATAAAGAGGTCGGCCTGGTTGCCATTTCGGAGCGAGTTGAACACGATCGCCTGCCCATCAGGGGAGTAGGCTGCGGCCGCGTTGTTGCCGCCAAAAGTCAGCTGCGTCACTGCCCCGGCTCCCACATCCAGTCGGTAGACCTCCCGGGCCTCGACCGGACCCGCGAATATCAAGAGATCTTTGGAGTCAGGCGACCAGGACAGGCTTCCTCCGATGCCGCTCAATCCGTGTGTGATACGGCGCGGGCTGGCCTTCGGATCCTTGATGGACAGCAGGAAGACCTCGTACGTGAATTGTGAATCAACCGCCATCGCGAAGGCAATGCTCGCACCGTCTGGCGACCAGGCTGCCGCGACGATGTTGTTTGGTGCCGGGTGAAGCAGGTGCAGGTTTTCCCCATGGCTTCCCATTACCCAAAGCGATGAGGGTCCGCTCGCGGCTCGGTTGACGAAAACGATCTGCTTGCCGTCGGGCGAGAAGGACGGGGAAAACAGATTGCCGATGTTATCCGTTAGCTGGACGAGGTCCAGGCTGCCTCGGAGGTTCATGTACAGGTCGAAATTGTCGTACTTGTTTGTCGCGAAGACGATCTCGCTCCCATCTGGAGAAATCGCGGGATAGTACGAGTTGTTGGTCTCGTCTGTGAACTGCTTGTAGCCGGAACCGTCCGCGTTGATCAAGCAGATCTGGTTGACGTCGTTGCGGGTGCAAGTGAAAACGATGTGTCCGCCATGTACATCAGTGGGGGCCGGCCGCGGTGTGGGCGTGGGCGTGAAAGGCGGTACCTTGACGCTGGCTGGGTTGACGTCTGTGAAGAATCCGGAGGGGCTGACAAACGAAAACAACACGATCATGATCGCCAGGATCAGCAGGCTGATCGGAACTACTGGCCGGCGCTCTTGATCTCGCCTGAATAGACCGGTGCGACGCTTGCGCAAATCGTACTTCATGCGATCGGTAAGCCCAGCAGGTGCTCCGCGCTGCCCTGCGGCAGTGCAAATTCTGTTCCAAACCTCAGCCGCGCCAGGGGCCCACTTCCCCGGTATTCTCCATCTGGTCTGCCTGGGTAGGCGCAGCTTGGATGTTCTTGGTTCCCCCTGCGGAGGATCCTTGTCTCCGGAACTGCCAGATCAAGCCCGCCTCCGCTAAGATCAGCGCGGGAACGCTCAAAACATACGGAATGCCCAGGGCCGCGCCAAGTGACCAGGCTGGCTGACCCGCCTTATACTGTCTGGCGATTTGGGGCAGACCGTAGTTGTACAGGAGAGAAAATCCTGTGAAGGGTTCATTCGCCACGTAGAACATCTCGCGGTGCGGCCGGTAAACCAGAAGGGACGGCTGGATTTGTCCCATCAGGGGAATCAGCATCTGTGCGCTCGATACAATACCCAGCACACCGACTAACCAGACCAGTGCATCTGAAAGAAGAGCAACGGGCACGATCAGGAACGGCAATGCAGGTATCAGCAGGCGCGGCCCGAATGCGCTGCCACCCCACCATAAGTAGTAGCCACCGTTCATCGCAAGCATCGCTAAGGCGGCGTAGAGTGAGAGCAGGCCCGCCGCGCGAAAACGCGCAGACCTCAGTGCCAAGAGGTATCCGATCGGTGCGAGCAAAAGGATCGGTGATTGCCAGAATATCCCGAATTGCGGATCCACCGTGATGTGATAAATGGTGGTCAGGCTGGGCCGGCCGATGCCTAGGATGCCCTGGGACATCCCTTCGGCAAATCAATTCTCGACCTGGTACGCGTATCCCGTGGCAAAGACCGAGCCATAGACGTGGGCGTTGTAGGCGAGCACGAGCGCGAGGGGCAGCACCGCCCCTGCGACGGCAAATCCCGCCACGCGCGCCATTCCAGCAAGTCCGTTTCTCCTCAATGTGTAGACCGCAAAGGGAATCATCCCGGCGATGATCAGTGCAACCGTGTACTCCGTAATGAACGCGAGGCCGACGACAAGTCCGACCGCGAACAGGCTCTTCCCAGAAGCAGACGCTGGTTCCTCGCTCATCCTGAAAAGGAGCCAGAAGGCGATGGCGAGAAGGGCGGCCGCCAGGACGTGGCCGTAGTAGACAGCACTGTAGGGCCACAGCATGGTGCCGAAGGCGAGGGCCAGAGTTGGAACTAGGGCCTTCCAGGCGTTCCCCGTGAGCCTTTCGGCAATCCGGTACATTGCTATGCCAGTGACTGTGAACGCGCCGCCAAGAACGATCGTCGTGAGGATGTGCTTTGTCAGCGCGCTGTCGAGTGCAATTCCGAATATGCCGCCTAGTCTGAAAAGGATGAAATAGACAGGGACCGCGAACAAGGAAGAGCCGATGGCCTTATCAGAGTAGTAGTGGCCGTTGAGGAATGCCTTGTCCCCCGTCTCCCACTGTGGTAGCAACTCGTACTGGTCGATTGTCAGCGTGCTGTGCTCGACAACGGCTCGCGTCAGGTCTAGCCGCGAGTTCCCGTTCCATTCAGGATCCTGATAGAAGTAGGCGCTGGCCAGGAAAAGAATGGCGCCAAGGAGAAGCAGACGCCCCTTGACAGCGCGGTCGGGCGCAGTGCCCTCAGGCATGCGCCTCCTTTTCCCGGAGGCTGCGCCAGACCACTTCGGGCGTGATGGGGATGCTATCCAGGTTCACGCCGACCGCATCCAGGATCGCATTTCCGATCGCGGGTGCGACCCCGTCCATTGGGATCTCCGCCACTGCCTTGACCCCGAATGGATGACTTGGCTCGAAGGTCTCCACAAAGATCGTTGTCAACTCCGGCATCTCGTTCGCCCGAAAAACGTGGTACCGGTCGAGGTCACGCTCGATGGCCGAACCGTGGGCGTCGTAGCGCATCTCTTCGCACACGGCGTAGCCCATGGCCTGGGTCATTCCACCTTCGATCTGACCGGAGGCAGTGAGAGGGTTGACGATGACCCCGGAATCGACCGCCATCACCAATTTGTCGACCTGGACGGAACCAGTTTCGACGTCAACCGTCACTTCGGCGAACTGTGCGCCGAAGGGGGGCGGTGAGGACGGCGAAACGTACGATCCCACTCCCATGATCTGCTCTTGGTCGTTTCGATGCAGCGTGTCGAGGGCGATCTCTGTGAGCGACACCGTCCCTCCGTCCGGTGCGACCGCCTTTCGATCGGCTAGCCTGATGGACTCAGGGTTTTGCACGCCAAGCATGTGCGCGGCCCGCGTCTTGATCCTTTCAGCGGCTTGTTGTGCGGCCTTTACAGCCGCCGCGCCTGAGATGTAGGTCGTCGATGAGGCGTAGGCCCCCTTATCGAAAGGCGTGAAATCCGTGTCCGAAGAATACGTGATGATGTCATCCAGCGGTACCCCCAGCACCTCGGCCACCATCTGTGCAATGACAGTGTCTGAACCGGTCCCCAAGTCCGTCGCTCCAACCAGCAGGTTGAAAGACCCGTCGTCGTTCATTTTCACGGAGGCTCCGCCCATGTCCAGGTACGGGATTGCGGTTCCCTGCATCACCACCGCCATTCCGATCCCCTTGCGCCGCGTTCCAGGCTTCGTGCCTTCCGCTCGTGAGCTCCCGGGCAGAGACGCCCCGGCGTGCCAGGCTTGATCCCCGTACTTGCTGTCCCAATCGATCGCAGCCTTCGCTTGCTGCACGCACTGTTCGAGACCGACCGTGTGGATGATCTCTGGTCGCGGCTCCCGACCTTCGTTCCAGGCCGTGGAAAACGGATGGTATTCGCCTGCCCGCACCGTGTTCTTCAGGCGGAATGCAATGGGATCAAGGTGCAGCGCCCGGCAGATCTTTTCCATGTGCCGTTCGACCGGCCAGTATCCCTGGGGTACTCCGTATCCGCGAAATGCACCTGCGGGTGGTGTGTTTGTGTAAACGATGTCGGCATAGAATCGGATGTTGGGTGATGTTCGGTACTCGCCATCTCCCACATAAAGAGCCATGGACTTGTGCCCGGTGTTTCCAGTCACCGTCAGTGCATGGCAGCCATACGCGCCCGTGTCTGAAAGGGCATACATCTCGTTTGCCGTGATCGTGCCGTCGCGCTTCACGCCCGTCTTCATCTTGATCTTCATCGGGTGACGCGAGCGCGTGGCGATGAATTCCTCTTCGCGCGAGCACTCGTAGATCACGGGTTGCTTGGTCGCGATCGTGAGATGGGCGGCAACGTCCTCGATCAGGACCTCCTGCTTGCCGCCAAAACCGCCACCGATCCGGGGCTTGATCACTCGGATTCGCTTGACAGGCAACCCAAGCACCGGGGCGAGCATCCTCCGCACGTGGAACGGCACCTGCGTCGAGGTCCGAACCACGAGCCGGTCGTCCTCATCCCAGTAGGTCACAACCACGTGCGGCTCGATTGAGACCTGCTGGACCTTTGGCACGCTGTATTCTGCCTCGAATATCTGATCAGCCTCCTTGAAGCCCTTTTCGACGTCACCGATGTCAATCCGGATTTTGGCCGCAAGATTACGGCCGGGGTCCGAAATCCGCGAAGTTGACATACTCCGGTTCATCATGGATGCGCACTGCATTCGGAATCATGGCCTCGGTCGAATCCAAGATCGCCGGCAGGAGTTCATAGTCCACGTCGATCAAGCTCAAAGCCTTTTCGGCGATTTCCGCTGTCTCGGCTGCCACGAGTGCTACCCGGTCTCCGACGAAACGGACCTTGTTGTCCAGCGAAAATGTATCCAGCGGACCGGGAATCGGATCCGATTGTCCTGCGGTCGACCAGACCACGCGGGGCAAGTCCGCCCAGGTCAACACCGCGGCGACTCCGGGAAGGACCTTTGCCCGCGACGCGTCGATCTTGCGGATGCGAGCATGTGCATGGGGACTGTGCAGCACCTTGGCGACCAACATCCCCCGCTTTTCGATGTCGGCGGCGAATGCCGGCTTGCCCTGCACCAATTTGATTGCGTCCACTTTCATCTCTGGCTTCCCTACGACGCTCCAAGCCTGCGTTTGAGGTGCAACCACGACTTTCGGCCTTGTCAGGACGTTCGTCATTTGTTCGCTAGCCAGGTCGGCAGGGCTGGGGCCGATCGGCCCTTCGCGCGTCCAACTTCCAAGATCCCAGTTGACGGCCTCGTCTTGCGTGGGCGCATCGCCCCTCAGGACAGCCGCCGCCTTCAGCACAGCTTGGACAGGCTTGAGGTAGCCCGTGCAGCGGCACAGCACGCCTGAAAGCGCTTCGCGGACCTCGGCCTCTGTCGGGCTCGAGTTCTTCTCCAGCAGGGCCTTGGCAGCCATGATCTGTGCGGGTGTGCAGTACCCGCATTGGATGGCGCCATTCTGAACGAACGCCATCTGCAGTGGATGCAGCCCCTCGGTCTTTCTCCATCCCTGCTCGGGATGCTCGCCCAACGCCTCGATCGTCGCGATCTTGTGGCCGGCCGCCTGGGCGGCGAGGACTGAGCCGGCATTGACCGGTCTGCCATCCAACAAGACGGTGTCTGCTCCGGTGAGCCCGTGTTCGTCGCCGAATTTCAGGCCGAAGTACCCGAGGCGTCGAATCATCGAAAGCAGGGTTTCAGACGGCATCGACTCCACCACGTGAAGCTTGCCGTTTATGTTTAGTTCAACGTTCATCGTCAGCTCGCTTTTCCCAATCGCAAGGCGCGGTGATGATCCAAGTTTCTCTGTTCGACACTCTCGCGCAATTGTATCAAAGGTCTCCCTCGCGACCGCCAAGCCGCGTTCGCTCGGCCGCGGCCCGCGGAGCCGCCCCGATTTTCGATGCTTTCCGGTATGATGGGGACCGAAACTAAGCAAGCACCCACGGGGTTTTTGCTAGCGGAGTGAAAACTCAAGGAGGCCTGAACATGCAGCAGTCCAGTTTCAAAGTGTACGGTTATAGGTGGGTCGTCCTGATCGTCTTCATGGCAATTGTCGCCGTGAACCAGCTCCTCTGGATCACGTTCGCCTCGGTTACCACCGAGGCCATGGATTTCTACAGGGTATCCGACCTCAGCATCGGCCTCCTCTCGCTGAGTTTCATGGTTGTCTACGTATTTGTTTCGTTCCCCGCCTCTTGGATGATTGACACATATGGCGTCAGGATCGGGGTCGGAATAGGGGCGGCGCTGACGGGAATATTCGGCCTGATGCGCGGCCTGGTCGCCGATAGCTTCACCTGGGTGCTGGTCGCGCAAATCGTCATCGCCATCGGCCAACCCTTTGTGCTGAATGCCATCACGACAATTGCCGGCCGCTGGTTCCCAGCCGAGGAGCGAGCCACAGCTACGGGATTGGGCTCCCTGGCCATTTATGCGGGTATCCTGGCAGGCTTGGCTCTAACCCCGCACCTGGTCTTGCAGATTGGAATCCGCGGAATGCTGATGGCATACGGAGTTGCCTCGGCGATCGCCATGTCCGTATTCCTGGTGTTTGCGCACGAGCGCCCTGCCACGCCACCTTGTCCTCCCGGGCAGGAGGTCCGCTCGCTCGTTCTCGACGGTCTGTCAAAGATGCTGCGCCAGACGGACTTTCTGCTCCTGCTCGCTATATTCTTTGTCGGGTTGGGCGCCTTCAATGCAGTGACGACCTGGATCGAACGGATCCTGGCGCCCCGCGGCTTCAGTGCCACGCAGGCTGGGGACGCAGGCGGCCTCATGATCCTTGGAGGCATAGTCGGCGCCGTTGTTCTGCCCCTTCTGTCGGACCGATTGCGTAAACGCGTTCCCTTCATTATCATCGCTGTGGCTGGCGCCACCGGAGGTCTGACCGGGTTGACCCTCGTCTCCGGCTACATCGGTCTGCTTGTGTTCTCGTTCTTGTTTGGTTTCTTCCTTCTGAGCGCTGGACCGATTGGTTTCCAATATGGTGCCGAGATCACGCTGCCTGCCCCGGAAGGAACGTCGAATGGTCTGCTGATCCTCATGGGCCAGATCTCTGGCATTGTGTTCATCCTGGGCATGGACGCTTTGAAGTCGCCGGGGACCGGCTCGATGGCGGCCCCTTTGCTAATTCTGATCGCGCTCTTCGTGATCGCCCTGGTCCTGGCGTTGCGGCTCAAAGAGGCCCCCGCTATCAAAGCCTGAGCCGGGCAGCGATGGACAATAACACAATCGACCCGGATGCAACCGCATTACTTCAGCCTTGAGGAGGCCAATGCCGCCCTGCAGATCATTCGCCCCTTGATGGACGAAGTGCAGCGGATTCGCACCAAGATCATTGCACAACGTCCAGAGCTATGGCCTGCGATGGCGCGTTCCGTCGGCAACGGCAGCAATCCGACGCTGAGCAAACCGGTCAAGGAATTCGACCGGCTGGATGAGCTAGTTCGCCAGATCCTCGCCACCGGCGCCCGAATAAAGGACATCAACACCGGTTTGCTGGACTTCCCCGCGTTGCGGGCGGGGCACGAAGTGTACTTGTGCTGGAAGGTCGGCGAGCCCGAGATCGGGTTCTGGCACGAGATCGACGCTGGTTTCGCTGGCCGGCAGCCGATCGATAGCTTCTAGAAAGTGCATCCCGAGAGGCGCGCTCTCATGCGCCGTGGCTGAAGTGGTTGGTGTGTGCGAGTGACCGCAGCCGCCCGTTCACCCCGCGAGGAGAAGCATGCAAAAGAAAGGGATTCTGTACGCCATCGGCGCGTACATGATCTGGGGACTCTTCCCCATCTACTGGAGCCAGCTCGAGGCCATACCTGCTCTGCAACTCATTGGCCACCGCATCGCCTGGTCGTTCGTCCTGCTCTTTCTATTCCTCGCTGCCGCTCGTCAGCTTCCTGCGTTCGGGGCTTCGCTCAGCCGGAAGATCATCGCAATCTATCTCGGCGCCGGCCTGCTCATCAGCACCAACTGGTTCACATATGTGTGGGCTGTTACGCACGGCTTCGTGATCGAGGCCAGCCTTGGCTACTTTATCAATCCGTTGTTCAGCGTGTTCCTCGGTATGATCTTTTTCGGCGAAAGACTTCGTCCGGCACAATGGATCTCGATTGCGTTGGCCGCCCTGGGTGTCAGCTACCTGGCCTTCAGCTACGGTGCGGTTCCATGGATTGCCCTTGTCCTGGCTACGACCTTCGGATTGTATGGATTAGTCAAGAAGGCCGCACCGTTGGGCTCGCTCTTTGGCCTCACACTTGAGACCGGTCTGCTCTTCGTCCCGGCAGTTATCTATCTGATTGTGTGTGATGCGGCCGGGAGCGGCGCTTTCCTGCATACGACGGCGCTCCGGGACTGGCTGATGGTCGGAGCAGGTTTGGTGACCATCGTGCCCTTGCTGCTGTTTGCGGCTGCCGCTCCGCGCGTGCCGCTCAGCACCATTGGCCTGCTTCAGTACGTCAACCCCAGCATGCAATTCCTGCTGGGCGTGCTGGTCTACCGTGAGCCGTTCACCCACGACCGGCTGATCGGCTTCGGCCTTGTCTGGCTCAGCCTGGTTTTGTTCTGGATGGAGAGCCTTTATGCCCGCCGGTTTGGGGGAGGCACCCCTCTGCCCGAACTCGGCGAAGGATAGCGGCGGATTATATGAAACTTCTCTTCCTTGGCGGCACCGGCCTGATCAGTTCTGCGTGTTCGGAACTTGCGCTCGCCCGCGGCCATGAGCTTTTCGTATTGAATTCGAGGTCTGTCGCCCAAATACCCTTTGGCGCGAGGGGCAACTCTCCTGCAGGGCGATATCCGGGCTGATCAGCAGGAGTTGGACCGTCTGCTGACCGGCATGCATTTCGATGCAGCCCTGGATTTCATCGCTTTTTCTGAGCACGATATCGACCGCGATCTGTCGTTGCTCCGCGATCGAATTGACCAATTCGTCTTTGTCAGCTCGGCCTCGGCTTATCAAAAGCCGCCGAGGAGCTACCTCATCACGGAGGCCACTCCCCTCGAGAATCCATTCTGGTCGTATTCCCGGGGCAAGATCGCAGCTGAGCAGCGGCTGATGCAAGCTTTCCACGATCAGGCGTTTCCTGTCACGATCGTTAGGCCCTCGCTCACCTATGGCCCGGCTCAGATTCCATTCTGCGTGGGCAGCTGGGAGCATCCCTGGACGGTCATCGATCGCATGCGGCGCGGTCGCCGGATCATCGTCCCCGGCGATGGGACCTCGCTGTGGGTGCTGACGTGGAATGGTGACTTCGCCCGAGGCCTGCTCGGTCTGCTCGGGAACGGCAAGGCGATCGGCGAGGCCTACCAGATCACTTCCGACGAGGTCCTCACTTGGGATCAGATCTTCTTGGAGGCGTTTCATCTGCTGAACATTCCGCCAAACATTGTCCATGTGCCTTCTGACCTCATCGCCGCCTACTGGCCCCATGCTGCCGGCAGTCTGATCGGGGACAAGATGCACAGCGCAGTGTTTGATAACAGCAAGATCAAACACCTGGTGCCGGACTACGTTTGCGAGGTGAATTGGCGTGCAGGTTTGCGCCGCGCCGTGGACTGGCATGAGGCGCATCCTCAATTCCAGACGATTGATCACGAGCTGGACCACCTCATGGATGACATCGTGGAAGGCTTCGAACGCGCGTTGCCTCGGGGTCGCTGATCGGCGGGGCATTGATGTGCGTCGACTCCGCAGACGGCGTATAATCCCGCGAATGGCCACAACATCGCGGCCACACCGGCCCCGAAAAGGAGGGCTCAATGGCAGAAGTAAAGGGAGTGATTGGCATTCTGACCGGCGGCGGCGACGTCCCGGGCTTGAATCCGGCGATTCGCGCAGCGACGTTCCGCGCCCGGCACGAGGGCTATCGGGTGATTGGCATCCGGCGCGGCTGGGCCGGCCTCATCGAAATGATCCGGGAAAATGATGCCGACAACAGCAATAATTTCATCGAATTGACCGAAGAGGTGGTCGACCAGGCGGGGCGTACGGGCGGCACGTTCCTGCATACTTCGCGCACCAATCCGAGCAAGGTGAAAGCGGCGAACGTCCCGGCCCATCTCAAGGACAAGTACAAGGCCGAGACCAATGACCTGACGCCGGAGGTTCTCAAGAATCTGGACTTCCTGGGCATCGACACACTGATCCCCATCGGCGGTGATGACACGCTAAGCTATGCCGTGCGCATCTACAAGGAGGGATTCCACACGGTTGCTGCTCCGAAAACGATGGACAATGATGTGCCGGGCACCGACTACTGCATCGGCTTCAGCACGTGCGTGACGCGCACAATTGGGCTGACCAATAGCCTGCGCACCGTCGCCGGTTCCCACGAGCGCTTCCTGGTGCTGGAGGTCTTCGGACGGTATGCGGGCTTCACCGCCATGCTTCCAACCATGGCCGGCGCGGCGCATCGCTGCGTGATCCCTGAGCACAAATTCAATATCGAGCATCTGACTGAGCTGATGAGCCTGGACCGCAGGCGAAACCCGAGCCGGTATTCGGTGGTGCTGGTTTCGGAGGGCGCGACCTTCGAGGGCGGCGAGATGATGTTCGAAGGCAGCGCGACGGACGCATATGGCCACGCCAAACTGGGCGGCATCGGGGAGGCGGTAGCGGCTGCCATGAAGAGACTTTCGCCGAAGTACAACGACGGCAATACTGTCGATGTGATCAGCCAGCAGCTCGGCTATATGGTACGCGCCGGCGATCCTGATGCCATCGACTCCATCGTGCCGATGGTTTTCGGCAACCTGGCAATGGACCTGGTGCTGAGGGGCGAATACGGCAAGCTGGTGGTGTTGAAGAACGGACGATACGATTATGTGCCGATGGACGTGATCACGGCCACAAAGAAGCTCGTCGACGTCGAGCAGTTCTACGACACGGACCGCTATCGGCCGAAATACGAGCACTTCCACCTGAAGCCCGAATTCGTGATGACGAGCGAGACATAGGAGCTTCAGCCGTCTCGCCATTGGCGAAGCTGAGAAGGAGCCGGGCGACCTGGATTGGGATATGGACCGCGAGCGACGCACAGCGTCGCTCGCGGTTTTCTCGATATTAGGAGAGATTTCTCCAAGGCGAAGTGCGCTGCCGGGCCTATCGGAGTGGACTTGCTTCGTGGATCGTGATGGGGCGGTCGTAGCGGCACATTGGTCCCAACGGAGAATGCTAGGTGTGTGCCGTGAGGGCCTCGATCACCTTTCGTGTAGCAATTGCCACAGCCCGTTCCACTGGTGGCGTGAGCGTTTCCGAGAAACTGTAGCTCGGAGGAGTCTCGATTGCTACGATGTCGATCCGCTTGGGTGTGACCTGTCCCATGGCTTCCGCAGTTCGCAGGGCGGTGCTCAACGAGGTATCGTGCGCGCTCGAGGTATGGCCTGCGATCGGATTGGTCAGGGCCTCCAAAGGGAACATCCTGACGTGCCCGACGGGACTATCCCCGGTATCGATCGCGTCGATCAGGATGACGTGTTCGTAGCCGAGCATCCTTTCCATCAGGCTGAGGCCCCCCAGCGAGGCGCAGTCGATCTCAACGCCCTCGCTGGCTCCGCCAAGTGCTGCTCGCACCTCGTTTGCTACTCTCCAACCGACACCATCGTCACCTAGGATCGGATTCCCCAAGCCCAGCACCAGAATCGACGAAGGGTGAGCGCCCGGCTCCAAACGCTCCGAATCTGCCGGGCCTTCACCCTTCATTTGCACCAGTCCCTTGTCGCTAGTCGCAGAACTGCCGCAGGACCTTGATCGGTTCACCGGCCGCGTCGCGGATCGTGACCTCCAGGGGCATCTTTCCGGGCAGGCTGTGAGTGGCGCAGCCAAAACATGGGTCATAAGCCCGAAATGCCATCTCGACCATGTTTAGCATGCCTTCTGTCACGACAGTTCCCCTCTTGATAAGCTTGGTCGCCGCCTTGTTGATCGACATGCTGATCGGCGCGTAGTTGTTGGTGGTTCCCACGATCAGGTTCACCTTGGTGAGCACTCCGCGCTCGTCCGTGAAGTAGTGATGGGTGAGTGTTCCGCGCGGCGCCTCGACGACTCCCACGCCCTCGGTTGGTTTCTCGGTGGGGATGGTGTGGAAATTCGTCGACGTGATCTCCGGATCGGTCGCGAGCTCGACCCAGCGCTCCGCCGCGTAGAGCAGTTCAATCAGCCGTGCCCAGTGTGTGGCCAGGCGCTGATGAACAGGCTTGCCGCCCAGTGTCGCATAGAAGCGCTCATACTCCTCCTGCGCCCGCGGGGTCGCCATTCCGTCTGAGACGTTCAGGCGCGAGAGCGGCGTGGCGCAGTAGATCCCGGAGTCCTTTCCATCGACAAAGCCCTTCCAGCCCACGTTCTTGAGATATGGGAATTTGAGGTAGGTCCACGGTTCGACATGCTCGGCGATGTGATTGAGGTAGTCCTTGGGCGCGTATTTGACAAATTCCTTCCCATTCGGATCCACCACGCGCACGGTTCCGTCATAGAAGTTGACCTTGTTGTTCGCGTCGACAAGCCCCATATAGTAGGTTTGGTGTGTGTAGACGTCGCCCAGGATCAGATCGACGTAGGCCTTGTTGCCGAGCACGATGTCGCCGAACAGCTTCAGGCTGAACTGGGCGAATTCGATCGCCCACCTGCCCATTGTCTCGATCTCCTGGCGCTGCTCTTCGGTGATGCCCTTCGTCATCCCGCCCGGGATTGAGGTACACGGATGGACCTTGCGTCCTCCGATCATCTCGACGACCGTGTGGCCGGCCTTTCGGGCCTGGATGACCTTGCCTCCGATCTCGAGTCCCACTTTGTGGATGACGCCGAGGATATTCCTTTCCGCAACTGGAGCATCCGGTCCCATGACAAAGTCCGGTCCCCCGAGGGCATAGAAGTGCGTGGTATGGTCCGTAACGTAGAAGGCGCTGTACAACAGTTCGCGCAGCATTTTGGCGGTGCGCGGCGGATCGACGTGGTAAACCGCGTCGGCCGCCTTTGCAGCCGCCATGTGATGGGCCTCCGGGCACACGCCGCAGATTCGGTTTGTCAGCAGCGGCATCTCCTCGACCGGACGCCCAACACAGAATCGCTCAAAGCCCCGCAATTCCGGGATCTGGAAGTAGGTGTTGGCCACGTCCCCTTGGTCGTCCAGAAAGATCTCGATTTTACCGTGACCTTCCAGGCGGGTGATGGGATCGACAGTAATTCGTTGGGTCATGTCAGGCCTTCTCTCTCTTCCAGGCCGGGACGCCCGCCTTCAGAAGCGAACCAGCTAGGTTGAACCGGTAAAACTGTCCCACCGGGTCCACCAATCCGTCCAGGACCCGGTCGATCTCCGCGGGCTCCTTGCTGTCGATGACTGACGCGAAGGCCGAGATCAGGCGCGCTCCGTAGTCCACCACGCCCTCCGCTGGACCGTAGCAGCCGATGCACTGCGCACCGGCCGTGGGGCAGCGTGCCGTACACCCGCTCCGCGTCGCCGGGCCGTTGCATGGGATACCCTGCTCCAGCAAGCACAGGTTAGGATCAGGCGCCAGCGACCAGATGCGCTCAAATGACTTGATGGACTTGATGTTCCTCGCACGCTTGCACTCATCGCACACGGTCGAAGCCCCAGCTCCGATCACCGAACCCTTGGGAGGCAGTTCGGCTTTGCCCTGAAGGACCTGGATGACCAAGTCAATGACCGCCGCGATCTGGTCACTCTCAGGCGGGCAGCCTGGCATGAAGTAATCCACATCAACAACTTGATCCAGCGTCTTCAAGACGGGATAGAAACTTGGGAGGGTGATCTCGCCTTCCGGCATCTTGTACTCAAATTGTGGGCGGAGGTGGTTTGGGTTGTCCGTTGAAACCGTCTCGTAGTAGGTGTCGAAAATCTCCTTGGTGCTGCTAAGGTTCCCGAGCCCGGGGATGCAGCCCTCGTTTGCACACGAGCCGAAGGCCACGAGAATCTTGGTTTTGCGACGAAGCAGCTTCGCCATATGCTCATTCTCCGCATTGCGGATGCCGCCATTGAAAAGCGTGAGCAGGATCGAGCCATCTTCCATGGCTTCGACATCCTTGTACTTGGCGTCCATGGCGACTGGCCAGAAGACCACATCGAAATTGGCATCCACATCGAGGATCTTCTCATGGATGTTGAGGACCGCGATTTCACATCCTCCACAGGACGCCGCCCAGTACATGGCAAACTTGGGTTTCGGGTTGGCGCTCATGCTGCCATCTCCTCAAGCTCAGGCGTTCCTGGTTCTCCTGGTAGGGGGGCGCCGGCTGAGCCATTGCCTCGCCCCCAGTGGAGGGGACCCAGTCCCCGAATCTCTTCCACAAAGGAGGTGGCCTCACTGGCAAATCTCGCTCCCTCCGCTGCCGAGGCCCAGACCAGTTTTATCCGCTCTGGCTCCAAGCCAAGGCCTGCAAGGGTTCGCCTCAGCAGATGGTATCGACGCAGCGCCTTATAGTTCTGCTCGACGTAGTGGCACTCTCCCGGGTGACATCCGGTGATCATCACACCGTCGGCGCCGCTTGCCAGTGCCTTCATGACGAAGGTTGGATCAAGACGCCCCGAGCACATCAAGCGGATGAGGCGCAAGTTCGGCGGGTACTTCATCCGCGATGTGCCAGCCAGATCCGCCGCGCGATAGGAACACCAGTTGCATGTGAAGCCGATGATCGTGGGTTCGAATTTTTCGCTCATCTCGTTTCTCCTAGGCAGCGACCGGCTCAGGGCCGACATCCAGAAGCATTAGGCCCTCAATCTGCGCCATGATCTGCTCATTACTGAAGCCAGTGCCGCTGATCGCGCCCGCCGGGCAGGCGGCCACGCAAGTACCGCAGCCTTGACATAGTACGGAGTTGATCTCGCTGACCATCTTATCCTCATGGAACAGGATTGCGTTGAACGGGCACAGGCCGTTGCAGATCCGGCAGCCGGAGCACTGATCTCTCGTTAATGCTGGCCTTGATGGGTTCCAGAGCGATCTCGCCCTGCTGGATCTTGCCCAGCACGCGCGCCGCGGCCGCCGCCCCCTGGGCCACGCTTGCAGGAATGTCCTTCGGTCCTTGCACGCAGCCGGCAATGAAGACTCCCTCCGTCATGGTCGCGACCGGATCCATCTTCGGATGCCTTTCCGTGTACCATCCGCTCGCGCCGCAGGCAATCCCAAACAACTTGCCGACTTCCTTGGCATCCGCACGGGGCTCCAAGCCGGCAGACAGGATCACCATATCAACCGGAATGCGGCGCTGCTTGCCAATCAGAGTGTCTTCGACTTGAACGACAAGCTTGCCCTGCTCCTCGGGAATGCGAGCCACATCGCTTATTTCCGCCACCTTTCCGCGGATGAAGTGGCCGCCTTCCTCCAGGACTCGCTTGTAGAACTCCTCGTAGTCTTTGAAGGCCGCGCGGATGTCAATGTAGCAATTGTAGACCTCCGCTCCCGTGCGTTCCATCACCAGGTGGGCAAACTTGAGGCTCTGCATGCAGCAGATCACGGAGCAATACTTGTTGTAATTCTCGTCGCGGCTTCCGACGCAATGCACGATCGCCACGGATTTGGGCGGAGTCTTCATGTCGCGCAAGACCACACGGCCCTCGGTCGGTCCCGCCGCATTGCACATGCGCTCGAATTCCAGGTTGGTGAAGACGTTCGGCAGCTTCCCGTAGCCGTACTGAGGAATGCGGGTCGCATTGAACAAATCGTAGCCTGTCGCCAGGATGATGTTGCCGGCTTTCACTTCCACCATCTCGTCGACCTGGTCAAACTCGATTGAGTTGGGCTCGGTCGGGCAGAACTTCTGGCAGGCCTTGCATTTCCCATTCTTGAAGTAGACACAGGTATCAACGTCAATAACTGGAAAACCGGGGACCGCCTGGGCAAACGGCGTGTAGATCGCCTTTCGCGTGCCCATGCCCGCCTCGAACACCGTGTCCTGGACCTTCCACGGGCATTTCTCCCAGCAGATTCCGCAGCGCGTGCACACGTCCGCATTGACGTAGCGGGCCCTCTTGCGAATAGTCGCCGTGAAGTTGCCGACATACCCGTCAACTTTCTCAACCTCGCTCCAGGTCATCAAGGTGATGTTGGGGTGAGAACCGACTTCCACCATCTTGGGCGTCAGGATGCATGCCGCGCAATCGAGCGTCGGGAAGGTCTTGTCGAACTGCGCCATGTGTCCACCAATCGATGGCTCGCGCTCGACCAAACACACGTGAAAGCCGGCGTCGGCAATTTCGAGGGCGGCCTGAATTCCTGCAATTCCACCGCCGACCACCAGTGTGTCGGCGTGTATGGGAACCATAAGCGGCTCCAGCGGCTCGTCGTGGATCACCCGCTCCACCCCGCCGGCGATTACCGCCTTGGATTTCTCCGTGGCCGCCGCCTTGTCCGTATGCACCCAGGAAACCTGCTCGCGGATCGAAACCAACTCGCAAAGATATGGATTCAATCCTGCCCGCTCGCACGCGGTGCGGAAGGTCTTCTCGTGCAGGTGCGGCGAGCAGGCCGCCACCACGACGCGTGTGAGCCCAAGTTCCTTGATGTCCTTTTCGACGAGTTCCTGACCCAAGCTCGAGCACATGAACTTGTAGTCGCGGCCCACGACCACGCCGCGATGCTTCAGGCGGGCCGCTGCCCACTCGGCGACGCCCTGCACATCGACTGTCCCGGCGATGTTGGTTCCGCAATGACAAACGTAAACACCGATCTTCTCAGTCATGGGTATGTCTCCTATTCCCGGATTCCAGATGCAAGCATGGCGGCCTCACCACTAGATTTCGGCGAAGGCGAGCAGCGGTGCCCCGGATACCATTTCCTGCCCGATCCCCAAACGGTCTGGCTTCAGTCCGAACGCCACGCCCATCAGCTGGGTGAAATACATAACCGGTACCGCAAATTCGGTGCCGAATTCGTGGTTGACCTGGCTCTGGTAGACCTCTAGGTTGACGTTGCACATGGGGCAGACAGTGGCAATCACATCCGTTTGGTGCGTTGTCGCATCCTCCAGCAGTATGCGCACCATCTCCAGGGCGGCCCTCCGATTGGTTACGATCAGCGAGCCTCCGCAGCAGCGGGTTTTGGAAGCGTAGGGCACCGGCTCTGCCCCGATGGCACTCAGCAGATCTTCAAAGAACCTCGGATTCTCAGTGTCCTCGTGGTCCTTCCGTGGGCGCAGCAGCTGGCAGCCGTAGTACGGCGCCACCTTCAGCCCTCTCAGAGGTCGCTCCACATGCTTTCCGATGGTCTCCAGCCCCACGTCTTCCAGAAAGACCTCAATCAGATGTCGCACATGCAGATCTCCGTTTACGTGCAGGTGATCCGCTTCCAGCGCATAGTTGATATGTTCGGCCAGGTCGCGATCCTGGCTAAGATATTGGTTGGTGAAATACGCATTCTTGTAGCAGGCGCTGCACGGGGCGACAAAATCGCTGGCTCCCTGCTTCTCGGCCAGAGCCAGGTTGCGCGAGACCAACGTGTGCGCAAGCAGTTCGTCCACCGGGAAATAGGCGGTCGCACCGCAGCAGTTCCAGTCTTTGATTTCCTTCAGTTCCAGGCCCAAGGCTCCAGCTACTTCGACGCTGGAGACGTTATAGCCCTTCGCCATGCTCTCCAGGGAGCAGCCGGGATAGTAGGCGTAGTGCTTCATGACGGCTCTCCTATCGGGATGATCCGCTTGACCATGTTTTGGAAAGCCTTTAGTCCCTTGATCTTCGTAGGCAGGAGCGGCATCCGCCCTTTGAGGACCAGATTGGTGGCAGTCTGGGCTTCCTCGATCAAGCCCCGCGGTCCATACTTGAACAAGTAGGTCGGAGCCAAGGCCGGCTCGTAGGACCTGCCCGAGCCGACGATCATTTTGACGAAGCTCTCTGAGAACGCCGGCCCGATTAGGCCCGCCTGATGGCGGTCCTTCCAAATGGAATAACGCTTGAGGGCGTACATCAAGCCGGCGATGTCGATGCCGGCCGGGCAGCGCACGCTGCAGTGATAGCAGGAGGCGCAGGACCAGAAGGTGTTGCTACCGAGCACCTCATCTTTGAGGTCCGCGCCGATCATGCCGATCAGCATGCGGGGAGTATGGTCCATGAACTCCACCGCCGGACAGGTGCCGGAACACGTTCCGCATTGCAGGCAGTCCGAAATTGGATTGCCGTGCGAGGCATACATCATGTTGGTGACTTCATCCCCAAATGAAACTTCGCCTGACATACGGTATCCTCCTAACGCCCAGCGGGCTTCGCCTTTTTTTCTTTTGCCAGCCGGAGCAGGGTGCTGACCTTTTCCAGAAGCAACTTCGGTTCAACCGGCTTCTCCACCAGTTCATCGGTGTCGACGAAATGAGGATGTACCGACTGACCGGGGAAGAGAAAAGCGATCTGCTCCCTGAGACCGGTGATGATCAAGACAGGTATGTCTCGCAGCTTTGGGTCCTTCCTGATCTTGCGGGCCAGGGCCACACCCTCTGCGCCCCTGCCCATCATGATGTCCAACAGCAGCAGGTCATACTTCTTTGACTGCAGCTTCTCAAAACCGGTCTTAGGATTGTAGGCCACGTCGACGGCGTAGTCCGCCTTCTCGAGCACAGCCTTGATCCCTTCTACGAAATCAGGATCGTCATCGATCATCATTATCTTCGCTTCCATCGCCTATCTCCTTCTACTGCAAGCTGCTTTCGATGATGCCGCCATTGGCCGCAGGCCCCGCGGTTTCCCACTCAATCATTGCGGGCAGGTGAATTGCAAATGTGCTGCCCTTTCCAGGTACGCTCTGAACCGTGATGGTCCCGTGATGCGCCTCCACGATGCGCCGGGCCACAGCGAGCCCAATTCCGCTGCCCCTTTCCTCGGATTGAGCGGCCTTGCCCGTGTAGAAATCACCAAAGATATGTGGTAGATCCTCCTCGGATATGCCGGCACCGGAGTCGCTCACCGAAATCACCGCCTCGTGTTCCATGGTTTCGCAGCTCACCACGATCTTGCTGGAAGTCCGCGAGTACTTGATGGCGTTTCCCAGAATGTTGATCAGCGTCTCCACCAGTGTCCCCTCGTCTCCCTGGACCGTAGGTAGCTCCTTGGCATCCGGAGCGACGATTTCGATGGCTTTGCGAACTGCCTGCGGCTGCACACCCTCCATGGCTTTTGACACCACGGTCTCGAGTTGGACAGGACGGAATGTCTCCTGGATCTTGGAGACGTCGACCGAAAGCACCCTCAGCCACGTGAGGATCAACTTCGTAAGATCGCCAACGCTGTTCTGGATGCGTGCCAGGCGCTCCTTCTGAGAGCTCGAAAGCTGATCTGACATTTCATCGGCCAGCACGTACAGGTTCTGCTGAACAGCCCCGAGGGGCGCCTTGAGTTCGTGCGAGACAATCGCCGCGAAGTTCTCTCTCAGCGTCTCCCTTTCTTTTCGCAGGGAGATGGTTTCAAGCACCAGACGCCGATTTTCCAATCCGCGTTGCGTGATCATTCGGAATTCTTCGGGCGTAAATGGCTTGGGCAGAAAATCGTATGCCCCGTTCTTCATGGCTTCAATTGCCGAACTCACGGTCGCGAAGCCGGTGATGACGATCGTGACAATAGTCGGATCGATCTCACGGATGCCTTTGATGACGTCGAATCCACTCACCCCGGGCATCTTCAGGTCCACAAATACAAGATCGGGCTGCTCATCACGAACCAGCTGCAGGCCCTGTTCGCCGTTCCTTGCGGTGAGAATCCGGCTCCCGGAACCCTTAAGGATCTGGCTGCACGAATCCAGGACCACCTCCTCGTCATCAACAATAAGGATCTTGGCTTTAGTCACCATTCTCAATTCTCTGGACCTCACTGATCACCGGTAGCTGGACGGTGAACTTGGCACCGCCGCCGGGCGGGTTGTCCACGGCTACGTTTCCCTTGTGATCCTTGATGATGCCGTAGCTGATGGCCAGCCCCAGACCGACGCCATGGCCGGCGTCCTTGGTCGTGAAGAATGGCGAGAAGACCTTCTTCAGGTTCTCTTGCGAGATACCCGGGCCCGTGTCGCAGAATGTCACTTCGATCGCGCGGGTCTCGGTATCGAACCTAGTGGACAACGCCAGCGCGCCCTTGCCGTCCATGGCCTCCGCCGCATTGATGATGATATTCATGAATACGCGCTCGAGCTGTGAAGGATCCAGTACTGTCATTGGAAGATCGTCCGCCAATGACTTCTTTATCTCGATGTTCTGGAATATCGCCTGATTCTCAAGCAACGATATGCACTGCCTCAGTACCTTGTTGACATCATAGAGCGTCTTGTTAGATTTCCGCTGGCGGGAGAAGTCCAGCAGGCCGCGGACAATATCCGCGCAACGGCCGGCTTGTGTGACAATCTTCTCCAAATTGGGACGGCAGGCCTCGTCTGCTGGCATGGATTCGAGAAGCAGGTGGGAGTAGGTCACGATTCCTTGAAGCGGGTTGTTGAGCTCGTGGGCAACTCCCGCGGCCAGCTGCCCGATGAGAGCCAGCCTTTCGGATTCCATGATCTTGCTCTTGGTGAATTCCTGCAGCTCCCGTTCTCTCTCCTGCAAGGCGGCGGCCATTCTGTTGAACGAGTCGGCCAGCGTCCCCAGCTCATCGCCCGACTGGATTTTGACCCTGGCGTTGAAGTTGCCATCGGCCACTTCCCTGGATGCCGTCACCAATTTCCTCACAGGCGTGGAAATGTTCTGGGATATAGAGTAGGCAAATACCATGGTCAGCAGCGCGCCGAGGATGGTGATGCCCAGGAACACCACCTGTACTTCCGTCTTGATGTCGGTGTATTTCTGTTCCAGAATCCCCACGTAGAGGATGCCGATCCTCTGATGGTTGAAGTCCTCAATGGGTTCGTAGGCCGTGATGTACCAATTGTTCACCACAAACGCCCGACCGATCCATGACTCTCCCTTGAGGATCACCTGGTCGTACACGGGCTCCATCACCCGCGTCCCAATTGCCCTTGCTCCGTTGATGTTGGTGACATTGGTCGATATCCGCACGTCGTCCTGGAAAATGGTCGCGGTTCCAATATCTTCGCCCTTGTACTTCAACCCCTGGAAGACCGTCTGCTTGATCTGATCCACCATTCCGTAGTTCTTGTTAAGCAGCACGCCGCCGTAGACAACGCCGATGAAATTTCCCTCGTAGTCCAGGATCGGCGCTGCGGCCTTCAACATCATGCCTGAGGTCTCCTCTGTCTGACTCAGGGGTCGGGCCATGGGGGTGTCTATCAACTGGAGATGGGCTTGCTCGGAGAGGCGCGGGAACTCCTTGGCAAGCTCTGCGCCACTGACAATCTCGGTGGCAGATACCGGAGTCCTCATGCGCAGAACCGCGGCTACTAGCTCGTCCCGGGCCTGGCTGTCACCGGCGAGGTCCGTGTTGTTTGCGCGCAGTAGGACAGCACCGGAAGTATCCGTGATATCCAGGACGTCCAGACCTTCCTTGTCCTTGATCCTGAGAAGCTCGGCCGCCGCGTCGTTGATGTTGCCCGACGTCAGGGCCGTGATGATGATATATCGGTCGGCGGTTAGCCGTACAATGTCGTTGATGTGCCTCAGCTGGCCCGTGTAGATCTCTCTCGCCGAATTCAAATCGCGTTTCACGGTCTCCTGTGCCTCAGCGACAATGCGGCCGCTGATGAGCTGGATGCCTACAACCGTGAAGATCAGGCTTGCCATCATGACGATAAGCAGGAAACTGAGGATGAGTTTGGTCGCGATCGGCGTCCGCCGTAAGCGCGCGCGCCATGCCCGCAGGCCCGCCGCAAGTGCGGCCCTCGCCGTGCTAGAGCGGCTTGCGCGCGTGTCCCCAACCGGACCGCGGGTTGTCATCCGGAGTTTGCTCGCTCTTTTCATTCGGAGCCGTCACAATGCCGCATATACAAGTTCCGCCAGGTCCCTGACGACAAGGCTTTCCTCGTGACCGGTTGTCTTTGTAGCGTCGCGAAACATGCTGACGTCCTTCGGGCAAGCTACCACCAGGGAGTTCACGCCAGGCAGTGATGCGGCTTCTCGCACGCGGGACTCGCTGGGACGTTCCTTGACCTCGCCTTCCTTCATCCAGATGCGGCCCCCTCCGGCTCCGCAGCAGGCTGCTCTGTCGCCGTGGCGGGGCATCTCCACTATTTCGCAGCCCGTCGCACGGATCACCCTGCGCGGCGCCTCGTAGATGCCGTTGTAGCGTCCGAGATAGCACGGATCGTGATACGTGACCTTGTAGCCAAGGTTTCCGCGTAAGCTCAGAGCCCCGGAGCTGATCAATTGGTCTAGGAGTTCGGCTATGTGCAATATTGGATGGTGCCCGTTGCCGTCGAAGGCATACTCGTTCTTGAGGGTGTTGTACGAGTGGGGGTCGGTCGTAACGATCTTTTCGAACGAGCAGTGGCCGAGCACCGCCGCATTCTTCTCAGCCAGCATTTCGTATAGACCCTCTTCGCCCGCGCGGCGTACATCGTTTCCCGCGTTGCGCTCCCCCTCATATAGAATTCCGAAATCCAAATCAGCTTTCTGGAGCAACTGCGCCGTCTTGAGCGTGATGTCCGTCAGCGCGGGGCTATAAGAGGCGTAGTCTCCGACAAACCATAGGTACTCGACTGCCTCGCGTCGTGCATCCTTGATCTTTGGTTCGAGCGGCTGCGACCAACGAGCTCGCATTCTCTCTGCTTGCCCAAACGAGTTGCCATACCGGCCCAAATTCGCAAGCGCCTCTTGGAGCTGAGTATCCAACTGCCCCTCCACCACGAGGTAACGACGCATGTCAACGATCGCGTCGATGTGTTCTATCAGCACCGGGCATTCCTGAATGCACGCGCCGCATGTTGTGCAGGACCACAGTGCCTCCCCCTTGATGATCCCTCCTGGCAGGAGCGGCCAGTTTGCGTCCGTCCCGGGTAATCTGTGCCCGTTCGCACGCAGCGCGTCGCGAATATCTAGGACTAGTTGCTTGGGGGACAGGGGCATTCCTGACGTGTACGCGGGGCAGGCATCCTGGCAGCGCCCGCATTCAGCGCAAGCGTTGCCATCGAGCAATTGCTTCCAGCTCAGTCCGTGCAAGGTGCCAGCATAGATTGGTGTGCCCCCTGGCGCTGCTCGGGATCGGAGCCAGCCGTCCCTTCGGTGTATCGATCTTCGAGAAGAACACGTTTAGCGGTCCGGTCAGCACGTGCAGCAAGGTGCCTACAGGCAACGTGATAAGCACAACCGAAACGAGTGCCAGATGGAACAGCCATACACCTAGATGCCATTGCATCAGTGTTGCGTCCGAGACACCACTGTAGATCCAGGCCGTGGCGATCAGCCAGCCCGCTGGCGACCACCATCCCCACAGTGGCCGCTGCACAGCCAGGCGCAAGGATTCTGTGAACAAACCTCCTGCTACTATCAGGGTGAGAGCCGCTATCGACCAAGTAAATGCGGGCCTTGGCGTCAGCCGCGAGGGCCTCAGCACTAAGCGTCGGTAAGCCGCCATCGCTGCACCGCCGATGAAGAGCACTGCAAATGAGTCCAAGACAAGTTTGTACAGCAGGTAAACGTTGCCCCTCAAGAACGCAAAGATATGCGAATCGATCGTAGCCAAGGCCGTGCCCGTGAAGAACGCGAAGAAGGACCACGCGATTGCCACGTGCATGACGCCCGGGTATTTTTGACTTAATATGCGCGTCTGCACTATTGCATACTTGACTAGACGCCCGATCCTCAGATGAATCTGATCCCACCGAACCTCTGGCCGTCCCACCTGCCACCACGGGCGTGCCTGCAGATACAAACGGATGAGGAGCCAGAGCGTCGACAAACCCATCACGCCGTACACCCACAGTTGTGGCGACCCCCACGTGCTTGGGATTCCCCAGTAGTCGATTTGTCGAGGCATGAGATGGGCTCCCTTTCTCCTTGGGACTAGCTACCTTTCGCTTCCCTGACCTTCGCAGTCAGCACTTCTATAAGATCGAACATGTCGATTTCGACCCCATACTTGGCAAAACCAAAAATCGGTGCGGCCGGATCGGTGTTGATGGCGACGATCATTTCGCTGCCCGTGATGGCTTCCACGTGCTCCGGCGCGCCGCTTATGCCCAGTGTCAAGTAAACTCTGGGCTTGACATGCTTCCCTGATTTACCCACGAGACGCGAGGTCGCCAGCCAGCCTTGATCAATGACAGGCCGCGAACCTGTCACGACAGCGCCCAGAGCCGTGGCCAGATCTTCGGCGAGCCCGATATTGGCCTGATTTTGGATGCCACGGCCGACCGACACCAAGATTGGCTGCCTTGCTATGTCTACGTCACCCGCCTCCGGCTCGTAGTACTGTTTCAAGGTGACGCGAAGGCCGTCAAGTGACGGGACATCCAGCTCGGTGACCTCGGCTGCTTGCGCGCCTTGACCCTCTTCAGGCCTGTAGCCACCAGGAATCATGGTTAGGAGAGTGGTAGCGTCGGGCAGGTCAGTCTCGGCCATAATCTTGCCTCCGCAGATTTGGCTTATCGGGTAGCCGTCGGCGCTGAAGCTCTGGAACGAGCTAATTAGCGGCAGGTTGAGCCTGGCTGATAGTCCGCCCGCGATATCCGCGCCAATAGAGGAATTCGCAAAGAGCACCGCACGAGTTTCCTCTCATGAAGTAAGCTGGTCAATACTCTTTGATACGCTGTCCGGCGTAAATTCTGCAAGTGCCGGATCATCGAAGTAAAGGATCTTGTCGGCACTGATGTTGCGCGCCAGGTCTCGGAGGTTGTGGCCCAAGAGCACGCCCAGCACTTGCCCGCCCGTCGCCCGCGCAGTACCCCGCGCGGCGGCCAGCATGATGTATGAGATGTCTGCGACCTGCCCTCTGAGGTGTTCAATCACCACATAGATATCGCGGTCCATTCCCTGCCTCCCTCTACAGAACACCCGCCTCTTTAAAGATTGCCACCAGCCTTCCGGCCACTTCTTCGGGATCGCCCTTGATCATCTCGGCGTGAGCGGTCACTTCGGGCTTGAACATGCGCCGAACGACGACCTCACCACCGCTGGCTGCTTCAGGCAGACTTAGTTTCTCGAGCATCGCAGTTTTGGCGGCCTGTCGGACTTTGCTCACGGCTACATACCGTGGGGGCTGTTCGGCCGCCTGAATTCCGAGGACAGCAGGCATCTGGACTTCCATTTCGCCCACCAATCCACCCGGATACTCCTTCTTGACCAGCAGTTTTCCATCGACTGCCTTCACGCCTGAGACGTACCCGACGTACGGCGCACCTAGGTACTCAGCCAGCAGCGGGCCAATTGAGCCGTCCAAGTCGGTAGGGGCCTGGACACCGGTAAGAATGAGGTCTGGTTCAAGGTCTTTGATGCGCGCCATGGCGGCAAACGCAAGCCGCGTGATTGTCCGCTCTGCCTCGAGGGTTGGTTGTGAGCCGAATTAGCCGATCGGCTCCTTTGGCAGCCGCAGTGAAGAACACGTCCATTGCGTCTTCACTGTCCGGCCCGACAACCGTGACACGCGCCGCACCGCGCTCTTTGAGAAGGATCGCTTGCTCGATCGCGTGGTCGTCGAACTGATTGATGATGAGGCGCAACCAGGCTTGGTTCAGACCAGTCCCGAGTTCGTCAATATTGAGTTCTTCCACCAGGTCCGGAACAAGCTTAAAAAGCACGACAATGTTCATGCGTTCCGCCTCCTTGTGCAGTCAGGCTACGCCACGGCCTCCGCCAAGAGTTCCACAATGTCCTTCACCCGCAGTCCGGAAGCCCCCGGCACCGTTTTCGCGGCGTCTTCAAAGCGCGGGGTTTCGTATGGACATGCAACTGCCAGGATGTCCGCCTTTGCTGTCAAAGCCTCCTGCACGCGCAGGTCCGAAAGTCGTACGTGCGCCTTCTCCCATTGAAAACCGTCGAGCCACATTCCACCACCGCCACCGCCGCAGCAAAGGCTGTTGGCATGGGTGTGCGACATCTCGAGCAGCTCGAGTCCGGGTATGGCCTGCAACAGGGCGCGCGGCTGATCGAAGATCCCATTGACTCGCCCCAGGTAGCATGCGTCGTGATACGTAACCCTAGCCTTGACCTCGTGCTTTAGGAGGGGCTTGATCTGATCCAGCCGCTGGGCCAGAAACTCCGTGTAGTGCTGGACCGGATACTCAACTCCTAGTCTCGGGTACTCGTTCTTGAGGGCATTGTAGGCATGGGGATCGGTCGTGACGATGGCTCCGAATTTGTATTTGCTGAACGCCTTTCCATTCTTCTCGGCCAGCATCTCGAATAGTCCCCTCTCGCCGGCCAGTCGCTGCGAATCCCCATCGCTTGACTCCTCTGGGCCCAGGATTCCAAAACTCACGCCCAGCAGATTCATTATGGTGGCCAATGCCCGGGACGTCGACCGCACGCCGCGGATGATACGAGGCGTAGTCGCCCACAAACCACAGCACATCTACTGGCTCCTTGGTCTTGCCCAGGATTTTGACTTCCGGCACGATTTCATTGATCCAGTCGGCACGCTTGCGGGGGGACTCTCCGAGCGCGTTGCCATACCGTTGTGAGTTCGCCAGCGCATCCTGTAGCTCCGCCGGGACATTGCCTTGAAGCAACAGCTCCTCCTTGGTCCGTGCCATCAAGCCGGCCGTCAGCGGAATTTGGGAGGGGCAGAATGCGGTGCACGCGTAGCACGAGACGCACATCCATAGGGCATCCGTCTTAGCACGTTTTGAAATCGATCAGCTCGCAAGGCCGCGATCAGCCTGCTGGGCGGGTATACCATCAGGTAGCCGAATGGGCAGATCCCGCTGCACGTGCCGCACTCAAGGCAAAGCCGCAATCGTTCCCCGTCGGGCGTCGCTTGAAGCATCGACTCGTAGTAAGCCTGGTTTGTGCCTGTGGAAAGGGTGCTCATGTGTTACACCTCCTGCGCTCCAGGTCGTGGTTCTCCGGTGGCGGTGCGACGGCGGTCTGCATCGATGGGGCTCTTTGTGTTAGGTCGGCGACCCAGCGGTCCGTGGGCAATCTTGCGTCCCGCAGTGCGGGATGCAGTGCATACAGCAACTGGCGCAACGTCTAGCGCCCGTATTTTACTTCTAGCCTCTCAGCGTGCCAACGTCGCAGATCGGTGCATTGTGGAAAATCGTCATGATTATTATGCGACAAATTTCATATTTTATATAAGGAAGACAGTACTTAGAAAGCGGTGATGAATGTCACGGAACATTTCGTTGGTGCCGCAGCTCGATTCTGGAGCTGTATAATCGCAATTGTTGGAGCAGAATTCACAAAGGAGCAGACGTGAGAACTCGACTTGCCGATGTGGCAGAAAGCCCTTAACGTCATTCCCGAGGTGTCCAAAGACGAATGGGATCGCTTGGACTTGGTTTCCCGGTGGCTCATCTCCACTCGGGCGGCCGTCCTCATCATGACTTTTCTGTCGGCCGCACTGGCTGGCATCTTTGCCCTGCGAGACGGCTCGTTTCAACTGTCTGCCGTGGCTGGCCTTGACGTTCGGGCTCATCATGGCACACGCCTCGAACAACATCTTCAACGATTTCACGGACTATGTTCGCGGCGTTGACAAGGACAACTACTTCCGGACGATATACGGGGCGCAGCCGGTGGCGAGTGGTCTTATGACCAAACGTCAGCATCTGACCTATTTCGTTGTCACTGCCTTGCTGGCATTGCTGGCCGGTATCTATCTTCTTGCCGTGGACGCCGGGATCCGACGGTCTGGATTCTGCTGGCAGCCGGCGCCTTCTTTGTTTTGTTCTATACATGGCCGCTGAAATACGTAGCCATGGGCGAGGTCGCGGTGCTTGCTGGTTTGGGGACCGCTCATGATCGGCGGCGGCTACTACGTCCTCGCCCACAACTGGGATTGGAACGTGGTCATCGCCAGCCTGCCTTACGTCTTGGGCGTAACGACCGTCATCTTCGGCAAGCACATTGACAAGGTGGCCCTTGATCGCCAGAAGCGCATCTTCACTGTACCTGTCCTGGTGGGCGAACGGGCCTCGCGTTACGCGGTTCTGATCATGATGGTCCTTCCCTATTTGATTACTGCCTACCTCATATCCGCCAGGTTCTTCACGCCGGCGCTCGCGATCGTACTGCTTGCCGTGCCCACACTTCTGAAGACGATTCCAGCTTTGCGCATGCCCAAGCCTCAGGCCAGACCGGAAGGTTTTCCGGATGGGCAGGGCGGCTGGCCTCTCTACTTCGCTCCGTTGGCCTTCGTGAACAATCGATCGTTTGGCATGTGGTTCCTCCTGGGGGTGATCCTTGATACCGCCCTGCGTCTCATTCCATTCACGGCCAACTTCTGGCGCTAGACGCGTGACCGCAAGAATTCAGAACGCAAGCTGAACGGCCGCCTCATTGATGAGGCGGCCGTTTTGCAGATTCGTGCAGGTGCAGTGGTGCTGACCGCTACGCGATTCACCCTCTCAGCGTGTGTCCACTCGATGCCTTCGGCGCTTCACTTGCCGCTCACTTGGTCCGGTTCTCCAGCCTCGCCTGAGGGAGGCGCCTCCATCACTAGATCTTCGACCTCCAGCCATTGCTCCGACCGATTCAACTCAACTCCCCATCCGATGTTCCCTTGGGGGTCGAAGGCCGCGAATTGGTTGTCGATCCAGATCACCAGCCCCAGGGGGCCGCGCGGGCTGAGCGGAGTCTCAAGCACCGTCTGCGAGTCGACAGAAAAAGAGCACCGCCCGACCGTCCATTCGATTCCATAGCTGTGCCATTCGCACGGATCCGGACCAACTCCCGCTGCGTCCTCCAGAATCACACTTCTCAAGATCCTGCGCGTGGTCCTGCGTGAAAATGGAAAGATGAGGGCAGCCTTTAGCAAGGGCAGCTGAAAACCCTGGCTTCGGAAAACCTGTGCATAGAATCCCTGGGCAGGTTTGTCATCTCGGAAGGACAAGTAGCAGCGCGGGAGAGGCTGCGAAGAACCATGCTGCCTGGGGCAGCGCTGGCAGACGCGGCAGCAGCTCCCCGGGCCCAAATGAAAACCCATAAGGATCGTTCCAGAGTCCGAACCCCCATGTACCTGGAGCTGAGCTGGTCGACGCACAAGCGCGCAGTCGCACGCTCAACGGCGGCTGCCACGGATACGCGTGCCGGGGTCGCCCTGCTTGATCGTCCAGCTGCGCAAGTCGGTAATTGTTCGCTTCTCCTGGCGGAATCGCAAGTCGCCAGCCGCGTTGAGTAACCTCCAGTTTCCCGTCTCGCGACAACCGCGGCTTCAGACTAGTCTTGGCCATACGGCGCAAGTATACCTGCTGCTATCGGGCAGAAGAACCGCCGCCGATTCCATCGAATCGGCGGCGGTCTGGACACATCGCAGTCACCGGAGCGCCAGGGTCGTGGCAGCCTCCGGGCCTCGCGATGATCGAAGTCTGCCTCCGGTTGCACGCGGGATCCGGCGGCAGAAGGAAACGCTGTGCTATCTCCTCTGTTGACTACCCGGTGCCGGCAAGCGAACCCAAATCTGAAGGGCGGTGCAGCCGTTCGTAAATCTGGTGTAGTAGCATTGCCCAACCACTGCCACCTGGGCGCCAGGGCCCACAGTGTTTGCTAGATCAGTCGGCAGGATCTGTGTCTTGGACGTGATGTTGTACTCGTATAGGATTCGGCCGGTGCCTCGAATGCTGATGAACTTGCCCGCAGTGTACGCATAAACCACGCCGTTGTGCGTGTTCGCGTTACCCGTCCCCCTACCGAAGGTACCCGCCCCCTTACTGAAGCTGAACGCGCTTGTCACGACCAAGACTGTCATCAAACCGGCGACCAGTGCCACCTTCATCCAGACAGGGAACTTGTTCACTTTGAACCTCCTCATGCTTAGTTCGCCACAGCCCTGGCCGGGCCGGACGATCAATGTAGGGCCCAGTGGGCCCGGTCGGAACTCACGGTACGAGGTCTGAACGGATCGGGACCAGCCCTTGATCGGTTCCATTGCGCACTTACGGCCTCGCAAACGCGATCCCAGTCTCCCCTTGGACTGGACCGGAACCTGGTCAAGTTGCGTGCTAGCTGGTTGGCTCCCGGGCCGCGACCCCGGCCTCCTCGGAAGCCAATTCGTACACCGTCCGACTTCGTACAAAAGCAAAACGAATTGTACGTTCGCATGTTACGCTCATTCCAGAGTACTTTCGGGGGATAATGAGTACGGCAGGGGTTTGACCTGGCTCTCAATAGCGTCGGCCTCAAGATGGTGGATCCGCTTCTTCCGCCGGCATTCGCGCCTTGGAGCTGCGGACGGCCCTTCGATTTACCAGGTAGATTCCCAGAATGATGATGGCGCCGCCCAACAATACCAGACGTGTGATCGGCTCGCCCAGTAACGGGGCCGCCAGCAGCGTAGTGACCATCGGCTCCACGTTGAGGAAGACGGCGAGTTGCGATGCCGGCAGGATCTGCAGCGCATCGTAGTACGTGATGTAAGCAAGTCCGGACCCTAGGACGCCGAGCCCGACGACCGCAGCCCAGCCGCGCAGATCCAGATTCCGGACTTCGCTCAGGCCGGGGCCGAATCCCATTGCCCAAATGGTGACGAACAGCCAGCCAGCCAGCATCACGTAGAACATCATCCTGGCCGCAGGGTGCTTTTGCAGCTCTCGCCTTGAGAGGACCGTGTAGATCGCCCAATTCGGAGCGCTGGCCAGGACCAGCAAATCGCCCTCGGTCCCAACTCCTCCGCGAAACAGGCTGGGCAGGTCGCCTTTGCTGACGATGAGCAGCACGCCCAGCGCTGCCAGTGCCATTCCGGTGAATTGCAGCGCCGACGGTCTTTCCCCGAGGACGATCCACCCGAGCAGCGTCACGAAGACAGGAATGGTGGCAACGATCCAAGCGGTCGCCGTGGCTTGCGCGGTCTTCAAGCCGTTTGCCTGCAGCCATTGATGCAGAGCCACGCCGATGAAGCCCAACAACGCGAAGTAGCCCAGGTCGGCCAGCCGCGGAACTTCGAATTCACCGCGCAGGAGGACGGCGGTGCCCAATACGACGACACCCATCGCAAACCGAAGCCATACCACCGTGGCCGGCGACACCTCTTGGAGCGCGATCTTGGTGGCCACGAACGTCGCGCCCCAGATGACCACCGTGCACATCACCTCGACCATGGCGATCGCGCTGGCGCGGTTCCTAATTGCCGTCATGCTCGGCCTCCATGGGCCCCATCGTTGCAAGCCCGGCACGACGATTGTGATGCTTCAGCATGCATAGATTCGCGGTCACATGCTCTCCATCTCTTTGCTCTTCTGTTCGATGCGTTCGGGGTCGCCTGACGCATAATCGTCTGCTGGCGCCGCGAAAGTCCAATTATATTCGTAGTGTATAATCATTTTTCGGAGGACGCAGCATGGAGATCACTTGGTATGGTCATTCGTGCTTCCGGTTGACGGAGCGCGGCATGGCTACCGTCGTCGTCGATCCCTACGATCACAAAGCTATCGGCTATTACCCCCTGAAGTTGAAGGCTGACATTGTCACGGTCAGCCACGATGCCCCGGGTCACAACAACACCGACGCGGTCAAGGGAACCTCGCACGTCATCACGACCCCCGGCGAGTTCGAGATCGGCGGCGTATTCATCACGGGTGTTCAGACCGACGGCGCGACCTCGAGCAAGAAGGGTAAAGAGCATCCTGCGAACGTCCTCTACGTCTTTGACTATGACGGCCTGACGGTCGCACACCTGGGCGATCTTCGCCAGGTTCCGACCCAGGCAGAGATCGAGGCCCTTGGCACGGTGAACGTTGCCCTCGTGCCGGTTGGCGGAGGTGGGGGTTTGAATGCAGCCAAGGCGGCCGAAGTGATCAGCGTCCTGGAGCCGAACATTGTCGTCCCGATGCATTATTCGACCGCTGACGTGAAGCTTACGCTCGATTCGCTTGGCAAGTTCATGAAAGAGATGGGCTTGGGCAAGCAAGACAGCCAGCCATCGCTTAAGGTGACCCGCAGCGGCCTCCCCGAGGAAACACACGTCGCTGTGTTGGACTACCAACGCGAGTGAACGACGTGTCCGTGAAAGTCATCATGACCTGGGATATCGCCGCCGATCACGAGCAGGAGTACTTCGAGTTTGTGATTGGTGAATGGGTCCCGGGAGTTCAGCGCCTGGGTTTCCAGCCGATCGACGCCTGGGCCACTGTGTTTGGAGCGTATCCGCAGATCCAGGTTGGATTACTGGCCGACAATGCACCCAAGGCCCGTGAGATCATGAACTCAAAGGATTGGGGCGCGCTCCAGGATCGACTGCTTACATTTGTGAACAACTACTCCTACAAAGTGGTCTCCGCCCGGGGCGGTTTCCAGTTCTGAGTCGAAGCGGGGCTCCGACTGACCCGATTCGGTCCGGCCAATCCCAATCGGAGATTCAGAGATCAGAAAGACAGGGACGGCGGGCATTACGGTGAATCAAGAGCAGGGCAAGTGGCGCTGGTTCTTCGCTCTGGCGGCTCTCGAAGCGGGAGCCGCTTTCGCTGCCTTGACTTGGCTTCCCCGCGAAGGTCACTCCATATCCGCGGCTCGGGCGCTGATGCTGGCGGTTCTGGCTGGATTCTTCTTCGTTGGCACTGGATTCACCCTCCGACCTCCGCGCTGGCTGGCGGCTCTCCCGCGGCCGTCCATCATCCTGGCAACTGGTTCGCTTTCCCTCCTTGTTGCTATCGCACTGTTCTTGCTGCGATATCTTAATCCCACGGCCCTCCTGCCGTATTATCAACGGCTTGAGCCCCTTCTCTTGTATCTGCTAGTCTTGGGAATCCAAGCTTCGGCCCTTCTGCTTATCCTGAAATATGGGTTTCATCAGGAAGGACTCTCGGCGCATTCGGCACCTATACACCCGGTCGTGATCGCCCTCTCCGGCTTGACACTCGTGTTCGGCTTTGTTGCCCTGACGCGCCTGGGTCTCACACCAGATAGCGCGTACTGGGGCGAGCCCGGGGTTCCGATCCTGGGCTGGCAGCTCGCCTTGGCTCTGGTTGCCGGACTCGGCATTCTGCTTGCGGGTCTCTACTTCCGTCTGCCGGCGCAAATCGACATCTTCATCGGCTGCGGGGTGTGGCTTCTGGCGGTGCTGGTTTGGTTGAGCGTGCCGGCCTCAGCCACCCGCAACAGTTTCTACGCGCCCATTACGCCGCCCGCCAACCAGCCATTTCCGAATTCCGATGCTGGCTACTACGATTCCATGGCTGAGAGCCTGCTCATCGGGCAGCCGTACCAGGGCGAAGTCCCGACCCGCCCGCTCTACATCCTGGTCTTGACGATCCTGCACCTCGCCGTAGGCGAAGACTACGGTCTAATCATTGTTGGTCAGACCCTCCTGTTGGCCCTCATACCAGCCCTCCTCTATTTGCTGGGAAAGGCGCTTCACAGTCGTACCGCAGGAACTCATTGCTGCGCTGATCGCGATCTTCCGCGAGTGGACAACCATCCTCGTATCCTCTCAAACGCGGGTTTCTGATTCGCGCACCCTCCTCGTGGATTTGCCGACTCTGCTGCTTATCCTGTTGGCCTGCCTGCTGTCGGTTCGCTGGCTGGCTCGCCGCGACGAGCGGTGCGGCCTAGTCGCAGGTGGCGTCTTCGGCTTGCTGCTTCTTCTTCGCACGCAATCGCTGCTGATCGCACCGCTGTTGCTGGTGTCTGTGGTCGTCGCGATCGGCTTCCGGAACAGGCGCTGGATCCTTCCGGTCGTGCTCTTTGCCACTGTCCTCGTAGCGACCGTTATCCCGTGGCTCGCTCACAACTACCTGCAGAGCGGTCAACTCAGCTTCGACGCCTCTTTCCAATACCAGATCATCGCCAGCCAATATCAGTACACTGGCAATCTGGACATCAATAACGTCGATTTGCAGGGGAAGAGCATCGCCGGCATGTTATTCACCTTCCTGCTGCATGATCCCAAGTTTGTTCTGGGTTTTATTGTCACGCACTTTCTTGCTACCGAGATCAATGGTCTTCTGGCGCTGCCTTTGATCCATGAGTACGCCGGACTGATCGCGCCGATCGATCTCTACTGGATCAACTGGGAGAGCCAGCTTGGCGCCCTGAATTTCGCAGTAATCGCCGCCTACTTGGTCGTCATCGCGGTCGGGCTCGGAGCGGCTTGGAGACAACTTCGCTGGGCCGGATTGATCCCTCTGGTGTTCTCATTCGGCTATGCGTTGGCCAACGGCATCGGGCGCTTCTCGGGCTGGCGCTATGACCTGCCCGCCGACTGGATCTCTTACTTCTACTTTGCCATCGGAGTTGCAGAGATCCTTGCAGTGGTTGCGCTCCTGTTGGGCGCAGCCGGCAGAAAGCTTTTCACTCCTGGGCCGATTGCGTCACCTCGCACCATGACTCCGACATCAGCGATCGTGATCATCGTCGGCTTCGTCCTGGTCGGCTCGCTGCCTTGGCTGGCAGAGCGCCTTGGTTCTCCGCACTACCCTGACCAGACCGCGGGGCATCTCGTTGCGGAACTTGCCGCCTCATCTGCCGTCACTGGGTCAGGTATCGACAGTGCCGAGCTCACGGCATTCGGTGCCTCGCCGTCCGCGGTCGCGCAGACCGGGCGCCTGCTCTACCCTCGATACTTCTCGCGCAATCTCGGCCTTGCCTCGGCCCATCCGTGGCCCGCGTATGCTCCGCGCGATTTCCCCCGCCTCGGGTTTCTTCTGCTGAATCAGACGCGGCACGATATCGTCTTTCCGACCCGGCAGCTTGAAGGATCGTTCCCGCAGGGGGCCGATATCATCGTCCTCGGCTGCCAACGCGTTGACTATGTCGAAGCCCGACTTGTGTACTTTCCGGCCTCGGATTCCGTCTATTCGAGTGCACCGCTGGACCAACCGTGTCAATAAACTCTGGCACCGGGCAGGCTGACGTGCTGGTGGGATCGGCAGCGTGATGAAATCGCGGTTGTCGTCGCGCCTGCTCGGATGGTATGTGCGGCACGCGCGCGACCTGCCGTGGCGCGCACGCCGCGATCCGTACCGGATCTGGACCTCGGAGATCATGCTTCAGCAGACCCGCGTGGAAGCCGTGATCCCGTATTTTGAGCGCTGGATTCGGCGATTTCCAACCGTGCGGGCCCTCGCCGCATCTTCTGAGCGGGATGTTCTGGCTGCATGGGAGGGACTCGGATACTATGCCCGCGCCCGCAACCTGCGCCGGGCTGCGAAGCGTCTTCTCCATGACTTCGACGGAAGGCTCCCCGCCGATTTGAACGCTCTCCGTTCGTTGCCGGGGATCGGTCGCTACACCGCAGGCGCCATCGCTTCCATTGCGTTTGAAATCGATGCCCCGGCTCTCGATGGGAACATTCGTCGCGTCCTGGCGCGCGTTTTCAATGTCGGCGCCCGAGCGGAACTCGGCCGCGGGCGGGGCGAAGCTCTGGCATTTGGCTGAAGTGTATCTGCCAAAGGGGAGAGCGGGTGACTACAACCAGGCATTGATGGATCTGGGCGCTACGGTCTGCTTGCCGCGAAAGCCGCGCTGCCCGGTCTGCCCGGTCCGTGGCGTGTGCGAGGCCCGGAAGCTCGGGACCGTGAACCGACGTCCGGTGCTCCGCGCCAAGAGGCCGCCTCCCCTGTATTTGTTGGGTGCGGCGGTAGTGACCCGCAGAGGCCGCGTTCTGCTGGCGCAGCGTGCTCCTGGCGGTCTGCTGGGAGGCATGTGGGAGTTTCCGAACGTGCGCCTTGGGAGGCGGGCCTCGTCAGTTCGCAGTATCCGACCTCCACTCGAGAGCGCCCTCGAAAGAGCTTATGGGCTGAACGTCCGGCTCGACGGAACCCTGTGTGTGATCCAGCACGCCTACACACATTTCCGCGTCTCCGTGGAAGCCCACGCGTGCGAGCTGATCTCTGCTTCGCAGAGTCCGCGTGTGCGCTGGGTCAAGATCACGGATCTGCCCCGCTACCCGATGGGCAAAGTCGATCGTCAGATTTCCCTTCGGCTGATCTCCTAGGACTCACGGAATCGGGCACTGACGAGTGAACGCGTGATGTTGGAAGGATAGTTGCAGCTCGTGGATTCGTTTGCGCTCGAACGTCATCAAATGGTCCTGGAACAGATCCGGCGGCGAGGACTGCACGACCCGCAACTCCTCGACGCGTTCGATAAAGTTCCACGCCACTTGTTTGTTCCTGAGGCCGCGCGTTTCGCAGCCTACGATGACTCCCCTCTGCCGATCGGCTGCGGTCAAACCATCTCCCAACCATACATTGTTGCGCTGATGACATCCGTGCTGCGTTTATACGGCACGGACCGCGTGCTTGAGGTTGGAACGGGCTCAGGCTATCAAGCCGCCGTGTTGGCTTGCCTTGTCCGGGAAGTCCATACCGTCGAGCTGATCCCCCAATTGGCGGCGCAGGCCGAGAACTCTCCTCCGGGATCTCGACTGCCTCAATGTGCATGTGCATTGTGGTGACGGCTCGCTCGGTTGGCCGGAAGCGGCTCCGTACGACTGCATTGTTGTTACGGCTGCCTCGCCCGGCGTGCCGCCGCCACTTCTCGAACAACTGGTAGACGGAGGCCAACTCGTCATACCAGTCGAGCACTCTCATGACTACCAGCTTTTGAAGCTCCTCACTCGCAAAGGGGAGGACTTCCACGAGAACGTGATCAGCAGCGTCTGCTTCGTTCCCTTGCGCGGCACCTACGGCCGCAAGCCTCAGTCGCGGGCCTGACTAGCGCCGATCGGACCTTCCTGGTAGCTTGGTGCACTATGATTTGCTGAGCGTCACGAACACCATCGGGCGGCGCTTTGTGGTTTCGTAGAGATAATTCTTCACCGCGCTCACGATGTCTTTTTGATTCTCCAGTCCGCCGCCGTTCACCACGTCCATCACGCGCTTTCGCACTTCCGGGATGAGCCGCTCCGCGTCCTGCGGGGAAACGTACCCACGCGTAATGACCTCCGGCATCTGCAGCAGGCGACCGGTCATCCGATCCAGAGTGATGTCGATGAGCAGGATGCCGTTGCGGGCCAGCATCTCGCGTTCGCGCATGACCCCGTCGTCGATATCGCCGATTGACTCGCCATCCACGAAGATGTAGTCGCCGGGTATGCGCTCCCCCAGCCGCACCGTTCCGCCAGCCAGCTCCACGATCTGACCGTTCTCGACCACGAGGATGTTTTCGGGCGAGATACCGACCTCTTCGGCCAGAGCTGCATGTCTCTTGAGCTGTCGGAGTTCGCCGTGGATGGGCAGGAAATGCCTCGGCCGGATCAGGTTGAGCATCAGCTTCTGCTCCTCCTGGCTCGCGTGGCCCGAGACATGCACCGGCAGCACGCCGTCGTAGATCACGTTTGCCCCGCGCCGCAGCAGGCGGTTGATGGTCTTGCTGATCGTCTCCTCGTTGCCCGGGATCGGATGCGAAGAGAGCACCACCGTATCGCCGGGCCTCAGGTCGAACTGGCGGTTCGTCCCCGTGGAAAGTCGGCCGACGATGGAGGCCGGTTCGCCTTGCGACCCGGTGCACATCAGCACGAGCTTGTGATCCCGCATGTTGAGCGCCTGATCGATCGGCACCAGCAGATCGTCGGGAATATTGAGGTAACCCAGGGTCCGGGCGATCTTGACGTTGTCCACCATGCTGGGACCCGCCAAAGCCATCTTCCGTCCATGCTTCGCGGCCGCATCCGCCACCTGCTGGATGCGCGAGATCAACGAGGCGAAGGTCGCAACGATGACGCGTCCCGGCGCCTGCGTGATCACCCGGTCGAACGCCGGGCCGATGACCATCTCGGACGGCGTCCAGCCGGGGCGCTCTGCATTCGTGGAATCCGAAAGAAGCAGGTCCACGCCCCGCTGCGAGAATTCAGCCAGCTTCGCATAGTCACTCGGCCAGCCGTCCACGGGCGAAAGGTCGAACTTGAAGTCGCTTGTGTGAACCACCAATCCCGCTGGGGTGGTGATCCCAAGACCGACCGCATCCGGGATGGAGTGCGAAACATGAAAAAACTCAATCTGGAAAGGCCCAACCTGGATGGACTGGCCCGCCTTGACCGTGTTGAGCTGAACCTTGCCGGAGCTGCCGTTGCGCGCCAGCTTCACCTCGATCAGGCCAGCGCGTCAGCGACGTCGCGTAGACCGGCGCGGGGATGTCATTCACAACATGCGTGATGGCTCCGATGTGGTCCTCATGCCCGTGGGTGATGATGATTCCGATCACCTGATGGGCGCGCTCGCGGACGTAGGCGTAGTCCGGAATGATGTAATCGATCCCCAGCATGTCATTCTCGGGGAACATGATGCCGGCGTCGACGACGATGATCTGGCCGCCGAACTCGTACGCCGTCATGTTCTTGCCGACCTCCCCGAGGCCGCCCAGGGGAATGATCTTGAGCTTTCCCTGCTTGTTTGTCGGCCTGTTTCCCTGCGGCTTAGGTTGTTTGTTTTCTTGCTTGCTCATTTGCTTTCTTTTCCTCACTGTCTTGACTTAAACGAATACCTTCCGCCTTATGCGGTTTGTTTTATTACTCTCACCCTATTTAGCAGAACCCCGCGGCCTGTTGACTTCCGCGGGGCTCTTCGCGCCTTCTTACGTGGCCGTACAAAACTGCCAAATGGCAGTGAAAGTCAGATCCAAGTCGCCGAAGTATAGCAGGGGAGGCAGGATTTGTCAAAGACGCCGCGTATGAGCTTTGTTAACTTCTGGTCGGATGGGCGTCCCGAGTGGGCGCAGCCTTAGCGCGCATTCGAGCGACGCCGATATCTTTCTGTCCTGAGATCCAGTTCCAGCTGCCGGCTTGCGATCTGTCCTCGCAGTACCCGCCTGGATTCAGGATCCTGGGTGGCAGCTTCTCTCTGCCTTAGATCCCAGCTCTCCTGCAACAGCTCCACCTCTCGGGGAGTAATCCCTGCATTCTTCAGTAATGTCTGAGCAACCCGCGCGTCTTCCGGTGCTTGGAAGTAGGCAGTCAGGTCGATCGGCTTGCCCTTGCCGGCCAGATCCTCGAATTCGCCGCGTTCCATGGCCCCCCGGATGATCTCCTCAACGATGCGCTCGAATGCCATGGCTTGATTCTACTCAGGTGTGAAAATGCCGGTGATACAATGCCAACGGGAATCGGCAGCGATGCAGGATCCGCGTTTGCGTGCCCGCTATCGGCATATCATGGCTTTTTTCGTTCGCTCGACGCTGGTCTTTGCGTTCTGGGAGATCCTGTTGCCTGGCCTGGGACTCCGCGCGCTGACGCGCCGGAGCCGGCCGTCCCGCTATCGGAAGATCGCAACTGAGTTTCGTTCCCTTGCCATCCGCATGGGTGGTGTGATGATTAAGGTCGGCCAATTCCTCTCTGCCCGCCTCGATGTGCTTCCAGCCGAGGTAACAGACGAGCTTTCGGGCCTGCAGGACGAGGTTCCGCCTGAGGATTTTGATGCCATTCGGCTCTTGGCCGAGGCTGAGCTGGGCGCACCACTCAAAGACCGGTTCGAGGAGTTCGAAGTGGCGCCGCTGGCAGCGGCCTCATTGGGCCAGGTGCACCGGGCCCGCCTCAAGCCCGGCGGAGAAGGCGGCAATCGGCATCGCGACGTCGTCGTCAAGATCCAGCGCCCCAACGTTGACCAGCTCATCGACGTAGATTTCTCGGCGTTGCGGCGCTTTGGGGGATGGCTCCAACACTACAAGCCCATCCGACGCCGCGTGGACGTCCTGGCCCTGATCGAAGAGCTCTCGGCCGTAGTGCACCGAGAAATTGACTACCTGCAAGAGGGAAAGAATGCCGAGCGCTTTGCGGCCAATTTCGCGGGGCGGCGCCGCGTCCGTGTGCCACACGTCATCTGGAGCCATACCACAGTCCGGGTGCTGACCCTAGAGAATGTGTACGCCATCAAGATCACCGACTACGATGCCATCACAGCCGCCGGGATCGATCGAAGAGAAGTAGCCAGCGTTCTGTTCGATATCTACCTTAAGCAGATCTTCGAAGATCGCTTCTTCCATGCCGACCCGCATCCGGGCAACCTCTTCGTGTCGCCCGTTCCGGCCTCGGGCAATCGCAAGCGGACGTGGAGGTTGACATTCGTCGATTTCGGGATGGTGGGTTCGGTCCCAGACCACCTCTACGCCGGGCTGCGGGATGTCCTGGTTGCCATCGGTACTCGCGATTCGGGGAAGTTGGTAAACGCGTACCAGACGCTCGGCGTCCTGCTCCCAGGCGCTGACCTGGAATTGCTCGAGCGCGCTGAAGCCCAGTTCTTTGATCGGTTCTGGGGAATGTCGATGGCCGAGCTTCGCAAGGTGGGCCGAGCTGAGATGCACCAGTTCTCGGTGCAATTCCGCGAGCTGCTTTACGAGATGCCATTCCAGCTGCCCCACGACCTGTTGCTGCTGGGGCGCGGCCTCAGCATCCTGTCTGGCATGTGCACCGGGCTTGATTCCGAGATCAATCCCTGGCAGCAGCTCGCGCCCTATGCGCAGAATATGCTGGCCGCTGAGGGAATTCAAGGCTGGGAAGGCTGGCTCGACCGCATCGGTGAGCTGGTTAAAGAACTCATCTCCTTGCCCGCCCAGACGGGGCGGGTATTGACCCGGCTCGAGCGCGGCGAAATCACGTTCAACGCTCCCCAGATCAGCCGTCAGCTCTACTACCTGGAGACCGCCGTCAACCGGCTCGTCGGCGGTCTCGTCTTTGCGACCTTATTGTTCGCCGGCGCGCTGGTTTACCGTGTCAGCGATCTCGTTCCCGCGTACGCATTCTGGGGGTTGTCGGCTGTTGCCCTGTTCTGGACTGCCTTCATGGCCAGCGGGCACCGGCCTCGCGGATAACCGGCTCATGTAGAAGAGACCGCCCCGCGCTGCGCGGGGCGGTCTCTATTGCTTTAGCTTTTCTTGCATCTAGGCTTGCTTGCTCTTTTCATCGATCCGTTCGAGTGCGGCGTCGATGAAGCTGCGCCAGGCGAGCAGCACCTCCTTGCGTGCTTTGCGCCGGTGCTCAATGAACTCGGGTGGGAACAGCGTCCGGATGCTGTCCTTCATTTCCTCGCGAGCCGCCCGGATGTGCTCCCGGGCCTTGTCCGGAACTCTGTCACCAAAAGGCTTGTGATTGGCAGTCTTCTCAGGCATGTCGGTCTCACTTTCCAAAGGCAATTATAACGCGACCCCTAACCCGTTTCCGCAAGCGGATATGGCCTGCGCCGTCGTCGTGCCTGCGGAAGACTGCATTCCCTGCGTGTGCCCGGCACCGGTAGGGGGCAAGTAGTTCTTTTACCCCGGATAATCGTCCGCCCGAGTTCTGGCTGCTCTCGACACGGGGGCCCGCGCTCCTTTGAGCTGGGCAGAAGCATGCCGCTGCCCGCAGGAGCCATGCCAGCAATCGGCCCAGGCGCCTCAGCCCAAGAATCCAGTTGACACTTCCCCTACGCTTGCCTTAAAAGCTCGCCAATCCAGCGTATCCCCTCCTCAAGCCACTTGAACCGCCGCGCCAGGTGTGCTAGAATGCAACCAATTCGGCCATATGTACGGGTTCAGGAGGCAAGCAACCCTACATATGGCTCTCACATCTGTTCTGGAAACCACCGCCGATGCGCTGCCCATATTGCCATTACCACGACTCGAAAGTTCTTGATACCTCGCACGACAGCCACGGTGGCATCCGGCGCCGTCGCGAGTGCTTTCGCTGCAAGCAGCGCTTTAGTACCTACGAGCGGCCCGTGCTGTCGGCGCCGCTCATCATCAAACAGGACGGTACCCGCGAAGAGTTCGACCGCGAGAAGGTGGAGCGCGGCATTCGGATTGCCTGTGCCAAGCGACCGGTGTCCGCCGCTGACATCGAGCGCCTGATCGGCCACATTGAATCCGAACTGGAGCGCATGGGCAAGTCGGAGGTCTCATCACGGGTCATAGGCGATATGGTCATCAACGGCCTCAAGGAGATGGACCAGATCGCGTACATTCGTTACGCGATCGTTTATTTGCGCCTGGACGATCTGGGCGCACTGCGGAAAGAAATCGATAGTCTGCTAAAGAGCTAGCCTGAGGCAGTACCCCCCGCGTGGAGGACAGCGGGATGGCGCTGCCGTTTTCTTTCTTTCTTCAATACTCGCTTTATCGGAGGAGAGTTGCATGGTCGCAAAGTCACTGGCCACCAATTCCAAAGGTCTGCTGCCCACACCATCGATGCCCAAGGGGTTTCCCAAGGTCGAGTTGACCGGCAATGCCCGCCAGGTCCTGGAGCGCCGCTACGTGCGCCGTGGCCCTGATGGCAAGCCTGCGGAGACGGTGGAGGAGATGTTCTGGCGTGTCTCCTATCACGTGGCCAGGGTCGAAGAGGATTGGAATGGCGATGTGCCGGAACGCGCGAAGGAGTTCTATCGACTTCTCTCCGGCCGCAAGTTCTTCCCGAACTCACCGACCTTCACGGGTGCCGGCACTCCCCTGGGGCAGCTCGCAGCCTGCTTCGTCCTGCCCATCACGGATGACATGGGACGGGACAGCGCCGGCATCTTCCAGACCTTGCGCGACGCCGCCCTGATCCAGCAGACGGGCGGCGGCAACGGCTTCGCGTTCTCGCGCCTTCGCCCGCAGGGATCCCTGGTCATAGCTTCCGCCGGCCAGGCGACCGGTCCCGTCGGCTTCCTGCGCGTCTATGATCACGCCTTCGGTGAGATCGCCCAGGGCGGCACCCGCCGCGGCGCTAACATGGGCGTCCTGCGCGTTGATCATCCCGACGTTGAAGACTTCATCACCTGCAAGACCGACGAGAACCAGATCACGAACTTCAATATCTCGGTCGGCATCACGGACGCCTTCATGCGCGCCGTCCGCGACGACGCGGACTGGGAATTGCGCTTCCCGGACGTGCACGATCCTCGCTATCGCGAGGTCCGCGGCACGCTTGAGCAGATGGAACAGGCCGGCGTACCGATTCGACGCATATAGAACGGTCCGCGCCCGCGACCTTGTTCAACAAGATCGTCAAGCAGGCGCATCACAACGGCGAGCCGGGCGTCCTGTTCCTGGATGCAGCCAATCGCAGCAATCCCGTTCCGCACTTGTATCCGCTGGAAGCCACAAATCCGTGTGGTGAGCAGTGGCTGGGGCCCTATGAGAATTGCTGCCTGGGTTCCGTGAACCTGAACGAGCATTGCGGTGCGGACGGAACACGTCGATTGGGAATCCCTGCGCAAGAGTGTCGTGACCTCCACGCGTTTCCTCGACGATGTCGTTGAGGCCAACGCCTATGTTCCCGCCGTTCCGCAGTTGACCGAAGCTGCCCACAAGGCCCGGCGTATCGGCTTGGGCATAATGGGTCTTGCCGACCTCATGTATCACGTCGGCGTCCGCTATGGGTCGAACGAGGGCCAGGAGTTCGGCGCGCAGGTCATAGAATTCGTGCGCTACCATGCCATGCAGACAAGCATCGCGCTTGCCGAGGTCCGCGGACCATTCCCCGCCATCGAGGGCTCGATCTATGACATGGATGATCCCTCCTGGCAGCCGCCCACGCCGCTGGCGACCCACACCCGTGACTGGGGCAGGCCCGCACTGCAGTGGGAATCGGTCCTGGAGGGTATCAGACACCATGGCATCCGCAACGCGGCCCAGACCACCGTGGCACCCACGGGCACGATCGCCACTGTGGCGGGCTGCGAGGGCTACGGCTGCGAGCCCGTTTTCGCGCTGGCGTACGTCCGCCACGTGAACGACCACGGCAAGGATCTGCAGCTGACCTACGCCAGCCCGCGTTTCGAAGAGGCCCTTGAAGAAGCTCGGCCTTGGCGAAGAGAAGCGCCAGGAGATCGTTGAACAGGTGATGCGGGACGGCACGTGCCAGTCCATCAACGAGATTCCGCAATCGGTGCGCGATGTGTTCGTCGTCTCGGCTGATATAACCGCCGAGGAACACGTGCGCATGCAGGCCGCGCTGCAGGCGTTTGTGGACAATTCCCTCTCGAAGACTGTGAACTTCCCCGAGACGGCCACCGAGGAGGACGTTGCCCAGGCCTACGTGCTGGCATGGGAACTCGGTTGTAAGGGGATTACTGTATACGTGACCGGCTCACGCGAAAAGGTGGTGCTCGAGACGAAGGCTACGGCCGAGAAGAAACTGCCTGCCCCAGCCAGGCCTGTGGTCGGATCCTTCGCGCCCGTGGCCTCCTGGGCCGATGGCAAGAAGCCGCGCCCGGTTGCCCTCCGCGGCTCCACCTACAATATTGAGACTCCTGCCGGGAAGGCCTTCATAACCATCAATGAGAATGGCGGGGCTCAGCCGTTCGAGGCCTTCATCAATACGGCCAAGGCCGGTTCCGAGACCGCCGCGGTCTCCGAGGCCATCGGGCGCCTCATCTCATACATCCTGCGCCTCTCGTCCCCGATCATGCCCACTGAACGGCTTCGCGAGGTCCTGCGTCAGCTCATCGGCATCGGCGGCGGCCGGTCGCTCGGGTTTGGGCCGAACCGGGTTCGTTCTCTGCCGGACGGTATCGGCCAGGTTCTCGATCAGTATCTGCGTCAGAAAGACGGCCTCATGGATGATGCGGTCGCCGCCCGGCCCGAGCCTCAAGCCGGGCACGGCATTGAGGCCGAAGTTGAGGTCGTGAGCCAGCCGGTAAAGATCGGTGATCTCTGTCCGGAGTGCGGCGAAGCCGCGGTGGTCAACGAAGAGGGCTGCCGCAAGTGCCACGCTTGCGGCTACAGTGAGTGTTGATACAATGATGATCACGGGAGACTAGTTCGCACATGACCGACAGCAAGCTTCGCCATCAACTCGAGAAGCTTCACGACGAAATCCAGCACACGGACAAGGTCGATGAAACCGGCCGCAGGCTGCTTCGAGACATCGACGGTCACATTCGTGAGCTCCTCGCCCGATCGGAGCTGGAGGCCAGACCGGGCCTCACCCGGGGCCTGGAGGACGCGATCCGCCATTTTGAGGTAACCCACCCAACGCTGACCACGGCGCTCTCTGAGTTGCTTTCGACCCTCAGCAACGCCGGCATCTGAATTGCCAGCACTGCCAATTCCAACACAAGGACGGGCGCGGCTTCGCGCCCGCCTCGCATTTCCTCAGGATGCAGGAAAGCCCTCGAGCGTTATCGGTAAGCACATTCCAGCCACGGAGGACTAACATGAAGCTTTTCGCAATAGTATGGATTCTGGTCGGTGCGGGGTTGGTGGCGGCGGCTGTCGTCCTGTTCCTGACAAATGTCGCTGGGCCCGCCACAGGAACCATGGTCGCAACCTTCGGCTGCATTGGCGTCCCATTTCTCGCATTTGGCGTCTGGGGACTTTACCAGGAACTCAAACCATATCATTACGAGCGGCGCCAGCCGAAGCCGTAGATGGATGGTCGCGCGGTTCCGCGGCTTGCCATTTCGTTGGATCCAAGAACAGGTCCCTGCTTTCCACGAGGAGGGACCTGTTTCTTACCAGCGGTGCAGGGTATTGTTGCCCACTACTTGTTCCACACTGGCACGCGTGCGCTCTAGTTCCGCTTTCTTCAGTTCGCTTGGCCTCAGCGCCTGGAACCATTGGTGCCCCATGATCGTGTGGAGTTGGGCCGACTCGAATGTCCTCGCTTCGCGTCTCCGCCCACCGGGCCAGTGGCTCTTGTAGGCGATCTGAAATGGCGCCGGGATCAATTGGCCCGTCTGCAGATCGAATTCATTGAACCTGACCCGCAACCGGTCAAGTTCCTCCACCACTTCACGTATCGATCCAACCCGCTCATTGACGTACGCATGTCCAGCCTTTATCGAATCGCTCTTCAACATATCTCGAGCTCCTTTCTAAGTGAAACGGAGGTCACCATTCTACAAGATGGCTTGCATGTGCCGTCAACACCCGCGGGCGATGAAAGCCCTCCGAATCCTCTTAGAACTTCATGAGAAATCTACTCAAACTCCTAAGTGCTCGGGGCACGGAGAATGATGCGTGGCCGCGTGCGCATCGCTCGGTTATACTAAACTCCTAAATCTGACGAGTCCTTATTCCCGTTTCTGAAGGACGATTTGCCCGGGAGCCTCCATGTCTGGAATAACTCTATTAGGTCTTGGGCCCGGTGATCCTCGGCAACTGACTCGAGAAGCCTGGGAGGTCGTCTCAGCCGCCCCCAGGTTTGGCTGCGCACGCGTCAACATCCGGTCGTCGTCGGCCTGCCTGCCGGTCTCACGCTCCATTCCTTTGATGACCTCTACCAAAACGGCACCTCCTTCGATTCGGTCTATGCCACGATCGCGCAGAAGGTGCTCCAGCTCGCTCGTGAACCGGGAGGGGTCATCTATGCGGTTCCGGGACATCCTTTTGTTGCCGAGGCCACCTGCCTTGAGATCTCGCGACTCGCGCGCCAGGCGGGCATTTCGCTCAGGATTGTCGCTGGCGTTTCGTTCCTCGAACCAACGTTCTCGGCGCTTGGCTTTGATCCCCTTCCGAAGCTCGTTCTATGTGACGCCATGACTCTCGGCGCCGCCCATGTGCCCAGCTTTCCACCCGATTCGCCTGTCTTGATCGCGCAGCTCTACTCGAGGACGGTTGCCTCCGAGGTAAAGTCCACGTTGAGCGCGATCTACCCTGATCAGCACGCTGTACGCCTGGTTCACGCTGCCGGCACGGATGAGCAGCAGGTGGAGGAACTGGCCCTCTATGAGATTGACCGCAGCCACTACATCGGCGCCCTCACGTCGTTGTACGTTCCGCCGCTGGCGGAGGGGACTTCGCTCGAGGCGTTCCAGGAGATCGTTGCTCACCTGCGCGCGCCCAACGGCTGCCCCTGGGATCGAAAACAAACCCACGTCTCTCTCCGCCAGCATTTGCTCGAAGAGTTGTACGAAGCCCTCGAGGCCATCGACTCAGGCGATTTCCACGCCATGCGTGAGGAATTCGGCGATCTGCTCCTGCAGATCATGCTGAACGCCCAGATCGCGAGCGAAGAGGGTGAATTCACCGCCAATGATGTCATCAAAGGCATTTACGACAAGATCGTCCGCCGCCATCCGCATGTGTTCGGCGATGTCAAGGTGGATGGGGTCGATGGCGTGCTGGCGAACTGGGAACGCCTGAAAGAGGAGGAGCGGGACAGTCGCGAGGGTCCCGCCGGCGGTTTGCTCGACGGTGTCCCGGTTACATTACCCGCCCTAAACCAGGCCCAGCAGTATCAGGAACGCGCCGCCCGGGTGGGCTTCGACTGGCCGGAGATCCAGGGCGTGCTCGACAAGATAGATGAGGAGGTGGGGGAGGTGCAGCGCGCCGGCGATCCGGAGTTGCTCGCCGAGGAACTAGGTGACCTGTTCTTTGCGCTGGTCAACCTCTCACGCTGGAAGAACATCGACGCCGAATCTGCCCTGCGCGGCGCGAACCTGAAGTTCAAGAACCGCTTCCGCTTCATCGAGCAGGGCGCCCGGGATCAGTCCCGCAATCTCTCAGACCTGTCGCTGGATGAGATGGAATTGCTCTGGCAGCAGGCCAAGCGCAAGGATAGCTAGGCTCCGGCCTCGCCACGCATTTCGCGAGTCACCGGTCGCAGCGAAATACCTGCAAGGCATCCGTCAGCAGGCTCCTGGCCAAGTCAGGTTGCATCGCGTAGGCCTTCCAGGCAAACGCCCGCCCTCCACAAGCCCAAGCCGCCGCGCCGCCGTAGGGCAGCTGCGTTGATCCGGTACTACTGATCGGCACAAAGAACACGTCCAGATCGTGCAGCAGGATCGGCTGGACGTCGCCGTTTCGCGAATCCCCCTGCTTTTCCACGATCTCGTCAAGCATGAATTGCCCGTCCGAACCGCCAGCCGCGGATTGCCAGATAACCTCGAGAAACAGGCTCGAATTGTAGGCCGCAAGTTGGCCTGCCTCGAGGGTGCTGGCAGTTGGTACCGATGGATTATTCTTGGCGACTACGTCAAAGAATGCCATGCCGGCCGGATGGCCGATGCAGAACTGATACTCGCAGAAGAGTCCGTTGAGAGGCACTTCCGTTGCCGGCGGCATCGGCGACGCGATAGTCTTTGAGGCGTCCGTTGGCATGGCCGCCAGGGTCTGCTGCACTGCCAGCTGGGTCTGCTCATTGACGCCGGGCCGCGCGGGCCACACGCGGTCAGGCCAAGCACCATCAAGACCAAGCCGACGCGGCGCATCATTGACAGTATTTCTGGATCGCAGGTGCGAGCATCTGGGCCAGCTGCTGCTGTCCCTTCGGGACAAGATGCAGCGGCGTGTCGCCGAAGTCGCTCGCAGGAAAGGCATTCCATAGATCGAGGTAGTCCCAGCCCTTCTGTGTGGCTGCCTCACCCACGTATTGGCGATACTGGTCATACACCCAACGCGGGTAATAGCCGTTGTAACGCACGTCGCTGTTCGGTACGCCGCTGAGAACCTGCATCGGCTCATTGACCAGGATGATGGGAACACTGCCCGCCAATTTGAAGGCGTCGGCGACCTGATCCAATGAGACCTGCGCCTGGCGCAACGTTGGGGGTTTCATTCCTTCGAACGTCGCATCCGCGGTCAGTGCACCGGGAACATCGATCGGCGGTCCCGGGAGTTGGTCAACGCCCGTTGCCAGTTGGATCAGTGAATAGAGCTGATAGCGGGCGACTCGATAGAATGACCGGTTCCGCGAGAGCGCATTATCGAGCCATGTTGGGGCTGGATAATCCCTCGGCAGAAAATCGAAACGCCGCGCCAGATTGTAGAACTCCTCAGGATTTTGTGTTACCAGTACGTGATCCACCCGTGTCTTGGGCATGAGCGTGTACCACGTGATCATCCAGATGAACATGTCCGGCTTGTAGCTCATGGCGTCATCCATGATCATGAGATCCTTGGTCGCCGATGAGCGCGGGAAGCTGAGGTTGTATGCCTTCACCTTGCGATTCCCGCATGCGAGACCAAGATCGTTTAGCTGGGCCGGCATCATTTCGTCCACCCGGTCTTGCGTCCCCCACGTCGCCGAGTTTCCCAGCACCATGATGCGAAATTCATCCGGGCCCTTCGAGTTGCTGACCACATGCGATGCAAACATCGCCTGCAGGTTACCCACATCCAGCGCCGCATCGACGGGAGCCAGCGTGCTGACCGGAAACCTTTCGCGCTTGAGCCCGGGCAGCGCATAGACGCTGACCGAGTTCGAGCTGCGGCCCGATCGTAACGAACACGAGCTCGATGGCGATGAACCATGCAATGCCCTTGGCTGCGACGGCCGCAGGGCGGACGGTGCCGGACATGGCGGCATTATACACTTGGCCCCTAATGAGCCGGTGCCGCCAGCGCGCGGGCGTAGATTTGTCGGCCCCGTTAAGGATGCCTAGTTCAGGCCGGCACGAATTCGAAAGAAAAGACCTGCGTTGTCGCAGGTCTTTTGGTCTCGTTCAATGGCGCCGGATCAGTGCCCGCTGCCTGGCATGGGCGTTCCCTTGAAAATATCCGACGCGCCCGGGCCATCCCCGATCAAGTATCCCGACAACCCGCGTTGCATGCGTGACAGGGAGTGATCGACCAGCACGTAGCGGCCCGGCACCTGCAGGCTCAGTTCGACGATGTTCCGCGAATGCGCGTTCTCTGCCTCCAGCCTGAGGACCTCGTCCGTCGCCTTCTCGAAGATGGCGACCTGTCGGAGGTCAATCGCGGATATCTTCACGGCTCGATTTTACCGCGCCGGTTTTGTGGCGCCGGTTCTTGACAATTCGGCTCCCATTGGGGTATCATAGGCGCACCCTACCCCCATGGGGGGGGGTAAGGGCGAGACTGCCCGTGTTGTCGGGGTTGTGGAGGCCAACGTGAAAGACAGCGAAAACGCTCTGCGCCGCTTGAAGACCGTCGAGGGCCATTTGCGGGGCGTCATCCGCATGGTCGAGGAAGACGTCTACTGCATCGATGTGATCCGTCAGATTCAGGCCATCGAAGCCGCCCTCAACAAGGTCAGCACGCAGATCCTTGAGAATCATCTGGATTCGTGTGTGACAACGGCCATCCAGGGGTCCAATCCCAAGGAACGCGAGCGCGTCCTGAAAGAGATCACCGAGGTCTTCGCTATGTCTTCCAAAGTATAGCCGGTCGCTTCGCGGCCTTGCCAGCATCTGACCACAAAAGGAGCTTCCTATGACCACAGTCACGTATTCCGTTCCCTCGATGCATTGCTCGCACTGCACCCACACGATAGAAACCGAGTTGGGTGAGCTGCAGGGCGTGCAGTCTGTCAAGGCGGACTTGAACACCCGGAAGGTGAGCGTGACCTTCGACGTACCCGCCGATGAGGTGAAGATCAAGGCTTTCCTTGCGGAGATCGAATACCCGGTCACCGCGTAGCCTCCACATTCCGTCCGCTGCCGCATCCAAGATTGGCCGTCCCAGATATGCCGGCAGCGGCTTTCGTGAGAATGAAATGCCCCAGACCAAACAAATAACACTTCCCGTCACCGGCATGTATTGTGCCAATTGTGTCACGACCATCGAGCGTAACCTTAAGAAGGTCAAGGGTGTTCAGACGGCGGCCGTGAACTTGTCGTCCGAGCGCGCGGTCGTTACATACGATCCCGCCGAGGTAGGTCTGCCGGACATGATCACCCGCGTCGAGCGCGCCGGTTATGGTATCGCGGCCGGCGAGGCGGAGTTCGTCATCCCGCGCCTATCCGATTCCAACGATGCCCGCCGCCTGGAAAAGGTTCTCGGGGGCCTCGAGGGGGTCCTGTGGGCCGTTGTCAATCCTGCGGACGAACGCGCCCGCGTCAAGTACGTCCCCACGGTGCTGACCCAGGTCGAGATCCGGCGTGCCATCAAGGCCGCGGGCTTTCAGCCTGTTGAGCTCGGTGGCGAGTTGGAGGATGCTGAGGCCAAGGCGCGCCAGCAGGAGATCGATCATCAACGTCGATTGCTCATTGCCGGGCTGATCTTCACGGTCCCGCTGTTCCTCTTTGCCATGGCCCGGGATTTTGGCCTGCTCCCATCCTTCTTCTATGCGATGGCGCCGGTTCCGGACGTTATGGTGGAGTCAAAGCCTTGGGTCAACTGGCTGATGTGGGGTCTGGCGACCCCGGTCCAGTTCGTTGTAGGCTGGCAGTACTACGTCGGGGCCTACAAGGCGCTGCGCAGTGGCGCGGCCAATATGGACGTTCTGATCGCCATGGGCTCGTCCGTTGCCTACTTCTACTCAGTGTTCGTCTCGCTCGGCCTGATCGCCGGCGATGTCTACTTTGAGACCGCCGCCGTGATCATCACCCTGATCCGGCTGGGCAAGTTCCTCGAAGCTCGCGCCAAGGGCCGGACCTCCGAGGCCATCAAGAAGCTGATGGGCCTGCGTCCCAAGACCGCCCACGTCCTGCGCTCCGGCTCCGAGATCGAAGTGCCCGTCGACGAGATCCAGATCGGTGACACAGTCGTTGTTCGGCCGGGTGAGGCGTTTGCCGTCGACGGCGTTGTGACCGATGGTCGTTCCAGCGTCGACGAGTCCATGCTGACCGGCGAATCGCTGCCGGTCGCCAAGTCGCCCGGCGATCAGGTTATCGGCGCCACGGTCAACAAGCTTGGCCTGCTGAAGTTCGAGGCCACTCGCATCGGTCGCGAGACCGCCCTGGCGCGCATCATCAAGCTCGTTGAGGACGCCCAGGGCAGCAAAGCCCCCATCCAGAAGCTCGCTGATCGCGTCTCGGCGGTTTTTGTTCCGATTGTCATTGCCATTTCCCTGGTCACCTTCGCCGCGTGGTACTTCCTGGTGCCTCCAAGCCTTGGCGGCGGTGTCTTTTCCGCCGCCCTGATCAACATGGTCGCCGTGCTGGTCATCGCTTGTCCCTGCGCCATGGGTCTTGCCACGCCGACTGCCGTCATGGTTGGTACCGGCCGAGGAGCAGAGCTGGGTGTGCTCTTCCGCAGCAGTGAAGGATTGGAGCGCGCCGGCAAAGTCTCGATGGTCATCCTGGATAAGACGGGCACGATTACCAAGGGTCAACCCGAAGTTACCGACATCGTTGTCCGTCAGGCCGCCCTCGCCGGCGTCTCTGCGATCGCAGACGATCCGATCGTGCGTGAAGACGAGCTGCTGCGTCTGGTAGCCAGCGTCGAGCGCGGTTCTGAGCATCCCCTCGGCGAGGCCATCTGGGCAGAGGCCACCGCGCGGGGATTGACTCTCTCTGAGCCGGCGAATTTCGCGGCCGAAGCGGGCCATGGCGTTGAGGCCGATGTTGAGGGACGACGCGTGGTCGTTGGCAGTCCCCAAATGATGAAAGCCCGCGGGTTCGACTTGGGCGGGCTGGATGCTGAGGCCGATCGGTTGCAGGCCAGTGCCCGGACCACGATGTTCGTCGCGGTTGACGGTACGATCCAAGGCCTCATTGCTGTTGCCGACGCAGTTAAAGAAGGCTCGCGGGACGCGGTTGAGTCTTTGCACGCCCTCGGCCTGCGCGTCGCCATGATCACCGGCGACAATCGGCAGACCGCTTCGTCGATCGCGTCCGAAGTGGGAATCGACGAGGTTCTGGCTGAGGTCCTGCCTGACGGCAAGGCCGCCGAGGTACGCCGGCTGCAGACCGGTGGCGGTTCCGGCACTGCTGCCGTTGCCATGGTCGGCGATGGCATCAACGACGCCCCGGCCCTGGCTCAAGCGGATGTGGGCATCGCCTTGGGCACTGGCACAGATGTGGCGATGGCCGCCGCGCCCATCACGCTCATGAGCGGTGATCTGCGCGGCGTAGTCCGCGCCATCTCATTGTCCCAGAAGACGCTCGGGACCATCAAACAGAACCTCTTCTGGGCGTTCTTCTACAACGTCATTCTGATCCCCGCGGCCGCTCTCGGTCTGCTAAATCCCATGCTGGCTGCCGGAGCCATGGCCTTCAGCAGCGTTTTCGTCGTCACGAACAGCCTGCGTCTGAGAAAGGCCAATATCTAGAACGGACTCGGTGAAGGGGGTGGGCGGCCGCCGTAGGCTTTGGCCCGACGCTCTGGCGGATCCCAGGCTTATGCCGTTGCGGGTGAATATACTAGAAGAATATGATAAATATTGACTTTTCGGATCTACTCTGCTATAATGCACTCCGACGGCTGGTTTGGGCGGGTTGGCGGCCACATATCGTGTAGCCGAAGTCAACTCAAAGCCTACAACTCCAACTAAGCCCCGGGAGCAGAGCAGAATGTCGCAACTTGAGATCAAGGATCTCCATGTCAGCATTGAGGGCAAAGAGATCCTGCAGGGCGTTGACCTCGTGGCAAAACAGGGCGAGATCCACGCCATCATGGGTCCCAACGGTACCGGCAAGTCGACCCTTGCCTACACCTTGATGGGCCATCCATCTTACAAGGTCACCAAAGGCGAGGTGCGGTTCAAGGGGCAGAACATTCTCGAGCTCGAGCCCGACGAGCGCTCTCGGCTTGGCATTTTTCTTGCGTTCCAGTACCCCGTGGCGGTCAGCGGTGTGACCGTCGCCAACTTCCTGCGGACCGCGATCAATGCCCGGCGGCGGGCAGTGAACAAGGAAGACAAAGGCATGCCCATCCCCGAGTTTCGAAAGATGCTCAAGGAGAAGATGGAGATGCTGAAAATGGATCAGGCTTTCGCCGGCCGCTACCTGAATGAGGGCTTTTCAGGCGGCGAGAAGAAACGAGCCGAGATCCTACAGATGGCGGCCCTGAAGCCTGAGATCGCGATCCTGGACGAGACTGATTCCGGTCTCGATATTGATGCCCTGCGCATCGTTTCCGACGGCGTGAACGCCCTCACCGGGCCGGACCTCGGCGTCATCGTGATCACGCACTACCAGCGTCTACTGAATTACATCAAGCCTCAATTCGTGCACGTGATGATGGGCGGCCGGATCGTCGAGTCGGGCGGCCCCGACCTTGCCCAGAGTCTCGAGGAGCACGGCTACGATTGGATCCGCGAGAAGACGGAAGCCTAGGCTTCCGTTACAGGCTGACGATCTGTTTTACTAGGACCGGAGTCCCTTATGAGTGATGCGAAGAACAAAGACGAGCGCGTGCTCGAAGGTATTGGCGAGTACAAGTACGGCTTCCACGATCCGGAGGACAAATACGTCTTCAAGTCCGAGCGCGGCTTGAGCCGCCAGGTGGTTGAACAGATCTCCCACATGAAGGAAGAGCCGCAGTGGATGCTGGATTTCCGCTTGAAGGCCCTCGATCACTTCATGAAGCGTCCCATGCCCACCTGGGGTCCTTCGTTGGCGGAACTCAACTTCGATGAGATCTTCTTCTACGTCAAGCCGAGCGAAGGACAGGAGAAATCCTGGGACGACGTCCCCTCTGACATCAAGCGCACCTTCGACAAGCTTGGCGTGCCCGAGGCGGAACGCAAGTTCCTGGCGGGCCTGGGCGCGCAGTACGAATCCGAGATGGTCTATCACTCAATCCAGGAGCATCTCGAAAAACAGGGCGTCATCTTTGTTTCCATCGAAGACGGCCTTAAGCAAGTATCCCGACCTGTTCCGCGAATATTTCGGCAAGGTCATTCCCGATCGAGGACAACAAGTTTGCCGCGTTGAATTCGGCCGTGTGGTCGGGCGGATCGTTCGTCTACGTACCAAAGGGCGTCAAGGTCGATCTGCCGCTGCAGGCTTACTTCCGGCTGAACACCCCCAACGTTGGCCAATTCGAGCGGACCCTCATAATTGTAGATGAGGGCGCCTCGGTTCACTACGTGGAGGGCTGCACCGCGCCGCAGTACACCACCAAGTCGTTCCATTCGGGCGTGATCGAGATCATTGTCAAGAAGGGCGCCCGCTCCCGCTATTCGACCATTCAAAACTGGTCGACCAATGTTTACAACCTCGTCACGCAGCGCGCCAAGGTCTACCAGGACGCTTCCCATGAGTGGGTTGATGCCAACCTCGGTTCGAAGATCACGATGAAGTACCCGTCCTGCTACCTGATGGAGCCTGGCGCGCGCGGCGGGATGCTCTCGATGGCGTTTGCCGGACCCGGTCAAACGCAGGATGCCGGCGGCAAGATGTATCATTTCGCGCCGCACACAACCAGCAAGGTTACCAGCAAGTCCATCAGCAAAGGGGGCGGCCGGGCCTCCTTCCGCGGTTTGCTCAAGGTCTACAAAGGTGCCAAGGGCGTCAAGTCCAACACGGTCTGTGATGCCTTGCTCCTGGATCCCCAGTCCCGCTCGGATACCTATCCATCCATCGAGATCGACGAGGATGATGTCAGCATCGGACATGAGGCCTCGGTGAGCAAGGTAGGTGAGGAGCAGCTGTTCTACCTGATGTCGCGCGGCCTGAGCGAGGAAGAGGCCACGACGATGGTTGTCTCCGGCTTCATTGAGCCGCTGGTCAAAGAGCTGCCCATGGAATATGCGGTCGAGATGAACCGCCTGATCCAGCTCCAAATGGAAGGATCGATCGGCTAGGCTCGGGCAGCAGTGCGCCCTAGAGCCATCCTAAGATACGCCGCTCCTTACTAGTCTCTCCCGCTGTTCGACGAGGGGCGGAACATCCAAAATCGAGCGATGAATGCAGGAACGACCGAGAATTGTAGTCTCCCGAACCCACACGCCTGAAACGGCCCCCAAGGGCTTCAGTTTCACGAACTCGGACATCCCGCCGTCAGCCGGGAGTGTGTCGGCCTACCGCGCCCGTGCTTGGGCGGCTTTCAACCGCCAGTCCATCCCCAATGTGACCCAGGAAGCCTGGCGCCGGACGGATCTGCACTTCTTGCCCGCGGCCTCATTCCACCTGCCCGGAGCTTCGGACTTCAAAGGTCAGCCACCGGTGCCCGAGGAGCTCACCAGACCATTGCTCGCCGGGCAGCACGGCGGCCAGGTCGTCATCCGACCCGGGACGATCACTAGGGACTTGGATCCCGCGCTCGCCGAGCAGGGCGTCATCTTCACGGACTTCGCCACGGCGCAGCAGCGTCACCCCGAGATCGTCGATCGGATCCTGGGTCAGACGGTCAACGTTGAGGAAGGTAAGTTCGCTGCGTTGGCCGGTGCCCTGGCTGCGAATGGGGTGCTCTTGTACGTTCCCCCGAACGTGAAGGTGGAACAGCCCTTGCACAGCGTCCTATGGGGTCCGGGTTCAGGGCTTGCCCACATCTCGCATCTCCTCGTTCTGATCGATGAAGGGGCTTCGGCGACATTCGCGCACGAATCGGCTTCTCCGACGGAGACGGGGGATGCGCTCCATGCCGGTTTGGTCGAGATCCGCGTCTTGAATGGGGCTAGCCTCAAGTTCGTCGAGTTGCAATCCTGGGGGCGCCATATCTGGAACTTCAGCCATGAGCGCGTCCGGCTCGAGCGGGATGCCAACTTGGATTGGATCTTTGGCGCGGTCGGATCCAAGCTCACCAAGAATTTCTCGGAGCTCGACCTGGCGGGCGAAGGCTCAAGCGGCCGCATGTCCGGCTTCTACTTCACGGATGGCACCCAACACTTGGATCACGACACCCAGCAAAATCACCTGGCCCCACATACCACAAGCGATCTCTTGTTCAAGGGAGCCCTCAAGGGTCACAGCCGCTCGGTGTGGCAGGGGATGATCTACGTGGCCAAGGGCGCGCAGAAGACGGATGGCTACCAGGCAAATCGCAATATAGTCCTTGACGAGGGTGCCCGCGCTGAATTCCATACCGGGCTTGGAGATTCTTGCTGACGATGTGCGCTGCACGCACGGCGCGACCGTCGGCAGGCTGGAGCAGGAACCGCTCTTCTATTTGAGGTCCCGCGGCATCCCCGAGATAGACGCCGCCCGCTTGGTCGTGGAGGGGTTCTTCGATCCGATCATGCAGCGCATACCATTCGAAGGTGTCCGCGAACGTTTTCATCAGGCGATCTTGCAGAAAATGAATTGACGCTGCGGCGTGCACGCCGTGCGTCCAGGAGAAGAGACAAGCATGAAGAAGCAAAAGCGGCCGGCGACCAGGGCGAAAAGCCGGAAGACCCGCAGCAAGTCACGGCAAGTCGTGGCTCTACCGACCCGTTCAGCGCGTTCGACCCGCTCGGCGCGAAGCGTGCGCTCCACGCGCACGGCCCGCCCTGCGCGTGCGACTCGACCGCCGCGTTCTGCGCGCCCGGTCAGAAGGCCGTCCGCTCAAAATGTGGCCAAGGCCCAGCTTAGGGCTCGCATGAAAGCCGCGGTGAAACCCACGGTCGCGGGTGCTGTCACGCCCGCCCAGAAAGCGATTCGCAAGGTGCAGCCCGACGCGATGCAGAAGGCGATCACCAGAATGGCGGCCAGGACCGCTGTGCCCAGAGTCGCCGCACCGGCCCGGACAAAGCCGCCGCATCGGCTGGAGGCTTCACGTCCAGCCCGCCCGGCCGCCGGTGCCCACAGCGTCAATCGCCAGTTGCTTCGCATGGCCGGGGCCCAGCAGTACAAGTACATGAGGGCGCCCGGTTTGGACACGGGGTTCGAAGTGGGTGACCCGGTCGAGGTGTTCTGCGACCATGAGCGGGACAGTGAGCGGGTTCGCGGCTGGATTAAGGGGACTGTGGTTCAGGTTGACAACAAGCTGGTAGCTGTGCAGTTCCGCACCAATGTTTTCCTTACCGACGGCTGGATGGTTCCCGACCGAATCCTGTGGTATTCGCTCACGTCCGATCAGATCCGCGCCGCGAGTTTTGGGAAGAAAGGTACCCGGAAGCCCGTGCCCGAGTACTAAGGCGCGCCGGCGACCGTTCCCATGTCCAGAATGCCTGCCGCCGATGCGGCTCTCCCTGTCTCACAGCCGATGGGCTACGACGTGGATCGGGTGCGTGAGGACTTTCCCATCCTAAAGCGCGAGGTTCATCCCGGCGTGAAGCTGGTGTATCTTGATTCCACCGCCACGTCGCAGAAGCCCGAGTCCGTGATCTCGTCGATGGATTCTTTCTACCGGCGCAATAATTCAAACATCCATCGCGGTGTGCATACCTTGGCCGAGGAAGCCACGGCAATGTACGAGGACGCGCGTGCCAAGATCGCTCGCTTTATCAATGCCGGCTCCCCAAACGAGATCGTCTACACGCGCAACGCAACTGAGTCCATCAACCTGGTTGCCTATACCTGGGCGCGTGCGAATTTGAAACCAGGCGATCTCATTGTCCTGACCGAGATGGAGCACCACAGCAACCTCGTCCCCTGGCACATCCTTGCCGCCGAGCGGGATGTTCGGCTGGAGTTCGTGCCGGTGACCGATTTGGGTCTCTTGGAGCTCGACGCCTACCGCAAGCTTCTTGACCAAGGACCGCGCCTGGTCTCGTTCACCCACATGTCGAATGTCCTGGGCACCATCAATCCCGCGGCCGAGATGATCAGGCTGGCCCACGCGGCGGCGCGCTGACGATCGTGGACGCCGCCCAGTCCGTTCCGCACCTGAAGGTCAATGTGCGCGAGCTTGACGTTGATTTCCTGGCATTCTCTGCCCACAAGATGTGCGGCCCCACGGGCATCGGCGCCCTGTATGGTAAGCTGAAATTGCTTGAGACCATGCCCCCATTCCTGGGCGGCGGCGAAATGATCAAGGAGGTCAAGCTGCGTTCGTTTCGGCCCAATTCGGTGCCGCACAAATACGAGGCGGGTACGCCTGCCGTGGCCGAATCGGTCGGTTTTGGCGCCGCCGTCGACTACCTCTCAGGGATCGGCATGGAGAAGATTGCCGCGCACGAACACTCCATCATTGAATATGCCTTGGAGCGCCTTGAAGAGGTGCCGGGGGTGAAACTCTTTGGTCCGTCCGCCGAGCACAAGGGCGGTGTGGCCTCGTTCACATTCGCCGGTGTCCACCCGCACGATGTGGCCACGATCCTGGACCGCGACGGCATTGCGGTGCGGGCCGGCCATCATTGCGCCCAACCGCTGCATGAGCGGTTCGGCATCCCCGCCACGACCCGGGCGAGTTTCTACCTCTATTCCACCAAGGGCGAGGTCGATGCCCTCATTGAAGGCATGTACAAGGTCAGGAAGGTATTTGGCTAAGTGCCGCGGCGCAGCCTCTGCGCCCGGCCCCGGCACAAATTGGCTGGAATCATATGGACGACCTCTATCGCGAAGTGATCATCGAGCACTACAAGAACCCGTCTTATCGCGGTCACCTCGATCCGCACGACATTTCCTTCGCTGACAACAATCCGCTGTGCGGCGACCACATTCAGATCGACCTGCGCGTGGATCAGCGCGGCAAGGTCACGGACGCCCGCTTCGACGGGCATGGCTGCGCCATCTCGCAGGCCTCCGCAGACTTATTGGTCGAATCAGTGATTGGCAAATCGGTCGACGAGGTGAAGTCACTCGGCAAGCAGGACATCCTTGACATGCTCGGTATTGAACTTGGCCCCGTCCGCCTGAAGTGCGCCCTGCTCTCGCTCAAGGTCCTCAAGGCCGGTGTCTACGGTCTCGGCGAGGCCGGCGACGACCTCGTCGAAAAGGAAAGCAGCAAGAGGTCCGCGGCCGCCTGCGAGACCTCCAACATGATTCCGATGCACAACTACAAAACGCTTGACGAGTCGAAGGTTGAGTATGTTGATATCGCGCCGGCCTCGGAGCTGCCGCCGGGCGAACGTCTGTTTGTGGATATCGAGGGCAAGCCGGTCGTGATTTTCAACATTGCCGGCGGCTATTTCTCGATCGAAGACGTCTGCTCGCATGACGACGGACCTGTGGGCGAGGGGACCTTGGACGGCTATAACATCACCTGTCCTCGCCATGGAGCTCAGTTTGATGTCCGCACTGGTCAGGTCATGCAGATGCCGGCGGTCGTGGATATCCCTGCCTATCCGGTGAGGATCGTGGACGGCATGATCCAGCTGGGTGTTCCCCGGCGTTGAAGGCCCGCACTTCACCAGACAAACAAAGCCCGGATATGAAATCATCCGGGCTTTTGGATTCAAGATGCGGTTTGATGCCGTGTGCGCTGACTACCACTCGCCCGCGTAGGCGACATCGTACGGCTGAGTCAGGTCCTCTATGCGCCGGCGGCGCAGCTCGGTAAACTGGCGCACCGCCAGGTTGTCGTGCGCGATCCAGGACGCTAGCATGTCACCCGCCCTCAGCGTTCCCCACTTCGCTTGGCAACTCTTGTTCCAATCGGCGTCCGAGAGTCCCTTCAACCAGTCCAGCGATTTGCTGCGCTCGCTGAAGAATCGGTCTCGCGTTTGCCGGAAGTCCTGCTCGTTGTATTTGCGAGCCTTCACCCAGCCCTCCGGGTCGATGAGATGCCATTCTCCGTCCGGCCGGTTGACGATGAAATCCAGGTGCTCACGGAAGTCTTCTCGCTCTTCATCGACCAGGTGACACAGCGTCTCCAAAACGGACCACGATTCGGCATTCGGCTTGACTTGGGCCTCTTGCTGCGAGATTCCCGCCAGCAGAGAGCGGATCATGTCCGTGCTGTCGACCAGCTCGAGATACAGCGCTTCGAACTTCATCTGAGGCCTGCCTATTCGCAGATCTCGAACTTGCCCACGATCCGCAGAATGTCGAATCCCTCGGCAAACGGTCTTTCTGCCAGGGCCCCGTGGCGGAGCATGATGGCGCGTGTCAACTCCCGATCGAAGTAGTACTTATCACGGTAGGTCGAGTACTGTGAAAGCGCCTCGATCTTCGCCTCGGCGTCCTCCTCCGTGACCTCCACCAGAAAGTGGGGGAAGAATCCGTACGATGAGCGGACCACATCGTAGCCCAGTAGCGTGATGCCGCGGTAGGCTCGCAGGGCCTCCTCGGTCATCGTCAGGTGGTCCTGGTGGATGTCCTGCTTGCTGTGGACGAAAATCAGCTCCGGCATGATCTCCTCACGGAGTCTCAGCAAGTACTCCAGGATCTCCTGACGTGAATCCGGAAAGACCCTCGTGGTGAACGGCCCATAGACCGCCCGCTCCTTGGGGACGCCCAGGATGGCCATGCTCCGGTACTGCTCATCGACCACACTCTTGAGCAGTGGGTTTTTCTGGTTGTCCGAGAATGTGACGCAGTGAACCTCGCTGATCCGCGCGATATGGTGGATTAGTGCGCCACATCCCAGCTCGATGTCGTCGGGGTGGGCGCCCAGGAAGAGCACCCGCTTGCCGTAGAAGATCATTTCATCTCCATCCCATTTATGCGCCGGTTCCCCTCGCCTGAGGAACCCACACTGGGTGATCTACTTCGTTGCCAGGATGCCGCCTACGACCTTCGTCATCACAAGCTTGCCGTCCCGCTCGAAGCGGCGTCGTGCAACGCCATCTATGGCTTTCAAAAGATCGCGGTACTGCTGAGGTGTATCGAACATTGAGGTCCACAACTTGCGATCTTCCGAGAGCGAAGCGCCCACGTACTCCATGAACGGCTCGACCGCAGGAAACGTGATCGGATTCTCGAAGGTCAACAGCTTGGTGTGCGGAAAGAGGCTTTCGATCGTGCCGTAGATCTCACCCTTGAATCGCGATGAGCCGGGCATTGGGGGGATTGGCTTGCTGCTGGCCTCTTTGATCACGTCGTAGAACATCTGCTTGTTCTCAGGCAGCGGCCCGGTCACGAACAGGCGGCCGCCGGTTTTCAGCACCCGGTGCGCCTCCGAAAATGTGGATCTGAGATCCGCCGCGTAGTAGATTGCGAAGGCGCTTGATACTAGGTCAAAGGTATCGTCGCCGAAAGCCAACCGCTTGTTGAAGTCCAGGAACTCGAAGTGCACCTTGCCCGCCCGCTCCGCATTGCGGGCCCGGGCCATCTCCAGCAGTTCCTCCGAGACATCGCCGCCGATGATCTCCGCCGATCGGTGGGTGAAGTCGCTGTAAAGAAAACACTGCTTTCCCGCCCCACAGCCCACGTCCAGGATCTTCATCCCGGCCTGCGGCTGCAGCACCTCGATTGTCCATTGGTCGATGTTGCGCGCTCCGTACTTCTCATGGATGTCGATGCGCGTCAGCAGGTCCTTCTTCGTCTCATGATACTTGATGCTCACATCTACCTCGACGCTCATTCACGACAGGGTCTGATCGCCGGCCCGAAATATACCACACGGGGAAGAGAGCCGCCGGATGCGAACATCCGGCGGCTTCGCTCACGCTTCCTTAGGCTTTCAACAGCCTCTCAACCTGCAATTGGATTGCCGCGCTTGCCCGCGGTAGCGCCTCCTTTACCGCCCGGCTAAAGCCCCCTCCTGTCGTGTACTGTTCGGCTTCGATCCCGATCACGCAAACTTCGGTGTCCTTGAGCTTGGGAACCAACGAGAATCCCAGACGCAGTGTCTCCGCCACACCCCAGCCGTGGGCAGACTTCGAGCTCGAGGCGAAGGACTCAAGCTGTTCGGCGGCGACATGATGGATGGTTCCCGGCGGTGCGCCGGCTTGGACCGCGTCGACGATGATGGCGCTTTCGACTCCGTCCAGCATGTCAAGCAGCGCCAGGCCGGGGAGTTCCATGCTTTCGACCCTTATGTCAGATCGGCCGGCTGTGGCCGCCTGATCCCTGCGCCATGATTCCACGGCTTCAAGCCCGGCGGCATCGTCGCCGCGCAGGCTCTGGCCGATGCCGATGATTGCCAGCCGGGCCACTATTCGGCCTCCTCGACCTTCAGTTTGAGGAAGTGGGTGGCGCACGATATGCACGGGTCATACGCGCGCACCAGGTCCTCCGCTGCCCGCGTCGCCTTGTCCTCCGGCATCTCGATGATGCTGGGCGCGAGCGCGAACAGGTCGGCTTCGATCCGGGCCAGGTTCTGAGCCGTGGGAGGCGTGATCTTGGCAAACCGGATCAGCCCGTGCTCGTCCACCTTGTAGCGGTGATACAGCAGTCCACGGGGTGCCTCCGTTGCGGCCGCGCCTTCGCCTTCATGCAGGCTGAGTTCAACGTGTGCCGGCCCATCCGGCCGGTACGACTTAACCAGCTGGATCGCCTCGTCAAAAAACTGCACCAGCTCGATTGCCCGCGCCAGGAGCGCCTTGTATGGATTCTTGAGAGGCAACTCGACCTTCGACTTCCGCAACGACGCCTTGGCGGTGTCGGTCAACTGCTCATGATTGAGATTAAGCCGCGCCAAGGGGCCCACGAGGTACGTGTTCTTTTCGGTCGTGTGTGAGTGCAGCGCGTTCGAATGCTTGACTTGATCCTCCAGGTACCCCGTCTCGAATTCGCGCACTGGGATTGTCCCCCGCTTCGATGACAGGATATCGCGACCCAGCACTCCATATTCGTGCGCGTCGTGGAGCGCGACGCACTCGTAGTCCGACTCGAGATCGGGGTAGGGGAGTGTCGCCGCCCAGTCGACGTAGCCCACCGAAGTCTTCAGCCCCCATTCCAGTTCCGGGAGCAGCGCGCTCAAGCCCGCGGGGTCGGGCCACGAGTAGAAACCGCCCACGCAGACATTGACTGGGTGCACCGACCGGCCGCCGATGGCCGACAGTATGCGATTCCCAATCTTCTTCAGGCGCAGCGCATTGCCCACGATTTCGGGGGCCGCCGCGGCGAGCTCAAAGGCAGATTCCTTCCCATAAAGGTCGGGCGCCTGGAGCATGAAGATGTGCAAAGCATGGCTCTCGATGTACTCGCCGCAGTACATCAGCCGCCTCAACGATTTCGCCTCCGGACTCACTTCGAGGCCCAAGGCAGCCTCCAGCGCCATGGCAGAACTCATCTGATAGGCTACGGGGCAAATCCCGCAAATGCGTGCCGTAATATCGGGCACTTCCTGTAAGAACCGATCCAGGAGAAAGCCCTCAAAGAACCGTGGCGGCTCGTAGATGTCCAGGCGGACTTCCGCGGCTTTGCCGTTGCGCAAGGCGATGTAGAGTCCGCCCTCGCCTTCCACCCGGGCCAGTGCTGGAACCGTGATTGTCTTCATCTCGACTTCTTCACCCGACCGGACAGCGCAGTCGCCGCGTTGGAGAATACTGCCGCGCCTCCGCTGATCCCGCGGTACAACCGCAGGGCCTCACCGGGCTGACTCTCGACGCGCTGCAGCACCGTTGAAAGCGCCTCCGTGTTGGCGTAGCCGACCGGGCCGAAGCAGCCATAACACCCCCGTCCCATACCCGGGCAGATGGCGCCGCAGCCCGCTTGGGTGGCGGGGCCAAGGCATCCCATACCCTTGTCCACGAGGACGCAGATCGCGCCCGATCGCTTGCATTCCAGGCACACCGAGTAGGGCGGCAGGTTAGGCTTCCGACCCTGCAGCAAGGCGCCGATCACCTCCAGCACCTGTCCTTTGTTGACCGGACAGCCCCACAGCTCAAGGTCCACCTGCACGTACGCCGACATTGGCTTGGAGGTCTTCAGGTACTTGAGGAACTCGGGGTGCGGGTACACGGTCCGGGCAAATGCCTCTGCATCCGCGAAATTTCTCAATGCTTGGATGCCGCCCGCTGTAGAACAGGTTCCCAACGCCACCAAAGTCGTGGCTTGGCGCCGGATCTCCTGGATGCGTTCTACTTCGTGCTCCGTCGTGACGGATCCCTCGACCAGAGCGATATCGTAGGGACCCGGTCGTGTCGCGGCGAGGCTTCCAGGAAGAACGCCAGGTCCACCGCGCCGGCAAGGTCCAGCAGCTCGTCTTCCATGTTTAGAAGCGAGAGCTGGCAGCCGTCGCATGAGGAGAACTTGTACACTGCCACGCTGGGTCTGGTTGTGGCCATTAGAATTCCTCCACGTTGAAGTAAGGCCGCAGCGCCGTGAATGGGAAGACGGGCCCGTCCTTGCAGACGAAGTAGGGCCCCACCTGGCAGTGGCCACACGAACCCTGTCCGCATTTCATGTTGCGCTCCAGGGAGACGTATATGTTCTCCAGCGGCACGCGGCGCGCCAGCGTCTCAAAGATAACATAGCGGATCATGATCTCGGGACCACACGTCAGCACGGCCGATGTCTTCGGGTCGATCCGGAATTGGTAGAACCACATCGGTACGACGCCGACGCGCCCCGTCCAGTCCTTGTCGCCCCGATCCACTGTGACCTCGACTGCTATATCAGCCTTGCGCCACGCCTCATATTCCTCTGTGTACATCAGCTCGTTGGGACTTCGCGCCCCGTACAGCAAGGTGACCTTTCCATACTTGCCGCGGTTGCGCATGACGTGATAGAGCACCGGCCGCAGCGGCGGCAGCCCGATGCCACCGCAAGCTATGAAGAGGTCCTTTCCCTCCAATTGCTGTATCGGCCATGGACGTCCAAACGGGCCGCGCAGCCCGATGACCTGGCCGGCTCGGACCTGGCTCATCGCTTTAGTGACGTTACCCACGAAACGCACGGTGTGCGCAATGCCTGAACGATCCATTGGATCGGAGCTGATCGAGATCGCCGCCTCACCGTAGCCTGGCAGATATAGCATGTTGAACTGTCCCGGCTCGAACTGATAGGCCTTCTGGTCTACCGCCTCCACGAATTTCAGTCGATAGGTGGAGACGCCGGGGATCTCCGGCGCGACGCTCAGCACTTCAGTCCACCTCGGTTCCAGCAGCCTCGTCCCTCCGCGAACCGAGTTTGTCCGCTCTAGCGTGGCGACCATCAAACTGCCTCCTTCTGAAGCGCGGCCAGTTCCTTGCGAACGTCGATCTCGGCCGGGCACCAGGTTATGCATCGACCGCAGCCCACACAGCCGGTCGTCCCTTGCTGTGCCTGCCACGTCCCGAATTTGTGAGACATCCACTGGCGATACCGGGCGCGGATGGAGGGCGGATGTTGCCTCCGGCCTGGTAGGAGTACCCGGGGTTGAAGCAAGAGTCCCACACCCGTTCCCGGCCCGTCTCCGTGCCGTTCAAGTTGCTGTGGTCGATCGCATCCCAGCAGAAACACGTCGGGCAGACCAACGTGCAATTGCCGCACCCCAGGCACCGCTTCGCGACGTCCTCCCAGTGCTCGCTGTCCAGGTTGGCTTCGATCAGTTCAGTCAATCCATCTGTTCCCGGCCCCTCCCGGGTCGCCTGCTCTGCTTGCTGCAACCCGCCTTCCGCGAGGCCCAAAACGAAGGCGCTGGCGGCGGTCACCTCAATGCTCGCCAGGACGTTGCGTCCAAGCTCCGAGCCGACCGTAACCAGGAAAACATCTTCGAGCTCCGTCAGGCACAGGTCGTAACCCGATCCTGCCCGGGGACCCCGTCCGACGGACCCGCAGAAACATGTCCCGGCCGGGTGCAGGCAGTTAACCGCCAGCACGAACGCATGCTCACGTCGTGCCCGATACTCCGGATCGACGAAATCCTCGCGCAGGAACACTCGGTCCTGGACTTGGATCGCAGCAAGTTCGCACGCCCGGACGCCGATGAACGCGTAGGCTGGGGCATTGCCCCTCCCGTCCATCGCTCGCCAGCGGGCGCCCTCTCTTTGCAGCTTGAACAAGTCTAGTCGTGGAGGAAACAAGAACTGTTTCCACGATTGGGCTCCAGGGATCACGTCGAAGTACCGGCTGTGCCCGGTATGGATCAGGCGGAAACGGCCGGCTGACTGCTCGCTCACGTAGCCTTTGGGCAGTTCATCCATGTCGTCCACGCGGCCGTAGATCAACGTCCCATTGCGCACCCTTGGGCCCAAGGTCTGGTACCCGAGCTCCGTGAGCCGATGAAGCATCGTGTTCAGTGCCGGCTTCTCGATGGATACGGTGTCGCCAGTGTCCGGCCGATAGGGATTAACCATGGGTCGCCTCTGGGTCCGCGAACATGTCGAGCAGTTGCAGACGTGTCACGAGGAGTCTTCCGGCAACCACGTTTGCCAGTCGCCGCATAACCGCGTATCCAAGGTCGTGGTCCTCATCGCAGAGCTGCCGCAGCTTCTTGGCGTCAATCCGGACGACAAGTCCATCTATTACCGCCTCCGCGCCTGCCGTGCGCTGGCGGATCGTTGGTGTTACGCTGGACCATCCAAAGATCTCTGCCGGCTCCGCGGTGTAGAAGCGCACTTTGCCTCGATGGGGGACAAACATGTCCAGGGCCACCCGGCCCTCGATCACGATGTAGCAATAGTCCTCCTTATCGCCCTCGCGAAACAATGTTTCCCCCGCCCTGACGCGCCGCAGGCTGGTAATGGAGGCGATCTTTGCAGTGTGCTCAGGACCCTCCTCCCGGAACCAGGGGATCTTGTTGAGCTCAGCGATCACATCATCTCTAGTTTCCATGCGCGAACTCCTCGTGGATCAGTCATACAGGGACAAACCCACAGATTGCTTGTACTATTTGTCACAATTATTCACAAGTGCGTTCCGTCCTTATTCGGTGGGTCGCTTGTCATGCATTTGCTCTGTCAGTTATGCTAAAATCCCGTCACTTCCTCACCTGGAACAGAGCATCGATGAAACGGACAATTTCACCCGTAAAAGGCACACGCGATTTCTATCCCGCGGAAATGGCGGTCCGCAATTGGCTGTATCAAACGGCTCGCTCAGTCGCGGAAGTCTTCGGGTACCAGGAGTATGAGGCGCCGATCCTGGAAACCCTTGCTCTCTATACGGCTAGGTCTGGCGATGAGCTGGTCAACGAGCAGGCTTACGTCTTCAAGGATCGCGGCGGCGATCAGATCGCATTACGGCCCGAACTGACGGCGAGCCTCGCCCGAATGGTTGCCCAACAGCAGGCGCAGTTGACCTTCCCACTCCGCTGGTGGTCATTCGGTCCCTTTTGGCGCTATGAGCGCCCCCAGCGCGGCCGCAGCCGTGAGTTCTTCCAATGGAATGTGGACATCCTGGGCAGCGATTTACCCGAGGCCGACGCGGAGAATGTCGCCGTGCTTGCCACGTTCTTCCAGCGCGTCGGTCTTGATCCCTCCAAAGTAATGATCCTGGTGAACAACCGCCGCTTGGTCGAGGACCAATTTGGCTCTATGGGAATCAATTCGTCACTGCAGCAAGCTGTTTTGGCGTTGATTGATCGGCGTGGCAAGATGGCCGCCGGCAAATGGCGCGCGGACGGGGCCGAAATGGGCCTCTCCGACTCAACTCTGAAGGCTCTCGACGCCATGCTCCAAAATGAGGGACTATGGAAGCAGTCCCGGCCCCTCGAACGGTTCTTTTCTGCGGCACAGGCTCTTGGCATTCGCGAGTATGTGCGCTTCGATCCTTCGATCGTCCGCGGTTTGTCGTACTATACCGGGACCGTCTTCGAGGCCTGGGAGGTCGGCGGCGACGTGCGCCGCTCAATTCTTGGTGGTGGGCGTTATGACAATCTGCTTGCGGATGTGGGAGGTTCCCCCTTGCCTGCCGTCGGGTTTGCCATGGGCGACGTTGTCATTACCCTCCTCCTTGAGAAGTATGGCCTCCTTCCCGCCGATCTAAAAGTCTATCCCGGATCCATTTTGGTGACCCTTTTTGACCAGGCGAGGCTGCCTGCCTCGCTCAGCTTGGCCGCCGACCTGCGCAAGGCGGGATTGAACGTGACCTGCTATACCGAACCCGAAAAGCTGCCCAAGCAGTTCAAGTATGCCGATCGGATTCGCGCCCGGATTGCGCTCGTGGTCGGACCAGATGAGCTTGCCGCGGACACGGTGACTGTCAAGGACCTGTCAGATGGCATCCAGCAGACCGTGCGCCGGGCAACCGTGGCTGACCTCTGCCGTCGCATCCTTGAACCGTCCACGGCGCGATGATATAATCCGCCCGCTTCTCCCGCGGTGCCTGTAGCTCAATGGCAGAGCGCGTGACTGTGGATCACGATGTTGTGGGTTCAACCCCCATCAGGCACCCCATATCTCCATTCAAGACCCACCCCTCCGAGGGCTTGGGCCTGTCGGACAAGCTTGCGGCCCCGGCTGCCGAATCAATTCGCTTGACGGCATCCGCCAATACCCACGGAATCGGCGTCCGCACCCGCTTTGCATAAACGATGGGCTAACATAAGTGTTAAGTATTCCACTTGATATTTCGGACAAGCGGTGTATATAATATGAGCAAACTCCTGGAGCGTCCGGGAGAACTCTAAGGAAAGGAGACAACTGCCATGTTATTCGCTCGCAGCGAGAGAGGCCAGGGTTTGGTCGAATATGCGCTGATCCTTGTTTTGGTTGCCATTGTTGTAATCGCGGCTCTGATGATCCTCGGCCCGATTATCGGCAACACCTTCAGCACGATCAACAACAGCCTCACCAGCGTCTAGTAACCCGATGCACCGTTTGAAAGCAGGACTCTGCCAGGCGGCAGAGTCCTGCTTTTGTTGCACGAATATGGTATTGCTATTTTTCCTGTATAATCCTGCTATAAAATCGCCGTAGGCACTGCACGAGAGGAGAATTGTATGCGTCGCGGCCGTATCTTGATATTTCTACTCCTAATTCTGATCGTCGGTTTGGCAGTCGCTTATGTGGCGATTCGGGCATTTCTGCAGGCTCAGACCGCGAAGCCGACGGCGCCGGTCACGGTCCAAGTCTTCCAGGCAGCACAGAACATCCCCCAGGGCGCCACGATCACGGAGGACGCCCTGACGACCATCACAATTCCTGGCGACAAGGTCAGCGCCGTCGAGTTCACGGCCGATGAGAGGTCCCAGTTGGTCGGCAAGGTTGCGAAATATCCGCTTGAGCAGGGGGTCGTGATCACCAGCGCGATGGTGACCGATTCCTCCCAGGCCGTCGCGATTGCCGGCCCTCAATGGGCGGCCCTGATACCCTCGGGCATGACCGCCGTATCCATCCCTGCCTCCCGGCTCTCGCTGGCTTCGTACGGCATCGATGACGGCGCGCACATCAATCTAAACGCTTGTTTCCTCTTTGTTGACGTCGATCCAAGCTTCCAATCCATCACTCCAAACCTTACGGCGGTCCTTACCGCCACCGGTTTCCCCAAGGACGCCCTGCCGATCTTGACGCTGGGTGTCGGTGGCACCGGCGGCCCTCAGGGTCGACTGGAGCTCGATCCCTCGCTGCAGCAACCCTTCTATTACGTCCCGTCTGAAGCCCAGCGGCCGCGGGTGGTGTGCCAGACGATCTTGCAGAACGTGGTGGTGATGAAACGTGGCGATTTTTCGGCGGCGACCGCACCGACGGCAAACCAGCAGCAACCGGCCCAGGGCGCGCCGGTCGCACCGGACATTGTCACGTTGATCGTCTCACCTCAGGATGCCGTCACTCTGTCATACATGGTGTATACCAATGCCCAGATCATGATGACCCTTCGCAATCCGAGTGACCAGTCGCGTCTGGCGACCGAGGCCGCAACCCTCCAGTTCCTGCTGAGCCAGTACAACATTCCTGTTCCGGCCAAGCTGCCCTATGCCCTGCAGCCCAAGATTGATCAGCTGACTACGCCGAGCCTGCCCAATGACGGGGCGAAGACTACGCCATAGTCGATTGGAGTTTTCACTTGTTAGTCTTCCTCCTACAGGAGTGTGATGCCGTCTGGCGATAAAGTCCGGGTCTTAATCGTAGATGACGTTGCCGACACCCGGGAGAATGTTCGCAAGCTCCTTCAATTCGAAGCAGATATCGAGGTCGTCGGCGCGGCTCGTACGGGCCAGGAAGGGATTCAGCTCTCCCAGGAGCTGGATCCTGACGTTGTCCTCATGGACATCAACATGCCCGATATCGATGGCATCGCCGCCACCGAGCAGATCCACGACAAGTCTCCCCATACGCAGGTCGTCATCCTGTCCGTTCAGGGGGATCAAAACTACATGCGCCGCGCCATGTTGGCCGGTGCCCGCGACTTTCTCACTAAGCCGCCCATGGGCGATGAGCTCATCTCGGCCGTGCGCCGGGGCGGCGAGATGGCTCGCCTCGAGCGCAGCAAGAGCAAACCAGCCCGGACCGGCACCTCAGCCCGCACGCCGCGCGGGGCTGTGGCGGGCGTCGCGCCCCTGGGGGTTGTACAGGGCAAGATCATCACTGTATACAGCCCAAAGGGGGGACAGGCTGCACCACACTGGCCGTCAATCTGGCCGTAGCCCTCCACAACGAAGAGACGCGGGTCGTGCTGGTCGACTCCAATCTGCAGTATGGCGATGTGGCCATGTTCTTCAATGAGCAAGGTAAGAACACCATCCTGGACCTTGCCCCACGGGTCGATGAGCTGGACCCCGACATCGTTGAAGATATCATGGTGAAGCACGAGGCTTCCGGCATTCACATTCTCGCCGCACCGCAGGGACCGGAACATGCCGCCAAGATCACTGCCCAGCAGTTCACCCAGGTGCTGGAGTACCTGCGCCAGCTTTACTCGTACATCGTGGTCGATACGGCTTCGATCCTGGGCGACATCAACCTCGGCACCATCGATATCAGCGATGTGGTCGTGCTTCTGACGACCCAGGACATCCCAGCCATCAAGAACGCTCGCCTCTTTCTCGATCTTCTGCAGACCAGTGGGTTCGACCGCGCCCGCCTCATCTTCGTGATGAACAAGTACGATAGGCGGATCGTTGGCATCACGCCCGAGCGCGTCTCCGAAAACCTCAAGGAGAAGATCAGCGCGGTAATCCCCTTGGATGAGAAAGTGGTTATCCTTGCGGTCAACCACGGCGTTCCCTTCATGCTGGACAATCGCACCCAGCCCGTCAGCAAGGGCATCTACACCCTCGCCGAAGCGGTCCGCGCCCAGCTTTCCACCCTTGATGCAAAGGAAGCGGCTATTCCACGCCGCTGAGGAGTTAGGTCATGTCGTTACTCAAGCGAATTGAACAGGGGCAGAACGGCCAGAAACCCGCCACGCCTCAGGTCGCCGGGCCGGGCGGTCAGGGCTCCCAGGACGGTCAGGGCGGTGACAGCTCCCGCCTGGCATCCATGCAGGCACGGCGTGTGAGCGCGCCGATCACAACACCCCAGGCCGGATCATATTTTGACCTGAAGACCCGCGTCCAGAACAAGCTCTTGGCAGAATTGGACCCCTCGACCGACGTGACCCGGACTGATGAGGTCCGTCGCACGATCCAGGAGCTGTTCGAGCAGATCCTCGCCGAGGAGAACATCGTCCTCTCGAGGCCGGAGCGCGCCCGGCTCTTCGAACAGATCGCAGCCGAGATCCTCGGTTTTGGTCCGCTCCAGCCGTTACTCGAGGACGAGACCATTACAGAAATTATGGTGAACGGTGCCAAGAACATCTATATCGAGCGCAAGGGCAAGATCCACCGCGTGCCGGTCACCTTCGAGAACAACGACCACGTTCTTCGAATCATTGACCGCATCGTGGCGCCTTTGGGACGCCGTATCGATGAAGCCAGCCCCTATGTAGATGCCCGTCTGCCGGATGGCTCCCGCGTCAATGCCGTCATTTCCCCCATCTCCCTGGTCGGTCCTGTCCTGACCATCCGTAAGTTTGCCCGCAACCCTATCACCCTCGACCAAATGATCCAGTGGGGCACCCTCACGCAGGAGTCCCTTCAGTTTCTTAAGGCCTGCGTGGAAGCCAGGCTCAACATCGTCATTTCAGGCGGCACGGGCTCCGGCAAGACAACGTTCCTGAACGTTCTCTCCACTTTCATTCCCAATGACGAGCGCATTGTGACGATCGAGAACGCTGCCGAGCTTCAGCTCCGCCAGGAGCACGTCGTCACACTCGAGTCGCGCCCGCCGAACATCGAAGGTCGCGGCGAGGTGACCATCCGTGCCCTGGTGATCAACGCCCTGCGCATGCGTCCTGACCGGATCATCGTGGGCGAGATCCGCGATGAGGCAGCCTTGGACATGCTCCAGGCCATGAACACGGGTCATGATGGCTCCATGACCACTCTCCACTCGAACAGTCCACGTGACTCCCTGGCCCGCCTCGAGACCATGACCCTCATGGCCGGCATGGATCTGCCCTCCCGTGCCATTCAGGAGCAGGTTGCCTCCGCCATCAACCTGATCGTCCATCAGGAACGCATGCGGGACGGGTCCCGCAGGGTCGTCAATATCACGGAGATCAGCGGCATGGAGGGTGATGTCATCACCATGATGGATATTTTCTTGTTTGAACAGACGGGCGTCGAGAATGGCCAGATCGTAGGGCGCTTGCGCCCGACCGGCCTGCGCCCCAAGTTCATGGACCGGATTGACGCCGCGGGCATACACCTGCCGCCGTCGATCTTTGGAATCGGTGAGCGGCGCCGTTCGTAGGGATCAGGCTGAGGAATAGGAAAGTCGCATGCCTGTATCCGTAATCCTCACCATCGTCGGCGGGATTTTCTTGATGATCCTGCTCTTTGTGGGCATGATTGTCACCAGTTCCAATGAGCAGACGCTGATCGAGGAGCGCCTCAGCCAGTACCTGGGTGACCAGCACAAGGGCGCCGAGGTCGAAGACCAGCGCCGGGCTATCTCGGACTGGGTCTCGAAGCGGGTCGAGAAGACCACGTTCGGCACCCGCATCAGCCAGAGCCTTGCACGCGCTGACTTGAAATTCCGGGTGGGCGAGTACTTCGCCCTCATCTTCATCTCTGTCGTCGTCGTCGGCGGGCTGGCTGGGTTCCTTGGGGGAATGAATCCCATCTCCTTCCTGATCGGTGGCGTCCTTGGATTCCTGGCGCCGGGCATCTACGTGAGCCGCCAGCAGTCTCGGCGCCTCAACCGCTTCAACGATCAGCTGCCTGACATGCTGAATCTCACGGTCAACGGGCTTCACGCGGGCTACTCCACGATGCAGGCCATGGAAGCCGTGAGCAAAGAGCTTCCGTTGCCCATCTCCGAGGAGTTTCGCCGGGTCGTGCAGGAGATGCAGATCGGCCTTCCCATGGAGACTGCGCTCGCTAATCTATTTCGTCGCATCCCCAGCGACGACCTGGACTTTGTGATCACCGCCATCAATGTCCAGCGGGAGGTCGGTGGCAACCTTTCTGAGATCCTGGACACCATTTCCTTCACCATCCGGGAGCGCATCCGCATCAAGGGCGAGATCCGGGTTGTCACGGCCCAGGTTCGGACATCTGGTACCATCCTGTCCCTTGTTCCAATCGGCTTGACCATCATCCTTTGGTTCCTTAATCCCCGCTACCTGATGTCGTTCGCGGATGCGGGCCCCCTCTGCGCCGTCATCGCGGGGGTGGCCGTTGTGGTCCTGATCACCAGCGGTTACCTCGTTATGATGAAAATTGCTCAAATCGAGATATGAAATGCTTACCATCATTATCATCGCTGTAGTTGCGATTGCGATCCTCGCTGGGGCGGTGATCCTGATTGTCGCCGGCTTGCGCGCGACCCGCTCGAAGGATGACGAGGACCCGTTGATGGCCCGACTCGCGGAGGCTTCCCAGCGCGGTGACGTGGTCACCTCCCTCGAGCAGATCGAGATGCAGCAGTCCTTCTCGGAGCGCGTGGTCCTGCCGTTTCTGCAGCGCATCGGTGACCTGTCCTCCAGCTTTACGCCTCAGAAGGTCCTGCAAGATACCACCAAGAAGCTCGAGACCGCTGGCAATCCCGGCCGCATCGATGCTGCGACCTTCCTCGCCACCCGTTTTGTCGTGGCGGCCCTTTTTGGCGGCCTGCTCCTCATGGTCGGCCTCTTTGCCCCCAATCGCTGGCCGCTTGGGCAAGTAGTCCTGGTCGTGGTGATCTTTGTGTTGATCGGCTTCTTCTTCCCGCAGCTCTGGCTGCAGGGCCGCATCAACTCCCGCCAGAATGAGATCCGCAAGGCCATGCCAGACGCGATGGATTTGTTGACCATTTGCGTGGAGGCGGGTCTGGGCCTCGAGGCTGCCATGTCAAAGGTCAGCGAGAAGTGGGAGAACCAGCTTTCGTTGGCATTTCTGCGGACCCTTCGGGAAATCCAGCTCGGCAAGCTGCGACGGGACGCAATGCGCGGCATGGCGGATCGCCTGGCGCTGCCCGAGATGACGAGCTTCGTTGCCGCCATCATCCAGAGCGAAATCCTGGGCGTGAGCCTGGCCAAGGTCCTGAGGATCCAATCGGATCAAATGCGGATCCGACGCCGCCAGCGCGCGGAGGAGAAGGCGCATCAAGCCCCTGTCAAGATGATCCTTCCGTTGGCGTTCCTGATATTCCCGTCGATCTTTATCATCCTGTTGACCCCCGCCGCCATTCAGCTCAGCAGGGCATTTGCCGGCGTCCGGTGAGATCGCTTGGCCAACGGGGGAGTAGCCCAGCGCCCGATCGCCCGGTCCTATCGCCTCTACCATTTACTCTGGTCCGGAATCGACTTGCTGTTTCCACCGAGCTGCGGTGGCTGTGGTGCACCGGGATCGCGCTGGTGCATGCGCTGCCAACAGCAGGCGCCTTCCATTCCTGAGCCGGTCTGCATGGTCTGCGGGACAACGTTGGGCGAGCTCTCGCCTGAACTATGCCCGGAATGCCGGAGGTTGCGGCCGCAGTTCCACTTCCTCCGCTCGTGGTCGGCCTTCGGTGGCCCTGTCCGCAAAGCACTTCACCGTCTGAAGTATCGACGCGACATGGGCTTGGGCGAGGCGCTGACGCCGCAACTTACTTGCTTCGCCGCCGGCCTTGCTTGGCCGATCGATCTGGTGATCCCGGTACCGCTCGGGCGGAAGCGTCCGAGGGAACGCGGTTATAATCAAGTCGCGTTGATAGCGAGGCCGCTTGCCATGGCGCTCGGTGTTGTTTACGATCAGCACGCCGTGGCACGCGTCTGGGATACCCGATCGCAGGTGGGGCTGGCGAGGAGAGAGCGCCGGGACAATGTCGTGACGCTTTCATGGCCGCACCAACCAGAGTCCGCGGGCGCTCCATCTTGCTCGTCGACGACGTCGCAACGACCGGCTCTACGCTTTCGTCCTGCGCAGGTGCACTTTGTGCGTCCGGAGCGCGGGACGTTTTTGCTCTGACAGTGGCGCGTGCGTTGCCTCACCACGGTTTCGGGGTAGTCTAGGGCAGGCCGCGCTTCAAGCCTGCTTTCGAATTCGAAACATCAGCATAAGGAGGCCAGGTGACAGCCAAAGTGGATGTACAGGTCCGCAATCTCCACTTGACCGATCGCATCAAGTCTCACGTGGAGGAGCGAGCCGGCAAGCTGGATCACTATTTGCCGGCCATCGAGGTTGCTGTCGTCGAGCTGGAACTGCATCCCTCTGCCCGCAATGCGGCCGATCGCAGCGTTGCCCAGATCACGCTCAGAGGCAAGGGTGTCCTGCTCCGCACCGAGGAACGCTCCGCCGAGATCCTGACTGCATTTGATGCCGCCATCGACAAGCTGCGCACGCAGATCGACCGCTACAAAGGCCGGCACTATCGCGGTCGCGGTGGCGGACAGTCCGCCGCTGAGGTGGTCGAGCAGCCCGCCTCGGGCGATGACACCGACCGCCTCCCGCCCATCATCGCCCGGCGCAAACAGTTCCGCATCCTGCCGATGGATGAGCTCGAGGCCATCGAACAGATGAACCTGCTGGGACACGACGCCTTCTTCGTTTTCTACAACGCCGAGACGAGCCGGATCAATGTCCTCTACCGCCGCCGGGATGGATCCTACGGGCTGATCGAGCCCGAGATCGGTTAGCTCGCGCGGTCCGCGCTCCGGCCGCGGCTGCATGCGGCTGCGCCTGCCAGTCTGAACGGAGATGTATTGTGAATCCCATTGACTACGATGACGAGATGACCGATGATTACATCGCTCACAGCGGCCTGGACCTCGCCTCGTCCGAGGATGCGATGCTGCACTTCCTGCGGGCGCTCGGCGAAAACCCCGAGCGCGAAGGCCTCGAAGAACACCCCCGCCGCGTCGCCCGCATGTATGCGGAACTCCTCAGCGGATATCGCATGGATCCGCGCGAAGTCGTCAACGGAGCCCTGTTCAACATCACCTACGATGAAATGGTCATCGTGCGCGATATCGAGTTCTACAGCCTGTGCGAGCACCATATGCTGCCCTTCCTCGGGCGTGCCCATGTTGCCTACATGCCCGCGGGGAAGGTGATCGGCCTCTCGAAGATCCCGCGCATCGTCGATATCTATGCTCGCCGGCTTCAGGTGCAGGAGCGCATGACCCGCCAGATCGCGGACCTCATCCATGAGCTCCTGGAGCCCACCGGCGTTGCCGTTGTTGTGGAGGGACTACACCTCTGCATGATGATGCGCGGCGTGAAGAAGCACGATGCGCGCATGACCACCTCGGCCATGCACGGCGCCTTCCGCACGAACCCTGCCACGCGGCAGGAGTTCCTTGACAATATCGGAAGGGGCGCCGGCCCGCTTCAGATTTAGGTTTTCGTTGGGGGCTTGATCAGATCCAGCACGGCCGGACGGCGTATGATCCAGGTCTCGGCTTGCGCCGCCGCAGCCGCCGCCATCAGCGGCTCACCACTGAGCGGGTGCGCCAAATTGGGCAGCAGCTCAGCCAGCGGGACTAGTACGAAGGCGTGCGCCCATCGCTTCGGGTTGACCGGTTCTCCATCGGCGAGCAGGATATCGAGGTCGATCGAGCGCGGCGCGTTCTGATCGCCCGTCCGAGCCCGTCCGAGCCCCATCTCGATCGGTCGAAGGACCTGTTGCTTGAGGTCCTTCTCGTTCTCCCTGGCCGCGAACTGAATGCACAGGTTCAGGAAATTCGGCCCCGTCGAGCCGACTGCCTGCGAACTCCCACACACTCGAGAACGCCTTGATCTCCCCGTGTTCCGCAAGTCGTGCGATCGCCTTGGCCAGGTTGGGTTCTGGCTCGATGTTTGAGCCTAGGCCCAGGTAGAACTCATGTGGCAGGCTCATCTCGCTCGCGTTCGATTTCCACGCCCACGGCCCTTGAGAATCGGACCGCCCTGGGTTTCTCCACTCGCACACTGACCTTCATCACGTGCCTATCCTGCAGGCAGATGCCGCGCCAGGTCATTGGCCAGAGCCTCCACGGTGTACCGCGCGGCCGTTTCGGCATGCGCCCGGACCTTTTTCGCTAGTGCCCGGTAATCGACGCAGTCCTCCAGCTTGTCGGACTTTGCCGCCGGCCGTGTGTCGGTGAAGGCCGTGATGTTGATGAGGATGTCCTGCGGCTGCTCGCGCTCCCAGTCATTGATCCCGATAATTCCCCGCGCCAACAGGTCCTTGATGATTACCTTATCCATTCATGCTCCTAGAGCAGGTGGCGGCCGCCGTCGAGGTGAAGGATCTCGCCCGTCAAGTATGCCGGACCGCCGAGCAGGAATACCACCGCATCTTGCACCTCATCCAGGTCTCCCCAGCGTCCCGCCGGAACGTTGTCTAGGATGCCGGGTGTAGGCGGCTCCTTGTCCGGGGGCAGGATCGCCCCGAGCGCGAGCCCGTTGACTGTGATGTCCGGTGCCAGCGCCACCGCCATTGACTTCGTCATGGCGGCCAGGCCTGCCTTGCTCACCACATAGGGAAAGTGATCGGCCCCGGGTCGCTCCGCGCGCCAATCTAGAATGTTCACGATGCTGCCTCTCTGACCTTCCGGCACCAGGTTGGAGAACGCCTGGCACAGTAGAAATGGCGCGGTCAGGTTGATGTCCAGGTGCTTTTCCCATTCGACCAGCGATGTCTGCGTCGGTGTCATGCGTTGGAAGACCGAGGCGTTGTTCACCAGTCCCGTCAGGACGCCCGCCTGGGTTGCCGCGTTGAGCAGCTTGGAAATGTCCGCCGGCTTGGCCAGGTCGGCCTGCACGGTCCATGCCTGTCTTCCAAGCGCAAGGATGTCGCTCTTGGTCTGCTCGGCCCCTGCCGCGGACAGCCGGTAGTGGATGATGACGTTGCCTCCCGCCTTGGCCACAGCCAGCGCGATCGCCCGCCCGATCCGCCGCGCGGCGCCTGTCACAAGCACAAGTCTGTCCTTCAATGGTTGTTCTGCCATGTTTTCCGCCTTGTCGCGCGGAATTCTAACATCGGTCTCGGTCAGACATTCTTCATCCCATTACTCCAATTCTTGACTCCAATTTTGGCCCGTGATAACATCCAGCCGACCGGAGGTAGGAATGAGTTTGCCAGCTGATCAGACTGTGTTGGATCCAGAGGCTGATGTCGAATTCACGCCTGAGCAGCATGAGATCTGGAAGATACTCTACGCTCGCCAGGCGCCGCAGGTGGTGAAGTACGCCTGTCGTGAATACCTGGAAGGCTCCGGCAATCTGGGGCTGCCCCCGGATCACATCCCTTCCGTTCAGTGGCTGAACGAGCGCATCAGTCCGCGCACCGGTTGGAAGACGCTGCGCACCCGCGTGCGGTATTCTGATGCCGTGCAGTGGTACAACCACTTCGCTGCCAGGGAATTCCTGATTACCGACTACGTGCGCAGCCGGGACGAGCTGGACTTCACGCCCGAGCCCGACATGTTCCACGATGTCTATGGCCATCTGCCATACTTCACGCTCCCGCGCTACGTCGCGATCCAGGAAATGTTCGCCCCCGCCTTTCATCGCGCCAAGACGGACGAGCAGCGCGAGAACATCAAGCGCCTCGCCTGGTTCAGCACCGAGTTTGGCCTCATCCGCCAGGACGGCGAGCTGAAGGTCTTTGGCACCGGCCTCGTCTCGTCCAAGGGTGAGATGGAACATGTGCTCGCCGGCAAAACGCCGCTCCAGCCTTTTAAGGTCGGGACCATCATTGGCTTCGAGAAGGCGATTTGGAGCTACAACGACCTGAACTGCACCCACTAGACAAGACACAATCAGAAAGACCCCAAGTGGCTAGTGAAACAGGCACCTTTGCTGGAAGGGTGTCTGTTTCGTTTTCAATTGTATGCGTTCGTAGTTGTAGAAGTCAACGTATTCCTCAATCGCTTGGCGAGCCTCTTCAAAGCTGGGGTTGTGCAGATGGCGCAGATACTCTTCTTTGAGATGGCTGAAGAAGTTTTCCATAGGCGCATTGTCCCAACAGTTGCCACGGCGCGACATGGAGGCAGTGATGTTGTACTGTTGAGTGAGGACGGCATACGCCTGCGAAGTGTATTGCGTTCCTTGGTCACTGTGGAGGATCAGCCCATCAGTGACCTTTTCTTTTTGTCTGGCTTGTTGGAGCGTGTGGGTCACCAATCCAATGGAGTTCTCGGGTCCAAATTGATGAGCCACAATAAAGCCATCGAATAGGTCTTTGATGGTAGACAGGTACGCCCAGCCCTGTTGGGTTGAGACGAAGGTAATATCCGTGACCCACTTCTGGTTGGGGCGAGTGGCAGCAAAGTCGCGGTTGAGCAGGTTGGGATAGCGGTGATAGATGCCCAGCTCTTCGAGTTTCCGGTACATTTTGCGTTTGCGGGCCCTGGAACGGATATTGAGCTTGTGCATCAGGCGCAAAACCGTCTTGGGATTGATCACCAGACCCTGTTGTTGCTTCAACCACAGGCTAATCCGCCGGTAGCCATAGATCTGGTGCGAAGCCGTGTAAGCCCGCTGCACGAGTTCTAAACGCACCGCATCTGTGTCCGGCTGTTCCAGCTTCTTGCGCCAAGCGTAATAGGCTGCTCGCGAGACACCTAGGAAGGCACACATGGCCTTCATTTCGAACTCTTTTCGATGGTGATAAAGCACCCGATATTGCGCTGCGCGAGCCGCACTTCCCGCAATTCGGAATGGAATTTTTTTAGCAGGGCCACTTCCATCCGCAGCCGCTCCAGTTCGGCTTGCGCCCCGGCCCTTTTGCGAGGTCGACCTCTCGGCTTGGCAAACGCGCTGGCGCCTTCGGCTCGATATTGCCTCAACCATTTCTGAATTCGTTGCGGATCCCGGATCCCGAGCGCCGCCGTGACCTGGGCGTGCGTTTGGCCCTCTTCATAAAACAGCCGCACCGCTTCCAGCTTCAGCTCCGGCGGATAATGCTGCATTCCTTTCTTACCTGCCATAGAAAAAAGCACCTCCTGTTCCATTTTCTCACAGGGGGCGCTTTCTTTTCGTGTCTCGTTCTAGGGGTTCAGTTCAACCAGCTCTTCGTCTTTGATTTCTCGAGGCGTTGAAGACCGAGCTTGCCCGCTACTTTGACACGCTCTAGCATATCCCGCCCATCCTCAACCGCTCCCCCCGGGAGAGCGGTTTTGTTTTGCATCGACCAGTCCGCGCTCGGGCAGTTCTCCGCTCAGAGTCCCGGGGGGTGGAGCCGGCGACGGTGGAGGTTCGAGACGTGGCCCAGCACGCGCGCCTGTTGCATGTGCCCTGTTTTTGCTCTATACTGAGGCTGCAAGGCCGGGTTTCGTATATCCTACAATGCCAGCTCCAGACCTCATTTGCGTCGGCGTCGACACCGCTTCGGGGCACACACTGACCTACGCTGTTCTGGATCAGGACCTAAAGCCGGTTACGTTCGCAGAGGGGGAGATCGAGGAGCTGGTTGCTTTCCTGCTTCGAGCACAAATCCGCATTTGTCGCCATCAACTCTCCGTCGCATGTCAGCACGGGCGTGGTCAGGAAGCGCCTGCAAGCCATGCATCCCGGCGCCCGCACCCTGCGCGGCGCCGAGATTCGAGTTGCCGAGTATGAGCTGCGCGAGCGCGGGCTCGCCCTCGGCGCCACGCCCTCCAACGCGGCACTCTGTCCCCCCTGGGTTCAGCTCGGTTTTGCCCTCTTCCGGGCGCTCAAGGATCAGGGCTTCAAAACATTTCCGCATGAAGGTTCCGCCTTCCAATCTTTGGAGACCCATCCGCATGCTGCCTTCGCGGTTCTGCTCGGCTGCCTCCCCTTGCCCATACCGACTTCGAGGGTCGCCTGCAGCGCGCCCTCGTGCTCTTCGAACGCGGCGTCCGGATCCGCGATCCCATGGCTTTCCTTGAAGAGATCACGCGCCACCGTCTGCTTCATGGCGTGTTGCCGATGGACCTCCTGCCATCTCCTCAGCATCTGGACGCTCTGATCGCGGCCTACACAGCCTGGGTCGCCGCGAACAAGCCGGCCGAGACCACTGCGGTCGGCGCCGCGGCCGAGGGTTCGATCGTATTACCCGCCGCCCCGCTGCAAGACCACTATTAGTCGCCAGTTGAATACGGCCGCTGGACGAGCCGCAAGTCGGAGGCTCGTCTTTAGCCGCGGTCTCTCATCGCGTTCTATTCGTGGACGGATTGCCATGTCCGGGATACTCGCGCGGTGCGGGTGGTACAATCGTTTGTACATGGGAGCACACATGGATGATTTGACCAATCGCGCCATAAACACCATTCGTTTCCTCTCTGCCGATGCCGTGCAGCAGGCCAATTCGGGCCATCCCGGCCTCCCGATGGGTGCGGCCGCAATGGCTTTCACACTCTGGACTCGTCACCTGCGCCACAGTCCTCGCAACCCCAAGTGGCCAGGCCGTGATCGTTTCGTGCTTTCCGGGGGTCATGGGTCGATGCTGCTCTATTCCCTCCTGCATTTGACCGGCTATGATCTTTCGCTCGACGAGATTCGCAATTTCCGACAGTGGGGGAGTTGCACACCGGGTCACCCCGAATACGGCCTCACGCCGGGTGTTGAGACCACCACCGGCCCGCTCGGTCAGGGATTCGCCACCGGTGTCGGCATGGCCATTGCCCAGGCGCATCTTGCCGCCGAATTTGGAACTGACCTGTTCCAGCACTTTATCTATGCCATTGTTACCGACGGTGACCTGATGGAGGGCGTTGCCTCCGAGGCCGCCTCCCTCGCTGGACATCTCAGCTTGGGCCGCATCGTCTACCTCTATGACGATAACCACATCTCGATTGATGGGTCGACCGACATCGCCTTCACCGAGGACCGCACGGCCCGCTTCGCTGCCTATGGTTGGCATGTTCAGAAGATAGATGACGGCAACGACGTGGAGGCCATCGACCAGGCTATCGAGGCCGCCAAGGCCGACCCGCGTCCCTCTCTCATCGCCTGCCGGACCCACATCGGCTTCGGCGCGCCCCACAAACAGGATACTTCCAAGGCTCATGGTGAGCCTCTCGGCGACGACGAGCTGAATGCGGCCAAGACCAATCTGGGTTGGCCGCTTGAACCTCGTTTCTTGATCCCCGATGACGTCCTCAAGTTTTACCGCACTGCTGTCGACGCTGGGCGAAAGGCGGAAGAGGAATGGAATGCAAGGTTCGCCGCCTACAGGGTCTCTCAGCCGCAGCAGGGCGCGGACTTGGAACGCCGTCTTCGCGGCGAGTTACCGGCCGGCTGGGAATCTGCTCTCCCCGTATTTCCTCCTGACCCAAAGGGCATGACCACGCGCTCTGCCTCCGGCAAGGTCCTGACCGCTCTGGCACCACGTCTGCCTGAGCTCATCGGCGGCTCGGCCGATCTGACCCCATCCAACAACACCAAGTTCGATGGCGCCGTGGATTTTGCCAGCCAGAGTCCGATCGGCCGTTACCTACGCTTCGGTGTGCGCGAACACGCCATGGGCGCCGCATTGAATGGCATGACGGTTCACGGCGGCCTGATTCCATACGGCGGCACCTTCTTGATTTTCTCGGACTACATGAAGCCCGCTATCCGCATCGCCGCCTTATCACATTTCCCGACGATCTTCGTTTTCACGCATGACAGCGTCGGGCTGGGTGAGGATGGCCCCACCCATCAACCGATCGAACAACTGGCCGCTCTGCGTGCGGTGCCCAACCTGGTTGTGATCCGTCCGGCCGACGCGAACGAGGTCTCGCAGGCTTGGAAGGTCGCCATCGCCCGTCGTGATGGTCCGACCGCCCTCGCCTTGACCCGTCAGAGTCTTCCGGTCTTCGACCGCACGGTCACCGCGCCCGCCTCGGGCCTCGAGAAGGGCGCCTACGTGATGGCGTCCTTCGGGCGCAGTCATCCGGACCTTATTTTGATGGCCTCCGGATCCGAAGTCAGCCTGATCTACGACGCGGCTTGCAGGCTGGCCGAGGAACACGTCAACGTTCGCGTGGTTTCGTTCCCGTCCTGGGAGCTTTTCGAACAGCAGAGCGCGGACTATCGCGAATCGGTGCTGCCCGCGGGCGTGCAGCGGCGCTTGGCGGTCGAAGCCGGTGCAGGCCAGGGTTGGGAGCGCTACGTCGGGTCTTCAGGCAAAATCATCGGCATCGAGCGCTTCGGTGTCTCCGCGCCGTACAAAACGATCTTTGAGCACTTCGGCTTTACCGTTGACAATGTCCATCAGCAGGCCAAGTCCCTGCTTGCCGGCAACCGCAAGCTCTCAACCGTCGGTAAGGCGACCGGCGGGCGTCGCGTCAGTAAAAAGGTGCGTGGACGATGAAGGTCGCCGTCGGATTTGATCATGCGGGTTTCCCCCTCAGGCAAACCGTCCTGGCAGCCATCCAGGCGACAGGTGCCGAGGTTGTGGATTTCGGCACGACTAGCAGCGACCCGGTCGATTTTCCCGACTATGCCAACAAGGTAGGCGCTGCGATCCAGAGCGGCCAGGTCGAGCGCGGCATACTTGTCTGCGGCTCTGGGATCGGGGCCTGCATCGCTGCCAACAAGATGAAGGGTGTCTACGCCTCTATTTGTCACGATACGTACTCTGCGGCCCAGGGCGTCATGCACGACGATATGAATTTGCTTTGCCTGGGCGGACGGGTGATCGGCCCGGAGCTCGCGGCCTCGCTCATCAAAGCATTTCTTGGCGCGCGCTACCTGGGAGGCGATCCCGGCGGCGAGCGCCTTGCCCGCCGCGTAGGCAAGATCAAGCGAATGGAGGAGTTCGGCAAGTTGTAAGGCCTCGACCGCCGCAGCCGAGACCACCGTCCCTACTCTTTCCAATGCCGCCTTAGCACGGACGCCATGAACAACATCGGAAAACTCGTTGCACTAGGTCAGTCGATTTGGCTGGACAACATCCAACGCAGACAGTTGGAGAATGGGGAGATCCAGGCCCTCATCGCGCGGGGTGACCTGCGCGGCATGACTTCCAACCCCACAATCTTTGATCACGCCATCTCCAATACCACCGACTACGATGCCGCCCTGACCGCCCTGGCCTGGTCTGGCTGGGACGCGGAGAAGATCTTCTGGGAGCTCATCGTTGAGGACATACGGACCGCCACCGGCCTCTTCCTGCCGTTGTACGAGGAGACTCATGGCGGCGACAGCTTCGTCAGCATTGAGGTCAGTCCCTATCTCGCCCACGATACGGAGGCGACGGTCTCCCAGGCTCAACAGCTCTGGGCCCGCGTCGGACGCCCGAATCTCATGGTCAAGATCCCAGCCACCAGCGAAGGCATCCCCGCCATTCGTCGCTGCGTTGCGGCCGGCCTCAATATCAACATCACGCTGATCTTCTCGCGGCTGCGCTACGCCCAGGTAATGGAGGCCTACCTGGGTGGACTGGAGGAGCGCCTGTCTGGCGGCCGATCCATCGACCATATTTCCTCAGTCGCCTCCTTCTTTGTCTCGCGCGTTGACTCCAAGGTCGATGCCCTGCTCCCACAAGACTCCCCGCTGCGCGGCCGGATCGCCATCGCGAATGCCAAGCTTGCCTATGACGATTTTCTGCATACCTTCTCTGGCGACCGCTGGGAGAAGCTGAAATCCGCCGGCGCTCGCGTTCAACGCCCGCTCTGGGCCTCCACCAGCACCAAGAACCCGGCCTACAACGACACGCTCTATGTCGACAATCTCGTCGGGCCCGACACGGTCAACACTGTTCCTCCGCAGACCCTCGACGCCGCCCGCGACCACGCCGTCACGCAGGTCACCATCACCCAGGGCGTGGACCAGGCTCGCGAATTCGATCGCCAGACTTGAGAAGGCCGGCATTTCGCTTGATCAGGTCACTGACCAGCTCGAGAAAGAGGGCGTGGAGACTTTCGACAAGTCCGTCACCGACTTGCTCAGCACGATCGACCGCAGACGCAAGGATGCGGTCTCCACCCTTGGACCTCTGCGCGAAGCGGTCGCTGTGCGCATGAGCCGGTTCGACGCCGAATCCGTACCCTCCCGCCTTTGGTCCCACGATCCAACTCTCTGGACAGATGATCCCGCCGGCCAGAAAGAGGTCACTCTCCGCATGGGCTGGACCAACTCGCCCCAGAAGGCTCGCGCCCGTTTGCCGGTCTACTCCAAGTTCGCCGACGAGGTCCGCCTTGCCGGCATCCGTAGGATTTTGGTCTTGGGGATGGGTGGTTCATCCCTCACCGCGGAGGTCCTAAGCGACTTGTTTGCAGCCGCTTCCGCATCGAACGCCGCGGCTGCATCTGAGCAGCCCGTCTGCCTGGCGATCCTCGATTCGACCAGTCCGGAGCAGGTGGCGGCCAGCGCTGCGGACTTCCCGCCGGCGCAGAGCCTGTACGTCGTCTCCAGCAAGTCTGGCGGCACGGCCGAAGTCAGTGCCAACTTCGACCACTTCTGGGATTTGAGCCACGGCGATGCGTCTCATTTCGTCGCGATCACTGATCAGAACACCTCCCTCGAGGCTTTGGCCCGCCAACGCGCCTTCCGGAAGTTCTTCACTTCCGATGAGACTGTGGGCGGTCGCTACTCTGCCTTGACCGACTTCGGAATGCTCCCCGCGGCCCTGCTGGGCATCGACTTGGACCGCCTTCTTACCCGGGCCGATTGGATGCAGCGCGAATGCGCAAGGCATGCGCCGGCTGCGCGCAATCCCGGCCTGGCCCTGGGTGCGGTCCTCGGCGAAGCCGCTCTTGCCGGTCGGGACAAGCTGACCGTGCTCGCCGACGCTCCCGTCGCTGCGTTCGCAAGCTGGATCGAGCAGATCGTCGCTGAAGTCAAGCGGCAAGGACGGCCGCGGCATTCTCCCCGTTCCGCTGGAGCCGCTCGATGCGCCTGCCGTCTACAATTCGGATCGTATATTCGTCTATCTGCGTCAGACCGGCGAGTCCGATAGTGCGGTGGAAGCCCTGCGCGCCGCCGGTCATCCGGTGATCGTTCTACCGATCCTCAACTCCTACGATGTGGGCGCCGAATTCTTTCGCTGGGAGATGGCTGTCTCTGCAGCCTGCCACGTTCTGGGCGTCAATGCCTTTGATCAACCCGACGTGCAGGACAGCAAGGATCGCACCAAAGCCAAGATCCAGCAATTCCGATCGACTGGAAGACTGCTTGAGGGCAAATGGGACCTCGATGTCCATGCCGGCCCTCTCGACCCAGCCGATCTGGATGCGCTCTTGGCCTTCATCCGCGAGGCCCGTGCCGGTGACTACTTCGCTATCAATGCCTACTTGCCTCGCAGGCCCGGGATGACCGACTTCCTGCAGCGGATGCGCGTGGCGATTCGTGAGAAGACCCGCTGCGCCGTCGCCTCCGGCTTCGGCCCGCGCTTTCAGCACTCGACCGGCCAATTTCACAAAGGTGGCCCGAACACCGGCCTGTTCATCCAGATCGTCAGCGACGCCACCACCGACATGCCCGTTCCTCAAGAGGGCTTGACCTTTGGAACGCTCATTCGTGCCCAGGCCCTTGGAGACTACGAAGCCCTGGTCGCCCGCGGCCGTCGCGTGGTCCACGTCCACCTCTCGCGGCCTGACGACGTCGAATACTTGGCGAAGGCCCTCTGATGCCTGACTTAACTCATCTCAAGTGCGCAGCTTGCCGCGGCGGCGAACCAATTCTGTCCGATGCCCAGATCGCCGAATTCCGGCCGCAAGTCCCTGACTGGCAGCTCCGCCAAGTGGACGGCGAGCAGCGTCTCGAGCGCATCTTCAAGTTCCGGAACTTCCAGGAGGCGATCGCCTTCACCGATAAGGTGGGCGCCATCGCCGAGCTCGAAGACCATCATCCACTGATCATCACGGAATGGGGGCGCGTCACCGTGCAGTGGTGGACTCACAAAATCCACGGCCTCCATCAGAACGACTTCATCATGGCCGCCAAGACCGACGTCCTCTCGAAACCCTAAGCCCCTCGGTTCCCCGCTGGCGCTCAGGCGCGCTCCTTCCTGGGTGCGCCGCGGTGCTCCCGTCTCTGCCCTCGGTTAGCCTGCTCTAGCCGCCGCAGCTCGCCCCGGTGCACTTACAGGGTCCTGGGCGGCGTATCAGTGGTCCACGGTGCCGTCACGGGGCTCGCCCCGGTGCTCTTCCGGGGTCCTCGGCGGCGTCTCAGTGCGCGTGCGGTGTCGTCAAGGGGCGCGCCCCGGTGATCTTCCGGCGTTCTCGTCTGCGCCTTGCCGCGCGCTCCGCACTTTGCTCCCGCCGCCACCGCCCGCCTCGGAGCTCTTCCGGGATCCCCGGCGGCGTCTCACGTTGTCCTCCTCGATCTGCCGGCCGAAAACTGAGGAATCCATGAACGCAGTGAACACCGGTGAACGCCGTGAACAACCCCTTTCCCTTGACGCCAGAACGCATGTTCTATATTATGAAGTTGACCATGCCAGGATCCCCCGCCCGTTTCCGCGATCCACACCGCTCGTCCCGCGGCAAGAAACTCGCCTCCTCGGTGCCTGGCCTGTACAGCCAGTACTTCACCCGCTCCGAATGTGAGCTCTTGGACACCTTCTCCGCCGCGGATGACCTCAGCGAGCTCGACCTTCTCCGTGTTCTGCTGGCGCGTACCCTTGCGGCTTCCCGTCATTGGGTTGGCTTCGACCTGAAAACTCATTCCACCCTGTTGTCGGCGCTTAGCCGCACGGCGGCAAACATTGCCGCTTTGTCTCGCCTTCGCGTCCAAAACTTGTCCCCCTCGGACGATCCCGTCCTGCAAGCCCTGGCAGCCCTGGACCTGGATCCGTACGACCTCCAGCCACGAAAGGAATCTCCTCATGAAAACAAAGCGCGGTGCCCCCTTGGGCAACCACAACGCGTACAAACATGGCTTCTACTCGGCCGCGTTCAAGGCCGCCGAGCAGCGCCTGCTGGTTGAGATCCCCCCCGCCGACCTCACTGCGGAGATCCAGGTCATACGGGTTAATAGCCTCCGCTTCCTGCAGGCGATCAATGCTGCCTCTCAGCCCTTGGACTTCGCCACCCAACTCTCAGCCCTGCGCGCCCCCAACCTCAGCGCCCACTCGATCACCAGTCTCCTCCGGGCCCAGGTTTTGAATGCCGCCGCCAGGGATTACGCCGCAGAGCTCGATGGCCTGGCCCCTCTCCCGGATTCGGATGACCCGGTCGTCGATTCTGGATCGTGAGTTGATTTGTTCCTTTTTGAATCGCGGTTCAATCACGCAGGGCCAGCCGCCCATACGGCCGGCGCCCTGCCCACCATCGCAGGTTCCCGGGCCCTCGGACCCCGGTGTCGCCTCCTCGGGCAACGCGTTGACGCTCCCTTCGAACTGTGGGATAATGCGCGCAATTCAATAAAGCCCTGATGGGAGCGAGTAGGGCCGCTAGGCTGTCAGCGAGTTTGGGCAGGGTGCAAGCCAGATCAGGAAGCGGACCGAAAATCATCCCGGAGCTGCAAACAGAAATCCGCTGGCCGGTTGCCGGCCGTGGAAAGTATGGGCGACGGACCCGTCCCCCGTTATCTGGACGCCGATTTTCACCGATCGGGCTGAGCGCCCGCATGTGCGGGAAGCAGAGTGGTACCACGTGAGCCCCGGCTCCCGTCTCTGTTCGGAGACGGGAGCTTTCGTTTTTCGATGACTCGGCCCACAGGAACTTTCGCGGAGATTGACGATGTTCAAACCTGTCTCGTCGAAGCTCGATGTCCCCTCCATGGAAGAGGGCGTTCTCAATTTCTGGCAGCGCGAGTTCGATCTTCCGGAAGACCACCGAGCAGCGCACTGGCCGCCCCGAGTACGTCTTCTTTGAAGGTCCGCCCACGGCCAACGGCCGTCCAGGGGTACACCATGTACTCGCCCGCGCCTTCAAGGATATGTTCCCCCGCTACAAGATCATGCGCGGCTTCCACGTCTCGCGCCGCGGCGGTTGGGACACCCACGGTCTGCCGGTCGAGATCGAGGTCGAGAAGACCCACGGCTTCAAGGGCAAGCAGCAGATCGAAGAGTACGGCATCGCCAAGTTCAACGAAGAATGCCGCAAGTCCGCCTTTGAATACATCCGTGACTGGGCCAAGCTCACCGACCGCATCGGCTTCTGGGTCGATCTTGAGGACGCCTACGTCACCTATACCGACGAGTACATCGAGTCGGTCTGGTCGATCCTGAAGACCTTCTGGGAAAAGGATCTCCTGTATAAACGCTACAAGGTCGTCCCGTTCTGCCCCCGCTGCGGCACGCCGCTTTCCGACCATGAGGTCGCCCAAGGTTACGAGGATACGACCGATCCCTCGGTCTACGTCCGCATGCCCCTCGTCGACCGCAAGGACACCTCGCTGCTGGTTTGGACGACTACGCCCTGGACCCTGCCTGGCAACGTGGCGGTTGCCGCCCATCCCGAGGTTGATTACGTAACCGTCGAGCGTCCTCATAACGGCGGCTCTGAGAAACTCATCCTGGCCCGGGCCCTGCTCGACAAGGTCTTCAAAGGGGAACAGGTCAAGGTGGTTGATTCCTTCAAGGGCCGCAAGCTCAAGGGCTTGAAGTACCATCCGCTTTTCACCTTCATTCCGCCGAGCAAGCCGGCCCACTACGTTGTTCTCGGCGACTTCGTCACCACCGAGGATGGGACCGGCTTGGTCCACATGGCCCCGGCTTTTGGCGCTGAGGACATGGAGATGGCCAACGAGCACGGCTTGCCGATCCTCATGACGGTCATGCCCGACGGCACGTTTGTTTCAGAGGTGACGCCGTGGCGTGGCGTGTTCATCAAGGATGCCGATCCTCAGATCGTCGAGGACCTGCGCTCGCGCGGCCTGCTCTTCCGTCTTGAGAACTACACCCATACGTATCCCTTCTGCTGGCGCTGCCACACGCCGCTGATGTACTATGCCCGCGAACTCCTGGTACGTTCGCACCAGCAAGTTCAAGGACCGCCTGGTTGCGCTGAACAAAACCATCAACTGGGTGCCTGAGCACGTCCGGGACGGTCGGTTCGGTAACTGGCTTGAGAACAACGTCGACTGGGCCCTCAGTCGCGAACGCTACTGGGGCACGCCTCTTCCTATCTGGGAATGCGACCAGGACAAATTCCAGGAGTGCATAGGCTCTCTCAAGGAGCTATCGGATAAGGTCGGCCGCGACCTCGGTGATCTCGACCTGCATCGTCCGTACATTGACGAGGTCAAGTACACCTGTTCCAACTGTGGCGGGACCATGACTCGCGTCAAAGACCTGATCGACGTCTGGTTCGATTCCGGCTCGATGCCCTACGCCCAGTGGCACTACCCGTTCGAAGGCCAGGAACAGTTCAAGTCGCAGTTCCCCGCCGACTACATCTGTGAGGCCGTCGATCAGACCCGCGGCTGGTTCTACTCGCTGCATGCCATCAGCACGCTGCTGATGGATTCCGTCGCCTACCGCAATTGCCTCTGCCTTGGCCTTTTACTCGACGGCGAGGGCAAGAAGATGTCCAAGAGCCTCGGCAACATCATCGACCCTTGGGATGTGATTAAGGTCGATGGCGCTGATGCATTGCGTTGGTATCTCTACACCGCCAGCCCACCTGGAAACGAGCGTCGTTTCTCGGAGGCTCTGGTCGGTGAGGTCGTCCGGAACTTCACCCTGACCCTGTGGAATGTCTACTCGTTCTTCGTTACCTACGCCAACCTGGACAAGCCTCAGCTCACGGGCAGCCGCTTGCGAAGCTCGAATAAGCTCGACCTGTGGCTGCTGTCCGAACTGAATGCTTTGGTTCGCGATGTCACCGCGGCCTATGATGCCTACGACGTGACTGGCGCCACCCGGCCGATCGAATCATTCGTCGAGAAGCTCTCGACCTGGTATCTGCGCCGCTCGCGCCGCCGCTTCTGGAAATCCGACTCGGATGCCGACAAGCATGATGCCTACAGCACCCTCTACACGGCCTTGGTCACGGTCAGCAAGCTGATGGCCCCTGCCATGCCGTTCCTGGCCGACGAGCTCTATCAGAACCTTGTCCGCTCGGTCGACGAGCTCGCCCCTGAGTTGGTTCACCTGAGTCACTGGCCCCTTTATGACCCGGCCCTTATCGACGAGACTCTGAACCGCGACATGTCCGTCGTGATCTCTTTGGCTTCCTTGGGTCACGCCGCCCGTCAGAAAGCCAACCGCCGGGTGCGCCAGCCGCTCAAGGAAGCCGCGTTCTGGCTGGGCAATGCCCCCGAACGCGGCGCCGTCCAGGCCTTTGCGGATCTGATCGAGGACGAACTGAACGTCAAGCACGTCCGCCTGCTCGACACCAGCACCGAGGCCGTCTCTCACACTGCCAAGCCGCTGCCGAAGCAGCTCGGTCAGAAATACGGCAGCAGATTTCCTGCTATCCAGAAGGCGATCCTTGCGATGGACGCCGAGGCGCTCGCGGATTCGCTCCAATCCGGCGGCACGGCCAAGGTCGCAGTCGACGGCGAGACCCTCGAGGTCCATGCCGACGAGGTCGAGGTCAAGGCAGCTGCGAAGCACGGCTTTGCGGTGGCTGAGGAGGGCACTCGCCTGGCCGCTCTGGTCACCGACCTGACGCCCGAGCTCTTACAGGAAGGCCAGGCCCGTGAGGTCGTTCGCCGTGTCCAGGATCTCCGCCGGAGCGCGAACCTCGAGGTCGCCGACCGGATCCACTTGTTCATTGCAGCCTCGGAATCCGTAAAGTCCGCCGTCGAGGCCCACCGCGACTACATCATGACCGAGACCCTGGCCGTCTCCCTTGATTTCAAGGAACTGCCGGACGGTGCCCACCAGGTTCAGGACCGGCTCGAGGGTGAGGCCCTCCAGCTCGGTCTGCTCAAGGCCGGCTGACGGCCCTAACCCCCTGACTGCGTAGAGTCCATACCATGAATGCTGAGTTTCATATTGAAGCGGCCACTTCTGCCAGTGACGAACTGGTTGCCGTCCTCGCCCGCCTTGTCCCGCAGCTGACGTCCAGATCGCTGTCCGCCGGATCGGGACCAGCTCGAGTTGTTGCTGCGCTCCGGATCGAGCACACTGCTCGTCGCCCGCACGCCTGACTCAAGCGGACCGATTGTGGGCGTGGCTTGCCTCGGCGTTTATCGCGTGCTGACCGGATTGAGGGCGGTCATCGAGGATGTTGTCGTGGACGAGACCGTCCGCGGCAAGGGTATTGGCGAGGCCCTGGTGCAGCGGCTGCTTGACCTCGCCCGCGGCAAAGGCGTCCGCGGCGTTTCCCTGACCTCCAATACCAATCGCAGGGCGGCCAATCGACTGTATGTGCGCATCGGCTTCATGCCGGGCGCGACGAATTTGTACTACTACAGTTTGACTGACCTACGGCGTTACTTACCGCCCCGGACTTACGGATGCGCCTGGCGATAGTCGTCGGGCGTGTCCAGGTCCTGCAGGATGCTTGGCGAAGCGATTTCGACGTAGCGGATCTCGGCCGCATGGCGACTTAGGAACTCGCGCGGTGACTCGGGCGCCTTCATCTCCAGAACCTCTTGCCAGAGCGCGCGACCAAGTAGCCAGGGATGTCCGCGCCGCCGCTGGTAGCTTGGAACGATTAGCTGCGCTTTCGACTTCGAGTACTCGCCCAACACCTGGCGCACGGTGCCCGCCTCGATCTGTGGCTGATCGCCCAATGTGACGAGCGCTGCCTCGATTGCGGTTGGCAGCGCTCGCAGGCCGGCCTGTAGTGACCCGAGCATCTCGTCCCGGCTGTAAGCCGGGTTGAACACAACCCTGGCGTCCCGCTTGCTACAGATTGCCTCGACCTCGCTTTGGGCCGCGCCTGTAACGACCTCGATCTCATCCACCGCTGCCGACCTCACGATCCTGATCACATGCTCCAGTACGGTTTCCGCGCCCCACACCAGCAGCATCTTGGGCTGGCCCATGCGTTTGAATTCGCCGGCCGCAAGTATGACCGCACTGATCATTGTCCGTACGTCTCTTTCAGTCGTCTGTAACCTGCCTCTGTGTCGACGTCCAGCAGCAGCCGCTCGTCATTCCACGGCAGATACTCGACGCGAAACTGGCTGAAGACGGCGCGTCCGCCCTCATCGCCGTTGAGCCTATTCAGCGCCTCGAAGGTCACTCGGTCGAACAGGACCGGGTTGCCGCGTCGGTTTCCCTGAACAAGCGGCGCGACGATCGGACTCAGTCCCGAGGCGTGCAGTTCGACCAGCCCATTCAACACGCCCGGTGGGATCTGCGGCTGGTCCGCCAGCAAGAACACCGCGCTGCCTGTGTTCGCCGGGCAAGATTCCAGTCCTTTGCGGATCGACGACGCCTGTCCACTTTGCCAGTCCTCATTTCTCGCGATGGTCAGCGGTAGACCTTGAACTGCCCCGGCCACCTCGTTGGCCCCTGCTCCGGTCACAACGATCACCGGCGACAGTCCGGCCGACAGGGCCGTGCTGGCTGCCGCCCGGACGAAGGTCTGCCCCCGCCATTCCAGAAGCTGCTTTGGCTTTCCAAACCGCTTGGATTCACCCGCCGCTAAGATGATGCCGGCCGAGGGCTCGTGCACGGCAAATACTGACTGATGAGCTACAGCCGCGATGATGACTGACCCGAATGCTGGCAGCAGGTTCGGGACCATCTCCCGCGCGGCCGCCTGCAGTTCAGGAGTATCCGCCTGATTGAGGAGAACCACCCTGCGCGCCCCGGCAGGGGTGTTCTTCAGCCCGCCCTCCGGGTGGGTGAGCACGCGCGTCAACGCCTGCGTCGTTATCGTCGCACCCACGTCGAGCCCGCTCAAGTTTGAGAATATGTCGCTGCGGTGGATCCCATCGGAGCTCAGCGGCTTGCTCAGCCCGGTCAAGCCTGCCACAACGACCACCAGATCCACGAAGCCCGGGATCGCCGGCTCGTGCGGGGCGGGGGCTTTCAGCGGTTTCTGCCGCGATCCATCGGCCTCGATCAGAAGCCGCAGCTGGTGTTCTCTTGCGTACGCGTGCAGTTGCCGCAGAAGCTCGTCGCTCGTGGCTTCGGTCCGGCCATCTGCGCCCACTCGTCCAGTAATCAACGTGACACTGCCCAGCGTAATCGCCTCGAGGTCGTCGGCCGGCGTTGCTTGGACGTGCCGGGCAGCGAGCGCTGCCTGCGATACCGCCAGGTGCGTGGAAGCCGTGACGATGACCGGCGGCGGCAGCTCGCCCGCGAGCTGGAACATCGCGGTCGTCTTCCCACCCGCTCCAACAAATGCAGTTGCCGAGGAGTCCCGCAGCCGCCCCGTTACAGCGTAGTTGGATGATAGACGCAGCGCCTTCGCGAGAGTCAGGCCCATAGCTTGGAACGGACCTCCGGCCGCGTCAGCAGTGCCTCCAACACGCCGCCGCCGATCGCGAGTGATTTGTCGGAAACCAGCTCGCACAACCGCGGGTCATCCCTGGCATCCAGGTCACCGATCTTCATGCCGGCTTGTGCCAAGGTTCCGGGTCGCAGCAGACCGCGCAGCACACCCGCGAACGGCGCCGAGATCGTCTGACCGTTGACAACCGCGATCGGCTGTCTCGCTTCAAAATGCTGACCGATACGGGCCTCTGACTCGAGCTTGCCCTCCGACGGGGAGCGCAGGAGTCGTTGAGCGTCGCCCTCGGGCTTGGCTGTATCAGCCAGGGTGCCGCCTTCCCAAATGACGCGACCCAGCGTATGACCGCGCACGGTTTCGATGACCGCATGGCAGTTGGTGGGAGCCTCGAACCCTGGCCCCAAGCCAATATACACCAGGGCTTGGTGCGCAAGTCTTTCAGGCGGCCGCTTTGTCATCCTTCCATCAACGATGGCAAGTGGATGCAGGCTGGCGGCTGAGGAGCACTCGGTATCGATCACGACCGGGATCTGTCCCTTGCCGAGGATGTTCAAAATCCTGAGCGTATCGGTCGGATCGCCGACCGCGCGGGCGGTCACACCCTCGACCGTTATCTGCTTCTCGTAGACTGCCTCCGCGAAGGCGACCGTCCGCCGGACGGCCAGAGGCGCTGGCAGCTCGGTGATGACGACGCCCAAGCCGGCGCGGTGCAGTCGGAGTGCCACCCCGCTGGCCAGGTCCCCGCCGCCGCGTATCAGGACAATGGCCGGCATCAGCGTCCTTCCGAGCCTTCCTGCAGTATCCTACCGAAGGCATGCAGTGTGACGTACACGAAGATGAAGAAGAGCGTGTAGAGGGCGACGAAACCCAGTGATCGCAAGCTGGGATCAGCTAGCCAGTCAAACACATTGGTGGCTGCTTGTCCCGGGCTCCGCAGGAGGTCCCAGCTATTCAACCGTATGAAGCGGCCCACGTAGATGCCGATACTGCTCAGCAGGGCAATGGTGAGGGCGAAAAGCCAGCCAGCGGCGCGGCCAACTCTTCGCCGGACCATTTCCTGCATCAGGTTCAAAGAGACAACGCCCATCAGCATGCCGGTCCAAGAGAACCAGATCAGCATAATGACATCGTACCAAGTTGGCACTCGGCCGGCACTCTGACCCAGATGCTGCATGTCGGTCAGGATGTAGGGTGCGTTCGGAAAGAAAATGAGCCACAAGAAGGCAAACCCCGGGATCACCAGGTACATTGGGAGTCGCCACCAAGCCAGAATGTACGCGAGATAGGCGAGCACGAAGGGTATCCAGGCGAGGATCAGGTTCCAGACAAGGCCCGAATAGCCGGTCGTCGAACTGTATGCCATGCGCGCCACGACGAGCGTCACGCAGATCGCCGAGGCGACCGTCAACAGCAGGAAGACCGCCAGCTTGTATTTGTGATCAGCGTAGAGCTTGCGCAGAGTCCGGGTCATGTCCGACGAAGGAAATCCAGGACGAGCGGGTTTACGATCTCGGGCCTCTCGAAGTGCGGTGTGTGCTCGCAGCCGTCGATCACGTGGAACTCGCAATGCGGAACCAGGTCGAGCAGCGGCTTGCTCTGTCCGAGCGGGACCGCCGGATCGTCACGTCCCCATATTAGCAGGACAGGCTTACCCAGTTGGCCCAGCCGCTTGTACACCTTTGGGAATCCATCGATCATCCCGTGGCGCAGGCTCGAAGAGCAGGGAGCGTTTGAAGCCCTTGAAGCGCAGTTGCTGGCGATAGCGTTTCTGGAATTCCCCTCCAGGCGTGGGGCCGAAGATATCGGAGGCCACGCCCCGGACCATGCGACCGCTCCCCGACAGGGCGAAGACCATCTCGCCTAGTCCGGGCAGAAGCAGCGTTCGATACATCGGCTTCAGAGGCACCGGCTCCGGGCCGACCGGATCGATCAAGACGAGACTCCGGACGCGAGCGGGGTACTGCACCGTAAAGGCTGCCGCAATCGCGCCGCCCATCGAGAGGCCGAAAACATGAGCCTCCTGGATCGATAGCTCGTCCAGCAGGCCGCCGAGCTGTCGCAGGAAGAGCCCAAGGTCATTCGGCAGGTGCGGTCGATCTGAGAAGCCGCGGCCGAAGAGGTCATAACGGAGGACGCGAAACCCAGCAGAGTTGAGGGATAAGAAAGTCGGGTCCCAGATGAAGTACGGTGCGGAGAACCCATGCAGAAGGACAACAGTCCGGCCGTTCTTCGCTCCTCCGATCTCGTAGTGTGTGTAGCCTTCCGACAGACGTGCGAAGGAATCCCCGAGCCCCTTCGCGCGGAGTCGTCGAGGCAGGCTGTCTCGCCCCGATAGATGAAATCCCAGTTCATGCTATCTTGCCAAGGGCGCGCAGGACGCGTTCTGGCGTGAACGGGAATTCGTCGATCCACACGCCTGTGGCGTCGTGGATGGCCGCAGCCACGGCCGGCACGTACGGCAAGAATGGGATCTCACCGAGACCGCGCGCGCCCCAGGGTCCGTTCGGCTCCGCGACCTCGACGATGACAAATTCAACCTGCTCGGGGATATCGAGTATGGTAGGGAGCAGATAGGTACTGAGCTGATCGGTCAGCACGCGGCCGTCCTTCATCTTGACATCTTCGGTGAGGGCATAGCCCTGTGCCTGCACGACCGCGCCTTCGATCTGGCCCTGGACCAGGTCGGGGTTGATTGCCTTGCCGACGTCGTCGGCGACCACGGCCCGAAGCACCTTGACGTGGCCGGTCTCAGTATCGACCTCAACTTCGACGGCTTCGGCGGAGTACGCATAGGAAAAGTTCGGCGTAGAGTAACCGGTTTCCTCGTCGAAGTGGGTAGTCTTTGGCGCGAGATAAGTGAACTCGGCGAGGGCCGGCCGCTCTTCGCCCTTCCACTTTCTCAGCGCGGCCTCGGCTGCCCCTTTGATGGCATTGCCGGCCATGAATGTCATACGCGAGGCAGAAGACGAGCCCGCATTGCCCTGCGTCGCCGAATCGGACGGCATCACACTCACCCGTTCGGGTGGCACCTGAAGCACCTCGGCGGCCATCTGCGCCATGATGGTGTGCGTGCCCTGGCCTACTTCGGCTCCCGCGTGGTGTACGATCACCTGCTCGATGCTACCTTTGCCGTGGATCTCCACCTTGGCCCAGGAATTCTCCTGGTAGCCGAACGAGAAGCCCACGTTCTTAAATCCCGCCGCAAAGCCCACGCCGCGAATCAGCGGGGAGCCGCCTGCCGCCTTTCACGCGGAGCCAGCGGGCTTCCAGTTGAAGCGCGCGGCAGCGGCCTCAATAACTTGGGGGACGCTCACAGGACCCGGCGCCGGGGTGCCCACACCAAGCGTCAGACCGTCCCGCAAAGCGTTCTTCAAACGGAACTCGACCGGATCCATGCCCAGTTTCTCGGCCAACTTGTTCACCTGGCCTTCGGCCATGAACAATGCCTGCGGTGCACCGAAGCCCCGGAACGCCGCACCGGGAAGGTTGTTGGTATAGACGCCGTACACGTCGGTCTTCACATTGGGAATGTAGTAGGGTCCCGTGGACGTAATGGTGGAATTTCCCAGCACCTTGTTGGATGTGTACATGTAGGCGCCGCCGTCGCCGATGATCTCATTCTGGGCAGCGATCAGCCTGCCGTCCTTCGTGGCGCCCCATTTGGCCCGCAGGATCACCCCGTGGCGCTTGCCGTGGCCGATGATCAACTCCCGCCGGCTCCAGATGATCTTCACCGGCCGCTTCAGCTTCAACGCAGCCAGGGCCAGAACGATCTGGACCGAAAGGTCTTCGCGTCCGCCGAATGCGCCGCCGATCGCCGGATAGACGACACGCACCTTTTCCTCGGGCAGGTCCAAGGCGTGGGCGATGGACTTGCGATCTGCATCAGTCCACTGGCCGGCGCAGGCGACGGTGACTTGGCCTTCCTCGTCGATGTAGGCCAGTCCGGCTTCCGGCTGCAAATAGGCGTGCTCCTGCACCGGCGTGCGGTAGACGCCCTCGACGACGATGTCGGCTTTGGCCATGGCGGCTTCCGCGTCCCCTTTGCGGATCTTGTAGTGGACGCAGATGTTGCTGTCACCGCGCGTCGGGTGTAGTAATGGGGCACCCGGCTGCATGGCCGCCTCCGGATCGAGCACTAGAGGCAAATCCTCGTAGTCCAAGCGGATTAGGGGCAGCGCGGCCGCGGCGGCGGCTTCGCTTTCGGCCACGACGGCCGCGACTTGGTCTCCCACGAAACGAACGCGGTCACTATCGGGCTTGGACGAACCAGGGCCGCACAGAACCGGCTGGTCGGATATCTGCAGGCCGTACTCGTTGATGGGGACGTCCCTTGCGGTCAACACCGCAACGACCCCGGGCGCCGTTTCGGCCGCTTTGGTATCGAGGCTGCGTATGCGCGCGTGGGGGCGCTCGGCCATGAGGATCTTCATGAAGAGCATGTCCCTCATGGAAAGATCGCCCGAATAGTCGGTCCTGCCCGTGACTTTTCCCAGGGCATCCGTGCGTGGAAAGGATCGTCCGATGGCTGACATAGGCTGTGCCGCCCACGCTGGCGCGGCGCTCATCTCCTGTAGCTGCGGGCCTTGACCTTGGGAGGCGGGGCGTCCAGAGGACCGTACCGGCTCGGGCCAACAATTCGATACATGATGGCGTAGCCAAGCGAAACCACCGCGCTCAGCAGCACGATGTACGAAACAGTCACGAGCAGGATCGCGTACAGGTTGGCCTGGCTCTGGATGAGGCCCAGGACCGGGACTAACGCTGGGGAGCTCCACAGTAGGTCCGGCATCACCGGCATGCCCAGGAGCTGGTATGGCATTGGCCAGCCGAGCGCCAGTGCCATGTTAACAGTCACGCCCGCCAGAATGAACGAAATAACCGGCGTGATAAGCATGAGCAGACAACCGATCCCGCGCCATATGGCGTGTATCTGTGTCTTCTCCGGCACGGTGCTTCTGCTGCGGCGATCAGCGACATTCCATTTGGTCATGGTGCCCCCTTTAGGTTGAGGTGGCGGCCGCGTGCTCGACCGCCCGGATGATCTTGTAGTAGCCTGTGCAGCGGCACAAGTTCCCTGTCAGCGCCTGCTCGATGTCGTAACGGGTCGGATTGGGATTTTCCTCCAAGAGCTTTGCTCCCGACATAATGAAGCCTGGCGTGCAGTAGCCGCACTGCACAGCGGCGTCATCTACGAAGGCCTGCTGCAGCGGATGCAGCTTACCATCGTCCGCCAGACCCTCCACGGTGACAATCTCGGCATGGTGAGCGCGGGGGGCGGGTACCATGCACGACATCACTGCCATGCCGTCGAGGAACACGGTGCACGCGCCGCATTCTCCCTCCGCGCAGCCTTCCTTGGTTCCCGTCAGGCCGGCGTCCTCTCGCAGCAAGCGCAGGAGGGTCTTCTCATGGCCGGTTCGGAAAACGTGCTTCATCCCGTTGATGGTCGTCTCGATCGGAGCGAGATCACGAGCCGCCGCGGGTCGTGAGGTGGAGGCATCACGCGGTCCAACCGATCGTCCACGCGCAGAATCCCTCGTCGAGGGCGAAGAGCCTCGCAGGAGGATCGGCCGGTCTGGGAAACCGGCATGCTCGGTCCGGTCCCGGATCGACTTCAGGCCGCGCAGGGTAATGACCCTGGCCGTTTCGCGCCGGTAGCTGGCCGAGCTCCGGAGGTCATCGATGGGGCGGGTCGCGGCGGCGGCACGCGAGGCGGCCTCATGCACGACGTCGTCAGACAAGGGCTTGCCCGCTAGGTAAGCCTCAGCCTCCGGTGCGTGGATGATGGTGGGGGCCACTGCGCCAAACGCGATGGAGGCGGAGGTCACCACGTCGCGCTGGATCATCAAGACCATGGCAACGTTCACGAGAGAGATCGCCTGGGCGCGGCGCAAAGCCAGCTTAACAAACGTTCCGCGCTGGTCTGCCGACATGGCGGAGAAGGAAATGTCCGTCAGCATCTCGTTCGCAGCCATGACCGTCTTGCGGACACCGGTGTAGAACTCCCGGAGGGGGACCTTGCGCTCTCCCGAGGACGAAGTCAATGTGACCGTGGCGTCCAGAGCGACCAGCGGCGTGATGGTGTCATTGGCGGGCGAGGCAGTGATCAGGTTGCCGGCTACGGTGCCCCGGTTCCGGATCTGGGGTGCGCCAACCTCCCAAGCCGCCCGCGCCAGCGGGTAGGCCTGCTCGCGCAGCAGGTTGGAAGCTGCACAATCGTTGTGAGTAACAAGGGGACCGAGATGGATCAGGCCGTCCCCATCCAGCTCGATCCAATCGACCTGGGGGATGCGGGTGACGTCGATGAGAGTGCGGATGCCGCGGCGGACACCGCGCTCGAGTTCCAGGATGAGATCGGTTGCGCCCGCCACGACGCGAGCGCTCTCCCGTTCCCGGTCCAGGACTTCAAGAACGTCGCCGATCGAGGTCGCCTGAATGTACTGCTGCCACATTTTGTCAAGCGCGGGGCTCTAGAGCCCCCATTCCAAGACAACAGGCTGGGTCCGGAGGAAGAAATACGGGCTTGAGTACGGGACGCAAACCAGATAGGTCACTTGCCGCTGCCGGTGAATGCCTCCGTGCGCCTGTTGTATGTGGTCACGGCCTGACGGCTCAGCGTCGTGACGTTGCGGATCGCAGCCGGCAGGGCCGCGTCGTCTGCCAGGCTGGCCTCGACGTTATCGAGGCCGCGGCCGATCTGATCGCCTAGATCAAAGAAGGCCAGGTCAAAGTTGTAGAGCTGCTCCAATTCCTTTTCGTTGATCTTGACGGAGTCAAAGAAGCCTGCATACCCGCGCGGGGCCGTGCGGATCTTGTCCATGAAAGTGCGCAACTGGATGCCGGCCCTCTCCAAGTCGTCCACGTACTCGATCTTGCCCGCGGTCACGAGCTCGGACTGCAGGTCGGACAGGCGCTTCCAGAGCTCATCGAAGCGCCGGGCGGCGGTGTCGCGGACCAGCTTGTCGGCGGCGCGCCGGTTCTCACGCTCCACGTAGCCACCGAAGCCGGGAATGTATGAAGCCAGCTTGGTGAAGGGATCCATGCCGCCGCTTACTTTCTGATACATGTCAGTCATTCGTGCCTCCTGCGATGATCTACGACCCAGCCCGTGATTCGTTGTGAGTAATTATACTATGCCGGTCCGCGCGAGCCGCGCGGTGTATTGGAATCGGAAGGCAGTATAATGACCGCGTTGCACAACTTTCAGACAGGAGTGAGCACATGTCCGGTCTAAGCGATGTCCTGGCTATGGTAGGAAATAGCCTGACGGTGGAGGGCTCGACTGTCCATCTCAAGGATGCTGAGAAGTTCCGCGCCGGCGTGGATCGGCTGGTGGAGGCTTCCGCCCTCGGAAGTGGAGAGGTGCAGAGCTGGGCCCGTTTCCTGGTCCGCAAAGCGGCCCTCGAAATGGGCATCCTGCCAAGTTCGACCCACGATCTATACATGGCGCGCGGGCCGCGGCGATGTCCCATTGACGTTCACGACGCCTGCCTTGAACCTGCGCGTCCTTTCATACGACGCGGCGCGGGCAGTCCTGCGGGTCGCAAAGAAGATGAGCGCGGGGGCGTTCATCTTCGAGATCGCACGTTCGGAGATCGGCTACACAGCCCAGCGACCGGCCGAATATGCCACGAACATCCTCGCGGCGGCGATCGCAGAAGGATGGCGCGGGCCGGTGTTCCTGCAGGGCGATCACTTTCAAGTCTCGGCCAAGAAATACGGGTCGGATCCGGCCAGTGAGGTGAAGGCCGTGAAAGACCTCGCGGCGGAGGCGGTTGCAGCAGGCTTCTTCAACATTGATATCGATACGTCGACGTTGGTGGATGTGAGCAAGCCCACGGTGCCGGAGCAGCAGGAGACGAATTTCACGCTGTCGGCAGACATCGGCGCGTTCGTGCGCGGACTTGAACCCGGCGGCGTCACGATCTCGATCGGGGGTGAGATCGGCGAGGTCGGTGGACACAATTCGACGGAGCGCGAGCTGCGGGCGTTCATGGATGGCTTCAATTCAACAGCCGGGAAGCTGATGCCGGGAAAGCGAGGGCTGAGCAAGATCAGCATCCAGACCGGAACCTCGCACGGGGGCGTCGTGCTGCCGGATGGAACCCTGGCCGAGGTCGAGATCGACTTCGACACACTGCGGGACCTGTCACGCGTGGCTCGCAAGGACTATGGTCTCGGCGGAACGGTCCAGCATGGGGCATCAACCCTGCCGGAGAACGCCTTCCACAAGTTTGTTGAGCACGAGGCCATCGAGGTCCATCTGGCGACGAATTTCATGAACATCTTCTATGACAAAGCCCCGGAGGGCTTGCGACGGGAAATGTACGCATGGCTGGACAAGAACTCGGCATCCGACCGTAAGCCCGGCATGACTGACGAGCAGTTCTACTACAAATCGCGCAAGAACGCGATCGGCGCATTCAAGCCCCAGATGTACGGACTGCCCAAGGCAGAGCGCGCCTCGCTGGCGGCCGCGTGGGAAGCGCAATTCGGCAAGCTCTTCGAGCTGCTCGGCATGCAGGGCACGCGCGACTTCGTTGGGAAGTACGTCCGCCCGGTAAAGGTCGAACCGGACATTTCTTTCTACCTTGGCAAGGAGGCTGCCGCCGCACTGGCGGATGACCTTCAGGATTGACCCAAGCTGTATCGGGAGCCTGCGAGACCGACGAGCCCTCAGGCCACAGAGCATGTCTCAAGCTGAGCAGGGCATCAACCCCGATCGCTACAAAGTGATTCCCCGCACCGCGATCTTCCTGCGGAGCGGGGAATCTGTCTTGCTGCTAAAGGGGTCAGCGACCAAGAAACTATGGCCGGGTCGCTACAACGGCCTGGGCGGGCACGTGGACCGGGGCGAGGACATCCTGACGTCTGCGAGGCGTGAGCTCAAGGAGGAGACCGGCCTCGAGGCCGATCTTTGGCTGTGCGGGACGGTCATTGTGGACGCGGGGGAGATCGGTGTTGGACTCTACGTCCTCAGCGGAGAGGTTACCGGGGGAAGCTTGAGATCCTCTGCCGAGGGTACAGCCGAGTGGATCCCTTTCAACAAAGTGGGGGAGCTGCCCGCGGTAGCTGACTTGCAGGTGCTACTGGCGAGAATCTATCGTATGATCCGCGGCGATCCGCCATTCGCCGCACGTTCTTACTACGACGACGCTGGCAACTTGCAGGTGGAGTTCACCGCGCCCGGCTAAAGCTTGTAACCGATCTTACGCAACAGGTCCTTGCGCCAGAGGATGTCCTCCGGGCCCTCGACGCCGCGGGGCGAAGCCCCATCCACCACGCCAAGAATGCCGCGTCCGAGCTCTGTCTCCGCGACGAGAACCTCCGTGGGATTGGCGGTGGCGCAGTAGATTTGGGCGACCTCGGGAACGTTCTTGATCACGTTCAGGATGTTCACCGGATAGAAGCCAGCGGCCAGGAAGAGGATGAACGAGTGGCCTGCGCCGATCGCCAGTGCATTCTTGCGGGCGAGGTCCAGCATAGCGTCATCCGTGCCGCTCCAGCGCACAAGGCAGCTGCCGGAGGCCCTCGCAGAAAGCGAGGCCGAACTTGATGCCAGGCACGGCGCCGACGAGCGCCTCATGGATGTCTTCCACGGTCTTGATGAAGTGCGACTGGCCGAGCACGAAGTTGATCGAATTCGGGCTTTTCGATCCGGACAACCTTGATCTCCATGGTTCAGCCTCCTCCTGCAGACCCTGCTTTGGTATGATTGTAGCAAGAGTTCGCGATCGGCGCCAACTTGGCGGGACAATCCGGCGCGGATGAAAGAGGGCGAGTAATGCAACCCAAAAAGGTCGTACATGTTCTCTCTCTGGTCGCGTTGGGCCTTTCGGGCTGCGCGCCTTTGGTGGGAAGCACACCCGTCGCGGTGGTTCCCACGTCCATATCGCTGCCTACAACGGCTCTGGTCGAGGCAACGCCCAGCGCCTTGCCGACAGCCGCGCCAGCCCCGAGCCCAACGGCCGTACCGTCAGCGGTCCCGCCATTCGAGTACATCGCAATGGTGGTGTTCGAGAACAAGGAATTCGGCACTGTGATCCACAATTCAAAGATGCCGTATTTCAACCAACTGGCCAACTCGTATACCCTGCTGACACAGCACTATGCCGTGACCCATCCCAGCCTCGGCAATTACCTGGCCATGATCGCGGGAGACACGTTCGGCGTCACGTTCGATTGCACGAAGTGCCTGTACGATGCCCAGACACTGCCGGATCTTATCGAAGCCAGCGGCCGGACCTGGAGGGCGTACCAGGAAGACATGCCGTCCGCCTGCTATGAGGGCCCGGACTACGGCAACTACGCCGTGAAGCACAACCCGTTCATGTATTTCAAGTCGATCCGGCTGAATCAACCCCGCTGCGCCCAGGATGACGTGCCGATCGGGCAGCTATATGCCGACATTGCCGCCGGCAGTCTCCCCAACTTTGTCTTCATCACGCCGAATTTGTGCAACGATGCGCACGATTGCGGTCTGGATGTCGCGGATCAATGGCTGCAGGCACTGATGCTGGTACTTCAGCCGGCCTTCGAGGCGAAGGGCAAGCCGTACCTGATCATCATCACGTGGGACGAAGGGCAGGGCAATCACTCCTGCTGTGGATTCCCGCCGGAGGCAGGGGGACGAATTGCGACGATACTGGTATCACCACAGGCGAAAGGCGGCTTTGAGGACGCGACGCCCTATACGCTCTACTCCCTGCCAAAGACGATCGCTGCGGCATGGAATCTGAGTTTCTTGGGCCACGCTGCAGATGCTGAGAACGCTCTGATCCTCGCCCCCTGGAAATAGCCGGGCGGACATCCGGGCGAGCACCAACTATTCCTTTGGTGAGAAGAATCCAAGCATGGTCGAGCCGTAGGTCCGGCTGTCGATTAACTGCAGGGTATTGAGGGGCAACTTGTGATGTTCTCTGGGGGAGATCTGGATCACAACCCAGGCGTCAGCTGAGAGCCAGGCGCTGTTCTCATCCAGCGAGGTCAGGGCGGCCGACCAGTGCTCCTTGAACTGCGGTGGGGCGACGTACACGTAGTCGAATACCATGTCGGCTGTCGAGACGATGAGTTTGAAGGCGTCCGCGCGCCGGACGTCAGCCAGCGAGGCGAGACGAGTAGTGGTCAGATTCGCCTTGATGGTCTCGATGGGTTCGCGATTGAGATCGGTGAAGCGGGCAAAGGCTGCACCGCGGCTAAGGGCCTCGATGCCCACGGCGCCTGTGCCAGCGAACATGTCCCACCACCTGGACCCAACCACATCCGCGCCGATGATGTCAAAAAGGGATTCCTTGACGCGGTCGGTTACGGGTCGCGTGAGATCCCCTTTGACGGACAGCAGTTTGCGTCCCTTGGCGGTGCCCGAGATGACGCGCAGACTCATGCTGGCATTCTGGCGGTCGGCGCGGGTCAAGCCCCCGCCGCCCGCGCCGCCATCGAATTCCCGTGCGGGGCTATGATCGGCACGACGCAGCCTGTGCTCAAGATCAAGCCGCGACGTTTGACCTGCTTAATGGCATCCGCGGCCTCCTCCTGGATGTCCGCCTGGGTCCGGTAGACGAGCGTGTCCCGACCAAGGCCCCCGCATAGGGCGCCGTGGAACGTATCGCGGGCGACGGCCAGCGAGGGAGGAGTTCGCGATCGTGCCAGTTGATCGCCTGAACGGGATAGTCGGAAACCGCTTCGAAATACACGCCCTCGCCGTGGAGGTGAAGCAGGTTGAACCAAAGTCCGCTGGCCGCAGCCAGGACATCCAAGTCGAATTCGCGGCCAAAGCGGCTGAATTCGGCTGGCGACAGCAGGGCAGACCGGGCATGCTGGACAGCAAAGAAGATGCCGTCAATCCCGGCTTGCTTGGCGGCGTCGATGAAGGCTTTTGTCGACGCCGCGATCGTCGCAAGGCCTGCGCTGAGGAGTGCGGGAGAGGTGCGCATATGATTCAGGAGCATCTGCTCACCTGACAGGTGCTTAGCCTGAGCCAAGGGACTGAAAACGGTCTGCAGGACCGGGGTTTCTGCCCCGAGCTCCTCCCGAATGCGGCGCAAACAGATCAGCTGGGCGGCGAGATGAGGGGCTGAAGCATCCAGCTGCGGCAGGGCCCTCCAGTCGGACGGCTTCGAAATCACCGTCTTCGTATAGCGCCGAGTGCCTTCCGGATCGCCTTGCCAGACATCCTGCACACCCCAATCCTTAGAGACAGAAGGAGGAAGCCGGTGTGACCTTTACGAAATCGAAATCATACTGGCGTTGAAACGCCAAGTGGGCGGCGGCCAGCGCCTGCGGATCCTGATCATCGACCGGGAAGTGGCGCCACAAGGCCACGGGTACCCCATCGGTCGGTTCGCCGGCCAAACAAGCGATAACCCGCTCTCGGTGACTTGTCATGGGATCCTCTTGATCATGCAGAAGGTTGCGCCGGCACGTCCCACGGAAAGAATCGCGGGCGCGTCCCGAAAGGTATCCCGGTCCTCGTTTGTACGAGTGTTGACCAGGACGTAATCCCCAGACTGAATTTGGCCGGCCGCCCCGCGTTGATCGTGAACGGACACATTCGCGGCGGCGTAAGGTTGAGCGACCTCGGGCTCGCGGTGCACGTACAGCGACACCGGGCTGGTGACAGTGGCATCCAACTGCAGGACCGCCTCGCGGTAGCAGGTCAGCCAGTAGTCGGTTTCATAATGCCGAAAGGCACCGCCTGTCCCCCCGACGAAGGTGTTGAAGTAGGTGTACTCATATGGATGGAGCTGGATGATGCCGAAGACGCCTGGCGCAAGGAGGACGGCAGCAAGTGCTGTATTGGCCAACCGGTTTCCGATCTTCAGGAAAAGGAAATCCGAGCGCGATGGCGACGAAGGCGAAGACGGGCGGCAGGATGAAGAGGAAGTGACGCATGCCGTCATAGAGGGGCGGACGCGCGGCGACCGCGTACAGCAGTGGGACCGCAAACCACGCAAGCATCAGCCCGGCGGCGATCAGACGACGGGGCACGTTGTGCCGCATCCAACCGGCACTCAGGATGCCGACCAGGAACAAGGGCCAGACGAATTCGGTCAGCGTAGCGCCCAGGAAAAAAGGCAGGTAGCGGCGCGGCAAATCATATCCGCGGTAAACGGTCCCGGCGAAGAGCACGCTGAGCACGGTTGGATTCTCGGACATGAACTGGAAGACCTGCACAAAACGCAGTGGGCTCTCCCACAGATAAGGCCAGGTCACCAGCATGACTGGAGCGGCGACCACGGCGTACAAAACGATCCAGGGAAGCAGGCGACGGCCGGGGCGCCCGGCAAGGAAATAGATCACGACCAGCAGGCCCGCCAAGGGTCCCAGGACTCAATTCGAGGTCGCGACCCCCAAGAAGACGGCGGGCAGCAGGACTTCGGCGGCTTGGGCGAGACGCGAGCGGGACCCGTCCCGGATCAACCGATCCGCCATGCGGAATCCCAACCAGACCGCGCCGGTCAAGAAGACCAGGAACGGCATGTCCTTGGGATTGATGAAGGCGTGGCCCCAGAGCATTGGCTGGAGGGCGAAGAAGGCTGCCGCCGCGACCGCCGTCAGGTCGCGGACGAAGAGGGCACACAACCTGTAGACGAAGTAGACGCCAACCAGGAATGTCAGGAAGTTGACGAAGTGCCAGGCAGAAGCGGTGTCGAGGCCGAACAGTTCAAGGAAGTAGACCGGCTCGCGGGCAACGAGCAGATAGGCTGGCCCGCGGGTCTTGTGATCGGTGGCGCTGGGACCATACGAAAGGTTGAGGTCAAAATGCCCGCTTACCCAATTGGCGGGTGTGTAGGCATAGCCGAGGGCGTCCGCGTAGCCATAGAACAGCGGCTCGTCCCAAGTCAGACCGTAATCCCGAAATTGGAGCAGGCCAGCCACCAACAGGGCGGCCAGGAGGAGCAGGATCGGTTTTCCGACAAGGCGGCGCAGGCTGCTCATTTGCGCGCGGCGAGGCGCCGGGCTTGGCACGCATACGCCTCGCGCTCCCGGTGCCGCTCTTCATCGGTCTCGGCGATGAGCGGCGGGACCGAGACGGGCTTGCCTTCATCGTCCAGCGCGACGTACACGAGGTAGGCGGTATTCGTGTGGGTCTTCTCGCCGGAGATCGGATTCTCGGCATCCACGTGAACCTCGACCTCGATGGACGTGTGGCCCGCGTGTGTGACCTCGGCCGTAAGCTGCACCAGGTCCCCGATGCGGATCGGGCGGCGAAAGACCATGGAGTCAATCGCGACCGTGACCACTCGGCGTTGAGCGTGACGCATGCATGCCAAGGCGCCGGCATCGTCGACCAGCTTCATGATCCAACCCCCGTGAACGTTCCCGAGATTGTTGGCGTGCTCGGGCTGCATGAGTTGCGCGATGCTAATGCGGGATTCGGCGACCGTCTTGGGCGAGAGAGAAGGCGGCATCGGCAGGGCTCCTTCGTGTCTGGCTTAAGTCAAGGGGCTGGCTTAGGAATCGAGCTGCGGGATGGGGCCCGGGGAACTCGTCGTCGCGCTCCATCGACGAAGCGAGGGCGGAACGGGTCAATCGATATCCTTGCGCAATTCGCCGAGGTCCGCCGTGTGCAAACGCTCCGGTTCTTCGAGCAGGACATCGATAATGCTGTGGGTGAGCTCGGGCATGAGGGGCGCGAGGGGAACGGTCGCCGGCGGGACAAACTTGCCCGGGACCGGGGGGACTTCCGCGTGCGGCGTAAGGGTCGAGGTGGCCCGCTTACGCAGGATGCGCGGCTCGTTGCTCAGATAGCCGACATAGGCTCCGAGGACTGAATAGACCCGACGCTTGGCCGTGACGAAGCCAATCCATTCACCCAGCGGGTTGAAGAGGTACGGATACTCGAGGAACGCATCAGTCTCCCCCTTCGAGTCATAGATGGGAACGATCGTCATTTCGAGCCTCCCGATCAATCGACATCATTATATGTCCAATATCGATTGACGAAGAAGTTCCAGAGCATCACGATCCCGACCGCCACGGCCAGGGTCAGGTTACGGGCAACGAACTCCGGCGTGAGTGTGGTGAGAATGCCGTTGGCAGAAACAAAGTCGCGGAGCGGCGTCTCCAGGAAATGCAGGATCGGGATGCGAATCGCAACGCCGGCCACGTTCACCAGGGCGAACATCCCGAGCTGGTGGGGCAACGGGCGCGAGCGGGACTCAGGGTAGGTCCAGTAGCGGTTCCAGATGAAATTGCTCAGGACCGCGAAGGTGAAGGAGATCGTGCCGGCCAGGACGAGGACAAAGTTCAGAAAATGAGTCAGCAGGTTGGCGACACCAAAATCGACCACAGCGCCGAAAGCGCCGACGGCCATGAACTTTAGAAAACGGGTCCGCTCGACGGGACTAGTGAGAATCACGGTCATGCCGGGGTTAGTTTCCCTTTGAAGTAGGGGATTGTAAGCCCGAGGCCCTGCTCCAGGCTGAACTTCGGCTCCCAACCGAGACGAGTCCGGGCGCGGGTGATGTCCGGCTGGCGCCGCTGGGGATCGCGTGTGCTGCGTGCGTCGGGGACGAAGGTGATGCCTGCCTTGTTGCCGACGATGCGGTTGATGGTCTCGGCGAATTCGACCAGGGTCATCTCTTGCGGATTGCCGATGTTCACGGGCAGGTGTTCGTCGGACATCAGGAGTCGGACGACGCCGTCCACCAGGTCATCGACGTAGCAGAACGAGCGCGTCTGCTGCCCGTTGCCATAAACGGTGAGAGGCTGACCGAGCAGAGCCTGGCTGAGCAGGTTGGGCAGCGCCCGGCCGTCGTGCAGGTCCATGCGCGGCCCGTAGGTGTTGAAGATGCGGACGATGCGTGTGTCGACCCCATGCTGGCGGTGATACGCCATGGTCAGCGACTCAGCGAAGCGCTTGGCCTCGTCGTAGACTGCCCGCGGCCCGATGGGATCGACATTGCCTGCATAGGTCTCGGTCTGAGGATGAACCAATGGGTCACCATAGATCTCACTGGTCGAAGCCAGCAGGAAGCGGGCGCCTTGAGCCTTGGCGACGCCGAGCGTGTTGTGAGTCCCGAGGGCGCCGGCCTTCATGGTCTGGATCGGCAGGTTGAAGTAGGCATTGGGCGACAGGGGATTGGGGCTAGCCGGCGAGGCAAAGTGCAAGACCGCGTCGATCTTTCCAGGGACAAAAATGTAGTTGGAGACGTCGTGCTTGAAGAACGTGAAGCGCTCATTGCCCATCAGATGGGCGATATTGTCGGGGCTGCCCGTTATGAAATTGTCCATTCCGACAACGTGATGGCCGTCTGCGATCAAGCGATCGCAGAGGTGGGAGCCGAGAAATCCAGCAGCGCCGGTTATCAGGATTCGCATGGGTCCTCAATGATGACAGCTCAATGCCACCCCTATTTCCAGTCGATCTCCGAGATCAGTCCATCGCCTGTCACCTGGTAGGCCTGACCGCCGCCACTATCGATCAGCCAGAGGTTGCCCTGGTAGACGACGCCTACGAAGTCACCGGACTGGCCCGGGATGGGATTGGGCGCCCAAGTCGGAGTCTGCGGACCCAAGCCAGGCAGATCGGCCGAGGGAAAGAGCACCCGTCGAATTCGACCCGTCGCGGTCCATCACCACGAGGCGGTAGCGGCTGGTCTCGCTCTGATCAGGAAAGATCGCCTGGAGGAAGGCGACCTGATAGGCCTTCTCCTGGCCGTTCACCCGTACCGCTGAAGCGGCAGGATATGCCCACATACCGACTTGTGGGGCAAGATCAACGGTGGCATCGTTGACCAGCGAGGCAGCTTTCAGATCGAAGAATGGCGATTCTTCGTCGGTTACCGGCGGGGAGGCTGGAACGTGATCCAGGTAGTAGAAGGTCTGGCCATCGCCGCCCCAGGCCATGCCGGGCGTCCAAGCCCAGTCGCTGTGCGTCTGCAGCGGTGTAATCTCGATCAAGGGCGCAAGATATCCACCGGCCTGGCTCACAAAGCCGATACTATCTGGCTGTGCATACGCCAGGTGTCCATCCGGCGAGAAGGCGAACGACATGCCCCACCAGCCGTAGATGCCGCCGCTGCGCGCATCCAGGATCCTCTGGGGTTGGCCGCCGATCGTGAGCCTGAACAGGTCATTGTTGGCCTGCCAACCAGGCGCATTGCCGCGCGGCTCCACCGTGGAGTAGGCGATGGCCGTGGACGAACCGGGATACCAGGCTGCGAAGTGAACCACGTTGGTAGCATTGAGCGAGATGGGACTGGGGTTCGGAGCGGTGGTGCTGACAACCCACAATGTGTTGATCTGTTGATCGGCAGGCTTGCTCGACTTGCGGCTGAAGAGCAGCTTGCTGCCGTCGGGCGAGAGGACGAACACGCGGCCGTCGAGATCCCCGGTGTTGACAAGCAGGCGACGGTTGGCGGTCGAGGTATCCATCACCCAGGCGTTGCCGGCGGCCAGGTAGGCGAGCGTGCCCGGCATGGGCAGCGGCGCGAACGAAGACTGTGCGCCGACCATGACGATCTCGGGAACCGCTTGCTTAAGGGTGACGGTCTTCACCACGCTCTCGCTGGTCTGCACACCGTCCTCAAGCACCGTGCGATAGGTGAGCTCTTGTTCGCCGTTGGCGCCGGCCTGGACGAGGCGCTGCTGTCCCTCGGGAAGTGACTCATTGCGAACGGTTTGGCGTTCAAAGGGAATGGTCTGGATCTCAGTCCGGGAATCTCTCCTCGACCCGGGTCAGCTTGATGAAATCGCCGGTGCTCAGAACCGCATAGAACGGCGGATCCGAGCGGTCGAGGCTGCCGGTGGTGAGGCCGGCGCGCTGGAGCGCCATGGCAACCGTGCTGCCAGCCGGAACGCTCACTTGTTCAACTCTTGCCGTCCGTAGCGATCGTGACCGTGATCTCCGCCCGGCCGGTCTGGGAAAGCTCGCAGCCAGAGAGAAGTGAGGCGCTAGAGATCAGCACTAGGCTGAGAAGGAGTCTGAGGTGGGACGCCCGATGCGCCGCAATGATTGCCACTGGTATAATCCGACCTACTTAATGCGGCCTGTCAATGTCAGCTTGCCGTCTGCAACGGTGATTTTCTCCAGACGGAAGCCCAGCGCTGCCGGCCCAAACGAGCCCGTAAGTGATTCACGAAGAAGAGAGCCCAGGGCATCTGTGAGTTCAGAGGGTGCCGGGAACGGTCCGTATTCCGCCTGGGTGATAGTGATCTGGGGCTGGCCATTCTGATCGACGCTGAACTGGGCGGTGAGGCTTACGTTCGCCACGAAGATCCCCGTCTGCGTGGTGCCGAAAACCTTCAGGGCGCCGTCGCGCAGTGTGACCTGGGGTTGAGTGATGGGCGGGTCGGCTTGCTCAGAAAGCTTGGATTGCAGGAATGAGGTCAACTCGCTCTCGGTAAGCTCGACGGTCAAGGTTCCCGTCTGCGCCGCGTTCTGCATGGCATCTTGGAACGCTGACTGAAGTCCGGTCGCAGCCTCGGTCGAAATGGGGACGGGAGGATCTGGGTAGGCCGGGCCACCGAGAAAGATCGAACAGGCAAGGCTTGCAGAGGTAAGTGCGGACAGGGCGATCAGGGCGCGACGATACATGCGGATGCCGTTACGGCGTCAGACTGAGTTCCCGAGATTCGTGGATCGATCTGAATTGCGGACGGCCGTGCGTTCGATGACTGCCCCTCGTCAATACGCTGGCGCGGCGCAGTAGGGTACATGTCAAGGTTATTATAGCATGGGCGAAAATTCCGACCGCGAACTGCCGCTATCTGCACAGATCGAGGGCTTGCTGTTCGTGGCCGCTGAACCGGTTTCACCGGGCGACCTTGCGGAGGCACTCCAGGTCAGCCCATCCCTGATCGAGGCGGGAATGAGGGAACTCGAGATGACTCTGGAGGCTCGGGGCTTGAGACTGCAGCGACACGGTGGTCGCTTCCAGCTGACGACGGCTCCGGTACTGGCAGAGAGCATCGAGAAATTCCTGGGCCTCGAAACCCGCGGGCACTTGAGCCGGCCTGCCCTCGAGACGCTGGCTATCATCGCGTATCAACAGCCGATCACGCATCCGCAGATCGATTCCGTGCGGGGGGTGAACTCGGACAGCATGCTGAAGGGGCTGCTGGCCAAGGGTCTGATCTATGAGGCCGGCCGGGCGCAAGGCCCGGGCCGCCCGATCCTGTACGTGACCACCCCGGAGTTTCTGCAACTGCTAGGCTTGAATTCGATCGAGGACCTGCCGTCAGTCGAGATACCCGAGTTCGGGCGTTGCGCACGACGAAGTGTTAAAGGGCTAGAGGGGTGCTCCTCCGGAAAGGATCGCATGGCTGAGCGACTTCAAAAGATCCTGGCACAGGCCGGTTACGGCTCGCGGCGCGCATGCGAGGAGTTCATCAAAGCGGGGCGCGTGAGGATCAACGGCCAGGTGGCGATACTCGGACAGCAGGCTGATCGCACCCGCGAGGCGATCTCCGTCGACGGGAAACTCATCGCCGCGCCAGAGAAGCTCACCTACATTGCCCTGTACAAACCGCGCAATGTGATCTCTTCGGCGGAGGACGAGGTCGGGCGCACGACCGTCCGAGACCTGATCCCAGCGCTTGGTCGTCTCTATCCGGTTGGCCGGCTGGACTGGGACAGTGAGGGCCTCGTGCTGATGACGAACGATGGGGAGCTGACGAATCGACTGACACATCCCCGCTACGGGCATGAGAAGGAATACCGCGTGCTGGTCGCGCGCCGGCCCGATGCCGAGCAGTTGAGTACCTGGAGGCGCGGCGTGGTGCTTGAGGATGGCTACCGCACGGCCGCGGCAAAGGTCACGCCTGAGGCTGAGGCGGGGAAGGGAGCCTGGCTTAGGGTTACCATGGGTGAAGGCCGGAAGCGCCAGATCCGCGAGGTGGCCGCGCAGCTCGGTTTGCCCATTGTCCGCATCGTGCGCGTCCGGATCGGTACGCTCATCTTGGGGCGGCTGAGGGCGGGCGAATGGCGATATCTGACCGATCGGGAGATCGACGAACTGAAGGGGAAGGCCAGGCCGATCTCACCGACCGTGCGCCCGCGGGGCAAAGCACGTACCACCAACCGTCACAGGACGGACACTCGGCGGCCAAATCAATCGCCTCGGGGCGGGCAGAGCCGCGAGAGGCGGCCTCGGCGGAAACCCAGCTGAGCTGCAGCCAAGCCCCCAGCAAACAACCCAGCCTTACTTTGCGAACTCGCTGAGTATCCGCACCATGTGACGGGCGTGCTTGAGGTACAAGTCCAGGCGGATGTTCTCGTTGGGCGCGTGCGCGCGGGTGTCGGGATGACCGAGTCCTGCCGTGGCGACCGGCAAGTGGAGATCATGAACGAACGGGTAGCTGGGGCCTGAGCCGCCGATCAACGGGACGAGCTGCATGGGGGTCTGGTAGACCTCCTCGGCCGTGTGTGCGACCAGTTGGATGAAGGGATCGTCAGGGTCAGTCCGTGCGGGGGGATCGCCTCCGAGGTCGGTGATCTGGATATCTGAGAAGCCCTGCCGGTCGAGATGTGCGCGGAGCTTCTTCAGTATGTCATCCGGATCCTGATCGGGAACGAGACGGAAGTCGACCTTGGCACAGGCACGTGCGGGCAGAACGGTCTTGGAACCCGGCCCCTGGTAGCCCGATGTAAGCCCGCAGATGGTGCAGGTGGGGGAGAAGACCTCTTCGACCCGAAGTTCGACCCCGCCGGTCAGTCCCTTAAGAAAGTGCTGCACGCCAAAGCGCGCCTTGTATTCCCCGGCGATCTCGGGCAGGGCAGCCATCAGCTCGCGGTCGCGTTCTGAGGGAGGGCGAACGGCGTCGTAGAAGCCCGGGATGAGGATCCTCTCATCCGGTCCCTTGAGCGTGTTCAATGCCCAGACCAACCTCCAGGCAGCATTGGGGAAGATCGAGCCACCGAGCCCGGAGTGGACATCGGTCGAAGCAGTCTCGACACTGAGTTCGACGTAGCATATCCCGCGCAGGCCCAGGTATTCGATGGGAACATCGCGATGGTCCACAGAGCCAAACTCCCAGATGCACGCGTCGGCTTTCAGCAGGTCCGCATTGTTGTGGATGAACTCAAAGAGGTTTACGCTGGCGGTCTCCTCTTCGCCTTCAATGATGAACTTGACGCCGCAGGGAAGCTCTCCGTCGGCTGCCAGGAGTGCATCCAGGGCGTGAAGGCGGGCGGTTATGTGAGACTTGTCATCGCTCACACCGCGACCATACAGCTTGCCGTCCCGAAGGGAAGGCTCGAAGGGCGGGGACTCCCATAACTCCAGCGGCTCCGGAGGCTGCACGTCATAGTGGTTGTAGATGAGAACGGTCTTCTTCGATCTGCCGGAGCGCTGGCCAAACACAACAGGCGCGCCCTTGGTGTCCATAATCTTGACGTCGAAGCCGCGCTTGCGCAGCATATCTGCAACCAGCGCGGCGCACTCCTTCAAGCCCAGGTTCTGAGCGCCCACGCTGGGCTGCGCGACCAGGCGCGACAGCTCGGCGATGCTCTGGTCCAGATGAGACTCCAAGTACTGATCCAATATCCGATAATCAGACATCCTGTCCTCCGGGTTGTGTCAGGGCACGAAGTTGACGAGCCACGGAATTGAGTACGCACCGGTATACGCAAAGAACAGCATCTTGATGATCTTCCCGAGGAGGCACCAGATGAGAAACTGCCAAATGGGCATCTTGAGGGCGCCAGCGGCCATGCCGGCCAGATCAAAAAAGGGATTGGGAATCGCGGCAAGCACCAGGACCGTCCATGCACCGTAGCGCTGCATCCAGGTGTGGATCCGCTGATAAAGCTGCAGGCGCTCCACTACCGGCTGACCGCTGAAACCAGCCAGGTACCCGGAAAGCTCGCCAATGGTCGCGCCCGCGCCGGCTGCGACCGCCACTGCGGCGGGATTGAACACGCTGCCCATCGCGAAGACGAAGGCTACGCCGGGTGCCGGGAGGAGCAAGGTCGCGTTGGCGAGGATCGAGATCAGGAAGATGCCGGGGTAGCCGTAGACGGCAAGCTTGCGGGCTTCGGTCCGGATCATGAAGATGAAGACGCTGAGGCCGATGACGGCCAGCAGCACAAGGACTCGAAGCGCCGTCTGACGCCAGCTCGGGGCCTTGTTGAGCTTTGGCGGGGCCGGTGTTGCCCGAGACATTAAGCTTCGGGTACGAGTTCTTCGATCGTGAGCTTGAAAATCTTGACGGCGGGCGCGCCGGGGCGACCCGGGTCGCGGGCGGGGATGGAGTTGACGACGTCCATGCCCTCGACCACCTGGCCGAATACGCTGTGCTTCTGGTCGAGCCAGGGTGTGGGCACATGGGTAATGAAGAATTGCGAACCGTTGGTGTTCGGACCGGCGTTCGCCATCGAGAGGCGCCCGGGCTTGTCGTGCCGAAGGGAGGAGTGGAACTCGTCTTTGAATCGGTAGCCCGGTCCACCCGTGCCAGTGCCGGTCGGATCGCCGCCTTGGACCATGAAGTCTTTGATGACGCGGTGGAACATGGTCCCGTCATAGAAACCCTGACGGGCCAGGAACACGAAGTTGTTCACCGTGTTGGGGACTTTGTCCGCAAAGAGATCAAGGACGATGTTGGCCTTGTCCGTCTCAACCTTGGCCCGATAGTGCTTCTTGGGATCGATCTGCATAGCAGGCGGCGAACTCCATTGCATCGCGACTTTCTCCTTCTTCGATTTGGTCTAGGCCAGGAGCGTCTGGATCCGGGCCGCGAGCATATCCAAAGCGGCCGTATTGAAGCCGCCTTCGGGAATGATGATATCGGCGTAGCGCTTGGATGGCTCGACGAACTCGAGGTGCATCGGCCGGACGGTGGCCTGGTATTGCTTGATGACCGACTCGGTCGTCCGACCGCGCTCGGAGAGGTCGCGCTGCAGCCGGCGGATGAAGCGGATATCGGGGTCGGTGTCCACAAACACCTTGATGTCGAACAGCTCACGCAGGGCCGCCTCCACGAATATGAGGATGCCTTCGACCAGGATGACGCGGTGCGCCGCCACCGTGAAGGTCCGGTCGGTGCGACTGTGCGTAGAAAAATCGTAGATTGGGACCTGGACGGACTGTCCCGCCTGGAGACCGCGAATGTGTTCGATCAGGAGGTCAGTCTCGAGGGAATTCGGGTGGTCGAAATTGAGATCCGCGCGCTGATTTGGCGGCAGACCGCTGAGATCTTTGTAGTATGAGTTCGTGCTGGATGAATGCGATCCTATCGGGACCAACCCGACCCAGGATCTCCTGCGCAACGGTCGTCTTACCTGACCCTGAACCACCTGCAATTCCGATGGTCAGCGGTTCGGGACGGTTCATGCAACGATTATACCGTTGCCTATTGGGCGAAGGCTCACAGGTCGGTCATGAAGACCAGGCCAATCGTGCCCGGTCCGGTGTGCGCGCCCACCACGGGACTAACGGACGAAAGCACGCTCTCGACCGCGCCCAACTCCTGACTGGCACGGTCGAGCAGGGCTCTGGCCTCCGCCTCTGCGTTGGCATGCACGCTTGCAAGCCGGATCCTGGTCTTCCCGGCCACGTCTTCCTTGACAAGCTGCAAAATCCGATCGAGAGCCTTGGCCTTGGTGCGGACCCGGTCTTCGGCTTCGATCTGACCGTCCTTCAGCGCCAGGATCGGCTTCAAGTTCAGGGCCGAGCCGATGAAGCGCTGCCCTCCGCCAATGCGCCCGCCGCGATGCAGGAATTCGAGCGTGTCGACGGCAAAATAGACCCCCACATAATCCCGACTCTTCTCGACCAGTGCCTTGCAGTCCTGCACGCTGGCGCCGTCGCGCGCCGCCCGCGCCGCGGCGAGCACCTGGAAACCCAGGGCCATTGCCGTGGCGTTGCTATCGACTATCGTGATCCTGTCGGCCACGGCAGCCAGTGCATCGCGCGCCTGCAGGGCGGATTGCATGGTACCGGACAGCTTCGCCGAGAGGAAGATGCCCATCACGTGCAGACCTTTGGCGGTCAGTTCCTGAAAAACCTTCAGCATCTCCGGCACGGGGACCTGCGACGTCGTGGGCATGACCTTGGCGGTCTTTAGCCGCGTGTAGAACTCATCCGGCTGGATATCGACTCCATCGAGGAAGGTCTCGCCTCCCCAAACCAAGACCTGCGGTACAACAGAGATGCCGTAGTCCTTGACCAATGTATTCGGAATGTATGCGGTGCTGTCGGTTACAAATGCGATTTGCGGCATGGTCCCTCCGACCAAAGTGCGTCTTCCCTGTAACTTTAACCCATTCCTGCTCTGGAGGATACACGAAGCCGGAAGTCCGTATGTTATAATTTCGTGGGCAAGCCCTAGGTTTGCACACAATACCGTCCAGGAGCCCCTCACTTGGCCTTCAACCTGATGAACTGGCTGCTAGGCCTGTTCTCCTTAGACATCGCCATCGATCTGGGCACCTCCAATACTCTGGTCCACGTGCGCGGTAAGGGCATAGTTATTAATGAGCCATCCTGGGTGACTATCGACAAACGCTCACGCCTGCCCCTGGCGATCGGTCTTGAAGCCAAGGAAATGGTCGGTCGCACGCCCGGCAACGTAGTTGTCGTGCGGCCGGTACGGGACGGAGTGATCTCCGAGTTCGACGTAACGCAGGTGATGCTTGAGTACTTTATCGGCAAAGTCCACGAACAAAGCGTGGTGCCTCTGCCGCGACCGCGGGTTGTCGTCGGGATTCCGACCGGCGTGACCGAGGTGGAGAAGCGGGCCGTGTACGATGCGGTGATGGCCTCGGGCGCCCGGCAGGCGATGCTGATCGAAGAGCCGATCGCCGCCGCGCTGGGAGCCGGGCTGCCGATCAACGAGGTGCGGGGCTCGATGGTGGTCGACATCGGAGGTGGGACGACCGAAGTCGCGGTGCTTACGATGGGGGGTGTTGTGGCCTCACGCTCCTTGCGTGTAGCCGGCGACGAGATGGATCAGGACATCGTCCAATACCTGCGCACGAAGTACAGCCTGTTGATCGGTGAGGGTGTCGCAGAACAGATTAAGTGGAGAATCGGTTCCGCCTATTCCTTGCAGCCCGAGAAGACGATTGACGTTAGGGGACGAAACTTGGTAACGGGACTCCCAGAGACGGTGGAAGTCTCGTCGGTGGAAATACGTGAAGCGTTAGCGGGATCCGTGCAGGTCATTATTGACACGGTCCGCGACGCGCTGGATGAGATCCCGCCGGAGATCGTGGCGGACCTGATGGACATCGGCATCTGCCTGGCAGGTGGCGGTGCGCTTTTGCAGGGTCTGGCCGATCGGTTGACCGACGAATTGAAGCTGCGAGTCTGGGTGGCGGAGGATCCCCTGACCTGCGTGGCGCGCGGAGCGGCGGCGATCTACGAGGATTTCGACAATCTTAGCCGGTACCTGGTTGGTTTGGAGCGAGGCAGCACTCGGCATCGAGTGTCGTAGGTTTACCGGACAGCCGAGGGCGTTGGGCGGTCCAGTGTCTGCGGGCATTTCCCCACGCGCAATGCAGCTGAATACTCCCGTCGCGCCGCAGGCCGCGAAGTTATGCCGCGCGGGTACCCGGCGGAACCGGTTTTGACAGGGTCCACTGCCTATGAGAGACACCTTTTCCCGCACACTGCAAACGACTATCACCTTTCTGGTGGTGGCCGGCGTCCTGCTGTTGGCGTTCGGAGGATATTTCCGAGCCGCGAGTGGTCTTGTCACGGGAGGATTGGTGGACGTGGAGGATTGGTTTTCCACTCGCTCCCAGGCCATTCAGGAATTCCTGGCCGCCCCGACCGACCTGATCGCTCTGCGGACGCAGAATGCCGAGCTCCAAGCCCGGGTCTCGCAACTGCAGACGCAGGTCATCAACCTGCAGCAGCGCGTGAACGAGACCGAGATTCTGGCCGCGCTCGTGGACTTCTCGCGGGCGAACCCGGAAAGCAGCTACAAGGCCGCCTCCGTCATCGGGCGCGATCCAAGTCCCTTCCTGCACTACGTCATCATCAATCGCGGATCCAACGATGGCATCGAGCGCGGCATGCCCGTGGTCACGAACGAGGGCTTGGCCGGACGGATCGATGCAGTCATCGCGGACGCGGCCCGGGTGCAGCTCATCACGGACGGGTCTTCATCCGTCAACGTGCACCTTAAGAACGCAAATACGGACGCTATGCTCGTCGGATCGGTCACCGGAGACATTTCGCTGGACCTGATCTCGCAGGACGCGACCATTGAGCCCGGAGACCTTATCCTGACCTCGGGGCTGGGCGGCGGATTTCCGCCCGACCTCATCGTCGGGCAGGTGGTGAACGTTCGCAAGCTGCCGGCGGAACTGTTCCAGCAAGCGACCGTCCAGCCAGCGGTGGACTTCAGCCGCCTGCAGATCGTCCTCGTGATCACCAACTTCCGGGCAATCAATACGGTTCCGCTGGTCCCGACCCCGGGTCCATGAGATGCGCAACGCGATAGCGATCCCGCTCCTTTTGCTGGCCGTCATCGCCCAGACAACGCTGGTGTCGCACTTCAAGCTGTTGTCCGGCGAGGCGGATCTATTGATCGTGATCCTCGTGGCTTGGGCGCTGCAGGAGGGCGTCACGACCGCTTTCCAATGGGCGTTCCTGGCGGGCGTCATGGTGAGCCTGGTGTCCCGGCTGCCGTGGTTCATTTACCTGGCGGGATACGGCGGCACGGTGCTGATGGCCCTGCTGCTGCAACGCCGGGTATGGCAGGTGCCAATGCTGGCCATGTTCAGCGTGACGTTCCTCGGCACCGTGCTCATGAATCTCTTAACCTTCCTGTATATAAATCTCTCAGGCAGCGCACTCTCCCTGGCGGATGCGCTGGGGCTGGTCGCGCTCCCGAGCGTTCTGCTGAACATGTTGATCGCAATCCCACTCTTCGGCATGATGCGCGACGTGGCGCATTGGGTATTTCCACAGGCGGTGGTGCAATGAGCTCCCGGGCATCGCCCCGCGCCCAAGTGTTCGGGGCGCGGCGATTCTTCGTCGTCATCGTGGTCATGCTACTAGTCCTGCTCGGGCTGCTGGGACAACTTCTGTCTCTGCAGGTCTTTGGCATCAAGGAATGGACCGCGCTTGCGGTCGAGAACTACACGCGTAACATCAGCACGGCCGCACCGCGCGGCATCATCTACGACCGCAACGGATACATCCTGGCCCGCAACGTGGCCTCCTACAACGTCACGATTACACCGGCCAGCCTGCCCGACGATGATGCGGACGTGCAGCGGATCTACCGGGCGGTATCGGATCTCACCGGGACCCCGGTCAATTCCGGAACGGTGGAAGACGCCAAGAATTTCGCGGCCTGCGTGGAGGGCCCGGGCATCGCCCAGTTGGTGGCATTGGGAGATTCACTGGCGCCGTACAGCCCGGTCGAGATCAAGTGCAACGTCACCGAAGACGTGGCCTGGCTTGTGAATGAGCACAGCACAGACTGGCCGGGTGTGACGGTGGAGATCAACCCGATCCGCGATTATCCGACCGGTTCGCTCACGGCGGACGTCATCGGCTACCTGGGGCCGATCCCGGCGGTGCTCGAGCAATACTACCGCGACAGAAACTTTGTCCCCAACCGCGATAAGGTTGGGTACGCGGGCATCGAGCTCTCGCTGCAAGAAGTGTTGGCGGGCAGGAACGGCACCCGGGTGGTACAAGTTGACGTCGCGGGCGAGGAGCTGCGGAATCTGGAACCGCCGATCGCGGCGGTCCCGGGCTACAACGTGACCCTGACGATCGACACCCGCTTGCAGCAAGCCGCCGAGGCCTCGCTGCGCCGCGAGATCGACTATTGGAACCGATACTTCTACGGCAACAGTGGACAGCAACGCATTTCGAGCGGCGTGGTCATTGCCATGAACCCCAAGACGGGCGAGACCCTGGCCATGGTCTCGTGGCCGACGTACGAGAATAACCGCATGGCCCGGATCATTCCCTCCTACTACTACAATCAGCTGAGCCTGGATCCGCGCCACCCGCTGTTGAACAACACGATTCAGAGCGAGTACCCGCCGGGATCCGTGTTCAAGCTCTCGGCCGCGAACGGCGCGCTCAATGAGGGCGTGGTCTCAAGCCCGAACCAGGTAATTTACGCGCCGGGCGAGCTGCAGATCTGCGAGCAGTTCACGCCAAACGAACCGTGCGGACCGGGCAACACCCGTCCGTTCGTTGACTGGATCTTCGACACCCGGCCCTCGGGCTTTGGGGCGATCGATTACCTGCACTGCATTGCATTCTCCAGTAATGTGTGCTTCTACAAACTGGGCGGCGGCTTCCAGAATGAGATCCCCAACGGTGGCCTGGGCATCTTCCGGCTTGGGGAATATGCGCGGGCGTTAGGTTACGGCGCGCGTTCCGGGATCGAGCTGCCGGGCGAAGCGGCCGGATTGATCCCCAATCCACAATGGAAGCGAATCAATCAGGGTGAGAACTGGTCCACCGGCGACACCTACATCGCAACAGTTGGACAGGGTTACGTGCTGGCGACGCCGCTGCAGGTGCTGATGTCGGGCGAGACTATGGCGAATGCCGGCAAGTTGATGCAGCCGACCATCATACGTCAGATCACGGACTCGGAAGGGAAGCCCCAGACGGTCTGGTTCAGCCCGGCAGACTTCACTCTGTGGGTGCCCAACCAGGGCAGTGACACGGCGCCTGGCGGCTGGGTGAATCTTGCAGACGGCACGGTGGTCGCACAGCTGCCGGCAGGGAGCTACCAGGTCTCGCCATTCGTCCCCAACATGAAGTGGGATATCACGACTGATCCAAGGATCGGGGTCTTCAATTGCTCTGCCGGCAACTGCCTGCCAACAGGGCAAACCAAAACTGTCAGCCCCGCGACTGTGGACGCGGTGCGGCAGGGCATGCGCTTGGCCATCACCGATCCAGGCGGAACCCTACACAACGCATTCCAGAACAACTTCACGCTGCCGATAGCGGTGGCTGGCAAGACCGGGACAGCCGAGTATTGCGATGACGTGGCCCTCAAGGCGAACCGCTGCCAGTTCGGTGAGTGGCCCACTCACGGCTGGACGCTGGCCTTTGCCCCCTACGAGAATCCCGAAATTGTCATCATGGCCTTCGAATACAACGCTGGCGAGGGTGCCGTGGTGGCCGCGCCGGTGGTGGCACGGGTGATGCAGGCCTACTTTGAACTCAAGTCGATCGACCTGGCCAAAGGCGGCGGATAGGCCGCCCGGGACGAACGGAACGGGCAGGGGAAGGTCGACGTGGACCGGCACGGGTGGGGGTACCAGGCGTCTGGCATGCTATAATTAGGCCCAAGTTCTTCTCTGATGGATGAATTTATCTCTACAATACGGATAAAGGGCATCCGGGACGGTCTGCTCATATCTCTGCCTCCGGGCGAATGGGAGCAGCAAAGCAGCGCTCTTCTTACGCAGATCGACGACCAACAAGCGTTCTTTCGGGGGGCCCGTCTGGCCTTGGACGTCGGCCCGCAGGTGATTCGGGTTAACGAAATGGTGGAACTGCGCGACCGGCTCTCCGAACGCAGCGTGTCCTTGTGGGCGGTGCTCAGCGAATCCCCAATGACCGAAAAGACGGCCCAGCTTTTGGGCCTGGCGACGCGGGTGTCGAAACCGCGTCCCGAGGACCTGCCCAGCCTGGATGCCCGCAATATTCCCGAGGGCACGGCGCTGTTCGTGCAAAGGACCGTGCGATCAGGAACGCGGATCGAGTATCCGGGTTCGGTCGTGGTGCTGGGTGATGTCAATCCCGGGGCCGAGATCATCGCAGAGGGCAGCATCATCGTTTGGGGTCACCTGCGCGGCGCGGTCCATGCAGGCGCGGCCGGCAACAAGGACGCCAGCGTTTGCGCGCTGGGCCTGGCACCTATGCGGTTGGAGATCGCAGATCAGTCGTTGGAGTGGTCCGAGTTTGAGGATTCCGACAAGCCAGAGACGGCCGTTGTCCGAGAAGAAGGTATCGTAATCGAAGCCTGGCAATCCAGCAGTGGGACAGGATAATCATGGCAGCTCAGGTCATTACGCTTGCATCGGGAAAAGGCGGGGTAGGCAAAACGACGGCGGTAGCCAACATCGCGGTGGCGCTGGCCCTGGACGGGCTGAAGGTGGCCTGCGTCGACGGCGACATCGGGCTGCGAAACCTTGACGTCGTCATGGGCCTTGAAAACCGCATCGTTTACGACATTGTGGACGTGATCGAGGGCCGCTGCAAGCTGAGGCAGGCGATGATCCGGGACAAGCATTTGCCTGATCTGTACCTCATCCCCGCGGCCCAAACGCGGGACAAGACTGCGGTATCGCCCTCGGACATGACCCGCCTCTGCAACGACCTGCGGCCGGACCTCGATTTCATCCTGATCGACTCGCCCGCCGGGATCGAGCGCGGTTTCCGCAATGCAATTGCGCCCGCGGATCGGGTGCTGATCGTGACGAACCCGGAGGTATCAGCAGTGCGTGATGCAGACCGCGTGATCGGCATTCTCGAAGCGGAGGAGAAGCGTTCGCCGGCGCTGATCATCAATCGCCTGAACGCGTCACTGGTCAAGCAACACGACATGCTATCGCCGGACGATGTCCTGGACCTGCTGGGGATCCCGGTGATCGGGATCGTCCCCGAGGACGAGACGGTCATCGTCAGTTCCAACCGGGGCACACCCGTGGTACAGGATCCAAAGAGCCGCGCCGGTCAGGCCTTCCGGAATATCGCCAAACGGCTGCGGGGACAGGAGGTCCCGTTCGTGGACGTGGAAAAACAAGCGGGCATCTGGGACCGCCTGCAGAAGATGACAGGGAGGCGCTGATGGGCTGGTTTGACCGCAAACGCAGCGCGCGCAGAGCGCCAAAGAACGGCTGCAACTCGTCCTAATCCATGACCGGACCGACCTGACTCCGGCCGAGTTGAACACGCTGAAGGACGAGATCCTGCAAGTCATCGCCCGGCATGTGGACTTCGATTCGGACGCGGTGCAGATCGCCGTTGAACACGATGGGCGATCGCAGCGACTCGTGGCAGACATTCCATTGCGGAGCGTAACTCGCCGACGCGCGGAGTAGGCGATGCGCGGGCTTTCGTGGCGTAACTTCGACTTCCTCCTGTTCGGCGCCGTGGTGCTGGCCAGCGCCTTTGGCGCGATGATGATCCGCTCGGCGATCGCCGGAAACGAGAACCTGGCCGGTTATGACAGCCGCCAGGCTTACTTTGCGATCGCCGGCGCGATCGTGATCGTCTTCCTGGCGAGCATCGACTACCACTACTGGCTTTCGATCCACTGGCCCATTTACATCGTCATGATGGCCCTGCTGATCTCGCTCTCGGGCCTGGGCCAGGCGGCCTTCGGTGCGCAGCGGTGGTTCCAGGTCGGTGTGCTGTTCGTGCAACCGACGGAGTTCGCCAAGATCGTCGTGATCCTGACGCTGTCCCGTTACTTCGAGAAGAGTCAAAATGATGTGAAGGACCTGCGCTGGCTCGTGAAGAGCCTAGCGTGGGTCTGGGGCCTGGTGATCTGGATCCTGCTGCAACCCAACCTGTCGAACGTAATCGTGACGATGTTCATCTGGGTGGCGATGGTTTGGATGAACGGCATTCCGGTGCGGCAGATCCTGGTGATGGGCCTGGCGGCGGTGGTGGTCGCGGCGGTGGCCTTCCCGTTCCTGCAGCCCTATCAGCAGGCGCGTGTGATCAACTTCGTGCTGCCCAACCCGCAGGCCAGGACAGGCGCAACCTACAACGTGACCCAGGCACTGATCGCAATCGGTTCGGGCGGACTCTTCGGTGAGGGCTACGGGCACGGAACGCAGACCCAGCTGCGCTTCATGAAAGTCCGTCACACCGACTTCATCTTCTCGGTGACGGCGGAGGAGTTCGGGATGGTGGGCGCGATCCTGCTGGTGATCATCGAGTCGTTCATTATCTGGCGCTGCATCCGCGCCGCGCAAAAGGCGCGCGATCTGTCGGGTGCTATGATCTCCTACGGCGTGGCGATCCTCCTGTTCTTCCAAAGCGCGGCCAATATTGCCGTGAACCTGAAGCTGATCCCGGTATCGGGCCTACCGCTGCCGTTCATAAGCTATGGCGGCTCCGGTCTGATGGCATTGATGATCGGCATCGGGCTGGTGGAGAGCGTGGTGATGCGCCACAAGGAGCTGGACTTCTGAGCCTCGGAATCCGCCTATCGGCCGCCCGGAGCCAGGGTTCCAGTTGTCCGCGTGAGCAAGCGGGTCCATGAAAATGGAACACAATGACTGACGACATCAAGCCTGCACGCGTTCGAGTCGCACCGTCGCCGACCGGTCACATGCACTTAGCGACCGCCCGCACTGCGCTGTACGACTACCTGGTGGCGAGGAAGACCGGTGGCAAGTTCGTGCTGCGGATCGAGGACACGGATGTCAAGCGGACGGTACCAGGCTCGGAGCAGGAGATCATGAACGGCCTTCGTTGGCTGGGTCTCGAGTACTGACGAGGGACCGGACGTGGGCGGACGGTTCGGGCCCTATCGGCAGACCGAGCGCCGCGAGATCTACCTGGAGCACGCGGCGCGGCTGGTCAGTGGCGGGCATGCCTATCCATGCTTCTGTACACCGCAGCGGCTTGAACAAATGCGGCGCGAGCAGCAGGCTCGCAATCAGCCGTCTCGTTACGATGGGCTGTGCCGGCAAATCGATCCGGACGAGGCCCGTAGGCGGGTCAGCAGCGGCGAGAGGCACGTAGTCCGGTTCAAGATGCCGGTGGAAGGAACCACCACCGCACACGACATGCTGCGAGGTGATATCGTGGTGGAGAACCAGAACGTGGACGACTACGTCGTTCTGAAATCGGACGGGCTGCCGACCTATCACCTGGCCGCGATGGTGGACGACCACCTGATGGAGATCACACACGTGCTCCGAGGCGCCGAGTGGCTGAGCACGTTTTCACTGCACGTGAATGTGGTGCGGGCGTTCGGCTGGGAGGAGCCGGCCTGGGTTCATCTATCGCTGTTCCTGAAACCCAGCGGCAAAGGCAAGCTCTCGAAACGGGATGCGGCCGTGGCGATGAAGGATGGGTACTCGGTCTTCGTCAAAGACCTGGAGGACCTTGGCTTCATACCGGAGGGAGTGCTCAACTGGATCGTGCTGATGGGCTGGGGCGTGGCAGAAGGCGACGTTCTCAGCCTGAAGGACATGATCGCGCAATTCGAACTGGAGCACCTCACGGCATCACCCGCGGCGATCAACTTCACCAAACTGGATCACTTCAACGGGACGCACATCCGGCTGCTAGGGGATTCTGACCTGGCCAGTCGTATCAAGCCGTTCTTCGTGAAGGCCGGGCTCAGCGTGGACGACGGGACGTTAAGCCGGATTGCACCGCTGGTCAAGGAAAGGCTCACGACGCTGGACGATGCTGTCGAAATGGCGGGATTCTTCTTCCGGCCAGAGGTGCAGCCTGATCCGGCGGCGCTCGTGCCAAAGGGCATGACGTCAATGGACGCGGTCGCAGCGATGCGCCAGGCGGTTACTATCCTGGAGGGGGCGCAGCCGTTCGCGGCTGCCTCGGTCGAGGCGCCTCTACGGGCGCTGGTCGAGCGCCTGGGACTCACGCCGAACCAACTGTTCGGAATGCTGCGGATGGCGGTCACGGGTCAGAAGGTTAGTCCGCCGCTGTTCGAGAGCATGGAGATCATTGGGCGGGATAGAGTGCTCGACCGAGTGCGTCGGGCAATGCAGCTGTTGGAGAACCCGAGTTAGGTCGGGGCGGCAGACCGGAGGGCAAATTGACCGATAGGGAAAAGAGCTTCCTGGGCACGTTCTTCGACCGAGATGCGGTCCTCCGCTTCGCGAGAGTGTTTCTCATCCTGTCGTGGGTGATCGCGGCCATCTATGCTGCGGACGTGCTCATCGGGCTGGCCGTGTTTGGGCTGCAGTTCGCGCGCGGGTTCCTGAGTGGGATGGGCTTCACGGATATCTTCCAGAACGTGCTCTTTATCATCGAGAGACCGGTCCACGGGATCCTGTATTTCGCGGTCCTGCAAACGCTGGGGCGCGGGCTGCAAATCGCCCTGGACATCGAGGAGAACACGCGCCGAGCGGCGCGAAAGTAGGAGGGCAGGTCGCCGGCTGCGCAGTCGGTGAATCGCTGTGAGAACCATCAGATCGCTTTTTAACCCAACAGGAGGTATGCGATGAATCTCAGTGCTCCGAAGCAGATTACGTTCTGGATCGCGGTCGTGCTGGCAGTGCTAGGTGTGGTCTTCAAACTGGTGCCGGGGCTGACCAATCTCGGAGTGGCGGGCTGGCTGGCCTTGGTCGCGTTCCTGGTGCTGGCCGCGGGGAACGTCTTCGAAGGGCTCTAGTCCGTTCGCGAGGGGGATACAGGCTCAGGATGGCACACCGGGAGCTGCCTCATTGAGGCGGCTCTTGCCGGTGAGGCGTCGCCATGTTAGAATACCGCCCGCTGGATAATTGGGGGCTCGTCCAATGGCAGGACGACTGACTCTGGATCAGTTGATAGAGGTTCAAATCCTTTGCCCCCAGCCTAGCATATACCGCCGAAAAGGCGGTATATCGCTTCTTAAGGCTATATATGGGGGTGTGAAAACGAGCGAAAATCAGTCGCGGTTGCAGTTGGTTGCAGTTGGTTGCAGTTGCGCCATGGGGACGGCCACCGGAGCCACGATTTCCTCGATAACGCTCGCGGCATGATCCTGCATGTCCAACGTCGAATGAGCGTAGATCCCCAAGGTGATGCTTGGGCTCGAATGCCCGAGGATCTTCGAGACTACCAACGCAGCCACGCCATGACTGAGCATGAGACTTGCCGCAGTATGGCGCAGATCGTGAAACCTAATCCGCGGGAGGTTGGCCGCCTCAAGCACGCGACGGAACTCATCCTGGACCGCACACGGCGCGAATGGCGTGCCGATCCCACTGGGAAAGATCAGCGCGCGTTCCTGCCAATCAGCCCCGGCCTCGGCTCGCACGCGTTCGACCCGGCCTTGCTGTTCCCGCAGCATCTCCAGGGATGTCTCACCCAGGCGAATCGTTCGAATGGCTGAATGCGTTTTGGGTTCGCCAACGGTTGCGCCGAGGCGCGGCATCTGGTAAATCTGCCGCCTCACGGAGATCGTACCCTTGATCCAATCTACGTCCGACCAGGACAGCCCGCGCAGCTCAGAGAAGCGCATACCAGTCGTCACCGCCAGGTGAAACAACGCCTGAAACTTGGACGTGCTGGCAGCCACCAGGAAAGTCGTCACTTGCTGTTCGTTGAGTATTGCCATCTCGCGGTATGGCACCTTCGGGAGCGTTGCACCATGAGCTGGATTCCTCCCGATCACGCCCGTCTTGGCCGCGTGTTCGAGCGCCGCATGTAGCACCCGATGAGCGTAACGAATGTGCGAAACGCCTACGCCTTGGGCCGCAAGCCTCTCGTAGAACCGATTGACGAGGCGCAGACTTAAATCCTTGAGGCGCACTCTTCCAAGCATTGGAACGACATAGGCGAGGATCAGCCGTTCATACTGGAATGCCGTCCGCTGCCGAACCGATGACTTCTTGACGCCGATCCATTCTTCCAGGTATTCGCTAAGCCTCAGATGACGCGTCTCGAACGTCATGCCCTGGTCAATCTGATCCAGTGTTTGGCGAATCCAGGCTTGGCATTCTGCCCGCGACTTCGCGGAATGACTGATCCGCTTGCCCAGCACAGAGACTTGCGCCACCCAGGAACCCTTCGGCTTCCGGAAGATCGAGCCTTCGTTCTTGCCTCTTATTGCCATTTCCTTAGCACCCTTTCGATGAGCAAAGGAAAGGCGACTCGTTGCCCTGCCACGTTGTTAAGGTCCAGTTTCCCCCAATGGACGACCTTACCCGCGGCTCTTATACTCCCGTTGAGGGAGCAATGCAAGCATTCCATGCATTGTCTACTCTGTTTCATTCTGTCTACTCTGTAACTCCACCCCCCTATTAGCAGCTGGGGGTGGCTCCGAGAGAAACCATCTTCCCCCGGACGTGCGATTATTCGGCGGACCGCCCTTGTGTCAAGGCCACCCCCCTGACCCCCCTGTTGGCGCTAACCGCACTTGCGGCGCACGTTCCCGCCGTCCTCCTCACGTCCGGGCGGCGGGGCCCTGTGCGCCAGACGCAAGCGCGCCTAACAGGGGGGAACCGGGGCTTGACACCGGGCGGCATGCCGCCGACGCACGTCAACGCCGGGGGAAGATGCCACCCGACCACGGATAAGTGACCGCGAGCGCCGAGAGGGTGAGGCGTGACACGCGGGCAGGACGAGCATTCCGTGGTGCAGTCCACTAGAACAGGCGTTCTAGTGCCTTGGTCGCATTCTACGAAGGGCCTGGGGACTTGTCAAGGTCAAATGGAACGCAGTGCACTAGGTAGACAGATGAATATGAATTGCAAAGACCTCGCGGCCTCTCGCCGCGCCGCATACGGCAGACCGAGATGGTTGGGGCGGAACCCACGACCAGACTGGGCCTCGCCGACGCGTTGAAACCTCCCTGCATTGCCCAGCCGCTATCAGGCTATTTCCCGAGCGGTCCTCGACGTATCTGCTCAAAGACCCTATCAAAGATTGCCAGTATCTCTGGATCGTCTCCGATTGCTGCCAAGTAGCCATCTACGTCAGCATATTTCACCTGCAAGAACTTCTCGAACAGCTGGGGTCCGCGCATGATGTTCCTGCTTGGGGTATGGATTGGGCCGTATCTCTTATGTGCATTGAAGTAGTAGATGATTGGCAGCAGCTCATTGCTGCGCTTGATCTTTAGCCGCACCGCCAGCCCAGCCCATGTCTTGATGAACTTTCTGTTGATGTCAGCGAATTTGCCTGTATCGTGATCATCGTTGTACTTTAGCTCGGTATAGACCATCGTGCCATCTTTCGCCAAGAACAGCCCGTCGACATCCTTGACTAGTCCCTGGCGTTGATCATCCCTTGCCGCATGTTCTATCTCAAGGATTTTCCGCAACAGCTCGTCAAACTGCGGCGTGCAATCATCTGGGCTGTTGGGCAATTGCCGCGCCGTAATGTACGAATTGATCAAGGCATCTGTCTGTGAAGTGAAAAAGAGTTGGATCTTCTTCCCCAGTTCGGCATTGCTTTGACGCTGCCGTCGATCTCTACAATATTCTGAAGCAGCTCCTCAATGAAGTTCCCAAACTTAATGTTGAGGCCCTGCAGGATTCCGCCAAACACCCTGTACCGAATGGGAACAAAATGAACCTTTTCTTGATGTTTTTCGACCAGCTGCTGAATATTGGCAGCAGATACACTATCTTGCAATATCTCAAGCACTGTCGCCCTGACGACGTCCCTAATGTGGTTTTCACTCATCGGAGATTCAGCCTTGTCCCTGAAACGCTGCCGAACAACATCCAGCACGACCATTTGCCCGTCTTCCTGGATATACCAATGATCCCAGCCGTTGCACGGCGAATCATTCATGAAATGACCGCCCGTTCGGTGGATACTCCCCTCAAAGCCATCCTCGGTTCTAAGAGTTCCCATCCGGCTTGATGCTCGCAGTCCTCTTGCGATCCTTTCCAAAGAAGAGGGTCTGTCCAGGCTGCACGTATCCGTTCTCTAGCAAGGTGGAGAACGCTACTCTCGGAGCCAGTTTGTTCTTGCTTCGCACCTCGAAAACATCCGCATCGAACAACTCCGGCTGTACCGCATCTATCCGCTTCTGGGCGAGTCCGATGTATGACTCTTCTCTCTCAATGCCGATCCAGTTTCTGTGAAGTCTCTTGGCGGCAACACCGGTCGTGCCGCTGCCAAAGAACGGGTCCAGAACTACGTCCCCGGGACTGCTAGACGCAAGCACGACGCGGTAGAGCAGGTCTTCCGGTTTCTGGGTGGAATGAGCCTTTTGCCCATTCTCATCGCGTAGCCGTTGCGCGCCGGTGGCCAATGACACCAACCACCAGTCCGACCGCATTTGTTTCTCGTCGTTCAGCCCCTTCATCGCGATATGATTGAACGTGTATCGAGAACCTTGCCCCTTGCTTGCCCAGATCAGGGTCTCGTGTGCATTCGTGAATTTGACGCCGCGGAAGTTGGGCATCGGGTTCGTCTTGACCCAGATCACGTCATTCAAGATCCAGTAGCCCAAGTCCTGCATGATCGTTCCCACACGGAAGATGTTGTGGTAAGAGCCGATCACCCAGATAGTTCCAGACGGTTTCAGTACTCGCTTGCATGCTTTGAGCCATGATTCCGTGAACTCATCGTAGGATTCGAACGAGTTGAACTTGTCCCAATCATCGGTGACTGCATCCACCTTCGTCATGTTGGGCCGATGGAGCTCATTTTGGAGCTGAAGGTTGTAAGGAGGATCAGCGAAAATCAGATCAATACACGCTTCGGGCATGGAGTTTAGGACCTCGACGCAGTCCCCCTTGATGATGCGATTCAGCTCAAGTGGCATGTTATCATCTCCGAGCGGCAATTATACGACACCAATCATCGCGGGATGCGCGTTATCGCTAGGCTGGACGCCCCTATTGCCTCATTGGCTGTGGCGAGATCGTGGAGGTTCGAGATGGTCAGAGAATCCCTTGAGAAGGTTATGCGCGAATATCCTGCCTTTGACGTGAAGCAGGTCTATCCCTTCGCCAACAGCCCGATTGCCCATTTCATTCGCCATGAACTCCCCGACGCATTCGCGCAGGAGTTTGCCGATTTCCCACAGCTGAATTGGGTCGCGTCCCCGGGAAAGGGGAAATGGGCAGACACGCCTTGGATAGCGGCGTTGAATCCGCTGGTGACGGACTCCCCCCAAGAAGGCTACTACCCTGTGCTATTGTTTTCCAGTTCGCTTGATAGGGTGTTTCTTTCACTCAATCAGGGATACTCCAAGCTTCGCGAACAGGTTTCTGATGACCTAGCCGCTGCAAATACTCTTAGACACCGGGCAGACCTGCTGAAGATGCGTCTTCACCCCCATTATGAGACCTCGGGCTTCACGACTGATCCTATCAACCTTCAGCCCAGATCTTCAAACACTCAAATTGCCCACTACGAACCCGGCCACGCCCTTGGGATATGCTACAGGCGAGGCAAGATTCCCGGGGAGAATGTACTGAGATCAGATATCGCCAAGATGCTTCGCCTCTACGCAATCGCCTTTTCGGCCGGTGGCGTGAACGAGTTCGACGATGAACAGATTCCCCTCGACGGTATCTCACTTCAACAGACGACCTTGGAGGCAGATCGCACAAATCTCCTGAGGCAGCACAGGGCAATTGAACAGACTCCGAGTCTTGCAGCTGAGGCCAAGCGGCTCCACGGGTACACGTGCCAAGTGTGCGGATTCGATTTCGAACAACATTACGGCGCAATTGGGCAGTCCTTCATAGAGGCCCATCACAAACTCCCCCTGGCACAGCTACCGAAGGATAGCTTTCTTCTTCCCGTACCAAAGGACGATTTCGTGGTAGTCTGCTCGAATTGCCACAATATGCTGCATCGTCAAGGTACAACGCTCAGTTTTGAGGAATTTCTTCAGGCGCATTTGGGCAAGAGACCATCCAGCGATACCAGCGGAACAATCTGAAAGACGTCTTGCGAGATACCCCTATGACTCCGCAACCGGTATTCGCCATTAGTCCCCACTACGCCACGCTTGATTTCCCCAATGGGATGACCCTCGAAAACAAGATCGATGTCTTTGCCGATCGGATCAATGGCTGGCAAATCGGCATTGCAAAGCAAATCATTCAACACAAGATTGAGCACAGCGACTTCGCGTTGCTGCAAATCGTGTTCTGCTACTTTGAGATGATAGGAAAGTACCGCCATGGCTACCTGAGGAATGATCGCTCGACCACCCATTTTAAGCAGGGTGTGAAAGCCACATTTCCGGAGATTGGGCCGGACGAAGAGAGCTTCCTCAACACCCTCTATGACAGCGTGCGGAACGGGCTGTATCATCTGGGCATGACAAAGATCAACGTCATGCTCAACTGCGATGGTCCGGGATCAATCGGATACAACGCGCAGCGACGGCTCCTCGTGATCTGCCCTGCCCGCCTGGTCGCCGACATTGATATGCGATTTCAGGCCTATCTCGTCGAACTCCGGAATCTGGGCAACGGGCCCCTACGCCGAAACTTTGAAGCCAGGTTCGATTTCGATAATTCCGACGCAAGCCTCTAGCCGAACTTGAAGCGCTCGCTTGAAAACAAACACGCCTTTGTGGCCAAGGGCTGCGTCGCCTTTCCTCATCCAGCTGCACCTGCGGCGGTTGCAGATCGGTTGCAGATGGGAGAACACACAGGAGAACAGGTACTCGCAGTAGACTGGTTTACCCGTGGATTTGACACCACATAGGCGCAGTTTCACGCTGTAGACGCCATGTACGGTGAAACGCCGAACTCCGTATCAGTGGACAGCCCATGGGCGTCCGAGGCATTCGGGGACTTGTAATCCGCGCCTAGACGCCCTATAGTATGGGCACAGTCGGTGACCTAGAAGAGCCCGGCCAAGACGCGGGAATGAAGGGCCGCGGGCTCCAGGCACCAGGTAGGAGGCGTGCCATGGACAGCCGGTTCCGCTTGACCTCCATCGCTTTCTGTGTGGCAGCCTTGGGGTCGTCATCCTGTGGCGTACAGGCGATGCCCCCCGGCCGTATTGCATTTGAAACCACGAGTTACACAAGCGCAGTGTACGTGATGAACGCCGACGGCTCGGATCAGATTCGGTTCGGCGATTCCGCGTCTGAGCACAATCGGGTTGCGACTCCGACGCGCAGCCCGCGGCGGGATGAAGAAGGAGTTATCCGATGAAATGGACCTTGATCCTGAGCATGACCCTGGCAGCGGGCATCGTTGCGGGATGCAATTGGCCAACTGGAGCAGCGCCTGCGAGCCCTGTCGCGCCGATCGCTGCACCCCCTGATGTTCCGACTGCCGCACCGCCCTGTCTTGAATCCGGCGATCAGAACACGATCAACGCGAAACTCCAGGGGCCCGGCAGTGCTGCCATTCTCTGCCCGGGAGCACTGTTTGAACTAACCGGTCCGGTGGTTTTCAGCGCGGAGCGCCAGGAGATCTATACCCAGGGCCTGCCCGCTGACGATACCCGCGCCACGCTGCGGATCGTCTCTCCCGACCTCACGACGGCGGTGATGATGCGCGACTACAACGCCGCTGTGTTGAGCAACCTGATCGTCGACGGCAATCGCACGAACCTGGGACCGAAAGGCGGCAAGGCGTTAATCTATGCGGGCGGATATTCGGATGGTCAGGTCATTCGCGGCAGCCACATCATGGGCACCCGAAGTTGGTCGGCACTGCAGCTCATCGAGGGATACTCCGATAGCCAGAGGTGCCAGAATGCGTTGGTGGAAGACAACCAGGTCGGTCCGGCGGGCACCAGCGACAACATGCTGTGGGCGGATGGCATCTCCTTGGCCTGCGCGAATTCCATCGTGCGCAACAACGTGGTCACGGATGCGACCGACGGAGGCATCGTGATCTTCGGCGCGCCGGGGTCGCTGATCGAAGGCAACACGGTCCGCGCCGAAACCCGCACGCTTCTGGGCGGCATCCACATGGTGGCCGAAGAACCCTATGACGGCAAGTACACCGGCACCATTGTGAGAGACAATATCATTGACGCCTCCGGGGCGGTCATACGGATCGGGTTGGGCATGGGCTCCAGGGTGTGGTTGTGTCTACCTCCCAATGAAGTGAGCCATGTCATATCGGGAGGGACGGTCACCGGCAACACCTTGCGCGGCGAGCACATGCAATATGGCTTTATCGTGGATGGCGTACGCGAGTGGACCGTCACCGGCAACATCGATGAGGCCGCGCATACAGGCACGCCTTCCGTGGACTGTGCCGGTGTGATCGCCTCACCGCCCGCCGGCTTCTTGTACAACCCGGCCCGGTCGGACGGCACCTTCCAACCCGAGTTCAGAGCGGCGCAACTGGATCTTGCCCTCTGGGCCATCGTCTCACCACGGCCTGGCGAGTAGGTAGGATGGTAGAACAGATAGAAGCCCCACTTATAAGTGGGGCTTCTACATTCGTGTGCCCTGGGAGTATGCACAGGTGGAGGTCCCGCCTGTCCGGCGGGACTGCGCTTCACGTACATGCTGATCTCCACCCCGCGCCGGGGTAGGCTTTCAGACCCCCTGGGCAAGTACAGGGCTTCCTCATGGCTCTGAGTTGCCTTTCCTCTTTGACCCGCAATCCGGTTGCAGATCGGTTGCAGATGGGAGAACACACCGGAGAACAGGTACTCGCAGTAGACTGATTTACCCGTACATTGGTGACGGTATACCCGCAAACTCACGCTGTACACGCGATGTACGGCGAAATGCCGAACTCTGGATCAGTGGACGGCGCGGGCCATACGCTGAATGGACAGCATGACTACATACTGCAGTTCCGCCCGGAGGACTCCCGCCTAACGATGCCTTCTGGTCGCTCACGATGACCACAGTGAACCGCCTCATGGTCGCCAACTCCATCGGTCGCCACTGCGTCAGCGACCGTTCCGGCTTCGTGCCGAGCGCCGATGCCTCTATTGATATTTACATTCAAAACGCCGCCCCGGCCGGACATGAGTAGCGGTATGATCGAGGCATGGCCAGTTTTTCATTTCTATGGCGGAGGACTTGCTGCAGGAAGTATTTCTCAGGGCATTCCAGCGGCGGGCTCGATACGCGCCGCGTGCGTATTCGTATCTATGATGCGATGCCTAAAGGTCGATGTGTTGATAAACCTAACATAAGGATAAGACTATGGTACATGGAAACTTTCTTGGTGCGGCGATTATTGCAGTAATTTACACGGTCTATTTCTTAATGAATCCCAGTGCGGCGAAATCAAAAACAGCATTCGCTGTAATATTGGTGATTCTTAACGCTTTGACCATCGTGTTGATGTCTTTTGCATTCAAATGATGTAAAAATAAATAAGAATTAGTCGCCAAAGAAAAACTTGAAATTGTCATCGGTGCGGCTCCGCCGCGTGTGGGAGTGGGCTGAAAACCGTTCAAGCTATCTCAATCGTCCTGCCCAGATTTTTCGATCCCTTGTTTAGGGTATCATTTCGGCGAAAGAGTGATGAGATTCAAATCTAAATCGTCATAATAGCCGCGGTACTCTGGTTTGCCACGACAAACGCAACGACCGCGACCGTGCACCTGTGACATCCCCGCAAGCAGTGTCGACGGCTGCCCGTCTGCCGGCAACGCAAGCCGTCAGCTCGTTTTTGTGGAATTCTGTGTTATCTCCAATTCTCCGTTATGGCAGATTGCAAAGCTGACCCTGCAATCACTATGCCATTCGGACAAATCGCGGACAAGAGTCGCCTTTCCTCTTCCAGCTGCACCTTCCGCGGTTGCCCTTGGGCCCTTGCCCAAGGACCTGCGATGGCCGCTGGAGGCGGCCTCGCAGTTGCAGATAAGTTGCAGATGGGTGAACACACAGGAGAACAGGTACTCGCAGTAGACTGATTTACCCGCAGATTTGACACTACGTAGGCGCAAATTCACGCTGTACACGCCATGTACGGCGAGACGCCGAACTCTGGATCAGTTGATCGTGGCGCCGCTCCGTGTACCGTGGCCGATCAGAGCCGCCGCTTGAAACTGCTTCCCCACCACTGTATACTGAGATAGCAAGAACGCACAAGGGAGGGAGTCATGCGCAACAACCTTCGCCCGCTGGCAGTCTTGGTGTTGTCTTTCAGTCTGCCGGCTCTGGCGTGTGCATACTTGTCGCCGGGCACCGGCATTTCCATCGCGTCGATTGACACGGCCACATCTACAGGAACGGCCTCGGTTCCTGCAACGGTGATGCCCACAGCCAGCGGTAGCGCCATCAGTCCCGGCACCCTGGCGGTTAGCAGCGTTTACCCACTGCGGGTGGCACAAGGCTTCGCCGGTCTTAGCTTGACTACCAGCCCGGGGAAAGTCTGGTTAGGCACGGGAATGGGGACGATCGAGGAAGTGGACGCGCAGACTGGAGCGCTTATCCAAAGCATTCCGTTGATCACAGGGGAAGGCCCAAGGTATTTTGTCCACACCCTCGGGTTTGATGGTCGATATATCGCCGCTCTCGAGCAGATTCCCAAGCAAGGGTACCCCCATCCATACGTTTTTGCCGTCGACTCGCGCAGTGGAACGGTCGTCCATCAATGGGATTTGGATTCGCCTGAATGGAGCAAGACCTCGCGGATGGGCTCATCGGTTCATCTGGGCGTCTCTCCGGGCAAGATCTGGGTCGATGGGCATGTGATCGACACGCAGACATTCGATGTGACAGAAGTTTCCATGCCTCCCATGGCCCGGTATGCATACAACGGCAACGGTTGGCTCTGGATTACCGGGGATACGGGAGGGAGCTGCGATGACCTGGTTTTTGTCGAGACGGATGACCCTTCTAACGTTGTGTGTCAACCCCGGCTGCCCTTTTTCGCAGAACCAAACGACGTCTACCCAGATGTGAGCATCATGGCATTGGCCGGAGACCGGGTGTGGATGGTGACCAGTGGAGCAGGCGGCGGTCAAAATCTCACAATCACTGCGTACCCGGCCGATATGGATCAGCTCATGAAGGCAACGAAACCGTCGGCCATTGTTACTTTGATGGACAGCTCTCACCAGATCGGAATGCTCTATGCAGGCAAGTATCTGTGGTTGCTGTGGAAATCGGGCGAAAAGCGGGGCTTTCTGTATCAGCTGGAACCACAGACCGGCGCAACCGTCAACAGCCTGGATCTGGTGGGGGACGAGGGCAGAGCCAAGGGTGATATCCCGTTGGACATGGCCGCGGAAGGAGACAATCTGTGGATCGTGACCATGTTCCAGCTGCTGCGCATTGGATTGCCATAGGAATAGCGATTGCCACTATTCGCTCATCTTCCGGGTGCCTGTGAGGCACACGCCTCAGGGACGGGCCAGCCTAGCATATACCGCCGATGAGGAGGTATTTCGGTTTGTTCTTGCCAGATTAAGCGGCTCGAAGGGCGCGGACCATGCTAGAATTTGCGCGTGAAAGTTCGTAACGTTATCGAACTGCTTGAAGCTGATGGCAGGTACTTGGTAGTTACAAAGGGGAGCCATCGGCAATACAAGCATGCGCAAAAACCCGGACGTGTGACAATCGCCGGCCACCCGGGCCACGATCTGGCGCCCCGGTACACTTAGCAGTATTCTCAAGCAAGCGCAAATCAAGAAGCCGAAAAGCGGCAAGAGGTAGCGATGTATCGCTTTCTGATCGTTATCGAAAAAGCGAGGGGCAGTTTCTCGGCATATAGTCCCGATCTGCCCGGCTGTGTTGCCACCGGGAAGACCCGGGAAGAAACTGAACGCAATATGCACGAAGCCGTGGAACTCCATGTGCGAGGCATGCTTGAAGATAGAACCCCTGTGCCGGAAGGCGCCGCGCTAGCAGAGTACATTGCCGTAACCGTGTAGCAAATCCACAGGGAACCGGCACGGAAGTGCGCCTTCCCAATCAGTGCCTCAGCGCGTAATCCCCTCCAGATCGCAAGAGGCGGGCTTCGATTCTTCAGTCGTCCGGGCGGCGGGCCCCTGGTGCGCTGTCATGCGCGCCTAACAGTGGGGAACCACGGCTTGACCCGAATGGAGCGGAGCGACATCGGCGTGTTCTTCCCCATGCGGAGCGGAGCGACATCGGGGTGTTCTTCCCCATGCGGCATTCCGCCGACGCACGAAAACGCCGGGGGAAGATGCCACCCGACCACGGATAAGTGACCGCGAGCGTGGAATGGCCGAAGCAAGACTTGCCGGCAGGTCGAGCATTCCGTGGTGCAGTCCACTAGCACAGATGTGCTAAATCAATGTGCATTCTACAAACCCCCAACGAAGATGTCAAGGCCGAATGCAACGCTAATGCACTCTGTAGACGAATTGATATCAAATGCAAGGTGGGTGCGTCTTCTACGCCGCCCTAGATCAGGCATTCCATGGTCAGATACGACACGCCTGAGCGTGCAGAATCTGGCTATGGAATGTTCGAAATAAAAAGAGTTTGGGGGATGGGGGAATGATCGGTAAGAAATAGATCTAACGATTGTATCAGCGGCGGGGGCAGGTATGGCAGTCACCCCTTTGCCTACCCTGATATTGGCAGGGTCGCGCTGCTGATTCTGGGAGGCGCTTAGCCCCCGCCCGCCTGTATGTGGGGTTGGGTTGCCACATGTTGAACGAGATTTTTCGATAGCGGTATAGAACGATTTTCGCAGTCTTGTCTTTCGCGATATGCTTTTCCCGATGATATTTCCCGCCGTTTCAGACCTTACAGTGGCTGGCTTGACCTATCGCCCTTCGGCAGTCTCATTATTCCTCCTGCCATGCTCGACGCGACCAACAACACAATTATGAGGACTAACTTGCTTAAAATCAGTGCTTTCATCTTGAAATACTCCCCGCCGCACGTTGCCCTGCTTAGTACTCACAATGGATCCGTTGATCCGTCCAGCCAGGAATTGTAGGGTGGTGGGCGGCAAAATCGATAGTGGTCCAACTGTCATTTTCTCCGCCCATCCCGCAGTTGGCATCGGTTTCCCAATCGGTCATCCTGGGTGCTGTGCTGATGTTCCCGGACTCGATCAGGGTCCCAACCAGATCCAGTCCTTCGATCAAGTAGTTCACCTGTGCCCCAGTAACGTGGTTGTCACGCAGCGTCAAAGTTTCGCCGGCTGAGACGTAGGCCCAGATCTGGCAGGGTTCCCCTTGAATACACTGGGTTCCCATGGGCTGCGGGGGTTCGGCAGTGCAGACGTTTGGATTGCCGATCGCGACCAAATCTGCGTATCCTACACACCCACCACTCCACATGTGGGTGCCAATATTGATTCCGGCGTGGATGCCCCCGCAAGAGGAGCTGGCGTCATTGTTGACCACATTACCGGTGATCTTGAGCCCTGACACGTCTCCCCATCCCCAGGGGTGAATTGCGATTGCGGCGAACATACCGTAGTTGCCCGGGCGCGCCTGGATCGTATTGTTGGATATGACGGTGTCCCTACCACCAAAGAAGACAATGCCAACATCTGAGGCATCTAGTATCGTGTTGCCTGTGATCGTGTGCCCTGGTCCCTCAAAGGTGATGCCATCTGACCAGTCGCCTTCTGGTTCATCTGTGTCGGTTTGTTCACAGGAAGGGTTTAGTACATGATCACCAGCGATGTTTATAGTAGTATCCCTGATCATGCTTTCTGCTGCGCACAAGACCAGGGCGGTTGCACATTCCGTATTTGAGATGTATAAATCATCCACGACAAACCCGGTGCTCCAGGCTGATGGATTACCCACGTAATCCTGATCCACGTCCTGCAGGTCGCTCGCGCCGCACATACTCAGGGTTCCAGGATCACACAGCCCATCACCCGGATTTGGGCACTCGTTAGGGAGCCAGGTGCCCCAGTTGTCATCCACGCCGTTCCCAATGTTATCTTGGCCATAGCAAACCCGGGTTTCCCGGTTCCCGTCAATGTGCAGATGACTTATGGTGATGTCATCGACTTCTCCATAATTCGGGACCTGTGAGCGAGAGACCACACTTACGACATAGCCTTTCAAGTCGTCAGTCGCCTGTAAAAGGGCGCGATTCTCAGGATCGGTGGCGGTGAACGTCAGGTTGGTCTTTGCTGTGTTTGCCACGAGGAAGATGGTTTTATCGATCAGGTAGCCCTGGTAATCTGGGAGGTTGGTTCCTGAGGTGAAGAGCACTGTGTCTCCGGAACTGGCCATATCAACACATTGCTGGATCGCCTCACTGTCAGGATTTGTATCCCAGGGATCCGCGCCGCATGAATCGACATGGATCATCGCTGACCCCGGCGATTCTGTTGGATTGTCAGTGAAGGTTGCCGGTGGTGCGGTGGTGATTTCCGATTTGAGCGTTGGTATGCCCAGGGGTATTGTGCAGGCAATGATGAAGGCCACTATTACCAAGAGAAGAATCTGCTTCTTCATGGCTCTCACCTTCCGTTTCTATTGGATTCTTGCCGGTGGTCTTGATGATTTCGGCAACTGAATTGTCATTGAGAAGCCGATTGCATTTTGCCGGACTTGTGAGCAAGACACCCACCAATCACGGGCGGCCCTTATGACATCCTAATATTACTGCCTTATTGTTCATCCTAAGTACATTTTATCCTAAGAAATCACTTAATCCCTGCCCGTGCGGCTATTATGCCATTCGGGCAAATCGCGAACAAGAGTTGCCTTTCCTCTTCCAGCTGCACCTTCCGCGGTTGCAGATAAGTTGCAGTTGGGAGAACACGCAGTAGAAGACGTACTCGCAGTAGACTGATTTACCCGTAAATTCGCAACCGGGTAGACGCAAAGTCACGCCATACACGCTATCAACGCCCAAAGCTTGAACTCTGGATCAGTTGATAGCGGTTCAAATCCGTTGCCCCCAGCCTGGAAGACACCACCGAAAGGTGGTGTCTTGATTTATGGAGCGGTTGAAATCCCCACAGGGGGGATGGTATCCGTTGCCCCCAGCCATGAAAACACCTCCGAAAGGCGGTGCTTTGATTATCCGGATATTGTAGGGGTCTTTGCTCGGCGAGCTTGAGGCCGAGTTCAAGTGCCGGCAGTACGCCGGCAAGCATGCCGACGGGCCGCCCTGATTGGTGCTGGAGTGGCGATCGCGGTGTTGCAACCCAATATGTTCGCGGCAAGCGGCACGGCGATCCTACTGGCGTCCTATGTGATACATTATGTGCTCTTGATAATCCCTGGCCGGATACTGCTCGCCATCATTGCATTGATTTCAGGAGCCTGAACAATTCCGATCGTGTTAGTCTGGTGCTCGTGTACGACAAGAGTAGCAGAAAGGACCTCTCAGTAATATGAAAGTATTGCTTTCCTCGATCGGCTCTCGCGGGGACGCTCAGCCCATCCTGGCGCTGGCGCTCGAACTGAAAGCGCTCGGACACGAGGCCAGCTTGTGTGTGGCTCCCAATTTCAAGGACTGGGTAAAGTCCTTCGGGGTGGCCTGTATTCCGATAGGGCCCGACTTGAAGAAGCTCACGGGCGGAAGCTTGCCGACCAAGGCGGACAAGCCATCCCAAGCACAACTGCCCAGCCTCGCCGTTCAATCCGTGCGTGAGCAGTTTCGGGTGCTGGACGAAGCAACGCGAAAATGCGACCTGATCGTCGCCGCCACCGCGTTGCAGATCGCGGCGCGCTCGATCGCGGAGGCTCGCGAAGATTCCTTACGTCTTTGTGGCCTACAGCCCGGCAGTATTCCCGTCGCCGCACCATCCCCCGCCGAACTTCGGTTCCCTCCACTCGCAATCACTGCCTGGGATGGTCAATCGCTATCTGTGGATGCGAGATGAGCAGAGTTTCAATGCGGTGTTCCGGGCAACGCTAAACGAAGAGCGCGGAAAGGTCGGCTTGCCGCCGATCAAAAGCGTACGGCTCTACATGTTCACCGATCAGCCGTGGCTCGCCGCGGACCCGACGCTGGGGCCAGCATCTCCGGAGGCTGGCAAGCGTATCGTGCAAACCGGTGCCTGGTTGTTGTCCGACCAGGCTGCGCTGCCAGATGACCTGGAAGAGTTGCTCGCGAACGGCGCGCCCCCTGTCTACTTCGGTTTTGGAAGCATGCGGGCATCGGAGCAAACCAGCCGGGTGCTGATCGAGGCCGCCCGAGCATTAGGACTGCGCGCGATCCTCTCGCAGGGATGGGCGAATCTCAGTCTGAGCGACGGTGCAACCGATTGCATCTCAATTGGCGATGTCAACCATGGAAAACTGTTCCCACGGGTGGCGGCAATAGTTCATCACGGCGGTGCGGGCACTACGACGGCCGCTGCACGGGCTGGCAGAGCCCATGTCATTGTCCCGCACAACTACGATCAGCATTACTGGGCACGCAGAGTGCACGTTTTGGGCGTGGGGGTGTCAGGGCCCACTCGTGAGCGCCTCTCCGTGAACACGGTGGTCCGGGCGCTGCGCGAATGTTTGCGACCCGAGATGACGGCGCGTGCTCAGTCTCTGGCGAGCCGCATTGAGCTGCATGGGGCGCAAGTCGCCGCAGAACGACTAGTTAAGGAATTCGGTTAAGGCACCGGACCGTTGGCGATCGGGGGTTCTTCGTGACGATAAAGTGGCGATTACCCTGTAACCATCCCCCTGAAGCAGCCCCTGGAGCAGAATTAATGCAGATTGATCTTGCGACTTAAGGCCAAAACCAAGGATTGATTGTGACCACTTTGTGCTTGTGCCTGCCATGAACCCGTGCCCGTGCAGATAACAATCCAAACGCGTTTGAAATTAGGAAGAGATGGATGCGTCCTGATATGGTTCGGACCACCGGGCACTGGCGGAGCCCGAACAGAAAGACCTGTCGGCGCCGGAGTGTCACCGGGTCCTGAAGCTGGCGCGGACGATCGCGGACTTGGCCGGGAGCGAGCAAATCGAGGCGGTACACCTGGCGCAAGCGCTGCAGTACAGCCCGAAGATCATGCAGAGCCGTCAGCATCCAGAACAACAACTACAAACGCACGGAGCGCCATTCCTTTTGGCTTTGCAGACAGGGCCGCTCAGGGCCCCTGGCAGGTCGGGTTTGCATCTGCAATGGTGTGCTGTGCTCGCTCCTCTGTCGTCAAGTCACGCCACAGCAGTGAGCAGGCAAAACTGATGGTGTCGCGGTAATCGGTGTCCCAAATGCGCGCCGTTCCGTCCGCGCTGCCAGTGAGCACGTACCGGCCATCCGGCGAGAACGCCACAGATGTGAGCCAATAACTATGGCCCGTGAATTCGCGAAGCTGCTGGTCAGTTCTGACGTCCCACAAGCGCGCCTCGCCGTCATACTGACCCGTCAGGACTGATTTGCCATCCGGCGCGAAAGCGACGCTCGTGATTGCATTCGCATGGTCCGTGAAAACGCGGACCTGCGCGCCGGAAGCGGCATCCCACAAGCGCGCCGTGTTGTCGAAGCTCGAAGTGAGCACAAGGCGCCCATCGGGCGAGAAGGTGGCATCGCTCACGACGTCGGCATGACCACTGAAAGATTGCGTTTCCTTCCCTGTGTTGAGATCCCAGAGCCGGGGGATGTTGTCCGCGCCGGCACTCAACACCGATTGACTGTCAGGTGCAAAAGCGAGAGCCGTTATGTCCCCGGCGGTACAGGAAAAGATCCGGAGCTGCCGCCCCGTTGCGGCATCCAGGAGTTGCAAGCTGCAGGCTTTGTTGCCCGTGAATATGTCATTGCTGGCCGTGACTATGAATTTGCCGTCGGGCGAAAATGCAAGTCCATCCGTTCCTGCACTTGCTTGCACAGCTCGAACTTGCTCGCCTGTTTCCCGATCCCACGATCTTGCTGTCCGGTCCCATCGACTACTGGTAAGCACATACTTGCCATCAGGCGAGAAGGCGACCTGGGTGACCCTTCCTGTATGGCCAGTGAAATCCCGGAGGTCCGCTCCAGTACTCGCATCCCATAGGCGTGCCACACCGTCATCACCGCCGGTCAGCACGAACGCTCCATCGGGCGAGAAAGCCACGCTATTGACACGATCAGCCGCCGCCCAGTAGTCTTCTTGTGGCGAAATCGTCATTACCTCCGTTTGCGAAGAAGGCTTTTTGAACGTGCGCGGTGGCGGAGCGGTGGGCGACGCCCACAGACAGCCCGTATTGCCCACGCCCGCCAAGACGAACTGGCCATCGGGCGAGAAGGCGATGCTCTTCACGCCGGCCTCCAGCCCCAGATAATGCTGAACCTCCTGGCAGGTCTGCACATCCCATACCCGGACCGTCCTATCCTCGCTGCCCGTGGCAATGTATCGTCTGTCCGGTGAAAAGGCCACATCGTCCACAGGGCCGGTATGGCCAGTGAACGCGCAAACTACGCGGCCTGTTGAAGCATCCCACAATCTGGCAGTGCGATCCATACTGCCTGTAAGGACCGTAGTTCCGTCGGGGGAGAAGACCGCGCTAGTCAACCTGCCCGCCTCTGTATCCTCCATGAAAGTGCGGAGCAGCGTACCGGAGGTGGCATCCCACAAGTGCGCCGTCTTGTCGAAGCTGGCGGTGAGCACAAATCGGCCATCGGGCGAGAAAGTGGCATCGCTGACAAGAGCAGTATGGCCGCTGAAGGCCTGTATCTGCGCGCCCGTCTTTGAGATCCCAGAGGCGTGCGGTGTTATCGGCGGTGCTCAATCCCGATTGACCGTCCGGCGAAAAGGCGACGGCTGTGATGCCCCCGGCGTTTCCGGCAAAGAGGCGAAGTTGCTTTCCCGTTGCGGCCTCCCAAAGCCGCGCCGTCCCGTCATTGCCACCAGTGAGTACGTACTTGCCGTCCGGCGAATAGGCAACGGCGGAGACGCCGCCGCTGTGCCCGGCAAATCTCCGGACTACCTGCCCGCTGTGCACATCCCACAGCCTGGCCGTTCCATCCTGGCTGCCCGTAAACACGTACTTTTCATCCGGGGAGAACGACACTGCATAGACCTGGCCAATGTACCCTCGGAGGATCTGGCGGTTGTCAAGTGCTAACAGGGCGGCAGTCAGGGCCGCATCCGCCTGGGCGGAATAGTCACTCTGCAGGGCCCGGACGCCGAGCAAAGCGGCGATTTGCGGATCTTCGCCCTGAGCCAGCACAACAGTCGCCTCCTCTGCAAGCCTAAGGCTCTCGGCACGCTTGACGCTGGCCTGTGCGGCCTGTAGGTTGTTGCGAGCCTGGACTCCGAACAAGCCTGCAAGAAGCGCCAGGATCAAGCCGGCGGATGCAATTGCGCTGATGATGCGATTGCGTGTCCTCAAGCGCTGGGCAGAGCGCGTCTGCTCTTCCGCGCGCGCTTTCTCGGTCATCGCTAGGTTCTGCGCGGCCTGAAGCTCACGCTCGCGCTGTCGTTCCCGCTCGGCAGTCTCCCGTTCGGCGGCCTCGATCGAAGATGCCAGGAACTCCCGCTCCAGCGGATTCAATTCCTCCGCGTTGGCAGCCGCCCATTCACGCGCCTGGGCCAGGCGTGCGCCTCGGTATAGCGCGCCCCCTTCACGGCCGAGCCGGATCCATTCCTGGGCCGCATCTGACAAGCGACGATGTAACCGCATCCCCTCGCGATCGTCTTGCAGCCAGAGGCGCAGCCTAGGCCATTGGCGGATCAATGCCTCGTGCGCAACTTCCACTGTGTCTTCACTCATGGCAATCAGTCGCGCATCGGCCAAGGAATCTGAGGACTGCCTCCGTCAGATCCGCCTCATCAGGTTTAGAGATCAGTTCGCTCAGGGCGGCCCTCCGCCGCGTGTCGCCGGTGGCCATCTCATCACCCAGTTCCGTCAGTCGCAGGAAGATGCGGAGGGCAATGGCTTGCTGCTCTGGCGTGAGGCGGTCCGTGAACACGGCTTCGGCTGTCTCCGCGATCGCACCTCGGACGCCGCCCGAGGATATGTACCCACCCAGCGTCATCGTATGCCCGCGCCGGCGTTGCCAAGTCTCCAACAGGGCATGGGAGAGCAGCGGCAATGCGCCAGGCTCCTCTCCGACATCCTGCAACAGCAGATCCACCAACCCAGGTTCGAGTTCCCAGTGCGCCCGGCGCGCCGGCTCTTCAATGACCGTCCGCAATTCCTCGCAGTTCATCGAGCCTATGTATTCCTGATGCTCGGCCAGCGCTTCTCGCAGCCGCGGATAGGCTGCACAGCGGTCATAAAAGTCCGCCCGCAAGGCCAACAGGACGATGGCCGGGCCGTCCGCTTCCCAGGCAGCCGTGAGCAGGTTATCCATAAAGGCTTTCCGTTCGGGCTCGGATCGACACAAAGCAAACAGCTCTTCAAATTGATCGACTACCAGGAGGAGACGTGATTCGCCGCCTGCCTTCGTCGCCTGCCTGGCAAAAAGGTGCAGGCTGCGAGGTTCCCGCGCTAGATCGTCAATCAGGCCAGCCGTGGCCGCGAGGGAACTTCCCCGGGTCAACTCGCCTGCCAGGCTCTCCAGCGGTCGGGCGGTGGGGATGAGGGTGTGAATCTGCCAGTCGGCGGCCTCCTGGTTCCAGCGCAGGGCGGGGATCAGGCCGGCGCGGACTAGCGACGATTTCCCGCTGCCACTCGCCCCCACGATGGCGAGAAAGCGCGAGCCGGACGCCGCGTTCGCGGACGCTAGGGCCAGCACCCGTTGGGTGAGCCGGGAGGTCAGGGCCTCACGGCCCACAAACAGGTCCGCGTCTTTCTCCTCGAAGAAGTTCAGACCTTTATATGGGCACAGGCCCAGCGTGGGAGCGTCTTCCCGTCGGACATTAGCCGCCAGATCCAACAAGCGCGCGGCCGCAAGCGGCTTGTCTTCCAGGTAAAGGGCTGGGACGAAACGGGCTTCGATGGTCGGGATGTCCGGCAGTCGGAGGTTCTGCTCGAGGCGGCTGATCTGAGCATGGCTATACCCAACCTGGACCGAAAGCTGCAGTTGCGTCAGACCCGCGTACCGGCGCAGGAAGCGCAACAGATCCCCGAAGGTTGCGAGTTTTGCAAGCGTACTTTCTGGAATGGATGCGGCCATGAGCAAATCCTCCCGAGAAGGGCCCTCCGGCCATCCAGTCACAGAATAGCACATCTCGCTCCACTCTGGTACTTCTTGGTAAAAAATGGCAACTCTGGTACATGCCTCCGCGATACAGTGTGAGCATCTGGACCGGCGCGCACCCTTGCGCAAATTCAACCGATCCCATGGAGGCAGAAATGTCCACCAATGGTTCACGTCTCATCTTGCGCGGCAGCCTTCTCCTGGCTGCCATCGCCGTGCTGGCGGCCACAACTGGCTGCGGCTCGCGCGGCCTTCCAATAGGCAAGTACCATCCCAGCGGGGAGCCGGCGAAGACCATGGAGCTTATGGCCGATGGCACCGTCGTTCTTTCGGAGACCTACAGCACCGGCGTCAGTCCAACTGAGATGGTGAGGGGCAAGTATCGGGTGTCGGGTAACCAAGTTGTGTTTGTGGGGGGCACCTACTGCGAAGGCCAAGACGGGACCTATGCCTGGTCGTTTGACGGCAAGGCCCTGAAATTCACGCTAGTCAGTGACAGTTGCTACGACCGGCAAGGCACATTCGACGGTCGCGAGTTTCCTCAAGGAATAACAGCGGGCAAAGTAGGCAAGCGGATGCCGGGGTAACCCGCGCGGGCAAATCGGAAGACCGATAGCAGCTTCTGCTCAGAATGACCAGGAGGTGGAAAAATGAAAAAGCTCGTTCTCCTAACCCTTGTCTGTGCCTTTGCCCTTTCGGCTTGCGGAGGGGTCAAGGCCACCGTATCCAACGATCCCTACGCCAAGGAGTCACAAGCTATCGTGGAGAAATGGATAGCAGCCTACCAAAAACGTGATGCGCAGACGCTCCTGTCCCTCTATGCAAATGGCATCACTTGGAGGGTTTGCAGCGGTACCACCTGTAACTCGTATGGCCTATCCTCCTTGACATATGAAGTCCCCCAAACTTTCAAGCACCAAAATTTCAAAGTGGAAATCCAATCCTACCTCGTAACAAACCTTGGCGAGTTTGCTACTGTACAAGGCACTTATGCAGACCCAGAAGGCGACGCGCGGACTCCGACGCCTGCGACTGTAATCCTGGAGATTAGGGATGGAAAGATATTGAATGAAACGTGGTACTGCATTACTTTCTGAACCCGCTGGACACTGTTCCGAGCCGAAATCACGACGCGTTGCAGGCGGGAACGCCTGGACATGCGGTTACTATGGCATTCGAGCAAGTCACGATCAGAGTCGCCTTTCCTTTTTCGGGTGCAATTCGGGTGCAATTGCAGTGACACGCTGTAGAAGCCGTAGACAGCCTAGACAGATTTGCCCGTAATGTTGTTACCAGATACCTGCTTCTTCACGCTGTGTACGCTATGTACACAGATGCGCGAAACTCTGGATCAGTAGCCAGCCAGCTAACAGTCCAATCTGCAGCCGTGCAAATTCGTTGGCCGAGCACGTTCTTCCCTCCGGGCCCAGGCCTCCCGGCCCAGATTGGAACCAACGGATCGCTTGTATGCCCGAATTCTCCACGCGAATCCGCCTGCCCCGTCTTGGATGATGACCTTCTTGCCGTATTGGATGGAACTGACCGATCCGTAGTGAGGGCGCTTCTCCATCTCTCATGTGCCGCTTGGATCCTCAATGGGCAGAAGCGTTTTCATTCGCTGTCCAGAGAAACTAGCCAATCCTTGACAAATCCCCAACTGAATTCGTAGCGAAATAGGTAGTAAATGAGCTTTGAATATTCCTCGCGAACATATTTCCGGCTCTCCGAATCCTTCCACCAGGCTTGTTGATAAGGCGTTTGGCTAAACGGAACGGGCGCGAATTGCACGTGTATCTGATTCCCAAGCACCCAACGATATGTCCAGCTTGCCCGACGCATGTGAAATGGATCGCTCACGACTATGACCGACCGGATGGGGCGCGCGCTGTGATCAATCCACACTTTTAGCCTCTCGGCTTCCATGTAAGTGCTCGTGACCGGCAAATCGTCAAAGGCGATCGCATCCAAGGGCACACCCGCGGCGAGTGATCTTTCCTTTGCATGCTCACCATGGTAGTACAGATGCGTATTGCACCACCCGCCGGTGAAGAAGAGCTTTTCCGCCTCCCCCTCCCTATACAATTGGATGGCGTAGTCCGTACGATAATCGTCCCCCGCGATCACGTGAATCACATCAGCAGGCTCCAAGGCGTTCTCGATAACAAGATAGTTGCCAACGAGCAACAACCACTGTTCGCGGAATAGTATGAGTACCAGACTCAGAAATGCGAGGCCGACAAGGATCCTTGTTCGTCTTCCAGGCGAATGAGAACTCAATAGACGCATGATGCCCACTGATCGCGGGCGCAGCCACTCCGAAACCCCACTGATCTTCGGCACTATTCGACTTTCTCGCGCATCGGTCGGAAATCGGCTATTGCAGATCAGCTCGCAATCGTTCAATGTGGATTCTAGCACGCAACATCGATGGCGGGAGAAAGCTGCGTTCCCCCGTCTCTGAACGAGACATAATGTGTCAGACCTTCCCGTGCGCCTCTCGTGGTCCCCTGATCAATTTCAGTCTATCCTCGGGCGCTTCCGGCCAAAACCCTGGCTCACTCAACAGTGGTTCAAGTCCATGGCACCCAGCCTACAAGACGCCGCCTCGTCGGCGGCGTCTAGCTTTTGCCGGATTGTTGCAAGGAATTCCCTGGTCGGGCAAGAAATACCTGGCCCCGGATCCATCTACTCTCTATTGGATCAAGCAGAGCACACCGTCGGAAAACCGCACCTCGGCCGCCCGGGCCCACTATTCTCGAATTTGACAGAGCCTAGAGTCGCCTTTCCTGGTGTCGTCGGGTGCAATTTGGGTGCAATTGCAGTAACACGCTATGGAAGCCGTAGACGCACTGGACAGATTTACCCGTAAACCTGGAACTGGATACCTCCTTTTGCACGCCGTGGACGCTATGTACAGCCGTGCGTGAAACTCTGGATCAGCCGCTAGGTAGCGGTTCACCTGTGCCTGCCGTGTCCCGTCTGGGCGGCGCTGCCTTGGTGCACCAAGAGCAAGCGCACCTAACAGGGGAGAACCGGGGCTTGACACCGGGCGACATGCCGCCGACACACTGGAGCGCCGGGGGAAGATGTCGCCCGACCGCAGACTGGGAGCCCCTGCGACCAGTAGACTTGACGGGACAGAACATGCGTTCTGACTACACCTCGCATTTTATGAACGGCTCCCGGCATTGTCAAGGTCAGATGCAACTCCAGTGAACCAGGTATCCGGATGGATACGAAATGCAAGGTCCGCGCGAAGTTCATGCTCCGCGGCCCGCGGAGGCCATTTGAAGCGCTGGACACGACTCCGGATTGGCCGATCATGCGAAGCCTGAGATTACTTGGCTCGACCGGAACGATCGGGCTCATTTTGGTGACCAATGACACGTGAGCAGGTGAGGCATTCGCCGTACAGTATGGATGATTGACCCGTCCTGCCTAACCACCAATCGGGCAGCATCGTGCTTCGTGTCGCGGGGGACCTATGCTTGGGGAGGAAAAGATGCATCTCATCAATCAAGTTGTCCTCAGCGTCGTCATTCTGGTGCTACTGGGGGCGCTGGTTATTGTGAGGCAACTATTAACGGGCTAAGTTTTGGACAAACCCAAAGGGAATCTTCTCGTTCAACTCGTTTTTGTAATTACGGCTCATGTTGGATATATGAGGTATCTCCCCCCAAACGCTTCTATGATTGGGGGTTATCTTGGGTAGTTGAGACCATATTCGAAGAGGAGGTAATAAATCATGGAAACCTTGAGATGGAAGATGAGAATTGTGGTACTGTGGGTCATAGCTGCGGAGGCATACTCGGCGCATATGATTATGGTGACTATAGACCCAGTTTCAATGAAGAAAATGCTTGAATGGGGCGCAACGATAGATGCTGGAGGGTGGGTATTTGGGGCAATTTACTGGCTGATTCCACTGTGGCTGGCATTTGTAACAATTACTGTGAAAGGCTCGTCCAATCGCTGGGCAAACTTCGTTCTGGGCATAATAGGTACGCTTCTTAACATCTACCATTTCTTCATGTGTGGTGTGCCTTTAATACAACCAGTTCTTTTCTCAGAGCCAACTGCTCATCACATACTGCTTTTGGGTTCAGCAGTTGTGGCTACAGCACTGATTACTTGGTATGCATGGAAGTGGCCTAAACAAGAAGCGTGAGTTATTAACTAAAGCACTCATATGCGAAAGAGTTTCAGAATACTGGCCTGCCCCCAGCGACTGTGCCAGTGGCTTAGTTAGTCCCGATTGCAGAATCGAGGACAACAGCCAGGCTTGTGGTGCAGGGGGACGATCTGGCCAGTGGAGCCAAGCAAGCATGTCCCACAAATCTCAAGCCCGCATCGATTATCACCTCCGCATGTGGGCGCGCCATTTCTTGTTGGCTTGAGCCGGACGAGTCGCCTTTCCTCTTTCGGATGCAATCCGGTTGCAGATCGGTTGCAGATGGAAGTACACGCAGTAGAAGCTATCAACTCCAGAGACCAATTTACCCATACAAATGGAACGCCGTAGGCCATTTGGCCCCATGTACACGCTATGCACAGCCTTCGGCACAACTCTGGATCAGTAGATATTGGTGCAAATACTCTGCCCTTGCCAGGGCTTTCGGCGAGTACGATGTCCATTGCCCCCACTGTGGAACAACGCGCAGCAAATTCGGCAGAAGCGCTCGCCAGTTCGCTGGTGGCGCCTGCGGCTCGCATGTGGAGACCTACCCCGCTGCAAAGAACCCGATCCGGGTGAGACTGGGGCAGACCGCCTGACTGGATGATTGGGGGGAATGACGGTCGGGAAAGGGCGATAACCTGGATTGCAGGCCCGGAGCTCGGAAGTCTTGTAGACTACGGAAGTCCGGTTTTGGATCGTGCATGTTGACAATCCCTTCTAATCCAATATAATGCGAATCGAGAATGCGGATCAGGGATGGGGAATCAACGATGTGTTCACTGCGGCGCGCTCCTTCTCTTGGCATGGACGATAGCCGCCATGTGAGAGTGAGTCTCACGCACATAGAAACTGCCTTCCCTTATCGGTTGAATACCGATTCAACAAGCTCGATCGCGACGACGTTGCCAAATGGCCGGATGGCTCCGGCTTTGCGTCTAGTTCTGGCCGATGGAGAACGTGAGACTGGCGTGCAACGTCGCCAGTGCGATTGCGCAACCCGGGCCATTGCTCTTCGGCGACGGTTGCGGCCGGATGGGGTGTTTGCCGCCGCACATCCGGTGGCTGCGAGTTCGAGTTCGCGGGCGGACGCCCGGTAAGGGAGTCAAGGCGGCGGCGTGCGCGTCTTTTTTTCGCTGCCGGGCACGGGCAAGAGAGGATAGGGACAATATGGCACACAGGCACGGATTGACCCGACGCGATTTCCTTAAGTTGAGTGGAGTTGGATTGGCCGGGGCTACGCTGGCCTGCGGGGGCAGCTCCAGCCTAATCAAGCTGACCGCGGTTCCACCCGCGGCCGGCTCCTCGGCACCGCCGGTTGCACCCCTGGCAACGGGCGAGGTAGCCGACTCCGTCCTGGTCAATGGCAATATCGTCACCATGGATGCGCAGCGGTCAAAGGTCAAGGCGCTGGCCATCAAGGATGGGCTCATCCGCCTTGTGGGCGATGAGACAGGCTGCACGTGCTGCTGTGGGCGGCAGCTCGCAGATCATCGACCTGCGCGGGCGCACCGTGACGCCCGGGCTGATCGATGCGCACTGCCACTTGAGCGCGTGCGGGCTGCTCGGCACCGTCTACGTGGACGTCAGCTGGCCTGCCATAAATACCATCGAGCAGATGCAAGCCAAGCTGGCAGAGAGGATCGCCACAGACGCCTCCCGGCGAATGGGTGCTCGGCGCGGGCTGGGTGACTTTCGATGGGCGCTATTCCGAACAAGCATGACATCGATCCGGTCTCGCCGAAGCATCCGGTGATGCTCATCAACCAGGGCGGGCACATGGCGGTGGTCAACAGCCTGGCGCTGGAAATGGCGGGCGTGAATGCCAGCACGCCCGATCCGGGGAACGGCATGTTCTTGCGCGAGGCCAATGGCGAGCCCGACGGCACGGTGATGAATCACCCGGCGATGGACTACTTCCGCCGGCTGTGGCCGCCGGACCTGCTTGACCAGCAGGCGATGGAAGCCAGCATCCTCAGCCCGCAGGCGAAGTTCGCCTCGATGGGCGTCACCAGCTTCCAGGATGTGTATGCGCGCGACATGGACCGCATGCAGGCCTACTTCAATATCGGGAAACGCCGCGAGATGACCATCCGGGGTCAGGTGATGAATGTCCTCGAATACATCCAGGAGCTGGATGGGCGCATCCCCGCGATCGAGGCCATGCGCTATGAGGACGATTTCATGCACTTCGCCGGGGCAAGTGTCCAGGTGGACGGCGCCGGGGAGGCTTCCTTCACCCACGAACCCCACAACGGCATCGCCTGGAACATGTCCATTTGGAAACCCGAGGACTTGAACGAGGTCGTGCGCGCCTTCCACGACGCGGGCTACCAGAGTCGCCTGCACGCGCTGGGCGACGCGGCGGTGGACATGGCGCTGGATGCCATCGAGGCGGCCATGAACGCCAATCCGCGCCCGGACCCGCGGCACCGCATCGAACACTCTGTGCTGAACACGGACGCCGCCCTGCAGCGCACCAAGGACCTCGGCGTCGTGATCTCCGACGCAGCCGCGATCATCCGGGCGTTTGGAGATGGGGCCGAGAAGATCTGGGGGAGCGAACGCATGCAGCGCATGATCCCGACCCGCACCTGGCTCGATATGGGCGTGCCGCTGGCCCTCAGCTCGGATGCGCCCTCGATGCCGTGGTGGAATCCGCAAGCGACGCTGGCGGCGAGCATCCTGCGCATCACGTTAACCAACAAACCCGTCAGCCCTGAACAGGCCATGACCATCGATGAGGCGATGTACGCCCACACCATGGGCGGAGCCTACGCGGACTTTGCAGAGAGCAAGAAGGGCTCCCTGGAGCCGGGCAAGTTCGCCGACCTGATCGTCTGGCATGACAATCCGTACACCGTTAAGCCGGCGGACATCCTCAAGCTGACCATCGACCTGACCATGGTGGGCGGAAAGGTGGTGTACCAGGCCTGACCGGCCGTTGGCTGACGGCTTTGCGCGGCCGCCCCCGTCAGGCCCTTTAGCACCTTCTCTACACGTCGAAATGTCTCGATCCAGCGCTGGAGCACGTGGCTAATTGAAACAATACTCGGCGGCATCCTGCTTTGGATTCTTTACCTATTCTTGCCCCATTAGCCGAGCCATCACAGCCGCACTCGTCTCGCAGCATGTCCGGGGCCGGAGTCGCCTTTCCTTGTTGGGTGCAATTCGGGTGCAATTGCAGTGACACCCTGTGGAAGCCGTATACGCCTTAGACGGATTTGCCCGTAATCTTGGCACTACCTGGACGATATTTCACGCCGTAGACGCCATACACATACTTGCGCGAAACTCTGGATCAGTTGATAGCGGTTCAAATCCGTTGCCCCCAGCTAGATAACCACCGCCGGAAGGCGGTGTTTTGATTGGCGGGAGCGGTTCGAGTGACTTGGGCCACGCTACAGGCAAACGCGCACAGGGCGTACCTTGTCCGTTGCCCTCCGCATATTGAACACTGTGAAAGCCCGTGACAACGCGGGCTCTTGCCTTCTCACATTCTGCACCACACGCGCTTATACACCTCCGTAGGGGCCCCGAAGAATCATTTTGTCAGCTGGATCCTAGGTTCGGCCCGAGCGACTGTGCTGGTCGCAGCCATGTCATTCCCTCCGCTCAGGGGAAGACCATCATCGGCTTCGCTGCTGGTGGCGGACACCACGTTTGGATATAGTTGCCTCACGGATTTCCAGACCACGACGCCGATCGCAGAAAGCATTGCGAGGGCAAGCCAGGTTTCAGGAACCGGCACCAGATGGTATTGCTCGCCGAAGCACGCCGCCACATATGAAAAGAACGAGGACATATTCACGACCAGCGCGACATAGAAGTACGATGGGGAGTAAAAGGCGAATGCGATAGAAAGCAGGTCTGCTGGATAGAAGTATCGCTCGTGCATTTTTGGCGTGACGAAAGGCACAAGCATCACGCAGAGGGCAGCCAGCTGAATGATGAGTTGGCGACTCAATCTCACCCTGCTATATGCGATGAGGAGCACGAAGATCCCCGTAACCGTAATAGCCAGGACCAGACCGGCTGGAAAAAACAGGCGGAAGAGCTCGGGTGGGCTGGGCAGCCACGTATAGAGCGTGGGTGCATACATGGTTAGCGCGGTGAAATACTCTCCCTGGGATAAATAGATTGCCGCCAAGCTGGCGAGCGGTCTTCCCACCAGCCAAGCCGGCAATATGGATAGCGCCAGCATCGCGGGAACGGCCAGCCAATGCTTCCAGTTGAACTGACCGCGCAGCCACAAGGCGACGAGGAATGGAAGAAGGAATGCGGACTGGAGCTTGACAGAGAGCGCCACCCCAAATGCGAGCATCGCCAGCCAGCGTCTACGGGTCAGCAAGCAATAGACGCACGCGAGAAGGCCAACCGCGTACAGGCTATCTGTCTGGCCCCACCAGGCGCCGTTGAGAAGTACGGTGGGCGCAAACAGCGCGGCTACGTAAGCCAGAAACGCCTCAAGAAGACTGCGTCGTCTGAGGCGCACGATCTCATGTACGAATCCCGCGCTGACGAAGTCGGCGACGATTGAAGGAAGCTTCACAGCAACCAGGTTCGAGAGATTCGGAGCGAAGCGGGCGATCAAATAGAGGACATAGAGGTAGGGCGGGTTGTAGGCCGAAAAATCCTGCCTGAAGGCACGGAAGCCCAGGGTTTGAATGTGGTAGTACCAGACCCTGTAGCAGCACAGAAAATCACTGGACTTGAAATCGAAAAGACTGATGCGAATCAGAACTGCGAGGGCCGTGCCCGCCAGCATCAAGAACGGATATACGCCCAGCCGAGCAAAGAAGTCGCGACCGTGTTCGCGGGCGTCTTTGAGCAACATGAGACTCTTCAAGACTCGCCGTTTTGTCGGCAGCAAGTATATCATGCCGTACAGCCGCTCCGATGCGCTTTGAGCGGGTAGAATGACTAGGCCGGTACTCCCACGTGCCACGCGCTGACGTTGTCCTCAATCCCAGCGCTCCCATCCCGATGGGCTCATCGACATCCCCTCATGTTTCTGCCAGACACCATCCTGACAAGGACTTGATCGCCGTGGATTCGTGCGGCCTGCAGCAATACGAGTGCATCGTCATGCCAATTCCCACGCCGAGCAACTAGCTTCATGGCCGCATCAACACAACGTGCTTTCGGGCTACTCGCTCATCCCGGCGAGGGCAATTCCAGGGCCCTCGAACCCACACACGGTGCCTCCCCATGAAGCGGCAGCTGAACTCAAGGCTTCTAGAGCGACCTCTCCTGTTCCGGATGCAATTCGGGTGCAATTCGGGTGCAATTGCAGTGACACACTATGGAAGCCGTGGACACATTGGACAGACTTACCCATGGTTTTGACACCACATAGCCGCTATTTCACGCCGTACACGCCATAGATGGACTTGCGCGAAACTCTGGATCAGTTGATAGCGGTTCAAATCCGTTGCCCCAGCCTAGCAGATACCGCCCGAAAGGCGGTATTTTGCTCTCTTAAGGCTATATATGGGGCCTACAAAACCACTGGGAAATCAATCGCGGGTGCAATTGGGTGCAACTGCGGCAGACTGACCGCTACCGGCATCACGATTTCATCCATGACGCTCGCGGCATGACCCTGCATGTCTGTCGTGGAATGAGCATAGATACTCAGCGTTATGCTGGGATTCGAATGACCTAGTATTTTCGACACCACGAGGGCAAACACACCATGACTGAGCATCAAGCTCGCGGCAGTGTGGCGCAAATCGTGAAACCGGATTTCGCGGCAGGTTCGCCGCCTGAAGCGCGTTCGCAAAGTCTCTCCGAACAACGAGCGGAACAAATGGCGTCCCGACTTTGGAGGGGAATATCAAACCTTGTTCTTGCCAGCCGGTCCCTGCCGACGCCTCTTCTGTATCGAGTTGTTGCCTCTGCTGCCGGAGCGAATTTAGACAGGCTTCACCCAGGAGAATTGTGCGGACGCCCGAATGCGTTTTTGGCGCACCTGCCACTGATCCCTTGCCGCTTACCTCCTGAATTTGCCGCCTGACCGTGATCGTACCTTTGATCCAATCAACGTCAGACCAGGACAAACCGCGGAGCTCCGAGAAGCGCATACCCGTTGCAACTGCGAGATGGAACAGCGCCCAATACCTCGAAGTGCTGGCCGCCACCAGGAAGACGCCTACCTGTTGCTCATTCAAGATGGACATTTCCCGCTGTGCACGTTTCGGCAGCGTTGCGCCATGCGCCGCGTTTCTGCCGGTGATCCCCCGCTTTGCGGCGGCCTCAAGCGCCGCGTGCAACACTCGATGGGAGTACCTGATATTCGAGAGACCGACGCCCGCATCTCGCAACCGCCCATAGAAGCGTTCAACAGCTTGCAGGCTCAAGTCCTTCAGCTTCACCTTGCCCAGGATCGGCACTATGTGAACGCAATTAGACGTTCGTACTGAAAGGCCGTCCTCTGCCGGACTGACGCCTTTTTAACCCCGATCCACTCCCGTAGATAGGCACTCAGGCTCAGACTCCTGCCCTCGAAGGTCATCCCCTCGTCAATTTGATCAAGCGTCCGCCGAATCCAATCTTGGCACTCTGCCCGCGACTTTGCCGAATGACTTATCCGCCTGCCTTGCAACGAAACTTGTCCCACCCAGGAGCCGCTTGGTTTGCGGAAAATCGAGCCTTCGTTCTTGCCTCTTATCGCCATCTCCTTCACTCCTTTTCAGTGAGTGAAGGAAAGGCGACTCGCTCCCTGCCAGGTTGTTAAGGTCCTGATTCCCCCATGTGACGAGGTCACCCGCGGCCCTTATGCTCCTGTTGGCAGAGTAACACAGACTATCCGTGCCAGTTCCAAGCAGTGTCATTTCGTCTACCCCGTAACTCCACCCCCCTGTCAGTAAAGGGGGGTTCCGCCGAGAGAAACCATCTTCCCCCGGACGTGCGATTATCCGGCGGACCGCCCTTGTGTCTAGCCACCCCCCTGACCCTCCTATTGGTGCTTACCGCACTTGCGGCGCACGTTCCCGCCGTCCTCCTCACGTCCGGGCGGCGGGGCCCTCGTGCGCCAAACGCAAGCGCACCTAACAGGGGGGAACCAGGGCTTGACACCGGGCGATATGCCGCCGGCGCACGCGAACGCCGGGGCAAGATGTCGCCCGACCACGGATCAATGACCGCGAGCCGTTTGAGGCCGAGCCGAAACCCGCAGGCAAAAGAACCATTCCGCGTTGCAGCCCACTAAAACAGACGTTCTGTTCGCCAAGCAAACTCTGTGAGCCTTTGGCAGAAGTGTCAAGCGCGCGCCTAACAAGAGTGCACGACATAGACAGACGGATATGAAATGCAAGGACCTCGCGACCTGGACGCTAATTTGGAGTTCGGCGCAGGTGAGTACCAGCGAGCCGAGAAGGCTAGATGCGTCCATCTTTTCGGATACTCCGCAGGAACGCTTGGCTGCGAGACTATGGCGGAACGTTTGCTATAATCAATCTATCAGAGGAACCGAAGCCCAAGCATGACTGCACCTGACAACGTGAAATCCCTGGGACAACGGTTTGAAGGCAACGGGGAGGCATATCGGTCGGGGAACTATAACGCGGCGCAGTTACGAAATGGGTTTTTGAACTGGTTCCTGGAGGCGTTAGGATGCTTGACACAATTCGGCGGAGTATGCACCCGGCTGATCCAGATTTTCAATCCAACGTGAGACTGGCACTGTAACCTGTGGGATGCGGGCGGAACCTCGTCGCAAGGAAATCTAGAATGGAATACTTGAAAAGTCTGACAGTAACCACTTCGGCGCGCGCCCACGGCGCCACATTCTTCTGCTTGCTGGTAGTCGGTCTTGTGTTGACTATTCCATCCATGAACGCTCCCTTCTATTGGGATGATCTGCATCAGGTCCGCGTCTACGCGCCAAATGAGTTGGCCCACGGTTGGACTGACGGGTTTGACCCGGACCACACCGAAGATCCGGGTTTTCGTCCGCTTACCATGTACTTCGAGCAGTTTCGCGCCCTCGCGTTTGGCGAGAATACCGGGGCTCACCGTGTGTTTCTGTTGGCGTTGTTTGCGCTGTTCCTGACCATGGTCGGCATCCTGGCGCGTCGGCTGTGTGCAGCAAGTACCTGGGAGATCGTTTTGGCCGGGCTGATCGGGCTTCTGCACGTGGACAACGTGTATCACTATTTCTGGATTACTGACGGCATCTATTTGGTGCCCGGTATCCTGATCATGGGGGGCATCCTAGCACTCTTGCATGCGCTTGGTTCAGGGCGCTCCATCTGGCTGCTTCCCTCAATACTCTGCACGGGCATGGCCTTGCTCACGCGCGAGGATGCGCTCGTGGTCTATCCATTACTGCTCTGGTTCGGGCTGAGTTTTGTGATGATTAACAGACAAAAAAAACGGGCCTCGGCGTTGTCGACGTGGCATCTTGTGCTTTTTGGCGCCGTCCTGATGGCGATGGTGAGTATCTTCTGGTATTGGCGCCGCGTTGCCGTCCCGGAGGCGCGGTCGCTGAATGTGGATCCCGCCGCGATTCTGTGGGCGATTGGTCAAACCATCCAGAACGTGGGCGACTATCAGAAGCTGGCGAGGCCCTGGTTGAAGTATGAGTTGCTGATTTCGCTCTGGAGAGTCTGGTTGGGGGCCTTGCTAGCGACGGGTCTAGTCGCCGTCAGACGGCGGGCACTCCCCAGTGTGATTGTATGGTCCGGCGCCGTGTTGATCGCCGCGCTTCCTGCGATGGTTGTAGCACGCGTCAATGTGCTTCTCTTGCCCGCAACATTCTGGGGCTTTCTGGTTGCCAAGGTACTCGCAGAGTTTTGGACGCAGTTCCACGCTCCCATTTGGCGGGTCCTTTCAAGCGGCATGATCCTCTTTGCGTTAGCCGCGCCGGCGTACGGAAGCTTCATCTTTGAGCAGGATATACGCGTAAACAGCCTTGATTGGATGGCGTCGAGCGCTAAGCTGCTCTACGGCCTTACGGGGCACGTGACCATTCCCCCGGCCCGCCGCGAGGCGGTCCAGCAGGAGCTCCAGATGTATGGCATATCTGATGTTGGCATTTTCAATGTCCGCTGGCAGCGTATGAACCGTGAGGCTCTCGCTGAGGGGAGGTTCGGCGTGAATCCGCAAGGCCTTCCGTTTCTCCCAAGGTTTAACTTCATGCCAGCATTTGAAGTGCATCCGTGCTGCACGCCCTGGGCCATCAGCCCACTAGGTCTCAAGCCGTAGACAGATGGCGTTCCAAGGATCGCAATCAACACATGCGCAGGATGTGTGCTCCATGATTGCTCATAGTACATGTGTGTTGGTGGCAGCGAGCACTGTCGCGCTGATTTCTAGGATCCCCACGGCATCTGCTATTTTGTTCATACTGGACCGTGGCACGAAAAGAGTCATACGGCGGAAGGCGTCTTAGATTGGCGTGAATACTGCATCTGGAGACGCCGGCGCCGTAAGCTAAGCGCCATAACCGAAGTGCTTCGGTTGCCCGCGGGTAAGTCACCTATCCGGGCTGGAGCGAACAAGAAGCGTGCCGCCGATGATGGGGCATTCTTGTGGCGCTATACGACCTCAAACTCAAATGGAATGAGACGCATTGATTCCAGCCCATCATAGGGCGCCCGCTACGGTGACTTTCACGTTCTGCATCTGTGTCCCCAGGTAAATCGTGCGGCCGAGCCGCCTTTCTTGTTTCGGGTGCAATTCGGGTGCTGTGGAAGCCATATACGCCCTTAGACAGATTTACCCGCAATCTTGGCACCACCTAGACGATATTTCACGCTGTAGACGCCATAGACGGACCTGCACGCAACTCTAGATGAGTTGATGGTGGTCCAAATCCATTGCCCCCAGTCCAGCAAATACTGCTCAAGGGCTGCATTTTGCTAGAAATAAGCCATTTCTGGGACCGGGGCCGCAGGCTGGAATGAAGCGCGGCTGCAATTGGGAGCGACTTCGGAACGCTAATGGCTATCCGCGTCACAATGGTCTCCGTAACACCTGTTTGCCTGGGTTTGCAGTACAATACTGCCCGGCAATCTGACCACAGTCTCACACCAGCTCGGCAGCCGACGGCAGCCCTGTGTCAGAGTCGGAAAATGGCCGGCGTGCGCTTGCCTGTAGAATCAAATCCTCTTGGCCAAACCTCGCCGCATTCCGTCATGGGACTTGTAACGCAAGGAATCCCCGAGCAGATCACGATTGAGTTGGCACGGCTCAATCGTTGCACGACATTCGTTGAGACGGGCACCTATCTTGGCCGGACGACGCGGTGGGCGTCCAAGTACTTCGAGAGTGTGCACACGATTGAGCGAGCGGAGGGTCTCTACAGACTGCATAGCCGTGCGCTAAGCCAAATTCACGGCGTGACTACGTATCTGGGAGATTCTAGGGGAATTCTGCCGCAGATCCTCAAGAACATGCGCGGCTCGAGAGCCGTATTTTGGCTCGACGCGCACCGGTCAGGTGAGGAAACGGCTGGCCAGCATGACGCCTGTCCGCTTTTGGATGAGTTGGCCTGTCTCTCGAATCGCACAGAGGACATCATCCTGATTGATGATGCCCGTATGTTCTTGTCCGCTCCTCCTCAGCCGCACGATCCGTCCCAATGGCCCTGCATTTCCGATATTGTCAGCGTCCTTCTGGCATCAACCCACAGGCCTTTTATCCAAGTTGTCGACGACGTCATCTTTGCAGTTCCCAATCAAGACGCTCTAAGAAGCCGACTTGTTCAGTACGCCCAGATGCGCGCGTCGGAGGCGGAATCACACACATTATCCGGTAGGCTATTCACTGGGGGGCATGTGAAACGCCTTCTCTGGATAATTGGCCAGAGGCTGACTACTAGATAACTGGCCACCACGGTCGTCCTCGATTCCGCCGCCCGCCAATCTCCAAGGTGGTTTGGAATCCCTCCGCCGGCCCTGATCTCACTTCCAAATATTCCAGGCAGCATGCTCTTCGTCTCTCCTCGCCTGACTGAGGAGCGCGGCGCGCCCGCAAGTGGTAGTTTTCCCTTGACCCTGATCGGGCTCTGAGCCTGGCTCTTACCGCCACTCACGCCGGACTCCAAGTTTGATTTCGACTTGCAGCAACGGTGGCCGTCGAGTCGCCTTTCCTCTTCCAGCTGCAGTCCGGTTTCAGATGCATTGCAGTTGGGGAAACACGCTGTTAACAGTATGGACGCTGTAGACAAGATTACCCGTAGATATGGAACCACATAGACGCTGTATCACCATGTAGACGCTATGGACAGCCACGGTGACTGACTCTGGATCAGTTGATAGCGGTTCAAACACTCTGCGAGTACGATGTCCGTTGCCCTCCCTGAGAAGAGCACTCAGGGACAGGCCAGCCTGGAAGGCACCACCGAAAGGTGGTGTCTTGATTCATGGAGCGGTTGAAATCCCCACAGGGCGGATGGTATCCGTTGCCTCCACCCTAGCAAGCGCTGCCGATGAGGCGGCGCTTTGCTTTTGCGTGCAATCCGGATGAGGATTAAATCACAGGAACAAATGCCCTATACTGATTTCAACGAAACAGGGAAACCCCGAGGGTGTAGACAAGAGGGGCATCTCCAAAGTGATTAGGAAGTCTGCAGGATTGTCCGACAGGGAGCCATTTCGTGGCTAGGAGAGATCCACTCAAGGATTCACGTTCTGACAACCTCGCTATGGGTGAGGAAATGAAAAGTTCAGTGCGAATCAATCTCCGACGATCAGCGAACCTGCTGCTTGTTGCGCTGGTCTTGTTAGCCTGCAACCTCCTATTGCCTCGACAGGCGGGGCCGACCTCTCTTACCGAAGGAGCGCCAAGTCGGCCGGCTGGTGCGGCGACCGGAAGAACCAGTCTGGCTACAGGACCAGCGACACCGACAGGTGTAACGGCCGGGCAGGCCGGAGCAACTGCGGGACCCACGGCGGGCTCCGGCCGCCTGGCAGTCAGTGACAGTTACCGGCTCCAAGTGGCCAAAGGCATGCTGGGGTTCAGTTTGACTGCCGGCCCTGGAAAAGTCTGGATCGGCACAGGAGGAGGGGCTATTCAAGAAGTCGACGCGCAGAGCGGCGCCTTCGGGCAAAGCATCTTGTTGACTCCAGGAGCGATCAACGCGACGAATGTCTATCCGATCCTTAAGTTGGGGTTTGATGGTCAATATGTCTGGGCTCTAGCGGACCCTGTGGAAAACCACGAAGTCAATCCTCATGTCTTTGCCATCAACTCTGACAGCGGGGCAATTGCCCATCAGTGGGACCTAAACTCGCCTGAATGGAAGAAAGACATGAGTCCAGATAGTCAAATTGCCAGGTATTTTGTCGAAGATCTTGGGATCTCGCCGGGCAGGATTTGGGTGGACAACCATGTTATTGACACGCAAACGTTCCAAGCACAGCATGTAGGCATGATTGGTGGACCACATTTCGCCTACAACGGGCAGGGTTGGATGTGGATGACCTGACCTGCCCCCCAAAAGCTGATCCAACGTAAGAGTTAGGATTGGAGAATGGAGACAGGTCAAAATGGCCAGAAAGTACTTTTCCACTGAACAGATCATCAGCAAATTGAGGGAAGCAGAAGTACTGCTTAGTCAGGGGAAAACGGCCGTGGAAGTAAGTCGTTCGCTCAACATCAGCGAACAAACGTATTATCGTTGGCGGAAAGAATACGGGGGAATGGGAACGGATCAGGCTCACCGGCTGAAGGAACTGGAGAAAGAGAATGCCCGGCTAAAGCAACTGGTGGCCGAACTCTCCCTGGATAAGGCCATCCTGAAGGAAACCGTTCGGGGAAACTTCTAAGCCCGGACAGGCGCAGACAAGCCGTGCAACAAGCTCAGGAAGTCTTCGATGTTTCGGAGCGGCGTGTGTGCCGGGCCGTAGGACAACCGCGTTCCACTCAAAGATATACAGGCAGGAAGTCGAACGATGAAGCGAAGCTCACTCTGCGCATGGTTGAAATGGCTAACCAGTATGGTCGCTATGGTTACCGACGGATCACGGCGATGTTGCAAGCCGAAGGCTGGACAATCAACCACAAGCGCGTGGAACGCTTGTGGCGACGAGAAGGGCTGAAAGTGCCTGCCAGACAGCCCAAACGTGGTCGATTATGGCTGAACGACGGGTCCTGCGTGCGACTGAGGCCCGAGTTTCCCGGGCATGTTTGGAGTTATGACTTCATGTTGGAACGAACCCAGGATGGACGGCCTTTTAGGATTCTGAATGTGATTGATGAGTACACGCGCGAGTGCTTGGCGGTGCGAGTTCGCAGGCGCCTGGATCATGAAGGTGTCCAGGATTGTCTGACAGAGTTGTTTTGTACTAGAGGTGTCCCTGTGCACCTGCGATCAGATAACGGGCCGGAGTTCATAGCCCGAATGCTGCGTGGATGGTTAGGCAAGCTGAACGTCAAGCCGTTATTTATCGAGCCAGGCAGTCCCTGGGAAAATGGCTACATCGAGTCATTCAATGGCAAGATGCGGGACGAACTACTGAACGGCGAGATCTTTTACACTCTGAAAGAGGCCCAGGTGTTGATCGAGCGCTGGAGGAAGGAGTATAACTACATCAGACCACACAGCTCACTCGGATATCGTTCCCCTGCACCACAAGCCTGGCTGTTATCCTCCACCCTGCAGCTGGGACTAACTTAACCACTGGTACAATCTTCGGGGGCAGATCAGGCCGCGGGCAGACCCATCAGTTGATTGTAGTCGCTCCACGTGCTTCCATCCCACCACGAATCGCGTTCCGCGGCGATGATCTTCACGCCGGGTGTGCCCTGCACCACCACCGGCCCGCTATCCACGCCGGCGTAGTTCACTCTCATCGCCTGGTTTGGGTGCAGCAAATAGGGCCCGTGGGCAACACCGCCGATGGTGACCGTCACGTTGGTATCGACCGTATCCACATTGCCGAAGCGCAGCTGCTCGTCGAGTGTGACGTTGTTGTAGGCCGGGAACACATAGGTGTCCGATACCTGCGAGGCGGGCAGGCCCATCAGCTGGGCGTAGCTGCTCCACGTCGAGCCATCCCACCAGGAGTCGCGCTCCGCGGCGATGATCTTCACTCCCGGTGTGCCCTGCACCACCACCGGACCGCTATCCACGCCGGCGTAGTTCACTCTCATGGCCTCGCTTGGGTGCAGCAAATACGGCCCGTGGGCCACACCACCGATGGTGACCGTCACGTTGGTGTCAACCGTATCGACGTTGCCGAAGCGCAGCTGCTCATCGAGTGTGACGTCGTTGTACGCGGGGAACACGTACGTGTCAGAAACCAGGCTCGTCGGCAACCCCATCAGCTGGGCGTAGTCGCTCCATCTCGAGCCGTCCCACCACGAGTCGCGCTCCGCAGCAATGACCTTCGGACCCCACGTGCTCTTTACAACGACGGGCCCGCTGTCCAAGCCGGCATAGTTCACCCGCTTTTGTCCGCTTGGCGGCAGCACGTAATCGCCCCTGCCCACGCCGCCGATGGTCACATTCACCTCTGCGCCTGGGCATGCGGCGGGCGGTGTCGTCAGGAACGCGGAGTAAGTCACGTGGTCCGTACTTGCGTCCCCGGTGCCGCCCGGGTTGCCGCTATGGGTTGGACCGGTGGCACTGCCCCAGAAGTTGCTGCCGAATGGTGCGCTGGTGCCGGAATTCAGACTCTCCACGCCGAAATTGGTGTTGCCGGTAAAGCAGTTTTGCGAGGAACCGCTTGCCACGGTCGATGTAGAGTCAATTGAAACGCCATCGAAGGTGCTGAACCCGATCCAGTTCTGGGCGATGGTCGCCGAGGCGCCGGAAAGCAGCCTTATCCCGTTCACGTTGGGGATGCTGCCGGTCGCGTCCCCCGTCAGGCCAATGCGGTTGCCGTAGATGGTCGCCCCGCTCGAACCAGAAACGTCGATCCCTGAGTAGTAGGTATTTCCAGAGATCAGATTGTTCCCCGGTGTGATGCTATCCCCTATGTCGGCGCTTGCATTGCTGAGAACGATCCCATGCTCTTGCGCAATGGCGACTGTCCCGGTCACATCCGTGCCGATCTTATTGCCCTGGATGGTGGTCAGGGTCGTGCCCGTGTCGATCGCGATCCCCGTGGCATTGCCGGAAATGAGGTTGCCGCTGCCGGCCGCAGTGCCGCCGATCTGATTTTGGTCCCCGGCTACCAGATGGATGCCGATCCGATCCGTGGAGATGTCGCCGAGGGCCGTGGTGCGGCCCAACCCGTTCGCAGTGGTGCCGATGTAGTTCCCTTCGATCGTGTTCTTGTTGGGGATGTAGGTCGTCAACCCTGAGGTCTGATTGGCGATCTGGATGTTTTCGCCATTGCCCGAGATCACATTGCGGTCAGCCGCGGTGGTGCCTCCAATGGTGTTCATAAAGGAACCCAAGATCGCGATCCCGACTCCGCTGCCGTGCGGGCTCGTGCCGTCCGCGGCGACGCCGATGTAGTTGCCGACAATGAGGTTCGAGCTGGTCAAGTGATCCAGCTCGATCCCGCTATAGGACCCCGCGATGATGTTTCCACGGATGATGCTTCCGGTGGAGGTGCTGGTGGTGTAGAAGCCGCTCTCGATGGCTGGCTGGTTATCCGGCAGGCCGCTGAGCGGGGTAACGCCATCGGCCCGCACACCAAAGTAATTTCCCTCGACCAGGCTTCCCGAGCCCTCATCGATCCGAACGCCTCCGCTTCCGCCAAACAAATTGCCATCACCCGCGGCGAGGCCGCCGATCGTGTTGTTGGACGAGTCAAGCATAACGCCCCACGCATTGGCGCCCACCACCGAGCTCCCATCGGTGCTAAGGTAGCATCCCTGGACGGTGAGGTAATCCGAAACGATGGTGCCAATGTCGTAGCCGCTCGATACCGAGGTCTCTGTCAACTGCAAGGCCCTGACCGAACTCCCACCGGAACCGACTTGGAACAAGAGTATCCCGCCGGAAGAATCCGTCACGGTAATCAAGGCGACATGGGTGGTCGTGTTGAAGCCCGGCTGACTTGTGCCGTCAATGAAGACCGGCTGCGTGGCGGTCAGCGGGCCGCTCACGGAAATGGTGCGCGCACCGCTGCCGATACTGAAGTAAATCGTATCGATACCGGTACTTCCAACTCGCGCACATGCATCGGACCCTGGGGAGCCATTGACGAGCAGGATCGCCTCTTGGAGCGAGCAATGCCCGTCGCCGAGCGTGTCCGTGGTCGTGTCGACCGTGATGGTTCCCGGTGTCGTGGCGCGCGGATGGGACAGTCGCGAACAAACCTGCTGCAAGCGCAAAAATCGCGATGAACCGGAATAGCCTGCGAATGGAATACATCCAAGGCCTCTCTTCCCTCAAAGTGGACCAATTTTCCGCAATTGGTGCATTTTAGACACTCTTGCCCGAGAATGGAAGGGGAATAAGCCAGCAAACTCCGATTTCCCACCACTGCGATTGTGCCCTGCCGTACTTTGAGGTGAATGGACCGGGGCACGCCGCATTCCTCGTTCATCGCCAGCGCGCGTGTTCCAGTTGGTTTTGTGTCGGGCTCGCCGCCCGAAGCCGCGGACGCGCACCGTTGTGCGTCCACGCGTCCCGCCGACGCCTTGATCAGATCTCAGCCGATGAACAGACCTCCGAGCGAATGCTCGGAGGTCTCATGCTGTTTGATGCTGCCCCGTGCCTCCTACGGCACCCCGAACCGCAGTTGCTCGTCCAGCGTCATGTTGTTATAAGCCGGAAACACGTAGTTATCCGAGGCCTGACTTGCGGGCAGGCCCATCAATTGGGAGTAGCTGCTCCAGGTCCTGCCATCCCACCACGAGTCGCGGATGGCCGCAATGATGTCCACGCCCAGTGTCCCCTGCACTACGACCGGCCCGCTATCTAGTCCGGCATAGTTCAGTCGAATGGCCTCGCTCGGATGCAGCAGATAGCTGCCCCTTGACACCCCGCCGATGGTGACCATGACCGTCGTATCGACGGTATCGACGTTGCCGAACCGAAGCTGTTCATCCAGTGTGACGTTGTTGTATGCCGGGAAGACGTAGGTGTCCGATATCTGGCTTGCAGGCAATCCCATCAACTGGGCGTAGTCGCTCCAGGTGGTGCCATCCCACCAGGAGTCACGGATGGCCGCCACGATCTTCACGTTGGGTGTACCTTGGACCACGACTGGCCCGGTGTCCACACCGCGTAGTTCACTCTCACAGCCTGACTTGGATGCAGCAAATAGCTGCCCCTGAATACCCCGCCGATGGTGACGGTCACCGTGGTATCGACCGTATCCACATTGCCAAAGCGCAGTTGCTCGTCCAGGGTGATGTTGTTGTAGGCTGGGAAAACGTACGTGTCCGATATCAGGTTGGCGGGCAGTCCCATCAGTTGGGAATAGCTGCTCCAGGTCCTGCCATCCCACCAGGAGTCACGGATGGCCGCGATGATCTTCACGCCGGGTGTGCCCTGCACCACGACCGGCCCGCTATCCAAGCCGGCATAGTTCACTCTCGTGGCCTCACTCGGATGCAGCAGATAGCTACCCCTTTCCACCCCGCCGATGGTGACCTTGACCGTGGTATCAACCGTGTCCACGTTGCCAAACCGCAGCTGCTCGTCCAGGGTGACATTGTTGTAGGCGGGGAAGACGTAAGTATCCGATACCTGACCCGCGGGCAGTCCCATCAACTGGGTGTAGTCGCTCCAAGTGGTGCCATCCCACCAGGAGTCCCGGATGGCCGCAATGATCTTCGGCCCCCATGTGCTCTTAATCGTGACGGGCCCGCTATCCAAGCCTGCATAGTTCACCCGTTTCTGCCCGCTCGGCGCCAGGAAGTAATCGCCTCGGCTGACCCCACCGATGGTCACATTCACCACCGTGCCCGGGCAGGCGGCAGGGGGTGTCGTGAGGAACGGCGAATAGGTGATGTAGTCTGAGACGTGATCCCCCGTTCCGCCCGGGTTGCCGCTATGCGTTGGGCCGGTCGGACTGCCCCACCAGTTGTTGGTGAGCGGCTGCGTCGCACCGGAATTGCCGCTATATGACCCGTTATGCGTATTGAAGGTGAAGCAGTTGTTCGATGAACCCGCTGCCACGTTGCCATCGAACTCCATGTAAAGGCCGTCATAGTCTGAGTACCCGAACCAGTTCTGCGCCACGGTCGCCGTGGTGTTGCTCAGATCTACGGACGTGCCATTGGGGATGCCGCCGGAGCCGTCCGCCGTGAGGCCGAACCGGTTGCCGTAGATCGTCGTTCCTGACGCGTGGTACGTGCTAATGCCGTAGTAGGTTGTGTTTCCGGAGATCAGATTGTTGCCCGGTGTGACTGCATCCCCGATGTTGACGGCGGTACCGGAGATGCTCATTCCATCCCCATTGGCGATAGCCGCTGTCCCCGCAGCATTCGTGCCAATCCGATTTCCGCGGATGATGGTTCCGGTAGCGGCACTCTCAACTTGGATGCCGATTGCGTTCCCGGAGATCAGGTTGCCGCTACCGGCGGCAGTGCCACCGATCAGGTTATCGGCTCCGGCCACCATATAGATGCCGTATCCGGCGCCGTATCCGCTGCCGGGCGTCGCGGCGCTCAGGCCATCCGCCGTGGTGCCGATGTAGTTACCCTGGATCACATTGTTCTTGGATGGATACAGGCCATCATCCCGGATAAATATGTTGATTCCGGAATTCCCGGCAATGACATTGCGGTCAGCCGCGCTCGGTGCCCCCAATGGTATTGCTGGCTGAACCCCATATGGTAATTCCCTGGGTATTGCCGAGGGCCGTCGTTCCGTCTGCGCCGACACCGATCAGGTTGCCCGCGACGGTGGTGGTCATAGTTTGTGAACGGAGGCGAACGCCGTCCCGATATCCGGTGATGACGTTTCCGCGAACAGTGTTGGACATCGCGTTGGCGGTGCCAGTCACGATGGTGACGGCGTCGCCGCTCTGGAGAAGACCCTCGAGCGGCGTTATGCCGTCGGCCCTCACGCCGAAGTAGTTCCCCTGGATCAGATTGCCTGAGCCACCGCCCACCAGGACCCCTGAGGAGGCCCCGAACAGGTTGCGGTCGACCACCCCGGGCCCGCCGACTGTGTTGTCGGACGACACCGAAGTGTGGACGCCTTGTGAGTACGGACCGACTGCCTGGGTGCCGTTTGTGCCGATGTAATTTCCGATAACGTAGTTGTCATCAGTCTCGACCGTAAGGATGTCTGCGCAACAGCTCCCGGGATAGGTGTCGGTAAGCCTCAGACCCCGAACCGTGCTTCCACCGGAGCCGGTGGTCAGCCGAATGAGCTGATAGGCAGAGCTCGTTATCTCGATCAGCGGGACGCGGGTGGTGAAGTTATAGCCGGGCTGTGTCGTGCCATCGATCGTCACAGGGGTGGTGATCGTCAGCGGGCCGGCGAGGGTGATGACCCAGGCGCCGCCTGCGACACCGATGCTGAATTGGATGGTATCGGAGCCCGAGCCGGCCGGACAGGCTCCGGAGTCCCAGGGTATGTCAGTGTTCGCCGCGTTTATGGCCTCTTGCAGCGAGCACAGGCCATCGCCGAGGGTGTCGCTCGTCGTGTTTACGGTGATGGTGGTGCCGGCATGGGCGCGAGGCACCGCGCCAAATAAGGCCTGAACAGAAACCAGCAGGGCAATGACGATGAGGGTTAACAGTCTTCTTTTCATGACGCCCCTCCTCTCAAGGGAAAACAAAACAGAGGCCGCCGCTGCGGCGCTTCGCATGGGGAGAGTGCGGCCCTCGGTGGATGTGTGATCGTTCCGCACGACAATGGGCCTCGAGCAACTATGGGTCGTCGGTCTCTAAGTCACCGCTAAGATCCCTGCACACTGATCACCCCACCAGTCATCAGTGGCCTGAATTTCATTATAGTGTGCATGGCACGTCGATATATTAATACGCCTGCGGCTGCCTCGTCGGGCCCCGTGGACTGCGGCGGCCGAGAGGACAACTGTCCTTCGCTTCTGTTGCCCCGAGCGGTTGGGGCCTAATGCCGTCCTGGGTGGAAATCGACGATGGTATCAGAGCGCATGGCCCTCGATGCCCAGGCCGATGAAGCCCCGGCCTGAAAGGTAAACAGAAATGCCGCCCGCAGGTGGTATTCCTGTTTCAACTGGGCATTGTGTGGGATCGGCTGACGCCGGGCTGGGGAATGCCGGGATACTCGAGAAGGCGGCTGTTTGACTACCCAGCCTTCTTCTCAATCTTGGCCCAGGTGTCTCTCAAGTTCACAGTCAAGTTGAAGACGGGCTTCCCGGGGGCCGAGTTCGGGGTCGACGGCGAAGTAGCCGAGGCGCTCGAACTGGAAACGGTCGCCAGCCGTCGCCGGGGCGAGATGCGGTTCTACATATCCGGTCAATGCGGTCAGGGAGTTGGGATTCAGGCAGGCGAGGAACCCTGCCTCGCCTTCCTCAGGATCTTCCTTGGTGAACAGCCGGTCATACATGCGGATCTCGGCCGGCTTGGCATGTGCCGCTGAGACCCAATGAATCGTGGACTTGACCTTGCGCCCATCGGGCGCGTCACCGCCGCGGGTGGCGGGATCATAGGTGGCATGGACTTCCACAACGTTCCCGGTGGTCGTCCTTCACTGCGTGCGTGCACTTGATGAAATACGCGATAGCGCAGGCGGACTTCGTTGCCAGGGTAGAGACGGTAGTACTTGGGTGGCGGCGTTTCGCGGAAATCGTCCTGCTCGATGTACATCACCTTGGAGAAGGGGAGCCTGGCGTGTGCCCGCACCCGGGTCCTCGGGATTGTTGACGGCTTCCATCTCCTCGACGAGGTCATCAGGATAATTGTCGATGACCAGCTTTGAGGGGCTTGAGCACCGCCATGCGGCGGAGGGCGTGTTTATTGAGGTCCTCGCGCACGCAAGCTTCGAGCAGGGCCACATCGACGATGCTGTCGTTCTTCGCAACGCCGACGCGGGTGATGAAGTCGTGGATGGCAGCTGCCGTATAGCCGCGGCGGCGCATGCCGCGCAGAGTGGGCATGCGCGGGTCGTCCCAGCCTTTGACGTGACCATCCTCCACGAGCCGGCGGAGCTTGCGTTTGCTCATCACGGTGTAGGTCATGTTCAGCCGTGCGAACTCGATCTGACGCGGCTTGAACACCTCGAGCTGGTCGAGGAACCATTCGTAAAGGGGACGATGGTTTTCGTACTCGAGCGAGCAAAGCGAATGGGTGATGCCCTCCATTGAATCGTTCTGCCCGTGCGACCAATCGTACATCGGGTAGATCTTCCACTTGGAGCCGGTGCGATGGTGCGGCGGCTCGTGGATGATGCGATACATGACCGGGTCGCGCAGGTTGATGTTCGGATGCGCCATGTCGATTTTGGCGCGCAAAACGCGCGAGCCGTCGGGGAACTCGCCATTTTTCATGCGCTCCAGCAGATCCAGGTTCTCTTCGACGGTCCGGTCGCGATGGGGTGAGTTCTTGCCAGGTTCGGTCAGGGTGCCGCGGGTTGCCGCGACTTCCTCGGCGGTCTGGTCGTCGACGTAGGCCAGTCCCTTCTCGACCAATTTGATGGCCCACTCATAGAGCAGGTCGAAATAGTCGGAGGCGTAGGTGACCTTGATCCACTCGATGCCCAGCCAGCGCGCGTCCTCCTCAATGGCCTCCACGTACTCGGTTTCTTCCTTGGTCGGATTCGTGTCGTCGAATCGCAGGATCAACTCGCCACCATTTTCTTTCGCGACCAGGTAGTCGATCATGAAGGCCTTGACGTGGCCGATGTGCAGATAGCCGTTCGGTTCGGGCGGGAGGCGCGTGCGGACGTAGTTGAAGCGTCCGGTGCGCAGGTCTTCTGCGACCGCCTCGCGGATGAAATCACTCGGCCTGGTTTGATCAACATTCATGGCTGGATTGCCTTCTCTCTCGCGGTCCGGGGACTGGTGATTGCGCCCATTATAACTGGGCACCGCAATGTATAATCCGTGCAGAGGCCGGACATCCCATCTGTATGTGGCTGTAACCGCACGACTCCGGTTTCAGGTCCGCCGCCGCAATTCGGTGCCTCATGCCCCCACAAGTCGACCATCCGACGCCGCCAGGGACTCTCACAAGCGCAGCCGTCTCGAAGGGTTGGCGAACATTTCTCTTGCCGGCCATATGCTGTCTGCTCGTGGTCATCGTCTATGCGGGATTTCTGCGCACCGGCTCGTGGACCACGCGGCCAAACGTCGCCAATGACTACTTCACAGACTACTATGATCAACTGGCCACGTCGTTTCTTCACGGCCAGCTGTCACTGGAAGCGAAGCCGGAGCCAGCTCTACTAGCGCTATCGAATCCCTACGCGCCCGAGGAGCGCAAGGGTATCTCCTTTCCCCTGGACGTCTCTCTCCACGGGGGGAAGTATTACCTTTACTTTGGACCGGTCCCAGCCATTCTGCTTCTTCTGCCAAAGGCCCTAATCCCCGGCCAGATCGGCGATCAGTACCTCGTGTTCCTGTTCGCGACCGGGATATTTCTGCTCGAGACGCTGTTCATCGTCGATATCTGGCGTCGGTTCTTCCCGGACCTCTCGCCGGCAATCGTGACGGCCAGCACCATCCTGGTTGGACTGGTGAGCCCCTTCACCTGGATACTTCGCCAGCCGAACATCTACAATGCGGTGATCCTGAGCGGGCAGCTGTGTTTCCTGGCGGGTCTTTACGCGGCGTTCGAAGCCCTGGACGGCAAGTCCGTGGCTACATGGAAGCTGGTACTGGCCGGCATTTTCTGGGCCGCGGCCGTAGGCTCAAGGATCACGCAGATCCTGCCGGTGGGCCTGATGGCAGCTCTCGTTGTGGCGCGTCTCATCGGCAAGTATCGAGGCCAGCAAAACGCCTCGTCCAGAGTCATCCGAGGTATGCTCGCGTACGGTTTGCCGTTGGCACTGGGACTGGCTGCTCTGGGATGGTACAACTGGGCTCGATTCGGTTCGATCATCGAGACGGGCATTGCCTATCAGCTTTCCGGTTTTCCCTTACAAACGTATGGCCAGTCGATGTTCTCGCCCGCATACGTCGTTCAGAACCTGTACAACTACTTACTCAATCCACCGAAACCCACGGATGCCTTCCCTTATCTGCGGCCAAACAACGGCTTTGCAAGAAGATCGGTGGTTGAGTGGATCCGCCTGCCGAAGATCTACTGGTCGCAGGATGTCAGCGGCCTAATCTACACTGCGCCATTCATCGTCTTCGCAATTCTGCCTGCCATCGAGGTGCTCCGAAGTTGGTTACACCGTACGCGTTCCGAGGACGGCCGAGGTTCTCTCAGATGGCTCACCGTCAGCCTCTCAGGTTCTTTCCTGGCGAGCATCGCCTTCTTCCTCGCGTTCTTCTGGGTGGCCGAGCGTTATCTCGGCGATTTTCTACCCGCGCTGCTGCTCCTGAGCGTCATCGGCTTCTGGCAGGCGATCGGATTTCTCAAGGGCAGATCCTGGGGGAGAGTGCTGTCTGCTGCGTTCGCAGTTGGCCTGATCGGAGTCTCGGTGATCGTCAGCAATCTTCTGGCGCTGGCAGTGAATACCCTGGTGCCGTAACCCGACCGAAGAACCAGGGGCGTGCATGATGGACCGCTCACACGACGCCCGGCTCTTCAAACGAATCCTCTAGGCACAAGAAACACCACCGAGAGGCGGTGTTTCTCTCTTCACGCCAAACTGAGGTTTCAAGCCGTCGGCGAGCGGAAAAACTCACAACACGCAGTTGGTGGCTCTCTGTCTAGGGCCCGATAGGTTGGATCTCATGTGGCAATTGATGGAGTTCCAGGGTGACGATCAGCAGCGGCAGCAGTGCCTTCTTAGTCTTCGTGGGCTTTGCGACCACGACCTCCTGCGTTGGCAGCGGGGGAGCGGCCACCACCTGCAGCGCCGCTGGGATGCACGAGGGAGTTCCCACGCTGGCGGCTATCCAGGCGTACCCACCGAAGCCGCCGGGGAACTGGATGTACCACCAAGTGTTGTCGTCATTTCTTCCCGCGACCTGCGCCGTGGCCCCCGGCGGCAGGTTGCCAACTACGTCATAGTCCGTCCCTGGCCCGCCCCGGACATTTGCGTTGGTAAGGGCGATCAAGGTGGGATTGCATTGGGTTGGGCTGGCTGTGGCGGCAGGTGCTGGCAGTTCCTCCGCGGCCGGTACTTCCATTGGCACAGGGGCGGCCGCGGTTTGCGCCGCCAACACCCTTGCGACCGCCGTGCCGGCGATGTCCTCGCTTGAGAGCTGAGGCCTCTGGACCGCTCTTGGAAAGTTCTGGCAGCTGCCGAGGGCGAGCCCCAGGATCAGTATGATCGGCAGAACAAGTCGAGCGCGCAGTGACATGTCGAACCTCCCCGATGTTCACGTGAGGCTCGCGGACCCCTCCCGATTTGGCCTGAACCGCCTCCCGGGCGATCATCAAGCCTCAAGCCTCCTTAACCATAATAGCGACTTCTGTCGGAAAATCAATACCCTCCTTCCCGCTGCGAGCCCGTGCCGGAGTGGCTCCCGCCTGCAGCAGTAACAACGCTGCCACTCGCGCCGCGGCAAGCGGAACGATCCAGAGCCGAATCCTCGTTGCAGGCGGCACCTGCTTCGGCAACTCAGGCGGACCTGATCTTTTGCGCGGAACCAACATTGTTCTGGCGGTCAATTCCTATGTAACCAACTCCAACTGCTCAGGCGTGGGGTATTCGTTCCGTGTTGACACTCCCGAAGTCCTGGCCTGGATCAACAGTTTCATGCCCTAGCAGGACCCAGTATGATGCAAACAGGCTGGCGCCACACCAGCCTGTTTGCTTTGTTGGAGGCAGATGCCGTTCCCGGGCGAACGGACCACGGCGCTTTGGTCGCTACGGGCGGCAGCTGTTCATGTGGATGGACACGATGCTGGACACGGCGCTAGCGTTGAACGCCTGGACCCGGTACGTCGCCCCGCTGTGGCGGTCATAGTGGATGAAGTAATCGGTGCACGAGCTGGCGCGGCTTCCGAGTGTTGCGATCTGCCGGCTGTTTCTGAATACCCGCACGCCAGTCTGGTTGGGCTCAGTGTTGACCCAACGAAAGACCACGGTCCATGCGGATGCGTCATCATCGTCATCATTGACTGAGTAGGGCACGCTGGAACATGAGGCTCGCAAGTTCTTCGGCTCACTCAGCGTGTAGTTGGAGGCGAGAGGCGTGGCGGGTGACGGGAGATTGCTGGTATCACCAGTTACCAGGGCGTATTGGCTCCAAAGCCAGCAGACCGTGCCAGGATAGCCGGGGACAGCAACGATCCAGTAGCTGTCTGGAATGTCCTGGCCAACCACTACTGCGATAATTCCGGGACGCATCGTGTACACAATGCCGTAGTTGTTGCCAGGGCCGGTGCGGCAGTTCGTGGCTGCGCTGACGCTGAGAGTCGGCGGGGCGGGCGTACTGGTCGCCGTCGCGGTGTCGGTTGGAGCGGGAGTGCTGGTCTCGGTGGGGGCGGGGGTAGAACTGCTTGTCAGCGTAGGCGTAGGCGAGGGAGCAATAGTCAGCGTGGCGGTGGGAAAAAGAGGGCTGGGCAGCGCGGGTGTCAGCAACTCTTCCACCAAGACTTGCAGGGTCTCTGAGATGGTCCGGGGGCCGTCGGGACTCACTCCCTGCACCGGCCGCAAGTCAACGGCTGCGCCGCATACTGCAATGGTCGACACCAGAATGCAGAATGGGCCCAGGAATCTCTTGAGAGCGTTCATGGCCTCGCCTTCCCTTCTCGTTTTCCGCCTACACAGCCTAATATATCCCAATCCCAAGGCCGTTGGGTGTGGGTCCTGCGTGGAAATTGCGGGCTAAGTTGGTCCGAAATGCGGGACTCGGAGAATTGGCCCCCAGGCGGTTCCTTGAGGATCTGATGCCTATTTGCCCTCGGGCCGAGCGCAGACGGCGATGCGGCGGCCTTCAGGCGTGATCAGCGGCGAAGCGGGATCCACGAATAGCGGTGTCTTGCAGGGTCTTGGTGCGCGCGGCCACACCGCGTGGCGTCAGTCGCAATGACGGACGTTGATCGTCACGATGCTGGACACCGCACTGCTGTTTAATACCTGCACGCCATACGTGACGCCGCGGTGACGATCACGATGGAAGAAGAAGTCTGTGTATGAGCTGGCGTGGGAGCCCAGGGTCGCGATCTGCCGGTTGTTTCTGAAGACACGCACGCCGGTCTGGTCGGGTTCGGTGTTAGTCCAGCGAAAGACAACGGCCCACTCGAAATCGTGCTCGTCGTCGGGATCGGGCTCGCTGGAGCAAGAGACGCGCAGATTGCGTGGCTCACTGAGAGTGTATCTTGACGCGAGAGGAGTGGCGGGGGCGGGGAGACTTCCGGTATCACCGGTCACCTTGGCGTACTGCCCTGAGAGCCAGCAAACGGTGCCGGGATAGCCGGGGACTTCGATGACCCAGTAGTTGCCGGCCAGATCCCTGCCGGTCACCGACACGGTCGTGCCAGGATAGATCGTGATCACACGACCATAGTTGCTGCTGGGTCCGGCATAGCAATTCGTCGCTGCGCTGACGCTGAGGATCGATGGCACCGGCGTATTGGGGGGAGTCGCCGTTGCGGTGGGGGGAGGAGTGCTGGTCGGCGTTGGAGTGAACGACTGCTGCCTCAAAGCCTCCAGGGTCTGCGCCACCATCGTCGGCACGACATCTGACTTGAGGAGCGGCGACGTGCCCAGGTCGACGGACCAGCTACAAGCGGCCGCGGCCAGCGCCAGAATAGAAAGCACAACCAGAAATCTTCTGAGGTCCATCGTTTCCTTGCCTTTCGCTTCTCGCGTCTCCTCCCTTTTCCCTAATATACTCCAAACCTCTTGTCGAATTGTGTGTTCCGTGTGAGGCCGCCTTGGTGGATCTCGAGGCCGCCCCGTAGCGTAGGCGCGCGAGAGGCGTCAACTGTTTTCGCTGCGGCGCAGGGACGCCTGTCACTGACTATTGCTATTCGTCGGCAAATCAATATACTGAGGCGGAGTCTTGACGACAAGATGAAGCCAGTCAAGTTCACGTTGATCAGCCCTACATCGCCATCTCACCGGGTGCAGACTGGCGAACGACCGCGGAGCTCGCGCTATTTCCGCTTCTCCATGCTTTCCAGCCTGTATGTGGCCGCGGCGATGCCGCCTGAGGTCGAGACCCGGCTCATCGACGAGGACATTCAGGAAGTTGACTTCGATACGGATGCCGACCTGATCGGTATCACGTTCATGACGTACAACGCGCCGCGAGCGTATGCGATCACGGACCGTTTCCGGAATGAGAAGCACAAGCCCGTGATCATGGGCGGATACCATCCCACATTCCTGCCGGAAGAGGCCAGCGGGCACACGGACGCGGTTTGCATCGGCGACGCCGAAGACACCGTGCCGCACTTGATGGAGGACTTTGGCGCGGGCGCGTTGCAGCGTTTCTATCGAAGCGCGCTACGGGGCTTGGGTGGCCTGCCGCGCCTCGATCGCGGCCTGATCCGGGCGGGAGACTACGCGCCCGTGGACGTGCTGCAGGCGACGCGGGGTTGCCCTCAATACTGCACCTTCTGCTCGGTCACCGCCTTCAATCAGCATCAACACCGCACCCGCCCGGTAGGTGAGGTGATCGATGAGCTCAGGTCGCTGGGGTCGTACGTCCAGTTTATGGATGATAACCTCATCGCGGATGTTGATTTCGCCAAGGAATTATTCAGCGCAATGATCCCGCTCAAGAAGAACTGGTTCAGCCAATGCGGGCTACAGATCGGGCAGGACGAGGAACTGCTGAAGCTGGCCTCACGCAGCGGCTGCAATGGACTGTTCATTGGCTTTGAGACTCTCTCGGAGCCGGGCTTGCGGTCGTGGGGCAAGACGGTAAACGTCGGCAAGGACTATCAGGCGATCATTGAGAGACTTCACGCGGCTGGGATCGGCGTCTTCGCGGGCGTGGTGTTCGGAGGTGACGACGACGAACCGGACGTGTTCCCGCGGACACTCGAATTCCTACTGCGAGCGAACGTCGAGACGCTGCAGGCTACGCGGCTGACGCCATTCCCGGGGACGCCGCTGTTCACTCAGATGGATCGGGAAGGGCGCATCTTCGACAAGGATTGGAGCCACTACGACTTCAACCACGTCGTGTTCGCTCCGCGGCATATGTCGCCGGCGACGCTCGACGCGGGCGTCGCATGGGTGGTGCGTCAATTCCACAGCGCCTCGCGTCTCACGGCCCGCTTCTGGAAGTGCGCGCGCTACCTCAACCCGTTGGTCGTGCTGGCAGGCGTCGTGCCGATCAACCTGGGCTTTCGTCACGGATTCGGGCACGACGGGACTTTTGAGCGGGCTAAACGATTCCGGCCAGGATAGTCATCCTGATAGCGAGAGTATAATGATTCGACATCAACCTGCAAGCCGATGAGAAGATGCAACGCCTCTCCAGGAATTTGCAACAGTATGGTCGTGATACCTTCTCGTCGCTGTACATCCGCAACTACCGACTGTACTACATCGGCCAGATCGTCTCTACGTCGGGCACCTTCATGCAGTCTGTGGCCCAGGCCTGGCTCGTACTGCAGCTCACGCACTCAGGCACCGCACTGGGGATCGCGACTGCGCTGCAATACCTGCCGATCATCTTCCTGGGACCTTACGGCGGCCTGATCGCCGACCGCGTTTCCAAACGCAAGATCCTTTACGTCACGCAATTGCTTTCGGGCCTGCTGGCCTTAATCCTGGGTGCCCTGGTCGCGACCGGGATGGTGCAGGTCTGGATGGTCTATGTCCTGGCCTTCGCTCTCGGCGTAGTGACCGTTTTCGATAACCCGGCGCGGCAAACCCTGTACATTGAATTAGTGGGTCCGGACAATCTTCGCAACGCGGTCACGCTGTATTCGACGCTGGTCAACCTGGCGCGCGTGATCGGTCCGGCCATCGCGGCAGCCGTGATCGCAGCCTTTGGGCTGGCGCCGTGCTTCATTGTCAATGGGATCTCATACGGGGCCGTGGTCATCATGCTGGTGATGATGCGGGCCGACGAGCTGCTCGTCACGCCACCTCTGCCGCGTGCCAAGGGCCAGTTCCAGGAGGGATTCAAGTACGTGGTCCAGTCACCGGTGCTGGGCTCGGCGCTCGTGATGATGGCGATCATCGGAATGCTCACGTTCGAATTCCAGGTGAGCCTGCCATTGATCGCCCAATATACATTCCATGGGGATGCCGGCAGCTACGCCTTTCTGACCGGGTCCATGGGCTTCGGTGCTGTCCTCGGCGGGGTTTTGTTTGCCGCTCGCAAGAGTGTGGTGCCGTACAAACTGGTCAGCGCTTCGCTGCTGTTCGGTGCTGCGGTTCTGGCGGCAGCATTTATGCCCAGTTTGCTGCTCGCCGGGCTGGCCCTGGTGGTGGTCGGAGTGTTCTCGATCAACTTTTCTTCGCTGGGCAACAGCGTTCTGCAGCTCGAGAGTTCTCCACAAATGCGCGGCCGGGTGATGTCGTTCTGGACGATCGCATTCCTGGGCACCACGACCTTCGGCGGACCCATCGTCGGATGGTTTGCGCAAACAGCCGGGGCGCGTTGGGGTCTGGCTCTTGGCGGGCTGGCGGCCCTGGTCGCAGCGGCGTTGGGGGCGGTCACGCTGCGCAAGCTGAGGCGGGACGGGTCGGTGGCGGTTGGGAAGGATGAGAAGCCAGCGTGATATCGGCAGGGCTTCCATTGCACCTGGGCTTGACTGGCAGGCGTTCGCGCTGGATGTGACGAGTGATTGCTTCGAATGATCGGGGAGGATCTTGAAATGGACAACCATAATCAGGACGGCAAGGCACAGATCGTGTATTTCTCGCACGGAGGCGGGCCGTTGCCCATTCTCGGGGATCCGGGTCACCAAGCGATGGTGGATTTCATGACGCGCCTGCCACTGCAGCTCAGAAAGCCGGATGCGATCCTGGTGATCAGTGCCCATTGGGAGGAAAGGCCCGCGACCCTCCTGGGAGCTGAGCGCCCCAAGATGTTCTACGACTACTATGGTTTTCCGGATGAGGCCTATGAGATCACGTACCCGGCACCGGGAAGTCCTGCATTGGCGGAGAAGATCGTCGGGCTGCTGGACAAGGCCGGGCTGCCGGCGCAGGTTGATGCTGAGCGGGGATTCGACCACGGGCTATTCATCCCGCTCAAACTCATGTACCCGAAGGCGGACATTCCGGCGCTTCAACTCTCGTTGCTGCGAGGGCTGAACCCAGCCGCGCATATCGCGCTCGGCAAGGCGCTGCGCGGATTGCGGGGCGAGAACATCCTGGTGATCGGCTCTGGCTTCTCGTTCCACAACCTGCGTGCCTTCTTCGGTCAGCCGACCGGCGTGCCAGACCCGGCCAATGACGCTTTCCAGAACTGGCTGCTCGAAGTCTGCGCGGGGACAATAAGTCAATCCGAGCGCGAGCAGCAGCTGATCGAGTGGGAGCGCGCGCCGTCTGCCCGCTATTGCCACCCACGCGAGGAGCACCTGCTGCCGCTGCATGTCTGCGTGGAGCTGGCGGACAAGCCAGGGAAAGTCGTATTCGACGCGGAGATACTGGGCAAGCGCAGCCTGGCGTTCTTGTGGTAGGTCGCAAAGAAGCGGCAGCGGACTGGGGATCCGCAAGATTCAAATAGGAGCCTACAAGATCCGCCATTAGCAGGCAAATCCCATCCAAAATCGTGTTTTAGCTGAGCCTGCGGGGTGCTATGATGATGCCGCAGGGCTGCGATGGAGCTGGCGAGTGGAAGGGGGTTGTGGACGAGAGCCGGCGTTTGCCGTGGGGAGGAGAGAATGCACCTGTTCGATCAAACGGCACTCGGAATAGCGATCTTGTTGCTCCTGGGCGTCTTGGTGATCGTCAAACTCAGGGCGACCGGGTTCCTTGTGGAAAAGCCCACGGGCGGGCTTCTCCTTCAGCTCGTCAATGTCTTCAATCTCTTTTTCTTGTTGATTGTCAATCCCTTGGCCGCGATCCTGTTGATCGCCCGCCTTCTGGAGACGATCGACGTCACCCACATGCCCCTGGAGGTTTCCCCGGCCCTGATCGCAGTCGAAATCCTGGGCTTGGCCTTGCTGGTATCGGGGTACTTCCTGATGTCATGGGCCTTGATCCGGTTGGGCCGCAACTATCAGCTGGGCGGCACCACGCCGCGGTCTACGGATCGGATGGTGACAGATGGGCCGTACCGGACGATCAGGCACCCAATGTACACGGCGGCTTTGAGCATCTCCCTGGGACTTGCGTGCCTGATCCAGTCGTGGGCCTTCCTGGCAGTGTTCTGCATCTATCTCTTGCTGATTCTGCTGCTGATTCCTGCAGAAGAACAGGAGCTCCGCAACGCCTACGGCGCGCAGTATGCCGCCTACCGGCAGAAGACAGGCGCACTGATTCCCTTCGTAAACTAACCGTCAGCAGGTCGGCCCGATCAGGAGGATTGCACAATGAAAGTCTTGACCGTATATGCCCATCCGAATCCCAAGTCGTTCTGCCATGCCATTCTGCAGGAGTTCACCAGGGGGCTGGAGGAGGCTGGCCACACCAGTGAAGTCGTCGACTTGTATGCGATCCAATTTGATCCGGTTTTCCGGATGGATGATTTCGCCAGTTACGTGCATGAAAGCATTCCGTTGAATCTACTCAAGCAAATGAACCTGAAGAAAAGCATGCTGGACAACGCGGGCGGACCCATCCAGCGGTTGGTTGCGAGTTTGTGGCTCCGGGACAAGGATCCCAGGGCCATTGCCCGGTTCATCCACAGCCGCAGGCCCAAAGATGTGATCGAGCAGTGGGAGAAACTGAAGAACGCGCAGGGCCTCGCCTTCATTGCACCGGTGTTCTGGCTGCACTTTCCCGCCATCCTGAAGGGCTGGTTCGAGCGGGTTTTTGCGTACGGAGATGCCTATGCCTTGACGTCTGAGGGCTGGAGGGGCCATGCCAAAGGCAGAGTGCCGCTTTTGAAGCACGAAAAGGCCCTGGTCATCAGCACGACCCTTTTCAGCAAGCAAGACTACAAGACGAGATGGGAAGCGCCCATGACACGGATCATCGATGACTGGGGCTTGCGCTACCCGGGCGTTAAGAGGGTAGAGCATGTTTACTTCTATGGAGTGCCCGTGGCGAAGGAAGCGACGCTTAAGAAGTACCTAGAAAGAGCCTACCAACTGAACTGCACCCACTAGACAAGACACAATCAGAAAGACCCCAAGTGGCTAGTGAAACAGGCACCTTTGCTGGAAGGGTGTCTGTTTCGTTTTCAATTGTATGCGTTCGTAGTTGTAGAAGTCAACGTATTCCTCAATCGCTTGGCGAGCCTCTTCAAAGCTGGGGTTGTGCAGATGGCGCAGATACTCTTCTTTGAGATGGCTGAAGAAGTTTTCCATAGGCGCATTGTCCCAACAGTTGCCACGGCGCGACATGGAGGCAGTGATGTTGTACTGTTGAGCGAGGACGGCATACGCCTGCGAAGTGTATTGCGTTCCTTGGTCACTGTGGAGGATCAGCCCATCAGTGACCTTTTCTTTTTGTCTGGCTTGTTGGAGCGTGTGGGTCACCAATCCAATGGAGTTCTCGGGCCCAAATTGATGAGCCACAATAAAGCCATCGAATAGGTCTTTGATGGTAGACAGGTACGCCCAGCCCTGTTGGGTTGAGACGAAGGTAATATCCGTGACCCACTTCTGGTTGGGGCGAGTGGCAGCAAAGTCGCGGTTGAGCAGGTTGGGATAGCGGTGATAGATGCCCAGCTCTTCGAGTTTCCGGTACATTTTGCGTTTGCGGGCCCTGGAACGGATATTCAGCTTGTGCATCAGGCGCAAAACCGTCTTGGGATTGATCACCAGACCCTGTTGTTGCTTCAACCACAGGCTAATCCGCCGGTAGCCATAGATCTGGTGCGAAGCCGTGTAAGCCCGCTGCACGAGTTCTAAACGCACCGCATCTGTGTCCGGCTGTTCCAGCTTCTTGCGCCAAGCGTAATAGGCTGCTCGCGAGACACCTAGGAAGGCACACATGGCCTTCATTTCGAACTCTTTTCGATGGTGATAAAGCACCCGATATTGCGCTGCGCGAGCCGCACTTCCCGCAATTCGGAATGGAATTTTTTTAGCAGGGCCACTTCCATCCGCAGCCGCTCCAGTTCGGCTTGCGCCCCGGCCCTTTTGCGAGGTCGACCTCTCGGCTTGGCAAACGCGCTGGCGCCTTCGGCTCGATATTGCCTCAACCATTTCTGGATTCGTTGCGGATCCCGGATCCCGAGCGCCGCCGTGACCTGGGCGTGCGTTTGGCCCTCTTCATAAAACAGCCGCACCGCTTCCAGCTTCAGCTCCGGCGGATAATGCTGCATTCCTTTCTTACCTGCCATAGAAAAAAGCACCTCCTGTTCCATTTTCTCACAGAGGGTGCTTTCTCTTCGTGTCTCGTTCTAGGGGTTCAGTTCAAACTGGGCAAAGAGTTCTCCAAGTCCTAAAGGGTGCGGCTTGCGTTCGCGCCAGCCATGAAGGTGGTACGGGAGTTGGCCGGTTGGTCGTGGTATGCGGCCAGCGGGGGTCACGGTTTGACATTCCACTCGATGACAGACTTGATCTCATCGGCCGGGTGCTGCTGTAGGACGGTGGCGAAGTCTGTGTAGGGCTGGTGGTGGGTGACGAGCTCGGCCACGTGGTCACCCCAAAGCAGGGAGGCGTGCTCGAGATCGTCCACTGCCATTTGAAAGTGATCGCGAGCCGCGTTGACGCTGCCGACCATGGATTGGTTATCCAGCACCAGCTGGCGGATCAGCTCAGCACCGGGGATCTCAAGCGGGCGATCACCACCCGGTATACCGGTCAGCACGTAGACGCCGTTGGGGGCGAGAGCATCCAACAGGTTGAATTCCAGAGCCGCCACGCCGGTTGACTCCAGGATCAGCTCCATCTCTCCGAGAGTCTCATCCACCTTTTCCGCCGGAACCTGGCGACCATCGATGTAATGACCACCGATGTGCTCCAGCCACCTGGGCCGGGCCGTATCCGCGTCGACGATGTCCAGTCCGTAGACCTCGGCGCCGCGCAGGCGCAAGACAAGCGCAGCGAGGAGACCGATGGGACCCAGACCGGCCGCGAGACAGTGACGGCCATGCAGCCAATCCGGAGTCGAGGGCGCATCGGGCAGACGTGCAGTTTGCACGCGAACGGCCTCATCCACAGCCTTCTCAGCCACTGAGAGCGGCTCGCAAAGGACGCCGACCGGCTCCAGGCTTGACGGCACCTGCACCACATATTGTTCTTTGTCGACGACATACTCAGTCTGATAACCGTCGAGTCCCCAGATGCCGCGCTCGTGATAGTCACCGGTCTGACACATGTCGGAGCGGTTCATGCTGCAGGGGAGGCATTTCCCGCAGCCGCGGCGAACAGTGAAGACCGCGTAATCATTGGGTTTGACGCGGGTGAGCCCCTGACCAACCTCCACGACTTGGCCGAACATCTCATGACCGATGACCAGGTCAGCCTGACCCTCGGGGGCCTTGGACCGGCCTCCGGCGGCTTCCTCCCGGTCGGTGCCGCAGATGCCGACGCGCAGGACGCGCAGTTTGACCTCGTCCGGAGCGGCGATCTTCGGCTCGAGACGGTCCACAAGGCGCAGAGTGGTCGTGTTGGGGATGCAGGCTATGGCTTTCATGGACGAATCTCCTCAATACCAGTATTGCCCGCTGAGGCCCGACTTAGGATGGAAACGAAGAGCCGGCAATGCAGGCCGGCTCGATTGTAAACCCTGCGAGGAGGGGGATGAGCGTTTGACGATGAGGCGGCGGCAGGGAACAACAGGTCCGCCGTCTGACGGCGGCTATTCGATGCTGGTGATCACGCTTTGGAGTTTCTGCTTTGCCTGGGAGGCAACCTTACGCAGAGTGGGATCCTCGCCAAGCACGCCGAGCATCTGGATCGGATCCACGGCGGTGATGATGATCTCGGGTCCCGCCTCCTCCAGGGTCACATTACAGGGCAAGAGTAGACCGGCGTCCGAATTCGCCGAGAGTGCACGGTGAGCCAGCGCCGGGTTGCAGGCGCCGAGGATCACGTAGCGCTGAAAGTCAACGTTGATCTTCTGTTTCAGCGTACCTTGCATATCGATCTGAGTCAGCACGCCAAAGCCTTCAGTCTTGAGAGCCTCGGTGGTTCTCTGGATGGCCTGCTCGAACGTGGCTTTCAGTTTGGTTCGGATTCCGATGTCAGCTGCCATGTTTTTCTCCCATGATTCGAGTGTAACAGGGTACAGGTCCCGATGGAGGAGGGCGACGAGACCGTGGTGTTCGGCGGGGTCATAGCCATTTGAAATGCAGACGAGGCGAGCAAGCGCGCGCTTTAATGTGAGACAGTGGCGGCCAAGTCATAATTTTCACATAGGCTGGTCTTGACTCAGAGGGGTCCAGGACCAGTCGTCGTTTGTGAAGATGGCGGGGCTGAATCCTTCTCCTGGTCGACGCCCCGGGGAAAGCATCGAAGCCACAGCAGACAGCAGATTATTGGTGCCTGCGTTCCAAGCAGAGCCCAGCTTGAGAGGTTGAGTTGTGCGGCAAAGTTGGCGTCTTCCGCGATGTGAGCCGAAGTGAGGGGCTTCCATTCGCGTTCCATCGCAAAGCAGAAGGCGGAAGTGAAAGGAGCTGCGTCCAGAAGAGATCAATACGTGCAGGCCGAGAGTGTGAGAGCGACACCTATTTTCCAAAGGAGTGGAAATGGCTAAGAAATCACTGACCGCAATGAGCATCATCTTTATCGCCGCGTTCGGACTTGCAGCGTGCGGCACGCCAGCCGCGGCGCCACCAGCGGCGGCGACAACCGGGCCGGCAGCAGTCCAGCGGGCCGCGACCACGGCACCGACCGCCGGCGGGGAAGTATATTACCTAAACTTCAAGCCGGAAGTCGCCGAACTGTACCAGACGATCGCCACAGAATACAAGGCGGAGACGGGTGTTACCTTGAAGGTGGTGACCGCGGCCGCCGGCACCTATGAGCAGACGCTTAAGTCGGAAATCGCTAAGTCTGATGCCCCGGTCCTGTTCCAGATCAATGGCCCGGTCGGCTATCAGTCCTGGAAAGACTACACGGCCGACCTGAGTGGCACCGAGCTCTACAAGCATCTGACTGACAAGTCCATGGCCGTGACGGATGGCACCGGCGTGTATGGCATCCCGTACGTTGTGGAAGGCTACGGGATCATCTACAACAACGCCATCATGACCAAGTACTTCGCGCTGCCGGGAGCGAAGGCGGCGTCCATGGACGCGGTAAACAACTTCGCCACTTTGAAGGCAGTCGTCGAAGACATGACCGCCAAGAAGGCCGACCTGGGCATCTAGGGCGTGTTCTCTTCGACGTCCCTGAAGCCGGGCGAGGACTGGCGCTGGCAGACGCATCTGGCCAACGTGCCGGTTTTCTATGAGTGGCGGGACAACAAGATCGACATCGCAAGCGACGCCACCAAGAACTTCACGTTCCAGTATTCCGACAACTTCAAGAACATCTTTGACCTGTACCTGAACAACTCGACCACCGCGCCGACGCTGCTGGGCAGCAAGAGCGTGGACGATTCCATGGCAGAGTTCGCTCTGGGCCAGTCTGCAATGGTGCAGAACGGCAACTGGGCCTGGGGCCAAATCTCCGGCGTCCAGGGCAACACGGTCAAGCCAGAAGACGTAAAGTTCCTGCCCATCTACACGGGCATGCCGGGCGAAGAGAAGCAGTCCATCTGCGTTGGGACCGAGAACTTCTTCGCGATCAACAAGCAAGCCAGCCCCGAGAAGCAGAAGCTGGCGGCCGACTTCATCTGGTGGCTCTACAGCAGCCCCAAGGGCAAGGCGTTCGTCACCAATGATCTGAAGTTCATCGCCCCGTTCGACACGTTTGCCGACAACGAGAAGCCGACCGATCCGCTGGCCAAGGAAGTCCTTCGCTATACCGGCAATACCAACCTGTACAATGTAGCCTGGAACTTCGTCAAGTTCCCGAACCAGACCTGGAAGAACGACTTTGGCGCGGCGCTGCTGAAGTACGCCCAGGGCACCATGCAGTGGGCCGACGTCAAGCAGCTCGCTGTCACTGAGTGGTCGGCCCAGTACGGCCAGTAAGTCCAATTTCGTCTCGAAAGGTCACCCCGCGTCGCAATGGCGCGGGGTGACATGCAATTGTCCCCAGCGATCGCTGGCAGCCGGAGTGCGCAAGTGGAAAAGATGCCAAAGCGCTACTACGCATTCTTCACTCTTCCGACGCTCGTCGCGTTCGTGATCGCGTTCCTAATCCCGTTCCTGCTTGGGATCTATCTCTCGTTCACCAGGTTCACCACGGTGACCAACTCGCACTGGGTAGGCCTCAGCAATTACGTCCGCGCGTTCACCGACGACGCCAATTTCCTGAACGCCACAGTGTTCACGGCCAAGTTTGCCGTGGTGTCCGTTGTGTCGATCAATGTCCTGGCGTTCTCGCTGGCGTTCCTGCTCACCCGTCACCTGAAGGGCACCAACGTCTTTCGAACCGTCTTCTTCATGCCGAACCTGATCGGTGGCATTATCCTGGGCTACATCTGGCAGCTGATCATCAACGGTGTTCTCATCAATTTCGGCGTGGATATCACGTACAGTGCCGACTATGGCTTCTGGGGACTGATCGTTCTGATGAACTGGCAGATGGCGGGATACATGATGCTGATTTACATCGCTGCCATCCAGGGCATCTCCCAGGGACTCAACGAGGCAGCCAAGATCGACGGGGCGAATGGCTGGCAGCTGTTGCGCAATATCACCATCCCGTTGTGCATGCCGGCATTCACGATCTGCACGTTCCTGACTGTCTCCAACTCATTCAAGCTCTTCGACCAGAACCTGGCCCTGACCGCGGGCGCACCGGGCAGAGCTTCGGCGATGCTTGCGCTAGACATTTTCCTAACGTTCTATGGCCGCACGGGCTATGAAGGCGTGGGCCAGGCGAAGGCCGTGATGTTCTTCATACTGGTCGGCCTGATCGTGGTGCTGCAGCTCCGGTTGTCCAGAAGCAGGGAGGTAGAGAACTGATGAACGCCAGGAATCGTCCTAGGGCAAACGCCCTCTTTGTGTTCATGTGCCTTCTGGCTGCCGTGTTCCTGGGGCCGATGCTCATTATCTTGATGAATTCCTTCAAGGGCAGGTTCTTCATTTCCGATACGCCATTCGCCCTGCCCACGGCCCAGACGTTCGTCGGAGTCCAGAACTACTTTTCCGGCATCGCCAAGACCGGGTTCATCCAGGCATTCGGATATTCGCTGTTCATCACCGTCTTCTCGGTGGCGGCCGTCGTGCTCTTCACCTCCATGACAGCCTGGTGCATTACGCGGGTGAGATCGAGGGCCAGCTCAGTGATCTTCTATCTCCTGGTCTACTCCATGATCGTTCCCTTCCAGATGGTCATGTTCACGATGTCGAAGGTGGCGAATATCATGCACCTGGATAATCCCGTCGGCATCATTGTGCTCTATCTTGGGTTTGGCGCGGGGCTGTCGGTGTTCATATTCAGTGGTTTCGTAAAAAGCATCCCGCGTGAGATCGAAGAAGCGGCGACGATCGACGGCTGCAACCCGATCCAGACCTTCTTCCTGATCGTGTTCCCCATCCTGAAGCCAATCTACATTACCGTGGCGATCCTGAACACGATGTGGATCTGGAACGACTACCTTCTGCCATATCTGGTCATCGGCAGCAGCTACCGGACGATCCCGATCGCGGTCCAGTACCTGCAAGGAGGCTACGGCAGCCGGGATATGGGCGCCATGATGGCCATGCTGGTCCTGGCGATCATACCGATCGTCATCTTCTACCTGACGTGCCAGAAGTACATCGTCGAAGGCGTGGTGGCGGGGGCGGTAAAGGGATAGACCGCCGTAAGCCAGCCGATGTCAAGCTCAAGAATGCCGCCGCAAGGCGGCATTTCTTTTCGCCGGAATCGGTGATATAGGAGCGCCTTATCGTACGTACTGGTCTGGAATCGGAGAGAGGCGCGAATGGACTTGAGTTTATTCTATAGTGTCATGGCGGGCGCAACCGCCACGCTGCTCGGTCTGCTCTTCATCGCAATTCAGCCGAATATCGCGAACTCTTCCGCGACCCGCAGGGGAAAGGGAAAGCACTGGCCGTTTCGACCTTCCAGACTTATGGCCAGATCATGGTCGTGTGCCTATTCAGCTTTACCGTCCTCCTGCGGGCGGAGGTCATCGAGGTGGCTGCGTTGCTCGGCATCTGGCGGCAGGTGCGGACATGGATTCCGGCGTGGCGCCTCGCCGCGCACGCCCGTGCCCAACGCCTAAGCGAAACGTTCTGGGTATTCGTCGGGCCCGCAATTTCGGACGGCTGGCTGATCTACTCGGCCACCCAGCTGCAGCACGGCAAAGGCAGTGACAGCACCGAGACGAATATCGCCGGGGCCTTGATCGTGCTGCTGGTGATCGTGCTGCGCAACTCTTGGCAGCTGCTGATCGAGATCCCGAGCGAGGAAAAAGCCGAGGGCAGAGGCTAGGGCACAGGGTTTCTAACCCGGCTGCAAGCTCCTACTTGAGCCGCTTGCGCTCGTCCTCCCACATCTTGACCGACCGTTCAAGGAATCCTGCGATGAGTTCCAACTGGCTTTCAGAGTAGCTGGAAACCAGCTCGTCCTGGGCCTTGCGCACAGACTTGAACCAGGGGACGACCTTTTCCGCACCTGAATTCACGAGGACGATCAGCGTCCCACGGCGGTCCTTCGGGTTGGGCCGCCGCTCGATGAGGCCGCTCCTTTCGAGCCGATCGAGCATCGCCGTGGTCGCACCGGACGTCAATCCCGTGTGCCGGGCCAGCTCGGAGGGGGTGGCCAAGCCCTTGAAGAACAGAAGACCGAGACACTCCATGTCGGTCACGTTCACGCCCAGTCTCCCGGCGATCATGTGGCGGAACAGCAGTGTGCTGATGCCGTATTCCCTCGCCCCCAGAATGACCCGGTCCCTCAAATCGGTTTTGGTGTGTTTCGACATCTGCGCGCCTCTTGACAATAGCTTCATAATCAAGTATCTTAATCATATAACTAAATCCCTTAGATGTCAAGACGAGGAGAGAACAGCATGAAGATCAAGAGCGTTTCCGGCCTTACCCTTTACGTCAAGAATTCTCAACAAGACCGCCAAGTTCTACGAGACACTAGGCTTCAAGATCCGAAATCGGGCAGTCGATCACGTCACGGCCACTCCAACTGGTTCTGGATCGATTTTGTCGCCGCTAGCAAGGCAACCAGGCCCCAGGCCCGCCAAGGGACGAGTGCGGGCAAGAAGGGGACCGGCATTTTCATCTACTTGAGCGTGGACGATGTGGATGCATTCCACAAGTTCCTTGTCTCAAAGGGCCTCAGGCCGGCAGGCAAGCCGCAGGACGAACCCTCTGGCAACCGCGAATTCATCGTCCGCGATCCGGACGGTTACACGCTGGTCATCTTCAAAAGGAAATAGTCGACCGTTCGCTGGTATGATGCGGAGGGAGGGCTAGCGGAACGATCCGATGAGTACTTTCGCGGGTCGATGTTTTGACTGGCTGCGTTACAGGCTGATTTCCTGGTACACGTCCCTGGGACTCACGCGGGGGACTGTGACGCTCGAAGTCAGAGGCCGAAAGACGGGGAAGCCGATCCGGGTGTCGCTCACGGCGGTGCGGCGGGCGGGCTGCCGCTACCTGGTGTCTCTCGATCCAAGTTCACAGTGGGTGAAGAACGTCCGGGCGGCAGAGGGGCGGGCCCTCCTGCTATCGGGCCGAAAGATGCCCGTGCAGCTCGTGGAAGTTCCAGACAGCGAGAAGGCGCCGATCCTGCTGGGATATGTGCGGCAACGGGCGTTCACGCATTCAGGTGAGGAATCGGCCAAGCTGTTCTTCGGGCTCGGCCCGAAGCCATGCCTGGAAGACATGCAGGAAATCGCAGGGAGATATCTGGTCTTTCGCATCGAAGACTTGCCGAAGCTGACGGTTTGCGCCTGACGCGCGCGCCGGCCTCAACGGGGAGGGACGCATGGCTGAGCAGAGTTTTCGTGAAACGCTGCAGTCGCTTGGTCTGAATGAAGGGCAGGTCGAAGCTTCGATCGCGCTGGCGCGACAGTTCGTCGCGTTCCTGCATCAGCCCGGGCGTGTCCCCTCGGGGGAGGCCGCCTGGGCGTTCTCGCGCCTGCTGATCGAGGAAGGAAGAAATACCGAGGCCAATTACATGGCCTTGGTCCGCTACTGCCGCTTCATCGGGGACAACGAGATGCTGGTCGCATTTCTGGAACTGGTCGACGGCGGGGAGGTGGGAGATAACCTGTATCGCATGGTGGGCGAGAGATTCGGCGAGGCCATCCGGGACGAGGTCTTTGTCGGGATCGGGGTGGCCCCTTACGGGACACCGAGTCCCGAGAAGCCAGCTTACCTGCAGCCCGCCATCCAGAGGTTGGAGCGGCGAGTGGGCATTGACGTCTGTCGCGAATTCCTGTCCGCCGGTCTGCGCGACCTGCCGGACGAAGACTTCCTTGAAGAGCGGGAGAAGTTGCGCCGGGCCGGGGATATCGATTCATATCTCCGGCAGAGGAAAGAGGCGTTCGTGGCCCAGCTTGAGGTCTGCCTGCGTGAGGGCCGGCTGTTCTACGCCCAGGAGATCACTCCGGAGGTGCTCGACTTCGTAAAGCGCGATCCGGAGATGGGGGGTGGTCGGCGCGAAGGAAATGTCATCTACGAAACCAAGATCCCGTACATGGCTGCCAAATACCTGGCCGAGACCGACCCCACCTTGAAGCGTTACTATGCCTGCCACTGTCCGTGGGCACGCGATGCGATCAGGAAAGGCGACGTGACGCTGGCCGAGACGTTCTGCCAGTGCAGCGGCGGCTTCCACAAGAAGCCGCTTGAGGTGGCAATGGGCCGACGCCTGGAAGTGGACGTGCTCGAATCAGCATTGAAGGGCGACATGCGCTGTCGGTTTTCCATCTACCCTCCCGAGCAGAAACTCGAGGCTAACTCAGGCTGAGACGGCGATTGGATTTCAGGTCAAATGGAGAGGGGCTGCATCCCGGAGGGCAGGGGGCTTTGCCGGGCAGGAGGCAAGTTTACAAAATGTACACATCGATTTCATCTGGGTGACATGTTCGTGTTGCAGAATCAAGCCAGATGTTGGTCACGCAGGCCGGCCAAGTTCGCCGGCAGCCTCTCCCAAGAAAGCTCGCAGGAAAGGATCCAAAATGCTGGCGCTAACGGTTGCTATCTGCTTGCTCCCATTTGTAGCCCTATCCGGCGCAGAGCTATGGATAGAAACCACCGATCCGAGGCAGCTGAAGGACATGGGCATCGCTATCCACCAGTGAGTTGGAGCGTACGCCCTCGATCCCGCCAAACCGCGCATTCCCTCCTACCGGTTGTGTGTTTCCCGGCGAGCATTTGGGTTGCTCCCGGGCCTGGAAACACCGCCGAGACGCGGCATTTCCCCTCAATTGGGTTGCGCTGCTTGCCACCAACGCGAGACCTGCCGTCGACAAAGCTGCCAGCTTCCAGGGAAGAAACCGAAGTCTCAAGGCGTCAGTTTTGGGAGCCGGTCCCAGCGCCTTGTGAGACACTCCAGGGCAAGTTGGAGTCCGGTCTCGAGCCCGAAACCGCATCAGGCGACCAAATCCAAGGAAACTGTGCTGTGCCAAATCCCTCTCTGAACGGAAAGCGACCTCTTGGCAGGACCGATCTGCTTGTGACGCCCATCGGGCTGGGGATGATGGAGTTCTCAGGCGGCGGTGGGCTTGTGGGGGCTGGATTTCCGGTTATCGCCCAGGAAGAGAAGAATGCGACGGTGCGGGCTGGCCTCGACTGCGGCATCAACTGGTTCGATACCGCCGAACTCTACGGAGCCGGGGTATCGGAGGCCTCGCTGTCCAAGGCCTTGAAAGCGGCGGGCAAGCGCGATGAGGATGTGATCGTAGCAACCAAATGGTGGCCGCTTTTCCGAACGGCGCGCAATATCCCCCAGACGATCGACAAGCGCATTCACTTTCTGGATGGATACCGAATCGGGCTCTACATGGTGCATCAGCCCTTTGGCATGTCATCCCACGAGGCTGAGATGGATGCCATGGCCGACTTGGTCGAAGCGGGTAAGATCCGTTCGATCGGCGTAAGCAATTTCAGTCTGACAGCGATGCGCCGGGCTCACAAAGCGCTGCAGGCACGCGGGCTACCGCTAGCAGTCAATCAGGTTCTGTACAACCTACTCGACCGGAGAATTGAGACGAATGGGGTGTTGGATACCGCCAAGGAACTGGGCATCACGATCATCGCGTACACGCCCCTGGCCTCCGGCCTGTTGACCGGCAAGTATCACAAGAACCCAGGCTTGCTCGGGAAGAAGATGTTCTACTGGCGCGGACGGCTGCGGCGCGGGATCGAAAAGAGCCGGGCGCTTGTAGCGGCGCTCGAAGAGATCGGCACGAAGTACAACGCCACGCCCGGCCAGGTAGCATTGAACTGGTTGATCCACTCCCAGGGGGAGACGGTGGTAACCATCCCCGGTGTGACCACGGCCTCACAGGCCGCCGAGAATGCGGGGGCAATGAAGTTCAAACTATCCAGCGACGAGCACCTGCGCCTCGACGAGCTCTCACGGTCGTTTCGATAGAGCGCCCAGGGGCGCCGGAAGAGCGCGGGGATGGGGGTACAGGAATCTGATGACAATCGGCACGTGACTCGTGGGTCAGGAATTTGTATGTTCTTCATGATCAACCCACGACACAACCAACCTCAGAAGGAGTCTTCCTGATGCAGAGCCCTGGCAAGCCTCGGCCGCCGCTGGTTGCATATATCCTGATCTTCCTGCAGACCTTCCTCGGCCTGAATGGGCTAGCGGGCGGCGGAGCTTTCATCCTTGCGCCCGACGGCAGCCTGCTGAAGATGCCGTTCAGCCATCTGAAGAACACGCCCTTTTCCAGTTTTCTGATCCCGGGCGTGCTGCTCCTTCTCTTCCTGGGTGTGTATCCCCTCGGCGTTGCCTACAGCCTGTGGAAGCGGCCCGGCTGGCGCTGGCCGGCGGCTCTGAACCCATTCAAGGGAATCCATTGGAGCTGGGCCGACTTGCTGGCAGCCGGCGTGATCGCGCTGGTATGGATCACCGTGCAGATCCAGTGGATCCAGCCCGGCTTCCTCCACGCCTTCATCTTCGGCTGGGGAATCTTGATCCTGATCGTGACGCTGCTTCCGGGCGTGCGCCAGTACTACAAGCGAGAGTCGTGAGACCCTATTCCGCCGGGGTTGGCTGCCTCCGCACGAATGCAACACCCGTCAATACGATGAGCCCGAGCGCACACAAGTAAGCGAAGGCGTCGCCGACTCGGCTATAGAGCGTCCTCACACCGCGGGTTGGCAAAGCGCCAATCAGTATGCCAGTGCTGCTGGTGAAGAAATTCTGGCTGGCAAGCACCCGTCCCTCATAATCGATGATAGTCGATGTGCCATGGCCGGCCGGACGGAGCGCTGAGAGGCCGTTTTCGATGGCCCGGAACATGGCGGTCACCCGGTCCTCGGCCTCCCATGGATGAAAATCGTTGTACGGGGCGAGCAGAATATCCGCATTCTGCACCCCGGCCTGGCGAAGAAGCGGGGGAAAATGCAGGTCATGGCAAATCGCCGTGCTCAGACGCCCATAGGGGGTATCGACGGCCGGCAATTTGTCGTCGCCGGCAACCATCACATACCACTCGACGGGAATCACGGGGTAAGTCTTGTCGTAAGTCCAGCGGACGGTGCCGGCGCTGTCCACGAGGATGGATTGGTTGTAAATGAAGTGCTGATCCTGGGTGTGCCTGAGCACACCGAGCGATACCTCCAGGTAGGCATCGCACTTTTCAGCCAAGGCGGCCACCCGATCCAGCGTAGCCTGCTTGTCTTCTTCTAGCACCGTCCCCGCGCCTTCCTGCCACGCTACGATCCTGGCACCGGCCCGCAAGGCCGTTTCCGTGCGGCTCAGCAGCTGGTCGATCGTAGCCTCGAACTGGGGACGAGCCGCGGCGCGTTCGGCGTCGGTGGATTGGCTGAAAGTCAGCCAGTCAACGCCGGTTGACGCCTGCTGGGACACGGCATCATCGAGGGTAATGGCCGCGGCTGGCACAGCCTGCGACGTCGGCGCGAAGAAGTTCAGGCGAACATAACCGAAGAGGACAATGGCCAGCAGCACAGCAACGAATGATCCGAGCTGGCCGCGGTCCGGGTGCCAGTCGAAAGCATGTTCCCAGAATGCGTTAGCGCTGGAAGCGAACCACATGATCAGGAACGTCACGCCCCACATGCCCGTGATGGAAAGCACCTGCAGCAAGGCCAGATTGTCATATTGCGAGTAGGGGGGAGGCCGTGGAATTGATGATCGGGCTCAGGGACATGAGCCAGTCCAGCGCCGTGAACGCGAGGGGGAAGATGAGTACGCGCCGGGCTGAGCCGAGGCGTGGGCTGAGCAGCCGATCGGCTGCGGACGGCAGCGTATACAGTATCCCTCTGAGCAAGGGGCCTGTGATCATGCCGAAGACGTATACGCTGATGTTGCTCGCATCAGAGCCACGCAAGGCGATGAACAGTGCGGCCGCATATGCGAGGAAGATGAGGAGAAGAGCGGTACATGCGCGCCGCGTCTGTCGGGCAAAGCGCAACACGAACACGGGCGCAAGCCATGCCGCCAGCGGTATGACCGTTTGCACCATTGTGAACGGCAGCAGCAGAAAGCCGACGATCAACCACAGCGCGGCGGGGGAGTTCAACTGGGTTGCTTTGGATCAGTCCCTTGGTCATGCGCGCGTCCTTTCTCCTGTGCGCATCCAATGTGGCACGGGCGAGTCAGCGTGAAACGTGACAAAGATCACATAACCATCACAGCCTCGCGATGGGATTGGCAATCGGGTCGACAAGTTATCTGGACATGCCGAGCCTGGCAAAGTCAGGATGCCCAGCAGATGCCGCCGAGGGGAATCCCGGTGGCCCCCGGTGACAAATGGCACGTGACTCGGCGGTTGCGGCCACCTATACTGGAGGTGATCGTCGACCAACGAAGGAGTTTGCCATGAACACTCGATCCGCGTTGTGGGCCGTTCTGATCGCCGGCGTCGTGATGGCCCTTCTGGGCAACCTGCCCCTGCTCAACCTGGTTAACTGCATCCTGTGCCTCTGGGCGTGGCTTGGGGGCGCGCTAGCGGTGTTCGTCTATCGCCGCTTCCAGCGCGGACAGCCCGGTCCGACTGCGGGCCAGGGAGCAGGCCTGGGGGCGCTCTCAGGACTGGTCGGCGCCTTGACCGGAGCTGCGGTATACTAGCTGACCGCCTCGCTCTCCGCACCAATCATGAGCAGCCTCGCGCAGGCACTCAAAGTGGAGGGCGACCTTCCGTTCGGGACGCAGAATCCCGGGAGCGCCCTTGGCGGAATGCTCTTCTTCCTGGTCTTCGACATCGTGCTATATCCGTTGTTTGGCGCGCTAGGCGGGCTCATCACGGCGAAATCTCATGAAGGATCGCCAGGCCTCTACCGCGAGTTGATCGGCGTCCGGCAGGGCCCCCACTCATGACGGGAGGGCATCATGGACCTTTGGCTTGTGCTGTCCTGGGGCAGTCCCATGGGACTGCCCGCGTTTTTTGTCGGCCTGGGCGTGCTGTTCTGGGGGATCTCCAAGCTTCGCACTAAATAGTCGAGCTGGCGTCGCGTATCTGGTCCGAGGCGTTCGGAATCTCGAGGCGCTCGACGAGGCGCGCCTGCTGCAGGAACAGTGGATGCGAGGGCTGCATGCCCGCAGCCATCCTTTCCCCGCAACTATGGTCAGTTCGGCGATCGGACTTAAGCGTGGTGCGGCCGCGTGATGTCGGATCGGCCGGAAAGCCCATATAATCCGGCAATCGGATTGGTTTACTTGACTGCAGTTCCGCCGGCAGTTGGGCGCACGGAAGCGGCGGCAGAGGAGGCTGGCATGGCGCATCCTTTCGACGAGGAGCTTGACCGCCGAGGCACGAACTCTCTCAAGTGGGAATTCGTCCAGAGCGAGGCCGACCTAGAGCGCTGGGAGCGCACGGACCGGTTCCTGGGAAAGGATCGCGTCCTGCCCATGTGGGTGGCGGACATGGACTTCCGCTGCCCCGAGCCAGTGATCCAAGCCGTGATCGCACGGGCGCAGCAAGGCGTCTATGGGTACACGATGCCGGGCAGCGACTTCTACGCCGCGGTCGTCAACTGGATGAGGCAGCGTCATGGCTGGGAGATCGACCCGGATTGGATCTGCCTCACGTCGGGCGTGGTCACTGCGCTGAACATGCTGGTGCGCGCCTTCACGTCAGCGGGGGACCGGGTGCTCATCCAGCCGCCGGTGTACTATCCCTTTTTCAGCGCGATCCAAAACAACGGCGCCGAGGTGCTCAGCTCAGGGTTGATCTACGCGGGCGGCCGCTACCAGATGGACTTCGCGGACCTGGAGGCGAAGGCCAAGGATCCACGCGTCAAGATGGCGATCCTATGCAGCCCGCACAATCCGGTGGGCCGCGTCTGGTCGAAGGAGGAACTGACGCGCTTCGGTGAGATCTGCCTGAAGAACAACGTTCTGGTCGTCTCCGATGAGATACACGGCGACCTCATCTTCAGGGGCAACGTGTTCACACCTTTCGCCAAGATCAGCCGGGACTTCGCGGAGCATTCCATCACCTGCACAGCGCCGAGCAAGACGTTCAACCTGGCCGGCCTCAAGACCTCAGCCATCATCATTCCGGACGAGGGTCTGCGAACGGCCTTTCACAATGTGCTGCGCAACAGTGGACTTGCGCTGGCGGGCAGCACGTTCGGCGTGGTCGCATTCAAGGCGGCGTATGAGCAGGGCGAGCCCTGGCTTGAGCAGACGCTGGACTATCTGCAGGGCAACCTGGAATACCTCGAAACCTATATTGGACAGCGAATTCCGGAGATCGAGGTCGTGCGGCCCGAGGGCACCTACTTGGTCTGGCTGGACTGCCGCAAGCTCGGGCTGGACAAGGCCGAGCTCAAGCGGCTTATGCGGGAGCAGGCCCGGGTCTACCTGGACGAGGGCGACATATTCGGGCCCGAGGGGGAGGGCTTCGAGCGGATCAATATTGCCTGCCCGCGGTCGATCCTAGCCGAGGCGCTGGACCGGATTTCGCAAAGCCGTCGCGGCGGATCTGCAACAGAAATCTAGGTAGCCGGCTGAGTGCCCGGCTCAGACGACACCGCCGATCAGGCGGTATCTTTGTTGAACTGGCCTCTCCGTGAAACGGTCTCGAATTATGCTACGGGCTGGGTTGGATAGGATACCAGATACTCTGCAGAAATCCGCGGCCGTCGATCGGACTGACCGGACTACCAGCCTGTGCGGTGCCGTTGATGCACCGCCAGCTGTAGACGGTGGCATGCCCGGTAACGCTCTTCGGTATGAAATCTGAGTTCGGCTTGACCTTGCAGTAGCCTTCGACGTATGGGGAGGGGGTGCTGTTCGTGTCAGCCTTTGAGTCGCAGGGTAGGTCTGCTCCGAAGTTGCAGGCATAGACCTTACCGTCCATGCAGCGCCAGATGGTGGACTGGCGGAGCTGGTCCAGCGTCTCGGTGCTTGACGTCAGGCCAGCTGCCTGTTTGAAGCCGTTGATGACCGAGTCGGGGACCGGCGTGCCCGTATAGTGCGGGCCCGGCGTATCCACAGTACCCACCGCCGCGCGAGTAGGCGAACGGGTCTGTGAAGGCCGAGGCGGTCGGAGCACTCGTTGTAGGCAACGTCGCGCTTGAAGGTTGAACTGGGCTCGAACAAGCTGTGGCCGTGATCAGCAACAGCAGACGAGCGGCCCCAAGAAACTGACGAATAACTCTGCTTCTGTCGATCATCAGGTGCCTCCAATGGATCCGATCTGGATTGGTGTCATGCCATGCATGCTTTGAGGCAAGACTGTCAGGCGCGTTCAATTTCGCGATCGAAGGAGACCTTCCAGCCGGCCCACAGCTTCCAGGCAGCCAAGGCCGACGAAAGCCAGCATCGCCGGATAGGATTCCGTGAGGTAGGCGCCGGGCGGGACCTTGAAGGCAGAAACGTTCATGTAGGCGATCGCCGCGATTCGCGCCAGGCTTAGGACCAGCAGGCCCGTGAGCGCTACCCAGGTAGGCTCAGCGAGGCGACGGCGCAGAAGATCGATCGTGAAGACTGCGTAGACGATGAGCGCAATCACGGCCAGGACCGGTTCGAACAGTTGGTACAGCCGGAGGATGAAGCCTAGCAACCCCCGTTGGAGTGACGCGCTCGAACGCCTGCACACCTGCATCTGCCGACCTGCTGGGTGTGATCTGGTCCCCGGTCAGCTCGCGGAAGAGCGCCAGCTGCTCCGGAGTCCCGATACCCGGCGCAGCATCCAGTCCGATCGCGCGGAATCCGACGACCTCCGCCAGCTTGTCGCCGAAAGAGGGGATCCAATCCAAGGCGTACGAATTGTGCCATACCGGCATGAGTGTCGACCGGGGCGGGTAGCAGTCGAGCAAGCGCTGATCGCAAGCCGCATTCACCTCATGGGCGAGGCGCCGGTAGTAGGCGTCGGGGTAGGTCCCGTTCGAATAGTACCCGGCCGAGTTGATCGCATCCCCCAGGGCCCAGCCGAACCAGCCGCCCAAGATCTCGTGCCGGTTTGAATCATCCTGCTGGTACTCACTGAACGCCTCCCAGTATGCGCCCGGAATGCCTTCAATGAACGGATCGATCTCCCTGAACGCCGGGCTCACCTTGGCGATGCGCTGTCTGGTCTCCTTGGTGACCGGGACATAGGGCTTGAACTCCACCGGCTTGACACGTGCAAGGGCGCCGTACGCGGCCTGGTAGCTGGGCGCGTCGAACTCAGTCTTGGCGAAGATCCCATAGCGCACATAGTTCTCAGCCGCGACCGCATAAACGATGGCAGCCCACACTGCCGCGGCAATCAGCCAAGGCGCAAGTCCGTTTAGGAGGCCGGCCCCGCCGGCTCTCTTCCAGGCAAACCAGGCGGCCGCCGCAGCACCGAACATAAGGAACGGCACGACCACCAGTTCCTCTTCCCGGGTCAAACACAGGGCGGCAAAGGAGGAGCCCAAGCCTACAGCCCACAACCAGGATTTGCGCTCCGTGCCTCGGCGCAGCAAGAGGCCAAGCGCGCAGGCCGCGACCAGTACGGTCAACGCGGGCGTGATCATCTCGCGGAGGACGCGTGTCAGCGAGGCGGCATTGCTTTCCGGATTGAAGAGAAGGAGTCCATACAGGATCGGCAAATGAACACCTCGCCTGAGCAGAGGCTTGACCGCCACGGTCAGCAGCCCGCAGGCAAGTGCGTAGAGGAACTGGACCGAGGTCAATAGCGGGATTCGTGCAAGGAAGGCGAACGCGATCCAAGCGGGAAAGAAAGGACCCTTGATCAAGGTCAGCGCGTTGTAGGGGCCCATCCACTGCCCGTGTAACAAGTATTGGGCTTGGGTGAGGTAGTGGAAATCGTCGTAGGGCGTGCCAATGGCCGAAAGAGTTTGGCCTGCCGTCACCCATAACTTGAGGAGGGTCAGGATCAGGCAAGCCGCCCAGACCCACCAGTTGTGCTTGGTCTCGCGATTTATCAGAGGATCAAAGCTGCGCTGCCGGGAATTATATCAAGCGCTGAACTGCAGGAGCTCGAGCGGGACATCATGGGGCGGCGATTATAATTCCGCATACGGACTAGCATGGTGCAAAGCGTACATCCACGCTCCAGGGTGGCAATCATCGCTACAGGTCTCTGCCTGCTGCCGCTCATCGCCTACTTCGCGTACTGCACCTGGGTCAAGCCCGTCTCGGCCTACTATGCCGACTTCGACCCCGAGTTTCCCTATCTGTTGAATTCGCTGGGCGTGTTCAACGGGACGCAGTATGCATACGTCGATCATCCCGGCACTCCGTTGGAGGTGATCGGCACCGCCATCTACGCCCTGACCTATCCTTGGCTCGGAAGATCGGGCGAAGCATTCATTCTTTATCATCTGCAGAATGCGGGCCTGTTCCTCACTCTGGCCCACGGCTTCTTGCTGGCGGCAAGTGCTGTGTGCATCTGGTACGCGGCGGGGATCCGTCGCCGGGATGCGATCCTGCTGCCGAGTGCGCTGGCCGTGATGTACTTTGCCATCCATCCCCTGGCGTTCTCCAGCCTCACCACCTGGTCGCACAACTCGTTTGCGTTCGCCTTCGGGACGCTCTACCTCGTCACCCTCTACAGCGCATTACAACGCTCATCGGGCAGTCTGGGAACGCTGAAATTGATCGGGTTCGGGCTCGGGGCGGGACTTCTGGCAACGGTCACCATCTACCTGGCGGGGTGGGTGTTTGGTGCGATCGCCATCGTGTTCATCGCGTATCGGCCGGGGGGCTTGACCTTATCGAAGGCACTCACAGCCGGCGTGACGATTGCGGCCGCGAGCTTGGCCGGCTTCTTCATCGGCGTCTCACCGGTCCTCGCCCATATGCCCTACTTCTTCGGCTGGATCCGATCGCTGCTGAGCCATCGTGACCTTTACCTGGTGGGCGGTGACAACCGCCCGGCCCTGGTTCGACTATCGGCGAACCTGGTCGACCTCTTCCGGCGCGCGCCGCTGCTGTTCGTCACGATCGCCGCACTGATCGTGGTGGCCGTGGTCGCTTTCGCTTTGTGGCGCAAACGCATTCAGCGAGCACGGGTCGCCTGGGCGTTCGCGGCAGGGACGATCGGGATGATCGTGGTGCTCACGGGCTTCATCCTCGATCATCCCAAACTGGAGTTCATGCTCTCTGCGGCCGCGGTGTTGCCGGTGCTGGCCATCGCGCTATTCGACATCTTCGAGACTGAGAACGTGATCGGTCCGCTCCACGAACGGATCATCGCGGCGGTAGTCCTGGCAGGCGTCGCCGTGTCGCTGGGGCAGGCTATCGGCGATCAGCAGGGCAAGGCCGACAGGGTCGCGCGCGTCACCGCGCAGACCAACGCGGCGATCGCTTCCTACGCACAGGAGACCGGACGCCAGCCGTCGGACCTGATGGTGCTGTGGGCCTACCGGTCCTACTCGCCCTGCTTCGCGTTGCGGTTCGGGAACGAATCCACCGCCAAGGCGTTCAGCCGGGAACTGCGCCAGCTCTGTTATCGCCAGTTCGAGCTAAACATCTATGGACAGAACGTGGTATCAGGCCCTGGGGCAAGGCCGCTAGATGACTACAAGTGGGACGTCATCGTCGGGTGCTCCGACGCCTTCCAGATTCCGCTGCTGAGGAGTTTGCCGGCCGTCGAGACTTACCCCGATACGCAGCTCGGGTGCGGGAGTTTGACAATAGCCTACAACCGGAGATAGAGGAGAGGGGGAACACTCGGGTTATCCGCGCCGTTTGGCCCGGCGTGGTTCCGTCGGGTTTGTATCGGAAAGGAAAGCCTTCACGAGCTGATTGAACTCGTCCGGAAGTTCCATGTTCGGTTCGTGGCCGCAGCGATCGAAAATGTGCAGTTGGGCGTTCGGCAGGACCTGCGCGGCCCGGCGTCCGAGAGCAAGTGGCAGGGTCCGGTCTTGAGCCCCCCAGATGATAAGGGATGGCATCCGTATCTCTTTGGCGCGCTCGAGCACCGGACGGAACGTCTCGTTCTTGAATCCCCACAGATTGGCGGAGGCCCGAAGCGTTCTCAGAGACTCGAATGAGCTCCGGGGAGCAGCGACAGTTGGTAGTCCTCGTCGATTGACTCCTCCGATACCAAGTTCGGGTCGTGAAAGGACCGCCGGAGGTTCCGGGCCGAGGCCTCGCGGCTCGGACGAGTCAACAGCTCTCCGAGCAGCGGGAGGGTCGGTATGCGCAAGTAAATGGATACGTCGCGGCCGAAGCCGACGCTATCTGCCAGCACCAGTTTCTCGACCTGATCGGGGCGGTCCAGCGCGAAGCGCAGCGCGATCGCGGCCTCCGAGTGATTTGCCGATCAAGGCCGCCCAGGGGATGCCCTTGACCGTCATGAAATCGTTGATGAACTCAACCAGGAAGGGGATCGAATGCCTGCCCGCCGGCTTATCGGTCCGACCGAAGCCCACCAGGTCGAGTGCAAAGACCTGGCGGCCCCAGGCCAGGGCCGCGATGTTGGGTGCCCAGTTCTCTACGTGTCCACCCAGTCCGTGCAGCAGGATGGCGTACGAATTGCCGACACCCAGGGACCAGAAGCGGGTCCGGATATCCCGAACCTGAACGTATTGATCGACCGGTCGCTGTAAGTCCATGACGTTGGCCTCGGTGCCAGCTGGGGCCTGAAGGAACGTTCGCTTCAAGGTCCAATACCACCAAGTTTATGACAGATTGGGGTTTTCCGGTGCTCGAGTACGGTGTCATTGGGAAGCGAACGGCGGCGGGCGGATCAGGTGCCTCTCTGGCCCGGGCAGACAGCCCACGCGGGCTCCGGCCGCCGGCAAAACCAGCCCTCCAGGCAACCTTTCAAATCCTTACAAAGCCGTTGGGCGCATTGAAGCGGCGGGGCAAGCGTCCTATACTATTGAGCAGGAACAGCAAGCCCCGTGGTCGGATTGTCAACCGAAAGGCCGATGCTGTTCCGCGTCCCACCGGGGTGCAACGAGTTGGGGCGAATTGATGTCATAGGAGGGCTCCGATGAAACGGATTTCCATTGCATATTCCATCATACTGATCGTCGGCATGATCCTGGCAGCTTGCGCACCGCAGGTCGCGCCTCAGCCAGCGCAGCCCCCGCCGCCCGCGGCGCCGGCGGCAACCGAAGCGCCGGCAGTGGCGCCCCCGGCCGCGGCGACTGCAGCGCCAGCAGCCAACCCAACTGCGGCTCCCGCCGGAGTCCAGCATGTGAACGTACCAGGCGAGCTGCCCGAGGGGAAAGGCATGTTCCTCGGGGATCAGAGCACCGTCTCCTCATTGAACGGGGTGCGGGCGCTTGTGGGTGATCGCTTCGCGGCGGGACGGTTCGAGCGGCCGTACAACGCCAATGCGATGGACGTGTATTTCCCATACCTGGATATCGTCTCGGCCAATCTTTACCAGGACCCCATGTGGGTCTACGCACGAATCACGCTCGTCGGCCCGGATTTAAACGGTGCCTTCCCGGCTAAGTATGCTCTCGAAGTCGACATGAACATGGATGGCCGGGGGGACTTCATGGTGCTGGCAGATTATCCATCGACCACCACGTGGAGCACTGACCGCGTACAGGTCCTCAAGGACGCGAATCACGACATCGGTGGCACGGCAGTCCTCATGGCGGACAGCGGAGGCAAGGGCGATGGATATGAGTCCATCGTATTCGACTCAGGAAACGGGGCTGATCCCGACGCCGCCTCGGCGCGCCTGTCACCCAGCGATGCCAAGAGCGTGGAGATCGCATTCAAGACCGATTTACTCGAAGGCGACAAAACCTACATGGCCGGCATTTGGGCGGGCAAGGATGCGCTTAACCCGGCGTTCTTTGACCTGAATGATCACTACACACATGCGGAGGCGGGTGATCCCAACCCCGACGTCGCCAGTTTCTATCCGCTCAAGGCGCTGGCCGAGCTGGACAACACCTGCCGCCAGGCCATGGGCTTCGTGCCCTCCGGAAAGGAACCGGGGATCTGCTCGCAGGGGCAGTGACCGTACGATAACTTCGTCTCGCAGCGCCTGGCAACATCGGAGGCCCAGGTCGACTGTGTTGGGGACGCCCCCACCGGATAGGTGGGGGCGTTCGATCGCCGGCTACGAAAGCTTGACGCCAAATTGGTGGCACACTTGTCGCAGCCTCGCGCTCGACCCAGGCTCAAAATGGGGAGGGTATGTCGTGACCTTTCAGTACCACGACGCGTGCGGAATCCAGTCGGATTGGCGGGAGGGAAGAGGGTGCTAGAATCAACCACTCATTACCATGTTCCCGTTCGCTGCCTATCCCTCCCCAATCTACGGCATTGCGTTCACCATCAGCTTCTGGTGCTGGTTCCTTTTCGAGATATGGGTGTTCTCCCGAGACCGCGGAAAGGAAAGGGCAGGATCTCGCGGCACGGGGTTGTGGTTCGTTCTTGCCCTCGCGCTGGGAATCACAGTGGGATTTAACATGCCCGCCATCGCGCCGATGTTCGATATCCAGGGTCATTTTGCATTTCTCTTTGTCCTCGGTACCGTGCTCATGTGGGCCGGAATGGTTTTCCGGTTTTGGTCCATCCAGACACTGGGAAGTTCGTTCAGCACGCGATTGATCGTCCAGGAACGCCACGAATTGATCACGGAGGGTCCCTATGAGTACCTTCGCAACCCTTCGTACACTGGAGCGATGATCACGTTTGTCGGATTTGGATTTGGCGTCGAGAACTGGCTAAGTGTGGCGGTACTCCTCCTGGCCGGGCCGATCACTTATGCGTTGCGTATCAAGGTTGAAGAAAGAATGCTTCTCGATGCATTTGGCGCATCATACGAGGACTATAAGACGAGAACGTGGGCGCTGATCCCGTTCGTTTGGTGAAGAACGGGAGGCAATTCAATTCTCTGTCTTTGTTCGTCGAACAGACAGTTGGGTTGGTCCCGAAATAAAGGACAGGGCCAGGGTCCTGCACATGCTTAGAAACCGACGAGGCTGCCGTACTGGCAGGGAATGGCCAGCGTGGGCGGCGGCGGGACAAGTGGAATTAGCGACGCGGGGGTATGGCGCAGAAGAGGCAAAGGATGAAAGATCTAATCGTGGTCATCACGGGTTCGACCCGCGGCTTTGGTTATGCCATTGCCGAGGCGATGCTGAAAGCGGGGGCGACGGTCGTCATCAGCGGGCGCTCTCAGGCTGCGCTGCGAAAGGTGGTCAAAACGCTGCAGAAGCTCGGGAACGTGACGGGCATCGTCTGCGACGTCCGCCGCGAGCGACAGGTCTACGTGCTGGCGCGGCAGGTGATGAACCGCTTCGGTCGCATCGACACGTGGGTCAACAACGCCGGTTACTCCGCCTCCGCCGGACGGATCCTGGAGACGCAGCCCGGAGAAGCGCTCGACATGTTCATGGCCAATGACATGGGGACCTTTCACGGGACGCGGGCCGCGCTGCGCTTCATGCTCGAGCGCAAGCAGGGCACACTAGTCAACATCTATGGCAACGGCTCATTCCTGCGGCCGACCTCACCGACCGCCCTGTACGGGGCGACCAAGGCCTGGGTGGCCTCGTTTACGCGCTCGCTGGCCAAAGAGATAGAAGGCAGCGGCGTTCGCCTGGTTGGTTTCAGCCCGGGCATGCTGCTGACGGACATGCTGTCATCGCCGAATGTGGTGGGAACATATGGGGACGAGCTGAAGAAGAGCTACGGCTTCGTTCTTCGACTATTGGCCGGGTCGCCGCAGAAGGCGGCGGAGCAACTCGTCTCTGCGTTGCAGTCGGATCACGGGCAATTCAGCGAGTACCGGCTGTTCAAGCCGTGGTCACCGCTGCTCGGCCTGCTGCGTATCGGCTGGGAGAATCTCACTCACACCGGCCACACGCCGCAGTTCAGGCTGAAGACAATCCCGGCTTACCGGCCGCGTATCTAGGGTGCCGAGAATTGGGCGGCATAGTATGTACGGCGTGAAAAAACGGGCATCTGGTGGCGCAACTCAACGTCAGTCGGCCCACGCGTTTGGCGCTTCCACCGCGTATCCAATGTACTTCGTATTGGGCGGCATGCCGTCTCCCGCGTTTCGTGTCCACCCTTCGTCTATTGAAAGCGTTCTTCACCAGGGAGGCCCGTGACGGCCTCAATTGCAGGCGAAACAGGAAAGGCGACTCTGGGTTTTCCCGCGGTTAGGCGATGCAGCGGCGGTCGCGTCCGGGGCCGCGAGCGACTCAACCGCCCTTTGGTGTTCCAGGAATCTTCAGATATGGCTGTGTGCGTCAAGACGTGAACCGTCAACGGCTGGCTTTTTCCCTTCAACTCCAGGCTCGCTGCTCCAATGCGAGCGGGGCCAGGGCAGGAGAGCAGTGGCCCAATGCGATTATCGCTAACTATTCACACGGGATTCCCGCATTCGTGAATGTCGAAGAAAGCGTCCGTTCAGTCTGGCAGAAGTAGTCATCGGTCATCTTATCCCCCAGACCGTATTTGCGGTATACCCAATCGGCATGGTGATAGTTCATCCTGTCAAACAGCACGTAGTCAATCTTGCCAGCGAGGCTTTCCACCAGGCTCTCTGCCCCGGGAAGGATCGGCGCAATCATAGCGTATGTCCTGATCCCGGCCGCATGCAATTCGGCAAGTGCTCTGATCCTTTCCCCAATTGAGGGAGCAGCTGATTCAAATAGCTTTCTGATACTGTCATCGGCAGTCGTGACACTGAAACCGACTTCACAGTCTTTTCCTTCTTTCAAGATGTCGAGATCGCGAAGAACCAGAGGGGATCTCGTTTGGACGATAACCGGCCATTTAGCGTGCACCAATATTGTCAGACATTGACGCGTAAGCTGATATCTCGCCTCCAAGGGTTGGTATGGATCACATACCCCACTTAACCAAACCCTGGCCGGCTTCTTCTTCGTGATCGCGAGCCTTAGCAGCTCGGGGGCATTGACCTTGATGTCGACGAATTGTCCCCAGGGTTCCTGATGTCCCGTAAATCTCTTCATGAAACGTGCATAGCAGTATGAGCAAGCATGCTGACAACCCGTGTAGGGATTGATGACATAAGGGTAGACTTTCGATACCGTTAGAACCGTTTTAGGCTGTACTTCTCTTATGATCATTTTGGTGCCCCTGGGCAAAGACTGGGCTTGCCGTGTCATTCGTGGATAGTCTACTAGTCTGCTTTCCCCCTGTCATGTGCCATTTGTCACGATGACCAGGCCGGGCCCAGAGCCCGAATGGCCGTGGGCTGATCGGAATACACGCCCCTGTTCACGCTGCCCCAGCCGACATCTACACAGGTGGTAACTCGCAAAACGGCTGCTTGCTGCCGTTAAGTTCGCGGGCAAACATGTCTGGGGCATGTACGGCTTCAACAGCCTACCGAAGGTGCTATTGCGCGGCGGGGTCATGTTCAGGCGGGGGAGCGTGACGCATCCATCGCCTTCTCCGGTGCCAGAGGGGACCGGAGCCAGCGGCTGAGGCCGGGTCACGCTCCAATTCGGACACCCGGCCCTCATTTGCATTGACGCCACTCCATGTATATGTATAATAGCCGACTGTTCGGCACTTGATCATGAGTGGCAAAGCTCGTCCGTGCTTTCACATTAGACGTAGAAGGACAACAAAATGGCAACAGTCAACTCAAAAGACGGGACCCGTATCGCATTTGACAAGTCAGGCGCGGGTCCCGCACTCATCCTGGTGGTTGGCGCGTTCAACGATCGAGGCACCGGTGTGCCACTGGCTGGATCCCTCCAGCAGCATTTCGCGGTGTTTAACTATGACCGCCGCGGCCGAGGCGAGAGCGGCGATACCGCTCCGTCTGCCATCGAGCGCGAGATCGAGGACCTGGATGCGCTCGTCGAGTCAAGCCGGTGGATCGGCGTACGTTTTCGGGTATTCGTCAGGCGCGACCCTCGCGCTGCGAGCTGCGGCTCACGGTCTCCCCATTTCGAAGCTCGCGTTGTATGAACCGCCGCCGGCGGGGGGCAAGGCGGGACACCTCGCTCCCCAGCTCTCCAAGCTCGTCGCGGAGGGCAAGCGGGGCGAGGCTGTCGAGCTATTCCAGACCGACGCGGTCGGCATACCGGCTGCGATGGTCGCCCAGATGCGCAATGCACCGTTCCGACCGGGGCTGGAGAAGATGGCGCAGACCCTGGTCTACGAATCGACCATCCTGGGGCCATTACCGAGCGGACTCTTGGCTTCCGTGCGCATGCGCACGCTTGTGATCGATGGGGAACAGAGTCCTCCGGTGATGCGTCAGGCCGCGAAATCATTGGCAGATGCATTGCCTGATGGTCGATCTCAAACACTGAAAGGCCAAGGCCACGACATCGTCCCGGCGGTCGTGGCCCCGCTGTTGGAGAGGTTCTTCCTGGCAGGATCGTCGCAGAAGTAGTCAGGAAAGCTCGCCAGCCTCACTGCGTCCGCCCTCCAATCCGACAACTCATTTCGCTATCCCTTTCACGCCTCTCAAGAAGGAGCAAGCTGCATGATCACGCCCCAGAATGGAATCTTCGCGCAGGGGAACTCACTCGCATTACTTCCTCGAGCTGGATATCCAGCCCGGCATCTCGGCCAAGAGCGCTCTGGCGTCCCTCGCCAGCCTGCGCGAGCCCGAGGTCTCGGCCGGAGGCGTCAACTTCGTGATCGCCTTTGCCTCGGACTTCTGGCGAAAGATCGCGCCGACCCAGGTGCCGCCGGACCTGGCGCCGTTCCCGTTGATCAAACGGCCGGATGGCGGGCCCTCGCCGACCGCGCATCATGACGTGTGGTTGTGGTTCAGCGGCAGCACGCCCGACGTCGTCTTCGATCATGCGCGCTCGGCGTGGCTCGCCGTGCGTGACGTCGCCAACCTTGCCAGCGAGCAGCCTGCCTTTGTCTATCGCGACAGCCGCGACATGACCGGCTTCATCGACGGGACGCAGAATCCCACGCCGCTGGAAGCGCCGAATGTGGCGCTGATCCCCACGGGCCAGGTCGGAGGGGTAGGCAGTCACGTCCTGGTCATGCGCTGGGTCCACAACCTGGACGCGTTCCACGCGCTGCCGGTCGAGGAGCAGGAACGGATCATCGGCCGCAAGAAACACAACAGCGACCCGCTGACAAAAGAGGAGCGCCATCCCACCGGACATCTAGCCCGGGTCCAGATCGACGACGCCGATGGGAAAGAGATCGAGATCTACCGGCGCAGCGTGCCGTATGGGACGGTCAAGGAGCATGGACTTTACTTCGTCGCGTTCAGCGCGGAGCAGAAACGCTTCCTGCTGATGCTGGGCAACATGTCCGGCACGGCAGATGGGCAGCACGACCGTCTGACAGATTTTTCGAAGCCCGTGAGCGCGGCCTTCTACTTCGCCCCGTCGTTGACCACGTGGAGGAGCTGCGCGGCCTAGGCGGGTCGCGAGGCGCAAGCGGAGGAGCCGCATTCCTCCTGCGTCGAGGCGGGAATGACTGTGGTCAGACCAGGATCGCGGCGTTCGCCCCGCGCTGGGGCAGGGAAGACTGTGGGCAGACCAGCGTGGCGACATTCCTCCCGCGCCCAGGTGGGAATGAACGTGGTCAGACCAGGCTCGCGGCGAATTCCGAATTCATTCAGGGCCGAGGGGACCAACAGCCTTCGTGTGGTCGCACACAAGTGCGGCCCAGCGAGTCGCTGTCGAATTCGGACAGACAGCCCGCAATTGTATTGACAAGCAGCGTGCTATTCATATAATACAGACTATTCTGGGCTGATTTATCCGTAAGCTTGACTTGTGAACAACTGCACGTGTCTTATTGGTCGGCCACTGGGGGTTGCATGGCAACGCGTCCAGTCCGCGACAGATCGTCGCAGCGCGTGGCGCGAGATTCTCTCCACTGTGTCAAATTCAAGTAGACAGGGAAGCCCGTCGCGGGTATTCGCTGGATCCCGGGATGCATTGATCATTAGAATGGCCACCGGGGGGCTTGTGCTTGCGCCGTCTCAGGCGTCAGCCGCGTCTCGCTGCCCTTGGTTTCGATAAGCCGAGCGAAGAGGAAGAACAATGAAGCCGCGTGCGTTTGCGATGTCCATGCTACTTGCCTTTGCTCTGGCGTTTGCCTCCGCGGCTGCTGTCAGCCAGAGAGCTTCGGCCGCATGCTATGACTCGAGCAAGCAGCCTGTTCCCTGTCCGCCGGACCCGAACAAATCGAAGAAGGCGATTTAAGTAGCGCCCGCCGCGCCAAATCTGACGCTAAAGACCACTCCGACCCCGGTTGAGACAGCGCCGGACATGAGACAGGTCACCGTGTACAGCACGCCAAGCGTTGAGCAGTTGGCGATCCTGTGCGCCAATGTGCCGGGTGCTGCGAATGGCGGCCCCAGCTCCGGCGTGAATGTGAGTACCGGGTCGCCTCCGCCGCCTCCACCTCCACCGTCGACCGATTTCGGGCTCGGATTGTACGCAGCTGGGGGTGGTGGCCTGCTGGGAGGCATACTGATCGGCTTGCTGCTGGTGGCCGTCCTCAGCAGAGTATTGGTGGGTCGGCGTGCGGAGCTGCCGGTGATCGTCAGCAAAATCTTGTGGGCCCCGGATCCGCCGAGTGCCGGTGAGCAGCCTATCCGCCGCGTCCACGCAGAGATGTATGACAAGGATATCGATTTCAAAACGGAGGATGGCAGCAAATGGGCCTAGTGAGAATCGCCGGCCGCCTGCGCCCACCTTCGGTCGCGAGGCCAAAGGCACCGGGAAAGTCCACTCCTCCAAAAATCTAGGCGCGAATTGAATCATCGGGCTTTTGAACTTCGCAACAGAGTCGGGAGAGACGCCACAATGAAGATCCGTCCGTTTGCATTTACCGTATTGTCCGGCCTTGTGATAGCACTGGGCCTGGCGGTACTCGTAAGCCAGAGCGCGTCAGCGCAATGCTTCAACCCGCTCGGTCTGCCGGTTACTTGTCCCGGGTCCAATACAGGCGACAAGAAGAAGAAGCCAGTTCCGACCCCGGTCACGGCTCTGGGTGCGCCGCGGCCCACGCCAACTCAACCCTCGCAGGCGTCGCCCGGATCGACCGCCGCCTGCGTACCGAGCCAGGACCAGCTGGCGAGCCTGTGCGCCGCGCTGCCTGGTGCCGGGGGCAGCAACGGGGGTTCCAACCCCACCAATCCGGGCGGCGATACACCCACTGCACCAAAGCCGCAGATGTTCTCTTTCTTTCAGTTGGAGCTGGGAGGGGCAGGCGGCGTGCTCCTAGGAATTCTTGATCGGCCTGCTCTTGCCCGCGGTTGGAGGCTTGCTGCTGCCGGCAGTCAGAGGGCTGCTCTTGCGCGCGGTCAAGGGGGGAATTAGCGGCAACGGTTTCACCGACGGCACCAGCAACAAAGGCATGGGCGACGGATCCGTGCGCACGTTTGATAAGGATGCCAAGTTTGACAAGGACGACGGATTCCTGAAGTGGGAAACGACGAACAATCAAGGCAACGCGGGTAACCAGTTCATCAAGGGCAACGACGCATTCGCAAAAGGCGCCGACGGGAATATTTCGAGCGACATCGTCAACGAGAAGTGAAATTTGGGAGCAGAGCAGCGTGCTGGGCAGGCGCGCCGATTGGTGGGAGGACAGCCTGACCGCTGCCGGCGTTCGAACAACGAACATCGCAGTCAGTAATTAAAAGTCTCAGACAACTCAGATGGAGGAACAATGAAGCACCGTGCGTTTTCTATGACCCTGCTATTTGCGCTTGCCCTGGCCCTTGGCTCGGCCGCGTTCGTCAGCCAAAAGGCTTCGGCCGCGTGTTATGACTCGCTGAAGAATCCAGTTCCGTGCCCTCAGCAGCCGAACGACAAGAAGAAGAAACCCACGCCAACGGATGTGCCGGCGACGCCGACAGCGACCGCGACCAAGGAGCTTAGCAGCCAGTCTATCGTCGTCGGGACCCCGGATGCTTCGCAGTTGGCGGCGCTCTGCGCCAGCCTGCCGGCGGTCCAAGGCGCCAAGGGAGGCTCCAATTTGACTAATGCCACCGGCCCCGGCGCACCGGCCCCGGTCACGCCGCCCAATACAGCGGGATTCTCCGGCTTTGAGTTGGGCGCCGGCGGTCTGCTGGTCGGCGTTTTGATCGGGTTGCTCTTGCCGGCGGTCCTGAAAGGCGAACTCTTGCCGGCCGTCTCGCGAGGCTACACCGGCGACGGCAACTTCACCGGCCCCATTACCTCTCCCGGCGATGACAAATTCACGGGCGGCGTCTTCGATAAGCGGGGCGAGGCGGGCCTCAACTATTCCAAACGGGGCGAGGCGGGTTTTGAAGAGTGGGCTCAGGGTGGGAGTTCCGCCGGCCAAGGCGAGGCGGCTGCCGCCGTAGACATGTTCCAGAAGGGCAGCCCATTCATCAAGATCGAAGGCGAGTCCGTAAATAAGCTCAGTGGGGCCTTCGAGAAACCGGATGCGGGCCTCAACTTCGACAAAGATGCGAAGACGGGCTACCTCAAACAGGGCGGCGCCGGCATGGGCGATGGGTCGGTGCACAACATGGACAATCAATTCCAGAAGGGCAGCGATGCCCACATCACGGATGGCACCAGCCTGAACGGGGACGGATAGCGTTCGGGCCCGCCCGCCGAGTTGCACACGCTGTGGCCGCGGCCTGTTGAAGGCCGCGGCCACGTTGGGCTTCGCAGCAGAAAGCATGAGATGATCTCCACTACAGAAACCAAGACCGAATTGTCCGCAGGGCGCCCGGCGAGATCCAAATCCCTTCCGATGGCCGTTGCCGTGCCGCGCCTCGAGGCGGATGACCTCCATCAGCTCGCGGCCGCACTCACGCACAGCCGTTACGCCGCGGCACAGGAGTTGACCCAGCCGGAGGGGCCCGCGCCCATGGAAGGGTCAGAACCTGGGTTGGCGACTCTCCGCCAACTCTTCTGGCGCGGTGAAATCGTTCCCGAACCCGAGGCATCTGAGGCTCTGAGGCCCATGCAGGTGACTCGGCTCGTCGAGGCGGACCTGCTTCAGGTCGACGCCAATGGGGTGCGGGCGCTGTTCCAGATTCAGGTCTACCGCGGGCTGTTTTTCATCGTGGACTTCATGCTGCACGACCAGCCGGCCGACCTGGTCCTGCCAATCGGACCGTCCGGTCGTTATCTGGAAACCGTGACGATACGCCGGCCCGTCGATTCGGCGCTGGATCTCGGCTGTGGTTGCGGGATCCAATCGCTGATGATCTCGCGGCACGCGCGTCACGTCACGGCGACGGACATCAACCCGCGGGCGCTCGCATTGACCCGGATGAATGCGACCATGAACGGCGCCTCGAACGTGAAGACGCTGCAGGGCAGCTACTTCGAGCCGGTTGCGGGTCGCACCTTTGACCTGCTGGTTGCCAATCTGCCGTATGTCATCACGCCGGAGAACAAGTATGTCTACCGTGACCTCGGGTCTCTGGATGATCTGCCGATCCGCAAGAACGTCGAGCAAGTGCCCTTGCATCTAAATGAGGGCGGCTTTGCCCACGTGATGCTGAACTGGATCTACGGCGCACAAGAGGCGTGGCACGAGCCCATCGCGCGCTGGACCACGCGCCGCAACGTCGATGCCTGGCTGATCTATTCCCATTCCAAGACGGCGCAGCAGTACACCCAGCAGTGGATCACGGTGGATGAGAGGGAAGACCCGGGAGGATATGCCCGCACCACGGGCGAGTGGTTGAGTTGGTATGAGGCGCAGCACATCGAGCGGCTGGCTTTCGGCCTCCTGATGCTCCGGCGTCGAACGGCAACTAACAACTGGCGCTGCGCGCTCGAGGTCAAGCGGACGGAGAACGGACCGCTTGGTGGCCACATCCTGCATCTCTTCGAAAACCAGGATCGCCTTGCCGGAGTGCACGCTGCGGCCGATCTGCTCCATCGCAGGCTGAGGCGGCGCCTCATGACGATCGAGAAGCTGCCTGATGGGAGTTACCGGGCCCGAACAACGAGGGGCTTGCTCATTCAGGCCCGGATCGATCGGCTGACCGCCAGAACCATTTCGCTCCTGGATGCAGAACGCGATCTTAGGACCTGCATCCGCCGGGCATTGCTGCTGATGGTGGGAGGCCGGGCCAACGCCGCTGATCTCATCGCCGGAGAGATCCTGCACCTGGCGAACGTGGGGATGATCCAACCGGCCGCGTAATGTTGTCGGTTTGAATCCATGATGAAGATGCCGCTCGATCAGAGCGGCATTCTCTTTGCAGCGGTTCGTGCTACACTTTGAACGGTCCTCATCCAATTGTGCGGGGAAGCAAGCGCGGGCAGGGGATGCCAGGGGAGGCTCCGATGCAAGTCCGGTGGATATCCGCCGATCTCAGCCAAGGTCTGGGCCATGGGGTTGAGTTTCACTTGCTCCACGTGGGCAACGGGCCGCCGCATGGCTTCATCAGTGGATACGGTTGGCGCGATGACAAGAACCCGGAGGTCGTTGTGTATCTCGATGCCAGGTTGGGCGACATGCCGCCTTCCATGACGGCCGAGCTCCGGCCTGCAATGCTGCTGTTCCTCTCCGATAGGAAGAGGCAGAAGAACGAGACGACCATCCACGGGTTTGTGGTGCACTTCAATCCTTGAGATGCGTGCAGTCACTATGGAGTGTGGCGGCTAGGTAAGTACCCGGTACCCAGGAGGTACCTGGCCGCTCTTGGCCGCAGAAAGGGAATGCCGCTCGTATCGAGCGGCATTCTGCTAGATGATGAAGGGGGAAGCCGGACTCAAGCCGGCAACATGCGACCGATCTGCGCGAGCACTCTCTTCGGAAATTCGAATCGCACGGTCTTGGCCGGATCGACCACCTGGCAGATCCTGAGCGAACCGGCCGCGCTCATGAGCATGGCAGCATCGTTTAGCGTCAGCCCGGCAAACGTCGTCAGGAACTCGGTCATGTTGCGAATGGCGCCATCCGCGGCCAGGTCCAGGTCTGGATCGGAGTAGATGGTCGCGATAACCTGGTCGTTCTCAAGAACGGTGTCGGCAAGCCCGGAAGCTGCACGAGGTCCGGTCTCAGGCGTACCAGGCCGGCGACCTCCGCACCCACGACGACGATCTCACCATCGCCCATGCCTGCGTGCAAGTCGCCCAGGCCCAGCAGGCCGCCCGGCACTCGGCCGTGAGGTACAGTCGGCTGCCGCTTGCCGATCAGCGTGCAATCCATGTTGCCGCCATGCTTCCGGGGACGCCATTACCGATGGATCCGTGCGCCGGAGCGAGGCCGATCACGCCGATCATGGGCGCCAGCGGGATGCGCACGTTCTCTTTGTAGACCAGTTCATACGCCCTCCCGCCGCAGGATCGTGGTCTCCATTTCGGTGATCTGATTCCCGAGCGCCCCGGCGCCGGGGATTGTCACCATCACAGAACGATCATCGACCTGCACATCCAGGATGGTCAGGCGCAGGATGGCTTGCGGCGTGACGCCCTCGATATAGACCGGCCCCGTTGCGGGATTTGTGCGATCCCAGTCGAGTGTGGTCACCAGATCGTTTTCCGAGCTGGATCTGCCCCTGGAAACAGTCATGGGTCTCGAAAACGATCTCGTCACCGAGCTTGACCCGCGCCGCGGGCTTCAAGTCGGCCGAAAAGGCGTAGAAGAAGTTGTCGCGACTGATTTGTGTGATCATAGCTTGCGGCTCCGGGTAGTTTGGTAGTGGCGCCACCGCAGGAGAGGGGGCTGAGCGCTGAGACCAGCCCGCCTTCTTCCACGCGGGAATGATATCTCATTCCCTCCCGGGGGGAGTTCGCGACTCTACAAGTCGGCCGGCGTCGGACGCGGATTTCGCTTTCCGTGCCCTGGGGATGCCAGCGGAACTCGCGGCCCCCCATGATGCCCTCGGGCTTCAGGATCAGGCTGATGATCAGCACGGTCGCCAGGAAGACTTCCGTCAAGCCGATGACATCGAAGGGCAGCAGATGGTACAGGTTGATGTTGTTCTCAATGGCGCGCATACCTTCGCGGGCTATCGTGACCGCCAGCGATCCAACCACGGCTCCAGAGATGCCCAGCGTACCTCCCACGACCAGCATGGCGAGCACGTTGAACGTCTCCGTCAGGTAAAAGGCATTCGGCGTGAAGGAGGTGATGTAGTGGGCATACAGCCCCCCGCCGAAACCCGCAATGGCTCCGCTGATGATGAACGAGTAGTAGCGCACCAGCGTGATGTTGATCCCCACCGCGGAGGCCGCATAGTAATCCGCACGCGAGGCGCGCAGCCGCAGGCCGAGAGAGGATTCCTTGAACAGGTATGCCAGGATCAGCACCAGGATGGCGCACCCGACGGCGGTCCAGATATTGGTGAGCTCATCGATCCCGAAAAGGGTCCGCGGTCCGTTGGTGACGCGGTCCCAGTGCACCAGCACGGAATTGATGATGATCAGCAGCGCGAAAGAGCTGATGGCGCCGGCCGCGTCCGAGAGACGCATCAGCGGGTAGCTGACGAGCGCGGCGATGACCGCTGCCACTGCCGCCCCCACCAGGACGGCGGCCCAGAAGGGCATGTGCAGCTGCGCCAGGAACGGATAGACGTGGGGGATGGCGATCTTCTTCATCGCCGGCGTCATCGAGCAAATCGCGGAGATGTACGCGCCGATGCCCATGAATCCCACGTGCGCCCAGGCCAGGATGCCCGAGTTGCCCATGAAGACCTGCATGCCCAGCACAACGATCAGGCTGACGAACAGCGCGGTGACGATGCGCAGCAGAAGGTAGTCCGCGAACAGGTTCGTCAGCGCGGCCAGGATCAGCAGCGGCACCGACAGGATGATGATGGTCGAGTAAGACGACAGCCAGGTGGTGAGGCGCGAGGTCTTCATCCGATCCGCTCCTCTGCATGCTTGGTCCGCACCAGGCCCTCCGGTCGGAACACCAGGATCAGCAAGACGATCAGGAACATGAAGGCTTCGCGGTAGTCCAGCAGCACCTGCGGCAGCAGCACGCCGATCAAGCTGAAGATCAGGCCGTAGGCGAAACCGCCCACTGCCGCGCCGGTGAGGCTGCTCATGCCACCGATAACCGTGGCGATAAATGCGATGATCAGCGGGCCAAGCCCGATGGTGGGAGTGACCGAGGCCGTGCGTCCGATCCAGAACAGCGAGCACACGCCCGCGATCAGTCCGCTCAGCACGAACGCCGAAGAGATGACCAGGTCTGCCGGCACGCCCAGCATGCGCGTCATGCGGAAGTTATCGGCCGCGGCGCGCAACGCGATCCCCAGGATCGTGTAACGGAACAGCAGCGTCAGGCCCACCAGCATGGCGATGGAAACCGTGATGGTCAGGATGTTGCGCATCGGGATGGTCGCCCCGAACAGCGTGACGCTTGTGGAAAAGATCGGAGGCAGGATAACCGCCTTTGCCCGCGGGGAGATGATCAGCAGCGCGGCGTTTTGCAACAGGGTGCTGACCGCGAACGAGGTGATCAGCAGCGCCGTCAGCGATTTGGCGCGCACCTGGCGGAACGCCACGAGCTCCGTCAAATAGCTGATGAGCATGGCGCCGAGCACGGCCGCCAGTGCCACGAAGATCCACGGCAGGCCCGTGAAAGTGCCCACCAAGTAGAGCACATAGCCCCCGAACATGATCAACTCGCCATAGGCGAAGTTGACCATCTTCAGGATGCCATAGATGATCACCAGCCCAAGGGCCAGGAGCGCATACAGACTTCCCGAACTGATGGCGGCGACGAGGAACTCAAATGTGAACAAGGCGCACCTCTCGCTTACTTTTCCTTGCCCAGGTACACGTCCTTGATGGCGCCCTCTGCCTTGAACTGCGCGGGAGTGCCTTGCAGCTCGATCTGGCCAGTGTTGAGCAGGTACACCTGATCGGCGATCTCCAGAGTGCGCTGGACATTCTGTTCCACAAGCAGGATCGTGGCGCCCCGCGATCGCAGCGTCACGATCAAGCCGAAGATCTGGGTCACCAGGGTGGGCGCAAGGCCAAGCGAAGGCTCATCCAGCATCAGCAGGGTGGGATGGGCCATGAGCGACCGGGCGATGGCCAGTTGCTGCTGCTCGCCACCTGAGAGTGTCCCGCCCGATTGATGGAAACGTTCCTGAAGGATTGGGAACAGCTCGAATGTCTCCTTCAGGTCATTGCGGTACTCGTTGCGATCATGCCGGCTGAAGGCACCCAGCCGCAGGTTCTCTTCCACGGTCAAGCTGGGGAAGATATCGCGCCCCTCGGGCACCACGGCAATGCCAAGCCTGAGGATGGCTTCGGGCGATTTGCCGATCAGGGAGTGGCCTTGAAAAACGATCGATCCGCCGAACGCCTTCACCGTGCCGGCGATGGCCGAGAGGGTGGTGGTCTTGCCCGCGCCGTTGACGCCGATCAAGGCCACCAGTTCGCCCTTCTCGACGCATAGCGACACGCCCCGGAGCGCGGCGATGGCGCCATAACGCACCTGGAGGTTGTCCACGCGCAGCATGGTCAGGCCGCCTTCACCGGGCGGCCCAGGTAGGCCTCGATCACGGCGGGATTTTCCTGCACCTCGGCCGGAGTGCCCTCGCCGATGGTCTTCCCGGATTGAAGCACATGCACGCGGTCGCACAGGCGCATGATCAGGCGCATGTCATGCTCGACCACCAGCATGCCAAGGTTGTGGTTCTTGCGGACTTGCCCCAGCACGTCGAGCAGATCGTTGCATTCCTCTTCGTTCAGGCCGGCTCCGGGCTCATCCAGCAGCATAAAGATCGGCTTCATGGCCAGGGCGCGGGCCACTTCCAGGCGTCGTTCGAGGCCGTAGGGCAGCGTGCCCGCCAGCAGTTCCAGAAATGAGTCCAGGCCCATCTCGGACAACGCCTTCCGGGCGCGCACGCGGAAGTCGGCCCGGGTGGCGCCGACGCCGACTGCAGCCACCTCGGCGTTCTCCATTACGGTCAGGTCGCGGAACAGGCGTATCGTTTGGAACGTGCGCGCAATGCCGAAGTGAGCGACGCGATGCGCGGGCAGGTTCGTAATCTCTTTTTCGCACACAAACACACGGCCGGAGGTGATGGGCAGCAGGCCGGAAACCACATTGATCAGGGTGGTCTTGCCCGATCCATTGGGGCCGATCAGTCCCAGGATCTCGCCTCGCGCGAGGCAGAGGCTGACGTCTTCCAGCGCCCGCAGTCCCTCAAAGCTCTTGCAGGCGTGCTCCAGGCGCAGCTGGTCTGGCATGGTTGCATCCATGATGATCGCAGGTATGAGTTCTTATCGAGAGTGAGGCCGGGTGGGCGGCATTCGGGGCTGTAGCATTCCTCACTGCGCCTTGATCCGGCCCGGCCTCACAGAAGAGGGACTTACTTGGGAGGCAGCGTCGCGGGCGTGACCCAGCCGATGAACTGGGGCTGCCCGTTCTGCAGCATCACGATGGCGGCCGCCTTGGTAGGCTGGTGGCCGCTGGCCGCATCCGACCACTTGATATGACCGGTGAGGTTGTCGAACTCATGGGTTTCCATGGCCTTAGCGACAGCGGCACCGTCCGTCGTGCCGGCAAACTCCATGGCGTGCTTCAACACGTAGACCACATCATAGCCGGGCATGATCCACAGGGCCTCCGGATCCTTGCCGTACTTCGTCTTGTAGCTCTTCATGAAATCGGCTACGCGTGGATTGGATGCGGCGCTCAGGAACCCGTGGGTGACAAAATAAACATCGTTGCCATACTGGGGTCCCACCGCCTCAAAGAGGCCGGGATCATCGTACGTATCACCGCCCATGATGGGGGTCTTGATGCCCGCCTCGCGGATGGTGCGAATGATCGTGCCGAGGTCTGGCATGTAGGACGACACGTAGATGAAGTCGGGCTTTACGGTCGAAGCTTGGATGCGTGCCAGCTGGGCCGAGAAGTCTTGCGCGCCCTGGGTGTAGGTGTCCTCGAACAGGACTGTGCCGCCCAGGGTCTTGAATTGGGCGATGAAGTAGCGGCTCAGCGAGGTCGTGTAGTCGATGAAGGTATCGGTCACGACCCAGGCCTTGGTCCAGTTCTTGGTTTTGACGGCATACTCGGCGGCGGTGGCGCCCATGGTCGTGTTCCACATGGACAGCGTGAACACCTTGTCACCGAGGGCCTCCGAACCGAACAGCGGCGACGATGCCGTGGTTGAGATGCAGACGATCCCGGCCTTCTGCGCTTCACGACATGCGGGTCCTCCCATGTCAAAGTCCGCGGCCGGGATGATGGCATTCGCGCCGCGCTGGACGAGCTGCACGCCAACGTTGCTGGAGGTTACCGGATCGCTCTTGCTGTCGAGGTTAACGAACTCGACCTTGCGACCGAGGATGCCGCCGTCGGCGTTGATCTCATCGACCGCCAGCTGGATCCCCCGGAGGGCCGGCTCATCGACGTAAGCGTTGATGCCCGTGAGCGCCAGGGCCCCGCCGATGAGTATCGGCTTTTGCGCGGCCGTCTGGGCCGCGCCGCAGGCGCTCAACAACAGGCTGACAATAATCAAGAGAGACGGTACGAAGATCTTGTTGCGCATGACGCATCTCCTCTTCCTGCAGACAGGATATGTCCACTCACTGCTGTTAACCAGTTACAACGGCGTTGTTTCCCCGGCCGTCCTCCTTCCGAACCTGGCGCCTCCTCGAGCCTCAAGCGTGAAGGCTCACACGGAGGCGCGAAAGAACGATTGCAGGTCGTCTTCAGTATAGCGATCGCTGACGGCGTTCTGCTACCGGGGAAAGTACGGGTTCGACTTGGGGGAAGTACTGGCCGGTTGCTTGATCGCAGCGACGGGCCCAGTACGGGCCGCGGCAATTGCCGTGGCTAATCGGTCAGGCCGTGCTCGATGGCGTAGCGTACCAGCTCCGCTACCGAGCGGAGCCCGAGCTTGTTCATCAGGTTGCCCCTGTGCCATTCCACGGTCTTGGCGCTCAGTTTCAGGGCGCGGGCGATCTGGCGACTCGTTTCGCCGGCTGCGACGCGTCGCAGGATCTCCTCTTCGCGAGACGTGAGCGGGCTGGCAGTCTCCCGATCGGCGCCGGATGGCTGGCGCAGCTCCTCCAATACAGTGCTTGCCACGCTGGGGTATAGGAAGCTGTCGCCCTTTGCCACCGTGCGGACCGCGTTGATCAGGTCGCTGCCGAGCGCGCGCTTGATGACGTAACCGGAGACGCCGGCGCGCACGAACGGCAGCACATAGCGCTGGTCATCGTATTGCGTCAGCACCAGGATGCGCGTATCGGGATGACTCTGGCGGATGCGGCGGGTTGCCTCGAGGCCGTTCATGCCGGGCATCGCGATGTCCATCAGAACAACATCCGGGGACAGGCTATCCACGGCCTGGATCGCCTGGAGTCCATCCTCGGCCTCGCCCACCACCTCCACGTCGGGATAGTAGCTCAGCAGTGCACGCAGGCCGTCCCGCAGGATGGCGTGATCATCCACCAATAGCAGTCGGATCGTGGACAAGTGCCTCCTCCTCGCGATAAGTGGGGAATCGGATGCGGACGGTCGTGCCTCTGCCGCTGGCCGATTCGATCTCCAGTGAACCTCCGAGGATCGTCGCCCGCTCGCGCATGCCCCGCAGGCCGAGGCCACGTCCTCCGGCCTCCGGCGCCTCCAGCAGCTGCGGGTCGAAGCCCACGCCGTCATCCCGGATCTCAAGCGTGACCTCATCCTGCTCCTGCAGCAGGCGCACGGTAACCGCGCTGGCGCGGGCATGACGGACGATGTTGGTCAGCCCCTCCTGGACGATCCGAAACACGACCGTCTCCACAGGGGCAGGCAGGCGGCCGGGCAAGGTGTGCTGGAGCAGGCGAAAGGACAATCCGCAGGGCTTGAGCCGCTGTTCCCCGTACCACTCGATCGCCGCCACCAGCCCGATGTCGTCGAGCAGGGAGGGGCGCAGATCGGCGATCAGGCGATGAATATTGGCGAGCATATCCTCGGTGATTGACTTCAGGTCACGCACGTGGCCTTCGATCCGGCTGATATCACTTTGGGCGGCTATGTTGATCGTGTCAAGGCCGACGAGTATGGCAGTCAGACTCTGGCTCGTTTCGTCGTGCAGCTCGCGGGCGATGCGCATCCGCTCGTCTTCCTGGGCTCCGATCACCTGGTGCAGCAGGTCGGCCCGGATACGCTCTTGTTGCCGGATCTGCGCCTCGGCCTCGCGCTGTTCCTGCTCCCGGCGCTGCAAGGTGGCAGCCATGTCGTCGAAAGCATGGGCGAGCTGACCGAGTTCGCCCTGCCCCGGTCCCCAATCCAAACGCGCGCTCAGATCCCCGGCACCCAGCCTCTCGGTCGTGCTCACGAGCGTGTTGACCTGACGCAGGAAGAAGAACTGCGTCCCCAACCAGGCGATGCCCAGGGCCAGCAGCGTGCCCGCAGTCAGGGCAATCAGATTGCGCACCAGGATCCGGTTTGACTCGGCGAACGCCACATCAGTTGGGATGCTGATGATGATGTACACGTCCGAGTCGGCGCCGGCATGCAAGGGGGTGAAGGCGTAGAGCCGGCTTGTGCCGTTCGCATCGCGCCCCACCACCAGGCCGGCCTTTTTGCTCAGCACGGTGTGTGAGACGGAGGCCTCCGGCATCGTTCGCCCGATCTCGATCTCACCCTCCGGGTACGAGGCCAGGATGATGCCGTGTGGATCAATTGCGCGCAGGGTGGAGCCGGCGGGCAGCGGCGCCGCGCTCATGAAGGGTCCCAGCCAGCGCAGGTCCAGGCTGGCGAAGACGATACCCTGGGGATGCCCCATGCTGCCCAGCACGGGGTAGCCCAGGGTGATGATCGCCTGTGAGTTGGTGGGTGAGATCTGGTATTCGCTGAGTGCGAAGTCGCGGCTCGCCATCGATTGCTGAAAGTAGGCTTGTTGGGCAATGCTCATCGGCATCCGCTGGGGCAGGGTCATGCAGTAGATGTTACCGGACGCTGTCCGCCGCGCCGAAATTCGCATACAGGGGGTGCTGCATGAGCACGTTGGATAGGAAGAAGAGGCAGGCAGCACGATCCTGGCTCTGAATTGCGGGGATCTGCGCCAGAGGGATCAGGATGTCCCGGGCTCCATCGATAAGCTGGCGCTGGTTCGCGGCAGCCAGCTCGGTCAGCCTGAGCGTGTTGTCCTGGGTCTCTTGCATAGCCTGGCGCCGCGATTCCGAGGCGGTGAACACCATCAAGCCGAAGACAGGCAGCAGCGCCAGGATCAGCAGGCCGATCACGCGGTGTGCAAGCTTCTTAACCTATCGCGGATCGCTGGGATGACTTTATGGATGTAGTACGCAGACTTGCAGGCATTGCTGGAAAGTCCCCTCCGGATGCAGATGCTAGGGAATCACGATACTTCCAAACAAATGTGCGGGCAAGGGTGCGGACTTACGCGTGTGGAGGCCGGGTTGCATGGGTCTCCCGGCCTTGCACCAAGCAAAACACTCAACGTGGATTGGCGTCAGCCGCGCTGAGAAGAAGACCGGGTTCTAGCTGACGCCGTCTGGAGCCGACACTCACTCTCCGGACTCCAGGACCATGCGAGCCAATTCAATCCCCGTGCTGTACACCGGTGGATTCCGTTGGTTGCCAAGCAGGATCACGGCCACTCGCTCATCAGGAAAGTATGCATTCATGGACGAGTAACCTTCCGGCAGGCCGGTATGCCCGACCGTGGGATGGCCCTCCATGTCCCCAACCTGGCATCCATACCCATGTCTCAATCCGTCGATGTCCGGCATCGGCTCGTAGGAGGTGAACATCCTGGCTCGCGGGTCCGCCGGCAGGAGTTGCTCTGTGAATAGGACCTGGTCAAAGAGATAAAGATCAGCGACCGTGGAGGACAGGCCTCCCGCGGCATACTCAGCCGACACGTCGTCCAGGACAGCAGGTGTCATGGCGTACGAGATCTCGTATCCAACGGCCTGGCCCGAGTTCCCTGCAGGAAGCCGGTCGCCGACATCCCAAGAGGATCCAGGATACTCGTCTTGACGAACTCCGCGCAAGGCATGCCAGACAGTTCTCCGATGATTGTGCCCAGGAGCACGTAGCCTGAGTTGGAGTAGCCGTACTGCGTGCCCGGCTCGAAAGCGAGCGGGAGGTCCCTGAAGCGCGCCGTCAATTCCGCCGGCGCAACCGGGGTTGCCCTGAAAGCCGGGTAGTTGGGCAGATCCTTGTAGCTCTTGATGCCAGACGTGTGGGTCAGGAGCTGATGGATAGTGATCGCCCTCCAGGCTGGTGGGCAATCTGGGAGGTAAACACAAGCCCGATCCTGCACATTCAACTCGCCTCTCGCCTGCAGGATCAGAATCGCCAGCGCGGTGAATTGCTTCGTGATGGACGCCACGCGGAATTTCGTTTGAGCCGTGTTGGGCAATCCCCCTGCCCGATCCGCCGCGCCAAAACCCCCAAGCAGTAGAACCTGGCCATGGCGCGCGACGAGGACGGACCCTGTGAAACTCAAATTGGTCGCTTGGCCGGCCACATACGCATCGAGCCTGGCTGCCAGCTCCCCTTCGGAATCCTGGGAGGGAATTGCTGCCGTGGATGTCGAGGGCGAGGGCCCGCAGGGGCGCGCAAGCCGCGATGAGAACGATCGCAAGCACGCAGCTTGGTATGCTGTGTTTCATCTGTCCCGCCGGAGTGATTATAGCCCCTCGGATTCATGCTTCGCGCCAGCCTGAATTTGAGTTGCCCGTTGCAGCGGCGGGTGGGCCCTTGCGCCGAGTGACACTCCCACTGTAAACTGAAGCCAGAATATGGACAAGAAGCAGGCGTTCTGGGTGATGTTTTATCTGGTCCTGGTGGCGGCCGCGGGCGTGATCGCAGTCATCTGGCTGACGCCACACGGCCCAGGCATCAGCCCGGACTTAACGGTCTATGTCGAATTGGCGCAGAGTCTCATGGCGGGCAAGGGCTATGCGGTCGACGGCGTCCCGGTCATACATTTCCCTCCTCTATACCCGGTGCTCCTAGCTGCGATGGGTCTCTTGCAGCGGGATGTGGTCCAAGCCGCCCGCCTGCTCAACGCCGCCCTCTTCGGCGTCAACCTAGTGCTGATTGCCTGGCTGGCCTACCTAGCAGCAGGACGCAGGTTGTGGGTGAGCGCCCTCGCGACGGCCTTCGCCCTCTCCGCGGAACCGATCCTTGAATTGCACGCCTGGGCCTGGTCAGAGCCGCTTTTCGTCGCCCTGCTGCTTACGAATGTGCTCATCCTCGTGCGATATGTGGTCAGGCCGCGGTTCGCGCTGCTGGCAGCCTCGGCGCTATTTCTGGGACTGGCGGTCATCACTCGTTATATTGGGGTTGGTCTCGTGCCGGCCGCAATCATCCTGGTTTACCTGGCACGACCGCGTCGCGACCGGTTTCGAGGGCTGCGAGACGCGGCTGCTTGGCTGGGTCTGCTCTGCGTTCCTTTGGTGGCAGTCCTGGTTCGGAACCAGCTGGTGGCGGGCTCCGTAACCGACCGCCGTCTGGCCGTCCATCCCATGGCCCTGTCCGAATTTGTCGTGGGCGTGACGAGCACGCTGTCCCGCCTGATCGCGCTGGATTCCGTGGGTGGCGCGAGCCGGGGCGGCGATCATTCTGCTGATCGCCGTATATCTCATCGTTCCGATCGAGACCTGGAGGCTGCGCTTCCGTCGCCCGGAACGGCGCTCAGAGGAGTTCGTGATCCCGTTCACGTGTTTGCTCTTCTGTGCCACATACCTGCCGTTCTTATACGTATCGCTAGCGTTTCTGGACGCCAGCACACCGCTCGACGCGCGCATCCTCTCACCGGTTCTGATCCTGCTCATCGTGGGCGGATTCCCGGGCATGGCCACATTGGCTTGGAGATTCTCCAAGCCATTGGCCTGGTGGGGTTTTGTCGGGGCCATGATATTGCTGATCCTGATCAGGGCGCCGGCAGGCATCGCAGTCGCTAAGGAGATCCGGAGGGATGGCCTCGGATACACCTCGCCTCAGTGGGCCGGCTCGGAGACGGTCCTGTTTGGCCGGTCGCTGCCCTCCGGCGCAAGCATCTATTCGAATGCGCCGGACATCATGAGATTTCTGGACGGTAGGCGGGCCTTGCCACTGCCGGCGATCACGAACGCGTTCACTCTGCGGCCGAACCCCAATTACAGCAAGTCGCTGGATGCCATGTGCAAAGACCCATCGCGGGGCGGGGCTTACCTGGTCTACTTCGACGCGGTCCAGCCATGGAACCTTCCGGACAAGGACGTGCTGCAATCCAAATGCCAGCCGCCTCCCCTGCGTCGACTTAAGGACGGGACAGTCGACGGCGGGCCGTGACGTCTTGTGTTGCGACTGGGTTCAGGGCTAGGGGTGATAGGGCCGCTGGATCGAGTGGACCGCTGTGATCCGGGCGACGTCGATCAGGTCGGTATCGTTCTGGCTCACAAGGGGGACTATGCAGTTTTCGAATTGGGGGAAACCGTAAACCGCGTAGCTGCCATCGGGCAGCTGGACGTTGCCGCCGGTTGTTGCAAAGAAGTGACGGGTTATATCGATCTCGTCGATCTTGGTCGGGATCGGGGGCGGATCCTTCCGGGCGTTCAGCGTGTAGATCTCGACGTGCGGGCCAAGGGGGACGCCGGTCACCATTTCGTGAGTTGCGCCGCCGCAGGTCAGGCTGTGCAGCGCGAAGTTGCCGGAGGCGGGATCGGTTTGATTGGTGAAGGCGCGGCCGGTGACCACCAGGCTATCCCAGGATTTCTCGAAGTGGACCGGGTCCATGGACGGATTGCAGATGCGCAGGATGCCGCGCCAGTAGGCCACCCATGCTGGCGTGAGGCGGTTGATATCGCCTGAATAGAGCGGGCACGTCTCAGGCAGGGGCACCTGCGGATTTCGCGGCTTGAAGTCGTACTTCGCCAGCTGATGGTCCCAGTACACAAAACACAGCAGCCGCGGATCGGGTGTCGGAGTGACCGCTGGCTTTGCGGTTGCACCAGGGGTCGCGGACGGAAGGACGGTCGCCGTGCCTGCTGGTGGGGGCTTGGGCGCGCACGCGTTCAAGAGGGCGGCGCCGGTTCCGAGGCCGGCAAGCTTTAGGAAGTCACGTCGCGAGAGCATTCGGCTTGATTATCGCACGAGGCGGTGTGCGCGGGGGCCTGCTAACTCAGAGCCAGGGCGGCAACGCCGAAGCTGCACAGTATGAGGCCGGCGATTCGATTGACCCAGCGCATCCACGCCGGCGTGAAGCGCTCGCGAAAGAATCCGACCAGTCCGCTCAGCGCGAGCCACCAAGCTGCCGAGCCGAGGAAGACTCCCGCGACCAGCAGACCGGCCCCAAGGTAGCCTGCACCCGTCTGTCCTAGGCGCAGGCCGGCGAAGATGAATGTGAAGGAAATGATGGTGGCTGGATTGGTGAGGGTTAAGCCCAGGGTGGATATATAGGCGCCAAATAGACCGCGCTTGCCCTGAACCGTCGAGGCTTTGTCCGCAGGCTGGGCGAGAAATGCACGCACTCCCAGGAAGATCAGGAAGCTGCCGCCGATCAGGCGAAGCCAGAATTGCTGACTGGTGAGGAAATCGCGCAGGGCGGTGATTCCGAAAGCCGCCACCGCGCCGTAACACATATCGGCCGAGGCGGCGCCCAGACCCGAGAGGAAACCGGTCAGCCGTCCGTCGGCCAGTGTGCGGCGGATGCAGAGCACACCGATCGGTCCAACGGGCGCAGCGATGGCAAAGCCAATCAGAAAGCCCTGGATCAGTGGTGGCATGATCGGTGCGGCCTTAGCTCATCGTCGCGACGATAAATACTGAACGCTGAGCGCGCCGGCGACGAAGAATCCCCTCATCCCGCAGACGAACGACGACCTAGGACGAAGCGGGAGCCTGCGGTGCTTCCTCACGCCGCCGGAACCAGGTTTTCCACTCCTGGTTTTCCCAGACGACCAGGATCGGTGAGGCGTTGAAGATGGACGAGTACGTTCCGCTGAAGATGCCGACCAGCAAGATGATAACGAAGTGACGAATCGTGTCGCCCCCGAAGAGCGCCAGGGCAAACAGCGTGAACATCACGGTCAGCTGGGTATTGATCGAGCGGTCCAGCGTTTGCACGACGGAGTGGTTGACCATCTTCTCGTACTCGACCCGCCGGTAGATGTTCGAATTCTCGCGGATGCGGTCGAATACCACAATCGTATCGTGGACCGAGAAGCCGATGACCGTCAAAACGGCGGTGAGGAACAGGGCGTCGGCCTCCCAGTGAAGTAGGTAGGCGAGACCCGCCTCCACCCCGAGCACCACAAAGACGTCATGGAACATGGCGATGATGGCGGCCGTTCCGTAGCGGAAGGAGTGCTCCACGCCCCGGAACGCGTACCAGATGTAGAGCAAGATCGCGAGGGCCGCCAGGAGGATGGCGATGATGGCGGCGCGCGTGACCTCGCCGCCGACGCTGGGCGAAACCGAGGTGAAGTTTTCGACGGTGACCGTCTGGCCGGTGGCCTGCTGCATTGCTGCCACCAGCTTGACCTTAGTGGGATCGTCCATCTGCTTGGAACGGATGGAGAACGAATCCGTCCCGAGCGGCTGGATGATGGGACCGGTGAGGGGCATGGCCGATGTTGAGACTTGATTGTAGATGTTATCGATGACCGATGAGTCCGGCGGCGTGCCGGAGAACTGCACCTCGAGCAGCGCGCCGCCGCGGAAGTCGATGCCGAGCGCGATCGGGCCCTGGCCCGTGCTGGTCCAGTGCAGGATCATGAAGACGACGCCCGGGATGATGACCAGGAGCGAGATCAGGAAATACCAGTAGCGATTCTTGATGATATTCATGAGGGTCTCCTAGAGACCAAACTGGCCCTGGTGCTCGCCCAGACGGATGTTGTCAAGAATGAGATGCAGCAGGGTGCGGGTAACGATGATGGCGGTGAAGAGCGAGATGAGGACGCCCAGAGCCAGTGTGATCGAGAAGCCCTTGACCATGCTGGCACCGAACGTGCTGCCGAAGATGAACAGGATCACGCAGGTGATCAGGGTCGAGCTGTTCGAGTCGCGGATGGAGGGCCAGGCGCGGCTCCAGCCCAGGTCGATAGCCTGCTGCAGCGGGCGGCCCGCACGCAGCTCCTCCTTGAGCCGCTCAAAGATCAGGACGTTGGCGTCGACCGCCATCCCGATGCTTAGAATGAAACCCGCCAGGCCGGGGATGGTCAGCGTCACCGGGATCATCTTGTAGAGCATCAGGGTGAAGACCGCGTAGATCACAAGGGCCAGGTCAGCCACAACTCCGGGCAGCCGATAGTAGAGTCCCATGAAGAGGATGACCACCGCGAGCCCGATCAAGCCAGCCGTCAGGCTCTTGCGGATGGATTCTGCGCCGAGCGTGGGGCCAACCGTCTGGCTCTCGACCACCTTGACCGGGACCGGGAGCGATCCGTAACGAAGTTGGACAGCCAATTGGTTGGCGGAATCGGAGGTGAAGCCGCCCTGGATCACGCCCTGACCATCGGTGATGGCGCTCTTGATCACGGGCGCGGAAAGCACCTTCTTATCGAGGACAATGGCGAGGAATTTCCCGACGTTGGCGCTGGTGTAATCACCGAAGACCTTTGCGCCGTCCGATTTGAGGGTGAAAGCAATCTCGTATTGGCCGGATAGGGAACCAGGCTGCACGCTGACGGTGTCCAGTGCTGAACCGGTCATTACGGTGTGATAGATCGTCGCCGGAACGGTCACCGTGGGCTGAGGGGTTGTGCCCGGCAGCGGGAGTTGGTTCCAGGGTGGGGGTCAGGGCCAAAGTCGGGGTGGCTGGGACGCTGGCCGTGGGGCCTGCGGTTGGACCGACCGGCACGCCGCCGGAGGAGGCCCGTTCGAAGTCGGTCTGGACCTGTGTGCCTTCATTGACCGGGTTGCTGCCCATGTCGACGAATTCAAGCAGTGCCGTCTGCTGCAAAGCGGCCACGACCTCATCGGGATTCGTCACGCCCGGGAATTCGGCCACGATGCGGCACTGCCCGGCGATCTGCATCACGATCTCGCTCACCCCCAGTGCGTTGGCCCGGCTTTCAAGGATCTGGCGGGTGACGTCCAGCGACCTGGCATCGACGTTGGCGCAGTTGGCGACGTCGGCCTGCAGCAGGGTCTGGAGGCCGCCGAGCGTGTCGAGGCCGCGGCGGACCGTGGTATTCTGGTTGATCAGCACTTTGTTGGTGAACGGATTCACGACCGTAATCTGATCGCTGAGATCCACCCAGAGCGAAAATGCGACCAAAACGATGATAACCATCAGCCAACTGTTGCGGCTACGCATGATTCCACTCCATCATAAAAATACCAGCCGTGGGCTGGCGCCGCGTGATTATACTACCGAACGCATGTGCAGACGTCAGCTTGATAGACGGGGCGCGCGCAGGGCGCCTTGGTCTTTCAGGAAGGCCACGGCTTGCTCAAGGACGGCCTCGACCGGGATATCGTCGGTCTCGATCACGAGGTCGGCGTGCTGGCGGGCGTGAGCCAGCCTGCGCAGCTGCTCGGCATAGTCCGGCCTCGAGCCAGTTCAATCGACGGCGCCGCGTGCAGGTGGAAAAGGAGGCCGCGAGGTAGATCAGCAGGTCCGGGTTGACCATGTGACGCCACATATGCTGGACGTAGGAGTGCTCCTGGGCGATCTGCCGGCCCTGGATGCTGTGCTGCGCCAGCCCGGCGATCAGTGTTGATTTGCCCGCTCCGCACGGCCCTACAACCCCCACCACCAAGGATCGTCTGCCCGGTTCATCCATAATCAGGAAGGAAGCTTTTCCGCTTGTGGAGAGTCGCTTCGATCACGGTGCGGCGGGGCCGCCGGAAATGCCGAGGGCGCAGCTTGGGTCCCCGCGAGGTTGAGTACTGCGATGAGCTCCGGGAGTTGGCGCCTCAACGACCTCGAATCCGCACCCCCCCCACAGTCTCAGACCGAAATGGGCAGGCGGATGCTCATGCGCCGTACGTCGTCGCCGTCCTGCGGCACAACCTTCAAGACGAGGACGCTGATGTCGTCCGCCGGGCGGCCGTCGTCCAGGCTGACCGCATAACTGAGCAGCTCGTCGGCCAGTTCCTGGGGAGGCGGATCCTGCTCCTCAATCAGCGAGCGGATCATCTCACACACGTCCATGGGCTGGCCCTTGCGTTTGCCGGCATGGACCAGGCCGTCCGTGTAGATGACGACCGTCAGACCCGGCTCGATCCCGATCTCGGTGATGACCGGCCTCACGTCTCGCGAGGTCCCCAGCGGAACGCTTTCGTCCGACAGGCAGTCGGCCTGATCGCCCCGGGCAATGAAGATCGAGGCGGGGTTGTTGCGGGTCAGCACGATCGTGCCGCTGTGCAGGTCGACCGAAGCGATGTTGAGCGTGGAGATGACTTGGCCCTTGCGCTCTGTGTAGAGGGCGTCCGAAGCGGCTCGCGCAGCGGCGCCGTCGCGCACTCCTTCGGCCAGCAGGCCGATGACCTTGCGCACGACCATCATCGAGATGGCCTTGGCCCCGCGGCCCGAGGTCTGGCCGTCGGCCAGCACAACGGAAAGACCGCCGTTAGGCCGTTCAATGGCCTCGAGCGTGTCGCCGCTCTCGGGGGAAGCGTACTTGTTGGTCTTGGCGACGGCGATCTGCACTTCCACATTTGCGATTCTACAACCTTTCAGGCTTGACGTCACTCCCTGATGCCGCTATAATCCGGGCGCTTCGTTAAGGAAACCTCGGACGGGCGTTGGCCCGTCCTTGTTCTGTGAAGGAGAACTCATGACGCCTCATCCCAAGCGCAAACACTCGAAAGGCCGGCGCGATCGACGCCGCGCCCACGACGCCCTGCGCGCTCACAACCTGGTGACCTGCTCGAACTGTGGGCAGATGCGCCTGCCTCACACGGTCTGCCCGAACTGCGGCTACTACGCCGGACGTGAGGTCTTCGAGGTTAAGAAAGAGAAACAGAAACCCGCCTAGACGGAGCGAGCCGTGCGCACCACGGCTCGTTTTCATTTAACCAGCCGCCGCCCGGTGCACGGAGGCTCTCGATGAGACTCGATCCAAAGACAACCGCGTTCTTGTTTCCCGGCCAGGGCTCACAGGTCGTGGGCATGGGCCGCGAACTGGCCGCGCATTTTCCCAACGCCAAGCAGGTCTTCGACCGTGCCGACCAGATCCTGGGCCTCAGCCTTTCGACTTTGATGTTCGAGGGGCCCGAGGCCAGCCTCAACGAGACCATCAACACCCAGCCGGCGCTTTATGTTCACTCGGTTGCGGCATTCCAGGTCTTCGGGGCACTGGACGCCGGGTTCAAGCCGGCCGCGATGGCCGGTCACTCGCTGGGCGAGCTCTCGGCCCTCACGGCGGCAGGGGCGCTTCCGATGGAAAGCGGCCTCCAGCTCGTGCGACAGAGGGGCGAGCTCATGAAGCGCGCCGGTGATGAGCATCCGGGGAGCATGGCAGCCATTCTGGGCCTGGATATCCCCGCACTCGAGGCGGTCTGCGCAGCGGCTTCGACTGGGGATGAGGTCGTGCAGGTCGCGAACGACAACTGTCCGGGTCAGGTGGTCATATCGGGGGCCAAACCGGCGGTCCTGCGCGCCATAGAAGGTGCGAAGGCCGCGGGAGCGAAACGGGCCCTGCCGCTGGCTGTGTCCATCGCGGCTCATTCAAAGCTGATGGAATCCATTCAAGTCGAATGGAACGATGCGGTGGCACAGGCGGCGATCGGCGAAGCCGGCATCGGGGTGGTGGGCAACGTCAGCGGCAAGTTAATGACCAGCGCGCAGGAGCTGCGTCAGGACGTGCAGCTGCAGATGCAGTCGCGCGTTCGCTGGACCGAGACGGTCAAGCTGCTAGCCGCGCAGGGCGTCACAACTTATGTCGAGGTGGGAACCGGCAGCGTTCTCGGCGGTCTCATCAAGCGCATCGCGTCCGGTGTCACGGTTCTCCAGCTGGGGACTCCGGCAGACTTCGAGATCCTCAGCTAGCTGCAATTGATCGGTCACAGGGGCGGCATAGTATAATGACCGCGTGCCCGTAGGCTCCTTCTTTTCTTAACCGGCAACCAGCGGCCGGGCAAATCTGTGCAGAATGGTGCAGCCGGGGAGATCGCACATGAAATTGAGCAAACTGGCAACTGAGATCGCAGAATCACCCACGCTGGCCCTTAACGAGGAAGCCCGCCTCCTGCGTGAGCGCGGAGAGGCGGTGATCAATCTCGGGATCGGCGAGCCCAAGAACAAGACACCTATCAACGCCATGCTCACGGCGGCAGCCAAGCTGAGCAGCGGCGAGGTCAAGTACACGCCGGTCGACGGCGTTCCCAGCCTAAAAAAAGCCATTATCCGCTACACGGAGGAGAACTACGACCGGCTCGTTGCGCCCGAGAACGTCCTGGTCACGAACGGGGCTAAGCAGTCGATCTTCAACATCCTGTACTCGCTTCTAAATGTGCAGGACGAGGTCATTATCCTGGCGCCGTACTGGGTCTCGTATCCCGAGATCGTCAAGATGTGCCAAGCGCGGCCGGTGATCGTTACGCCGGAGGACGGCACATTCATCCCACGGCTCGAGGATATTGAGCGGGCCGTCACGAGCTACACACGGGCCATCGTCGTCAACAGCCCCAACAATCCCTCGGGGGCCATCTACCCGCCGGCCTTGATTGAGAGCCTGGTGAACTTCTGCGAGCGGCGCGGCCTGTACATGATCTGCGACGACATTTACCACAAGCTGACTTTCGACGGGAAGGTGGCAGCGCCGGCCACGCGCTTCACCGATAAAGACACTGACAATTCGCATCTCATCATCATCAACGGCGTGGCCAAGATCTATGGAATGACCGGCTTTCGGGTCGGCTGGGTGATCGCGCCCCGGGATATCGTGCGGGTGATGGCGAACGTTACCGCGCAGATGACCTCGGGCGTATCGCCTGTCAGTCAGGCGGCCGCAGAGGGCGCGCTCAACGGTTTGCAGTCTGTGACCGAGTCGATCCGCCTGCAGATCCAGAACAACCGCGACGTGCTCCTGGAGCAGATGAAATCCTTCTCGGGGCGCGGCTCATCCCGCCGGACGGCACCTTCTATGCCCTGCCCGATCTGAAAGCCTACAGTTCAAACTCGGTGCAGTTGTCCCAGTTCCTGCTCAAGAAAGCCCTCGTGGTCACGGTGCCGGGCAAGGAGTTCGGGGCGGAGGGCCACATTCGCATCTCGTTCAGCGGCACAGTCAAGGACGTGACCGAGGGCATGGAGCGCATCAAGTGGGCGCTCGACCTCAGCAGTCCCAACGAGATCTACATTGGTGACCGGAAGATGATCCGGGACTGGCTGTGATCCAGCCATCCAACCTTAAGCCGCGAAACTCAATTCATACACCGAGGACCTCAGGTCAACCACAGCGATGAAGAACCTCCTTAATATCAAAACCCCGGCCGAGGACATTGCCCGCCTGCGCAAGGCCGACTACAACCTGTCTAATCATGGTGTGCAAAACCTGCGCCTGGCTTACTGGAATTTGACCAGTGAGGCCCTGTACGAAGAAGCCATCTTCCGGGGCGAGGGCGCGACCTCGGTCGGTGGGGCGTTCGTGGTCAACACCGGCAAACACACTGCCCGCTCTGCGAACGACAAATTCATCGTCCGCGACGGCCCGGAGGAGGCCCGCATCTGGTGGGGTCAATACAATCGGCCGATCCCTGCGGAAAAGTTCGATGTTCTGTATGACCGCATGCTGGGGTATCTCCAGGGGCATGACGTGTTCGTTCAGGACGTCTACGCGGGTGCGGACCGGAAGTACCGCCTCCCGGTGCGCGTCGTCTCGGAGCTCGCCTGGCACAGCATGTTCGTCCGCAACATGTTCCTGGCCCCTCAATCGCTCGAAGAATACAACCGCTTCACGCCGGAATTCACGATCTTCTGCTTGCCGGACTTCAAGGCCATGCCGGCCCTCGACAACACGGCCAGTGACACGTTTATCTGCCTGTCGTTCGAGAAGAAGCTGGCGATCATCGGCAACACGTCCTACGCGGGCGAGATCAAGAAATCCGTTTTCACGATCCTGAACTACCTCCTTCCGCTGGAAGGTGTGCTCTCGATGCACTGCTCAGCCAACGTAAGCCCCACGGATTCAAGCGACGTGGCGCTGTTCTTCGGCCTGAGCGGGACTGGCAAGACGACGCTCTCCGCGGACCCGAGCCGCCGGCTTATCGGTGATGATGAGCATGGCTGGAGCGACGACGGCGTCTTCAACTTCGAAGGTGGCTGCTACGCAAAGGTGATCGGGCTTTCGGCTTCGGCCGAGCCCGAGATCTACGCCACCACCAGCATGTTCGGGACGATCCTGGAGAACGTGCCTTACGATCCGGTCACGCGCGCGCATCGACCTGGACGACGATACGCTGACCGAGAACACGCGCGCCTCGTACCCCCTCAGCCTGATCAGGAACGCGGTCCCGGAGGGCAAGGCCGGGCATCCGAAGAACATCATCTTCCTTACCTGCGATGCGTCGGGCGTCATGCCGCCGATCGCGCGAGCTGACCCCGGACCAGGCCCTGTACCAGTTCATCTCAGGTTACACCTCCAAGATCGCCGGAACCGAGGTTGGCTTGGGGAGGAGCCCGAGATCACCTTCTCACCCTGCTTCGGCGGACCCTTCATGGTCCATCATCCGTCCTACTATGCCGAACTTCTCGACTGAAGATCGAGCGCTACGGCGCCAAGTGTTGGCTGGTCAACACGGGCTGGGTGGGTGGACCGTACGGTGTCGGAAAGCGGATCAGCATCAAGCACACCCGAGCGCTGCTCTCGGCTGCGTTGGCTGGGAAGCTCGAAGGCGTGGGGCGCCGCAAGGATCCAATCTTTGGTTTCGAGGTGCCGCTGAAGGCGCCAGGGGTGCCCGATGATGTGCTGGATCCGGCCAGCTCCTGGTCGGATCGCAAAGACTACTCGAAGCGTTACAGGATGCTGGCCGCCCGTTTCAACGACAACTTCAGAAAATTCGAGACTGCTGCCGAGAAAGCGGTCCTTGCAGCGGGGCCTCAGATCTGAACCCAATCGAATTGGCGTAGATTAAGTCAGGCGGGTGCCCGTGGGAAGCGAGCTGCCGACGTTGAGGTCCTTGAGGCCGCGCGATATTTGTGATGACGGCCATGCCCGGGACCGATGGCAGCTCAGGGATGCTACGTGCTCGTACCTGGTCGCAAGTCGTGTGGCCGGCGCTGTGTCAGACAAATATGTGGACTCTGCGTGGATTCCGCGGTAACGCTGTTAACGCCGCTGAATATTCCTCGAGAAATGCCCAGCATCATGATGCTTCTCATCTTTGTCTTAGTTAGCGGTTCTATAGTACTGCTAATGAATGAGGGACCAACTCAGAGGGAGCAGGAAGCCGGAGGCTGCCAATGATGCGACCGTCTCCGCAATCCTGGTCGCGCCCGCCTGCAAGACCGGGCGGCCTGCGCAGCAGCCCGCCGCCTGTTACACCGCCGTCACCGGAACCGCCGCCCAGGTCACGGTGGACGGAGCGGCTGGACAAGCTGCTCATGCTTGTGGGCCGCAGCGCGCTCTTCGGCGGGGAAGTTCTGGCGGCGCTCGCGGCCATCCTCATCTATCGCATCCTGTTCCCTGGGCCGCATGTGCTGACCCCGAACGAGGTCAGCACCCAGGTCGCACAGGCGATGGCCTCGGCCACCCCCCAGCCTTCCTACTCTGATCTCGTTTACCAGATCATCCAGCCCTCGATCGTGCTGATCCAGTCGAAGAATGATTCAGGTGAAGAAAGCTTGGGCAGCGGCGTCATCATCTCGGACCAGGGCTTGATCCTGACGGCGCTGCACGTCGTCGATGGAGCTGCCGAGATCCAGGTGACGTACGCCGACGGGACGCAGTCAAGCGCGCAGATCACCACCGCCCAGACTGACAATGACATCGCGGTGCTGCAACCGGATCAGCTGCCGTCCAAGGTGGTGCCCGCCGTTCTGGGCAACCCCAACGCCATGCGCGTGGGCGATGAAGCCTACGCTGTAGGGAATCCCTTCGGGCTCTACAGCTCGATGAGCGCCGGCGTCATTTCGGGTTTCGGCCGGTCGTTCCAGCCCGAAAACACAGACCGGACATTGCGCGGCCTGATCCAGATCGATGCGGCGGTGAACCCCGGCAACTCTGGCGGACCGCTGCTCAATCGCGCAGGGCAGGTCATCGGAATTATCACTGGCATCGCCAACCCGACCAAGGAGGATGTGTTCATTGGGATCGGGTTTGCAGTACCCATCACCGCAGCCGCGGGCGCCTTTGGCTCGCCCGTCTACTAGAAACAAACTGTATCGCTGCCTCGGCATGGGCTGACGTCGATCATTGCCGGTTCAGGAGGAATCCATGGATATGGAGCAAAACACCGAAGGAAAAAAGCCCGTGGAACGGGCCTTGTATGAGGTCAAGAAGATCATCGTGGGTCAGGATCACTTGCTGGAGAGGATGATGGTGGCCTTGCTGGCACGCGGGCATATCCTGGTGGAAGGCGTGCCCGGCCTAGCCAAGACTATGGCCATCAAGACGCTGGCCGAGGCTGTGGGCGGAGAGTTCAAACGCATCCAGTTCACACCTGACCTGGTCCCGGCCGATCTGATCGGCACGCGCATGTACAACCAGAAGACCGGCGAGTTTAACGTCTCGCTCGGCCCGGTCTTCACCAACCTACTCCTGGCAGATGAGATCAATCGGGCGCCGGCCAAGGTACAGAGTGCTCTGCTGGAGGTCATGCAAGAGAAGCAGGTCACGATCGGGCGCGAGACCTTCAAAGTGCCCAACCCGTTCCTTGTGCTGGCCACGCAGAATCCAATCGAGACAGAGGGCACGTATGCGCTGCCGGAGGCGCAGGTCGACCGTTTCATGCTGAAGGTCCTGGTTGGCTACCCTGCCCCGACCGAGGAATTCGTGATCGTCGAGCGCATGAGCGGCACCCTTCCCCCGGTTCAGAAAGTGCTCACCACGGACGATCTGCTGAAGCTGCAGCAGGCCGCGGACGCGGTTTACGTGGACCCAGCCCTGATCGAGTATTCCGTGCGCCTGGCCACCGCCACCCGCAATCCGGCGGATATCGGACTGGAAGATCTGCAGCACTACATCCTGTTCGGGGCCAGCCCCCGGGCATCCATCAACCTGATCCTGACCGCGCGTGCCCTGGCTTACATCCGCGGGCGCGACTATGTGCTGCCGCAGGACGTTCTGGATATGGCTGCAGACGTGATGCGGCACCGTATCGTCCTTTCGTACGAGGCTCTGTCCGATAACGTGAGCAGCGACGATATCCTCAAGAAGATCTTCGAGGCGACCGCCATTCCGGTCACCCCGCTGCACGAACATGTCCGCCGTTCGGTCGACGCCTGAGCGCATCCTCCAACGCCTCGACTGGCAGGTGATCCGTCGTCTCGACGGCCTCCTGCAGGGCGATTACCGCAGTCTCCTGCGGGGTTTCGGCGTTGACTTTGCCGACCTGCGTGAGTACCAGGCCGACGACGACATCCGCTATATTGATTGGAACGTGACCGCGCGCCTGGCCACCCCGTACGTCCGCCAGTACATCGAGGACCGCGAGGTCACCGCCTGGTTCCTGCTTGATCTGAGCCCCTCTGTTGATTTTGGGACCGGGGATGTCCCCAAGAGGGCGATGCTCATCGATTTCGTCGCGACCGTCGCCCGGTTGTTGACCCGGCACGGGAATCGCGTGGGGGCCATCTTCTACTGCGATGGGATCGAAGCGGTGCTACCGGCCCGCGGCGGCCGGATGCAGGTGCTTCAGATCGTGAACGAGCTCCTCAAGCAGCCTCACCGGCAGAATGCTGCATTCACTGACCTGGGCCCGCTCCTGCGCGGCGCTCTGAACTCGATCAAGCGCCGTTCGCTGATCTTCATCATCTCGGACTTCATCAGCCTCCCGGGTTGGGAGAGGCCGCTTAGCCTGCTCAACCTGCGCCACGAAATGGTCGCGGTTTGCCTCAGGGATCCGCGCGAGCTCGAACTGCCGGACGTCGGCCCGGTCATCATGCAAGATTCCGAAACGGGCGAGCAGCTTTATGTCGATACTCACGATAGGGTGCTACGTACGCGGTTTCACGCGGCCGCCCTCGAGCGCGAACGCTGGCTAACGGACGCCCTGCACCATGCCGGCGTCGATCCGATGCTGCTCTCCACCGACGAGGACCTGGTGGCGGCCATCATCCGGTTCGCGGCCGTCCGCGAACGCCGCCGGAGACTCTCCTGATGACCTTCATCCTGCCCTCGATGCTGGCCGGCCTGCTGCTGATCCCGATCATCGTGGGGCTCTATATCTACCTCGTTCGGGCGCGGCGGAAGCAGCTTGCCAGACAGGGCAATTTTGGCATCCCCAGCGACGCGGCGGGAAGACAGACCGGCGCCCCCCTGCGGCATCTGCCTTGGATCATGTTCTTAGTCGGCCTGGCGGGTCTGCTGGTTGCCATGGCGCGGCCCCAAGCCGCGGTCAGCCTGCCCCGCATAGAGGGGACGGTGATTCTCGCCTTCGACGTTTCGGGTAGCATGGGGGCCAACGACATCCAGCCGACCAGGATCGATGCCGCCAAGGAAGCCGCCAAGGCTTTCGTTGAGCATCAACCCTCGACTGTGCAGATCGGAATTGTGGCTTTCAGCGATACTGGCTTCTCGGTCCAGGCCCCTAGCTACGATCAGCAATCAATCCTCGCGGCGATCAACCGGCTTGCGCCGCAGCGCGGGACCTCGGTCGCGAACGGCATCCTCGTTTCGCTGAACGCGATCCAGACGGCCGAGCACCCCGGCACGAGCCTGTACAGCAACCTGACTCCCGCGCCGACCGTCGAGCCAACGCCGGTGCCTGTGGGAACTCACGACTTGGCGGTGATCGTGCTCCTGAGCGATGGTGAGAATAACGAGCGCCCCGATCCCGTGGCAGCCGCGCAGGCCGCGGCGAACCGGGGCGTGCGGATCTACACGGTCGGGCTGGGCAGCCCCGCCGGGATCGACCTGCACGTGAACGGACTTACCGTCCACACGCAGTTGGATGAACCCATGCTAAAGCAGATCGCCCAGGTGAGCGGCGGCACCTACTACAATGCCCAGAGCGCACAGCAGCTCATCAACATCTACAATAATCTGGATCCGGCGCTGACCGTCAAGCCCGAGGAGACAGAGCTGACCGCGGTCTTTGCGGGTGCAAGCGCCGTGTTCCTGCTGATCGGTGGTCTCTACTCCCTGCTGCAATTTGGCCGCGTCTTGTGAGGTGAACCGGCTTCTCAAGCCGGTAGAGCGAGGCTTACTATGAGTTTTCAGTGGCCGTGGTTCCTATACTCCCTCACGATCATACCCGTGCTTACCGTGCTCTACATCTGGGCAGTGCGGCGGCGCCAGCGTTTTGCGGTCCGCTACTCCAGCCTGGCCCTGGTGCGGAACATCGTGCCGGCACACTCATGGATGCGGCGCCACCTGCCGTTCATTCTGTTCCTGCTCGCATTGGCGTCCCTCGCGATCGCCCTGGCCCGGCCGGTGGCGATCACCGTCATGCCTGCCAACAAGACGACCATCGTCCTGGCCATCGACGTCTCGCGCAGCATGTGTTCGACGGACGTCGCCCCGAACCGGTTGCAGGCCGCGCAGGCCGCCGCACTGTCTTTTGTGCGTTCGCAGGCATCCAATGCCCAGATCGGCGTGGTCGCGTTCTCGACCTTTGCCGAACTCATTCAGGCACCAACAACCGACCGGGGGGCGCTTGAGGAAGCGATCAATAGTCTGTTAGTGGGGCGGCGCACTGCCATCGGTAGTGCAATCCTCCAGTCTATCAACGCCATCGCCGAGGTGGATAAGAACGTCGTGCCGAGCATCCCCGACCCCACTTCCGGCAAGAACGTAGCCCCGGTTCCCAAGGGCGACTACGCACCCGATATCATTGTGCTGCTGACGGACGGTTCGAGCAACACGGGCCCACTTCCTTTGGATGCGGCGCAGGAGGCCGCCGACCGCGGCATCCGCGTCTATTCCATCGGCTTCGGAACCCCGCAAGGTTCGGAATTTCCGGACTGCGGCCAGCAAGTCGTCGGCAACGAGCCGTTCTTTGGAGGCGGAGGTGGTTCAGGAGGCGGTCAGTTCTTCGGCGGTGGCGGGGGCGGCGGATTCGGTTTCGGCGGATTTCGCCGGGGCATCGATGTGGCCACGCTCAAGCAGATCGCCTCAATGACGGGCGCCACCTACTACTCCGCGGAGAGCGCAAGCCAACTCGCGCAGGTCTTCCATGAGCTGCCCACCAATCTGATCGCCAAGCACGAGACCACGGAGGTCACCGCGGCCTTCGCAGCCGCCGGAACGCTCCTGGTAGCGTTGGCGATGCTCCTGACCTTGCTTTGGCACCCGATCCGCTGAGCTAGCCGGGATCCTCGAACTTCAAGTAGAAAAGCTTCATATCCGAGCCGGGCACGTTGCCGACAACGCGGAAGCGCCCGTCGGGCGCGCTGCCACTGTAGATCTTGTCAAGCTGAGGCCAACTCCCTGGCAGCAGAATGTAGCGCGCATTGTAGTGCTGCGCCACGAATAGGATCGTGTTGATGTCGTTGTTCGGGATCATTACGGTCTTGAAGCCTGTCCCCTCATAGACATCCCATGTATCGCGAGCCATGACCGTGATTCCGTTCGGATCGAGCCCCCGGCTGGGTGCGTCGGCGAGGATCATATTGGTCACGGCGGCGTAGTCCTTGTAGACACCGTTGTAGTACATCGTCGAAGTATAGTTCCGTTGGAATCCCTGATAGCCGCTGTAGACGGAGAGGGCGGCCACTGCCAGAACCAGGGCGGCCGACCAACGCAGCCGGCTGGCCAGCCAATCGACGATCACCATGCTGACGAATGGCATAAGACTGGCCAGGCACTTGATCAGTGATCCGGGGCCCGAGAAACTGGCCACAAAAGTGTAGAACAAGTACTCGAGCAAAGCAAAGATCAGAACCGGCAGCAAAGGGCGCAGGGATGCCAACCGACGCTGCAGGAGGGCGAGATCGGCCAGCGCGAGCACGAACACGTCGCCGACGATCGGGTCGACGAAGTATTCGACTTGCCCCAGGTTCTCAGTAGCGGTGTGCAGCCTGCGCTTTAGGATGCCCTGGATGCCCCAGGTCGCGCGCAGCGTGCCCCAATCGATCTGCTTGTTGTACGAGTGAAAGTCCTCGTAGGTCGTCAGGAACGCGGTCTTGCCGGGGCCGGACGGAAAGACCTCGTGCAGCTGCGAGTAGTTTTCGATCAACAGCGGCGATAGGACCGCGAGGTGAATGACGAGGGCTGCCGCGGCAATCAGGAGCTTGCGCTTCCAGGCGAGCGCGGCCAGCAAGATCCAGATCTCGAGTGCGCCCAGCATCAACACGTAGTCCTGGCGGATCATGTTGGCCAGGCCCGTGAAGAGAGCCGCGAGTAGGAAGAAACGCGGTGAGGCCTCAGCCTTCATCATGAGAAATAGAGCCACGGAGCCGAACGCACCCGCGAAGATGATCGCTTCGGTCGATACCGACCACCAGACCTCGAACGGCGAGAAGAACGTCAGGATGGCGGTGAGCACGCCGACCGTTATGGAACGTGAAAACTGCAGGCCGGCGAAGTAGCCGGCTGCAGCTGGCACGACCCCCGCGAAGATGGCGGCCAGCAGCGCAACCCCAATGCCCTTGCCGAGGAGTGCGATCGGTATGGCGACGAGGTAGGCCGCGCTTGGGTTCCAGAAGTCTCCGGCATAGTGGGGCAGGGGCAGCAAACCCTCAAAGAAGTAGGTGATGTAGTCGATGACCGGGCCGCGGCCGGCGACGATGTTGTTTGCGACGGTGTAGTAGAAGGCCGAGTCACCATGACCCGGCGTCTGGGCGAAGCCAGCCAGGTAAAGTCGCAAAGCAAGGCCGGCCATGAGGCCGGCCATGAGCAGCGGAAGCCACAGCCGCTTGTCGTCGCGGCGATCGGTCACAGCGCCCATGCCAACAACAAGCCGAAGATCGCGATGATCACACCCAGGTGCAGGAACAGGTTGCTAGTCACAACCCAGCCACCGGGAAGTATGAATTGCAGGAGCAGGTTCAACGCGACCAGCAGCATCCCGCACAAGGGCAGCAGCCCCTTGCGATGCGCCAGGAACTCGGACAACCGGTCGAGCCAGCGCGAGATCACGGTGCCTCCTGCGGCGTTGCGCTGGGATTGTCCGCGACCTGCCAGCGTGAGAACTGCGCCGCCAGGCGGCCCGGGATGCGGCCCTGCAGGAGCACGCCGCCACGTTCGTGCTCGATGCTTTCCACCTCACCTGCTTGGTGGAAGAGCGAGATCAATGCCCCCTGCTGATAAGGCAGGCGCACGCGGATCGGCGTGTAGCTCTCGTAAAGCTCGCGCTGGACCAGGGCCAGTAGTTCAGGTAGGCCGATCCCTCGCAGCGCGGAGATCGCCACGGCTTTGGGGTATTGGCGGGCCGTGTCGCGGGCCAGCGATGGCCGGCTGAGCCGATCGACCTTGTTGAGCGCGGTCACGGTCGGGATGTGACCCGCGCCGATCTCGTCCAGTGTGTGCTGCACAGACTGATACTGGCTCAGCGCATTGGGATGCGAGATATCGACCATATGCAGCAGCAGATCAGCGTCGGTGATCTCCTCCAGGGTAGCCTGGAACGCCGCGACGAGCATGGTGGGCAGCTTCTGGATAAAGCCGACCGTGTCGGTCAGCAGAGCCTGATACCCTCCGGGCAGCTCGATCCGTCGCGTGGTGGGATCCAACGTGGCGAACAGCTGGTTGGCCGTCTCTACGCTGGCATTCGACAGCCGGTTGAGCAGCGTGGACTTGCCCGAATTGGTGTATCCGACCAGCGCCACCGTGGGGATACGCGAGCGCTTGCGCTGTGAACGGTACCTTTGCCTATGGGCGCGGACCTTCTCAAGCTCCTTCTTCAAGTGGGCGATGCGCGTCCGGATCGCGCGCCGGTCGACCTCGAGCTGGGTCTCGCCGGGTCCACGCAGACCTACGCCGCCCGAAGGACCCGTGCGACCGCCACCGCCGCCGGCCTGGCGGGCCAAGTGGGTCCACTGACGCGTGAGGCGGGGCAGCCGGTACTCGCACTGGGCGAGCTCCACCTGAAGCATGCCTTCCGCGGTGTGCGCGTGCTGAGCGAATATGTCAAGGATCAGCGCGGTCCGGTCAAGGATCCGCACGTTGTTCCCGAGGGCATCCTCCAGTTCGCGCTGATGGCGCGCTGAGAGCTCCTCATCAAAGAGCACAAGCTGTGAGCGCGTCTCCTCGGCCAAGGCCTTGAGCTCGAGTACCTTGCCCGGTCCGATGAATGTTTCCACGTTGGGGTGCTCGAGCTTCTGCGTGACCTGGCCGACCACTTCGAGGTCGGCCGTATCTGCCAGCAGCGCCAGTTCATCCAGGGATTCCTGAAGCGAGAGGTCGTTCGTCTGGTTGAACAGCTCGACCCCCACGAGGAAAGCCCGCTCACGCGGCGGGCGGGTCGGATGGGGGATTCGTTTCGCCATCAGCTTTGGTCTCAGCGGGAATCAGCGTGCCAAATAGGCGCTCGAACTCTTTGTCGATCGGTTGAGTCCGCGCCGGTATGAGGACATGGAATGTCGAACCGGGCAGTTTGACCTCATCATAGCCTTCAAACTCCGCCCAGATCGTGCCGCCATGAGCCTGGATAATACCACGCGTGATCGCGAGGCCCAGGCCGGCGCCGCCGCCTTTGAACTCGCTGCGGCTGCTGGAGTGCAAGTCGGCGTCGGAGACCGCGTGCTTCTCGAAGATCAGCGTCTGGTTGTCGGGCGCGATGCCGATGCCGCTGTCCTTGACGGTCACTTCGATGAAGCCGGGCAATGTCCGGCCGCTGACGACGATCCGCCCGAAGTCTGGCGTGTACTTGATCGCGTTCTCAAGCAGGTTGCGGAACGCCTGGTGCAAGCGATCGGGATCGGCATAGACCCAGGTCTCGATGCCGGGAAAATCCTCGACCCTCAGCGTCTGCTGGCGCTCACCGAGAACGGGCTCGAGCACGGAGCGCAGCTGGGAGAACAAATGCCTGATCTGCATGGGCTGCAGGTTCAGCGAAAGCAGGTTGTTGTCGATGACCGAGACATCGATCAGGTCCTTGATAATGCGCTGCATCCGCCCGATTCCCGCGCTCATCCCGTTGAGCAGCACCTCTATGTCGGGACTCACAGAGGCGTCCACGCTTTCGCGAAGCATGGCTGCGTAGCCTGCGATCAATGTCAGCGGCGTCTTCAGTTCGTGCGCCGCAATCGAGATGAACGCGGACTTGGACCGGTCCAGCCGTTCCAGCTTCTCCTGAGTCTGGGCCAGTTCATGCGATACGTGCGCCACGCGGGCTTCGGTCTCCAGCCGGGCGATCTTCTCTAGGGCGTAGATGTAGATGGGCGTGACGGTCGTCAGGAGATCCAGCGCCTCGGGTTCGGCCAGGTTCTCGAGCGCCACATCATTGGTGATGGTGATGAACTTGTCCAGTAGCTGTGCCACGTTGTGCTTCTTCTGGTGCAGCTCGGAGAGGGTCGGCGAGCTGGTCCATTCCACCAGCGTCGGATCCAGCCAGGCGGGGTTGCCGGACTCGACCGCGCTTTCGAGTTGCGTGTAGAACCGGCCCAGCTCTGCCTTGAAGGCGGATTGTGCATCGGAGCCGCGGCCTGCCTTGAGCGACACACGCTCAAGCCAGAGCGGCCGGATCCTTGCTAGCAGTTCGTGGGCTTTCATCGCTATGTACTCCGCACCTGGCAGTGATACCCGGGACTCGCTACTGACTTTGTGCCTTTTGCTCCACCAGCCAATTCCAGAGCACGTCCCCGACGATCTGCAAACTCCGGGCGGAGACGTGCTCGGGCGTGTCGGCCGTCGTGTGCCAGTAAGGATAATCCAAATCGATGATATCGACAGCCGGCACACCGGCTTGCAGGAATGGGGTGTGGTCGTCTTCGACGCTGTACTTGACCTTAGGCACGAAGACCTCGCCGTGGCCGAGCCTAGCCGCCGCCTGCCAGATCGAACTGCGCAGCGCCGGATCGGAGTTGGATTCCAGCGGCAAACTCAGCGGATCAGCTCCGACCATGTCAACCAGGATCATCGCCTTGGGCTGGGTGGTCATAGTGGCCACATAGGCCCTGGAACCTAGGATCCAATCCCAACCCGGGATGTCGCCGTTGTCCTCGGCGTCGAAAAAAACGAGCGAAATCGAGCCCGTATCATTGGGCAGTGTCCGTGCCAGCTCGAGCAGAACTGCGACGCCGGAGGCGCCGTCGTCTGCGCCGGGAACCGGCTCCTGCTGCTTGGCCGGATCTGGATCGCGGCTCGCGGACAGGCGCGTGTCGTAGTGTGCGCCGACCAGGATTGCGGCAGGCTCCGTGGACCGGGAGGCGATCAGATTCTGGATTGGATGTCCCATCGCGGTCGCCTGCTGAATGGTCACCTGCCAGCCAGCGGCTTCGAGCTCGGCCTGCATCCAGCTCAAGATCTGCCGCGTGGCCGTTGGAGCCCGGGGTCCTCGGTCCCATGTTCACCTGCGTCTGGACGTCGTTCCAGGCGCGCGTTCCATCGAACGAGTCATGGACGGGCGAGCGTGTGAACGCTGAGACATACCAGTATGCGACGATCGCAGCCAGGATGACGATCGCGCCAAGGTAGATGGCAACGCGAGATCTGGACATGCGAACTCACGCCATCACGGCCTCGGCCACTTGGGCGAGGTCTGCGAGGGAACGCGAAGCATAGGCCCGGGCCCGCTCGCGCTTGCCGATGCGCTTGGCCGAATCGAGGGCGGGCAGTATGCCGTAGTTGGCCTTCATGGGCTGGAAATCCTTGAGGGCGGCGTGGGTGATGTAGTGACACAAGGCCCCGAACATGGTTGTCTGTGGAAGTGTGATGGCTTCCTTGCCCTCGACCAACCGCGTCGCATTCAGGCCGGCCAGCACTCCCGTCGCGATGTTGCCAAGGTACCCTTCGACCCCAGCAATCTGCCCCGCGAACATGAGATTAAGTCGGCGCTTCAGCTGCAGCGTCGGCAGCAGCAGCTCCGGCGAGGCGATGAATGTGTTGCGATGCATTTGGCCGTAGCGGGCAAATTCGGCGTTCGCCAAGCCCGGGATCATCCGGAGGACCCGCTTCTGTTCCGGGTACCTAAGATTGGTTTGAAACCCGACCAGGTTGTATAAGCTGCCGGCTAGATTATCCTGGCGGAGTTGCAGCACAGCATAGGGCCGCCGACCCGTCCGCGGATGCTCGAGGCCGACCGGGCGCATCGGCCCAAAAGCAAGGGCGTCTTGTCCGCGCCCGGCCAGTATTTCGATGGGCAGACATCCCTCAAAGAAGCGGCCGGCGTGGACCCCGTCGGGCACGGTCTCTTCGAAAGAACGCAACGGGATCCGCTCGGCGCTGGTCAGCGCGGTGACAAATCCGTAGTACTGATCCCGGTCGAGCGGGCAATTCAGGTAGTCGCCGTCCTCGTCCGAACCCGGGCGGTAGCGCGAGGCCCGGTAGATCAGGCTCGTGTCCAGGGACTCGGCGAGGACGATCGGTGAAATTGCATCGAAGAAGGCCAGATGCTCGTGCCCGGTCAATACGGCTAGGGATTCGCTCAGGGCCGGTGAGGTGAGGGGGCCCGAGGCGATGACGCAGGGCCCATCGGGGACGCTTGTGATCTCCTCGCGCCTCAGCCTGATCCTGGGGTGGTTTTCGATCCGTTCGGTGACCTTCTGAGCGAAGACTTGCCGGTCGACGGCCAGTGCACCTCCGGCCGGGACGGCGCTGGCCGCAGCGCACTCCAGCAACATGGAGCCGAGCCGTCTCAGTTCCAGGTTGAGCAGGCCGGAGGCGCGATCCTCGAGCTGCGAGCCGAGCGAATTCGAACAGACCAGCTCCGCCAGCCGATCCGTTTCATGAGCCCCAGTAGTAACCTTCGGCCGCATTTCGTACAGATCGACATCCAATCCCCGCTCTGCGGCTTGCCATGCAGCCTCACTGCCGGCCAGGCCTCCGCCGACGACCACCAAACTGGTCATATTATCGACTATTGTACCATCCGGCCCTGCTGTATAATTTTCACGAGAATTGGGGCACGATGGCGGGCCGTGTCGAATATCATCTTAAGACTGCGTGTCAATTGACGGGTGCGACGTGGGCTGCGCTGGCCGGCGCCGAGAACGGGCGCTGGTTCGTTGACTCTGCATATCAGTTGTCAAAATCGAGACGCCGTTTGCTCACCGAGTACCTAGATGAGCCGGCGGTCAGCACCTGGCTGACCCAAGTCTTTAAGCAGGAGACACCGGGCTCGGCCAAGGTGCCGAAGGACGCCCGGCTGGACGCGGCACACCTGCTCGCCTTCCCCGTGGCCGGGTCCGCCGACTTGGTGCTGGTGGGCGCTGGGCGGCAAGGGGCAGAGCAAAAGCGCCTATGGCGCCTGGTCGCTGAAATGCTGGCCCTCGCGAGCCCAGACGGGGCATCAGGCGATCTGCTCCCAAGCCTCGAAACCGAACTAGCCTATGACATGCCTCGTGCGCTGGATCGGCTGCTCGACAGCTTCGTTCAGGTAGCAGAGCCCCAGGGGGCCTGGCTTGGCATCCGCCGGGGGGATTCTCTGAGCATCGAGGCGCAGTGGAACGACCCCAAACTGTCGGGGCGTGCGCTTGGTTTTGACGGAAGCAAGCTCCTCCGGCGGCTGCATCGCAGCCTGGCTGAGGTGACCGCGCGCAAGGCCGAACCGGAATGGGAGCAACTACCCAATCCGGTGCGCAAGACCTCGACGTTCTGGATATGCCTGCCGCTTGTGGTGGGGAAGCGGCTGATCGGCGCCGTTGCCCTGTGGGATGAGCGGGCCCTCGATCCGGCCAAGCTGCGCGCGTTAAGGAAATTAGCTGCGCAAGCCTCGCAACCCGTCGAGATGGTTGTGACCGTCGACGAGCTCACTGATCATCTGCGCAGGCTTGCCATGCTCAACGATTTTGCGCTCGCCGTTTCGGCCGCCCAGAATGTCGATCAGATCGCCCGCCGCGTTTTTGGACACTTGGCACGATCTTTTCCGGCGGAATACATCGCCCTCTATGTGCCCTCTACCGATGGCCGTCTGGTGCGGGCATACCAGAGCCTCGACGGCAAGCTAAGCTCACGTGTAATGCCCTTGGCGGGCCACTACATCGCCCCCTTCTTGCGCGGCCGCATCTTGCGATTGACGTCGGCCTCAGCCGAGTTCAAGCCTGCGCTAGCGGGCGCGGTAGCCGCCTTAATGGTGCCGCTCAAGTTCCACGATCAGACCATCGGTCTATTGGCGCTTGAGAGCACCCGCGCCGCGGCCTTCTCGCAATCCGATGAACATCTGCTGGTGGTCATTGCCAGTCACCTGGCTGGGCTGATCGAGTACGGACGCGTACGCGAGGACGCGGAGGCGCGGGCGCGCAACCTCGGCCTGATCCACGAGGTGGTTCAGCAAGTAATCGGCTTGAATGACAAGCAGGAGATCGCCCAGATCACCGCTGACCTGCTATCGCAGTATTTTGCCTACGAGTTGGCAGCGGTCATACTCGCGCGCGAGGAACCTGCTTCCCTCATCGCTGGATGGGGCGGCGCCAAGAGTCAGATTGTTCGCCGGGCATGGGCTGATGGCGACACCGCCCTTGCGGATGCGACGATACAAACTGTATTCCGCACAGGCGAAAGTGTTCTTCTGAACGAACTGCAGGGTAACGGTCACATGAGTTCTGCGGGGGATTGGCGCGCTGGTTCCGAATTGTGCGTGCCCTTGAAGCAGAGCGGCGTGGTACTGGGTGCGATCGATGTGCGTAGTGGTCAATCCAATGCCTTCACGGGCAATGACCAGATCGCGATCGAGTCACTGGCCGGGGTGCTATCAGCGGTGGCCACGAGCGCAAGGCAGTACCAACGTCTCGAGGAGACCATCCGGCAGCTGCGTGAGGCCCAAATGGAGGTTCGAGCCCGGCTCGAAGCGCAGCAGGAGGCTGAGAGCAGGCTCGTGCAGGCTGCCAAGCTGGCGGCGGTCGGCGAGATGGCGGCGGGCATCGCCCATGAGCTCAACAATCCGCTCACCACGGTGACCGGCTTCGCTGAACTGATCCTCGACGAGAACTCCTCAGGCTGATCAGCGCCGAGCCGACATGGAGATGGTCCTGCGCGAGGGCTTGCGGGCGCGGAGCGTCGTGAGGCGTTTGCTGGAGTTCGCCCGCCAGGGCGAGCAGACGCGCGCCCGCTGTGACCTGAATGAGATTCTGGATGACGTATTGGCTCTGACCCGGCACTTCATCCACACGAGCGGCGTCCAGCTTGAAGTGGATTTTGTGAAGGATCTCCCATGGGTGTCGGTGGATTCGAACCAGATGAAGCAGGTTTTTCTCAACCTCGTGCATAACGCGCTGCATGCCATGCCCACCGGCGGGAGCCTGAAGATCCGCACCGAGGTCGGCAGGCGCGATGAGCGCCCCTGGGCCGTCGTCCGCATTCGGGATTCCGGCATTGGCATTGAGGAAAAGGACCTCGACCGCATCTTCGAGCCGTTCTTTACGACCCGCGGCGGCCGCGGTGGGACGGGGCTGGGCCTGTCGGTCACCTACGGCATCGTGATGGATCACGGCGGGAGGATCGAGGTCGCCAGCCGGCCGGGTGAGGGCTCCACGTTCTCGGTCTGGCTTCCGATCTAGCCATGGAACCGATCGCCATTCTAGTTGTTGACGACGAACCCGGCATCACCCTTCTGTGCAAACGCGTCCTGTTGCGGGTCGGATATCTCGTTACGGACTTGACCGATCCCCGCGAGGCAATGGATTGGCTGAAGCACAACCGGGCCGACCTGCTGCTGGTAGATATCCGTATGCCAGAGATCGATGGCTTCCAGGTTATTGCTGAGGCCCGGCGCTTGCAGCCCGACATGGCGGTGCTGGTCATGACCGGATTCGGCACGGTCGAGACGGCCATCAGTGCTCTGCGGCAAGGCGTGGACGGGCTCATCCTGAAGCCGTTTGAGAAGAGCGAGGAACTGGTCGAGGCGGTCCGGCAGGCGCTGGCTGATAGCCAGCAGAAACGCGACGCTGCCCGCATCAACGCGCTGCGACCGCTGTTTGAGGTAACAGAGTCTCTGCTATCTGAGACGCATCCGGAAACCCTGCTCGATCTGATTGTCCGCGCCATCCTTGGTCATTTGCATTGCCGGCACGCGGCCTATTATCAGTACTCAGCTGATGAGGGGCGTTTCGTGCGCCTGGCCGGCGAAGGCAAAGAGCTGCCGGACTTCATCATCCAGGTTGACGCCAGCGGGTCACCGATGCTGGTCAATGCCGCCGGCCCGGGCGACCCCAGCGCACAGGCGCGCCTCCGCAAAGCGGACTTGGGCGCCGTGATGTTTGTGCAGATGGCCAGGCAGCGCTTTCGGGGTGTCTTCTTCGCAGGTCGCGACCCACAGGAGGCCGAATTCCGGGAGGGCGACCTGGATATGCTGCAGATCCTGGCTCGGCAGGCAGCCGCTGCCCTGGAGAACGCCCGGCTGTACGATGAAGAACGGTCCTATGTGCGCAAGATCGAGGAGTCGCAGAACGCTTTGCTGCAAGCCGAGAAAATGGCCGCGGCAGGTCGACTGAGCGCCTCGATCGCGCACGAGGTCAACAACCCGCTCCAATCCGTTCAAAACTGTCTGCACCTGGCCGGGCGTGAGGATGTCCCCCAGGAGAAGCGCGCGGAATACTTTGAGATGGCCCGCTCCGAACTCGAGCGGTTGGCGGTCACAGTGCAGCGTATGCTCGACTTCTACCGGCCGGGCGCCGCCAAACCCGAACGCATCCGGCTGGAGGAATTGCTGCAATACATCATCAATCTCACCCAGAAGCAATTGATCGAACGCGGGATCAAGGTGGAGACTTCGCTGCCGGCGGAGATGCCGCCCGTCATGGCAGTCGGCAGCCAGATCCAACAGGTGTTCATCAACCTGATCCTGAACTCGTACGATGCCATGCCGAAAGGCGGCAATTTGCAGATCACCGGGCGGCTCGCTCCCGGAGGAGTTGAGATGCTCTTCCAGGACGACGGACCGGGCGTCCCCAGGAACGATCAGTCGCGCGTATTCGATCCGTTCTTCAGTACGAAGGAGGGCGGGACTGGCCTGGGCCTGACCGTCAGCTACAACATCGTGACGGCGCATGGGGGCACACTCGAGCTTCTTCCCGATCACGGGAAGGGCGCATGCTTTCGAGTGTTCCTGCCAGCCGTGGAGGTGCCATGAAATCCAACGTCCTAATCGTGGACGACGAGAATATCGCTCGCCAATCGCTGACCGACATCCTGAAGCTCGAGGGCTACAACGTCGCAGCCGTCCCGGGCGGACAGGCCGCGGTGGAATACGTGCGCACGCATCCGGTCGACCTGATGATCGTGGACCTGCGCATGCCGGGCATGGACGGCTTGGAGGTGATCCAGGTCGTCAACCAGGCCTCGCCGGACACTGAGGTGGTCCTGCTCACCGCGCACGGATCGATGGATTCGGCCGTCCAGGCGCTGCGGCTGCGGATCCACGACTATCTGACCAAACCGGCTGCGCCGGCGCAGGTAATTGCCAGCGTGAAGAGAGGGCTGGCACGGCGCAACGCCAAATTGCAGGCCAAGGGTGGATCGCGAGACGCGGGCGAGACGGACGATCGCGCCCGTGAGTTCAAGCTCGCCGATGGCACCACTGTCGATTTTGCGCGCCGCCAGATCCGAGCCGGACGACGTTTGGAGCGGCTTACACCTGCCGAAGGTCGCCTGCTTCGAATCTTGATGGAGAATGAGGGGAAGGTTTTCTCGCATCGCGAGCTGGTCCTGCTTGTGCAGGGCTATGACACTTCGCAGCGCGAGGCTCCCGAGATCCTGCGTCCGCTGGTGAGCCGACTGCGGCACAAGCTGGAGGACTTTCCTGCGCTGTCAGATCGCGTTGCGAGCGTGCGCGGCACGGGCTATATCTACGAGGGCAAGAGCTAGGGAACTTGATCTACAGCCGGGCAGCCGGCTGCAGGAGTAGATCTCACTCGTCGGGAGTCCAGGAGGGGCTGGACTGTACATCTGGGGGCCGGATCCACCCGAACCATCCATTTCGGTTGGCTTGGTGCGGCCCGGATGGTCTCTCAAATCTCACAAGCAAAAGGCTTGTTCCGAGCACGAGGGCGCCAAGCCACTGGACGGGTGCTAGGCTTTCGTGTAGCCACCAAATACTAAACACCACCGTCACCAGAAGCTCCGCCAAGCCAAGCAGGGCGGTCTGCATGCCCCCGATCCGCTTGATGCCGAAGAAGAGTGCCAGGCGTGATAGAAGCGTCATGAGGGTGAGGGCTAAGACGGGCCACCAAACCGCGGTGTTGACCGGTGCCTGCCGGTCGAAGACCAACGCCGCGGGCACGACGACTGCCGTCATTGCCAGCAGAGTGTAGAGCGTAACGGTTGGCGGGGGTACCTCGTAGAGTACACGTTGATTGATCGGCAGGTGCAGCGCGTAGAGCGCTGCTGCACCCAGCATCATGGCCGCCCCCAGGAGGTCAACCTTGTGGGTGGGCAGGATCGTCAGAAGGGCGACGCCGGCCATTGCCGAGCGCGATGCGAAAGATGGTGAACGGGGTTAGACGATGGTCATCGAATGTGAGCCAGACCGCCGCGAAGAAAGGGTAGAGGGAGTAGAGCATCTGGCCGATGCTGGCGCTAAGTCGATCAAGGGCCATGTAGAAGAGGATAGAGCCGAGGCCGTTGACAAGGCCTGCGAGCAGGCAGCCAACCAAGCCGATGGGGTAGATGTAAAGGTATGAGCGAAAGAGGGCGACGAAGACCAGCAAGACAAGACCCGCGGCGAGGCCCGTTCGCCACGCGACAACCGACAGCGGCGTGAAGCCGAGATTGATCGCCAGCTTTCCGAAGACCGGCGATAGTCCCAGGAAGACGGCCGAAGAGAGTGCCGCCGCTACGCCGGCGCCTCGACCTTTACGCATTTTGCATCGACATTGCCTTCAGGCGAACCGATGATCAATGGATGAGCGCCTGTACTTCGGCCAGGAACTCATCGTTGAGAAAATCGCCCTTTTGCATCAGGGTCTGGATCTGTGTCCCAAGACGGGTCTTCTCGTCCGGCGTAAGTTCCTTTGCAGTGGCAACAATCACGGGGATTTGGGCGGTCCGCTGATCCGCCTTGAGCACATCCAGGACCGCGAAACCGTCCATTTCAGGCATCATGAGGTCCAGGATGATCAGATCTGGCTGCTCGCGCCGGCAAACCTCGATCCCCTCGCGGCCGCTTTCGGCCTCGAAGATGCTGTAGTCGCCCTGTGACTGTAGGATCCGCCGGATGAGGCGCCGCGCGTCGGGCGTGTCGTCGATGATCGCAACCCGCCGGAACTTGGATGGGGTGACCTGGTTAAGGGCGGCCAGCAGCCCCTCCTGCGGCGTGTCGATTTGGGCCGCGGGCAGCTCAACATCGCGTGTCCAGTTGGGTCCAAGCACGAGCTCCTCGGCCGGCATCGTATGGCCCGTGCAGTTGACTACGATCGTGTCCATCTGGCGGATGACGCCAGCTCGAACCAGTTTAAACAAGCCGGCGAATCCCACGGCCGCGGCGGGCTCTGCCGATATCCCCTCCATCTTCGCCAGCACGTGCATAGCACGGAACGCCTCCTCATCGCTCACGCTTTCGAATGTTCCATGCGTCTCGAGGACCTGCTGGCGCAGCCTCGTATAGGCGCGGCCGGGGTCGCCGGTCGCGAGCGTCTCAATGTGGGTTTTGGGCGTCTCCACCGGGATGGCTGTCTCAAGTCCCTGCTGGAAACTGAGCACCATCGGCGCGCATCCATCCGCTTGGATCGCAGCGATCGACGGGATCCGGTCGACCAAGCCCATCTGCTTGAGCTCCCAGAAGCCTTTGTAGACGCCGAGGGGTCCCATCCCACCGCTGATGGCCTGGACGTACCAGTCCGGCGCGTGCCAGACAGTCGGCCCCCCGTTGTTTGAGGCCTTTGGACCTTGAGCGAGGGCGAGCTGTTCAGCGATCTCAAAGGCGATGGTCTTCATCGCCTCAACTGAAGTGATCGTCCGTGCGCCGAGGTCCTGATAGAGCTTGCGCTGGCGCGCAAACTCTGCCGCGACCTGCTTGGCTTGATCGTAGGACCCGGTCACCTTGACAACCTGGCTGCCATAGAGGGCGATTTCGCGCATCTTGACGGCCGGCACCAGGCTGGTCACGAAGGCCCACAACTTGATTCCTGCGCGTGAGGCGTAGGCCGAGTAAGAGATGGCAACATTGCCCGTGGAGGCGGCCACCATTTCGGTGATGCCGGCCTCCTTCAACGCCGCAATCGTGACGGCGGCCTGGCGGTCCTTGAAGGAGCCAGTTGGGCCCTGGCGTTCATCCTTGATGTAGAGCTGCGGGGTTCCCAGCATCATGCCCAGGTTGACTGCCGGTAAGAGCGGCGTACCGCCCTCGCCGAGGGCCAGCATGGGATTTGAATTGCGAACGGGGAGCAGTTCGCGATACCGCCAAAGGTCGAAGGGACGGGCATTGAGCTGCTGCGGCCAACTGGAGGCCAGGGTATCGTAGTCGTACTCTGCCTCGCGCCATTGACTGCCGCAGCGCGGGCAGCTCACCGAAGCCGGGAAGAACGGCGTTCTATGCTGGCAATCCAGGCACTTGATCGCAAAGGCCATGGGTTCCTAGTCTGCTGTTCGGCGCTCGGAAGAGGCCACTGGCCGCTGTGCGTCTGGGTCAGGCGGCCGGAGCAGATTCTCCGGTCTCGTTCGGTTTGGGTTCGAGGGCGGCCGCCGGGGCCGGCTTTGTACCGCGAAATACAGGCAGCGTGAAGTAGAAGGTGCTGCCGTGTCCAATTTCGCTTTGTAGGCCGATCCGCCCGCCGTGCAATTGAATCAGTTGCTGACTAATAGCCAGCCCAAGCCCCGAGCCGCCAGTCTTGCGCGTCGGAAAATCGTCCACCTGGGAAAAGGCCTGGAAGAGCTTGGCCTGGTCCGCCTCGGATATGCCAGGACCCGTGTCCGCCACACTCACGTGCACTTGGTCGATCCCGTAGGCATTGGGCTCCACGTGCGCTTCGACCACAATCTCGCCCTGTTCCGTGAACTTGGCTGCGTTCGACAACAGGTTCAGGAGCACCTGGCGGACGCGGATCGCATCCGCCCGAACCATAGGCAGCTCTTCGTCGATCTTGCGGACAAGTTGGATGGGCTTGTCCTTTACCAGGCCCTGCCCCGTGGACATGACGCTCGTGATCAGGTCGGAGAGGTTGACCTCTTCGAACGCGAGTTCCATTTTGCCGGCCTCGATCTTGGCAATGTCGAGCACGTCATTGATGAGACCCAGGAGATGCTGGCCGGAGCTGTATATGGCCGACAGGTCCTGTCTCTGCAAGTCGGTCACCGGACCGTCTATGCCCTTCAAGATCACACGCGAAAATCCAATGATCGAGTTGAGAGGTGTGCGCAGCTCATGGCTCATGTTCGCAAGGAACTGGGTTTTAACGCGGTCGAGGTCACGCATTTCACGCACGGCCTGCTGGGAAAGCTCGTAGGAGCGGGCATTGTCAATTGCGATGGCCACCTGGTCTGCCAGAATCTGTAGGACGCCCACATCGTCCGCGGTGAAGGCTCCGACAAGGGTCGACTGGATGTCGAGGGCACCGATGATGCGGTCGCTAACCCGCAGCGGGATGGCGGTTTCTGCACGCGTGTCTGGCAGCAGAGGATTGGGGCGGAAGGTCGTGTCGGCGGCCGTGTTATTCACGACCACCGGCTCGCCTCGCAGTGCCACCTTGCCGACGATCGACTTGTCATTGACGGGCAGGCTGTGGCCCCGGTTCTTCATTTCGGTGCCCACCGCGCCGGTCGCCTCGCGCAGGGCGACGTTGAAGCCGGTCTCCTCGACGACGAAGATTGCGGCGTGGTAGTAGCCGAATCGCTCACTTACAAGGTTCACAGTCCGGCTGAAGATCGTGTTGAGATCCAGGGTCGAGGTCACGAGTCGGCCGATCTCAGCCGCCGCCGAAAGGTAAGTGTTGCGGCGCCTAAGAGCATCCTCGGCAAGTTTCGTGTCCTGGAACAGGCGCGCGTTCTCCAGGGCCAAGGAGAGCTGATCTGCGACTTGCTTGACCAGGAGCTGGTCCTCGGTGGCCCAACTGTCGATTGCCGGATCGCCGATGACGCGCAACGTCGCCCAGGTATCATCGTCCTGTCGGAAGCCAACGGAGATCTGGCCCGGCACCGTTGCGTCCGGCGGAGGCACGTTGCCGGTCGAAGGCCGGGCGCGCGGCAGCGGCGTGGTGCGACGAGGTGTGGCGGCCGAGACCGCAAGAGGGGCAGTACCCGGACGCCCAAGCAGACCCGTTATCGTCTTCGGCTTCGGCGTGGCCCGGCTGGGATTGGCGACCTCCGCCTGCACGTCGTCGAAGATGTGCTCAAGCCGCTTGCTGACTCTTCTCTTTGACATATTCTGCCAGTTCCTGTGCGAGCTCGCGATACTGCAGGGCGCCCCGGGCGCCGGGTCGATAGCGGGTGATCGGCAGGCCGGCGATCGGACTCTCACGCAGTTTGGTGTCGACCTCGATCACGGTCCTGAAGAGTCCGTCGCCAAATGTGCTCTGCAGTTGTTCCTGGATGTTGCGGTGGGTGCGATTGCGGCGGTCGAGCAGGGTGATCAGAATGCGATATCCCAGGCTGCTATTGCTCTCCTGGCGCACTCGCCGGATCAGGCCCATCATGTGGCGCAGGGCGTAGGCCGAGAAATACTCGGCCTGCGTGGGGATGATGAGCAGGTCGGCGGCGCTAAGGGCGTTTGTCGTGATGGCCCCCAGGAAGGGAGGACAATCCAGGAAGATGAAATCGTAGGGCAGGGGTGAGGCTGCGTCGAGGGCCCGCCGGATACCGAGCGTGTAGTGGGTTCGGACCGGCAGGAACTGCTCCGCGCTCTCGATGCTCATCTCGGAGGGGATCAAATCCAGGTTTTCGATCTCGGTGCCCAACTTGGCGCTCATCAAGGGCGCCGACTCGATCAAGACGTGGCTCGAGGTCACGGTCGCGAAGCCGGGCTCCACCCCCAGGGCAAGGGTCAAGTTGGCCTGGGGATCCAGGTCGACGACCAGGACCTTGTGGCCGCCTTCGGCGAACACGGCGCCGAGGGTCAGCGCCGTCGTGGTTTTGGCAACTCCGCCCTTCTCGTTCGATACTGCTACCACGTAGGTCATCTCGTCGCTCCGTTTCTGGGCGAGCGCTTTGGATGCTGACCTTCCGGATTGGCAGGTGAGGCTGCCCCGCCGTTCTCCTCGGCGGAAACCCTCTGCGGGATCACCTGGATCTGTGCTGCACCCAAGGCGTTCCTCAGCTCGTCCAGGGCCGTCCGTATCATTTGCTGTGGATCGTTGGTGCTGCGAATGCGGGACGTGATCTCGGTCACCAGGCGCTCGCGCTCCGCCCGCCGCGAGGTCTCGTCGAAGAGGCGGGCGTTCTCAGCGGAAAGCGCAACGCGCTCAGCAACCGATTGGATCAAGGCTTGCTGGTCCTCATCCCACGAAGTGCCCTCCGGGCCCTGCACGATCAAATCGCCGATGGTCTCGCCGCGAAGTTTGATCGGCACCGAAACCGTCTTCATTCGCGCCGAGGGCGGCAGGTCGAGAGGATCGCCGTCCACCCTGCCCGTCGAAGTCCGGCGCAGTGGCATTGCGCCCAGCGCCGTGTATTGGTAGCCTGCCAACTCCTCATCCCGCGAAAGTTGGTTCCAGGCACCGCGGACGTACTGTCGGTAGAGCGTCTCGGACTCGAGCAAGGAACGACGGGTGGTCTCCAGCAGGCGGGTGTTGTCAATTGCCAGGCTCACCTGGTCGGCAAGCACCGCAAGAATGTCGAGGTCTTCCGGGGTGAATGCATCCTCTTCCGTGCTCTGCACATCCAGCACGCCCACGATGCGGTCACCACTGCGCAGCGGCAGCGCCACCTCGGACTTCGTATCCGGGAGGTCGGGGTTATCGAAGTAGACGCTGTCTTTTCCCACCACACGGGCCACGCGCGTGTCGCCGGTCTCCGCCACGCGTCCCACGATGCCTTGCTCACCGATCTTGAGGCGGTGGTGCCTCGCCAGCATGCGGTGACCGCCCTCGCTGTTTGCGGCGATGAGGTAGGCGAAATCGTTCTTTTCGTCATTGAGGAAGATGCCTACGTGATAGTAGCCGAACTGCGAAGTGATCACCGCCGCGACGCGGGGCATAAGGTCCCTCAAATTGCGAACGGCACTGATGGCTCGCGTGACCTGGGTGATGGCCTCGAATTGTGAGGCGCGCCGATTGGCGGTCCGGGTGGCAACCTCCAGGGCCGAGGTTCTCTCCTTGACGCGCTGTTCCAGTGTCTGGATCGACCCGCGCAGCGCGCTGGTCATCGAGTCGAGGGTCCGCGCGAGCACCCCGATCTCGTCCCGGCTCTCCACTATCGAGTGGGCGTTGAGGTTCCCATCGATGATCTCCTCGGCGGTGCGGGTGAGGGAGACCAGCGGCGATGTGAGTGAGTTCCCAAGGATCAGCGTCGCAAGCAGGGCCAGCATCATGATGCCGATCACGAGCACGAGGCTGATCTGCAGCGTGTCCGTGGCAGCATGGGCGACCTGCTGTCGTGCGGCGCTCGCTCCTGCCAGCAACTCCGGGGAGGGAACCATGAGGATCAACGCGTATCCGACTTCAGGGACGGCATGATAAGCCAGGAAATTCTCCATGCCATTGATGTTGATAGTTTCGAGGGGGCTTTGTCCAGTCATCAAGCGATGGAGCTTGGGTAGGAAGTCGCTCGGGACACGATTGCCCAGGACGGACGCATCCATGACCTGGCCCAAGGGGAGCTGTTCACTCGTTACTCCCAGGGCAGTATACGCAGCCGGGGGCATGGCGATGATGCGCAGGTCAGGATCGAGCAAGAACGCGAATCCCGTCCCGCCGATCTGGACATTCGAGACGAGATCGGTGATCTGGTTGAGCTGGATGTCCATTGCGATCACGCCGCGAAAGGTGCCGATGGCGTCCCGGACCGGGGCGCTTGTGGTTACGACGAGGCCATGGCGTGCCGCGTCCAGATAAGGCACGGACCAAACCGGCTGCAACTTAGGATCGTTCTTGGGAGATGCAGCTATATACCAAGGTCGCTGAGTCACATCGAAATCGGGGGGAACGATGTTGGCCAGGTCGATGTTCGGATAGTAGACAGTCTCGCCCGTGGAGCCGCCGAAGTAGATCGCGACCGCATCCGGATCGGACTGCCGCACCTGCGGCACAATGGTGTCCAACTGCCGGAGCGTGTTGAGTTCAGATAGGAGGGGATCAACGGAGGGAACCCGGGCGGGGATGAAGACTGCGGCCAGGTCCCCATTCGGATTGTCCCAACTGCCATTCGGCAGGCGCGCAAGTGTCACCGGTGCGATCGTGGGGCCCGTCGATGTCGCCTGGTGACTCAGGAGTGCCGTGGCCGTCGTGCCGAGAATCCCCAAGTCCTGCCGCATTGACCTGAAGAACTCGTTCAGGGACGCGGCTTGCGCCTCGACCGTGGCGGCCAAGGAGTTCCTGGGCTTGCTGGCGGACGTTCGTGTCCAACTGGTTAACAAGGAATGTGTCGGACTCCTGCAGCCGGGCGTAGAAGTAGTATCCAAGGATTGCGATTGCCAGAGCGGTGATCGCAGTGGTGGCCACGATCAGGCGTGTGCGAAGGCTGGCCGGTCCTGAAACCGGTCGCTCCGCGGCCAGCCTGCCTTCGGTTGAGATCTGCGTCATGGTAGGCTTTCCTTTGGCTGCGCCGCGCCCTCTGGGCGAAGCCTGATGGTTACTTCCGAACCTGCGATGGCGCGCCCAAGCTCCTCGACCGCAGTCTGCAGCACGTTCCGCATGCTGATGGAGCTGCCGATCTTGGACGTGATCTCCGCGACCAGCCGTTCTTGGTCTGCCCGGCGCAGCGAATCTTGAAGCAGGCGGGCATTCTCGAGAGCGGTTGCGAGGCGATCCGCCGCTTGAGTGATCATGACGATTGCGCCCTCCGGTGCCCGCGGGCGCTGGAACATCACGACCACTGCGCCGAGAACCTGGCCGCGGAACACGATGGGTATGGCCGCCGACTGTCCCTGCCCGACCTGGGTCCCGGCCGGATCGCTGATGATGGCGACGCCCCTATCCATGGCATTCATCCCGGCCTGCCCCACCGAGCTGACCGGCTCCATACGGATATTGTTGTATTTGTAGCCGCTGAGCGGGGTTGAAGGTTGTCCCGCCTGGGTCGATGTCGCGGCTGGTCCCCGCATGGCCACCGTGGCTTCGTTGACCTCCGGGAGGCTGGCAAACTCCCGCACCGCGATTCTGAGCGACGAATCGATCTCAACGGTCTCGTTGAACCGGGCTGAGAGCTCGCTCACGGTCTGCTCATGAAGGGCCCTCCGCCGGGTCTCGTTCAGCAAGCGGTTGTTATCGACAGCCAGGGCCACTTGGAGCCGCGACTTTTTGTACCAGATCGCGTTCCTCCTCCGTCCATTGCGGCGCAGCCTGTCGACGCAACGCGATCGAGCCGATCTCCCAGCCGCGCAGAGCGAGTGGGGTGCGCAGGCCCTCCTCCGACTCCGGCGCGGCAACGTCAGCGACCGATCGCACGCCGGCCCGGGTGTACTGCAACGCCATCTTTTGGTGGGTGAGGTACTCTTGCCAGGAGATGTCGGCTTGCTCGCGCAGAGTGTTCTGCAATTGGGCGATGGAGGAACGGGATTCCTCGAGCAGCCGGGCGCTCTCGATCGCGGCCGCAACATGGTCGGCAAGCAAGCGAAGGACATCCAACTCGTGCTGCCTCAGTGGGCGCTCTGGGGACTTCACGTCCAACACTCCGATGACGTGGCCACGCGTGCTCAACGGAAACGCGATTTCCGGGATGCCCCCCGGCTGACGGCCCTTTTCGTCAATCTCGATCCTTCCTTCTGCGGCAGCCCGACTAACGAGACCTGCGCCGCCGATCTCGACTGCATATCCCTGCGATAGCCTTGCCTTTTCGGCATCCGAGGACGTCGCGCGCAGAACCAGGGTACCGGCGGTTTGGTCGAGCAGGAAGACCTCCGTCGCAAGCCCTCCGAAGTACTGTGGCACTTGGTCCACCACAATGGCTAAGATGCCTGCGACCTCCGGAGACCCTGAGATCCTGCTGGTCACGCTGAGCAGGGACGCCATGAGGGCGCTCCGCTGTTCGAGTTCGTGTGTGCGTTCCTCGACGCCCAACTCCAGATTGGACTTCAGCGTGGTCAGGTCCTGTTCCCTTAGCTGCAGGTGCGCATTGGCCTCCGAGAGCGCGTCCTGGCGGCGTCCAGCGAAGGCCGCCAGCAGCCCCAGGAAGAACGGCGCCGTGTCGATAATCCACAGCAGAGGATCGCTCCCCTGTACCGCGGCGACGTTGGCCGGATTCCAGGGCAAGTTGGCGCTGAAGACACTAATAGCCGTTGCGAGGACGGGGAACGCGCACCCAAAGACAGCGCCCGCCAGCGCGTAGCGCAGTGTCTGACTGGTCGGCAAGACCGCGGCCGGCGCTTCCTGGTTCTGAGCGGGTATGGGACTATTCGCGGACATTTTCCATTCCAAACTCGATGGTGGCTTCGGAGGCGCCGAGCGCCTGGCCCAGCTCTGAGACGGCCGCCTGCAGGATGCCCTCGATCGTGGTGGCGGCCCAAACCTTCGCGGTGATATCGGCGAGCACATGTTCGTGCAGCGCGGAGGTCTGCGTCGCCTGCACGAGTTGTGCGTTCTCGAGGGCGAGCGCGGCCTGAGTTGCGACGGATTCGATGAAGCTGCGTTGTTCAGGCGTCCACTCGTCCGCGCCAGCCAGGCTGATCTGGCCGATGATCTCATCCCGCAGCATCAGGGGCACTTCCAGGGCCTGGCTGTCCACCGAAAGGTCCTCATCTCCGACCTTGTACTCAAGGTCGGGGGAGGCCGGCAGTGCCGACCAGGCCTCATGAATGTATTGTCGTTGGGCCGTCTCCAGCTCCTCCACAATGCCCCGCGAGGCTTGGAAGAGCCTTGCATTCTCGTAGGCGATGCCGATCTGCGTGGCCATGCCTTGCAGCGTCTCGATATCGCCCGGACCGAACACTCCCCGCTTCGTGGACTGCACGTCGAGGACGCCGAGGATGCGGCCGCCTACTTTCAAGGGGAGGGCAATCTCTGCCTGCGTATAAGGCAGCAGGGGATTCCGAAACCGGTCGACGCGCGTCTCCGCCTCGAGCGCGACCTGAGGGTCACCCGTCGTGATCGCGCTGCCCACCATGCTCTTGCCATCGATAGGCAGGTGATGTTTGCTCTCCTTCAATAGTCGCCCGGCCTCGCCCGTGGCACTCTGCAGGTAAGCATCGGTGCCTCGCTCGTTCAACAGGAATACGGCGGCGTAGTAGTAACCGAGCTGGTCGGTGATGATATTAACAATGCGCGCAATCAGTTCATCCGGATCCAGGATCGCGCTGGCCTGGGTCCCGACGGCGTTGATCGCCCTAAGTTGCACGGTCCTGGCCTCCACGCGCTGCTCAAGCAATGCGCGCTCGGTTGCCAATTGGCCGACGGCCTGAGTGACTTCGCGATAGCGCCCTGCCGAGTTCGCGTTCGAGCTGCCGGAAGCCCAAGACGATGACCGAACTGAAAAGGAACGTGGTTGTGCCGATACTGATCCAGTCGCTTGGCTTGGCCGGCATGGCCAGGCGGTTGAGCAGAGGCATTCGCCCCGTCTGGAGTAGCCAGGCGCCGATCAAGATCGTGAAGAAGACCAGAACGGTGGTCAGCGCTCCGCCCCGCGGTGACAACATCATCGATGCAATCAACACCAGAGCCAGGAAGAAGAAGACCGCGTTGCCCAGGATGCCTGTAGCCACCAGCTCAGCCACACCCAGCACATAGATGATGCCGAGAAGCCCAGCAAGCCGGGGACGATACGCGACGGGCATGAGGGTCAGAATCCCCAAGCCAAAGTAGGCAGATAGCAGGACGACACTCACCACCAGGCCTTGGTTGGAGAGTATGGCGGGGATGACTGCCAGAGGCGTGAGGACGAGGGCGGCGATCATCACCGGACGAAGGGAATGTTCGCGCCAGTTCCCGACGCCGGTCTGCGCGGCTGGAAGCGGGGTTGCGGGTACCTTGGTCGCGGCGGGCACTCCCGAGTTCATGGTACCTTCTCCTCTCCACCTTGGCCGTTTTCTTCAGTCGAGACCTTGATCTCGGCCCGCCGAGCGCCCAGGGCTTTGGTCAGCTCGCCGGCGGTCGTGGCCAGGATGCTCTGTATGTCTGTGGCGCGTCGGATCTTGCCGGTGATCTCGAACAGGGCCCGCTCACGCTCGGCCTGGGCGCGGACTTGAGTCAACAGACGGGCATTGGCGATGATGGCCGCCAGGCTGCCCGCCAGTGTGCCGAGCATCTCTTCATCATTCTCCGTGTAGGCGCCGGGCTGTTCGCTCTCCACGTTGAGCACACCCAGCACCTCATTGCGGTAGATCAGAGGAACGGCCATTTCGGACCGAGTATTGGGGCTGGCTGGGATGTAGCGTGCGTCGCCGGTGACATCGTCCACGCGTAACGGGCGGCGGTGCGCCGCGCTCCAGCCCGTGATTCCGGAGCCAATAGGGATCTTGCGTCCCATCATCTCGTCAGAATAGCCGACGGCTGCCTCGACTACCAGTGACTTGAGCTCCCGGTCGGCCAGCATGATCGCCACCCGGTCGCCGCCCAGGGTCACCTGCAAGCCCTGCACGGCGCTATCGAGAGCTTCTCCGAGCGTCGTGCCGGAGGCGGCCGAGGTGGTGATGTGATGTAGCAGCCGGTGTTGCGAGAGGTGCTCCTGGGTCTCTGCGAACAGTTCTGAATTGACGACGGCAACGCCGAGTTGGTCCGCCAGGATCTGCAGCGTCCGGACATCATCCGGATTGAACGCGAAGGGTTCCGTGCTCTGCACGTCCATCACGCCGACGATGCGTTCGCCGACCTTCAGGGGCACGGCGGCCTCGGAGCGAGTTTCGGGCAAGAGCGGGTTCGGCAAGTAGGTCGCGTCCTTGGTCGTGTCGTTGACGATCAGCGGCTCGCCTCGGCCCGAGACGAATCTGACAATCGATCGCGAGCCGACCGCCAGTTTGTGGCCGGTGCGCTTCATCTGCGCCCCGGCCTCGCCGGTGGCCTCGCGGACCAGTGCGTTCTCGCCTCGCGCATCCAGCAGGAAGATCGCGGCATGGGAGAAGTGGAGCCGCTCACCAATGTAGGTGACGGCTTTAGCCAAGAGCTCGTCGAGGTTGAGCGAGGCGCTCACGTCGCGCGCGATCTCGGCAGCGGTCTCAAGCTGGAATGTGTGGGCTCGACTTTCGTCCAGCAGCTGGGCGTTGTGGATCACCGCCGCAACTTGGTCGGCCAACTGCGCGAAGAAGCGCAGATTGTCTTCATTGAATGCTTTCTCGTGCCGAACATCCTGGATGATCAGTGCTCCGATAGGTTGACCGCCGACCTTCATGGGCGCGCCCATCCAGGACTGGGCTGGCTTGCCAACCAGCTTGGCACCCAACTTCAGGGCTTGCCGTTCGACATCCTCAACCAGCAGCAAAGGCTGCCCGCTCCGGATCAGTATCGAAGTCAGGCCTTCACCCAGGGGGAAGGCCTGAATCGCCGTGACTTGGCCTTCCTCAAATGCATACGGAATCGATACAACGTCGGAGGTCGGATCGTACAGCGCGACCAGGAATGCATAGTCGCCGATGTTCTTGCGGACCTGTGCATGCAGCTCCTGGAAGAACTTCGGCAACTCAGCCGTGGAACTCGCAACGGCCTGGCTGATCGCGGTGAGGGAATCGCGCTCCGCGAGCTGCCGATCCTTATCGTTAACGATGTCGATTCTGGTGAGCGTGGCTTCAAGTAGATCGGCGAAGCTGATATATGGTTCGATGAGCGTCTGCGTGAGCCGCCGCTTGGAGTCGCCGAGGATCATCAAGCCCCCGAGGTCCTTGCCGCTCCACAACGGCAGGAATGCCGCCGACCGATATCCCAACTGCCGCGCGGCCGCGGTCAACGTCTCGGGGCCGCCGGAAGCGGCGATGTCGACGATGACCGGCTCCTGGGGCAGGGCAGCCGGCACCTGGTTCAAGTCTGCGGTCAGATTCGGGTCACCACCGAGTTGAGCGCTTAGGTCGACCCCTCTCTGAGCGACGATCGCTCAAGCCGGAGCCGGCCCTCGTGCATTGAGAAGAGCAGCGCCGGAGTCGGCGAGTCCCGCAAGAGCCGGGCCGCCGTCTCGAAAGCGCCCGTGCGCGTCTGAGATGCGGCAATGCGGTGGCTCGCGCCGAGCAACCTCTCAAGCTCTTGGAAATTGAACTGTGAGGATGCTACCAGCGACATGTTCTGAATGGCGACGGCGATCTGGTTCGCCAGGATCTGAAGCATGACCACTGTCTCCGGACTGAATGCGCCGGCCTTGGTGCTTTGCACGTCGATGGCTCCAAGGACCGTGCCCCCTGCCGAGATCGGGATGCCGACCTCGGAGCGGGTCTCCGGCAGGAGCTCATTCTTCAGGTGCATCGGATCCTCAGCCACATCCGAGGCAATCCGCGGTTGATTGTTGGCGCTCACCCAGCCGATGATGGAGCTGGAACCCACTTCGAGCCGATGGCCCCGGGCCAGGAGCTGCGCCGCGGCCGGTCCGTAGGACGCCTGCAGGATGGCGTTCCTTCCGGCGCGGTCGAGCAGGAACACGCTCGCCTGGTAGAAATCGAATTGCTCGATGATCAATTGCACCGTGCGCGTCAGCAGCTCGTTCAAGTTGGAGGTGGAGGTGATCCGCTGGGCCACGTCAGCGGCAGTGCGGATCTGGCGGGTTCGCTCCTCGACCTTACCTTCCAGCGAGCGGTAAAGGTCGCTGAGCTCTTCCGCCATGTGATTGAAGGAGCGCGCCAAGAGACCGATCTCATCCTTGCTGCGGACCTCGGCCCGCTGGGTGAAATCCCCATCTGAGAAGCGTTTCGTGATGTCGGCCAGGCCTGCCAGGGGGCGGAACACGCGTCGAGCCCCGAGCGATAGGACGATGCCCATGGCAGCCAGTGCAGCTAACAGGATGGCAACGGTGAACGGGATCAGACTGTTCAGTGCGCCAAAGACTCGATTTTCATCGATCTCGTACACAATACCGGTCTGCAGACTGCTAAGCCAGAGCACCTGTCCAAACGCACGGCTGCCGTCCTGCCTCGTGACGTCGACCGACACCGGTTTGGCGTCCGTTTGATTCATCAGGCCGTTCAGCGCGTTCATGATCGGCGTGACTTCCGAGGGCGGGGCCTCGACCGCGACCATTTCATTGGTGTAGGGGTCGTTGCCGATGATGGTGCCGGTCGGTGTAACGAACAGGGCTTGGGCGCCTGAGCTGGCCGTGGCAAGGTTCAGCAGGGTGTTCTGGAGTTCCTGGGATTCGGTAACGCCGATCACGGTCGCCAGGGGTGCCCCGTTTGCGGCCACCGCCTGAGATACGGTGAACAGCACGAGCTGGTTCGGATATAACGGCCGGGCATCGAATTCTGCGAGCGACACATGTTCGCCGCTCATCAGATCCTTGAATGCTGGGACGCCGCTCAACGATTGGCCTTCCCAAGCGGGGTTGCTGGCCATCAGGATCGTGCCATCGGCCTTGACCAGCAGGTACTGATTGAAGGTGGCGCGGCCCACCTCGGGTTAACCGCCCGGAACTGCTGGGTGAATTCATCCCGCAGTGAGCTCAGCTGCCCCGGGGGCGTGCTCAATACCTGGACGATCTTTGATATGAAGTCGGGACTGCGGACAAGGCGGTCCAGGCGGATTTCCTTGGTCTTGATCGCCAACTCCACTTGGCCGACTTGATCGCTGATCTGGGCCTGCATCTGGCCGACGACCTGGTCGCGCAGGAGGGTGCGGGTGCGCAGGTAGGCAGCGCCTCCCATGAGGGCAAGGGGTATGAATGTAAAGACAAGCAGCGTGCCAACGAGCGTACGCGCCAGACCCCCACGGTAGTGGGCTTCGTCAGTTTGCGGACTGGTTGCGGGTTTGCGGGCTACGGCCATGTTGTCTCAGCTCAACTCCCACACTTGTTCACCGTTCAGTATCCGGCGGATCTGGTCCGGGAAGCGGTCGGGATCGAGCGGCTTCCCAAGGAAACCGTCGAAGCCGGCGGACCGGGCCTTACTCATCTGTTCCTCGCTGGCATGCGCTGTGACCGCCACGATCGGAACAGTCTTGAACCGGTCAGAGGCGCGCAGCTTGCGCTGTGCCTGGAAGCCGTCCTCGTAAGGCAGGCAGATGTCCATCAGGATCAGGTCAAGGCGCGGCAGCGCGTCGGCGTACTCCAGGACTTCATACCCCGAAGTCTTCCATTCACAGTGGACGCCAAGGTAGCCGAGCATGCGGGCCACAAGAACGAAGTTGGCCACGTTGTCCTCGACGACGAGGACGGCTGCGTCCTTTGGGATCGCCAGTTGGTGCAGCGGCTGGGTATCTGGGGAAGGGGATGGATTAGCCATTCGGCCTACTCATCAAGAATCGCTCGATCTGTTGGGAGAGTGTGTCGATATCGATCGGCTTTTGAATATAGCCGTCGCAGCCCGCTTGCAGCGAGCGCTCCCGGTCACCGCGCATGACGTTGGCAGTGACCGCCACGATCGGGAGTTGGGAGAACCGCGGATTGGATCGGATCGCCGTCGTCAGGGTGTAGCCATCGATGTCCGGCATGTTTATATCCAGCAAGGCCAGGTCGATCGGTTCCGTCTCCAGCCGCGCCAGGGCCTCCGTGCCGTCCTTGGCTTCGACGACCTCGTAGCCGTCCCATTCCAGCACGCGGCGGACGAGTTTGCGGTTGTCCGAATTGTCCTCGATATACAGAATCCTGCCCTTGGTGAGCAAACACGGGCCTCCGAGTAGAATTCTACTTACGGGTCAATTCGGTACCATAACAGCAGAATTACAGAAAAGCCGAGGGCTGCGCCTCGGCTTTGCAGAAACGTAATCTGTGCTCGATCAGAGTGAGCGGGTGATGGGATTCGAACCCACGATATCTTGCTTGGGAAGCAAGCGTTCTACCACTGAACTACACCCGCAAGCGATCTACGATTCTACCCTATGTTTTCCCTGCAACCGCTTCCCTGCGCTCGATATCTTGTGTTCGAATCCCGTCGCCCAGCCCGGGAGGGCAAGAGTCCATCCGGAGTGTGACCGAAAAGGGGGAAATCGTCAAGGCTACCCCTCAGGAAATCCCTGGCAAGAATTCCACGTAACGAACGTCACCATTGCAGCCGGCGTCGGATGGGTGCATGATGCAAGTGGACGCCCCGTGCAGGGGTGGCTGCACAGAACATCCGGGATGATTGTATCCAGGCCGCCCACGTTGGCGGCTTTCGCATCAGGCGAGGCCGCAGGAAGGGAACGATGAACGCAAAGCAAGCGAAGCGGATGAAAGCACATGACGCAAAGGACGCAGAGATTGAGGCGGAGAATCGTCTCGATGCCGTTCGCCTCAGGGATGGGCTGGTGCCCGTCATCATGCGGGATAAGTATCTGGCTGCAGAGATCGCGCTCCGATGGGCCAGGAAGCAGGGTTACTACTTCATCCCGAAGATGCAAGCAGATGCCGACTTTCGGCGCCGCTTCCCCGAGCTGGTGCGCGAGGTCAAGAGAATCAAGGCAGGCAGCAAGCGGCGCGCGGCATAGCCAGCCCGAACACGAAGCCCCCAGTGATGATCACCGGCGGCTTTCTTTTCGTGGAGCGCGGGGATTGACAGGGATTGAAAATCCGTTCTGCGCGCTCAGTGGATCTGTGGCAGTATGGGGACAACGGCGCTTCGTGCGCCCACATCGGCAAGCACGGTGACAGAAGATCACCGTAACGGAAGCACCAGGTCGGTAAAGAAGGGAACCGGCCAAGCGTCAACTCCGCGCACAGCAGACCCGGATGCCCCCGCAATTAGTGGTCTGCAAAAGCCAGCGGCCGATAGTCGTGAAGCATGGACGGCCTGAAAACACGAACACCCGTTAGGGTTGTATTCAGGCTGACAATTTAGCAGCGATCTTTTTGCGGGCAGGCTCTGAAACGCGCAATCCTAACTGGATTGCGCGTTTTTTTTATGCCACCGCCTGACGCGCAACCGCCCGGCACGGAACCGAGCGGGAGCGAAGAACAGGCGGCGCACGACAAGGAGTAGTTGTCATGCACAGTAATAATACATCCCCGGTCCCTATCGGACAAGTCAGCTCGGCTGGCGCCCTGGGCGCCTATCAATCAATCCTCGCCAGCGTCACCGACGCGTTCGAGCGGGAGGTATTCAACTTCCTGGCCGCGAGAGCGGGCCAAGCAGTGCGCCGTGAGGCCATCATCAAGGCGCTCTGCGGGCGCAACGTCGAGAGGGCAAGATTGGCCGCGGATCCCGACGACCGGAGACTCCGACTGGCGATCTCCAGCCTGCAGCGGCGCGGCGCGCCGATCTTGGCGAGTGCCAAGTCCGGCGGTTATCTCTTCGCCGGAGATGAGGCGCAACTCGAGGACTGCATCCGTGAACTACGGTCCAGGCAAGCGAAACTCGACGCGAAAATCCGAGGCTTGCAGCGATCACGCGAGATTGCCCACGCGGCGCGGACCTATCCCCCTCGAGCTCAGCAAAATTCCCTCTTCGGGTTGGGAGCATACCAGCGACCGTAACGCCGTGGCTATCCTGACTCCCGAACGCGCGCACGAGGAATATACCGGCCTGGGCTACGATGCTATCTCGCTTAGGCCGTTATCGAAACTGCCTCTGGCGCGCGCATGGCAGACGAGGCCGACATTCCGACAATGGCACAACGCCCCAGCCAATTCCAATATCGGCCTTCGAGCCGGGAACGGTAAAGCCTTCATTGATTGCGACGACAAGAACCGGCCAGGCGCATTCAAGAACGTGTTGCATTGGCTCGCCGGGCTCGGATACGAAGCCGGCCTGTTGCCGATCGTGCAAACGGCCTCCGGCGTGGGGCGGCATGTGTACGTGAACTTCACCGGCGCGCTCCTGGGAAGCCGGCGCAACCTCACCGGCTCAATGGGTGCTGGAGACTTTCGGTATGGTCCGGCCTCATTTGTGGCAGCTCCGCCCTCCGTGGTGGAGGGCAATGAATACAGGCTCTTGCAGGGCGATCTCTCGAACCCCCCGAGCGTGGATCTTCACGACATAGGCGCCCTGGTCCATCTCAATGATGCGCCAGCGGAGGAACGCGGAAAGGCTAGGATGTCACCGCTCGCCCGAGCCCTCGCGAACGGCCAGGGAGTTGACCGATACAAGAGTCGGAGCGAGGCGGAGGGGGCGCTGATTCCTTCGCTGATAAACAGCGGCTTCGACTTCGCTAGCATCAGGGCGATATTTGACACCTCGCCTTGCGCCGGCTGTTATGCCGGGAAGCACAAGAACGACGGATGGTTCTACCGCCAATATCAGGCGATGGTGGAATACTCGCACAACGAGAGCTCGACCCGAAAAACGATCGCCGGGATCCAAGAGGCGGCGCGACTGGCAGCCTGGGCGAACACCAGTGACAAGAACGTATTTATCGCCCATACGGTCACAGCGTACAAGGCCGGCCGGCTGACTTATGCGGTGAGCGTGCGGGATCTGGCCCTGGCCTCGGGCGCGTCGCTATTCACCGCTTCCCGCGCCACACAAAGGCTGATTCGGAGCGATCTGATTTCCCTGGACACCCCAGGCGCAGCCACCCTGGCGAACGTCTATGCCCTCCAGGTGGACAAAGTAAAACACTTCCTAAGAACCCCATTGTCAGGAAGTGTTAGCAGCTGTCCACTACCCGAATGGGCCACCCTAGCCACTCACGACGCCTTCAGAAATGGCGCAGGCAAGAAACGCCGTCTGGGGCAGCGCGCGGGGCAGATCTATCAGGCTCTTTGGGTGAAGCCCCAAACCATAGTCGAGCTGGGGGTATCAACCGGAGCGAGCACCCGCACCATCAAACGCGCCCTGGTCAGAATGAGCAGCGTCCTTGATCGGGCCACCGGTGAGGTTATCCAGATGGTGACATGCGAGGCCGGCGTATGGCGGGCGAATATTGTGGACCTGAACTTGATAGCCGCGATCATGGACAGTTACGGCGCGACCGGCAAAGCGCGCGAGGGCTTCGAGCGCGATCGGCGCGATCATGCCCGGCGGTTGGAGATTGGCGCGGCTGAAATCAAGGCTCTCGCCCAAGAGACGCACGACGACATGCGGGAGCGGGCGGACTTATGGGCGATGGGACACGGCCGATGACAAGCACCCCAAAAACCACTCCCGGACAACTCGAATTGGGCCTTCAGGATACCCCCGTATATGCGAGTTTACGTAAGTATTATAGCCTTTTTGGGGTGCGCGACAACAGGCAAGATCAGGGGGTATCAAACATCGGACCGGGCCCGCTGCGCCTCGCCAAACTCCCATTTCTTAAGATTCTGGTACAGGCTTCAGTGCAATCGCGCCCGAGGTGCGCTGTACCATTGACGAAAAAACCGATGAGAAGTAAACTAAATACGAGGGGGGAAGTGGTCTAGCGAGAAGCTCCCTTGCCGTCGTGCTGGCCGCTGTCGATTTGACAGCGGCCTTTTTGTTTAAGCAGTGCCGCATCCCGGAGTGAGGCCGGGGTGCGGCAAAGGAAAGACTTATGCACCCGAATTCTAGCACCGAATCAATTGCCATTTCCGCGGACGGTCGCATTGTTGGCGAGGTCAGGGGGACGACCTTCACGAAACGCATTCGCGGCAGCCTGCATCTCCTCAGGCAGCCGCCGGCAATCGCCCTGTCCGTCTCGGTGCTGGCGCAGGCCGAGCGCGCCGGCCGCGAGAGATTGAAATCAGAGACATCGAGGAAGGCTTGACGTATTCCACGTCCGCCGCCCATTTCCGCCGCTATGCCTTTGCAATTCAACGGGGCGGCTGGGATAGGCAGCTTGCCCTCCGCCTGAGCGCTTGGACTTCAGACTTGAAGATTCACTCGAAGGCCCTGAGGCCCGGCGAGGTCATCTTCCGGCGCGGCCCTGTGCAGCCTCTGCTGTTGGATCTATGAGCAGCGCAAGCTTCCCTGACACCGTTTCGTTCTATGCCGAGCTTGGCGTCTCCGCCGCCCGGCGCAAGTCGCGCGTCGGTGGCGGCTGGCGTTTGTATGTGCTCGCAAAGGCGCTCGACCGCGTTGGGCGCGGAAGCATTAGCCGCGAGGACTTGCGCCGGTATGCCACGTCGCTGGGTGTGAGCCCCCGGCAGTGGGAGAGGTGGATTGCCGAGGCGCGGCACTTCGGCCTTGTGCGAGACGTGCCGCGCTCAACATCGGCTGCGATCATCTCTCGCGCAAGGTGAGCGTGAAGGCCGCGCGACTATTCGGGAAGGGCTGGAAGGCGCCCGTCTGGGCTGCGTATGAGATGACCCACAGTGGCCGCCTCATCACCCGTGAGCGCCAACGAAAACTAGTGAATGTCCCGGTCTCTACGCAGCGCTATCGAGACCGGCAGGCAGGTCTTATCCGGCACCCGAATTTCGCGAAGTCCAACATGCGCTCGGACAAACTGGCCGGACTGAAACTGGCCGCATTGGAGGGGTACAGCAAGCACCGGGGGCTCTACCTGCGAAATGACGGCCTAGTCGGGTGGAGGTTGCCCGATAGCCGGACGACCGACGTTGCCGAATGTGCGGGCAGAGGTAGGGCGCGCAAGGCGAACATAATTATCAGGCGGCACCAGCTTCAGAACAGCTCGTCACCAGAGCGGCGGGCTTTGAGCGATGAGGCTGCTACCTCGAACCCGGATTATGTTCGCCTTTTCAATTCTACCGCAGCGCAGCGCCGAGCGTCCGAACGGAAGCTCTCAAGGGCCGACGACCGGCGGGTCCGTGAGGTGTACGAACTTGCACATGAGGGCAGGCCCGGCGAGTCGTCCATATGGATGCACTGCCCGCGCCAATCGGGTTCGACATTAGTTGGCGGTACTAAGAGCACTGTACCCCTAAGGTGAGCCAATGACCGAACCACAAGGACTCTACGCAGCAGGGCCGCCTGGCAGGGGCTTAGGTTCTGTGCGGGTATTGGTCTCCTTCCCGCTTCCTCCCGTGTGAGGCGGGAGGAACCTAGGCCCCTTCGAGGTGACAAGATGACAAGTGCCAACAGCAGGAAATCAGCAAAACCCCGCGGCAAGCCGTGGCCGAAAGGTCAGAGCGGCAACCCTGCCGGCCGCCCTGCTGAGGGGCAAAGCTGGGCCGGCGTCCTGCGTGATATCACGGATCGCAGCGCCGGAGATGTCGCTGCCATGGTGGGAGGCTCCTCGACTGACCTGGGCCGCGCCCTGCTGCAGCTGCCCGGCAGTGTGGCGCTCAAATACCTCGTGGTCGCCCGCACGATAGCAGCCCTCATGTTTGAGCCAACCGCCGGTCTCCTGCGTGTCATCATAGAGGCGGAGCAGATAAGCGAAATCGAGTTGCGCATTTCAAGGCTGGAAGGCATTTGGGAACATGAACACGACGCGAAGAATTGAAAAGCTGGAAGAGGAAGCCGTCGCCCGAATCAGACAGCGCCTCAGGGACTTCTGGTCCCAATTCAATGATGCTGAACTGGAGCAGATAGTCTTGGGCGCACCCGCGGCCATGGAGAAATTCAAAAGGCTGGGGGGTGAGGAGCTAAGCGCTCTTGAAGATACGATTTCGACCCCGGCGGAGCTTGCCGAAGTTGCCCGAGTTGCAGCCGAGATTGAAGCGGGACATGCGCCGTCAATGCTGGCCGAACTGAAGGCGGTCAAATGAACACAGCGGCAGGCTTCAAGCCCCTGGCGCGCGCCGTGATTGTTCAGGCGGTCAAGGATATGCAACAGGGCCAGGACCCAATAAAGGCACTGGACGCGTGCCTTTGGATGTTGGGTCCGGACGCACCCTTGTGGCTGGACGGGCTGGGCCTGGGTGATGTGGACGCCCTGGCATTTGTCACCGGCGGCAGGGTGCGGCACTTGGGAATCAGATTGCGAAGGAGGCTCGAATGAAAAAAGAAGATACCGATGTTGCCAGACTGTTTGAAGGCCTGTCCAGAACCCAAGCCGAGCGGCTCAGGGACGAAATCCTCCCCACGCTGCGGATGCTTCGAGCAGAAATCCGTGGTGAGACCGACTATAGCGACTACAGTAAGCCACTCGAAGATGGCACGCGCGCAGAAGTGCTCTCTACCTTGGATGAGATGGACCAAAATCTAAACCTGTTGGCTAGTGGGAAACGCACGTTGAAGGAAGCACGGGCGAAGCATTATCTGCTCTCCAAAGAGCTCTACGTTCTCGTCGAAGCGTTCGCAGCGGGAACAGCAATCGAGTATGAGTTGAGCAAGAGTAAGTAAGGCCGCGGGAATTCGAGCCCGCACTATCTTGCCAGAATCCGCCGAGCCTGGCTGCGCCTGTGCTTTCCCTGGCTCCCCGCGAACGCTGCACGCTGGCACAAGTGACCTTTGGGAATCTATTCCAATGATAGACGCGAACGCCCTCCAGATCGGAGGGCGTTTCTGGTTACAATCTTCCCGGAAGGGAGCCATTCACCATGGATGTCTACCGGACTATTCTCCAGGGCATCAGCGAAGATCAGTATGACGACTTCAAGGGCCAGATTGAGTCACGGCAAAACTGGTTCTTCAGACGGATAAAGGAATTTGAGAACGCGGAGAAGCTGTCAAAGACGCAACTGGGGGAACTTTGGACCGCGTGGGTTGCCCATCAGCACGAGAGGCTTCCACAGCCCGGGATCGCCTTCAACCCCTGCAAGCAGGAATGGGAAGCATATGTCGAGGCCGCAAGGGAAGCAGTTGAGGCAACTGAAGCGGCCAAGCCCTTTGTGACCTTTCGCGGACTGAAACCCGGCGAGCAAGCCTCGGAATTGCCGCGTGAGGGCATGTTGGCGATGAGGCGGCTTTCCCGCGGTAACGAAGTGCAGGCCGAAAAGTATAAGGCGTGGCTGGATTGCTGCAAATCGCGCGGCCTGTAATATCCCGGCTTGTCGCTCCTTGAACCGCGAGAGGTTATCAATGGGGGAGTGCGCGCGGTGCGCTGTCCAGCGCGTCCCCGAAGACAGCGGCGTACAATCACCCCATGAAAACGCAGCCCTGGCGGCTGGCATTTGGTGCGGCCGCGCTAGTCTATGGTGCAATCTGTTTTCTAGTGCCCCAACGGATACTTGACGCTAACGAGATCTGTATCGGGTTGCCCTCTGTGCTCGGGCTGTATCTGCTGGCCCGGAAAGCCGGCCTAGCCTAGCGAGGGCTTAAGGAGCAGACACACGAAACGCCCTCCAGATCGGGAGGCGTTTTTGGTTGCCCTTGTATCGGCGCCCCTTCCGTGCCAGACTACATTAGCCATTCTTGAGGAGAAACGCATATGGAAAGCGAGCAGACTGAACCCCAGACCCAAGAGGGACTACCCTGGCACAAACCCGAGGTTCGGCGCCTGACTGTAAGTCTGAATACGGACCAAAAAGCCGGCTCAGCTGAGGATACCCTCAGTCAGAGTGGCCGCCAACCTGGCCCCGACTAGGATTTCGGATTGCTGCATCGACAGTGTTCCGGCATGCGGGACACTGTTTTTTTTGAGGTTTCTCGCTGTTGCGTCCATCTGAAATCCCATGTCAATCGGCCACAGGCGAAACGCCCTCCAGATCGGGGGCCGTTTCGATTCTCCCTTGCAGGGCGCGCACATGAAAGCCGGGCCAGTAGACTCACGCCCCCCGTCAATGGACTGCTAAAGTAGAATGAAAGCGGAAGCGAGGCCACAATGGCAGCCTACGCCAAGATGTCTGAGAAAATCAAGAGGGGCGAGTATGACGACAAGGCGGGACTAGAGCTGACCGGAGCACTACGATTCTTCAATGCAATTGACGGATATATGGAGATTCGCGCTCTAACAAATGGGCAGCGGGACGCTCTCTGGCAAGAATACTTTAACCGGCAAACTGCAAGGATTGTGCGACTTCGGGGCAAGTGACTCCCGCTTGCGGTATGCCAATTCTGCGGAAAGTCGGGACATGCAAGCGCTAGCGCGTTGGCTTTATCATCTTTGTGGGGAAATCGCCAGTCGCCTGGATGATTGGCGGCATAGGTATGATCCGCCGCTGCCGCCTGTGCCGTGCCAGCTCTGCGGCGGGGCGCACCTCGAGGCATACTGCCCCGAGGCGAAACGGTTGGGCTTCTTGGATTAGGCGGCAAATTGCCCCCGATATGAAAAGAGGAAGAAATGGACGACTGGCCGTGCATGCAGGCGGAGCGTGATCTCGCTGACGCTACAAAGAGGCTGGGCGAAGCTCATGAGAAGGTCGCGCAATTGCTCTCTCAAAAACCAGTGGGAGACATGGGCCAGCTGCAAGAATGGCAGCACGATCTTGCGGAGGCGCACAGGCGCGAGACCGCCGCCAATGAAGCCTTCAAGGCAGCGAGTGATGCTCTTGAGAAATGCAAAGACGAGAACCCGCGTCCCATCGCATAGATAGAAACCGCCTGCAATCCAGCAGGCGGTTCGCGTGTCTCTTGCTCTATTGTGGTTAGCGCATCTTGTCTAGGTCCAGCCAAGGGAAGCACAGGCGAAGCCAGGCGTGCCGGGCCTTGCACTGAATCAGCGCCCAAATCATGAGCGCCAGAAAGAGGCATCGGTTCAGGGGGCTTAGTTGCCGGAAGATTTCCACGATCTCACTGTCATAGTCACGGTTGGTTGCTTTCATGGCTTGCCTCTCTGCGGGGGAGACAATGCGCCCCTGTATGGCCTCACGCAAGAGGCCGCGCATGAACTCCTGGCGCAGTACGACGCAGAACACAAGCCGCAAGCCGACCGCCCGACATGGGAAACATCCAACAAGTCCTGAATAAGTGGTCATGCTCGGACAAAGGCCCCGCCCGGTAAGCGGGGTTTTTGTTTGCCAAGAGGGGCGGGCAGCGGGACTATAATCGCGGTGAGGCGACCAAATGAGTGACCCATTTGAAGATTACGCTGTGCTCCGAAAGATCATCTCCGACCGCGTCAGGGAGATGTTTGACAAGAGGCAGAACGAACTGGAAGGCAAAGCCATAGCGGGAGACCGCGACGCGATTAGACTGCGCAAGTCTATTCGAGTATGGGATAGCCGCGCTGAAGCGTGGGCGAGGGAAATCACCAGGAAAGCCGAATCCGAAATGAAAATGCTAATCGCCCAGGCAGCGGCAGAACTCCTCGAGGAATACAACAAGGCCGCAGAGAAGAAACGCGACGAGTGAGCAAAGGCCCCGCTGACCAAGTGGGGTTTTTGTTTGCCAAGAGGGGGCGGGTGCGGGGCACATCTCGACGCGGACATGGGACCCAGAGGACGGACAAGCGACAGAGACGTGGTGGAGTGGGGGGGGCAGACGCGCTATCTCATCTTCTGCTGCTGGCTTGTGGCTGGGGTGGTGGGGGTGCGGGGGCCGGGCTTAGAACGTGCGTTCGTGACAAAAAAAGCATGCTGGCTGAACGGAACGCACGGCAGGTGGGCAATTTCCCTGTCTTTACTTGGGCGGCAAGTGGCAAAATCTACGGGTAAATGGTTTAGTTAATAATGAGTTATGTTAACCATTCCAAACGCGGGCGCGATGCGCGGCGATCTGTGGCGGCTGGCGGCCCGCAGCGAAAGGGAGGGGCGCTGCAGATGCGCTGGGGAGCGGTCACATCCTACCCGTACAAGCTGGCCGGAACAGGAGGCCTTATGAATGGATACGAACATGAGACAGCGGACCCCTTACGCGTGGCAAACGATGATGCCGGCGCGTCCTGACTGAGGGGCTATGCCGCGATCGGTTTTCTGGTCCCCCAGCGGATACTTGACGCTAACGAAATCTGTATCGCGCCGCCGTTCGTGGTCGGCCTGTATGTGTTGGCCCCGAAAGCCGGCCTAGCCTAGCAAGCGCACAATCAGTAAAGCAGACGGCCCAACTCAGTGCTCTTTTGTTACTAATCTGACAATTTCATAACTGGTTTTCCGCACTTGGGCGCGTTTTTCATTCATGACCTTAAGGGCTGCGGCTATTTCTTCCTCTTGCTGCGACAGTCGGTTGAGTATCTCTTGTGCGCGATTCACATTGAGAGATTGGACCACCCCTCCCGAGATGTTTTGACTCATGGTTACTCTACGAAGCAACCCATCTAGGTCGGTTGCCATGTTGCGCCTTTGGGTAAATGCGTGTTTCAACTTATCTTCCGCCTCGATATATCTTCCTAGTGCCAATTGTTGCTCTTGGTCTAGTGTCATATCAATTCTCCCTTCGGTCGTGGCGTTGCTTGATTATCGCGCAGAATTAGGGTGCGGGGCAAAGGCCTCTGACAGATTGGTATGCGCACTCTGCGTTGACGCACGCAAACACACATGCTAGACTGAATGAAAGCGGCTCCGCCGAATGCTGGCGCGACAATCAAGGTAGGGGAATTCACGATGGGACTTGTCCGACTCATGGGATACATGCTTGCGGGGGCGATAGTGGGAGCCGGCACGGGTGTGGTGTTTTGGTACTTGCTTTCATTCTCTGTCTCCATCGACGTAAGGCCCTGCGTCATTGCCGGGGCATTCCTCGGGCTTGTCTGGGGGCTTTACGAAGCGTCAAAAGAAGGACGACACGGTTAAGAAACAAACGCGAAACGCCCTCCGATCTGGAGGGCGTTTTTGTTTGCGTGACTATATTCCAGGCTGGAATGTGGTTAGAGTTATAATGGTTTAAGAAGGGAGCCATTCACGATGGATGTCTACCACAGTATTCTCGAAGGCATCAGTGAAGGGGAGCTTGACGACTTCAAGGGCCCAATTGAGTCACAACGAGAGTGGCTGTTCAAACAGATAAGAGAACTTGAAAACGCGGAGAAGTTGTCAGAGGTGCAACTAGGGGAGCTCTGGAGCACGTGGGCTACCCGCCAGCACAAGAGGGTGGCTAATAGCCGTCAGGAGACCCGGCCTGCACGACCCCTGTAGGCGGGACGAGAGATTATCAATGGGGCTGTGCGCCCCGTGCGTCAAACGGCCTCCAGATCGGGGGCCGTTTTTGGTTATTGACTCGGGCCGACCCGCTGCGCGACAATGACTCCTACGGATGGTGGATTATGAAGACGAATATGCGTGTGGCATGGTATCCTGAGCCGCTACCCCAGGCCCATCGCGAGTTCGTGACCGTGATGTGGCGAGACGTGCGAGGGCCGAGGTTGCTCACGGTTGGAGCATCACCTGCCTACTTCGACCTCATGACCCTGGATGAGCAAGCCGAGGCCATCGGGGATGCTATCTCGAAGGCTCTTTGCCTTGGCGCGAGCGGCGGGCGGATAACAGAGTTTCAGAGTCCCTCTACGTCGCTATAGGCACGCACGCCCTCCAGATCGGGGGCCGTTTTTGTATTCGCCAACACCAAGCGCGGGAACCTAAACGGACTTCATGCTCTCCGGCAGAGCAGACCTGAGCGCCGCGGGTGTGTGCTCGAAGCCGGCTTTTGGTCCCACTCCGCAGGCCCCAAAGCCGAGGCTCGTTGACAATTCGCTTGCAGGCACAATCAGGGCAAGCGCCTCGTAGAAGGTTATCGCTTTGCCGGTCCTTCGCCTAGTGCAATGGCCATTACGCGGTCCGCAATGTAGGCGCTCCCGCACATTTTGATAAGCCACGCCCTGACCGCGTTGTACGGAGTTCCTCGACGGCAGAGGCTAGCCGCCTTGGCCACCAGGCTCAGCATCTTATGAGTGTCCGAACGCAATACACTTGCCTCAAATCTGTTTCCACAGCCATAACACTCGACGTATTCGCCCACCTTTTCCACTTTGTATTTGTGGACGGTCCAGAACCAGATGTCAATGAAACCGTATCTTGAGAGCCCGATGCGCTGGTATCCCTCTGAGGCTTTGCACTTCGGGCAGTAGAAGGTTCCCCGGTCCAACACTTTCTCCTCGGCACGGCGCGCAATATACATGCTCTAATCCCTCGTGGACTCAAAGACATTGTCGCGCCAATCGCGGCATGTTGCAAGCGCCAGGGGCGGAACCACGGGCTCCGCGAAAACGTGGCACTTTAGTTGTCACAAAGGTTGTACCGCATCATCGAAACTAGCGCTCAGGCAATCGCCCTAGAACACGCGCTGAAACGAGGCTGAGCCCGCGCTATCTTGCTGAATTTCGCTGACCCTGCTAGACTCTATTAGAGTTCACCAGAATTTGTCTGGGAATGAGCAACTGCCTAGGCGGCTCGGTTGCTCAAACTCACAGGGATTCGCCCCTGTAGCTCAACGGACAGAGCAACTGCCTTCTAAGCAGGAGGTTGTGGGTTCGAATCCCGCCAGGGGCGCTGGGGATAAACGAGGGACGCGATCACCTTCTTGACGTCGTGGGGCGGCTGTATGTATCGGTAGGATCGAGAAAAGGAGAATTATGCCCACAATACGTTTCGGATTGATAAAGGTAGGCGGGAAAGACGCCACAGTGGTCGGCGACGATGTCAGGGTAGGTGCAGCGGCGCCTGATTTTACCGTCCACGGCAACGATTGGGCCTCGTGCCGCGGCCTGGCTGACACCTCGGGGAAAGTGCGCATCATTGCGGCCGTTCCATCGCTTGATACAGATGTGTGCGACCGCGAAACCCGCCGATTCAACCAGGAGGCCGCAGCCCTGAGCAAGGACATCGCGATCGAGGTCATTAGCACAGACCTCCCGTACGCCCAAAAGCGCTGGTGCGGCGCGGCCAACGTGGATCAGGTCATGACGCTCTCTGACCACATGAACGTCGAATTTGGCGAGCGATACGGCGTGCTGATCAAAGAGCGCCGTATCCTGCGCCGGGCAGTATTTGTGGTTGGCAGGGATGGAAAAATCGTGTACGTCGCATACATGCCCCAGCTGGGGCAGGAACCCGACTACGCCGCCGTGCTCGAGGCAGCCAAGAAGGCGCTGAGTTGATCGGCGTTGCTGATGCAAGGAGCAGGACATGACCACCGTGATTCGGAGATCGGGAACGCTGTCGGTCACATCCAGGGTTCAGGAGCGCCGGCAGACCGTTAGCTGGCAGGTGACGACTGGAGTTTGGAGTCCGCCAACGGACGTGTGTGAGACTGAGTCGGATTATGTGGTAACCCTCGAGGTGGCCGGCATGCGCGAGGGCGACTTTGAAGTCCTCTATGATAACGGCGCGCTACTCATCTCTGGCCAGCGGCCGGACGTGGGCGAGCGCCGCGCCTATCATCAGATGGAGATCCATTTTGGCCGATTCTCGACGGCAATCGCGCTGCCGGGTCCCGTTGATCTGGATCATTCGGCGGCCGAATACAAGGATGGTTTCCTGATTGTGAAGATGCCGAAAATAAAGAGCACGAACGTGAAGATCGAGGCGTAGATGCCCGCTTCCCGCTGGCAAACCAGCATGGCCGAGCTGATGGACTGGATCGGACAGGCTGACGAGGAGTTGAAACTGTTCGTCCCGTCAGTCCTGCCGGGTATTAGCAACGCCGAGGGTTCCGGCGAAGCCCAGGATTCGGCGGCCGAGCACCCCAAGTATCCGGACGTACTGCCGATCCTGCCCCTGCGGGGCGTGGTGGTCTATCCACAGACGGCCGTTCCGCTGACGGTGGGCCAGGCGCGCTCCATTCGACTGGTGGACGATGTTGTCGGGTCGGACAAGCTGGTGGGAACTCGTGGCGGCCACGAATCCTGAATTGGAGACACCCGGCCCCAAGGATCTGCACAAGGTTGGCGTGATCGCCACGATCCACCGCCTGCTGCGCGCCCCCGATGGGACCGTGCGGCTGCTGGTACAGGGCATGGATCGATTCCGGTTGGTCGATTTCGTGTCCGAGGAGCCCTACCTAAAGGCAAAGATCGAGCTGGCCCCGGAGACGGTGGAGGAAGGACTCGAGATCGATGCCCTGGCTCGGAATGCGCGGGATCAGTTCCAGCAGATCACACAGATGATCCCGTCCTTCCCGGAGGAGCTGGTCACCTCCATCACATCCCTCGAGAATCCACTTCAGACGGTCTACACGATCGCCAACTTCCAGCGGATCGAGCTGAAGGATGCACAGGAGATCCTTGAGATCGATTCGGTGACCGAGAAACTTCACAAGCTCGTCGGGCTGCTCGTCCGCGAGGCCGAAGTTCTTACTCTGGGGCAGAAGATCCAAAATGAGGCTCGCGGAGAGATCGAAAAGGTCCAGCGTGAGTACTACCTGCGCGAGCAGATGAAGGCGATCCAAAAGGAGTTGGGGGAGAAGGACCAGCAGGCGGCCGAGATCGAGGAGTTGAGGAAGAAGATCGATGACGCCAAGATGCCTCCGGAGGCCGATAAACAGGCCCGCCAGGAGCTCGATCGGCTCTCCCGCCTGCCGAGTGCGGCGGCCGAATATGGGGTCATCCGGACGTACCTGGATTGGCTGGTTGTTTTACCCTGGTCGAAGTCGACCGACGATAACCTGGACATACCCCACGCTCGTGAGATCCTCAATACCGATCACTACGGGTTGGAGGACGTCAAAGACCGCATTCTTGAGTTCCTTGCGGTTCGCAAACTTCGGCTGGAGCGCAAGGACGAATTCAAGGAGCCTTCAGCGGACCTAATCCGGCGCGAACGCGAAGGGGTGATCCTGTGTTTCATCGGACCGCCAGGCGTTGGAAAGACCTCGCTGGGTCAATCGATCGCCCGGGCCATGGGGCGCAAGTTCATCCGGGCATCGTTGGGTGGCGTCCGGGATGAGGCGGAAATTCGAGGACATCGGCGCACGTACATTGGCGCGCTGCCGGGGCGCATCCTCCAATCGCTGCGGCGGATCGAGTCGAAGAATCCCATCTTCATGCTGGACGAGGTCGACAAGCTGACCTTCGATTTCCACGGCGATCCCGCGTCAGCCTTGCTGGAAGTCCTGGACCCAGAGCAAAACAACGAATTTCGAGACAACTACTTGGAGGTGGCGTTTGATCTCTCGCAGGTCTTCTTCATTACGACCGCCAACACTCCCGAAACCATACCGGGGCCGCTGTATGACCGGATGGAGGTCATCTACCTCTCCGGGTATACCGAAAACGAAAAGATCGCAATTGCGAAAGGCTACCTGATCCCACGCGAGATCCGGGAGAATGGGTTACGGCCCGGAGAAGTGGAGTTCAGTGAAGAGGCGCTGCAACGAATCATCCGCGATTACACGCGGGAGGCCGGCGTCCGCAACCTGGAGCGCAAGATCGGCGCCATCTGCCGCAAGGCTGCGACCCGCATCGCCGAGGGGAAAGACGAGAAGTTCGAGATCATGCCGGCGCTGGTGGAGGAATTCCTGGAGCGACCGACGTACTTCCCGACCGAGGAACTCAACACACGCACGTCGGTGCCCGGGATCGTTCCGGGACTGGCCTATACGCCGTTTGGCGGGGACGTCTTGTTTGTGGAAGCGACGCGCATGCCCGGCGGGCGCGGATTCCAGATCACTGGCTCGATCGGCAACGTGATGCAGGAATCTGCCCGGGCCGCGCTTTCATTCGTGCGCTCACGGGCCGATTCGTTCGGGATCCCGGCCGAATTCTTCGAACGCAGCGACCTGCACATGCACATACCGGCAGGCGCCTCGCCCAAGGATGGTCCCTCGGCCGGCGTGACGATGGCGACCGCCCTGGTATCCCTGATCACAGGCCGCAAGGTAAAGCCGCATCTTGGGATGACCGGCGAGATCACCTTGCGGGGTCAGGTTCTGCCAGTCGGCGGGGTCAAGGAGAAGGTCCTGGCGGCCCACCGCAATGGTCTGAAGACCGTGGTGCTGCCGAAGCGCAACAAGTATGACCTGGAGGATGTGCCCGACGAGATCAAGAACTCCATGGAATTTATTCCCGTTGAGACGATGGACGACGTGCTGAAGGCGGCGCTCGAGCCAGCCCCGCCCCAAGCCAAGTCCAGGTCGGCGGCCGATACAGGCAAGAAATACCGCGCGAAATCCCGGGCGAATGGAAAGAATCGTTCTCGCCGAAGATGATCCCACCATGGTCAGGCTGCTGGCCACGCTCCTGACCATGGATGGCTTTGAAGTCACAGCCCTCGATCCAGAAGAGGATGTGGTGGCAGCTGTTGGCCGGGAGCAGCCCGATCTACTGATCCTGGATTTCCTGCTGGCCAATCAGAGCGGCCTCGACGTCCTGGACGCGATCCGGCGTTCGGAGGGCGAGGACAAGCTGCGGGTTGTGATGATCTCAGGTCTCAACGTTCGCGACGAGTGCCTGCGGCACGGAGCCGACGACTTCCTGCTCAAGCCCTTCATGCCGGACGATCTGATCCGCGTTCTCCGCAATCGTTCACATTCCCCCTGATGATCCCGATCTCAATTCGTGAGTTTCGCTACCCGGAGGATTACGCGCGGGCGCTAGAGCTCTGGAACACTGCCGGGGAGGGTGTCAGAGTGGGACCTTCGGATGCTCCGGCGGAGATCCAGAAGAAGCTCGAACGTGACCCCGACCTGTTCCTTGTTGCCGAGGCCGGTGCCGAGCTGGTCGGAACCGTCATCGGCGGCTACGACGGGCGACGCGGGCACGTCTATCACCTGGCCGTTGCGGAGAGCTTTCGCCGTCAAGGAATTGGCTCGAGGCTGATGCGCGAGCTTGAGGCCCGGCTGCGCCAGAAAGGCTGCATTCGGTGCTACCTGATCGTGAGGGTGGGAAACGACGGCGCCATGCGCCATTATGAGGCGATTGGCTGGCGCCACCTGGACGACGATTATCTGTACGCCAAGGACCTGGCCGAGTGAGCCTGCGCTTTGCGGTGTTGACCGTTTCGGACCGTTCGGCGCGTGGCGAACGTCCCGACGCGTCGGGGCCGCGGCTTGTTGAACTCGTCCGTTCCAAGGGTTGGGAGGTCACGCGACAAGAGATCCTGCCGGACGACCCGCGAGCGCTGCGCGAAAAGCTGGCCCACTGGGCTGATGAAGCCGTGGCCGATATCATCCTTACGACCGGTGGAACGGGATTTGCGCGGCGCGACGTCACCCCGGAAGCGACGCTTGCGGTCATCGAACGGGAGGCGCCCGGTCTGACCGAGGCCATGCGCGCTGCCAGCGTTGCCAAATCACCCCATGCAATGCTTTCGCGGGCGAGGGCCGGTATACGGGGCCGAGTTTTGATTATGAACCTGCCGGGCAGCCCCGAGGCCGCCCTCGAGAATCTCGAGGTGGTACTTCCGGCGTTGGAGCATGCCGTCCAGCTCCTCAGGGAGGATCCGGGCGCCGAGGCAGGTCATCGAAAAGCCGTAGTATAATCGGGCGGCTCTCAGGCTGCCGCCAATGCCTGCGCTGCCGCGGCCTCGGGAGAACACCTGAGGCGCGCGGGGAAAATCCAGAAAAGAGTTGAGGAATCTGTAATGATCGACGTGAACGATCTTCGTAAGGGCGTGACCTTTGAGCTCGATGGATCACTCTTCAAAGTACTTGAGTACAGTCACAACAAAACAGGGAGAGGTAACGCCTCCATCCGGGTCAAAGCAAGGAACTTGCAGACCGGCGCGAACATTGACAAGACTTTCCAATCAGGCGACCGCGTCCTGGACGTGCGGCTTGACTTCCACAACGTACAATATCTGTACGGGGACGGCGAGTTCTATCATTTCATGGACAATGACACTTTCGAGCAGCCTGCCATCAAGGCGGACATTCTTGGCGACGATGCCATGTACCTGAAGCCGAGCATGGAAGTGAAACTCACCTTCTACAAGGGCCAACCGCTGGATGTTGAGCTGCCGACATCGGTGGATCTCAAGGTAAAAGAGGCTGAAGTGGCCGTGCGGGGTGACACTGCCACTGGCGTATCGAAGAAGGTGAAGACGGAGACGGGACTCGAAGTGCAAGTGCCCCAATTTGTTAAGGTCGGCGACACGATCCGGGTCGATACGCGGAGCGGTGAGTACGTAACGCGGGTGTGACGGCTTTCGCGGCCGCGCGCCGCAGACGGGACCGGGTGTTGCGCACTCGATACCGGTGCGTGTGACGCTGCGCGACGTGGCTCCCAGTAGGACTCAGAGTCAATAATGCGTACGCCTGCCGGCAAGGAGTGCAGCTATTTCTACGGCAACTATTTCCGGGGGCGAAACGATGAAGAGTGCCGCCTGCTCCAGGACTCCGGCGAACGCTGGAGCCGGGACCTCTGCGCAACCTGTCCGGTGCCGACGATCCAGCAAGCCAACGCCTGCGAATTCATGAAGCTGCGCGGTACTGTCAGCCGGCCGATCTCGGCCTTGCTTCAGAGGCGCGTCCAAGTCTCGGCGTACTGCGAGAAGGTGCGACGTTCGGTGCGCGAGCCAGAAATCGGCTGCGGGGAATGCCACCCGCTGCCTTCGGGTTTCGTTGTGAAACCATAGGGCCCCACCTCCAGCACCCAATGATTATCGTATGACCATCACACTTCTGCTAGATCTGGACGACACGCTGCTCGAGACAAACACGGATGTCTTCCTGCCGACCTACTACCAGGCGCTGGCGGACCACCTCAGTGCGCAAGTTCCGTCTGCCGACCTGATGGCGGCGCTGATGTCTGCGATAAAGTTGATGCTGGCAAATCGAGATCCATCCCGGACACTGCAGCAGGTTTTTGAGGACGACTTCTACCCGCGACTCGCGATACCCAAAGAAAAGCTGCGCCATGGGATCGAGGACTTCTATGCCTCGGTATTTCCGACACTCAAGGCCGTGACCAGGATCCGGCCCGCGGCGCGTGAGCTTGTGGACTGGGCCGCGGCCCAGGGGCATCAACTGGCGATCGCAACCGATCCCGTTTTTCCACGCCAGGCTACGCTCGAGCGGGTCCGTTGGGCTGGGCTGGATCCCGCGCAGTTTGACTTGATCTCATCCTTCGAGACCTTTCACTTCACAAAGAGTCAGCCTGCCTTTTTTGCCGAATTCATTGGGCGGCTGGGTTGGCCGGACCGCCCCATACTGATGGCAGGCAATGACGAGCAGCGAGATCTCGTGCCTGCGCAGGCCTTGGGCTTGCCCACCTACCATGTCAATGGGGCGGGCCGTCCCGAATCCCAGTCTAGCGAGAAGATCGCAGTAGCCGTGGCTACAGGCATGCAGGGTGATCTGGGCGCCCTTAGATCCTGGCTCCAAGGCGCGCAACTCACGCCCTACGTACAGGCGCTGACAACCAGGGATGCGATCTCTGCCCTGCTGGAGGCAACGCCTGCCGTCCTGCACGGCTTGACCCTTGATCTCACGCGTCTATTGTGGACGACCGAGCCATCCCAGGACGATTGGGCGTTGATCGAATTGGTCTGTCACCTGCGTGACACGGAGCGTGAGGTGCACCACGAGCAGATCGCCCGGCTGATTGCGGACAGCGAACCCTTTGTACCGCGCCCGGACGTGGCCGTATGGGCCAAACAGCGCCGGTATCTCACCGAGGATGGCCCCGCCGCGCTGCGTGAACTGGCAGCGGCGCGGATGGAGACGATCAACCGGCTGAGGGATCTGCCGGATGAGATCTGGTCCAAGCCGGCGCGCCATGCGATCTTTGGCCCCACGAATTTCATGGAAGTCGTCGGTTTCATGGCGGACCATGACCGCATGCACCTGCAGCAAGCGTGGAATACGCTGTCCGTCCTGACACGACCGGCGTATCGGAATTAGCCGCTTTGTGTTATTAACTTCAGTTACGTGTAGGACAAGATGCCCTCTTGTCCTACTTTTTTAGGAGACCGTATGCGAACGCGAGTTGTTGTGACCGGCCTGGGATGCGTCAGCCCGCTGGGACTGAACGTGAAGGAAACCTGGAGCGCACTGCTGGCCGGGAAATCCGGCGCGGGGCCGATCACCCACTTCGATGCCAGTCAGCACAAGACGCGCTTTGCCGCCGAGGTAAAGGGATTTGACCCTGTGGGACGGTTCGGCACGCGGGAGGCGCGCAAGATGGACCGCTTTGCCCAGTTTGCGCTCGCCTCCGCCGAGGAAGCGATCGAGCAGGCCGGTCTCAAGATCGATGCGTCCAATCGGGATCGGGTCGGAATCATCATTGGTACCGGCATCGGTGGGATCACTACGCATACTGGAGAGCTACGATCTTTACCTGCAGCGAGGTGCTGACCGGGTGGGTCCGTTCCTGATCCCGATGATGATCTCGGATAGCGCGGCGGGCATCCTCGCTATCCGGACAGGTGCGCGGGGGCCCAACATGTCGCTGGCGACTGCCTGCGCAACCGGAACAAATGCCCTGGGCGAGGCCGCGTCGATGATCCGCAGAAGGCGCGGCGGATATCATGCTGGTCGGCTCGTCGGAGGCCTCGATCGTTCCGCTGGCCATGGCCGGCCTGAATGCCATGACGGCGCTCTCTACGCGGAACGACGATCCTGAGCGCGCTTCACGTCCATTTGATCGGGACCGGGACGGATTCCTGATGGGGGAGGGCGCCGGCATGCTGGTGCTAGAGTCCTCGATTTCCGCGCGCCCGGCGAGCCTCGATTTTGTGTGAGTTCACAGGCTACGGTGCCTCGGACGATGCCTACCATATTTCGGCGCCGGTGGAGAACGGCGCTGGCGCGGCTCTGGCAATGCGCCTGGCGCTGGCGGATGCGGGGTTGCGTCCGGAGGATATCAGTTACATCAACGCTCACGGCACCTCCACGCGCCTGAACGATAAGAGCGAGACGGCGGCGGTCAAGACGGCATTCGGTGAGGCGGCGTACCGGGTGCCGATCTCCTCCACCAAGTCGATGACGGGCCACTTGCTCGGCGCTTCTGGCTCGCTAGAAGCCGTCGCATGCGTCCAGGTGCTGAACGAGCACGTTCTGCCGCCCACGATCAACTATGAAAACCCGGATCCGGACTGCGACCTGGACTATGTGCCCAACAAACCGCGTCCGGCAAGTCCGATCCATGTGATGTCCAACTCGTTCGGCTTCGGTGGACACAACGCGACCCTCATCCTGAGCCGATTCAAAGACTGAATTCGGATGTCCACGAGCATGGTGCACCCACTTATGCCCATGGACTTCAAGAAGGTAATGTCATGCCATACGCACATATCACCGGCTGGGGAATGTCTGTGCCCGATGCCGTTCTCACCAACGATGATCTGGCAAAACGGGTCGACACAAATGACAAGTGGATCTGGGAGCGCACCGGAATCCGCGAGCGCCACATTGCGGGCGAAAACGAGTTCCCGTCGACGCTGGGCGTAAAGGCCGCGTTGAAGGCGCTCGCGGTCGCCAATCTGAAACCCACTGACCTTGATCTCATCATTTGCTCAACTTCCACGCCTGAATTCATCTTTCCGGCGACCGCGTGCTTGATCCAGGATCAACTTGGGGCCAGCCGCGCCGGCGCATTCGATCTGCTGGCGGCCTGCACCGGGTTCATTTTCGCCCTCAATATGGCGGCGCAGTCGATCCGCAGCGGGGCTATCCGCAGCGCGCTCGTGGTGGGCGCAGAGACGCTCTCCCGTTTCGTGGATTGGCAGGATCGCAGCACGTGCATACTGTTCGGGGACGGCGCGGGCGCCTTTGTGCTGCAGGCAAGTGATCGTCCCGGAGGGGTCCTGTCTGCTGTCATGCACTCGGACGGCTCCGGCGCCGACCTGCTCTCGCTGCCGGGCGGCGGCAGCCGGAATCCGGCCACCGAAGCCACCGTTCACGATGGTCAGCACTACATCCACATGGACGGAAACGAGGTGTTTCGATTTGCCACGCGTGTGATGGGGCAGGCTGCGAAGGAGGCGCTCGAGATCGCCGGACTGACCACGAAGGACGTGCAGTGGATCATCCCGCACCAGGCCAACTACCGGATCATTGCGACCGCGGCACGGTATCTCAAAATGCCGATCGAACGCTTTGTGATCAATGTGGACCGATACGGGAATACGTCAACGGCGTCCATACCGATCGCGACGGTCGAAGCTCTGGAAAAGGGCAGGATCAAAGTCGGTGATAAGCTCGTCATGGTCGGATTCGGTGCGGGGCTGACATGGGGTGCCCTGACTGCAGAATGGACCGGACCCCTGCCAACCGAAGGCTCGGTGCACGTCGAGCGATACCGCTCGTGGGCACCTATTCGCTCTGCCTTCCTGCGCATCATGCGATTCATCGAAGGTCTCATCTGGGGCCGCAACTCCTAGTCACAGGCCTCGGTGGGGCGTGCGCCTTGCCGAATAGCGGGTTTCCGCTGATTGTGGTAAAGTCGATGCGAAGGAGCAACCATGAGGTTCGGTGACATCGGCATTCCAGAGCTTCTCATCGTCTTGATCATTGTCGTCCTTCTCTTTGGCCCGGGCCGGATTGGCAAGATTGCCGGCGAGCTCGGGAAGGGTATTCGCAGTTTCCGGGATGGGCTGAGCGGCAAGGATGAGAACGCGCAACAGGAACCACCTAAAGACCAGGACAAGAAAACGTAGAGAAATCAAGAGGCTCTCCCGAAGGAGGGCCTCTTGATTTAGATCTGTTTCTCAAGTTCCTCGGGTGCTGTGACGGGTAGGTGACACACAAAATCCCGACAGACGTATGCGGTCGCTTTGCCCGCCTGCATGAGGCGGCCCTCCAGCAAGGCTGGGGAACCTGGAGCGGGAGGGTAAGTCGAGGCTGCCAGCACCAAATTCGGCCGATAGTGTCTCCGTACGACACCAGTAGGGCGGTGGGTGGCACGCCGTCTGAGTAGATTATGGCCGCTTGTTGCCCGCCCCTGAAAGCGCGATCGGCAGCCGAGAGCCAGTGCGCGAAGGCAGTCGGATAGCTGGAAGCGGGTGCCGCCACCAGTCTCAGCGCGGTCTCGGCTGCGTCTCGATAGCGGGCCGCGCCGTCCAGATCAGCCAGTGCCAGTAGTGCTTCCGCCGCCATGGCATTCCCTGAGGGGGTAGCGTTGTCCTGCAGATCCTGCGGCCGGACCAGCGGGGTCTGCGCGTCTTTAGGGGTGTCGAAGAACCCTGCATCCGAATCGGAGAAGGACGCGAGCATTTCATCGGCGAGGCCGCGTGCCATGCTGAACCAGGTGACGTTGAAGTCCGCCTGGTAGAGCTGGAGCAGACCTAAGATCAGACTGGTATAGTCTTCCAGAAACACCTCGGCTCCAACGTGGCCTTTGCGCCAACTATGCCGAAGATGGCCCGCGGGACGCACATCTTGGAGGAGAAAGGCCGCGTTGCGCGTAGCCGCATCCAGGTAGCGTTGCCTTCGCGAAGTCTCACCAAGTGCGGTCGCGGCCTCGGCGAGAGTCCGCAACATCAGACCATTCCAGGACGTGAGCACTTTGTCGTCGGTCGTCGGGCGCGCCCGGGCGGAGCGAGTTTCCAACAAGATCCTGTGGCACGCAGCGAGGTTGCCGGCGACTTCTTTCGGATCCGGTCCGAAGCGGGCTGCCAGGGAGACGTCGTCAAGGGCGCGTTGAAGAACGGTGCGACCCTCCCAGTGGCCGGGTTCGGTTATGCTGTACGCGGTGGCGAAGAGCTCGAACTGATTAGCCTCACCCAGGGCAGATTGGATCTCGTCCTTTGTCCAAACGTAGAAAGCGCCTTCTTCGCCATTAGAGTCGGCATCCAGGGAAGAGTGGAAGCCGCCGATGGAGTCCGTCAGTGCCCGCAGGACGAAATCGAGGGTCTCGCCAACAACTCGTTCGAATAGAGGCTCACGAATGACCTGCCAGGCATGCAGATAGGTGCGGGCAAGCTGCGCGTTATCGTAGAGCATTTTCTCGAAGTGAGGAACGTGCCAGGCTACATCCGTTGAATAGCGGGAGAAGCCGCCTCCCACCACGTCATACTTGCCGCCCCGAGCCATGGCGCGCAGAGTATGTGACGCAGCCCGCATCAATTCGTTCGACTGGCCGGCGATCTGGGAGCGGCGAAGCAGGAACTCGATCGCCATGGGTTGAGGGAATTTGGGTGCACTGCCCCAGCCGCCGTTTTCCCAGTCGTAGGACTTGAGCAGCGCCGCGGTCGCCTGGTCGAGCGTCTGCTCCGTGAAAGCCTCGCCCGGTTGCCGTTGAGCTGATGCCTGCAGCATCCCGGCAACCTTCGTCGCGACGCCGATCACGTCCTCCCGATGATGCTGCCAGGCCTCGGCGACGCCTCGCAGCACCTCCTTGAAGGCCGGCAACCCGTAGCGGCGGCCCGGGGGAAAATAGGTGCCGGCATAGAAGGGCCGAAGATCCGGCGCCAAGAACAGCGACATCGGCCAGCCGCCTGACCCGGTCAGGGCTGTCGTGGCCTGCATGTAGATCGCGTCCAGGTCGGGCCTTTGCTCGCGATCGACTTTGATCGAGACGAAATTCTGATTGAGGATGGCGGCAGTCTCGGGATCCTCAAAAAATTCGTGCTCCATCACATGGCACCAGTGGCACGCCGCATAGCCAATGCTCAGGAAGATGGGTTTGTCGGCCGCGCGCGCCTTTGCCAGGGCCTCGTCGCCCCAGGGATACCAGTCAACCGGATTGGACGCGTGCTGCAGCAGGTAGGGGGAGTTTTCGCCGCCGAGCCGATTTGTCAATGGACACCCGTAAACTCAGATTCTAAGAGTGCGTTGGGCGCGGTCGTTGTGCTCACTGGATCTTCACATAGATGGTGTAATCCAGGGCTTGGCTGCCCTTCGGGTCTATCTGGAGGATGTAGTCCTGCGTCATCGGCGCCGTAAAAGTGAAGTTGGTCTTGTTGGCGGCGGCTTTCAAATAGGTCTGCCCGTCTGCATACCCCCAGACCGTGAGTGTGGCATTTGTGCCCACGCCGTAGAGTTCGACGTCAACTTTCTGATCCTTCAAGGCAAACACGGTGTACGCCACGCCATAGCCAGCCGGCGCATGTGCGCTTATCTTTGCCGAGTCCGTGCCTTTGGCGAAACTGATTTGCGAGACGATCTCGATCATCAGGGTGTATGGCTGGGTCGAGGCCCCGCCGTAGAGTGTGACTATATAGTCCTCGGTCTGGGGCAACGTGCCTTTCCAGGATGACTGCTTCGCGGAACGACTAAGCAGCGAGGTACCGCCCTGGGTCTGGATGGAAAGCGTGACATCCTTCTGGGGTGACACGACCTGGACCAGCATTGGCTGCCCCTGACCCGCCTGGAGAATGTACGATAGGGTTTGATCCGGCCCGATTGGGCCATTGACCACGCCGGTCGTCGCGCCGGCCAGGAAGTTGATTCGTGTCGGGGTGGGCGTGGGTGCCGGTAGGGTTGGGGCAGGGGTGGGGGCCAGCAGCGTGGCAGTTGGCGATGGCGGCGTGATGGCGCGCCTGGTGGCCGCAACAATCGTCGAGATCGCGGCGGGCGACGTCGAAGCCGGCGTCTCCCTGTAGCATGCAAGAGCCGCCGCAAGCACTCCCAGGCCCGCCAGCCCCAGTGAGAGTCTTTTGTTCATTTTGACGCCCGGAATCCGAAATAAGTATAACGCCAGTCCCGTGCCGGTCGACGAAAGACCGGGGCCGGAACCCGAACCACCGAGTCTGAACGATCCCCTGGGCACGCCAAGCGAAGCGACTCCGCCGAGTCCCGCGGTTTGGGTCAGAGTACAATGCCCGGATGCAGAAATTCCTGGGATTCATCTCGCAATGGGGGCTCGCGATCGTCATCATGGCCACGATATTCTTCCTCTCAGCGCAGACAGGCAGCGATCTGCCCAATTTTGGATCGTTGGACTACGTGGTGAAGAAAGCTGGCCACTTTCTAGGCTACGGCCTGCTCGGATTGGCATACCGGCGCGGATTCAAACTCGATCGGCGCCGCACCTGGCAGGCCTGGCTGCTGGCACTGGTCTACGCGGCCACGGACGAGTTCCATCAATCGTTCGTCGCCGGTCGGCATCCATCCATCCTGGACGTGCTGCTCTTCGATGGCACGGGGGCGGCCGCTGCCTTGTGGGTAGGGCAACGCCTTTGGTCGCGCTGACGCGGACAGGTCAGTTACTCGAACTCCAGATCGATTTGCTCGTCCTCACCCCAATCCTGAAGACGGTCCATGCGAATATCACTGAAGAGCGATTCTTGAGAGGCTTGCACCCGGAAGCGCTTGACGAGTTCGAGCAGGGCGAGGAACGTCACAACGATCTCGAGGCGGGATGGGGTTTCCCCGAGCAGGCTCCGGAACGAGGCGCTCTCGATCTCTCTTAGGGTCTTGGCAATCAAATCGATCTTCTCGCGGATCGTGATCCTCGGCGCCGCGATCACGCTGGCCAACGGCTCCCTGTCCGGCAGGCGAGCAAACGCGGACTGCGCCGCTGCGAGAAGCGCCTCGAGGGTCAAGCTCGAAGGATCGAGCTTTGGCTCGATCTTGGGCGGAGGGGCGACCCGGAGGTAAGTATGCAATCCGGCCTGCTGACGGGCATCCAGCCAAACGCCGATCTCCTTGAAGCGCTTGTACAGCCTCAATTGATCGACCAGCGACTGGCCGAGGTCTTCTTCGCCGGGCTCCCGCACGGCCGGTCGCGGCAACAGGGCTTCCGACTTGATCTGCAGCAGCCGCGCGGCGATGACAAGGAAGGCCGAGATTTCGTTGGCGTCCTTTTGCTCCAATCCATGGATGTAGTCAAGGTACTGATCGGTGACCATGGCGAGCGACAGGGCGGTGATATCCAGCTCCGCCCGCTCGATAAGGTCCAGGAGCAGATCGAGCGGCCCTTCGTAGACGGGCGTGTGGACCTTGTAGTTGGTGCCGCGTGCCAGGGGATTTTCCATCGAGGCCGCGATTATATCATTTGGGATTCAGCGAGGTCTGCCCGGCTCAGGCTGCACGCTGGGATAGGCTCACTGCTGCCGGTTATAATTCGTCTATGCCACCAAAACTCACGCATATTGACGCCGGCGGGCACGCCCGAATGGTCGACATAAGCGAGAAGGCCGACACGGCCCGGACGGCGGTTGCCAGGGGCGAAGTGCGGATGCAGCAGTCGACACTGGATCTTATTAGGGCCGGTGACATGAAGAAGGGCGACGTGCTGGGAGTGGCTCAAATTGCCGGCATCGCTGCTGCCAAACGGACCTGGGAGCTCATTCCACTCTGCCATCCGCTGCCGCTGACCAATGTCCAGGTCGATCTCGCGCTCGATGACAGCCTTCCTGGCGTGGTGATCACTGCAACGGCCAAGACGACCGGAAAGACCGGTGTGGAAATGGAAGCCCTGACCGCTGTCTCCGTGGCAGCCCTGACGATCTACGACATGGCCAAAGTGGCAGAGAAGACCATGCGGATACAGAACGTGCGGCTGCTGGAGAAGCACGGCGGACGGTCGGGCGATGTGATCAATGAATAAGGTAAAGGTGCTTTTGTTCGCAACCTTGCGTGACCGTGCCGGGGCCAGGGAGTTGGAGTTGAATGTCCCCGACGGACTGGACGTCAGAGGTTTGAAGGCCCAACTGGGCCAGGAATATCCGAACCTGAAGGTTCCGCTAGAAACTGTGGTGATCTCGATCAATCGCCAGTACGCATTTGACGAGGACATCATTCCGCCGAATGGCGAGGTCGCCCTATTCCCACCCGTGAGTGGCGGATAACCGCAGCCTTCACATCGTCCGAGAATACCAAGGTTTCAGGCCAGCCTGGTCCTGATCCGCCTGGATCGCGGCCGGTAGACACAGATGCCTTTTCCCACTGTCATCGCCATCACCGAATCTGAGATCGATTTGAACGACCTCCTGAAGCGGATCACTCTGCCCAGCACCGGCGCGGCTGCCATTTTCACCGGCATGGTGCGCGCCATTACGGCCCGCGAGCCGGCCCACGAGACCGTCTACCTGGAGTATGAGGTATATGTGCCCATGGCAGAGCAGAAGATGCGACAGGTTGCAGAAGAGATCCGGGAACGTTGGCCAGTCGTCGAAGGGATCGCGATCGTCCAAAGGATTGGGAAGCTTGAGCCGCTAACCCCCACGGTCTTGATCGCCTGCACGGCTGCACACCGGGACGATGGCGTTTTTGACGCGGCTCGTTATGCCATCGACCGGCTGAAGGAGATCGTGCCGGTCTGGAAGAAAGAGGTGAGCCTGACGGGGGCCGAGTGGGTGGAAGGCGACTACACTCCCAAGCCGGGTGAGTGATGGCGGTCGCCTGTCTCAACTGCGGAAGAAAATACCCGGACGTCGGGGCACCGTACCGTTGCCCGGCATGCGGGGGTCTCTTCGACGAGCAAGAACGTCTGACGTGGCGGGAGCTGGATCCCGCGGCAGCAGGCGTGTGGCGCTACGTCACACCTTACGGGGGATCTGGGAATGCCGTGTCGCTGGGAGAGGGCAACACGCCTCTCCTTCCAGCTGACGTTGCGGGGCGCAGCGTGTACTTCAAGTGCGAATACTCAAATCCATCCGGCTCCTTCAAGGACCGCGGAAGCGCGATGCTGGTTTCTTTCTTGCTTTCGCGCGGGGTGAAGGAGGCGGTTGAAGACTCTTCCGGCAACGCCGGGGCTTCGTTTGCGGCATACGCGGCGCGGGCGGGCATCAAAGCGCGAGTCTTTGCCCCAGACGGGACGTCTGGGCTGAAACGAAAACAGATCGAGGCCTACGGCGCCGAGCTGATTGGAGTGCCAGGGCCCCGGATCGCGGCTGCCCAAGCCGCGCTGAAGGCGGCAGACGACGGGGCGGCCTACGCCAGCCATGCCTACCTGCCTCATAATCTCGAAGGCTACGCCACGTGCGCGTATGAGATCGTGGATCAGCTCGGATCAGCCCCGGGTGCGGTGATTGTTCCTGCAGGCCAGGGTGGATTGCTACTCGGGCTTGGGCGCGGTTTTGTCGCGCTGCAAGCGGCAGGGCGGATAGGCGAGCTTCCGGCATTGATCGGGGTCCAGGCGGCAGCCTGCGCTCCGCTGGCTGCATTGTTCGAAGTTGGGCTGGTCGGGCTCGACCTGGTGACTGAGGGCCCCACGGTGGCCGAGGGCGTGCGTGTTCGAACCCCGCTGCGGGCTGAGGCCGTCCTGAAAATGGTAGAGGCCAGCGGTGGACGTTTCGTGGCCGTGGCGGAGACGGAAATCCTGCCCGGGCGTGACGCACTGGCAAGACTGGGGTTTTATGTAGAGCCTACGTCGGCGCTGGTGTGGCGGGCACTGAACGAAACCCTGCCGGATCTCCGTGAACCGGTCGTGGCGATACTGACCGGATCCGGCTACAAAGCAGCCATCTAGAGGAGTTGTAATGGAACGGGTTGTGATCACTGGCATGGGGGCCATCAGCTCGATCGGCTCGAACCTGTGGGAGACCTGGGCGAATGTCGTCGCGGGCGTGTCCGGCGTGGGTCCAATCACCTTGTTCGACGCCTCCAATTTGCAGGTCCGGATCGCGTGCGAGGTCAAGAAGTTCGATCCGGCACACTACATGGACGCCAAGGAGGCCCGCCGGCGCGATCGCTACGAGCAGCTGGCCACGGTCGCGGCCAACGAGGCCCTGGCAGACAGCGGCCTCGAGGTGACCGAGGCCAACGCACAGCGTATCGGCATTATTGTCTCGTCTGCCATCGGTGGTCTCCATTCGATCCAGGAGGCGGTGGAGACAGTCGCCACAGAAGGGCCCCGGCGGGTCAGTCCATTCCTCATTCCCATGCTGATGGCAAACGGGGCCGCCGGACTCATTGCTATCGACCATGGCATCAAGGGGACGTGCCTTTCCGTGGCATCGGCATGCGCCTCGGGAGCCGATGGCATCGGCCTGGCGATGACGATGATCCGCTCCAATGTTCTCGACGTGGTTATCGCGGGCGCATCCGAGTCGACCGTGACCTCAGTGGGCGTGGCCGCCTTTGACCGCGTGGGCGCGATGTCCCGTCGGAACGACGACTACTCGATGACGCCTGCGCCGTTCGACAAGAATCGTGATGGGTTGGTGATGGGTGAGGGCGCGGCCGTGGTCGTGATGGAACGAGAGGACCACGCCCGCCAACGCGGCGCGCACATCTACGCCGAACTGGCTGGCTACGGCTCGACCGCGGACGCGTTCCACGTCACGGCCCCGCATGAGAAAGGGGAGGGTGGCACGGCGGCCATCAAGCTGGCCCTCCAGAACGCGGGAGCCAACCCGGAAGACGTAGGCTACATCAACGCCCACGGCACCGCGACCCAGCTGAACGACCTTTCGGAGACAAAGGCGATCCGGGGAGCCTTTGGACACCTGGCGAGCAGCATCCCGGTCTCGTCGACGAAGTCTATGACGGGGCACATGATGGGCGCAACGGGTGCCCTGGAGGTGCTGTTCTGCGTCCAGGCGATCAGGGACGGGATACTGCCTCCCACCATCCACTACCAGACGCCCGATCCAGAATGTGATCTGGACGTAATCCCCAACAAGGCTCGAGATGCAAAGATCAACCTGGCCATCAGCAACGCCTTTGGCTTCGGCGGGCACAACGCTGTCCTGGCGATCCGCAAATACACTTAGCGAGGCTGCGCCGGCGGGGCTTCCCGGGGCACGCTTCCTGTGCCCAGCCCAAGGGGTGACGACAAACCTTGTGATCCGCTTGGGGGGATGCTATAATCTCCGGTCGCGCCGGGAACCGACCCACGCACAAATTGAGCCGTGCCGGACCGGCCGAGAGCTCAAAATACAAGTATCGAGGAACAGCAATCATGGCAGATCTGTCCAAGGCCGCCCTAGCCCCAGTCAATGAAAACATCCCGGAAATGCGAACCGGCGATACGGTCAATGTTCACGTGAAGATCAAGGAAGGCGATCGCGAGCGCATCCAGGAATTCCGTGGTACGGTCATTCGCCTGCGCAAGGGCGGCAACGAAGCCGCCATGACGGTCCGCCGGATGGCGTCGAATGGCGTCGGAGTGGAGCGCACGTTCCTGCTACGGTCACCCCGGATCGAGAAGGTGGTCGTGGAGCGGCGCAACCAGGTGCGGCGCGCCCAACTCTATTTCATGCGCGGCCGCACGGGGAAGTCGGCCCGCTTGAAGCAGAAATTCGAATAATTTGGAAAGCCAAGGACGCAGGCAACTGCGCCCTTCTCTTTAAAGGCAAGGGATGCGTCCAATCATCGGAGTGACAGCCGGAAGAGCCAAGAACGAATACAACCAGGAGATCGTTGCGCTCACCGAAGCGTACCTGGAGGCTGTGGCCCAGGCAGGAGGTCTACCGGTAGTCGTCCCCTATCTTGTGGGAACTGGGGATTGGCAAGCCGTCTATGCGCGGTTGGATGGCATCCTATTCTCTGGCGGTGGCGACATCGCGCCGGAACGCTTCGGGGCTGGGCCTCACCCGCGGGTCGATGGGGTCGATCCCGCCCGGGACGAGCTGGAACTCGGCCTTCTGCAAGAGGCGGCCTCAGACGGCAAACCCTTTCTCGGCATCTGCAGGGGTTTCCAGGTTGTGAACGTCGGCCTTGGAGGCACCCTGTATACGCACATCCCCGATCAAGTGCGGGGCGCTTTAAAGCACGACAATCCCGGCAACATGCGCCACGATCTGATTCATGAGGTGAAGCTGGAAGAAGGATCCCACGTGGGCAAGCTGATGACTGAACCGCTGCTGCAGGTCAACAGTCACCACCACCAGGGCTTGAAGGACCTCGCCCCTGGGCTGCGCGCAGTCGGCTACTCGCCAGACGGCCTAGTGGAGGCGATCGAACTCCCGGAGCATCCCTTTGGATTAGCGGTCCAATGGCATCCTGAATGGCTGACTGACATGGAACCGACGCGCCGGCTCTTCAAGGGATTTGTGGAGGCGGCGAGCCGGACGGAGAAATGAGCCGAAATACGGACTTGGATTCCCCGATCGGGATATTTGACTCGGGCGTAGGCGGCCTGTCCGTCCTACGGGCGATCCGCAGCGCGATGCCTGAGGAGTCAGTGGTCTACATTGGCGACCAGGGGCACGTCCCGTATGGGCCGCGACCCCTAAAGCAAGTGCGTGATTTCTCGGAAGGGATCACTCGTTTTCTGCTCTCGCGTCACGCAAAGATCATCGTCGTGGCATGCAACTCGGCGTCAGCGGCCGCGCTTACGTACCTGCGACAAGCGCACCCGGAGATCCCGTTCGTGGGCATGGAGCCCGCGGTCAAACCGGCGGCTGAGCATACGTCGTCGGGCGTAGTCGGGGTTCTCGCGACGCCTGCGACCTTTCAGGGTGAACTCTATGCGTCCGTCGTTGAGAGATTTGCGGCAGGCGTGGAGTTGCTGAAAAGCACGTGCCCGGGATTGGTGCAGAAGATCGAGGACGGGGATCTCAGCGGGCCGGGAACGCGGGGCATCCTAGAGGAGGCCCTTCAGCCAATGCTGAGGCGCAAGATCGACACGGTGGTCCTGGCCTGCACGCACTACCCTTTTGTGATTCCTCTGATCGAGGAGATTGTCGGGCAAGGGGTGCGAGTAATCGACCCGGCACCGGCGGTTGCGCGCCAAACCCAACGACTGCTGGAGAGCCATGGACTGAGCCACCCCGCCGGCCTTTCGGGTTCAATAGAGTACCTGACTTCAGGCGAAGCGGAATCGTTCAACCGCGCGCTAGAGACGCTGCTAGGTGAAAACAGCCCGGCTCGCAGACTGGTTTGGGAACGTGATAATATTCTCACGGCGGCCCGTACACCCGCAAGCTGAATGGACTATCGAGAGACTATCGCGGCGTCGTCGGGCCTCGATCTGCCACATGCATGCGTTCCATGCAGATACACCTTAGACATTCGGGTCATCGCAGGAGCAAAGGAATGAATATCCGCTTCGCGCCGCTGCAGTGCATCATTCCGCCGCACATGTTCAAGAGCATGTACAGCAACGGAACCGCATCGGAAAAACGGGCAGCGCTCGTGGGCATCGTTGGATCGGCCCAACTGCGCGGCAAACGTCAGGCCCTGATTGAGGCCGGCGCCAACTTGACCAGGGTGACCGTCGGCGGCAAGCGCCGCCGGGTTTACACGGCCAACCACGGCAGTACCCTGCCAGGCCAGCTCCTGCGCGACGAGGGCTCAGCCCCCTCCGGCGATGCGGCCGTGGACGAAGCCTACGATGGAGCAGGTGCGACATACGACCTATATTGGGAAACCTACCAGCGTGACTCGCTGGATGGGACCGGCCTGCGGCTCGATTCGACCGTCCACTATCAACAGGATTATGACAACGCCTTTTGGGACGGACGCCAAATGGTTTATGGTGACGGCGACGGAAGTCTGTTCAACCGCTTCACGATTGCCGTGGACGTGATCGGCCACGAGCTCACGCACGGCGTGACCCAGTACACCTCGAACTTGAACTACAGCAATCAGCCCGGTGCGTTGAATGAATCCTTCTCGGATGTGTTCGGCTCGCTGGTGAAACAGCGACAGAAGAACCAGACAGCATCCGAAGCCGACTGGCTGATCGGTGAGGGACTGTTCACGTCCCGCGTCAAGGGAGTCGCGCTGAGATCCATGAAGCAGCCGGGGACTGCCTATGACGATCCGGTACTCGGCAAGGATCCGCAGCCGGGCCACATGCGCGATTACGTGCAGACCTCGGAAGACAACGGCGGAGTGCACATCAACTCGGGGATCCCCAACCACGCGTTCTATTTGACCGCGGCAGCGCTAGGTGGTTATGCCTGGGAGAAGGCCGGCAAGATCTGGTACGTGGCTGCCCGGGACAAGTTCAGCAGCAATACGGACTTCCAAGCCGCAGCCAACTTGACCCACGACGTTGCAGGACAGCTATTTGGGGCTGGAAGCCAGGAGCAGGAAGCGGTAGCCTATGGTTGGGACGGGGTGGGGATCACAGTGGGCGTTCAGACGCAGACCACGCCCCAGCCAAGTGGATGCCTGCCCGCCGCTGCTGCATTGCTGAGGACGCTTCTTGGTGGCAATCAGGCGAGTTAAGAAGTCCCGAAAACGGACGCACGGAATGAAGATTGAATTCGTTCGGAGCGGGGGATTCGCCGGCATACGGCTGGCGCGCATGCTGGACACGGCAGACCTGCCGACGGATGAGGCTCAGAAGCTGGAGAATCTAGTTGAAAGCGCGCGTTTCTTCGAATTACCGGAGATGGCTGAGCCCAGCAGGGTAATCCCGGACAGCATCCAGTATCGGATCACGGTTACGTCAAGGGAACAGACGCGGGCTATCAGCATCACCGAGACAACAATGCCCGCGCAGCTTCGGCCGCTCCTGGACTACCTGACCTCGCTGGCCAAACTCGGACACGCGCCCTAAGAGGCGCCAAGTTTCGCCAGGCGTCGCGAGCTTCCTCAGCAGCGGTCAGACGGGGGAAAAGACCGCCTATCACTCTCCTTCGACCTTGAATACGGCGTCGTTGGGATGGACGCGCTGGGCGACCTTTATGGCGACATCTTCGCCAGGCTTGCCCTCGGTCACCGACTTGTGCTCGATCTGAAGGGAGGAGACCTCCTGCTTGAAATCCGTGGAATGGCCCAGAAAATGCAGGGTGTCTCCGACGGAAACGGGCTGGCTGAGCTGAAGCACGGCTACACTGAGGTGGTCGAAGAAGTGTGTCACTGTGCCAACGCGGATGCCAGACATGCTACACCTCCTTCCGGCAACGGACAGATGACTGGTCGAATCAACCCCCGGAACTCAAGAGACTACGCCAGCAGGCGGCTCGGTGCGCACATTCATCGACTACGTGCCATCCCGGCCTCCCAATATCATTATATAGCATCGGGAGCGCCGGGCGGCCAGTCGTGAACGCGCTGGCGGCCGAAGCGTCCACAATTCCGCCGGCCTTGTGCCGAGTTTGTGCTGCCCGATCTCCAGACCCGCCGGCTTCGCGGATCGTGGCAGGCGGTCAGCGACCAACGACAAGGAAGCGGAAGAAGTTGAGAAGGTCCCGGGGCCACGGAAAGAATGCAGGCACGCGCTTTCGGTACTCCAAGTAACCTGGAAGGCGCGCCAGAAGTTCGGGCTCCTCCACGAGGCGGACCCACCCGAAGAAGAACAGGGCCAGCACTGGAACCACGAGAAGCGCATACCAGTTGGCATGGATGCACGCCAGACCTGTGCCAATGTTCAAGGCCGCGGCATAGATGGGATGCCTGATCACGGCATAGATGCTTGAACTCGCCAAACGGCCCTCTGCCGGAACATACACGTAGAGCAAGACCAAGGTGTCCAGGCCCAACGAGAAGATGGCGCGCAGCCACAAGGCGAAGCCCATCACCACCAAGACCCAGCCCACACCCCGGAGAATTGGCGTCCACCAAAGCTCCGGTATCTCCGGGCCCGCCATGTAGGCTAGGTGGGCGATGGAGGCGGCGACGATTCCCAATCCCGGAATGACGAAGCGCACGAAGGCCGATGAATAGGCGCGCTCACCAAACTCGCGCTGATACCTGGTTCTCTGTGTGAAGAAGCGAGACAAGATCAGGAAGCCCAGTGCCAAGACCACGATCTCACCATCTGGCATCCAGGCATAAAAGCCTCGGTCCACCAGGACGAAGAAGAGACTGGTCACCGCGATCACCGCGGCAAAACCCAAGGAGACCGATGCGTAACCAAGCCGGCTTCTCAATTGAGGGACGTGCTTCTCCAGGGTCCTGAAACCAGAGTCCTTCATGGCGAGCCTCCTTGGATCAGGCTTGCGGCCGCGCTCACCTCGGACCTTACTCAGGAGTCGGCCGGACGCAGTCCGAGATCAGCCGGCGTCAGGGTGACCCCTGCGAAGTTGTCGAAGGTGAGATCGCGGAACGGCAGATCGCGCCGGGTGCGAAGCTGCTGAAAGAGGTCGTGATAACTTCGGGGAACGGTTGCGGCCCAGTTCAGACCCAAGCGCTCCGCCGCGGGTCGGAGGGCGGTGAATTCCCCCTCGATTTCGACGAAATCGCCGTAGGGGAGCTCGTCGAGCATCACCTCCACGGCTTCCAAGGCGTACGTTGTGCGGTACTTCTCGTACACGAACACGACTTGATAATCCAGAGCCAGCAAGAGGTCCCGGGCTGAATCGAAGTCACTCACGGTGAACTCTATCTCGCGCCGGCTTAATGCACCCGACTTGATTCGGCCCGGGTCTTTGTACGTCAGCTGGACCGCCGAATCCTGCCGCAGCCGAAGGACGCGGCCGGCCTGCGTGAAATCACCCTGTGCGGTGTCAAAACGCAAATTCAACTCGTGTGAGCGGGCCTGGACGAGACGGGGTTGCAGCGCGAGCAGACGGCGCTCGAGCTCCGACAAGCGCGCGAGGAAGAATTTCGCTTCAGTCTCCTGGCTACCTTGTCTCACCTTAACCCCTTGCCAGTCACCCCTCAAGACCCGTCCGGGTCGTTCTGCGACGTCCCCGGCGAAGGGAACCGTGTTCCAGTCACACGACCGTCAGCAAGACCTGCCGCTGCTCAACACTCTGCCCCGACTTTACTCGGATTCGGCCCACTTTGCCCGGACGCGGGCACCTCAGTTCATTCTGCATCTTCATCGATTCAAGGATGAGCAGGACCTGCCCCTTTTCAACCTGCTGCCCCTCTTCGACCGGGATGCCCACGACCAGTCCGGGCATGGGGGCTTTGAGCTGGAATTCGCCTGACTCGGTTAGGTGACCGCCAGCCGTGGCTTTCAGACGACGTTCGCGTTCATCCTCCACCTTGACCGGATACTGCTGACCCAAGAGCAGCACCTGCAATTGATCTTCGCCCTCGTAGACATAGGCTTCGTAGGATTTGCCGTCGATCACGAGGGAATAGACTGGCTGCCCGCTGATCGCCTCGAAGTTGACGTCCATCAAGGTTCCGTTGAGGGTCACATGGGCCTTGTCCAAGACCTCAACGATGAATTCGGTATCGCCGACCGTCGTCACGTATTTCACGCGTTCTGCTCCTAGCGATGCATCCGTTCCCAGCGCCCTATCCACTTCCAGTTGCTGGTGTCGCGCTCATTGGGCATCACAAACTCTGCTGAACGCTGGTTCTGGTTGTGGGCGACAAGGGTGGCGAACACGGCGGCGATGTCCGGATGCACATCCTCCCGTTCGCCCTCGCGCAGAGGCATGGAGAAGCGCTGCTCGACGAATCGTGTGTCGTATTGTCCGCCCATGAAGCGGTGCGAATCCATCATCATCTGATGGAAGGGGATGTTGGTGCGAACGCCGACGATACGGTACTCCTCCAGGGCCCGGCGCATGCGCAATATTGCCTGGCCGCGGGTCTCGCCCCAGACGATCAGCTTCGCGATCAGCGGATCATAGAAGGGCGTGATCTCGAAGCCCGGGTACACGCCGGTGTCGATCCGCACACCGGGACCGGTTGGGAGCAGGCTGTGAGTAATGCGGCCGGTGGAGGGGATGAAATCATTGTAGGGGTCTTCGGCGTTGATGCGGCATTCGATTCCGTGGCCATGTTGGTGGATGTCCTCCTGCTTGTAGCTGAGCTGGCGGCCGCGGGCGATGCGCAGCTGTTCGGCCACGATGTCGACGCCGGTCACGACCTCGGTGACGGGATGCTCAACCTGCAGGCGGGTGTTCATCTCGAGGAAGTAGAAGTTCTTGTCTTTATCGACCAGGAATTCGATCGTACCGGCATTCAGGTACTCCACTGATTTGGCAGCCTTGACCGCGACCGCGCCCATTTTCGCCCGGAGCTCATCGTCGACGAAGGGGGAGGGGGATTCCTCGATCAACTTCTGGTGCCGGCGCTGCAGCGAGCAATCCCGTTCTCCCAGGTGGATCACATTCCCGAACTGATCGGCCAGGATTTGGATCTCAATATGGCGCGCACCTTCCAGCAATTTCTCAAGGTAGACGTTGCCATCGCCAAAGGCGGCCTCTGCCTCGCGTCGGGCTGCGCTGAGGAGCGACGGCATTTCCTCGGCCGATCGAACCTCACGCATACCCTTGCCTCCGCCACCGGCGGAGGCCTTGATGAGGAGGGGGAAGCCGACGCGCGGCGCCTCTCGCAGCAGTTCCTCGTCGCTCATACTTCTGGCACCCTCGGTGCCCGGCACGACGGGCACGCCGGCCGCGACAACGGTCTCGCGTGCCTTCATTTTGTCGCCCATGGCGGCGATCGCCGAGGCGCGCGGGCCGATGAAGGCGATGCCTGCATCGGCGCAGGCCGCGGCAAACGACTCGCGTTCGGCCAGGAAGCCGTAGCCGGGATGGATCGCGTCGGCATGGCACTGGCGGGCGATGTCGATGATCTTGTCGGCTCGCAGGTAGGATTCCCGGGAGGGGGCGGGTCCCAGCAGATACGCCTCGTCCGCATACCTGACGTGCAAGGCGATCCGGTCGGCCTCGGAATAGACCGCCACGGTCTGAATGCCCAATTCCCGACAGGCCCGGAGAATTCGGACCGCGATCTCTCCCCGATTGGCAACGAGGACCTTCTTGAACATGTCTTTATCTCCTGCAATGGAGCATAAGCAGCAACGAGCCTACAAAGGTATGTTGCCGTGTTTCTTTGGGGGATTCGAGTCGCGCTTGTTTTGCAGCATTTCCAGCGCGTTGATCAGACGCGGCCGGGTCTCCTTCGGCTCGATCACGTCGTCGATGAAACCGCGCTGGGCAGCGACGTAGGGATTGGCGAACTTCTCCCGGTATTCCGCCACCAGGGCCGCCTTCTTCTTGACCGGATCCTCGGACTCTTCGATCTCTTTGCGGGAGATGATGCTGACGGCCCCATCCGGTCCCATCACCGCGATCTCTGCGGTCGGCCAGGCCAGGTTGAGATCGCCGCGGATATGCTTCGAGGACATAACGCAGTACGCGCCGCCGTAGGCCTTGCGAGTGATGACGGTTAACTTGGGAACAGTCGCTTCGCAGTATGCGTACAGCAATTTGGCGCCGGCCCGGATGATCCCGTGGTGTTCCTGGTCGGTGCCCGGCATGAAGCCCGGCACATCCTCGAAGGTTATCAGCGGAATATTGAAGGCGTCACAGAAACGGACAAAGCGGGCGGCCTTCTCGCTGGCGGCAATATCCAATACTCCCGCCAGCACCAGCGGCTGGTTGGCAACGATGCCAACGGAGTGACCAGCCAGCCGGGCGAAGCCTACCACAATATTGGCGGCGAAATTCTCATGGATCTCGAAGAACTCGCCATTGTCGACGATCAGGCGGATCGCGTCCTTTATGTCGTATGGTTTCTCCGGCGCCTCGGGCACAAGGCTGTCCAAGGCCTGTTCCATACGGAGCGGATCATCCGCCGTCTGGACCAGGGGTGGATCTTCCATGTTGTTCTGAGGCAGAAACCCAAGGAGCTTCCGCGCCAAGTAGAGGGTGTCTGCTTCATTTTCACCGGCCACATGGCATACGCCGGACTTCTCCGCATGGACGCTGGCTCCGCCGAGGTCCTCAAAGGTGACGTCCTCATGCGTCACAGCCTTGACGACGTCGGGACCGGTAACGAACATGTAAGACGAGTTGCGCACCATGAAGACGAAATCCATCAGGGCCGGAGAATACACGGCGCCGCCAGCGGAGGGACCCATGATGATGCTCAGCTGCGGAATAACGCCGGAGGCCAGGGTGTTGCGAAGGAAGATGTCCGCGTAGCCGCCAAGTGAAACAACCCCTTCCTGGATCCGAGCGCCGCCGGAATCGTTCAACCCAATGATGGGCGCGCCATTCTTCATGGCCATGTCGAGGATCTTGCAGATCTTGGCGGCATGGACCTCACCCAGAGAGCCGCCAAAGACGGTGAAGTCCTGCGAAAACACGTACACCAGCCGGCTCTCGATCGTTCCCCAGCCGGTGACCACAGAATCGCCCTGGAATTTCTGCTTGTGGAGATTGAAATCGTGAGTGCGATGCTCTACGAACGCGTCCACCTCGCGAAACGAACCTTTGTCGAGCAGCAGGTCGATGCGCTCGCGAGCCGTGAGGCGCCCCTTCTTATGCTGTGCCTCGATGCGAGCCTCGCCCCCGCCCAGGAGGGATCGGGCGCGCATATCATGCAGATGAGGGATCTTGGGGTTCGCGTTCATGCGCCTCTTTTCCGAAGAATATGTTGATGCGACGATCAAGCGTGGCAGACGTGATGAAGCCCAGGAGCACGACGGTCACCACCACCGCGAATTGCCAGTTCGGCGATCCGCCGCCTTGCAGCAGAATTCGATCGGACCATGCCCAGGCGGCGTATAGCCAGGCACCGACCAGCAGGCCGCGGAGCGCCCATCGCTGGCGGCGTAATAGTCCCCAACAGACGAAGATCCCTGCGGCCGTCCATATTGTCCCTGTGAGCCCAATATATAGGGCACCGGGGTGGGGAACGTAGGATTGTAGCACTTGGGACCACGTGATACTCGTGAGAAGGCGCACAAAGTTCCATGCTGCAGTGATTAACACCAGCGCAGCACACACAGTTATTCGGACGGGCAGGTTCTGTGGTTTTCGCATGTAGCTGACGGGCAGCCTGTCTCGATGGACGCCGGCCTGCGATTGATGGAAGGGGCGCGACTAGGGGGCGGGATCCGACTTCGGCAGGAGGCGCATCAAGTCCTTGCCGCCCCAGTGGAACACCAGCGCCAGCCGTCCCTCGTACTGGCCGCGATAGGGGTTCGCCGCAAGCAGTTCGGGATTGGCAAAGACGTACTTCATCCCAGAGTTGTAGAGATAGTCGGCGCCGGTTCCGGCTTGCAGCGCCTGGAAGTAATCATAGCTGTTGATCAGCCCGTCCATGTTGACAATGATTCTGCTCGGCATGAGATAGCCCACGTTGCCGCCCCCGGTCATGCCGATGACGTCGCCCGGCTGGGTTGCACTCTCGATGACCGGGATCACATCCACGTATGGAGTGTTCGCGGCCGTTGTTCCGTACGAATTGAGCGCGTACGTGTCACGCCAGTATGCGTAGCCTGCGCGGGCCGATGCAAGCACAACGAAGAGGCCGATCAATAGGCGGGCATGCCGCCACCGGCCGCTGAGCAGCTCGAATAGGACATTGAGCATCGCTGCGCCCAGGATCACCAAGAAGACCTGCTCGGTGATCCAGTACCACTCCTTGGGGGAGGCATATCCGGGCACGTTGTAGGCCAGGATCTGCATCCAGCTGCCAACAAACAAAGGCAGCATCCCGGCCCGGATCATGGCCCGGACAGACTTCTTCCGGCGGAGGAGGAGGATGATACCGGTGAGCGCAACCGCGATCAGCAGCACCCAGACGAAGTTCTGCTGCCAGCGCGGGTTGCCGAATCCGGTGGCTTCCTTGTAGAGCAAGCCGTTACTCCAGTTGCTGAAGGCGGTCGTGGGCGGCGCCCAGGCGTTGAAATCGCTGAACGGATTCAAGGCGAAGAAGGTCAGCCAGGATGTTGCATTGGTTCCGTAGATGCTGTGAACGAAAGTGCCCCACCAGTGCTTGATCTGTCCGCTAACAGGTGTGAATGTGCCGAAGGCAAGGCGGTTCCAGATCATGTACAGCGCCATCCCAGCCCCGAGGATCCCATAATACAGGGCGCCCTCGTAAAGCCACCGCTTCCAGCTTGATCGCAGCAGGTCGATCGGCGACAGGCTGGGGGAGCGCTGAGTGCTCTGCCGAAGAGCGAAAACACCGACGCGAATCACGAGCAGAAAACCCAGGCTCAATGCAGCGTAGAGAAGCAAGATGAAACGCGAGTACGGGGGCAGGAGGCCCAGGGCACTTCCTGCGAGTAAAATCACCGAGGAGACAAGACTGCTGCCGATGCTCGCCAAAGTCAGGCGCCCCAGGGTGCTCAACGGGGACCACGTGGATGGGGAACTATGCAAGCCCAAGAGGAACAGAATCGGGATCGTCACGAGAACGGCCACGACCAGCATGATCTCAACGGACGCGACCGCATCGTAGTAGGCGGTGAAGCCCAAGCGGGCAAGGAAAGCCGACACGCCTGCCACGATGATTGCAAGCGCGTCCAGCGGCAGAAGGTAGCGGAGGGCCGAACCGCGGAAGACAATCCAGATGCCGATGACGATCACAGCAAACGCCAGGTCAAGCCGACCGAACGTGGTTAGCAGCGCGACCAGGCTAAGAAGCGCGATCTTGGAAAGCGGCCTATCACTTAGTGACCAGGCTGTGTCGAACTTATACAGCATGTAGAGCAGACCCACGAGCAGGAGCAGGGCCACGCCCAACTCCACGCCGGTCTTGTAGAGAAACAAGAGGATGTACGAATTGAACAGCCAGTAGGCCGCGGCCAGCATCCCGGCCGCGGGGGAAATAGCCTTCCTCAACAAACGATGGAGCAGTACCGCAGTCCCGAACTGGAGTACGCCCGTTACGATTGCCAAAATGCGAAGGGGAAGGATCAGGTCATAGCGCGCCAAGGCGAAGATCGGAATGCAGATGAGAAGCCAGAGCGGATGATACCCGTTGGTCAGGTGGATGCCGTCAAAAGTGCTGCCGTGGCCCTCGCTGATGTTCTGTGCGACTTTGAAGTAGTAGTACGCATCGTCCCGGATGAACCATCGGTTGGGAAGGTTGTAAGCATCCGAGAACGCTGCGTAGACCGTCGCGCTCAGGAAGACGATGCCCAGCAACACTTCAAACCACGGAAATCCTTTTCTCATGCACCTATCCGATCTGGAGCGTGATCTTGCCGAGCTGGTCGCCGCTCTCGAGCCGCCGCTGGGCCGAGGCGGCATCCTGGAGGTGAAAGATCTGGTCACGGATGGGTTTAAGTTGGCCGGCGACGATCAGATCCATAACTGTCTTGAAGTCCTTCAAGTGGCTCATTGTCGACCCGATGATGGTCAGGTGACGATTGAAGATGTAGCGGTTGTCGAACTCGAACTGGCGCCCGCCGGTGGTCCCCACCGTTAGCAGCCTGCCTCCCTTGCGGAGCGTCCGCAGGCTTGGCATAAAGGTCGTGCCCACGTTGTCGACCACAACGTCTATGCCTTGCTTTCCGCTGGCCAGGAAGGCCGCCTTGGACCAGTCCTCTTCGCGAGATCGATCTATGACCATGTCGGCGCCGAGCTTGCGGGCCAAGTCAAGCTTGGCGGCGCTGGAGCCAACGACGAACACGCGGGCGCCGGCCAGCTTGGCTACCCGGATGCTGGCGGTGTTGACGCCTCCGCTCGCACCGACGATCAACACTGTCTCGCCGGGCCGCAGGTTTCCTCGTGTGATCAGCGAGTGCCATGCCGTTTGATACACCAGCGCGGCGGCCGCGGCATCATGATAATCAAACTCAGCCGGCAGCCTATACAGCTGGCGCTCAGGCAGAGCGACGTATTCCGCGTACGTGCCGCGCACTGTCTCGCCGAGCAGATTCCAATTCCGGCACATGTTGTCCCAGCCTGAGAGGCAGTAGTCGCACTTGCCACAGCCGAGGTTGGCGTTGATCACGACGCGATCGCCGATCTTCAACTGAGCCACGCCTTCTCCCAACGCAGACACCTCGCCTGCTCCGTCCGCGCCGCAGATGTGGGGAATCTCCAATTTCAGGCCGGGCCAGCCTTTCCTCACGCTCACGTCGACGTGATTTAGTGCGGCGGCATGCAGGCGCACCAGCACCTCCCCAGCCTTGGGTTCTGGCGTCGGGAAGTCAGCGTACTCCAGGACTTCGGATCCGCCGTGCTGGCGGAAGAGGACAACCTTCATGAGCGAAAGGGGGGAAGAAATTCTGATCAGCCTGACAGGCGAGTGACGGCATTGGGGAGAGCCGGAACATCACTGCAGGCGTCAAGGCGTGGTTTGGGCTGAAGTTGCGTCAATAGTATAAGCGTAGTACAGCATCTCGTTCCGGGATTTGCTGGGAACCGCCTCCCACTTGCCGCCCGGATAGTGCTGAGCGATCTCCATAAGAGGGCCAAGATTATCGGGGGTCGCCACGATGAATGCTGGCAGCTGCCCCGAAAGATCTGCGGACGATGCCTTGGCTGGATCGATGTCGATTCTCGGGCTTGTTGGATTCAGGAACACAATTGTCGGAAAATCCGAGAACATGCGAGGGGCACCCAGCATGGCAAACGCATATCTCGGACCAAGATACCGCAATTCGAGCCCGGCCTGCATCGCCACTTCGGCGTTTGCGTCATCGAAGTAGTTGCCGGCCCGGTACGGCCCAAAGTAGAAGACTCCATTCTGCACGACCAGGAAGGCCACAACCAGGGCGGTTGTTACAGCCCGCCACGCCCGGGGGACTCGAACGTATGAAAGGATCTCCAGTACTTTCCCAAGCCCAATGGCGATGAGCAGGGCCACAGCCGGCGCGGTCATGATCATGCGAGTGCTGGCCGGGGGACTGATGGTCAGAACCCCGCCAATGATTACCACGGACCAAAACCAAGTCAGCACGATCATGAACGGTGGCCTGAGCAATTGCTGAAATGCCACACCCATGCCGATCAAGAAGAATAGGGATCCAACGATGGAAAGGTAGGGCTGGGGTGAATTGAAGAAGTTGCCGTAAGCGGGCTCTGACACATAGACCAGCACGGAACGAGTGAACTGATCCCAAAGGATCGATCCCAAACTGGTACCGGGAATTGTAAGCTCGTGCGTCAGCCACCCGCTCTGAATGATGCTTACTTGCCCGAACCGGGAGTTGAAATCCTGCATGTGCTGGGCAAAGAAGGCTGCCATCGGGGCCAGCGTGACCAGCGTGGCCCCCACGTAAACGGCGAGGTGGCGCCGATGATTGAGGAAGAACCCCTTCTGGCGCACAGAGACAAAGGCGAGAGCTGCGAATGCCAGCGCGAGAACCAGCCGCCCGCCGACATAGGTATAAAGGGTGAGTCCCGATGCGATGCCAGCCCAGAGGTAGTCCGATAATCTATCCTTGTGGACAGCCCGGACGACAAGCCACAGGACAAGCGTGACTACAAGGGCGTCTTGGATAGTCAAGACACCGACACGGCTGAACTGAAGGTGGAAGGGAAACGTAGACAGGAACACGGCGGCGATTAGGGCCGTCGTCCGGTCGAACAGCTCCCGCGAGAGCAGGTACAGAAAGAGGACGGTCAGGGCGCCGGTGATGGCACTGGCAACTCGCACCGCAAGGATCGAGCTGCCGAGCAGGGACACAACCGCCGCCGGCGGATAGAAAGCGGGGAATGGGTTTCCCGACCAACCGGCGTTAAACAGATCCGGGTTTGGGCTTCTGAGTAGTAGGCCGGCTTCCCCGGCTACAGTCCCTTCGTCGCCCGACCAGGGGTAAGGATGAAAGTCCAGCGCGTACAGTCTGGCGGCGAGCCCCGCGGCGACTACGACCACCACGATCAGCAGTTCGCGGTAGTTGGCACGAATCCAGGTTGCGTAGGCGGCCGGGCTGGGTCGCCAGCGTTGCAGCCAAAGGATTCCGGCCGCAAAGCACACCACGCTCACCAGCCAGTAGCTCGTCGACAGGGTCAGGGCTATCGGCGTCCGCTCCCCTGTCACCTCATTCGCAGCAAGCGCACTAAAGAAAACCCCCAAGACCACCAGTGAGGCAGGAAATCCGCTTCGTGACAGGCCCGCGACTTCAGCTCCGGACCAGGTTAATGTGTTTAGATATCTGGCAGCGAAGAGAAAAAGTGCCAGGCCCGCGATGATTGCACCGGCCCCGTAGCCTAGTGAATTACTCCTGAGCAGGATGATTCCATAGACTACCAACAACACGGCAACAACAATGCCTCCAAGAATCCGCAGACCGCGATAGTCTGGCACGAAAGCGCCGGCCGACATCCCCTTCTTCGAAGGCGGCTTGAGGGCGCTGACTGTGCTGAGCCGCTTCGCGCTGTGAGTGGCCACGAACTTGCTCATAGTCGAGGCCGTGGCCGGAGGCTTTGCAGCGCCAGGGGTCCTGCGGCCCTTGCGCGGGTACATGCTGGCTTCTGTCTCTCGGCTGGCTCGACGGGTCATGCTTGCGTCTCCTCGGGGATGCTCCGGAAATGGAATTCGTGATCTACGGACAATGCTATCGTGACAGTTCCGCAGCGCAGGGCGACTGCCGCGGTCGACTGCTACTTGGTTCCCAACTCGCTTCTTGAAATCACGAGCCGCTGTATCTCGCTGGTCCCCTCGTAGATTTCGGTGATCTTTGCATCCCGGAAGTAGCGTTCCACGGGTAGCTCACGGCTGTACCCCGCTCCGCCGTGGATCTGGACCGCCGCGTGGGCGCAGAACATGGCCGTTTCCGACGCGAAAAGCTTCGCCATCGAGGACTCGAGTGTGTAGCGACCACCGGTCTTCTTGGACCGCTCTTTGGCCATGGCGGCGTTGTAGATCAGCAAGCGGGAGGCCTCGATGCGAGTCTTCATGTCGGCGATCTTGAAGCCGATGCCTTGAAACTCGCCGATCTTCTGTCCGAAGGCCTCGCGCTGGCGTGCGTATTCGACGCTTGCTTCATACGCTGCCTCCGCGATCCCGAGCGCCTGAGATGCAATGCCGATGCGGCCTGCATCCAGCACCGTCATGGCGATCTTGAAGCCCTCTCCCTCCTCGCCCAGACGGTTGGCAATCGGGACGCGGCAGTCGTCGAACGTTAACTCGCTGGTGGCGGACGCCCGGATGCCGAGCTTGGGCTCCTTCTTGCCACGAGCAAACCCGGGCGAATTTCGGGTGTCGATCAGAAAGGCACTGATCCCCCCCTGTTTCTTGGCCGGATCCGTCACCATGAAGACCAGGACGTACTCGGCGACCGGCCCGCTCGTAACCCAGGACTTGCGCCCATTTAGCACATAGAAGTCGCCGTCGCGCACGGCCTTGCTCCTCATTGTTCCCGCATCTGATCCGGACATAGGCTCCGTCAGGGAGTAGGCGCCGATCGCTTTGCCCGAAGCCACGGGCGCCAGGAACTTCTGCTTTTGTTCTTCTGTCCCGAATTTCAGGATGCCATGACAATAGAGGGAGTTATTGACGGACATGACGACACCGTGGGCGGCATCGACCTTGCAGATCTCCTCCAAGGCAAGAACATAGGCCAGCGTGTCGATCCCCGCCCCGCCATATTGTTCAGGCACTTCGATGCCCATGAAGCCCATCTCTCCCATCTTCTTGATGGTCTCGATTGGGAACTCGCCGCTTTCGTCGAACTGTGCGGCGATCGGTCCGATCGCATTCCGGGCAAAGTCCCGGGCCGCACTCTGGATCATCTTATGTTCTTCACTTAGTGTGAAGAGCTCGACCGTCATCTGGCCTCCTGAAACCGATTGATTATACCGTGCCGCGTCGAACGACGCCGATCCCAGCCGGCGTGACCTGATAGAATTCGGTAATCCGAGGCGAAGCCCATGAAAATCCTGATTGCAGCTGACATGGAAGGCGTGACGGGGGTGACCAATTGGGATCAAGTCACCCCTGGACATCCCGAGTATGGCCGGTTCCGGCGACTAATGACCGGAGACGTCAATGCTGCCGCGAGGGGCGCGTTTGATGGAGGCGCCGACGAGGTAGTGGTGGCCGACGGTCACTGGCATGGCTCGAACATTTTGATCGAAGAGCTGGATCCGAGGGCCAAACTCAACTCAGGCACCGCCTCTCCGCTCTCGATGATGCAGGGCATCGACCGGGGAGTGGACGGTGTGGTCTTCATTGGCTACCATGCCCGGCACGGATCCCCGCAGGCGGTGTTGGATCATACCCGGTCCTCGAGTTGTGTCCAGAATCTCTGGCTCAACGGTGAAATTGCGGGGGAGTACAGCCTGAATGCGGCTCTGGCGGGTCATTACGGCGTCCCCGTCCTGCTGGCAGGTGGCGATCAGACCGCGTGTGCGCAGATCGCGGCAGTCTTGCCCGGGATAGCAGGCGTGGAGGTGAAGCACGCCACGGGGAGGTTCTCGGCGGAATGCCTCCCGCCGGTTGTCACGGCCGAACTGATCGAGCAGGGCACCAAGTCAGCGGTGCAGAAGCTGAGGCGCAAAGAAGCGCGCGCCCCTTATCGTCTGAGCGCCCCGATCCAGGTGTCGGTGGAATTCAAGGCCTCGGACATGGCGGACCGCGCTGTGGCTATGCCCGGCGCTAAACGAAGTGACTTGAAGGTATCGACTACGGCGCCGGATATGCCTGCGGCCTATCTCGGCTTTGAGGCCCTGGTGGAGCTGGCGCGCCAGCCGTAGTCTCGGCCGGTTCGAGAGGAAAGCGACTGAGACGCGCCTGGTCGCTGGATCGGCGAGCGCTTCGCCCGGGCTGAGATTGAGGCACCATCACAGCCCGGCTGACACTGGCGAAACAACGAACCCACGAGGGAATCCCTAGCGGCTTGAAGGAGAGGGCATATCGTCTTGGAAGGTGCACGCATCCGAAGGCGCTGGAACGCATTTCCGAGCCTGATCTTCTTGGTCGGGCTTGGCTTGCGCCTGGTGCCGGTAGTTCTGACATCAAACATGGGAATTGGCCTGGATGACATGTTCCAGTACGACATGCTGGGTCGAAGCCTGGCATCAGGCAATGGATTTCGTTGGTACGCGCCTGCGGATCTGGGCCGTCTGGCGCCCTATCTTCACCTTGATGTTTCTGCGCTTTCGCTTGACCCGCGGGGTATGCTTACGACCTTTCGCGCGCCGCTTTACCCGGCCTTCGTGGCTGGCATCTATCTGCTGTTTGGAACTGGGGTTGGTCGCTTCTTCGCAGTACGCCTGGCGCAGACCGTCCTGGGCGCCCTGCTTGCGCCACTAACGTATGTCACCGCGCGGCGCGTATTTCAGGCACCCGGCGGCGGCGAATTGGAACCTGGGCACGAGAAGGCAGCCCGCGTGGCGGCCTGCGCCGTGGCAGTCTACCCCATGCTCGTTATCTATCCTCTCGGCCTGGCGACTGAGAATCTCTTCTTCCTCCTGGTTCTAGCGTCGACATTGGTCCTAGTGGAGCTTGCCGCGATCAGCAAAGCGACGGCAAGTTCGGAACCCTCCGGCAGGCGCCTCGCCCTCTATGCGGCCTTGGCTGGCGTCCTGATGGGTCTGTCTGCTCTTACCCGGTCCGTGATTCTGCCATTCGCTGGGGCTGCGATCTTGTGGATCGCGTTTGCGCTCAAGCAAGGGCGCGCGGCGGCTATCGCCGCGGCCGCGGTCGTCATCACAGTCCTACCGTGGATCGTGCGGAATTCGATCGTCGCCGGCAGACCGACAGGGATTGAGACATCGCTCGGCTACAACCTATACGTGGGCTATCATCCCCAGTCTACGGGCACATTCACTTACGGCCCCTCGATGGATCTGCTCTCGATCCTCGACGACCGGGCCCGCGATCAAATCGGCACGCAGCGGGCCGTGGGCTTCATCGAACAAGATCCGGCACGCTTCCCGTACCTGGCGCTTCGCCGCCTCGGCTACTTCTTCAATCTGGACTTGAGAGCGTTCACCTACTTTTACGCGAACGGCTTTCTTGACGCAATACCGCCGCCACTGCTACTGCTGATCCTTGCTCTCCTTGGCATTCCATTTGTCGTACTGAGTATATGCGCCGCCTTTGGAGTTGCGTCCCTGCGCGGCAATCCGGCTTCCACTCTCCTGGGGCTACTCTTTGGGACTTATCTGCTGCCGCACGTGTTCATACTGTCCGAGGAGCGCTTCCATCTGACGATGATCCCGATCATGGCGATTTGGGCTGCCATCTTCTGGACCAAGGGTCTGGGTAGATCCAGCAGGAGCAGGCTGGCCCTGCTGGTGACCTCGTCCATCGTGCTGCTTCTGGCTGCGAATTGGGCACTGGAACTTGCCCGAGACGGGCCCGTGCTTGCCCAGCTGCTGGGACCGAACGGCAATCAACTCTACCTGCCATATTGAGCCATGATCTGGCGACGCATCTTTGGCGAACCGCTTTCATTTGACTGGAAGGTCGTCGGAGCGACCGTGGCGGCAACGTTGCTGCTCATGGTCGACGCCTATCACCGTCTCACAATAAACAAGGGCTACGACCGGCTGATCCTGTATCTGATCGTGCCGCTAGTCATCATCATCATTGCGTTTCGCGAGAATCCGAAGGCCTACGGATTCTCACTTGGGGATTGGAAGCTCGGTCTCGTCCTTACGGTCGCCAGCATCGTCCTGATCGCTCCCGTGCTGTGGTTCGTGGCGCGTGGCGGCGCGATGAAGACCTACTACGAGTTACAAGTCAGTGGATTGCCCTGGAACACCTTCATCGACCTCTTTGGCTGGGAGTTCTTCTTCCGGGGTTTCATCGTCTTCGCATACGCTCGTAAGATGGGGGCGAACGCGTTGTGGCTGCAGGCCATGCCGTTCGCGCTGGCTCATATCGGCAAGCCGGAAGCGGAGGCCTTGTCCACCATCTTCGGCGGCTTCGTCTTCGGCTGGATCGCCTATCGCACGCGTTCGTTTCTATACCCGTTCTTAATTCACTGGTTTGTCGCCTCATTCACTATTGTTGTGGCGGCAGGACTTCTTGGGTGATCAAATTGTGACAACGGACTTCACCCTTCGGTCAGCAACCGCTGGGGACTTTCCCGGTATCCGGCGCCTGATCGGGCGCGTGCAAATCAATCCAACCGGTCTCGATTGGCGGCGCTTCGTGCTCGCGGTAGATGCCTCTGGGAGCATGCTCGGCTGCGGCCAATTGAAACCGCACGGGGACGCGATTTTGGAACTCGCGTCCATAGCAGTGGAGCCCCCGTACCGCCACAGAGGCGTGGCAAGAGCCATCATCGAGCACTTGATCGCACAGGCTCGGCGGCCGCTCTACCTGACCTGCCGGTCGAGCCTCGGGGGTTTCTATGAGAAATGGGGATTCCGGGAGATCGCCGAGGCCGACATGCCGCCATACTTTCGGCGGCTGAGCCGACTAGCATCCATGCTCATGAGCCTGGCCCGGTACGACGAGGCCCTTCTCGTGATGGTCTTGAAGTAGAATTGACCACATGAAGTCGTTTGTTTACGTGCTGGTGGGCCTGTTGGCTGGATTCCTGCTCGCCGGGGCACTGTTCCTGGTGACACGGCTGCCAGCCGGCAGACCGGTTGCGCTGCAGCCAGCACCGACGCAGGCGCCGATCGAGGTGCACGTCATCGGGGCCGTTCTTCGGCCGGGCGTCTATCTTTTCACGGACGGCAGCCGGGTGCAGGACGCGATAACGGCCGCGGGCGGTCTGACCACCGACGCGAACACCGAGGGGATCAACCTGGCCGCCAAGTTGGAGGACGGTCAGCAGCTCAATATTCCAGGCGGAGGGGGAGTGGCGAACACGGCGCCTCAGGCAACAGCCGCGTTCAGGGTCCTAACGGGCGCTGCGACCGCAACGCCCTCAACCGAGCTGATTAACATCAATACTGCCAGTGCTACTGAACTCGAGGCGCTGCCCGGTATCGGTCCAACGCTCGCTCAGCGGATCGTCGACTATCGGACCCAGCATGGGCCGTTCCAGACCATCGAGGACATCATGAATGTCGCCGGGATTGGGCCGGCCGTGTTCGACCAGATCCAAGGCCTGATCACCGTCTAGGCCTGTGCCTTCGAAGCGGCTTTGGCCGATGATAATTCAATGAGGCTTGACCCGCTGATTAACAAGTCACGCGTAAAGCTGTATATAGCGTCTACGGCGTGAGAAACCGGATATCTGGTAGCAGGAATACGGGTAAATCTGTCCAGGGCGTCCAAGGCTTCTATAGCGCGTCACCGCAATTGCACCGGAATTGCACCCAAAAATGGAAAGGCGACTGTTTGGGCCCGCCGGTCACCTACTCAGTTGGGCGGTCCGGGAGGCATGTTGCGGCGGCCTGAAAGCCAGCGGAAAAGCATGAACAGCAAGATCACGACTAGTACACCCGCGAACCCGAGGATCAAGACGAGGATCAGCACCATGATTGCCGATGGTCGGGGCGATGCCTCCTGCGCCGCGGAAGCGGCCGGAGGCGCAGCCCCCTGCGCTTGTATTAAGGTCGGCTTGGCAGTCTGGGTCGGGGCTGCGGTACTGGTTGGCGTGCCAGTAGGTGAGGGGGTGGGTGAGGGGGTAGGTGATGCGGCAACCGCCGGAACCACCGGACCGCTGTGGCGGGCAGTGGCCCTCGCGGCCACCTGCGTCTCGTAATAGTTGGAATCACCGCAAGGAATCTCGTCGCCAGAATCGTTGTAGCACTTTTTCTCGAGATGCCCTCCCGCCGCGGCTCCGGCAAGCAGGCAGGCAGTCAGGATGAGCCCCAGTGACAAGAGCATGGATTGTCGGATCCTTTTCATTGCCGCCTCCTCGCGTTGGGAGTATTGTTGCACGATTGCGGGCAGAAGTCAACACCAGCAATCCAAACCCTCCTGTCAAGCCCTCGGAACAGACTGGCTTCGTAGGAGAGTTGTTCTCTTGTCCACAATCGAGTCGGGCAGCGATCTTGAGTGTGCCCGCTGCATGGTGCCGGCAGGACTGCCAGCGTGCTTCGCGATCCTCAAGTGCGTGGCTAGGCGCGAAATGGGCAATCGATGGATCTGCGTGCACTTGCGGGAGGTGGCCGCGAAGCGGCGGAGGGGGCAAAGGATTCGCCTGCACCTTGGTATAGGCACAGGTGAACCGCTACCTGACGGCTGATCCAGAGTTCCGCGCACCGTTGTACATGGCGTCTATGGCGTGACAAAGCGGCTACTTGGTGACAGAAATACGGGCAAATTCATCTAGTGTGTGTATGTTTCGTGTCAGAACCTGTGAGACAGTTTAGGGCAAAGAGCTAAGGTGGGATTTCCGGCCAAGATCTGGTTAAATCGATCCACCGAAGGAGCAGAAAATGGCCGAAGAAACAACCTCGGTAGAAGCCACGGTGCGCGAGATCCGGCGGAGAACGCGAAGAAATATTCCGCGGAAGAGAAAGTGCGGATCGTGCTGGAAGGATTACGGGGAGAGAGCAAGATCGCAGAACTGTGCCGCCGCGAAGGCATCCATCAGAACATGTACTACAAGTGGAGCAAGGAGTTTATGGAGGCTGGCAAGCAGCGCTTGGTAGGGGACACCAAACGGGAAGCCGATAGTCACGAAGTCGAAGAAATGCGCAGCGAGAATGAGCAGCTCAAAGCATTGGTGGCCGAGCTGACGCTGAAGAACCGCGTGTTGCCTGTCCTGGCGGACTAGGCCAGGGAAAAAAAGCTTGCTGGGCAGGGAAACAAAGTGGGACGAATGATCCGGCGGGATGAAGCGGAAAAGAGCGAGATCCTTCACCTGGTGGAACATTCGAGCCTACCGGTGAAACGCACGCTGACAGAACTGCAGGTGCCGCGCAGTACCTTCTATCGCTGGTACAAACAGTACCAGGAGGAGGGACCGGACGGATTGATCGATCATCGACCGAATCCGCGCCAGTTCTGCCTGTCCTGGCGGACTAGGCCAGGGGAACCGGATTCCGAAGGAAGTGAGAGAACAGGTGGCAGATCTGGCGCTGCAATACCCGGAGCGTTCGCCCCGCGAAGTCGCCTGGTTGTTCACCGATGAAAGGGCTATTTCATCTCGGAATCGAGCACGTACCGCATCCTGAAGGGCTTCGATCTGGTGGAGAGCCCGGCCTTCACAGTCTTGAGCGCAGCGGATGAATTCAAACATCCCACGACGCGCGTGAATGAATTGTGGCAGACCGACTTCACCTACTTCAAAATCCTGGGTTGGGGTTGGTATTACCTATCCACGGTGCTGGATGATTTCTCCCGTTATATCCTAGCCTGGAAGCTAACCCCGACCATGGCCGCCACCGATGTTCAGGACACGCTCCAATTGGCTTTGGACCAGACCGGCTTGGACCATGTACTGGTGGAACATCAGCCACGCCTGCTTTCCGATAACGGCTCCTGCTATGTCTCCAAAGAGCTGAAACTCTTTCTGGATCGCAAGCACATGGACCATACGCGCAGTGCGCCCTATCACCCAATAACTCAGGGCAAGATCGAGCGGTACCATCGTTCCATGAAAAATGTTGTGAATCTCCAAAATTATTTTCTTCCGGGAAATCTTGAGACTGAGATTGCCAGTTTCGTGGACTATTACAATCGCCAGCGCTATCACGAGTCCTTGGCCAATCTCACACCGGCCAATGTCTATTTTGGCAGAGCCCAGGAGGTGCTTTCAAACAGAGACGAAATCAAGAAACGAACGTTGCAACAAAGGCGTTTGCAGAATCTGCAAATCGCAGTTGTATAATCAATCCTCACCGGGAAACCTCACCTTAGCGAACTTGACCTTATGTCCCAAATCTTCTGACGACGTACACCATTTTCAATCTGTCGGGGAAGCGTCTTCCAAGCCACAGTAACAAAACCATGTTTGCCATATTCCAGAGCGACTCGTACAAAAACAAGGGGTGATAGTAGGCCTGGTCGGCAAAGCCGGCCATACGGTGTTGCGGATCAATGTAGATGGCCCAGGGCAAATTGGTGGGTGCGCCGTACAGTTCTTGGTTGAAGAAATTCCCCCAGCGGCCAATGGCCTGGCCTAGTGCTACACCGGGCGCAGCAATATCGAGCCATTCGGCAAAAGCAAGCCGGTGCTTTCGGGTGTACCAATACATCACCAGGGCTCCGCCAATAACCGCTCCGGGAATACCCAAGCCTTCATTCCATATGGCAAGCGCAAGCAGAGGGTGAGTTAAGTAGTATGCAGTGGTAATTCCTTGGGCGAGCGAAGTCGGTGGGGGTGAAAATATATGCCAGAGCCGCGCTCCGATCACTCCTCCGATAATTAGGTAAACAAGCATGTCCCAGATGATATCGGGGTTTTGTGCGTGCCGCCTCGCTTCGCCACGGGCAAGCATAGCGCCGGATAGCGCCCCCAGCATCAAAACGAATCCGTAGAAATGGATGGTATACGCGATTTGGCCGATCTGAATTGGAATACCCTGAGGCACCGTTTACTCCTAAGAAGTGGGATAGGGGAAACTATATGAAGGGTGGGCCTGATTTTCCTGGTGTATTACTTCCCGGACGCTATGATCAAGTCCGAAGCCCCATTCGTTGAAATACCGCAACCTTGAAGACATCCAGAACCAAGGCATAGGCCAGTATTAGTGCGACAAGAGCAGCGACGATTGCGATACTGATGGGCACCATCAAAATGCCTCGCGTGGCCAACAGGCTTACAACCACGACGTCTGCCAGTGTGCTTAGTAGCAGAGATGTTCCCGGACGCGATTTCCAGAATGGCCCTCGCTCACGCACCAGGTAAATGTTCGCCTGACCTGTAAAAACCAACATGACAAACACTAATGTCTGCAACGGTGCGAGGTCTAGATGATAGACTTGACGCCCCAAGAACAAAACGCCGAACGAGAATATCAACCAGGCTGCAGCCATCACCAGCGCACCCGCCACAAGCGGCTTGATCCTCCAGCTATCGGGAACGTGGGAATATGACACCCGGTCTGATGCCAATGACATGGTGACGAAGTCATTGGCAAACAGGAGCAGAATTATCAACCGCGGTGTAGTCACGAAGTATCCGGTGAGAAAGAGCCCCAAGCTAAGGAAAAAGGCAATCTGGAAAGTCTTGGTGATCTTATTGAAAGCGTAGGTCAGCATGCGCTGGTAGATTTGACGCCCGATCCTGACAGCCGAGAGCACATCGCCAAGCCCCGGATCGGTCAGGACCACGCTGGCAGCCGCGCGTGCCACATCAGTAGCATTCGATACAGCAATACCAACCTCGGCCTGCTTCAAAGCCGGGGCATCGTTGACGCCGTCTCCGGTCATGCCTACGACGTGACCGCGCTTTTGAAAGCCCTGAATCAGCCGGAACTTGTCTTCCGGCAGAACACCAGCCACGACGTTGCAGTCGAGGTTATGCTCTGCAAGTTTCTTTCGGAGCTCCTCGGCCGAGCAGACCGAATCCCCCAGACCCAGTCGCGACGCGATGGCGCGGGCGGTTGCCCGGCTGTCACCCGTGATCATTACAACTCGTACCCCGAGTGCCCGCAGGTTTTCGATCAGGCTCTTTGAGTCCTTGCGCGGCGGATCGTAGAGACCAATCAATCCTGCGAATTCAAGCTTCTCCGGTGGACCAGCCGCGATGCCAATGACACGGTAGCCCTCCTTCGCCAATGCATCCACATCGGGGGCCGGATCTGGAGCATTGAGGGCCAGACCAGCGACCAGCCGCGGATAGCCTTTCACAATCCTGATTTCTGCGCCATCCACACAGGCAATAACTTCCGTGCGCTTGGTTAGCGGGTCAAATGGAATGAACTGGACGCGCTCCGCCCCTTCTGTAAGAAGGCCCTGTTTGCGCGCTGCCCTAAGAATAGCCAGGTCGATGGGATCCTGTGAGGCTTCATCCGAGCCGACGGCTGCAAGCTGCAAAACATCTGACTCGGTCTTTGGCGAATAGGGGATGATGGCTGAGAGCGTAAGTTGGTTTTCTGTGACAGTGCCGGTCTTGTCAGTGCAAAGGACATCCATCGCGGCTGCTTCTTCGATAGCGTTCAGCCGCGTGACCAAAACGCCATTAGAAGCGAGTTCCCGCGCACCCAAAGCAGAAGCCAATGTGAAAGTGGCTGGCAATGCGACTGGAACAGAAGCCACCAGCAGCATCAAGGCGAAGGGGAGGGAATTGGTGAAGGGAACTCCATTGATCCAGGAATACAGAAGTACACCCGCCACCAGAAACACGTCGAGCGCGACCAAGTACCGCACAATACCGATGATGGTCGCCTGGAGGTGACTGGCAGTTTGAGCTGTACGGACGAGCTCGGCGGTTTTCCCATAGAATGTCTGTGCGCCCGTTGTGGTCACTTGCGCATCTGCTTCGCCGCGCTGAACGATACTTCCGGCGTAGGCCTTCTTCCCGGACTCAAGCTCCACCCCCAGGGATTCGCCCGTCAGTGAGGATTGATCTACCGAAAGATTGCCTCGTAACATATCGACGTCTGCCGGGATAAGATCTCCAACCCGTAGATGGATGACATCCCCCGGCACCAGCTCCTGTGAGGGCATTGTCCGCCAGATCCCATCTCGATGAACCTTGACATAGATGGCGAGCTTCTGTTTCAACAGTGCGAGCGCATTTTGTGAGCGGCTTTCTTGATAGAAGCTAATAAATGCGTTGAACAATAATAGAAGACTGATGATTGTTGCCTGCGTATATCGGCCCAGAAATACCTCCAGCAAAATGCTTAGCTCCAGCATCCATGGAACAGGCCCCCACAACTTCTTGAGAAACAACAAAATCGGCCGGGGTTTCTCCTCAGGGATGACGTTTCCACCAAATTGCCTGAGCCGTACCTGGGCCTCTGCCGTTGTGAGACCTTCGACCATTGACTTGTTTCTCCTTGCATCCTTCCAAAATTGCGAGCGCTGGATTGTAAACCTTCGTTCATCTTAGGTCAAACGCGTTCCTGCAACCTCAGAGTACATCGCCAAGGCAATATCGCGCAAAGCCTGCGCGGAGGCGGCCCGTTGTGTTCATACTTCATTGTGCGACGGCAAATCCCGCGCCGCCGGCTCAATCATACATTGACTCAAATATCGACGCTGTTCATCGGCTCAATTTGTTCAAGGTATAGTCCAGGGGCTGCCAACGGAGGGCCTGAATCTCCAACTGAGCGGCACCCAAGCCGGATCAGAGGACCTTCTTGCACCGACAGGATGTGTCGAACAGGTGGGACTGGCGCGAAATATCCTCCTCCTTGTTTTCCACTATTAGAAGAACAAGAACTCCCCCTTAGTGTTCTATTGGATAGCCTGCTGCCACCCAGGCTCGGATTCCCCCGCTCATGCAGGTCACACGCGTGAAGCCGGCCTGTCGCAAGAGGGTTGTCCCCTCTTTGCTTCGCGCGCCGGACAGGCAGACCACGACGATATCCTTGTCCTTTGGAAGCTCGTTCATTCGACTTTGCAGAACATCCAGGGGGATCAGAATGCTCCCCGCAATGTGACCCTGATCCCACTCTTGCTGGGTGCGTACATCCAGGAAAAGTGTCCCCTTCTGGTACATGTCATAAGCCTGCGTCACCTGGACCTCGGACGGGAGAGCGGTCTGGGGGCGGAGCAGGAAAAAAGCCACCCCGAGGAGCACGAGAACCGCAAGTCCGATCCACCAAGGCGTCAGGTTTCGCCGATGAGCCGCATGGTGGCGCTGAGACGTATGGTGTTTGTTTGACATGGTCTGCTCCCTAATCCCGAACTATTCTACGTCCGAATACTCAACCCGAAGGTCCTAGCGCAAGATACCCGATTGCCCTTTTGATCTGCCTTTCCATTCTCCAATCCCAACTCGCAGGTGAATCAGGTTGTGGGGGCAGGTCAGGACCTTCTTTGCGGGGCGAGCTTGGGCTTTTGCTCTCCCAACCGGCAAGCGGTCTCTGGATGCCCTACTTGGCTCCTTCAAAGCATTGGCAAGGCTCTGTTTAGATTTCCAGTAGATAGAAGACAGTGTTGGAAAGGTTTGTAGCTTTCCATGTTCGGAAGCCTGCTTTTGGGAATAAGTCTGCCAAATCTTCCCGCCTCAAGCGGTCAGCAATCGGTGGGCCAAAAGGTTGATCCCGGTATGGCCATTCCAGGATGCCCACCCGCTGCCGGGCAGTCCGCCGGGCCTCCTTTAAGGCTTTTGCAGCGTCGTCCGCCTCATGCAGAACGAGACCAAGGAAGACAAGGTCAAACCAGCCATCCGGAAAAGGAAGCTGCTCTGCAACTCCTTCCCGAAAATCCCCGCCTGGCACGAAGTGACAAGCTGCAACCAGCATCTCCGCGTTCACATCTACGCCGGAGACCTCCGCGCCATGCCCCGCAAAAGCCTCAGCAAACAGACCGCTGCCCGTCCCAACGTCCAGCACGCTCGCGATTCGACCGTTTTCAAAGCACAGGCCAGCGACGCGTTCGACCTCCAGTCGATCCACCCTCTCGGGAGAGCGCAAACGCTCGATAGCGCCCTCAAATCTCCTTTCATCCATAGAACTACCGTCGTTTTCCGGTCGCATCTCCATTACATCCTATCCCAATATTCCCGTCTTGATCGGGAGTTTTGCCAGCTGCCAGGCGATCATCCCGTTCTTCAGGCTTCTGGCGGCATATCCAGCCGCGACTAGCTGGCGGGTCGCTGGAGCACTGCGATGCCCGGTGGCGCAGATGCACACAACCTCGCGGTCCTTGGGCGCTTCATTCAGACGACTGCCCAGTTCACCCAGTGGGATCAACGTCGCAGAGGCAGCGTGTCCCGTGCGGTACTCAACAGCCTGGCGCACGTCGAGCAAATACGGTCAATTCCCCTGCGCCAACTTTTCCTTCAACTCCGATATCCCGATAATCGGTACCAACTCACTAAAGATCTTCGCAAAACGTCCCATTCTGATTTCTCCTTTGAGGACAATGAATGGATTAAACCCAATGATGGCCTACTCTGAGGTCTCTTTGTCCACGATAATCCAGGCAGTGGGGCCACTTGTCTCAATGCGCACACGCGCATTGGGACGGCGGAACAAGCCTGCAATTCGCGCAGGAGGCAAGAAATGACTGCGCATAAGAGCCAGTTTCTCAGCAAATGCAATTAGCTTGACCCCAAATGCGCGCACATCTGGCTCTTCAATGACAATTCGACCGCCGGGCTTAAGAATCCGCCAGAGTTCTTCAGCGGTGTCGACCTGGTCAGCCACATGATGCAGGGCATCCACGACAATAATGCGGTCGACGCAGCCGGCCTTGAAGGGTGTATTCTCGGCATGCGAGCAGACCGGATGCATCCCAACTTTCTTACGCACTTCTCTTAGCATCTCCATAAATTCGTCGGCAACTAGGACTTGGCCGGTTTTGTCGCGCAGGAATTGTGCAACCCGGCCCGTTCCTCCACCGGCATCCAGAATGACTCCACCAACCGGCATATTCACAAATGCTGCTAATTCTTGAGGAATCCGGGGTGTGATGAACCGCTCGTAGAACGGCGCAAGCTTTCCGAAATGGTCAAATCGGGACTTCAAGATATGCGTCTCCGGGGGGCGACTTGCGGCTGGGCGGCCGACCTCCCCGATATAGCCCACCGACGATTCCTTCGCGATCGGAGGCACAGGGTAATGATGTGCGCATCGGAGATGCAGGCCACTATTTCGCTAGTGTCTGACCGATGGAGTTACCTCTCAGTCGGCTTATTGTTGCGAAAGCAAAGGAGTAATGTATTTCTCAAGCATCTTCCGATCGGTCTCACCGACCCACGCGTAGCGGATTGTCCCTGTACGGTCGATTACATATGAGTTGGGAAGGTTCGTGTTCCTGAATGCGGAAAGCGAAGCATTGTTAGGATCGACCCACACGCGAAACTTCAAGCCGTCAGTCTGAACGAATTGTGACACAGTGTCTCTTGGGTCGCCCGCTTCGATCGCGACGATCATGAAACCTTCCGCAGCGTGTGCTTCATAATAGGCCTCGAGCGTTGGCAGCTCAGCTTTGCAGGGAGGACACCAGACCGCCCAGTTGTTGACCAGTACAACATCCCCGCGATAATCGGCCAACAACTCAGTCTTTCCGCTCACATTCTCCAGGGCAAGTTCCGGGGCCGGAAACTTGACTGCCATCGGGACGACGGACATTTGATCTGGGGCAGGCTGTGAGACGGGACCTCCTTGGGCATGTAGCAGAAGCAAGAGGGCCGCCAAGGCGACGAAAAGCACGCCCGCGCTTATGACTATCACCGGGTCGAGTTTCTTCTGCTTCGGACGCAGGTTCCGTTTTGGCATGGAAGGCCGGGTTTGACTGCAGAGCACAATGCTCAATTTTGAAGGGCGGCCATAATCTGTGCAAGTAGATTTTGCTCGGGTACCGCCCTGACCACCATTTTAGCTCCGGAATTGATCACCGTTTGCGGCACGCCGCTGACGTAGAACTGGGCAGCCAGCTCAGTAAACTCGGTGGCTTCCACACCTTCGGCCCGGATCATACACGGATTTTCCATTGCCATTTGATGTGTAAGCAAGACCGCCCGCGGGCAATAGGGACAACTGGCCGCCACGAAGACCTGCAAGAGCAAAGGCGTGTGCAGATTCTTCAAGAATTCGCGTGTCTTTTGGCTTAAGCCGGAGTTTCTGCCGGACACGAGCAGGATGTCATTGATGAGCGTACTGAATTCATGCCCCGATGGTATCCCCGAGTATTGGATACCGAAATCTGTGACTTGAGAACCGTTTTTGGCAGCAATGACCAAGCCGGGTGCTTTGCTGATATTGAATTTGCTGGCGATCTCTTTGTCTTCCTCAGCATCGTAAACGCTCAAGCCAATTTTGGCATCCGCGGCCGCCACTTCTTCGAGGAGCTGGCGAGTTTCATCGCAATAGTCGCAGTCCTGTTTGGCTCCGAAATAGAGGAGTTCGACCGGCTCACTCAGTTTTCCGAAAGCTTCTCTATCCCGTTTCAGGACTCCGTCGTCAAGGACTTTTCCCATGATTCTCCCCTACTCATTGGAGACCGACGTTGCCACCCTGGTGGTGATATCGAACCGCGGTGGCTTTTCCAAATGCTTTTTTACAGCGCACAGCTCCGCAGACCGGATCAGAGAATCACGATACTTTTCAGGGAACGCGGGTGGAACTTGGATCTCCAAATCGATGCTCTCGACCATTCCGGTGACCGGACTGTGGTGGACCCGCTCTACAATACGGATGTCCGTGGTCGGCAGGCCACGTTGTCGACAAAAACCGAGGACATAAATGCCTGCGCATGTGCCGATGGAAGCTAGGAACACCTCGAAAGGTGATGGCGCACTGGAGGCCGGGGGCTGATCCGTAGCCACTGTGAAACCGCCGAAATATGCGTCTACCCTTAAATCGCCTGGAAAGTCAATCAGCATTTCCATTGTCTTCATTACTCCTGGACCCTCCCCACGGGTTCATGATCGGATGGAGGGTGTAAATCACAAGAATTCGCTACCTACGCGGGTGCGGGGAACCGCTCGAGGCGATCCCCGCACCTGCATAACGAACCTATTTCCCGGCGCAAATCTTTGGGCCGCTGAGGGGGGCACCGAAGAGCGGGGCAAACACACAGAAGTCAAACAGGCCGGCCAGAAGCGGGACCAGGCCGATGATTGCCACCACCAAGCCGGTGGTGCTGCCAATACCCCACAGACCCCAGACGACCAATGCGATCCCAGCCACGATGCGGACTAGGCGGCCGGCGGGTGAAGCCATGAAAGAAACAAACGGGTTCATTCAGTATCTCCTTTTGATTGGTGACGATGCAACCAGTATAGGAGAGTCGGCGCATTCTGTCTGTGACAAAGTCACATTGCTTCACGGGCCTTCAGATCGCCTGGATCGAGGACCTCAATCTCTCCACGGGAGGAACCGATGACTCCCGCAGCGGCAAAGCCCTCAAGGATTCGGCTAACCACCTCACGAGAAGTACCTAGCTCTGCGGCGATTTCCTGATGCGTGATCCGAATCCGAGCACCCGGCCGCGATCTGTTCACCAAGAGCGCTGCGATGCGGGCGTCCATGCGCCTGAACACCACCTCATCGAGGATGGACATCACGCTCGAGAGACGTTGGGAAAGCAAATCGAAGACAAACTCGCGCCACAAGTCGTAGCGGCGGACCCAATCGCGAAATGTCTCAGCCGGGATCATCACGGCCTCGGCCTCACTCTCCACCACGGCGACCGCCGGAAAAGTCTTTTGATTCAGGATGGCGTTGGCCGTCAAGATGCAAGATTCACCGTTGCTGAAACGGTACAGCGTGATCTCTCGCCCCATCTCACCGATCTTGTAAACACGGACGACGCCTGAGATCAGCAGAGCGATTGCGTCGACATGGTCGCCCTCGATGAAAACATCGCGACCCTCGGGAATCCGTGTGAAGAAGGCGATCTGCTGGAATTCCCGCAGCAGAGCGGGGTCAGCGCCCTAGAAGATTGGCAGGGCGCGGACGAGTCGTTCGAATTGCTGCGCATCGATCATCGTATTCTCTCCGGGAGTCGAAGTTAGCTCAATGATACCTTGGGCCGTACGTCGACGCGAGGAGATATCTGCGCAATTCAAACGCCTCATCTATTGACATCAAGCTTGTAATCAGGTGACATATGACACTAATCTGGCAGTCGGGTGCCGAATAGAATATATTCACCATGACGAATATATCTTCCGCCGAACAGATTTCGGGGCTTCTACAAACCATCGGCCAGCCGGCGCGGCTGCAGATCTTGTTGGCCATCGGCAACAGCGAGCCATGTGTATGCCATCTCGAAGCGACTTTCGGCTGGCGGCAGGCGTACCTGTCGCAGCACCTGATGGCCTTGCGCAAGGCCCGGATCGTCCTGACCACCCGCCAGGGCCGCAACATCCATTACCGGCTGACGAACACAGATTTGCTCAAGCTGATTCATCAAGCTGCGGATATACAGGGTGTCAGAGTGCCTAAGCTGGCGCCGTCGTTTGAATGCGGCTGCCCAAATTGCAGTAAGGAGCGGAGCAAAGCATGACAACTCTTCCAGCCTCAATCGCTAAACCGCCCTCTGGACGGATTTATCTGACGGTCGCGTTGGCCGCCGCGGCCTGGTTTGCCGCCTACTACCTCATCCAGCCGCTGGCAAATTGGATTGCCTATGGCGCGCTCAACCTTCCCCAGGGCTCTCATCTTGGAGATGCCATCGCATTTTTTCTATACGATGTTCCAAAAATCTTTCTGCTATTAGCCGGGATGATCTTCCTGATAACGATCCTGCGCACGTTTTTTAGCCCGGAGCGCACTCGCAACCTACTGGGCGGCAAACGCCAGGGCATCGGTAACGTGCTGGCCGGGATGCTGGGCATTGTCACGCCATTCTGCTCGTGTTCTGCGGTGCCACTCTTCATCGGTTTCGTTGAAAGCGGTATCCCTCTGGGTGTGACGTTTTCCTTCCTGATTGCCGCGCCGGTAATTAACGAAGTTGCCTTGACACTGCTGTTTGGCATGTATGGCTGGAAAATCGCCGGCCTCTACGTGGTCTCAGGGCTTGTCATCGCCATCATCGCCGGATTAATTATTGGGTCCCTTCACCTCGAATCTTTGGTCGACGATTTTGTTTGGCAAATGGTCTACCGGGGATCCGAGGATGATTCTGGCAAGCTGACGTGGAATGATCGCATCCAGCGTGCCTGGGAGGCTGTACGTGAGATTGTTGTCAAAGTCTGGTTGTATGTCATCATCGGAATCGGAATCGGCGCAGCCATTCATGGCTATGTGCCAATGGACGCGCTGACAGGGTTGATGGGCAAGACCTGGTGGTCAGTTCCATTGGTGGTCTTGATTGCTCTTCCGCTTTACTCGAATGCAGCCGGGATGTTCCCCATCATGGTCGCACTCATCGAGAAAGGTGCGGCGCTTGGCACCGCGCTGGCCTTCATGATGGCTGTGGTGGGTGTCAGCCTGCCGGAGACCGTTCTCCTCCGACGTGTGCTCAAACCGAAATTGATTGCACTCTTCATCGGCATTGTAACCCTCTCGATCATCATCACGGGTTATCTATTCAATTGGATTCTGTAGGAGGCAGTCATGGCCACAATCAAAGTGCTTGGAACAGGCTGTCACAATTGTCTCGAATTGGAGAGACGGCTGGCAGAAGCCCTCATGAAGGTGGGGCGGAGCGATGTGCAAGTCGAGCGCGTGGACGAGGAACGCGTCATCCTTCGCTACCTACCGCTCGATGCTATCCCGGGCCTGATGATTGACGATCGGCTGGTCAGCCAACGACAGATCCCAGATATGGAAACCTTGTTGGATTGGCTGAGAGCAATCCCCGTAAAAGAAATGAAAAGTGCCCAAGGAGGCTGAGATGCTAAGTATCAAAGTTCTTGGATCCGGATGCGCTAACTGCAAACGCCTGGAAGCCATCGCGCGACAGGCGGCATCGAAGCTGGGTGTCGAGGCGGAGGTCATGAAGGTGACCGATTATCCTGAAATCATGAAGTACCACGTCCTATCGACGCCTGGGCTAGTAATCAACGAGAAGGTGGTCAGCGCCGGACGCGTACCCGAGTGAGGCGGAGATCACCACCTTCCTTACCACGGCTTTGATGGATGCATAGAGCGACCGGGGTGGCATCACGAAGTGGCCATCCGCCCCGGATCGCTGCCTAGCCCCATGAGTCTGCTGAACGATGCAGCGAGCAGTGGCCGAAGCCCCTTCATCACAATGACCGCCTCAGATTGGCGCCAGTAAAGCCGTCCTGCTGTGTTTGAACCGAAATGTACAAGAATCTTCGAACCTACATCATTTGAGGAGAATAGAATGTGTGACAAAAGCTGTGATTGCAAGAACGGCAATTGTGACTGCGGCTGTTCGTGTGGCTGTGATTGCTGCGGAGGCGAGCACCATTTTCAGCGCCGCTATCAGACTAAGGCTGAACAGATTGGCGAACTAGAGGTTTATTTGTCGGAACTCAAGCTGGAGATCCAGGCGGTGGAGGAACACCTAGCTGATCTGAAGAAGTAACCCGTACACGCTTGCCAAGTTATGGGCTACGTCGATAGCATCCATATTCGCGAAGAAAGTCGGTCGTAACGCGTGCTGCGCGTCGGCACCGCTCGGCACCGGCTTCGATGAGAGCGCCCCAAGGTCAGGGTGATGCCGTTCCCGCGCCAGCCCTGAAGGAAGCCCTTGAATCTGTGCTTCGTCGGGCCCGGCACAGACCAGGGAGAAGCGCGTGTGATTTGCGGCGGGGTCTGCCAGCGTCTCACCATTGGGACACCATCGTCATCGGGGTGAGCCGAAAATCGCCCAAGGGCCCTGGGCTGGCGCATAGTTCGCCGGCTTTTTAGTGAATCCACAGACTTAGCCAACCGAAGACTAAGACGGTGACGAAAGCGCCGGCGAGCGCTCCGGCCATGAGTTGCGCAGGCGTATGTTTTCGGCGGCGCAGGCGTGCCCACGCCACCAGCGGTAAGGAGAGAAAGGCCCACAAGGCCGTCCAGCCAAAGACAAAGACGAGCGCGGCGGAAAATCCACCCACGCCTGCCATGTGCATGCTGATTTTCCAGAAACTGGAGATCGTGAAGATCACGATTGCCAGACAGAAGTAGGTCAGCACAATCAGTCGTAGGAGAAGCGGCCCATGACCAAGCCATAACATGCTTAGTGCCAGCACGTCGCTGCCCAAGCTGACAAGGATGAAGCGCGGGCGCTCTTCGCGGCTGGAAAGCTCCAGATCGCTGACCCAGCCCCGCTTGCGGCCAATGATGAGATAAGCCAGCGGGATGCCTGTCACAACAAGCAAGATTAGAATAGCCCATAGCAGGCCAAGGGTGTGTTCCGAAGCGTAGCCCATAGCCAAGAAGATAGGGAAGGAGAGGAAAGAACTGTCAAAGAAGATGGAAATCCAGCGTGCGGCTCGATCTGACATAGGAGAATTCCGTTCCACCCAACAAGGCGCTAGCATAACGGAGCGCCTTCGTCCAGAAGTCCTTAGTCTTGAAGAATGCTTTTTCTCCCCGCCGGAAGTGCCAACCAAAATAGTGCGGTCATTATTACAGAAGATGCCAGGCACCACGCGCAGGATGCGCCAATCACGAAGGGTTCGAGAAATGTCAGATAAATCGAAAACAATGTTCCCAAAGTAGCGATCCCAAAGATGGCCAGATCCTTGAATCGCCCAATCTGCCGACTGGAAAATTCGCCGAACAACCATACGAGGAGAATCATCGCGTAGCCCACAATCCCGAGCACGCCGATGGGCAGGACACCAAAAAGCCTGGCGTATTCACTCTGCTGCACTGTGTTGCAGTCGCCAACAGGACCGCAAACCGCTTCAACCTGGGCAGTTTCTACATAGGTCAGATACCCCGCTACTCCAAGACCGAGCAGGCAGAGGACTGGGATTAGCCAACTACCGCGTAGAGTGGGAAGCGTGCCTGGCGCACGCCCCAAGAAAATGACGGCGCCCCCTATCGACGCAAGCATACCCACCAGGACGAGAACAGCCAGCGTGTTGCCAGTTGGGTCACGAGCAAAATTGTCAATCCAATCGGCACTGTGAGCGTCCACTGGAATGAATCCCCAGGCGCTGCCGGGGAGACAGATGCCGTGGCAGGCATGGGCGTCACCTGAAGCGGGGCAGATTGAGGTGGAGCGGCGGCTGTTGAGTTGCCCACTTCTGAAGATTGAGAGATTGCCTCGCGCAGTCCGGGGATGTCTGGCCAATCCACGCCGCCTCGCGAGAGATGGGTTTCAACCAAGGCGGGGAGCTTTTCGGGGATTTCCTGTGACCCCACCAAATAGACGCTATCCATCACGAGAAAGGGAACGCCGCCCTCCTCCAGCCCGAATTTTCGCAGCGCAGCCAGGAAGAGCATCTGCCCGTCCGGCTGAGTAACATCCACGGCAAAGACCTGGAGCTGGTTACCGTACTCTGCCATGAGGGGCGGCAAGGTTTCAGTGATCACGTACTGACAGTGCGGACAGGTGGGTGAATAGAACAGCACCGCGCGCACGGCTGGCACAGACGTCTGCGCTTGAGCTGTTGACAAAAAGCCCGGAACACCCAGCAAGCCTGCCAATAGGAGAGTAACAACGAAGCCTCGGCGTTTCACTTCTTGCTCCGTGTTTCATACCAGCCGCTGCGAGTGTCGGCCCTTAGGTCGAACTCCGCCACGTAGGGTTTGATGTCAAGCAGCGGCGTTCCGTCAAGTACGTCGATGCCTTCGACGGTCAGTGTACGATCCTGATGAAACAGAAGCTTCACGATTGAAAGCCCAATCGGGTTAGGACGGCAGGGATGGCGCGTAGCGAATAGGCCATGCTCCTGATCGTCCAAAAAGGGTTTGACCGAGAGTGAATATCCAGAGGAGGTGTGGAAAGCATACAACAGGATGATATGCGAAAAACCCTCGAGATCCTTCAACCCCGCGGCAAACTCCGGAGAAACCTCCACCATGCCGGTGGCCTGAGAACGTGACGGCTGAATGGGAGTTTGTTCCTTCTCGGTGAACGGCGAATGAATCACGCCGATGGGGCGCATGATGAATTCCATTGTGTTATTTCTTCTCCTCTCCATGGATGAATGTCAACAGCTTTACGCCCTCCACCTCACGGAAGGATGCGCCCTGTTCGACTGTACGCCGTACCGCTGCCTCATCGACGACCCGTGCGCCTGAGATCATATGTATTCCATGTGTAAATAACACTGGAGAGAGCGGCGTACTTGGTCCGAGCAGCATCACCCTGGCTTGGGGCTGGCAAAACCCGAGTAACCTGTCGATAGTATGGTTCACCAGCGCGCTGCCGGTAATTGCCACCAGGTCCGCCCGGGGAAGCAGATCTGCGGCGGCCTCCGCCGGGCAGTCATCTTCGATCGGATGCTGTTCGAGAACCCACAACTGTCCCACCGCGAGGCGAAGCTGAGGCACGAAGGGGAAATGGCCAACCAACGCGACGTTCTTTCCACGCCCGTATTGGGCCAGCACGTCCGCGGCGTTGATCTCCAAGGCGTGCGACGTGTCCAAATCCAATAATGAGTTGATCGCCGCGATGCCGATCCCAGCCTCCAGCAAGTCATCCGAACGGGCATATTCGGCCAGTTGGCGTGCGGTCTTGAGATGGAACCTGCCCACCTCGCCGGCATGGGAGCGCCCGTGCGGTTCATCGGCACTCAGGGTTGCCGCCAATCCACAATACCGACTGCAGACAATCGTCCAGTGAGTGCCCACCAGCACCGAACGCACCGGGGCATCCGTGTCGAGACAATACAGCAGACTATCGATAACGGTCATCTCGATATCCAATCACGCTGACTCACAAACCGAAGAATCCCGCTAGCAGGAAAACGGCTATCGAGCCCAGGATTATTCCGACAGCTGTGTAGTGCTGATGTCCATGCTGGCGGGCAACGGGGATCAGTTCGTCCAGCGTGATGAACACCATGACGCCGCCCGCGAAGGCCAGCGCCCCCGGAACCAACTCCCCAATAGAACTTAGCAATGCGGCGGCCATCAGCGCGCCGATCGGTTCCACCAGACCTGACAGCAGTGCTGCTCCAAAGGACTCCCATTTGCCCACTCCGCTCGTCCTAAGAGGCAAGGCCGTGGCGATGCCTTCCGGGATATTGTGCAGCAAGATCGCCATGGCAATCATCAAGCCGAACTTGGGCTCATGGACATAGCCTGCCCCCACAGCGATCCCTTCGGGGATATTGTGGATGGCGATGCCAATAAATAGCAGGATGCCACTCCTGAAGAGCTGTGGATCAACAATTCTGGTCTTGGAACGGAAGCGTCGCCGGCGACGTCTGCCCGGGTGGGGGGAGGCGTCACCTGCCTGCTCCGTCGCCGTCTCGGAGGCCTGAGTCTCGCTTTCTCCGAAGCGCACATGAGGTATGGAAATGTCAATGAGCAGCATAAAGAAAGCCCCTGCACCAAACCCCAACGTAGCAGTCCAGAAGCCCTTCAGTGCCCAGGCTTCATTCACGAGGCCGAGAAAGGATAGCGAGATCATGACTCCGGCGGTTACGCCCATCAGCAGGCCGAAGGATCGCCTGCCGGGTTTCCGGCTGATCGCCAACAGTCCCCCGAGTCCGGTCCCCAATCCCGCGATCAGACTGAGTATGAACGCGTTGAGGACCACGTTCATGCGGCGCTATTCATCCGGGCCGTGGATTGCCGTGGTAATTTGCGCCCGGCGGGAGCTCTGTTCGGCAAGGATCTCACGCATCAGCTCACAGAGCTTGACGATTTTGGGATCGGCGATTCGATAGAAGATCCCTTCCCTTTTGTGCTCGGAAACCACAACGCCGGCATTCCGTAGTGCGGCGACGTGCCTGGACACCGTCGCCTGCGAAAGGCCCAGGGCGCGAGCCATTTCACCGACGTGCAGGGGACCATTCTTCAACAAGTGCACGATTTCCAGACGTGCCGCATTCCCCATCGCCCGGCACATTTCAGCCTGAACGCTGTAAATTAATTGTGGGGACATTCGTCACCCGTATCTTTCAGGCGCTGGATGTACATGGTGGCTCGCCGCCGACGCCCAGAACCGTGTGCCATAGCGTTCCACGATTTGCGTCCTGCCACTGGCTTCCAAATTCGCCAGCGCCTCGCTGACTGCCCCGGACGACCAGCGGTTCAGCGCCCGCTCGAGTTCATCCTGCCGCATCGGGTGACGAGTTATGATGCCAATGACCGCATCCACCACGTTCTCATACCCGCTCAAGTCAAAAGTACCTTCAGCGGGATGCACGACCTCAGCGATGTTTCCTAGAATGGATATTGCCCGCATCAGGCCGTCCTCGTCGGGCGGTTGTACCCAGATCTCGGCAGGAGGGCGCGTTGGCAGATTGATGTGCACTGCGTCTGGGCGAACCTTTTCCAGAATTCCGGCAATTTCGGCAAGCGCCTGGGAGCTGTCGTTCAATCCCCGCACGAGCATCACCTCAACCCATAACTTGCCCCGATACTCTCTCCGAAAGGCAACCAACCCCTCCACAAGGCGCTCAAACGTAATATCCGGGTAAGGGCGGTTGATCTTGCGATAAAGTTCAGCCATGCCTGCATCCAGCGTCGGCAGTACCGCATCTACTACGCTCAACTCCTGCCGGACTTCAGGCAGATATAACAAAGACCCATTGGTGATGACCGCCACCGGAAGCGCGGTGAGAGTTTTTACGCGGCGGATTATTTCACCAAGATAGCTGTGCAAAGTCGGTTCTCCCGACCCGACAAAAGTCACCCAATCAATCCCGCCGTTGGCGCGGGACCTTAGGACCTGCTCCATTTCGAAGAGAATATTCTCGTCTAGAACATATTCGCGCCGTTCATTCGTCAATGGCATGGTACGCCCCAACTGGCAATAGACGCAGTTCCAGTTACAGGTTTTGAGCGGGATGGGGTCGATCCCCAGCGATTGCCCTAGTCGACGGGAGGGGACGGGGCCGAAAACGTACTTCATCCTCTTCTCAGTCATAAGCTTTTCGGGTCGCTTCATCCGCCATGATTGGCTCTAAGAGCGACTGCCATTCGGCATCCTCCCGCGTTCCCAGACTTATGTGCATATCCAAATACCTTTGTGGGATGGGATGAGTGCCCATGACAACCTTGACCCCATGGCGTTTTTCCAGAAAAGCCTTGAATGTATGGATGTAGGGACAGGGTGGATAGCCGACGATCATCCCGGTCGCCAAGTGAATCACCTGTGCACCGTTTCTTACCATTTCTTCGCCCGTGTATTCAACGTTTCCCCCCGGACAACCATCACAAGTAGTGTAACCAACCAACTCTATTTCTGTGTCGGCATAGATGCTGAAAGCGCCTTCCTTGTTTTTCATTGCTCGCAGGCATTTTCCACCAGCGCAACTGCGGTAGCGATTACAGATGATGATTCCTATCTTCGTCTTGGTGCTCAATTCTGCTCCCTCGCAGTCTTACTCATTTTCGCGTGGTGATTTGATTGAGATACCAGAGGGGCATGCATATGCCCTTCGGGCCCGTCAGACAAGGCATGCTGGGCCGCAACTTGCAGCAGACGCAGATCCAATTGCGGGTCTTGGGCGGGGTGGTGCAGATGCCCGGGGATCAACTCAGTCGGTGGGACGAGGCCGAAAAGGCACTTCACTCACGAACCATCTTCGTACCACACTCAGGGCAGATCCTATCCAGGCAGCGCTGTCCGGCCACATGCAGTTCTTTGTGACCACATTTGGGGCAGACGCAATTCCCACCCGGACCTGATGTGGGCTTATTCCCACCGCCCCAACCTCGGCCCTGGCCCTGGCCTCCGCCACCGGCGCGCCCTTGTCCTCTTCCCTGTCCCGGACCAGAACGGTTCTGGAATAATCTTGTGGACATTCTGTACTCCTCTCGATTCAATGCAGTTTCTCAACGTGGTCAACAATCTTCCCGCTGGCATAGGCCAGAACGGCTTCGTCAATGACGGAGATATCTGTCACCACGGGTCGAATATTGCGTGCTTTCATATTTTCGTAGGCCCCCATGCCCATACCGCGGCATAGTACCGCCTCGCAGTCACTAATCGACTCAGCCATGCGACCGTGACGATTGTCCGCCTCGGGACCATACCCATGCCGTTGTCCGCCGGTTTCTTGCGCATCGTGGTCATCTCCTCCAAGTTGCGCATGGCTGAGCTTGTCACGCATTTCGTGGCTGACGATTTTCCCATCCACAACGGTGACGACCATGTAAGAGGGTGCCCGCCCGAAGTGCAGGCTGATGGTCTTCCCATCATCGGTGATTGCAGCGATTTTCATAACAAGTTTCTCCTTTTGAGGTGAATGTCAGTCAGACTCTGCTTTGTGAACCATATAGACAAGCCACGCCAGACCAAAGATCAATGCTGGCGCCGCAAATTCCGTCGAAAGTGCGCAACTGAGGGCCTGCTGCAATTCACTATGAGCCGTCGCCAGCAGCAGCGTGGCCACGGGCAAGACGCACGCCAGCGACAGCAGCACGAAGAACAGATTCCGCCATGTTCCTTTCATCGCTCGGCTCCTCATGCTGGGTGCCTCGCCAGCCACCCCAAAGCAAGTAGAAAGAACGCCAGCGCCGCCACTCCGCCGGAGGCAATGAAAAAGCGCGCTGGAAGCGAGGCCGTGGCAACTAGATTGGAAGGCATCGCAATGTTCCCGGATAGCGGGCCGCCCGGGATATTGCCCGCGACAACCGGTGTCGGGGTTGCGCAGCTGCCAGGCGTGACATCCAGGCTCGGGGCAAATTGCGCTGCCCGGGCTTCGTAGTCGGGGTGGCAGCTGTGGCAATCTGTGTAGATATCGGCCAGAGGCTGCGCCATTAGCCCTTCGTGAGCCAGATCCTTGTCCATGGCGCTAACGTTTCCAGCGTGACAGCTGGTACAGATATCTTTGCCGGCATGTATCAGGTGCCATTCGCCTTGATCTCCAACGGGCGCTTCCTTCTCGTGGCAAGTTATGCATGGCGACCTCGGCTCGGGGGGCTCCCCACATTGGGCCAGGACTGAGGCCGGAAGTAGCAGGGAGACCAAAAACACAAGTACCAGGATGGTTCCTATAACGAGAGTGGCCAGGAATTGTGTGCGGCACATTGCGCACCTCCTCCTGTATGCAGAAGGCCTCTATTTCGAGACCCTTTCAGCCACAAAGTGCCTCTCAGTTGGGTGATCGTTTTCGTCGCTGGGACAAAGGATCAGCAAGGAGCGTGTTATGGTCACACCGGTATTCCCCCAGCGATGAGGCAAGTGGGCTTCAAAAATCAGGCTGTCGCCCGGCATCAGCAGGTAGTTCTTGTCTTCGATAACATATGACAGCGAGCCTTCCAGGCAGAAAACAAATTCGAAACCGGTGTGAACGATCGGGGTCGGACCGCTGTCAGCACCCGGCTCCAGTCCGACCAACAAGGGTTGACCGCCGTGCAGGGTTAAGCCTTCACCAAGGTCCTCCAGCATGCCATAAGAAAAATCTGCCCTTGGTCGTTGCCCAGCCTTCTGAAATACGAGGCTCTTCTTGGGCATGTCAGTTTCAAAGAAAGCAGCGATAGGTACCTGCAGGGCCAGAGCGATCTGCTGGAGCGTACTCACACTGGGAGAGGCCTTGTTGTTTTCAATCAAACTCAGCGTATTTACATTCAGCCCGCTCAACTCAGCCAGTGCGCGGAGGGAAAGCTCGCTTTTCCTCCGCAATTGTCGTATGCGCTTTCCTACGTCGACCTCATCTACCCCATCAGGCGGGGAGGACGTAGCCTTGTTCTCTTGCTGGATGCGATGACCATCGAGTGTGGTCTTGAGTAAGCCTGCCATGGAAGAATACTCCCGCATGATGCACTTTCAATGAATATCATAGTACGGTTTGGGGTCAAACGCAACGATTTCAACCAGTATTTTGGTACTTTCGCTATTGCACCTGCAAATGGACGGCCATAGACGCTTTCTATACCGCTCGTGATAGTCATCACTTGCGCACGCTTGGGATTGAAATTAACCTCTATATGAATTACGCAACTTATGAAGTGCAACCAATGAAACCCGTTCTTCCCCCAGAAATCCAGGAACTCGCCGAGCGTCAGGCGTCGTTGTGCAAGGTCTTCAGCAATTCCCAGCGGATTTTGATCCTTTGGTTCTTGGCGGAGAAGGAAAGAACGGTCAGCGAAATTGCTGAGGCAATTGGAGCCTCCCTGCCCAGTACCTCACAGCATCTCCACCTCATGGAGTTAAGCAACGTCCTGCAATCGCGACGAGAAAGACAGAACATCTACTACCACATCGCTAACAATGAATTGCTCCAGGATTGCCTAGTTCTAGTCAATCGATCCAAAGCCAAGTTGATCGCAATCACATCAGAGATCTAAACACGAACTGAACTCAAAAAAGGAGAACCTCATGACGACCCCCGAACTGACCAATATTCAAGCCACCAAAGTAGTGGATGCCCGCGCCATGTCCTGCCCCGGTCCCTTGCTGGAGGCCAAGAAAGGCATTGGCACCGTGAAGGTCGGCGAAGTGCTGGAGATCTGGTCTGGCGATGCCAACACCAAGGTCGACATGCCGCGCTGGTGTGAGAAGGTCGGACACGAATTCCTGGGCGTCCTGCAAGGCGATGGCTACGAGCGCCTGTTCATCCGCCGATTGAAATAGTGACGCGAGACGGTTTGATGAGCGCGCAGACCAAACTGCCCAAGATCTTGGTTTTTGGCACCCTATCGGGCGGCTACGCCGGGGCGGACTCGACTGGGCAAAGTCGCCTGGAATACCCTGCCAATACATACATCCTGCCAGTCATGTCCCCGCTCATGTTCCCGCCCGAGTTCTATCTGCGGGCTTTCGAACACGGTATCGATGGCATCATCGTCATGTACAGCGGCACCGACAGCCCGTACAAAGTAGAAGCGGACGGAACTGCTAAATTGATCAACCGCGCTTATGCCTTGATGAAAGAGCGCGGCATTGACATTCGCCGTTTGCGCCTGGCGGCCATCTGCACGGTCTGCGTTAAACCTTTCCTGAAAGAAGTCAGCCAGATGAATGACCTGCTGAAAGGCATCGGCCTGGTCAAGGACGAACTTTCGGCGCATCTCAGCACGGCCGAAGGCGCGAAGGACCAGGCTCATGCATGACCTCCGTGTGGACGCGCTAGTCGTCGGTGGCGGGATCGCGGGAATGCAGTCTGCGTTGGATCTGGCCGATCAGGGCTTCCAAGTCGTGTTGGTCGAGAAGGAAGCCAGCATCGGTGGGCGGATGATTACGCTGAGTAAGGTCTTTCCCACGCTCGATTGTTGCAGCTGCATCACCACGCCCAAGATGTCGGCAGTGGCGCATCATCCGAACATTCAGCTGTTCACATACTGCGAAGTTCAATCCGTGCAACCGCATGGACGCAGCTTCGATGCCGCCATTCTGCAGAAGCCCCGGTACGTGGATGTGTCCAAGTGCACGGGTTGTCGTGAGTGCGAGTACGAGTGTCCAATCACAGTTCCAAGTCCATTTGACCGAAACCTGGGAGCGTATCGTGCTATCCGCGTGCCCTTCTCCACGGCAGTCCCACAAAAGGCAGTGCTTGACCCTGAGAACTGTCTGTGGTGCGGCAAGTGTGAGCAAGCTTGTCCCGTGGAAGCCATTGACTTCGCCCAACAACCTGAGACGTTCAACGTGGAAACCACCTCCATTGTCATGGCAACTGGCTTCAACTTAACTCCAATGGATGCCAAGAAAGAATATGGGGCTGGCCAACTTCGCAACGTCATCGACCCACTGATGATGGAACGTTTCCTCGCGCCAACCGGCCCGTATGGACGCGTCCTGCGCCCCGGCGACGGCAAGGAACCAACATCCATTGCGTACGTTCAGTGCGCGGGATCACGCGATGAAACGCTTGGTGTGACGTATTGCTCGCGGGTGTGCTGCATGTACGCCATCAAGCAAGCCATGCTGATTTCGGGCGCTCTGCCAATGGCCGAGATCACCATCTATTACATGGACATCCGCACATTCGGCAAAGGGTACGAACAGTTCTATCAAACCGCAAAAGCGATGGGCGTGCAGTTTGTGCGCGGCAAGGTCGCGACCATCCGCGAGGACGCGGAGCAGAACCCCGTCGTCAAAGTGGAGATGACGGACACAGGGGAGATCGTCGAACGCACGCACGACCTAGTCGTCCTTTCCCAGGGAATCGTGCCTGCCTATGACCCGGGCGGGACGTTCAGCCTGCCCGTGGGTTCCGACGGTTTCGTGTCCGTTCCGAGCCCCGACGCTTCTCCTTGTGTCACTGAGCAACCGGGCATTTTCGTGACCGGCACGGCCATGGGGCCGATGGATATCGTGGACAGCATCATCTCTGCCAGCGCCGCGGGCTCCGAGGCTTCAGCTTACATTCGAGGCAATGGCAGCTCCTCGGAGGTCGAGCCACAGAACGCCCGCGAAATGGAGGTCGTACGTGCCTGAGAACCACGAGCCGCGCATCGGCGTGTACGTCTGCCACTGCGGTGGAAACATCAGCGGCACGGTCCAATGCGAATTTGTCGCCAGGGCCCTGAGCAAGCTCCCTAATGTGACCGTCACGCGCACGGACGAGTCGCTGTGCTCGGACGCGGGCCAGTCCATGATCGAGCAGGATATCAAGGAACAGGGCGTGAACCGCGTGGTCGTCGGAGCGTGCGCCCCCATGCTGCACGAGCAGACCTTCCGGGCGGCGGTCATGCGGGCGGGCTTGAACCCCTATCTCTATCATCACGTCGGCCTGCGCGAGCAGGAACTCCTGGGTGCACGGTCATGACAAGCAGGCTGCCACAGACAAGGCTGTTCGCCTGATGTCAGCGGGGGTGGCCAAGGCGCGGCTGCTCAGGCCGCTTGATCCGATCCGGCTCGAAGCAGAGAAGCACGCACTGGTGATCGGCGGCGGCGTCGCCGGCCTGCGGGCCGCTCTAGATATCGCCCGCCAGGGACTGCGCGTCTCGCTGGTGGAGAAGTCACCCTTCCTCGGCGGCCGGATGGCACAGTTGGGAACCATCTTTCCCACCGAGGAAGCTGCGCGCAGCTTGCTGCAGGCGCTGATCCGGCAAGTGGTGGGGCATCCCAATGTCACGGTCTTCACACAGGCCGAGATCCTAGACGTCTCGGGTTACGTGGGCAACTTCAATATCAAAATGCAGCAGCACTCGCGCGGTGTGGACGAGACTAACGCCGAGGCAATGATGGCCGCGTGCAAGCAGCAGACCCCCGACGAGTTCAATTACGGGCTCACACTCCGCAAATTGATCTATCGTCCGTACGAGGGCTGCTATCCAGGCACTCCAGCGGTGGATTGGGAGCACTACGATGGCAGACCCCTCGATGTGGGCGGCTGGCCGATCGTCCTGAAGGATGAGCCAAAGGAATTTGAGCTCAACGTCGGCGCGGTGGTGGTTGCTACCGGCTTTGACCCCTATGCCCCGCCGCAAGGCGACTATGGTTTCGGCGAACTGCCACAGGTCATCACCCTGCCGCAATTGATCCGCCAGTTGTCGCTGACCCAGGAAGGCCGGCCGCTGCAATGGAATGGGCACACAATCCGCGACCTGGCCCTGATCCATTGCGTCGGTAGCCGGCAGGTGGACGGGGTCCAGCAGCCGCAGGCGGACGGTCGCGTGAACGAGTACTGCTCGCGTGTGTGCTGCACCGCCGCGCTGCATGCGACGGCTGACCTCCATAAGCGCTTCCCCGACCTGAACATCTACGACCTGCATCAGGACATCCGCACCTACGGGCGCGGCCACGAGGAGTACTACCGCCGGACGCTCGAGGACGGCGTGCGGTTCGTGCGCTACACGGGAGAGGAAGTGCCTGTCGTGTCCGCCGCTCCGCAGGGCGAGGCGAATCCACTGCTGGTCAACGTCAAGGATACACTGACGTACGGCCAGGAAATCGAGATCCCCGTCGATCTGGTGGTGCTGGCTGTGGGCATGATGCCGCGCGATCTTCATGGATTGGACAAGATGCTCAAGATCTCCCGCGGCAGTGACCGCTTCCTGCTCGAGGTGCATCCAAAGCTCCGCCCCGTGGAGACGGCGGTCAACGGGGTGGTGTTGGCCGGCACGGCCCAGGGGCCAATGAACATCCAGGAGAGCCTGAGCGCGGCCTCCGCCGCCGGCGCCAAAGTTGCCTCCCTGCTTGGGCGCGGACGCGTGGAATTGCCGCCCTTTGTCGCCGCCGTGGATGAAAGCAAATGCAATGGCACCGGCGCGTGCGTGGAAGCCTGCCTCTACGAAGGCGCCATCGCTCTGCAGACCTTCGAGCAAGACGGCGCACAGCGCAAGCGTGCCGTCATCACCCCCGCCAACTGCGTGGGGTGCGGGGCATGCGTCAGCGCCTGTCCCAATCATGCGATCGACGTGCAGGGCTGGACGCTCGACCAGTACGAGGCTATGGTGGAAGCCATCGGCATGGAAATGCCCGCTCTGACGGAGGCTGCGTCATGACCATCCAAGGGACGGCACTTTCCCGCGGCGAAATCCTTAAGCAGCTGCGCTCAAAACACGCGGCATCGGTCCAACGCACGCAAACGCTACTGAAGGAGCAAAAGAAGATGCAGCAGGAACTCCTGGCGGCGCTGCGTGAGAAGCCCAGGACCGTCCCCGAGTTGGCGGCGGCGACCCGCCTGCCTTCGGACAAAGTCTTGTGGTTTGTGGCCGCCCTGAAAAAGTACGGCATCGTGGTCGAAAACGGCATGAGCGGCGATTACCCGCTGTATCAGAAAGCCGAGGCGAAATAGCATGAGCACGCGCGTGGATCCGCATTTGCTGCGCGAACTGAAGGAATACGGAGCCGTAGGCATCGAGAAATGCTTCAACTGCGGCAATTGCACCGCGGTCTGCTCGATGTCATCCAACGAGGCCCAATTCCCGCGCCGGATCATCCGCATGGCCCAATTGGGCATGCGGGATCAACTGCTCGGCAGCAAGGAACTTTGGCTTTGTTACAACTGCGCACAGTGCTCGGAAACCTGCCCGAAGCAGGCCGAGCCTGCCAACTTCATGGCGGCCGCGCGCACGTACGCGATTGCCCACTACGATCCGCTCGGCATCGGACGACTATTCGCCACGATCCCTCTGGCTGGAGGCCTCGTCGCCTTCCTGATGGTCCTCTTTTTCGGCGCCTTCATGTACACGCGGCGCGAAATCATCTCGACCGAGTCCCTGAAACTCTTTAATTTCATACCCTATCAGCTCATTCATGATGCCGGTGTCGTGACCCTGGTTCTGGTCGCGCTGGCAAGCCTGCTGGCCATCTTCAACATGATGTCCCGAATAGCGCGCAGCCGGGGCATTTCCCTCACGACGCTGTTCTTCGGCGGCCGAATGAACTGGCTAGCGGCCCTCTGGGAAGCAGTGGCTGTCCAGTCGCTGGCCCAGAAACGCTATCGCGAGGAATGTGACGCCGAAGAGAACCGGAAACCGTGGTACCTGGCCAAATGGTTTGTCCATGCCGCCACCATGTGGGGATTCCTGGGTCTGCTGTTGGCCACGATCCTTGATTATCTGCTCGATATCCTGGGCCTGAAGCCGACAGGCACGGCCGTGCCTGTTTGGTACCCCACCCGGCTGCTGGGAACCCTGGCCGGGCTGCTATTCAGCTATGGAGTGACCGTGCTCCTGGTCAAACGCTTGCGCTCAGCCGACAAGGCGCACAGCTACTCGCGTCCCTCTGACTGGATCTTCCTGACCCTGCTGTGGTTCACGGGGATCACGGGCTTCATCGTCGAGCTGGCGTTGTACTTGCCACATCCGCCCATCTGGGGCTACTGGATGTTCCTGTTCCATGTCGCAGTGGCGATTACGCTGCTGTTGCTGCTGCCCTTCACCAAGTTCGCCCACTCGCTATACAGGGTCATGGCGCTCTACCTGCATGCGCTCAAGGCACTGCCCGTCGTCCAAGCCGCTAGGGCAGCCACAGATTGAGGATTTCGCAAATCCGCTAGGCAGAAAAGAGGTGAAGAGACAAGGCCAACCGCGATTTGCACCAAATTGGAACGCGAGCACTTGCCGTCTCGGATTAGAACACCTAACTCGGTCAAGCCAAGGAAAGGAGCAAAAAGATGATCATGATCTCCCCGTCGAGCCTAGGTTTCTATCCGCTGTTTGCCAACCAGAACGCGGAAATGTTGATGAAAATCGCAATGCTTGCAGAAGAAAAGGAGGTCGATGCGGGTTATCAATTGTTTCTCGAAGGCGAGGTTGCCTAATCCTTATTCTTGGTCCTGGAAGGGTCGGTTGTACTGACCATGAAGATGGGAGAAAAAGTCGAGGAGATGGAGCCTCTCGGCAAAGGCGAGGTGGTTGGCTGGTCGTCCATCGTCAAGCCTCATCTTTACAAGTTGGGCGCTTATACCAGGAAAAAATCCCGCCTGGTAGCCTTCAACGGAGAAGAACTGCGGATCTTGTTTGATGATAATCCGAGTTTTGGCTACTACTTCATGCAAAAGCTGGCTGAGGTGATCGGCGACCGGTACATCAGCAAGTGTGTTCAGATCACAGAGTCTGGCACCATAAGGGATCCGCTGGATTGCGAACAGTTGCTGATTGGAAGTAGAAGTCCTGTTGGTGGCGTATACATCGAAGCAGTAAGAGAAAGCCAGGCAAAAGGGTACAACCGCTCAAGGCGCACCCACCGCGGCAGATTGAGTAAACAAATCCAATTCTTTTCAAAGGAGATTCCCATGGCAAAGCAGAAAATGTCAGTCGTTTGCAACGGCGAAACCGGCGCAAACATCATGCCCACCCTCATCTTCGCGTCCTCGGGCATTGCCCTGGACTACGAGGTGCACATCTTCTTCTGCCCCGCAGGAGCAAAGTGGACCGTCAAGGACGAACTGGAGAAGTTCGGCCAGCCCAAGGGCCTGCCGAATCCCGTCAAGCTCATGAACGACATCCTGGACCAGGGCGGAGACGTCGTTCTCTGCGAACTAGCCCTCGAGAACAAGGGCATTGACCCCAAGGACCTGCGCGACCCGCGCATTAAGATCACAAAGGCTCCGCCCTTCCTCATGAACGTGGAAGGTGCCGGCCAGACCTACGTGTTCTAATGCCAACGTAGTATCGGGCTGAAAAACAGGCCAGACAGCCTAATCAATGGCGGTCTGGCCTGCACGCTCCCCCATGGCAACTCGGATTTCTAGGTCCCCTGTTCTGGCAGTCGCAACAAATCCGCATTCTCTGGAGCATGAACAAAGCTCCAGAAGGCATCACGGGGACGATAGGAATCACCAATTCGTTTTCTAACCATGTAAATGGTTCGCTGCAAATTGAGGCCCTCTACGGGAATGGCGACAACATTGCCGTGTTCCAATGGGTACGAAGCTGCCAATTCAGAGACGAAAGCCACGCCATACCCGTCGGCAACGGTGCGTACAGTCGCTTCTGCATTTCCCAATTCCATAAAGATATTTAGATCTTCCGGACTGATGTCGTGTTTCGCCAATTCCTCTAGAACCACGCGCCGCGTCCCTGATGTAGGTTCACGCATGATGATCGGCTCCTCCAAAAGCTCAGAAGGTTCAATTGACGAGCGCCGGGCCCAACGGTGATTGGCGGGTACGATCAGTGTAATCGTATCGTGGAAGAATTCCTGGATTTCCAAATTCGCATCCCCCACCTCTCTGCTTAATACACCTAAATGAGCATCGCCATCCAAAAGATCAAGAGTCACTTTTTCAGGAGTGCAGGAAGGAATGCGCACCTGTATTCCTGGATAGCGCAATCGAAAGCGGGCTGCCAGCTGAGGCAGTATATATTTCCCGGCAGTCGTGCTGCAGGCAATCCGAAGCTCGCCCGCAACCTCTTGCAGTGAAGACATCATGGCTTGGAGATTGGCGGAGTCAGTCAGCAGTCGGCGAGCCCACGGCAACAGGAGTTGGCCGGCCTCGGTCAATTGCAGGCCGGTGCTGCTCCTGATGAATAAAGTAGCACCCAATTCCTGCTCCAACATCTTGATCTGGTGACTCACTGAAGGCTGGCTGAGATGAAGTTCTTTGGCGGCTTCAGAGATATTCAGTTTTTCAGCCGCGCACAGAAATGTCTCAATCTTTTGAATGTCGATCATCATGTACTCCGATCCGCACATTTGCACCGCAATGGGAACGCGGGCGCATGAGTCGTGAGAAGGCCGTCTCTGCTGGCCTTACCAAGGACAACATAAGTACGGTCATTATAAGGCGGCTGTCAAGCGCCAGGCACTGTTTGCGCCAAAGCGAGAGAGTGCCAGGATTGTCAGATCCCCGAAAACAGAGTGCCAAAAAAGGCCACGGCCAACAAGGATAGGGATTCCAAATCAGCTTGCCAACCTCTGACATCACAGCCAATAACGATGGCCGTATATCCGATCAGGGCCAATACGCCAATTGGAGTACCAGAGATAGCTTCTTGATGTTGGTGCCCCTCTTTAGCCTTAAATCTGGGATGAAGTGAAGTTGAGAATAGCGTATCTGGTGTGACGGATCAGGGCCTTGAACTGCAAACCCGACGATTGGGAGTCCTGTGGCTGCGGATCCGTCCAGCATACACGGAGTCACACAGTGTGCGGCATTCCAGATTTGGGGGTCGTTGGGGTGTGTTTTCTCCACTGTCTCCAGTGTCTTTCCACCGTGATTGCTGTACGACTGCTCCAGTACCAATTCAGAGCTGATTGACCTCGTCGCCGCTCGGCGGCGGCGGGAAGGGGCCCGAATTCTTTCGACAAGCTTCATGGTCCCTTTACAGATGCTTTACGGGCCTGCGCTATCCTTTGACCGTAAGACCGGAAGAGAACGCTTTTCCGGTAAACCCAAACAAAGGAGTAGTACGATGAAAAAGACAGTTGTTGCGATTTTGCTGGTTGTTGCCGCCCTGGCGGTGCTTGCTACCGGCGTAGCCGTTGCGCAGACGCCACAACCCCCGACCCCTGGTAACGGGGCTGGAATGGGCTTCGGCAGCGGACGCGGCCCGATGCGCGGCTTTGGCGCAACTGGTCAGAAGGCCCGATGCATGAATACATGGTCAAGGCGATGGCCGATGCACTGGGCATCTCAACGAGTGACTTCGAAGCCCGCCGGGATGCCGGCAAAACGGCGTATCAGATCGCCCTCGACCTCGGCATATCTGCCGACAAGATCCCCACCCTATTGAGCGATGCACGCTCCAAGGCGCTGGATGCGGCTGTGGCTGACAAGGCCATCACGCAGGCACAGGCGGATTGGATGAAGATCTCGAGGCGCGGGATGGGACACGGCAATTGCGATGGCACTGGACAGCCCCTCGGCGCGGCGAATGGGTCGCGGCTGGCGCTTTCAGCAGACAACCCCTAGGTTCTGCAGCTTTGCAAGCGAAGAGCCTGGCAGGCATTCCGCGTGCCAGGCTCTTCTGTCCGTCTCAGTTTCCACGTTGCTGTTGCGTATGCAGGGGATTGCGGAGCACCCCCGAAGGAAGTGAAGGGAAGCGGGGCTGCCGTTTGGGCAATGGATCACAGCGTCGAACGGCTGAATCGCTTTACGCCTCTCTGTTAGAGGTGCGTACCCCTTGCGAGACGTGCCGCGACTTGTGCAACATGGCAGGAAGACCCATGTTACAGCTAGGCATACGCCACAAGGTGATGCAAGAAAGACTCGGGCACACGGACATTTCATTGACACTCAATACATAATCCCAGGTTGTGCCCAGCATCCAGGAGGACGCGGCGCAAAGACTGGATCAACTCTTCTCGCCCAAGCAAGGCGCCTAAGAGAAGTCGGCTCTCCCCTACCGGCCGAGGCGCCCACGATTAAGCTGAAATCCTTTCGTGATTGCCACGGGTCACCACAGAGTGATCTGCCCCCGAAGATTCTACCCTTCATTCATCATCCCAGCTGCAGGGTGGAGGATAACAGCCAGGCTTGTCGTGCAGGGGAAGAAGATCCGAGTGAGCTGTGTGGTCTGATGTTGGTCTGCTCCTTCCTCCAGCGCTCGATCAACACCTGGGCCTCTTTCAGAGTGAAAAGATCTCGCCGTTCAGTAGTTCGTCCCGCATCTTGCCATTGAATCATTCGATGTAGCCATTTTCCCAGGGCTACCTCGCAAGATAAAAAGCGGCTAAACGTTCAACCTGTCTAACCATCGACACAGTGTTCGGGCTATGAACTCCGGCCCGTTATCTGATCGTAGCTGCGCAGGCACACCTCTGGCACAAAACAACTCTGTCAGACAATCCTGGACATCTTCATGATCGAGGTGCCTGCGGACTCGCACCGCCAAGCATTCAAGCGTGTACTCATCGATCACATAGAAAATCCTAAAAGGCCGTCCATCCTGGGTTCGTCTAACATAAAGTTAGTAACTCCAAACATGCCGGGAAACTGGGCCTGAGTCGCACGCAGGACCCGTCGTTCAGCCATAGTCGAGAACGTTTGGGCTGTCTGGCAGGCGCTTCAGCCTTTCTCGTCGCCACAAGCATTCCACGCGCTTTAGTGATTGTCCAGCCTTCAGCTTGCAACATCGCCGTGATCCGTCGGTAACCATAGCGACCATACTGGTTAGCCATTTCAACCATGCGCAGAGTGAGCGGCTCTTCATCGCTCGGCGTCCTGCCCACGTACCTTTGGGTGGTCGGGGTTGTCCCAAGGCCCGGCACACACGCCGCTCCGAAACATCGAAGACTCCTGAGCTCGCTGCACGGCTTGTCTGCGTCTGTCCGGGCTCCGAAGTTTCACCGAACGGTTTCCTTCAGGATGGCCTTATCCAGGGAGAGTCGGCCACCAGTTGCTTTAGCCGGGCATTCTCTTTCTCCAGTTCCTTCAGCCGGTGAGCCTGATCCGTTCCCATTCCCCCGTATTCTTTCCGCCAACGATAATAGGTTTGTTCCTGATGTTGAGCGAACGACTTACTTCCAAGCTGTTTTCCCTTGACTAAGCAGTACTTCTGCTTCCCTCAATTTGCTGATGATCTGTTCAGTGGAAAAGTACTTTCTGGCCATTTTGACCTGTCTCCATTCTCCAATCCTAACTCTTACGTTGGATCAGCTTTTGGGGGGCAGG
>CAVTZR010000006.1:0-593988 GCA_963739265.1 uncultured Chloroflexia bacterium
AGAATGCGGGGCGCTTATGTTTCTAAGATGCTGGTGCCGCTTAATCGGCAGGGGTCGGATATCCGACGAGCCGGCGCAGCTGCGCTTCCGCCTGCTGGGGCGTGACCGAAAGGGCGTAGCCCCACTCGCCGAGCAGCGCATTCTGCGCCCGCTTCAGCAGCGCGTCGTCGGAATCGTTCAGCCCGTGGGCCTTGCCGAAGGTGACCAGGCTGCAGATGACACGGCACAGCAACTCAGCCCGGCCGTCCTTGAGCTGCTCGAGCAGCATCGTCTTGCGCTCGTGCCGGTCCTGGGGCAGCTGGATGCCCGGCCTGGACAGGACTGCGCGTAGCTTTCGGAGCTGAGCCTTGGAACTGGGCCGCCGCAGGCGCTGGTCGAGCTGGTCGTCGGCGGGCACCCAGACGGTCAGATCCCCCACCTGCACGGCATAGTACAGGGTCTTTTGGCCCAAAAGCGAGCGGTGCTCCAGCCTGACGACCTTTCCCAGCCCGTAGGTCCAGTGCATCACCGCTTGCCCCTTGCGGAATTTCATCTTTCGCCTCCGGTTCATGCTACCGATAAACAAGCCGCCAGCCTTGGGTGAGGACTGGCGTCGGGTGCTCTTTCGTCTTTCCGGCCGCATTATAACACAAGGCGGTCGAAAACCGCAAGATTTCTGGGGGAAAAGTGGTACTTTTGACCGCGGAATCACGCCCCCGAGCGCCCCAAGGTGACGACTCCGAACCCCGGAGGCGATATCGATGTAACCACCGGCCTAGGTCACCCGCTCCAACCGGTACGAGTGCTGCTGACTCGTCTAGGCCGGTCTTGCGGCGTGAGAGCGGGCCGGCACCCGTGCACCCGGATCCGGCCAAGTCACCTAGGTGGTGAATCGCATGGCAGTCTCCCGGTAGGCTGCAAAGACAAGCAGGGCCACCCCGGCGATCAGGAAGAGCCATTCGACCCTGGTCAGCTTGATATCGCGAAAGCGCATCAGCTTGGTGGGCTCCCACGTGCCGCCCCATCGCCACCAGCTGCGGTACTGGAACACGCCGAGCGCGACGGTCGCGGCCATGATCAAAAGCATCCCGAAAGTCTCCACGCCGCCGATACTCATCCCAAGCGCAGTCCCGTCCCAGGCGTTGTATTGTTTGAGGTCCGAGGCCGCGAACGAATTCGTGCCGAGTACCAGTCCGCTGAACACCGCCAGCGGAAAGATCATCACGTAGCCCATCGGAAAGCCCCTGACCTGGTTGAAGTTCAGCACGATGACCAGCCCCCCGATCCATACCAGGTTAATCAGCAGCGTCATTCCAAATTCCTGCCAGAACGCGCCGCTTACGATGGAGCCCGCAGCCTGCACCTGCGGACTGCCACGCATGAAGCCCTCCGGCAGCAGGTAGTAGCCCACCAGGAACATGGCATTGGAGATCAGTGTATAGAGGCCGTAGACCAGCAAGAGACGCTTGAATACGTTGTCCCGTGGAACCGCCTGTCCTTGTACGTTCATGGTGCACTCCCTTTGAGATTAGGAACTTGTTTCCCGCCCTGCAAGAGCGTTCCTTTCCTATACGTGGCAGCGGACCGAGGGTTGCAGCGCTCCCAAGGGAACCAGAGATAGGCGATGGTCGGGAAGACGCCGACCACTTTGGCGGGCCTGTCCCGCACCCCAAGGGGTTCGGGATGGGCGACGCTCGCTTGTGGCTCGCTCGCCCGAAGGCGCGACAAGGCATCCCCCCGGTCTCTGGTCATTCGGTTGGAACGCGGTTGAAGAACTAGGCCGGTGGCTGCGGCGGCGTGATCGGGATCGTGCTCGGGATGGAGTGAGACCGCTCCTGCTCGCGCTTCAGCTTCCTGCGTTCTTTTGGATCGAGCTTGGGCTTCTTCCTCTTCTCCCGATTGCCTTTATCCCGTTTACCCCTGTCTCCCATGGCGATCTCTCCTTTCCTGTGTGCGACCCGACAGGCAAAGAGACTTTAGGTCGCAAAGGCGGCGTACTCGCTGATCTTGAGGCTGAGCCGGTCCGCAAGGAACGGACTGGCCTCCTTCAGTGCGGCGTGGATCACCTGCGCTTCCCGATGATACTCCCGAACCCGGGGCTTCGACCAGTGTTTTGGCGGTGGCTGCAGGTTCGTGATCCGGTCCACCAGCTTGACCATCCAAATCTCACGCGGCTGGGCGCGGATGCGACCCAGGCATTCGGGCATCTGCTCAGGCTTGGGTAGCTTCTTATTCACGGTCAGTGCTAGGACACCGCGTGCCACCGCGTCCCCGAACGTCGCCTCGACCCGGTCATAGCGGACGAGGGTGTCTTCGAGCACATCGTGGAGCAGGGCGCACTGCACCGCCAGGTCGCCATCCGACACTTCGGCGGCGGCCGAGGCGGCGATGATCTCCATGGCCACAAAGCTCAGATGCATGATGTAGGGGATGGACGTGCCCGGCACAAGCTGCCAGCGATGGGCAGAGGCTGCAAAGCGATAGGCCCTGATGTACGTGTCCTGTGACCAGGATGGATGCATGAGGCCAGTATTCATGCTCCGCGCCCCCTTGGGCGCCCTTGGAAGAGCGCCAGGATCTTCGACGGAGTGGGCGATGCGGCGTGGACACCCGCTCGCCGGAACGCCGCGAAGCAGTACGCTTTGATGTACGTGTCCTGTGGCCAGGATGGATGCATGCGGCGATTGTACTTGAGGTACGCTCGCACACATGGGCATACTTCGGTGAGGAGCGCGGGGTCGACCAACAACGATTCAAGCCGTACCACGCGTGAGCCTACACGCACGGTGATATGTGGGAGTGCCGGATTCAACGCGAAAAAATTCGCGTCGGGTGACCCCGGCACCTCGTCCCCTGGATCGCTGCGCTGATGGCAGCGGGCTCCGACGCCTTATGGCGCCCTGGTAGGGCGCCAGGATCTTCGACCGGGGTGGGCGATACTCGCGTGTGGCTCGCTCGTGTGAAAGCCGCCTCGCCTGACGAACGATTCAATGGGGTTCAGTTCCTCCGGAGGTTGGCATTGATTCGCAATTCAATGAGGAACAATTCATGGACACCCACGGGCGAGGAGGGAATTGCCCAGATTGCCCGCGATGGAAAGGGGTGCAGGCAATCTGCGGCGCGCAGACGGGGCAGTTCATGATCTCAATATAGAACACATGTTCTCGCTTGTCAAGGGCGGGGACAAAGAAAAAGCCCCTGCCCGTGGATGGGAGGGGCATGAGAGGCTCAAGCCACGTGCGTCAGGAGGGCTTCATGTTGAAATGCAGCAACTTGTCGTGAAAGCGCTTGTCGACGGCGGCCTCCCCAATTCCCACCATGACGTACAGGACCCCCAGCGCATCCAGCTCGCGGGCGAAGTAATGCGTCCGGTGGCCCTTCTCGAACACCGCCTTGGCCGTGACCCCGGACTCACCGGAGAAGTTGCGGCGGACGTACTCAACGGCCCCCGGCTCCACGAAGTGGAAATTGCCCGAGTCGGCGTCTCCCTTGTGAAACGAAACGATGAAATAAAAGCTTTTGCCCTCGAAGACCTGGTAGGTCTGCTTTTTCCCCTCTGCCTCACCTTTGTAGGTCAGGCCCTTGGCGAGATCTTTGACGTTCATATCGCCTCGCTTTCATTGGCATTGCACTACGAGTGCTCGACGCGGAGCGCCCAAGCTTCGTTCTCATTATCGCGCAAACCGAGGCGAATGAGGGGCCCCGACGCCCGCGGCTATGAAAATCCCCTCTCCGGCGGACCGGGGAGGGGGTGAACGGCCAGGGCCCAGGCCTCCGCCGGTTGGGAGGCGCGGATCGCCTGCTCTAGTTCCGCTTCACAGAGCTCAGGTAGACGACGCCGTTGCGCGGGCTGTAGCCAGCCCAGATCACCTTGCCGTCGACGCGGAACTCGTCGAGCATGATGGAGCGGCTGCCGTCGGGGTTCTGCTCGACGAAGCTGGTCTTGTTGTCGGGGAGGCAGGTCACCTTGACCTCTGCGTCGGCGGCCTCACCGGTGCGAAGGTAGTGGTCGACCACCCGCATGACGATCGTTCTTTGGTCTGAGAACATGGTTGCCTCCAACTCAAGCCGCCGTAGGCGTCAGCATGTGCTGCAGCTTGAATTCGGCCTCGGCCGGTGTGATGGACAGTGCATAGCCCCATTCACCCGCCAGCAAGGAGCGTGCCCGTTTTTGGAATGCCTGGTCGTTGTCGTTCAGGGCGTGTATGCGCGCGAAAGCCGCCAAGGAGCGGATGACGTCCACCAACGATTCGGCCCGGCCATCCTGTAGAATTCCCGCGAGCTTCAACTTCCGCTCGTGGCGGTCCATCGGCAGCGGTTCGCCCGCCGTGGTCAGCTGCTCCAGGAGCTTCTTGAAGCGGGCCTTGGAGGTCGGGGGCCGCAGGCGCTGTTTGAGCTTATCGTCCGCCGGCACCCAGACCATCATGTCGCCCACTTTCACGGCGTAGTACATCCCGGCCTGCCCGATAACTTCGCGCTTCTCCAGCCGAATGATCGTTCCCAATCCGTAGGCCCAATGCATGACGGTGTCGCCTGCTTGGAAGTTCATAACTGCCTCCCATTCCATCTAGGGGTAAAACAATCGGCGCCAGCCTGATAAGGACTGGCACCGGGAACCGGTCGATTTGGGTTGTAGATCAATTATATCACCGATGGTCCCCTAGCAGCGCGCCCGAACCGCAGGGACTCGAATGTCTTCTTATGCACTCAGGCTGCGCAGCTGCTTACCAATCGTGAGTTCCTCAAACGGGACTTCGACGTGCGCCATGTGGGGGACGAGGTATCTGCGGTATTTCGCTCCGGCCAGAAAGACGAACTGATCCTGCTGCAGATCCGCACGTTCGGAGAGCTGCTTCAAGACCTGCGCCGCCCAGTATTTGACGTCGTCGGCCGGCATGGCGTTGAGGGTGAGGTCATACGGCTCGACTTCCTCGTCGAGGCCCAGGAGGCCGTACTTGGCTGACAGCACGTAGATCTGATCCGGCGTGAGCCGCTCCGCATAGCGGAGGTTCTTCTTGAAGAGCGAACTCACATAGAGGTCGCGCGCCTTGGAGAGCTGCGGACGCTTTTGAGCTGCACAGGCGATGAGCACGATCCTTCGCACGGCACTTTCCCTCCGGCTTCATTATCACACAAAAGGAGGAGGGCAGATGAGAAACAGAATCCCCTCGCCGGGAGAGGGACGAAGGGAGCACATGGCGCAATGCCTGGCAGGGTATGCGAGGACCAATTGGGCGCGCCCTGCAGGTTTTGAAACCCTTAGCTCAGGCGGGCTTCGCAGCGCTCGGAATGGCGTTGAGCACACGAGTTGTCAGATCCGCTTCAGCCTGAAAGCTTTGGATGATTGTGTGTCCGATAGATGCATTTCCCGATGGCAAAGCCCGGCGGCATGCCTCAATATGATCGGAGAGGTGCAGGTTGCGAGGGCCATGTTCTCTTGGACCTCTTCCCAGGATTAACAGTGTTGTCCAAACGCCGACCTCCAAGTCCCGCTCACCGAATGTCACCTTATCACCCATTAGCGTTGCAAAGGCATCGGCAATCAGACCCTTGGGGGTGTCGTTGGTCTCCTCGATCTCCGACAAAATGAGCACATGCTGGGTCTTATGTTCCACAACGGCGATATCTAGTTGGGCCAACTCGGTAGCGCGCTCGAGGGCGCCCCGCCTCTCCAAACCATGAGATGATCTTCCCGACGTTCGCCTTGGCTTTTCCGTGATCGTACAGGACGTTGTAGATCTTGGGATCCAGCGACGTTTCTAGGAAGTCACCGATCTTGGCTGTCAATACACCGTGTGAACTCATTTGTTCCTCCCGTTCCGACTACTTGGTGGGGACGTTACGCTTAGAACAATATCACACATGCCGAGCTCATCATCGCACGAGTTGGCCTCGGGGAGATGGGAGGCTGGAATACGCAGAACGCATGTTCTATCTAGACTCCTTGGTCCGTAAGCCTCTGCCTGCCCTGCAAATCCCTCGTGGCCAAATCTCCCTCTTTCGAACTTAAATTCCAGAAACCTGCCGTTCAATCAAAACAGAATCTAGTCGAACTGGCTCGATTTTGAAGATCGCACGCGCGTTTCGCTCGAAGCGTGCAATAATGGAAACGGAAGGGGTCAATATGATGATCTCTGCATGTGGGGTGATCTGCTCGGACTGCCCGGCATTTGATGGAGCCGCGAAGGGGTCTGCGCATCAGCAGCGGACCGCCGACGCCTGGCGCAGGATCTATGAGCTGAACATGACGGCGGAGCAGATTTCCTGCGGAGGCTGCCTCGGGCCGGACCAGGAGTTGTTCTACACAATGGGCAATTGTGCGGCGCGAATCTGTTGCAGGTCGAAGGGATTCAGCAGCTGTGCCGAAGGTCCGTCCGTGGATTGCGCCGATCTCGAGAAAGCGCAGTCGGTCTGGGACGAGGTGTCGGAACTGGTCCATAGACTCTCGCCGGCAGACTTTGACGAATACGCGTGACCCTATTGTGGTCATCGAGAGCGGTTGGCCAATCTACGCGCCGCATTGGATAAGGGGCAGTAGAACGCCCAGCGGGCTGAACACCCGGCTCTTGCGGAAGCACGGGCTTTCCGCCTGGATGGACTCGTGGTTGCGAATTCCCCCCGTTTTCGACTCAGATTTCGGATATCCGCGAGGTCACTATAACAAAATCGAGCCCAATCGGCTCGATTCTCGGTCGCGCAGGGCGGCGGGAGCGGAGTTGGCTTACGCCTCCTTCAGCGCTTTCTCGAGCAGATCCTCCACCTTCAATTCCTTCGCCCAGTGGCGCAGGTAATCCTGATCCAGATCGGCGAGCTTCGACACGCCGACTGCTTCCTTCCACGCGTGGTCCGAGCTTTCTCCGCCCGCTTGATACCGCTCCAGCCGGGACAGGATCGCGTCCTCCGGACTGGTGACAGAGATCTCGCGATCGGGACGGGCGGACACGACCGAAGCCTTGCGCCGCTTCAATTGCATTTGATCAAAGGGCCGCATCTTGGGGATGAATACGTCCACATTGAACTTGGAGGCGTAGTTGACCAGCGTGAAACTCCCCCGGCGCTTGATGGCGTCCTCGATCATGTGATGATCCGCGTAGAAATCGACGGAGAGGGCGGCAATGAACGGCTCGACGTGCTCCGGGCGCATATCGGCGATGATGTCTGCGTCCAGTGACGAGCGCGCGATCCCGTAGTCCGAACTGCCGACCACGCCTTCAACCGCGTACGTAACGTGCAGGCGTTCCAGCATATCAGTCACTTGCAGCAGCACTCGGATCGAATCAGCGGGCACCGGTGCGGTCCTTGCTGGCCATCTCGCGAAGCAGGCCAATTTGCGCTTCTGTCGTCGGTTGTACTACGGAACGGCGGGGATGCATGCTGCAGTATATCATCGCGCAAGGCCGTGTCCCGGGGCGCGGACCCCATAGGAGAATCGGCGCCGAGGACCCCATACGAGCACCGGCGCCGAGGATTTCATAGGAGCATCAGGGCGAACGACGGCGACCGAGCCGCATAGTCTTCTAAATCGCGAAGATCACGTGCAGTACGAGGTCGGCGCAGAAGTGGGACAGCATGGCCGACTCCAACCCGTGCTTGAAGTACAGGTACCCAAACCCCACGCCCACCAGACCGTTGAGCACGATCGCACGCACCACGACGAGAGGGGTCAACGCCACCAGGGTCGAGGTGACCGGCAGATGGCCGAGACCGAACAGCACGGCCGCCAGGATGTTGGCGACCCACAAGACGCCCAGGGTCGGGCCGCCCTCGGCGGTCTTGCTCACGGCGCGTCCAATCCAGGCCAGGAATGACATGACGAGCAGGCGCAGCAGGATCTCCTCATTGATACCCCCGTAGAACGCGGCCAGGAATCCCTGCCACGGGGCGGGCGTGTGCGGCGAGCCCACACCGAGGGCATTCCCAGCGCCGAGCTGAGCCTTGAGAAGCGGCTGGAAGACAAAAACGTCCAGGGCGATGATCAGGAGCGACCCGACCAGGCCGATGATGACGCTGAGCGGCAGGAAGGCGCGAACCTTGGGCCAGACAGGCTCGCGGTTCAGGGCGCCCTCCAGAATGGGCAGGCCCAAGCCGATGTTCCTCGCGAACGAGAGCCCGACGCCGGCGGCAAAGACGAAAAGCGCCACCTGCGTGCCCAGTTGAATGAGGAGAAGCTGCCCGATGGGCATTGGCAGCTTCTCCGGCGACGGTAGGCCTCCCTGCAGGGCCAGTGAATACGGAACGACGGCGATAAGCCCGAAGGTCGATGCCAGCACTAGGATGACGAAGATGTTCCAGTTGGAACGTTTGAACATGCTGTATCCTGCCTTACTGCGGCCTACGCCGTCTGCGCCTGCTTCCAGAGCGCCCTCAGTGCGTTGGCGAACCTCTCGGGCTCGGCCCGGTGCGGCGGGTCGAAGTGACTGCGTCCCTCGTACTCCTCGACCTGGAAATCGGGGAAGAGTCCCGCAAGTACCTAGGCCTCGTGCTCGTAGAAACGGGTGCTCAGGCTGCCCAGCGCGAAGTATACCGATGCTTTGAACAGCCGGAACCGGCTCTGATCCAGCTTGTATGTGTCGAACGCGCTCAGGAAGGCGCTTAACCCGCCCGGGCGCTTGGCCATCCAGGGTGGAGGCGGTCCCTCCCGGACAGGCAGTTTGGGCGGCTCAACCCCCGGACGCATCTGCCAGCGGGCAAATGCCGACATCCTTTCCTGGTCTGGCAGGGTCATGATGTGCCGGATCTCCGCCCACTTGGCTGCGTCCTCCGCGGCGACGGTGCCGATCCAAGCCGGCTCAATCAACGCCAAGCTGGCGACCCGCTCGGGCTGCTGGGCGATGAAGGCCAGGCTCGAGGCACCGCCGCCGGAGTAACCAACAAGGTGAAATCGCTGGGCGCCAGCGGTGTCTGCGGCGCGACCGATGCCATCGGCTTCGAGCTGCAGGCTGTAGTCAGCAGGCGGAGCGTCGGTCGCGTACACCTCCAGGTCCTTGACTATCGGACGGATGCCGTCGCCCAGAGCCTGGAGCAATGGCCCGTAGGACAAATCCGCCGGCATCACGCCGCCGGGGACGAACATGACGCTTGGTTTATGGGTGGAGCTCACGTTGAAGGGATCTCCTTAACTCTAAGAGTACGCGCTCGGGTGGTTACGACCACTCCCTTTCGGTGAGGATCGGCCGCCTTTTCGCGGCGCTCATTATATCTGACGAGGCCCGAGGGCGACCATGAAGGTCGCCCCTACAAATTGGCGACCAGCCTACTTCCCGGACTGCTCCCGGGTCCAGAGGATGTAGGAGTAGATGATCAGGAAAAGGCTGGCGACCAGGACCGGCACAAGCACGAGCCAGTATGCGGTGCCTCCTGGGAAGAACACGCCGACCAGTGCCAGGCCCCCGGAGAGGATGAACAGAATTGCACCGAGGCGGTGAGTCTCGTCCCAGACCCGGTCGCTGGAGAGGGTCCAGGGTGTCCGGATGCCGATGAAGAAGTTGCGCTTGGCCTTTCGCATCAGCAGCCCGGCGAAGACAAAGAGCAGCCCGACGGCCGGGACCACTGCCGTGCTCATGCGGAAGTCTTGGTAGCCCAGGTTCCAGACGATGGTCAGCACGTGGATGTAGAGCAGGAAGGCGATGATGACGGTGATGAACGCGTTGAAGACCTCACGGAATTTGGCGATATTGGCCTTGAGGGGGTCAATGCCGGGGAGGAGGACGAAGAGTCCGAGCAGGGCCAAGGAGATGAGCGGCATCAGGAACGCCCCCCAGAAGCGCGACATCGTTCCGTTGACCTGGTCGTTGTAGCCCCAATGGGACGCCACTGGGTCCGGCAGGCGGTTGAAGACGGCAAGGCTGAGAAGTGCAGCAGCCGCGATCAGGGCGACAGAGACGATCAATGTGGTTCGAGTGGACATTCGCATCCTTTCTTCCTTGTTACCATCCGATACTGCTTGCGTTCATCGGGGAACTCTCCCCGGTGTCTCCACAATTTCTCCCCCGTTTGGGACGGCACAGTACGGGGAACTATCCACAATACTCCACAGATCCTCACACTTTTGTCCACATCAGGCGGGCGGGCTTCGGGCCCGCATCGCCCGCTCCGCGCCCACGAGAGCGCCAACTCGACAACCGCTTTTGGCGGACCACCATCGCTTTTCCTCTTGGTCCGACCACGGCCAGCGCCCTGGTCTGACCATCTCTCTCCACAGCTGAGGGGTCCGAAACACCCCTACGGGGCGAGCTTGTCCACAGGTTTATCCACTTCGGGTGGAGTGGTGGATGTCCCTGCCCTCGTGGTGCGGGGATGCGCAGCGGCGCCCCTCGGCCGCGGAATGGGCGATGCTCGCTTGTGACTCGCTCGCCCAAACACCGCCCTGCGCGACCGGCTCGCTGGACTCCGGTCCCCCTTGGGACCGGATTGGTCGATGGTCGGGAGAGTGCCGACCACTTTGCCAGCCTGAGGCCGGCTCGACCGATGTTTCACGTGAAACAATAATCGAGAGGCGGCGCGGAGATTGCCCCGCTATGCGGGATCTTCGACTTCGCTGCGCTCGCAATGACAGGAGGAATGCGTTTCACGTGAAACGTGCTCAGCCTTCATCCGCGGCCTGCAGTCGTCGACGGATGACCGCGGCGAGATCGACATCGGTGAACCGGTGCCGCCGGCCGGCGGCGACGTACTCGTCCGCCAGGGCTTCGAGCAGCTTGCGCCTCGAGCGTGCCGCGGCGTATGGGGACCATCCTTCCATGATATACGTCCCGCGCCCGCGCTGGGTTGTGACCACGCCGGCCGTGTGCAAGGACCGGTAAGCCCGGGCCACGGTGTTGAAGTTCACCCCCAACTGCGCCGCCAGGCCGCGTACCGTGGGCAGCTGGTCGCCCGGAGCCAGGCGTCCCGCCGCGGCCTGGCGTTCCACCTGCCGGACGATCTGCACATAGGCGGGCAATCCGGACTGGAAGCCAAGCTGAAACGCAAGCGTCCGTCCTCTTGTCATTGTACTAATTGTATCATCTCGCCGGAGCGACGGGGGCGAGATCGGGTGTGGGGCGAACGAGCATTTGGGCGAGGTGGGCGGAACGCTCACCTCGCGCAGCGATCAAGAGTCCTAGCCGCCGAAGCATAGCCGGTTGTCCCGTGCCCTCTTGGGCACGGGATGGGCGATGTGGGCTGGATGCCCACTCGCCCGAGATCGGAGTGGTAGAATTTCTCGCACCTATCAAAGGAGATCGACATGGAACAGGAAACTGGTACTTTTGCGGTGAAAAAGGGCTTGGCCCAGATGCTTAAAGGCGGCGTCATCATGGACGTCGTTACACCCGAGCATGCCAAGATCGCCGAAGACGCCGGCGCTTGTGCCGTCATGGCGCTCGAGCGCGTCCCCGCCGATATCCGCGCCCAGGGCGGCGTGGCCCGCATGTCCGACCCCGCTCTCATCCTCAGGATCATGGATACCGTGACCATCCCGGTCATGGCCAAGTGCCGCATCGGCCATTTCGTCGAAGCCCAGATCCTCGAGGCATTGGGCGTGGACTACATCGACGAATCCGAGGTGCTGACCCCCGCCGACGAGGAGCATCACATTAACAAGCACCCGTTCAAGGTGCCGTTCGTCTGCGGCTGCCGCAACCTGGGTGAGGCCCTGCGCCGCATCGGTGAGGGCGCCGCCATGATCCGCACCAAGGGCGAGGCCGGCACCGGTGACGTGGTCGAGGCTGTGCGCCACGCGCGCACCGTGCTGGGCGACATCCGCCAGCTGCAGACCATGGTGGATGAAGAGCTGATGGCCTATGCCAAAGAGATCGGCGCACCGTACGAGCTGGTTAAGGAAACCAAGGGGCTCGGACGCATGCCGGTGGTCAACTTCGCGGCAGGTGGCATTGCGACTCCCGCCGACGCGGCCCTCATGATGCAGCTCGGTGTGGACGGCGTGTTCGTCGGTTCCGGCATCTTCAAGAGCGGTGACCCCGCTCGCCGCGCCGCCGCCATCGTCAAGGCTGTCACGCACTATCAGGACGCCTCGATCCTAGCCGAGGTCAGCAAGGACCTGGGCGAGCCGATGGTCGGCCGCAACGTGTCGCAAATGCCCGAGGCCGAGAAGATCGCCGGCCGGGGCTGGTAGCTCGCGCACTGAAGACGCCTTCGGCTCCGTTGCTGCGGATCGCTGATGGCTGATTGCTGAAGGCTTCCATGAAGATCGGTATCCTCGCGCTGCAAGGCGACTTCGCCGAGCACGCCGTCATGCTTAACGACTCAAGGTCGAGGCGGTCGAAGTGCGGCTGCCTGAGCACCTCATGAGCCTGGATGGATTGATCATCCCGGGCGGCGAGTCCACGACGATCGGAAAACTGGCGACCGACTTCGGCCTGATGGAACCGCTACGGCAGTTCGGCCAGAGCCACGCCATTTGGGGCACCTGCGCCGGCGCCATCTTCCTCTCGAAGGAAGCGCGGCGCACGCAGCCACTGTTGAGCCTGATGGACATCACGGTCGAACGCAACGCGTTCGGGCGGCAGGTCAATTCGTTCGAGGCCGACCTCGACGTCCCCGCGCTGAACCGGGCGACCGGGACCAGGCAGCCCTATCACGCGATCTTCATCCGTTCGCCGATCATCGAATCGGTCGGGGCGGACGCAAAGGTGCTGGCCTCGATCGCGGAGGACAAGATCGTCGCCGCGCAGCAGGGGCACCTGCTGGCCACCTCCTTTCATCCTGAGTTGACACACGACACGCGCTTTCACGAGTACTTCCTGTCGCTGGCGGATTAAATCATTCCATTCCCTTGGGGGCCGATTAGCGGAGCCGCGTTGACAGTCCGGACAATGCTGAGCCGAAGAAACCTGGGCCGCCTGCTATGCGGCCTAGTTCCTTTTCTGCTATTCTGGATCATTCTTTCGGGCGCCATCCCGGTCCAGTTCAGCCAGAACCTGGCGCTGTATTCTGCCGTCGCATTCATCCTGGTCGCGGTTCTTTTCTACTCGTGCTTTCGACTGCCCGCGGAGTGGGGCGTACTGGCCGGCCTTAGCCTGGCCATGATCCTGTTCGCGGTCACCATCTCCTATAAGTGGACGACTGGCTACAGCGACGGCGGAATGATCGCCGGACTCACCCCGTATAAGGACGCCAAGGACTACTACATGGGCGCCGGCCGCATCCTGGACGGTCTCCCGCTGGACCGCGAGGCCCACGCCGTCCGCAGACCGCTCTTTCCGGGATTCATCGCGTCGCTCGAACTGCTGGATGGGCAGAACCTGAAGCTCACGGTCGGACTGCTGTCGGCGCTGGCCGCGCTCAGCCTGTATCTGTCGGCGCGCCAGATCCGCATCACTTCGGGACCGCTGGGAGCGGGCCTCTACAGTGCGTTGATGTATTTCTATATCCAGCCGCTGATCGGCTACACCATGAGTGAGCTGTCCGGATTCATCATCGGCTGCCTGGCTTTGTCGATCCTGTGGATGAACGCGACGCGGCGGTCCTGGCTCGGATTCGGTCTCGGGCTCGTCACGCTGATGCTGGCGGTCAGCTCAAGGTCGGGCGCGTTCATCGTATTCCCCTTTATCGTGGTGTGGGCCGGTTGGGTCTTTCGCCAAGGGGACCGATTTTCGTGGCGGGCGGCGACCATCACTGCCGGCGCGGTCGCGGTGAGTTACCTCGTCATGAATAACCTGTATGGGGCGCTACTGCGTGTGCCGCCGGGCGCCAACTTCCAGGCCTTCGCCTACGCGATGTATGGCCAGGTCCACGGCGGGACCGGCTGGCACAGCGCGATCGACGATCTGCACACGACCCAAACGGACGTCGTGGCCGCGGCGACGCTGCACTTCTTCCTGGCGCATCCGTTCAGCTTTGTCATCGCGGCGGCCAAGTCCTACATGCAGCTTCTGCTGCCGGGCGCCCAAACCATCTTCGCTTTCGGCTCAAGCCCTGAACCGGTATGGTTGACGTACGCACTTTGGGCTGCGACGATGGCTCTGATCATCTGGGGGTTGGTCCGTTCGATCCAGAAATATCGCCAAGAACTCCCCGGGCTTGTCCTGGCCGGCCTGGTCGGCACGTTGGTCTCGGTGCCGTTCTTGCCACCCATCGACGCAGGTGCGCGCTTCTACGTCTCGACCGTGGGATTTCTGTTCGTGCTGCCCGCGATCGCTCTGGGAGGCTTCGGCGAGGCTGCCTCGGAGGCAGAACAGGCGAAGCTCGCCCGCGGAGGCGAAGCAAGCCTCACTTCATATGAGGCGCTGGCGCTGCTCGCATTGATCCTTGTCCTGCCGCTGTTCATCGACTGGTTCAGCCGCGAGCCCATTCCGACCGCGCCATCCTGCCCAGCGAATTCAGCGAGCCTTCGCATTCAAGGCAGCTCCGGCGGCTTATGTCGATGTCCTGGACGAGGCTGGGGGACGCTGCGGATTCGTCCCCGAAATCTGCCTTTCCGATTTTGACCAGTACGGCACCGAGAAGTCGAGCGACGACTTTTATCAAGCCGTGCTCTCAATGGCACAGTCCTCACCTTCGGGCTTGCGACTGAACATTGCGATCAACCTCTTGGATTCGAAATCCTACTACTTCGTGGATCTGGCCGCACCGGCGGGCCTGGCGCCGCAGAGGAACCAGGTCATCAGCGGCTGTGCGCTCGAACAGAACACGCGAAACCAGACCATCTTACAAATCGTCAGCTCGACGGCTTCCAATGGAAACTGATCTGCTGTGTGCACTTGCAGCGCGCGGTTAAGAAGAGTTGGCGGGCCGTGCTTGCAATTCTCAATGAGAAGCATTATTATCCCTTTCATCTGAACTGCATCTGGAGGGCAAGGGAGAGCAACCAGGCCGGCGGGCATGCGTCCGCACTCCAGCACTCGATTCCATGACCTCCATTCGCCCCTTTGATCTGCTTGACCTGCGAACGCTGTACCGCCTCCGCGACGATGCGGTCAGTCTTGATTCGGCGCGCTTCCTGACGCGCGGGAATCCAGTGGGCGCAATGGGCGTCATGGCTTACATGAATCCCCAGCGCCGTCTGTACGCTGCCGTATGCAGCGACCAGGATACGACACTCATCGGAAGCATCATCCACACCAACGGCGAATCCTTTGCCAAGCTGCTTTACGTGGCGCCGGCCTCCAAGGTCGATCATCCGGCGGTGCCCGCGTTGATCGAGAGCCTGGCGGTCGAGGCCGGGACCTGGGGCGTGTTCCACGTTGTCGCCGACGTGGATGAGGCCGGGCCTGCGTTCGTCGCGCTGCGGCGGGCCGGCTTCTCGGTCTACGCCTGGCAGCGCATGTGGAACGTGAGCGCCCTCGGCGGTGGTGATGGGCTCAACAAGTGGAGCCGCGCTGAATTGGTCCACCTGCCCGCGATCCAAAGCCTGCATCACCAGATCGTCCCGCCGCTGCTTCAGGCCATCGAGCCCGCACCCCGCCACGCCACGGGCTACTTCTGCGGCGCCGGCGTGGGCTGCCACGTCAGCAGCTCGAGCGGACTCACGGGCATCGTGCTCTTCCCCCTGATCCATCCCGAGACGACCGATGTTGCCGGCAAGCTGGGCTCGCTGATCCAGCATCTTCCCAACCGCGGCGGCCGCCCGGTCTATCTCTGCGTGCGCTCTTACCAGGCCTGGTTGGAGAATGTTCTCGAGGAACTCGGCGCGCAGGCGGGTGAGCGCCAGGCGGTGCTGGTCAAACACCTGACCCACATGGTCAAGGAAGAGCAGACCGTGCGGGCCGCACAACCCGCGACCGTGGGCGTCCCTGCCTCGCACGTCAGCCGCCTCCAGGAAAAGAAGAAGACGATATGACCCAGCTCCGCATCACCGACGATCTCGAGGCCCTGCTCGCGGTTCTTCCGGCCGATATTCGCAAGGCCGTGGAGAAGGCCAACAACAGCGAGAATCTGCTCGAGATCATCCTCGACCTGGGCCGCGTGCCCACGGCCCGTTTCGTCGACCGGGAGATCGTGCTGCGCGAGTCCGAGGTGACCCGCGCCGAGATCGACTATGTGGATGAGCGCACCGGCGAGTTCGATGCGGACAATCGCGCCGGCATCGAGCGCACGCTGCACCGCATCTCGGCCATCCGCAACCGCCGCGGCCATATCGTCGGGCTGACGCTGCGCGTCGGCCGCGCCGTCTACGGCACAGTCGATATCATCCAGGAGATCATCGAGACCGGCAAGTCGGTCCTGATCCTGGGCCGGCCGGGCATCGGCAAGACCACCCTGCTGCGCGAGGCAGCCCGCATCCTGGCCGAGTCCAAACGGGTGGTCATCGTGGACACATCCAACGAGATCGGCGGCGACGGGGACGTGCCGCATCCGGCGGTGGGCAAGGCCCGGCGCATGCAGGTGCGCGAGCCCACCCTGCAGCACGAGGTGATGATCGAGGCCGTGGAGAATCACAACCCCGAGGTCATCGTCATCGACGAGATCGGGCGCGAACTCGAGGCCGCCGCCGCCCGCACCATTGCCGAGCGCGGAGTGCAACTGATCGGCACGGCCCACGGCCAGACCCTCGACAACCTGTTGATGAACCCGACCCTCAGCGACCTGGTGGGCGGCATCGAGGCCGTCACGCTCTCGGACGAGGAGGCGCGCCGGCGCGGCACGCAAAAGACCGTCCTCGAGCGCCGCGCTCCACCCACCTTCGACGTGCTGGTGGAGATCCAGAATCGCGATCGCTTTGCGGTCCACGCCGACATCCTCAACTCGGTCGATGCACTGCTGCGCGGCTTCCCACTACTGCCCGAGATCCGGACGCGCGACACCGAGGGCCGCATCCAAATCGAGAAGGCTACACCGCCCGTCCCATCGCGGCTGGACGCCAGGGAGACGAGGACGCCACGCCGCGGCCGCCAGCCTGCCCCTCAGACCGCACCCGAAGAGCGCTTCCCGACGTCGGCACCCCCGCGCTATGAGCCAGTGCGCGGCGCGTGGCCGTCGGTCAAGATCTATCCGTACGGCGTGGCCCGCAACCGCCTGCTGCAAGCCGTGAAGCGCATGGGTGTTCCCGCGATCATCGTCAAGGAGGCCGCAGAGGCCGAGGCGCTGGTGACGCTGCGCAGTTACTATCGCGACCGGGAGCAGCCCATCGTGGAGGCCGAGCATCGCGGTCTACCGATCTACGTATTGCGCGCCAGCACCATCGGGCAGATGGAGCAATTCCTGGGCGAACTCTTCAACCTTCGCAGCGATCAGGCCGTCTCCTCTGACATCGACGGCGTCAAGGCGCAGACCCAGCAGGCGATCCAGGCCGTGCTGAACGGTGAGCGCTGGGTGGACCTGCCGCCTGGACCGAGCCTTGTCCGGCGCCTGGAGCACGAGATGGCACGGCAGGCTGAACTGGTCAGCCACTCCTACGGCAAAGAGCCGCGGCGGCACGTGAGGATATTTAGGGAATAGGCGATCGCCAGGCCGAGAAAGAAAGACACCGGTGGACGTGTATGTCCACCGGTGTTCTTTCTAGCTCGGTTGTCATTGCCGGAGGCCGTGCCTCCGAAGGAATGATTTGATGCAGGACCGTAGGGGCGACCTTCAAGGTCGCCGGAACCAATGCGTCCAATCCCGTTTGAATTGGGCTTACCTCTGTGATGTGAAAGGCGCCCTGATTCAAGGGCGCCTTTGATATATCCGAGTCCTTCCCGCCCCCTTGCCGGGGAGCAAGACTTGCTGCACTAGATGTCGTGGTAGCGCTTGAGGGTCAAGTCACCTATTGATCGGATTTCCTCGGCTGGTTCTGCTGCGCCAGGGAGACCATCCCGCTCAAGCCGCCCAGGTTCATCGTATCCACTGCGCTGGATGGCACGATCACCAGTGCACCCTTTTCCTTCAGCCCTTCGAATAGCATGTTCATGGCCCGCAGGTGCAGGGCGGTCGGGTTGTCCACGTAAGCCTTGGATGCTTCCGCGAAGCTGTTCGCCACCTGCATTTCGGCCTCGCCCAAGATTACCCGCGATTGCCGTTCCCGCTCGGCCTGAGCCTGCTGTGACATGGCGTCCTCAGTCCTTGAGGAATAATCACGTCTCTTATTTCCACCGACTGAACGGAAATCCCCCAGGGCGTGGTGCGTTCGTCAATGATCTTCTGGAGATCCGCGTCCATCGTCGCCCGGCCCACCAGGATGTCTGCCAGGCTCATCTGTCCGATGATCTCGCGCAGCGCGGTTTGCGCCGCCCAGGAAATCGCACCGCGATAGTCCTGCACCTCCAGCGCCGCCTTCTCGGCATCCCAGATCGCCCAGAACAGCACCGCATCCACGTCCACTGGGACCGTGTCCTTGGTCAGCGTCTTTTCGGCATTGAAGGGGGTGACCATCACGCGGTGGTCGATCCACGTCGTGGTGGAATCGATGACTGGTACCATCCAGAACATCCCCGGTCCGCGCAGCCCGCGAAAGTTACCCAGGCGCAGCACCACGGCTTTTTCCCATTGCTGAGCTACCTTGAGGGCGAAGAGGATGTACAAGCCAAAGAGCATGAACACGATCACCCAAGCCCCCGTGATCGTTTTGCCCGCATGGGCTGTATCCAGGATATTCGCTCCAACGATCGCAACAAGGAACGCCAGCACAAAGATGAACCCCGAGATAGGACTGATATGGATATTGTCCACGGGCTTGTCCCGCCGGCTTCTTGGTTGCGGTTGGTTTTGGTCATCCTTCTTCTGCTGTAGAGCTTGCATTATGCCCATCATATTTCCTCACTATTCCTTGTCTTCCGGTTGGTTCTCCCGGCCCGTTGACGGATCGGCCGGTTGAACGCGTCTTAATTCCCCGATTGCGTCATCCAGGCTGTAGCCCAACTGGCTGATTTCATTTTGATAGGTTCGCGCCAGTTCTTCCAGGCTTTTGAGCTGTTCCATCGTTTCCTCGGTCGGTTCCTCCCAGATGTAGGTGCCCCGCCCCCGTTGAGTGGAGATCAAACGGGTTTCATCCAGCACGCGATAGGCCCTGCCCACGGTGTTGAAGTTGATGCGCAGTTCGGTCGCCAATTCGCGCACGGTGGGGAGCTGGTCGCCCAGCTTGAGTTCGCCCTTCGCTACCAGTTGTTCCACCTGGCGGGCAATCTGGAGGTAGATCGGCTCACTGGAACGAAAGTCAAGCTTGATCTTCCCGGCGAGGGGATTCACATCAAGTGCCTCCTATGTATCAAAGACGTAGTGTATTATTGTATTATTGACATGGTTGTATACCGAATTGTCGTCCTTGTCAATAGGCTTTGGGCCAAGGATTTGTCAAGAGATAGATGAAACTAACATTGTTGACTTCAACAAAAAAAGCGTCCCGGAAGCCGGGACGTTGTAATCTGACTGAGTTGAATCGAAGTCACAGGGCACAGCATGATGCGCTGCAGACCATTCGTTGGAAAGTCATCGATTGCCATCTGCCGTCACGGGACCTGCCGTGCCCACCCTGATTGAGCCAACTAGGCTGCTTCCTGCGGTTTTCTGCGTAGCGGTCGCTTGATTCTGGAGACAGATCCAACTAGAAGAATGGACCCGCAGGAGCCCCGGAGTCAATGCGTCCAATTCCGTTTGAGATTGAAGTCGTCTAGTCCACAAACAAACGCCCCTCGAAAAAAGGGGCGTTTGCTATTCATCGCTCCAGTATGACCCTACTTTCTCCGCTTCCGCCACTCCGCAACGAAAAACACCACCACCAAAACTAAGGCGACAGGCGCACAAAGCATCGCCCCGATCAAAAACTCAGGAATTCCAATGTCTCCAAATCGCATTTGTTCATCCCCTTCCCGATACTCGATGCAAAACCTCCTGATTATGGCTACGGCTTGAACAGCTCAAAAACCAAGACGTATTCCGAGCCGACCTCATCGTTGAGTGTAATCATATATCCATGGTAGTTTGACCAAATGTATTTCCACGGTCTGCCCGTCAGACCGCTCTGGAAGGCCTTGTCCGGCATCTGATTCACATCCAAATTGAATTGCCTCAATATTAGTCGCCAATCATCCAGAACAAAATGCCTGCCTTGTAGGTGATCGTAATCCACTGACGCGGCCTTGCCGTCATTCCGAAAACTGATCTGCATTTCTTCGCCCTGACCCATACCCGAGAACACCAGCCACTTGCCACCGTCCGGAAAGTTCTGATCTGTTCCTGGCTTTAGCGTTCCAGCGTCGCTGTAAGCCCCGTATCGGCTCTGGACCTCATCACTTGTCAGTCCAATGATCGACGGCGCATCCACTATTATCGGTACCGCTGTTGGCGTCTCTGGCAATCCGCCCAGAGTCCCACCACCGGAAAGAGCTAGGAAAAGCACCACAATCACGCCGCCCACAAGGACACAAGCCGTTGCGGATAGCAGGCCAATCAGCACCTTCTGCCTCGTGCTCATCTTAGTCCCTCCAGGTTTCAGAGCCACTTCTTCAACTCAGAGAAACCAACAGCGACAATATTGAAGCAATACCAGGGGAACACCCTTATGCAGCTACTCTTCGCTCCTCAGAACCATGCTCCTCACACCGCTCGAACCAACGCCTCTCATTCCGTTCACACTAAAACCAACCTAGAACCACAATGGGCGCCTTTCCCAGGGAGCCTCCAGTCCTCTGCGTAGATCCCTTCTCATTACCAAGCAGCTCCAGTTACTTCCAATCCTACTGTCCGACAGAGATTTGCAAACAGATAACGCGTCCCCTCTGCGGGTGCAATTCGTACTAAGACCCCCCACCCCCCAGCCGCGAACAGTTGAGTAGCATTAGCCCCAGGAATACCAGGATGAATATGATGTGCACAATCGCGTATCCATTCCTGATCGGCAGTTTTCCCCAAAAGTCGTATCCAATCGTCTCCCCTGACACAGCAACCATTTCACCTTCAGAAAGTCGTCTACCACGTTGAACAATCTTCACATGCTCTGACATCTTTTCTTCCAACTCCCTCGCTGAGACAACCCAGTATCTGATTATCTTCTCATATCTCCTGTTGAAAAAGAACCACATTATTGACGCGACAACTCCTATGAAAGCCAACACAATCCCGACGATAGCCCCCAATTCCTTGGATACGTTGAACGCGACTCCAGGCAGAAATGACGCCGCAATCAGCGCAATTGCAATCTGCATAAACAGAGAAGTTGAACTCCATTGGCTGGAGCATTCGGTAGAGTAAATCTCTGTTGCCACTTGATACGCAACCCGAATATCTGCTCTATCATCATCTCCCAGCTCTGACCCGCCTACCTGTCTAGGTTCCCTTTTCATGCTATAACTCCAACTTAGACACCCACGCCTAGGTCTACTCTACTTCCCATTGTTCACACGATAAATAGCCACTAGTTCTCTAAGCCCCAGACCCACTTCATGAACTTGCACAATTCCTCATTTGGAACACGGTAACTTGCAACCAAGACCTTCACTACTAGAGCGGCATCCGTATCCAATGACAGCACATCCCTGTGAGATGAGAAATACCGCGAGGCATCAAAGCCTTCCTCTGCATACGCCTTCAGAAGGCTTTCAGCCGCTTTCAAATAAGTCGCGCTCACCCTCTTATCCCCCCGAAAAGCCTTCTTATCAAGCTCTACGCTTTCCTCCACAAACAATCGAGCTGTCTCACCGACCCTGCGTGCTGTGACCACTTTGTCCAGCCCTGGCTGGGCCCCAATAAGCTGATTTATCGCTGCCGTCATGGTGAGGACAAGAAGGTTAAGTCTTCAACTCGCCTTCGATCAACCACCATCTTAACCAGACGCCTAGGCGCAGGATGAAGAAGTAGACACATGTTTATTGCTACCCCGACATCGAGACTTATCAGTTTGTCGTTGCCGTTCTTTGATAGAATTGATTCCAATTCAGACTTTATGTAATTTGCGTCGGCCAAGCTCATCTCACCCATACTTCACTCCCCAGCGAACAGGTCGGGCAGTTTCCTCTGAACGACCGAAGTCACCTACAATGCCCCTAAGGATTTGACGGAGCCCTCAGAATAGTGCTTGACTGCCAAGGCTTCGGCTCGGAAGGCCTTGTCTTCTCTTCCATGAAATTCAACAATGCGACCCAGTCGACCGTCTCAATCTTGACACTGAAAATACCCTTGTGCGCTAGATCCTCCCCCAGTTTCTTGAATTCCCCGAAGCAGTCCCTTTCAGTCGTGCGATCAGCATCCACGGCATCGCGTGCCCAAGAAAAGAACTCCAGACTCCATCTGAAACCCGATTTGTCGTGCACAGCAGGTTAGCAACATATCCCGTACTCGGATACTTCGCCCGATCAAACTTCAGATTGTCGAGCATGTATTCCACCTCTCGTCGACCTCCAGAAGAAGCCGATTACCTACTGTCTCCGACCTATGAACCGAAGGAAATCATAGCCTTCTTCCGTGGCCTGCAGCTGCCCGTTAGTGTCAGTTATCAACCCATTCTGCAAAAGAACGTTGATAATTGTATTTCGCTGGTTAGGATCCGGAATTGTCGACGTCCAGATCAAATCAATGACCTGGCGTGTATTCGGATCGTTTGCGATCCAATCAAGCACGTTCTTCGTTCCTATCACAAAGAACAGGTTTAGGTAAGAAAACCTCCAATACCTCACCCACCCAACGAGATTCGCTATCTGAGATTGGAGAGTTGAACGTTCCTCATCTGATAGCCCCACCACTTCTTCAAGCACTTCCTCGACTGGCTCCTCCGCCCCGGGCACAATCCCACTTGCACTCTCCCCCGACGCCTCAACACGTTGCGGCTGTTGTCGCTGCAACTCAACTCCTCCGGGCAGTTTCATACTTCCCACATTGCGCAAAAACACGTCAATCGCTTCGTGAAACTGCCGGGCGAAGAACAAAACTATGACTGTGGCTGCTACTGGCCATGAAAGCAGCAAGGCCCCCACTTGTATGTAATCTTCCAGACGCATTTGCTTTGTATACGCAAGAACAGGCAGTACAATCAGGAATACGCCACCTTCTGCAATAAGCAGCGCGCCGAGCAACGCCTTCTGCCACCATTTCATAATCACTCCTTCTTGATCCTCTGGAGTCCCTCAACCTTCAAAACTAGTATATAGTCCTTCCAGCAAAAATACAACACCACGACCTATCAGTCCACGCAGCCAAACCATGAAGGAAACCGAATTCCTCGGCACCTTGATGCCAACCCATCCTGACCTGTTTGCAATAGTTCAGGAGATCAGGAGGAAATACAACCTCCCCGAAATCAGCCCCGATGATGAACCCATAACCGAAATCTACCTGGGGGACCAGATTGTCCCTTTGCGGGTCTTCCGCAAGGAAATCGAAATGGAGGTCCAGAAGAAGGTCGTTTTGTTACCGCCTACGATGCGCGACTTTTACGTGCGCGCCAAGACTTTGTTAAGCCAACCCGTGAAGCATCGCAAGTACAGCTATTTGTCTAAAGCCCTCAAGAGCGCAATACTTGATTTCTACGAGATGGCGAGGAAACTCGCTGTCACCTTCACCGAAACGATAGATGAGCAATTCGCAAGAATTGCAGATGTGCTATATGCTTACATATTGACTGGAGAGAGCGAAGAAATTCCAAATGACTGGATAAGTAAAGTCATGACTGTATCCCAGGACGGCAATAAGACAGTCGTTGCCGTTGCAAACCAACCTGCCAATCCCGAGATAATCATCCAAGAATTCCGCGAGGAACTAAGGAAGGCTTTTGGCCCCCACCTGCCGAAGGTGACAAAGAAGGTCGTACACACCGCCCATTACTGTACGTCGTCAGAAGATTTGGGACATAAGGTCAAGTTCGCTAAGGTGAGGTTTCCCGGTGAGGATTGATTATACAGTTGCGATTTGCAGATTCTGCAAACGCCTTTGTTGCAACGTTCGTTTCTTGATTTCGTCTCGGTTGGAAAGCACCTCCTGCGCTCTGCCAAAATAAACATCGGCCGGTGTGAGATTGGCCAAGGACTCGTGATAGCGCTGGCGATTGTAATGGTCCACGAAACTGGCAATCTCAGTCTCAAGGTTTCCCGGAAGAAAATAATTCTGGAGATTCACAACATTTTTCATGGAACGATGGTACCGCTCGATCTTGCCCTGAGTCATTGGGTGATAGGGCGCACTGCGCGTATGGTCCATGTGCTTGCGGTCCAGAAAGAGTTTCAGCTCTTTGGAGACATAGCAGGAGCCGTTATCAGAAAGCAGGCGTGGCCGATGTTCCACCAGTACATGGTCCAAGCCGGTCTGGTCCAAGGCCAATTGGAGCGTGTCCTGAACATCGGTGGTGGCCATCGTGGGGGTTAGCCTCCAGGCCAGGATGTAACGGGAGAAATCATCCAGCACCGTGGACAGGTAATACCAACCCCAACCCAGGATTTTGAAGTAGGTGAAGTCGGTCTGCCACAATTCGTTCACGCGGTCGTGGGATGTTTGAATTCATCCGCTGCGCTCAACACCGTGAAGGCCGGGCTCTCCACCAGATCGAAGCCCTTCAGGATGCGGTACGTACTCAATTCCGAGATGAAATAGCCCTTTTCATCGGTGAACAACCAGGCGACTTCGCGGGGCGAACGCTCCGGGTATTGCAGCGCCAGATCTACCACCTGTTGTCTCACTTCCTTCGGAATCCGGTTCCCCTGGCCTAGTCCGCCAGGACAGGCAGAACTGGCGCGGATTCGGTCGATGATCGATCAATCCATCCGGGCCTTCCTCCTGGTACTGTTTGTACCAGCGATAGAAGGTACTGCGCGGCACCTGCAGTTCTGTCAACGTGCGTTTCACCGGTAGGCTCGAATGTTCCACCAGGTGAAGGATCTCGCTCTTTTCCGCTTCATCCCGCCGGATCATTCGTCCCACTTTGTTTCCCTGCCCAGCAAGCTTTTTTTCCCTGGCCTAGTCCGCCAGGACAGGCAACACGCGGTTCTTCAGCGTCAGCTCGGCCACCAATGCTTTGAGCTGCTCATTCTCGCTGCGCATTTCTTCGACTTCGTGACTATCGGCTTCCCGTTTGGTGTCCCCTACCAAGCGCTGCTTGCCAGCCTCCATAAACTCCTTGCTCCACTTGTAGTACATGTTCTGATGGATGCCTTCGCGGCGGCACAGTTCTGCGATCTTGCTCTCTCCCCGTAATCCTTCCAGCACGATCCGCACTTTCTCTTCCGCGGAATATTTCTTGCGCGTTCCCCGCCGGATCTCGCGAACCGTGGCTTCTATTGAGGTCGTTTCTTCGGCCATTTTCTGCTCCTTCGGTGGATAAATTTAACCAGATCTTGGCCGGAAATCCCACCTTAGCTCTTTGCCCTAAACTGTCTCACAGGTTCTGACACGAAACCGCTTGAACCATGAGGCCGTCCCCTGCCGCGGCAATAAATGGTGGGGAAGCCAAGTCTATGCTGCCCTGCGAAACGAGGCCTACACCGGCACAGCATATATGTTCCGCCATCACATGGCCGAACCCCGCAAGAGCCCCAAACTCATGCCGTATCGCAAGAGGAAGAATAGCCGCGAAGTCATGCGTCCCCGTGAGGACTGGATCGGTATCCCTGTTCCTCCCATAATCGACGCGCCGACCTGGCACAAGGCCCAAGACCGCCTCCGCGACAACGCCCACCACTCACGCCGAAACAACAACAAGCACCATTACTTGTTGCGCGGCTTGGTTGTCTGTGGTTTGTGTGGCAGCATAGCTTCCGGTTACGTGAGCAACAAATCCACCTATTACAGTTGCGCGGCGAAACGCCACGGCAATATCACTACCAAACCACATGATGAACCTATACAGGTTAAGCATCAGCCATTCGACGACAAGGTCTGGGCTGGCTTGGTCCAGCTACTAGGCGATCCGCATACCCTCACCAGCCACCTTCAGAAGAGCCTCGAGGCCAGGAAAATCCCCTCGCCACTGCACCAATCAGCCGACGAATCCGACAAGGAGCTGGCCCGCCTAGAGGCACAAGAAAAACGAATCCTAGATGCTTACCGCGAAGAGGTCATTACCCTACAAGACCTCAAGGCCCAGAAAGAGAAGATCGCCGCTCGACGCAACGTCCTGGTCGCCAAAAAGGAAGCCGCCCGAAGCCACACAGAGAGCCTAGGGCAGCCTCAAATCACCCTGGATATGCTAGGAGACGTTTCCGCCCGATTTCAGCGTGCCATGTCAAAGGCAGATTTTTCAGCACGTCAACGGATCGCTAACCTCCTAGTCAATTCCGTCACCCTCTACACAGATCGAGCGGTAGTCCGAGGAAACGTCCCCGTCACAAGCCTCGACGTTTTGGCTCCGCCGCACTCATGGCCGCCCGAGGACGAATAGGGCGAGGATGAACCTCGCCCCTACGGAATCCGCAGCAGGCCTTGGCGAATCATGCATCAACCGTGCGAGGCTTCACCCAGCGTGACTGTGACCGTCAGCGTCTGATTGCCGCGCGCCACGGTCAGGGTCACCGTATCACCCGGCTTGAAGCCGTACAGCGTATTGAGATATGAGTGGGTGTCGTCGAGGGTGACGTTACCGAGCTTGGTGATGATGTCGCCGCGCTGCAAGCCGGCCTGGCTGGCGGGGCTGTTCGCCGCCACCTGGGTAACATAGACGCCCCACTGGACCGGGAGGTTGTAGGCTGCGGCGATGTCCGGAGCGATCGGCTGATAACCGACCCCGAGGTAGGGATGTGAGACGTAGCCTTGTTGGATGATCTGCTGCGCCACCACCTGCGCCGTATTGACCGGGATGGCAAAGCCCAGGCCCTCAGCCACCGCTCCGGTGCCGGTATTGCGCACGATCAGCGTGTTGATCCCGATGACCTCGCCCGCCAGATTGACCAGCGGACCGCCCGAGTTACCCTGGTTGATGGCCGCGTCGGTCTGGATCAAGCCCTCGACCTGATAGCCCTGGCCAGTGTCGATGGAACGTCCCGTGGCGCTGACCACACCGACCGTGACCGTGTTCTTGAAGTCGCCCAACGGCGAGCCGATGGCGATCACGGATTTACCCGGCTTGAGCACGTCCGAGTTTCCAAGCTTCGCCACAGCCGGGACCCTGGCGTCCGTCTTCAGGACCGCGATGTCGTTGTACTGATCGGTTCCGACGATCGTTGCCTTTTCCTGGGTACCGTTCGAAAGAACGATATTCACGCCGTTCGTGCCTTCGACGACGTGATTGTTGGTGACGATGTAGCCCTGGCCCGAAACAAAGAAGCCGCTGCCGCTCACAGTCTGGACGGGGGTCTGGCCGAAGAAGGTGGACTGACCCGGGATAGTCCCGACCACGGTCACAACCGCCGGCCCGACCTTTTGCACGGCCTGAATGATCGTGTCCTGAACGTCGGTCGTGTTCAGGGTCAGGGTTTGTGCTGGGCCGGCTGCGCTTGTTGCCGGGAGTGCTTGCTGGAGGGTGGTCGGCAGGCTGCTGCGGGACTGGAAGAGGCGATAGACCACGGCCCCGCCAGCCACGGCGCCAGAAAGCGCCGAAAAACCGGCGACCGCCGCTATCAACGCGATGTAGATGATGCGCTTTATCGACATTTGCGCCTCCTTGCCATTTTGACGCGGCCCATATTCTAGTACCACAAAATGACAAACGAATTAAAGGAACAAAAACGTATAATAGCAAACAGTATCTACATGTTCATTACCCTGGAAGGCCCCGAAGGCTCCGGCAAGACCTCGCACATCCCGGTACTGGTCGAGCACCTGCGCGAGAAGGGCTATACCGTGTTCCCGACGCGCGAGCCGGGCGGGACCTCGATCGGCGAGCAGATCCGCCAGGTCATTCACGATCTTAAGAACGTGGAGATGCACCCGCGGACCGAGACGCTGCTCTACCAAGCCGCCCGGGCGCAGATCGTCGAGCAGGTGATCCGGCCGCGGCTCGCGGCGGGCGAGATCGTCATCTCCGACCGCTATTTCAACTCGACCATCGCCTACCAAGGCTACGGACATCAGCAGGACCTCGATCAGGTCCGGGCGTTGGTCACGTATGCGACCGGCGGGCTGATGCCCGATCTGACCATCCTGCTGGACATCGACGTGGAGGCCGGCCTGAAACGCAAGACCCAGAACGGCGCCGAGTGGAATCGACTTGACGCGTATACGATCGAGTTCCACCAGCGCGTGCGGCAGGGTTACCTGGCGATGGTCAAGGCCGAACCGGCCCGCTGGGTCCTGGTTGATGCAAGCCACGACTGGGATGTCGTCCAATCGGCACTGCGAACCACGATCCTGAGGCGCCTGGCGAAGGGCGTCAAGCCGTAGAACATGGTTAATGGGGGACAGGCCTGATTGTGCTATACTCATAGAGTCGTCAACAGGGTTAGGTGATTCTCTCGCGAGGTCGTCCGACGCCTGGTCTGGTGGCCGCCACAACATGGTGGCCTTAGGAGAAGAATGGAATCGAAGTTGTACGTTGGGAATCTGTCGTATTCGACCACCGAGGATGAATTGCGCACCCTGTTCGCTCAGGCGGGGACCGTTTCTTCAGTGGCTTTGATCAAGGACCGGGACAGCGGTCAATCGAAGGGCTTTGCCTTCGTGGAAATGAGCAATCAGGTCGAGGCCGAGAAGGCCATCAGCATGTTCAACGGCCACATGGTCGGCGAGCGCGAGCTGAAGGTCAGCCTGGCCCGCCCCGCGAAGACCGCGGTGGGTTTGGCGGCGGCGCCGGAAGAGGTGGCAACCGGCCCCGCGGTGGCGGTGGCAGGCGCTACTAAACCAATTCTGATCGACGTGAACTCCCCGGCTTGCCGGGGAGTTTCTTTTTCGGTCTTGCCGCCTCGGGCGTTGCCCTGCACACTTGTTCTAAGCTGGTATTGCACACCGGCATCTCGAACCTCGAGACACACGAGCCGCCCTACGAGGAGTTCTACCGGATTCCGCTCGAGACGGCCCAGGCTGTGAACGATGCAAACCGGGTGAAGGCTGGACCTGCCTGGTCATCAGGCCTGAGGCGCGGCTGCAGGCGGTCAGCGCGTTGTTGACCGGTCTGCATGAACCCGAGGCCTCGCGTCTGGCGATCCTGGAGGCGCTCGCCGGACAGGAGCGCGTTCAGCAGGCCTATGCCGAAGCGCTGCAGCAGCGTTATCTGTGGCACGAGTTCGGCGACTTGCACCTGGTGCTGCCCTGATCAGATTCGGGGCAGTCCGCTGCTTTGCGGCCAAGGTTGGCCGAGACTTATGCATTACAATCCCTGCGATGACCGCTGATTTAGAAAACGATATCCAGGCTCTCAAGGCCATCGGCCACATCTGTGCCGAGACTCTGCGCAAGATGATGCGGGCTGCCCGCCCCGGCATGAGCACGCCGCGAGCTGGATGAACAAGGCCGCCGCTTGCTCGAGCAGGCCGGCGCGCGGTCCGCGCCGGAGGTCGCCTATCATTATCCGGGCGCGACCTGCATCAGCGTTGCACCGGTCATCGCGCACGGCATCCCGGGAGATTATGTTCTCAAGCGGGGCGATCTGATCCATATCGACGTCTCTGCGGAGCAGGACGGCTATTTCGGTGACACGGGCGCCTCACTGTGGATCTCCGACGAAAAGGAAGCAGCCGGCTCTGACCCGGAAGCCAGGAGGCTGCTGGATGCCACCCGCGCGACCCTGACCAGGGCGCTGGGCGCGGTGCGCGCCGGCCGCCCACTGAATGGGATCGGGCGGACGGTTCAGCAGGAAGCGCAGAAGCGCGGCTACAACGTGATCTATGAGCTGACCGGCCACGGCATCGGCCGCAAGCTGCACGAGGACCCGGACGAGATCTGGAATTTCTACAATCCCCGTGACCATCGGGTTTTGAAGGATGGCCAGGTGCTGGCCATCGAACCGTTCCTGACGACGGGCAAGGGTCGGATCGTGGAGGAGCGCGACGGCTGGTCGCTGCGGATGGCGGACAATGCGCTCGGGGCGCAGTTCGAGCACACCGTCATCGTGACCCGAGGCGAGCCGATCATCCTCACCCAGTAGAGATGGAGCTGCACCTGTTCTCGGCATCCGAGGCCGAGGAAGACCTCCGCTTCGTGCTCGACGCCTGCCGTCCACTGCTGCGGGACCATTCGACCGACTCGATCGTTGCGTACCTGCCGCTGGGATCTCTCGTGACAGCCAGGCGCTTCGAGCAGACCCGCAAGCTTTTCCGAAACCTAGGGGTCATCGAGCTGATCGATACCGAGACGATGGATCTGCCTGAGATGGAGGCCGTCTTTCGCCGGGCGGTCCTGGCATATATCCCCGATGGAAATGTCTACCTGCTCAATCATCCTCTGCACTTGAGCCGCCTGATCCCGTACCTGCAGAAGAAGATACTCAACGGCTTGCCCGTTATCGCCGTCGGTGCGGGCGCGGTGGCCTGCGGTCCCAACATCCTCACTGCGGATGACCTGAACCTGGTGCCGACGCCGCACTTCGCGGGCCTGGCCGTAACCCCATTCAACCTGCACGTACACTACGTCGACGATGTTCAGAGGGACGAATGGCTCGCCCCCTATCACACCTTCCACGACAATGCCGTCATCCTGTTGGAGGATGGTGCCCATCTGAAGCTGCAGGGCAAATCGATCACCCTGGTCCACGGCGCAGGCTGGTGCCTGCGCGCAGGCCGGGAAAAACAGCGGCTCGCGATCGGAGAGCCGATCTCGATCCATTGAGGTGAGGCATGGCTGAGAACACACCCGATAGCATGGCTGAGCTTCTCTCGGATATCGAACGGGAATGGAAAGCCTTGATGGGCGTTGTGAAGCGGCTGACCCCGCAGCAGATGACGACGCCCGATGCGGGCGGCTGGTCACCGAAGGACAACCTGGCGCACCTCGCCGACTGGATGCGAGTCCTAATGGCCTACCACATGGACGGCCATCCGTTCCAGGAGGTCCTCGAGTCTTCCGCCCGGGCCGAAGAAGACCTGGGACGATGATTCGGTCAACGCGGTGCTCCTGGAGCGGAATCGGGTTCGCACCAGCGAAGACGTTCTGAAAGACCTCAACCGCGTCTACATGGAGCTAACTGCCAAACTGAGATCCGGGGCGTTCAAGGAACTGCTGAAGCCGCGTCCGGCTGACCCCCAAGGAAAGCCCCTGCTCGGCTACGTGCTCGGAAACACGACCGAACACTTTGCCGAACATCGGGCAACCATCGAAAAAGTGCTATAGATCGTCGTCCGCGCCGGGCGACTCACCCGTCCCGAGGTCGGGCAGAGCGGACTCGATGTCTTCGGGTGATTGGCCCGCTTCCAGCCGGTCGACGACATCGTCGAACTCGGGCGGCAGGTCCTCGCCCATTTCCTTCCCCATCTTCTTCATCATTCGACCGAGGGCTTTGGGATCATCCTCCATGCCTTCCAGGGCCAATTCATCCGCCAGGCCTTCCATCCGGCTTTCCTCAGACTTCGCAATGCGCACTCGCGTCATGCGGCGCCGGACATTCAGGCTGCTGCAATGAATGCACTGGACCTTCTTCGAGCCGTATTCGCTGTAGCTCAGGAAGACGTCGAACCGCTGCCCGCAGTTCAAACAAATGAAATCGTAGGTCGGCATGGCCGAATTCTACTGTAGATTGTCTCGTCGAGTACAATAGGCCTCACAGAAACCACCGTCGCGCGGATCGGACGCGGGCGATTCGATCATCCACTGCGACCGGCGGCATGTTTCACCAGGAATTTCATGACAGCCGATACTGAATTTGACCGCCGAGCCCCCGAGCCTCTGCTCATCGTCATCTCCGGCCCATCCGGATCAGGCAAGGACACCGTCGTCCAGCGCATGAAGGACCGCGGCCTCGAATTCCGCTTCGTGGTCACCGCAACCACGCGGCCACGCCGGCCGGGCGAGGTCCACGGCAAGGATTATTGGTTCATCTCCCGGGCGGAGTTCGACCGGATGATCCAACAGGGCGAGCTGATCGAGCACGCCGTCGTCTATAGCGACTACAAGGGCGTGCCCAGGGCCCAGGTCCAGGAGGCGCTGGCCAGCGGCCGGGACGTGGTGCTGCGGCTGGACGTGCAGGGCGCCGAGACCGTCCGCAAGCTGGTCCCCGAGGCCCTGCTCATCTTCATCCTCACGGACAGCGAAGACGAGCTGATCCGGCGTCTCCAGCATCGCAAGACCGAGACCCCGGAGGAGCTCGAGGTCCGGATCAACACGGCCCGCAATGAGCTCAAGCGGGTGGAGATCTTCGACTACCTGATCGTTAACCACGAGGCCCTGCTCGACCATACCGTGGATGTGATCATGGCCATCATCGAGGCCGAACACCACCGCGTGCAGCCGCGCAAGGTGAATCTGTGACCCAGTACGTCCCTCCAACCCCGGACGAGCAGCCGCCAGCGCCCCCTCGGGCGGTCCGCGTCACACTGCCTGCCTCGGTGCCCTACATGACCTACAGCCTGATCGGGATCACGACGGCGGTCTATCTGCTGCAGCTTGCCAGCCAGTCGCTGCTGGGGACCGATCTACCAGCAGCGCTCGGCGCCAAGGCCAACGACCTCATCCGTGCCGGGCAGCTCTGGCGCCTGGTGACGCCCGTCCTGCTGCATGCCTCCATCCCCCACATTCTCTTCAACATGTACGCGCTGTGGCTGTTTGGCGTCGGCCTGGAGCGTCATTTCGGCCGCTGGCGCTTCCTGATGCTGTATGTGCTGGGCGGTTTCACGGGAAACGTGCTCTCGTTCCTGCTCTCGAGCGGCCTCTCGGTTGGCGCCTCGACGGCGATCTTCGGCCTGGTGGCCGCCGAAGGGATCTTCCTCCTGCAGAATCGGAAGCTGTTCAGCAATCAATTCGGGAGCGCCATTGGCAACGTGGTGTTCGTGGTGGCGGTCAACCTGGCGCTCGGTGCGGTCACGCCCGGCATCGACAACTGGGGCCATGTCGGCGGTCTGCTCGGCGGGCTGATCTTCACCTGGTTCGCGGGCCCGCTCTGGGAGGTGCGCGAGACGGTGGAGGCGGGGAACATTGTGCCGGCCCTGCGCCTGGTGGATGGGCGTGAACCGCGCCAGGTGGTAACCGGCGCGGCGGCGGTCATACTCATCTTCGGCGCCATCGCCGCGATCGGCATGATCCACCCGATCACACCCTGAGATCAAAAACCCCGATTTCGGATTGAAATTGGGATTTGTTTTCTGGTTGCGCTCTGTCGCGTCGTTTCAACCGCCGTGGGCAACCGCGATCATTGGGACCAAGTCCTTGATCAGTGGGTTCACCTCAGCCTGTGGAAAGGTGCCTGCGGCCCGGCAAGTCCCTCCTCGGTCACCTAGATACGGGGGGTTTGTGCTTGAAAGCCCCTACATAAGATGGCAAAAGGGCCCTCGACGTTCGGAGGGCTCTCTTGGTACAGCAATCTTAGAGCAATCACGATAGAGAGGGTGGGAACAGTGGGCCCACCAGGCCTTTGGATCCCAAAATGTGGGATCGCATCGAATCCGAAAACTCAAAACGACTGGTGCTCGGTCCTGGCAATGATCTCATCCTGCAGCGACTTGCCCAGATCGCAGAAATAGTCACTATAGCCGGCTACGCGCACGATCAGATCCCGGTATTGTTCCGGGGTCCGTTGGGCGGCGCGCAGCGTCTCGGCGTCGACCACATTGAACTGGATATGGTGACCATCCAGCCGGAAGTACGTGCGCACCAACTGCACTAGCATGTCGAGGCCGGCATCCCCTTGCAGCAATTGGGGCGTGAATTTCTGGTTGAGCAGCGTGCCCCCGGTGCGCGCGTGATCCATCTTGGCGGCAGATTTCAGCACTGCAGTCGGGCCGTGCCGGTCTGCGCCCTGCACCGGCGAAATGCCTTCCGATAGCGGCGTCCAAGCCCTACGTCCGTCAGGTGTGGCTCCGCATACTGAGCCGAAGTAGACGTGACAAGTAGTCGGCAGCAGATTGATATGGTACGCGCCACCCTTGGTGTTTGGTCGGCCGTCTATGGCGGCATAGTAAGCCTCGAAGACCGTCCGCATGACCTCATCGGCCTCGCAATCGTCATTCCCGTATTTGGGCGTCTTGTTCAAGAGCATTTGGCGCAGCCGCTCGCAGCCCTCAAAATCAGCATGGAGAGCGGCCAGCAACTCCGCAATGCTCACCGTTTTCTTGTCATAGACGTGGTCTTTGAGGGCGGTCATGGCATCGGCCATCGTGCCCAGGCCGACCCCCTGGATATAGGTCGTGTTGTACCTTGCGCCGCCGTTGTGATAATCCTTACCGGTAGCTATGCAGTCGTCGATCAGCAGGGAGAGGAACGGTGCAGGCATGTATGCGGCATATAGCCGTTCGATCACATTGCTGCCCGAAACCTTGATATCAACAAAATAGTTCAGCTGCCTTCGATAAGCTTCAAAGAAGTCTTCAAAGCGGTTGAACTGGGCGGGATCGCCGGTCTCTGGACCGATTCGCTTGCCGGTACGCGGGTCCACGCCGTTGTGCAGAGTGAGTTCCAACACCTTCGGCATGTTGAAGTAGCCGGTCAGGTTGTAGTTCTCCTTGCCGAAGGCGCCCACCTCCACGCAGCCACTCGAGCCCCCGTTGCGGGCGTCGGCCACGCATTTGCCCATTCTCACCAGTTCCTGGACAATCAAGTCGCTGTTGAATATCGATGGCTGGCCGAAACCGGTCCTAATGATGCGGGCCGCGCGCTTGATGAAGCGGTCGGGATTCTTCTTGCTGACCTGGATGGAAGAACTGGGCTGCAGCAGCCGCATCTCCTCGATGACGTCCAGGATCAGGTACGTGACCTCGTTGACCGCATCGGAAGCGTCCTCTTTAACACCCCCCAAGTTGATCTGAGCGAAGTCTGTATACGTGTTGCTTTCCTCCGCTGTCACCCCGACCTTGGGCGGAGCCGGCTGGTTATTGAACTTGATCCAAAAGCACTGCAGCAGTTCCTCTGCCTCCTGCTGGGTGAGCGTTCCCTGCTCCCGGCCCATCTTGTAGAAAGGATACAGGTGCTGATCCAGCTTGCCCGGACAGAAAGCATCCCAGGGATTGAGCTCGCTAGTCACACCCAAGTGGATGAACCAATAGGCTTGCAGTGCCTCCCAGAAATTCCTTGGAGCGTGTGCTGGGACATATGAGCAAACCTCGGCAATGTGTTCAAGCTCTGCCTTGCGCTGGGTATTGATCTCCTGCCGGGCAAGTTGACGCGCTTTTTCGGCGTGCCGCTCGGCAAAATGGATAATTGCCCCGGCGACAATATGCATGGCTTTCAACTGTTCCTGCTTGGCATAGGCTTCGGGGTCGTTCAGGTAGTCCAGGTCTTGCATGCTCCGTTCGATATCCAGCTGAAAGTCCAACATTCCCTTTCGATAGATCTTGTCGTCCAGGACGGTATGGCCTGGCGAACGCTGTTCCATGAATTCGGTAAAAACACCGGCCTCGTAGGCATCTTTCCACCTGTCAGTCATTTCACTAAAGATCAGGTCGCGCATTGACTTACCCCGCCAGAACGGGATGATGATCTCTTCATACACCTTTCTTGCCTCGGCACTTACCTTGAAAGGGACCTTCTCTCGGGAATCGAGGATATCCAGGTCATGCAGGCTGTGACAGCACAACTCAGGATAAGTGGGTGTCGCTTTGGGTGCCGGACCTTTCTCGCCCACGATCAATTCGTCTTCGCCCACATAAATGAGTTTGTGTTCCATCAGGTAGCGAAATGACTTGGCGCGGGCGACCGGCGCGGAGGTCAGTTCGGTGCGCTGCTTGTAGAATGCCGTCATCAACTCAGCCCGTTCAGTCGAGACGGTAGGGATGACCGCCAAACTCAGATTCCTTAATCGGGCGACTCTCTCGTTCATGCTCATGGGTCTACCCTCCAATCTTGACTTTTAGGCCGTACTCCTCGAAAATGCCGACTACCTCTGCCATTCCCTCCTCCGAGGGAGGCAGGAGTTCGGCGAATTTGTAAGTTCTGTGCAGCCGCTCGTATTTACTCAGAGCAGCACGGTGATACGGCAATATATCAATTCGATTCAGAGATGGTAAAGCCGCCGCAAAGCCCGCGACAGCGTGGACATTTTCAGCGTCTGCATTGATACCGGGAACAATGGGCATTCGTAAAATGATGTTGTGCCCATGCTTCGAAAGCCTTTGCAGGTTTTCCAGAATCCGTATGTTGGAGGCGCCGGTATACTTCTTGTGCAGGGCACGATCGATGAATTTCAAGTCGTACAGAAAGAGATCTACATGAGGGCGAATTCGGTTGATTGTTTCCCAGCTGGCAAAGCCACAGGTATCGAGGGTTGTATTGATCTCAGATTCCCGGCAAGCTAGAAGGAGCGCCAGCAGATAGTCAGGTTGCATCAAGGGTTCACCACCGGAAATTGTGACCCCGCCATGCGATTGATCATAGAAAGCCACGTCGCGCTCAACTTCTGACATCACCTGGGTGATGGTCATTTCGCTCCCTGCGATCTGCCGCGCTTCGGCATAACAAACCTCAACGCAGTCTCCAGAGAGAATGCACTTCTCGTCGTCGGTGGTGATATGATCGCCAACCAAACTGATGGCACCTTGCTTGCATGTGCTAATACAAACTTGGCATCTCAGGCAGCGGTCGTCCCAAAAAAAGCGCTCCGGTTTCCGGGCCTGGCCTTCCGGGTTATGGCACCAGGAACACCTGAGCGGGCATCCCTTGAAAAACACAGTGGTGCGCAGGCCCGGGCCATCGTGTATAGAGAACCTTCTGATATCAAAGACAACTCCAGTGATCAAGTCATCCTCTGAAGGATCCACCCCAAAAAATCGGGTCCTCGCCCGCCCACTCGCATTAGTCCATACTGACTATCGAATTATTCAAATTCCGATCACTCTGAATTCACGGCTGAAACTAGTCAAGCTTTCGCCGCCGCCTTCGCTCACCACCACGTCATCTTCAATCCGCACGCCACCCCAGCCTTCTACATAAACGCCTGGCTCGACTGTGACCGCCATGCCGGTCTCAAGGCGCATTTGGTTGCCAGCTACCAGATAGGGTCCTTCGTGGACTTCAAGCCCCAGGCCATGTCCGGTGCGATGGATAAAATTCTTGCCGAAGCCGGCCGACTCGATCACGGAACGAACCGCGCTATCGACTGTCTCGCAGGCTACTCCAGAGCAGATCGATTTCCTTCCTGTTTCGTTAGCCCTCAGCACTGCCTCATAGATTCTTCGCTGTTGTTCATCCGGCGGTCGCCCGACCACGAATGTCCGGGTTATGTCCGCATAGTAGCCCTCGACCGTGGCGACGAAATCGAACAGCAGCAGCTCCCCCGGGAGTGCGCGGCGTTCGGTTGGGCCGCCGTGCGGGAGCGCAGAGCGCGGGCCGCTCAACACCTGCGGCCCGTCTGGTACGCCATCAGCACCGTGCAACAGCAGGGCGCTGCTCAACCGGCGCGCAATCTGGCGTTCGGTCATATTTGGGGCAATTCCGGAAACTACTTCGTCCAGGGCCGCTTCACATACCTTCACTGCCTTGCGCATGGCCGCCACCTCGCTTGCATCCTTGCGGAGGCGCAGGGGGGCCATGATCTCCTCCGCAGTCACGATTTGCGCCTCGGGCAGGCTATGCCGCACGAGTTTGTACTCCATCACTCGCATCCGCAAGTCCTCGACGGCCAGAGTCTTTATGGCCGGCAGCGCCGAGGCGGCCAGGTGTGCGGCTTCCTGCGGCCCTTCCTTATCATCCCATGCGAAGATGCGCGCCGGGAAAACCTCGTCGCTTTCCCACTTGACTTTTTCTAGTGCAGGCAGAACCAGGACCGGCTCCTGCCCGGCGGGGATGAAGAGGATCAGGGCGCGCTCCATCAGGCCGAAGTTCATGCCTGTGAGCCATTGCAGGTTCGAGCCGGGAATCAGCGCAAGGCAGTCTATCCCATTCTTTTGCAGTCCTTGTTGCACCTGTCTGAGTCTCATGTAAGCCCAATCCGGTTCATCACCTTGAATTCGTCAGACGAAGATCCGAATGCTGCAGTTCTATCCGCCCTTGCTCTGCTGTTCCGTGAAAATATCCAACAACTCGGCCATGGTGAGCTCCAAATGGGAACGGACCGTGTGCCCTGCCGCCTCTGCGTCCCGCCTCCGCAATGTCTCCAGAATATCTATGTGCTCCTTGATGGGATCCTTGGCCCCACGCCCCAAACTGAGAGCCATCCGCTGATAGAAGTTGGCCAGGTCGAGATACTGGATAATGTGTTCATAGAGCCGCTGCTTTCCAGCAATCGTGTAGATACTAGCATGCAGCTTGTGATGAGTTCCCAGCAAGTTTTCAAAGTCCTTGTTTTGAAAGGCCACCTCCATCTCCCTCATCAGGCCTTCCAGTCGCTCCAAATCCGCCTCTGTTATCCTTTGTGTCGCCAGGGAAGCTGCATAGCTCTCCAAAGCGATGCGAACCGAATAAACCTCGATCATTTCGGAGGCCGAAAGATTGGCGACGGTAGCCCCTTTATAGGAGGAAATATCCACAAGTCCTTCGTTGGCCAGTCGCTGCAAAGCCTCTCGAACCGGGGTACGGCTGATGCCCAGTCTTCCGGCAAGCTCTTCTTGCAAGAGCCGCTGTCCGGGTACTAGTTGTCCGTTCAATATCAGCTTGCGGAGATGCCCGGCTGCAGCTTCCTGAACTGTCTGGGTAACGAGTGCCGGTCCTTCTATATGTTGGGGTGTCATTTGAGGTACGTGTGTGCAATTCTGGGGGAAAACAACAGGGTCATTGCGTTGATGGAAGCTTCAGAGCGGACTGGCTAGTGTATCCAATATACAATATCCGGAAGGGGAAGCCGAGTACTGGATGTCATGTCCTGGCCAATCAGAAGGCCTTCTTACGGGACAAAGCCTGTCTTCTGGTCAATTCGACAATTCGGGCCTGCTTTGCCCGAAGCTTACACCATCCAGGAGTAGAGAATAAGCTCGCAGCGTCGTGGTTATCCACTGGACTAGCGCGGTCACCGGCCACCGCCGTCGTAGACTCTCTTCGCGTCGAATGGCGGTTGGCTGGCGGCGCGGATGGGCAACCTGGCTTGACCGCGCAGATAGAGAGGGATGCGAGCAAGTGGGGCGTCGGCTGTGGTCGTTTGGCCGCCATCCAAGATCCGGTCGGTCCACGCCTCCGTCCAGCTCGTTCCGCCTGGTAAGTAAACGGACCGGCGTCTCTCACCCTGATGCAGCACGGGCGCAACCAACAAATCCGGGCCGAACATGAATTGGTCATCGATATTGAAACTGGTAGCATCGTGTGGAAAATCGAAGAAGAGCGGCCGCATTGGCGGCACGCCTTTCTCGTGCGCAAGCCTCATCTGTGTCGCGATGTAACCTCGCAGGCGCTCCCGCAGAAACAGGTAGTCACTCAGGATGGCATACGCTTCATCACCAAATGACCATACCTCGTTTGGTCCTCCACTTGGTATGGGATCGCGGACCGCAGGTTCGCGCCAGCCATGCAATCGGAACAGCGGACAGAATGCACCAAATTGAAACCAGCGGACGATCAACTCGCGAAAATACGGCGTGTCCGGATCACCACCATAAAAACCGCCAATATCCGTGCACCACCACGGAATGCCGCTCAGCGCCATGTTCAGGCCTGCGCGCACCTGCGCCTGCAGTACCTCAAAGGTGGAGTCGATATCTCCCGTCCAAATCGCCGCGCCATAGCGCTGGCTGCCGGCCCAGGCTGCACGACAGAGTAAGAGAATTTCCTTTTCGCCCTCAGCCTGCATGCCCTCATAGAATCCGCGGGCGTGCATCATCGGAAAGATATTGGCCACCGCTGCGCCATTGCCTAGGTGAAAGCGCAAATTGTCAAAATGCGGCGGGTGAATTTCTGGCTCGGTCTCATCGAGCCACCAGGCCCTGACACCATGCCGATAGTACCCCACGCGTGCCTTCTGCCAGATGTATTGCCGCGCTTCAGGATTGGTCGCGTCGTAGATGTAAAGATGGACCGGTCCTTCCGGTTTGTTATCTACGTAGGGCATGAGCACGGGGATACCGCGTTCTGTGCGGATGAGTAGGCCCCGCTGCTGCATCTCTCTGAAATTCGGGCTGAGGGGATTGACCGTAGGCCAAATCGAGACCATCAATTTGATGCCCAGTTCTTCCAGCTCGCGCACCATGGCCGCCGGGTCAGGCCACTTTGCGGGATCGAATTGCCAGTCGCCTTGAAGGCTCCAATGGAAGAAGTCGGCGACGATTACCGAGAGCGGCAACCCGCGTCGCTTGTATTCGTGTGCCACCGCAAGTAATTCCTCCTGTGTGCCATATCGCAGCTTACATTGCCAAAAGCCCATAGCCCATTCAGGCATCATCGGTGTATGGCCGGTGGCATCGGCATAGTTTTCCAGAACCTCGGCGGGCGTTGCGCCTGCCGTGATCCAGTAGTCCAATTGCATGGTCGCCTGGGCAGTCCAGCGTGTAGCATTTGCGCCAAGCTCGACTTGTCCCACCGCTGGGTTGTTCCACAGAAAACCGTAACCGCGGCTGGAGAGCAGGAATGGCACGCTTGACTTCTGTGTTAAGGTGGACCAGGTCGATCACGCAACCTTTTTGATCGAGGTGGCCATGCTGATGCTGACCCAGCCCGTAGAGCCTCTCGCCTTCGTACGCCTTGAAGCGCGCTTTCACCTCAAAGTGGTCGCCGGCCACATGACGAAAACTGCGGGCCGGCGGTCCATGACGCGGGGCGTCTTCGGCCAGGTATTCAACGCCAGCGATGGGATTGAAATATCGGATCGTGTTCTGGTCGAGCCCTACCTCCGCGGCCATAGCGCCGTTGCAGATTGTCGCGCGCTGCTCGTTAATTTCGAAATGGACGGCTGTGGCGTGGGGGGCGAGCAGGGCCTGCGGCAGATCGTCACGGATTTCCGCATTCTCAGAGGCACGCAGACGCAGACTGTCAGATCCCCAAGGTTCGATCCGCACCCTCTGATGTCCCAGGTTCCAGACAAGCGCCTGGTCCTGTTGCTCAAAGCCCGGCAGAACTTCACTCCCTGACTACTGTTCCTTGTATGAATCTCAAGACCTGATTTCATCTGCTGCAGAACAAGAAGACCAACGTTGGACGGCGGCAACATGCAGCTCCCTGAAAAGGAATACTCAGGACCCGGTCTCCAGATCTGTCCCGTTACTGTCCAAGCCGACACGGCCGCATCCGTGAACTCGTTAGCGATTCAGACGCGGATCCAGGGCATCGCGCAGGCCATCGCCAAGTAAGTTGAACCCCAGCACCGTAATTACGATGGCAAGGCCAGGGATGAACAGCAGGTGCGGCGCGTTAAACACATTATTGCGTTCCTCGCCCAACATAAGTCCCCACTCGGGCGTGGGCGGTTGAGCTCCCAGCCCCAGAAACGAGAGGGCAGCAGCGTCCAGGATGGCCGTGGCAATACCGAGTGTCCCCTGCACAATGAGGGGCGTCATCGCATTAGGCATGATGCGATTGAACAAAATCCGCGCGGGAGACGCACCCAAGGCCCGGGTGGCTGTCACAAAATCCAATTCCTTGACTGAGAGCACACTGGCACGCACGATGCGGGCGTATTGCGGAATGGAAACAATGCTGATTGCTAGAAGCGCGTTGATCAATCCCGGCCCCAGCACGGCAACGATGGCGATCGCCAGCAGCAAACTCGGAAAAGCCAGCAGTACGTCCATGACGCGCATAATCAGGTTATCCCACCAGCCGCCGCCGTAACCCGATACCGCCCCGAGCAACGTTCCCAGCACGATTGCAAACGTTACTGCAACGAATCCGATCTGCAATGAGAGCCTGGAGCCAAAAACCACCCGGCTGAAAAAGTCCCGGCTGTTGCCGTCAACGCCAAAGTAGTGCTCAGTCTGATCGGCGGGACAGCCCAACAAATGGATGCAAGGAGGGGTGTTACGTTTGGCGTCGTCCAAAATCCGGGCCGGGTCGTATGTGGCGATGAAAGGGGCAAAGACCGCAATCATGACAAGCATCCCCAACATGCATAGCCCGACGACGGCGGAGCGTTTCTTGAGTAGATGCCCCAGCGCGTCGCGCCACAAACTACTCGGCGCCTCTGCCGAAGCCTTGGTTTCGAGCGCGTTATCGAGTTTCATTCCGCGCTCTACTACTGCAGGCGAATGCGGGGATCGAGATACGCATAAGATATGTCCACAATGAGATTGACCATCACGAAAATGAGTGCAATGATCACAGTGAAGGCCTGAACGACAGAATAGTCGCGCGCAAAGATCGAAGCCACCAAGAAGGTGCCCACCCCCGGCAAGCCGAAGACGGTTTCTGTGAGAACTGCGCCGCCAAGCAATGTGCCCAGCTGCAGCCCCACAACGGTGACGATCGGCAGCATGGCGTTGCGCAGGGCATGGTGATAGATGACCACACGCTCGACTCAGCCCTTTGGCCCGCGCGGTGCGAATATAGTCCAGCCCCAGCACATCCAAGAGGCTGGAGCGTGTCATGCGGGCGATGATGGACATCGGGATCGTGCCCACAGCCACGGAGGGTAGGATCAAGTGCTTCACGGCATCCCCGAGAACTGGCCAGTTGCCGGAGATTAGCGAGTTAAAGACGACAAGATTCGAAGCAAAGGTAACCACAGCCAGTGAAATCCCGCTCAGGTTATGGAGATGAAAGGTCACCGCGAGCGGCGTCACACTCGTGCCTGGCGTGAGACGCCCCGAGGGGGCCAGCCAGAGTGGCGTACCTTTGAGCATGATGGCGAAGAGATAGGCCAGCATCAGACCTAACCAGAACACCGGCATCGAGACGCCAAAGTTGGCAGTGATCATCGTCAACACATCGGCGGCAGAATTATGCCGCGTGGCGGAGATCACGCCGAGTGAGACGCCAAGCACTGTCGCAAACAGCATGGCGCAGATGGTCAACTCGACCGTCATAGGTAAACGAAGTAGCACGATCCCAAGCACAGGCTGGCTGGTGCGCAATGAGGTTCCGAAATTTCCCTGCGCCAGACCGCCTAGGTAACGACCAAATTGGACAAGAATGAAATCATTGAGGCCTGTGCGTTCGCGGTATTGAAAGCACGCCTCGGGCGTGAAATGCTCTCCCAACGCCATCATGCAGGGATCGCCTGGAATGAGCCGGCCCAGGGCAAAGGTGATGAGCAATATGCCAAACAGCACCGGGATAGCCAGTAGCAATCGCCGAACCAGAAAGCTTAGCATTGCGTTGGAAGGTCCTCTGAGCCAGTGTATGCAGCGATGGGGCATTGCCGAATGCAACGCCCCATCGCCAATACAATCAAACCACGTGCCGCCTCTTACTTCGGTGCGTTCAGCTGCTTGGCAAAGTAGCCGCTGAAGTATTCAAAGACGCCCGTGTTGCCCTTGTGCAGAGGATTGGAGGCGTCCCACATCACGACAAACGTTTCAACGACGTCATTCGCATCCAAAGCCGTGCCGTCGCTGAACTTGGCGTTCTTGTTGAGGGTGAACGTCCACTCTTTCAAGTCCGCACTCGCCGTGTAGCTTGAGGCTGCTGCAGGCACAAGTTCCGTCGTTTCGGGCTTGTACCAGTACAGCGTGTCAAAGATATGGTAACAGGGACGCAGCGTTTCGCCGTCGGTCTCGTCGTTGCAGTACAGGCTGATCGGCTCGCCGTTCTGTATGAAGTTCAATTGATCCTGGCCCGGCACCGACATGAGGTTGAACATTTCGTCGGCCAGTGGGCTGGCCTGCGCGCCATCCACCGTTGCCTTGTAGGCAATGCCGTTCGTGCCGTGAGCTATGGGGACCATCGGCACGTGCTGCTTGACTAACTCGGCAACTTTAGTATACAGCGTGGTCCGTTGAGCGGGATCGGCCACCTGGCCGGCGGCGTGGATCGCATCCACCAGGTCGGGATAAACATCGCCAAAGTTCTTGGACGCGCCCGTAAAGTGAAAGTCGTAGAAATTGGTCGGGTCTGGATAATCTGCACCCCAACCCAGCATGAACAGGCCCTGCTCGCCAGCAGCGACAGAGGCCAGGAATTTGCCGGATTCGATCGGTGTTAGCGTGACCTTGACGCCGATCTTAGCCAATTGCGACTGGATCTCCTGCCCTACCTTGCCGGGCAGCGGCAGGTAAACGCGTACGACGTCTCGATAAGACAGCGTCGTCGAGAACCCGTTGGGGAATCCCGCATCGGCCAAGAGTTTCTTGGCCGCAGCAACATCATAGTCATACCACTTGAAGCCGTCGATGTAACCGGGGACCATTACGGGTGGGACGAACTGTTCGGCCGGGATCGAACCAGCCGGGTAGTAGTTGTCTACGATGCGCTTCTTGTCGATCGCCATTGCCAGGGCCTGGCGCACTTTTTCGTTGTCGAACGGCTTGATGGTATTGTTAAAGCCCAGGTAAAACACGTTGAGCCCGGTCCGTGGCAGCAGTTTGAGGCTCGTATCGGCTTGGATCTTGGCAAAGTCATCCGGGCTGGGGTTGTCAATGACATCTGCCGTGCCGGCCTGCAGTTCCAGCAAGCGGGCGGCGGCTTCACTGTTCCAGCGGAGGATGAACTCCTTGTTCTTGGGCGCGGCACCCCAGTAGTTCGGATTGGGAACAAGAGTGAGATGATCACCTCGGACCCATTCCTTCAACATGTATGGGCCAGTGCCGAGGGGGTTGTTAAGCAGTTCACCCCCTCCGCCTCCGGTCTTTTCCAGGTGTGCAGCGCTCTGGAGTCCGAATGCCGGGAAGGCCACCTTGGACAGGAAGGCCGGATCGGGTGTACACAACGTGAACTTCACGGTGTATTGATCGATGGCCTCGATGGACTTTATCTCTCCGCCATAGGAGCAATCAGGAGCGCTGGTGTTGTACTTGGCCGCGAAGGTCGGCGCCGCGGTTGGGGCTACGGTCGGTGGCGGGGCGGCGGTCGGCGCCTGAGGCTGGGCCGGAGCCTCGGTCGCGGCGGGGCCGCACCCCGATAGGGCCATGCTCACGATTACGAGCACAGCCATCAGAATGGAAAGATGGTTTTTCACTTCATTCTCCTCTTGTTGAGATCACAATTCTGGACTTGCCGGGTTGCCTTGTGGTTGATGGACCTGGGTCATATCGTTTTCTCGTCCCCCACCTCCTTTCCTACGGAGTAGGTGGGAGGATTATACAGCAAATCCGTGAAGGGCGGAACAAATAAAAAAGGACGGGGATGGCCCGTCCTTTGGCTGCATCCGGGGCCCGCTTACAGGTTCCGCGAGCTGCGCGGGTCAAATGCATCTCGCAGGCCATCTCCCATCAGGTTGATGCTTAGAATGATCAAGACGATAAACAAACTGGGGAACACCCACATCCACCAGGCGCCGCGGATCAGGAAAGACTGCGCCTGCTGCATCATGTTGCCCCAGGTGGAGGTCGGTGACTGCACGCCCAGGCCCAGGAATGAAACATAAGCTTCCGTGAGGATGGCGCTCGCCAGGCCAAGCGTAGCGGCCACGATGATAGCCCCCAGCGTATTTGGCACCAAATGGCTGAAGAAGATTCGGCTGTTGCTGGCACCGAGCGCCTTGGAAGCCGAGATGTAGTCCATCTCCTTCAGGGAGAGCACATTGGCCCGCACAATACGCGCCAGATACATCCACGACGTGATGCCGATGACCAGAATGACGATGCCAATGCTGCCACTGAAGGTGCGGCCCAGGATCGTAACCTGTCCCACGTTGCGGCCGATGAACTTGGCCAGCACGATCAGCAGGAACAGCGAAGGGATGGCCAGCATCGCTTCCGTGATGCGCATCAGCAACGCGTCCACCCAGCCGCCAAAGTAGCCCGCGACCCCGCCGATGACCGTACCCAACGAGACTTCGAGGAGCACGGCAAGCAGCCCGATGAAGAGCGAGATCTGCCCGCCGTAGATGATGCGGAAGAAAACATCCCGGCCGACACTATCGGTGCCGAACCAGTGATTACCTGTGGGACCGGCCAAACGGGCATATCAAGTCGACACTGTTGGCGCTGGTCTCAGGAACAATGATGGATCCACCGATGATGAAGACCACAAGCAGGATCGCACCGATCGCGCCCAGCATGGCCATGCGGTGTTTGCGGAAGCGCCGCCAGACCAGCTGGCCGGGTGTCAGCGCCTCTCGAACTTCTTCCCTGACGAAATCAACCGCAGAAACGGAGGTTGGCTCTGAGATTGCAGGATTTATGGTCACGGCGTTTGTCCCGGGCACTTCTGCTAGGCGTTATCCCTAGCTCAGCCGAATGCGAGGATCAACGATCGTGTAGGCCAGATCAACGATAATTGTAAAGAACACTACGGCTGTAGACGTGAGCAACAGTACCCCCAGGACGACCGGATAATCGCCGCGTTCGGCGTACTCCCAAAATAGCCGGCCCATGCCCGGCCATGAGAAGACAGATTCCGTGACGAGCGCGCCGCCCAGCAGAAAGGGAATATCCAGACCGATGATGGTGACAAAGGGCAGGATGGCATTGCGCAGGGCATGCTTGAAAAGCACCGTGCGTGTGCTGAGACCCTTAGCGCGCGCCGTGCGGATGTAATCCAAGCCCAAGACCTCCAGGATGCTGGAACGCAGGTAGCGCGAGTAGCCCGCCGTCTGTATGGCCACCAGGCAAAACACGGGCAGGATGAGATGGCGGACCATCTGCACGGGATCCTTGGTGTCCCAAATGTCTGCGCCGGTGGGCAGGTAGGGCAGGCCATGCAGCTTGAACTCGACGGCGAAAATCTCGATGCAGCCCAGAGCAATGAAGAAGATCGGCATGGAATAGCCAATAAACGAGAACGAGGTGATTAGATTGTCCACCAGCGAATACTGCCGAACGGCAGCAACCAGGCCGAGGATCAACGAGCTGCTGATGATGAAGAACTCAGCGGTCGTCATCAGAATGAGGGTCATTGGCAAACGCTGCTGGATCATCAAGAGCACGGGCTGTTTCGAGAAAAACGAGTTGCCAAGGTTCCCCTGGAAAGCCAAGCCGAGCCACTTGGCGTACTGAATCGGCATGGGTTGGTCCAAGCCCAAGCTTCTCCGTATGGCCTCCCGGTCGGCCGCACTCATGCCCTGCCGCGTTGCATACTGGGACATGGGGTCCGAGGAGAGCCGCGTCAAGATGAAGCATAGCATGGTGATGATGAACAGAATGAAGACAGCTTGTATCAAGCGGCGTACCAGATAAGACCACATAGCTTCATTCCTTCCTGCTTGCTGCCATATCCTGGCTCACAAGTGTTGGAGCAACCCTCAGTAGTCCTGAACTCAGAAGAGTGTCGACTGCAATGATTGCCTGATATTAGACCTGTGGCGCCCCCACCAGTCGAGGCAGGCGCAGCGCCACAGGTCCATATGCAGATTGGGGATCCTAGGATTTACTTTAGGTCAAAGTCCTCGGAATCCCAGGTTCCGCCGCCCGCAGAGTACCCGGAGCTGGGCGGGAACACGATCTTATCCGAGTAGGCGTAGACGTTGGCGCGAGCGTACAGCGGCACGACGAGCACGTTGTCGTACATGTACTGCTGGACCGCGTCCAGGGCCTTCTTGCGTCCGGCGGGATCCGCCGTCGCCAGATTCGCGGCGAACAGCGCGTCGAACTTCGGATCGCAGAGGTGATACTGATTCTGGCCGGCCGGATTGTCCTTGGTGGGGATGTAGTCGCAGCCAAATTGATCGTGCGAATCGGGATCCGGATAGAAGCCCGTGGTGTAGATGGCCATGTCGAACTTGCCGAGGGGCATGTCGCCACCATCCGCGTAGCCGGCGAAGAACGTGCCCGCGGGCAGATGGTTCGGCTTGATGTCGATGCCGACCTTCTTCAGATCCGACTGGATGGCAAGGACGTTGTCGATGCGCCGCTGGGCTGTGGTCGTCTCAATGCCGAGTGAGAACTTGACCGGCTTGCCACCGCAGGTGCCGGCGCGGATGCCACCAGCACCCTTGGGATAGCCGGCCGCATCCAGCAACGAATTGGCCTGATCCGGATCATACGGATAGGGGGTTAAGCTGGTGTTGTACCAATAGGAGTTCGGCCAGAGCGAGGCGATGAATGCCGCGTCGCTCACCTTCAGGTAGTTCTTGATGAAGGACAGGCGGTCGATGCCCAGGATGATGGCCTTGCGGACATTAACATCCTGGAAGGGGCAGAAGCCGGCAATATCGCTCTTGCCTTTGCTGTCCACGCCGGTGGTCGTGCCCAAGTTGAAGAGCAGGTGCTCGAAATCAGGTGTGGCATCGACGCGCAGGAGTACGCCATCCGGCTCCATAGCTTTGATGGTATCGATATCGGACTCGGCGAAGTTCGGGGCAAACTGGACGTCGCCGGCCTTCAGAGCTGCCAGAGCCGACTCAGGATCCGGCACGAACTTGATGTTGATGTAATCCAGTTTCGCGGGATTCCCAAAGTAGTTGGGGTTGCGGACCAGCGTCATGTGGTCGCCCGGCACCCATTCCTTGACGGCGAACGGACCGCCGGCCCACGTGGGCTGGTGGACCTCAGGATCCTTTTCGAGACCCGATTTGCCATCGAAGATATGGGCGGGCATAAACCCACCTTGAATGTTGTTTCCGCCAAGGTCGAACAGCAGCGGCCAGGCCGGATAGAGCTCACTGAAGTGAACCACGGCTGTCTGATCGTCGGGCGTGTCGATCGCCGTGACCTTCTCGAACCCGGCGCGAGAGATGACCGCGTTCTTGGGATCTGTTTCGACCTTCCAGGAGGTGACGAAATCCTTGGAGGTGATCGGCGTGCCGTCAGCCCAGAAGATGCACGGTTTCAGGTGCCACGTGATCGTGAGGCCATCGGCAGAGACGCCGCCATTTGCAGTACTGGGGATCTCGGTGGCAGCGTAGGGGATCAGGTTGTTCTTGTCATCCCACTTACCGGGGCCGACGCCAAACATCTGCTGGATCCAGGCGGCAAAGCTCATCTGGCTGAACATGCCGGCGAGATTGTCCGGTTCCTGCTCATAGGCCATGGTGATGCCTTTTGTGCCGGTGTCTGCGGTCGTGGGGTTCCAGCCGGGAACCTTGGGCGCGCATGCGGGGGCACTGGTCGCGGCAGGCGCCGCGGGCGGTGCAGCGGGCGCACTGGTGGGGGCTTCTGTCGCTGCGGCCGGACCGCAGGCGGAGAGCACCATGCTCGCCAAGGCTAGTGCCCCCACCCACAGGTATAGTTTTTTATTCACAGTTTCTCCTCCTACAGAATTCACGAACTAGGTTTTGGTTTCGATGCGACGATGGGGAAAAGCAGTCAAGTAGTCGCGCAGGGCAGACTTTCACCTCCTTTCCGATTGTCATTGGAATAGCGCACCAGTATGTATAAATGCGTCGTCCCGCGGGTCTATTTCTGGGCTAGGACTAAAACGCCAGAAACCTGCGGGACGCTGTACATAGGGTGGCGTTGATTATACAGCAAATGCGTTTTGTCAACATCCTCGTCAGCCGGGGGCCGGAGACACGGAGGGGCCCGAAAGTCCCTTGCCATGCGGCCCGCAGGCGGGCCGGCTGGCGCTTTTCAGTAGACCGGCATCGGCAGGCCGTAGCCGTTCAAGTGAACGCTCGACGGGTTAGCGGGCCACAGGCCGGGCAGCTTCGTGCCGCAGCGCGGGCAGCCGCCTGCCGCCGTGACGTGGTACTCCAGGATCACGTAACCCGCGCGCCTGATCAGCAGCTCGTTGCACTTGGCACAGTAGGTGTGCTCGTACTCGTCCACCCGGCCGGGAAGGTTGCCGGCATAGACGTAGTGCAAGCCGGCCTCCCGCCCGATCTCCGCCGCCCGCAGCAGCGTGGCAGTATCGGTGTTGGCCGGCTCCGTCATCTTGTAGTCCTTGTGGAAAGCCGTGACGTGCCAGGGGATGTCTGGCGAGACACCGGCAATGAACCGCGCCGCCTCCCACAGCTCCTCGTTCGAATCGTTGAAGCCGGGGATCGTCAGGGTGACGATCTCGACCCACAAGCCCAGGTCGTGCGCGCGCTTGATCCCGTCCAGCGTGTGCTGAAGCACACCGCCCAGCCTGCGATAGTTCTGATCCCGCATGCACTTCAGGTCGACCTTGTAGGCACTGATGTACGGCCGGAGGTATTCCATCACCTCCGGGGTGTTGTTGCCGTTGGAGACGTAGGCGCACATCAATCCCGCTGCCTTGGCCTCCTTGAATATGCCGACGGCCCACTCGCTGGTAATCAACGGCTCATTATATGAAGAGACCACCGCCGCAGCGTGGGTCCGCTGTGCCAGCTCTACCATGCCCTCGGGCGTGATCTTGCGCACGCTCCGGACTGCCATGTCTGCGTCGGGATCGCGCATGGCCTGGGAGGTCACCCAGTTCTGGCAGTACCCGCAGTGATAGTCGCAGCCGAGCATGCCGAACGTCAGCGCGTTCGACCCCGGCAGCACGTGATAGAAGGGTTTCTTCTCGATCGGATCAGACTGCAGCGCGGCCACGTAGCCCCATGGCACGCGCAGTTCACCCCCCTGGTTGAAACGCGCCTGGCAAATGCCCCGCCGGCCTTCGCGGATCAGGCAACGGTGTCCGCAGGCAAAGCAGCGAACTGACTTGTCGGGCAGGCGCTCATAGAGCGTTCCCTCGACGGTCAGCGGATCCAGAATGTCTGCAAGGGTGGTCATCGTACACCGTTAAGCAACCTGACTTGCCGCTGCGATCATACTGCGCTTCGCACGCACCCGGCCCGGCTCACTTTCCGTAGCGGTCCAGCGCGTACCAGCGGCCGTCCTCGAAGACCTCGATCTGCATCACCGGACGGATCTCCCACAGGGTGGCGCGCATACGGCCCACTTCCTGCGGGTGCTCCGGGTCGAAGTAGAGCCAGCCGCTGACCCGCACCTGGGCGCGCGGATCGACGATCAGCGACCGGATCAGGTCCACCGTCCAGGTGTGGCCGATGCGGGCCTGCGGCGTCGATTCCACTACGATGGTCTGGGAGCGGAGGGCGCGCGGCGTATCGGCCAGGTTCATGCGCCAGGTCAGGCTGGCCTCGTTGCTCAAGTCACAGTTGGCCGGTTCCGGCGCCGCGTCCCGGATATTGACGAGGTAGCCTTCGACTGAAATTGGAAGTCCGGCATATTGATCAATGAAGGCCCGGCTCTGAGGCGTCCATTCCTCCACAAGCTGGTTCTCCACGCTTTTTGGCCAGGTGAGAGCACTTAGCGAGGCAAAGGACACTGGCACATACGCGCCCTGGTCCATGCGGTTCTTCATCAGGTTCAGGGCCGTGTCCCCGCCGTTGCCGGCCGGTGGGCAACCGTCCAGTGTGACCCAGCCCGGCTCGGGTTTTTCCGGCATGACCGGTAGATCTCCAACCGGCTGGGCCATGACGGCCGACGAAATCGGCAGCAGCACGCTGGAATTCAAATGAACTCGATAGCAAATAGATGCCCCCGCCCATGACCGCCAGGGCGATGATCGCCCAGCCGCCCTTCCGCAGAAAACGTCCAAGCATTAAGCCTCCACGGAGGATTGTAGCACTTTCGCCCCAGCCCCCAATCGGGCGCCCGCCGGATTCCTCTCATCTACCTGCAGGCTGGCTTGCGGCACCCCTGTGTGGCCGGTTTGCCCCGGAATCCGGACAGTATAATCCGGCCATGTTGAGCGTCGTGGTCCAATCGGGGGGAGGATCAACTCGCATGGGCGAGAACAAGGCCCTCAAGGTCTTCCTCGGCCGGCCCCTGATCCAGCGTGTGGTCGAGCGCCTCGCACCCGTGGCCGATGAGGTGCTAATCATGACCAACGAACCCGACGCCTATCGTTTCCTAAATCTGCCTCTCTTCCCGGACCTGAGACCGGGTCGTGGTCCCTTGGGTGGACTCTACACTGCGCTCGTTTCCGCACGGCATCCGCACGTGGCCGTGGTGGCCTGCGACATGCCGTTCGCAAGTGCACCGCTCCTGGTCGCTTCAGCCGGCTTTCTCCAGCAGGATCGCGCCGACGTGGTCATTGCCGAGACGGCCGAGGGCTTCGAGCCGCTCCACGCGGTCTACCGGCGGGAGGCCTGCATCCCCGCCATCGAGTCCGCAATGGACGCCGGTCAGTGGAGGGTCATCTCCTGGTTCCCGCAAGTAAAGGTCAGGAGACTCACCGGGGATGAACTGAGGCGCTACGACCCGGATGGACTGGCGTTCTCGAATATCAACACACCCGCGGAGTTTGCCGCGGCCGAAAAGCGGGCTAGCGGACAACCAGGACCGGACAGGCCGCGTGGCTGACGACTTTCTGGCTGTTGCTGCCAAGTAGCGCTCCCTGCAACCGTCCCAGGCCGCGCGAACCCATCACGATGAGGTCCGACTTGCGCGTGTCGGCCACCTGAAGGATCGCCTCTGCCCCGGGGCCTTCCAGCACCTCGCGGTGCAGCTGGGCCGGGACTGTCCCAATGATCTTCTCCGCCATATCCAGGACCTGCTCTGCCTGCCGCGTGCCAGCGGCAATCGCCTGACTCATGTTGGGCTCGCCCAGGTATCCCGGCACTGCCTCGTACACCGCCACGATGCGCAGGTTCTTGGCTTTGACCGCCCGAGCCAGGTCGGCGGCCGCGCGGGCCGCGCGCTGGCCGTGTTCGGACCCATCCACGGCAAGCAGGATCGAATCAAACATGTAGGCTCCTTTCCACCGGCTATCATAACGCCAAGGTCCTTGGGATGACTGCGGGGCATCCTCATAGGTCAGGGCTCTTCCCCACGGGCTTTTGGTCCCCCACAACCCCGAGCGCAGGCTTCCCAACTGTACGATCTGGCTGTTATCGACCAAGAGGTTCAGCTCTGCGCCACAGTTCTTGACATACTGCTGCGGTGATTCAGCCGGGGGAAATATCATAGCGTCTTCAGGCGTTGGTTTACCTCTCGTTTCGCTGCAAACCGCAGGCCGTGAAGAATTCGGCTCTCAGGGTTGGATCCTCGGCATAATGGCCGCGCCACACTGTTGTACGCGTCAGCGGTGCCCGCTCGCGCACGCCGCGCATCTCCATGCACAGGTGATGCGCTTCAGCAAAGACGGCCACGCCGTGCGGGTGAAGCATGGTGTCGAGCGTATCCGCGATCTGCTGGCCGATCCGTTCCTGGACCGCGAACCGCTTGGCGAAGAGCCGCACCAGACGGGTCAGCTTGGAAATGCCGATGATGTTTTCGTGGGCGATGTACCCGACATAGGCCACGCCGTAGAACGGTAGCGCGTGGCGCTCACACAGGGCAAAGAAGGGGATGGGGCCCTCGATGACCTGGCTCAGCCGGCAATCCGGTTCACCCCGGCATTCCGTATCGAAGACCCGCAAGAGCTTGGGATCACCGTCGTAGCCCTCCGTGGCATCGAAAAGGGCTTTGACAAAGCGGCGCGGCGTGTCCTTGGTGGCAGGAGTATTCAGATCAAGCCCGAAGGCGGAGAATATCTCGGCGGCGTAGCCTTCGAACTTGTGAAATTGATCGTCTGATATCTAGCGCCGGTGCAGTTGCATCGCGGCGAGGAATTCGCCGTCATCGGGGTCATCATGGATGTTCATGGGGGTTCATTGCTCCTTGGTTCTTTACGGTTCAAACTCGTCCGGTCATCCTTCGAAATAGCTGTTCACTTCGGCATCAGCTTGTTTCTCTTCTTCCTTGCCCCGGGGCCGAGAAGCTGCGTTTGGGACTCCCCCGCGGCGGCCCTGCGAGCGGGCCCGGTCTATTGGCGGCTGATCTTCAGCAGCGCGGCCTCCAGCTGCCGCACCTCGTCGAGCGTGTTGTAGTGCGTCGCTCCGACCCGCACCATGCCGCCGCTGTCTTCGAGGCCGAGTCGCTCCGTAACGTTGATCGCGTAGTAGTTGCCGTCCCAGACATAGATCCCCTGGCGGCCAAGCTGCTCGGCCACCTTGCGCGGATGCAGATCTTTCACGCGGAAGGCATAGGTGGCCACGCGTTCCTCCAAGCGGCGAACGTCGGTGAGACCGAAGATCGTGAGGCCCGGTATCCCCTGGAGAGCCGAAAGCAGGGCGCGGCTCAGCTCATACTCATAGGCACGGATGGCAAGCATGGCCTTCTTCAGATCCAGGCGGCGACCCGTGTAACCGGCCTCCCTCAGTCCTTCCATCTGCTCGCCGCCAAACTGCTGTCCAACCCATGCGAAGTATTCGATGGCTCCGAGCACGCCGGCGATGCCCTCGTGATTCTGTGTCCCGGTCTCGAACTTGCCGGGCAGCTTGTTGGTCGCCGGGCGGACTTTGTAGGCGAACAGCTTTTCCAACAGGTCGCGCTTGCCATACAGGATCCCAGAGTGTGGTCCGAAGAATTTGTAGCTCGAGGAGACCAGGAAATCGCAGTCCAGTTTTTGCACATCGATCGGGCCGTGCGGGGCGTATTGGACCGCGTCAACGTACACAAGCGCCCCGGCTTCATGCGCCAGCCTCACGATCCTGGCGATCGGGTTGATGGTTCCAAGCGAATTGGAAGCGTAACCAACGGCCAGCAGCCGCGGCTTTCGTTCCAGCGCCCTCTGGAGATCGTCCAGCCGGAGAGTACCGTCTTCCACATCAAAGTCCACCCAGTTGACCTTTACACCGTGGTCCTGCGCCGCCAAAATCCACGGGGTGACGTTGGCGTCGTGATCGAGACGGGTGACCACGATCTCGTCGCCTGCCTTCCACTCGAGCGAGATCGAGCGGCTGATGTGGAGGGTCAGGCTGGTCATATTGTTGCCGAAGATGATCTCCGCGGGAGATGAGGCGTTGTAGAAGTCGGCCATGGCGCGGTGAGCTTCATCGAGAATCGCATCAGAGGCCTGGCTGGTGGTAAACGCGCCCTCATGATTGGCGTTGTTCTCCAGCAGGTATTGATTGATGCGATCCAGGGATTGCCGAGCGATCTGAGTCCCGCCGGGGTTGTCGAAGAAAATGGCTTTGCGGTCGAGGGATGGGAACTTGCTCCGAATTGCAGACAGGTCGAGGGCCATGTGATGGTCTCCAGGAAGCAAGAATGAATGGCGGGGCGATCGAATTATAGCCGCTCGCTCCTCCGCCAGTCCCGTTGTGATGCGCCGGCCGACGCTCGGCGCGTTGGAATATCCCGAATGGCTTATCACTGAATTGGGCGGGGCGAGCGAAGGGGCAATGCTGAACCGTGCACGGTCCCTGAAGCAATTATGATGAAACAAAAAAACTGCGGAGGCCTGACGGCCTCCGCAGTCCCCGGATTCGACGAATTAAAATGACGGACGCCAGGGTGAGGGGGGCACCCTGGCGTCCGTCAATGGTGAATATACTATAACGCTTTGGGCAAAGCAAGGGCTGCACGTTAGAAACACATGAGAAAAAAGTACTAGTCCGGCTGGCTGGCGCCCCTGGCGGGAATCGAACCCACATCTCGGCCTTAGGAGTGCCTTGCTCTGTCCATTGAGCTACAGGGGCCGGCAGCCCGCATTATACCCCGGGCAGATATCACCGCCGTTGTTTCGGATTTTTCCGCTCTTTTATTCTTCCTTTGGGGGCGCGGTCGGGCCGTAATCCAGGATCTGCCTAACCTGGCTATTCGCCTCGGGCGGGGCCACGATCCCGCGCTCCTCCATGACATCCACCAGCCTGGCGGCACGCGTGTAGCCGATCCGCATCCGGCGTTGCAGCATCGACACGGAGGCGCGGCCCTCGCGCCTCACCAGATCGATGGCCTCATTCAGCAGGGGATCGCCCTCGCTGGACTCCATCTCCTCCCACAGCGGCTTCTGCTTGAGCGGCACGTTGTCGGGAACCGCGTCCACCGCTGGGCCGGGCATCGCGTAGGGGCTGGCTTGCGCGGTCTGTGCCCTCCAAAACTCGGTCAGCTTTTGGATCTCATGGTCGGAGACGAACACGCCCTGCAATCTGGCAGGCCCTGCGGCATCCGCAGCCTGGTAAAGCATGTCGCCCCGTCCCAGCAGGCGCTCGGCCCCCGGCTGATCCAGGATGACGCGGCTGTCCACGCCCGACGCCACGGCAAAGGCGATGCGGGCGGGGAAGTTGGCCTTGATCAGCCCGGTGACTACGTCCACCGAGGGACGCTGCGTTGCCAGGATCATGTGAATCCCGGTCGCCCGCGCCAGCTGCGCCAATCGGGTGATCGTCCGTTCGGTCTCATCCGGGGCGATCATCATCAGGTCGGCTAGTTCGTCGATCACGATCAGCAAGAACGGGAGCTTCTTGCCGCCCTGCACCTTCATGCGGCCGTTGTAATCGGCGATGTTGCGAGCGCCGATCTTCGCAAAATCGTGATAGCGCTTGTCCATCTCGCGCGTGATCCACTGCAGCACGCCCACCACCCGTTCGATCTCGACCACCACCGGTGCGAGCAGGTGCGGAATGCCATTGTAGCTGGTCAGCTCCACGCGCTTGGGGTCAACCAGAACGAGCCGCAGGTCGTCCGGTGTGTTGTTGAGCAGGAAACAGGTCAGCATCGCGTTGACGCAGACCGACTTGCCCGAGCCTGTTGTGCCGGCGATCAAAAGATGCGGCATGGACTCCAGGTTGGCCGTGATCGGGTGGCCTGCCACATCCTGTCCCAGCGCAAAGCGCAGGGAGGTCTTGTTCCGCTGAAAGGTTTCGCTCTCCACGATGTCACGAAGTGCCACCAGCGCCATCTCATCGTTCGGCACCTCGATGCCCACGTAACTGTGTCCCGGCACCGGGGCTTGGATGCGGATGCGGGGCGCGGCCAGTGCCAGCGCCAGGTCATCCGCGAGGGAGGCGATCTTGCTGACCCGCACCCGCGTCCTGCCGCCGCGCGTCTCGACGAAGAGCGGCTCCACCCCGAACTGCGTGATCGTCGGCCCGCGGCTGATCTCAACGATCTGGGCCGGAGCACCGAATGAAGCCAGGGTCTCTTCGATCAGGTGCCCACGCTGGCGTATGAAGTCTTCGTTGACCGTCGGGGCATTGCCCGCGTCCAGGATCTCTTTCGTATCCGGGAGCGCCCACTGGATGACCGGCGCGCTGGTCGTCGTCCTGACCAGACCGACGGCTTCCGGCAGTGGACTGACCGGATCAACCGTTGAATTCGATATCGGCGGGTGCAGGCAGAGGGGTATAGCCATCGCCCGATGCGAGCGCATCGCTCGAAGTGGAGGCCGGGCCCAGTTTCCTTAATCGCGCGGTCGAGTCTTGCGAATAGAGGCCCCGTCCATTGGAAAAGGTCGATGAGGATCACATCCAACACCATCAGCAACCCGATCAACAGCCAGGCGATCATGGCGACGATCAGCCCCCCGAGGCCGAGGCCCAGCCACAGTACACGCTCGAACAGGCTGCCGATGTACCCGCCTCCGGCCGCCGCCTGGGCCGCCACGTTGGCCATCTCCGGCGCGGCGATCACGGAGTGCATCGCGGTCAGCAGCCACACGTAGAGAAGGACTACTCCCACCGCCCGTTCCAGAGAGAGCGGCGGGATGCGCTCGATCTTGCGCAAGATCAGCCACAATCCGAAGAGGATCAGCCCGATGGGCAGGACGTACACGCCCCAGCCGACGAGTTCGCTGAGCAACCGGATGATGCCACCGGTCAGCGCCGAGCGGGAGGACGCTGCCAGCGTCAGCAGAATCAGGATGCCTGCGATTCCCAGGAGCACGCCAACCAGGTCCAGCCGGCGCTCCGGCGAAAGGCTCTCCCAGAACGAGGGCGATGGCGCCTTCTGCGCCGGTTTCCTCGCAGACTGGCTCTTTGCCTTCGCTTTGTGGCTGTTCTTAGGCGGCGGAGCAGGTTTGAAGAGAGGCATGCAGGCGGTGGAACCCATCAACGACTGGGGACGAACGGCACATGGATGCGTGCCGGAAACCAAGGTCAATTCGTGAAACCCGGCTTGAATTGTAGCACAAATGGTCAGTTTTCCTTTAAGATACAATTGCCGAGGCTTGTCAACGGACAGCTAGATGTTGTTTGCGGGTAAGCCGCCTGCCCTGCGCTCTTGGATTCCGCGTGCCCGCCGACTCACAGGGAAGTTCTCGCTGCATTCATTGCCCGCCCGCGACCCCGCGTTTCCAACTTTCGCCTTAACAGGACGCCCGTTTGTTTGAGATACTTCTTCTTGGCACTTCTGCATCCGCGCCTTCCGCCCGGCGCGGTCTTTCCGCGCAGATCGTTCAGCACGATGAATACCGTTTCCTGATCGACTGCGGCGAGGGGACGCAACGCCAGATCCTGCAATCGGGCGTCGGCTTCCGGCACCTGACCCGCGTCCTGCTCACGCACGGTCACCTCGATCACATCCTCGGCCTCGGCGGCCTGCTCAGCACATTCCTGCGCTGGGAAGCGATCGACGAATTGGAGATCTACGGGGGCCGCAGCACCCTGGACCGGGTGCACGACCTGCTCTACGGCGTGGTCTTGCGCGGCAACCAGCCGCCGATGCCGCTCCAGTTCCGGGAGATCAGATCCGGCATCTTCTTCGAGACCAAGGATTTCACGATCTCGGCTTTCCCTGTTACGCATCGTGGCCCCGACTGCCTCGGATTCATTTTCGAGGAGCGCGCCCGGCGCCCGTTTCTGCCTGAGAAGGCGGATGAGCTTGGCGTTCCATTTGGCCCCGAACGACGGGAACTCGTCGACGGCAAGTCCATCGTGCTGGCAAATGGGAAGAGGATCTCGTCCGAGGACGTGCTGGGGCCGCTGCAGACGGGCTCGAAACTCGTTGTGATCGGAGATGCCGGCAAGACCGATGACGTGGTCGAGGCCTGCCGGGATGCGGACGCGCTGGTGATCGAGTCGACCTACCTAAATGAAGAAGCAGAGATGGCCCGCCAGTTCTCCCACCTCACCGCAGCCCAGGCCGCTGACCTGGCCGTGCGCGCCAATGTGCGGCACCTGATCCTCACCCACATCTCCCGCCGGTACCGTGAGAAGGACGTCTTAAAGGAAGCCCAAGCCGTTCACCCAAACGTCTCGGTTGCGCGGGACTTCGACACGTACCAAGTCCGGCGCGATGAACAGGCCTGACGCCTAGATCACCGTCAACTCCTCGTAGACCCCAAAGACCTCTTTCATCACGCCGACGATCTCGCCCAGCGTCGCATACGCCCGGACCGCGTCCAGGAAATACGGCATGGTGTTCTCGGTGCCCTGGGCCGCAATCCGCAGTCTGTCCAGGGCTTGACCGACGCGCCCGTTGTCGCGCATCCTGCGCAGCTCGGCCAGGCGTTCCACCTGCCGCTTGTAGCCGTCCGCGTCCATCTCCAGGATCGGGATGCTGAGCGGCTTGTCCTCCTGGTAGGCGTTGACGCCCACGATCTTGCGCACGCCCTCATCGATCTCGCGCTGGTAGCGATAGGCCGCGTCGGCGATCTCCGCCTGGAAGAAACCCTTTTCGATCGCGGGGATGACGCCGCCCAGTTCCTCGATCCTGCGGAAATACTCACAGGCCTCCTGCTCCATGCGGTCGGTCTGCGCCTCGACGAAGAAACTGCCGCCCAGCGGATCGATCGTGTTCGCCACGCCGGATTCCTCGGCGATGATCTGCTGCGTGCGCAGGGCAATCGTGACGGCGTGCTCCGACGGCAGCGCCAGCGCCTCATCCATCGAGTTGGTGTGCAGACTTTGCGTCCCGCCGAGCACCGCCGCCAGGGCCTGGATGGCCACGCGCACCACATTGTTCTCCGGCTGCTGCGCCGTCAATGAGACGCCCGCCGTCTGCGTATGGAAGCGCAGCAGCCACGAGCGCGGATCTTTGGCCTTGAATGTCTCGCGCATCTCGCGCGCCCAGATGCGCCGCGCGGCGCGGTACTTGGCGATCTCCTCGAAGAAGTCATTGTGCGCGTTGAAGAAGAACGACAGCCGCGGCGCAAACTCGTCCACGTCCAGGCCGCGTTCGATGCCCCAGCGGACGTACTCCAGTCCGTCCGCCAGCGTGAAGGCCAGTTCCTGCGCCGCGGTGGAGCCCGGCCTCGCGGATGTGATAGCCGCTGATCGAGATCGTGTTCCACTGCGGCACCTTCTGCGCGCCGAACTCCATCGTGTCCACGACCAGCCGCATGGACGGCTCGCGGCGGGAAGATGAATTCCTTCTGCGCGATGAATTCCTTGAGGATGTCGTTCTGGATCGTGCCGCGCAGCTGGTCGGGGCGGACGCCCTGCTTCTCGGCGGCGGCGATGTACATCGCCCAGATGATGGCGGCCGGCGAGTTGATCGTCATGCTGGTCGAGACCTTGTCCAGCGGGATGCCGTCCAGCAGGATCTCCATGTCCTTAAGCGATGAGACCGCCACGCCGCAAGTGCCAAACTCGCCCAGTGCCTTCGGGCTGGTCGGTGTCGTAGCCCATCAGCGTCGCCAGGTCGAAGGCGATCGACAGGCCGGTCTGCCCCTGATCCAGCAGGTACTTGAAGCGGGCGTTGGTCTCCTCCGCGGTGCCGAACCCGGCGAACATGCGCATCGTCCACAGCTTGCCGCGATGCAGCGTGGGGTGCACGCCGCGGGTATAGGGATATTCGCCGGGCAGGCCGAGGTCCTCTCGTAGTCCAGATCCGCCACATCCAGCGGCGTGTACAGGCGGTTGATGGGCTCGGAGGAGGTCGTGATGAAGCTCTTGTGTCGTTCCGGCATGCCTGCCAGGGCGTTCTGCAGGCTCGTCTTTTCCCACTTCTCGAGCCGCTGGCGCAGCGCATCGAGTTGCTTGCGATCGTACATGGACTCGCTCCTTGCGGATCGCGTGTTGTACCGGCATACCAGTTAAGAAGCCGCGCACCCGGCGTATCCGCGGTCAAACTACTTTATGAAAGCCCGGCAGGGCCGCACTGGCGGATTATACAATAGGGCTCGAGAGGCCCGCGAACTACACCCGGAATTCAATCTGGTATACTCGCTTTTGCACGTACCTCCCCTCCTATATATCATGCCCGGTACGGAAATTGACGTCGATCCTTGCGATCATATAACCGGCGATGCCATCGGTCAGCCGGGACAGCGCGTTTTTTACATCCAGGCCTTTCAGGCCGATAAGACCTACACGGTCATCGTGGAGAAGACGCAGCTGCAGTCCCTGGCTGTCGGCGTCGAACAGTTCCTGGCGGAAGTGGCCCGGCAGAACCCGAACCTCGAGGAGGCCTCGGCCAACTTCGTCGAGGAGCAGATGCGGATCAACCCGCCCGTTGACCCGATCTTCCGCGTGGGTGAGATCGGCCTCGGCTACGATCAGGCGCGCGACCGGGTGGTGCTCTTCGTCCGCGAGCTGCAGGGCGAAGACCAGGAACCCGAAACCGGCGCGGTCATCCGCTTCTGGTGCACGCGCTCACAGCTGCGCAAGATGGCCCGCTGGGGGGCCGAGGTCGCCAGCCGCGGCCGGCCCATCTGCCCGCAGTGCGGACAGCCCATGGAGCCCGAGGGTCATTTCTGCCCCAAGAAAAACGGGCACCTGCACTAACCCCGCCCGCCAGATCCCCAATCACCAGTGGCCACCGATCGATCGGCGAACGACATAGAAGCCGCGCTGCAGCACGGTGAGCTCGAGCTAAAGGGCCAGTTCATGCTCGGCTCGAATTACACCTTCCTCGTCACCGTCCATCACGCGGGACGCGAACTCCCCGCGGTTTACAAGCCCTTGCGAGGCGAACAACCCCTGTGGGATTTTCCGGAAAACACCCTCGCGGCGCGCGAGGTTGCGGCCTATATCGTCAGCGAGGCCCTCGGCTTCCACATCGTTCCGTACACCGTTCTGCGCGAGGACGGTCCCTTCTACGGACCCGGCTCGCTCCAGCAGTACGTGGAATATGACCCGGACTACCACTACTTCAACTTCAGCAACGAAGACAAGGGCCGCCTGCGCCCCGTGGTGCTGTTTGACCTGCTGGCCAACAACGCCGACCGCAAGGGCAGTCACGTCCTGATCGAGAAAGGCACCGGCAAGCTGTGGGCGATCGATCACGGACTCTGCTTCCATGAGGAGGACAAGCTGCGCACGGTGTTGTGGGACTTTGCCGGCGAGCCGATCCCGGATGACCTGCTGCAGTGCGTCGAGACCCTCCCCGACCTGCTTGCTTCGGGCGCGAGCTTGCGCCTCGCGCTCCGACCCTATCTCGAGCCGCGTGGGCTCACGGCCCTCGCCGCCCGCGCGAAGGCGCTGCTCCAGTCGCGCCTCTTCCCGTTCCGTCCACGGGACCGCCGCGCCTATCCATATCCGCCCGTGTAGGCGACTCGCCCGACGCACGCGACTGTACCTGCAACCTTGATCTCTCCGGAGAGCCCATGTCTCATTACAAACTCGCACTCGTCGGGTTCGGCAATGTCGGCCGGGCTTTGGCCCGCTTGCTGCTGCGCAAGCAGGCCGTGCTCGAGGAGGACTATGACATCACCTTCTCGGTGACAGGCATTGCGACGGGCAGCCACGGCTTCGCGGTCCGCGCCGACGGCCTTGATGTGAATAGGGCGCTGCAGCTCGTGGAGACCGGCCAGTCGATCGCGGAACTGTCCGAACCTGGGATGCGGATCTCCGATTCTCCATCAGTTATTCGACGATCGGGGGCTGAAGTCATGTTCGAGAACTCGCCCGTGAATCACAGTACGGGTCAGCCCGCCATCGATCACGTACGCCTCGCCCTGCGATCGGGCATGCACGCCATCACGGCCAACAAAGGCACGGTCGTTCACGGGTATCGCGAACTGAGCGCCCTCGCCGCGTCGAAGGGACGCAAGTTCCTGTTCGAGTCGACCGTCCTCGGGGGCTCGCCTGTATTCTCGGTCTTCCGCGAATGCATGCCGGCGGCCGACCTGCTCTCGTTCCGCGGCGTGTTGAATTCCACCACCAATATCATCCTGACCCGAATGGAGCGCGGCGAGACCTTCGACCTGGCGGTGAAGTACTGTCAATCCATCGGCGTGGCCGAAACCGATCCCTCGGCGGATGTGGACGGTTGGGACGCGGCCATCAAAGTGGCCGCCCTCGTGACGGTGCTCATGAACGTGCCCTTTTCACCGCAGCAAGTGAAGCGAGAGGGGATTCGCGGGATCACTCCGGCGATGATCGCCAAGGCCAAGGCAGAAGGGAAACGCTACAAGCTGGTTTGTTCTGCCGCGCGAAGCGGAAATGCGGTCGAGGCGACCGTCGCGCCCGAACTAGTGCCGGCCTCCGATCCCCTGTACGGCATGGAAGACTCCACGACCGGGGTTGCCTTTCGGACCGACGTCCTGGGCGACTATTCGATCATCGAATCCGAGCGCCCGGATATGGTCGCCGGTCCCGAGCCGACCGCGTATGGGTTGCTGGCCGATTTCATCAACGCCGTCAGATCCGGGTGATTCCTCAATGCAATGAATTGAGATAGAAAAGAGGCCGGCCATAAACATGGCCGGCCTCTTGACTACGGGATTGGGCGATCAGCCCGTCAGCTCTCGGAGGCGCTGGAACAACAGGAATGTGGCCGCCCCCACGAGGGCTGCGATCAACAGCCAGAACCAGAAATGGACGACCAGAATGATGCCCGCGATGATCGCCAGCAGCGCGGTCAGTTCGCCGATTGTTTGGATGAACGCCCCGCGCAGGATCAACTCGGCCACCATGATCAGCAGCGTGATCGCCGCCAGTCCGAACACCAGTTGGCGGGGGGCAAGGAGCAGCAGGGCCACCACCCCGAACAGCAGCACGCTCAGGCTGACCGCCGCCCACGGTTCAGCCAGGCGATCAAAGCGCATGCGCGTGGTCTGCACCGGCATGATGAGGTGACGGATGTGGGACTCGGGATCATCCGGGCGTCCCATCCGCCGCCTGTCCAGTTGGCCGGTCAGGCTCTCCAGTACGGCCGTGTTCTCCAAGTACTCGCGGCGCAGGCCGCGCACTTCGTCCGCCAGGGCGACGCTGCGCTTTTGCATCGCAGCGTAGAGTCCGGCCAGGTGTGGATTGCCCTCCATTCCCTTCAGCTTCATGCCGAGGGCCTGCATCTCTGCGGCCTTGGCCGGGATCAACCCCTTGAGCTGGGTTTGACGGTTGGCAACATCGGTGCAATTCTGTTCAAGGACGCGCATCGCGTCGGGCGGCGGCGGAACCTTGTCCAGCCCGGAGAATCCAAGCGGGTCATACCAGGAAGCGCGAGGCGTGCCGTCGCGGTTGTACATGGGTCCGGCCGGCGCGTTCTCACCCGAGATCGGGTCCCGGGCAAAGAGACCCCACAGGCCCCGATAGTCGCCCACCCACGGAGTGTGGCGACCAATCAGCACGGGACTCCACGTCCGGTGATGCCCCGGGCCGACCTTCATGCCGTCGCCTCGGGCGTAATCCACGAAGGGAATGCGGAATGGATCTGCGGGCTGCTGGCCCAGCACGCCCGTCCAGAGTTTGTTCCAGAAACGGCGCACCATCTGCACCCAGCGCGGGAGGTCCAAGTCCACTTCAGCCTGGTATTCGCCCGGGCGAAAGTAGGAGGCGTGCGAGCCGGCACCGATATAGACGACCGGATGCCCATCCTCCAGATCGAGTTGAGAGCGATCGTCCCAGCGGCGCCGCAGTTCGTCGCCATGGAAATCATGTGAGGCGTACATGGCCCATTCAGGCCGCAGCTCCCCGTCGCCTTCATATAAATAGAGGGAGATCATCTCCCAATCCGCCTCGTGATCGTTCACCCCGTCGAAGCCTGAGCGCCAGCTGTCATAAGAATAGAAGAACCAGTACTGCAGCACGGTCCAGCCACTCTGACGCGCCACGCGGCCGTAGTAAACGTACTGCTCCTTCTCGGCCCGCATGTGGAAGTAGTCCAATTCGGCGGCCGCGGCGGTGGCAGCCGGCACCCGACCGCGCAGGAGGAACGAGATGCTGAACAGCGCATCCATGATGCGCGGCAGCAGCCCACCGCGCGCCAGCCGGCCGATGCCCGGATGGAACCTATTTCCGAGCAGCCGTCGCAGGCGCAGCTGATCCGTCAGCACCTGGGCCGTCTCGCCCAGGCTTAAGTTTTCAATGAACCTGAGATAGTGCACCGTGCCAAATTGCGCCGGACGGGGCTCGGCCAGGCGGTCCATGGAGAGATCGCCCTCTTTCACCAGTTGCTCGTCGCGCCCGTCCGGATAGTGCGCCCACAGGCTGCACTTCCGAACATAGCGGTCGACGTCGGTCGGAAAGAACTGTTCGCCCTGGGTGAAATGGAGGACCGGCTCGAAGCGGCGCAGCAGGTCCAGGTCCGACGGCGCGCTGGAACTGGGGCTGATTGGGGCGTCAGGAGTTGGGTTGGGCGATGGGTTCAACGTCTGTCGTCCTGATTTGAAAGATGCCCCGCACTTCGGCCTGGTTGAGGGCCAGGGCGATGATCGTGTTCGAGGCCATCACCAGGTAGTTCGCGTGGGTGTAGAAGTAGTTGAAGAGGGAGATCGCCAGCGAGAAGCCGGTCCAGGCCATGAGCATCACCCAAGCCCACTGGCGCAGCCTCAGGAAACCGATCAGCACGATCACGCCGGCCACGGAAAGAACCAGATACACGGCGCTCGTCAGCACCGTCTGTCCAAGCGGCGTCAGGATCATGCCGCGCGTCAGCGGCCCGGTCAGCTGGAATCCGTGCCCGAACACGTCCATCCGGATCAGGGGCTCGAAGACCTGGAACAGCCGGACCAAGAACAATACGACAATGCCCCATGCGACGATCGTCACCGCAATGGGGCGTTTCCTGGTCCCAGACTCTCTTCCTCGCTTGCATACAGCCTATCTCCTCCGCCTGGGTCGGGGCCGCAAGTACAATAAGGCTGGGTCCCGTCTAGTATATCCACTTTCCGAGTCCTTCAAATGCCCGAATATTCGCGATCCCTCTTTCTGCGGTGCCTGGATGAATGGAAGCGCTACCCCGAGGCGTTTAGGAAGATGCCGTCGGATGAACAGAGCCTCGTTCCTGAGTCGGCAAGGCTTCGCTTCTCTGCATGACCTGCTTGCGCACGTTGCTGGCTGGTGGGAGGAAGCCGACGGGATCGTTCGCGACCGCATCGCCGGCCGCCAGCATCCTGCCCGCAAATACGATCTGGACGCGTTCAACGCAGCCTCCCTGGCCCGTTTCAAGGACACGCCCGAGGCCGAGCTGCTAAGCTGGTACGAGTCACAGCGAGGGCAGATCACGGAGACAGTCTCGCAGCTTACTAATGAATGGTTGAAGGTCCGCACCGTCTACGCCTGGCTGGACGGCGTGATCCTTGAGCATCTCAAGGAACACGGCTTGGATGCGCCGCGCTTCCTGGTTATGGATACCTTGCAGCGCGAATGGAGCGAATGCCTGCCCCTTTTCGACGGCCTTACGCCGGAGCAGAAGCAGACTTTTCTCGAAAGGCAAGGCTACCGGCGCTTTCGAGACCTGATCGCGCACATCATCGCCTGGTGGGAAGATGGCATCCGCGTTATCGGCGCGGGAGGCGATGAGGACCCGTGCGAAGTGGAGGACGTGGATGCCTTCAACGCCGCTGCGATCGAGCAATTCGGAAAGCTGGAGGAAGCCGAGGTATTTGCCAGCTACGAGCGGACGCGATTAGTGCTGTTGAATCTTGTTGGCACCATTCCGGATGAGATCATCTCAAAGCCGAACGTGCAGTCCTGGCTCCGGGCCGATGTGATCGACCATTACTACGAGCACCGCTACTGAGGCCGCGGCTCAGGCGCCTTCAATCACCACCATGTTGGAGCGGGCCGCTTTATGCCTCAGCGCCTTGACCGGCTCGTATTCGGGCGAATTCAGCCACTGCTCGGCGCGTTCCAGGTTGTCGAACTGCAGGATGACCAGGCGCTTGGGCACCCACTCGCCCTCCAGTTTCTCCGTGCGGCCGGCGCGCGCCAGGTACTTCCCGCCGTAGGCTGTCACCGTCGCCGGCGCCCGGGCGACGTATTCCGCGTAGGTCGTCGCATCCCTGACATCGATGTCCACCACCACATAAGCGGTCATGGCTGCCTCCACAAAGGAAACAAGCTTGCTCGCGCGAATCTGCCTGGAGGATTATAGCCAGGCGCGACGGGTTCCGGCGGTGTAGAATCGCACCGGTCTGAGCCCCTGCCAATTCGGATAGGAGCCCTGCACCTTTTGACGATCAACTGCCGATGCTAAAGAAGATCCTTCGTTCCCGGGATTCCGCCAAGCCTGAAGCGCAACCCATCATCGTGGTCTCGGGATTGCCGCGTTCGGGCACCTCGATGATGATGAAGATGCTCGCCGAGGGCGGCGCTGCCGCTGGTCACGGACTCCATCCGCAGCGCGGACGAGGACAACCCGAACGGCTATTTTGAATTCGAGCCGGTAAAGGCGCTAACCGACGGCCAGCACGACTGGCTGGCGGGCGCCAGCGGCAAGGCGGTGAAGGTCGTCTCGGCGCTGCTGGAACATCTGCCGGCGGGGCAGCATTACAAGCATCCTGTTCATGGAGCGCGAGCTCAAGGAGATCCTGGCCTCGCAGCAGAAGATGCTCGAGCGGCGCCGCGAGCCTCCGTCACCGGCGATTCCGAGATGGAAGCCCAGTTCCGGGAGCATATGGCGGCCATCAAGTACTGGCTGGCCCGGCAGCCGAACATGGAGGTGCTGTACGTGGACTACAACCGGATGATGGCCGACCCGGGTGCCTACTGCCGGCGGATTGCCGATTTCGTACGCCTGCCACTGGACTCGGCCCGGATGCGCTCCGTCCCAAACCAGCGCTTGTACCGCAACCGGGTCGCAGAACCGCCAGGGATCCGGCCCCGGAGAGCCTTAAATTTGGCGAAAACGCCTGCCTTGACTTTGTTGCCAAACGGCGTATAATTAGGGGGTTGGATGTAAAAATCAAACATACTACCGCAAGCGCTTGAGGAGAAGAAACCTCAAAGCGCTTGCCTTTGTTTGTCTCTCGGCACGCGCTGACTATACGCCGTGCAGAGACGGTCGCCGTGGACCCGTGTGATGTGACGAGGAGAAAACCGAGTGGAAACCAAGGGATTAACTGCACTCCGTATCAGCCTGGCGAGCCCCGAAACCATCATGTCCTGGTCATACGGAGAAGTCCTCAAACCCGAAACCATCAACTACCGCCGCCTGCGTCCTGAAAAGGATGGCCTGTTCGATGAGGCCATTTTCGGCCCCACCCGCGACTGGCAGTGCTACTGCGGCAAATACAAGAACCCCCGCTATAAAGGCATCATCTGCGACAAGTGCGGCGTCGAAGTGACCCGGGCCGCGGTCCGCCGCGAGCGCATGGGCCACATCAGCCTGGCCACCGCCGGTCGCGCATATCTGGTATACACGCCGCATCCCGTCCCAGCTGGGCATGCTGCTCGATATCTCGCGCCGCAACCTGGACCGCGTCCTGTACTTTGCCCAATACATCGTCACCTATGTCGATGAGGAGGCCCGCAAGAAGGCCCTCCAGCGCCTGGAGGATGAGATCTCGGTCTCCGAGCGCGAGCAGGCCGCGGGTGTCAACGCCAAGATCGCCGAGATCAAGACCCGGCGCGACCACCAGCATCGGCCGAGATCAACCAGAAGCGCACATGCCTCGAGCAGGGGTACGACGAATACATCGCCGAGCAGGTGGATCCCGTCATCAAGGAGGGCCAGAAACTCGAAAAGACCCTCCAGGAGCAGATGGGACAGCCCGCCAAGAAGACAGTGGTCTTCGAGCTGACGGGCGAGAAGATCCTGGATGCCAACGACAAGGTCGGCAACAAGCACATCAGCCAGGTCCAGAAGATCGTTCAGAAGAAGCTGGAGTCGCTTGAGAACGAGCTGAAGGACAGAGCGCGCCCGCGAGCTCGAGGAGCTCAAGAAGCAGGCCGCGCAAGGTCAAGGCCGAGGCGGACCTGCAGATGGAAGGCCTGCGCTCGCAGCTCGAGGATCAGACCTCGGCCTCCGTCAACCAGTCCTCGCGCCAGCGCGATGAACTGATGGAGCTGCGCCCCTTCACCTTCATCAGCGAGATCCGCTACCGCGAACTCAAGCAGCGCTGGGGACAGGTCTTCCGCGCCGACATGGGCGCCGAGGCCTTCTACGACATCCTCGAGCGCCTCGACCTCGACAAGCTGTCCGAGGAACTCTGGCACGAGGTCCGCACCACCAAGTCCAAGCAGAAGCGCAAGAAGGCCACCACCCGCCTGAAGGTGGTGGAAGCCTTCCGCCGCTCAGGCAACCGCCCGGAGTGGATGATCCTGACCGTTCTGCCGGTCATCCCGCCCGACCTGCGCCCGATGGTGCAGCTGGACGGCGGCCGCTTCGCCACCTCCGACCTGAACGATCTCTATCGCCGTGTGATCAACCGCAACAACCGCCTCAAGCGCCTGCTCGAACTCGGCGCGCCGGATGTCATCATCCGCAACGAGAAGCGCATGCTGCAGGAGGCGGTCGACAGCCTGATCGACAATTCCCAGCGCGGCAAGGCCCTCAGCCGCCGCGGGCGCCGCGAACTCAAGTCCCTGAGCGACATGCTCAAGGGCAAGAAGGGACGCTTCCGCCGCAACCTGCTGGGCAAGCGCGTGGATTACTCCGGCCGTTCGGTGATCGTGGTCGGCCCGCAGCTCAAACTCTACCAGTGCGGCCTGCCCAAGACGCATGGCGCTTGGAACTTTATCGCCCGTTCGTCATTGCCCGCCTGGTCCAGAACAACTACGCCGCCAACGTCAAGGGCGCCCGCCGCCTGATCGAACGCAACCGCCCCGAGGTCTGGGAAGCGCTCGAAGACGTCATCAAGGATCGTCCGGTGCTGCTCAACCGCGCGCCCGACCCTGCACCGCCTGGGCATCCAGGCCTTCGAGCCGATCCTGATCGAAGGCTCGGCCATCCAGCTGCATCCGCTGGTGACCACGGCCTTCAACGCGGACTTCGACGGCGACCAGATGGCTGTCCATGTGCCGCTCTCCCAGAAGGCCGTTACCGAAGCGCGCGAACTGATGCTGGCCTCACGCAACCTGCTCAAGCCCGCCGATGGCGAACCGATCATCTCGCCCTCCAAGGACATGGTGCTGGGCGTGTACTACCTGACCATGCTGCACCAGGCCGCACATCGGGGCGATGGGCGCGCCTTCGCCGACTTCGACGAGGTCGAACTCGCCTATCAGCTCGATCAGGTCGACGTCCACACCCGCGATCAAGCTGCGCGCGACCACCTGGTACAGCGACAAGGGTGACCGCCTGCTGGCAGGCCGAGACCCGCCTGATCGATACCACGGTCGGGCGCGTGCTCTTCAACCGCATCCTGCCCCCAGAGGTCCAGTTCATCAACGAAAAGCTGGACAAGGGCGGCGTGAAGGACCTGATCGCCGAAGTGTACGAATTGTGCGGCCAGGAGAAGACGACCGACGTCGCCGACCAGATCAAGGCCATGGGCTTCGAGTACGCCATGCGCTCGGGCACCACCCTCGCCGTGGCGGACATCTCCATTCCGCCCGAGCGCACGTGACCTTCTGGCCGATGCGCAGAAACAGGTGGAGGTCGTCGAACGCGACTTCCGCCGCGGCCTGCTGACCGAGCAGGAACAGAACGAACGCATCATCGAGATCTGGCAGAAGACCACCGATCAGGTTGCGGACGCGGTCAAGAAGCACATGGATCCCGATGGCAACCTCTCCACGATGGCGAGCTCCGGCGCCACCAAGGGCGGCTTCTCCACCATTTCACAGTTGGCGGGCATGCGCGGCCTGATGGCTGATCCGGCCGGACGCATCATCCCGCTGCCCATCCGCTCGAATTTCCGTCAGGGCCTGACCGCGCTGGAATACTTCATCTCCACCCACGGCGCCCGCAAGGGCCTGGCTGATACCGCCCTGCGCACCGCGGATGCCGGTTATCTCACCCGCCGTCTCGTCGACATCGCCCAGGACATCATCATCAATGAGCAGGACTGCGGCACGCAGGATGGCGTCTGGATCCGCCGGGCGGACGATGTGGCCGGACAGTCAATGACCAGCCGGCTGTACAGCCGTCTGCTGGCCGAGCGCGTCATCGATCCAAAGACCGGCGAGGTGATCGCCGAGCGCGACGACGTGATCGATCACGTCCTGGCGCGCCAGATCGCCGCCTCCGGCGTCGAGCGAGGTCAAGGTGCGCTCTGCCCTGACCTGCGAACTGCAGCACGGCATCTGCGCCAAATGCTACGGCCTCGATCTCGGCCGCGGCGACATGGTCGACCTGGGCGCGGCCGTGGGCATCGTGGCCGCCCAGTCCATCGGCGAGCCAGGCACCCAGCTCACGCTGCGGACGTTCCATACCGGCGGTGTGGCCGCCGGCGCGGCCGACATCACGACCGGTCTGCCTCGCGTGGAAGAGCTCTTCGAGGCCCGCAAGCAGCCGAAGGGCGAAGCCGTTGTTGCAGAGATCAGCGGCACGGTGCGCATCCTGCAATCCGACAAGTACGCCGACTTGCGCGAGGTCCAGATCCAGCACTCCGAGATGGTGCACGACGAGTACAACGTGCTTGAAGACTGGAAGTATGTTGCCAAGGACGAGGCCGTGGTCAAGGCCGGCGAGGTGCTGGCGAACAAGGACAAGGCCACGATCGTCGCCCAGCACGGCGGCCGCGTTGCCGTGGACAAGAAGGAACACAAGGTCGTCGTTTCCTATGAGCAGGGCGAGGAAAAGGGCACCGAGATCCCCACGACGGCCCGCCTGCTGGTCCGCGACGGCGAGCACGTCGACCGCCGGCCAGGCGTTGACCGAGGGTTCGCTCAACCCGCACCGCGTCCTGCGGATCCAGGGACGCGAGGCCGCCCAGATGTATCTGCTCAGCGAGATCCAGAAGGTCTACCGCTCGCAGGGCCAGAACATCCACGACAAGCATTTCGAGGTCATCATCCGCAAGATGATGAGCAAGGTCTCCATCAGCCGCGCCGGCGACACCAAGCACCTGCCCGGCGATGCGGTCGACCGCCAGGAGCTGCGCCGGCTCAACGAGACGCTGCTGACCGAGGACAAGCAGCCGGCCAAGTTCCAGGATATCCTGCTGGGCGTCACCAAGGCCAGCCTCAGCACGGACTCGTGGCTCTCGGCCTCCTCCTTCCAGCACACCATCAAGGTGCTGGCGGGTGCGGCCATCGGCTCGACCACCGATCCGTTGTACGGCCTCAAGGAGAACGTGATCATCGGCAAGCTGCTGCCGGCCGGTACAGGCTTCGTGCCCGGGCGCTTCAAGGACGAACACGGCTCCGGCCAGACAGCCTCGTCCCAATGGACGGAGATCAGCGAGACCGCTGCAGCCGATTGAGTTCCTAAAGGATGATTTCCCCACAATTGATCAGACCGGCACCTCTCGGAAGAGGTGCCGGTTCTTCATGTCAGCTTCGTTTCTCGAGGTACGTCTTCAGCTTGCCGATCAGATCGCCCCAGCCGTGCTGGTGCTCGTCGCGCTGATGGGCGCCATCCGGGACGTGCTCGAATCCATCGTGCGTGAATTTGAGTGACGTGCCGCCGTGCTGATCCGGGGCGAGTTCCAGTCGCACCAGGGTGTTGACGCCGCCCCAGCCGCGTTCGGTCCAGGTGTGGGCCAGCAACAGTGGGGGGAGCCACTCCACGATCGTTCCGATCAAGAATCCCTCGCCCTTGTCGCCCCAGTCCTCGACATAGCGCCCGCCAAGCTGCTGTTCCATGTGCTGGCCGGTGACGCGCTCCTCATCGTTGTAGTACGGCTTCGTCCACCACTGGTTCATCTCTTCCACCCAAGCTTTCCACACGCGCTCAGGGGTTGCTGCGATCGTGATGTTGCTCTCAACCTTCCGAATCATCGTCGGTCTCCTTTCTCGGGCGTCGACTCAACGTACTCCTTGAACGCATGCAGCCGTCGGTTCCAGAACTCCTCATATCGGCGCAGCCATGCATCCACCTCGCGCAGGGGCTCAGCATTCAAGCTGTATCGAACCTCCCGGCCGGTTTTGTGGACGATCACGAGTTGCGAGCGGCGCAGGATTGCCAGGTGCTTCGACACGGCCGGCCGGCTGATCTGGGGAAACCGGCGGGCGATCGCTCCAGCGTTCAGGCTTCTGTGACGCAGCAAGTCCAGGATGCCTCGCCGGGTCGGGTCGGCTATGGCGGTGTAGGATATGGTGGCGGCTGACATATGTAACCATATGGTTACATATATTTCAGGAAATGTCAAGGGCGCGTCGCCGAGCGGACGATCTCCCGTTTTTCCAAAATCCTCTTACAATAGCCAGAGATACCCGTCATGCCCGCGACCAATCCACCATTCGCCGCCTTCCTGAAAGCCTACCCCACCTATGCAGACACCCGGCTCATCGACGAGCTGCGTTCACGCGACTATGCCCGCCTGGATGCCGGCGAGCACGTCTATCTGGACTACACCGCGGGCGGCCTCTACGCAGAGAGCCAGCTCCGCGAGCACGAGCTGCTGCTGCGCGAAAACGTCTTCGGGAATCCGCACTCCTCGAATCCCACCTCGCAGACCGCCACCCGCCTCGTCGAAGGTACGCGGCGCCGCGTGCTCCGCTTCCTCAACGCCAGCCCCGATGAATACGATGTGATCTTCACGCAGAACGCCAGCGGCGCCCTCAAGCTCGTCGGGGAATCGTATCCGTTTGCCAAGGGCTCGCACTTTCTTCTGACCTTCGACAATCACAACTCCGTCAACGGCATCCGCGAATTCGCACACACCCACGGCGCCGAGGTGACCTATATCCCCCTGGGCCTGCCGGACATGCGCGTCGACGCCTTGCGCCTCGAATACTACCTCGCCGCTGCGCGCGGGACCGGCTCAGACCTGTTTGCCTATCCCGCCCAGTCAAACTTCTCGTCGGTCCAGCACCCGCTCGAATGGGTCGAACGCGCCCAGGGCCGCGGCTGGGATGTGCTGCTGGATGCGGCTGCCTTCGTGCCCACCAATCGCCTCGATCTGGGCCAGGTCAAGCCGGACTTCGTCCCCCTTTCCTTCTACAAGATGTTCGGATACCCGACCGGCGTCGGTGCGCTGATCATCCGCAAGCCGGCCCTGGCAAAGCTCCACCGCCCATGGTTCGCGGGCGGGACCATCACAGTCGCCTCGGTGCAAGGCAACAAACACTATCTGGCTGAGGGTCACACCGCCTTCGAAGACGGCACGCTGGACTACCTGAGCATACCGGCCGTCGACATCGGCCTGAGATACCTGGAATCGGTCGGCTATCCGGTGATCCACGAACGCGTGCGCTGCCTGACGGGCTGGCTGCTGGACAATCTCACCCAGATGGAACACAACACCGGCGAGCCATTGGTCCGGCTCTACGGACCGACCACGACGGAGCAGCGGGGCGGCGCGGTGACCGTGAATTTCTTCGACAAGAACGGCCGGCCCCTCGACCACCGCACGATCGAGGACGAGGCCAACGCCGTCAACATCTCACTCCGCACGGGCTGTTTCTGCAATCCGGGTGCCGGGGAGATCGCCCTGGGCATCTCGCGGGTCGAGCTCGATGTCTGCTTCACCCAGCCGGGCCACGAGACCCGCCTGTCTCTCGATGATTTCCGCCTGTGCATCGACGGCAAGAACAGCGGGGCGGTGCGCGTCTCGGTCGGCTTGATGACGAACTTCAACGACGTGCAGGCATTCTTGAGCTTTGCCAGAGGCCTGCTCGATCGGTAGTCCCCCCTTGGATCGCGTCGCAATGTAATATGCAACGTGCGCCTTCACTCGAGCTGCGCCATGCTTGAACAACTGGTGAAATGGATTCTCGAGATTGTCGAAATACTTAAGGCCAGAGGCCCGTTGGATCACGAGGGAAAGGGCCTGCAGTTCCTGTACTGGCATGAGCCGATGGATGATCAGCAGAAGAACGCACGGGCGTTGCTGGAGAGAGCGATCGATGCGATAAAGCGTGCAAACCCCACCATTTCGGATGGATTTATTCGTCGGCGGATAGTGTCTAGCATTGTTGGGCACGCGCTGTGGTATGCCAAAGACGTCGACGATCTGGACACCTTCGTTGAGCAGGAATTGAAGCAGGTTTTGGAGTATCAGGCAAACGTCGCGATCGATGTTCCTGTGATCTATCTAGACGTAGGCCCTGATCCGGTCAGATTTGGACTTACAACATTCTGCAAGTTTGACTCGCAGGACAAGAAAGATCTGTGGTGGGAGTCTATAGAGAACCTAGCGGGCCGTTCCGCAGAGGTTGACGTAGTGTCGTATGCACGTGTGGACTGCCCTGGGGACCATGACGCAGCGATGGACTTCGCTGACACCATTGTGGATGATATGCTAACGCTGTTGCGCGCCATAGGTTTCCCTGTGACAACTAAGCCTCAGCTGCAGTTCGGCGTCCTCAACGACTATCCCAGTTCCAAAGTTCGCCCCTACCGGCTGGGCAAGCTCACTCAGAATCACCGTCTGGAGGGAGAGGTCCGTTGGGCTGCGCATACGGGCCCTGGTATTGCCCCATACAGACTTCGCGAAGACCTCTTAGCCAAGTGCGAAGTCTCGACGCTGGATCAGCTCCAGAAATTGATCGAGAGCGACTTCTTAGCCCCGCACAACGCCATGATCACCAAGTTCTTCCTTGGTCTTCATTGGCTTGGAGAAGCCACAAAACCAGACTCAAACAACGGGCGCTTTGCGAAACTAGCTTTTGCTCTGGAAGCCCTAATCGGCGGAGAGGCGAGCCAAGATAACTTGTCAACTCGAGGGCTGACCGCCACTCTGGCAGAACGAGGCGCTTTCCTCGCTGGCAAGGATCCGTCAGGCCGCCGCGATGTTCACAATGCAATCTATAAGTTCTACGGCCGCAGATCAGGGATCGTCCATGGGAATGCCACGGCAATACTGGAAGAGGATCTTGTGGAGTTTTCCAGACTTGTTCGAACTTTAGCCTGGGCTCTATTGGCTCGCATCGATGAGTTTGGGGACGTAGACGATATCCAAGGATGGGTTCTGGATCAGAGGTACTCTTAGCGGCGCTGGTCCGCTGACGAACAATCATGCGCTAACGCACATATGAGCCCACTGCCGAGCGAGCATCCGGGAAACATAGTGCGCGCGGACATCAAGCCCGGCATGACCGTTCTGATCGTGCTCAAGCAGGATCAGGCCACCGGAAGATTAACCAAAGGCGTCGTCAAAGACATCCTGACGAAATCCCCCTCGCATCCTCATGGCATCAAGGTCCGCTTGCAGAGTGGGCAGGTGGGACGGGTCAAAGAGATCCTGGATGGGAACGATTCCCAATCCCAGGGGTTATGACTGTGCCGATCCAGCACGGATGCATGGAACGGATCGGAATATTCATTTCTTGTCATCGAGGGCTCTAGCATGAACTTCATCAACGAGATCAAGAAGGAATTCCATCCCAGGCTCCTGCTGCCCAGCCTCACCGTCGGGCTGCTGGTCTCGATCATGAGCATTGGCACGATCGTCTCCCTGGCCGCGTTCATTTTTTCCGGAAGCTTGAGCCCGTTCCTGGCAGGCGGGATCGGACTAGTTCTGTTCGGTGCCCTCGTCATGGGCATCGTGGTTGCGTTCACCACCTCGCTGCCCGCAATGATCGCCATCCCACAGGACACGCCGGCCGCCATCCTGGCTCTGGTCGCCTCGGGGATCGCCCTCGCCATGCGGTCGGCCCAGCCCCAGTCCGTGTATGTGACCGTCGTGGCTGCGATCGCCCTGACCTCGCTGCTCATGGCCGTCATCCTGCTGCTTCTCGGGCGTTTCCACGCCAGCGGCTTTGTCCGTTACATCCCATACCCCGTTGTCGGCGGATTCCTGGCCGGGACCGGCTGGCTCCTGGCGAAAGGTGCCTTCGGTGTCATGTTGGGCCTGCCAATGACCCTGGCCAACCTGCCCCAGGCGTTCACCGTCGCCAAGATCGTCGACTGGCTCCCGGGACTGATCTTCGCTGTCGTCCTTCTGCTTGTGCTGCGCCGCTATCATCATTTTCTGATCACCCCCGCGGCGCTGCTCCTCGCCACGGCGTTATTCTATGGGTATCTGTTCCTTGCCCATATCTCCGTGGCCCAAGCCTCGGCCGCGGGCTGGCTGCTCGGCCCATTTCCGGGCGGCAGCTTCTACCAACCCCTTGCCCCGGCCTCCCTGTCGCAGGTTGACTGGATGGCCATCCTGGGTCAAGCCGACAAGATCGTCACCATCCTGGTCTTGAGCGTTGTCGCCCTTCTGCTGAATACCAGCGCCCTCGAAGGTCACCTTCCACCACGACATCGACTTGAACCGCGAGCTGATCACGGCCGGCCTGGCCAATTTGGCCGGCGGACTGGGCGGGAGCCCCATCGGGTATCAGACGCTCAGCATGTCGTCGCTTGCCTATCGTCTCGGGGCGCGGTGCCGCCTCGTCAACCTGGTCTCGGGCCTGGTGTGCGGCGCGGCACTGTTCTTCGGCGCCTCGCTGTTCTCCTACGTTCCCAAGCTGGTGCTCGGGGGCATGCTGCTGTACCTGGGCCTCACCTTCCTGCTTGAATGGCTGATCGATGCCCGCCGCGTCCTGCCAATGGTCGACTACCTGCTTGTCTGGGCGATCGTTGCCATCATCGCCGCGATCGGATTCCTGCAGGGCATCGTCGCTGGAGTGCTCATCGCCGCCATTCTCTTCGTGATCACGTACAGCCGGGTGAACATCATCCGCAACACGCTGAACGGCAGCACCTTTCACAGCAACGTGGACCGGCCGAGGGCCCACCGCGAATTGCTGGAGCAACACGGCTCCGAGATCTACATTCTGCGCCTGCAGGGTTTCATCTTCTTCGGCACCATCCAGACCGTACTGAACCGGATCCGCCTGCGCCTGGGAGACAAGAGCCAGCCAGCGTTGGGTTATGTCGTCCTCGATTTTCAACAGGTCACGCGCCTGGATTCGTCTGCGGTCTTCGGCATCACCCGACTCAAGCAGCTGGCCGAGGCCAACAAGTTCCTCATGGTCTGGACCCGGGTCTCGCCCGCGATCCAAAAGCAATTGGAGCGCGGCGGCCTGGTGGATGCCACGGATGACGACTTTATCATCCGGCCGACGCTCGATTACGGCGTGGAATGGTGTGAGAACAAGATCCTTGCCAGGCATGGCACCGCCAATCTCACTGCTTTCATCGACCGCCTCGAAGGGCAGCTCCGGCGGGCATTCCCCGGCGTGCCGGCAGTGGAACGCCTGACCAAGTACCTTGAGCGGTGCGAGATCCCTCAGGGTCAGTACCTGATGCGTGAGGGCGATCCGCCGACCGACATGTACTTCATTGAGGCCGGCCTGGTTACCGCGCAGCTCGAGACCCCCGACGGGCAGACCGTTCGGCTGCGCAGCATGCGCGGCGGCACGACCGTCGGCGAAATGGGCCTCTATATGCATGCTCCCCGCACTGCCTCGGTCATCGCTTCGCGGCCCACAATCGTTTACCGCCTCTCGGCCAACTCGCTCAGGACCATGTGCGAGCAGGAACCGGAGGTCGCGGCCTTGCTCCACGAATGGATCGCCCGCCTCCTGGCGGAGCGTGTCGCGGCCAGCGATCGCACGATCCAAGCCCTGATGGAATGACCCGCACTGCTGCGGACCGTGTCCCTCGCTGAAAAGAAAAGACTGGCCTCGCGGCCAGTCTTTCTACTGTCCGAGCAGGCTCTGAAAGAAGCCCTTCCTGCGCTGGCCGTCTGCAGGCCTCTGCTTGGGCACTCCGATCAAGATCACAGTGATGTTGTCGTGGCCGCCCCGCTCGTTGGCGCGCGCCACCAGGTCCTCCGCCGCCGACTTCAACGAATTGCGCGTCGTGATCAGGCGCAGGATCTCATCGTCCCAGATCAGGTCCGTGAGGCCGTCGGTGCACATCAGCAGGACATCGCCCGGCCGCAGCACAAGACCCTGGTTCTTGCGGGACTGTTCATCATCCTCTTCGGTCGTCAGAATCAGCCGGAAGTCCACGTCGGGCAGTTCGACCGAGCCCAGGTGCCGGCGCAATACATGCACATTCGGATGACTGCGCGCCTGGTCGGCGTTGATGATGCCCTTCTCCAGCGCCTCCTGCACCCAGGTGTGATCGATGGTCAATCGCTGGATCTTGCCGTCCCGCACCAGGTAGATCCGTGTATCCCCAACGTGGACCGCGTAGAACTGGTTCCCCTCCACCCAGACGCAGGCGCAGGTGGCCCCCATGCCCTCCTGCTCGGCATTGCTCGCGGAACGCGAGGCGATCGCCTCGCTGGCAGAGTGGATCGCCGACTGCATGGTCTCCAACGGATTCTGCCCGCTGCTTTCGGCAACGCCGTCGACTATGTAGTTGACGGCCAGTTCAGCCGCCACTTCCCCGGCGCGGTGCCCCCCGATCCCATCCGATAACACCGCGAACAGGATCGGCAATCCCGCCCTCGCTGGTGTAGGCTGCCATTGCATAGCGGTCCTCGTTCTTCTTGCCCACCATGCCGGGATGCGTTTGCGCCTCGACCTTGAGGTGACTGCGTTGGACCCGCTTCATGCTTCCGGATTCTCTTTGGTCACGCGCGGCTCCGGCGGCACCGGAGGGTTCGCGAGCTCAAAACGGAAGATCAACTGCCCAAAATGGAGCACATCGCCGTGCTGCAGCAGATGCTGCTCGCGGCCCACCGGTTCGAAGTTTACCCATGTTCCGGCGACCGTGCCCGCATCCACAACAAAGAAATGACCGCTATCCGTCCGCGTGATGCGCGCATGCCGCGGTGCCAGCGACGGATCATCCAGTACGTAGCTCGATTGTACGGGATCCGTCCCAAACGTGATCTCTTTCTCAGCCAGCGGGATGGGCGAGCCGGGCGCAGGCTTGAACGTCTGCCCGGGAGCTGCCAGCGGGTCAGCAACGAGGCGGCGCAGCACCGCGGTTGGCGCTGGGGGCTGCGGCGGTGGAACTCGCGGCCTTGGTCCGGCGCCGTTTGGCCTTCTTCTCCACTGCCGCCACGGTCGCCTCGTGGCGCGTGCTGATGGGCTGCGTGAGCGGATCGGCCTGCTCCTGCCGGGCGGTTCGAGCCCGGGCGAAGACCATGCGGAAGCGCGCCAGGAAAAGCACCAACACTAGCGCCAGCCCCGCCAAACCCACGGAGCCGATCGTAATGTACTCGCTATAACGGCTGAAGATCGCCGACAGGCCGTGCGGAGCCTGCACCACGGTCACCGTGACGGGGATCTCCATGCTGGACTTGCTCAGGTTCAGCGAATCCACTGCCTCAACGGCGATCTTGTGCTCGCCGCTCTCTTTGTAGCCGCTCAAGTCCCAGGTGAAGGCGTCGAACGGCGGCGCCGTGTTCTCGGCGGCAACCTTTCCATCGACGTACAGAGCGGTCCGCACCACGGACCGTTTGTGCCCGTCAGGGAACTCGATGATGATGCTGAGCGCCTGCTTGTCCGGCAGCAGCACCTTTTCGTTATAGGGGTCGTCATCCGGCGGATGGCGCACGATCTCCAGCGGCGGCGAGACCAGGATCGGGTTCGGCGGCTGGAGGTCTACTGTGAAGGGCTGGTCCGGCGACTTGATGGAACCCTGCTCGCCCTGCACGCTCACATTGAATGCATGCTGGCCGCCCGTTGCGATGGCCGAGTCGTATTGCAGAGCATAGAGCCGCCGCAAAGGGGCAAAGTAGGTTTCGGGATCCGGATATGGCTGCAGGCCGGTCGCCGCGAAGAAGGCTCCCCCGGTTTGGACCGCGAGCGTATTGAACGCAGCCGCGCTTTCCGTCGACGTGTACAGGTCCGTGTCGGTGAACCAAACGAACACACGCACCCTGGTCTGGATCGCCAGGTTAATCAGCGGCTGGATCGTCGCCTCGATGTTCGGATCATCCATGTGCGGCGTGATGAAGAGCACTGCCCGCTTCATGCCCACCCGCGGCGGCTGGATCGCAACTGTCTGGAGCGCCGACTGCAGCGACTGCAGGTTGGGTGTTGTGGAATGGAAGTCGGGTTGGAACGCGCTCAGGCTGACGAGCCAATCCTTCGCGCTCGCATGGGCGATGATCGGTCCGGTGATGCTGACCAGGCTCATGTCGTCCGGAGTGTTGGCGGGCAGTGATTGCGCCCACGCGGTCAGCGCCTGCGTGATCCCTGAGAACCACGGAATACCCTGCTTATCATGCAAGCCCATGAAAGGGCTGGGGTTGATCGCGACCGTAAGCTGCAGCGGCACCACCATCTCGTTCAGCGCCGCCACCGGGACCGTCTTGCCGTCCTCCGTGATGGTCACCTGTTCCGGCTTCAGACCGCTGACGAACCGGCCGGTGGCGTCAAAGACATCCATGAAGGTGGAGATCTGCGGAAAAGCCGAGGCGTCCGCCGGGTAGATGGTGATCTGCGCCTGGGTCGGCGCCTGGGCGCGTGCTACGAAACAGTTGTCCAGCAGCGAAACTGCTGGACAACCGATCGCCGGGGCCCATCCGAAGGGTAGGCCGAGGCCAATGACCATTGCGAGGAATCTACGCATTCGCAGGGAGCGCGGGTGCGGTCGGATCGACCGGCTTGGGCCTCGTGAGCCGCAGATAGGTCAGCGTCCAAACGGACTGGGCATATGCGATCAGGATGCCATTCGCCACCAGCAGGACGGGAAGATACGCCACGAAGCAGGCGCCGGCGATGAGCAGGGCCGTCGAGGACACGTTGCCGTTGTTGAAGACCAGGGTGAGGAGCGCCGGGACCACCACCACCAAGATCGGGATCGTGATGACGATGCCCACCACGATCTCGATCACCACGGTGATCAGCCAAATGACCAGCACCGGACCAAGTTCCTTCTTGAACAGTTCCCAGCCGCGCCGCACCCCGGCCTGCACTCCCAGATCCTCGGTCACCATGGCTACATCAGCCAATCGGACGATGATACTGACGATCAGTGCCACCGGGATCAGAATGCAGATCAGCGGCACGACAATGAGCGCGGCAATCCCGAGCGTCACGACCCCGGCCAAAATGGCACAGCCTACGAAGAGGAATATAACGATGACAAAGGCCAGGCCGACGAGCAGTGACAGCCCAAGGACCCGCCAAAAATAGGGCAGGCTTTCCCCCCACAGCTCGCCAAAGCCCAGATGCTCGGCTCCACCATCGGCTTTGAAGACGCCTTTGATCAGGCCGATCTGCCCGATGGTTCTCAAGGCGAGGCCGACCAAAACGAGCACGAGAACGAGCAGGAAAAAAACCACGATGGCTGCCACGACGAGGGCTTCGTGGGTCGTGATCCATTCCTGGATGTTTGATAGCAGCTGCTGATTCTGAGGTGTTATGCCGGGAATTAGCGACGGGTTGCCGGTTCCGCTCTGACCGCTGCCCCCGAACCCGATCCTGGTTTCGCCGCCACGCGCACAGCCCGCCAGGATGCCAAAGATCCAGAGGGCCTTGTGTTTCCAGATGATCTTCCAGGAGTTGCTGAGAACTTCACCAAAATCCATGCTGTTCCTCGCCTGCCTCACTCCCACTCGATCGTCGCGGGCGGCTTGCTCGTAATATCATACACGACCCGATTGATTCCGTCCACCTCGTTGACGATTCGATTGGCTACCCGCCTCAAAAGATCATCCGGAAGCCGAGCCCAGTCCGCGGTCATGAAATCGTCGGTTACGACAGCCCGCAGCGCGGCGGTCTCCTGGTAGGTCCGCTGGTCGCCCATCACCCCAACCGATTGCACCGGCAGCAGCACGACGAACGCCTGCGACACCGCGTTTCCCTCGATCGTTCGGTCGGACAGGCGCCTACCGATCAGTCCGGCCGCAGCCAATTCATTCTGGAAGATGGCATCTGCGGCCCTCAGCCGGTCGAGTCGCGCTTGCGTGACCTCTCCCAGGCACCTCACGCTCAGGCCTGGACCTGGGAACGGCTGCCTCCAGACGAGGGATTCGGGTAACCCGAGTGCTTCGCCGACCGCCCGCACCTCGTCCTTGAACAGATAACGCAGAGGTTCGACCAGCTCGAACCGCATGTCCTCCGGCAGACCGCCCACGTTATGATGGCTCTTGATGCGCTCAGCCTTGTTCCGCTCAGGCGCGGACAACTCGACCACGTCGGGGTAGATCGTGCCCTGCACCAGAAAGCGCGGCCGGCCGATGCGCTCAGCCTGCGCCTCGAAAACACGGATGAACTTCTCGCCCACGATCCTGCGCTTCTGCTCGGGGTCGGTCACGCCTCTCAACGCGCCGATGAACTCAGCCGAGGCGTCGACGGTCATGAGCTCTACCTGCATCTTGCCACGCAGGCTGGCTACAACCTGCTCGCGTTCGCCCTGGCGCAGCAGTCCGGTATCCACGAATACGGCCGCCAGTTGGTCGCCCACCGCTTTCTGAACCAGGGCTGTGGCCACAGTCGAAGTCCACGCCGCCGCTGACGGCGGCGAGCACGCGTTCGTCGCCCACCTGCTCCCGCGTCCGCCTGACTGCACCTTCGATGATGGAACGCGGCGTCCAATCCGGCCGCGCTTGGCAGATCTCGAGCGTGAATTGCCGGATCAGCTGCTCTCCATTGGGTGTGTGATGGACTTCGGGATGGAATTGCACGCCAAAGTATTTCCTGTGTGTGTCGCCCATCGCCGCCAGCGGGCTGTTCTCCGAACCGGCCAACGCAACGAAACCCTCCGGCATGCGCGTGATCCGGTCGCCGTGTGACATCCACACGCCCGACAGCCTGCCCAGTGCGGAAAGGCCGTCGCCCTGGCCGTCTGCCGTTGTCAAGTGGATGGTCGCGGGGCCGTACTCGCGCTTGGCCGAGGCGTCTACCTGTCCTCCCAAGGCGTGGGTCAAGGCCTGCATCCCATAGCAGATTCCCAAGATCGGCTGGCCCGATTCAAAGATGTAGGGCTGGATATAGGGAGCGTTTGGCTCGTAGACGGACCGAGGTCCGCCCGAAAGAATGAAGCCCCTGGGCCTCAGCGCCATCACTTTGCCCGCCGGCGAATCCCATGGAAAAAGCTCGCAATAGACCTGCGCCTCGCGGACCCGCCGCGCGATCAACTGCGCGTACTGGGATCCAAAATCGAGGATGGCGATCGAATCGGTCATGCGGCTTCGAAGACGATCCGGCCCCCGTCCATCGATGAGATCGAAGTCAGTGAATAGACCGGCAGACCCAGCGGCTTCAGCGCATCGCGCCCTCCCTCGAAGGTCTTCTCGATCAGAGCCCCCACGCCGACAACTTTCGCGCCGGCTGCTTCGGCCAGCCGCACCAACCCCAGGATGGTCGCGCCGGAGGCGAGAAAGTCGTCGATGATCAGCACCCTTTCACCGCCCGCCAGGTATTCCGGCGAGATGATCAACTCCACCATCCGGCCCTTCGTGTGGGAGGGTGCTAGTGTCAGATACACCTGGTCAGGCATGGTGATCGGCTTCGTCTTCCGGGCGTAAACAACCGGGATCCCCAGATGAAGCGCCGTGGTCAGGGCTGGCGCAATGCCGGAGATCTCCGCCGTCAAGACTTTCGTCGCGCCCAGTGACGCAAAGTGGTCCGCAAATGCTTTCCCGCAGCGGTCCATCAGTCCCGCATCCACCTGGTGATTGACAAAGCTGTCGACCTTGAGGATCCCGTCCGCCAGCACCTGCCCGTCGCGCTGGATGCGTTCTTCGAGTTCTCTCACCGCAGCCTCCGCTCCTTTTGTCCAGACAGGCTCTCATTCTACAGCATTCGGGGCGCTTCCCACCCTTCCTGAGCCCCGCCTTAGTGCCCGGATTTTTCGTGTGTTAGAATTTATTCGTGAATAAGGGCACGCGCACACTCGCTGAACGTGAATGCCGGAATTGACGCGACCCCGCTCCAGGCGGCGAATTCACCATTGACCACGACCAATACCATGCCGGCGATCCTGCTGGCCTCCAATTCACCCCGTCGCAGAGAGCTGATGACTCTCGGCCAGTGGTCGTTCAGCGTTTCGATCCCCAACGTGGACGAGAGTTCGGCGCGCAGGTGAAGCCCCCGGCAACTACGTTGTGCGATTGGCAGAGACGAAAGCCCGCGCGGCCGCCAGCGCCGCTGAGCCTTCCTCCCGCTTCGTCGTCGCGGCAGACACTGCCGTCGTCGACGGCGACGCCCTGCTCGGCAAGCCTGCCGATGCGGCCGAGGCAATGAGCATGTTGCGCCGCCTGCGCGGTCACACGCACCAGGTTTACACTGGGCTTTCCATTCTGGATCTGCAGAGCAGCCGGCTACTCACGGACCTGTGCGTCACGGACGTCCCCATGCGCCGCTACAGCGAGGCCGAGATCATCGACTACGTCGGCACCGCCGATCCGCTAGACAAGGCTGGAGCGTATGCCATACAGCATCCTTCCTTCCGGCCGGTTGAAGGCCTGCGCGGCTGTTATGCCTCCGTCATGGGCATGCCGCTTTGCCATCTGAGCCGCCTTCTGGCACGTCTGGGCGCCCAGCCGCCGGCCGACCTGTCTGCGACCTGCCAGGCCCACCTTGATTATGATTGTCCTGTTTCCGACGCCATCCTGCGCGGCGAACAGGTCGGATAAAGAAGGAACGTGATGAAAACCGTCCGCTGGCTCCAATTGATCCTGACCATGCTGCTGCTGGCTGCGTGCTCGAAAGCCGGGGGGGGAGCGTCATCTCGTTCTTTGGCCCTTCAGCCACGCTGCCTCCACCCCAGGTCGGGATCACGCCCGCGCCCGATGCGCAGGCCGCCATGACCCAGTTCCTGGTCGCCCTGAAGAAATTCGATTTCACGGCCATGTACGGCATGCTCTCGAAGGCCACCCAGGAGAAGCTCTCGCAGGATGCCTTTGCGGCCAAGTACAACGACGCCCTCGATAGCATGGGCGCCGGCGGCCTCGACTATCAGGTCATAAGCCAACTCGTAAATCCGACCCAGGCCCAGGTCGGCTTCCGCATCATCTACCACAGGGCCTTCCTCGGCGACCTGCAGCGCGACATAGTCGCGCACTTCATGCTGGAAGGCGGACAGTGGCGACTGCAGTGGGACGACAGCCTCATCCTGCCGGAGCTGGCCAGTGGCAATGTCCTCAAGATGGACTACCAGATCCCGGCCCGCGGCGATATCTATGATGCCAACGGCCTGCCCATCGTCACCCAGTCCGATGCCTACGCCCTGGGCATCAAGCCGGGCGACCTCACCGGCAAATCCGAGGGCACGCTGGTGAGCGAGCTCTCGACGCTGTGCAACATGACGCAGGACCAGATCAAGGCTGCCTACGCCTCAGCCGCGCCGGATTGGTATGTAGCGATCTGTGACGCCTCGGTCGACGAAGCCAAGTCAGTCCTCAACCTGGGCCTCTCCGGCCTGGTCGTCACGCCATACAGCTCCCGCTTCTATCTCGATCAAGGTATTGCCCCGCAGGTTGTGGGCTATGCCTCTCTCATCCACAAGGAGGATCTCGATGCCTATCGCCGCATGGGATATCGCGGCGATGAAAAGGTCGGCCAATCCGGGATCGAGAAGTCGATGGAGCAATATCTCGCCGGCAAGCACGGCGGCACCCTCTATGTGGTCGATCCCAGCGGACAGATCGTGACGCGTCTCGCCTCGTCTGACCCCCAGCCCGCCGACTTCGTCTACCTGACGATTGACAGCAATCTGCAGCACTGGGCTCAGACGACGATCTCCGCTTTTCGCGGCGCGGCCGTCGTCATGGAGCGGGATACCGGACGCGTCCTGGCGATGGCCTCCTCCCCGGGCTTCGACCAGAATATCTTCAACGCCAACAACTTCAACAGCAACGCCCTGCTCAGCGAGCTGGTCAACAATCCTGATCAGCCGGAGGTCAATCGCGCCACCCAGAGCGGGTACCCGCTTGGTTCCGCCTTCAAGCCCATCACCATGGCTGCCGCCCTCGAGAGCGGTCTCTACCAGCCGCAGACAACCTACGATTGCCAGTATGACTTTACCGAGCTGCAGCAGTACGGCGGCCCCGTGCTGCACGACTGGACATGGGATCACTGCCAAACGCGGGTGCAGGCCGGGAATGCCTGCGACACGAGTGACAGCCAGCCCTCGGGCCAGCTCACACTGGTGGAAGGCCTGATGCGCTCCTGCGATCCGTATTTCTGGCATATCGGCCTTGACCTCTTCAACAACAGCCGCGCCAACGACATCCCGAACATGGCCAAGGCCTTCGGCCTGGGTCAGGCGACGGGCATCGATGTGATTGCAGAAGCGACGGGGAACGTTCCGACTCCGGCCCAGCCCGTCGATGCGACAAACCTGGCCATCGGTCAGGGCGAGCTCCAAGTGACACCGCTCCAAGTCGCGCGTTTCATCGCAGCCATCGGCAACGGGGGCACGCTCTACCGCCCGCAGCTGATCCAGAAGATCCAGCCGGTGAATGGCCCTGCCCTAAACGTCTTCAAGCCCGAAGCCGCGGGTACCCTGCCTCTGCGCCCCGACACCCTGGCCGCGATCCAGCAGGGCATGCAAATGGTGGTCACTGATCCGCGCGGCACCGCCCATTACCGTCTGCTCGGGCTGAATTTCCCGATCGCCGGCAAGACGGGAACCGCCCAATCCGGCTCAGGTAATCCGCACGCCTGGTTCATTGGCTACACCATGGACGCACAGAATTCCGGCAAGCCAGACATCGCCATCGCGATCGTCCTTGAGAACGCCGGTGAGGGTTCCGACTGGGCTGCCCCGGTCTTTCGCGCTCTCGTAGAGACCTACTACTACGGCTCACCGCAGGCTCATCCCTGGTTCGGCCCCTTCCAGCAGCCCTACACGCCCACGGTCTTCGGCGCCAACCCGTCGAAGACACCCAAGCCTGCCAAGGGCAAGAAGACGCCTACTCCAGGCCCGTGACCTTTCGCGATCTGCAGCGCCGGATCCTGCCCGCCGCGATCGCATCGAATCAGAACCCTCGCAATGCAAAAACGGAACACTCCGCGGCCATGACTGATAACTGGGACATCCTCGGGCACGCCTGGGCCGTGGAGATGCTCCGTCAGCATGTTGCTCGCGGCACGACCTGCCATGCCTACCTGATTGCGGGGCCGCCGGGCGTTGGACGCTTCACGCTCGCACTCCGCTTCGCGCAAGCCCTCAACTGCACCCAGCCTCCTGAGCCGGGTGTTCCCTGCCGCACCTGCCGGGACTGCCTGCAGATCGAAGCCAAAAAGCATCCGGACGTCAGCATCCTCGAAGCCGAAACCGAGGGCGGCGCGTTAAAGATCGAGCGCGTGCGCGATTTGCGGCACAGTCTGTCACTCAAACCCTACCAGTCGAAACATCGTATTGTGATATTCCGGCGCTTCCATGAAGCGACCGAAGAGGCCTCCAACGCGCTGCTCAAGACCCTGGAGGAAGCACCCTCCTACGCGATCTTGATCCTGACCGCAGACAGCCCCGAGGCGCTTCTCCCAACGATTGTTTCCCGCTGCGAGGTCTTGCGTTTGCAGCCTGTGCCGCTCGACATGGTGGAGGCGTTCCTCAAGGAGCATGGAGCCGAGGCAGACGAGGCCCGTTTGCTGGCGCATGTCAGCGGCGGTTCGCCTGGTCGGGGCATGCGCTTGAGGCAGGATCCTTCCGCCCTTGCGTTCCGGGACGAGAAGCTCACCGAGTTGCAATCGCTCCTGCCCGCAACCCGCGCCCAGCGATTTGCCTATGCCGACAAGCTCGGCCACGACAAGATCGGCATGCGCCGCGTCCTGGAATTGTGGCTGTCGTTCTGGCGCGATGTCTTGATCCGCGCCGGCGGCGCCTCGACGCCGATCGCCAACATAGACCGCCAGGAGGAGATCGAGACGCTCGCCCGGTGGCTTGACCTCTCCGCTGCCCGCCGCATTGTGACGGACCTGGATCGCGCCCGCACACAACTCGAGGCCAACGTCAACGCCAGGCTGCTGGCCGAGGTCTTGCTGCTCGATTGGCCTCGTTGAGCCAACAGCCGACCTCGGATGTTCGGCGCCGGGCCAACCGTTAGGAGTAACCATGTGTCGAAGCATTAAACCGTTGCGCATGCCGGACCGGCCGGCAACGGAGCAGGAGATCACCGGGGCTGCGCTGCAATACATCCGCAAAGTGAGCGGATACCGCAAACCGTCACAGCCCAATCAGGCTGCATTTGACGCGGCCGTCCGCGAGGTTGCGGCTGCAACGGGCAAGATGCTCCAGAGTCTGTCGGTTAGATCGTCGTTGTAGAACCGGACGAACTTGGTCTTACCTTCCCCCTTGTAGTCATTACTCCAGCGTCTCCTTCAGCTTCCGCGCCAGCTTCCCAAAGTGGGCGGTGTAGCGGACTTCGTCGCCCCGCGGCCGCGGCAGATCCACGCTCAGGTCGAGCTTCAGCTTGCCGGGCCGCTGGCTGAGCACCAGCACCCGGTCGGCCAGGAACAGCGACTCTTCGATCGAGTGCGTGACCATGATGACCGTCTTGCGCCGCGCCTGCCAGATACGCGAAAGCTCCATCCACATCTTTTCGCGGGTCAGCGCGTCCAGTGACCCAAATGGTTCATCGAGGAGCAGCAGGTCAGGGTCATGCACCAGCGCCCGGGCCAATGCCACCCGCTGCGCCATACCGCCCGAGAGGTCACGCGGCCAGGCCTGCTCGAATCCCTGCAAGCCCACCAGGTCGATCAGATCTTGCGCTCGCGCCCGCGCCTGCCGCCCGTCCATCCCCTGCAGTTCGAGAGGCAGCGTGATGTTCTCGATCGCCGTGCGCCACGGCATCAGGTTGGACTGTTGGAACACCATGCCAATGCGCGGCTTCTGATCCTCGCCGAAGCTCACCGCGCCCAAGGTGGGGGGCAGGAGACCGGCCACCGTCCGCAGCAGGGTGCTCTTTCCCGAGCCGGAGGCTCCCAAAACACAGATGAACTCCTGCGGGCAAAGCTCGAAGGAGACATCCTCCAACGCGTGCAAGCCGCCGTTGTTGTCGGGGAATATGACGCTGAGATGGCGCACGGTCAGAACCGGCGGCGGGCTCTTCCTGCCGGCTCGGGCATGACCTCGCGCTCTGACCGCGCCTCGACTCTTCATGGAATGAACTGATTGGTGAACGCCTGGCTGAGGTCCAGCGGCTGCTTCAACAGGCCCATCTTCAGCAGCGTGTTCTGCATGTTCTGCCAAGCCTGCGGGTCGGACTCACCCAGGTGGCTCGTCTTCCACAGGTCAATGCTGCGCGTCAGGACCTCCTTCTGCGTCGTCGCATCGGCTGCATCGGCTTTCGCCAGGTCGGGCACGTATTTCTCGCTGATGGCGTAGGCCTCGTCCGGGTTCGCGAGCGTATCCGCCAGGCCCTTCAGGAACGCGGCTGTCATCCGTCTCACGAGGTCGGGATCCTGACGGATGGTTGCCTCGTTTGTGATCAGTCCGTTTCCTGCCAGCTGCACGTAGTCTGCCACGCGGATCTCGTTGAGCTTGTACCCCTGCGCCTCCAGCTGCACAGGCTCGTTCGTGGTATAGACCGACACGGCCTGGTCCTGATCCGCCGCCAGCGCGGCCACCTGGTTGAAACCGATCGAATCGAGCGTCACGTCCCTCTCGCCCAACCCCGCCGAGAACAACAGCGCATCCAGACCGATGTAGTTGGCTCCGTATAGACCCGGCAAGCCGATCTTCTTGCCCTTCAAGTCTGAGGGCGCCGTGATCCCCTGCTGCACCTTCGAGGCCACCGATACCGGGTACTGCTGATACCAGGCGCACACATAGACGATCGGGAGGCCCTGCACCCGCGCCAGCAGCACTTGCTCTCCCGATACGACTGCGAACTGCAGGTTGCTCGCGCCCACCAGTGAAACGGCATCCGTCTCGAGCGAGTAATCGAACTCGATCTCGATGCCGGCCTCCTTGAAATAGCCCTTGTCGATCGCCACGTAAAGCGGCGCGAACTGGATGTTCGGTATGTAGCCGACCGGCAGCCTGATGTGCACCAAGCCTCCGGATGTGCTCTGCGGCGGCCTGGCGCCGCAGGCCGAAAGCGCCATTGCCAGCGCCACGATCAGGGGAAGCATTCTACGCACCATATGCACCTCTACAAGGATTCACTCCGACCTCCATTCCTGCCAGAACAGTGCCCGCGTCTCCAGCCAGGCCACCAGGCCGTACAGGAACAGCGCCATCACGATCAGCATGAACACCGCCACAAAGACCAGCGCGGTATCGTACTGGCCCCTGCCGACATTGATGAGGAAACCCAGGCCGCTGTCCGAGCCGACCAGTTCGCCCACGACCGCCCCGATCACCGAAAGCGTCGCGCCGATGCGCAGTCCGCCAAGGAAGACCGGCAGTGCCGCCGGGATCTCGAGCTTGGTCAGGATCTGTCCTCGCCGCGCGTGCAGCGAGAGCATCAGGTCATGCAGGGCCGGCGGCACAGCCCGCACACCCACCACCGTGTTGACCAGCACCGGGAAGAACACGATCAGCGCGCAGATCAGGACTTTCGAGAACATGCCCGGCCCAAACCAGATGACCAGCAGCGGCGCGATCGCCACCAGCGGCACAGCCTGGCTCGCCACGAGGTACGGCGAGAGCACCCGCTCCAGCGCCCGCGATTTTGCCACCAGGTAACCAAGGATGGTCGCCAGGCTCACGCCCAGGGCCAGCCCCAGCAGGACCTCCAGCAGGGTCGCGCCGGTATTGATCAGCAGGCTCCCGTCCGCCAGCGCACTCAGGAAGCGCTGCCACACAGCCGGAGGCGAGGGCAGGATGAACGCCGGCAGCCCGGCGGTCCGCGCTACCAGCCACCAAGCCAGCAGACCCAGGATCAGCGATGCGACGCCCAGCAGGGACCGGTTCCGCCGGACAACGCTTGGAACGCTTCGCAGAAACTCAGACATATGTAGACATACGTCGTGTTCTTGCGCCCGGGTGGGCACCCCAACAAAACACGCCTCGCAATGTCAACCGCGAGGCGTGGAAGCAGGCAGAGGGTTCCACGGCCGCCGCCTGAACAAAACCCCGAAAACGATTTCGTTTTCGGGGTCATCAAGGCAAGCCGGGCCGCACGCGTCGGCCAGCTCAAATCCTTCTTCTATCCAGACTGTGACTGTCGGCCCCGGAATTTCACCGGGTCATGCTCTGCGTCAGTGCCGCCTCGATATGCTCTGTGGGCCGGTCATCGCCGCCTGCTCGTGGGCTTTACCACCGATCGGGAATTTCACCCTGCCCCGAAGGTTGATATTTGGTTGCGATGATTCTACCACGGTCGCGGCGGATGCCCTGCTCAGGCGATGAGCCCCACCTCTTTGCCCACGTCGCAGTAGACCTGCAGCACACGATCGATCTGCTGGTCGGTATGGCTGGCCATGTAGCTGGTCCGCAGCAGTTCCTGTCCTTCCGGCACGGCCGGCGATAGGACCGGGTTGACAAAGACGCCTGCGTCGAACAGCGCCCTCCAGGTGAGCAGGGTACGCGGGTTGCCGCCGCCGATAATGATCGGGATGATGGGTGAGACCGTGTGGCCAATGTTGTAGCCCATGCCGCTCAGCTCGCGCCGCATCCGTTCACCGATCATGGTCAGGCGCTGGACGCGTTCCGGCTCCTCGCGCATGATCTTGAGCGCGGCCAGGGCCGCCGCCGCATTGGCCGCCGGGATGCTGGCACTGAAGATCAGTGAGCGGGCGTGGTGCTTGATGTAATGCACCACCGGTTCATCTCCCGCGATGAATCCTCCCAGTGAGGCAAATGACTTGCTGAACGTGGACATGATCAGGTCCACCTTGTCGGTGACGCCGAACTCGGCCGCCGTGCCGCGACCTCCGCCCATCACACCCAGGCCGTGCGCATCGTCCACCATCAGGCGCGCCCCGTGCTTCTTGCACAGCGCTGCGATCTCTGGCAGCGGCGCCAGGTCGCCGCCCATGCTGAACAGCCCGTCCACGACCACGAGCTTGCCCTTCTCCGCCGGGATGTTTGCCAGCACCCGCTCCAGGTCATCCATGTCATTGTGACGGAAGCGGCGCGTCTCTCCCCACGCCAGGCGGGCCCCATCCACCAGGCTGGCATGGTCGTCCTTGTCGAGTACGATCACGTCCCCGCGCGCCACCAGCGCACTGATGACGCCCAGGTTGGTCTGCATTCCGGTTGAGAACACCAAGGCGGCCTCTTTGCCCACCCACGCCGCCAGTTCGCGCTCCAGCTGTTCGTGCAGCTCCAGCGTCCCGTTCAGGAAGCGCGAGCCCGTACAGGATGTGCCGAATTTCTCGATCGCCTCGATCGCCGCCCGTTGCACCCGCGGGTCGGTCGTCAGGCCCAGGTAGTTGTTGGAGCCGCACATGATCAGGCGATGCCCGTGAAAGACCGCCTCGGTCCCCTCGCTCGCGCTCATCGGCAGAAAGTAGGGATAGGTGCCGTTCTTGATCGCTTCCTTGGCCTCCGTGTACTCGTAGGCTTTTTGAAAAACATCCATGCAGCCCTCTCTTAACTCTTGGCCTTGTCTTTCTTGCGGCGCGCCTGCGCCAGCAGCAGATCGAAGATGGGATAGATTCCGTTCCCCATCAGGAACATCAGCCGGTAGGTGAGAGTCGCCTCCATACCCGGGAGAATGACATACTGTCTGCGCTTCATGCCCCGCACCACGCCCTTGGCCACCCTATCCGCGGATACCAACTTGCTGCTGAATGCCTCCAGTGTCTCGTAAGGCTTGGTCTTGTTCTCGTTGGCCATCCCGGGCGTATCCGTATCGGGCGGAAACACCACCGAGACGTCTATGCCGAGCGGCTTGAGCTCAAGCCGCAGTGAATCGGAGAATCCGCGCACTGCGTACTTGGAGGGAACGTAGGCCGCGTAGCCGAAGGGCGCCAGGAAACCCGCCATCGACGAGAAATTCACAATGTACCCGCTGCCGCGCGTCAGCATTGCCGGAAGCAACGCCTGCACCATGTGGACTGCCCCGAAATAGTTGAGGTCCATCATCTCGCGGTAGGTGTCCAGTGTGGTGCCCTGAATGTAGCCCGGATGCGAGGCACCCGCACAATTGACCAGGATATCGGGCACACCAGCCTCATCTGTGAGACGCTTCGCAGCTGCTTGCACCGACTTCCAGTCGGTGACATCCGCGGCGAGCATGCCTGGCCTGTTGCCGTTCACCGATGCCAGTGATTTGACAGCGCTCTCCAGCACCTCGGGGCGCCGGGCCAGGATCCATACTCGCGCGCCGTCATTTGCCAGTTGCCGCGCGAGTGCCAAACCGATCCCGCTCGAACCGCCGGTGATGAGCGCCAGGCGACCATGAAAAGAGTTGTTGTTAGGAGCCATCCTTTGACCTCTAGTTAAGGAGTGCTTTTCGGTTGTCGTCTACTGATAACCCATCGGGCGATTATACGTTATCTTAGCGAAGCGTACCGTTTTTCTCAGATTTATACGACCAACGCCGATGCTCCCCGTTGAAGGCGCTGCCCATCCGCGGCTTTAAGCACAACCGCCTGTCAGTCATACTGGCTGACAGGCGGTTGGCGGTTGTCTTACAATTTCGCCCGCCCGGTGGATGGATTCGTCAGTGAGCCTGCCGGCGGGCCTCCTGAAATTCCCTCTTTTGATGCAGCTTCATGCTCGGATCCGCTGGTGACGGATCTCGCCCGGTTTGGTCTATTCGGCCTTCACGATGCAGTCAACCGGGCAGACCGTGACGCAGTGAGGCGAGTCATAATGATCCTTGCATTCAACGCAGGTCGCCTGGTCGATGACGTAAAGGATACCGTCGCCTTCACTGACCGATTCGGTCGGGCACTCCGGCACACATGCACCGCATGCAATACATTCTGACGTGATCTTCATCGCCATGGGATACTACTCCTTTGTGAAATCTCCCAACAAAATTAATCCATCCTCCTGCCACCGTCAAATGACGAACGTCTCAACATAGCCCGCTTTTGTCACGATTCGGCTGTGCTGAGTTCGTCGAGTATCTGCCGCAGGCTAGGGGCGATCCGATGCAATTCATCCTTGTGTGCCGCCGATAGTCGCTCGAGGAATCCGAGGCCTCGCGCCGTCAATGTGATTCGAACTTGACGACGATCGACCCTGGAACCCTGCCGCCTAACCAGCCCCTCGGCCGACAGGCGGTCGACCAGTTCCACGGCACTGTGATGAATGGAGGTCGCATGATAGAGAATGCGACCTCCACCTTCTACCCCGAGGCATCTCAGCTGATCTGCGCCCGCAGTTTCTCCGCCGTTTCCTTGAATGCCGCCAGCCGCTCGCGTTCCTTTGCCACGATGGGCGCGGGCGCTTTGTTGGCAAAGTCGCTCCCCAGGAGTTTCTCCAGACGATCGATCTGGGCCTGAACGTCGGCCAGTTCCTTCGTGAGCCGGACCCGTTCCTGCGCAGCGAAGTCTCGACCCTGGCCGGGCACCGGGAGAGCTATCAATATGCCCGCGTCTGTTACAAAGGCGGTCGAGCCCTGCGGTTTCTCATCCAAGTGCCTGAGGATTCTAGGGTCAACCGTGCCCGACAAATCAGCAATCAGACCTGCTTGTTCACGAAGCGCATCGTAGTAGGTGCCACTTGCCAGCACCACGCCGGAGAGTCTCTCGGTCGGGCTGATGTCATATTCAACTCGGAAATTCCGCACGGTGCGGACCGGGTCCTCTACGACTGCAGAGAACAACTTCGATGCATCGCCCCAGCCGCCTGCTTCGCTTGGCTCGGGCCAGCGCGCCACAATTAGGGCTTCCGGCCAATCGCGAGCTGTTTCTCTTAATGGGGAGTCAAGCAGAGCGCGGCGGAGATGCCCCCACACCTCCTCGGTCACAAATGGTGTAAATGGGTGCAGCAACCGCAGACATGTATCGAAGACCTCCGCCAACGTCGATGCAGCGCGAACGGCCGCTGCGCCACCCTTGGCCATTTCCTTCTTTGCCGCCTCAATGTGCCAATCGGCAAACTGAGACCAGAAGAACTCGTATATCTGGCGCCCTGCTTCGCCATATTGGAAGGCCTGGAAGAGCCGATCGGTTTCGCGCACCAGGTGATCCGCTTTTTCGAGAATTGCTTTGTCGGGCAAGCTCGGCTCGCCAATTTCGTCTGAGGAGTGCAGCGAGTCGATTGCCCTGATCACGAACCGCCCCGCGTTCCAGATCTTGTTGGCAAAGTTGCGATTGGCCTCCACCTTTTTCACCGACAGGTTCATGTCGTTTCCCGGCGCCGATCCGACCAGCAGCGTGAAGCGCAGCGCGTCCGTCCCCAACTCGTCCATCAGGTGGAGCGGGTCGATTACGTTGCCATAGGTCTTCGACATCTTGCGGCCGTGCTCATCGCGGATCAGTCCGCCCAAGTAGACCGTATCGAAAGGCACCTGCCCGGTGAACTCCAGCCCAAACATGATCATGCGCGCCACCCAGAAGAACAGGATGTCGTAGGCGGTCTCCATGGTGGAGGTGGGATAGAAGTACTGGAGATCCGGAGTCGCATCCGGCCAGCCAAGGGTCGAAAAGGGCCACAGCCCCGAAGAGAACCACGTGTCGAGCACATCCGGATCCTGGGTCAACTGCGTGGACCCGCATGTCCCGCATCGTGTTGGATCCTTCCGCCCGGTGGTCATGTGACCGTCGGGACAGTACCATACCGGGATGCGATGGCCCCACCACAGCTGCCGGCTGATGCACCAATCTTTGATGTTCTCCAACCAGTTGTAGTAGACCTTCTCGAATCGTTCGGGAACGATCTTGATCCGCCCATCCTGGACCGCCTTGAGCGCGGCCCTGGCCAGCGGATCGATCTTGACGAACCATTGGGTCGAAATCATCGGTTCGACGATCTCGCCACCGCGTTGTGAACGCGGGATGGTCGTAGTATACGGCTGGGTTTTGATCACCAAGCCGGCTTGCTTTATGTCGGCCCACAGCTTCTCGCGGCACTCGAGCCGGTCCTGACCCCGATAGGGGCCGCCGTTCTCATTGATGTGGGCGGCCTCATCCAGCACCGAGATGACCGGCAGGTTGTGCCGTTGCGCAATGTCGTAGTCGTTCGGATCGTGCCCGGGCGTGATCTTCAATGCGCCCGTCCCGAACTCGCGCGACACATAGTCGTCCGCGATGACCGGGATCTCGCGTCCCAGGATCGGCACCAGGGCGGTCCTGCCGATGAATTTCTTGTACCGCTCGTCCTCTGGATGCACTGCCACTGCCGTATCACCAAGGATGGTTTCCGGCCGGATGGTTGCTACCGGAATGAACTCATCGGATCCCTTCAGCATGATACTTGAAGTAGTACAGCGTGGCTTCTTCCTCGCTGTATTCCACTTCCAGGTCGGAGACAGCCGTCTTCAGCCCCGGCGACCAGTTGATCAGACGCGGCCCGCGATAGATGAGGCCCTTCTCGTACAGCCGCACGAATGCCTCGCGCACCGCCCGCGACAGGCCCTCATCGAGCGTGAAACGTTCTCGCTCCCAGTCGCACGACGCACCCAATCGCCTGATCTGGCTGCTGATGATGCCTCCGTACTTCTTCTTCCATTCCCAAGTCCGCTTGACGAACTCGTCCCGCCCGAGCTCTTCGCGCGTCACCTCTTCGGTCTTCAGCAGGTGTCGCTCGACCATGAGCTGCGTAGCGATGCCGGCATGATCCGAGCCAGGCACCCACAGCGTCGGGATGCCCTTCATCCGGTGGTAGCGGATCATCAAGTCTTCCATGCTGGTCCGCATGGCATGACCCAGGTGCAGCTCACCCGTGATGTTCGGCGGCGGGATGGAGATGACGAACGGCTTGACGTTCGGGTCAAATCCGGGCCGCTTGGGGTCGTTCCAAGGCCGGAAGTAGCCCCCGTTCTCCCACATTTCGTAGATGCGCTGCTCCGTCGCTTGGAAGTCGTACGCCTTGGGCAGGTCATGTCTGTTCATCGTTGCTTCCTCTTAACATGTTCGGTCCAGTGCAGCACGATGTTCGTCCGGGAGCCGAGCCGTTCATAGAGCTCCCCGGTGTGCTGCTGGATGTGGCGGATGCTGGCGATCACTCGGCCCAGGTTCTCGAAATGTCCTCGCGGGCCGGCCGAGCCCACCAGATCAGAGGGCGACCCGGGCTCAGCGATCCAGTGTTCCAAGTAGGCGAGGTACCCCAAGAGCTCCTGTTTGGACTTCGGGACCCTGGCATCGGGCTTGCGATGCCCTCTCCAGGCAACGAAATCGCTGCTCGTTGCCCTCAAGTCCACGTGCGCCCAGTACAGTACGTGCTGCGCTTTGAACCAGAACTTGTCTTGATCCTGTGCGGCATCCCATACAGCTGGCGGGCATTTCAAGATCGCCTCTTTCAGCATCTTGAGCGCCGCCAGATACTGTGATTGGATGGTTTGTTGGACCTTCATGTTGTCTCAGCTCCGAACCTGATGATCCTTCCCACCGGGCACCTGGTGCCCGTGTTCAAACAAGAAACGCTTCGTCCTTCTAGAGGACGAAGCGTTTGCTTCGCGGTACCACCTCAATTCGCCTTGCGGCGCACTCTGTGATCGGCGATCACCGGTCTATGCTGTAACGGGCATCCCCGTGCTCGGTCTACTCAGCCAGTGGCTTTTCTTCGGCAGAATATCCAGGCGACTTCTGCGGCGGCTTCCTGCGGAGACTTCCACCGTCCGTCTCCTTCTCTATCAGCCGGCCGTCCGCTTACTACTCCCGGACGTGAGCTACATTCTATCCCCGGCAGAATGGCGCGTCAAGCCTTAGCCACCGCCTGCATTTGGCTCCCAGATTTCGACGGTCCAGACCTGGTCCGTCTGGGGCATCGTCACGTCCAGCGTGTCCACTCGGTCGTAGTACCTCCGCAAGTTGTGGGGTCTGAAGAAGTCCGCCTCCGGCACCGTGATGACCCGGTCGTACTGCCGGTTCATGACCGAGGCCTGGATGGAATCCTGATAGCCTCCCCAGGCGCGCACGACCACGGCGTAGCTTGGCCCGAGCAGCCCAATATCGGGATAGGGCTTGAGGCCCCAGAACGAGTTCCTTCCAGAATCCACCGGCCACATTCCCGACCTGAGCATTTCCGAGGCGACGAGCGGCGTATTGAGAATGTGCTTTGATCTGTCCGTGTATTCATAGAGCTTGGCCCATTCCACGGAATTCTTTTGCTCCAGGAATCCGGGGCTGTAGCGCGCCCCCGCGAACAAGAACATATTGAGCACCAGCAGCGGAATACCGATCAAAGCCATCCGGCTTTGCGGTTTGAAGACGGTCGCCATCCAGAGAAAGAGCGGTGGCATCATAAGCTGGTAGCCGTACAACATCCACGATCCGTCGTTCTGCCCAAGGAGCAGCACGAATACCAGCGTGGAACAGCCAAAAGCATAGGCAAAGTAGTTCAACGGTTTGGAGATCAGGGGGCGATCCAGCGTCAGGATATCGGAATGGGACAGAAGCTCTCGCGCCGCGGCCTTCCTCCAGTCCAGCGACACGATCCCTGCCAGAAACAGCAGGGCAGCCAAGGCAACGCTCGGATAGAACTCCCGTCCCAGTTGCTCCAATTGATAGTACAGCCAGGGCCGATCTCTCATGGCATTTGCCAGGTTGTTCCCGATCGTGTATATGAAATAGACCGGTAGAAACGCCCGCACGATAAGAAATGAAACACAGGCCATCGCAGCAAAGACGAGGCCATGGAAGATGGCGTTCCTCTTGGACTCAAAAATGAACACGTAGCTTGCCACGATCGGAAAGGAAAGCAGGAAGTATGGCTTGCTGTAGAACGCGACCAGACTCAGAAACGCGCTGAGGACCAGTCCGCGCTGATCAAATCCGCGACGGAACGGCACGATGAGGGCCGCCAGAAAGAAGAAAGCGCCGGCCGCCGAAGGGAAGGCACCCAGTCCGCCTCTGGCCCCGAGCACCATCATGACCAGCACTCCGAACGCGACAGCGGCGCCGGCACTCTTGTTCCACCGGAATGCCAACAGACTGACAAGGAGGGAGCAGAGCAGCAGGAACGCCAGCGTGACGACCCGATGAACCAGGAGCGTGTTGCCGAACAGTGCGGCGACAGGCAACACAAAGAGACTGAATACGATGCCGTAGCTATCCATGGCCATCGGCTGGTTTTCCAAGCCGTAGGGGTTCTTGCCGTCGAGCAGGTACTGCGTCATAACTTGCGAGGCGCTCTCGCGATATTCGAGCGGGTATGGTATTGATATGGTGACCCACGCGAAGTAGATCGACCAAAGCCCGATCACCCCTGCACAGCAAAACAGGAGCGCTCTTGAGATCGCCCTCGTCCAGGCATGTTGCATGTCTCCCAGGAGGTAGTTCCGGAATCGCAGAATGAACGATGGATTGGACTGCATGGGTCTCGGGCTTTCCCCGCACGATCAATTGGAGCGCGGTACGGGCTGTTGCTAGATGATCTGGTCTGCTTATGCAGGCTCACATTCTACATGTGCCCACCGGTCTCAACAAGGGCAGCATGCCGAATCGCGTTGGGCTGCTCGAAAGCCGGCGCAGGGCCCGAGTATGATGCTATACTCGTCACGCACTTGACTTTGACAGCGAAGGATGCGTCACGCATGATGCTCAGTGCGTTCAACTTGGTGCTTGTTGGCGTCGCCGCGGTCGCGGCTGGCGCCATCAATGCGCTCGCCGGGGGCGGCACACTCCTGACATTTCCCACTTTGATTGCTGTCGGACTGCCCGCCGTTGCCGCCAACATCACCAACACCGTCGCCCTGTGTCCGGGCTACATCGGCGGGACTCTGGCGCAGATCAATGACCTGCGCGGCCAGAGGAGCCGCCTGTGGATCACCCTCCCGGCCGGCGTGATCGGCGGCCTGATCGGAGGCATCCTGCTTCTGCAGACAGGCGAGAAGCTCTTCAAGGAGTTGGTGCCATTTCTCATCTTGCTGGCCTCGGCCCTGCTTGCGATCCAGGACCCAGTGCGACGCTGGCTGACCCGTCGCCTCAACCAGCAGGCCGGCGCGAACATGGCGCCATGGTCCTGGCTGCCCGTTGGCCTGGCTGCGATCTATGGAGGCTATTTCGGCGCCGGTCTGAGCGTGATCGTGCTGGCTGCACTTGGCATCACGATGGAAGACACACTCACGCGCCTGAATGCGCTCAAACAGCTCATCGGCTTCGCAGCCAACGTCGCCGCCGCCGTTTTCTTTCTGTTCTCGGGCCATGTGGTCTGGGCCGCGGCCGCGGTGATGGCCGTCGGCGCGCTGATCGGTGGAACACTTGGCGGCCGGCTCGCAGGCCGTGTGCAACCATCCACACTTCGCTGGATCGTCGTCTCCATCGGCGTGGTGGTCTCGATCATCTATTTCATCCGCGGCTGATAGCGCTTTCCCGGTGCCGTCTCCCCCTCGCCTTCTGATTCAATGGAATAGCCTTGCACGCTCCCCGGCTGGACTAAGTGCGATACCCGACGATGGGCACCGCGATCCCCGCCACCATCAAATACACCTCATCCGCCTTCTCGGCGACCCGTTGATTCGCCCATCCCAACAGGTCGCGGAAGATCCGCCCCATCGGATACGGAGGGACCAGTCCCTGCCCCACTTCGTTTGACACCAGCAGCCAGTGCGCCGAAATCACGTCCACTGCGCGCAGCAGTTCCGTGACTTCCGCCTGCACCTTCACCCGGGCCAGCATCTCATCCGGATGATCCACATCCGGCGCCGCCTGCAGGCCCAGGTTGGAAACCAGCAGTGTCAGGCAATCCACGATGATCACATCTGCTTGTGGAGGCCGGGCCAGCAGGTACGCTCCAACTTCTGTGGGCAGCTCGAGCGTCTCCCATTGGACCGGCCGCTTCTCTCTGTGCGCCGCGATCCGGGCGCGCATCTCTTCATCCAGCGCCTGACCCGTGGCGATGTACAGTACCTGTTGGCTCTTCTGCCCCGCCAGACGCTCCGCATACCTGGACTTGCCGCTGCGGGCCCCGCCAATGATGAACGTCAGTCTGCCCATACTGGCCTTCCGCTGGCTACGTTGCCTTCGAGAGATAGGCGGTCTCGTTCAGGAGATAGAGGGTCGCACCTGTCTCGTATGCCCGTAGCTCGGACAACGAGGCATTCGCCACATAGAGCTTCGCGTAGCTCTCAAGCGGCAAACCCAGCGCGAGCACAAGGAGCACCTGGATCGACCCCCCATGGCCCGCGACGACCACCGTCTGATCAGGGTAACCCCTGCAGATATCCTCGTACGCCGCCCGGATCCGCACGGCATAGACTGCCAGCGTTTCCCCGTTGCGTGGACCCCCATGCAATCGGTCTGATTCCCACTTGGCCAATGTCTCTGGGTCTTGCGCCTGGATCTCGGCGTATTTCTTCCCCTGCCAATCGCCGAAATGCATCTCGCTCAGCCGGTCGTCAATTCTCACTTCGGGGTGGGATGGGATGGCTGCCTGGATGGCAACCGCCGTTTCCCTGGCGCGCCTCAGGTTGCTGCTGTAGATCACTGCCGGCCGCTCCTCAGCCAGGCGGTTCGCGACAGCTTGCCCCTGCGCCCGCCCGGTTTCGTCCAGCGGGACATCCAGCTGACCCATGAAGCGTGCCTCAGCGTTGTAGGCTGTTTGGCCGTGGCGCACGAGCAACAGTCTCAGGCCCATGGGACCGCCACGAAGGTCAGCAGGACTGCGGTTTCGATCAGCATATTGATTGCTCCATATGTATCGCCTGTCATTCCAGGTATGCGGCGAAGTATGAATGCTGTGCTCAGCACCCCGACAAGCGTTGCACCTAGCAGCGCGGCCAGCGGCGTATACGCCCGCAGCGCCCAGGTGAGGCCCGCCACGGCCGCCACTCCCGTGAGCGTGGCGAGGATTGCCTGCGCAAGAGTTGCGTGATCCTTGATATCCCGGCCCAATCCGGCCGGCCTTGCATATGGGAACGCAACCATTGCCAGCGTCATGCCCCAGCGCCCCAACACCGGCGCTAGCAGCAGGGCTGCCCAGCGCTCGCTCGCGATTGAGTTCAGTGAACTGAACAGAACTAAGAGGAGCAGCGCGCCCCCTGCCAGTGCGTACGCGCCTGTGTGCTCATCGCGCATGATCTCCATCCTGCGTTCGGGCGTGGAACCTCCCAGCAGGCCGTCACAGGCATCGAGAAAGCCATCAAAGTGCAGCCCACCGGTGAGCACCAACCATAGCGCCAGGACAAGTGCGGAGCGCACCTGCACCGGAAGAAGGTGACCGAGCAGAAAGTCGGCGCCCGCCAGCAGGCCGCCCAGCATAAGACCCACCAGTGGATAGAAGCCGGTCGCCCGTCCCAATTCCTGCGGCGTGAACTCCCGCCGGATAAAGACCGGAGACACCAGCAGGAACTGAAGCGCAGCGATCAACGCCACCATACAATGCCTACTGATTCTTTTCTGAGACGCCGGCCTCACCGAACGTCGCCATCTCGTTCAATGCCAGGCAGGCTGCCTCCACCAGATGCACGGCCAGAACGGCACCGGTTCCTTCGCCCAGCCGCAGGTTCAGGTCCAGCAGTGGTCTGAGTTGGAGCCACTCCAGCATGAGGCGGTGACCGCGCTCTTCCGATATGTGCCCGGCGATTAGATAGCCGCGCACTGCCGGCGCGAGCCTGACCGCGATCATGGCGGCCGCACCCGAAATGAATCCGTCGATCACCACCGGCTTGCGGCCCGCAGCGGCCGCCAGCATCGCGCCCGCCAATCCACCGATCTCGAAGCCACCCACCTTGGCCAGCACGTCCAAGCCGTCGCCGCCATCGGGTCGGTTGACTTCGAGACCGCGCTGGATAACCTCCATCTTGCGCCTCAATCCCGCCTCATCCACGCCGGTGCCGCGGCCGGCGACTGCCTCCGCCGGCACTCCGAGGATTGCAGCCGCGATCGCCGCGCTTGGGGTTGTGTTGCCGATCCCCATGTCGCCTGTGGCCAGGATATCCAGCCCGCGTCCGATCTCTTCGTTGATAACTTCCGCGCCTGCCAGAATCGATTCCTCAGCCTGCCCTCGAGTCATCGTGGGACCTCTGGCGAGGTTGGCTGTGCCCCTGCCAACTTTGCGGACGGTCAGCCTGGGCTGAGCGGGGAGATCGGCCGCGATGCCCATGTCAACCACGACTACGCGTGCCCCTGCCTGCCGTGCAAACACATTGATCGCCGCACCTCCTCGCAGGAAATTCAATGCCATCTCGGCGGTCACGTCCTGTGGGTACGCGCTGACACCCTCTGCTACCACGCCGTGGTCGCCCGCCATCACTACCACCACCTTCTTCTGGAGACCGGGCGGCGTCGGAGATCCGACCATGCCTGCCACCTGGATCGAGATATCTTCCAACCTCCCCAGGCTTCCCTGTGGTTTCGTGAGTTGATCCTGTCGCCTCCGGGCAGCCTCCATAGCGGCCTCGTCCAGTGGCTGCACGGCGGAGATCAATTCTTCAAGTTTCATGACTGTGCCCGCTTGCTATGCCCGTGCCCTGTCTCATGGCATGTCCTTGTCCCTTCCATCCGGCAGCACCAGCGGGACGCCGTACTCCGGGTGTGGGATCACGCGCACGCGTATCTCGTAGATGCGGGTTAGGTTCGCCTCGGTCAGCACCTCGGACGGCGCCCCGATGGCCTCGAACCGTCCGTCCACCAGCAGCGCGATCCGGTCCGCGTACATGGCTGCCAGGTTCAAGTCGTGCAATACCATGAGCACTGCCAGCTCCTTGTGGACGGCCAGCTCGCGGATCAAGCGGATGAGTTTCTCCCGGTGCTGCAGGTCCAGATGGGTGATCGGCTCATCCAGCAGCAGGACCGGCGTCTCTTGTGCCAGGGCGCGCGCCAGCAGCACCCGCTGCTGTTCACCGCCCGAGAGTTCACCCACCCGTCTCTCAGCCAGGGGCAGCATCTGCGTGCGTTCGAGCGCATACCGTACCCGCTCGTGGTCAGCCGGGCCGGCGCGGCCGAACCAGCCCAGGTAAGGTGTCCGCCCCAGCAGGATCGACTCGTAGACCGTGAAGGCTGGCGGCAGGTTGCGCGCCTGCGGCACCACCGCCAGCTGCCGCGCCCGTTCCATCGTTGACAATCGCCTCAGGCTCTTCCCATCGATCCATACTTCGCCGCTCTCGATCGGTACCACGCCGCTCACGGCCCGGATCAGCGTCGACTTGCCCGCGCCGTTCGGCCCGATCAAGGCCACGATCTCTCCCGTATCGACGTTGAATGAAACGCCGTGCAGGATGCGGCGCGAGTCATACGCCACCGTCAGGTTCTCGATCTTCAGCATGGTCAGACCACCATCAGCTCACAAAGGCGGAAACGATCTTCCCTGAACACCTTCTCGAGAGGGAGCCCGAACGAGGCGTCCTGTGGTTCAACTATGACCGTTTCCATTGTGTTGACGCCTCATCCTCACCAATAACCCTGGTGCTTCGCCCGCCTAAGGATCCACAGGAAGAAGGGAGCCCCGGCCAGGGCCGTGACGATGCCCACCGGCAGGATCTGTGGCGCCAGCACCACGCGTGAAAGCAGGTCTGCCACCAGCAAGGCGGTCCCGCCGCTGACGATCGATAGCGGCATCAGCCGGCGATAGTCCGCACCCCACAGCAGCCGGACGAGGTGCGGGACGATCAGCCCGATGAACCCGATGATACCGGAGAAGGATACAGCCGCGGCCGTGGTCAGCGAAGCAGCCAGGATCAGCCAGAGCTTCACCCGCTCCGCGGGCAGTCCCATCTGGCTGGCCTGCTCCTCGCCGAACTGCAGCACATTCAACGCGTGACCCGATGCCAGCAGCACCAGCAGTCCCAGGCAAACGTAGGGCAACACGGCCAGCACCGGCTGCCACCCGCTCATCAGCGACCCGCCCAGCAGCCAGCCCGTGGCGCGGCGCAACTCATCGTTTGAGCGCAGCATCAGGAAGGACATCAGCGACGTCGCGAATGAACTGATCGCGACACCCGCCAGGATCAGTGTTGTGGTCGGCAGGCTCTTTCCGATCCGCGCCAGTCCGTAGACGATCATCACGGTCACGACCGCGCCGATGAAGGCTGCCGCGGGAACTACGTACAGGCCCGCCAAGTCTGCCGGCCAGTGGATGCTCATTGCAATGACGGCGCCGAGGCCGGCCCCCGAGGCGACGCCGATCAGGTATGGGTCGGCCAGCGGGTTGCGGAATAGGCCCTGATAGCCTGCCCCGCTTCCCGCTAGGGCCGCGCCGGTCAGAAAGATCAGCAATGCGTGCGGCAGCCGGATCTCGAACAGGATGGTGCCGAATACTCCCGTTGGATCCACTTGCCGTATTGCGCCGCCCAGTCGTTCGATCAGCAGGGCAACCACCGTTTGCGGCGGAATGTAGATCGGCCCGATGGCCACACTGAGTATCAACGCGGCCAGCAGCACGAGCAGACTGATCAGGAGCGCACGCCTAAAGCCCATGACCACCCTACGGGAATATGTCCGGGTGCAGCAGATGCGCGATCGATTCCAGCCCGTCCACCAGCCGCGGACCGGGCCGGCTGACCAGGTTATCGTCGAAAGCGTAGAGCTTGCCCTGCTTGACCGCGTTCAGCGCATCCCATCCGGCGCGGGTCTTGACCATGTCGGCCGTCACTCCGCCGTAGAGGCTGTCGCCCAGCAGGATCATGTCGGGCTGCCTTGACAGCAGCTCCTCAATACTGATCTGCACCCACTCCCCCTTGAGGTTCGTGCCGAAATTCTCGCCGCCCGCCTCGCGGATGATCAGATCGATGAACGTATCCGGTCCGGACGTATAGGGCGCGCTCGGATCGGTTGAGTCCAGCTCGTAGTATACGATCGGCCGCGTGGTCACGTTGCCGACCTTGCCGGCCACCGCTTCGACCCGTGCTTTCAGGGAGGCCACCAAGCCGGCAGCTTCGTTTTCGTGACCGGTCAGTTTGCCGACAGTCTCAAGGTTCGCATACAGGTCCTCAAATGTCTTCGGATTGGGAAGCACATAGACTGTCAGTCCGGCTTTGGCAAGTTCGGCGACCTGTTCCGGAGCGGTGAGCGGCGTGGCTAGCACCAGCTCCGGTTGCTTGGAGAGGATCACCTCGGCGTTCAGCGTCGAAAGACTTCCGCCGATGTCCGGCACATTCTTGGCCTCGGTCGGGTAGTCCGAGAATGAGTTCGCGGCCGACTACCTGTGCCCCAGCTCCGATCGCGAACAGGATCTCCGTGTTGGATGGCGCCAGAGAAACCACACGTTGAGCGGGTTGTGCCAGCGTCACCTTCCGGCCAAGCCCATCGGTGTAGGTCGCGGCGCCCATCGTCTGCTTCTGCACCTGTGCAGGAGGCACAGGGGCGACCGTGGGTGAGGCCTGCACCGTGGCCGCCGGCGCGGCCGTTGCCGCGGGTTGCGGGTTGACGGCAGGCGCGCATCCGGCGAGCAGCATGACCATCAGACTTGTAACAAGCAATTTTCGCATCATCGGGTTTCTCCGCGATTGATAAAGAAATCAAAATCCCCAGTCATCGACCGGGGAGGTTGGAGAGGCAAATTACCAGGGCAGTTGTCCTCCACCTCCTTTGCGCGAGAGTGTGGTGAACTGGCCAGGGCGGGCGACCTGACTTGGCTGGAGTTGTAGTCAATCGTTCGTCGTCTCATAGTCAGCAACACCACATTTCGACTACGAGACTAGTTGCCTATCCAGCCTAACAGTTGCGCGACAGCGCCGGATTTGCACCGGCTTCGCCGCTTCTGGCCATATTCGATTGTCAAGGGATTGTATGCCCCGCTGAAGGAAACGTCAAGTAGAGGATAGCCAGCGACCCTGCGGCTCACACTCAGGCGTCGTTCGGTGGAAAAGCGCGATAATTCGTGAAGAAGTCCACTCACGCCCGGGCCGGATCCGTCGGAAACGTGCGATGGCACTGAAGCAAGTGGCTTCCATCCGTGTCTGGGCAGTCGCACTCGCTGAAGGCGTCATTCAGATGACTGCTTTTTCGAATCGCAGCTCTTAGATGGAAGTCTTCTTTGCCGATGATTCCAGCCAGCGAGGGAGACGACCCACGATGGGGCGTCTTGTGTCGTTCGGCGGTTTTCTCCTAAATGAGCAGGCAATCAGACCCTTGGGGCTTGCTGTCGATGGCATCGCCAAAGAATTCGGAATACCACCGGATACCGAGATTAAGTGGTCTCCAGCCAGAGACAACTGGATCTACTCGAACCTAGTGGATGAAGCTCGCAAGCAATGTTATGCACGCCTTATGAGGGCGCTAGGCGAATTTGAAGCAGAGGCCCTAGTCGTAACCTGGGCTGAGGGGCATAGCTCCCTGAAGGGAGACACGGCGTTTCAACATTGTCTCAGCTATGCTTTTGAAAGGATTACGATCCTGTTCTCGAAACAGAATAGGAATGGCATCGTAGTCGCAGACCGGCCAGGCGGTGGCCGCCGTGAGGAGGACCAGTTCTTAGCATCGTTCCTAAACCGGGTGCGACTGGGGACGGAATTTGTCATGCCGGAACGAGTGTTACTCAACATTCTAACCGCCCCATCTCATATGATCCGACAGCTGCAGCTCGCGGACCTCATTGTTGGCGCGACTACCGCCATGGTTGGCGGCTTGTATGATTACGCGCCCTTGATTTTCGATGAGATTAGACCGTTGTTTGTGAAGAATTCTTTTGCTCTGGCGGGAGGAACTGGCCTCAAGATCTGCCCAGATCGTCTCGAGAATCTGTACTTTTGGATCTTGAAGGAGAACAAGTATTCTCTGCCCAACTCCGAGTATTTTCTTCCGCTGCCGGACTCGCGGCGGTTCTTCGGCAGCGAGGAATTCAAGGCATGAGTCCCTTCATTTCTTGCTGCGAATTGACCATGCGCCAAAACAGGCTGGATAGAACCCAGAGGCTTTCATCATGAACCCAGGTGCGAATCACCGAGTATAGGAGAACTCAGTGGGCGAATTTGGCTTCAAGAACATCACACGTGAAAACTGGCTCGACCCGGATCCCATTCTCGCTGGGTTTGTCAAGCTTACGCCGCGCGGACCGGAGCAAATCACCTCCGACGATCTACTTGCTGATATTCTCGAGCCTCGACTTAGCGAAACTGTGCCCCGAGAGGTAAGAGCTTTATACGAGGTGGCCCGCGGAGCTATGTGTTACGGATACTTCTTTTATCCACTCTATACTCTGACGTACGAACAGCTCTTCAGAGTTGCGGAAACTGCCGTAACTATCAAATGCAGATCGTTATCCGCGCCCACAAATATGCGAACCTTCGCCGGCAAGGTTGACTTCCTCATTGCCAAATCAGTAATCCCTGCTGGCGAGAAGATCAGGTGGGAAGGCATCCGTGGCCTACGGAACATCGCTTCTCATCCCGAAACTCAGTCAATAGTAGCGCCGGGGGATGCCCTGCATCAGCTACGGCAGATCGCCGTAATCATCAACAAGCTGTTCGGCGGCGCTTGACTCAGCGTGCAACCGCCCCCGGAATCCGCGGCGCCCGTGCCCGGAGTTTCTCGCTCGTATGTGCTGCGGGCGTCACCGAATCATCGACCTTCTGAGCCTGCAGCGGACGGCCGAACCAACCGGCGCGGGAAGTGAATGAACAGAATCAGCGCCGCTGCGACTAGGGATATGTTCCCCGCGGTGCCGTATAGGCTCAGTGCGACGAATGGCAGAGCGTACGCCAGCCCCACCCACGCCCAATCGAGCCCGCGGGCCTCGGCCCCCAGTACCGCGAACGGCAGGAGCAGCAGCACGTAGTCATAGTTCAGCAGATACGGACTGACCAGCAGCGTGACAAGCGCCCCTGCAGCGACCAGCCACTCCGGCCGTTCGTTCAGCCTGCCCCACTTTGTTGCCAGCCATGCAGTGAGCAGCACGAGCAGCGCCGCCGCGGCCACGACCGCGGGTCCGAATCCGCCGCCCAGGATATTGCCAAGCACCACGGAGAGACCGGCGCATTGGTAGCACTGCGGCACGCCTGGCAGGCTTTCGAAACCTGTCAACGACCGGACATACGCAGCCGGCCAGGCTGGCGACGCCACGAACCCGAGCGCGAACAGGCCCGCGCCGGTGATCAGCAGCCCCGGCAGTGCCCGCCGGCCAAGATCCTCCCTGCGCGACCAGAGATAGACTGCGGTGATCAGCAAGATAAGCCCGCCAAGGTGTGGCTTGAATGTCAGCAGCGCTGCCGAAACGGCCACCAGCAGCGCGCTCTTGCGTTGTAGTGCCCGACTGAGAAGTACCGCGCCCAGTAGCACGGGAAAGGCATATTGTCCAACGAACAGACTTCCGAGCACTGGCGGAAAAACGACGGCTGGGAGCGCGAGGCCCAGGCGTCTCACGCGCGGCAGACCGTCCGTCAGCGCCCATAGGCACAGGCACAGCATGATCAGGTTGAGCCCGAACCAAACCCGCGCGGCCACGTCGATCGGCAGCAGGGCCAGCCACACGGTGACCAATGCGTACCACGGCGGATACGGGAACGGCACGACGAAGACCTGCTCCGGAGGTACGTTCGCCAGCTGCGCGATCATGTGCACCTGGCCCGCATGGTCATACACGGGGATGCCTCGCAGCAGGCCCATGTCAGCGTGATACATGACTTGAAAATCGAGGTATGGATGCAACGGCAGTGGCAGGAAAGCCACGACGAGCAGCAGGGCGAGTGCCGCCGCCAGACCCACAGCGGATTTCATTTGACCTCGCTGCGCATCCCGATCGCCCGGATCAATCCACGAAAGACCAGCTGGTGTGCGGGGCCAAGCAGTGACCAGTACAGCAGTCCGGGCAAGCCCCGCGGCGCAAAGAATGCGGTCTGCGTCAGGACCGACGACTGGTCGGACCGTCTCTCCACCCGCCATTCCATCCAGCCTTCTCCCGGAGCCCGCAGCTCCGAATGCAATCGGAGCATGTAGGCCTCTTCGACCGCCTCAACTGTATAGTAGCCTACTTGGTCGCCAGGATTAAGTGGAGGATCTGCCGGTCCATTCACCCGGCCCGCGACTTGCCGCTGATCCCCGGATAGGATCCGTCGCGTTCCTCGCGCGGACACGAGGCTGTCGAGCCATCCTCGCAGTTGCCACAACCAGTTCGCGTAGGGCCAGCCGTTCGCGCCACCCAGAGCCGTCACGATGCCGAACACAGTCTCGGCGCTGGCGCTGACCTCAAGGCGGCAATGATCAATGAAGAATCCTTCGTGCTTCAGCCGAACGACATCCTCGAGGCGCCCTGCCAAACCCGTTCAACTCTGCCAGTGGCGAGCTCTGCCAAGGCGGCTTTCAGCGCACCGCTGTAGGGGATCAACTCAACCTCGGAGAAGCGCCGCCGGGCCGAATCGTCGAGCACGATCGAGTCGGATTGCAGCCCGCCGACCAGCGGCGCCGCGATCGCACGGGGCACCGGTGTCAGCTGGTCCACCACACGAGCCATCAGCCAAATCGGGATCCCGGGCAGAGTGAAGAGCCACCGCTTGAGTCCGCGCAGTCTCGCGTATTGCAGCATGGTATCCGCGTACAGCATCCGGTTGGGGCCGCCCACCTCGTAGATGCCTCCGCGGGCCTCGGGGTGCTCCAGGGACGCGACGAGATAATCGATGACGTTGCTGGCGGCTATCGGCTGGACCCTGTTGCGCAGCCAACTTGGTCCCGGCAGGATCGGAAAGAATTCGGTCAGGAAGCGGATCATCTCAAATGAGATGCTGCCTGGCCCGACGATCACCCCGGCTCGCAACTCCGTCACCGGGACCCGGCCTTGTCGCAGGATCTCGCCGGTCTCGATCCGTGAGCGCATGTGCGGCGCAATGTTCTTTGCGTTCGAATCGGCCAGTCCGCCCAGGTAGATGATGTGCTGCACCCGGGCCGCTTCCGCCGCCGCGGCAAATCGCTTCGCGCTTTCCCTTTCAACCTGCACATAACCGCGTCCGGTGGACATACTGTGGATGAGGTAGTACGCCGTCTCCACGCCCTCCATCGCCGCGGCCAGGCTGGCAGATTCCCTGGTATCCCCCGCCATCACCTCCACACGCTGTGTCCAGGCCCGTCCCTTAAGGAGCGCGGGTCGCGGGCCATGGCACGCACGCGCCAGGCCCGCTCCACCAGTCGGGGGATCAGCCGGCTGGCAATGTACCCATTCGCACCCGTTACCAGAATGAGCCCGCCGCCCGCTTGGCCCATCAGATCCTGTCAAGCATGCGGGCGCGTGCCGCGATTTGGCGGATGAGGCCATCAAACAGAAAGGCATGGAACGGCCACATCGCGTACCAGTACACGAATCCCCAGAATCCCCGCGGAGCGAAGTACGCCGTTTCGGTCAACAGCGTCTTGCCCTCCTTTTGAGCTGTCGATTCGAACTGCAGCCAGGCCTTCCCCGGGACCTTCATCTCGGCCCGCAGCCGCATCAGCCGGTCTTTCTCCACCGCCTCCACACGCCAGAAGTCGAGCGATTCGCCAGGGCGGATGTCGTCCGGATGGCGGCGGCCGCGGCGGATCCCAACGCCGCCCAGGGCCTTGTCCATCCAGCCGCGCAGCGCCCACGCCCAGTCCATGAACAGCCAGCCGCGCGCGCCGCCCACACCCGTGTAAGCCCGGAACACGGCCGCTGGCGGCGTATCCACCGCCAATGTACGTCGCGCGAGCATCATGCCTTCTTCGATCGCGAACTTGTACGGCCGTGCATCCCCTGCCGAATTGACCAGCGCATCCGACCATGACGTCTCTACCAGGTCGCTCTGCACACGTCCCAATGCCGCCCGGACCGCGGACTGAAAGTCCATGGGCTGGATCGCCGGGAAGAGTTCCCTGGCCTCGCTGTCGTGGACGATCAGGCTCGCCCGCAGTCCCTCAATCAGCGGCAGCACGGTGCGCCAGTGGATCGGCGTGACCATGTGCACCCAGTAGGCCGAGAGCCGCGGCGCATTGACCGGAGTTCGGATCAGCACCCGCTTCAACCCGCGCAGTTTTGCATAACCCAGCAGCATATCCGCATACGTCAGCCGCGTCGGGCCCGCCGATCTCGACCAGCTTGCCCGAGCTTTCCGGAGTCTTGAGCGCCGCGATCAGGTATTCCAGCACATCCCGGATGCCGATGGGCTGCGCCAGCGAGAAGAACCAAGCCGGGCAGACCAGCACGGGCTCGCGCTCGGCCAGGTAGCGGATCATCTCGAACAAGGCGCTGCCCGATCCGACGATCATGCCTGCCCGGAACTCCGTCACCGGCACCGGGCTCTGGCGCAACAGGTAGCCGGTCTCATGCCGCGAACGGAGATAGGGCGATAAGTTCGCCGTCGGGTCGACCAGCTCGCCCAGGTAGATCATCTTCTGGACACTGGCACTCTCTGCCGCTGCTGCTAAATTGCGCGCCGCCCTCAGGTCGCGTTCGGCGTTGCTTTTTCCACCCTGCATCCCATGGATCAGGTAGTAGGCCGCGGACACATCCCGGAAGGGGGCCTGGAGCGACTCCGGGTCCAGCGCGTCGCCCGTCGCGAGCTCCACCCGCCCACTCCACGGCCTGCCCTCCACTCGCGCCGGATCGCGCACCAGGCAGCGCACGCGATAGCCCGCATCCAACAGCCTGGGTACCAGCCTGCCCCCGATATAACCGGTCGCGCCTGTGACAAGGATCAGTTCATTTCCCAGCATCGATGCCATTATAACGTTTGCGTTTCGACGGTCCCTTGACGGCGGGAGTGCAGCACTTTCATTGTACAATCCTCGCATGCCTCGACCGCTGCTATGGGTCTCATTGGGGTTCATCGCAGGCATCGTGCTCGCAAAACTGTTGGCCGTTCCCCTCTACGTTTGGCTGATCCTTGCCCTGCTCACCCTTGTGCTGGCGATCCTGCTGCACCGCCTCAGCACTCATCTTGGCTTAATTCGCCTTCCCGCAGGCCTCCCCCCGCTCCAGGTCTCCACGGTCGATCTGATCTCTGCTTGCGTGGTCGCCCTCCTCCTGGGTGCCGCGCGCCTCCAATCCACGCTCCCCGGTAGCACGAGCTCGCAGATCTCAGGGTTCAACGATCGCCAGTATGACCTGCTGATTACCGGCACACTGGTTCAGCCGCCCGACTATCGTGACACCTACACCGATCTGCGCCTGCAGGCGTCCCAGGTGGATACCGGCCTAGACCAGTTCAAGGTCAGCGGCTTGGTGTTGGCCCGGGTTGGCCCGAACCAAACCTACCACTACGGTGACAACCTGCGGCTGCGCGGCCGGCTTCTGGCACCTCCCGAGAACGAGGATTTCTCCTACCGCGATTACCTGGCCCGCGAGGGCATCCTCAGCTACATGAGCAGCGCCGAGGCCACGCTCTTGCCGGGCACCACGGCCAATCCGATCCTGGCTGCGATCTACTCTCTGCGGGACGCATCGCTTGGAAACGTGTATCGCCTCTTCCTCGATCCGGAGGCCTCGCTCCTCGCGGGCATCCTGCTGGGCGTGGACTCGGGTCTGCCGGCTCGCCTGGAACAGGCCTTCATCGATACCGGAACGGCGCACATCATTGCCATCTCGGGCTTCAACATCGCCATCTTGGCCGGCGTCTTCACGTGGCTTTTTGGCCGCTTGTTCGGTCCGCGGCTCGGCGCGCTCCTTGCGCTGCCGGGAATCTTCTTCTATACCGTGTTGGTCGGCGGGGGACCGTCGGTGTTTCGGGCCGCCTTCATGGGCGCTCTCTCGATCTTCGCGCTCCAGGCGGGCCGCCGTCAGGACGGGCTTACCGCGTTGGCATTCACGGCGGCCTTCCTGGCTTTCTTCACTCCCCTCAGCCTTTGGGACGTGGGTTTTCAGCTATCCTTCTTCGCAACCCTGGGCCTGATCCTTTACGGCGGCCCCTTCCAGTCCGCGGCCGAACGTTTCATCAGCCGCCATTTCCCGGCTTCCGACGCGCAGAAGCTCGCCACGCTGCTGGGAGAGTTCGTCCTGCTGACCCTTGCCGCGCAGCTGACCACGCTTCCCATCGTCGCCTACCAGTTTCAGCAGATCAGCCTGATCTCCTTCATAGCCAACCCCTTCATTCTTCCTGCCCAACCCTTGGTGATGATCCTCGGCGGCCTGGCAGTCTTCATCAGCCTGTTCGTTTACCCTCTCGGCCAGTTGGCCGCATGGATCGCTTGGCCGCTGACCGCTTACACCGTCCGCGTGGTCGAGCTCTTCGACAGCGTGCCTCATGGCGTCATCTACCTCGGTGGCTTCTCGCTCGCCTTCGTTATTCTCTTCTACGCGGCGCTGTTCGCCGTGACTTTCGCCGGCCCCCAGCTGAAAACTATGCTCAACTCACTGCGCGAACGCTTCCCGTTCCTCTCCCTGACTGCATTCGCCCTGGCACTGTTGATTTGTACGTTGTTCATCTGGCGCCTGGTGGCCGCCGCGCCCGATGGCAGGATGCACATCACCTTTCTCGATGTCGGCTCTGCTGATGGCGTAGTGATCGAGACTCCCGGAGGCCGGGACATCCTGATCAACGGCGGCCCTTCGACTTCGACCGTGTCCGATGGACTCGGACGAAGACTCTCGCCCCTCGATCATCGTCTCGACTGGTTGGTGCTGGCCTCGACCGACGAGAATCAGGTTGCCTCGCTGCCGCGCCTCCTACCCCGCTATCCTCCCGAGAACGTCCTGTTCGCAGGCAACGCGCAGGCCTCGTTCTCCTCAGGTGAGGTCATGCAATGGTTGGACGATCACTCGGTCCCGGTTCAGCGCGCCGAGACCGGTCAGGCACTTGATCTCGGCAACGGCGGCAGGCTCAAGGTTCTGCACGCTTCGACCAGCGGCGCGACCCTGCTGGTCGAGTGGAACTCCTTCCGCGCCGTCCTGCCGATCGGGGAGGATCTCAACACGCTTACGCAGCTCCAGTATGGCGCCGTCGTGGGCCCTGTCGACGTGCTGCTCCTGGCGCAGAGCGGCTACGCTCAACTTACACCTCCGGACTGGCTGAAGAACTTGAACCCCCGGCTGGTCGTGATCAGTGTCTCGGCTGCCGACCCGGACGGCCTTCCCGACAAGGACACATTGGATGCACTGTCGGGCTACTCCGTGTTGCGTACCGACCTGAATGGCCGGATCGAGGTCATGACGGACGGCAAACAGATGTGGGTGCGGGACGAGAGAAAGTAGCCCGATGAGCGATCCGTCGGCGGGTGAGGTCCTTCTGCGGGATGTGATCGAGGCGGACCTCCCAACCTTCTTCGCGCAGCAGCTTGATCCAGAGGCGACGGACATGGCCGCCTTCCCGGCCCGCGCCAGGGATCCGTTCATGAAACACTGGGCCCGGATCATGGCCGATAAGACGAACACGTTGAAGACCATACTCTGCGACGGGCAGGTGGCCGGGAACATCGTGAGCTGGGATCAGGATGACCGCCGGGAGGTCGGGTACTGGCTTGGCAGGGAATTCTGGGGCAAGGGCGTCGCCACCCGGGCCCTGCTATCGATGCTGGGCTGCGTCACCCGGCGGCCAATCTATGCCCACGTCGCCAAACACAACGCTGCCTCACGCCACGTCCTCGAGAAATGTGGATTCCGCATCGTCGGCTCGGACCGGACCTCTCGGGCATCCCCGGCGAGCCTGTCGAGGAATTAATCCTGAGATTGGATTGAGGCCCGGCGCGACTTGATCGCCGCACCGCTGCACAATTCATTCTCGTGATCGGCAAATTCCTTTCATGCCCGAGCTGCCTGAACTTGAAGTCGTCCGCGAAGTCCTTCACCGCCGCGTATTAGGCCAGACCATCAGCGAGGTGCTCGTCCTGCCTCCCGGCGGGCCGATCGTGGCCCGCGACCTGACGGGTCGCGATTTCCGGTCAACATTGAGCGGGGCAAAGATCGCGGCCGTCGATCGTCGCGGCAAATTCCTGGTCTTCTCTTTTGAGCCGGAGCCCGATCGGCTCTTCCTGGCCATCAACCCCAAGCTCACTGGTCGCCTGCAATTGGCCTCCGCCTCTGAAAAACGTCTTCCCAAGACCCACCTGGTCTTTTCGCTCTCCGATGGGCATCAGCTGCGGTATGTCGATCAGAAACAGATGGGGCAGCTCTACCTGACACGCGATCTGGATATAGTGCCCGACTACGCCGGCCTCGGTCCCGAACCTTTTGACGTTTCCCTCGAGACATTCCGCTCCCGTCTGAAGCCCTTCCGGGGTGAGATCAAAGGCATCCTCACTCGCGGCGAGTTCATCGCCGGGATCGGCAACGCCTATGCCGACGAGATCCTTTGGGCGGCCCGCCTGCATCCCTACCGCAAACGGACTCAGCTGACGCCTGACGAGGTGGACCGGCTCTACGCGGCAATGCGCTCCACGCTTGCTGAGGCCGTTGACAAGGTGCGTCTCGAAATGCAGGAAAACATCCACCTCAAGCCGCGCGACTTCCTGGCTGTCCACATGAAGACCGGCGAGCCGTGCCCGCGCTGCGGGACGCCCATCTCTCTGGTCGGCGCCAACCAGCGCATCACGAATTTCTGCCGGTCGTGTCAGCCGGGTGGACTGATCAAAGGCATGTGACGGCTGCCCCAATCGGCGGTGATAAAATTCCGACGCGCTTCTTCCAAATGCGGCTGGGCTCCCTGTAGCCGATTGAGCCGCGGCTCCGATCCTCTCTCCGCACCGTCAATTTTGTCCCCGCACCAGATATTGCGTTATGAAGCCCCCGCATCAAAATCATGGTCGCCCGTCCGGATTGGCGGCAGGTTTCCCCGCTTAATAAGGAAGGGTCCTGTCGGGTGACAGGACCCTTCAGCAAGCGCTTTGCTTCTAGATGCTTGTCAGGCTGTTGTTTACCGTGCTGAACGCGTTGCCGACCACCGGGCCGAGAATCAGAAGGGCCGCAATAACAACGATGGCAACCAAAACAATGATCAGAGCGTATTCAACCAAGCCCTGTCCGCTCGCATGGCCCTGTGCCGTGCGGGTATGATAAGCAAACAACATGTCGCATCCTCCTTTCTCCCCGACTTCGCTGCACTGAGCACCCCCCTCGGTTACCTACATTCTACGACTCCGGTCGCAGAGATGCAATGAAACTTACAGTACTGTCAGGAATTTCAGGATAATGACTACCGGCCATCTCTTGCTGGAAGGCGGGGCTGAGTTCGGCGGGGCCATGTCCGAGCCCGATCGGCAGGCCATCCGCCTGGCAGGCGGCCCCGGCGTTCCCATCGCAATCCTCCCGACGGCAGCTGCACCCGACAACAATCAGGATCGCGCCGGGCGCAACGGCTGGAGATGGTTTTGCTCCCTCGGAGCCACGAGTGTCGACATAGTCCCAGTCATCGACCAGGCCAGCGCAAACGACCCAGCGCTTGTGGAGCGCCTGCGCCATGCGCGCCTGATCTACATGCTCGGCGGATTTCCGCGCCACCTTGCCGAGACGCTGCGCGGAAGCCTCGCCGGGGAGGCTGTGATGCAGGCCTACGCGGACGGAGCCGTCTTCGGTGGAAGCAGCGCAGGTGCCATGGTCCTATGCCAGTACTACTATGATCCAGAGTCCGCTCAGGTCCGCCCCGGCTTGAACGTTCTGGAGCGTGCCTGCGTCCTGCCGCACCATAACGGCTTTGGCCGTGCCTGGTCGCCTCGACTTCTCCAGGCGCTGCCGGCTGCAACATTGATCGGAGTTGATGAGCGGACGGGCATGATTGACGACCAGGGTAGCGCCTGGAGCGTGTACGGGTCCGGGCAGGTCACGCTCTATCACGGCGGCACCTCAAGGACGTACCGCCGCGGCGAATCCTTTGACCTGGTCTGAAGCTCGGCCTTCCTTTCTGAAGCTCCTCGGCGGCCGTTCATTAGGGAACTCTCAGCCTCTCGTAAGCCTTCCATAAGGAAGATTCGCACAAATCGCCACATCCTAGTGCTGTAAATGAAGCATTATTGGCTGGCTCTATTGCTCTTGGGACTAACCTCCTGTGCGCCGGGCGCAATTGGAAGCAAAGTGACCTCCAGCATCACATCCCGAACCACCACTCTACCGGACCTCGGCCCGGCTCCGGAGCTGACCAACACGGTCTGGCTCAACACCAACTCGGCGCTGCGACTGGCGGACCTGCGCGGCAAGGTCGTGGGCCTGGAAATGTGGACCTTTGACTGCGTCAACTGCCAACACGTCATACCCTGGCTCAAGAGCTGGTACGCCGCGTACAAGGATCAGGGCTTCGTGCTCATCGGGAATCATTTCCCGGAGTTCGGCTTCGAACGCGATCTGAACGCGCTCAAGCAAGCCGTCGCGCAGGAAGGCATCCTGTATCTCGTTGCCCAGGACAACGACGGAATGACCTGAAACGCCTATCGGAACAACTACTGGCCGACGCTGTACCTGATCGATAGGCGTGATCACATTCGTTATGTCCATATCGGCGAGGGGGACTACGGCGAGACCGAACAGAACATACGGTCCTTACTGGCGGAAGCCTATCCTTAGGATTGAGGTGCATATGACCGACATATATCCGTCCATTCCGGTTCTTCCCTCGGAAATCACGCCCAAGTCCGTGTATCTGAACCGCCGCGACTTCCTTCGGACTGCCGGCATTCTCACCGGCACCGCTCTCCTGGCAGCCTGCGCCCCGACCGCGGCTGGCAGTAGTGGATCGGGGAGCGACGTGCCGGCCAGCGCCGGGGCCTACGCCGGCAAGACCGACGAACTGGGAGCGCCCCTCAATAGCTACGACGACATCACGCACTACAACAACTACTATGAGTTCAGCACGGCCAAGGACGCGGTCGCGCCGCTCTCTGAGGGCTTTAAGTCCCATCCGTGGAGCGTGGAGGTCAGCGGCTTGGTCAACAATCCGAAGACCTTCGCGATTGATGACCTCATCAAGATGTTTCCGCAGGAAGACCGCATCTACCGCCTGCGCTGCGTCGAGGCCTGGAGCATGGTCATCCCCTGGCAGGGTTTCCCGCTCGCCAGTCTCCTGAAGGCGGTGGAGCCGACCTCGGCCGCGAAGTATGTCCAGTTCACCACCTTGATGGACAAGACCCAATTCCCGGGAGAAGGCGACAGCATGTACCCATGGCCGTACATGGAGGGCCTGCGCCTCGACGAGGCGATGAACGACCTCGCCATACTGGTGACCGGCCTGTACGGAGCGCCGCTGCCGGCGGCGGATGGAGCTCCCATCCGGCTGGTCGTGCCGTGGAAGTATGGGTTCAAGGGCATCAAGGCCATCGTGAAGATCGAGCTGGTGGACACGATGCCGAGCACGTTCTGGAACACCATCGCGCCCAATGAATACGGTTTCTACGGCAATGTCAATCCCGATGTGCCGCATCCACGCTGGCTGCAAAGCAGCGAGCGGCGCATCGGTCAGCTGACGATGCAGCCGACGCTGCTCTTCAACGGCTACGCCGACAAGGTGGCCTCCCTCTACCAAGGCATGGATCTAAAGCTCAATTACTAGGCTGTCGCGCACCTGGGACTATCAGACCTCAGAAGTCCTCGGGTAAACTCAGGGCCGAGCTGCCCTGGGGAGGCTTCTGGGGTCTTTTCTTTTCCGCGCTGCGTTGTTGCCACATGACACTTGCCGCCCGAATCAAGCAACTTCCCTATACGCCTCTGCAGATCGCGATCCACGTCGGCACGTGGGGCGAACTGGGCTGGATCGCGTTCGATTTCTTCACGCACCGTCTCACGGTCAATCCCCTGCAGGACATGCAGCAGCGCACCGGCCGGATCGCCATTACGCTGCTTGTGCTGTCGCTGGCCTGCACGCCGTTGAGCCACCTGCTGGGCTGGCGCGAACTCCTCAAGCGCAGCCGCACCTTCGGACTCTACGCGTTCATGGTGGCCACCATGCACGTGCTGATCTTCCTTGACCTGGATAACGGAATCGCCTGGAACTTCTTCGAACAGACCATCATCCAGAAGCCCTACATCCTGCTCGGGATGGCCGCGTTCCTCATGCTCATCCCGCTGGCCATGACCTCGTTCGACATCTGGAAGGTGCGCTTCGGCAAGCGCTGGAAGCGCCTGCACCAGCTGGTCTACCTCATTGTGCCGGTCACCGTGCTGCACTATGCCCTGGCAGCCAAGGGCGACCTTTTCCGGTTGGCGGGTAATATCCTGCGGCCGTTGATCTATGCCCTGATCGTCATCCTGCTGCTGACGCTGCGCCTGCCCTGGGCCCGGCGCTTCGTCGCCGGCCTGCGGGACCGCGTCACGCTGCTGTGGGCAGCCAGGGCCGGCACCAATACCCAGCCCACCTCGCACTCGTAGCCCGGATCGTTTCCCCGCGCCCAAGACGGCCGCGGCACGTGACGGTCTTTGAACGCGCGGCCGCCGGGCAAGCTCAGAAGATCCCGCGCAGGAACAGAAGGATGCCGATAATGGCCATCGGGATGCCTACGATGGCGCCGATGACTGTCAGGCTGACGATCACGCCGACGACGAGCAGCACCAGGCCGACCACCATGGCGACGAAGCGCCCGGTCAGGCCAACGATGGTCGCGATCAGCCGCCAAATGGCTTCAAACGGCCAGAGGTACCAGGGGATGCGATGCGCTTGCTTCATATTCACACAACCTCCACGATCCTATATGTCTCTATGATATACGCCCGGCTCAACAATTCGTTCCACGGGCGGCGGTCATCATGCGGGCACCCTCCTGCATGGTGAGCCACGCGGGCGCTCGCAGCGCGCCGATGCGGGGCTTAAGAGAAGACGCAGTATAATGCGCCCATGCCTCCCAGAAAAAAGACCCCGGTTTTCGAAGAAGTTGCCCCTCAACCCGCCATCTCGGAAGACGAGACGTTCACCTTCAAGGCCAAGCATGTTTACGCGGTGCTGGTCGTGTTCGCGTTTGCCATCGGCATCCTGCTCGGCTACATCGTGTGGGGACGCGCGCCGGCAACGCCTGCGATCCAACACGTGCTGGTGACGCCGCAGCCCGCCCCGCAGCAGCCGGCCGTGACGCCGACCGTCGAACACGTCAAGTACAGCATCCCGACCGACGGTTTCCCCACGCTGGGCCCGACCGACGCACCCATCACCATCGTGGAGTTCAGCGACTTTCAATGCCCGTACTGCACGCAGTGGCAGGAACAGACCTTCCAGCCTCTGCTGGCGGCCTATCCGGGCAAGATCCGCTTCGTGTACCGCAATTACCCTTTGACCTCGATCCACCAGAACGCGTTCCGGGGCGCCGAGGCCGCGTTGTGCGCCAACGAGCAGAACGCCTTCTGGAAATACCACGACAAGCTGTTCAGTGAGAAGAGCCAGATGAACAACCAGACGGGAGCGGTCCTGCCGGTGGATACGTTCGTGCAGTGGGCGACGGACCTCGGGCTGAATGCGACCACCTTCCAGACCTGCCTCAGTACGGAGAAGTTCAAGCAGGCGCTCCAGGACGATATCAGCTTCGCGGACAGCCTGCCGACCGAGAACGGCGAACCTGCGGTGGGCGGCACACCGACCTTCTTCATCAACGGGACGCGGGTCGTGGGCGCCTATCCACTGGCATACTTCCAGCAGGTCATCGACGCGCAGCTGACCCCCAAACCCTGATCGGCGTAAAGCGCCGGAGGAGACATGCGCAAGTTCATTGCGATCGCCGGGAACATCGGGGTGGGGAAGTCCACACTGGTCAGCATGCTGTGCCAACGGCTCGAGTCGCAACCGTTCTACGAGCCGGTCTCGGAGAACCCATACCTGGCCGATTTCTACAGTGACATGGCAGCCTGGTCGTTCCACTCGCAGGTGTTCTTCCTGACGCGGCGCCTGCGGGCGCACTACGAGCTGGCCCAGCAGCCTGGTTCCGTGGTGCAAGACCGCAGCGTGTACGAGGATGCGGACATCTTTGCCCGCAACCTCTTCCTGCAGGGATACTTCAAGCCGCGCGATTATGAGACGTATCGCGAGCTGTACGAGACCGCGGTGCAGCTGCTTCCCCCGCCCGACCTGCTGATCTACCTGCGGGCCTCCGTGCCGACGCTGCTAAACCGCATCTCACACAGGGGCCGCGAGTTCGAGCGGTCGATCACCGCCGAGTATCTGCAGGGACTCAACGACCTGTACGAGGACTGGATCTCCAACTTTGTGCTATGCCCGGTCCTGACGATCCCATCCGACGACCTGGATTACGTGGCCCATACGGGACACCTGAACCTCATCGTAAGGAAGGTGGAAGACAAGTTGACCGGCAACGAAGAGGTGGTCTTCGAGGCGGAGGAAGTGGCGCGGGCAGCGCAGGATTAATCTTAAAGAACCTTAAAAGTTACTAAGCCAGACATGATCACAATGCGGGCCTTCGGGCCCGCATTTTCATCTGCGAGGGTGCTGTCCCTGCCCGGCTATCAGGTTGTGGCGGCGGGGGTTTTCGGCCGAGACTGCGCTTTCAGCTGCCACATCTGTTTGAGGATCTGGATGTGGCCGACGTGTATGGCGGTGTGCTCGAGGGCATGGTTCAGAGCCCAGGCCACGGTAAAGGTGCGAAGATCTTTTGGGGCGACGCGCTCCTGGCCCAGCTCGGCGACGTGGAGCTGTTCAAAGGCGCTCTTCTCATAGGCCGCGAGGTCGGTGAGGCGGCGCTTGAGGGCGACCGCGTCCATGCCCTTGACGCGGAACTCGGCGTTGCGGTCGCGGAAGGACAGGTCACCCAGGCAGACGTCGCCGATGTAGTAGCGCTCGGACCCGGTCATGTGCATGATCAGGACTGCGAGCGAGTTCATGTCCGGGGCAGGGACCCAATCGATGGTTTCAGGCGGCAGCTGGTCCAGAGTTTGCTGGACATCGCGGTGGAGCTCATCAAGTCGATCCAGAAGTGCCTCGAAGTACTTTTCCATGTTCTCTCTCCTAAAGGTTGTGTCCGTCGTCGAGCCGGAGGCCGCTCACAGGTCCGGAACGAGGCGGGCGGGACTCACTGCACCCAGGTCTTCCATTTATAGTAAACGTCCTGCACCGGGAATTGACCGTGCCCGGCCTGGTCATCCCAAAAAGCAGGGTTGAAGACATCTGCACCGTGCGGCGAGCATTCCGCATCGCGGAAGGGCCGAGGAACGGTATCGGCCAGAAGGCAGGGAGGCGGGTGGAGGGCCGCGCTGGGAGGCGGCGCAGGTGGGGTGCCGATCAGCGCGTTCTCGAGGGCAGGCGTGGGGAAGCAGGCGTCCTGCCAGTAGTAGCCATCAGGGATGCGACAGTGGGAAATGTCCGGATCGGCCACAGGTCCGTATGAGCGGGCGTCGATGAGGATGCCGCGGTTGTTGAAGAGGCGGACGGTGCCGCCGCTATCGGGGAGACGGAGGCCGTCCTGGGAGCCATAGTACAAGACGCGATCGCCGGTGTGGAGGGTGAGGCCGGGAAGGTTAAAGGAGGTGGAGGGGCCGGAGGAGAGGACATCGATCTTCCAGCCCTGCAGGTTGATGTCGATGGGACCGAGGTTCTTGAGCTCGACGAACTCGTCGAAGACATCGATGGCGCCATCACCGTTCCAATCGGTGCCGGCGCGGGGGAGGAACTCGTTGATGACCATGTGGGCGAAGGGGGTGGGCGGCCGCGGGGTGGGCTTGCGAGTGGGCGCGGGCGTGGGCGAGGGCGTGGCGGTGACCGTGTAGGCCCAGTTCTTGCCGCCGGGCGTGCCGCGGACGTGGTTGCCATCGCAGTCGAGGGGGGTGTTCAATGCAACGGGATCGCCCTCGAAGGTGAACCAGGCGCCGCTAGTGGAATCGGGGATGATGCCACTGCGCTCCATGCTCTTGGCGGGTGCGTAGTTGCCGGCGGGCCAATACCCTCCGCCACGGTCGGCGGAATCCTCGATGCCGTTGGAACTATTGATCAAGTACAGGATCTGACCGGTGGAGCTGAGGGTGCCGGAGAAGACCTGGTTAATGAGGATATTCCTAGTGGCGAGGTCCTGCCGATTGAATACAAGGCAGGCGGAGGCATCGGTGGTGGGCGGGCTGGTGGGCGCGCTGGTGGCAGCCTGGGTGGCATCGGCGCTTTCGCCGTGCACGAGCAAGTAGAAGGCGCCAACGGGCAGGACACCGCGAAGATTAACGATCAGACTGCCGTTCGACGTCTCGAGCGACCAGTTGGCGAGGTCTACGGGTTGGGTCCCCGGGTTGGTGAGCTCGATCCACTGATCGCCGTGGTTGGACCCGGTGCCGGCCCAACCGACCTCGTTGATCATTACCCGAGGATGGAAACCAAGGGGCGTGCGAGTGGGGGTAATGGTGCGGGTGGGCGTGGGCGTGGGCGTTTGGGGGACGCCGCACGGGCCGGTCTGGGTCGAGTTCCTGGGGTCGCTGGGCTGCTGGGAAAAGTCGGCGAGGTTGTCATTCGAATCCACTACGCCCAAAGCAGATGTGTGCCGTTCATATCCCTGGTCAGTGTTCAGGTTGAGGGGACCAAGCGGAGTTCCCTCAATGTAAGCCGAGGTGGGGCTCAAGCCGACCCGATCGATCTTGGTGATGCCATCGGGGAGGAACAAGGCGACGCCGCCAGCATTCGGAATATCGGAGCCCAGATCGAATTGCGCGTCGGGGACGGATTGTTGGGTGGTCCAGGCGTAGCCGGTGCCTCCCAGAAGAAAGTAATGCCCCGGAGGAAGCGGAGTGCTGCTCGAAAACTGATGGAGCAAGGTCGTGGCGCCTGCATTGTCCGAGGACGACAGGCTCCAGCCGTTGAGGTCGAAGGTGGTTGAGCAACTGCGATTGAAGAGCTCGACGAACTCGTCGGTGGAGCCGCCTGCGCCGACGAACCGCAACTCGCTGATAACAATGGAGCCGGGGGCGGGAGTCGGAGTGTTCGTTGGCGTCGAGGTGCTCGTCGGCGTGGAGGTCGCTGTGGCGGTGGCAGTATCGGTGGGTGTGTTGGTTGGGGTATCAGTGGTAGCTTGGAGCAGGGGAGCGGCCTGAACAGCGGTCAATGAGGGGACAGTAGCTGCGGCGAGCAAGCCGAGAAGCAAGGCGGCAATCAGTGAAGCCCACGCGAGGGAGCGGAAGTGAGGCACGCGGTTATTGTACTGCGGCGGTGCGAGGTTCGAATGGGGATATTCGGTTGTTAAGGTGCTGAAAATACGGCTGCGTAGAGCTAGCTTATACGCAGCAACTAGGAGTTCGCGCGAGAAACAATTTGAGGTTCGAATGCTCCTTTGTGTGAGTGGTGGCCGATGGCTGCTCGGGAGCGGCTCGAGAAACAGGCCGTGCCGCTTATGCGCAGGGTGACGAGTATGAGTGCGGGATTCAATGAAAAAAATTTCGTGGGCTGAATCGATCCTCGAAACCAATAGGAACGGATGCGCGGCTAGGGCGAATCGAGACTGGGGAGCGGTGGGGCAATGGGCAAGTGAGACCAAAGAGGAACGGGGCATGGTCTCATTATAGAACACATGTTCTGATTGTCAAGAGAAAATCTGGCCGCGGCGGGGTGATTGCGCCTGGCACGATATTGGCCGAAGACGATGGCCAACAATGTTGGGCAAGCAGGGAAGATTAGAACAGTATTAGAACACATGTTCTGGTATTGACTTGCGGACAGTATAGAGTAGAATGAGGATTGGCAAGCACGAGGAGAACGCCGACCACAAGGAGGCAGCCGAGCAATCGGTGGGATCGTTGAACCTAAGCTTGCTTTTACTTTAACCAGTTGACTGTGTGGGGGTGTGACTTTGCCAAGTCGTCCCGAGTGCAAGGGAAGGCCTTGAATCCATAGGACCAGACCCTCTTGTTCCGATATCTGTAGTAGTGGTGAATGAGTTCGTCTGCTGCCTGGTGGTTCATCACCCCGTAGTCATCCACATTCAATGCGCATCCGTGTGAACTAGCCACGACGTCCGCGGCGCGCAGCATTTCGTTAGTGTCGGCATTCCTTGCAGTCATTTGCCTGTCACTAAATACAGGCCTGACTTCTGTATCTGTTTTCGTCAGGAGCATGATGTAGTCAATCAATTCCCTGATGCGGAAGCATCGTCGATTGCTGAAAACGAGTCTGGCCCAACCACCCATATCATCAACATACCAACTTACCCGCTCGACCAAGTATCGGGTAGCGTACCGATAGAAGGTTTCATTTTTCGAAAAGCCGGATTTCTTGTCCAGTCTGGGCTTCAGGAATGCTGCGACGATCTGGGTAAAGGGCTTCTGGGCGAGCACCCGCGCCACGGCAACTCTTTGCGAGTGGCTAAGATTTCGGAAGTGTATCTGCATTGGAGCGTGGGCATGACCCCGAGCCAACCAAACATCGCGCTTGCACTCATCCTCGAAGCCTCTGACGAGGGCCTCCTCGGTATCCTCTCTGACCACCAGCGCGGCGAGAACGAACCATTCTTTGCTCGATGGGGATAGGCCCTCGTCGCCCAATTCGTCTATGTAGCAGTTGAAGATACTTCTTGGCGCTCTGAAGGCAATGGACATGGCATTGGATGCAATTGATCTCAAGTCCCGCGCCGAAGATGGGCGCTACAGACTATTTGGCTTCGGCTTTTGCCGTTGTGCTTGAGGGTTTCTGTTTCCCTTTGCCTCTCTTCTTCTTTGGAGGTATCTGCTTATCCGAGGTCTCGATATACTCCTTCATCTTCTTCTTCAAGGCCTCGATTCCCAGCCAGGAGTTCTCATATGAGATATATCGGATTCCTCGAACATCAAATGGAATCTTATTGGTCAATTCTCCCTGACAAATGACAATCGGCTTCTTGTTTTTCGCTAGCGACCAGCCAAATTCAAACATAACGTTAGGGTTGCTATCAGAGAGGTCAACTATGACCACGTGCGACATAGCAGAGTATTTTTCGATATCATCCGTGATGAGCGAGGAGAGGTTTACCTCATCCACTCGCAAAGGAGCATAAGTGCACTCAATACACGCCGGTTTTATCGCACCAAACCATACGTTCTCCAAGTCTCTTTGAAAAGGCATGATTATGAACGCTCTCTTACTTGCGGCAAGAAACTTCTGCAATTGGTCTCCTGCCTTTTCTGCGGCTACCGCACTACCAATCTCGGCGTTCCTCTGAATCGTTTCGACCTGATCTTGCAATTCATCTAATCGTTTTTCGACGTCAGCAGGGGATCCAACCATCGACCGGATATCTCGAAGCTGAGCCTCAAGGCGGGACATTTGCGTATCCGGGCCCGATTTCAATCTGCCGAATGGGCCTCTCAGTCGCATGAGATGACCATATAGATCTGCCGCCAGCAAGCCTTTTTGCGATCTCGACCTTTTAAGATCAAGTTCGAACAATTTCCTGAGTTCGAACTGGAGGTCCGGAGGCATGGCATAGCGCGACATGATTGTGGCATATAGCATCTGAACGAAGTCTGATGAGACCCTGGTTCTGCTTTTTGGATATTGGGTTTCAATGATGCCAAGAATTGAGCGGAAGTCACTATGCTCATCAAAAGGGCCCATTGCGATCCTCCTTATTTGACCATTGATTCCGCCAACCTAATACTTGCCGATTGATATTATGCTACAAGCGATCGGGCTTCAGAATAGGCTTCAACAGTATTGGGTGAGATCGCGGGTGGCAGGGCGCGCTAGGCCTGGGGCATCGTGGCGCAATACCGCACAAAGACGGCGGCGGCGGGAGCTCTGAGAACAGGCTGGTGGGTTGTCCCGCGCCTATTGGGGCGTCCTAGGTGAGCGCCCGGTATTCTGAAAAGACAATGACGGGCGACTCCGATCCGCCGCCGAGGAGCCCGTGAGGGGCACCGGGCCGAACGGCGGCGGCGGGAGGACAGGCAGGACGGAGAGTCGCAGCCGAACCGGCATTGAGCTCGAATACGCTTGGCGCGGAATGCCCCCTCCGCCCGTTGGGCAACTCCCCCAAATCGACGTAGAAGGAATTGCCTGTTCTGATTGAATCACGCCGATTTGGGGGAGCAGCGAAGTAGAATCCGCAGTGACCGCGTATTCAACGTAGATCGGTCCGCCGTTCGTGCCTTGCAGGCAAGGAGGATCCCAATGGCGAAACGGAAATCTAGGACAGAACAGCCTGGAATGACAAGCGAGCAGGTAGCCAGGGCATATATTGAGCTTTCCCGGCAACTGTATGCGCAACATCGTGATCGAAGGGACTTGGAATGGCGGGTTCATCTGCCCCTTTGGACTCTGCTTGCGCTTACCGCATATCTTGCCGTTACGAACAACAGACACCTGGGAACCACTGCTCTCTTGATCTTCCTAATCATACCGATCCATTTCATCTGGATCATGAAGATCCATAGGGGAGAACTGCGCGACATAACCCTGAGTATCCGCTATCGGGACACCGCGCTAAGGATACTGGGTGCTTTCGAGCCTCTGGTGCCACCGTTCGAATCGAAAGCTTTGCTGCGGATAGATAGGGTTTTTCACTCGTACGGATGGTGGCTTGTGGCGGACTTCGGCCCTACAATTCTCATAAGCGTTGTGGTGTACATGCTAATTCGGTAGGGTGCTTCGAGAGAGGTTCCCGAACGGGCGCAGATCGGAGCTGTTCATGGCAACGAGGATTGAAATCACGTGCGTTATCAGGAGCGCTCTCTTTGCCGCGAGTGAACGCATCCTAAGCATCGGCGGCAGGAATTTTGACGGAAAACCATGGCAGATGTCACAGGATGGGGCGGTCCGCGGCATGGAGGATGGAAAGTACTTCTTCTACATACATCGAGACGGCAAACTCATTAATGTCATTGTCGGTATGAGCCCAAACGGCAACAAGTACCTCAAGACCTTCGCTGATGTCGATCAGCCAAATTACCTGCTTGCTCTGCCTGAATGTCCGTGGCTACCGTAGCTTTCCGCTGTCAAGGTGCGCGCCGCCATTGGGCCCCGGTGCTCTATTCGGTCACCTCACTTTGTTGGTTGTATACACTTGGGACACCAGGCTCGAAACTGGTCTATTGCTGGTGGCAAGAGTGTGGCCGAACTGGAATTGAGCCCCGCTGGGTGGTCCTGGCGGCTCTTGCCGCCAGGATGGGCGACGTGGGCTCGATGCCCACTCGCCCGAGCGGGATCTGCGACCTGAGTACGCTTGGTCCGAGGTTCGGGTGATCGTGTGTCCTAACTGACCACTCTGTGGGAACCAGATTGCCAACCGGGAGGGATGAATGAAACGTCTTTCCATCGCCCTATTGGTCCTCGCGCTGTTTGCGTTGCCGTCAGCCGTCCGGGCGGACATCGCGCCGCCGATAAACCCACCAGGCCCGAATTTGCAGCCGGGCACTGACGTGACTCAAGTGCGGATGGTCGCCGAGACGGTGCTGATCGAGGTGAAGAACGATACAACTCCCGACAGCCTGGGCAGCGCGGCCGTCACCGCGGATTTCACAATGCGCAACCTCGGCACGCAAGATGAGAGCATGGCTGTCCGATTCCCCATTGCGGCCAATAGCGGCAGGGGTGACTACCCCGAGCTCACCGGCCTGGCTGTGAAAGTGAATGGAAAGCCGGTTCCTACGCACCGCGTGAGCTATCCGGAGCCCACCTATATGGGCGACAACGTGCCGTGGGCTGAATTTCAAGTCAGCTTTCCGGCCGGCCAGGACGTGGCGATCGAGGTCTCGTATGGACTTAAGGGTTCAGGGTATGCACCCTACACCGCCTTCTACTATGTGCTGGAAACCGGCGCGGGCTGGAAGGGCACGATCGGAAGCGCGGATATAACCCTGCGCCTGCCCTATCCGGCGAGTGCGCAGAACATTGTTCTTGGGATGGAGATCGGATGGGCGACGACGACACCCGGCGGCGCGTTGCAGGGGAATGAAATGCGCTGGCATTTCGAGGACTTCGAACCCGGGCCGAATGGAGCCGTGGACAATATGGAAATCGCCCTCGTCTCCCCGGCGGCGTGGCAGGCCGTGCTCAAGGAACGCGCGAATGTCACTGCGACGCCCAATGATGGCGAGGCCTGGGGGCGTCTGGCAAAAGCCTACAAGGCCATCTTCTTCATGAATAAAGCCTACCGCACAGATGCCAGCGGCGAAGGACTTTACCAGTCGGGCCTCGAAGCCTACGAGAAGTGCTTGAGTTTATTGCCCAAGGACGCCCAGTGGCATGCGGGCTTTGCCGACCTGCTGGCCAGCCGTTCCTACTGGGATATGTCAGCACGCGGCGCGACTCCCGACACGTACCGCGCCCTGGAGGAGATCCAGACTGCGCTGCAGCTCGCCCCCAATGATGGCAAGGTGCAACAGATCGCAGAACAGATCTCCTACATGTTCCCGGATGCGCTGGTGAAGAATGGGACTGGCTATGATTTCGTCTGGCTGACGGAAACTCCTACTCCCCGTCCGACTCTAGCGGAGAGCGCCACGCCGGCAGCCACCACGCGGGCACCGGTGCAGCCTGCAACCTCCATTGCGCCGACCGCTATTCCCTCATCTAAACCTGTCTCGCCCCCGTGCGGGTCTGCGGCCTTGGTGCCGTTGGCAATCGGCTTTTGGGCGGCCAGAAAACGCAGACGGTAGATCGGAACCGACACGGCATCAGCCCCCTTCCGGGGCCTCTCCTTCATCCCAGACTTCCGGGGACTCTGGCGTCGAAGGTCTTACGACGGGTCTGGGGGATCGCGAAGCATCCCGAGGCACCGGGGCGGACGCTGGGAGCCTCACAAGGGCAGGCAAGAAGTAGAATCGTAGCCCAAGCGGAATTGAGCCCCGCTTTGCCGCAAGATCGCCGGCATCTTCGAGCGGGATCTGCGACCTGAATACGCTTGATGGACAATCTTACGAGGCAGGAAGTGCAAAATGGCCACCTATCTCTTCGCATGGAACCCAAGGCGCTGGCAATGGGACAATCTAGAAGAAATGTCAGAACGAGTAAAACAGGGGGAGGACCTCACCGAAGATTGGAGCACCGCAAACAGAAATGCACGCCCAGGTGACCGCGCGTTCTTGATCAGGCTTGGAGAGGAGCCAAGAGGCATATTCGCGTCGGGGACCGTTGCTACGGAACCCCACCTGAGGAGACATTGGGACGCGCAAAGTGCTGCATCCGCAGAAGAGACCTATTTCGTCGGTGTGGCACTCGACACGCTGCTCAACCCCTTGAGCGATGACGTCTTGCGAAGGGACAAGCTAGATATCTCGCCCCTCTCAAACTACGACTGGGACACGGAGAGCTCCGGCGTAGTTATTCCAGATGACGCTGCGCAGGAGTTGGAGCGAATATGGGTCCAGTATGCTCGCAAGACTGGACTTATCGACGAAATCGTCGAAGCCTTCAGGGCTCTGGGTGGCACAGCCCAGTATTCAGATCTCTACGACTATATGGAGAAGCATGCAACGCACCCGCTGCCCAGAACCTGGAAGGACAGCGTGCGCGCCAAGATCCACGAACGTTCTTCGGACTCGAAGGATTTCCAGGGGAAAGCCGACTTGTTCTACTATGCGGACGCTCTCGGAAGCGGCGTATGGGGCCTCAGGCCGATGCTCCACGCAACGCCGCCTGCTCCCGACACCGGGCAACCCAGTGACCCGGCGAAAAGAGCGCTCATCGAAGACTATCGCATCATTCGCGATACCAAGACCACAAGGCAATTGAAAACCCTATATCAAGATAAGTGCCAAATATGTGGGACTGCTATAGCCTTGTACGGTACAACCTACTCAGAAGCTCACCATGTCCAACCTCTCGGCGAACCTCACAACGGCCCTGACATCGCGTCGAATATTGTCATAGTCTGCCCAAATCACCACGTCCAACTTGACTACGGAGCCCTGGCAATTGATCCCGAGACCATGATGATCATCCCGGCTGACACTCACGAAGCGCCGCAGTATAGAAAGCTGCTGCTTGATCCCAAGCACCGGCTGGGTGCTGAATTCCTGCAATACCACCTGGATAACATATTTGGGCACGGAATCTAGGCAGGAACGAGACCCATCTGGAATTGAGCTCCGCTTTGCCGCTAGATCGCCGGCATCTTCGAGCGGGATCTGCGACCTGAGCACGCCTGGCCGCAGGCAACGGCACGTCAAGAGCATCGCCTCCTAGGAGGGCCATGCTGGATGCACACAGATGAGCAATATGGGGCACGCCGCAAACCCTCGCTTTGGCTATAATCCAATCGCTCACTGCGGACACGGAACGAAGAACAGGTCATGCCGATCTATGCTTATCGCTGCAGATCCTGCGGACGCCACTTCGAGCGCTACCAGACTTTTGCGGATCTGGCCCTCAGAGTGTGTCCCGATTGCCGCAAGAAAACCCTAAATAGAATAATCTCAGGGGTTCGTATCGTATTCAAGGGCCCAGGCTTCTACTCCACGGACAACAAGCCCAGCTCTCCCGTAACTTCACCCGCCGCTGCCAAGAAAGAACAGAAGAACCACGCGCAAAAGGACAAAACACAGCCGGAGAATTCCAGCGCGGCTTCTGAGAAAAGCGACTAAGGCTATGGGCTCGCATGCGTTCATCGAGCGTTCGAATCAAGCTCAAGCACAGCCCGGGGGACTTCTCGACTTTGTAGTTCAACTGGAATTGAGCCCCGCATCGCGGGATCTGCGAGCTGGATGGGCCGCTACAGGCGGGCCGAATGGGAGGTGCAGATGATGCTGACGAGACTGTTCGCAGAGAGCCTGGAGGGGTATGAGCCGCGCATCGTGGAGCTGGACAAGCCGATCCTGATCGTGGGCATGTCGGTCGTGACGAACTTGCGGAGCATCTACCACGATGTGCCGGCATTGGGCACGCGGTTCCGGGACTTCAAGCGCAAACAGGCGATACCTAACAAGAAGGAACCCTGGGCATTTGCGGCGGTCACCTGGGGTCACGACCCGAAGAGCGGAACGATGACCTACATGATGGGGGACGTGGTCACCAGCCTGGCGGATGTGCCGCAGGGCCTGCAGACGTTCGAGATCCCGGCGATCAAGTATGCGATCTTCTCGATCCGGCCCAAGAATCGATTCGGCTGGCCCTTCGCGATCGCGGATACCAAGCGGTACGCTTACACGGTCTGGCTGCCAAAATCGGGTTTTGAACCGGCGGGCGTGATCGACGACTTCGAGTACCATGACGAGCGCGCCACGCGGCGGACGGCGCCCGAGGTGGATCTGTACGTGGCGATCAAGTAGGGCGGAGGGGTTCGATGCAGAGGGGAAAATGGAAGGCGTGACGTTCAGGCCGAGCAATTCGAAGCTCGTGGTGTGCTGGTTGAGCATGGCCCTGGTGCTGATCGTGCTCCTCTTCTGGCTGGTCAAGGTGGATCTTACCGATCTTCCTGGGGTGGCGATCATGGTGGGCTATGTGTTGTTCCAGACGTTGGTGCTCTTCGTCATCATGCACAAGCTGCCGTTCTTCAAGATCGAAGTCGGCAATTCCACCCTGGCCGGTCCCTGGGGATGGGGTGAAGGGTGGAAACGCATCAAGCTGCCGATCCGCGATCTCGACCTGGAGCACATCAACAAGACCTTTCAGTGGTTCGGGGTGTACCAGATCAAGTCCAGAGAAAGTGGAGCGATCTCAACGTGGGCGCTTGACGAGGGTCAGTTCAAGAGCCTGGTGGATCTGCTGAAAAGGCGGGGCGGGAATGCCCGATAGGGGGCGGCTCGGCGTGACCTGCCCCCCAAAAGCTGATCCAACATATGAGTTAGGATTAGAGAATGGAGACAGGTCAAAATGCCCAGAAAGTACTTTACCACTGAACAGATCATCAGCAAATTGAGGGAAGCAGAAGTACTGCTTAGTCAGGGGAAAACAGCCGTGGAAGTAAGTCGTTCGCTCAACATCAGCGAACAAACGTATTATCGTTGGCGGAAAGAATACGGGGGAATGGGAACGGATCAGGCTCACCGGCTGAAGGAACTGGAGAAAGAGAATGCCCGGCTAAAGCAGCTGGTGGCCGAACTCTCCCTGGATAAGGCCATCCTGAAGGAAACCGTTCGGGGAAACTTCTAAGCCCGGACAGACGCAGACAAGCCGTGCAGCGAGCTCAGGAAGTCTTCGATGTTTCGGAGCGGCGTGTGTGCCGGGCCTTGGGACAACCCCGATCCACCCAAAGGTACGTGGGCAGGACGCCGAGCGATGAAGAGCCGCTCACTCTGCGCATGGTTGAAATGGCTAACCAGTATGGTCGCTATGGTTACCGACGGATCACGGCGATGTTGCAAGCTGAAGGCTGGACAATCAACCACAAGCGCGTGGAACGCTTGTGGCGACGAGAAGGGCTGAAAGTGCCTGCCAGACAGCCCAAACGTGGTCGATTATGGCTGAACGACGGGTCCTGCGTGCGACTGAGGCCCGAGTTTCCCGGGCATGTTTGGAGTTATGACTTCATGTTGGAACGAACCCAGGATGGACGGCCTTTTAGGATTCTGAATGTGATCGATGAGTACACGCGCGAATGCTTGGCGGTGCGAGTCCGCAGGCACCTCGATCATGAAGATGTCCAGGATTGTCTGACAGAGTTGTTTTGTGCCAGAGGTGTGCCTGCGCACCTACGATCAGATAACGGGCCGGAGTTCATAGCCCGAATACTGCGTCGATGGTTAGACAAACTGAACGTCAAGCCGCTTTTTATCTTGCCAGGCAGCCCCTGGGAAAATGGCTACATCGAGTCATTCAATGGCAAGATGCGGGACGAACTACTGAACGGCGAGATCTTTTACACTCTGAAAGAGGCCCAGGTGTTGATCGAGCGCTGGAGGAAGGAGTATAACTACATCAGACCACACAGCTCACTCGGATATCGTCCCCCTGCACCACAAACCTGGCTGTTATCCTCGACGCTGCAGCTGGGACTAACTTAACCACTGGTACAATCTTGGGGGGCAGGGCAGGTTTGGTGCCGGCTGGCGTTGAGCCGTGCTCGACCCAGAGATCAATGTTGGTGGCGAAGGTCTTGTAGTCAGAGCTCTTGATGGTCTCGTCGATCGGATTCAAGGGTGGCACGGTTCCATCGTCAGAGCCGGGATTCGGGACTCCGCCCTTCGCATCCGTTCCGTGGCAGCTGAGGCAGCTGGTCTGGTAGACCTTTTTGCCGGCCGTGGGATCACCCGTCAGGTCGATCGCTTTGCCGGGCCCGCCGGGGTTCGACGGCATCGCAGCACTTGGGGCACTGGCCGTATCAGTGGGGGCAACGGTGGCCGTGCTTGTGGGAGCCTCGGTCGGAGCTATCGTTGGCGCCGTGGTCGGTGCCTGCGTGGGCGCGGGAGTGGCACTCGCACCACAAGCAGCCACCGCCACGAGAAATAAACCGCCAACGAGCAATAAGACAATTCTGTTTCGCATGCGTCTCCTTCTTGAATCAAATTTGCGGCAACAAGTCTATCTTGACCTTAAATACAGTCATAGTAAGAATATCACAACCTGGCCATGATCAATGTAACGAAAATGCCTGCCCAGTCAAGTGTTTGAACAGACACCTCTCCAGAGAACGCAGAATCTCGATCCAGGAGGGACGTGGCCTGCTCTCAGGGGCTCCTGGTTTCGAGCCTGAATGTGCTTGGTTTCGATTCAGATCTATATACCGGACCGACATAGGCAACGATGCCTATATTGCGCCGTGGGGTGCCCTGAGGCAATCTGCCCGCCTAGAAACACACGCATTGGAACGCGCCGAACACAGCGTGCGCCCGCGGTGGGACGTCGCGGCCTCAAAAGATTTGATTCCACGTCCAGATATTCTCCTGTAGAATAAGCCTTGTCCACACCCTCACACCAGCGGGTAACGCTCACCCTGCAGGCTATGATCATGATCGAATATGCGCTGATCAATGACCCCGACCTTCAATCACGGGTCCGTAGTCGTTATGAGGCGGAGATCGCCTCTCTCCAGCAACTCGGCTTCCGGATGCTGGGCTGCTCTCTCGAGACACAGGGCCCGTTCTCGGCGATCTGGCAACTGCCCGTTCTATTGTGGATACTTCCATACAGAGAGTTCATTACCTTCCCTCGCCCGTTACGCCTGGCAGTAGCAACCGCGCTGCTGCGACACTCTGATCCATCAACGATCGCTTTGTGCATGGGCAAGGGGGTGAAGCTCTACACAGGCTTTACCGACAAGACCATTCTGATCTCCTCCACGTTCCGAAGCTACGCGGTCCCGCGGCCAACCTCGAAGATCATCAGACCACTTCCATCACCATCAATCGAGACTGTATGGCCCGCCCACAGCGAGTATGTGGGTCAACTTGAAGCGCAGGCCCGACATGTTCTTCCAACTATTACCTACGATGATTTCCTTGAGCTGGCGCACCGCGAGGACGATCTCTCCCAGTACGAATAACGCTGCCGAGCTGGACTCATCGGCGTCTGGGCCTGACACGGTGAGGGAACTGAACGGCCGCGGCCCGCAGCCCGCGCACTTGGAGTCCCATGCCACTAACTGACCTCATTCCCACATTGCAGCTCGCCATCGGCCCCGTGATCCTGATCTCAGGTGTTGGGCTGATCCTCCTGAGCATGACGAACCGCTTCGGGCGCGTCATCGACCGGGGCCGCATTCTGACGGAGGACCTCCGTCGCGCGCCCCGTCCTGTTCGTCCGAAGATCGTGGCGCAGCTCAGGATACTGTCAAGGCGAGCCCGCATCGTCAGGGCGGGCATTGCCCTCGCCGCCGTCAGCGTGCTGCTGGCGGCGATCCTCATCATTGCCCTCTTCCTGGGCGCCCTGCTTGAGCTTCGCATGGCGGCCATCATCGTGATCCTCTTCATCCTTTGCATGCTCAGCCTGATCATCTCGCTGCTTATGTTCATCTCCGACATCAGCCTCTCGCTCAAGGCCTTCTGGCTGGAGATTCCGGCCGAAGCCCTCAGCGACGTCCGACCGAAGTAACATAGAAGGGGACCAGGAATCAGGCCTGAGCACGCTTGGTGGCAGGCTTCCTAAAGGGTGTCCTGTAGAGCACCCCTGAAAGAACGCAGGGTCCTCGACGGGATCTTCGACCTCGCTGAAGCGTACCGAGGCTGAAGGGAAGGACTGGCATGAAAGCAAGGGTTGCGCCGCATGAAGCCGCAAGAAACGCCGTTGCCCCGATGGCCCGGCTGTGGCTATGGCTCTCCATTGCAGCCGCGCTCCTGGGCATCATCGGCAGCGCGATCGCGCTTACCGTGCCCGCCATCTACGCCCTCCTCAAATCTGCATTCTTCGCGCAGGCGGTGGCGCAGGATGTCGCCAACCTGGTGCTGGTGTCGCCTGCATGGCTCATCCTGGCGATCCTGGCGCTGCGGGGATCGCTGCGCGCTTACCTGCTCTGGCTGGGTGTGCTGACCTTCACGGTCTACAACTATGTCATCTACACGCTCGCGGTGCCGTTCGGCTCGCTCTTCCCGCTGTGGGTGATGGTCTTTGGACTCGCGCTTTGGGCGCTCATCGGCGGTGCAATCTGCGCGGACCACGCGGCAGTGCAGACCTCGTACAGGAACCGGACTGCGGTCGAGGTAACGGCTTGGTCCCTGATGGTAGTGGGCATCTTGTTCGCCCTGCTCTGGCTATCCGAGGACGTGCCCGCGCTGCTGTCCGGCCGAACCCCCCAGAGTCTCCTGGACATGGGAGTGCCGACCAATCCAGTTCACGTCCTGGACTTTGCCTTTTTCCTGCCAGCGGCTTTTCTGACCGGCCTCTGGCTGCTCAGGCGGAGGCCATTCGCATTCACGGTTGCGCCGGCCTTCATCGTCTTCGTCATCCTCACAGGCATGCCGATCCTGCTCACGCCGGTGCTCCAGGCAGCACGCGGTGAGGCAGCCTCTTGGGGTGTGGTCATCCCCATCGGCACACTGACCCTCCTGATGCTGGCCCTGTTGGTCTGGCTGTCATCGACGGTGCAGCCGCAGAAGCGCGCGGGCTGAGACCAAAGGGGTATCGCAGCCGGCAGCCTGACCCATGTGCCTCCTGCACCGCGGAGGCCCTGCACGGCGGATCCTGCCGGGCCTATTCGCAGGTTTATTCCTGGTGCGAAACGAAGGAGGATGTAAAGAGATATGCCGACATCAAATCAAAAGTATCCAATCGCGGAATTGCGGGTGGCAGTCACAACCAAGGATTATGAGCGGTTGGTGAAGTTCTATTGCGACGGGCTCGGGCTTGAACCGGCGCAGATCTGGAACAACGGTGATGGGCGGGCGCTCATCCTCAACATGGGGAGCGCCGCGCTGGAGCTCTTTGACGAGGCGCAGGCAGAGACGATCGACCAGATCGAGGCGGGACGGCGCGTCAGCGGGCAGATCCGGTTCGCACTCCAGGTGCCGGACCTGAAGGCGGCGATGGAGCGGTTACTCGCGCACGGGGCGACGCTGGTCCATCCACCGGTCATTACGCCTTGGGGTGATCAGAACGTGCGGTTGCAGGACCCGGACGGGATGCAAATCACGCTGTTCCAAGTCCGGGGTGGTCGAGAACAGGCTGAGTAGTAATGTGTGGGTGAAGTTGGCTGGGCTGAAGAACAGACCGCGAGCCGGGCCGGAGGGCTGGTCCTGGCAGCGGGAAGCCGCCTTGCGCGACCATTACGGAACTGTAATCCGGGGGGGCCGGGCCTCTCAGTAGAATTGACTCCGATGGCAACGATGGACTATGTCGAATCGGTGCGTGAGTGGCAAGCACAGATGGATGCCGAGCTGCACCGCGAGAACAGCTGGGTGACCCAGGCAGGCCTGTATTGGCTGAACGAGGGGGTGAACACCTTTGGCTCATCGCCCGACTGCACGATTCGGCTGCCGGGGCAGGTGCCGCGCCTGCTGGGTGCGATCGAGCTCACCGGCGGCATTGCGACGCTTCAGGTCGACCTGGGACTAAGCGTGGACGTCAACGGCGTTCCCACGAGCACGGCGACGGTCCTCAGTTCGGAAGACGAGGCCGTGCCGAGCATCATCAGCTTCCATCACCTGGGAATGGGGATCGTGCGGCAGGGAGGCGGCGTGGGTCTGCGGTTGTGGGACAACACGCAGGCGCGCAACCTCCCGCCTCGAAAGTGGTTCGACGTTGATGAGAGGTACCGCGTGCGGGGACTCTACACACCCTACGTGGCGCCGGTCAAAGTCCAGCTGCCCACTGTCCTCGGGCAAGTCGAGACCGGCTACGTGCAGGGTTATCTCTCATTCAAACTGGGCGGAAAACCTCACAACCTGGACGCGGCTGAGCTCCCGGACGGAAGGCTCTATCTGCAGTTTGCCGACCTGACGAACGGTGCGAAGACTTATCCGTTGGGGCGCTACCTGCGTACGGAACCCGTGCTGGAGGATGGTCAGGTCTTTGTGGACTTCAACAGGGCCTACAATCCACCCTGCGCCTTCAAGGAGTCAGAGCCCTGCACCTTTGCTCCGAGCGGCAATCACCTGAAGGCTGCGATCGAAGCGGGCGAGCAATACACCGGGAAGCCGTAAGATACCAGAGCGGCTTTCACCCCCAAGGGTGAGAGCCGTTCTTGTTTTAAGGGCGGCACGCCGGGCGCCAATTCCTTCGCCGCCTTCCGGATTGGATTGCAGGAATCCGGGTTCTGTGTCAAAATCGGCCGGGCGACTCGCAAACACCAGAAGCGTGAACTCATAGGAGAATTCCCATGACAAATCCTCAAGCGTCTTCGAACAAGACCGCCGGAGCGGGTCTAGCAGACGCGATCCGCATTGCCAAGGAGAACGAGAAGACCGCAGCCGATTTCTATGCAAATGCAGCCAAGACCTCCCGCAATTCGATGGCCAAGAAGCTGTTTGATCAACTCACCGAGTTCGAGAAGATCCACTACGAAAGACTGACCGCCCTCGAAGAATCGCTCTCACAAAAGGGCGTATTCATCTCCTATGCGGGGACGGATTTCACGCTGCCGCCGAACCTCGTCATCAGGATGCCTGAACTGCCGGATCGGCCCAGCGTCATGAAGATCATCACCGAAGCCGCGGACCTCGAGACCCGTGCCGAGAACGGGTACAACGCCCTGGCAGAGCAGACCACCAACTCTCAGGGGCACGACATGTTCCTCAAACTGGCCGAGGAGGAGCACAAGCACTATCGCATCCTCAAAGACGTATACTGGACCCTCAACAATCTGGGCGAATGGAAGGGCCCAACGCGCTAGGTTGGAACCACACGCGGCCCGTGCTATCACCGGATGGCTATCTGAATGGGGAACCGCCTCCGGCTCAACGGCCGGAGGCGGATTTCTTTCATGCTCGCAGTGAAGGTCCTAAAGGAGGAACTAGGAGCAAGATCCTCATAAGTCGTGCCTGGGGTTCGGATGACCCCACGAAGGCAGCCTTCGCTTTCCTGCACGCCAATGCCTTGCTGGAGGCCGGACATGAGGTCCAGGCGTTCCTGCTGGGCGAGGCAACGCCCTTGATGCGCAACTCTCTGATGGCGGCGATCCATCCGGTCGGTTGGCCACCGCTCTCCGAAACCTTCGAGCAAAGCCTCAAGCTTGGCCTGCGGATCCGTGTCTGAGGGGCGTGTTCTCGGGCCCGTGCGGTCCTGGATTCTGACCTGGTCGGAAAGAACGCAAGTTTCGCTGATCCATCGATCCTGGTAGGCCCGATCGAGTGGACCGACAAGATCATGACGGAGTGAAATGGCGCGCGATCGCCAACCACTTTGGTTGGGAGTTCGACAACCACTTTGGCTCGTAGAGCACCAACCCCTTCGCGCGGCCGAAGGGCTGGAAGTACAATCGAGGCTGGGTGGAATCGGGACTGAATATGCCTAGTCACAGGTCAGTTGGACGCGTCTGCGCGGCGGCATTGTTCGTGACCGCATTGACGCTGGCAGGTTGTGGCCCCGGGCCGGCGCAGGCGGTTCCGGCCTCGGCCGTAGCCGTCACTGAACCCCACGCTCCTTCGACACCGACTCCTGCCAATCCCCCCACGGTCGTTCCTCAGCCGTCCGCGGCGTCACAGATAACCGGGTATGAGTTTCCGGCCGCTATTGATCCCGGAAGCCGCTACCTGTTCTACCTGCATGGCAAGATAATCGAAGACCAGGGCCTGCCGGCCATCAGCCCCGACTACGGTGAGTATGAATATGCGTCCATCCTCAAGGCGCTTGAGGACCACGGGTTCGTGGTGATCAGTGAGCAGAGGCCCAAGGACACGGATGGCGTCGCGTATGCGGAGAGAGTCCGCGGGCAGGTGGCGCTCCTGCTTGCAGCCCGAGTACCCTCGGGAAACATAACGGTGGTGGGAGCATCCAAGGGCGCCTCGATCGCAGCGAACGTGTCCTATCTCCTGGAAGACCCCGAGGTGAACTATGTCTTGCTGGGATCCTGCCCTCCCAGCATGATCGACGAATGGAAGAGCAATGGAATGTGGCTGCATGGGAACGTCCTAGCGATCTATGACTATGCCGATGTGGAATATTCCGGCTCATGCGAGGAGCTATTCCGAATGTCCGAAGGCCGGGGGCTCGGACGGCATCAGGAAATCGTGCTGCACGTTGGTACAGGGCACGGCATCCTGTACAAGCCGCTGGATGAGTGGATCCTGCCGACCGTGGAGTGGGCCAGCGGGTGATGGGGGCCGCTGACAGCCCAAGCCTCAATAGATTGACCGCTTTATTCAGGACACAATGTCTACAGCTATCGAAACCAACAGCCTTACAAAACGATACGGCAAGGTCAGGGCCGTTGAGGATCTGTCTTTGCGCGTTGCTAAAGGTGAAATCTATGCATTCCTGGGTCTCAACGGCGCAGGCAAGACAACAACCATTCGCCTGTTGCTGGGAATGGTCAAACCGACATCAGGTGAAGCGTGTGTGCTGGGAACGCGGGTTCGCGTTGGGGAGAGAACACCCTGGCGTTCGGTTGGATATTTGGTTGAGACTGCGGACGCGTATCCAGAACTCACCGTACGCGAGAATCTAGAAGCGATGCGGCGTCTCCGTCCCGGGACCGAACCGCGTGCAGTCGAGCGCGTCATCAGGCAACTGGGTTTGCAGGCCTATGCGGATCGGCGCACGAACACGCTATCACATGGCAACGCACAGCGGCTGGGTCTGGCGAAGGCCCTGCTGCATAATCCAGAACTGATCATCCTCGACGAACCGGCCAATGGCCTGGACCCGGCAGGGATCGTCGAGGTCCGCAATCTCCTGATCGAACTGGCGCAAAAACAGGGCGTGACCGTCTTCATGTCGAGTCACATTCTGGGTGAAGTGTCGCGGATGGCTCAACGCATTGGCATTATTCATCAAGGGCGATTGCTGCAGGAACTCGATGTGGATGAACTGGAACGCAACCGGCGGCGACAACTCGTCATCCGTACACGAGATAACCCGGCCGCGCGCGCCGTGCTCGTGCGCGCCGGATTCTCCGCCGGCATCACTTCGAATGGGACGATCGAGATCAAGGACGCTGCGGCGATCGAACGCCCCGATGAGATTGCGACTCGCCTTGTCAAAGCGGGTCACGCGCCCACCATGCTCAACATCGAAGAGGAGGACCTGGAGCATTACTTTCTGCGGCTCGTCGGCATGGAGGAAGGAGGCGCAGGATGAATAACCTGGCCCAAGCAATCTGGGTCGAGTTTCTCAAAGGCGCGCCGATCCAAAATGCCCTTGTTCACTGCGCTTGGGTTTGCAATGGTTCCCTTGGGTGGCGGCTTCTTTATCATGGTGCTGAAGGATCCCGAAATGGCGCGCCGTGTGGGATTGATCAGCGCCAAAGCACAACTCACGATGGGCACCGCCGATTGGCCCACCTACCTTCGATTTCTGACCCTGGCCGTGGGAGCAGGCGGCATTATTCTCTTTGGGCTCATTGCCAGTTGGGTTTTTGGCCGCGAGTATTCCGATCGCACGGTGAAAGACCTGCTCGCCTTGCCCACTCCGCGTTCCGCGATCGTGGTGGGCAAGTGCGTCGTGATCGCAGCCTGGTCCGCGGCGGTGACCGTAATAGCCGGTCTTGTCGCCCTGTGCATCGGCACAGCATTGGATCTTCCGCGGGTATCGCCACAAGTATTCCTGCAAAGTGGGACTACGATCGCGATCGCTGCATGCCTTACCATTGCACTGGCAACGCCGATCGCATTCTCGGCAAGTGCATGGCATGGTTATCTGCCGGCGATCGGTGTGATGATCCTTGCGATGGGACTGGCCCAACTCGTGAATGCCGCCGGATGGGGAGCATACTTTCCCTGGGCTGTACCGGCTTTGTATGCCCAGGGTGAGAATCTCGGGATAGTCAGTTATGTGATTGTCATCCTGACCGGCGTTGCCGGACTGATTGGCACTCTGCTCTGGTGGGAGTGGGCGGACCAAACGCGTTGACGGCCAATGCGCGTGGGGGGTGCCGACGAAGCGTGCCTTGAACGACGGGGGTTCGGCGGCTTTTTCAAGCATTTCCGGCTCCGAATTGCTGCTGCTCCCAAGCAGATTCTGCGCCGGCCCCGCCGGTCACGCGTACCTTTGGTTTGAAAACAGGACGAGGAAGAATTTGTAAAACGGGGTGAGCGAACGAAGGGAGGCAAGATGATCGGGGACAGTTCGATGGATCAACAGGCATCAGGAACAGCCATGGCGACGGCCTTCATGCGGGCTCTGGGGGCATCTGATCCGAGGGAGAGCATTCGGGGAAAGGACAGCCTGGCGGAGATATTCCTGATTGAAGAACAAAAGAAGCCCCTCAGAGATCCTGCAGCCAGGGCATGGGTCATGCAGAACAAGGTGGCTCCGGGTGCCTATGAATTCATGATCGCGCGCACGGCATTCTTCGACGGAGCGGTGGAGCGGGCATTGAAGGACAATGTGCCCCAGATGGTGATCCTCGGCGCAGGCTACGACAGCCGACCGTATCGTTTTGAGAAGTTAATCCAAGACACAGTCATCTTTGAGCTGGACACAAAGCCTACGCAGTTGCGTAAGCAAGACTGCCTGCGGCGGGCAGGGATCTCAATATCCGGGCAGATCAGATTCGTTCCCATCAACCTGGGCGCAGACAATCTAATGGAGAAGTTGGCGCCAGCGGGCTTCAGCCCAGCAAAAAGAACACTGTTTGTTTGGGAAGGCGTGACATACTATCTGAGCGCAGAAATTGTCAATGCGGTCTTGACCACCGTACGATCGAATACTCCGCCGGGTAGTTCCATATGCTTTGACTATGCGGCATTGTCCGATGAGGCGCTGAGCGAACATGGGGCCGAGGAGCTCAGGAAACTCATGCGCTCTCAACATGCCGATGAACCGACCAAGTTTGGCATTCGGGCGGGTGAAATCGAGTTGGTTCTTGGGAGGATGGGTTTTGAAGTCACGGAGCATCTCACAGCGCCTCAGATGCAGGCAAGGTATTTGTCCGGCATCAGTCCTGCAGATATGAAGGATATTCCAGCGTTGTTTTGTTTAGCGTGCGGGAGGGTGAAGTGAGGTAAGGCCCGGCAAGCGTCTGGGGAGCCTGAGCGTGGAGGGATGCAGCCAGCCGAGGTGGAATCGAACTGGAATACACTTGACTGTAGGTTCCTCAAAGGGCGTCCCGCGGAGCGGGATCTTCTAGGGCGCGGCAAATCCTAATGGATAGAAGAGACTCATATTCCTTCCCACTCCTTCATCGCATCGGGCAGATGGCGCGACCGATCATCACCTCGCGATACTGGGTCGTGATCATCCTGAGCATTGCCGTCCTCCTGTATGTCCCGTTCCTGTTCTCCGGCTTCTTTCAGGATGACTACAGCTTCCGGCTGCAGTTCTCCCCGGAGATCTATCGAGAAGGGCAATGTGCCAGCAGACGTCATGCGGAATGGCCCGCTGAACCTGTATGGTTTCTCGTGGGATTCGTCGGCGCGCTTGCGGATCGAGCAAGACCTGGGTTTCGCCCCATGGTGGGCGTCCGACCAGATCAAGACCAATTTCTTTCGGCCCCTATCCTCGCTGACGCTGGCCCTGGACTTCAGTCTGTGGCCGGACACGCCTCTGCTGATGCACCTTCAAAGCCTGTTATGGTTCTGCGTGCTATCGTTCTGGCCTACCGGTTGTATCGAAGCGTGTCCGGCAGCGCGGTCGTGGCCGGGATCAGCATCCTGCTGCTCGTGGTGGACGACGTGCTTCAGCGGCCCGGTGGGCTGGATCAGCAACCGGCACGCCGTGGTTGCGATGGTCTTCAGCGTGCTGTGCGTCTGGCTGTACCACCGGGGGGTATCGAAGCAGAAATGGTCCTATGTTGCGGGGGCATGCGGTGCATACGCGCTGGCCCTGCTTGCGTCCGAAATGGGGCTGGTCACCTTTGCCTATCTCTTCGCCTATCATGTTGGTGCTGGACCGTGACAAATGGCTGGGCAGGGTCAAACGGATCGTCCCATTTGTCCTGATCACGGTGGTCTGGCGATTGGTCTATACCGGGCTGGGCTACGGGGCCATTGGAACGCTGCTGTACATCGATCCGATCCTGAACCCGGTCGATTTCGTCACGCAGATGCTCACCCGCATCCCAGTGCTCTTATTCAGTGCCGTTGTGCTGCCGGTGGCAGATCTGCTCCTGGCCTTCTCGCCGCAGGCTTTGACGGTCGCTGCGGCAGTCTTCTTGATCCTGCTCGGACTGCTGGCGTTGGCCGTCTACCCCCTCTTGAAGACCCATCGGGAGTCGGCGTTCTGGGTCCTTGGGCTGCTCGGTGCCGTGGTCCCACTCGTTTCGGGAATACCGCAAAGTCGCAATCTCGGTCTGGTCAGCCTCGGGGTGATGGGATTGGCCGGGCAGGTCCTGGTCGATCTCGCCTCTGCCAGGAAGACGGGGCCGCTGACTGCCTTCCAGCGAATCCTTCTGAAGTTGGCCACGCCCGTCATGCTGATCCTTTATCTGGTGACTGCGCCCATTCTCGTGATATCCAATCCGGCCACGACGCGGGCGAGCGCTGAGCAGCAGGCCCGCTCGGCCGACTTCGGAAGTTCGCCGGAGCTGGTCAACCAGCATCTATACGTGATCAATCCGCCGGGTGCGCTGAGCTTTATGGGTGGTTTGTTCCAGCGGTTGTTCAGCGACAAGCCTTTTCCCGCGTCGATCAATTACCTCTCATCCGGATTTGCGCCGGTGCATATCGAGCGGGTGGATGCCCGGACAATCCGTGTGACGCCGGAGGGCGGGTACACGCCGCTCCCCGGGCCGGTCGTGGACGAGAAGACCGGGATGGTGACACAGGTTCACCTTCAGAACGTATACCGGGCTCTCGACGGGTTCTACTACAATCCCCGCAATCCGATGCGGGTGGGCCAGGTGGTTGCCTTGAGCGACGTGACGATCGAGGTCACCGAAATGACCGGCGATGGACGGATCGCCCAGGCTGCGTTCACGTTTGCTCATCCCCTCGAAGATGAGCGGTACGTGTGGCTGCTATGGGATGAAGGTGCTTCGAGCTACACGAGAGTCCAGATGCCGGCGGTCGGGGAGTCGAGAGTCTTTCCCTGACGCGAGGCCGGCGCGGGTTGACCGGTGCCATGGGACGGATTGAGGTGAAGCCTGCGGCGCCGCGAGGGCGTGAGCTGATCGCGGCGCGGTGAGCGCGGGACAAAGGAACGAGGTGTCCGATGGATAATCGCCAAAGAAACTGGACCTGGGCTGCCGCGGCCGTCGCGTTCGCCGTGGGTCTGCTGCTCGTCTTGAACGATAGCTCGGCAGGGTGGATATTCTTCATAATCGGGATCGGCTATCTCGGCATCGCGACCCGGGCCGGTCAGGGATGGGCCGCCGCCAATCCTAACCTGGCGAAGTGGGGCCTCGTGTCCGTCACGATCCTGCTCGTCCTGCTGATCGTGATACTTGGCGCGGTCCTCCGATTGAAGTAACGCGGGCCTGCCATCCAACAGCGCAGACGGCAGGCTCACTGCGGGGCCGAATTGGAGGGCCAATCGCCCGGGAGGGAGTCAAATGAAATTGCGGACGAACCTCTTCGACCTCTGCGTGTTTCGGCGTGACCCAGATGAGCCGCGCTGTCTCATCTTTCATACCTCCCAAGAAAAGGCCGACAAGTGGTTCAGCGGGGGCCGGTTCTGGCAGATCCCGGGAGGGTTCTTCGAGGAAGTTGAGGATGTCGTCGATGCACTGCGGCGGGTCCTGGCGCAGATCGCCATAGTGCCCAAGTCACTCTGGGTTATAGAACATACCTACACCTACTACAATCGCAGGCGACAGAACCTCGAGATTGTCCCGGTGTTCGCGGCCGAGGTCGAGGGCACAAACGAAGTTCCATTGACGTGGGAGCACTCGGAGTATCGTTGGGCCACAGCCGCGGAGTGCGCCGATCTAATGGAGTTCAGGGGTCTAATTGAGGGACTTGACTGGACGCGCAAGTACGTGACGGAACAGGCCAACCCCAATTCGGTCTTTCGGCTGGCTTGAGGGGCTGCGGAACGGCGCGTGCCCGTGGGCTGGGGGAATGGGCTTTCGAAGTGCTGAAGACTGCGGAGAACCAGGCGAGGCAGCGGTGTAGTGCTGCAACCTCGGCGCGTCGAACAAAGCTCCCCGCCTGGAGGCGGGGAGCTATTCGTAACGGGGGGTTTAGGCCGAATCCTGGGTAGGGGCGGTGGCGCCGACGTTCTTTACCGCCTTGATGCCGTCTTCCATGGCCTCGGTGTTGCTGTACTGTTCGCTCGTACCGATGATCTCGCCGTTGGCCGCCTTGAGGACGAAGTAGGGCTGGCCGTTTTTGGCGACGCGGCGCTCGTACCTGGCATCGAGAGCCGAGTTGGTCTTGACCGAGTTGATGCCATTGAGGGCGGCCTGCTTGGTGGTGTACATTTCGCTGGCGAGGATCTTCTTGTCATTGTCTGCGTGGAGGGACCAGAAGTACTGTGAGTTGCTCGACTTTCTGAGCTCGAAATGCTTTGCCATTTGCCGTCTCCTTTCAGGTTACCTCAGGACGTTTGCCGAGATTTGATTGTACTCCCGAGGTGTGACCGGGAGGAGGAGAGGCCGGCGCAGTGTTGGATGCGCAGGGGTCCGTGACAGGGAGAGTGCCGGCGCCACCCCTGACTCCATTGTTCCTCATTCTTTGGTCAACGGCCCGCGATCCGGGCAAACCGGGGTCTCCGGTGCAGCCCGCAGTTGACTAATCGGCTCCGATATAGAATAATGCTCCCCAAAATGGCCGACAACGGAGCAACCAACAAGCCGCACAACCTACCCTCGGGTACGGTCACGTTCCTGTTCACGGACATTGAGGGCAGCACGAAGCTGTGGGAGCGATATCCGGAGGCGATGAAGACCGCCCTGGCGAGGCACGATTCGCTGCTGCGGCAGGCGGTCGAATCAAGCAGCGGCCAGGTCATCAAGAGCACGGGCGATGGGATCTACGCGGTCTTCGAGGCCGCATCCGACGGCGCCGCTGCGGGCCTGCGCGCCCAGCAGGCCCTGGACGCCGAGGCATGGGATGAGCTCAAACCGAGCCGGGTGAAGGTTCGCATGGGGCTGCACACCGGTGAAGCCGAGCGGCGGGAGGAGACTATTTTGGCGGTACATTGAACCGGGCAGCGCGCCTGATGTCTGCGGCACATGGCGGGCAGATACTGGTCTCGAACGCGGCCGCGGAGCTGCTGCACGATCAACTGCCACTAGACGCGAACTTGCGCGACCTGGGCGAGCACCGCCTCAAGGACCTCGTGCGGCCGGAGCACGTGTTCCAGCTCATGCACCCGGCCATCGCCGGGGAGTTCCCTCCGATCATGTCGGTGGATTCATTCCCAAACAACCTTCCCGTCCAGCTGACATCCTTTGTGGGACGCGAGCGGGAGCTGGGCGACGCGAAGCAGAAATTGGCGACGGCGCGTCTGCTGACGCTGATCGGCCCAGGCGGCACCGGAAAGACGCGCCTGGCCCTGCAGCTGGCGGCGGACCTGGTCGGCACGTACCCGGACGGCGTTTGGTTCATCGAGCTGGCCCCGCTGACGGAACCGGACCTGATCCCGGAAACGATTGCAGCTGTATTTGGAGTCCGCCAACAAATGGGCATCCCGTTGGTGGACACACTGTTGGACTACCTGCGGGCAAAAGAAACGCTGCTGATCCTGGACAACTGCGAACACCTGGTCGAGGCCTGCGCAAAACTGACCGATGGCTGGCTGCATGCGAGCCCGAACATGCGGATCGTTGCCACCAGCCGCGAGGCGCTAAGCATCCGCGGGGAGACGATCTACGGAGTGCCGTCGCTATCGGTGCCCGCGGCGGCCGAGGTCACGGCGGAGAGCTTAACCCACTTTGAAGCCGTTCAACTCTTTTTGGATCGGGCGGTTGCGGCCAGTCCAAAATTCGCATTGACGGACAAGAACGCGGCGTACGTCGTGCAGATCTGCCGACGCCTTGACGGCATCCCCCTGGCGCTGGAACTGGCCGCGGCGCGGGTAAACGTCTTGGCGCCTGAGCAGATCGCCTCGCGGTTGGACGACCGTTTCAAGCTGCTGACGGGCGGAGGCCGCACGACCGTGCCGCGCCAGCAGACGCTGCGGGCGGCGATCGATTGGAGCTACGAGATACTGGGCGAAGCCGAGAGGGCCCTGCTGCGGCGGCTTTCGGTCTTCGCGGGCGGCTGGACGCTGGAAGCGGCCGAAGCCATTTCCCCCGACCTGGACGTGCTGGATCTGCTCACGCAACTGGTCAACAAGTCGCTCGTGATCATGGAAGCGGAAGATGTCGGGACGCGCTACCGAACGCTGGAGACAATCCGCCAGTACGGCCGCGACAAAGCCGTGGAAGCGGGCGAGTGGGAGGACCTGCGGCGCAGGCACCTAGCATATTTCCTGGAGTTGGGGGAGCTGGGCTGGACGAAGATGTTCAACTCCGAGGTGTACGAGTGGCTTCCGCGGCTGAGGTCAGACTATGACAACTTTCGGTCTGCTCTGGAGTGGGGCTTTGAGCACGACCCCGAATCCGCACTCCGGCTGGCAGGTGCATTATCGGGCATGTGGCTGCGGGCCGGACAGACCGCAGAAGGCGTGAACTGGATCAAGGACGCCCTGCAGCGAGCCGACCAACTGCCAAAAGCGGAGGGCGAGGCATCACAGAAGCGGATGAGGATCGAACTGAAGGCGTGGCACGGCATGGCCATCCTAGCATACTTGAACGACAACGCCACCGCGCGTGACGCCAGCGAAGCTGCCATCCTCCGGGCCCGGGCGCTGGGCGATCAACGCATGCTGGTGATCAACCTGGCAATTGCCAGTTGGGAGAGGATGTTCTTTGGGGACAAAGCCGGCGCACAAAGCGCACTGGACGAGGCTCTGAGCCTCGGGCGGAGCAGCGGAGATGGTTATGCCACCGGCATCGCGCTCGCGGCCAGGGTCTGGTACCACCTGACCGTAGAGCACGATCCCGACCAAGCACGCCTGGACGAGGCCGAAAGCCTGCGGCTGCTCGAAGATGAAGAATTCAGCTGGGGTGCGTTCCAATCATACTTTTTCCCAGCCAGGGGCGCCATGCTGCGCGGAGAATACGAAGCTGCTCGCCAGCGCTTCGCCAAGGCACTGCCCCAATTCGAGAGACTGGGGGACCTGCATCGGGTCAACATGATCCGCAGCTGGTTGGCACATATGCAGCGGTATGAGGGGCATTATCGGGAGGCCGCGGCCGCGTACTGCGAAACTATCCTACTTTGGCAGAAACTTGGGCAGCGAGGCGCGATCGCGCATCAGTTGGAGAGCTTCGGCTTCGTCTCCGAGGCACTGGAGCAGCCTGAGCGGGCCGCCCGCCTGTTTGGAGCGGCGGAGGCGCTGCGCGAGAAGATCGAGATGCCGATGGGTCCGGAGGAACGCGTGGAGTACGACAACGAGGTCGCCGCGCTGCGCGACCGGATGGACGAAAAGGCACTCACGTCCGCGTGGGCCGAGGGCCGCAAGATGACGATGGAGCAGGCCATCGCATATGCCATCGCGGGATGATTCGGGCGATACTCCCTGGCCCCGTGTGCGGGATCAATTCGCCAGCTGAACGGGCAGTTGAAAAACCAAAGGGCTATTGAATTGAACTGCACCCACTAGACAAGACACAATCAGAAAGACCCCAAGTGGCTAGTGAAACAGGCACCTTTGCTGGAAGGGTGTCTGTTTCGTTTTCAATTGTATGCGTTCGTAGTTGTAGAAGTCAACGTATTCCTCAATCGCTTGGCGAGCCTCTTCAAAGCTGGGGTTGTGCAGATGGCGCAGATACTCTTCTTTGAGATGGCTGAAGAAGTTTTCCATGGGCGCATTGTCCCAGCAGTTGCCACGGCGCGACATGGAGGCAGTGATGTTGTACTGTTGAGTGAGGACGGCATACGCCTGCGAAGTGTATTGCGTTCCTTGGTCACTGTGGAGGATCAGCCCATCAGTGACCTTTTCTTTTTGTCTGGCTTGTTGGAGCGTGTGGGTCACCAATCCAATGGAGTTCTCGGGCCCAAATTGATGAGCCACAATAAAGCCATCGAATAGGTCTTTGATGGTAGACAGGTACGCCCAGCCCTGTTGGGTTGAGACGAAGGTAATATCCGTGACCCACTTCTGGTTGGGGCGAGTGGCAGCAAAGTCGCGGTTGAGCAGGTTGGGATAGCGGTGATAGATGCCCAGCTCTTCGAGTTTCCGGTACATTTTGCGTTTGCGGGCCCTGGAACGGATATTGAGCTTGTGCATCAGGCGCAAAACCGCCTTGGGATTGATCACCAGACCCTGTTGTTGCTTCAACCACAGGCTAATCCGCCGGTAGCCATAGATCTGGTGCGAAGCCGTGTAAGCCCGCTGCACGAGTTCTAAACGCACCGCATCTGTGTCCGGCTGTTCCAGCTTCTTGCGCCAAGCGTAATAGGCTGCTCGCGAGACACCTAGGAAGGCACACATGGCCTTCATTTCGAACTCTTTTCGATGGTGATAGAGCACCCGATATTGCGCTGCGCGAGCCGCACTTCCCGCAATTCGGAATGGAATTTTTTTAGCAGGGCCACTTCCATCCGCAGCCGCTCCAGTTCGGCTTGCGCCCCGGCCCTTTTGCGAGGTCGACCTCTCGGCTTGGCAAACGCGCTGGCGCCTTCGGCTCGATATTGCCTCAACCATTTCTGGATTCGTTGCGGATCCCGGATCCCGAGCGCCGCCGTGACCTCGGCGCGCGTTTGGCCCTCCTCATAAAATAGCCGCACCGCTTCCAGCTTCAGCTCCGGCGGATAATGCTGCATTCCTTTCTTACCTGCCATAGAAAAAAGCACCTCCTGTTCCATTTTCTCACAGAGGGTGCTTTCTCTTCGTGTCTCGTTCTAGGGGTTCAGTTCAAATAGGGGGGTGTTTGCTATATAATGCCGGCAAGAAATCGGACAAAAACAGCTCACATCGTGATATTTATCACTGGGTCACGAGATCTTCCTGGCAACTCTTACCGGAGGAACTGCCGATGAACGGGCAATCCCGGGTCGGCAGCGCATTACCCACAAGAGCAAAAGGCGTAGGGCACTTGCGCCAGGTTGCGGCCGTCGCGGCGGCGCTGGTGCTGGGAATCAGGAGCAATGCTCAAACCACGGCGGTGCGGGCAGCCTCCGCACAGGATGCGACACCGGTCGATAAGACCTTCTCTCTGAGTTTTCATCCGCCTTCGGTGATCTGCGTCGGTGAGGGTTCCCCGGTGAAGGTAACGACCCTGCTGGAAATGAGCGGAACGAATTCAACCGGCCAGCATTTCGACTACAAGGATAACGTGGTGCCCGGGATCACGATCGAGGCAAAGGTCCAGGACCAGAGCATTGCCACGGTCTCTCCAAGCCACGACAGCACGGGCATGCTGCCGAGTCCCGATGACCTGCTGCTGCCGGGCCAACTGAGCTCTCCGTACCACCAGCGGGCGGAGGTCACGTTTACGATCAAAGGGCTAAAGCCGGGCACCGACAACCTGTACCTGACGGCGCACATCCCGCAGAGAATATCGGGGGCAGCGGGCACCCAGAAAGAGGCGGCGGTGGTGTTTCGAGTTCGCGCAGTGCCGCTATCAAGTGAAGGTGGCCTCGCTGACGTACTTCACGGCGCCGGGGCTCACAAGCCACCTGGTGGCAACCACGGACGGAGTCATGGCGCTGGAGGACAAGTCAGGGTACAGCAATACCCTCAGAGGCGACGCCAGTGTCGACTGGACCATGAAGTCTTTTTCACCCTACTGCTCACACCAGCACGACGTTCCGAAGGCCCCGGCTCACCTGGAGGGTACGGTGAACGCGGACGACAGCTCGCTGGATGTCCACGTTACCTTCGACCCATTTGAAATGGACACAACCAACTGCGCCTCCGGGAGCCAAGGATCGTTCCCGGTCCCGCCAGTCGATGTCAAGGTGCCGGCAGGGGGTGGTTTCAAGAATATGCCCGTGTCCTTTTAAGGTGGGCAGCGAGGCCATGAGCGGGAGACTGAGCATCTACGTGAAGCCGATACCGGGCAACTAGATATCAAACAGGCGTCAGTGCCGAGGCTCAAGAGGTCCGAACTTGGGAGAGAGACGCATCCGATGGGATCACTGATACCGAAAGACCGGCTTTCGTCGGCGCTGATCCTGCTTTCATTGTTGATCTCGGCAGGCTGCGGTGCGCTGCCCGGCGGCCAAGGCGGCGGATCACCATTCCAACCGGTGAGAGCGAAGGAGACCGTGACCTTCGGGCGGGGCCCTTTCACACTGTCCGACCCGAAGACGGGGCTGTCGGATCTTGCCAGCTACACGGCCACGCTGACGATATCATTAATGGAACCGTGAACGGGCAAACCGCGACGTGGTCGCGGAAATACGTCATGCAGACGTCGAAGGAACCGGCGATGCGCCAGTTGACGATCGACACAAACGGGGGCGCTTCGGGAAGCGGCTCGACCTACATGGCAGAGTTGGATGGGGCGGACTTCGAGGTCGACGGCAAGAATCCGTGCAGCGCGTCAGCGCTCGAGCAGGGACAAGGGTTGGGCGACACACTCGAACCGGCGGGCTTCCTCAACTTTGTCGCCGGGGCTGAGGCGGCCGGCAGCGAGACGGTCAACGGTGTGGCGGCAGACCACTACACGTTCGATGAGCGCGCGTTGGGGGAGCAGAGGCAAACGCAATCAACCAGGGAGTTGTGGGTGGCCTCCGATGGGGGCTATATGGTCCAGTATGTACTTTCTCAAAAGGCCGGCGCGGACTACTTCGGCGCGGGGATGGAAGGCACGCAAACGTGGGACTACGAGCTAACGAACGCCGGCAAACCGTTCAAGATGCAGCTGCCGGCGGACTGCCCGGCAGGAATGGTCAACGCGCCGCTGCTACCGAACCCATCCAACGAGGTCAATCAGCCGGGCCTGTTGACCTATCAGACCTCCGCCAGCCTGGCGGACGCGACCGCATTCTATCAAAAGCAGATACCCGGTCTGGGCTGGCAACAGCAGGGCAAGCCAGACATCACCGACACAAAGGCGTTCATGGCCTTCAAGCAGGGCAATGAGGACCTGACGGTCGAGATCACGGCCAACTCGGGGGCAACGACGGTCAACATCCTGCTGGTGCGCGCCCAGAAGTAGGGAGGCGAGTGAAATACTCTCGAAGTCTGCGTAAACGGGGACCACTTCGGACTGAGCTGCATCCGAAGCGGTCGTCCTGCGTCTCAGGTTTGAGGGAAAATGCGCCGCACCCGATCCCCCGGTGCGGATCGGGCTCAGGCGGACGGGGCAGCCGGCGCCCTTGGCGCGCTGGAGGCGCTCAGCGGGAGCGGATCAATCACGAGCTTGATGGCCGTCCGCACCTTGTCATCAATATCCACGTCCACGAACTCCGGCACACACACGACATCGATCCCGTCATTCCTGAGATAACCGGTCGCGAGCACCAGGGCCTTGACGGCCTGGTTGACGGCGCCGGCACCAATGGCTTGGACTTCCGCATGTTTGTGCTCGCGGATGACGCCTGCAATCGCCCCAGCGACAGCAGAGGTGCGGGAGTTGGCAGAGACCCTGATCATGTCCACGGATGCCTCCCACGCAACGTAATTAGGGGCCTATTCAGGCCAGATTGTACCGGATTCGCGGGTTTGGACGCCCCCGCCGGGGGGTTTCTTATGTACTAGTCACGAGTTCGGGGTGGCGGCGGTACGGCCACAGGCAGAGGCGAGCGAAATCGGGATGCCAGCGGGGGCGGGCGCCGGGGGCAGGGAAGCCCCGGGTCGGGCCGATAGTATATACTTGCGGCACCAAATTCAGAAGGAGCTCACCATGTCCACCCCTCCGTGCTGGGATATGAGCAATGTCTATCCGTCACTGGAATCAAAAGAATTCAAAGCGGCCGTTGCCGATTATCGACAGCAGGTGGCGAGCTTGGAGAAGTTCTTCGACAAGAAACTAAGCAAAGCGGGGCGGAAGACCCCGAGCCGGGAGCTGGCGCGGCTGGTTGGGGACACGGTCGACCGCCTGAACGAGATCGCGACGCTCTCGGGCACCATCTGGCCATTCATCACGGCCTACGTCACGACCAACTCGCGCGACCGAGACCGCCATGAAGGCCATGTCGGAGTTCGAGCAGGCCAACCTGCCGATGGACAAGCTGTGGGTCCGCTTCCGGAGCTGGCTGGGCAAGGTCAGCCCGAAGCTGGACAAGATAACGGCGAAGAACAAGGTGGCGCTGGCGCATGCCTTCATGCTGCAAGAGGCGGCGGAACAAAGCCGCTACCAGATGGACGATGAGCTGGAAGGGCTGGCGGCGGAACTGAGCCTGAGCGGCGGGAATGCCTTCGAGAAACTGCAGGGCACGGTCACCTCGCAGATGAGCGTGGAATTCGAGCTGGACGGCAAGGTGCAGAAGCTGCCGATGACGGCGCTGATCAACCTGCGCTCGCATCGGGACGAGAACACGCGGCGGCGGGCCTACGAGGCGGAGAATAAGGCCTGGGAGTTGGTCAAGGAGACGCTGGCGGCGTGCCTGAACGGCGTGAAGGGTCAGGCCAATACGCTGAACAAGCGCCGGGGCCGCAAGGATGCGGTCCACTCGGCGCTGGACGCGGGACGCATCGACCGCAAGACGCTGAAGGCGATGCTGGGGGCGATGGAAGCCTCGTTCCCGATGTTCCGCAGGTACTTCAAAGCCAAGGCGAAGAAGCTGGGCAAGGAGAAGCTGGCCTGGTGGGACCTGTTCGCACCGATGGGCAAGACCGACAAGGTTTATTCGTTCGAGGAGGCGCGCGATTTCGTCCTGGAGAATTTCGGCAGGTTCTCGCCCGACCTGCAGGCCTTTGCCAAGCGCGCCTTCGATAATCGCTGGATCGACGCCGAACAGCGGGACGGGAAGCGCGGGGGCGCGTTCTGCATGGGGATCGCAGGCGTCAAAGAGAGCCGGGTGCTCTGCAACTTTGACGGCTCGTTCGACACGGTGAGCACGATCGCACACGAGTTGGGGCACGGCTTCCACAACCAGTGCGCCTACGCGGCGGGCAAGACCGAGCTGCAGCAGTTCACGCCGATGACGCTGGCGGAGACGGCGTCCACGATGTGCGAGACGATCGTGGCGGAGGCGGTGCTTTCCAAAACCAAGGACCCGCAGGAGGCACTCAGCGTGCTGGAAGGGCAGATCCAGGGCGGCGGTCAGGTGGTGGTGGACATCTACTCACGTTACCTATTCGAGAAAGAGGTGTTCGAACGGCGCGGGCAGGCCGAGCTCTCGGCGGACGATTTCAGCGAGATCATGCTGCGGGCCCAAAAGGCGACCTACGGCGACGGTCTCGACGAACGCTACCTGCAGAAGTTCATGTGGACCTGGAAGCCGCACTACTACTCGCCGAACCTTTCCTTCTACAACTTCCCCTATGCGTTCGGGCTTCTGTTCGCGACCGGACTGTACGCGATCTACCAGCAGCGCGGCGCGGACTTCGTCGAGGACTACAAGAAGCTGCTGGCCTCAACGGGTGAGGCCAACACGGCCGACCTGGCCAAGCGCTTTGGGATCGACATTCGTAAGCCGAAGTTCTGGGAGGACAGCCTGGCGATCATCGGCAAGCAGATCGATCGATATTGCGCATTGTAGGAATTGAGCCTCCGAAGCCCGTTCGAATCGGACACTCCGGCGAGGGCTTGGCCCTCGCCGGACCAGTCAACCGGGACCCGAAAAGGTACATTCGTTCCACCTGAATAGACAATTCGTCATGGGGGTCACCAGTTTGATTCGTGCTAGGATTCATGTGTTAGCGAGGCGCCCCGCTCAACATGGAAAGCGGGCCAGGAGCTTTTCATGGTCTCCCAAGACAACGTCAGTGGCCGCCTCAGTCGCGAATTCCACGCCCTGACTGAGGTTGCAAAAACGCTCGCATCTCCCCTCGAGCTATCCGCGCTTCTGGATGCGGTCTTGAGGCGAATTGTTGACGTTGTCGAGCAAGCCGACGTGGGCACTGTGATGCTGTGGGATCAAGCGGCCGGTCTGTTCCGACCGGGGGCGTCCTACGGTTTCGATCTCGAAGCCCTGAAAGATATCGCGCTGCGAGCCGGCAAATCGATCACGGGAAAGGTCTTCGATGCGGGCCAAGCCAAGCTGCTCTGCACGCCTGAGGAGGTAGCCGCGGCGATGGCGGATATGCGGCCCTTCAATCGCGAGGTATTTGCGCGCTCCCTTCGTTCAGACAGCCTACCACGGGCCGTGCTAGCGACTCCGATCGCGACGCAGGAGAAGAAATACGGCGTGCTCGTTCTTGAAACCCTGAATGCCAGCGAGGCATTTGCCGAGGACGACCTGCCGTTTATCCAAACTTTGGCGGACTTGATCGCCCTGGCCATTGATCGCCACTACCTGGAGGCTCAGCTGGGCACGCTGCGCGATGCCCGCCGGACCGAGTACTTGCGCGCAGAGATCATGGCCATCCTGTCGCATGAGTTGCGAATCCCCCTGTCGGCGATCAAGGGCTATTCCACTGCGCTTCAACTCGACGAGGTGGAATGGGGCAAGGAGAAGCAACAGGAGTTCCTGGGCCTGATCGAGAATGAATGCGACAACATGCAGGTCATGTTGACGGAAATTCTCGACTCCTCCCTGATCGAAGTGGAGCAACTGAACCTGGCGCTGGAGCCCGTGCGCCTGCACCAGCTTGCTGCGGACGTCGCTCAGGAGGCACAACGGCGCACGCAGAATCATCATATTGTGGTTGACCTGCCGCTGGATTTCCCCATCGTTGAAGTGGATCGGCGCTGGATCCGGCAGGTATTCCGTAACATACTCGAGAACGCCGTGCGTTATTCGCCGGAAGGGGGCCTGATCGTCATTCACGGTGAGATCCGGCCGGCGGACGTGGTTATCAGCATCGCAGACGAGGGGATAGGCATTTCTCCCGAGGACCAGATACCGATCTTCGAGAAGTACTTCCGCGTACGCGCTGCAACCAGCTACCACGTGGGTGGAACAGGTCTCGGGCTGCCCATCGCCCGGGCCATCGTCGAGGCCCATGGCGGGCGAATCTGGCTCGACAGCAAACTGGGAGAGGGATCCACGGTGTCCTTCTCCCTGCCAAAATCGCCTGTGGTGCCAGAAGAAGAGAACCCGGTAGAAGAGGGGCCTGCGGAGGCCGCTGAGGCCGCTGGAGGAAAAGCATGAGCAAGACGCGCATTCTGCTTGTCGACGACGAGCCCAAGCTTGTCCGGCTCGTGCAGGAGATTCTTACGGCAACCGACTTCCAAGTCATAGTGGCCTGCAATGGAATCCACGCCGTGCAAATGGTTGCCGTCGAAAAGCCCGAGCTCATCCTGCTGGATCTGATCCTGCCTGGCGAACTGGATGGATACGAAGTAGCGCGGCGCGTGCGCGAGTTCTCAGACGTACCGATCATCATGCTGACCGCCAAGGTGCGCGAGGCTGATGTGGTGCGAGGCTTTGAAGTGGGCGCGGACGACTATATCACCAAGCCTTTCAGCGCCAAGGAACTGCTGGCACGGATTCGGGCGGTGCTCAAACGCGTGAAGGGTGAAGCGGTCGCCCCGGCCGAGTCCGAAATTGTCTACGGAAACCTAATCATTGACCTAGCACGTCGGCGGGTGACACTGGCGGGACGCCAGATCGGCCTCACGCCGACCGAATACAGTCTGCTCCATGAACTGGCCATCCACTGCAATCAGGTCATGCTGCATGAGCAGCTGCTCACGGCGGTCTGGGGCGCGGAATACCGGGACGACCTGGACTATCTGCGAGCCTACATCCACTATCTGCGACAAAAACTTGAACCCGATCCATCCAATCCAAAAATCATTCTCAGTACACCCGGCGTAGGCTATATGCTGGCCGCTCCGGACAAAGTGACCGGCCTGTATCCGACGCGTGACGATCGACTGGCGATCTCCTAGCACAGACCCCGCGTACAGCCTACCATTCCGAACTCCCACCCCAACCGGTGGGAGTTATCTTTCATGGGTTTTTCATTTATTGGCCGCAGCTTTTCATGGATTTCTCAGTTGCTTCGCATTACAGTGAATATGCAGGGACGAGCCCTTGTTCCTGTCATGTGTTTGCCCCTATCGGCGACGCGGGTGAAAGAGGACAGGGCGGAGCCTACACGTCCAGTGAGGAGCGCATCTATGGAAGTGTCCGTCAGCGAAATCAATGACATCATCAACCGCGAAGCCACGGGTGACGGTTCGCTGATCGCGGCGCTGGAGGAGATCCAGGAGCGGTATCGATACTTGCCGCCCGAAGCACTCATCCTGGCGAGCGAGCGACTGGGTCTGCCGCTGTCCCAGGCCTACAGCGTTGCCACATTCTATAACGCCTTCAGTCTCAAGCCGAAAGGCAAACACTGCCTGCACGTGTGCATGGGCACTGCCTGTCACGTGCGCGGCAGCCCCCAGGTTCTTGACCGGCTCCAAAGCAAGCTGGGGATCAAGGCGGGCGAGACGACACGGGATCACCTGTTCACACTGGAGACGGTGAACTGCCTGGGCGCGTGCGCATTGGGCCCCATTATCGTGACTGACGAGGAGTATTCGGGCCAGATGACCACACAGAAGGTCGATCGGTTGATCAAGAACATGCTGCGGGCCGAGGCGGCGACATGATCCGATTCCAATCCACGGGAGAATTCACGCGTTGGCAGGCCGACCTGGCCGCCGGTTGGGATGAGACCAAGCCCTGCCTGCGGGTCTGTGACGGCACCGGCTGCCGCGCCCTGGGCAGCCAGAAGGTTCTGGCCGCCTTGCGGGAGGAAATCGCCGGCAGGAACCAGGATGCGCCGGTTGAGGTCGTCGGGACTGGCTGCCCGGGTTTCTGCGAGTGCGGGCCGCTCATCACGGTTTTCCCTCAGCGTATCTCTTATCAGAAGGTCAAGACGAGCGACGTTCCGGAGATCGTCGAGCAGACCCTGATCCACGGCAAGACCGTGGAGCGTCTACTCTACAGCGACCCTCAGACGGGCGAGCATATTCGCCTGGAGTCGGATCTGCCCTTCTACCAAAAACAGAAGCGGCTGGTGCTTGATTTCAATGGACGGATCGACCCGACGAAGATTGAGGACTACGTTGCATTAGGGGGCTACGCCTCGCTGGCGCGAGCGCTTTCGTCATTCACACCGGAGCAAGTCATTGCCGAGGTGAAGGCTGCGGGCCTGCGAGGGCGGGGCGGCGCCGGTTTCTCCACGGGGACAAAATGGGCCCTCTGTCGCAACAACGTCCAGAAAGCGGGCGCCGGCTTTGTGGTCTGCAATGCTGATGAAGGCGATCCCGGCGCGTTCATGGACCGTTCGCTGCTCGAGGGCAATCCTCATTCCGTCATTGAAGGCATGGTCATCGGCGCGTTTGCGATGGGCATCCACCAGGGGTTCATTTACATTCGAGCCGAGTACCCGCTGGCGGTCGAGAACCTGCGGATCGCCTTGCGGCAGGCGGAGGCGGCCGGTTTGCTGGGCAGGGACATACTCGGTACGGGATTCGATTTCAGCCTCGGCGTCCGGCTTGGCGCCGGGGCATTTGTCTGCGGCGAAGAGACGGCGCTCATGGCCTCCATCGAGGGCCGGATCGGTGAGCCGCATCCTCGTCCGCCTTACCCGGCCGAGGCAGGTCTATGGGGCAAGCCGACGAATATCAACAATGTGAAGACGTGGGCGGCAGTGCCCATCATCATCCAGCGCGGCGCAGCCTGGTATGCGCAGATCGGCACCGAAAAGAGCAAGGGCACGTTGATCTTCTCGGTCGTCGGCAAGATCAACAATACGGGGCTGGTTGAAGTTCCGATGGGCATATCGCTGCGCCAGTTAATCTTCGATATCGCCGGAGGTATTCCCAAGGGCAAAGCATTCAAGGCGGCACAGATCGGCGGGCCCTCGGGCGGCTGTCTGCCGGCCGAGCATCTTGATGTGCCCATTGATTATGAATCGCTCACTTCGTTGGGCGCCATCGTGGGCTCCGGCGGCCTGGTGGTGGCCGATGAAGACACGTGCATGGTGGACTTCGCGCGTTACTTCATGAATTTTACGCAGGAGGAATCCTGCGGGAAATGTATACCGTGCCGGATCGGGACAAAAGCCATGCTGGCCACGCTGGAGCGCATCTGTGCGGGCAACGGCCTGCCCGGCGATATCGATTACCTGCTGGAGCTGGCAGAGGTGGTGAGGAACAGCTCCTTGTGCGGCCTCGGGCAGACCGCGCCCAATCCGGTGCTGACGACCATCCGCTACTTCCGGGATGAGTACGAGGCGCACATCTTCGATAAGAAGTGCCCGGCCAAGGTCTGCAAGGGTTTGATCACATACTCAATCATTGCAGAGAACTGCAATGGCTGCATGGTATGCCTGCGCGAGTGCACCAGCAACGCCATCACGGGCGCGAAGAAGGAGCTGCACCACATCAATGAGGAGCTCTGCACCCGGTGCGGCGTGTGCAAGGAAGTCTGCAAGTTCGATGCAGTCGCTGTGAATTAGAGTTGGGAGGCGGCTATGATCCATTTGACAATTGACGACAGGGCCATCGAGGTAACCGAGGGACGCTCGCTGCTGGAGGCATGTCGCGAATATGGCATTCACATCCCAACGCTGTGCTACCATCCCGCCCTTGAACCGTACGGGGCATGCCGTTTGTGCGTCGTGGAGGTGAGCACCGAGGGCCGCAGACCCCGCCTGGTGGCCTCGTGCGTCTATCCGTGCGAGGAGGGCGCGCAGGTAAGAACGGACAGTCCGAGGGTTCAGCTGAGCCGGCGCGTTACTGCAGAACTGCTGCTGGCGGGGTCATCCGGTTCTCCTGAGATCCAGGCGCTTGCGGAGGAACTGGGCGTCAAAGAGGTGCGCTATCACCTGCCCGAGGAGAATGCCTGCGTACTATGCGGCCTATGCGTGCGCGCGTGCAACGAGATCGTGGGGGTCAGTGCCATCAGCGTGATCCGGCGCGGCATTTCCAAGAAGGTTGCCACGCCCTTCGAGGTGACTTCCTCGCGCTGTATTGGCTGCGGGACCTGTGTGTTGATCTGTCCGACCGGCGCGTTCAATTTCGAGAACGTGGCAGGCTTCCATTACGTCTCACCTTCCGAGTCGGCCTACAAGCTTGGCTATTACCGTCTGGGCAGCGAGCTGGACTTGCGCCCCAACTACGTTCAGGATGTGACCGGACTGCTGGGAAGCTCAGGTGACAGGCAGGCAGCCAATGAATGACGATAATGGACTGCGGCTGGGCGTCGTCGTCTGCGATTGCGGCGGCAAGATTGCAGATGCACTGGATACCGAGGCATTGCGCCAGCAAGCAGCCGAGATTCCCGAGGTGGTCTACGCGGTGCGCGATTCATATCCGTGCAGCAAAGACGGATGCGAGCGCATTCGACATGCGATCACGGAGCAGAGGCTGGATCGGGTCCTGATCGCGGGATGCGCGCCGAGACTCGTGGAAAAGCTCTTCCGGAAAGCCCTAGAGCCCGTCCTTGACCCGGCATACCTGAACATCGCCGATGTCCGTGAGCACGTCGCGTACGTCCACGGCAATGACGAGGCCGCCGTCTCCAAGGCAGGCGGCTTGATCGAGATGGGCGTTGCCCGGCTCCTGGCGACCAGCGCGGCTCCGGTCCACGGCGGACCCGTGGTCAAAGCAGCGTTGGTCATTGGTTCGGGGCTGAGCGCCCTCACGGCAGCTTTGATCCTGGCGGATAACAACCTGCATGTGATCCTGCTAGAGCAGTCGGGACTTCTGGGGGGCACGCTGCCGAGCCTGCAGCAACGCACGCGTGAGCTGCTCGCCGAGAAGAGCGAGATGGTCCTCAGGCACCCGATGATCGATACGCTCTTCAATTCCCGCTTGATAGAGACCAGCGGTCATCCAGGCGACTACGAAGCGCGCATCCAACAAGGCGACCAAACCCTGACCTACTCCGTCGGCGCAATTATCGTCAGCAACAGTGCGCAGGCGCAAACGCCGAGCCCGCTGCACTGGTACGATCGAACGCGCGTGAAGACCCAGGCGGAGTTTGAGATCGAATTGCAGGCGGCTGCCACGGCGAGCAAGATGCCCGCGCCCAAGGACATCGTGATGATCTTCTGCGCCGATGAAAGCCAATTGGAGCATTGCTCGCGCATCTGTTGCAACACGGGAATCCGTCAGGCCATCCGGGTCAAGCAATTGAACCCGGAGGCCAACGTCACCGTTTTCTTCCGAGAACTTTATCTCGGGGGAATCGGCGAGGTGTATGAGGCAGAACTGATGGAGGCGCGCAAGCAGGGTGTGACCTTCTTCCGGTACCGGCGCGACCAAACGCCGGCCATCAGCGACAAGACTGTGGATGTCTTTGACAGCCTGACCAACGAATCCTTGCGCGTGCCTTTTGACCGGGTGGTATTGACCATGCCGCTCGTTCCGCCTGAGGACACGAAGACCCTGGCAGCCCTGCTGGGACTTCCGCAGGATGAGGGAGGATTCCTGGCCGAGCCGCGCATGCGTTTGCGCCCGGGCCGCTATGCCGATCCCGGCATCTATGTGCTGGGAAGCGTCCACCAACCGGCCGATACAGCCGAGGCGCTGTTCCAGGCATATCTAAGTGGGGCGCGGGCGACCCGCTTCCTGAAGCAGGACAACATAACGCTTGACACGCCGATCGCCTCGGTCGACGCCTCCCTTTGCACCGGCTGCGGCAACTGTCCGCAAGTCTGCCCAACGCTGGCGATCCATATGACGAAACGCGAGAGCGTCCTTTCGCTGGCCAACGTGGATGGGCTGCGCTGCATCGGCTGCGGAAACTGCGTCGTGGTTTGCCCGGTGAAGGCCATCTCATTGCCCGGCTGGGACAATATCGAAATCCCCGCCCAGATCAGTGCTGCGCTGCACGCCCGTCAAAACGGCGGGCCGAAGATCCTGGTCCTGGCCTGCGAGTGGAGCGCTTTTGGGGCAGCAGACATCGCGGGCACGCGGCACCTGACGTATCCAGCCAGCGTGCGCATCCTGCGCATGAATTGCTCGGCGCGCTTTGATCCTTATCATATCCTGTGGGCCTTCATCAACGGCGCCGACGGGGTGCTTCTGGGTGCCTGCCGGCCCGGCGAATGTCATTACGGCGTCGGCAATCTGTATGCCAAAGAACGATTCGAAAAGCTCAGGACCGAAATGAGCGCGCACGGTGTGAATCCAAGGCGCTTGCATCTCGAATACCTGACCGTGGACGACGGCCGAAAATTCGCCGAGACGGCAACCAACTTTGAAAAGGAAATCAGGCAGATAACTTCCTGAGGAGGATCTATGTCGACACGCTTGGAATCAGAGGTATGGGCACTAGACAACTGCTCCGGATGCGGTCTGTGCGTAGCGGCCTGCTCCAAGCAGGTCTTGAAGTGGGACGGCAGCGACCATCCGGTTCTTGAGCAGCGTACCAAGACGGTCGGTTATTCCAAGGAAACCCTGGATAGCTGCTCGTTCTGCCAGAAGTTCTGTGAGGAGGCCTGCCCCCGCCTGCAACACTGGGCGCCGCTGGAGGCGCAGAATATCCTGACCGCGTCGGCACGCGGGCCGATGCGATCGGGCACGCCCAACGACGTGATCCGCGCAATCCTGGCAGCAGGACGCAGTTCGGGGCTGTTGGACGGGATCCTGATGCTGGACGTGGATCCGTGGGACCTGAAGCCCGTCGCCCGGATTGCCTCCACGGTGATGGAGGTCGTCAGCGCGATCGGACCCCAGTATTTGTGGGCGCCGGTCTACAACGTGCTCAACGAGGCTGTGTTCGTGCAGGGCATGAAGAACATCGCGGTGGCCAGCACGCCCTGCGCGGCGCAGGCCATGCGCAAACTGAAGGCTTCCACCAACACGCGCCTGCAGCCCTATCAGGATGCCATCCGGCTGACCATCGCGGTCTTCTGCACCGGTATCTACCGGCCAGAAATGCTGAACGAGATCCTGGTGAAACGCCTGGACGTAACACCTGACCAGGTCAAGCGCCTGCAGATCTCGCCTGACCGCGCGACGATGCAGGCAGTCCTGTGGGACGGCAGCTCGCGAACCATACCGCGCCAGCAGGCGGAGGCCTACACCCGTCCCGGCTGCGGCACCTGCGACGATTACCTGGGCGAGTCCGCGGACATCGCGATCGGGACACTGGGCGCACCCGAGGGCACCTCAACCTTGATCACCCGCTCGCGGGCCGGGGACCTGTTCGTGCGCAATGCGGTCCAGATGAACCTGCTCGAAACCTCTCACCGGGTTGATGAGCAAGCCCTGGCGGCCGCTTCCGCCGACAAAGATCGACGCGAACGGGCTCAATCATTCAAGGACCTGCAGATCCTCATGCTGGATTCTCTGGCGGATCCGCAGCGGCGAAGTGAAGCACTCCAGCAATTCTCCCGCCTTTATCGGACCCCGGAGCGGCCGGGCGCCAAACGAGAGGTTCGGGGCGGATGCACGAGCTGCTAGTCGCCAGTTACAGCTGATGGAGGAACCATGAAAACAATAGACGCCAAAAACCACGACCTAAAGGCTCTGAACGGGGCGCTCAAGATGTCTGTGAACGGCGCCCCGGTCAAGGTGAGGAATGCGGCCCATATAGATGGTCTGGGCGCTGGATTCAAGCACGGCGAGATCATGATCGAAGGAGACGTTGGCGACTACGTGGGGGTGTTGAACGCGGGCGCCACCATCCGCGTCGCGCAGAGTGCGGGCAAGTATGCGGGCGATAACATGACCGCCGGAGTGATCATCATCCAAGGGGATGCGGATTATGGGGTTGGGCAGTATTGTTACGGCGGCACCATCGTTGTCCACGGGAACGCCGGCAACTTCACCGCCACGATGAACAAAGGCGCCACCATTATTGTGAGCGGCAATGTCGGAGACGAAGTCGGCACGTATATGCTCAAAGGTGACCTCGTCATCGTTGGCAACGCGGGGAAGAACTTCGCCAACTATTTGATCCGGGGCAGTGTGTACATCGGTGGTCAATGGGAAAGCATTGGCAACAACACAAAGATCGAACCCCTCAGCGACGAGGACAAAGCCAAGCTGCGAAGGTACTTTGAGACGTATGAAATCAAAGCCGACCCGAGCGGTTTCAAGAAGGTTGTGGCCGCGTCTGAGAAACCGTTCTATAACTAGGAGGTCACCATGGCTGTCATAGGCGCCTTTTGTGTCAGTGTCAACAAAGAGCTCTGTATCAATGCCAATATGCCGGGCAAGTGTGCCACGTGCGCCGCAGTCTGCCCGCACGGTGTGTACGCGTTCGACGACGCCACCGGCGAAATGGATGTGCAGAACTTCAACGCCTGCGTAGGCTGCCGCATCTGCGCCGAATTCTGCCCGGCCAACGCGATCCGCATCAATCCGGCCGAGCCTGAGTTCGTCACGCGCTATCCATGGACCTTCTCGACCGTCGAGGAAATCCACTACAAAGCGCAGACCGGCGAGTATCTGCTCCGGGGGTTTGGCACGCACGGCCAGACTCCAAACTTCGATATGATCACCGTGGTGCCGAGCCAGATCGCCAGTGCAGCGCCGCTTGACAAGTACCGGGAAGAGTGTGACATGCGGGTGACGATCGGCGAGGATACCTGCGAGAACCCGGTCGTATTGAACGCGCCGTTCGTGTGGGCGGCCATGTCGTTCGGGGCGCTGAGCAAGGAAGCCAAGATGGCGCTCGCGATCGCGGCAGCCATGACCGGGATTGCGACCAACACAGGCGAGGGCGGGCTGGTCCCCGAAGAGGCCTGGCTGGCGCGCGGATATTCGAGCAAGGAAATGACCCACAAGCAGTGGGAGCCGGGCGGCTACCTGATCATCCAGTGGTCGACGGGACGCTGGGGCGTTTCTGCAGACTACCTCAACAGCGGCGATGCGGTCGAGGTCAAGATCGGGCAGGGCGCCAAGCCCGGCATGGGCGGACACCTGCTGGGCGCCAAAGTGACAGAGGATGTGTCGCGCGTGCGCGGCGTTCCGGTCGGCTCCGATGCTCTCAGCCCCTGCCGCTATTATGACGTTCAGACCCTGGACGACATGAAGCATATGGTCGCCTTCCTGCGGGATGTGACCAACTATCAGTTCCCGATCTTCTTCAAGCTGGGACCGTCGCGCCCGTATGCAGATGTGTCTGCCTGCATCGAGGCCGGCGCGGATGCCATCAGCATCGACGGGATGGTCGGTGGAACGGGTTGTTCGCCGGATATCGTCACACAGGGCGTGGGAATCCCAACCATCGCCTGCATCCCGCCGGCGGTCCAAGCTCTGAAAGATCACGGCGTGCACCATAAGGTCAAACTGATCGCGCTAGGCGGCATGCGCAACGGGCTGGACGCGTTCAAAGCCATGGCGATGGGAGCGGATGCGGCCGGCTTCGCCAGTGCGGCGGAGATCGCCATGGGATGCCGCGTCTGCTATGCATGTCAGAAGGGCAACTGCCCATACGGAATTACCAGTCAGAAGCCAGAGATGCGCGCCCGACTGGATCCGATCGAAACCGGCAAGCGTCTGGCGAACTTCATCCACGCTTGCACCGAGGAAGTAAAGATCCTGACGATGCTCTCCGGGCACCGGGCCACAAGGGAGCTGTCGTCCGAAGATCTGCGGGCGATGGATCTGAACACGGCCGCGTTGACCGGGCTGAAGTTGTGCGGCTATGAGCGCCCCCTGCCGTTCTGGGAGGCCCTGCAGCCCGCCAATGTCAGCGGGAACGGGCACCAATGATCGACCGGCATTGCCCATAAAGGCACGTCGGAGCGGGGCTTAGCCAGGGACAGGCGAAAAGATGGCCACAGGGCAGCTGGACCAGGCATTGGCCAATGACATGGTCGAAAAGGCCCTCGAGTATTGCGGCGAGAGCAAGTTCAGCGGCGATACGGAGGAGGCCGCGCGCGCCCTGCACCAGGGAAGATGCGATGTGTGCGGCATCCTGTCCAGTTGCCTGGTGCAGGAGGTGGGCGAGTATCTCGGTCGAACCGACAAAGTGGTCAAAGAGGTCTACCAGATAGAAGCAGAGAGCTCTCTGGCGGGCGCACAGGCTGGTGGGGGATCCAAAACCCTTCGAAAGGGTGGCATCAATCTTGTCGCCTGGGTGGACCGCAAGAGCGCCGCACTTGTCGCCCTAGGAGGCACGCTGGAGAACGCCCTCGCCGAGCGGCTTCGCACCTTCGATTGCAGGAACGCCACGCCGGCCTGCTACATCATGCAAATCCAATTGGTGGACGACAAGGAAGTGAAGGAGCGGCGAGGTTATGGCGTGTTCGTCGACAACCCATTCCTACGTTCCAGCCGGGTGTGGCGACGCGCCCAGCCGGCGGAGGAAACAGCCCCTCCGAAGTTGGAGGGGCTCACGGCTGGTCCGGCAGACATGCTCGCAACCTTCAATGCGGAGCTGGCTCCCGAACAGTTGCTCTTCGAACAAGCCCTCGCTATTGAGGCTCTGCCGCCTCAGGAACGCGAAGCCTGGCAGCACCGCTTGCGAGAACTAAAAGTCGTCCTGATTCGCAAGATCATCAGCGACCAATTGGGGTACATAGACATTGCCAAGGATTGGTTCAGCGTCGCCGACCTGGAAGATATCTGGCGCCGGCGAATCGGACTGGGGAAGATCGGAGGCAAGGCAGCCGGCCTGTTCCTCGCCGCCCACATCCTTGAAAAGATAGGAGACGAATCAGTACGGCAATGTCTCCGGATCCCGGAGTCCTATTTCCTCGGCTCGGACGTCATGTATATCTTCATGGCCATGAACGGCCTGATGCACTGGAACGATCAGAAGTACAAGTCCGAGGAGCAGATTCGAACCGAATATCCACAGGTCAAGGAACAATTCCGGGCGGGCGTTTTTCCGCCTGAAGTAGTGAAGGAACTGCGGACCGTGCTTGACAACATCGGTCCCCAGCCCCTGATCGTTCGGTCCTCGAGCCAACTCGAAGACAACTTTGGCACTTCTTTCGCCGGCAAATACAACAGCTATTTTTGTCCCAACCAGGGCACTCCCGAGGAGAATCTGAAGGCCCTGACTACTGCGATTGCGCGAACGTACGCCAGCACGGTGAATCCGGACGCGCTGCTATATCGCCGCAGCAAGAAACTGCAAGACTACGACGAGCGCATGGCGGCCTTGATCCAGGTCGTTCAGGGCAATATGCTCGGCCACTATTTTATGCCCCACGCGAGTGGCGTGGCCTTCAGCCACAACCTGTATCGGTGGGATCCTCAAATTCGGCGGGAGGAAGGCTTCGTGCGGCTGGTCTGGGGCCTGGGCACCCGTGCGGTCGAGCGGGTGGGCAATGATTTCCCGCGGCTCGTGGCACTGAGCCATCCGTTGCTGCAACCGGATGATTCTCCGCGGGCCATCCGACATTATTCGCAGCACTTTGTCGATCTGATCGATCTGGAGTCAAACCTGCTGACCACCATGCCAATCGGAGAGGTGCTCAAGACCACGTACCCGCCCCTGGATTATCTGGTTCAAGTCGAACAGGACGGCGACCTGGCATCGCCCCAGCGTCGCATTTTCGAGTCGGAGATCTCGAAACTTGCTATCACGTTCGAAGGGTTCCTGTCCAAGACGCAATTCCCCAACCTGCTGCGCAAGATCATGGGGCTGCTGGAGGAACACTATCGCACGGCAGTCGATGTGGAGTTCACCGCCGAGATCGTGAATCCGGAGGCGCCTGAACCGCAGATCAAAATTTCTCTACTACAGTGTCGTCCTCAAAGCCGGCTGCAGGAGGCAAAGAGCATTCCCTCGAGCAAGGATCTCCGGGCTGAGAACATCGTTTTCTCATCCAACTTCCTGGTGCCACAAGGTTATCTGTCGAACATCCGGTTTGTGGTGTTCGTATCACCTGAGGCATATTACGCACTCCCAAGCGTCATGGCTCGCAACGAGATCGGGAGGATCGTGAACCGACTGAACTCGGTTCTGGCCGAAAAGTCCTTCATTTGTGTGGGACCGGGACGCTGGGGCACGGAAAACACCGACTTGGGGGTGTACGTGGGCTATTCGGACATATGCAACGCAGGCGCTCTTGTAGAGCTTGCCGGAAAAGGCATTGGCGCGGCTCCCGAGCCCTCCCTGGGCACGCATTTCTTCCAGGATCTGATGGAGGCCCAGATCTTTCCCGTCTCGGTGCCAATCGACCGTCCCGGGACGGTGTTCAACCACCATTTCTTCTATGACATGCCGAACAAATTGCAGGGTTTGGTCGAGACCTCGGAGACAGTCGCAGGCTGCCTGCGGCTAATCGATGTAAGCACGTATCAGCCAGGGCACCACCTCGAACTCATCATGGATGGAGAAAAGGGTCAGGCGGTTGCATTCCTAGCCCCCGATAGCCAGTAGGTCTCGACGGAGACAGAGCGGTTATCAAAGCTCCCATTCCAAGGAATGGGAGCTTTGATTGTCGGTGCCCCTTCTTCAACAGGGCAGGCTGACCTGTGTTTGTTGGTTCTTACGCCCAACCGCGCAGCTGCATGGCTTTCACGACGCGGTCAATCGCAACCATGTAGGCCGCGTCACGCATGTAAACCTGCTCCTTCTCGCTCATGTCAAGCACCGCCTGGAAGGCCAGGGTCATCTTGGTATCGAGCCTTTCTAGGACTTCCTGCTTGGTCCAATAATAGTTCATGTCATTCTGGACGGATTCGAAATAGGAGGTCGTGACCCCACCCGAGTTGCACAAGAAGTCCGGGATGTCGAAGATCTTATTGGCCTTGAGGAACTCGTCTGCTTCAGGCGTGACGGGACCATTGGCTCCCTCGGCCACGATCTTGATCCGGCTGGACATCTTCTTGACCGTATCGGCGTTGACGTGACCCTCGATCGCCGCAGGGATCAAGACATCGGCCTCCTTGGCGATCCAGGCGTCTCCGTCTTCGATCTGGTATCCGGCCCTTTGGGCCGCCTTCTTGTCGAGCGTACCATACTCATCCACGATCGTCATCAGGAAGCGAGGATCGATACCGGCGGCGCGGCTGTAGGTGTAGGACTTCTTGTCGTCTCGATCCCAGCACGACACGGCAGCGACTTTTCCGCCGAGGATCTCGATGAAACCGATGGCGGCGTACTGGGCCACGTTCCCAAATCCTTCGACCGTGGCCACCGACTTCTTTGGGTCGATCTTAAGATGCTTCATCGCCTCACGCACGGTGTAAATCACACCATAGCCGGTGGCCTCAGTGCGGCCTTCCGATCCACCCCCACCCAGGGGCTTGCCGGTAAACACGCCCGGAGTGTACTGGCCGACAAGGCGGGAGTATTCGTCCATCATCCAGCCCATCATCTGAGGCGTGGTGCCTACATCCGGAGCGGGCACATCGTTGCGTGGTCCGATGTTCTTCCACATCACGTCCACCCAGCCGCGGCACAGGCGTTCCTTCTCGTGCACGGAAAGCGTGGAGGGGTCAACGATGACGCCGCCCTTGCCGCCGCCCAGGGGGATATCCGCCACCGCACATTTCCATGTCATCCACGTGGCGAGAGCCCGGACAGTGTCGAGCGTCTCAGCTGGATGGAAACGGATGCCGCCCTTGTTGGGGCCGCGGGCATCGTTATGCTGGACGCGGTAGCCCTGGAAGACACGGGTCGATCCGTTATCCATGCGGACCGGGATTCGGAAGGAATATTCGCGCATCGGCCAGCGCAGGACCTCGGAGACAGTCGACGCCAGTTTCAACAGTTTGGCCACGTGATCAAATTGTTTCTGGGCCATCTCGAAGGCATTGAGTTGTTCGGTCATGATCTTCTCCTGATCAATTTCTGATGAAAATATAAGCGGGCATCCCGGACGGGGATGCCCGCTTACGAACAGAGCATGTCGTTCAAGTTGTCCATGGCATGCAAATCCTGAACAATAAGTGTAGTCAAGCGTACCCGACTTTCAGGGGTCAGTCAATATGAAAATTATCACAAATCGCCCGCGCGCTACCCGGATAATTGTCGATCCAGTTCGGCCCGCACTACCTGTGGATTAGCCTTGCCGGCTGCCTTTTTCATCACTTGTCCAAACAGGAAGTTAGCGACGCCGGCCTTGCCGGCCTTGTAGCTGGCCACTTCTTTTGGATTCTCGTTGAGGGCCTGCACGACGAGTTCCGAGATGAACAACTGGTCCGAGACCTGCGCAAAGCCGCGGGACTGGACGATCTCTGCCGCGCCCTTGCCGGACTTGAACATTTCGGCCAAAACCTCCCTGGCGCGGGATTGGTTGATGCGGCCGTCGTTGACAAGGTTGACCAGTTCAGCCAGGGCCTCGGGCGCGATCTTCAGGTCGGTGAAGTGCAGAGCCGCGCCCTCGGCAGAGGTCAAGCGGTTCAACAGCGAAAACACTTCACCCAGGATCCAGTTGGCAACGGCCTGGGCGGGGGCCATCTTCGCGGCCCGCTCGAAGTAGTCGGCGAAGGCCTGCTCCTCGGTCAGCCGCCATGCGTTGTAGCTGCTGAGTCCGTATTGGTTCATAAAGCGCACATACTTGGCATGAGGCAGCTCAGGCAGTTCGTGCGCAAGGCGCTCAACCCAAGCCGGGTCTACGACGAGCGGCGGGAGATCCGGCTCGGGGAAATAGCGATAATCTTGGGCGTCCTCTTTGCTGCGCTGTGAGTAGGTCTGGCCGCGGGCCTCGGACCAGCCGAGGGTCTCCTGCTGGATAGTCCCACCTGCGGAAAGGATCGTGCCCTGGCGCTGAATTTCATAGACGATGGAACGCTCCAAGGCGCGGAACGAATTCAGGTTCTTGACCTCGGTGCGGATACCAAGGGGCGCGGGCGGCTGACCCGGTCCGGGCACGGGCCGCAGGGAGATGTTCGCCTCGAACCGGATCACGCCCTTTTCCATGTCGCCGCTGTTGACCGCAAGATAGCGGAGCATGTCGCGCAGGGCTTCGCCATAGGCCCGGGCGGCCTCGGCCGAATGCAGGTCGGGCTCGGAGACGATCTCGAGCAGCGGCACGCCGGCGCGGTTGAGGTCCACGAGGGAATAGGATTTGCCGTCGCGTTCGACGTGGGTCAGCTTGCCGGTATCTTCCTCGAGATGCACGCGGCGGATGCGGATGGTCTGCTCGCCTTCCGAGGTGCGGATCGCGAGTTTGCCGTTGACGGCCAAGGGGCTCTCGTACTGGGAGATCTGATAACCCTTGGGTAGATCGGGATAGAAGTAGTTCTTGCGGGCGAAGATGCTGGTCGGCTGGACCTGGCATTCAAGCGCCAGGGCAACGCGGATGGCGTAGTCGACGGCCTTCTCATTGACAACGGGGAGCGTGCCCGGCATGCCGGCGCAGACCGGGCAGACGGCAGTATTGGGTGCGGCGAGGGTGTTATCGACGACCTCGCAGGCGCAGAACATCTTGGAAAGGGTGGAGAGCTCGGCGTGGACTTCCAGGCCGATGACCGGTTCAAAATTCATGCTGCCCGTTCAACCCGACAAGAAAGACCGGGCTGAGCGCCCGGTCATCTGTCCAAATCGTCGTCGGCGCTGTCATCATCGCCATCATCCAACTCATACTCCACGTGGTCCTGATCCAGATAGACCCACAGGAGCAGGACGTGTCCGTCGGCGGTCTGCACGTTGCGGGCGGCGAGGATGGGGGCGGTCTGCTCGAGGCCCATCTCATTGCGGTAATGGAGGAGGATGCGGCCCTTGCGGTTCCAGGCGCGGTGGCAGCGCTCCACCAGCGCATGACCGTTGAACGTACGCAGGCGCGTCAGCGCGGGGATGAGAACGTGCGGGCTTTCGTTGAGTCCCATGGCCCAGGCATCACTGACCTGCTCAAAGACCGGCGGGGGACCCTCAATGATCGTGATCTTGTCATCCATAATGGACCTGATGTCTGCGATTGCAGCGCAAAAATCATACCATACATTCAGGCGCCGCCGATTTGCGCGGCTGCGGGAAGGGTTCGATGGGCTAGGAGGTGCGGGCCGGAAGGGCTTTGAGGATCTGCTTGACGAATCCGGGTCCGCGGTAGACGAGGCCGGTGTAGACCTGGACGAGGGCCGCGCCGAGGTCCAAGCGACGCCGGGCATCGTCCGGCGTGAGGATCCCGCCGCAGCTGACGACCGGGATCTCGGAGGCGACGCGCTGCACCGCAAGTTTGAGGAGGGCCTCGCTGCGCTGGCGCAGCGGTGCACCGCTCAAGCCGCCGCTTTCGGCGCGCTGCTCCGAGCGGACACCGTCACGCGCCAGGGTGGTGTTACTGATGATGACGCCATCCATGTGCGTACTCAGGATGACGTCAAGGGCGTCGTCGAGTTGCGCCTCGGTCAGGTCGGGGGCAAGCTTGACGAGCAGCGGCAGGCGGCGCTTGATGCGGTCCTGCTCGAAGCGCCGCTGGGCGTGGAGCTGGGTCAGGAGGGCCTCGAGAGCCGCGCGGTCCTGCAGGTCGCGCAAGCCGGCCGTGTTGGGAGAGCTGACATTGATGGTCAGGTAGTCTGCGTGAGGCGCGAAGTTCTGAAGCAGGTCGAGGTAATCCAGGACGGCCTGCTCGTTGGGCGTGTTCCGGTTCTTGCCCAGATTGACCCCGACGACGGCGCCGGACGTCCTTCTCAATGAATGAGGGTTGTTGATGGCCGGATTGCGGTTCGAGAGACCGACGACGTCGGTCAGCCAGTTGCCCACCGGGCCGGGACTAAGGTGCCGAGCGACATAAGCCGAACCGCGGCTGGGGAATCCCATGCGGTTGATGATTGCTTCATCTTCGACCAGCCGAAACAGACGCGGCTGCGGATTGCCGGCCTGCGGCAGCGGAGTAACGGTGCCAACCTCGACGTGGCCGAAACCCAGCGCGGCAAGGCCGCGAACGGCAAGACCGTCCTTGTCGTAGCCGGCAGCCAGGCCGATCGGATTCTTGAAGTTGAGCCCAAAGACCTTGACCGGATGCTGCGGCCCGTCGCAGAGGGCATACATAATCCAGCGGGCAGGGGTGAAGTTGCCGGCAGTGCCCAAGGCCAGGACGGTAAGCCTGTGGGCATTCTCGGGGTCCATTCGAAAAAGCAGGGGACGCAGCCAGGAATACATGCGGATCAGGGACGCGTGGGACAGACCAGAGGAGGGCGCGTCACAGGGCAGGCGGCAGCCGGCCAACGAAGAGGGACCTCTGAAGCCTCATCAGAACTTCTTCTGACCGCTCAGGCTCAGGAAGTACTGGATCACCTCTTCTTCCGGGTGCGGGACGTTCATCAGGGCGAACATCGCAGCGAGCTCCCCGCGGTGGTGCGTGTCGTGGTTGGCCGCATGCATCAGCATCTGCCAGAGCGGCACGCGGAAGGTCTCTCCTTGGAAGTTGCTGTAGGTGATGATCACCTGCACGCTCTCCGCGGTCTGCGCATCGATGAAGGCACGCATCTCCTTTTCGGTCGCGGCCCAAGCTGCCTTGACCGAGGCGATGGTCGGATAGGCCACCGGGTCGAGGTGACCCTTGGGTGATTCGCCGTGCCAGCGCCGAAGCCAGGTGTGCTCGGCGCTCATCATGTGGACCAGGGTGCCATGCACATCGCCCCAACCGTGGCCCTGAGTCCGATGGAGCTGCTCATTCGTCAGTGTTTCGGCGACGGCGAGGTAACGTCCGTTCGCCCAGTAAGTGTATTCGAAGACGTGCTTGAGGTAGTCTTTGACATCCATGGCGGCTGCCTGTCATGCCTGCTCACGAGTCTTGCGCTGCTTCAGGAGGGCGATGGTCCGGGAGACGCGGGCCAAGCGGGTCTCATCGCGTTTGGCTTCCATAATGTAGTTCACATATTCCCGACGATGGGTGTAGGCGAGTGACTCGAAGTACGCGCGCGCGGCTTTCTCCGTCCGGAGTGCCTGCTCGAGCTGAGGCGGGAGCTCGACAACGCGCGGCTGGGTATCCTCTTCCAGCCTTACCCTGACCGCCTGGCCGACATCCTTGCCGATCCTAACGCGGATGCCTTTGAGGATGATCAGCATGTGGTGCGGTCCGCCCATGCGGACCAGGGATCCCCGGTACGGCTCGCCCTCGATGGAGGCTTTGATCTTCGGGCGCTTGGAGCCGAAGGCCTTCTCAACGTCAAACGGGACTTCCATGAATGCGCCGCCTCCGCCCCCAGGCTTGATCACGGCTGTGAAGGCGTGAACCTTGCCCATGGACTTGCTCCTCTCTCGAGCCGATATGGATGCAACCGGATGGCCGGCGGCGACACCGGGTGGCCCGCCCAAGTCGCCTGCCTGCGGGCCTCAAAGAGCCCTTTTCAGGAACTCGCGCGAGGCCTTGATTGTATCCGCACTCAGCTTCCCCGCGGCCCCGTAGTAATCCAACAACCGGGTAATCGTGACTACGGCGTGCAGATGGTAGCCGGCCGCTTCCAGCGACTCACGGGCGCCGGATTCCCGGTCGATCAGGACCACCACGTCCCGGACCTCAAGCCCGGCGGCCTTCAGTTTGTCGATGGCCTCGAACTTGCTGCCGCCGGTTGTGGCCAGGTCATCAATCAGGACGACCGTCTCGCCGGCAAGGTATTCGCCCTCGATCTCCGCCCGCGTACCATACTCCTTGGCCTCCTTGCGGGGATAGATCATCGGGTAGTCGCCCTGCAAGGCGATCGCAGTGGCGATCGGGATGGCGGCATAGGGCAGGGCGGCGATGCGGTCGAATTTCAGATTCGCAAGAAGAGGCAGATACGCCGCACCGACATGTCCAAGCACTTTTGGATATGTGATTATCTGCCGAAGGTCGATGTAGAAGGGAGACTGCAGTCCGGACTTCAGGACAAAGCTGCCGAATTTGATGCAGCCCGACTTGAGCAGGTCGTCTGCGAGGGCGGTGAGGCGCCGATCAAGACCGGTGTCAGCCATGGCCAGTTCCGTCCTCCGACAACGTGGTTCTCATATGGAGATGGGTCGACGTCTCAGCAACGACCGAGAAGCCCAAGCGATCATAGAGTCTTTTGGCGGGGTTGGCTCTGAGGACATGCAAGAACACCGGTTTCTTCTTTCGAATTCCGTCCGCAATGATCTTCTCAATGATAGCCGTTCCAAGGCCCTGATGCTGGTATTGCGGGTCGATCTCGATCGAGCGCAGGAAGAGGTCGGCGTCCCTTTCCTCGATCGAAAGCATGCCGACATCCCTGCCGCCGAAGGTAATGATCTGGGTCTCAGCCGGAACGTAGTTCCCGCGGAAGCGCGCCTCTTGAAAAGCCTCATCCCAGCCCCAGGTCCTCTCCACATATTCCCTCATGGTTGCAACATGCAAGGCGTAGAGATACTCGATGTCGCTTTCCGTGGCTGGACGAAGACCGATCGGGTGCAGAGATGGTGGACCGCCCGACATGCCGGCTATTTCTGCAACGCGCGTCGAATGCCCACCATCTGATCGCGCAGGTTGGCGGCGGCGCTGCGGGGGTCGGCGGCGCGTGCGATACCCCGCGATACGTTGATCAACACGCCCATCCCATCCTCGCGCAAGCCAGCCTGCAGGGCCGCATCCAGGTCGCCGCCCTGCGCGCCCACGCCGGGCACAAGAAACCAGAGCTCGGGCGCGGCGGCGCGCACCTCGGCGAGCGTTGCGGGGTAGGTCGCTCCGACAACTAGCCCAATGTTGCCGTGGATGTTCCAACCGCGGGCCACTTCCGCTACGTGCAAATAGAGCGGCACCGGCTGTCGTCCCGGTCGTTCAACTTTCAGGTCTTGCAGGTCTTCCGCTCCGGCATTGCTGGTCTTGCAGAGCAGGAGCACCCCGTGCTCGGGATCTTTGAGGAACGGTTCGATCGAGTCTCTTCCCAAATAGGGACTGAGCGTGATGGCGTCCGCACCGAGGCTACGGAAGGCTGAGGCTGCATAGGCTTCGGCCGTCGAGGCGATGTCGCCGCGCTTAGCATCCAGAATCACAGGGACGTGAGAACCCAGGCGCTGCAACTCCTCGCGGATGGCATCGATGACCTGCTTAAGAGCCGTCCAGCCCTCCGGCCCGAAGCGTTCAAAGAAGGCGGCGTTGGGCTTGAAGGCGGCTGCGTACGGGGCGGCCGCTTTCACCAGGCGTAGACAGTGCTCGCGCGCCGCGTCCGCCGTCGGTGACTTCAGCTCATCCACGTGCGGGTCAAGCCCCACGCACAGCAGGGAAGAGCAGTCGTCGACGCGCCGTTCAAGGAGCGAAAAGAAGGTTTCCATTGGGTAATCGCCTGCCGCGCCTCTCTCAGAGAGTCCCTTTATGCCTTTCCCAGAACCATCGCAAGCAAGGCCATCCTAACATACAGGCCGTACTCCATCTGGCGGAAGTAGGCCGCGCGCGGGTCCTCATCGAACTCCATGCTGATCTCGGTGACCCGCGGGAGGGGATGCATCACGATCATCTCCTTCTTGGCGGCCTTCATGGTGGGCGGATCGATCACGTACGCACCCTTGACCTTCTCATACTCATCCGGGTTCTCAAAACGTTCCTTCTGGACCCGGGTCACGTACAGGACGTCGGTCTCGGGCAGGACCTTGGCCAGCGAGTTGGATTCGGTCTGCGGCACCTTGTGAGCGGCGACCTCCTCCATGATCTCCTTCGGCATGTGCAGGATGTCCGGCGAGACATAGTTGAGGCGGATATCGGTGAACACCGAGATCAGACGCGCCAGCGAGTGGACAGTGCGCCCGTATTTCAGGTCGCCGAGCATGGTGACAGTCAGATGATCGAGACGGCCGAGCTCCTCCCGAATGGTGAAGGTGTCCAGCAGCGCCTGGGTGGGATGCTCTCCCACGCCGTCTCCCGCGTTGATGACCGGCTTGCGGGCCGCCTGGGCCGCGATGGCAGCCGAACCCGTTTCGGGATGGCGCAGCACGATCACGTCCGCATAGCATTCGAGCGTACGCACGGTGTCCGCGAGGGTCTCACCTTTTGTGACCGATGAGTACTTGACCTCATTGATGGGGATGACCGAACCGCCGAGACGCTCCATGGCCGAGGTGAACGAGGACGACGTGCGGGTCGACGGCTCGTAGAACAGGTTGGCCAGGATCTTGCCCTTGAGCAGGTCGAACGTGCCGATGCGCTCGACCATGCCGCGCATCTCGTGGGCGACGCCGAAGATGTACTCCAGGTCCTTGCGTGTGAACTGCTTGACCGAAATAATGTCCTTGCCGTACCATTCGGCATTCTTGTTCTCGCCGAAGGGCAGATGCTTGCTGGAGGAATTGGTGGGCATTGTGCGTCTCTCCTTTGGTGGGTCGTTCCGGGTGGTCCCGCAACTCTAGTTGGTTTGACGGCCTGATCTAGGCTGTGGATCCTTCGAGATCTCTGACATTCCGGCCGTACCCCTTGGGTGCGAGCACCTGGCCGTCGCGGAAGGCATCGGTGCCGCGGAGCACGACCCGGCGCAGGCGTCCGTGCACTTTCCAGCCCTCGAACGGCGTCCAGCCGCAGCGCGTCAACTGGTCCGCGGCGTGGATCTCGTACTCTGCAGTCTCGTCGACCTCGATCCGCGTCTCCGGCTGCTCAGGCAGGCGGAAGATGCGGCGCGGGTTGAGGCAGCACTTCTCGACGATCTGGTCCACGGTCAGGCGGCGGTCGTGGACGGCGGTGAGCAACAGCGGCAGCGCGGTCTCCAGGCCGGGGAAGCCGGGCGGGGGGCTTCCCGAATCCTTCTCGGCGAGCGTGTGGGGAGCGTGGTCAGTCGCGATGCAATCGATGGCGTCCAGGTTCTGCCACAGGGCATCCACGTCCGCCTGGCTGGCGAGGCGCGGACGGACCTCCGAACGCCCCGCCGAGGCAGACTGAGACTCCGACGTCAGAAAGAGATGATGGGGCGTGACCTCGCAGGTCACCTTGAGGCCGCGGGCCTTGGCGGCCTTGATCAGCAGCACCTCCTCCCTCAATGAAATATGGGCGATGTGAAGCGGACGATCATAGATCGCAGAGAACAGGATGGCAGCCGCGATGCTGCGGCTCTCGGCGTGGACTACGAGCGGTGAAACGGTTGGCCACTTCTGGAAATGAGGCATCCAGAGCGCCATGTCGTCCAGGCGCAGCTGGCCGTAGGTTATGTCCAGGTACAACTTGAGGCCGGCGGCGCGCCGAGTGAGCTCCGGGCGGCGATCCCAGTCTGCATTGTCGGGACCGGCACCCAGGTACTGGGCATAATCGCAGCGGGCTTTTTCGGAGGCAGCCCGGGCCGCCAAGTCGAAGGTTTGCGCATCGAAGATCGGCGGCTTCGTATTGGGCATCGCCAAGACGAGCGTGAAACCGCCGGCCAGCGCAGCAGCCGTCCCGGTGTCCCAATCTTCCTTATGGGTGGCGCCGGGCTCGCGCAGGTGCACGTGGGGGTCAATCAGGCCGGGCAGTCGCAGCATAGGCAAAAAAAGAAGTCGCCAGCGGCGGCTCTTCTACTCCAAACGGGAAGACGGTTCCATTTCCTTCGGATGGGGCCGGATATGGCCCCGGTCCCAGTTGACGGTCATCATATCGTCGCCAATTCTATGCAGATGGCAGATTATGTCAAGGGGAACGTATTTCCGACAAATGCAAGGTGAATGCGGGACATTCATCACTACCGGCTCAAGAAACGCGAATGATATAATCCGTCAACTGTGTCCAGGAGCAAATATGGCATATACAAACGTTAAGGTTCCGGCGAGTGGGGCAAAGATCGGCATCCAAGCCGGAAAACTGCAGGTTCCAGACAATCCAATCATTCCGTTCGTCGAAGGCGACGGCACCGGCCGGGACATCTGGCGGGCGTCTGTGCAGAGTCTTCGACGCCGCGGTTCAAAAAGCCTATGGCGGCAAGCGCAAGATCCAGTGGATGGAAGTCTACGCGGGCGAGAAAGCCTTCAAGCTTTTCAACAGCTGGCTGCCGGACGAGACGACCGAAGCCTTCAAGGAGTTCGTGGTAGGGATCAAGGGCCCACTGACGACGCCGATCGGCGGCGGGATCCGCTCACTGAACGTGGCGCTGCGCAAGATGCTGGACCTTTACGTCTGCCTGCGGCCGATCCGGTATTACGATGGCGCGCCCTCCCCTGTGAAGCATCCGGAATATGTGGACATGGTGATCTTCCGCGAGAATACGGAGGACATCTACGCCGGGATGGAGTTCGCCAACGGCACGCCGGAGTTGGTGCAGTTCAAGGCCGCGTTGAAGGATGCGTTCCCGAAGGAGTATGCCAAGATGCGCTTCCCCGACACGAGCGGGATCGGGCTGAAGCCCGTTTCCATGGAGGGGACGGAGCGCCTCGTACGGGCAGCGATCGCCTGGGGACTCAAAAACAAGCGCCGCAATGTGAACCTGGTCCACAAGGGAAACATCATGAAGTACACCGAGGGGGCCTTCAGGGACTGGGGCTACGCCCTGGCCAAGCGGGAATTCCGCAACGAGGTCGTGACCGAGCGTGAGACCTGGATCCTCGGCAACCAGGAGAAGAATCCGAAACTCAGCCCCGCGGACAATGCCCGGATGGTCGATCCCGGCTTTGACATGATGTCGCCTGAGCAGCAGAAAGTCATCGAGACCGAGGTGACCGAGGCGCTCAAGCTGCAGCCCACGCACGGCAATGGAAAATGGAAGTCCAAGCTGCTGATCAAGGACTCGATCGCGGACGTGACGCTCCAATTCCTGCTGATCCGGCCGAAGGACTACGACGTGATCGCGACGATGAACCTGAACGGCGACTATCTGTCGGACGCGCTGGCGGCGCAGGTGGGTGGGATGGGCATTGCGCCGGGCGCCAACATCAACTATGAGACCGGTCACGCCATCTTCGAAGCCACGCACGGCACGGCGCCGAAGTACGCCGACCTGGACAAGGTGAATCCCGGCTCGTTGATCCTTTCAGGTGAGATGATGTTCCGCTACATGGGCTGGACCGAGGCTGCGGACCTGATCGTGGCCGGAATGGCGGGGGCGATCAATGCCCGCGCCGTGACCTACGACTTCGCCCGGCTGATGGAGAACGCGGTCGAGATCAAGTGCTCGCAGTTCGCGGATTCCATCATCAAGCATATGAGCTGATCCACGGCATTGCGCGCACCAGACAACAAAGAAGGCCGCCCCTAACGGGGCAGCCTTTTCGTATTCCGGGCGCCTTCCTGTTGGCGCTCTCAGTTCATAACGGTGATCGCCAAGCGCATGCCATCTTCATAATGCCGGCGGATCAAACACGAGAACTCGAGCGACGTCCCGACGGCGCTGGCAGGGAATGTGTATTGGACGGTGGTCCCGCCGCCGATCGGAAGCTTATCCTGGGTGACAACCAGCAAAGCGGAGGACAGCGAGGCATCTTCGCTGCCGGTCACGGAAACGGGTTGAGCGATATTGAAATTGTGCAGATGATTCCCGTTGTTCTTGATCACGAAGGTGTACGGCACACCAACTTTGAAAGCGGTCTGCGTGGAGTTGATGGTGTTGTCCGCCAGGGTGACGATGACCTGGTTTGCGCCCCCGGCGGCCGAGGCGTTCTGAGCGGGGGCATCCGCGGTCGGAGCGGGCTTGGCAGCAGCCCCACAGGCCGTACCAACCAGCATAAAGACGGCAAGCAGCAATGGTAGTGTGGTTCTTTTCATCGATATTCTCCTAGGGCAGGGAATTATATTGGAGGTAGGGGCGGGCAGGAACGTTAGCGCCCAACCTACATAAGACTCTCATCTCCCGCTTAAGCGAGAGCCGCCCGGCAAAGATGCCGGGCGGCTTGACGAAAGTCGGGATCAGGGGGTGGGCGTGGCAGGCGGTGCAGCAGGCGTCGCCCCAGAGGGCGTGGGCGTCACAGAGAGCTTCGCAGCGTCGGCCGCGGTCTGGGGCATGCCCGCCAGGATCCAGCGCGTGAACGCATCGACAATATTCGGCTTGAGCTTGCCGTTGGGCGGCATGGTGCGGATCAGGGTCTTAGACGGGTCCTTCGGATCGGGGATGGTATGTCCTGCGATGACCTGCAGCAGGTAGCTGTTCGGATCGCCGCCGACGATGTCCTTGTCCTTGTTGTCGCCGGTGGTGAGCATCTCCTGATAGGTGGTCATCAGGAAGTTGTTGTTGGTTTGGCCAGCGCGGTGACACGAGAAGCAGTAGCGTTTGACGATGGGCTGGATGTGCACATCGTACGAGGGGACCTCGCCCGCAGCCAGGGCCGGGAAGAGCGGCTTTAGGGGTGGAGCAGTATAGCGATCGTCCCACTCATAGCGCATGAAGATCACGATGTTGTCGATATCGCTCTTGGAGAGGCCGGCGGGATTGTAGGCCTTGCCGAAGGGAGTCATGCCGGCGTCGGGACGACCGTAGGCGATGACCTCGGAGATCGTGGCATCGTCCAGGGTATAGAGCACATCATGGCCGTTGATCGGGGAGATCACCTTGCCTTCGAGTCCCTTCACACCGGTGATCGTGCTCACGGAACCATCATCCCCGTGGCACTGCACGCAGTTGACCGAGTAGAGGTCCTGGCCGGCGCTGATCTGGTCGACCAGAGTGGTGGCCACCTCGACAGCCGGCGCAGCGGGTACGGGCGCGATCCCCAGGACACCGCCGCTGAAACCGAGCATGAGGGCCGCAGTGATGCCCGTGGTCCAGATCATTGTCTTGGCGGGCGTGTTCTTGAAGACAAAGGTCATCAATAACAAGAGCAGCATGCCCACGCAAGGAATCACCAGGCCGGCAATGGCCTCCAGGAGACCAATGAAGGTCGAGCCGTTCGGTGAGACCGTGGGCGTGTCTGCGATCAGGGTCAGGATGACCATGCCCACCACAACGATGGCCATCAATGAGATCGGGAGGATGCGTTTGCCGTAGTAGCGACGCGGGCTGCGGTCGATGAAGGGCATTACGGTCAATAAGACAACGGCCAAGCCCGGGACGAGCACGGTCGCGATCCATTCAATCTTGCCAAGCACGGGGATCTGGCCAAAGATTGCCAGGAACTTGAAGAGGAACAGGAAGTACCACTCCGGGCGGGGGATGTAGGTGGTATCGCTCGGATCGGCCTTGGGCCCGGTGGCCACGCCGGCGAATGTGGCGAGCAGGACCAGGAGGACGAGAATTCCCAGCGAGACGATCAGGTCCTTGTAGATGCTATCGGGCCAGAAGCGTTCCCCCTTGTACACCTCGCGCTTGTAACGCTCAGTGATGGTCTTCTTGGATTCTTCGTCCATCTATGGCTCCCAGATCATGACGGCGAGGCCGGGATGGCTGCGCCTAATCTTCCTTCGTCGGCCAGTGGGATTCCCCGTGCCGGATGACGAGATAGAGATGCACGCCGATCAATGCCGCCAAGCCGGCGGGCAGCATCCAAATGTGGGCTGAAAAGAAACGCTGCAGTGTGAGGGCGCTCAGGTCTGTCCCGCCGCGCAGCGCCCGGAGAATGAAGTCGCCGATGAACGGCACGGTCCCTGCGATCTGGGTGCCGACCGTGGTGGCCCAGTAGGATTGCTGGCTCCAGGGGAGAAGGTACCCGGTGAAGCCCATCCCAAGGGTCAGCAGAAACAGGCCGACGCCGATCAACCAGGTCAGCTCACGGGGATATTTGAAGGAGGCAGTCACGAACACGCGCAGCATGTGGACGAAGACCACGACGACCATCAGGGTGGCGCCCCAGTGATGGATCCCGCGGATCAGCCAGCCGAGGGCCACTCCGTTCATGATGTAGGTGATGCTGTCGTAGGCGTGGTCGGGAGAGGGGGTGTAATAGGCGGTCAGGAGGATGCCAGTGACCCCCTGGACAATGAAGAGGAAGAGCGTGGCCGACCCGAGCGTGTTCCACCAGTTGCCCTTTGGCTCGGGACGATCAACCACGTTCGAGTACAGACCACCCAGGTCGAGGCGTTCGTCCAGCCAGTCGTAGATCTTTTTCCACACGGCTAGCTCTCCTGATAGAAGATCTCAAGGACGCCGGCCTCGGTGACCCGGAAGTCGGTATAACGGTCCAATGGTCGCGGCGGGGGCCCGCCTAGCACCACGCCCTCCTTGCTGAACTTGGCGTCGTGGCACGGGCAGACGAAGGCTTGAGCTTCGTTCTTCCAGTTTACTGTGCAGCCGAGGTGTGTACAACGGCTGTTCAACACGAGGATGTCGTTGGGATCCTGGGATCTGAGGACGGCAAATCCTCCATGACTGGTAGAGGTGCGCTCCCAGCCATTGACCTGCACGCGGGTGAACGAGAACGGATAGGGCGCGCCGACCTGCATGTCTGCAACCTTGCCGACCGGCACCCAGCCAGCCTTGGCCCCGGGCTTGAAGGCTGGATCCAGCAAGTAGGCGATGGCCGGCAAACCGATGACGGCGCCGATCAGGCCACCCACAATCCCAGTCGTCACCTTGATGAAGTCACGCCGGTTCAGTTCACTGTCCGACATGCAGACCTCCAGATCCCGCTGAGCAGAGACCGAGTTCGAAGAGTTGAACGTGTGCCGAATTGATGTCTCCGTGACTCAGTTACCAATCTCTGTTAGAATTGCACGGTTTGGCGATATTGGATTATAAGGGTCAATCAGCACCTCATAGAGGAAGTCTGAAACCAATCGACCATGAGATTTGTCACCTTTCCTGCGCCGCACGCACTCTGCCAAACTAGTCTTTACTTCAAGGAGGCATAGATGGGCTTGAACAGGAACGTCAGCCTGAACGCCTTTCTGCGCTACACAGAGGGCAAGGGGCCAATGCTGACGTGGATCCTGCACCGGATAGGGGGAGTGGGCATGGCGATCTTCATCACCGTTCACATCCTGGCATCCTTCCTGGCAGGCAAGACAGGGGTATATATCAACAGCCTGTACGAGAACTGGATCTTCCAGATCTTCATTTTCTTTTGCGTGCTGTTCCACGCCATCAACGGACTGCGCATCACCATACTCGACCTGTGGCCCCGGCTGCTGCCCCACCAGCGCGAGGCGGTCTGGGTGGAATGGGCAGTCTTCCTGCCTCTGTACGGCTTCGCGGTGTACGTGATCCTCAAAACAGGGCTGGGGGTGTAGCGTGGCGGCCAAGTCCAGAACCCTGCCAATTTCGCAGCGCGGCCTGAACTTTGAAATGCTGATGTGGGCCTTCACCCGCCTGACGGCGTTGGCCATGTACGGATTCATCCTGTTTGGGATGATCGGCGCCCTGGTGATGGGCGCCCGCACCGGGATGAACTTTGCGGACTTCATGCGCTGGGCCTTCATGCCGAACGTGACCCACGTACAGAACACGAACGTTCCCGAGCTGGCACCGTGGTCGACTCCATTCTGGAGGGTGGTTGCCAGCCTGCTGCTGCTGGTCGCCACGGCGCACGGTGTCCATGGGCTGGTGGTCGTCGCCGACGACTACATCGTCCGGCCGCGTGGGCGCCAGATCGTGCGGATCGTGAGCGTGGTCTTCATGTTGAGCATGATGGCGATCGGCGTGTACGTTCTCTGGACCTCCTAGGAGCATCAAAGGAATGAATCTTCACGAATTTGACGTGGTCGTGGTCGGCGCGGGTGGAGCAGGACTGATGGCCGGGTTGTACGCCTCGCGGGGCGTCAAAGACTGCGGTCATCAGCAAGCTGTATCCCACGCGCTCGCACACCGGCGCGGCCCAGGGCGGGATCGCGGCAGCGATCGGCAACGTCGAAGGGGACAACCCGGAGTGGCACACGTACGACACTGTGAAGGGTTCCGACTATCTCGGCGATCAGGACGCGATCGAGTTCATGTGCCGGGAGGCCCCGCAGACCGTCTTTGAGCTGGAAAACTACGGTCTGCCTTTTGACCGCACGCCCGAGGGGCGCATTCTCCAACGCAATTTCGGCGGCCATACCAACAACGAGACCGGCAAACCGGTCCGGCGCGCGTGTCATGCCGCCGACCGGACCGGTCACATGATCCTGCAGACGCTGTACCAGCAGTGCCTGAAGAACAAGGTCACTTTCTTCGACGAATTCCAGGTGCTGGACCTGCTGCTGGCCAACGGCCGGATCGCCGGCGTGGTGGCGCTGGAACTGGCAACCGGCGAGCTGCACACGTTCCACACCAAGGCTGTGATCTTCGCCACGGGCGGACACGGGCGCATCTTCCAGGTGACATCCAACGCCTATGCCTACACCGGCGACGGCGCGGCGGTCCTGCTGCGGCGCGGCCTCCCCCTCGAGGACATGGAGTTCTTCCAGTTCCACCCGACCGGCATCTACAAGCTGGGCATCCTGATCACGGAAGGCGTGCGCGGCGAAGGCGGCGTGCTGATCAATGGCAAGGGCGAGCGTTTCATGCCGAAATACGCGCCGCACATCAAGGACCTGGCCTCGCGCGACGTCGTCTCCCGCGCCATCTACACCGAGATCCGTGAGGGGCGCGGCGTCGACGGAAAGAACTATGTCTACCTCGACACCCGTCCTGAGTTGGTCATGAAGTACGCGGCGGAAGACGGCCGGACCAATCCGGACGGTTCGCCTTACACGATCACGGCCGAGGAATTGCTCAAGAAACTGCCCGACATCGTGGATTTCAACCGCGTCTATCTGGGCATCGACCCGATGACCGAGATGATGCCCATCCAGCCGACGGCGCATTACACGATGGGCGGCATCCCGACCAATAAATACGGCGAAGTGGTCATCGACGACAGGAGCACGGTCTTCCCCGGACTGTACGCGGCGGGCGAATGCGCTTGCGTTTCAGTCCACGGGGCCAATCGTCTGGGCTGCAATTCACTGCTCGACATGCTGGTCTTCGGCAAGCACTCGGGCTGCGCGCCGCCGAATATGCGAAGCAAGCGGACTTCGAGACGCTGCCAGACGATCCGACGGCCGAGGCGCGCGCCCAGTTTGACGCGTTCCGGCACGGTTCCGGCAAGGAGAACGCTTTCGATATCGCCAACGAGCTGAAGAAGGTCATGTTCGAGGACGTCGGCATCTATCGCAATGAAAAGGGTATGCGCTCCGCGATCGAGAAGGTGGCAGGAGCTCAGGGAGCGCTTCGCGGCAGGTGGGCGTGACGGACACGGGCAGCATCTTCAACACTGAACTGCTGAACGCCTGGGAACTGGGCAACATGCTCGAGATGGCGGACGTGATCGCCGAGTGCGCCTTGAACCGCCAGGAGTTGCGCGGCGGGCATTCGCGCGAGGACTTCCCCAAGCGCGACGACCAGAACTGGCTCAAGCACACACTGGCCTGGAAGCGGAACGGCAAGGTCGAGATCGGCTACAAGCCGGTGGTGATCACGAAGTATCCGCCGAAGGAGCGGGTCTACTGAGATTGTCCGCGCGTGCGGACGGAGCCTTCACCCGTCCGCGCGGGCCGAATCAACTTATTGGAGACTAACGATGCAGGTGACCCTGAAGATCTTCCGCTACAACCCCGAGAAGGACAAGCGCGGCCACTACGAGACATATAAGATCGAGGCCGACGAGAACGAACGCGTGCTCGACCTGCTGGAATTGGTCAAGGGGCACTACGACGGCACGCTCTCATTCCGGCGCTCATGCGCCCACGGCGTGTGCGGCTCGGACGCGATGCGGATCAACGGGCGCGAACTTGGCTGGCCTGCAAGACGCTTGGTGCGCGACCTGGGGGACAAGATCACGGTCGAGCCGCTGCTGGGGTTGAAGGTCATCAAGGACCTGATCGTGGACATGGAGCCCTTCTTCGACAACTACAAGAAGGTGCTGCCATACTTCATCAACGACAGCCCGCTGCCGGCCGACGGAAAGGAACGGCTGCAATCACCGGAGCAGCGCGCCCGCTTCGACGAGACGACCAAGTGCATCCTGTGCGCGGCCTGCACCACTTCCTGCCCGTCATTCTGGGCCGAGCGACGATTACCTCGGGCCGGCCGCGCTGGTCACCGCCCACCGCTTCATCTTCGACAGCCGCGACGAGGCCGCCGCCGAGCGCCTGAAGATCGTCAGCGAGACCAGCGGCGTGGCGCGCTGCCATACCATCTTCAACTGCACGCTGGCCTGCCCGCGCGATATCCAGATCACGAAAGCCATCGGCGAATTGAAGATGGCCACCCTGACCGGCAAGCTCGACTAGGCAATTTCGGATTTGCGATTAACCATTGCTGATTGGAGTGCCCATGTCGGGCGCTTCTTGTTTTGCCAACCGGCGGTCGCGCGTAATGGCACAAGCGCGACGCCTTGGTACTTCTTGTGAGGAGCCCAGCTCCCAAATCCCGTATAAAATAGGGGGCGTTTATCGTCATAGGATGTACAGGCTTTAAGAGCATGGACCTTAAGTGTGACCAGAGGCCGTCGGATTCGCCCTATATTGAGACGATCTGGCACAGTCAAAGTGAGCACGGGGGCGCCTTCATCTCCATGGCCGAAATCCATGCCGGGATCGTGGTGATGAAGCACCGGGGGAAAGTGACGTTGACCGTGCGAGGCCCGGAGACGGCAGCCACGCCTGCCTACAACCCGGCCGAGGCCGAATTCATCGGCATCCAGTTCAAGCCCGGCGCGTTCATGCCTGACCTACCCCCGGGCGCCCTCATGGATCGACATGACCTGAATTTGCCGCCGGCAACGAACGATTCGTTCTGGCTGCACGGCTCGGCCTGGGAATACCCTGACTACGAGAACGCCGATACGTTCGTGGACCGGCTGGTGCGCGAGGGGCTCCTGGTCTACGATTCGATCGTCAAGGACGCATTGACAGGACGGCTCGGCGAGACGTCCCTGCGAACTGTGCAGCGCCGCTTCCTGCAGAGCGCCGGTGTGCCGCGCGGCTCGCTGGAACAGATCCAACGCGCCCGCCAGGCGCTGACCCTGCTCAAGCAGGGCGCATCCATCCTCGACGCTGTGGCACAGGCAGGCTATTTCGATCAACCCCACCTGGCACGTTCCCTGCGGCGCTTCGTCGGCCTGACGCCGGCCCAGGCCCTGGATCCAAGCAGGCCCCAGCAGTTGTCGTTTTTGTACAAGACAACGGCCATCTAGGGTGCTACCCTGTGGGCGTACGGCAAGGAAAGGCTCACGGCAAGCTCTTCAGCGGCCCGAGATCGCGCTGGCGGGAGCCATACGATGAGTTGCTGGGCAAAATGAAGAAATTCGGATCCGACGTGACCGTCTCGCCGACAGACACATACATCAGCATCCTTCGCAAAGGCAAGAAATTCTCCGTCCTGCAGGTGACGTCGGACCGGATGGACATCGGTATCAAGCTGAAAGGAGCGCCGCCCAAGGGCCGGTTTGAGAAGGCCGGGGCGTGGAACGCTATGGTGACCCACCGGGTGCGCGTCGAGGATCCGAAACAGATCGACACCGAAGTGATCTCCTGGCTGCACCAGGCGTACGACAAGGCCTGAGCGGTCCCGCGCGCCGCCTGTGTTGGGCCGGGATGGTTTGACGACCAGGCCGCGCCCGGCATCTGCGGATGGTCCGTGAGATGCCGGGCGCGGCGCGTTGCTGCGGCGGGTACAATTGTGTCATGACCTGCCCGGGCAGTATGTTGATCACGAAAGCCATCGCGGTGAAGTAGGAACCACTAAGGGGATAGGCGGGCAACAGGCATGGTTTCCACGACCGGCTTCGGGTTCTTCAGTGACTTTGCACTCATCTATCGCTGGGCCGGCGAGATCTGGCAGGGCAACTACGTCGGACAATATCCCTATCCACTGATCGTCCTGCTGGCGCCCATCACCCTGCTGCCGCTGGACGTGGTCGCGGTCCTATGGCTGATCGCGATGCTCGTGGCGCTCGTACTAGTTCTGCGGCGCGAGAGTCTCTACTGGGTATTCTTCATCCCCTTCCTGCAAGTCCTGTTTCTCGGTCAGCTCGATCCCCTGTTCTGGCTCATCTATCGATCCAAGCGACCCTGGCTCTGGGCGCTGCTTTCCCTCAAGCCACAGTTGCTGCTGGCGGTCCTGCCGCGCATCTTCGCCAGCCGAAGGAGCCTGTCCGAATTCCTGGCAGGCGTCGTCGCGCTGCACCTGCCGTTCCTGCTGATCCGGCCGGCATGGCCAGCCGAGTGGATCGCGTTCCTATCCACGTATGAGCAGAATCGTCTGACCAGGGTCCCGGACGCGACCTCAAGCGGCACCATCATCTTCTCGGCCTGGGTCCTGCCGTTCGCGGCGGCGTTACTGGTGCTGTTCCTGCTGCGAAGGGCAAACTGGGAAGGCATTTTGTTCCTGGCCAACCCGGCACTGCTGCCCTATGACTATTCGCTCCTGATGGGCAGGGTCTCCAAGCTCATCATCCCGCTGTCATGGATCGCACTCTGGGTGGCCTGGCAGGTCCATGCCGGCTGGCCGTACGCGTTGCTGCTGATGGCTGTGCTCGCGATCGTCGCGATACGCGAGCGACGGCCGCGACCAAGTGAAGAAGGGTCGGGGTCCGCCGAAAGGGGTGCGAAGTGAACTCTGCCAGCCGACCGGCCGCGACCACACTACATTGTCGAGCCGTGTTGATCGACTTGGACGGCACGCTGATAGATTCTGCCCCGCGCATCGTACGGGCGTGGCAGGCATGGAGCCAGCGCAATGGCATTGCCTTCGAAACGATCTTGAACGTGCTCCACGGCCGCCGAAGCATCGACACGATCCGTCTGGTCGCCCCCTGGCTGCCGGTCGAGAACGAGGTGGCCGCACTGGAGGCGGACGAGATCTCCGACATGCAGGATGTGCAGCTCTACCCCGGCGCGCCGGAGTTGATGGAGAAGCTGCGGAACGTTCCGCATGCGGTCGTGACCTCAGGCTCATGGCGGGCAGCCGAGGCGCGCTTGAAGTACGTGGGGCTTCCGATCCCGACGGTTCTGGTCAGCGGCGACGAAATCGAGGCGGGCAAGCCCGCGCCGGATGGCTACATTCTGGCTGCGCGCCGCCTGGGAATCGACCCTCGCGACTGCGTTGTCATCGAGGATTCACCGGTCGGCTTGGAGGCCGGCAAGGCGGCGTCGATGCGCGTCATCGCGGTGGCGTCCACGCACGCGGCCCAGGCGCTTCAGCAAGCGGACGCGGTCGTTCGCGAACTCGCAAACATCGATCTACACACCAGCGGGGACATCATCGAGATACAGCTCCGCCGCTGATGAGGACGGCCTGGGACTCAGCTAGGTCAGCGCGCCGGCCCGCATGAACTGCGTTTTGTAGAGCTGACTGTAGAGGCCTCCGAGCCCGAGCAATTCGCCGTGCGTGCCCCTTTCAACGATCCGGCCGCGATCCATGACAAGGATCAAGTCTGCGGCCAGGATGGTGGAGAGGCGGTGGGCGATCACTATGCTCGTCCGCCCGGCCAGGACGCGCTTCAATGCATCCTGGATCAAGGATTCGGACTCACTATCCAGTCAGAGAGTATCCGCTCCCGAAATCCGTAAAGGACGTTTTGCCCAACAGCAAATACGCGGGGTTCATGGAGTCAGTAAGTCCAGGAGAATACAAGCTGAATTCTGTGGGCTACAACCTGGCCGCTCACGGACTACCCAAAAGGCCACACGGGTGAGCGCCACTGGGCGAATATGCCATGCCAGAAGCCGACTGGGCGGAGGGCAGTACTTGGGATGCATTTATCGGCGCCTTGCAGAATTTGCAGCGTGACTTGCCGCGAGTGGAAGCCCGGGACGTAAACTCACAGATCCTGCGCGAGCAGGCAAGATCCCTCGTCCGTACATACTTTCGCGAAACTTGTCCGCCCCTTCGCAAAATGGGGATGAATCCCGATGCCATCTCAGCAATTGACGGCCTCATGCAGAAACTAATCGTGCTTTCGCAGCGGCCAAATGCAAAAGCAACCTACATTTCCCTACTTGCTAATGTAGTGGACAAAACGGACGAGATCACCGGGGCCAGGGAGCTTATGCTCTCCGATGCGGTCACAATCGATATAGACCGGAAAGTCGCAGCATTGACCGAGCATGAACAACTTGTTTATTCTACGCTCGCCGAGTTGGTTCCAAGTGCCGCGCGGTCGTATAAGCAGGCAATCCTTGATCTCGCCGATTCGTCCCGAATCTCCTATCGAGGCCCGGCCAATGACCTCCGAGAGGCACTTCGGGAAACGCTTGACCATCTTGCGCAGGACCAAGACTTACAGAACCAAGATGGTTTTCAATTCGAAAAAGGCCAAACCAAGCCTACCCGCAAACAAAAGGTGCGGTTCATCCTCAAGGCTCGCGGAATGTCAATGACGGCGCTGAAGGTGCCAGAGGGCTTTGTTGAAGCCATTGAGGAAAAGGTTTCTGTTGTCGTAAGCGCAACTTATGGGCGGGTGAACAACTCGGCCCATGTGCAGACCGAACGAATCGAGGTTCAACGCATCAAAGTCTACGTGGATGCCGTTCTTTCTGAATTGCTCTCGTTGCCGAGCCCTTGATCCTCTTGCCCGATCCCAAGTATGGCCTTCTCACTCTTGTGAAATGTCATCTCCAGTGACCGCCCCCGTAGCTAGCATGAACATAACTCGTCCGTTTGAGCGGTACCTTGCCGTCATCGCGGCGGTCGGCTGCGCAGTCATCACGGTCGCCGTGTGGTGGAGCCTGAGCCTCCAGCAGCCCATGTGGCCGCTGCCAGCTCCGTATCTGATTGAGGTGACCGCGTTGAGCATCCTCGCCGCGATCGCTTTCGTTCGGGGAGGGAGGCGGAGCATGGTCATCACCTGGGCCGCGGTCGGGATGTTGACCGCGTTCTGCATCCTCGGAGTCCTGTCGGTGGGAGGACTGTATCTGCCGACCACGCTGGTATTGGCCATCGTGTGCTTCACGTCTGGCCTGCGCAACAAGTCAAATCTGCCAATGCACATGGGCATAGGACTGCTGGCAGGGCTAGTGCAGGCAGGCGTGATGTTAACCGTCGTTCGCCTGTTGTAGCTTACAGAGGTCTGGAGATTGAGATGAACGAAGAGACATTCAACCTGAGCATCCGCAAGTTTCTCAAGGTGGTCGGCATCAGTTCGCAGCGCGAGATCGAGCGGGCGGTCGCGAAGGCCGTCGCGGATCGTCTGATCACAGGTTCGGAGTTCTTCCCGGCGACGATGACGCTCGAGATCGCGAGCCTCAAGCTCAAGGTGACGTTCGACGGCGAGATCAAGCTGCAGTAGAGTCCGGCGTTTCAACCTTAAATCCGTGGAGCGCCGCTAGTCCGGTCGCCCCCGGCTGTCACAAAATCTACGGCCCGAAGGCCTTGTGCCTCGGGCCGTTTCGTCTTCCGGTTCCTGCGGCTGTATAATCGTCCCATCATTGTCGGTGCCCAACCTCGGAGGTGAGCGTGGCATTCTCTCTCGTCCGTTATTCGCAGCAGGACCCCCGATGGAAAGACATTCCGGTCGGCAGCGGGCTGGATACGATCGGCTATTTCGGCTGCGCCCTGACGAGCGTGGCCATGTTATCCAGCGGCTGGGGCTTCAGCGAGACGCCGGCGACGCTCAACCAAAAGCTCAAGGCCAACGGCGGCTTTGTGCACGAGGCCATCGTGTGGGCCGGCATCAGTAAGATCTATCCGGCACTCCAGAGCACCGGACTGACCCTGTGCGACAACCCGCCGGCGCCGATCTCACAGATCAACAGCTCGCTAGCCTCCGGCCAACCCGTAGTCGCCGAGGTCGATTTTTCGCCGGCGCCCGGTCTCCAGACCCATTGGGTCGTGTTGTATGCGCCGTTCGGCAGCGACTACCTGATCCTTGATCCGTGGCCCTACCCGAGTGACTCTGGGCAGGTCACGCTGATGTCGCGCTTCAGCCATGGCAGGCCACTGAGCAGCGCCATCAAGGCGATCGCGTGGTACCAATGCAATGTGGGTGCTCCGGCGCCCGGCCCGGCTCCGGTCCCCACCGATCTATATGTGCGCGCCGTCCCGAGCGCGACCGCCGGGTTGCGACTGCGCCCTCAGCCTTCGATCAATTCACCGGCCAATTACGCCGAGATGCCAGGGGTCCCGCTGCAGGTGATCGAAGACAAGGCCGATGCCCTAGCCAAGATCGGCGAGCAGGACCAGTGGATCTACGTCCGCGACTCCCAGGGACACACTGGCTACGTCGCGGCTTGGTACGTCGAACAGGTGCCCGCGGTTCCGACGGTCCCACCCGCGCCAGCACCAGCTCCAGCGCCTTCACCGGCCCCGTCTCCGGCGCCTAGTCCGCTACCCTCCGGGGAACCCATCCGGTTCCAGGTGGTCGTGCTGCGGAGCGTAGGCGCCGGCGGGCTTGTCGTGCGCCAGCAGCCTGCCAAAGGCGCGCCCCGGGTGAACATTGAGAAAGCCGGCGCGCGGCTGACGGTGCTCGAACCGGCGAGCACGGGCATCACCAAGATCGGCGTTGTCGGTCAGTGGCTATCCGTGAAGGCCACCAACAACCGGCTGGGACACGTTGCCGCGCAGTATGTCCAACTAAGATCATGACACGTGCATCGCGCGCGGCCTTGTGGGTCTGGGCCGCGATCAGCCTGCTGATCGTGCTCAGCCTGTTGGTGATCTACCTCAGGCTGGGGAGCCAGGGATTTGGAATCTTCATCCGTCAGCCGCCGCTGATCAACCTGCCGGTCACGCTGGCCTCGGTCACACTGATGTGGCTGTCTGCCGGAGCGCTGCTCTTCCTCGTGCAGGCAGATCGTGTAACCCCCGGCAACCTCTTCAGCATCGTCGGCTTCTTCCTCGCTAGCTGGGTATACCTGAATTTCCTGAGCGAACGGTTCCGCTACGGGGATTACACCTACTACCTGGATGCGGCCACGGCGATGTACAACAACCAGCCGCTGCCCGGTTCCTACTTCTATCCGCCGCTGTGGGCGACGCTCTTGCAGTTCCTGGTCCCGGCCGGGCAGGAGACGTTCTTTCTCGTGCTGTGGCTGCTTGACTTCATCTCGTTCCTGGGCTTCTACGTGCTGCTGCTGCGGGTGCTGGAACGCTATGGGTTCGCGCCCGATTCGCGGCGCTGGTCACAACGATCTTCATGCTCGCCAACGCGCCGCTGCTGCGGACCCTTGCGTATGTCCAGGTCAACGTCCACGCGCTGGACTTGGCCCTGCTGAGCCTGCTGATTTACCCGAAGCACTCATTTCTCTCGGCCCTGATGCTGGCGCTGGCCATCCACCTTAAGGCGTCACCGGCGGTGCTGGTCCTGGCGTTTCTGCTCGAACGGGACTGGCGCTGGCTGGGGTGGCTGGCACTGAGTCTCGTGCTCCTGGCCGGGATCACCGTGGTCACGGACGGCATCTCACCGTTCTTCGATGTGGTGCAGCACATCCAGGGACTGGCGCTGTCCGACAACACCATCTTCCACGACACCTCGTTCGATTCCTTCCTGCGTTTCGCCGATCCGCTGCTGCACATCGACATCTTTTGGACCCGGATCCTGATCTACGCGGCCAAGGTCCTGCTGGCGGTCGGATCGATCCTGGTGATGCTGAAATTGGTGCGAGGGCGGGCCTTTTTCAAGCCGGATCAGGCGGGAGCTCGAATGCTGAACGGCATTCCGCCGCTGTTCATTCTCTTCACATTGGCTTCACCGGTGGTGTGGGAACATCACGGGGTGTTCGTGGCGCTGTCCTTCCTGTTGATGCTCAAGCGCCTCGAGACCCCGTCCGAATGGCTGTGGTTCGGCTTCGCCTACCTGCTCGAGTTCCTTCTCCCCACTTTCGACTTCTTCCCCTGGTCATTTGGGCGGCTGATTGCGCCGCTGATAGTCTTGTGGCTCATGTGGCGCACGGCCGTGCGACCGGGCGAACCGCCACTATTCAGTCGACTGAATCTTTGGTTCGAACAGCTCCCGGCCCTGCCGGGGGCAGCCCGGGCTTGAGCCTCTTCAGACCCCGATCCCCAGCAGGGGCCAGATGACGTGCCAGAGGATATCGGCCCAGAAATGAATGCCCATCGCGGTCACGAGGCCATCGCGCATGTATTTCCAGCCCGCCACCAGGCCAAGGAAACTGTTCAACAGGAGTAGCTCGGCCAGGGTTGAGACTGGAATCTGACCCACGCTGGTCACGTTCAGCAGAAGCATGGTGCCAGGCACATGACTCGCGCTGAAGGCCAGCGCGGCGATCACATTGCCTATCCAAAGGGCCGCGGTCCGGCCATTCGAGCGCTTCAGTACGAGGTTCAGCAGGACCACCCACAAGCCCATGACGAAGCCGCGGAAGAGGACCTCTTCGCCGATGCCGCCCGCTCCGGATGCGAACACGGACAGGGGAAAAGCCGGATGCGGAAAGCCCTGGGTCGATCCCAGCCTCGCCAGGACCTGGTCACCGATCACGAGCACGACGCCGATCCCGAGTCCGAACAACATAGGCCACACGACCCAAACGCGCCAGCCCGCACCCTCCCGGTACATGGGCGGCAGTTGCAGCCTCTGGGCAAACCAATAACCGGCCAAAGCCAATAGTCCATAAGGGACCAACACGAACACGGCGTTGCCGGCCGCCAGCTGCCAACGCGGCATGGCTGCGACGGAGGCCGGCAACGCCTGGCCCGGAAGGGCAAATTGATCCAGGGGGATCACCAGGTAGCTCACACAGGCGATCAACGCAAGGATCCCCACGGCAATGCCCATTGCCAGCAATTGCTTACGGCCACCTGTTTTCATCATTGCGCTCCCGTTTACGCCTGAGCCCTGCATCCCCCCTCAAGCATGTGTCCCTCAGGTCACTTCACGGAATCCAGCGCCTCAACGAAGACTTCCACCATTCCTTCCAGATTGATCTCCTCCGAGACGATCCGATAGGATTCGGCTCCCATCTTTCGGAGGCGCCACGGATCGGATAACGCAGCCCGCAGCGCGGCGACGAGTGCAGGAAAGTCACCGGGCGGGATCTGCCAGCCGTTCGAACTCGCGAACGAGATCATCCTGCGTGCCATCGCCTCTGGCGACGATGATGGGCAGTCCGTGCACCATCGCCTCCTGGACAGCCAAACCTCCGGTCCCGGGCAGAACGAAGAGATCCGCGGCAGAGAAATAGGGTCTCAATTCATCGCCGTGCTTCGCGCCGACAAACTCGCGCGGCCGGAAAGACCTTGTGGGCCAGCGCCCTCAGGGCCGGCTTCTCGGGCCCGTCGCCGACAATGACCAGCGTGGGCTTCGGCTCCTTCAGTTCGGCGCAGGCCCGCAGGAGCGAGTCTACGTGCTTTCGGGCCTGGAGCCTGCCGACAAAGATGATGCTGGGCCGGCCCGAGCGCGGGCGAGGGCGTTGAGGCGCCTGGGTCGGGCGCGGGGCAGCGGAGTTCGTGGCGACGAAGATCCGGTCGGACGGAAAGCCGAGTGCTGCATATTCGGCCGCGCCGCGCCGGCTGTAGGCGATCAGTGCATCGAACTGGCGGATGAATTGCGACCGCCGGGTTTGGCGGAGACCCCTCAAAGGTCCGGTAAGAGGCGGCGCGCCCAAACCCCAGCCGATAGTCTTGCGGCCGCGGGCATGCATCCAACGGACGGCCGCGGACGTGGAGAGGTACCGCGAATTGGCCTCCACGATGAGCGCGTCGGGATCCCAGTCCGCCAGCCACTCGGTCAGACCATCCTGCCGGCAAAGATACAGCGCGCCGCCCAGGATGTGCCTGTTCCTGGCCGCGGCGTGTTTTGCGGTCAGCGGCAAGCCAGTGGTGATGCCTTCATTCGGACGAGGGAGCCCGGCGAAGACGCTCAGCCCGCCGGCACAGGCGCGTGCCAGCAAGTCAAAGAAGGGAACACGATAGTTGGGAAGGACCCGCTGCTGAAGCCCGAGCCGCCCCGCAAAGCGAGCGGTCATTTGGGCGGCATGTGCGGAGCGGACCAGGCAGGCGACTTGTGCACGTGAACCATCTTCCAGCGGCCAGCCTGCTTGACCATGACGCGACTCTCATTGTGCGAGGCGACTTGCACGCCCTCGGGCAGCGCGGTGCTGACCAACAGGGTGTAGCTCGCGATCGCAGCGTCACCATACCTCTGAATAACAAGATTGGAGATATCAAACCGACTCTCGGCCTTCTGTCTCGCGTCCGATCCAAAGACCGTCCCCCGGCTGGCATTGGATTCCATCATGAACTCGTGAAAGGGTAGGCCGTCGATGCGGTGCGGCGTGATCCACCACTCATAGAGGGTGAGTTCGGGTACTGACGTCTCGCGGTACGCGGCGATGTCGTTGTCCTGCACCGACTTCAGATGCTTCGAGCAGGAATTCGTAGATTTCCTGGTCCATATCACGCCTCCAGCAATGCCTTGAGGTAACCACTCATCATCCGGTCCAACCCCAGCGCGGCTTCAGCATGCGCCCGGGCTGCTGCACGGAATCGAGGATGATCCTTGAGGATCTCCGTGGCCGCTTCGGCCAATGCATGGATGTCCGGCTGCTCCAGCCTCCACGGATCGCCGCCGTAAGGGACGAGCCGGCCTGAATCGCCGACCACGAGCTCTTTCAGCGCGCCGGTATCGAAGGCAACCACGGGCAGTCCGCAGGCGAGGGCCTCGATCACCGAGTTGGGACAGGCGGGATTCAGGTCGGCGGAGAACAGGAGCTGGGCCGACCGGTTGATGGCGGGAATCCGTTCATGCGCGACCGGCCCGGTCCAGACGATGGGCACTCGCGCCCGCTTCTGCACGGCGGCCCGGTGTGCGTCGGTGATCTTCCCGACAACCATTAGCTCCATTGGGAAGCCATGGCGATCAGCCAGGAGTTCGGCCAATCGGATTCCGCTCTCCAGCCCCATATCGTAGCCGCCGCCAAGATTGCCCTCGACGACGAGCAGCCGGCAGCGATCGCCCGGGCTTTCCGCCGGCCCTTGCGGGTAATACACATCCAGGTCCACGCCGTTGTGGACAACGGAGAAGGGGACCGGCCTGGTCCCGTACCAATGCTCCCACCAGCTGCGTGTGAACTCGCTTTGATAGAGCAGGCGGGTGGCGAGACGAGAACGGATCTGCGACAGGAGAAAGTTGCCGTACTCCGCGCGCAGGAAATGACGCGGTCCAGTGTTGCGCCGGCGGTGAACCCAGTTGATCCCATCCAGACGCTGCACAATGCGCACGCCCCTCCGGCGCGCCCTCCATAAGGACAGAACGTTCTTCGTCCCGGCGATGACCAGGACGGCCGACGCTGAATCGGAAGGATCGTGCGTAACGCTGATCCCGCGCGCACCCAGGCCCGCCTCGAACTTCTCACGGAACGAGGACATGCCCCCGATACCAGCCACTGCAGGAACAATACAGATGCGAGACACATGAAAATTATATCTTAGCGGGGAATGGGTCCCGGCCGCATCGGTCGCAGCATTGAAGCCCTGCATTCTATGGTATCCTTGCCGCATTCCATTGGGAGTCGTACATGTATGTTGCCATCGAAGGGGTGATCGGCGTGGGCAAGACCACCCTGGCCCGGCTTTTGCAACCTCCGTTCGAGGCGGAGATCCTGTTGGAGGTCTTCGAGGAGAATCCTTTTCTCTCGGACTTCTATAGCGACCGCGCCCGCTATGCCTTCCAAACGCAGATCTTCTTCCTGCTGAGCCGCTACCACCAGCAGCGCGGGACTGTGCCCGACCTGCTGGCCGCCGGGAAGTTCCTGATCTCGGACTACACCTTCGCCAAGGATTCCCTTTTCGCCCGCATCAACCTCAAGGGGGATGAGCTGGACATGTACTACAGGGTCCATGAGGCGTTGGGCGAGAAGATCCCCAAGCCGGACCTGATCGTTTACCTGCGGGCGGATACCGGGGTCTTGCTGCAGCGCATCGCGCTGCGCGACCGCTCGTACGAGCGGAACATGGAGCACGATTACATCGACCGGCTCAACCAGGCTTACGAGGAATTCTTCTCCCACGGTCTGGAGGCATCGCCGGTCCTGGTGATCGACACCAACCCGTTGAACATTGTCCAGAATCCGCAGCACCTCAAACTGATCGAGAATCGCATCCGCGAGAAGCTCGGGCTCAGCCCGTTCCAACCCAGCCTGCCGCTGGACGCTGCCCCCGCGCCCCGGGGACTCCCGAAAGCGGACTGATCCATGCGCGTCACCCGCGAATCGCTGATCCGAGTTGCCAAGGAAACCGCACAGGAGCGGGCCTTCAACGATATGACCATCGTGGCGGCCTATCTGACCGGTTCACTGATCTCGCACAAAGATCCGATGCTGGGTGGCACCGCCGATGTGGACCTCGTTCTGGTCCACGGCGGCCCGCCCCTGGTCACGCGGCAGATCATCAAGCTGACAGCGGATTTCCACCTGGACGTGCGCCATCGCACGCGCTCGGAATTCAGGTCGCCGCGCGACCTGCGGCTGGACCCGTTCCTCGGCTGGGAGATGTACGATCCGATGCTGCTCTACGAACGCGAGAAATTCTTCGAGTTCGTGCAGGCCGCCCTGCGAGCCGGCTTTGAGTTCAACGCACCGCCCCTGATGCTCGGCCGCTGCCGTAAGCTGTGGGCGGCCGCCCGCAAGGGCTGGGCCGACCTGAGCGATGTCGACGGGGAGAAAGCCGGCCCCCTCCAGGTCTGGCAGTTCCTCAGAGCTTTGTATGATGCGGCCAACACGGTCGCTGAACTAACGGGCGGGCCGTTGCCCGAGCGCCGGCTGCTGGCAGAGTTCCTGGTGCGGGCCCAGGCAGCGGAATGTCCTGACTTTATCGCGGCCCTCTTTGACCTGCTTGGCGCGGGTCAGGCAGACGGCGCCGCGGTCGCCGCCTGGATCCCCGAGTGGGAGAAGGCCTTTCTGGCGGCTGCACAGAACGCCAAAGTGGAACCGCGGATCAATGCGAACCGGCTGAACTACTACGAGAAGGCCTTACAAGCACTGCTGGCAAGCGAGACGCCCCTGACGGCCCTGTGGCCACTCCTCACAACGTGGACCTTGTCGGCCGGGGTGCTGGACGAATTGCAGCGCCAGCCATGGAGCGATGCCTGCCATCAGCTAGGCCTGCTGGGGCCCGCTCTGGGAGATCACCTCTCGGCGCTGGACAACTACCTGGACGATATCGAGGTCCGCCTGGATGAGATCGCGAAGGCGAACGGCCTAGAGACGTCCAACAGCATGTGATCACCCCCATATCTGGTGTAGACCAACTGGACCCCTGAACTCTTAATCAGTGGGTTCAGGGTTCAAGTCCCTGGTCGGTCACCTAGATAGGGCGATTGCCTCTCCACTGAATCCCACATTTGGGACCAAACAGAGCCTCCGATTCCGGAGGTCTCTGTTTGTTGGTTTGATTTGACAGTTTTCTGACAGCAGTTTGACAGCACAACTATCGGACGTGGCCCTCATCGTGACCATTCTAGGCGCCGCCTTCCAGCGGCATCAATAGGTTGTCCATCTTCTGGGCAGCTTCCGCCTGGATCGACGGCAGAACGTGGGAGTAGGTGTTCAGGGTCAACATGATGCTGGCGTGTCCTAGGCGCTCCTGAACGACTTTAGAGTGGATCCCTTGTTGAAGCATCAATGTCGCCGCAGTATGGCGGAGATCATGAAACCTGAGATCAGGGAGGCCCGCATTCTTCAAGGCCATCTTGAACCGCCTATAGATGTTCCTCGGCTCGGACGGCGTGCCGATGGACGATGGGAAGATTAGGTCATTTTCGTGCCAGTTACTGCCGGCGAGGAGCTTCTCGCGCCGCTGCAATAGGCGGTGGCTTTGCAGCCGCGGAAGCGTCTCAGAGCCGAGCACCACAACTCTCTTTCCGGCCCGGGACTTAGGTTCGCTGAAGACCAAACCCGCACCCTGCAAGCGCTGAAGCTGGCGCTGAATCATCAGTCGTCCTGTTGTCAGATCAAGATCCGACCATTTCAACCCCAAGATCTCCCCCTCGCGCAAGCCCGCTGTGACGGCGACTAGGAACAAGGCCTCATAACGGGAAGCGTGAACCTGATTGAGCAGGGACCTGACTTGTTGATCTGTGAGGGTCTGCAGTTCCTTCCTTCTTATCCGGGGATGGGTCACGGCTTCGGCTGGATTTCGACTGATCAGACTCCACCGGACCGCCTGGGTGAGAGCGCTGTGCAAGACGGAGTGAAGGAGAAGAACCGTCCTTTCGGTCTTGCCGCCGCTGAGGTGCAGGCCGTAGAAGGCTTGGATATGGCCCGGGCTCAAGTCCCTGAGGCGTGTCTGGCCAATCCCCGGGCACAGGTACTGGTGCACGATCTGTGTGTATTGGGCAAAGGTCTTTGGCCGAACGGAGGACCTGTGCGCCTCCAACCATATGTGCAGGAACTGACCTACTGTCATTCGCATATCTTCGAGGGACAAACCACCGTGTACTTGGTTCTTGGTCTCCTGGATCCACATTCGAGCTTGGGGCTTCGTCCTGAAATACTTGTAGAGCTGTTTGCCCTGCAACGTCAGTTGCGCGACCCAGCGGCCGTCCTTGCGCCGATATAAGCTGCCTTCGCCATGAGCTCGAGTTCCTTCTCATAACTTGCATGTCCGGCATCCTTGTGTTTTCACGGAATCCGAGTTCCGACGTTCTCTGGATGGTATCTGACTCCCCGGGCCAACTGCCCGTGGTTCACCAAGGCCACCAATCAGTGAGACACTGATCGAAACGCTAACACTCTGGGGACATCGTAGATGGCCATGAGATACTGAGCGATGAGCGGTAGGCCCATCGTGAGTTCCTTTTCCGGGCACCGTCTTTGATATTGTTGTACATTTACAACATTATACTCTTTGGTTCCCGTGTTTGACCTGCCCCCCAAAAGCTGATCCAACGTAAGAGTTAGGATTGGAGAATGGAGACAGGTCAAAATGCCCAGAAAGTACTTTTCCACTGAACAGATCATCAGCAAATTGAGGGAAGCAGAAGTACTGCTTAGTCAAGGGAAAACAGCCGTGGAAGTAAGTCGTTCGCTCAACATCAGCGAACAAACGTATTATCGTTGGCGGAAAGAATACGGGGGAATGGGAACGGATCAGGCTCACCGGCTGAAGGAACTGGAGAAAGAGAATGCCCGGCTAAAGCAACTGGTGGCCGAACTCTCCCTGGATAAGGCCATCCTGAAGGAAACCGTTCGGGGAAACTTCTAAGCCCGGACAGACGCAGACAAGCCGTGCAGCGAGCTCAGGAAGTCTTCGATGTTTCGGAGCGGCGTGTGTGCCGGGCCTTGGGACAACCCCGATCCACCCAAAGGTACGTGGGCAGGACGCCGAGCGATGAAGAGCCGCTCACTCTGCGCATGGTTGAAATGGCTAACCAGTATGGTCGCTATGGTTACCGACGGATCACGGCGATGTTGCAAGCTGAAGGCTGGACAATCAACCACAAGCGCGTGGAACGCTTGTGGCGACGAGAAGGGCTGAAAGTGCCTGCCAGACAGCCCAAACGTGGTCGATTATGGCTGAACGACGGGTCCTGCGTGCGACTGAGGCCCGAGTTTCCCGGGCATGTTTGGAGTTATGACTTCATGTTGGAACGAACCCAGGATGGACGGCCTTTTAGGATTCTGAATGTGATCGATGAGTACACGCGCGAATGCTTGGCGGTGCGAGTCCGCAGGCACCTCGATCATGAAGATGTCCAGGATTGTCTGACAGAGTTGTTTTGTGCCAGAGGTGTGCCTGCGCACCTACGATCAGATAACGGGCCGGAGTTCATAGCCCGAATACTGCGTCGATGGTTAGACAAACTGAACGTCAAGCCGCTTTTTATCTTGCCAGGCAGCCCCTGGGAAAATGGCTACATCGAATCATTCAATGGCAAGATGCGGGACGAACTACTGAACGGCGAGATCTTTTACACTCTGAAAGAGGCCCAGGTGTTGATCGAGCGCTGGAGGAAGGAGTATAACTACATCAGACCACACAGCTCACTCGGATATCGTTCCCCTGCACCACAAGCCTGGCTGTTATCCTCCACCCTGCAGCTGGGACTAACTTAACCACTGGTACAATCTTCGGGGGCAGATCACCCGCCACAATGCACATTCTTATCCCAACATGGGGTACTCGATGGACTTACTGGACTTACCCACACTAGGTGGACATCTCCACTTCGTACTCATGTTACACAGTCAAATTTCCTTTGCTAATTTTCACTCTGCGCGTCATGAAGGGTCGCTGCTGAATCCATGGCGATTTCCGCGCCATCTTCAGATTGACAGCCCATAAGGGGAGTTGCTTAATATTTGCCATACAGCGGGCCAAAGTTTGCGCAGGCGCGGAAATCGGCTCCTTGGATATCCATCGCACCAAAAGCGCTCCAGGCACTTGGACGGAAAATTCCCGCATCCGAGACGTTATGCATAGCTACCGGTATGCGAAGCATCGATGCTAGGGTGATCAGGTCTCCGGCGATATGCCCATAACTTACCGCACCATGATTTCGCGCCCCAATTTGACATGACCGAATACACATCCTTGAATGGTTCGCTGCCAGTGAGCCGGGGAACAAACCAGTGCGTGGGCCACGTGGGATTGGTCCGCTCAGTGATGTGGTTGCTTACTTTTTCAGGCAGATCAACCGTCCAGCCTTCAACAAGTTGAAGAACAGGGCCGAGGCCTTTCACCAGATTGATCCGGTACATCGTAATAGGCATGCCGCCTCGTGTGAGAAAGGTCGACGAGAAACCTCCGCCACGGAAATATTCCGTCATGGCTGGATACCACGTGGTCGCTTTCAAGCAATTCTCCACATCATCCGGTGTGATCTCCCAAAAAGGTTTCATAACGGGCCTACCATCAAGCTCTTGTTGCCCGGTCCCATCCAGCGGAGCTGCGCCCGAGTTGATCAAGTGGATAATGCCATTTTCGGCTTGCCCGCTGAGCCTAACACCCGTCACCCTCTGTACGGCTGCAGGACTCCAGTAAGTGCGCACATCAGCAAAGATCTGCGGCGTACTGGTGAGCAAGTGGCCGAACAACATGGCAGTGCCATTCAGGCTGTCATTTTCCGTTGCGAGAACAAATGCTTCGCGAATACCGTTCCAATCGAACGACGAATTAAGAATTGCTTCCGTAAAATCGCCATTAGGGAAATGATCGGTCCAATGCCGCTGGCCTTGAAATCCACCAACGATGGCGTTGTGTCCAAGCGCTTCCTCTGCATAGCCTAAGTCTTCCAGACGAGGATTACCGATCATCAGATCTCGGGCAATCATGGTCATCTTGACCACGGTCTCCCAATCCATGTCTTTTTGCGCCCGACTGCGCTGCTTATCTGGCGGGTTAAACTCCCTCCCTTCTTTGCAGTTGGCCTTCGTCCACGCCAAAGCCTTCGAAAACTCCTGCGGGTCGTAAATCCCTTCTTCGCTCCGACGAGTCATTTCACTCATATCAATGGCCTCAACCCGCATGCCAAGGTAGCTTTCAAAAAATGACTGCTCCACAATCGAACCTGCTATCCCCATGGATGTGCCGCCGATCGATAAATAGGACTGACCACGCATCCTGGCCACTGCCAATCCACTCCGGGCAAAGCGCAGGAGTTTCTCTTGCACATCCTCCGGGATATTGCGGTCTCCTGCGTCTCTCACATCATGTCCGTAAATACCGAATGCAGGGAGACCTTTTTGATTATGGGCAGCCAACACAGCCGCGAGATAGACTGCGCCGGGACGTTCAGTACCATTAAATCCCCAGACTGCTTTGGTAATCAGAGGGTCCATATCCATTGTTTCTGAACCGTAGCACCAACATGGTGTTACGGTGATGGATACTCCCACTCCCGCACGACTGAATTGCTGGGCTGTCTGTGCCGCTTCGGCCACGCCGCCAATACATGTGTCGGCCACCACGCACTCGACCGGATTTCCATTTGAATGACGCAAATTGGCACTCAACAAAGCTGCCACCGATTGTGCCAATCCCATGGTCGTATCTTCCAGGGATTCGCGCACTCCGTTTCGCCGACCATCAATCACTGGTCGTATCCCTATTCGAGGGAGGTACGTGTTTTCGCTTTGTCGATCGGTTGTCATGGAATTTCCTTTCAATCGGCTGCTCTGGGCCGCACGCTCAAAGCAAATAGAACTGGCAACCATACCATCATTTAGCCGGGCAGGCTGTCACAGAGTACTATGCAGTTACAGCGTACTGCGTGCTTTCAGTACATCGTACTGCATGCTTTCATTATCCAAGCCAACGCTCTATTCTTTTCCCTATAAATGATACAAACAAGTCTATGACGTATTGCGGAATGGCATGAACAAAATGCTGTTTGGCGCCTGCAAGTTCTGAAAGCACGTCAATAGACATATGCAGGAAGCAGAAGAGATCCACGCAAGAAGCCGGATAGGTTTGTCATCCAGTTCGTGCCGGCTGCCGCAGATAGAGCTATCCGGCTTCCTGTAGACATAGCAGATACCGTCTATCAAACCATTGCCTCTGCGCCCTGGCTGGGGTGGCAGACATACACACTCGGAGTCAGACCGCTTTCGGCGTGGTATTCGTGCGCGACGGTTGCGGCAAAGTCTTCGGCTTTACCAGCATCAACCAGCGCCATTGCACAACCGCCAAAGCCGCCGCCGGTCATGCGCGCTCCGTAACAACCGCGCTGACGGCGAGCAACAGTTACCATGATGTTCAAGGCCTCATTGGTGATCTCAAAATCGTCGCGCATACTACCGTGACTGGCATCCAACAATAGGCCCAATTTAACCACGTTTCCAGCGCGCATGGCTTTGATAGCATCCAGCACACGTTGGTCTTCTGTGACTATATGCCGAGCCCGTCGATAAACAACCTCGTTCAGGCTCTGGCCTTTTTCCTGCAACTCCTGCGGACTTACATCTCGCAAGGCCTTCACACCGAAGTGATGGGCGGCCGTCTGGCACTGCTCGAAGCGCTCGTTGTAGCCTGAGTTGACATTGCCACGGCGGGTGGCCGTATCCAGGACTACCACTGCCACACCATCGGGCAAAGGTATGTTCTCATAAGCCAACGAACGGCAATCCAGAAACAGAGCGTGTCCTGCCCGGCACGCAGCCGAAGCCATCTGATCCATAATGCCTGTACTGACGCCTATCCAGCTGTTCTCTGCCCTGCGCCCAGCCTGAGCCATACACACCGGATCCCAGTCGAAGCCGGAAACCTGCGCAAATGCTCGGGCAGTTGCCATCTCAATTGCTGCTGAAGATGATAGCCCTGCCCCAACCGGCACTTCGCCCGACATCACGCCTTCCCACCCCTGCAAATCATATCCAGCTTCGCTCAAAGCCCAGGCCATACCCTTCAAGTACTCGTACCAGTCCCGGCCGCCTTTCTGCAGATCATCCAGCGAAAAATCGCCAAGGGTTTCCATCTGCAGGGAAGAAATTAGTACCCGTCGATCGCCACGTGGGCGTAGGGCGATCCAGACTGCGCGGTCAATTGCCATGGGTAGTACAAAGCCGTCATTGTAATCAGTATGCTCGCCGATCAAGTTGACGCGGCCTGGTGCACGTACGAACAACTCCGCTGGTCGGCCAAAACGCTTGACAAATGCTTCCTGAACGAGTTCCCGCGCTTTCATTCTTTCCTGCGAAAAATGAAGTCAAGCCTTTCGAGGCTTCATGAGGTATTTCGACTCCCCGGTAGGCTGGATAGAGTTGGGTTGGATAGCCAAGTGCACCGTAGGTATTTCCCTGTCAGATCTAGATCGTGGCTAGACCGAAATCTTTCAGATGCGGATTCAATACAGCAATGAGCAGTTTTTCCTCGCTGGGCAGCTCAACGTCGGGGATCACCCGCCAATTCTCGATATGTTCAGTTGCTCCGTTCGGGTCTAGTTTGACCAGGGGGCCAAGGCTCTCGACTTCGAGAAAACCCGGCATGGTGAAGAATTCACAATTGCAGCCCATGTCGGGATAAGTTCCTGCCGGAATTAGCGGGATGGTCTTGAGAAATAGGTCCTTCCCCAGTTGGTAGGCAGCCCATCCTTGGGTGTTGTACACCCCGAACTTCTGCTTGCAGTTGACCTGCGAGTCTTCCCGCATCTGAATCAAACGGTCTCCCCATATGAAGCGAGGATCGTTCATCCGGGTGAAATGCCAGAGTACCAGCGAGCGGGCGGGTGTGAGAACGTCGGGGTGGGGAATAAAATCCTCCTGTGGAACCAGCAATCTGCCGCCTGCTGCCATGACGCTCAGGGCCCAGGGCGCGACTTCGATGGCCCAGGGGTTGCGATTAATCAGCCGGTGTGTCAGATGAACGGTCTCGTTCTGTATGCTGATCTCGATTTCCTTCTGAATCCCCGTTTCAGCTTCCGTCTTTTGCACCAGCTTCAGGACATTGTCTTTCCAGGTGTGTTCAACGGGTTCAAAATCGAGAGCATAGGTGCGCGGAAAGACCTCCGGCGCGTGCCAAAGTCGGTGGCCACCAAAGCTCACCCACTCGGTGCCGGATGTTCTGCCCATCTGATCATCAAATTCCTTAAAGAGATTTCGACGACCGGGACTACCAAAGCGGATGACTCGGGGCCCAACGTCGAGGGTAATTACCAGTTCAATGCCGTCACCCACCATTTTCAGGCAGTTCATCCAGCCACCATAGGGGATTGTTTCCACCCGTGGCACGATTATCTTACCTCCTCATCGAAGACTACTGCTACCTTGCCACATTTGCCACTTGCCATCAGGGAATAGGCCTCAGCCGCTTTGTCGAGGGTAAAGCGATGGGTGATCAGGGCTTCGGGGTGGATGTTCCAGCGGACGATACGTTCGACCAACTCCTCCATGCGCCAGATGTTTGTGACCCATGAACCGTAGATGGTCTTTTGATCGTGGATGATATCCGGCGAGGGCTGGAAGCTAACAGAGCCGCCTTCACCGATAAAACAAATCTTGCCCCACTTACGAGTAGCCTGGATGCAGGTCAACCGCGCTTGGTCGTTGGCTGAACAGTCAACGGCTTTTTCGACACCATGACCACCGGTTAGAGAGCGCACTTGGGCAACATTGTCGGGGCTTGAGACGAGGACTTGATCGCAGAGTTTGAGTTTGGTCGCGAGTTCAAGGCGTTCGGGAACAATGTCAGTTCCGATGATTGTTTGCGCGCCCATAGCCTTCGCCAACATGGCTGTCGCCAAACCGACAGGGCCAAGGCCCGTTACAAGAGCCGCATCATTGCCATTGATTCCAATTCTTTCCAGACCTTCGTAGACTGTGCCGAAACCACAGGCAACTTGGGCGCCGTCGGCGTAAGTAAGCGAATCGGGAAGAAGCACCAGGTCCTTTTCTTCGGCCAGAATGTAATCGGCCATCCCTCCATCACGCTGCCAACCATAAGCTCGGCGGAAGGGGCTGGTACAAGAAATCATGTAGCCGCGGCGGCAGTCGTTGCAGACGCCGCAACCCGAAATATGATAAACAATGACCCGGTCACCTTCTTTGAAACGGCGACAGCCGGGTCCCTCCGCAACAATCTGTCCACAAGGCTCGTGTCCAGCGATCATCCCGGGCTTATATCCTTCGGGGCCTTTTCCGAGATGCTCGTGGTAAATAGCACGAATATCTGATCCGCAGATCGTCGATGCTTTGGTTCGTAGAAGGACTTCTCCATGACCCGGCGTAGGGACATCGAACTGCTTAAGCTCAAGAGTGCTATTTCCGGGCAGAATCGCGCCGGTCATTTTGGTTGGAATTGCGGGCATGCAGACCTCCTTACTGTCATCCTTTGGATTCACATGCGTAGGCGGTCTTTCCAATCAGAGTCGACTCTCATTTACTGCAGACAGTGTCGTCTTATGATGCAATTTCCCCGTCCGGATCCCACAGATCTTGCCAATCTTTGGCGCTCTCCCACAAGAAGACCTGCCCTTTGATTAGGCGGTTATTTTTATCAATGCCTACAATCTCCTGCATTTCCTCCACCGTCAAGGGATCAACCGTGACCGCCTTCAGATTGCTGAGATATTCTTTCGGGTAGATTGAGAATGGAATCGGCACCTGTCCGCGTTGTACTGCCCACTTAACACATACCACCGCCGGGTGGACATTCAGTCTCTTGGCAATTCTGATGATTACAGGGTCTTCAATATCCACAGTATCATCCGAGGCCGTATCCCGATCCGGGCGGGTAGGGGAACCGATGGGTGCAAATCCAATCGGCACCACGTCGTTGTCCATGCAATACTGGAAGAATTCGGGTTGCTGAAAATGGGGATGTAATTCCATTTCATTCGCGGCAGGCCTAATCCTTGCATCTCGAAGCAGCAATTTCAATTTGGGGATGGTCATATTCGAAGTTCCGATATGCCGAGCCAGGCCCTTTTCCACCAGCTTTTCCATCTGCCGCCACGTTTTCATGAAGTCCGAATGGACATAGGGTTTGGCGTGTGGGTCACGGGCATTTACATCTACGCCCGGAGCGTGATGGTTCGGAAACGGCCAATGAACTAGATAGAGATCAAGGTACCCTAATTGCAAGTCTTCAAGAGTTTGCTTGCAGGCAGGGATCACAGACTCTTCACCATGTTTATCGTTCCATAGCTTCGAAGTGATCCACAGTTCTTCACGTCCTATGCCACGGTTCATTACCTTCCGTAGTGAGGAGCCGATTTCTTTCTCATTTCCATAAACGGCTGCGCAATCAAAATGGCGATACCCGATCTCACCGGCACCCAAAACCGCATCAGCGATTTGACCAGCAGAGAAACGATCGGACCCAAAAGTTCCCAATCCCACTGCCGGCATCTTTGCGCCCGTGTAAAGATCTCTGTCCGGTACCGAACTAGGATCTATCTTTTCTAGTGATATGTTCATCGATAATCTCCAAGAATCGCCAAAGTCCATATTTCTTGTTCGTCTGGGTTCCACCTTTTGTTAGGCTAATATGACTATCCTTTGCGGGGTGTTCCTGATCGGAAAAATACCGGCGAGGCGTCTGATCCTGCACTACAGATCTTACCTTCATTGCAGGTACGCGCGCGGGCGCAAGCCGATTCTTTCGTCGCCCACGGCATTGCGGCCCATCATAGGTTTCGTTACTTATGAGGGCGGACGGTCCGCGCTTTCGCGTGCGGGCCGTCCGCCTTGAGCACCTGTCAGGCTAGACTAGTAGAGCACGTTCTTGGCGTCCTGAGAATCAATGTTGTCCTTGGTCACCATGAGGAATCCGGTGTCCACTGAGGCGGGAACCGTCTTCTTCCCGATGGCAACGTCATAGGCAGTCATGACTCCTTTGTAGCCCATACCGTAGGAGCTTTGAACAGCTATGGCCTGGAGGGTACCGTCCTTGACGAAGGCCTGCAATTGGGCTGCGCCATCAAAACCAATCGCCACGATCTTCCCAGAGAGTTCAGCCTGCTTGATCGCGGTGCCCATGCCGATGGCGGTCGGCTCGTTGGCGCCGAAAATGCCCACCAGGTCCGGGTTGGCGGTCAGCACGTTCGTGGTCTGGTTGAGCGCCGTGGGCATGTCGGCGTTGGAGTACTGCGTCGCAAGAAGGGTGAACTTCGAGTTCGCCTTTATGTAGTCATTGAATCCACCGACGCGCCCGATCTCGGACCCGACGCCGGCAACATAAGACATGACCTGAATTTTGCCTTCGGTTTTGCCGGCCTTGATGAGAAGGTCGATCATCGTCTTGGCGCAAGCCTCACCCGCCGCCTTGTTGTCGGTTGCGAGGAATGACACATATTGGGACTGGTCACCGTTGAGTTGGAGTCGATAATGATGACCGGGATGCCAGCATCCTTGGCATCTTTTACTGCCGGCTGTAGGGCGGTCACATCCGAAGGGGCAAGTACAATCGCCGTGACGTGCGGTCGATGGCACTCTCGACGATGTTGATCTCCTCGTTCACGTTGCTCTCGGACTGGGCGCCGAGGAAGGTGACCGAGAGCTTCGGAGTCTGCGCCTTAAGCTCTTTCTGGGCATCGGAGGCCCCCGTCTGCACATTCTGCCAGAAGCTGGAGTTGCCAGTCTTGACGATGACTGCAATCTCCACCGGGCCCTCAGCCGCCGGAGGGGCAGGGGCAGTCACCACCGTAGTAACCACCACCGGAGGGGCAGCCGGGGCGGCGGTCGGGGGGTTCCGCAGGCGAAAAGCATCGCCATCGAAACCAGCATTACTGTAACGAACCGCAACTTTCTCATTACATCCTCCTTATGATTATTTTCCCAGTCCATACAGACTGGGCTAAGCGTCCGCACGTTCAGGCGCGAGCCTTGGTGCGCAGACGCACGACGAATATGGATATGGGCCGTTTCTCACTTGCGGTCTCCTGAGCTGATCAACCGTCACTGCACCAATGACGACGAGGCCGATAACGATCTGCTGCATGAAGTAGTTCGCACCTGCCATGGTGAGGCCCACCGTGAGTATTCCGATGATAAAAGATCCGATCACCGTTCCTCCCACCGTGCCCCGTCCCCCCATCAGGCTCGTGCCGCCAATGACGGCGGCGGCAATTGCGTTCATCTCGTAGCCAATTGCGCTGTTGGGCTGGGAGGTGACCATTCGCGAGGCGAGGATGACCCCAACCAGAGCCGCAAGCAGGCCGCAGAAAATGTAGTTGACGATCTTGACCCGGTGGACCTTGATCCCGGAAAGCCGCGCCGCCTCTTCATTCGATCCCACGGCGTAGGTGTAGCTGCCGATTCGCGTCTTACTCAGGATGAAGCCAAAGATGAAGGCCACGGCGATCATGATCAGCACCGGGTAGGGTATGCCAGGGAATTTTGGCCCGGTCCCGAAGATGCTGTTGTTGCCCAGTGCGCCGAAGGCTTCCGGCGCTGGCCACGCGTTGGCGTTCGTGATGGTGAGGGCGACCCCTCGGGCGACCATCATCATGCCGAGCGTCGCAATGAACGGAGGAAGCTTCAATTGGGTGATCATGAGCCCATTGAGGAGACCACAAACAACTCCGACAAGCAGGCCGATGATCATGCTGAGCCAAATCGGGACACCGGCAATCGCGGCGATCACGGCGACGGTACCGGAAAGGGCGACAACCGATCCGATGGAGAGATCGATGCCGCCCGTGATAATGGCGAAGGTTACACCGATGCCCATGATGGTTATCGCGCTTGTTTGCAGGGCGAGACTGAGAATGCTTCGCAAAGTGAAGAAATTACTCGCCGTTATCGAGAAAACAATAAACAACACGATAACCGCGACAAAGGGAAGAAACTTGCCAAGGGCCCTCCCGGATCGCCCCGCCGTTTCCCTGATCTCAGGGGGCCCTTTCTTAGTGAGGTTCGCCGTCGTCTCGCTCATGGTTGCTTTCTCGCTTGGGTTAGTTTTTGGTCGGACATACACGCGCCTCCTTTGACAAATGCCGCAAGTCCGGCCGCGCAGTTGAGTACTTCCTTCGGCGTCGTTTCAGCGGTGGTGAGCGTTGCCGCGAGTCTCCCCTCGTGGAGCACCAGGAGGCGATCCGTCAAGCCGAGTATTTCTGGCAGGTCGGAAGAGATCATGATGATGCCCCTACCCTCGCGCGCATCAGTCAACTGCTACCTCGGGAAAGTCATCACGGGCGCCAACTATGTAGGCCACCACCCGCTCGCGGAACTCGTGAATGTCACCGGCGACGGGATAGTCGCAGACTTTGCGCCCGTGACGCAGCACAATCATTCGGTCGCTCACCTGGTAGATATCTTCCAAGCGGTGACTAATGACGATGATCGAACAGCCCTGCGCCTTGAGCTCCCGCACCAAATCGAGTACCTTGTCAATGGCCGCCACACTCAGGGCCGCCGTGGGCTCGTCCATGATGGTGACCTTGGCGTTGAAAGCTGTCGCGCGGGCAATGGCCACCGCCTGGCGCTGGCCACCGGACAGACTCTCCACATCCAAGCGCACGGAGGAGATGTCAATCTTGAGACGATCTAGCAGACGTTGCGTCTCTTGTTCCATGTGATGCCGGTCCATCACGCCAATCCGGCCTAGTTGTGCGGACATCACTTCACGTCCCAGGAAAACGTTGGCGGCCACGCTACGTTTGTTGACAAGGGCCAAGTCCTGATACACCATCTCGATGCCCAGCTCACGCGCATTCAAAGGATCGCTAATATGTGCCTTCTCACCGTCGATGAAGATCTCTCCTTCATCAGGGATATAGGCACCGCTGAGAACCTTCATGAGGGTAGATTTGCCGGCGGCGTTGTCGCCCACCAACCCCAATACTTCATTGTGGTGCAACACCAGGTCCACCCCGCGGAGGGCCCGGACAGCAGCAAAGCTCTTCTTGATGTTCCGCATTTCCACGACGGGTGTGGCTTCTGTCAAAGGTTTCATCGCATTCCCTTAAGTTTAGAATAGGGAGCCGAATTCATCGACGAGGCAGTAAATCTCAACATTCCCGTACAAGATGCGATTGTTGTGGTTCTAAATGAGCTATCATCTTCCTTCATCCTTTTCGCGAGATTGAAAGGACAGAGAACGAGGCCATATGGTAGCGTTACCATAAATGGGCAAGAAGATCACTATTTCGGCATCAATTGCTGCTCCTTCTTAGGCCCGTGGATTTACGCTCTATGATTTCGCTAGGTAGAATAAGTTCTTGATATTCTTTGGAAGGGTCACCTGAGATGCAATTCAACAATAGTTCAGTCGCCAATCGGCCCATTTCGTACGCCGGCTGTACAGCCGCAGTAAAAAAAGGTCTCACAAGCATTGATTCGGGAAAATCATCAAAACCAACAACCGAAACATCATCAGGGACATTTAGCTGTAATTCACGCAAGGCTTTCATGATCCCAAGCATGATGAAGTTGTTGGCACCAAATATGGCCGTCGGCTGTGGTGACTGCATCATGGCCTGTCTGGTAAATTCATAACCACTCTGCTGGTTGAATTCCCCGTAATAAACAAGATCATTTTCAATTAGACCTGCTTCGACGAGAGCCTGGTGGTATCCCGTCACACGATCAGCTGCAGTAGAAACCTTCTTGGGGCCGGTAATCATCGCAATCCGTTTGTGCCCCAATCCGATCAGCAATTTTGTCAAACGATTGGCGGCGTTTTCCAGAGTCGGAGCGAACAAAATCGGTCTTTACCCCTGCAACCCGACGGTCGAGTACCACGACAGCAATATCATTGGAAGCCAGAAATTTGATGGTCTTACTGTTCCCACCCGCGGGCACCAAAAGCACGCCATCAACGCGCCTCTGAGCTAGAATGTTGGCGTATTTTTCTTCCTTGGTTTCGGACTCGTCGGTATTGCAGTAGACAACCGCATAATTGGAATCACCGGCAACATCCTCAGCCCCTCTAGCCACCAGTGTAAAGTACGGATTTGTAATATCTGTGACGATCAAGGCCAAGGTATTCGTCCTCTTGGAACGAAGGCCGCGTGCTAATGAATTTGGAACATAGCCTATTTCTTTAACGGTGGTTTCGACACGTTGTCGAGTTGCTTCGCTGATATAGCCCGAGTTATTAATTACCCGGGATACGGTGATCGGCGCAACACCCGCTCGCTTCGCTACATCGTGTAGAGTCGGCAATGAAATGTCCCGATGTGCATAGCCGGTATGGTATCGTTGTCAGGATAGCGTTACCATAATAGTGCCTTCTTTCACATTTGTCAAGGGTCCGGACTACTTCACTCTGATGCGTCACACTCTATGAGAAACCAGGCAGATGCGACAATTGTCCCCCAACACGGCAATTCGGATTGGGCTGGTTGGTTCACGATCTGAGACCGTCGCCGAGCCCGGCCAGGGGAATGCCTTGTCACTACCAGTGCTCGACTACTGGGTGCCGCACCATGTACCTGCGTTGGCAGAAGCTGGCTCGGGCCGGCCGGTCCTCCCGTTCCACTCCCTCTGTGCACACCGCCTCCGCGCAGGCTCATCCGAACGGCGCATTGGCGATGCAATCTCCAGGGAACACAAGGCACGGCTATGGTGAGGCTGCTTTTGCCCACATGTGAGATTTCCCGGCCTTGACAAGTCAGATGGAGAGAACTACGCTCCCTGCAAACAGGGAGTGTGGTTCTATGGAAGGCAGGAATGCGGGCACAGGTGCGGAGACCACCACTCGCAGCGTTGCTTTCGATTTACTTCTTGGTGGACTAGAGGCGGGCGATTTGAGACATTGTTTTGGCTGGCCGTTTCTACGGGATTGCGCGAGGGCGAGTTGCTCGGCCTAAAAGGGTCGGACTTGGACTGGGTGACCCGGCGCCTCAGGGTTCAACGTCAGCTGCAACGACTGAAAAGTCGGGGCCTGGGATTCTCCGTGCCCAAGTCGGCTGCGGGAGAACGAGCAGTGTTGCTGAGCGCAGATACGATCAGGAAGCTGCGTGGTCACCACGCTGTCCAATACTATGAAAAAGCTGTTCGCAGGAGATCGTTGGCAAGAAGATGACTTGATCTTCCCGCCAACCGTCGGGACTCCCCAGGATCCACGCAATCTCTACCGGAACTTCCAGGCTACCCTGAAGCAGGCAAGCCTGCCAAGGATTCGTTTTCATGATCTGCGACACACAGCCGCGACGCTCATGCTGCGACAAGGGATAAACCCCAAGGTGGTTCAAGAGCAACTCGGGCACCGCGATATCACTCTGACGCTTGATACTCACTCCCATGTGCTGCCCGACATCCGGGAGGAGGCGATCCAAAAGCTAGACAAGGTCCTGGCTGCCAAGGCGTCCGACGAAAAACCACATTTCTTGGATCTACCCGCTGATTTTGGATACGCCCCACAACAACGCGAACATGAATAAATCAATTTGCTACAGTTTTGCTACAAAAACCTGAGCCTCCAATATCCTGAGGCTCTTGTTTGACCCAAATATGGGAGGTTCTGAAGCGAAATACAGTATATGTTAGGTGACCGACCAGGGATTTGAACCCTGAACCAGCTGATTAGGAGTCCGAGCCAAGTATGTCGACAGCGTATATGGCGTGAAGAAGCGGCTACGCAGTGCCAAATCTACCGGGAAATCTGTCCATCATGTGCACTGCGTCCACAACGTGTTTTCCCAATTGCAGCCGAATTGCAGCCGAAAGAGGAAAGGCGACTCTGATCGTTATGGGCCATGATGGTTTGGTAACCGCATTCCTGCCCATCCGGATACCCATCCAAACACGCCGGAGACCACGAAGAAATGGGGCCGTCTCTGTGAATGTTCAAACGCAATCGCGCCCTTACTGATTTCCGCAGTCATAGAGTGACACGAACATGTCTCCTTGAGACCCATTCCGGCTTGGGAGGAAGCCGTTGTTTGGGTCCACCGCCGCTCCGCTGAGATTCGCCCCGATCCCATCCGGCGCGCCAGCATTCTGCGTGGATGTCTCGAAGCCCTGAAGGGGATTGCAAGATGAGGCAATCCATGATGAGATGTCGGAATTTGTTCCCGGGCCCCTGCCGATTGCGTTCCAGTAGATGTAGCGCAGTTCTCCATCCTTCACAAGGAGCGCCAAGCTCTCCGCCGTCACTACGTTATCCTGTCCCATAAACCCTCCCATATAGAGGACGGGACGCCCAGTGGCAAGTACATAGTCCGCGCCTTGCATGGAACTGGGCACGGCCATCAAATAGGTCATGCCCTGTGTGTGGGCTTCCAAGTAATTCAATGAAGTTCTCGTTGATTTGCAGGCCGCGTTGAGCAACGGGGCCGATGCGTTCACCGGAATAAGCGCTCGGCAGGGATTGGTTTTGGCTGGCAGCCAAGTTGGTGAGCACCGACCAGATTCCCGGTGTGAGGAACATCGCCGCGGTGACCAGCGCAAATCCGAGGACGAAGCTAGTATCCTGCCTTCGAGCAATTGCAGAGAACACCAGTATCGCAAGTCCAACAACCACAAGGACTAGTATCACCGGGAACCACCAGATGATGCGTACAAAACGCTCAGCCGTGTATATTTGAAATGCCACAGTCCCGCCAGCAGAGACACCCAAGAGGAGAATGCCGTTCCAGCGACGTGTTCCGGTCAGATGCCACAATTGACTAACACCAATCCCCACGAGCACGGCCAGCGGCGGTGCCAGCATGGAGAGATAGTATTGATGGAAGAAACCCGCGATGCTGAAGAAGATCGCACAAGTAATCAGCCAGATCCCCCAGAGCACCAGCGCCTGGTGATTTTTCGAGATCGGCCATTGCCAGCGTGACCCCGTTGCCACGAGGACCATGCTTACGAACCCAAACGGCAGGAGCCAGCTCATTTCCTTGCTTAATGGGGGGACGAGCAATCGCAAAACGCCAGGACTGCCGGTGTCCATACCCCCACTGCCCCCAAACCCAGATTGCGGCGTTGCATTGTTTCCCAAGCGGTCTGGGAATCGCGGATTGTTTCCCTCGAAACCGTCGAAGGCCCGTGGCGGAAGAGCGGGGTTCTCCCCGTACACTCTGCCTTGCGGAAAGGGATTGCCAGTGTTGCCAGTGGGGCGGTTTTGAACAAAATTGCCTGATGCTTGAATTGAACCTTGAACTCGGTGGGCGTTGGAATGGGCCGCCCGGATTGTTACCGCGACGCCCGAACATGCCCAGCAGGCGATCGATACCGTTGTAGACGAGAATCAGATTTGTTTCCGAATTATCCGAACTGCTTCCCACATAGGGTCTCTGATCAGCAGGAGTCATGTCCACTGCGACGGCCCATGAAAGAGAAACAGTCAATAGCAATACGGATGCCAGAATGAGTTTTCCCGCTTTTTGCCGTAGGTGCTCTCGCGAACCAAGGAAGTACAACGCGTAGAATGCAGGCAGCGGCAGATAGGCCTGAAGCATCTTGATGTTGAAACCGATCCCCACTAGGGTAGCGCCCAGAAGCAGATGGCGGAGTTTGGCCGTCTCCGCCGCCTTGATAAATGCCCAAGCCGCCAAAAGCAGGGTCAACATTAGAGTGCTGTCAATAGTATTGTTGCGATCTGTAGCGACCACAACCGGCGTGATGGCCAATGCCAGCGCCGCCAGCAATCCGGGCAGGATCCCAAACGATCGCCGGACAAGGTGATAGATCACAATCACCGATATCGTGCCTGCCAGAAGCTCCGGCAGGAGAACCCCAAATCCATTGACGCCCAGCAAGTAAGCCGAAATGGCCTCGATCCATAGGCCCACGGGCGGCTTATCCAGACTGACAGAGCCCCCTGGCTCCGCCGCTGCATAGAAGAAGTTGTGCCAGGACTGCAGCATGCTCTTCACGCCGGCCGTATAGTAGTGGTTTGCGTAGCCCAGTCCGTCCAGGTTGGAAAATCGAAGGGAGGCGGCAATTATCACGACCAGCGCGATGCCGGCGAACTCCAGAATCCTTTCGCGTGAGAATCCCCAGTTACGTCTGTGTGCGACGCCGAGGGTTGAGCCGTCTTGCAATACTGAATTCAGGTGGGTTCTTCGTTTGCAGACATCTGCCTTGCTCACAGCGTCGCGTATCGATGGAATCCGGTCGCGTGGATTTGCTGGCCGGATATATTACAGAATGGCCGAATGCGGTGGATCGAGCCCGCGTAAGACCAGCAGGCCGATGCGCCTTTGCGGCGCTGAGAATGAAATCTCTTGCGGTCTTGCGTCCAAGAACTCCCCTAGAATAGTAATCGACGAGTATAGAGATCTGGTCAAGAAATTGTGGGCCAACTGTGTACTTTTCCGATCCGTCAACGGCGAATGGCGGATTCAAGCCCACGCCCAACCGATTGCCCCTCCATCTATGCTCGCAGCTGGGAGAAGGATCTCATCTGGCGGGCGAGCCCGCCCGCGCGACTGGGACCGCGCAGCCTTCGCGAAGCATGCTGTAGGTGCCGCCAGATGCGCCAGTGTATCTCTGCTCACGCCCCGCCAGAGCTGCGATCGTCCGTGACAATTGCAAGACCCGGTGAGACCCGCGCCCCGTCAGGTTCATCTGGCCCATCGCCGCCCTCACCAGGCGCTCCCCCGCCTCATCCAACTTGCAAGACTGCTGTAGCTCCCCGACCCGCATATCAGTTTCAGAAACAACAACCGAAATGTGAGCGCTCGCAGGTCGACTAAATGGCGGCCGAATCTCTCCACAATACTTGTGCGGGTTCCCCCTCGCCGCTTCAGCGCGACCCCGAATGACTCCCAATGCTCCGACAACGCGGTCGCTGCTCCTGTGAAGCGACCGCCGGCCTCATGGAGGTCAAGAACCGCAGATTCCTAAACCCGAAACGACAAAAACAAACAGAACTTGACAATATTCGTGAAGTCGTATACAATCCAGTTGCCGCAAACAACAAATTTCGACAATTTTCAACATAATCGGCCGAGTTGAATACCTACAGTCGCCGGCAATCCCTCTTGGATCTTCTCAGCAGACAGTCTGGTTTGCGCGTTCCTGAATTGGCGAACGCATTGAATGTGTCAGAAGGGACAATCCGGAACGACCTGAATGCACTTGAGAGCCAAGGAAGGCTGACACGGGTTCATGGGGGGGCAGTATTGAGTCAAAACGGACGGTCTCAAAACAACTCATTCAGGCTTCGCTCTCAGACTAATACAGCCGCTAAACTCGCGATTGCGATTGAGGCGGCTAGTTTAGTTAAAGATGGGGATTCGATCCTGCTTGATGCAAGCAGTACGGCCTATTACCTGGCGCGCGCCTTATCTGAACGAAGCAAATTGCGCGTTATTACGAACGGCTTTGAAGCTGCTCGGGAACTTGCGCAAAATCCTACGAACAGCGTATTCCTGATCGGGGGTGTAGTAAACAATGATTCCTCGTCCGTAACGGGATTGTTGAGCGAGCGAACGATTGAAGAATTGCGTATTCAAAAGGCATTTCTATCTTGCAGCGGATTCAGCCTGGAGCGCGGAATGACCGAGGTGCATTTAGCGGAGGCGCAGCTTAAACGCAAGGTCATTGAATCATCGCAGCAATTGTATGCTTTGATTGATTCGGCGAAGTTCGGCCAAGAGGACCTGACTTCCTTCATGCGCGCGGAGAAAATCACGCACTTGTTCAGTGATTCGGGGCTATCGCCTGAGTGGATCAAACAACTGAATCTGGCAGGAATTGGTTTTACGCTTTGCGAACAGAAGGCAGCGGCCAATCAATGACCGAATATATTCTCGAATTAAAAAATATCTCAAAGCGCTTTTCAGGCGTTGAAGTGTTGCATGAGGTCTCCTTTTCTCTGCGATCAGGGGAGGTCCATGCACTTCTTGGTGAGAATGGCGCGGGAAAATCAACGCTTGTGAAGGTGGTGACTGGCGTTCACCAGCCGGATGGCGGTGAGATCAATTTAGACGGCGCACCAGTGCATTTTGGTGATACGCGCGAATCTCGTCCAGGCTGGTATCGCGGCCATCTACCAGGAACTCAGCCTTTTCCCTGACTTGAATGTGGCTGAGAATATCTTTGTCGGACGGCAGCCAACCAGCAGCAGGCGGGCGGATTGATTGGCGCAAGCTGTATGCTGAAGCCGACAAATTACTTGCGTCACTGGGCGTCCATCTGGAATTGAAACAGAAGGCGCGCAACTTGAGCATTGCCCAACAACAGATGGTTGAAATTGCCCGAGCTTTTTCGATCAATGCCCGCATCCTGATTATGGATGAGCCGACCTCCTCGCTCACGCTCAACGAGGTGGATGATCTATTTCGCCTGGTCCGTCGACTGCGGGATGAGGGAACTGCGATCATTTTCATCTCACATCGCTTGGAGGAATTGTTTGAAGTGGCAGATCGCGTTACCGTCCTGCGCGATGGCGCATATGTTGATACACGTCAGATAAAGGAAGTGACGCGCGACGATCTTATCCGCATGATGGTTGGGCGCACGATCACAAATATGTTTCCGAAGCAGGATGTCAAGCCCGGCAAGGTGGTTCTGAAAGTGGATCACCTGACACGCGATGGCGCCTTCAGGGATATCAGCTTTGATCTTCGGGAGGGCGAAATTCTGGGGATGGCCGGCCTGGTCGGAGCAGGGCGGACAAACGTGGCGCGCGCCATCTTCGGCGTGGAGCCACCTACGAGCGGCAGTGATCCAGCTCGACGGCAAGGAGATCCGTATCACGTCTCCTCAGCAGGCAATAGCTCTTGGGCTGGCATACGTTCCTGAAGACCGGCAACTGCATGGCTTGATCTCTCCCATGAATATTACCGCAAATATCAGTCTGCCCGTGCTTCAACAATATGCGTACCGCGGCTGGCTTCGAGAAAAGGTGGAGCGGACGGCTGCGTTGGATGCGGCGAGACAAATGGAAGTGCGCGCGAACAACATCTGGCAAAAGGCACGTGAGCTTTCAGGCGGCAACCAGCAGAAAGCTGTTCTGGCAAAGTGGCTTTCGACGAAGCCCCGTATCTTGATATTGGATGAGCCAACGCGCGGCATTGACGTGGGCACAAAGGCGGCTGTGCATGCCCTGATGAGCAAGCTGGCTTCGGAAGGGATGGCCATCTTGATGATTTCGTCCGAACTGCCGGAAGTCCTGGGGATGAGCGATCGGGTAATTGTGATGCGTGAAGGGCATCATGACAGGTCACTTCACCCGCGCGGAGGCCACACAAGAAAAGATAATCTCTGCCGCAACACAAGCAGTGGCAACAGGAAGTGCATTGTGACCGTGCAAAATCCACCCGCCACCCGCTGGAGTTTCACAAGTCTTCTATGGACCCTTGCCCGCTTTCGTGAAGCCGGGCTCAGCGTGTTCATCTTGCTGCTTGTGATTGCCGTGACATTGCGCACCCCCACATTTCTGACAGCGGACAACTTTCAAGATATCTTGTTGAATATTTCCATTCTGGCGATCGTTGCGCTGGGGCAGACTATGGTCATTCTCACACACGGGATTGATCTTTCAGTCAGTTCCATGATTGGGCTGGTGGCGATGATGGTTTCATTCCTTGTCAAGCAGAATCCGGATATCTCGATACTGCTCGTCGTTCTCCTGGGCATGGCCCTTGGGGCGGTTTTGGGAACGTTCAATGGGTTGATCATAACGTTCGGGAAGGTGCCGCCCATTATCGCAACGCTTGGTACGCTGAGTATCTATCGTGGCTTGGTTTTCTTCTACAGCCAGGGAACATGGATCAATTCATTTGAGCTACCCGAAAGTTTCAAGCTGTTGTCAAAAGGAACACCCTTGGGATTGCCGAATATGGTCGTCATCGCCATATTGGTGGCGATCCTCGTGTATTACTTCCTAAACTACACGCGGACGGGCCGGGACATCTTTGCTGTAGGCAGTAACCCCGAGGCGGCCAAATTGGCAGGGATTCCTAAGGAACGCATTACATTCCTCGTTTATCTACTCTGTGGAATTGCCTCCGGTCTGGCCGCGGTCTTGTGGGCTTCCCGTTTCGAATCTGCACAGACCAACACTGCTCTTGGTTTCGAACTCCAGACCGTGGCCGCAGCTGTAGTCGGAGGTGTGAGCATCAGCGGCGGAGTGGGGACTGTCCCTGGCGTACTATTGGGTGCTTTGCTGCTGGGCATTATCCAAAATGCGCTGACCATTGTACGCATTTCGCCGTTTTGGCAACTTGCTGCCCAGGGTTTGCTCATCTTGATTGCAGTTGTGACTGACAAGTGGATTCTAAGCCGGGCGGAAAAGAGGAATCCATGAAGGAAACGCGGGCAATTGTGGAGACAAGATCTCAAGCATTGATTAGCGAAGCGGCTCCCCAGCAGCAATTCTTGTCACGCTTTCAACGTTGGGAATGGATTCTGGTTGGCCTGATCGTTGTCGTGATTGCGCTCAATACCCGCCTGTCTCCTTATTTTCTAAATGCTCTTAACCTCTCCCGCACCTCCTCCGACTTCATGGAGCTCGGTCTGATGATGTTGCCGATGGTGTTCATCATTATTACCGGCAACATCGACCTGTCAGTGGCCTCGAATATGGGGATGAGTGCGTCGCTCATGGGGCTCCTGCACAATCTCGGCGTTAATATCTGGATCGCGGCCCTAGCAGGATTGCTGCTGGGGACTTTGGGCGGGGTCTTGAATGGTTATCTCGTTTCGCGGGTGAAGCTGCCCGCGTTGGTGGTGACCCTGGGCACTTACGCTTTCTTCCGAGGCATTGCCTACGGCTTTCTGGGTGATCAGGCCGCGCGCGACTATCCTCCGGCCTTCACTTTTTTTGGACAGGGACGGGTTTTGGGAACGCTTATCCCGTTCTCGGTCGTACTTTTCTTAGCCATGGCCGTCATCTTTGGCCTTGTCTTGCATAGAACAACATTCGGCCGTTACCTGTATGCGATTGGCAACAATGAGAATGCGACCACTTACTCGGGTGTTCCCGTGGCACGGATCAAGATGATTCTCTTCACTGTATCCGGCTTCATGTCTGCGTTGGCGGGACTGATCCTGGCCGCGCGTTTTGGCAGCACCCGCCCCGACATTGGCACGGGTCTCGAATTATCAGTCATCACAGCGGCTGTGCTTGGCGGTGTGGATATCAATGGCGGCACAGGCACGATGTTGGGTGCGGCATTGTCCCTGCTCCTAATCGGATTGATGCGCTTTGGTATGGGACTGCTCAACATGCAGGGACAGGTTCAAGGTATCGCGATTGGCTTGCTGCTGATCCTGTCCATCCTGCTTCCGAGCCTGGCTCGCGAGGTATCGGAGCACAGCGCTCCCTTGAGCCGTCGTTCCCTCCTCTATGTGCTGGGGACTATCCTCGTGTTCACGCTATTCTTCGCGTTTTTTTTCTGGTCCCGAGCGGCGATCATTGCGAGTGTATAGAACTGCCATGCCTTCACAAGTTACAGGATCTTGCCTGTTACTGCAGCCAGTCGCTTCCAAAGGAGGTGTATCTACACCAATTCACAAACACTTGTTATGGCTAAGTCGGAAAAATCGATCACAAATTAAAGAGGAGTAAAGGATGAAACACCGCATTTCGTTCGTCTCTCTCGCGTTGGTAGCCGTCCTGAGCATCGTGTTGAGCGCGTGCGGAACCGCCGCAACACCAACTGCAGCTCCGGCAGCAACCTCAGCGCCAGCCGCCACATCGGCCCCGGCCGCAACCGCGGCTCCCGCCGCTGCCGCTAAGACCTTTGTGCTCGTTCCGAAGAATCTGGGCAATCCCTACTTTGACACGGCCAATACGGGCGCCCAAGAGGCTGCAAAGGAACTGGGCGTAACCGTCCTATATCAGGGCCCTGCAGCTGCTGATGCAACCCAACAAATCCAGCTGATCAACTCCCTGATCGCGCAGAAGGTGAACGGATTCGCAATTTCGGCTGATGATTCTGATGCGCTCGTTCCGACCGGCAAAGACGCCATGGCCGCGGGCATCCCGGTAGTGTCATGGGATTCGGCGATCGGCAAGGATGGCCGCGTGCTCCATATCAACCAGGCCGTTCTACATGACATCGGCGCAATTGAAATCAAGATGGCCCTTGACCTGACCGGACCTGATGGCGGAAAGATTGCGATCTTGAGCGCCACTTCTACAGCTCCGAACCAGAACGCCTGGATCGCAGTGATGAAGACTGAATTGCAGAAGCCGGAGTATTCCAAGCTTCAATTGGTTGAAGTGGTCTATGGCGACGATGACGATACCAAGAGCTACAATGAGGCCCTGGGTTTATTCACCAAGTATCCCGACCTCAAGGTCATCATTGCCCCGACCACCGTGGGTATTGCCGCTTCTGCCCGCGCCGTCACGGATAAGAGCTTGATCGGAAAGGTGTTTGTCACAGGCCTCGGCACCCCGAACCAGATGCGCGAATATGTCAAGAATGGCGCTTCTCCTGAGTTCGCTCTGTGGAACCCCGCTGACCTTGGCTACCTGTCCATCTACGTTCTCAACGCCCTTTCCACTGGCGAGATCAAGGGTCAGGCTGGCGACAAGTTCAAGGCTGGCCGCCTTGGTGAATACACCGTCCAGGACGATCCCGATCTCGGGCTAAATGTGCTGCTTGGCTTACCATTCATCTACAACAAAGACAACATCGATAAATTCAACTGGTAAACCCTAGAGCTCCGTTGCTCCAACCCCTCTCTCCGTCCGGGAGAGGGGCTGGGGACGACAGAACTGAAAGTCTTGCTGTAGGCTGCACGGCGAGCACCGAAGGGCTAGGTCACCAAGAGTTCTTGCCCGGCGTAGAAGATGACCTGCCGGATTCAAGACGACCATGTGCTCGGCCAGCACACTTCAGTGCTGACCGAGTCCAATTCCAGATGAGGCGCGCTTCACATGAAACGTGTTGGCTTCCAATTCAAAGTCCGCAAGGACCGCATTGCGGAATATGAAGAACATCACAAACAAGTCTGGCCAGAAATGCTGCAGGCCCTGCGAGAATCTGGCTGGCATAACTATTCATTATTCATGCGCCAGGACGGTTTGATTTTTGGCTATTTTGAAACTGAGGAAAGCCTTTCTGATGCCCAGGCAAGAATGGCCCCGAGGGAAATCAACACACGCTGGCAAGAATTCATGTCCCCTTTTACGGATGCCAATGCTCGGCCTGACGAAACCTTTGTGGAATTCGAAGAGTATTTTCATCTCGACTAGGATATCGCTGTGGCCGCTTCGCACAAGTATCTCGCCATTGATCTGGGAGCGGAAAGCGGACGAACCATCGTTGGCACGCTGGATCTAGTCACCTCACGCTGACTGAAACATACCGTTTTGCCAACTCCCCCGTTTGGCTGCCAGACGGCTTGCATTGGGACGTCTTGCGTTTGTGGTCTGACATCAAAGCCGGCATTGCGGCTTCGGCAAAAAGTGGTGCGAGACTGGATGGCGTCGGCCTCGACACTTGGGGCGTGGATTTCGCCTTGCTCGACCGGAACGGCGCATTGCTTGCCAATCCCTTTCACTATCGCGATGCTCGTACCGATGGAATGCTAGGCGAAGCCTTTCGACGTATGTCGCGTGCCGACATCTTTGCTCACACCGGAATCCAGTTCATGCAGATCAACACACTTTATCAGCTGCTCTCGATGTCTGTGCAAAGGTCCCCCATGTTTGATGTGGCCGAGACATTTGTTACGATACCCGACCTATTGAATTACTGGCTGAGTGGCCAAATTGTGAACGAATTTACGAATGCCACCACCACACAATGCTTCGATCCGCTCAAAGGGAAGTTGGGCGGTACCCCTGCTCGATGCCTTTGGCATACCTTCACGCCTGTTTCATCCAATCACTGAGTGCGGAGCGGTGATTGGTAGGCTGCTTCCCAGCGTCGCTGAAGAGGCCGACGTGCATGAAATTCCAGTGGTCCTTCCCGCTTGTCACGACACAGGCTCGGCCGTGGCGGCCATCCCGGCCGAGAATCAGGATTTTGCCTGGATCAGTTCTGGAACGTGGTCCATCATGGGCGCGGAGGTGCACCAGCCGATCATCAATGAGAAGGCAATGAAATACAATTTCACGAACGAGGGCGGTGTATTTGGTACGTGGCGATTCTCTAGGAATATCATGGGTCTCTGGCTGGTGCAAGAATGCCGGCGCACGTGGCAGCATCAGGGCGAAGATCTGACGTACGATGAAATCACTGCTCTTGCCTCGGCGGCGAAACCGTTCATTTCAGCAATTGATCCTGATGATAGCGCCTTCTTTCATCCTGGCAATATGCCGGAGCGTATTCAAGAATATTGCGCACATACTAATCAGACTTTGCCGCAGACTAAAGGTGAGATTGTACGTGTAGCCCTCGAAAGCATTGCCTTGAAGTATCGCTGGGTGCTGGAGCGGTTGGAGGAGCTTACCGGGAAACGCCATGATCCGATCCAGATTATTGGTGGCGGGACGAAGAACCGCCTGCTCAACCAGTTCACGGCAGACTGCACCAAGCGCCAAGTCATTGCGGGGCCGGTGGAGGCCACTGCCATCGGCAACATTATCGTTCAGGCGATCGCTCTAGGCCATCTTGCGTCGCTCTCCGAGGCGCGTGCCCTTATTCATCAATCATTTGCTCCGGAAGTGTACGAACCAAGCGCAATTGCCGGCTGGGATGATGCCTACGCCGGACTACAGAAAGTGATGGAATGATGTTAGAAGCCCCTTATCCCGAACTGGATGACCTGCTCGAGGTCATGGGGGAAGCAGGCAAACGATTGTCGGACATTGAGGCCAGCGAGGCAGCGGCGGGGAACATTTCCCTTTGTCTGCGTTGGCAAATCGAACCGCGTACACGCTTTCCCTTGACAGAAGAAATCGAACTTCCTCAATCCGTACCCGAATTGGCAGGCGCGGCGTTTCTCGTCACGGGCTCTGGGCGCCGCCTGCGTGAGATTATCGATGAGCCGGTTGCCAATGTGGCGTGTTTGGTGGTCGATGCAGGAGGCAAAACTGCCCAACTTCATACGTCCTATCATCACTACTTTGAGCGCGTGACCAGTGAATTCAATTCACATCTGGCAGTGCACTACGATCAGATCCTTTCCACCGGCACGAATTTCCACGCGATCATCCACGCCCAGCCGCCGCATCTTACCTACCTGAGCCACATCCCGCGCTACCAGGACGAGCACTATCTCAACACACATGTCCTGCGCTGGCAGCCGGAAACTATCATCAATCTGCCGGAAGGGATTGGCCTTGCGCCATTCAAACTGCCGGGCTCGCCGGACCTGATGAAGGCCAATGTCGAGTTGCTGCGCAAACACCGCATCGTCGTTTGGGCGAAACATGGCGTCATGGCGCGCTCCGACGTGTCCGTCAAACGGGCTGCCGACCGTGTAGAATACGCCGAAACGGGCGCGAAGTACGAGTATCTCAACCTGACCGTTGGTGAAATCGGCGAAGGCCTCAGCACGGAAGAAATGCGTGCTATCTGTAAGGCGTTCGATGTTCAACAAAACATATTCTAGGATCCCGTGTGCAAACGAGCTCGATGAATCCTTACTATTCGATGCATAAACGAGAATGCCATGACCCCATCCGAAGCCCAAATTCAGTCCGCCTACGGCCTTGCCAAGGAGCGCTACGCCGCCCTGGGAGTAGATACAGAGAAGGCCCTTGCGGCGCTGGCAAAAGTCTCCATCAGCCTGCACAGCTGGCAGGGCGACGACGTGGGCGGATTCGAGAACCCTGGAGGTGAACTGACCGGTGGCATTGCCGCCACGGGCAACTATCCCGGCAGGGCACGGACCGCCGACGAATTGCGGCGCGATCTCGACGTGGTCTACAGCCTGCTCCCTGGAACCCATCGTCTGAACCTGCATGCTATTTATGCCGAGACCGGCGGTCGGAAGGTAGAGCGCACGGATCTGCGGCCCGAGCACTTCTCAGCCTGGCTGGACTGGGCCAAAGCCAACCGGCACGGCCTTGACTTCAATCCCACTTGCTTCTCTCACCCCAAAGCTGCCGACGGTTTCACGCTCTCGCACCGCGACCCAACCATCCGCCAATTCTGGATTGAGCACTGCATCGCCAGCCGAAAGATCGGCGAGTATTTTGGACGTGAACTGGGTACTGCCGCCGTCACGAATATCTGGATCCCAGATGGCTTCAAAGACACGCCTGTGGATCGACTATCGCCCCGGAGACTGCTATGCGGCTCATTGGATGCGATCCTGGCTGAGAAGATTGACCGACGCTTCAACCTTGATGCCGTGGAGCCAAAACTGTTTGGTATCGGCTCCGAGAGTTACGTTACCGGTTCCATGGAGTTCTATACAGCCTACGCCGTCAGCCGGAATATCCTACTCACGCTCGATACCGGTCATTTCCATCCCACCGAGACCGTTGCAGACAAGATTTCTTCCCTACTGATATATGTCGATCAACTTCTTCTACACCTCAGCCGTGGAGTGCGCTGGGATAGTGACCACGTCGTCACCTTCAACGACGATCTGCAAGCTATCGCTCAAGAGGTCGTCCACAACGACGCGCTGGACCGCATCCACATCGGGCTCGACTATTTTGATGCCAGCATCAACCGCGTCGCCGCCTGGACCATTGGCTCACGCAACACGTTGCGCGCATTTCTGCTGGCTCTTCTAGAACCGCTAAATTCACTGAGACGACTGGAAGCCGAGGGTGATTTCTCAGGACGCCTCGCATTGCAGGAGGAACTCAAGGGCATGCCAGCCGGCGCAGTCTGGGATTACCAGTGTCTAGAGCACGGTGCACCGGTGGGATTTGAGTTTATGGGACATATCCGGGACTACGAGAAGCGAGAACTCTCGAAGCGAGTTTGAAAGCATGACTATGCCATCAAACAGCATCTTAGAGCAACTTGTCAAGCTTTCGAATGGCTTGGGGCAGCCGCAACACGAGTATGTCATCCTCGGAGAGGGCAACACTTCGGCCAGAGTCGATGATCGTAGTTTCTGGGTAAAAGCCAGCGGCACCGAAATGCGGACGATCACCGCGGCGGGCTTCGTGCAGGTGTCGTTCGAGCGCGCCTTGGCTTTGCTGGAAGGTCCCCCGTTAGGAGACGAAAAAGTCAAGGAGGCGCTGACCGCCGCCAAAGCTGTGCCTGGTGCCCCCGGCCATCCTTCGGTGGAAACGTTGCTGCACGCCCAACTGCTTTGTCTCGAGGACGTGAATTTTGTGGGTCACACCCACCCGATCGCCATCAATGCACTGACCTGCTCGAAAGCTTTCCCCGGTATTTTCCGCGGCCGCATCTTCCCAGACGAAATTGTGTTGTGTGGAGTTGCGCCTTTGCTGGTGCCGTACAAGGATCCCGGCATCCCCCTGGCACGCCATGTCCAGAGCCTGATCCGCCATTACCTGAACGAGTATGGCGAAACGCCTCGGGTCATCATCATGCAGAACCACGGCCTGATTGTCTTGGGCCGGACAGCGAAACAGGTTGAAGATGTGACTGCCATGGCAGTAAAGACCGCGCGGGTGCTGTGGGGCACCTATTCTGCCGGCGGGCCGCACTATCTCTCGGCCAAACATGTCGACCGCATTCACACGCGATTGGACGAAGTGTATCGTCGCCAGCAACTGGGCCTGGGGAAGAAGGACTAGCGTGTCTACCGAGGTTCTCTCAAAGCTGGCCGACCTGGAGGCAAAGCTCAGCGACTTCTCCGCGAAGGTTCGCGGCCAAGCCCTGGGTGACCTCGCGTCGATTAGCGCCGGGGGAGGCGTGTCAGCGGCGGAAACCGGATTGATCAATCTGCACTGTCATACATTCTATTCTTTCAACGCCTACGGGTATTCGCCGACCGCCCTGGCTTGGCTGGCAAAGCGGAGCGGTTTCAAGGCATTGGGCATCGTGGACTTCGATGTGCTCGACGGCGTCGACGAATTCTTAGCCGCGTGCAACGCGATCGGCGTGCGCGGCAGCGCGGGGCTGGAAACACGCGTTTATCTTCCTGAGTTTTCCACACGAGAGATCAACTCACCAGGCGAGCCGGGCGTGTGTTACTACATGGGCATCGGCTTCACCTCGGGCCAGTCACCTGCCGGCGTGGCCCCGATTCTCGTGGACATGCATCGCCGGGCGGAACAGCGCGGACGGGAAATGGTTGGGTGTCTGAATCGGTATCTTGCCCCGCTGGAAGTGCAATATGACCGCGACGTGTTGCCGCTTACCCCCGCGGGCAACGCAACGGAGCGGCATATACTATTTGCCTTTATCCAGGCGGCTGCCTGTCGATTCTCAGATCCCGCGCCGTTCTGGGCTCAAAGAATGGAACTCCCACCGGAGCAAGTGAGCACTCAGATGGGAGACGCCGCCAGGTTCCAGAACCAGCTGCGGGCCAAGCTCATGAAACGCGGGGGCGCTTGTTACGTGCAGCCCGGACCGCACAATTTCCCATCCGTCGACGACGTCACTCAACTCATAGTTGCATGCGGCGCGCTGCCGTGCGCCGCATGGCTGGATGGTACTTCCGCCGGCGAGCAGGCCCTGGAGGAGCTATTGGATCTACTTATCAGCAGGGGCGTGGTTGCATTGAACATCATCCCCGATCGCAACTGGAACATTTCCGACCCCGACATGCGCCGTGTGAAGGTCCAGAAGCTGCACGAGGTCGTGGATCTGGCTCAGAAACTGGATCTGCCGCTCAACATCGGGACGGAAATGAATAGCTACGGCCAGAAGCTTGCGGATGATTTCGATGCGCCAGAACTGGCGTCCCATCGCGAGCGTTTCTTGGAGGGTGCGTATTTCGTATACGGTCATACGTGTTTGCAGCGTGCGCTGGCGCTCGGATTCCAGAGCGAATGGGCCCAAGCCCACCTCCTCACCCGCAGAGCGCGCAATGCCTTCTATGCGCAGGTAGGACGTCTCGTGCCACCCGGGCGAGCCGGGACGGACCAAATTCGCCGGCTTACATCCTCTCTCTCGCCGGCCGAGATCCTCAACAGGCTGTCGGACACATCTTGATCGACGCCACTCTCGCTAGTGTTGCAGAAGGTTGTCAGTCCGACTTCTTGGATGATTGGTAGAGTCAGGTTCCGTGAAACCGTGTTTGGATGATTAGCGAATGGAGAAAAGTGTGCCCGACAAACTGAACAAGTATCGTCGCGTCGCCGCTCCCCTGCCAGCCACATATCGGTTGTGGCCATTGTATGGCGCTGGCTTCGAAAACTTGGGGCGCGACGGTAATCCGATCGAAGTGCCAATGCCAGCGTTTGGTTCGGATGATTTGCTCGTTCGTCACGACGCTTGCGGCTTGTGCTTCTCAGATATCAAAGTCATTAATCAGGGACAAAATCACCCGCGCATATTTCGTGATATGAGAACGGATCCAGTGGTGCTTGGCCACGAAATCTCGATGACCATCGTCGGAGTAGGCGCGAACCTGAGCGGCCGATACCATGTGGGTGATCGCCTGACACTTGAGACGGATATCATGGTCAAAGGGAAATCTCTGGCATACGGGTACTGGTTCCAGGGTGGCCTTTCGCAATATGCAGTAATTGGTCCCGACATTTATGCCAGTGACCTAGGCAATAATCTAATTCCCGTCCGACCCGAAAAGAGTTACGCGGAGATCGCCCTGGCCGAGCCGTGGGCTTGCGTCGTGGCGGCCTACAGGCTGGCTTATCGTACTCGACTAAGACCTGGCGGTACCACCTGGATCATCGGCGCGGGAGGTGACAAGCCCTACACCATAAGTACGGGCTTCGAGGCGGATTCTCGCCCTGAGCGACTGCTACTCACCAATGTGCCGCGAGCACATGCCGCCTGGCTGGACACGCGCGCCAAAGAGCTGGGAGTGGAAGTGATCGATGCGCCGGATGTGAGTCATCCGCCTGTGGAATTGGCCGACGATATCGTACTGCTAGGTGGTGACGCCGGTCTGATCGAGACCATTAGCCCCCGTTTGGACAAATTCGGGGTTTGCGTGCTCATGGCTGACACGCCGTTGAGCCGCAGAGTCAGTATCGACGTGGGGCGCATTCACTACCAACGGTGGGTCTATGTGGGCAGCACGGGCACGGACATTGCCAAGGCCTACAGCGATGTGCCAGTCCGTGCGAGTTTGCGACCCGGAGGCAAGGCCTGGTTCGTGGGTGCAGCTGGCCCAATGGGTCGGATGCATGTCCAACGGGCCATCCAGTTCGCGGATCCGCCCGCCAGCATAGTCTGCAGTGATGTAAGTGATGCCCGCCTCAGTGAACTGTCCGATTCGCTCCAAGCTGAGGCCAAAGCGAAAGGAATCGAGTTCGTGTGCCTTAATCCGACAAAAGAGGGCAGACTTCGACGCCGGCATGGCACCCTTCAAAGGCGCCGGCTTTGACGACATCATCGTCCTGGTTCCAGTTCCGGCGGTCATTGCAGATGCTGCTTCCCATCTGGCTCCTCAGGGCGTGATGAATGTCTTTGCCGGCGTCGCGCGTGGCACAATGGTTAACCTGGACATGAGTGACACCTATTTGAAGCAGACCCGCGTGATTGGTCATTCGGCCTCCGTAATAAGCGACATGGAGCTCGTTCTGGATAAGACCAACTCGGGTCAGCTGTCGCCAATTCGTTCGGTGGCTGCCATCGGCTCGCTCACTGCGGCCCGTGATGGCTTGCAGGCAGTGAAGGATGCTACCCTTTCTGGCAAAGTTGTCATCTATCCTAACATCAAGGAATTTCCCCTTACCCGGTTGACCGACCTTCGACACGCCCTGCCAAGCGTCTATGCCAGGCTGAAGAACGGGCACGAGTGGACAAAGGAGGCCGAAGACGAATTCTTGCGCTTGATGTTGGAGTAAACCAACTTTCATCTCTTGATGCGGAGCACCATGGCGCGACAAATGTTTATCGCACAAATCTGGACGGGTACTTCAGGCTGAGTCTCGGGTGCGCGAGACCGCAAAATCATCTATCAAGGAGACGTATCGAATGGCTAAGAAGTCTGGCAAGAAAGTGCGCGTGGCAATAGTAGGTGTAGGCAACTGTGCATCAGCTCTCGTGCAAGGCGTGGAATTCTACAAGAACGCCAAAGATGACGAAAGGGTGCCCGGCTTGATGCACGTTAACCTCGGGGGTTACCATATTCGTGATATCGAGTTCTCTGCCGCTTTCGACGTGGTTGAGACGAAAGTGGGGCTGGACTTGAGCGAAGCAATCAACGCCTTTCCCAATAACACTATTAAGTTCGCTGATGTGCCCAAACTGGATGTCAAGGTCGAGCGCGGCATGACGCACGATGGTTTGGGGAAGTACCTGAGCAAGGTAGTCAAAAAAGCACCCGGTCCCACTGCCGATATCGTCAAGATCCTGAAAGATACCCAGACCGATGTCGTGATCAGCTATCTGCCGGTCGGCTCGGAGATGGCAACCAAATGGTACGTAGAGCAGTTGCTGGAGGCGGGTTGCGGATTTGTGAACTGCATCCCGGTGTTCATCGCATCGCAGCCCTACTGGCAGAAACGCTTCGTTGAGAAAGGTCTCCCCATCATCGGCGACGACATCAAAAGCCAGGTAGGCGCGACGATTACACATCGGGTTCTGACCACTCTGTTTGGTGAGCGTGGAGTCCACCTGGACCGCACGTACCAGTTAAACTTCGGTGGCAACATGGACTTCTACAATATGCTGGAACGCGAACGCCTGGAGTCGAAGAAAATCTCCAAGACCCAGGCGGTGACGTCGATGCTGGGTTACGACATGGATCCAGACAACATCCATGTTGGCCCGTCGGACTACGTGCCCTGGCTGACCGATCGCAAGTTTTGCCAGATCCGGATGGAAGGGACCACGTTTGGAAACGTGCCATTGCTCCTAGAGTGCAAGTTGGAGGTATGGGACAGTCCGAATTCAGCGGGGGTTGTGATCGACGCCGTTCGGTGCATCAAGCTGGCGCTAGACCGCGGCCTCTCCGGACCCTTGTTGGGACCATCCGCATACTTCATGAAGTCGCCAGTAAAGCAATTCACCGATTCGGACGCGCTCCACAAGACCGAGCAGTTTATCGCAGGGAAGTAGACTCATCTAAAATCGGTTCCTCCTCTCCCCGGCCTGTATCCGACCACGCGTAGGCTTGTGGGGGGAGAAAGAAACCAGGATGGGATTTCTTGAAATGAATGGAGTACCGCAAGACAGAGTTGCCTTGGTGACCGGTGGGGCACAGGGATTGGGACAAGCCATTTGCGAGCGCTTGGCGCTTGAAGGCTATCATGTGGTGGTAGCAGATTTGAACGAGGAAAGGGCGATTGTAACGGCGCAGACTCTCCCGGTTACGAGTGGACGGCGCGCCATCGCCATCAAGGTGGACGTTAGCGATGAAAGTCAGGTCGAGGCCATGGTGAACCGTACCGTCCAGGAATTTGGCCACCTCGAGCTGATGGTGGCCAACGCCGGCATCCTCATCGCAGAGGAGATTACTGAGTTCCCCGCGGAGAAATGGCGTGCGGTCATGAACATCAACTTATTCGGCTACTTTCTTTGCGCCAAGCACGCCGCTCGGGTGATGAAGCAGCAGAATCATGGCGTGATCCTCGAGATTAACTCGAAATCAGGCAAGAGAGGTAGCTTCAAGAACTCTGCCTACGCGGCCTCCAAGTTTGGCGGCATCGGCCTGACACAGAGCATCGCTCTCGACCTTGCGGAATTTGGCGTGCGTGTCAATGCCGTTTGCCCCGGAAACTTGCTTGACTCGCCATTATGGACAGAGGGCCCAAACTCGCTTTTCAAACAATATGCGCGAAAGTGGGGAATCACTGAGGACGAAGTGCGCAAGAAATACGTGGACCAGGTGCCGATGAAGCGCGGCTGCACCTACGACGATGTATGCAATGTTGTTGTCTTCCTGGCCTCCGATCAGGCCAGCTATATGACGGGACAGGCCATCAATGTGACCGGCGGACAGGAAATGAATTGATTATGTAACCAGAGGTGATCCAATTGGATATATTGATCTCATTGCACTTACTCGGCCCGATGAGTAATGCTGCATTACCACGAATAGGCAAGCTCCGGATGTGCGGGCTGGACATATGTCCGCCAGTGAAACAAACGTCGTCCGGCCTTGATCCGATTGATTGATGGAGATTATTCGCGAATATGAAAACCATCACCACTAAGCCAATACCTACCAGGGAAAAAGTGTCAGCGATGATTGAGGAGCAGGCGCTCACCAAAGAGGAATTGTTGGGTTATCTACGCCAGGTCATGGAGATCCGGGCGCTCGAAAACAATATTGCCAACCTCTTAGGCAAGGCTGTACTAAAAGGCGCCTCGCACTTGTATGCCGGCCAAGAGGCCGTGGCGGTGGGAGCTGTCTCAGCACTACGCGACGATGATCTAATCACCAGCACGCACCGTGGGCATGGCCATGCTCACGCACACGGCGATAGGCAAGCCAGAACACCGCAGGCGAAGCAGGATCACTACAACAAGATGATGGCAGAAGTCTTGGGCAAGAGCGGCGGCTACTGCAAGGGCAAGGGCGGTTCTATGCACATTGCCGATGTAGAGCACGGCAATCTGGGAGCCACCGGCATCGTCGGAGGCAATATCCCGGTGGCGGTCGGCGCGGCCCTGGCCCAGAAATTGCAGGGGACCGATCGAGTGGTGGTCTGCTTCTTTGGCGACGGTGCAGCCAATGAAGGCACCTTCCACGAATCCCTCAACATGGCCAGTATTTGGGATCTGCCGGTAGTCTTCGTTGCCGAAAACAATATGTATGGTATGTCGGTGCCTTTCAAGAAAGTCACCAAGTTGCCTGACATCGCCAGTCGTGCCTGCGCCTACGGAATCCCCGGCGAAGTGGTGGACGGCATGGATGTGCTGGCAGTGCGGGGCGTCGTGAGTAGGGCCGTCGACCGTGCCCGCCGCGGTGAGGGTCCCACTCTGATCGAGGCCAAGACCTATCGGTATTATGGCCACTCCCACTCTGACCCGCGTGCGTACCGCACCCGTGAAGAAGAGGCCGAATGGAAGCTGCGTGACCCCATCATTGTGATGAAAGAGAACCTCAAGTCCGTCAAAATGCTCACGGAGCCCGAGTTTGAGGCTCTTGAAGCGGCCGTGGACAAAAAACTGGACACGGCCATGCAATTCAGCAACTCATCTCCCGAGCCAAAAGCGGAGGAGGTCGGCACAGATGTCTTCGCCCCGGCAAAATTCACTTCCGCCGACTATGAAACCGATCGCCGCCTGCGGATTGCCATTGCTAAGGGCGAGGTCAAGCGCGAGATTTCCTACGCCGCCGCGTTGGTCGAGGCGGCCCGCGAGGAAATGCTGCGCGACCCGAAAGTCTTCATCATGGGCGAAGATGTGGGCTTGTACGGGGGCGCCTACGGCGCAACGCGCGATCTCTTCAAGGAATTCGGTGAATGGCGCGTCATCGACACACCCATCTCCGAGGCTACGATCGGTGGTGCGGCCGTGGGTGCGGCAATGGCTGGGATGCGCCCCATCGCCGAGATCATGTATGTCGACTTCACCCCCCTCGCAATGGATCAGATTGCGAATCAGGGTGCCAAGAACCGCTACATGTTTGGTGGCAAAACCAGTGTGCCGATGGTGATCCGCACCGAGGGCGGGGCAGGCCGGGCCATCGCTGCACACCATTCGCAAAGCTTGGAATCCCTTTGGACGCATTTCCCTGGAATTTACGTCGTCATGCCTTCGAGCCCCTACGATGCCAAGGGCTTGCTCAAGGCTGCCATCCGCGACGACAATCCCGTTATGTTCATTGAGCACAAAATGCTCTATAAAGAAAAGGGCTTCGTTCCCGAAGAAGACTACATCATTCCATTCGGTGTTGCTGATATCAAGCGGCCAGGTAAAGATGCGACCCTGGTCACGTATTCTCGCCAAGTGCTGAACGCGCTGGAAGCTGCCAACAAACTTGCAGGAGAAGGCATAGATGTCGAGGTTATAGACCTTCGCACCCTCAAGCCGTTAGATATTGACGCTATCGTCGGCTCCGTCAAGAAGACCGGGCGGCTGGTAGGTGTCACCGAAGCCTATGAAAACACCAGCTTCATCAACGAAGTCATGATGCAGGTTAACGAGCAAGCCTTCGATTATCTCGATGCTCCGATGGTACGGGTGGCTGCCGCCAACGTTCCTGTCCCGCGTGCTGAAGTTCTCGAAGATGAAGTTATCCCGAACGTGGGGCGCATCATGGCCGCGTGCCGAAAGGTGGTGAGCTAATGGCGGAAGAATTCTTCATTCCACAACTCGGGCAAACTGTCGAAGAAGTCATCCTTGTGAAATGGCTGGTCGCGGACGGTGACAAGGTCAGCCAGGGCCAGGAAGTGATGGAAGTCGAAACCGACAAAGCCACCTTCCCCGTGGAGGCCAATGCAAAAGGGTATATCCATATGGGCCCATACAAGGAGGGCGATGTCATACCGGTGCTGACGGTCGTGGCCGTAATCGGCAAGCCGGAAGACAAGTTCCAAGTGGCAGGGGTAGACGCCGCAAGGGAGCAGTCTGAGGATATTCCGGCAGCTGGTGAGCCAGCGCCAGGTGGGGCGGCAGGTCATCTCCAATCTGCTGTTGCTCCGGCTGCTGCTTCTGCTAAATTCGCATCTCCCCGAGCTCGTAAGCTGGCCGCTGAGAAGCAGGTTGATCTCGGTCAGGTATCCCCCACTGGTTACGGGGGCATGCGCGTCGTCGAGCGCGACGTGGTGGCATATGTTAGTCAGGTGCCGAAGGCCACGCCCGTCGCCCAGCGCATGGCCGCCGATACTGGCGTAGACCTACGCGCCCTGAGCGGCACAGGCACTGGTGGGCGGATCGTCAAAGAGGACGTCACGCGGGCTACTCAAGGTATCCCCTCGATGGCAGGCGCACCGAGTGGAGCCGGTTGGCCACCATCCGAGCGCCCAATGCCGCTTCCCGCGGCGGAAGTAATCGAGCGGATTCCACTCAAGGGTGTGCGGGGTATTATCGCAGAGCGCATGGGCCACAGCGTACGCACCACGGCGCGAGTGACCCTTGTCATGGAAGTCGACGCCAGCGAATTCGTGGCTGCCCGCGAACGTCTCAAGTCCAAAGTGGCCGAAGCATGGGGTTTCGCCCCGGGGTACAACGACCTGCTGGCGAAGATCGTTGCCGCTGCGCTGCGCCAGTTCCCCTACATGAACGCCCGACTTGCTCCCGATGCAATTGAGATCATGTCGCACGTTAACCTTGGCATGGCCGTGGATACTGAGCGTGGCCTGCTGGTCCCCGTGATCCGCGACGTTGATCAGAAGAACCTGCGCCAGTTTGGCGAGGAATTCCGTGCCCTGGCCGATAAGGCCCGCGGCGGACGCGTTCTGCCTGACGACCTGAACGGCGGCACTTTCACCATCACCAGCTTGGGCGTGTACGATGTTGACGCCTTCACACCCGTGATCAATTGGCCCGAAGCCGCCATTCTCGGCGTGGGTCGCATCGCTCCAAAGCCAGTCGCCAGGGGCGATCAGGTAGTCATCCGCCAAATGTGGACTCTGAGTCTGGTATTTGATCACCGCTTGGTTGATGGGGCTCCGGCTGCACGGTTCATGCAGACGGTCAAAGCGCTCATCGAGGATCCCGCGCTGTTCATTCTTTATGCGTGAGGCTTGATCGAATGTGAACACCCCTCACGCTGACTTTCACGGTCAACGGCCATGGTAGGCAATGATCTATTTCTTCAACCTACCTGGCACCGCCGATTGCATGCCGGTTGTCGTGATTACTGCCGACCCGAGTCCTGATGCATTGTTCAATCGTATGTCGAGCCTGTCCCGATCGACAACCAAGCAACACATCTGACGAACGAGATTCGAGCCGTCAGGAAAGCGTTGGCTTCGGGCGCACCAGAAATGATGAACAATGCTGCCAACGTGCTCAAGAAGTACACCATCGTTACGCTGGTTGGCCACGGCGGTTTCACTACGGGGCAGATCCTGGACCGAGCCTTCCGCCAGTCATCCACCCCGGAAGACTCCCGTCAGATCGAGCAACTTGCTCGATCTGACCTAGTGGATAGTGGGATTCAACGTCGTAGCCCAATGCTTCCGAAGCTCATAAAGAGAGATTCTCAACAGCTCCCTTCTCAGGCAACACCGTTGCCTTGCTCAGTAGGTTCCCTCATTAATCTGCCTGACAGTCTCCGCCATCTCGCTATGCAATCAGGTGAGATAGCCAATGAGCCAACATCAATTTGCGTTTTTCCAAGCCGGACTTCGTCTGAAGACGTGGTATAGCTGGGAATACATTGTTGAGCAAGCATTACTGTTCACCACCAAAGGCATTCTTCACATTAAGGCACCAGCTTTGCCCGATCAAGGTGCCGGGATAGTTCACCTGCGTGCGGCTGATTTGCTCTACACCCAACTCAGCCTTCAACTAATGTACGGACGTCTGGAGCTCGTTGATGATTGCCTTTCTCGGGTGGTTGTGGAATTCAATGCATCAGGCTTTGATGTTGTCCAGCAGGGATTGCAGTATCTCTTAGGAACTTCCTGCCCGGGAAATTCGGTGTTCAACGCTGATGCACCGCTGACGGAAACTGTACTAAATGAACTTGGTAGGCTGTCATTCAAGTTCAAGAATGGGTTACATCAATATGGTTTGTCGGCTGAGGAGCATTTGCTCGGATTTGTCTTTCAACGCAGCATGTGGGGGCGGCGCTGGTATCTGTTCCCCTTTCGAGTCTCAGAAACAACTTTGCTGGCATTAACAGACAAGCAACTGATTGTTGCGGAAGAGCAGTCTCGGAGTCGGTTTCCTGCCTACGGTTGGATATTCACGTTCTTTCCACGAAGAGTCATTGAAAAGATTGGAGTGAAGTCCAGTAAGCGATGGCAGGAATTGACAGTGGAGATGAATAGTAAGGTCGGATTGATTGATCGGAGGATACTCTTGGAGCACGAGAACGCCCTGGCTTGGCAGGAGTTGTGGTTTCGGTTCGGCAGTCGTCGCCCTCTGCCATGAAATCCGAGGCGACGATTCTGGTTGGTAGGATGGAAGCCAAGATCTTGGGCTCAATCCCGGCTTGGCCCACTGGGGCGGCAAAGGTCGAATGCCGCACGAATGAGCGACCAGCCAGCATAGAGATCGCATGAAAGTCGCGCGTCTGCAAGGGGTGGGCGATATTCGCCTGCAGGATGAGCCCTCTCCCGTGCCTGGCGTCGATGAGGCCCTAGTTCGAGTGCAGGCCGTCGGCTTGTGCGGTTCGGATCTTCACTGGTTTACACGTGCCGGAATCGGCGACAACTCCCTGAAGAGTCCGCTCGTGCTTGGACACGAGGCCGCTGGCATCACGGAGGCCGGACAGCGGGTCGCAGTGGATCCGTCGATTTCCTGTGGGTCCTGCGAATATTGCCGGCGCGGGCATCCCAATTTCTGCATTAATCTCCGTTTTGCCGGCGATGGCACTCAGGATGGCACGTTGCGCGACATGCTGGCATGGCCCGCGCGCTGCCTAGTTCCGCTGCCGGCTTCGCTCAGCGCTGCCGACGGCGCGATGCTTGAGCCCCTTGGAGTCGCGCTGCACGCCGTTGATCTGGGAAAGCTCAGGGCGGGCATGCGAGTGGGCGTGTTCGGCTGCGGTCCCATCGGATTGCTGGTCTTGCAGCTTGCCCGCGCTTCAGGCGCAAGCGGCATCTTCTACACGGAGCCACTCGCCCACCGAAGGGAAGCTGCGCGGCAATTCGGAGGTACGAAATGGACGCCAGGCGTTGAGCTGGATGTGGCCTTTGAGTGCGCGGGCGTGAACCCGGCAGTTGAGGACGCCATAGCGGCAGCCAGACGCGGCGGCCGCGTCGTCCTCGTCGGCATCCCCGAGGATGACCGGACGTCGTTCACGGCCTCGGTCGCCCGGCGCAAGGGTCTCACCATCAAGCTTTCGCGGAGGATGAAGCACACGTACCCACGTGCGATCGCGCTTGTCGAGGCAGGCTTGATTGACGTCCGCTCCCTCGTAACGCATCGTTTCCCGCTGGCAAGGATATCTGAAGCATTCGCTCTGGCGCAGCGGCGCGAAGGATTGAAGGTGATTATCGAGCCTGAGCAGGAGGGATCATGAGCCAGCACCACTAGGCAATTGGCACTGACTTCGGCGCGGAACCCCGAGGCCGCCCATCGCAAATGTCACCGCATTCAGAAATCTTCGAACAACCTGAACGACTGGGTAAACTACTAACCTCTCAGCGAAAGGCCGTGGAGGAGATTGCCGCCGCCATCAAGCGCCGGAAGATCCAGTACGTGTTCCTAGCTGCCCGGGGAAACGTCCAACAATGCGCGAACGTATGCCAACTGCCTGCTGGGCGCGATGAATCGACTGCCCCTGGCCCTGGCAACCTCTTCCCTATTCACCTTTTACGAGCGACCGCCGGATCTGGATGGCACTCTGGTGTTCGCCGACAACTAGTCCCCCTACTGACAAGTCGCATTTCCCCCAATACTGCCAAGAAACACCTCACTCATATCTCTGAGAAACTGGCAGTGAAAAATCATGCAAAGACGGCAGCACGCGCGGAGTTTGAGCCCTATGGTATCTTTCAGTCATAGAGATCATTGTTTCACCGGCACTTTTGTGGGACGAGGAACCAGCTAACAAGAAAATCCTGCACCCACGCGTGAATCCCCGCTCTCGATTCTCATACGCGAGGTCAATCTTATGAACAAAACAACTTTTGCACTGTTCTTTGGCAACCGTGGTTTCTTCCCGGCGTCTTTGATCGCCAACGCTCGCGAGGAGATGAAGCGTGAACTGAACGCCCTCGGGCACGAGGTCTTGATGTTGGATACCGAAGCCACGCGTTATGGCGCGGTCGAAACGCCGCAGGAGGGCGAGGTCTACGCAAGCTTCCTGCGGGCCAACCGTGGCAAGTTTGGCGGCGTGATCGTCTGCCTGCCCAACTTCGGCGACGAGACCGGGGCGGTCGCTGCTTTACAGGAAAGCGGTGTGCCGGTATGGATTCAAGCCTACCCCGACGAATACGATAAGATGAGTCCGGCTTTGCGGCGCGACTCGTTCTGCGGCAAGATTTCGATCATGGACGTGTTTCGCCAGTATGGCGTGAAGTTCACTGCTCTCAAGCCGCACACTGTCAAACCTGGCAGCCAGCGTTTTAAGGCAAACGTGGATGAGTTCGACCGCATCTGCCGGGTGGTCGGTGGCGTTAAGGGCATGGTCGTTGGTGCGATCGGGGCGCGCACCACGCCCTTTAAGACCGTACGTATTGACGAGGTTGCTTTGCAGCGACGCGGCGTTACTGTAGAGACCTTTGACCTGTCGGATATCTTCCTGCGCATGAAGGCCGTCAAGCCGGAAGAATCCGCCTATGGTGAAAAAGCCAAGAGACTGCGGGCCGCCGCCTCCTGGCAGGATGTGCCCGGGCAGGCCTTCGACAACCTGGTGCGGCTGGGCGTCACGCTGGATAAGCTGGCCGAAGAGGCCAGGCTGGATGCCATGGCAATCCGCTGCTGGACGGAAATGCAGTTGCAGATGGGCATCAGCCCCTGCGTGGCAATGGGCCTCCTCAACGAGACCGGCCTGGCCGCCGCCTGCGAGGTGGATCTGGGCAATGCCGTGGCCATGCGGGCTCTTCACCTCGCTTCCTACGAACCAATCGGCTTGCTGGATTGGAACAACAACTACGGCGAGGAAGACGACAAGTGCATCCTGTTCCACTGCGGTCCGCTGCCGCCAAGTCTGATGGTGGGCCAGGGACGCGTGGCCGACCACGCCATCCTGGCGAACGCGGTCGGCGAGGGGAACGGTTACGGCTGCAACGTGGGCCGCATCAAGCCAATGGACTTCACTTTCGGTAGCCTGATGACTGATGAAGGCCGGGTTAAAATGTACCTGGGCGAGGGCCGCTTCACCTCTGACCCGATCCCGGACAACTTCTTCGGCGTGGGCGGCGTGGCCGAGATCCACCATTTGCAGGACGTGCTACTCCACATCAGTAACAACGGGCACCGGCACCACGTCAGCATAACTCCCGGCCAGGTCCAGGATCCGCTGCGTGAGGCTCTGGGGCACTATCTCAACTTCGACGTGGCGCTCCCGCAGAACTAGGTTCATGTTGGTGAAACCGAAGATCGAAGATCAGTAATATGCGAACCATTGCAGAGATCATTCATAAAGCATACAGCTTCGGCCTGGCCATCCCGGCTTTCAATGTCCCGTACCTACCAATGATGGAGCCGGTGGTAAGGGCGGTCATCAATTCGGATTCCTTCGCCCTGGTGGCCGTCGCCCGCCTGGAGTGGATCAAATTCGAAAGCCGGGACCTCCGCTCCGTGGCGGAAGAGTTCGCCAAATGGCGCAACCCCGATCACGTCCGCCTGCACCTCGATCATGTGCCGGTAATTGATGAGGACGACCTGCACGTTGACTATCTGCCGATCTTTCGGGAGGCGCTTATCCTGGGCTACGAATCGGTGATGATGGATGGCTCTCGCCTGCCGCTCGGCGAAAATATCCGCGCCACGTGCCAGGTAGTCGAGTTGGCGCACGCCGGCGGGGTTCCGGTGGAAGCAGAACTTGGGGCGGTGTTGGGTCACGCGGCTGGGGCGTTGCCTCCGTATGAAGAACTTTTCGCCTCGGGCAAAGGGTTTACCGATGTGGGCGAGGCAGGGCGGTTTGTATATGCCACGCAATGCGACTGGCTGTCGGTCGCCGTAGGCAACATTCACGGTGCAATCGCGGCGGGGCAAAAAGACCGGAAGAAAATCGAGGCGCGCCTGGATCTGGAACGGCTGGAGGAGCTGAAAATAGCGGCGGGCATCCCGCTGGTGCTGCACGGCGGTTCTGGTATCCGGCACGAGAATGTGCGCCTCGCCATGCGGCACGGCATCGCCAAGATCAATGTTGGAACAGAGATCCGCCAGTCGTACGAGATGGCACTGAAGGAAGGGGGCAGCATTTCCAGGGCACAGGACGCCGTGTACGCCCGCACCCGCTGGGTCCTGGAAGAATGGCTGGGATTGGCCGGGATCCGGAAATCAGTGGTGGAACAATGAGCCTTCTGGGAATAGACGTTGGCACCAGTGGCTGTAAAGCTGCGGTCTTTTCTGAAGACGGGCAACTGCTCGGACTGGCATACGAGGAGTACGACTATCAGCACTCGCGGCCGGGTTGGGCGGAACTCGACACCGCGCAGATATGGCTCAAGATCAAGCGGACGATTGGCCGGGCAGCCGCCGGCGTGACCGGTGATTCACCCCGGGCGCTGTGCGTCTCTTCCCTGGGCGAGGCCGTCGTCCCGGTTTCGGCGGACCGGAAAATCCTGGGTCCGTCACTGCTGAACTTCGATTCCCGCGGGGCGGAATATCTCGGCGGGCTGCAAAGCCTCATCCGTAACGAGCAGTGGTACCGCATCAACGGCAATATGCCCGGCAACCAGTATTCGCTGACTAAACTGATGTGGCTGAAACAGTACCAGCCTGACCTTTACCAACAGGCCGACCATTTCCTGCACTGGAGCGGATTTGTCTCTTTCATGCTGGGAGCTGAAGCCAGGGTCGATTATTCGCTGGCAAACCGCAGCCTTCTGTTCGACCTCGAGCATGACGACTGGTCGGACGAACTGCTGGGGTTGACCGGGATCGAGCGGGACAAACTACCTTCTATCGTTCCCTCCGGGACAGTCATCGGTTCGGTCGCCGGTCCGATGGCGGACGAGCTCGGCCTGCCGGCCGGCATCCCGATCGTCAACGGCGGGCACGATCAATGCTGCAACGGGATCGGTTGCGGAGTCATTCAACCTGGGCAAGCCATGTACGGGATGGGCACGTACCTGTGCATGATGCCGGTCTTCGACAGGAGGCCTGAACCGTCCGTGATGATAGAACGCGGCCTGAACACCGAACACCACGTTGTACCAGGGCATTACGTCAGCTTTATTTACAATCAGGGCGGTGTGCTGGTCAAGTGGTTCCGGGACACATTCGCCTCCGCCGAACACCGCCAAGCCGATGCAGCCGGGCAGGATATTTACGCGGCCCTCCTGGCCGAGATGCCAGAAGGTCCGAGCAAGGTGATGGTCCTGCCCCATTTCACGGCCACGGGTCCGCCGCAGTTCATTGCAGATTCGTGCGGCGTGGTCGCCGGTCTGAAACTGGACACGCCGCGCGGCACCATTCTGAAAGGCATCCTTGAAGCGATCACGTTCTACTTGCGCGAATGCTTCGAAACGCTGCCGGAAGCCGACATTGCCATTACGGACTTCCGCGCTGTCGGCGGCGGCAGCAAATCGGATGCATGGATCCAGGTGTGTGCGAATATCCTTGGCCGGCCTTTTCTACGGCCCAGGGTCAACGAGGCGGGCGTACTGGGCGCCGCGATCCTTGCAGGCGCGGGATGCGGGGTATTTGCCTCTCTGAAAGCCGGGGTCGAGACGATGGTCCGGCTAGACCGGCAGTTCGATCCTGACCCGGCCCAACAACAGCAATATGAGGAAAGCTTTGCCAGATACCGGCGTCTTTGGCCTCTGATGGCTGACTATCTGCGCGAGTTGGCTGCGTGAGCCGATCGGCAAGTCAGGAGGAGGTTCTTTTATGGCCCATCTATTCAACCGCACGTGGACGCGCTCCGAACTTATGAACCAGGTGGGCGATCTGTCGCAAGTCGCTGGCATTGAACTTGGAGAATGGAGCGATGGCACCGAGCGAGGTTTGCGCGTGGCCGATGTCCGCACCGGGTCTGGGCTGGGTTTCGTCGTACTGCTCGACCGCGGCATGGATATCGGCCCTGCCGCGTACAAGGGCGTTCCGCTGGCATGGGTCTCCCCCACTGGATTCAGCCACCCAATGTATTTCGACCCGCACGGCCTCCACTGGCTGCGCACCTTCGGCGCCGGCTTGCTGACCGGCTGCGGGCTGACATCCGTCGGCGCGCCCGGGGAAGATGGCGGCGAGTCGTTGGGACTGCATGGCCGCCTGTCACACCTGCCTGCCTGGCATGTGTCCATCCATGAAACCTGGGATGGCGATGACTGTTCCTTCCAGGTGGAAGGGGAAATGAGGCAGGCGCGCGTGTTTGGTGAAAACCTGCGCTTGAAGCGGCGCATCATGACTCGCCTGGGCAGTAACTGCATCACGGTTTAGGATGTAGTCGAGAACCTGGGGACGGCCGCCAGGCCGCTGATGCTCCTGTACCACATCAACCTGGGATTCCCACTTCTGGACGAGAGCAGCGAACTGGTGTCCGAACCGCACCCCGTTGAGCCACGTGATGCCGCAGCCGAACCGGGATTGCACGGGTGGATGCAATTCCAGAAACCGACGCCAGGCTACGCCGAACAGGTCTTCTATCATGACCTACCCGCGGATCAAAAGGGCTGGGCCGGTGTTCACTTAGTCAACCGGGCGCGCAAACTGGGGGTGCACGTCCGCTTCCAGAAGGCTACGTTGCCTAATCTCGTCCAATGGAAGATGATGGGACAGGGCACGTATGTGCTGGGCCTCGAGCCAGCCAATTGCCGGGTTGGCGGACACAGCCAGGAGCGCGCGCGTGGCACGCTGCAAATCCTGCAGCCTGGCGAAATGCGTGAATTTCGTGTTGAGATTGAAGTAAGTGAGATGGAACAGGAATGATCTTTGCGGTCATCCTCAATCCCTCCCTGGATCGCACTCTCAGCATACCGGAGCTGCACCCGGGTGCAATCCATCATCGTTTCGAGTTTTTCAGAACCCCATAGATAGCTGAAACAAACACAAAATACGGTCGCTTGACCGTATATGGTGTGACCGACTAGGGACTTGCCTGAGCCAGTGCCGCAGGCACGGGTGAACCCTGAACCCACTGATTAAGAGTTGGACGAACAGCTGTTCACCCCGTGGATATAGTTCAGCTACGTCCATTGAGTCCACATATGCCGGCAGAAATGCGCATTGTCTCCATGTTTTCTGTCCTTTCCATGGCGGTAGCTGTAAGGTGTTAGCATTTAGCACCCCTCGCAGGAGGGCGGCCGGATGTGTTCGGGAGTAGACTTTCCGTCGGTTAGAGAACGGAAACGTCGAACTCCGGGTGTGTGACGTGTGGGCCAGCCGACTACAGCAATGAGAAGCCTCTGGCAAGCTCGCTAAGGTGTTTGGTTGCCCGTTCAAATCCGCTAACCTGGGAGGCTCGTTTGAGCCAGCCCGAGTCCGTGTGTGATGTCCCGCCCATAAATCAACGCACCCGGCCTGTTTCTTTCTCATGGAGGTGTTGATATGGTTGAGGGTCCCACTCGGTTCATCGGATTGGATATCCACAAGGAGTACTTTGTCGCCATTGGGGTCAATGCGCAGCGCGACGTTGTCTTCGGTCCACTCAGGGCCTCGAATTATCAATTGGAGGAGTGGATTTTGCGGCATCTCACCCCGGAAGACTCGCTCGTCTTGGAGATGACCACCAATGCTTATCATTTCTATGATAGCCTACTCCCTCACGTTCACTCGGTCTTGGTGGTTCATCCCCCAAATGTTGCGCTGGTCACAAATGTTCCGGTGAAGACCGATAAGAAGGCTGCCTTAGCGCTCGCTCAACTGCTTGCGGCCGGGATGCTTACGGGGGTGTGGATCCCGCCACACAAAGTGCGCAACCTGCGTGCACTCATTGCCCAGCGCGAGAAGATGATCCAGCTCTCCACCTTGGCAAAGAACCGCCTGAATTCAATACTCCATCGCAATCACCTGCTCCTGCCGGAGAAGCCCTTTGCTCCTGAACAGCGCATCTGGTGGGAGAGCTTGCCCCTTTCTGACACTGAGGTATTTCTCCTGTGCTCCGACCTGGATACGTTGGAATTCGCTCAGAAACAAATCGAGCAACTAGAAGCCTGTTTGAAGCAGGCCAGCGCACAGGATGAACGCATGTCCCAGCTCGTGCAACTGCCTGGTGTGGGTTGGCTCACAGCCATCACCATCCTGTCTGCGATCGGTGAGATAACTCGCTTCCCCACTGCCAAACGCCTGGTCGGGTATGCTGGACTAGGTGCCCGCGTGCACGACAGTGGCCTAACCCATACCTCGGGTCGCATTACCAAAGCTGGCCGTAGAGATCTGCGCCGCGCCATGGTAAACGCAGCCAATCGTGCCGTGCAGCATCATGTCCATTGGAAAAGCGAACTAGAGCGGCTCCAACCCCACCTTGGGCGTTCCAAAGCCGTCGTTGCCATCGCACGCAAACTACTGGTCGCCATCTGGCATGTGCTCACCGAGAATATCGCCGACCGTTTTGCCGACCCTTCCGCTGTGGCACGTTCCTTCTACGATCATGCTTATTCGATTGGACGGAAAAATCTGCCCGAAGGCCAATCCGTTCTGACCTTTATCCGCACGCAAATGGATCAGCTGGGCATCGGAAAAGACTTGCAGGAATTCCCCTGGGGCGGCAGGCTGCGCAAGCTGCCTCCTTCGAAGATGTTCGCACAAACAGAGTGAGCGGCGTCCCAAGCAGGTCGGCGCTCCTGTCACCAGGATTTATTTCCGGCGCCCCGGGATCAAGACCTTAACCCGGTTTTGGAAACGGGATCACCGCTCGATCCCATTATATAACTGAGACCACCAGAACGTTTCATCGATTGATGAAATGGCATCTTTGGTATTATCGCTTACTACCCTCTTGCTTCCCCTTGACACGGTTGTTAGTCCGTAGCTGTAGCAACTGTGTTGAAAGTCAAGAGCTGAACACGGGTTGCCAGGGGGTCTGGGTGCGAATGATCGCATTGAGGATCGTTAGTAGTTTTCGCATACAAGCCACAATTGCCACTTTCTTCTGCTTGCCGGCTTTGAGCAAGCGCTGATACATAGACTTGATGAGCGGATTGAAACGGGTGGCGGAGATGGTTGCCATGTAGAGCACATTACGGATAAATGGTCTCCCACCCTGGATCATGCGTTTGCCGTGTTTCTTGCCGCTGTCGTGATTGAAGGGAGCCAGTCCAGCCAAGGCTGCAATTTCCTTGCGATCACACTTCCCGAGTTCCGGAACTTGAGAGACAAGCGTGGCCGATAAGACTGGGCCAACGCCCGGGACGCTTTGAAGTAGATCCTGTTTTTGCTTGAGCTCAGGCGTCTTCTCGATCAGGTCCTGAATCTGAACCTCCAGATCTTCCAACTGCTTTTTCAATACCTGGACGACGATTTCAATGGATGCCTGCACATCCTGTTCAGCCAATTCCCTGCGGTTTTGCTCGGCCGTCAGCATGTCGAGCACCTGTTTACGGCGTTTGAGCAGGGCCGACAAGCGTTTTTCGGCTGCACTGGGCAGGACCACTCGGCGCGGCTGGCTTTTTCGCCAAACAGCGCCAGAACCTTGGCGTCAATCTTGTCGGTCTTGGCAAACCAGTTCAAGCCTTGGGCAAACTTGCGCACCCGACCCGGATTAACTCGTGAGACCGGTAAAGCGGCAAGCGACAACTCATCCACCAACTTGGCTTCGTATCCGCCGGTGGCTTCCACCACGATGTTCTCGATCGGCATGCTTTGAAAACGCTTGATCAATCTACGAATGCCCTTCTGTGTATTTTCAATTCGCCAACTCTCCTGGCCAGGATGAATGCCAATGTCCAGCCAAGCTTTGGAGACATCTATGCCAACGTATACTTTGTCTGCTGCCATCACTCGCCGTCCTGTGTATAGTTGTTTTGCCCGTTCTAGCAGGATTCGGTCTTTCAGACCATACAACTGTTCGGGCTCGGTTCTGGATGGGCGTGGTGACCAATGCTACAGCGCGGTCTTTCAGACCTAGAAACATGCGGCCTACCACGCCCGTTTTGCATCATACTAGAAACCATCTCGTGCAAGCCCACGATCTATGGACCGCACGCCCGCCCGTGCAGATAACAATCCAAACGGGCTCAAGATCACGAAGGAGTGGATGCCTGCATCGGGCCGGAATGACTGATGGGTTCAGTGCTCATATGCGTATCTTCCGTGGTCATCCGTGCTACCGTGGACGAACCTCGCTCACGAACGATTGAGCGCTGAAGCCTTCATCAAGGTTTTTGCGTCGGAATGCCCAGGGCTTAGGCTCGCGTGCAGCCTCTTACTTCGATACGGTGCCCTCGTGTTGTTGGAGTTCTGAATACTTTGCAGCGAGTACCTGATCAAAAGCTTTCAATTGAGCGCCCGTGGTCTGTTCCCAGCGCTGTACATCCCTTGCCAGTGCGCGAGACCCAGAAATCCCAGTCATCACCGCACCGAAACCGGATGCAAGCGTAAGAACCAGGAATGCAGCGGCGCCCAGCCCCGGGCTGGGCCACCATAGTAAGGCGGTGAAACAAAGGAAGCTCAAGCCTACAAGCGCGAAGAATAGCACCCACTGCCCCTTATACCTAGGCTGGGGAGAGCGTCCCAACAGCTCGCTTTTCTGAACCAGCAGCTCTCCAATCTCCTTGTTTAGGCGGACAATTGCCAGCTCGGCCGCGGTCTTGTCAACCCCTACGCCTACTGTTTTCAGAGCATCAACGACTGGTGACAACGAGACTATGCCGGCCCCGCGATTGACCACGTGCTCCCGACCACAGTGTGCGCAGGCGAAGCGCTCAACATCCGAGGTGATTTGGAGCTTACCCCCGCAGGACGGGCATGAGAGCGTGACGAAATCAGGCATTCACTTGTCTCCTCCGTATCATTCCCCGAATAAATTCGAGTTCTAGGCCAAGTTTACCATGCCGATCACAAAAGGCGGCAGAACGCCGACCTCGGACCTGTCAAGGATGGTCCGAAGAAATACCAAGCTGATCGCAATCAAGGCCGTAGTACCGCTCCGAAGACATAGCGGCAGTTCATGGCCTGATTGTGTTTCTAAGGGGCCTCGCCGTCACGATGATGCCAACCCATTTGGGGGTGAAAACCAAATTCTTCGGCGCAAGGTGCCAATCGCCCCCATGACACAAGAGGACGGATCCAAATTCCAGACCTGTCCAGCGCTAGTGGCAAGCAGCTGCACTCGAGTTGCACCCACCTAGCGGAGATTCCGCGCAGCGGGACGTCAGGAAAGGAGACCCTTTGATTCTGCCGAGGGATCTCGCCCCGCCAATGGGGGGCCGCAGTGGCCGAAGGAATGCCCGTGCGGATAACAATCCGAACGGGCTCGAAGATCATGAAGAAATGGTGGCGCCCTTTGCGCAAAGACGGCTAACGATCCCGCTGTGGGAATCGGCCTCGTGGCACATCCGGCGGAGAGGCGTTCGGCGAGCCTCCAAATCGCCAAGTTTGTGTTCCTGCAAGTGCTTCATTCTGCTGTTTATGGATCATGGGCCGCGGGTAGAATAGGGTAGCGAACCGAGCCAGTCTGCCGAATCTGTTTCGTGTCAGAACCTGTGAGACAGTTTAGGGCAAAGAGCTAAGGTGGGATTTCCGGCCAAGATCTGGTTAAATCGATCCACCGAAGGAGCAGAAAATGGCCGAAGAAACGACCTCAATAGAAGCCACGGTTCGCGAGATCCGGCGGGGAACGCGCAAGAAATATTCCGCGGAAGAGAAAGTGCGGATCGTGCTGGAAGGATTGCGGGGAGAGAGCAAGATCGCAGAACTGTGCCGCCGCGAAGGCATCCATCAGAACATGTACTACAAGTGGAGCAAGGAGTTTATGGAGGCTGGCAAGCAGCGCTTGGTAGGGGACACCAAACGGGAAGCCGATAGTCACGAAGTCGAAGAAATGCGCAGCGAGAATGAGCAGCTCAAAGCATTGGTGGCCGAGCTGACGCTGAAGAACCGCGTGTTGCCTGTCCTGGCGGACTAGGCCAGGGAAAAAAAGCTTGCTGGGCAGGGAAACAAAGTGGGACGAATGATCCGGCGGGATGAAGCGGAAAAGAGCGAGATCCTTCACCTGGTGGAACATTCGAGCCTACCGGTGAAACGCACGTTGACAGAACTGCAGGTGCCGCGCAGTACCTTCTATCGCTGGTACAAACAGTACCAGGAGGAAGGCCCGGATGGATTGATCGATCATCGACCGAATCCGCGCCAGTTCTGCCTGTCCTGGCGGACTAGGCCAGGGGAACCGGATTCCGAAGGAAGTGAGACAACAGGTGGTAGATCTGGCGCTGCAATACCCGGAGCGTTCGCCCCGCGAAGTCGCCTGGTTGTTCACCGATGAAAAGGGCTATTTCATCTCGGAATTGAGTACGTACCGCATCCTGAAGGGCTTCGATCTGGTGGAGAGCCCGGCCTTCACGGTGTTGAGCGCAGCGGATGAATTCAAACATCCCACGACGCGCGTGAACGAATTGTGGCAGACCGACTTCACCTACTTCAAAATCCTGGGTTGGGGTTGGTATTACCTGTCCACGGTGCTGGATGATTTCTCCCGTTACATCCTGGCCTGGAGGCTAACCCCCACGATGGCCACCACCGATGTTCAGGACACGCTCCAATTGGCCTTGGACCAGACCGGCTTGGACCATGTACTGGTGGAACATCGGCCACGCCTGCTTTCCGATAACGGCTCCTGCTATGTCTCCAAAGAGCTGAAACTCTTTCTGGACCGCAAGCACATGGACCATACACGCAGTGCGCCCTATCACCCAATGACTCAGGGCAAGATCGAGCGGTACCATCGTTCCATGAAAAATGTTGTGAATCTCCAGAATTATTTTCTTCCGGGAAACCTTGAGACTGAGATTGCCAGTTTCGTGGACCATTACAATCGCCAGCGCTATCACGAGTCCTTGGCCAATCTCACACCGGCCGATGTTTATTTTGGCAGAGCGCAGGAGGTGCTTTCCAACCGAGACGAAATCAAGAAACGAACGTTGCAACAAAGGCGTTTGCAGAATCTGCAAATCGCAACTGTATAATCAATTCGGACCGGATAACCATACCTTAGCAAACATACCCTTGTGTCTCAAATGTTCTGAAGACGTACAGGTATGAGGTGGAGCCGAACGATGCCCGGCCAGGGCTTGAGTCGCCTTTCCAGTTCTTGGATGCAACCCGGATGCAACCGCAGTATCACGGGCTGCAAAACATGTACGCAGTGGACGAATTTACCCCTAGATCTGGCACTCGATGGACGCCATTGAACCGTATATACGGTGTGGCCACGTCTGGGCCCGTCTCTTAATGAGCTGGTTCGGGGTTCGAATCCCCGGTCGGTGACATCCAAACTGTGGATAAGGGGGAGTAAAGTGTGGATAAAGGGGGTTGCCTGTGGAGAGCGCCCCTAAATCGCCTCGAATTTGGCCGAAAACGCAACAAAACGCGCCCCCACCTGTACGGGTAGGCCCAGCTTCCTTCCTATATATAGGCAGTGCCTGGACCGGGCAAGATCAGGCTCGGTCTGTCCCAGAGTTGTCCCCACATTGACCCGGCCCGACTGCGGCCACGAATCCTAATGGCTGGCGGTTAAATCATGTGCAGCATCCCACAGGTACGGCCAAAGGCGATTGTCCACACTCTCCACAGGCCCTACTACGACTACGATATCCATATACTTACAATATGTATAAGGGAGGACTCAGAGCTAAAGAGCTACGGATTGACTTATAGAAAATTCCTGCTAAAACGAGTCTACAATACATCCGTCCTTTTAGAGAACAGGAGACACGTATGCGACACGAAGATGGAACTCTAAAAGCAGCAAGTCGGCGGGCCGCGGGCCTGCCAAACCGGCCGACAGCAAGCAGAGGAGGATGACCATGCCTGCGTTGAACAAAGTCCAACTGATCGGCTATTTGGGAAGAGACCCTGAGACGCGCGCCATCCCCAGCGGTCAGAAGGTAACGACCTTCAGCCTTGCCGTCACGCGCCGTTGGAAGAGCGGCAGCGACGGCAAGGAGGCGACCGACTGGTTTCAACGTCAAAGCTTGGGGGCGGCTGGGCGAGATCAGCCAGCAGTATCTGAAGAAGGGCAGCCTGGTCTACGTCGAGGGACGTCTAAGGACCGACAAGTATGAGGACAAGGGCGGCGAGACCAAGTACTTCACCAAGGTCGTGGCGCTGACCCTGCAGTTCCTCGACCGGAAGCCGGCCGAAGAGCCGGTCGAGGAGATGGGCGTCGAGGAGGAGCCGGCTAATTACGACGCGTGAGTGGCCTTGAAAGCCCGGGCATATAAACAGGAAAGGGCGCAGACGTCAATCCCGATGTCTGCGCCTTCTTTTTTTGGCCTTTCCGGGCTATAGTGGAGTGGTTGAGACAGACTGCACGTGTATCTTCCTGGCGGCGATCTACGTCCAAAGGAATAGAGCGGAGCGTACGCCATGATCGACAGCACGCTGGAATTCCAGAAAGTCCATGAGGATTATCGACCGCGGATTCTGCGCTATCTGACGCGACTAGTCGGGGAAAGCGAGGCCGAGGACTTGGTGCAGGAGGTATTCGTCAAGGTGCATCAGGCGCTGCCGGGTTTCCGGGGCAAGTCTCAGCTTTCCACCTGGATCTACCGCATTGCCACCAATGGCGCCATCGACAGGGCACGGGCCGGCTCATTCAAACAAGTTGCACGAGAGGCATGCCTGGACGAGGCTGACGCAGTCGAGGCGGGGAGCATCTGGACCGGGGAGCCCGCGCCATCCCTCGATCAGCAGCTCTTGAGCAAGCAGAGATTCGAGTGCTTTGCGGATTACGTGAGGAAACTCCCGCCCAAATACCGGGCGGTGCTGGTGCTGAGCGAGTTGGAAGAACTGCCAGACAAAGAGATTGCCGAGATCCTCGAACTGAGTCTGGGCGCGGTCAAGATCCGATTGCACCGCGGCCGGCGGCTGTTGCTTCACGAGCTCAAAGGTCACTGCAAAGCCGAAGACTGGCTCTAGGACGTCGTAGAAGGGGGCCAGGCACGTATCCTTTCCGATCGGGCGTGCGTCAACAGGATTGGAAAGGAGAACACCCATATGAAACTTGACGATCGCATGCTCCGGCTGATCGCCGTAGGGGCCTCGATGACCGCCAACTGCCAGCGCTGTCTGGTGGCCAACGTGATGAGAGCCAGAGAACAAGGGGCCGACGAGCAGGAGATTGCGGAGGCCATCGAGATCGGAAAAATGGTCAGGAATGGTGCGGCCTCCAAAATGGACAAGTTTGCGTCGGGCCTCGGCGCTCGCACCGTGTCCATCACAGATGCGCCGGCAGGGGGCTGCGAGTGCACTTGAAGAGAATCAGAAGAATACGTGAAGGAGTCTAAGAATGCAAGAAGTGCGAGTGGTGAACGAAAAGCAACTGGAGAACATCACCTGGGGAATGCTCTTTATCCTGTGGGGTGTCTCGATCTTTTTTGACGCGATCCCCTTCGGGGTTGGGATTGCGGGGACCGGCCTGATCCTGCTGGGCTTGAACGCGGTGCGAGCTCTGAACGCGATCCCGATGGGGGGCACAACCACGGTGTGCGGGATCCTGGCGTTGGCCTGGGGTGCTCTGGAGCTGCTGAGGCCAATCGCGGGCCCGGTGCTGCACCTGCCGTTTGCCCTGAATGATTGGGCGATATTCTCGATCCTGCTTGCCCTTTTAGGAGCCATCTTCGTCGGCACGGGACTCTTGCGCAGGCCGGATGTACATTCCGGCCGCTCCGTTGATCAACCTTAAGGAGAATACTATGGACCTCGGAAAAGGCAGAGACATTGTGCGCGGCGTTCTGATCCTGGCCTCAGCGGCTGTGGCCCACTGGGTGGATCTGACGACCGGGGTTGCGCTGCTGGTGTTCATGGGAGCCATGATCCTGCAAAGCGCGTTCACAGGCTGGTGCCCGGCCGACCTGTTCCTGCGGCCCATGGGGTTGCACATGCAAGGGGAAAGTCCGATCACTCGACGTCCTTGATACCGGTAGTCCTCGCGGGCTGAGCAACAGCCTGCAAAGATCCATGACGAGACGCAGATGCCAACGCGTTCTCGTCATCGTCTCAAATGATAGAATCGCGTCCTGTTCCTCCCCTGGACATATGGCCCCGGCGAGGTGCACGGCGGAAGCATTATGAACGACACAGTCTCACGCGGTGGCATGCGTGTCTTCCTGCTCATCTGGTTCGGGCAGCTCGTCTCCCTGGTGGGGTCGCAACTGACCGGCTTTGCCCTGGGCGTGTGGGTCTACGACCAGACGCGCTCGGTTCTGATGCTGTCACTGACGATGGTGGCGGTTCAGGCGCCGGTCGTGATCCTCTCGCCGGTGGCCGGGGTCCTGGCCGATCGCTGGGACCGGCGGACAGCGATGATCGTCAGCGATCTGGGTGCCGGCTTGGCCGTGCTCGCCGCGGCGATCCTGTATCTGACACAGCACCTCCAGCCCTGGATGGTCATACCGATCAACCTGTGGATGGCGGCGTTCGGCTCGTTGATGTGGCCTGCCTATACCGCCTCGGTATCACTTCTGGTTCCACGGGAACAGTACGGACGGGCGAACGGGATCGTGCAGCTGGGCGAGGCGATCCCGCAGATCGCGGGTCCGGCGATGGCGGGTGCGTTGTACGTCCTCATCCATCTTGGGAACATGGCACTGATCGATTTTGCCACGTACGTCTTTGCGGTCCTGCTGATGCTCCTGCTCGTCCGCATCCCCAGGCCGCCGGTCTCGAGCGAGAGTCCGCCGGCCAAAGAATCCTTCTGGCAGCAGATCCGGTTCGGGTGGCGATACATCACCGCCCGGCACGGGTTGCTCAGCTTGCTGATCTATTTCTTCAGCCTCAACTTCCTGCTCGGCATCATGCAGCCGCTGTTCGTGCCGCTCATCCTGGACAACTGGGATGCAAGCGTCCTGGGCTACTTGAGCACGGTCTTGGGTGTAGGGATGCTCGCCGGCACACTCGTGATGAGCGCCTGGGGCGGCACGCGGCGGAAGGTCTACACGCTGCTCGCGGCAGGCGTGGTCGAGGCCTTCTTCATGGCGGCATTCGGACTGCGCGCCTCGATCCCACTGCTGGCGGTTTGCGGATTCGGGTTCATGTTCATGGAGCCGATGATGAATGCCTCCAGCCAGGCGATCTGGCAATCGAAGGTAGCGCCCGATGTGCAGGGACGCGTCTTCGGAGTCCGGCGCATGATCGCCTGGTCGGCTCAGATCGTCGGCCCGCTTCTGGCCGCACCCCTGGCGGACCATGTCTTCAAGCCGGCCATGGCATAGGGCGGATCGCTGGCGCCGATCCTGGGGCCGATCTTCGGAACCGGAGCGAGTCGCGGGGTCGGTCTGATGATCAGCCTTTTAGGCCTTTTGATGTTCGGCGTTGCGATCGCTGGCTTTGGCAGCTTGAGCATCCGGAATGTCGAGCGGGACCTTCCGGATCACGCGATCAGCAGTGCACCCGCGGTTGTGCTTTCCGCGGGGGAACCCGCCGACTAGGCCGCAGACTCAGGCACGCGCAAAGCAAAACCTGCGCAGCGTCCGTGCGCAGGTTTTTGCATTATGAAGACGGCATGTTATCTCAGGCGCGCTTGCTCTCCAACAACAGTCTGCGTGTGTATGGGATCAACCCGCCGGCATCGATGATGGCTTGGCGCGCCTTTGGCATGGGCACCACTTTGAAGGACCTGCCGCTGGTCTTGTTGACCACCTGATCCGCAGTCACCTCCAACTCGTCACCCTCGGCGGCCTCGATCTCGGGGCAGATGACCGTGCGCAGGCCCACGTTGATCGAGTTCTGCAGGAAGATGCGCGCGAAGTGACGGGCGATGATGACCAGCTCCGGCCCCTTCAGACACGAGGCTGCCTGCTCGCGGGATGAGCCGCAGCCGAAGTTGCGACCGGCAACGATGATGCTGCCGGCCGGTATCCCGCCCTTGTGCAGACGCTCGTTGAAATCGCCCTGATCGGCGAAGGCGTATTGCGGGGTCTCTTCGGGCAGGACGGTCGCCATGAAGCGGCCCGGAAAGATGATATCGGTGGAAACGTCGTCGCCCAGCTTGAGGACAACTTTCGCCATCTCAACCTGCCTTCCGCGGATCGGTGATCACGCCGGTGAGAGCGCTGGCCGCAGCCACCGCCGGCGAGCAGAGATAGACCTCGGAGCGCGGATTGCCCATGCGGCCTTTAAAGTTGCGATTGGTGGTCGAGAGGGCAACCTCACCGTCCGCCAGCGCGCCTTGATGCACGCCGAGGCACGGACCGCAGCCCGAGTTGGCCACGACCGCGCCGGCTTCCATAAGCGTCTTGATGTAACCCTTAGCCAGGGCCTCGCGATAGATGCGGGCCGAGGCCGGGAAGACCAGCATGCGCACGCTGCGCGCCACCTTCCGGCCCGCCAGGATGCGCGCCGCGACCTCGATATCGTCCAGGCGGCCGTTGGTGCACGAACCGATGACGACCTGTTGGATGGGGATGCCGCCCACCACATCGACCGGTTTGACGTTGTCGACCGTATGCGGACAGGCGATCTGCGGTGCGAGGGCTGCGGCATCGATCTCAATCACCTGCTGGTAGGCCGCGTCGGGATCGGGGCCGAAGATTGGAATCCCCCCGGCCACTCCGGCGACCTCCGTAGATAGCGCAGTGTCTCGTCGTCCGGAGGGACGATGCCAGAGGTCGCGCCGGCCTCGACCGACATGTTGCAGATGGTCAGCCGGCCGGACGTGGGCATTGCAAGGATGGCCTCGCCGTGATACTCGATCACCCTGAAGTTGGCGCCCTCGGCGGTCAACTTGCCGATCAGGTGCAGGATGAGGTCCTTGGCGGCGACCTGTGGTCCCAACTTGCCGCGCACCACGACTTTGATCGTGGCAGGCACTTCCACGTTCAGCACCCGTCCCAGGGCCCAGACCGAGGCCATCTCGGTGGCGCCGATGCCGAAAGCAAATGCTCCCAGCGCGCCGTGGCTGGTGGTGTGACTGTCCGTGCCCACCACGACCGTTCCGGGGCGGACATATCCGTTCTCGGGCAGTATCTGGTGACAGATGCCGCCCTCGTCGCCGCGGATATCGTGGAACTTGCCGATGCCCTGCTGCGCCGACGAACTCACGGACTTTCTTCTGGTTGGTCGCGGTCTTCGAGCTCTCAGCCGGGACCCGGTGGTCAAAGATGATGGCGATCTTGGCGGGATCCCAGACCTTCGGCTGCAGGCCGGTGTCCTTGTAGATCTGATGGAATTGGTTGAGCACGAGCGCCCCGTTCTCATGTGACATGGCCAGGTCAACCCTGGGTTCGACCACGTCGCCCGCCGTAACGCGGGAGGTCCCGGCGGCGCGAGCCAGGATCTTCTCTACCATTGTCATGCCCATATTTCCCCGCCTCCTTTTGCAGCTAGACGAGCTTACTCGCCGAACTTGATCCCTTGAGCCAGAGGTAATTCCTTGGACCAGTTGCTGGTGTTCGTCTGCCGGCGCATGTAGATCTTCCAGGCGTCCGACCCGGACTCACGACCGCCGCCGGTCTCCTTCTCGCCGCCGAAGGCTCCGCCGATCTCGGCGCCCGAGGTCCCGATATTGACATTGGCAATCCCGCAGTCCGATCCGGTGACGGAGAGGAAGGCTTCGGCCTCGCGGACGGAATCGGTGAAGATGGCGCTGGAGAGCCCCTGGGGTACGTCGTTGTGAATGTGGATCGCATCCTCGATGGTGTTGTACTCGAGCAGGTAGAGGATCGGCGCGAAGGTCTCGGTCTTGACGATCTCGGTCTGGGCCGGCATCTTGATGATCGTGGGCTCGACGAAGTTCGGTCCCAGCTCGGGCAGCATGTGCCCACCGGAAACGACCTCGCCGCCGTCAGCCACGGCCTGCTTGACGGCGTCCATCATCTCCTCGACCGAGGTGTTCACGACCAGCGGCCCCATCAAGGTCCCGTCCTTGAGCGGATCGCCGATCCGGACCTGCTTGTAGGCACTGACCAGGCGCTGGGTGAGGTCCTTGCCGATCGACTTCTGCATGATGATGCGGCGGGTGGAGGTGCAGCGCTGTCCGGCGGTCCCGACGGCGCCGAACAGGATGGCGCGGGTGGCCATCGCGAGATCGGCCTTGTCCGAGACGATGATTCCGTTGTTGCCGCCCAGCTCGAGGATGGTCCGGCCGAAGCGGCGGGCGACCGCCTCCGAGACATGCACGCCGATGCTGGTCGAGCCGGTGAACGATACCAACTGGACCCGCTTGTCGTTTAGGAGCTGTTCGCCGACGTCCCGGCCCGAACCGATCACGAGGTTGAAGATGCCGCTCAGTCCGTGATCGGCCATGACCTTGTTGGCGATGTGCGTGACCGCGATGGCGGTCAGCGGGGTGTAGGAGGACGGCTTCCAGATGATGGTGTCGCCGCAGACCGCTGCCAGGGTCGAGTTCCATGACCAGACCGCCACCGGGAAATTGAAGGCTGTGATCAGGCCGAGGATGCCGAGCGGGTGCCACTGCTCGAACATGCGGTGCTGAGAACGCTCGGAGTGCATGCTCAGGCCGTACAGCATGCGGGATTGACCGACCGCGAAATCGCAGATGTCGATCATCTCCTGCACCTCTCCGTGCCCCTCGGCGCGGATCTTGCCCATCTCGACCGTCACCAGGTCGCCGAGCGGCTCCTTCAGCTCGCGCAGTGCGTCACCGAGATCGCGGACCACCTGCCCACGCTTGGGCGCCGGGACCTCACGCCACTTAAGGAAAGCCGCCTGCGCGGCCGCAGGCGACCTTCTCATAGGTCTCGGGTGTGGCCTGAAGGATCGTGGCCAGGGCCTCGCCGGTCGTCGGATTGTAAGAGACCAGTTCCTTGCCCTTGGTGTCCTTGATCCACCCATCCGGTCCGATGCAGGCGCCCGGGTTGACGGCTGGGATGTTCAGTTTCTCGAGAAGCTTGTTCATGTGATTCTCCATATCCTTTCAGGTTGATGTGAGCCGGTCATACCGATCGCGAGGATCAGATGACGTTGAGTGCTTTCAATTCCTTCTGTTCGGCCGCGCTGTATCCCAGGCTGGTCAGGATGCCCTGCGTGTGTTCCGACAAGCGGGGCGAAGGGGCCTCGATCGCGGCGGGGGTTTTCGAGAATTTGGCGGTCAGGTTGAAGATCTTGACCTTGCCGATGCCCGGCTGGGTCACGTCCGCGATCACCTGGCGGTGCCTGGCCTGCGGGGAGTCCAGGGCGGCCTCGAGGCTGAGGATATCACCGGCGGGGATGCCCTTGGCATTGAGCACCTCCACCCAGTGGGACGTAGTCTCCTGCGTCAACTTGACCTCGAGCAGCGGAGTGAGCAGGAAACGGTTGGCTTTGCGCGTATCCCGCTCCTGGAAGCGAGGGTCGGTCTTGAGCTCCGGGAGGCCGAGCAGGTCCGTGAGATTCTCCCATTGTTCCTGCTGGTTGGCGGCAATGTTGATGCAGCCATCCTTCGTGCGGAACGTGCCGGAGGGCGCGGCGGTGAAGTTGTCGTTGCCGAGCAGCGCGGGCTGCTGCCCGCCGATCAGGAGGTTGGCAGCCACCCAGCCCATCAGCGGCATGATCGAGTCCATCAGCGCGATATCAATGAACTGGCCTTCGCCCGTTCGCTCACGATGGTAGAGCGCGGCCATCACCGCAAAGGCCGCGTTGAGTCCGCCGACCGTGTCGCAGACCGGGAAGCCGCAGCGCAGCGGATTTAAGCGTTCGTCACCGTTGATCGACATGACGCCCGACAGGCCCTGGATGATCTGATCGTAGGCCGGCTTGAGCGCATCGGGACCGGTCTGGCCGAAGCCCGTGATGGCGCAGTAGATGATCTTCGGGTTGATCTTGCGCAGTTCCTCGTAAGAAAAGCCCAGGCGGTCCATGACGCCGGGTCGGAAATTCTCCACCAGCACATCGGCGGTCTCTGTCAGCTTTCGGAAGACCTCTTTGCCCTGCTTCAGCTTCAGGTTGAGCGTCAGGGATTTCTTGTTGGCGTTCTGTGCCAGGAAGCTGGTGCCCAGGAGCTTCTGGTTGTAGTCTGGTACGTTGCCAAGCTTGCGCGCCAGGTCGCCGCCGTCCGGGTTCTCGATCTTGATCACCTCGGCGCCCAGCAGGGAGAGGTGCAGCGTGGCAAACGGCCCGGCCAGCACGTTGGTCAGGTCCAGGACACGGACTCCTTCAAGCAGTCTCATGCTCAGGCTCCTCGGACGGCAGCCTTTTGAAGTTGACGATCGACCCCGAGTGCAGGATCAAGCCCGGCAGGTCCCGGCCGAAGAACGCGGACACCTGACGAGCCACGTCGATCAGCGCATCCAGGTCGATATCGAGCCGGCGACCCATGCGCTGCAGTGTGTGGACCAGGTCCTCGGTGCTGACGTTGCCTGCGGCCACCTTGGTGAATGGGCAGCCGCCAAGTCCGGCAAACGATGATTCAAAATAGGAGACGCCACTCTTGAGGGCTGTCAGGCAGTTTGCCAGTCCGAGCCCGTACGTGTTGTGGAAATGGCACGCCAGATCTGCGGCCGCGTCCATCAGACGGATCGCGCCGAAGAGGTCCTCCACCTGTGGCGGAATCGCATGACCGGCCGTATCCGCCAGGCTGATGCAGCGCACGCCCACATTCAGGTATGCCTTGACTAGATCCAGCACGACCTCGCTGGCAATCAGCCCCTCGTAGCCGCAGCCGAAAGCAGACTGGACCGAGGCTTGAACACGCCTGCCAGCCAACAGGGCCGTTCTGGCCATGGCAAGGACTTCTTGCTGCGCCTCGGCCGGCGTCATACCGGAATTCTTCAGGCTGTGCGTCCTGCTGGCCGAAACACCCATGCAGAACATCTCGACCCCAGCGTCCAGGCCGCGGTCGAGGCCCTTTGTATTCAACACCAGTGCTGACAGGGTCACGCCCTCAGGCTTCTTCCTTGGTTGGGTGAAATGCCGGAAAAGCGCCTCCGTCTCGGCCATCTGGGGCACGCGCTTGGGATTCACAAACGATCCCAATTGGACAATGTCGATGCCCGAATTCATGAGGCCTTGAATCCACTGGATTCTTATGTCTAGTGGGACGATGGTGGTCTCGGCTTGCAGGCCGTCGCGCGGACCGACTTCGTGAATCTTTGTGCTCTTCATGAAGCTTGCCTTTCTGGTCTCACTTTGCGGTTCACTCTCGGAGAAAGCTGATCACAGTCTCGCTGCGACCGCCTCGGCCAGTTCCAGGGTCGAATTCGAGCCGCCCATGTCATAGGTGCGGACCTTGCCTTCCCGGATGACCGCCGCCACCGCGTTCTCGATGGCCGCGGCTTTCGTGGTCTCATTGAGCCAATCGAGCATCATCTTGGCCGAAAGGATCGTAGCGATCGGGTTGACCTTGTACTGGCCGGCGTACTTGGGCGCGGACCCATGGCTGGGCTCGAAGACAGCCAACTTGTCGCCGATGTTGCCCGAGCAGCCGAAGCCGAGTCCACCGACCATTTGCGCGGCCAGGTCCGAGATGATGTCGCCGAACATGTTGGTGGCGACCATCACGTCGTAGTTGCGGGGGTTCTTCAACAGCCACATGCAGATCGCATCGACGTTGGCATCATCCATCTCGATCTCGGGATATTCGCCGTGGATGCCCTTGGCGATATCCAGGAACATGCCCTCGGTAGCCCGCACGACGTTGGCCTTGTGGATCACGGTCACCTTCCGGCGCTTGTTCTTGCGGGCAAACTCGAAGGCCGCCCGAATGATCCGCTCGGAGCTCTTGCGGGTGACGATCTTGTTTGAGATGGCCAGTTCGTTCAGGGGCACGTCCTTGAAGGCTGCGAACGGCTTGGACAGGCGCGTCAGGATCGACGCCAACTCAGCCGGCACCGGATTGAACTCGACGCCCGAGTACAGGTCCTCGGTATTCTCGCGGAAGATCACCAGGTCGATGTCCTCCTTGTAGTTGAGCGAGTTGCCGGCATAGGCCTTGCACGGCCGCAGGCAGATGTACAGGTCGAACATCTGGCGCATGCGGACGATGGGCGAGCGGTAGACCAGGTCCCTGCCCCGCAGCTCGGGGACCAGTTCGGCCTCGGCTGCCTTGACCGGCTTGGAGGTGATGGCCCCGAACATGGCGGCGTCCACCGCCTTGAGCAGGTCGATCGTGCGCTGCGGGAAGGCGTCGCCCTCCTTGCGCCAGTATTCCCAGCCGATGTCACCACAGACATACTCCGCGTCCAGGTTGACCCGGTCGAGCACGATGCGTGCGGCGTCCAGGACGTCCACGCCGATGCCATCCCCCGGCAGCCAGGCGATCCTGTACTTTGGTGACTTCTCTGCTGGTCGATCCATACTGCCCTCCCGGATTCTCACGAATTCGGCCTCACCCCTGCATCGTGCAGGGAGTGCATTCCTTTCTGAAGCTTAAATGAATTCTAACGGGAAAAGTACGGGGCAGCCGTCACTTTTTTGACGTGCCTTTTGTCGCCGCTCCGGCGCATGGGCTGCCTATTCAAGATGCGGTTCCCGCCCTCGTGGGAACCGCCGCCATTCCCCCAGTCTATCGCTGAGTGATATAGGGGTCAGAATCCTAGCTTGTTTTGGTCTGCCGAGGCCGTCCCCTGTCCGGACTCGGGTCCCGCTTGAGTGCGAAAGCCGCCCCCGGCGCTGCCAGCAGGAGCATCAAGAAAATGACAGCCAGGATCGCTCACGCGCGCATGTGCGGCTCCCTCCCGTTAGTTCGTTCTAGGGCGTGACCGCGAAATGGTTTTTCAGAGTGTAATGGACGTAGTTTTGCCACAAAGGGATGATGTCCGCCTGGTTATAGTCATGGTCGGAGAAGGTCTGGATGATCACCCGACCATCGTAGCAGGTGGCCAGCACTCCTTCATCGGTCTGCGACCGCGCCGAGCGGCCGGCCAGCAAGGTGGCGTCCCCGCCGCCGCCCAGCATGATCCGGTCACCGGCCTGGTTGCCCCAGAACAGGTTGTAGTGGATGAGGGGCAGCACGGTGTTCGGCTCATTGAAGATCGGATGGTCGGGCACCCACCAGTAGATCGAATCGTCCACGGGCATATCCTTCTGGTAGCGGATCCCGCAGCCTCCGAGTATCTTGCTGATAGGGCCGTTCGCCTCGCGGTCAAGGTACCAGATCTCGGCAATGAGGGCAGCTTTGTCGCGTGCCAGGCGGGTGTTGATCACGTCCCAGAACTCGCCCGAGATCTTGTCCTTGTCCTCTGCGCCGACGATGATCAGGTCGTACTGCACCCCCGAGTTAAGGTATTCCATGAAATGACCGCTGTAGGAACCGGTCTGCGTGTAACGCAGGCCCATTCCGTCGAGCGCATCCTGGATCCACATACCGATGCCCCGCTCATCAGTATTCTCATAGACCAGGATCTTGGCCGACTTGATCTGCGCTTCCACGTCCGGAGTGGGTGTCACCTGGACCGGAGGCGGCGCCGGCGGGACGCCCTGCGCGGGTTCGGCCGGCGGATTGGCGGGCTGAATTGGCTGATCCGCATTCAACGCGGCCTGGGTCAACTGCAGCGCCATAGCGGTGCCCTGGAGTTCGAGGACGGCCTTCGTTGGATCGAAGGCCGTCGAAGCCTGAGGTGAGTTCCCGGTGGCTCCGCATGCCAAGATGACGATGACGGAAACCAGCGCGAACGCCATGGTTTTCCAATTTCGGGATTGCGTCGACAAGTTGCCCTCCTGTGTTGATGCCGCGATGTCGGAACCTGCTGCCCTCCCCGGGTCACAGGTTGAAGCGTACGTGCAGGATGTCGCCATCCCGCACGGGATACTCCTTTCCTTCCAGCCGGAGTTTGCCCTTGGTCTTGGCTTCATTCATGCCGCCGAGGGCGAGCAGGTCGTCGCAGGCCACCACCTCTGCTCGCACAAAGCCGTGCTGCAGATCGGTGTGGATGACGCCGGCGGCTTCCACCGCCGTTGCGCCGCGATTCACGGTCCAGGCGCGCACCTCGTCCTCACCGACGGTGAAGAAGGACTGCAGCTGCAGCAGGTCATACGAGAGTCGGATCATCTTGCTCAACCCCAGCTCCTCGATCCCATATTCCTGCATGAACACGGCCGCGTCCTCCGGCCCGAGTTGGGCGATCTCCATCTCGAGCTTACCCATCAGGTCCACGCAGGGATGGTCGAGCTGCAGCGTCGGAGCCTTCTGCCCCTCACCCAGGTTGAAGACCGTCAGCAGCGGCTTGCGTGAGAGCAGCCCGAAGGAGGCCAACTCGCGCGAACTCCTCGGCTTTCAGGTCGAGACGGCGCAGGGGAGTCCCCGCGTTGAGCGCCTCGTGCAGGCGGGTGAACAGCGCCGTCTGGCGTTCATTGATGGTCTTGTCGGTCCCGCCCTTCTTGCGTTCCTCGGTCAGGCGATCCAGTTTGCGTTCGACTGCGATGAGGTCGTTGAGCAGCAGCTCGCTGCACATGCTATCGACATCGCGACCGGGATTGACGCTGCCGGACGGATGCGGCACATTCTCGTCGGCAAAGGCGCGCACGACGAGCAGGAACCCGTCCATCTGGGTAAGCTGGTTGAGCAGCTGCCCCGAGATGCCGGTCTTTGCAGTGCCGCCCTCGAGGCCGGCGATGTCGGCGTAGGTAACCTTGGCGTAGATCGTCTTCCGCGGCTTGAACATCGCCGAGAGCTTGTCCACGCGCGGATCGGGCACGTCCACCACGGCCGTATGGACCTCGATCCGGCCCGCGCTGGCGGTGGTCGGGGTGTGCCCGCGCGTCAGCGCGTTAAAGATCGTGGTCTTGCCTGACTGGGATAGACCGATGATTCCGAGCCTCATCTTGACCTTGTTTGGGGGGTTGGTTATACTGTCAGCCAGGCCGAAGTGGCGGAACAGGCAGACGCGCACAACTCAAAATCGTGTTCCTTCGGGATTGTGGGTTCAACTCCCACCTTCGGCATCATTATACAACGCTTAGCCTAAATCATCGCGGGCGCTCGCCCGCTGGCAGCATGGCGTGAGAGTGCACAAGGCGTTCTCGCGCTTTGTTTTTCCTGGTGAGCCGACCGGCATGAACAAAGTCTGTTCGGTGGAGGTCCGGCATGCCTTCGACAAATGACATCCTGGCAGTGATCATGGGCGGCGGCAGAGGTGAGCGCCTGCAGCCGCTGACCAAAGAGCGATCCAAGCCGGCGGTTCCGATCGCGGGCAGGTACCGCCTGATCGACATCCCCATCAGCAACTGCATCAACTCGGGCATCTATCGCATCGCCGTGCTGACCCAGTACAGCTCGGTCTCCCTCCACCGCCACATTTCCCAGACTTATCGCTTCGACGATTTCCACAGGGGCTGGGTGCAGATCTGGGCGGCCGAACAGACCCTGGAGTCCGCCGCCTGGTATCAGGGCACCGCCGACGCCGTCCGGCAGCAGCTGTTCGAGATCCGGGCGAGCGGCGCGGACTACGTCCTCATCTTGGCGGGCGATCATCTGTACCGCATGGACTATGAGAAGATGGCCATGTTCCACTGGGACCGCCAGGCGGAGATCACGGTGGCCGTGCACCCGGTGCCGCGCCAGGAGGCCCACCGACTGGGCATTCTGAAGTGCGAACCAGACGGCCGCATCTCCAACTTTGTAGAGAAGCCCCAGGACGAGGCCACGCAGAACAGCCTGGTCAGCCGGGATGATCCCGAACGTCCCCTGCTTGGGTCCATGGGGATCTACTTGTTCAATCTCAACATCCTGATCGATGTGCTGAACTACCATCGCGGCCATGACGACTTCGGCACCAACATCCTGCCCGAGGTCATTCACTCCCACAAGGTATTCGGCTACGGCTTTGACGGCTACTGGCGCGATATCGGGACGATCCGGTCCTTCTACGAGGCCAATCTTCAGATGACCACTCCGGACGCACCCTTCAATTTCTATGATCCCGAGCTGCCGATCTACACCAATGCCCGATCCCTGCCCGGGAGTGTTGTGACGGACAGCCTCCTGACCGACGTGCTGCTGTCCGAGGGCTGCCGCATTGAGAAGGCCGAGATCACCCACTCCGTGGTGGGCATTCGCAGCCAGGTGGCCGCCGGGTCGCATATCAAGGATTGCATCCTGATGGGCTCGGACTACTACGACCCGGACCTCGGCGTCGGTCGGGACTGCATCATCGAGGGGGCCATCCTGGACAAGAATGTCCGCATCGGCGAGGGCACGGTCATCCATCCGTTCCCACGCGGCACCGAGATCGACCGCGGAAACTGGTTCGTGCGCGACGGGATCGTCGTGCTCGTCAAGAATGCAGTGATCCCGCCCGGGACACTCCATCGTCCCCGACCAGTGATCCGCTTGCCCCTTGTCCCGCCGCATGATCGCTCGCAGCTTGACATTCACGCACCAAGCGAATAAACTTGATCTTGGCTGGGGAGTAGCCGTGGCGCTTGTGCGCCAGACGAATTGTCGTCAAACCATTGGCAGAATTGCCATCGGCAATCCGTACGCCCTGAAGCGTTGGCAAGACCACCACGAGGATCGTGGTGGTCTTTTTCTTCCAGACCCGTGTTTTAGGAGACTTCTGGAGCCGTGGAAGATATATCAAGGAAGAGTGCATCGACTCAGCATAAGGCCTGGCACGCGCTTGCACTGAAGGACGTACTGCATGATTTGAAGGTGCATGAGACCGGGCTCAGCGCCGACGAGGCTGCAGACCGCCTGCAGCGCTATGGTCCCAATCAGCTGGAGGAAGCCAGGAGAGGCCGGATTCTGGAGCATGCTGTGGGAGCAGCTGAACAATTTTGTTGTGATGCTCCTGATCGCCGCCTCGCTGGTCTCCGCCCTTCTGGGCGAATGGATCGACTGCCTCGGCCATCCTGGCCATCGTGGTGCTGAATACGGTCCTGGGGATCATCCAGGAACAGCGGGCCGAGCAGGCCTTGGCCGCCTTGAAGCGGCTGGCGGCGCCCGAAGCGCACGTGCTGCGCGACGGCCGCCGCGAGACCATCCCGGCCCGCGAGCTGGTGCCGGGCGATATCGTCTTCCTCGAAGCGGGCAATTTCATCCCTGCCGACGTGCGCCTGCTGGAAGCCGTCAACCTGCGGATGGAAGAGGCCTCGCTCACCGGCGAATCGCTGCCGGTCCAGAAGAACGCGGCCGCGGTCCTGGATCCGACGTCCCGCTCGGGGACCGCAAGAACACGGCCTTCATGGGGACGCTGGTCACCTACGGGCGCGGGCGCGGCGTCGTGACCAGCACGGGCATGCACACCCAGCTCGGCCTGATCGCCAGCATGCTGCAGAACGTGGAGGTGGAAGAAACGCCTCTGCAGCGCCGCCTCGACCAGCTCGGCAGGACGCTCAGCATCGGCGCGCTGGTCCTGGTGGCGGTCGTCTTCATCGTTGCCCTGATCAATAACACCGACATCGGCGCTCTGTTCACCGACGCCGCTGCGTACGTACTTCGCAGAATGTCAAGGAGATCACCGATGTCTTCATCATCGCCGTCAGCCTGGCGATCGCGGCCGTGCCCGAAGGGCTGCCCGCCGTCGTGACCATCAGCCTCGCGCTCGGCATGCGCGAGATGATCCAACGCCACGCGCTGATCCGCAAGCTGTCCTCGGTGGAGACGCTTGGTTCGGCCACCGTCATTTGCTCGGACAAGACCGGCACGCTGACCCAGAACGAAATGACGGTCACGCGCCTGTGGGTGGACGGCAACTTGGTCGAGATCACCGGCACGGGCTACGTCCCCGAAGGGCGAGTTCAAGGAGGATGGCAAGGTCAGTGGATATCGCCGATTATCCGGGCGCGATGACCGCGCTCTGGCTGGGCGTCCTGAACAACGACTGCCGAGCTCGAAGCCATCGAGACGGAAGACGGCGAGAAACCGTACCGCATCGTCGGCGACCCGACCGAGGGCGCGCTGCTGGTGGCTGCCGCCAAGGCCGGCGTCTACCGGGTCGAGATCCATGCGTCCTATCCCCGCTAGAGCGAGATCCCCTTCGACTCCGAACGCAAGCGCATGATCACCGTCCACGATGTCAAGCGTGCCTCAGCCTGATGACACCTCGCCTTTCTACGACAAGCAAGTTCGCAACTGGGATGTGATCGCCGTGAAGGGCGCGCCGGATATGGTGCTGCGACTCTGCACCCGCTACCAGACTACCGGGGACAAAGCCCGGCCGCTGACGCCGCGGATGCGAAAGGCGATCCTGGCTGCCAACGATGCCATGACCCGAGATGCCCTGCGCGTGCTCGGGCTGGCCTATCGCTTGGAGCACAATGTACCGAAGGATCTCAGCCAGGCCAGGACCGAGAACCTGGAAAAGGATCTGGTCTTCGTCGGGCTGATGGGCATGATCGATCCGCCGCGGGATGAAGTGAAGCCGGCCCTGGAAAAGGCCCGCGCATGCGGGCATCCGCACCGTGATGATCACCGGCGATTACCCCAACACGGCCCGCGCCATTGCCGAGTCCATCGGCCTGCTGAGGCCCCGGCGGAAGGTTGCGACCGGCGCGGACCTGGATGCGATGAGCGATGCCAAGCTCAAGCGCGAGATCGAGAAGACCGACGTCTTCGCCCGCGTCTCGCCCGAGCACAAGATGCGCATCGTGGACGCCCTGCAGGCCAACAACGAAGTGGTGGCCATGACCGGCGACGGCGTGAACGATGCCCCCGCCATCAAGCGCGCCGACATCGGCGTGGCGATGGGCATCACCGGCACCGACGTGGCCAAGGAAACCGCCGACATGGTGCTGACCGACGACAACTATGCCAGCATCGTCTCGGCGGTCGAGCAGGGACGCATCATCTACGCCAACATCCGCAAGTTCGTCTTCTTCCTGCTCTCCTCCAACGTGGCCGAGATCATGATCATCTTCCTCGCCACGCTGGCCGGCTTGCCCTCACCGCTGACGGCCATCCAACTGCTCTGGCTCAACCTGATCACCGACGGCGCACCGGCCCTGGCCCTGGCCATGGAAAAGGGCGATCCCGATATCATGTCTCGCCCGCCGCGCCGCAAGAACGAGCCGATCATCAACGGGGCCATGGGATTGGGCATTATCATCCAGACCATTGCCCAGACGAGCGCGGTCCTGATGGCCTTCGGCGTCGGTCTGATCTGGCATCTGCTCGCCGGCGGCGTGCTGCCGGCTGGCGCCAACTCCCTGACGTACCTGCTGAGCTATGACTGGCGCGGGCTCGATGTGCAGACGGCGGAGACGATGGCCTTCGTCACGCTGTCACTCTGTGAGCTCTTCCGGGCCTACACGGTGCGCGGTGAGTACGCCTCGCTCTTCCGGATCGGCGTCTTCTCCAACCGGTGGATGCAGCTGGCGGTGGGCACCTCGATTGGCCTGCTTCTGCTCGTGTGCTCGGTACCGTTCCTGCAGACCGTCTTCAACACCCACTTCCTCTCCGTGCGCGAATGGAGTGTCGTTCTAGGCCTGTCGCTCGTCCCGGCGACGGCCGAAGAGATCACCAAGTTCTTCCTGCGTTTGGGAGAGCCGCGGCGATCCCGCCGCACCGCTAGGGCCTGACCGAAAAGGTCCGCCGGTGGATGGCGGAGCGACCCAGTCGCTGTAGAGCCAGTCGGTGGGCGCGCGTGCCATAGCCCTTGTGCTTGGCCAGTTCGTATCCAGGAACTTGTCCATCCAGGTCGCGCATCAATGCGTCCCGGGCGGTTTTGGCAAGGACCGAGGCGGCTGCGATGCTGAGGCAGCGCGCATCGCCTTTGACCAGTGCGGTCTGGCACACGTCCAGCTCAGGCAGTTCCAGCCGGAAGTCGGTCAGAAGATAGTCGGGGTAGATGCCCAGGTCATGCAGGGCGCGCAGGGCGGCCAGCCGCACCGCCTGCACAATGCCCTGCGAATCAATCTCTTCCGGTGAGGCAAAACCCACGCTCCAGGACACGGCCAAGGCCCTGATGCGCGGCGCTGCGGCTTCACGCTGCAGGGGGGTCATCTGCTTTGAATTGCGCACACCTCGGAGCAGGCTCAGCGTCTTCTTCACGCTGCGGGCTTTGACCGGATTGGGGGCTGATGGCCAGATGGTATCCCGCGGCAGGATGACCGCACCGACCGCGACTGGTCCCGCTAGGGCGCCGCGTCCGGCCTCATCCAGGCCGGCGACGTAGGTCAGGCCGCTCTTCCAGAGTTCGCGTTCGAATGCCAGATCGGGATCAGCGCGCATCGTACAGGCCGCGCCGCGCCCGGGCCCGGATCCGGGCTATGTCGTTGATCATGCGCAGTCCATCCCGCAGCGCATTGACCTTGCTCTCGGACCGGTAATACCAGTCGATCGGGATCTCGACCACGCGGTATCCCAGGCGCCCGGCGATAAACAGCAGTTCAACATCGAACGACCAGGCATTGAGTGTCTGCCGCCCGAAGAGGTCCGGCACGACAGTGCCGCGAAAGCACTTGAACCCGCACTGCGTATCCTGGAACTGAGGCAGGATCAGGAAACGGATCACCAGGTTGATCAGGCGTCCGCCGAGGTGCCGCTGCCATGGCTCGTTGTAACGGACGGCGCCGTGCACTTCCCGTGAGCCGATCGCCACGTCGAAGTCCGAAAGCGCCGGCGGCAGGAACCGGTTTACCTCCTCGATGGGCATCGAGAGGTCGGCGTCGCACATGAAGCGATACTCGCCGTGCGCGGCCAGCATGCCTAGGCGCACGGCGAGTCCCTTGCCGCGCTCGCGCGTGCGGATCACGCGCAGAATCTTGTTCTCACGGGCGTAGCCTTCAGCCAGCTCGCCGGTGCGATCGGTGCTGGCGTTCTCCACGACCAGAACCTCGGCGGAGTAGTTCTGGTTGCCGAGAGAAGCGAGCACCTCGTCGAGCGTCCGCGGCAGGCGGCTCTGCTCGTTGTGGGCCGGGATGATGATGGATAGCAGCGGGGGGGACAAAGCGATCAGCGGATGCCGGTCAGGATGAGGTATCCAAACCCCGCAAGCACACAGCACTCGACCAACATCATGCTGCCGAGCATGATCCACTGCCCGCGGCTGAAGGCGCCGCGCTGGGCGGAGACGCGTGGCAGTCGCTGGGATGGACTCGTCTCGCGCAGGTTAGCCGGCACGTCCGATTCGGCGTTCTCATCGAATGCGAAGCTCAGGTCGGCTGGATCGAATGGCTTGAGCTCGTCGGCCGCATGGAAGATGGCCCGGGCACGGCCCGGCGTCTGCGGCTCGGCCGGCGTGCTCTCCGTCGCGGCAGGCGCTTCCGGCGCTGGCTCGGCCTGCGGCGCCGCCTCCTTGGGCCGCGGTGTGATGATCCGGTCGGCCATATCGTAGACCTGTTCGGGCCTGAGCACCGGCCGCGCCTGGAGCAGCGAGGCGGCGAACTGACGGATGGCATCGCTCATCACCACGCGTGCGGTCGGCCGCAGCGACTCGATGTGCATGGCCGGGCTCGAAGCGATCAGAACAGGTTCCACCAGGCCTGGCATGTCGACTCCCTGCCGGTTGAGGTAAACCTGCAGAGCGCGCGCCAGCCGGCTCACGCGATACAGTAGGTTGATAGGCGCCGGAGACGCCCGGCCGCCGTTGACCACGTTCCACTGATCGCCTTTGGCTTCGTAGAAGCCGCTGAGAGGCGTGACCGCGATGACGAAGATCCCGGGCGGACCGATCAGGATGAGCGGCTCGACAATCTGGCTGTTGGCCAGTGTGAAATTGCGGATGAGCGTGAAGCCCTTCTCGAGCACCAGGTTGAGCTGGGCGATGACTGCCTTCTGGGCCTCCAGCTCGGGGTACCACGACAGCCCGTGCTGCAGGGTCCCCTGCAAGCGCTGCACCGGTGTGAGCTCCCCATTCTCATTCTGGAACGGCGTTTTGTCGATGATTTTCATGGTGGATGAGGGCGGCTTGATCCTGAGCGATGACCCCGGTGTGCGGCGGCGCTCGTCGCCGGAGGGCGGGAGCCCTGCCGGAGGACCTCTAGAAAGCGGGCACCCTTTCCAGCAGATCCTGGTCGTTTTGCGGCCTGGTCGTGACGACCTGTCTGCCGTCCTGGCCCTCCAGGCTGACGGGTTTCCCGACTTCGAATGTGCTGCCTAAGTATTTCTTGCGCTGGCCGGTGATGAAGCGTTTGCCGTGCTGCAGGCGGTCGATCAGTGTCTTGCGGTCGAGCAGGACGCAGTCAGAAAAGGTCGGGCCGCGGCGTTCGTAGGCCCGCACGATGTCGATCCTGCCCCCCTTGTAGCGGACCGCCTCGATGACTTCGTCGAACTTCGGCATGGACCCTCCGCCCAGATTCTAGCACACAGCAGCTACGCGACCATATACGTGGCGTTGCAGACCGCGCGCAAGGGGGGCCGATCGGATATGCCCGCGCGGACCCGAAATGGGTGTTATGTACGCTTATTCTTCGTTGAACTCGGGAGGATACTCGACCGTGCCGGTCACGCCATTCAATGCGCCTGGGACGAGCTCCAGCGCCATGAAGGCTTCATCCGGTGCATCGAACGGCAGGCGTAGACCCTTCTCGCCGGCCGGTGTAAATCCGAACCGCGGATAGTAATTCGCGTGTCCCACCAGGATGACCGCCTCGTGACCTAGGGCCTTGCACCTCTCCAGACCCTCGCGTACCAGAAGCGAGCCAATCCCCTGGTTCTGGCAGTCCGGCCGGACTGCCATCGGAGCCAGCGCCAGGACGGGAGTGCGGACCGCGTCCGACTGGATGTGGACGATGCTGAAAAGGATGTGACCCACCACGCGGCCGTCGCTCTCCGCCACCAGCGAGAGTTCGGGAATGAAGCCCGGTGTTCCCCGCAGGTTGTCCACCAGGCAGCGCCTCGACCTCACCGTCGAAGGCAGCCTTGTTTATTTCGTAGATGGTTTGGCGATCTTCTGGTCGCTCGGGGCGGACGCTCAAAATTTTCCGCTCGAGCTACCACCCGGGCCAGGGAATTCCGGTGGGGCCTGAGAAGCCGTGCTTCTCCTGCACGAACAAACGCGCGTGGGATGTCTGAGCGCAGCCCGGTTCGTCAATGATGGTGATGTCTGTATCGTTCGTGGCGAAGGGTTCAAACAGCAGGGTGCCGCCCCGGCAGTGCCAGGCCTCCACGATGTAATGCTGCACGGAGTCGTCCTCCTCATCGCCGGCGCGCAAGGGAATCTCAACCCAGTCGATGGTCACGGCGTTGCCGTTTCGCCTCGCGCTCGTGACGGTCGTGGGAGGATAGTAAGGCGAGACCGGAAGCCGTGCGATGCCCGGATAAACGATCGGCAGCTGCCGCCAGTCGCCTTGTATGACAAGATAGCTGATATTGACCCAGCATTTATTGCGTCCATCCACCCAGGCCCAGTGCCAGTTATCGCCGTCGGTGCGTCCGATCAACCTGATGTTGGCGCCGCCGCGCAGTGCGTACAGATACAGGTACTCCGGCCCGGGGCCGTACCGGCAACTCAGGAGGCGCACGCTGACTGTCGCCGAGAGACTGTTAACCGTTGGAGGTGGCGCCGCCGTGGGCGTGCCGGTGGCTGGCAGCATTTCAGTTGGCTCGGGAGAGGGCGTAAGTGAGGATATTTCCGTCAGGGTTGGCTCGGGAGAGGGCGTTGCTGAGGGTGCTACAGTTGGCGTTGACGTGGGCGACGATGTGGCCGTGGGCGACGTGCTCGGCAGCGGCGCGGCTGTCCCGGACGACACGAGCAGGGCCCATCCGACCGTGGCGGTCAGGTTTAGCTCCTGGGCCTGAGCGTTTGGCGCGATGCACGATGTGGTCAGGAACAGCGAGAGCAAGCAGAAGACAACCGGTCGCATCATAGTGGCCTCCCCGTGAACGCCGCGCACATCCGCAGTAAAGAGCGGCATAACAATCTTACACCAGAGCGCATCGACGGAAGACCGACGAATTTGAAAGTAGAAGACCAGGGACCTTGGCGCCGAGGCGCCACGCGCTACTCAAGTGGTCGGACCCCGATGTCTTCCAGGTAGCGCTGGATTCCACGGGTCTTGATCTTCCGTTCACAGACTATGGCCTGCGAACGCGTCAGAAACAACTCTGTGTGAACGATCTCCCAGGGCGCAGCCAAGCGTGTCGAGGCGGACTTTCCTAAATTGTGCTGAAGGACACGCCTGGCGACATCCTCTGTTGACCCCACATAATATCGCTTCAGGCGGATGCTGCGCAGAATCTAAGTGTAAAACAAGTCGGGGTGCCGGGATTTGAACCCGGGACCTCTTGCTCCCAAAGCAAGCGCGCTACCACCTGCGCTACACCCCGGTATCGTCGCAAGGTGTCCCGGGTTCAAATCCCGGCACCCCCTCACGCAGCCGCGAAATCAAGCGTCCGTCGCCATTCTTACCCGGAAGGGGGAGAGCCGTCAAGAGGCGTACATTACCCCTTCGTGTAGGACGCGTTTATTAAGGTTGTTGTTGCGCTAAAACACCTGTTCTACGACGCGGGGTGTGGTACAATAGACTTGAATAGAGGAATGGCCGCGACAACGGCCCCCCAAGGCAGAAGCGCGCACGACAAACTACACTTGATCCTCACTAGACGGATACCCCGAAAAGCGGCGCGCTAAAGTAGGAAAGACGCAGGACCAGAGAACACTTAGACCCAAGTCGCTGATTCCCAGCAACGAACGAGACACAGAACGGATGTGCTGCCCGACCTATGCACGTCCGTTTTTCGCGCCTCCAATTCTGGCATTGATGCCAAAAATAGAAACCGCCCCGGTGTTCGTAGCACCGGAGCGGCAGAACGAGAAAACCTCTCCTCTTAGTGAAGGCGGCTTCTCTTGTTAAATCCTACTCCCGTTTCTCCCGCCGCGCCACCCCAATTTGTCGCCATTTCACCGAGCACGGGCATAGCCGCCTGGAACTACAAGGGCGGCGCCGCAGCTTGGAAGTTGTGGGTGTTGGCTCGCGCCCTCGACGTGGAGAGGAAGAATTACTGCCGGCCGACACAGATCCGTGAAGCCCTGGATCAGGTGGGCGTTTCGGAGCGGACATACTTCTACTGGTTGAGGGACGCGCAGAAGTACGGACTTATCCGCATAGCCCACGAGAACGCGTATTACATGGCAGAGCATAAGACCGCCCGCGTTTTCCATGCTCGCCCGGACGAGAGGAAAGCCGAGATCGAACTGGCGGCCCTTTTCAAACGAGGTTGGAAGTTGGCGGTTTGGGCTGCCTACGTCAAAGGCAACCACGACGGGCAGAAGATCAGCCGGAAAACGCTGTGCAAGCTTTCCGGGGTAAGCACTTCGAGACAACGCAAGATAGACGGACTAATCACCCGTCAAAGGAACATAGCCATTACGGAGCACGGGGCCGACCGCCTCCCAGCGTATCAGGACTTCACGCGGAAGGCCGCCCCGTTCGTTTTCCGGGACAAGGGCCGGGGAGATCGCGTCGCGTTTCACCTCCCCGCTAAGGTCGAAGTCCCTGATACGGTCGCAAGGGTTGGAGCAGTCCCCAGGTTTCACTACACGGCTCGCCATAATTCCCGCACTCTTTCTTTTTCCGAACAGCGACGGGCTGATGGTGGACATGAAATCTGGAGACTGTTCTACGAGACCGCGCCGAGCCGCCTCTTTCAAGGTGCGGCGAGGTTGGCCGACCCGGACGAGGTATTTATCCGGCGAGGGCACAAATCAGGAGTGCAAACATGGGACGCGAGGTTACTGCAAAAAGGTAACACTATTAATCCCGTGGTCGTGCGTGGGGTTCGGATTGTGGGGATGGGAGGCTGAATGGTGACGATGCGAGAGACGGAGACCGGCGCGTACGTGGTGGTAGACGACACGCTCCTGGTCCGGGCGTTTCGGTCGAGCGGCCGGCGGACGTGGATTGTCTACCGCGAAGCGGGCAGAATTTTCGGCAACTACGCCAGGGGGCCGGAGAGTACCGGCGAACTTGCGGCGCGCCTGGGAGTCTCGGTGGAGTCCATCGGGAATTGGGCAAAAGCCGGGTGGTTGCGGGAAGAGTGTCGGGGGTTGAAGTACACCGACGAAACGGGGAAAGCCTGGACGTTCTATGACCTGCGGCAAGCCCTCGCCCTCTCCTACTTCCAGATCGCCGGGAGAGCGCTACACCGGGAGGCGTTCGGGCCGGACGACATCATGGAATGGCTGGGGATCGCGGCCACGGAGGGGAAGTCCGCGGAATGGCTCGCGGCTCAGACAATGGCGACGGAGGAGAACCTATTTCAAAAGAGATTGGAAAAGTTGTGCAAGACGGAGACTCCGAAGGAATGGAGCGCCGGTAAGAAGCGGGCGGTTAGAACCTGGCTCACAACGGGCCGGGAACTTGTAGAAGGGAGCACAGAATGAGTGGACCAAATACAGCACGTTGGCGCGATGCCATTATCCGCCGCCTTCACGAGAAGCCGGACGGCTTTTGGCTGAACGAGGTATTGGGCGTTACCTATTCCTGGCCGGAGTACGTTGCCCTCCATCATGCGTCGGGACTCTTGAAAGCTGATGGTCGTATCAAGGCGACCGTGAAACACGAACGGAGGACGGGCGATCGGACCTGGGTCGGCAAGGGCCGCAAGAAACTGCCGACGCTGGCGCCGGAGGAATACTTGAACTTCCGGGTAAAGCTGGACGAGCTGCGGGCGAAGGAGCAAGGGTAATGGATGTCATTCTAAGAAAGCTGGGGAAGGCCGCGGGTCTTGACCCTCAGGAGCAAGACCAGCTCGAACTCTGGTTTCAGAGGCAATACGTCACACGGCCCGTAAAGGAACTTTCACAACTAAACGACGACCTGGGCCGCGTCGTTGCTGGCGAGATGGCCGTGGGTACTCCCCCTCCGCGCTCGTCTAGTGAAGGCACGGGTCTTTGGCTAGACAAGACCGGACTCTATGGACTCGCCGGTGACTTGCAGGAGGCGATCTTCGACGCCGTCACCGGACGGATAACCGCGGGAGCAGGAACCGTTCGTCTCGGACACTTTGGGATTCAGGTATTCACCGGTGGGACGCAGGTATTGGAGCGAACCACCAGCGATGGCGGAACCCGGACGACAAGCGACGGAAAGACGCGAACCGTGTACAACGAGACGGGTGTCCCGTCGGGAGCAATAGAACCGGATGGAGACGTGTCCTTTGGCTCCAATCTCTCCGCGCCCGCGACAACCGGATTCAAGATTTTCTCCAACGCGCAGGACTACAACGGGGAAGCGATGGGGGCGGGAGACATGTTGCTAGGTGACAATTCTGCTAACAAGCCGAATATTCTATGGGATGCGTCCGTGCCCGGGTTTCTCTTTCGACAAGGAACCGTTGTGATGAACTACATGAGCGCATCGGCCCTTATCCAGGCCGGCGCAAAGGCGAGTCAACTCTCCGGTACCCCTCAAACCATAGCCGCGTCCGTGGATACGCCAATTCAATTCAACGAAGAAACTTACGACGACGAGTCCTACATCGCCCTGGGTTCAGACAATACCAAAATCACGATACCCACCAACTACGGTGGTCGGTATACAGTGGGGTTCTACACAAACATTCTGGAGGCTACGGGCACTACCGGACGATCCTTCGCGGCCTGGGTACGCTACAACGAAGCGAGTACGGTGTGCGCGGCTCAGTTATTTCCAGTGGCCGGGAACAGTGCGCCGATGAGCAGCCAGGACGATTATGTTTTGAGCGCGGGGGACTACCTGAAACTACATTACGAACACAACAACTCTGTCTCGCACACCGTTTTTGGCAATATGTGGATTAGGCGGGTGAGATGAGCCGCGTGTGCCTGCTTGCGTTCCTGTTATTGAGCCTCTCGCCGTTGCCCTTGCCGGTTGGCGCAATTCACGCGAAGGCCGCCGTCAAGTCAACCCCGACCTATGCGGAACTTCAGACGTTCTTGGCGGATGACGCCGTCAATCTACCTCCGTATTCCAACTCGTACAATTGCAAGAACTTTGTCTTCGACCTACTGGACCGCGCGACGGAAGACGGCATAGCGGGATGGCCGGTCGAAGTTTGGATGACAGGAGGAGTCCACATGATTACCGCCTTTCTCACCTCGGACAAGGGCTTCGTCTGAGTGGAGGCTGTAACGGACGGAGAGTATGAACTGCCCGAAGTGGGCAAAACCCTCTGCAGCTCGTCTTGGTGCTGGGACGCCACAATAACGCGGGTCGCAGTCTGGTAAGTCACATTTGAGAAACGCAAGGAGGAAAAAGGAGAGCAGATGTTACGACAATTCGACATTGGGAACGAAAAAGGTGAACCGTTGACACTCAGACACATAGGAGACGACATGAGCGAAAATCTGCAGAGCATTTTGGACGATCTGGACACCGATCCGGCACTAAAGGCCCGGATGACCGAGGCGGCAAAGAAGGGGATGCTGGACGAAATCCAGCGCGTGAAAGCAGAGAGGGCCGGCGTCCAGCCCAAACCCGCCGAGGATCCAACTGCCGGCCTCACCGAGGAAGAGAAGCAAGAGTATGCCAGCGCGCCAGGACAAGCCTTGGAGCGAATCAAGCAGAAGCGCGTCGAGGCAAATCAGGCGGCGATGACGGTTGAGTACAAGAAGGAAATGTATGCCCACCAAGGCAAGCCGTGGGAACTCCGCCGAATCAAAGAGCGGTACCGCGGCATGGACCTGCTTGTGGACCGCGTCGTATTCTAGGAGCGGACATGGACGCACCTTGGTATGTACCTAATCCTGTCCCCGGCCACCTCCCGTATACGCTCGGAAAGACAGAAAACCGCCGATCGCTACGCGCGACTTTCCGAGAGTTGGGTTATGCTCCACTGTGGCCGGCGGGAGAGTATCGCTGGTTGTCGCCAGCCCTGGCCGATGACCTCATGGCCGCGGGCTTCCAACTCGTGCCGTACTATCATCCGAACGATGCCGGGAACGAATCTCCCCGGGACTACGATCGAAAGGAGGGGCAATGATTGAAGAACTAGTGACCTACATGGCTACTGAAACCATGACGGGCGGAGATCTTCGGGAGGAGTTTCTGAGACTCGGTTATAGACCTGAGTGGTCCAAATACGAGATAAGGACAATCCCCCCATCACTGGCAAAGAGGGCGATGAACGGCGGGGCGAAACTCACGACGGACATTCCGGGAGACCTCCCATACCAGCCATACCAGGCGGGGTTTGAGAGCCTCAACCGCGTTTGGGTTCAGACCCAGGAGGAACGGAGGGCAAGGCAACACGCCGACAACGAAAGACATCAAGTCAGGCTTGATGCCGCGCCGCGCATACGGAAGTTGGTCAAGAGATATGCGCTCGACCTATCACCCGTCATCGAGCCGTACCTGGTGCAAATGCAACGCCAGATCGACGCGAGTGAGGAGCAAATGGCAGATCCAAAGACTTACGATCTTGCGGAAGTCCTAGAAGACGGACGGCCCCGCTACCGCAAACTGGCGAACGGCTCGATTTTCGACAACCTGCTTAGGCACATCGTAGCCGGCGCGCAAATGACCTCCGAGCAAGCGAGGGAATTGCAGGGCCGGAGGGTTGAAGTCGGGAGGCAAGCGGCATTAGAGGGAATGACCCGCGGCATGGGCCTGCCAGTTGAGAAGGCGGGAAGCGGCGAGGAATGGAAGGCGGTAGTCGAGGCCTTCACCGTCCAGTTCAAAGGGAGCAAGAACTTGCGCGGGATGGCCGAGAGCTTCGAAAAGCTCGGTCGTGCCACGGGCTATCTATCGCCTCCTGGCGACGACCGAACCGTTTTGCAAGCCGTCGTTGGAAGTGTCCTGACCCTCTTCGACCGGCTCGAAAAGCGCGATGTGATTAACGGGGAGGTGACAGATGCTCACTGACATTCAGGCTGAAGCCGTACGCGTGTATTCAGACGCGCTCTACAAGATCGAGGGCGCCGCCGGGGACATAACGAACCTGGCAATTCAAGCCGAGTTCCTGGTCCGGGTTGTCGAGCTGCACCCCGACGCGTGGAAGACATGGAAAGCGGACGCGGGGAGTTATGGGTACCTGAAAGCCGAACTCGCCAAAGCCGGAACAGAAGGAACCGCGGCGGGGATCATCCGGCAAATGGCAAACGCGATCCTGACGAGAGACAGCCGCTACCGGCTCGTCATGCAGGCGGTTTGCCTTGACCACTATCCCGAGGAATACGAACAGCGCTTCAAGGCGTGGCTTCACGCCATGCAAGGCCCGTTGGCGTAGCAGCAAAGACGCTCCCTGGTGGCCAGGGGCGTCACTTCTGTTTGAGCGTCAAGGTGATGCTGTGGATAGGCTTACCGTCAACCAGAATATCTACAAGGTAATTGCCCGGATCTGGAAATACCACATCCTGGTAGCCACGGATGAACGCACACCATCCGCCCTCAATTGTGATGCGTTCGCCTTGGTCAAGAAGAACGACGTCGCCGGATGGTGCGATAATCCTAGACCCGAGCAGGTGAGTTTCGCCATCGTTTCCGGTGATGCTGGCGACGTGATAAAACCTCGGGGGCGCAAACGGAAATGAAGGTGCCGTACCGTCGTGAAATGGTCGGGTTATGACCAGACCGTCTGGTTTGTTGTCTGCCAGTGTGCAAATCAATCCCCATTTGACCTCCACGGTGCCTCCTCTCGGTTGACTAGATTATGTTGGGAAACTCAGGGGAAGTCAACGGGGAGAAGTAACCTAGGCCCAAGAGGGGACGCGGACCGCAGAAAAATCTGCGTGAGATGGGACCCACAAAGCCACACAACAACACAAACCAACGCACCCCGCCATCCGTCGCTTTCTGTTTGCTTTCGCTTGGCTTGGTTGCTGGTAGATGGTGGTGGGGGCCGGGGAGCTGCCGGCGATGCTTTCACGCATAGACGCACGTCGAGAATGGCTACTATCCACGAGGCGATTCCGATAGCACGCACCGTAGCGCAAAGCACGACCAGGGACGACCGCAGCTCAAAGAGCGCCCTTCCCGTCCAGCCTACCCCCCGTTTTTGGGTACGGAGCTTAGGCACAGCGCTTTGGTTATGTTTACTTAAGTGAACCATGAACCCACAACCCCAAAATACGCCCGCGGGCGAAGTTTGCCGCCCAAACGCGAGGGGAGGGGCGCTGCTTTTGCACTCGAATACGGTCACCTTTTACCCGTCGCGGGCACCGCCGCAGCTTGCCATTCGCAGCGCAGAACGAGCCGGCAGAGCAGCGCAGCCGACAGCGGAACGCACCCAATGCATACCGATGCGTACCCTTCCTTGCCCCTCTTATGGGCTATCTGGGGCAGAGCCGGGAGATCCCTAACCATGGTGGTACTGCCACCCTTACGAGCTAGTTGACTTGGACGAAGGGAAGGCGTCGGCGCAGCGCATGGTGACACCCGGACAAAACCGCAATGTCACCATGAACGAAAGGAGCCAAGATGCCCAACACTGACCCGCCCGCCTACGAACGTGAAAGCGCCGAACCTCTACGGGCGATAAACGACAACGCGGCGGCTTCCTGGCTCCACGGCTACCATGACGGGTATGCTGCCGGCGACGTCAACCCGCCCGAGCAGCATGTGGCCGAATACCTCAGAGGCTTCATCGCCGGCTTGAGGGATCGCCCTAAGTAGTCATCTGGGACAGACAGTCTCACCTGGCTATCCGGATCCCGGCTTTGTCCCCTTACGAGCTGGCCAGAATGTGTCGCGTGACACAGGAAATGTGCCACCAGGTATTACTTTCGTCACTGGTAGGATATGACAGAACATGACAAATGTCACCCCAAAAGGGCGAAGTAAGACAGTCGCCGGCTCGGCCCCTTTGCCGTATTATGGGGTTGAAAGCGAGTCCGAGCAAGGCGTGAACCTCACCCGGACTTCTAACCCAAACCGTCACGCAGGACGGCCCAGGCTGCTTCGATTATAGCCCCGCCCTCGTGACATGAGAGCGGGGCGCTTCTTTGCTCCCCGCACTAGAGGAGAACATGGGTACACCGACGAACCTAAAGCAGTTGAAAGCGCTCGAGGCCGAAATAGCCACCAAGAACCGCAAGGAAGCCGACCAACTCGTGGACGAGCTCGCGACCGTCATCTCACGGAACAATCACCTGGCCGCCCAGATCGCAGGCCGCTGGGCGAAGGCGCACGGCTATGTCTTCTACCCGAAGGCAAAGGCCGATGCGGAAGCCCTTCGCAAATATCCCGATGGCGCCCGCCAGTCGGCGAAAGTACGCGCATGACCGCCGCAAAGCACAGCACGAGGCGCACAACAGCCGACGAGAAGAACACCATCCGGCGCCTCAGGTGACTCGCCAAGAAGTACGGGTTGGAAATCTACTCCACCAAGGTCGCGGGCCACTACAACCTGGCCGAGAATGGGTTGACCCTGGCTGAGTCCATCGGCATCAGCGACTTGGAGATGACCCTCGAAAGCTGGGCGACGTTGCACATGGTTTTTCAGACACAGACCATGACTGGGGTTCACATCTCCGCGCCACCGATGGAAGTGGACTTCGACGGAATTGACCAGGAGTTGCGCCGGAACAGACAACGGCGACCCAAGCCCAAGCCCGCCGAGAAGTGATCGTGGTCGGCCCAGACTTCTTCGAAGTCACCTAAAACAGTCCGGAATAGGCGGCCTTCATGTCTAAGTAACCACTACCAAAGGCGTTTGGAACCTCGCCTCCGTTGCTCTCTCGGACGCGTACACGGACTTCATTCTCAGCCGCCAGGCGATGCAATGCTCTCCGGCCACCTTGGAATTCTACCGATACACGGCGGGCGCCTTTCTGAAGTGGATAGAGGGGCAAGGTGTCACATCCCCTGCAGAAGTCACAGCTCGTTGGGTCAGGGGATACCTGGCCCAACTTGGAGGGGCGGACGCGAGCAAGAACGCCCACGCCCGCGCAGTGAAAACCCTCCTCCGATTCTGGCACGCAGAGAAGTACATGCCGGAAGCCGTGGCGATCTCCATGCCCCGGGTAGCCAAGAAGTGGGCTTCCCCCGAATTGGTGGACACGAGAAATGTCCTCGAAGTACACTGATACAGGAGAAGCACGATGAACGAACGCAAGTACCGAAGTTACCCGGAAGCATTCAAACTGGAAGCCTTGGCGTTGCTGGAGAAAGACGGGAAGGGCGCGGGCGAGATTGAACGGGATCTGGGGATCACACCCGGGCTTCTGGTCAAATGGCGAGCTCGCTATCAGGCGGTCGAAAAGGGCAGGCAAGAAGTTCATCTGGAGCCGAGCGATCTGGAGGCTGCCAAGGCTGAGATCAGGCGCCTGCAGCGAGCCTTGGCGGAGGCGGAAGAGGAGCGCGATATCCTAAAAAAAGCGGTGCACATTTTCTCCCGGAAAAGCAGATGAGGTACGAGTTCATGGCTTCTCATCAGGGTGTCTATGGGGTCAAGAGAATGTGTCGGGCGCTGCGTGTGAGCCGGAGTGGCTACTATGCCTGGCGTGGTCGCCCAGCCAGCCAACGAGCCCAAGCCAATGAGGCCCTGGTGGCGCAGATCCAAGAGGAACACCGGACTAGTCGGCAGACGTACGGCAGTCCCCGCATCCATGCCGCTTTGCAACGCAAGGGAACAGCTTGCGGCAGGAACCGAGTGGCGCGATTGATGCGCAGGCACGGGATCACGGCTCGAAAAGCGCACAGGCGCTTTCCCCAGACGACCGTGCGCAACTCATGGGCTAAGCCTGCCTCCAATCTGTTGAACCAGGATTTTTCGTCTCCCGCTGCGGATCGGAAATGGGTGACCGATATCACCTACATCGACACCGCCGAAGGCTGGTTGTATTTGGCTTCGGTGTTGGACCTGTTTTCTCGCCGGGTCGTGGGCTGGGCCATGGCCGACCACATGGGAACCTCGCTGGTACAAGAGGCTCTGCAAATGGCCATCTTGCAACGCCATCCGCCACAGGGCTGGATGCACCACTCTGACCAGGGCAGTCAGTACACCAGCGAAGCTTACCAGCAAGCTCTGGCCGCTCATCACTGCCAAGTCAGCATGAGCCGCGTCGGCAACTGTTTCGACAATGCCGCTATGGAGAGCTTCTTTGCGACCCTCAAAACAGAATGCACGCGCCAGCGCTTCGCCACGCGTTCCCAGGCCCGCACCACCATCTTTGAGTACATCGAGGGTTGGTACAATCCCAAGCGTTTGCACTCTGCCTTGGACTACCTCAGCCCAACGGAGTTCGAACGCCAGTCGCGACATTAATCGTGTCCACAAAAACGGGGCAAGTCCAAAGAGACTTCCGGTCTTGAGCCCGGTGGAGGTGGAGCAGGTCCTCTCGGTGTGCAATGAGAGAGACAAAGCCATAGTGTTACTCATGGTGGATTTTGGGCTTCGAAGGGCAGAGGTCTGTGCCCTGAATTGGGAGGACGTGGATCTACAAAGCGGTTTGATTCGGGTCCAGCGCGGTAAGGGGGGCAAGGCCCGATCTGCCGCGATTGGGGCCACGACGCGGGAGGCGTTGCTTGCCTATCAGCGGACGGTGTATGGATGTCCATACAATTCGCCCCTCTTCCTGGGACGGTACGGTACGCGATTCACGGGCGGAGGCCTCGCGCTGGTCTTTTGTCGGATCTCCAAACGGGTTGGCTTCCTCACTACCGCGGATTCCCTACGCCGGACCTTCACTATCCTTTCACTCCGGGCTGGCATGGACTCATTGCACTTGCAAGCCTTGGGCGGCTGGGCCGACATGACTATGGTTTCCCACTATGCCCAGATGGTGGACGAGGATCTACTGGAGGCACACAGGGCGCACAGTCCGATTGATAACCTCGCACGGCTGCATCTGCAGCCGCCGCCGCCATCGAGGACATCGAGAAGGCCAAGCCAGAGAGGATGACCAAATGAAAGACGTAAAGCCCGACAAACTCACCCGGACCGCCTTCGAGACAAGCCGTCTCATGGAATTCTTCACCGCCGAAGAGCTCTCTCAGCAGATGGGGCAAACCGAGGAATGGTGGCGGGTAGTGGCGCTCAAAGAACTAATTGATAACGCTCTGGACGCGTGCGAGAATGCCGGAGTTGCACCACGGATCGGCATTGAATCCGACGCGTCTCATACGACCGTCACAGACAACGCCGGCGGGATCCCGGACGCGGTAATCAAGTCCAGTCTCGACTACATGGTGCGCGTCTCAGACAAAGCCTACTACGTCTCTCCGACCCGCGGGCAGCTGGGCAACGCCCTCAAGTGCATCTATGCCGCGCCCTACGTCATGAGCGGCGAGGTGGGTAAAGTCCGCATCGAGACTCGCGGCGTCTCTTACGATATCGCGATCACTCTGGACCGCATCGCCCAAGTCCCAACCCTGACCCTCACCGAAGGAACCTGCCAAGGTGATTGTACAAAAGTGCGGGTTGAGTGGCCCCAGCACAGGCTCACCAAACCACCCCAAACGTCTGAATTTTGACGAATTTGTACAAGCATTGGCGGACGAGGCGGCGGACGAGGCGTTCGGCAGCCGAGTTCCCACGTGCCGCCAGATCGTACAAGGCTTCGCGATGCTGAACCCGCACGCCCAATTCATCCTGGACGGGGAGACGTGGGAGCCTACAAACCCGGGGTGGGAGAAGTGGAAGCCCGACAACCCGACTTCCCCACATTGGTACACGTCCGAGCAGTTGCGGAGTTTGATAGCCGCCTACGTCAGTGCGGACAGATCCTCCGGCAAGTCCCGCACCATCCGGGAATTCGTGGCAGAGTTTCGCGGCCTCTCTCGGACGGCGATCCAAAAGGATGTGACGCACGACGCCGCGCTGCATGGTGCCAGTCTCACCGCGCTTGTCAGCAAGGGCGACATATCCATGCCACGGGTCGAGCGACTCTTATCCGCCATGAAGGAACATTCCAAGCCGGTGAACCCGAAACTTCTCGGGACCATCGGCCGGGAACATCTCACGTCCCGCATGGTTTCTGATTATGGCGTCCAGGGAGAGTCGGTGAAGTACTGCCGCACCGTCGGGGATGATTACGTCCTGGAAGTCGCCTTTGGAATTTACCGGGAGGAATTCGAGAAGAACGGGCGAACCCTGATCACCGGACTCAACTGGTCGCCGACGATGGACACGCCGATTCGCGAGATCAACTACGCGCTGACGCAAATGAGCATCGGCCGCGGCGATCCCGTCTGTGCGGTCGTGCACATCGCCAAGCCGCACTTTGAATTCACCGAGCGCGGGAAGGGGCATGCCAATGTCTGATTTAGCTGAAGACATCCGAGCGGGAATCAAGTCTGTTAGTGCCGAATGGAAGCGGGCCAAGAAAACCTCTGACAAACACGACCGCGTCAGCCGCCCGCGCATGGCCTACATGCGCCGCTATCACTTCCACGAGACGACGATCAAAGACGCGGCCTTCGAGGTCATGGAGCAGGCCTACAACCACGCTAGCAGCAATGGCAAGTACTACGCCAATGCGCGGCAAATCATGTACGCCGCCCGGCCCGGAATCATCAACATGATCCCCGAGGGCAAGTGGAACAACGAGGCAAGTCCCAAGTACTTCCAGGAGTTGCTAAAGGATTACATGGAGGGGCCGGGGTATGGCTTCAAGGTCGTGTGGGACGCACGCGGCCACTTGAAGGAGCCGCACACGGAGCACGAGATCGGCCTGGGCGGCGCAGATGTTTCGAACTACCTGGGAGCGCGGTTGTTTGGCGACGTGGAGGAGATCGCGCCGATCCAATATGACCGGGTGAAGACCAAGGGCGCGCACAACCGAATTCGGCGCCGTGCTCTTCGTCGAGAAGGAGGGCTTTGACGTGGCCCTCGAAGACGCCGGTCTTTCTGGGAAGTGGGATATCGCGATTATGTCCTCCAAGGGAGTCCCGAATGCGGCAACGTGCAACGTCGGTGCGAATCTCGGCGTGCCGGTCCTCGCCCTGCACGACTTCGATTATGCCGGGTTCAAGATCGTGAAGACCCTGCGCCGAGGCGCGCAACTCTCGACAGGCATCGGGAACCTGATCGACATCGGCCTGCGCATGGATGACGTGCGGGGCATGGAGGCAGAACCCGACAGCCCGCCAGGGGATGCAAAACGCTATCTCCAATCCTGCGGAGCCACGCCCGAAGAGTGCGACTTCCTCGCCACTCAGCGCGTGGAGCTAAACGTCATGAGCACGGAGGAACTGATCGCCTTCCTCGAGAAGAAGTTTCAGGAGCACGGTGTGAAGAAGATCATCCCCGACGACGACACACTGCGGAAGGCGTACCGGCGCGCTCTCTACTTCAAAGAGTTGATTAAGAAGGCGGAGGAGATCAAGGCGGGCGATCCCGATGTGCCTGAGGACCTGAAGCAGCAGATCTCCCTCAGTTTGGAAGAAGACGCCTCCCAATCCTGGGACGATGCTATCTGGAGTCTGGTCGAGGACGAGGACACGTGAACACTATTCCCGCCGTGATTACTAACGCATTCCCCCCCCCGGCCCGTTGAAGATGTACTCCGTCAATCAGCCGGCCCAGGACTACTTGCAGAGTGCGCGCACTTCTCCCACGGTCGGGTCGGTGGCGCCAAGTGCTTCGGTAAGCAGCGGCAAGTCAACGACCTCCGCGCCGAGAAAACAATTCTCATTTCCGTAGCGGCTCGGGTATCCTATCGCGATTATGCATTCGCCAACATCTGCCTGTGTCAATATTCCAAGCGCGCCGGGGAATGCTTGGTTGAGTGCGCTCTTGTCCGGGACGAGGATAATGAAAAAGAAGCGCGAACTAACTGGCGTGCCTGTGGGCAGGATAGTGTATAGAACAGCACCTGTACTAGTTTCCCCCTTCTGTGTAATTACCCCGTAGATGCACGTTCGCTGCAACAGATGGTCGTTGTAGTATTCTTGGCTGATACGACTGCCGACTATGCACTCACGCCACTGGCTTAACAGTCCGCCAATTGGCGTTGGTGTTGTTGGAACTGATGTGGCGGTTGGCTGAGGCGTGACCGTTGGCGTGGCTGGCGGCGCGGGCGATTGGGTCGAGCCGCCCCAACTAGCGAGGGCATAAATCGCAAATGCTGCTAGCAGAACTGTCGTCACGGCGGCTGCGACGCCTAGCGCTCTCCCTAACCCGATGACCCCTGCGACGACTACCCAGCAAATCAAGAATGTCGTGACTACCCCAAGCGCCACGCGGATTATGAAACCTTGAAGCTGAACATGAAATTCCAACTCCGAACCAACCGGAATCGAAATGAACAGACCCACCTCGAACAAAAGATATAGGACAGTCAATAGGCCGGCCACAACGGCCGCGATGCGCCAGGCTGAACGCTTCCGGGGTCCGGCACCAGCGACGGTCTTAGCTTGGGCCCCGGAACTCCTGGGGCAGGTCCCTCCCGCAATAGCGGCACACTATTGCCTCGTCTTGGATTTTCTCAGCGCAATATGGGCATTTCTTCATGGCCGCGATTGCCCTCCCTAGTGAAGCAGCTAGATACAGCCTAGCACGTTGGAATCGCAGTGTCACGTACCAAACGTCATGTCCCCGTGGTCGGCCGGCGGATGAATCTCGACTACTTCAGCCGGCCCAGGTTGTCGATCGGGCTGTGCGCACGGTGCGCGCCTGACGGCCGGCTTCATTCTGCTGCCAATGAGATTGATGGTTGTTGCATTAGGCGCATGCTACAATGGACGGAAGCGAGCTAGCGGCTCGCCCACGGTGACCTGACCCCCCCTCAGGCCACCGTCTTTGTGGTCGGCCCGCTTTCTGAAGCCACGTGACCACACCGAGCGCTCCTATCGGCTATCATGCTTATCGCGCACAGGTCTAGAGCTTCGCGATAATTTCAATGATGCTAGCTGTCGCAGCTAGCCGCTCTTCCACCTTCTCAAGGGAATCCAAGGCCTCGAGGTTGCTGAGGAAGGTCTGCGCGGCCACGTATTGCCCCTTCAGTATCTGTGCCGTTCGGTCCTTTTCCAGCATTTGGCCAATCCATTCCTCACGCTTCTCTTCCTTGTACTCCTTTCCCCTAAGGAGTGTGAGGGGTCGTAGCACGCCGACGAGCAGTCTGTCGACGTTTTCTGCCTTCTGCATGCCTCCGAATTGACGGCTCCACAGGGCGGCTCTGTCGCGCAACTTGCCCTGTACAAGCTCAATTTCCCGGATAAGAAGCTCCCTCAGCTCATCCTTCTTCGCCTCATACTCACTGGCGGCCGGTTTGGGCAAATCCCTGCCGCAGTAGCGGCAGACTATCGCCGCATCTTGGATCTTCTCAGCACAATAGGGACATCGTTTCGTGGGCTCGATTCCTTTCCCGCCCGCCAAATCTGCATTGAGCGTAGCACGCCGGACTAGTGGATTCACGTGTTGAATGTCACTTTCATATCTCACCGCGTCGCCTGCCTCGGGGGGCGTTTTGTTCCGCCGGCCCGCTACTTGGAGCCTCTCTTGAAGCCTGCCCCCTCCTAGACTGGGTTTGGGGCCCGTGCCGGGTTGGCCAATCACTTGGACCCCCACAATCTGTCCAACGCCGCCCCGGCGTGGGCGTCATCGCCGTAATGCCCGGGGGTATAATGTCGTTGTGGCAAGAGAGAATGCGGCCAAGCCGAAGGACGAAAAGCGCGAGACGGGCAGCGTCGAACGTGCGACTCGCCCATCTTGAGGAGGGATTGATGCCAGAGGATTTGATGAAGGCAATCGAAGTCAGGATTGTAAGAACGAATCCGAAAGGCGTTTCGCCTGTTTACGCCAATGACATGATGGCCACGCACTCTGAGAAGGAAGTCTTTATAACCTTTTCTCTCATAGAGCCGCCCACGGGGGCTGATGAGAATTTGAAGAATCTCAAAGAAATCGAGGCGATAGCCGTCTCGAAAGTGTTGGTCACACCCGATTTCGCTGAGCGCATTATTGCGGTGATGACCGAAATCGTGCAAAGGTATAAGAGTAGACCAAAATAACTGACTATGGAGGCCTACGTTCATCCAGCCCTAGGAACAAGAGAAACGATCCGCTTCGATCTTCGGCGGCAGAAAGTGGAAAGGGAAGCGGAGACTTATAAACGTGCGTCTGGCACGATAACGTCCCTCCAAAGTGGAGATTTCACTTTTCAGCTGTCTGACGTGTACATGGAGATCTTTAGTCTTAATCTGGTTGCTAGTGGTGTCGTTGTCTCTGCTATTGGAGAAAGAGAAGTGAAAAAAATGTGGGTTAGAAAGATGGTGCCCGCGGACTACGCTTGGCTGGGAGTAACCACTCTCATAAGTCTTGTGGGATTGAGCGACCTTTTACGGTATGCATCGGTGCGCGCCACGTTCTTGCATCCCCTCAACGACCTCTTGTTGATATTTGGTTCAGTTGCCCTTTCGATGACCGTTGTAATGGTTGTAATGGATAGGTAGTATGCCGTCGAACGCCGAGGCCGTTGCGGCCGCAATCGTGATTCTGGTCGTAGCGTGTGTTCTCATTTGGAGGCTCCTAGACACAATCTCTGACGCCATCAAATGGCTTGGAAAGGTAACGGATGTGTTTGCGAGAACGCTTCCGGGCCTAACCCAACCCCAGAGATTTAACGTATTGATAGATATTGTGGTCGCCATTGTCGTGGCGTGGATTGCATACTTGTTGCGAGAAGCGCCCGGATTTGCTTTTTCGACGTTCATCATATTTGCTCTGATTGTTGGCGTATGCTTGGGTGTCGCCTTTGGGCGGGCATTCACAAAGAAAAAGGCTGGCGATTAGCCGGCTCTTTTGATTGTCTCTTTGTATATCAGCCTCTTGCCCTTCATGGCCCTCATTACTTTAGCCGTCCGAGGTTATCAATCGGGGAGTGCTGTCTGTGCGCGTCCAGCAAGTCGTCGTCTACCATCTGCGCGTAGTGCATGGTCATGTCCAAACTCGAGTGCCCAAGCATCGCTTGAATGTGCAGCGCACCCATGCCGGCCCGCAGAGACAAGATAACGAACGTCCGGCGCAGAGCATGAGGCGAGACGCGTATCCCCGTCCGCTTGGATAGGCGCTGGAAGACACGCAGGAGGCCGGGACCTGTGAACCGCACACCCCCACACGCCAGGAAGAGGGGGGAGTTTCCATTCGCCGATTTCGGCAAGTCGAAATGTTCGGCGCGCTGAACTTTTGCCACCTCCAAATTCCGCACGCGTGCGGAATTCAGAACGCGTTCTGAATTCCGTCGGTAGGCAAGCAGCGCCCGCCGCGTCGTGACCCCGATGACGGCGCTCCTCGCTTTTCCGCCCTTGCCCCTCACCACCCGGACCAACCCGCTCTGAATGTCTACATCCTCCCAATTCAGGGCGCACACCTCGGAGCGCCGGAGGCCCGAGTTCCACCATCAGCAGGACTATGGCTTTGTCCCGGACGTTGCAACTTTGCAACACCTTGCAAAGTTCCTCCGCTGTCAGAACGGGGAGGCGCTTCTTCGCTACCCGCGGCATGTCGAATGTCACCGGCCCGGAGTATCCCTCCACATTCCAGAACCGGAGGAGCGTCTTTATCGCCCTGGCGTGGTCGTGGATAGACGTATCCGCGCCGTGAAGCTGGGCCAGGTATCCCCTCACCCATCGAGCCGTGACTTCATCCGGGGATGTGACGCCTTGCCCTTCCAGCCACGCAAGGAAAGGGCCGAGCATGTATCGGTAGAATTCCAGCGTGGCCAGACTACATTGTTTCGCTTGTCGGGATAGCATGAAGTCCGTGTACGCGTCTGAAAGCGCGACGGAGGCAAGCGACCATTTCTGAATTGTGTTTGTCTTGGAGGACACGAAAGCCGCCATATCTGGACGACATGACGGCTGGCCTGGCAGGGGTGCTAACTGCCAAAAAATTGGCAGTTTCTCTTGCTCCCAAAGCAAGCGCGCTACCACCTGCGCTACACCCCGAACGCTCGTATTGTATCAGACTGCCCCGAGCTCCGCGCCCCGACGGGTATAATGCGGAAAATCATCCCCCGTCAAGCACAGGTCTTCCTTGCATCGTCTTGGTCTCGTTTTCCTTCTCCCCATTCTGCTGCTTTCAGCCTGCCAGTCGTACGATCAGCCCGTTTCACTTCTGACCGCGGCCCCAGGCCCCACCCAGCCGCCGGCTGCCACGCCATCCCCGACGCTGGTCCCAAGCGCGACCCCGGTGGATTGCATGTCACTCCCGGGGAGCGTTGTCACTGGCGCACTGCCGACCGACGACAAGCCGCCGCAGGAGTTCGTAGTCTACCTGCCGCCCTGCTATCAGCAGCAGACAGACCGACATTACCCCGTGGTCTATTTGTTGCACGGTCAGACCTCCACCGACACCCAGTGGGTGAGCCTGCGGGCGCCGCAGGCCGCCGATTACCTGATCCGTTCCGGCAAAGCGGCACCGTTCATCATGGTGTTTCCCGATGACCGCTACTGGAACCTGTCTGCAGGCTCGGGCTTCGGCGATCGTCTGATCCACGAGCTGGTCCCTTATATCGACCAGAATTTCCGGACGCTCACAGATCGGCACGACCGGGCCCTCGGGGGCCTCTCGCGCGGCGGCGCCTGGGCGGTTCATATTCTCCTAACGCGCTACGACCTGTTCGGTTCCATCGGCCTGCACTCCCCGGTCATCTTTGACGACGACGCTGCCGTATTGCAGAGGTTGATGTCTGCCATCCCGGCGAATGGCTGGCCGCGTCTGTGGGTGGATGCCGGCGACCGGGACGGAGGGTTGGGCCAGGTCGAAGCCTTCGAAGGCCTGCTCACGGCCTATGAAGTACCGCATGAATGGCGCATGTACACCGGTGATCACACCAATCCCTACTGGCAGGCCCACGTCAGCGAGTACCTGCAGTGGTATGCGGATGGGTTCGCGGCGGGACTAGGTCAGGGTCCAAGCGCGACCGCGACCGCCACACCCTGAGGCGCAGGCTGCCCGGGCAACTGATATATAATCTCATTATGTCGCTCACTGCCCAGGAGATCGATCACATCGCCAGGCTGGCCCGGCTGCAACTAACCGACGAACAGAAGGAACTCTATCGGGAGCAGCTTTCCCACATCCTCGATTACATCGCCAAGCTGCGGCAGCTGGATACAGCCAACGTCCCTCCGACGGCCGGCGGCGGCCTGACGCAGATGGAGTTGCGGCCCGATCGGTCGCGACCGAGCCTGCCAACGCAGGTCCTGCTCGAGAACGCGCCCGACGCTGAAGCCGATCAGTTCAAGATCCCGCCTGTGTTCGAATAGCAGGGCGGAATCGCAGGGCTGCGCCGGCGGGGGCTGCAAGGCAGCCTCGCAAAATTCTGCTCTCACATATCCCCTGGTCATGACGGCCGATCCGAATGACATCCCTGACCGATCTTAGTCTCAGCCAGATGCAGGCCGGGCTGAGGTCCGGCGAATTCTCGAGCCGCGATCTCGTCCAGGCCGCGCTGGACCGCATCACCAAACTCGAACCGTCCCTGCATGCATTCCTGCATCTCGCCGGTCCGCAGGCGCTGAAGCAGGCCGAGTCCGCAGATGCGAGGCGGAAGAGTGATGGTTCGCGCTCCGCGGCGACGCTGCTCGGCATTCCGGTCGCGATCAAGGATGTGCTGACCGTCGAGGGCCTGCCATGCACCTGCGGCTCGAAGATCCTGGAAGGTTTCGTCCCACCCTTCACGGCCACGTCGGTGCACCACCTGACCGAGGCGGGGATGATCGTCATCGGCAAGACCAACATGGACGAGTTCGCGATGGGCTCCTCGACCGAGAACTCAGCCTACGGCGTCACACATAACCCGTGGGATCTCGGACGCGTCCCCGGTGGATCATCGGGTGGAAGCGCGGCCGCGGTGGCGGCGCGCTATGTCCCGGCCGCCCTTGGCACCGACACCGGCGGCAGCGTCCGGCAGCCGGCTTCATTCTGCGGCGTGACGGGTTTGAAAACCACCTATGGCCGCGTCTCGCGCTATGGACTGGTGGCGTTCGGTTCCTCGCTCGACACGGTCGGCGCCTTTGGCCGCTCAGCGCAGGATGTGGCGGCGGTTTTCTCGGCCATGGCAGGTCACGATCCGCTCGATGCGACCTCCGCCCGGGTCCCCGTTCCACCGATCAGCGTTGATGAGAAGCGGGGCTCCAGGGAGGACAAGCCGCTCCGCGGATTGAAGATCGGCGTGCCAAAGGAATATTCGATCCCGGGCACGCAGCCCGCGGTCGAAGAGAAGACCCGGGCGGCGGTGGAGGTGCTCAAAGACCTCGGTGCGGAGATCCGCCCGGTCAGCCTGCCACACACGGAATACGCGCTGCCGGTCTACTATATCATCGCGCCGGCCGAAGCCTCAGCCAATCTGGCCCGCTTCGACGGCGTGAGATACGGACCGCGTGCCCCTGCCAGGGATATGCTGGAGGTGTTCTATCACACCCGCGGCCAGCGCTTCGGTCCCGAAGTGACGCGGCGCATTATGATCGGGACGTACGCCCTTTCAGCCGGTTACTACGATGCCTATTACGGTCAGGCCCAGAAGGTTCGTACGCTGATCAAATGCGACTTCGAGGCGGCCTTCCGCGAGGTGGACCTGATCGCGGCTCCCACCACACCCGGCACCGCCTTCGAGATCGGCGCGCACGCCAATGATCCGCTTGCGATGTATCTGGAGGACGTCTTCACTCTGCCGGCCAACCTGGCGGGTGTACCCGGCATCTCGTTCAACGTCGGCTTCGACCAGCGCAATTTGCCCGTGGGACTGCAGCTGATCGGGCCATATTTCCGTGAAGATTTGCTTCTGCGTGCCGCCCACGCATACCAGCAGGTCACGGATTGGCACGTGCGCGCGCCGGCGCTCTGATCCATCACATCAACGCCGCCGAGCGCATGGCAAGGAGGAAGAATGCGAAGATTGCAGCGCACTTCCTTACTGTTGATCGTCCTGTTGTTCGCGGGGTATGCCTGCGATCTCTCCAGCCTGGACCTGACCGGGCAGAATCCCATGGCGACCTCCCTGGCGCAGACCCTCTTGGTCATCCTCACCGCCAGCCAGGCCGCTGTCAGCTCGACCCCGGCGGCGGCCTCAGCCACCGGGTCCATCACCTCCACCCCCGCCGCAGGCCCCAGCTCGACACCCATTCCCACCTTGTCCCTGACCGCCACGCTGACGCCGCCATGGACGCGGACGGCCGAGCCGATCTCTACACCCACGCCGATCGTGCCCAGCATTAGCGTGTCGGTGCCTACGAACTGCCGTGAGGGCCCGGGCCTGCCCTACGACATGGTCGGCGCATTGCTGGTCGGCGAGAAGGCGCAAGTGTTGGCGGTCGACCCGACCCGGATGTTTTGGTACATCCCCAATCCCAATTCCCCGGGCGACTATTGCTGGGTGTGGGGGCAGTACGCCACGATCTCAGGCGGCACCTACTTGCTGCCCGTGTACACTCCGCCGCCTACGCCTACACCCACGATCACCGCGACGCCCGCGCCGGGGTTCGACGTCTCGTTCGAAGGCTTGGTCAGCTGTGCCAGCGCCTGGTGGCTGCAGTTTCGAATCAAGAATACCGGTCTGATCACGTTTACTTCGATCGGCGTGACCGTGAAAGATATCGCCACGGATACGTCTGCCTCGGCTATCAGTGAGGACTTCTTCGATCAGTCCGAATGTTCGACTTCCACCAGCCGGGACCAGCTGCTGCCTGGAAAGTCCGTGACGGTCAGCCCAGTGCAGCTGGGTTACGACCCTGGCGGACACAAGCTCAAGGTCACCCTCACGCTGTGTTCAGAGTCCGGGCAGAATGGCTTGTGCACCACGGAGACCATCACGTTCAAGCCATAGAGGATCGCAGGACCTCAGGGCGGTCCCCCAACGGTGGGCTTGACGCAAGGCGCCGTTTCACTTAACATGCGCTGGCATCCTGGCTTCCGGCGGCGCAGATAAAACCATGAACATCCTCGTCACAGGCGGAGCGGGCTATATCGGATCCGCAACGGCTGAGGCCCTCCTTTGGGAGGGCCATACGGTCACCGTGTACGACTCTCTCGTCACGGGCCATCGTCTCGCGGTACCCAAGCGGGCACGCCTCGTAGAGGCCGCCCTGGAGGACCGCCGTTCATTGTCCAAAGTCCTCACCGCGGTGCCTTTGACGCCGTGATGCACTTTGCCGCCTTCATCGAAGCAGGCAAATCGATGAAGGACCCGGGACGGTTCTATTTCAACAATCTGGGAAATTCCCTCACCCTGATCGATACGGCCGCGCTCGCCGGGGTCAAGCGCTTCGTGCTCTCGTCCACGGCGGCCGTCTATCGCTCCAGCGATTCGCCGCTGACGGAAGAATCACCGCTCGCTCCGACCAACGTTTACGGCCACACCAAGCTGATGGTGGAGCAGGCCCTCGAGTGGTATCGCCAGATCTATGGCGTGCACTATGCCGCGCTGCGCTACTTCAATGCTTGCGGCGCCTTGCCCGGGCGCGGCGAGGCGCATCAGCCCGAAATCGCACCTCATCCCGCTGGTGCTGCGTGTGGCGCTGGGCCAGAGCGAGTCCGCTTCGATCTTTGGCACTGACTACCCAACGCCCGATGGAACCTGTATCCGGGATTATGTTCACATCGCCGACCTCGTCTCCGCGCACATGCTGGCCCTGGACGCCTTGAAGGACAAGGATTCCCTGATCTACAACGTGGGCAGCGGGAAAGGTTTCTCGGTCCGCGAAGTGATCGAGACCGCCCGCGCCGTCATTGGCCATCCGATCCCGGCAGTGGACGCGCCCCGGCGTCCCGGCGATTCGCCGCGGTTGGTGGCATCCCCCGACAAGATCCGCCGCGAGCTGGGCTGGCAACCGCAGCATGTGGAGTTGCAGGACATCATCGCCAGCGCCTGGGACTGGCATAAGTCGCACCCGAAAGGCTACGGCGCCTGATGACCTTTGTTGTGGTGCTCGTCGGCTGGGTGTTCTCGCTTTGCCTGCACGAGTTCTCGCATGCATTGGTTGCGTACTTCGGCGGTGATACCACGGTCCGTGACAAGGGCTACCTCACCTTCAACCCGTTGAAGTACACCCACCCGGTCTACTCGTTGCTCCTGCCGCTGCTCTTCCTCGTGCTCGGCGGGATCGGTCTGCCCGGCGGCGCGGTCTACATCGAGACCTGGCGCTTGCGCAGCCGCGGCTGGATGAGCGCCGTCTCGCTTGCCGGACCTGCGGCCAATCTCGTCCTGGCAGTCGTGCTCGGGATCATCCTGGGAGTCGCCCCGGTGACCTCCGGCGGTATCTGGCCCGGGCTGGCGTTCCTGGCGTTCCTGCAGGTCTCGGCGTTGGTGCTGAACCTCATCCCGTTGCCGCCGTTCGACGGCTTCGGCGCCATCGAGCCTTATCTCTCGAATGATATCCGCGCAGGCCTGGCGCAGACGCGCGGGATGCTGCCCTTTGTGGTGTTCTTCCTTTTATGGTACGTACCCGCGGTCAACAGCGCGTTTTGGAGCGCGGTGCTCTCGCTGACGCATCTGGTGGGGGTGCCGCTCCAGCTGGCGCAGCTGGGGCTGAGCAGCTTCATGTTCTGGCAGAGGTAACCTCCCCCGAAAGCGGGAGGTTTTCTTTGTGAGCTGCAGGCCCAGGCCGCGTCTTTACAAATCAGATAACTTTGGGTATAATACTAGTGAAAAACATCACTTATTTGAATAGAGTGCAGATATCGAGGTCGAAATGACAGCAAGCACACTGCCCCACGTGGTGATCGTCGGAGCCGGCTTTGGCGGCATGGAGGCCGCCCGCAGGCTGGCCCGAGCACCCGTCCGCATCACGTTGATCGACCGGCAAAACTACCACTTGTTCCAGCCGCTGCTGTATCAGGTGGCCATCGCCGGCCTCGTCCCCTCCCAGATCGCCTACCCTGTCCGGACCATCTTTCGAAGGCAGAAGAACCTGACCTTCCAGATGGGCGAAGTCACGGCCATTGACTTCGACCAACGCTTCGTGAAGCTGGACGGTTCGGTGATGGCCTACGACTACCTCATCCTCTCCGTGGGAGGGCAGACGAATTTCTTCCGGATGCAATCGGTCGAGGAGAGCGGCTTCCAGCTCAAAGACATCGATCACGCGGTGACCACCCGCAACCATCTGCTTGAAATGTTCGAGCGGGCCAGCCATGAGGCCGACGCCGAGAAGCGCCAGGCCTTGCTGACCTTCCTCGTTGTCGGCGGCGGACCGACCGGCGTGGAGACTGCCGGCGCACTGGCGGAGCTGATCCGGCATGTCATCAGCAAGGATTACCCGCACATGGACCTGAACGAGGTGCGCGTGCTTCTGCTGGAGGCCTCGGACCACCTGATGGGCGCCTACCCGGATGGATTGCGGCAGGCAACGTTCGATCTCTTGAACAGGAAGCACGTGGAGATCATGCTGAAGGCGACGCTGCTTGATTACGAGGGCACACAGGCCACACTCGGCGACGGCACGTGCATCCCCAGTCACACACTGATCTGGACGGCAGGTGTTCGGGCCGCGGAGCTAGCAGATCACCTCGGCGCCGACCAGGCCGGTTCCGGACGGCTGGTCACCGCGGAGACGCTGCAGCTGGCGGCACACCCCGAGGTGTTCGTGATCGGCGACGCGGCGTACGTCGTCGATGCCGCCGGGCAGCCGCTTCCGATGCTGGCCACGGTCGCGCAGCAGCAGGCTAAGTCCGCTGCCGGGAATATTCGGAGAATGCTAAAGGGCGAAGTGCCGCAGAAATTCCACTATAAGGATCCAGGCTTGCTCGCCACCATCGGCCGGAACGCGGCGGTCGCGCACATCTGGGGCCTGTCCTTCAGCGGGTATGTGGCCTGGGTCATCTGGGTCATGCTGCACATCTATCGGCTGATTGGATTCCGCAGTCGTATCCTGGTCCTGATCAACTGGGCTTGGGATTACGTCTTCTACGAGAGCCAGGTTCGGCTGATCACCCGCGAGTAGCCGCGCACCACGCTGCGCTACTCCGCAAGTTCCCGATACACAAACCAGTGCCCCTTGTGGTCATCCACATTCTTGATGGCGCGGTCGTAGTAGATATCGAAGATCTGGGCGGTATCCACGCGCACGCGAAAGAAAAAGCGCCCGAAGTTCAGTGAGCCGCGCCCCGCGGCGACCTGGGCGTGCGCCGGCTGCATGTTGCGGGCGTAGCGGCCGCGGCGGACGAAGTCAGTCCATTCCGAAAGCGTCTCGACAACCCGGTAGGTGCGCTGCTCCCAGACAAAGCTGTCCGGGCAATGCGGCAGCTTCTCCCTGGCAGGCGGGGAGCGGAAAGCGACGTCGATTGGCTGATCCAGGAAATGGATCGACCGCGGCTCCGCGCTGCCCGGGCTCATTTCTCTTCGAGGTACTTCTTGAGCGCCACGGCATTGTTTTGCAGCGCATCCCGGGCGGCGTAGACCAGCGTGACCGTGCCGCCGCGAGCCAAGGTCCGCAGCTCTGCGACCAAGCCGGGTTGCGCATCCAGCTCCTTGAAATAGCGTGTCTCGAAAGCGCTCCATTTGGAGGGATCGGCGTGGATCCACTTCCGGAGTTCGTTGCTGGGGGCAATGTCCTTCATCCAGCGGTCGAGCTTCAGCTTCTCCTTGGTCAGCCCGCGCGGCCACAGGCGATCGACCAGGATGCGCTTTCCATCGGACGACTGCGGGGGATCATATGCGCGCTTGATCGTGAAATTCATTGGCTGCCTCGCTCGGGAATCTCACTTGTCATCGCCCACTTCCAGGTGAAAACGATGCAAGAAACGGTGGAAGGCGGGCGCGATCAACACGCCGACCGCCACCAGCAAGACCATGCCGGAGAACAGGGCGTAGAACGAGGCGAAGAGCTTGCCCGCTACCGTGTGGATAGGATCGACCGGTCCCATGCCGCCCAGGATCATCGAGGCGTTGAGCAGTGAATCGATCCAGGAGAGACCCTCGGTAAGGTGATAACCCAGGATCCCGATGGCCAACGAAACCAGGACGATCGCGAAGGAGACGGCCAGGTAGCGCACCATGCGCTGCATGAAGATCCGCCGGCTGGCGAGGGGCTGCCTGCGGTGTTCTAAGCGATGGACCATATCAACCTCCGTCGTACTTCCAATCCCAGAACCAGAATGCCAGACCCTTGTACTCGCCCCATTTACTGAAGGCCTTCTCGACCTGCTTGGGGGTGACGGGCCGGCCGCGGTGCCATTCGTGCGAGACCATCTTCAGGGCGTACGTGTCGACCGGAATGAAATCGGAGCGGCCGAGGATCATCAGCAGGTTGGCGGCCGCGTAAGGCCCGACGCCGCGGATCTTGAGCAGCTCCTTGCGCAGCTCGAGGGTCGGTAGCGTGGAGGTCTTGAAGGATTCGAGGTCCAACTCACGGGAGACAACCCGCTGTGCCAGCTCATGGATGGAAGGGGCGCGGTAACCCACGCGCACGACCTCGCGCAGGACCTTCTGGTTTGAGGCCGCGATTCGCTCGGGCCGCGGGAATGCCCTGGCCCCGTTCGCTGGCTGCGGCTCCCCAAAGGCAGCGATCACATTGAGGTTCATGCGTTTGGTTGCGGCCCACAAGGTGTTGGTGGTCAAAATAGTCTTGAGGACATCCTCGAAGAAGGTAGGTGAGCGCAGGACGCGGCCGTGCGCCCGCCGGCGGGCGCTGCGAAGCTTGGGCTCGTGCTGCGCCGCCCGATAGAAGCCGGAGAAATCGAGGTCCAGGCCGAACATCCACGAGACCTTGGATGCGACCTCCGTTAGCTCCGACTTGCCCAGCCCGCCGGGGATCTCAACCTGCACTCCCTTGGGCGCCTCCCGAATGCGCAGTTCGAGCACGCGGCCGTTCGAGAGCTGGTCCGTGTAGGACAGAGTGCTGCTTTTCTCGTCGAGCCGGAAGGGGGCAAGCTGGACCCAACCGTGGGAGTTGACCACAGAGTGGAAGTTGAACGGCTGGCGGGCGGTGAGGGAGATACTGGGCATGCGGGCAATTCTAATCAATCCGGCGCTGAAGAAGCCAGAGCGACCCGGCCTGCAATACAAGGACCACGACGATGGCAACGGCAAAAGCGACCGCAATGCCTGCGGTCTCCAGGAGCAACGCCAGGGTGAACATGAAGCTGGCGTACGAGAACAGACCCATCAACAGCCCGCGGAACACACTGATCGCTGCCGCCGGGCCGTGCTGGTGGTGGGCAAAAGCCGCAACGGTTGCGGTAAAGATCGGAAACGGGATGAGCAGGCCGGTCAGATGCGGGCCCAGGGCGGGGGCTACGCCGGTGATCAGCAGGACAAAACCAGTGGCGATCGCCATTCGCAGCGGAATGTCCCAGCGTCCCGGCAGACCTTCATCCGGCGTCGGTCCGGAATCGAAGTCCCGGGGCAGTAGTTGGATCGCAAGCGCCAGGACAAGAACGACGCCCGCCCAGAGTGGAACCAGAGGAAAAGTTGTCTGCTGGAGGGCGGCCGTGATGAGCGCGAACGCCAGCGTGGAAGCAGCCAACGTGGGCAGCCACGCCCAATGCCGCGCCAGCCGCGCGTAGGCGATCACGAACGCGACCAGCGAGAACGCACCTGCTAGGGTTCCGGCGGCTGTCCGGGCAGCAAAGGATGTGCCCTGCGTCAGGGCCAGGAACAAGGTGATGGGGCCGGTCGTGAGGGGCATGGCGACGAACCAGCCGCTGATGGAATGCCCCCACTTGCGACCGGCCAGGCTGGCCGCGCCGATCAACGAGGGCGTCAGGACGAGCTTCAGCAGGAGTATGTTCATGCCCGCGATGGCGATAGCCACCAGGCGCGGCCTGGCGACGCGGATGTAGTCCGCGGACCTCATGAAGATCGACCGATCCAGCCGCCCGGCGTTGAAAACCACTTCTTCATTCTCGGCGATCAGCGGGTCGGCCAGCACCAGCAGCTGCTCGTTGAACGAGAACGGGGGGATGGCGCCGATCACGCAGCCGGTCAGCGCCTCGGCCTTCTCGCGCGTGGCGATGCCGACGCTGGCAGGCATTCAAATGTGCCCGGATGCCCTCCAGGTCGACGCGGCAATCACCCGGGACGTTGGCAAGGCAGTACTGGTTTTGCTTCTTGTCGAGCCGGACCTGCACGACGATCGACTTGATCGCCTGCTCCAGGCGATTGCCGCGTATCTTGGCGATGAGTTCGGTGCGGCCCTCGGGGATATGTTCCACCACGCGATAGGTAGCACCTTCCTGTTCAAGGAGTTGGCACAGCCGGCTGTGGATATCGGTGTTCGGTTGCATGCTCACGGGATCGCATTGTGGATGACATTCGAGGCCGCGGCGCGATTTGCCGGCGACCCCGGCGGATTATAGCCCCTCCGGCTGAGGCGGGCCCGGACGGGAGCGCACGGCCGCGGGTAACGCGGTCACGCGCCGCTCAGAGATCCTTCAGCAAGTTCAGACTGGCTACTCCATACCCCAAGCTTTCATAAAGGGTGCGGGCGCCGGTGTTATGGGCGAACACTTGCAGTCCGAGCTGGCGCAATCCCATTTGGCGCGCCAGGCGCTCCAGCTCGAGCATCGCTTCCCGGGCATAGCCCTTGCGGCGATACGGTTCATCGATCTCAAGGTCAAAGATGAAGCCGGAGGGTCTGGGTGAGGCAAGGTTGACCATCAGCCAGAGCACCCCGACCGCCCGACCCCGCTCAGCCTCCTGGATGGTATAGATAAAGTGATCCTTGGTGGCCACACCATCCGGGAGCAGCTTTTCGTGCTCCTGGCGCGATCTGTCAACCGCCTCGGCCTCCGACCAGAAGCCGGCCCGGACGCTGTTCATCGGCATACTCATGGATGTCGTGTTCCTCAAAAGGCTGAAAGTCGGCCGGCGTCATCGGGACCAAGCGGATCATGCGGGCCTCCTGCGCTACTTGACGACGTAGACCGCATAGCCGCGCGTGGCGGCGAAGAACTGGCCGCGACCATCGCCGGCCGTGGTTCGGTCCTCGGGGCGCGAGCGATCGTTCGTCCCCCACCAGGCGACGGGGGTCAGCGTGGCGTTCTGCCACTGGGTGGTGGCCCAGGCACCGTGCCAGCCGTTGCCGCGATTATTCAGCACATAGAGCAGCCCAGGTTTGCCGTCGTAGCCGGTGCGCTGCATGATGTAAAGATCATCATCCAGGTAGAGAGTTTGTGCAGCGCCACCGGCGTAGCGCTCGTGAGCCTGCACGAGAGCGTCGATGCCGTTCGCCGTGCCGGCCAGCGCCAGGTTGTAGTTGAAGTAGTCATGCCAGAAGACGCAGGGATAGCCCTCGTGGGTGAGGATGTAGCTGTAGGCCAGCAGCTTATCGTTGACGATGGGGCGGTCCGGGTCGCGCAGGTCGTGGTTCTCGACGAAGGTCACAACCGATTGGGGCTGGTGCTCCGTGACGGTGTCCCAGGTGGCGAGGCTGCGCAGGCTGAAACCCGTATTGATCGCAGAGGGCCTTGAGCATTTCGCGCATGGGGAAATCGAAGGCGTCCACCGGATTGCTGTTGGAGAAATTGGCGAGGTCGACCCAGTTCTCGATGGCGCGGGCGTTGTCCCAGAACTCGGCCACGCCGTAGGGCTGGAAGAGCTTGCCGTCGCGTTGGTAGCGATACTCCTGGATGGCGGTGATGGTATTGGCGCCGTAGCCCTTGACGAAGTCGTAGCGGAAGCCGTCGAAGCCGACCTCCTCGATCAGCCAACGCGCCAGCTTGAGGAGCTCCGTGTATACGTACGGGTTGCGGTGCGAGAGATCGGGCATGTCGCCGAAGGCCATCTCATCCCAGGTTTCATACATGTTGGGATGAAAACATTCCCAGTTGCGCGGGAACTTGCCGCTCTTCGGCTTGAAAAGCGTCCAGCGTGACTGGCCGCTGATGGGATTGACCTCCTGCGGCATCGGCCCCTGAATTGTGATTGATCACGACATCGGCGATGACGCTCATGGAATTGCGATGGGCATCGGCGATGAGGGCCAGCAGTTCGCGGCGTGAACCGAACCAGGTGGGCAGGCTGCCCTTCTGGTCGAACTCGCCGAGATCGTAATAGTCGTAGGGATCGTAGCCCATCGACGGGCCGCCGAGATTGGCCGCCTTATGGACGGGCGGCAGCCAGAGCGCAGTGAAGCCAACCTTTGCCAGTGAAGGGACCTGCGCCCGGATCGTGTTCCACCACTTGTATTCCTTCTGGTCCTCGCGGGGGCAGTCCCAGTAGAACGCCTGCAGCATGACACCCATCTCTCAGCTCCTTGTCCAGAGTCGAAGCCCAATTGTACTTGAGCGCGAGAGCACGCCTTTGATGATCAGAGGCCGCGATGCTCGAGCCACTTGAGGGCCTCGCGGGCGCTGAGAGGCTGCAGCGGAGTCTCGGCCACGAAGCGGCGGACGCCCTGCGGGTCGACGCGGGTGTACTGGCGCAAGGCCCAGCCAATCGCCTTGTTAATGAAGAACTCCTTCGAACCGAGGTTCTCGCGGATGATGGCCTTCATCAAGGCAAAATCGGTATCCTTCTTGTAGTTGAGTTGAAAGAGGATGCAGGCGCGGCGCAGCCAGAAGTTCTTTGACTTGCGCCACTTGGCGAGATACCGCGCCTTCACCTTGGGATAACGCTTGAAATGCACCCCAACGGTGCCGGTCGCGATCGTGTCGACCGTGTCCCACCAGGATTTGGTGACGAGCAGATACTCGAGGGTGCGGATGAAGCTCGCCGGCAGCCGATCCTGACAGCGCCAAAGGACGCTCGTGGCCGCGTACTGGAATTCGCGCTGGGGGAGAGCCCACAGGTCCACGCAGGATGGGGTCGAGGTCTGCAAGGGCGGGGAGGCCGTGCTTCTCGATGTGCTGCCTGAGCAGGTCGCCCATCACCGGACCCTTGAGTGCCCAGGTACTCGAACTGGTCGCGCATATAGCGCTTCATCGGGCCCGCTTGTTTGGCATTGGCGTGCTTGCTGAAGAGGGCCTTGATCTGCCGGGCGTAGGGATGCATGCTGTCCCTGCCTGGTGCGGAGGGCGGGGCCGGGATCAGTTCTTGGAAAGGAAGTAGGTTTGGGCGGGCAGCAGCAGGTGCTTGCGGCGGTGCTTGGCGGTGGTGCACTCGGCACGCGGCAGGCGGGTGAGACGGTCAGAATCGTAGAGGAAGACCGACTTGCTGGATATGCTGTGGATGACGGTCCAGTGGTCGTGGTAGCCGTTGAGGCCAAGGATGATGGCGCGGCCAGGCGTGCCGTCGAGGAATTCGTGCATCGACTGCCAGAACGCATCCAGGTCGGGTCTGGGTTGGCTGCGCCAGGGTATCTCGACCTTGGAGATGCGGCCGTTGACCACCTTCTCCAGGACCAGGAGCATCTGGCTGTGGATGACCCCGTCCAGAAGCAGCCGGGTGAGCAGGCGTTTGCGGGATAGGAAATGAACCATATCGTCGAACAGACTCTGGGCCTGTTCGGCGGAGGAATGGTTGATGATGCGCTCGGCGTTGACGATGCTGTACAGACCGCAGAGCGAATCCAAGCCGCCCTGCTGAAAGGGCGGCAGATTAGGGACGTGCCGCGTGCTCATGTTAAGGATTACCTCGGTGACGCGGAAGATTCTAGCGGAAAACGCCGGCGTCTGGAGTTTGTTAAGGATTCCTGCAATGGATACGGCAAGCCTATCCGCACACCAGGCGCCGAGGGGCTATTTGTTCCGCGAAACAAAGAGGAACGAATGTTCTCTGAGCCTGCTGCGGAGAGGGCTGCGAGGAAGAGGGGACGGGACATGAGGGCATTATATAGAACAAATGTTCAGATGTCAAGAGGAAGAGGACAATCGCACAATGGACGGGCCTGGCATGCAGCCAGGCCCGTTTGCTGCTTCGACTCGGCTCGAATGTCCACACTCGTCCACCTGCTCTGCACAAATTCTGCACACTCACTCGGTATCCTTGCACGTGAACGAAAAGGAGACCTACATGCTTCTCGAAATTACTGCCCTGCATGATGTAGCCAGACCCCAGTCAATCCAGGGTCTCGGCACGTATCGCCTAATCTTCTTGACCAGGAACGCAACATGTTACTAGGACCCTCTAAACTTTATCTCGCATTCCTCGTCACCGTGCTGGTCATTGCCACTCAGGCTTGCGCTGTCTCTCAGCAATCTACTGCTGATGCCACGGTGACAGCGACTTACACTCAGCCGTCTTCGGTGAAATCACCCACCTCGCTGGCGTCCATCACAATGATTGATTCAGCGACTCCGGCTGCAACATCTGCAGAGAACGCCTCCCCTTCCCCCACAACAGCCCTCATCACGGTCACTGCTGTCACTGGCCGGCTTTCGATCCGAAGCGGTCCCGATATCTCCTTCGATGCCATCGCTGTGCTGGAGAACGGCCAGACGGCCACTGCCGTGGCTCGCAGCGTTATCGATGGTTGGCTACAAATCCCCATACCGTCACAGCCGTCAAAGATGGGTTGGGTATCTACCATGACCGACCATTCAATTGTGACAGGAAATGTCCTTGATCTACCCAGAATCGACGAAGTGGATTGGCCAGCTGGATCCTATATCTTGAACTGCACGCAGCATCGATTGATTGTGAGACCCGGAGAGCAGATCGTGCAGTCGGTCAGTGCTTCGCCGCAGAATCGGGTGTGGTTTGCCCCCGGTCTATACACGGTCTATGACTTGGACATGTCCGGTCAGCCCGTCGTATTGAATTTGAATATACGAGCCCATGGTCAGGTCACCGTGCATAAAGACGGCAGCCACCAATGGTCGGATTGTCCTTAAATTTGAAGTTGGAGAAAATCATGTACAAAACAATATTTTCAGTCGTGATCATTGGGTTATTCCTGGCAAGCTGTGCCCCACCGTCGAGTTGCGTGTCAGGTGCTTTGGAAAGCACAGACCTTTCCTCGGCGACGACCGCCGCAACCGCGACAGTGACTGAAACCCCTGTTGCCTCTGCGACGGGGCTCGAACCCGCGCTGTCTGAAGCGACTGCCACTGCTACGCCGTCGCAATCGACTACGCCGGATTACACCGAAGTGGGCCTGCCCGCTGAGGAGACTGGTACAGTCATTCTCGATTTTGTTTCCGAGGTATGCCAAGCCCAGTGGTCCACCCAGGTCCAGCAATTGCCTTGCTCTGGAGACGACACACAGGCGAACGGTGGATATGTCCAGGTGCTGGACGGACAAGTCCAGGGCTACTCCTCCGATATCGGGATCCTGCTTACCTATCCACCGCAAAAGCTAGTGCAGACGATTTCGGGCAAGTATCCCGCCATCACTGTGAAGAAGGGCGACCGGTTCCGAGCGGTGCTTGACTGCCGCGCGCACTCATCCTGCGATGTCGAGTTTGTGCTTAACTTCTCCACTAGCGAAGGAAGTGCAGGCCTGAAGCACTGGCGTCATCTCTTTGCCGATGGGCCCGTGGTAGTTGATTATCCGCTTGACGCGATCGCAGGCGAAACGGTGCAACTTAGCCTGGCAGTCTACAGCAAAGGTTATCCCGCAGACGGCTATGCGGTCTGGATCGCTCCGCATATCTACCGCCCAGCATCGAAATGAAATCGCTGTTCACATTTCGATCTCCTGCGTCTTGATATCTAACATCTAGAATGATCTGCTGATTCTGCACAAATTCTGAATATTCGCTTAGTACCTTGCAATCAAAATAAAACGGAGAACTCATGAACACTATCAAGAACACTGTAATGAACCTTGTGAAAAATAAGAAAACCCGAAACTGGGGCATTGTTGCGATTGTCGTGCTGATCATCGTCGCAGTGGCTGTGCCGCTCCTTTCTGCTCAAAAGGCCGATGCACAGGCGAATACCGAAGCAACCGTTGTGTCGCTGAATGTAGGCGAATCGGTGGAGGCCTCCGGCTCACTCTCTGTCCAGCCGTTTACCAATCTCAATTGGAAGACCGGTGGCGTCGTGGAGGCAGTAAACATTAAGACGGGTGACCACGTGAAAGCCGGTGATGTCTTGTTGACGCTGAAGCCGTCGAGCGCATCATCCAGCATCGTGAGCGCCCAAGCCGACCTGGTTCAGGCACAGAAGGATCTGGAAGATTTGTTGAAGTCTGATACAGCCCGCGCCCAGGCCGCAAAGGACCTGAAGGATGCGCAGACGGCCTATAACACGGCCTACGATACCCGAGTACGTTATAACAATAAAGTCTGGCTGACCCGCACTTTAATTCGTTATGTAGGAGCAAGAGCGATCTATATAGTTAAGTATTATCGCGCCTATGTCGATCCTGACACGATTGCAGATGCCGACCGGGATCTGGCTTTGAAGAAAGCCGAGTTGGAAGATGCACAACGCGCCTACGACCGTCTAAAAGACGGCCCGAATACCCAGGATGTTGCGGCGCAACAGGCCAAGGTCGACTCGGCGCAGTCCACCGTTGACATGCTAAGCATTATTGCTCCTTTCGACGGCGAAGTGTTGTCCGTGGACGGCCAGCCCGGTGACGTAGTTTCGACCGGCGACCTAGCTGTAAATCTTGGAGATTTGAATCACCTATATACGGAGACTCAGGTGGATGAATCCGACATTTCGAAGGTAAAGCTGGGCAACCCCATTACTGCAACCGTGGATGCTCTCCCGGGCGTTACCCTGACCGGCAAGGTCTCCTCTGTCAATCCGGTGGGAGAAACGGTTTCCGGGCTGGTCAAGTATACAGTACGTGTCGATTTGGACAAGCCGGTTACGGAGGCTACCCTGCCCCTCGGCTCGACCACCAACGTCGTCATCCAAGTGAAGCAAGCTACGGCAACTCTGGCTGTGCCGATCACCGCCATCCAAAATGACAGCAAAGGTGAATATGTTTGGGTTATCCAGAGCGATGGCTCGACGAAGCGCGTGGACGTTGTCAGCGGCACGATCCAAGGCGACCTTGTGACCGTAACAGGCGATTTGCACGAAGGCGACCGCTTATCATCGACCCAAGGCACTACGACCAAGGCCCCCAGCGGCGGGCTCTTTGGTGGAGGCTAAGAATGATCGAGGCCGAAAACATCACCAAGGTGTACCAGATGGGCGAAACGGAGGTACGTGCCCTCGATGGCGCCACCTTCTCCATCGACAAAGGCGAGATAGTCGCAATCATGGGGCCTTCCGGCTCCGGCAAGACCACATTGATGTCTATCATCGGTTGCTTGGACGTCTCCACGAGTGGCAAGTATGTGCTGGACGGCGAATCGGTCGAGGGCATGGATGATGAAGAGCTGGCACAGATCCGTGGGAAAAAGATCGGTTTCGTGTTTCAGCAATTCAACCTGCTCTCGCGGACCAGTGCCCTTGAGAACGTGATGCTGCCGTTGATCTATGCGGGAGTCGCAGGGAAGCAGCGCAGGGAACGTGGCATGCAAGCTCTGGAGCGCGTGGGTCTAGGCAAGCGGATGAATCACGCTCCTCAAGAGCTTTCCGGCGGCCAGCAGCAGCGTGTGGCCATCGCACGCGCACTGGTCAACGATCCCGCCATCCTGCTGGCAGACGAGCCGACCGGCGCATTGGATAGCAAAACGGGCGTGGAGATCATGAGCCTTTTCCAGAGCTTGCACCGCGAAAATGGCCAGACCGTAATCCTGGTCACGCACGACGAGCATATTGCCCGGCACGCCAATCGTATTATCAAGCTCTCGGATGGTCGTGTCGTATCCGATGAGCCCAATCCCGAGCCTTTGCAGGCAGGATCGATACAACCCAACTCATCGGCTGAACGGAGGGACCATGTTGTTCTCTGAAAACCTGCGCGTGGCAATCCGCGCCCTGCGAGCGAACAAACTACGCTCCATCCTGACTATGCTCGGCATTGTGATCGGTGTGGCGACCGTGGTCGCCCTGCTATCGATCGGCAACGGAGCTACATCCAGCATCACGAACTCAATCCAAAGCGGCGGCACCAACCTGCTGACCATCACGGCTGGCCGCTCGCGCCAGGGGCCTCCTAGTGGGACATCCCAGACGTCCAGTTACCTCTACTACTCGGACTATGAGCTGATCCGGCGTGCCCTGGGGACAGAAAATGTGACCGCCATCCTTCCGACCTATCAATCCAGCTACGTGGTCAAGTATGAGAGTGAAAGCTTCGACGTCTCGGTGACCGGCGTGACGTCGCAATATGCGGATCTGCGCTCCTACAAGGTAGCGGATGGACGCTTTGTTACGGATGGCGATGATAAAACGGAATCCCTAGTGGCCGTCTTGGGCTATCAAACCGCCAAGGACTTGTTCAAAAGCCTGTCGCCGATCGGAAAGACCATTTCCATCAACGGAGTCAAGTTCGAGGTTGTCGGCGTGCTCAAATCGAAGGGCTCCTCCGGCTTTGGCAGTTCAGATGATGCCATCTTTATCCCGCTGCAAACAGGATATGCCAAGCTATTCGGCTCCACATCTGTCCACAATGACAAAAGGACGGTGAACAATATATACGTGTCCGTAGCGAGCACCGATAAAATGGACGCGGTTTCCGCGGAAATCAGCTACATTTTGCGTCGCGCACACGACTTGGACACATCTGACGAGGCCGATTTTTCCGTTCAGAACCAGACCGACATGCTGACGACACTCAGTTCCGTCACATCCACGCTCACCATATTCCTGGGCGCAATTGCTGGGATTTCGCTCCTGGTAGGCGGCATTGGGATCATGAACATCATGCTGGTCTCCGTCACCGAGCGCACCAAGGAGATCGGCCTGCGAAAGGCGGTTGGAGCCACGCGGAAGCAGATCCTGCTTCAATTCCTGATCGAGACGGTCATATTGAGCTTGCTGGGTGGTGTCATTGGTATCCTGCTTGGTGTGGGAATCGCCAGCATTTTCACTGCGTTGGGCTTGATTACTGCCGTCATCAAGGCCAACTCGATCATTATGGCCTTCACCTTTTCACTCGCCATCGGCGTTTTCTTCGGTCTGTATCCTGCCTACCGCGCAGCCGGACTCCATCCGATGGTCGCGTTGCGCTATGAATAACGTGAATCAGGGGCAGGCTTGTCCTACCCCTGATTCCATATACAATATACCTGTGCCGAAGAAGATATTGCTTGTGGATGATGAAGCGGAGATCCTTGAAATCAGCCGAGATTATCTCAAAGCCTCGGGCTATGATGTAGTCACAGCCGGCGACGGCGTGCATGGGCTTTCCGCCTTCCATCGCGAGAAGCCTGATTTGATCGTACTCGATCTCATGATGCCTGAAATGGACGGGTTGGATGTCTGCCGCACGATCCGCCGCGAGAGCAATGTGCCGATCATTATGCTCACTGCTCGCGTGGAGGAAACGGACAAGCTGATCGGATTGGAGATCGGGGCAGACGACTACATGACGAAACCGTTCAGCCCGCGTGAGCTTGTGGCCCGGGTTCGCGTGGTTCTTCGCCGGACGGGTGGCGACCCGAGCGCCGAGATGATTTGCGTTGGGAATGTCTCACTGGACCGGGGACATTATGAAGTACAGGTCGGTGAGCGTACGGTCACGCTGACGCCTACGGAGTTCGAGATCATGGCAACCCTGATGAGCCAGCCGGGCCGGATTTTCTCCCGCAGCCAATTGCTGCAGGCGGCACATGGTGTGGCTTTTGAGAGCTATGAGCGCGCCATCAACTCGCATGTCCGGAATCTTCGCCACAAAATGGAGCCGGACGAGCTCATCGTAACCGTTCATGGGGTAGGGTACAAGTTTGAAACCTGAAATGCCGTCATCCATCGGTGATATTCGTATCCGTTTGTTCCTGCTGCTTGGCAGGGCGTTTGTCATCGTTCTAGGCCTGTCAGTGGTTTTCTTTCTGGTAGGCGTGAGCTATTTCCTAACCGCGCCACCCAATCGCCTCATAATGCCATCAGTCAATTATCTGGAAGGGTACTATCTCGGCCATGGGAGTTGGGAGGGGGTCGAAACCGTATTTCAGGGCATGGAACAACCTAGCCCGCCCAACTGGATTCTGCTCGATTTGGATGGCCGGATCTTGATTGACCATCGCCCAGGTTCTCAATCGACCGCGGGTGCCGTTTATCGGATCCAGCCCGGAGATGGCGTCTTTGAATTGACGGCGAACGGGGAAAAGGTGGGGACATTCGTCATTCCATCCTTCACCATACCGACCCGCCTCGTTTCAATTCGAGATGTTCTCGTGCCGGTTGGCGTCCTGTCTTCCATTCTGGCTCTGTTTCTGATTGTTGTCGCGATATTGCTCCTGCGGCGGTTCGTCAACCCGTTGGCAGACGTCATCTATGCCGCGCGCGCGGTGGCCAAGGGAAAGCTGGGGACCCGCATTTCCACCAAAGGCCAGGGAGACATCCGGGGATTATCTGAGAGCTTCAACGAAATGGCTTTGACTCTGGAACGGAATGATCGGGAACGACGCGACATGCTGGCTGACATCGCACACGAGTTGCGAACACCACTTTCCATAATCCGCGGGCGGCTGGAGGGCATTGTCGACGGGATCTATTCAGCGGACGGAAGTCAGGTCTCGCTGGCGCTTGAACAGGGCTATTTGCTGGAGCGTCTCGTGGATGACCTGCGTGTTTTGACTCTGGCTGAGACGCGCCAACTGCACTTCGAAAAAAGGTCTGTCGATCTCGGTCAACTGGCTCAACATGTAATTGACCTTTTCTCAGCCGAAGCGCGCGAGAAGAACATATCTCTCTATCTTGAGGAAGCGAACGGTGACCTTCGCGTTGAAGTTGACCCCCAACGCACAGAACAGGTCATAGGCAACTTGATCAGCAATGCGCTTCATTACATCCAGGAAGGCGGCAAGATCTGGCTTGCCCTGGAACAGTCATCTGATAGCGTTTGCCTATCTGTCAACGATAATGGCCCCGGGGTTGCCATCGAAGACCTTCCCTACCTCTTTGACAGGTTTTGGCGCAAGGACAAGTCCCGTTCGCGTGTTTCCGGCGGCACAGGGTTGGGCCTCGCGATCGCCCGGCAACTTATCGAGGCGCAGGGCGGGACGATTGCGGCGGGAAACCTTCCCGAGGGCGGGCTGCAGGTGGAGATAATACTCAAGAAAAGCCCAACTTGATGAGAAAACAGGCAGCGTACATCCTAGTATGTAGCTGCCGGCCTGTTATCGTCGCCTCGGAAGGATTTGTCGGGCACCAATTTAGTGGAGAATTCAACGGGCCTGCTGCAATTGCGTCGAGCTTTTGGAAAACTGCGCCTAGCGGCAGTGGCATAGTTCTTAGAATAATTTGTTGGCGAGGAGGCCCCATATATGGGGAGTATGAGTCTCGCAATGACCATATGTTGCGTTCCCTCGAGGTTACTTCGCCAATGCGAGATTTGGCGAGGCTTGCGGGGTGACGCTGGACATAGAAAGAGTGTATCACGGGCAGGGCGGAAAGCAATAACCTTTCACTGAAAGGGAGTGGCTAATTAGTGGGTAAAATACGTGTCATGAAATGTCCAAGATGCGAGAGCACGATCCAACAGCATAAAGTAGGCAAAACCACAGCAGGTGCTTGGGCGAATGTAGTACAGCCGCTTACATCCAATCACCTCGACTGCCATCACTGCGCGCTCTGCATCGCTTACTTTTGTCTATTACGGTATCTCGACATCGAGAGCGAACGGTATCAGACGCATTGATTCCAGCGTACTTAGCCCTGCGGCGCTGTCTTGAGCTTCTCACCCCCGGCCTCGCCAAAATACTGTCTGAACGATTTGTCGGCGACGATGGCTTTGAACTTGCGGGAGTTGCGGGCGATGGCCGCGCGGAACTTGTTGATCTGAGCCGATTCGGGTTCGTGCAGTCCGCCGGCGACGATGGACCTGTCGTGCGGCTCGAGATGCAAGAAGTAATTGTGGCGCCAGGCCTGGCGGCCTCCGGGGCCGATTGAGGCGCTCATGGCGATCTTGTAGGGCGACTTGTCCTTTGAGAAGCGGATGTCGCGGTAGATGCGCATGACGCAATCTTTGGCTGCGACGCCTTTCATGTCCTCGATGGCGCCCAGGTCGAGGATCAGCTCATCCACGAGGTCTTCGAACTCGCCCTTGGCCTTTTCGTAGGCTGGGCGGTTCTGCTCGAACCAGGCTTTGTTGTTGTTCTTTTGGAGACTGCCGAGGAACGTCAAAACGGGCTTGAGATCCGGCGCGCCGGGCATGGTCTCTTCCTCCGGAGGGATATTGTACCGTGTGGTGGTCAGGGGCACGTTCCTGACCCTACGATTCGAATTCACGCGCCTGCGAGCGTTAGTCCTTGAGCGTGAGCGGATTGAAGCGCGTGGTGCGGTCGAAGACGTCCAGCCCTTCGCGGCGCTTGAGGAAGTTGACAACCGCGTAGGTGAGAGGTGTGGCGAGGGCCTCGTAGGCCGATTTGACGAGCCATTGGGCCAGGATGGCAGCGAGAAGGCCATTAGCGGGAATCGTCCCGAAGAAGGCGATGGAGATGAAGAAGAGCGAGTCCAATCCCTCACCGACCAGGGTGGAACCGATGGTGCGGGTCCAGAGCCACTGTCCCTTGGTGGCGATCTTCATCTTGGCCAGGACGAAGGAGTTGGCGAACTCGCCAACCAGGTAGGCGATGAATGAGGCGACGAGCAAGCGCGGCGTGTAGCCCAGGATCTGAACGTAGGCCGCCTGTCCATTCCAGAACGAGGCCGCGGGAAGGATCTCACCCAGCCAGATGGCAATGACGGCGAGCAGGTTGCAGGCAAACCCCAGCCAGATCACGAGTCGAGCCTGGCGATAGCCGTAGACCTCGGTGAGTACGTCGCCGAAGATATAGCTGATGGGGAAGATGACGACCGCGGCCGGCAGGATGATGCCGCCAAGGCTGATGAGCTTGACGGCGGTGATGTTGGCTGTGATTAGGCAGGTGATGAAGATCGCCGTGATGGCGAGGAACCAGCGTGAGTAGAAGTGAGTAGCTAGGGGGGCAGCGCGGTTGGCAGGCATGTGTGGATCCTATAGGAGGGATTCTAGCATGCAGGCGCCGGGGAGCAAGGGACGCTGGCGCGAGTCTGTTCTGTGTGATAATTGGCGGGAAAAGGAGTGTCGTATGGCCAATACATTTAAGGACCCGGTCTGTGGGATGGAAGTGACACCCGAGACCGCGGCCGGGAAGTTCGAGTACAAGGGCACTACTTACTACTTCTGCTCGCCGGGATGCAAGCGGTCATTCGAGAAGGATCCGGAGAAGTATCTGGCGAAGGACTACAAGCCGCACATGTAGGATGAAGGCAGGACGTCAATGCGAACCCCTCTCCTAACGGGAGAGGGGATTTTGTTCTGGCCGGCTGTGCGGTTGGCAAGTCAAGTTGGCAGTTGACGGCATCGTGTGCCGTCAGGGGGCCAGCGGCAGGAGATTACAGGCGCAAGGAGGGCGGCATGATGCAAATCAACAGAGATGAAATCGCGCGTTTGACGGAGGAACATGGCGGCGCATGGGGAATCAATCACACCCGCAGGCTGCTGCAGCTCATCGCCGCAATCGGTGAGGGTCTCACCTACAACTCGGATGCGCTCTGGCTGGCTGCGCACCTTCACGATTGGGGCGGGTACGCCCCCTGGGCTCAGAAGGGAGTCGATCATGCGCTGCGTTCCACGCAGGGGGCGGAGACGTTCCTGGACGAGCGAGATTGCACGGCGGAGATGAAAGCGCTGGTTCTGGAATGCATCGCCCTGCACCACACGGGCGGATCGGATCGAAGCCTGGAGTCCATTTTGCTGCGCGACGCCGATTGCCTGGACTTCCTGGGAGTGGTGGGAGTTCTGCGCGATTTCTCGAAGAACCCGCGAGACATGCGCAAGGCCTATGAACAGGTCAGACAGCGCCGCCAGGCCGTGCCCGGTCTGCTGTATCTGGACAAAGCCAAGGCAATGGCAGAGGAGCGGGTCGGACACATGGACCGGCTGATAAAGGAGTTCGAGGCCGAGTCCTTTGGTTGTTTCTAAAGCGCAGGCAGCCGACGGGCCGGCGGATGAACCGGGAAGGGAAAGGCAGGAATGCAACAATGAATCAGGTCACGGCAGACCGGCATGGAGACTCCCGATGGAGCTGGCTGTTCAGGATCAGCGGAGGGGCCGCCCTGATTTCGGGACTCGTGCTGGGGATGGGACTGATCAGCCTGATGGGCGCGGTACAGACCGGCACTGCAAGCGGATGGCTATCTTCGTTTCAGAGCCTTTGGCTCATCGTAATCCTCAAACTGCACGCAGGATTCGGCGGGGTTCAACTTGACCAGCTCACCGGGCTGAATCTCCTCGATCTGGTCTTCCTGGCACTGGTGGGCGTGATGCACCTCGGCCTGTATGCTGCGCTCAGAAGGACCAGCCGAGTGTGGTCGATCGTCGCCGCCATTCAACCCTGGCTGGGGATGGTGCTCTTGCTTGCGACGAACACGGCGGGGCGCAGCACCGTCATGGGTGCAGCGCTGGTGGCCTCAGTCCTGATGCTACGCAGCGCCCTCTTCAAGAGGACAACTGCCTATATCGGTCTCCTGGCAAGTGTGTTGCTGCTGATCGGCGACTTCAGTGCGGGCGTCATCTCTCCCTCACCTCTCGTCGCTACACTGTTTGGTATCGGGTACGTGCTCCTGGCAACATGGTTCTTCCTGATCGCTGACGCGCTGATACGTCCGGGGTCGGGGACACCGAGCCTTCAATCGTAGTAAGGAACGAGAGGCAGCTCAGATCCGGCGGCGTTTGGGGCAGACCTCGGAGGTGCCGGAGACCTCGGAGGTATTTTTCTCAGAATTCCTTGACGGCGGGGATGATCTCCCGGCCGAAGGTCTCGAGGGGTTTGATCTCGTGCACGTTCGGCATGTTGAAGATAACATGCTGGATGCCGAGGGCGGCAAGTGAACGGCACTGGTCGATCACATCCTTGGCCGTCCGCTGACCGGGTGCGATGTGAACGGTGGCGAGGGCGGTCTTCTCGATCGTGTCGTAGTCGCGCCCAAGCCGGTCGCAATGGGCTTTGAGAACATCCAACTTGTGACTGAGGGCCTCCGTCTGCGCACCGGCGAACAGGTTGCACGCATCGGCGTACTGAGCGACCAGGCGGAGGGTCTTCTTCTCGCCCATGCCGCCGATCAGGATCGGGGGATGAGGCTGGGTCAACGGCTGAGGGCTGCAAAGCGTCTCGGCCAGCTGGTAGTGCTTGCCAGCGAAGGGGCCGTTATCCGGTGACCACATTTGGCGTGCGATCTGCAGCGTCTCTTCGAGGCGCTCAAAGCGTTCTTTGATCGGAGGGAATGGTACGCCCAGTCCGCGTGAACTCGCGTTCGTTCCAGGCAGCGCCCACGCCGAAGTAGGCCCGACCGCCCGAGAGCACATCCAGCGTGGTGACCGTCTTGATCAGAATGCCGGGGTGACGGTAGACGACGCCGGTCACCATGGCGCCGAGCCTGGCATTCTTCGTAAGGCCGGCCATGTAACCCAGCGCGCTATAGGCTTCCAGCATCGGATCTTCGGCGGGGCCGAGGCTGTTGCGCGAGTCACGCCCGCCGATCTGGAAGAAGTGGTCCATGACCCACAGGCTGGCGAAACCGGCCGAATCGGCTGTGCGGGCGATCTCGGCCAAGGTAGTGTGTATCTCACCAGGGCCGGCGGGCCAGGTGAAGTTGGGGACCTGAAGTCCAATTTTCATAGGGTGCACTCCAAATGAATGTCTTCGGGCTCGAGGGCAAAAAGCTCCGGGTCCGGATCGGCGGTCACAAGGCACCCCAGCCGCAAGTAAAAATCGACGGTGTTCTGAGATGGGGTGGCAGAGATGTACAGGCCGAGGGCGCCGTGCTCGCGGGCTTTGACGGCGGAAAGTGCAAAGAGCCGGTGCCCGAGACCTTGATTCCGATGGAGACGACTGACATGCATGAACTTCAGTTGCAGCAGGTCACCACGTTTGCCGATGAACTTGTTATCCAGGACGGCCACGCCGACGAGCTGCTCCTGGTCGAAGAGCCCGTAGAACCAACCGCCCCGATCGTAGCATTCAAGAAGGAGCGGGTCATACAACTCGGCTTCACCCGGAGGCCAGCCGCTCATATCGTAGTGCTCCGGCTTCAACATCAGGCCTCCGTCCGCGGGATAGTAGACCTGGTCGATGACCTCGGCCCGATCGATGTCCCACACACGACCGACCTCAGCCCGCGCCAACTCACGACCGCTGATCACCACGCGCCTCAGGGACAGAATCCTGGCAACGGCGCGCTCGACGTGGATGCGGGTCGTATCGAGGAAGGGGATGTCCCGATAGGCCTCGTCGCGCAGGATGAGGGGGAGTTCGGTGCCGCCCAAGATCAGTCCCTGGACCTGGTGCTGCTCGATGAGACGATCGACGATCGCCAGCAGGCAGCGGCGGGTCTCGTCAATGAAGACGCCGTGAATGAGCTCGCTCATGTATTTCTCGTGGATGTAGTCCTGGTCCTCCTGACCGGGCGCGAAGACGTCGATGCCCTGCTTGAAGAAAACGTCAGGATAGAAGCTGCCCTGCATGGTGAAGCGGGTGCCAAACAGGCCGAGGCGTGTGAAGTCCGTGGGACTTGGCGACCGCGCCGGCGGCTTCGACGATGCTGATCATCGGGATGGGCGCGCGCTGTTGGATCTCGCTGAAGACGACGTGGGGCGTGTTGGCAGCGAGCAGGGCGAAATCTGCGCCGGCGCGCTCGAGCTTCTTGACCGCGCCGAGCAGATAGTCGGTCACCTCGACCATCTTCCCGGTCCCGATCAGGTCGAGCATACGGGTCATGTCGATGCTATTGATCAGGATGGGTGGGAAGCTCCCGTCGGGTCGCCGGCGGCGATAGGCGGCGACCATCTGGCGATAGTAGTCGATGGTCGATTCGGGACCGATGCCGCCGACGATGCCTGCAGTCTTCATTGAATATGCTGAGGAGTCATGACTTGTAGCGCCCGGCAAGGCCACCGGCGCCGCTCTGCTCGAAGAAGCGACGCTGATCCTCTTCAAGACGCTCGAAGAGAGTTGAGTCCTCCATGCCTGGCAGGCAGATCACTTCTCCCAAGCGCAGGCCGGCCAGGGAAGCCTGAACGACATCCTCGGGCGTCGAGACAATATCGGGAGGGAAGCGCTTGGGGTCGATGCCCTGACGCACGTGAAACTCAGACAGGACGACGGCCGGGCACAGCGCCTGCACCTTGACACCCGTGCCCTCGAGCTCGCGGCTGAGGATCTGGGTGAAGGTGTTGATGAAGGCTTTGGTGCCGGCATACGTGGCGGTGGGGGCCATGCGAGGGATATTCACCGGTCCGCTAAACGCGAGGCGGGAGGAGACGTTGATGATGGCTCCCTTATGCCGGGCTAGCATGCCCGGGAGGGCGGCGCGCTGTCAGGCGTGTGACCGCAAGCACCTGGACTTTGATGACCTCTTCGGCCTTGTCCGGATCGAGTTGGATCAAAGGCATGTGGTCGGCGAAGCCGGCGCTGTTAACGAGCATCTCGACGGAATTGTCGGAGGCGAGGTGGCCTTCTAGAGCGCGCAGATCGGCCGAGCGGCCCAGGTCGGCGACGACGACGTCGACGTTGACGCCTGGATCAGCACGCAGGCGCTGGGCGAGTTCTTCGAGTTGATCCTTCCGGCGGGCGACGATGGTCAGATCATAGCCGTCGCGGGCAAGGCGCTCGGCGAAGGCTTTGCCGATGCCAGAGGATGCCCCGGTGACAACGGCGTGCGGGCGGGGAGCAGACTTGGTTGCCAAGTTATTATCTCCATACAGGTGGACCAGGCAGATCACTTTCTTTTACCACAAAGGGCACAAAGGCAGAGCTCAGCGGACCAGTCTCCAGAAAAGGATGCCGGCGGTGAGGGCGAGTGCCGCGCCAAAGTAGAAAGGGGCGGAGGGACCGAATCCGGTCCACGAACCAGCGCCCTGCCAGAGCAAGCCGGCGATGAAGGAAGCCGGCAAAGCGGTGATGCCGATGGCAGCATTGTAGAGGCCGTAGGCTGCGCCGCGCCGCTCCGGCGGCACGATGTCGGCCACAAGGGCGCGCGCCACGCCATCGGTGGCTGCGTAGTAGAGGCCATACAGGCCGTATAGCACCCACACCTGCCAACCGGTATGCGACAGAGCCAGGCCCAGATACACGAGGCCATAGGCGACCCAGCCGCCGATGATCAGTTTCCTGCGGCCGATCCGATCAGAGAGCGAGCCGAGCGGGCCGGCCAGCGAGGCATAGACCAGGTTGAAGGTCATGAGCATCAGCATGATCTGGACGATGTCGAGGCCGCGGTTCTGGCCCAGCAAGATCACAAAGGAATCGGACGAGTTCCCGAGGGTGAACAAGACCAAGACAAACAGGAAGAGCTTGAAGCGGCTGTCCATGCCCGCCAAGGTCAGGCGGGCGGGGGCGCGGGACGCGCCGGCGGGGACGACGTCCTTTGCGCCGACCGCCAACACGATCACAGCAAACACGGCCGGGATGATGCTGGCGAGCACGGCAATCTGGAAGGTGCGGCGATTCAAGTCGGCCGCGCCTGCCTGGGTCAGCCAGACGATGAGGGCGGCGAGACCCAGTCCGACGAAGGCGCCGGCAGTGTCGCCGGCGCGATGCACACCGAAAGCCAGACCGCGCTGGCCCTCATCGATGCTATCGGCGACGAGTGCATCGCGGGGTGCGGTGCGGATACCTTTGCCGGCGCGATCACTGAAGCGAACAGCCAGCACCCAGCCCCAAGCGTTGGCGAAATAGAGAAAGGGCTTGGTGACGGCGGACAGGGCATAGCCAGCGACGGCCAGCCACTTGCGCCCACCCAGCTTGTCGGAAAGAGCGCCGGAGTAGATCTTCATCAGGCTGGCCGTCGTCTCGGCGATGCCGTCGATCAAGCCGATGACCGCCGTGCCCACGCCGAGGACATTGGCGAGGAACAGCGGGATCAGGTTGAAGATCATGTCCGACGAGATGTCGGTGAGGAACGAGGTCGCGGTGACGACCCAGATGTTGCGCGGCAGGCTGCGGAGTCCCGTCTGGTTGGCCATATGCATCCTAGTGACGAGGAAGTTGGGGGTTATTCCCCTTCGCCGTCTCCAGGCTCGGTCGTGCCAGGCTGATCGATGCGCACGACCTCGCCGTGGATGTTGACGATCACCTTCAAACCCAGCATACCCAGGTAGGCGCGGGACTCCTCGGGGAGACCCTGCTGCATGAGGGGTTCGAACTGGCGGTCGATGTTCTTGAGCTGCTGCTCGATCATCGCCTTGGAGAAGATGTCGTCCTGACCGAGCATTTTGGCAGCCTGCTCGGAGAGCAGGTCTTCGCTGCCCTTCATCATCTCCTGCATGTGGACGAGGACCTGGCGGTCGATCTCCGAGGCCGGGATATGGCGCTTGAAGCCGGCGTCGTCGACGACGTAGAAGGGCTCGTCGCCGACGAGCGCGGTATCGACCACGCGGTCGTTCTCGTCAACGACGAGGCCTGCGAACAGAGGTTGTTTGGCCATGATGTAATCCGCAGGCTGGCTTAACAGGCCTGCGCCCTATGCGTTCGAGGAAACGATCTCGACGGCAGTGCCCTGCCCCGGTTTGTTGAGGTACTGCGTGCCCGGCGGGACAACCGGGCTGGTCCAGCGATAGATGAACTTGGCGTCGGCCGGGAGGAGATTGACGCAGCCATGACTGCGCGGGGTGCCGTAATCATTGTGCCAGTAAGTGCCGTGGAACGAGATGCCCGTACCGGTGAAGAAACTAACCCAGGGGACGCCGGGCAGGTCGTAGCCGCGGCCGGCGCCGGCCTCGCCGTCATTGGTCATGTGGACCGTCGGCCACTTGTGGAAGGTCTGGAACTGACCGAGCGGGGTCTTGGTGCCCCTGCCGCCGCTGGAGCAGCGGGCGGCCAGAACGGCCGTATCGCCCTCGAAGGCCGTCACGGACTGCGTGGCAGTATCCATGTGGATGTGCTTGAGGGGCGGGGGAACGTTCGTGGAGAGCGGGGATAGTTCATCGTCCGGCACGAGGCGCAGGTCAGCGGAAGAGACGTAGAAGGACTGGTCGAGATGTCTATCGTAGATCTCATACCAGATGGACTTCTCGTAGGAGTTGACCCCGATGCCGGTGACCCAGTGAGTGGTGGCGTAGTAGATGCGATAGCCGCTGGCGGCCCATGAACTGGGCTGCAGCCGCGTGATGCTATAGGGGACGGTCACTTCGCCGAGCTGGCCGCTGGTGGGGATGTCAAAGACCGGTTTCTGATAATTGGTCTCGACGGGCTGGATCCAGCCCGAGTAGCTGTAGCCTTGACCGTTGATCTGGAACCATGTGCGGTTGTAGGGATTGCCGGGGTCGCCGTCGACCTCGCCGGTGAGGCTCACGACCTCATCCCGGCCGAAGGAGTGCAGCTTCTTCGACTTAATGGAAGGATCGCTGTAGAGGCCGATGCCGCTGAGGGTCATGCGTCCCTGGGTGAGAGAGGCCGCCAGGGCGCGGTCAAGCCCGAGGTCGGCGAGCCAGGCGCCCAGCATGCCGGCTGCCGAGACCTTTAGAAAATCGCGGCGCGAGAACGGCAGATTCATCATACGAGCCCATGAATTGTATCTGAATTCAGGAAGGCGGCGAAAGCAGGCGCCGCAAGTCTAATGTGATTCTCAGTGGCTCAATGCAATGGACGACCAGAGTCGAAGAAGACCGGCGCCGGTCTAAGGAGATCCCTGGTTGGTGGGCCGCGCGGAGGATTAGTAGTGCACTTTAACGAGCGTGCCGACCGAAGCGAAGTTGTAGAGCCAGGCTGAATCGGGAATGCTGAGGTTCACACAGCCGTGACTCATGGGCGTCCCAAAATTGTGGTGCCAGTAGGTGCCATGCAGCCCGTAGCCCTGGAAGAAGTACATGGTGTAGGGCACATTCGGCAGGTAGTAGTCCGGCCCACTCATGTCGGTGTAGCGCAGCTTGACGTAGATGTGATACGAGCCGGTGACCGTGGGATGCAGCCAGGTGCCGGTTGAGACGGGGAAAGAATTGACAACTGTATCACCGGCATAGGCATAGACCATCTGCTGGGTGAGGTTGACGTCGATCCAGTGGACGCCGGCCGCAACGACATCGGGCGGCGCCGGCGTAGCTGCGGGAGCAGGGGTCGGGCGTTCTGAGGTCGGCGTGTCCTGCACATACTCCATGGTCAGAGAGCCGGCCCAGGTAGGCTCGGCTGTCGGCGGTTCGGTGGCAGCCTCGGTCGGCATTTCGGTGGGCAGCTCAGCCGCCATCTCGGTTGGCTGTTCTGTGGGCAAAGCTGGGGACAGATCTGTGGAAAGAGTTGGCTCGCCGGCCACCTCAGTCGCAGCCGGGGTCGAGGCGACCTCTGGTGTGGGGGTGGCTGCCTCCTCCAGGAGCTGCGCCTTTGCGATCCCGGCACCTGTGGGACGCGGGATGGCGACCTGTGCCCAGGAGGGTGGGTGCGGGGTCGCGGCGACGAGTGGGGACTGGCGAAGCATGGCGGCGACGGCCGGCATTTGACTGGCCGACCAGGCGGCTGCAGCGCAGACCAGGCAGCCAAGTCCCAACAGCATCACGGGGAAGACCGGGCTGCGTTTAACGGGACGACGAGGAGCGGGTTGAGCTGCAACCTTGGGCTTGGCGGCTGTGACCGGGAGGGCTTCCCTGGTCTCAGCGGCTGGAGCGTCCGGCTCGCGCAAACGCTGCATCGCCCACTGCATGCCGCGGCGGGCACGGGGACTATTGGGATTGATCTTCAGCGCGGTGCGGATGTACTCAAGGCTGGCACGCGGGCTGGCCACGGCCGCGAGAATGAGCCAGGGATCCTCCAGCTTGGGGGCAAGCCGGGCAGCCTGCTCTGCCCACTGTCGGGCCTGGCTGCGATCATTGTTGCGCAGGGCTTCGCGTGCTTTCTGGACCGCTAGACGAGCTTCGGTAAGATGGCTGCTCATGGTGTTCCCGCCGGCGTGGGAGTCGGTTCGACGTTCTCATTATTGATAAAGCAAAGGATGCCGTTGACCACGCCGTCCGCGACCTGATCCGTGTGCTGGGTCAGGATCTCCTGGTCGAGGTTCAAGAATCCGGTCTCGATGATGGCGGCGATGGTGTTCGGGTCGATTTCGGAGAAGGCGTGGTAGCTCGTCATGTCGGGCGTGACACTGCCGGGATGGAAGGGCAGGCCGGTGGCGGCATGATAGCGGTCGACTAGGCAGGCCTGCAGGCGGTTGGCGCGGTTTGTGTCGCGGGTGTTGAGGGCGGCCGCGACCTTGAAGCCCGTGGCCTGGTCATTGATGTACTCGCAGGAATCGTTGTGGATGGAGACGACCGCCACGGCGCGGTAGCCGTTCAGACGGGTGTCGAACTCGTTGAGGAGGTCGACCTGGAAGCCATCATCGACCAGTTTCTTCTGGACAAGGGTGGCGATCTTCAGGTTGACGTCGGCCTCGGTCAGGGTGACCTGGCCGGTATTGTCCACGCAGACGGCGCCCGAGTCGTTGCCGGAGTGACCGGCGACGATGCCGACCCGCAAGGCGGGCTGAACGGTGGAAGCCAGGTCTCCACGGGACGCCTGAGGGGTCAGGAGCAAGGCCAAACGGTCCGAGAAAGAGGTGGCGGAGAGGCTGGTCGGGGTCCAGGCGACGAACACGGTCGCGAGGAGGACTGCGACCAGCAGCGTCGTCTGTATGGCGCGGCAGAGTCTTCGGGCGGGAGCGCGATGTCACCGTCGCAGCAGACCTGTCTGACAATCCATCCATTGCCCATCATCGTACTATCTTTATGCGAAATTGCAAGGGTATTTTTGACCACGCAGCGCTGGAAGACGGCCTTTGGCCCCCAGCCTTGACACCCATTTTCGGCGCCGTTATGATGAATAGACGACTGAGACGAAGCCAATGACGCTTGATGCCGAACAACTCCGGACGGCCATGCGGGCCTGGACGTCGGGGGTTGCCATCGTGACCGCCGCGTACGACGGCGAGCAGCACGGCATGACGGTGAGTTCCTTCACGTCCATTTCCCTGGATCCACCACTGATTATGGTCAGCCTGCAGACGAGCAGCCGCACACACGAGATGGTCAGCCGGGGGGGCGCCTTTGGGGTGACGATCCTGGCGGCAGGCCAGGAGGGGCTGTCGGAGCGGTTCGCCGACCGGCCCCCGGGCAGGAACCATGGGTTGGACGGCCTGGAGACGGAGACCTTTGTGACCGGCACGCCACTGATCCGAGGCGGGCTGGCGTGCCTGGACTGCAGGGTGTCGCAGACGGTCCGGGTGGGAATGAACACGCTCTTTATTGGTGAGGTGGTGGCCGTCCGAGGCGACGATCACGATACGCCGCTGATCTACCACGACCGTGCGTACCGGCGCCTGGAGGAGTAGACTGTAGCAGTACGGCCTGTGCAGGAGAAGTGAAGGTGGGCGAATGGACGATCAACTGACAGCTGAGGAACGAAAGATACTACTGGGGCTGGCGCGGGCGACCCTGCAGCGCGGGGTTTGCGGGGAAGAACTGCCGAAGCTCGAGCTGGAGACCCTGACGCCGAACCTGAAGGCGCCGGGCGCCGCATTCATAACGCTTACGATCCGGGGCGAACTGCGCGGCTGCATCGGCGCGTTGGAGCCGTACCAGCCGCTGGCGTGGGATGTGCGGGAGCATGCGCTGGCCGCGGCGCTGGAGGATCCACGCTTCCCGCCGGTCAGCTCCGACGAACTGAACCAGATCGAGATCGAGATCTCGCGACTGACATTCCCCAAGCAGCTGGAATACCGCGACGCGCAAGACCTGCTGGAGCACCTGCGCCCGCAGGTGGATGGGGTGATCCTACGGGATGGATTCCGGCGGGCGACCTTCCTGCCGCAGGTCTGGGAGAAGATCCCCGATAAGGCCGAGTTCCTGAGTCACCTGTGCGCCAAAATGGGGGCAGCCCCCGATACATGGCGCCGCAAACATCTTGAAGTGCTCACGTACCAGGTCGAGGAATTCCACGAGTAAGGGCGGCGAGGCGGCGAGAACAACGAATCTGTACGGGGGACCGGGCGGTCCCTGGACTACAATCACAGCGAGGCAATCTGTCTGACATGGCCGAAGAGATCGACACCATGCTGCAGGACGCGATCGAGGCGCTGCGGCGGGGCGAAAGAGCCCGCGCCAAGGATATCTTGACGCGCCTGATCAAGGCCAATCAGAAAGAGGCGACGTACTGGGTGTGGATGAGCGCGGTGGTGGACACCACCAAGGAGCGCATCTACTGCCTGCAGACAGCACTCACGCTCGACCCGGACAATGGAACGGCCCAACGCGGTCTCAGGCTGTTCGGAGCGCTGCCTCCGGCCGAGAACCTTCCGCCGTTCCCGCTCAATCGGCGCAGGCCATGGGAAGAGAAGCTCCTGCTGGCACACGAGAAGCCCCATGAGAGCGGTTGGCGGGCCACCGTTTCGAGCCCGGTGGCGCGCCTGGCGATGGTGGTGCTGGCGGGCGCGGCGCTGGTCGGCGCGGTGGTGTACGGCTTCGGCCACTGGCACCCCGCCATCTTCCGCCAGAGCCTATTCTGGACGGCCGGTCCGTCTCCGACTTACACGCTGACACCGACATTCGTGAACGCGGCCACATTGGCTACGCCCGTGCGGGGAAAACCGACGCCGCTGGCACAACTAGCCGGAGTGTTCTACACGCCCACCTCGTTGTACGTCAATACGCCCCGGCCGCCGGTATCGCAGGACATCTTTCGGGCCGCCCGGGCCGCGTACCAGCAGGGGAATTGGGCCGAGTTCATCCGGGAGATGGAGCAGATCCAGCAGGCGGAGCCCGAGGCGGCGGATGTGGCGTACTATATCGGCGAGGGCTATCGGGCTGAGGGGGACTGCAGAAGCGCCCTGGACTACTACAACAACTCGCTCAAGATCAACAAGGCGTTCGCGCCCGGATATGTCGGCCTGGCGCGGGCGCGCGCCTGCATCGATCCCGGGGCGGATACGACGCAGCTGTACGACCTGGCGATACGCACCGATCCGCAGTACGGCGAGGCCTACCTCGACCGGGCCACCGCCAACCTGGCCCGGAAGAATTTCAATGCAGCCCTCCCCGACATCCAGCAAGCCAGCAGACTGATGCCGGACTCGGCCCTGGTGCAACTGGCATTCGCACAGGCGTACCTGCTGCAGGATGACAACGCCAAGGCGCTGGCGGCAGCCCAGAAGGCGAACAGTATCGACCTGACAATGCTGGCTTCGTACTACTATCTTGGGAAAGCCTATATTGCCAACGGGAAATATGCCGAAGCCATCAAGCCTCTGCAGACCTACCTGATCTATGAGCCGGAGGACGGCGCCGCCTATGCACTCTTGGGACAGGCGTACACGGAAACCGGCGATTATCGGGCTGCGATCGATGCGCTGGGCAGGGCCGTCCAGTACGATCCGAATCAAGTCCAGGCCTATACGTATCTTGGGACATCGTACCTGCAACTCGACAACCTGGCCGGCGCCCAGATCAATTTCGAGAAGGCGATCGCGTTCTTCCCCGATTCGTTCGACGCCAATATTGGGATGACGGAGATCTACTACCAGAGGGGGACCTACGGATCGGCCTACCTGCAGGCCGAGACCGCCAAGGCCAAGGCGAAGAACGACACGGAGCTTGCGCTGGCGATCTACTGGCGAGCGCTGAGCCAGGAGGGACGCCAGAGCTACGCGGACGCGATCAGGGACTGGAAGACGCTGCTGGCCATGTCGACCAGCGACATGACGGCGGAGATGCGTCAGACGGCACAGGATCACTTGAAACAACTTTCCGTGCCGACTGTGCCGAGGCCGACGGCCACGGGGCCAACGCCTACGACGACGCGATCGCCGACTGCCCGGCCAGGCAGCACGGCCACGCCCGCACCCCAGACATCGACGCCGACAGTGAAGGTCGCGCCAGCGGCAACGAAGACGCCGTGAGGAAGATCAGTAGAAGCTGAAATCCGCGGCCGACACCCGGATGTGCGCCGGGCAGAGAGCCTACGTCAATCGGACAAACATGACGCTCACCGGGAGGTGAGCGTCATGCTTTCTTGCACAGCTCGGAGTGTGCTGGCTGAGAGTCTAGGGGACGGAACCCGGCACGCTAACGGGAGTGGCAGTGGGAGTCGGGATCAGAGTTGGGAAGCCCGGGCCGCCACCTTCGGGGTGCACCACGATCTGGAAGACCGTCATATGACCGGTGGAGGGATCCATTCGGGCGAGGAGGGTCACGAACGAGCCGACGCCAAGCTGCCCCGCGCGCCCTCTTGGGAGGATCCTGACATCGGGCGACACATCGAAGGTGTGGAGGGTGCCATCCTGGGTTTGGATGGAGATGGAGCCGATGGGGGTCGCGCCCGGAGGGAGGAAGAGGCGAACCAAGCCGATGAACGGCAGGATGTGGAGGGTGGCGTATGGTTGCCCATACATCAGGACACGGTTGTTCAGGTGATCAGCCACCCACAAGACCTTGGCGGCCGGGTCGAAGAATAGGCCCTGGGGCTGGAAGAGCGTAGTGGCGGAGATGCCGCCGGTGTTGCTGGTTGCAGTGACGAAGTCCGGCTGGCCGAGCACGTAGCTGGCATTGGCACCATTGGGGAGACTGGCCGCGGCATCGAAGGCAAGAATGCGATTGTTGCCCTGCTCTGCCACGTACAGACGACCGGTCCCGTCCATCGTCAAGCCTGAGGGGAAAGACATGCCGTTCTGCGTGGTGCTAAAAGCGCTGCTGGTAAAGTCCGACTGGCCGAGGACACCATCAGCGTTGGCGCCGTTGGCTTTGGCGGCCGCATTGTCGAAGCGCAGGACGCGGTTGAAAAAGAAATCAGCGACCCACAGACGACCACTGGCATCCACAGCGAGTCCGGCGGGGAGGCTGAAGTTGCTCTGGCTGGCATCGAACGCACCGTTGGTGGCGAAATCCGGCTTGCCGAGGACTGCTTCGGCAGCGGCTCCGTTGGTCAGCGCGGCAACATTGTCGAAGCGCAGCACGCGGCCGTTGCCCAGATCACTCACAAAGACCTTGCCAGTGGTGGGGTCCACCGCCATGTCAAATGGCTGGTCCAGCCCGTTCTGGCTGAGTGAAGGGGCGCTGCTGGTGAAATCCGACTGGCCAAGCACCAACGTGGCTGCCTGGTCATTGCTGGGCAGGAAGAGGGCAGAGGCTGAATTGACAAGCAACAGGGAGAAAGCAAGTACAACTGACACTATTAAGAACGGCCTGGTTCGCACGTAAGCTCCTTTCACCAGTAAGACGCAAGAGATCGGCGGATCCTATGCGATCGACACGACTATTTTAGCGATATGAAGAGCATTTGCCAACCCCCATAGGTCCTTGCATGTGAAATCAATCACGCTGTGTGTGCACTCGAAGATGCAAATTGCGTTTGTGCGCTTGGCCCCGGTGCGGGCCGACTGGTCCACGTCTCTTAGGATCCAGGATTGCCGCCGTACTTCTGCCCGTCCTCCGGGCAGGGGCAGAGGGCGCGCAGGTAATGCCAGTTGTAGATGCCGTAGTCGTGACCATCATCCCAGACGATGGTCAGCGCGTAAGAGCCGACGGCCTTGACGTTGCTGATGCGTGTGGAAGGTGAATCTTCGAGCTGCAGGTTGAAGACACCGGGATCCGGCTCGGAGCGCATGTTCTCGTGGCCGCCGCGGCAGGCGGCGCAGGGACAGGCCGCGCGCAGCAAGCCAAAGGGATAGACGCTGGCGTGGCCGTCATCCCAGTTGATGGTGAACTCACGGGTCTTCTTGTTGACGGTAATGCTGTTTGGCTTCTCGGTCATCGTTGTTGTCCAAACGGAACCATTCGCAGGGGTTATTGGCCCATCCCCCCACCCTCCTGCCAAGAGAGGCGGGATCCTTCGACTTTCCCTCGGGGATTCCACAGGACGCCCGGTTCTGGGAAATCATGGGGAGGCAACGGCCGCCAGGAAATCGGAGGCGGCCCAGCCGGCGCGCTGCGTATCGTAGGGCGCCACGATGTACCACCAGGTGTAGCCGTCCACCTGCTGCGGGCCGTCCTTCACCCGGAAGGTTTCGGACTCCTCGCCGACGAAGACGGTGTCGCTGCTTTGGCCGGGAGCGGAACGGATGCGCAGGCCCGCGCCCTGCGTTCCGGTGATCTGGACGTAGCCGCCGATGCCGATCTGACCCGGCGCGACCGTGGCCGTACCGCCCGGAGTCGGCGTGAGAGTCGGGCTGAGGGTGGCCGTTGAGGGCGCGATGATAGTCAGGTCAGCCGGGACAAAGCCGAGCTTCTCGGATGGACGGCGGGCGAACCAGCCGATGGAGAGAAGCGTCGTCAGAAGCAGGCAGCCGGCGACGGCGAACGCGCCGGTGCAGGTCCAGGTATTGAAGAGGCTGGTTGGCTGGCGGTGGCGCCAACTCATGGCATTCTCAAGGCATTCTCACGGCAAGCTCAAGGCAGCAGGAAAAAGGCCAGGCCTAGGACGAGGTAGATCGCGAGCAGACCGGCGCCTTCGAGCCAGGTCGAACTCGCCATCGGAGGAGACGAGGACCGCGATGACAACCGCGGCCAGCAGAGCCAGAAGCTCGAAGCGGTTGAAGATGAGCTGCAGCGGATGCCCAAGCAGCAGGCTGACGAAGACCAGCAGCGGCGCGACGAAGAGGGCGATCTGCAGGCTGGAGGAGATGGCGATCTCGGTGCTGAGATCCATCTTATTCTTGAGGGCCAGCTGGACCGAGACCAGATGCTCGGCCACGTTGCCGATCAAGGGAACCAGGATGATGCCCATGAAGAACTCGGAAATGCCCAGGCCCTGGATGACCGCCTCGGCCACTTCGACCAGGGCTTCGCTGAGCCAGACGACGCCCAGGGTTGAGACAGCCAGGATGGCGATGCTCTGCCCGAGCGTCCAGGCCGGAGCGTCGCGCTTGGGGAGAGTGGTGGAGAGCGGAGTCTCTTTCGTACGGGCGGAATCGAACAAACCGAGGGCATACATGGCGATCATGACGACCGCCACGCCCACGCTCAAGGCCTCGACCGGAGAGCGGCTGGCCGCGCTCAGGGTGGTCGGGGTTCCGCCGCCGAGGGAGGCGCTGAACACGGACGGGATGACGAGGGTGATCACGGCCAGCACGAGCAGGATCGCGTTGCGGCTGGCATTGCGCTGGTTGAAGCGCTGCGTGCCGTGACGGATGCCGCCAACGGCCATGGCAAAGCCAAGCACGAGTAGAAGGTTGCCGATGATCGAACCGGTGATGGAGGCCTTGACGAGCTCCAACAGTCCGGCGCGCACGGCGGCGATTGTGATGATCAGCTCGGCGGCGTTGCCGAGGGTGGCATTGAGCAGCGCGCCCATGCGCGGGTCGGTGTGAGTAGCCAGGTCCTCGGTGGCCTGACCTATATATGAAGCGAGGGGAATGATACCGATGGCGGCCAGGATGAAGACCGCCACCGGCGGCCAGCCGCGCAGCTGCGCGATCAGGGTGAAGGGCAGCGCCAGAAGAAGAACAGAGAGCGGATTGCGTCGAAGAGCGAGGCGGAGGCGGCTCATGAACAGGGTTTCTCTTTGAGCAGCCTCGATGCAGCCGGAGGGACCAGTATCTTCAAGGCCCGCTTCTGAACGCTGAGCTCAGCCTGTTTACCTCCCAGCATCGGCTCGCCATCCATCTGGATCGCGAAGGCGGTATCGGACTCGACCCGCGCCGAGCGGAAGGGCAGGCGGCGGACCTGGTCGCTGTTGACGTGAACGCCGGCCAGCACCTCGAAGAAGGCCCGGATGGCATCTGCAAGTGTGCTGCCGTTGATGAGCCACAGGTCCATTTCGCCGTCGTCGATGAACGCGTCGGGTGAGAGGACGGCCAGGCCGCCGACATATTTGCGGATATTGGTTGCGACCGCAAGCAGATAATGGCCATCGACCTGCTGATCATCGGCCCACACGCGCAGGTCCATGCCGTGCCAGACCGCGACGTTCCAGACGGTGGCAGCTACATACTGCGGGACCGAGACGTATTTCTCGACGCGTGGGCGCGGCTCCAGCTGGCGGATGATCTCGGCGTCGAGACCGATGCCGGACCACAACAGGAAGGCGTGCCCATTGCAGATGCCGGCGTCGACGCAGTAGGTCGGCGCGTTCGCAAGCAGGCGCGCGTTCTCGCTCAGGGCGCGCGGGTGCCACCAGTCGAATGGACGCTGGCCCATCTCCGTGGCCCAGACGTTCATCGTTCCCGCGGGCAGGGCAGCCAGGGCGGTGTCCGTATTGAGCAGGCCGTTGGCGACATGCCCCAGAGTCCCATCGCCGCCGATGGCAAAGACCGCATCGTATTTCTCGACGGCTGCAAGGCGGGCGACGCTGGTGGCGTGACTGCCACTGAGGGTCTCGGCGATCTCGACCTGCCAGCCGGCGAGGCGCAGCGGACGCATGATGCTGCGCACGTAGCGCTTGACCGGGAGGCGTCCCGCGGCGGGATTGTAGAGGAGGAGACCCTTGCGCACGAGGAGATTATACCGGGTGGAGACGCAAGCGACGCCCGGCATCAACGCGGACGGCGATCCCCATCAATAGTGCGAGTCAGGAACCAAGTGGATCAGGGCGGCGGCCGATGAGGTCGCTGCCCTGTTTGTGTGAGTGAATCGCGGAATTGACATGCAAATGACATCCATGCCCCGTTCGCGTGTGTGCCGTCAAATGTATACTGAGAAGAGCCCATGAATAGCAAATTGATTCTCCCGTCGATTCTCAAGTTGTCGTCTGTGGTCTTGTTATGCGTCTTGCTGCTCTCAACGGCCGGGATCAACAAAGCCGCGGCTGGGCCGCCGGCGCAAGCCGGAGCGATCCACATGCTCCCGGGAACTGTGAGCGTCAGTGATGGAATGCAAGCGGCCACCGTCGCGGCGTTGAGCGAGGCCCCGGATCTGTTTGGTGACTCGGTCTATTTTGCGATCACCGATGTACGGCAGGAGAATGACTGGGCGCTGGTATCCGTGCTGGGCTTGGCCCGGGCGCACGCCGGATCCACCTGGAGCATCAATGACAGCACGTGGTTGGGGCTCCTGCTGTTTCGACGCGGAACACGGGGCGATTGGGAAGGTGCAGTGCGAGGTGCAGTCGGGTTCGATCAGCTGCTGGTCGAGGCGCCAGAGGCATTCCTGGATGAGACCGCAAAACATAACCTAGGCGCGCGTGGGGCACCAAGCGCGCCAGCGAGCGCGCCTGCTGCCGGCAGCTTTGTCTTCCCGTGGCAATCCAATACGTCCATGTTCTATGGCAACGGCGGGGTACACGACAACGGCTTCTCGTTCGGCTCCCACGTCGGATGGAAGGCGGTCGACATGATGTCGGACGGGAACACAAGCGCCGGTCACGCTCCGAATCGGCTGCTTGCCTCCGAGGCCGGGACCATCGGCTACAAGTGCGCGGATTCGAACAATGTCGCCATCCTACTGGGGGACTTCTTCTACACTCACCTTCAAGACAGCGCGAGCCTCCTTGTCGGGACCTCATTCAGCCAAGGTGCCGAGCTCGGGACAATGAAGGTGGGATCGTTCGGAACGACTGGCTCGGGCTGCGGCTGGGCTAGCCAGCCGGACGGATGGTTCCACGTCCACTGGGGGTTCCCGAACGCCGACCTGCAAGTCGAGGATTGGACGCTGAGCATGTCGACCCAGGATTGGACCAATGCGACCACGACGGTCGCGCCCGGCGGAGGCTGGATCAAGGCCCACGGAATCCAGGGCGATGACATCGATACGCCGATCGATGTGGCCGCGTTGCCGTTCAGCGAGACGCGGGATACCTCACTGATGAGCGCGGCAAGCGATGATCCGACCGCGGCCACGTGCGGACTGACGCCCAGTCTGGTGACGGCTTGGTACCGGTATGTGCCATCCGACAGCAGTGCAGTATCAGTGGATACCTTCGGGTCGAGCTACGATACCAACCTGGCCGTTTGGACGGGGGCGCGTGGAAGTTTGTCCGCGGTCGCATGCAATGACGATGCGGGGAACACGCTCCAATCCGAGCTCCGGTTCAATACAAACGTCGGGACCACCTATTATATCGAGGTGGCCGGGCATACGGGCGGCACGCTGCAGTTCCACGTCAGTCGGATTGCGTGCACGATTTCCGGCAATGCGGGCGTCGGCGGCGCCACGCTAAGTTGGATGGATGCCACGCCGAAGACGACCGCCGCCGATGGCAGCGGGAATTACTCATTGATGGTTCCCTCCGGCTGGTCCGGCACGGTCACGCCATCGCGTGCGTGTTACGCGTTCACTTTGCCAAGCCACAGCTACAGCAACATTCTGAGCGATCAGGGCGTACAGGACTTCACGGCCGTGCCGATTGCGAACTGCGCGCCCATCGAGGTCAAGGTCGGCGGCAGCACGATGGGGTACTACGGTGTGCTGCCGGGTGAAGCCGCGCGGGCAAGCTACGCGGGCGTAGATAGTGGTCCCGTGGTGGTTGCCAGCACAAATGGCACGCACATCATTGCAGCCGAGCGGGACTCCTGGTGGGATGGCAAGACTTGGAGCGACTACGCTCAGGTGATGGGGCTGCCTGCCGGTCAGGTATCGGATACGTATGTGTTCCCGGCGTACAACAACGTCACGTTGGATGAGCAACTGCGGTTTGGGAACGTGGATACGGTGGATACGACGGTGACGGTCACGATCGGCGGGATATTCAGGGGCAGCTATCTGCTGCATCCCAGCCAGGCCGTGAGAGTGAATTATGCCGGTGTGGACAGCGGGCCCGTGGTGGTACAGGGCACACCCAACGTGAAGATCATTGCGGCGGAACGCAACTCCTGGTGGGACGGCAAGACCTGGAGCAGCTATGCTCAGTTGATGGGACTGCCTGCGAGCCAGGTAACGGATACGTATGTGTTCCCGGCATACAACAACGTCACGCTGGATGAGCAACTGCGGTTTGGGAACGTGGATACGGTGGATACTACGGTGACGGTCACGATCGGCGGGATATTCAGGGGCAGCTATTTGCTGCATCCAAGTCAGGCTGTAAGAGTGAACTACGCCGGTGTGGACAGCGGTCCGGTGGTGGTGCAGGGCACGCCCAATGTGAAGATCATTGCGGCGGAGCGCGACTCCTGGTGGGATGGCACGACCTGGAGTGACTACAATCAGCTGATGGGTCTACCTGCGGGCCAGGTATCGGATACGTATGTGTTCCCGGCGTACAACAATGTGACACTCGATGAACAACTGCGGTTTGGGAACGTGGACACGGTGGATACGACGGTGACGGTCACGATCGGCGGGGTAGTCAGGGGCAGCTATTTGCTGCACCCCGGCCAGGCTGTGAGAGTGAACTACGCCGGTGTGGACAGTGGGCCGGTGGTGGTCCAGGGTACTCCGGGGGTGAAGATCATCGCCGCAGAGCGGGACTCCTGGTGGGATGGCGCGAAGTGGAGCAGCTTTGTCCAATTGATGGGGCTGCCTTCAAGCCTGCTATCCAACTCGTATGTGTTCCCCGCGTACAACAATGTGACGCTCGATGAGCAATTGAGGTTCGGGGTGCCGTAAGACGGCCAAACGGCAAGTGTAATTCGTGATCCACAGGACCTCCGCGGCCGTACGCCGCGGAGGTCTTGATTCGCGGCTGCTTCCACCAGAGGCAGGGGTTTCAACCTTGCGCGCCCGAGATGACAACAGTGGGACGGTGCATTCACGTTAGGCGTCGAGCTGCAGGGAGAGAGGAGATGTTAGCGGCGAGGGCGAGGCGCAGCGGACGCATGATGCTGCGCACGAAGCGCTTGACCGGGAGGCGTCCCGCGGCGGGATTGTAGAGGAGGAGGCCCTTGCGCATGAGGGGATTATGACGGGTGAGGAAGAAGGAACAGTGGAGGAGCGAGGAGAGACCGCTCAGCTGCCCACGATTCGGTTGATCTAGGCGATGAGCGGGACGCAGATGGGCTACCCGGACGATTATTCGACGACCGCCTACCTGTTCCCATGGTACAACAACTTCGACGTCGACACACAGTTGAGGACGGCGGTGCCGTGATCGCCTTGCCGCCACGCCCCGGCTCAGGCCGCCACTGGAGGTCCGGTGGATGCCTCTCGTCGTCCCCAGGACACGGCGCGAGATTCGTCGCGCGGATGGGAAATCCGTCCAAGGGCAACTACGATGCGGATGGCAAGGCGGATCCCGCGGTCTTCGAGGAGGCGACGGGCAATTGGTTCGCTGGGGGCTCAACGCGAGGGTTCTCCACGCCGGCATTTGGTTTCGGCAGCAGCACAAGCTGCATCACCGTGGTGTCGGAGGTGACGTAGTTGCCAAACAGGTAACCTACCCGGCAGGTAGCGGGTCGCGATCCGAGCCCGCGATCGTTGATGCTTGATGCCAGAAGGAACGGCGGACTGCACAGTCCGCCGTTGCATTTGGATTAACGGTCTCGGTCCTCTAGTCCCTCTGAGCAAGTTCGCAAGTCGTGAGGGCATGGACGAGGGCGCGGGCGCCCATGTGCAATCGAGTTCCATTCCGGGGCCGGTTCAGAGCGATCTCTCGATGGAGCAGCCGGAACCGATCGATGGTGAGCTGCCGTTTCGTGATTCTGGACGGTCGGGGTCCAGTTTCCTCTAACCGCGCCAACCTCAAGGTTCTGGCTCGATCTTCCTTTCAATTACGTAGAGAGTTCTCTCATTTTGCACCGTGCAAGAATGCCCGCCGAAGAAAGCACCTTTCACATTTGTAAGCCAGATCCATCCTGGCCGGGATCCTGCGATAATCCGCGCCGCCGGCAGGGCAGATTGTCACCTCTGCCCGCGACGCGAGCGTCCACTCGGCATACCAAGAGAACCACGAGGCCGGGCCGAGTCCGTGAAAGACGCTCATTCCTCGCCAACAGGCCCCCTGCATAGCCAGCCTCACATCGAACTCATCCCCAGGCTCCCGCGCGAAGAGGCCGCTTTGCTTTGTTGCGGCTGAGCAACACGAAACGGAGGTACCCGTGAGGCTACAATATCGTTGGATATGTTCACTTGCGATCGGCGTGGCGATCGCGGCTCCAACTTCCGCACAATCCGTCTCCGTACGGTCCTTGGCGAATTCCAGAGGATACGTCTCGGCGGAGAACACCACGAGGAGCGCCGTGTCAACCGCGGGGACAAGCATTCTAGCCTTCCCGGGGGCGGAGGGGTTTGGTGCGAACGCGGTGGGCGGCCGGGGCGGATTGGTCTATGAAGTCACCAACACCAACGACGCGGGCAGCGGAAGTCTGCGCAACTGCATCGAAGCCAGCGGCCCGAGGATCTGCATATTCAAGACAGGCGGGCTGATCAGCCTGAGCAGCCCCTTGACAATTCGCAATCCGTATATCACCATAGCTGGCCAAACGGCGCCCGGGGGCGGAATCACGGTCAGGCTGGGTACCAGCACCGAGGCGTTCTCCACCAAGACCCATGACGTCATCATGCGCTACCTCACTGTGCGGCCCGGCCCCGGAGGTGAGAATCACGGGAATCAGATCGCAGCGAGTGGCGTCGAGCTCTACAACATCATGATTGATCATAATACCTACAGCTGGGGGGTTGATTCGGACATTGAGACCTGGTATCGCGTCACCGCCGCGACCATCCAGTGGTCACTCATCTCCGAAGGTTTGAACTGCAGCACCCACTCCAAAGGCTGTCACAGCAAGGGCTTGATGATCGGTGGATATGCCGGGAGCGAGGCCAAGAACACGATCGGCTCTGCAAACATATCAATTCTGCACAATCTGATGGCTCACAACGCCGACCGGAATCCGCTCATGCAGATGTGCGGCATCGCCCAGGTGGTCAACAATGTCACGTACAATCCAGAGTTCACTTTTTCCCACCAGCAGCTGAACTGTCCGCTCGGCGCAAGCTACATCAATTGGATTGGCAACTATCACAAGAAGGGGCCGTCCAGCACGTCGAATACCGACCTGAAAATCATCCCGGCGGATTTCGGGGACATGGTACTCCGGCAAAGTGTACCTTCAGGGAAACATCGGCCCAAGCAGAACCGGCGACAGCCAGCCGGAGACCAACTGGGTCAGCATAGGCTCGGGCGGGAGCTCGAGCATCATCGTGACAACTCCGGCCGTCGCGCCGGCGGTGACAACGACCGATGCATTTACCGCCTATCGGGATGTCTTAGCCGATGCCGGAAACAACCAGGGCCTTAACTGCGACGGGACTTGGTTCAGCCGACGCGACGCCATTGACACTCGGATCATCAATGATGTCATCAATGCCAGCGGAGGCATCATTGACGACCCCTCTCAGGTCGGAGGTTGGATCACGCCTGCCAGCGGAACTCCTTGCCAGGATAGCGACCACGATGGAATGCCGGATGTCTGGGAGACGCTGCACGGCCTGAATCCGAGCGACGCCTCCGATGGGCCTGCGGACGCCAACGGCGATGGATATACCAATCTTGAGGATTACCTCAACGGCACGACTTCTACTCCGCTGAGCACTGTGACCATCGCCGGAAATGCGGGAATGGCCGGTGCGACGCTGACTTGGACGGATGGCACGCCGAAGACGGCTGTGGCTGACGGCAGCGGGAACTACTCATTGACGGTTCCCTCCGGCTGGTCCGGGACGATCACGCCGTCGCTCGGGTGTTTCAGCTTCGCACCACTCAACCACAGCTACAGCAACATTCTGAGCGATCAGGCCGCACAGGACTTCACGGCCGCGCCGGTTGCGAACTGCGCGCGGATCGAGGTCAAGGTCGGCGGCAGCCCGATGGGCAGCTACTATCTGCTACCCGGTGAGGCCACGCGGGTGAACTACGCGGGCGTGAACAGCGGCCCGGTGCAGGTGGCCAGCACAAACGGCACCAAGATCATTGCGGCGGAGCGGGACTCCTGGTGGGACGGCAAAACCTGGAGCAGCTATGCGCAGTTGATGGGACTGCCTGCGAGCCAGGTAACGGATACCTATGTGTTCCCGGCATACAACAACGTCACGTTGGATGAGCAACTGCGTTTTGGGAACGTGGATACGGTGGATACGACGGTGACGGTCACGATCGGCGGGATATTCAGGGGCAGCTATCTGCTGCATCCCAGCCAGGCCGTGAGAGTGAACTACGCCGGGTTGGACAGTGGTCCGGTGGTGGTCCAGGGTAGTCCGGGGGTGAAGATCATCGCCGCAGAGCGGGACTCCTGGTGGGATGGCAAAACCTGGAGCAGCTATGCGCAGTTGATGGGACTGCCTGCGAGCCAGGTAACGGATACCTATGTGTTCCCGGCATACAACAACGTCACGCTGGATGAGCAACTGCGTTTTGGGAACGTGGATACGGTGGATACTACGGTCACGGTCACGATCGGCGGGATATTCAGGGGCAGCTATTTGCTGCATCCAAGTGAGGCTATGAGGGTGAACTACGCCGGTGTGGACAGCGGGCCCGTGGTGGTGCAGGGCACACCCAACGTGAAGATCATTGCGGCGGAACGCGACTCCTGGTGGGACGGCACGACCTGGAGCGACTACAATCAGTTGATGGGTCTACCTGCGGGCCAAGTATCGGATAAATACGTGTTCCCGGCGTATAGCAACACCACCGTGGATGAGCAATTGCGGTTTGGGAATGTTGATACGGTCGATACGACGGTGACCGTCACCATCGGTGGAATATTCAGGGGCAGCTATGTGTTGCACCCGAGTCAGGCTGTGAGAGTGAACTACGCTGGTGTGGATAGCGGGCCCGTGGTGGTGCAGGGCACGCCCGGCGTGAAGATCATTGCGGCGGAACGCGACTCCTGGGGGATGGCGCGAAGTGGAGCAGCTTTGTCCAATTGATGGGGCTGCCTTCAAGCCTGCTATCCGACTCGTATGTGTTCCCGGCGTACAACAATGTAACGCTCGATGAACAATTGAGGTTCGGGGTGCCGTAGCCGGCGCACGTTAGCATCACAACCAGACCGGGACCTCCGAGCATTCGCTCGGAGGTCCTTTCTTGAGCCTTAGCGTGGCTCCGCGGTCAACCCCATGTCCTGGCTCATAGACACAGGACGCTGCGCGAGATCCGGCGCCGACGACGATGGTGCGCGCGATCCAGCCAGCGGGCCGAATGCAGCGCTCCGCCAATCCCCGTTATAATGCCAACGATGTCCGAGCCCAATGAAGGCCGCCTGCTCAACAACCGTTATCAACTGCTCGAACGATTCGGTGCGGGCGGGATGGCCACGATCTACCGGGCGCGCGACACACTGCTTGACCGGTACGTGGCGATCAAGATCCTGAGGGAGGACAAGGACCGCAATCCCGGCTTCGAGCAGCAGTTCCAGCACGGGGCCCGGGCGGCCGCCAACCTGTCCCGCCAAACATCGTCACGCTCCACAAACCCGGGACGGATAGCCTAGGCCGTTCCATCGTCATCAGGTCCGTGGTGCGCAAGGATCTAGAAGCCTAGCAGCACGCGACCTCGGTGGCTGGGATGTCGCGGCCATCCTGCACGGCGCTACTCCTCGAACGCGTGGCTGAACCAAATCGCCCGCGGTGTATTCCGGACAACTCGCATCACATTGGTGTTGTCAGACATCTCTGGTCAATTTTGGGGAACAGGACGTTTGTCACTTGCTTGCGACCCTAGTCGTTGGCATAATGAAGCCAACAGACTTGTAAGGTTTGAGAGAATAGTCTTAGAGAAGACCATCGTAGCTGGCATCGCGTGGATGTCCGAATAGCGGAGTAGCCAGAACAATCAGCCGGAAGACCCAATAGAGATGAATCCAACCAGAGGGCGGTGCTTTGGGTGTTTCACTTTCGGCTCGAGCCGAAACGTATTTGTGTGCGAATTTCCGTTTCCCCGTCTTAAACGTAATAGTGAAACAGCGCGCCAAAAAAGGGAGGGGCCTGATGGACGCAATTCAAGAGGTCTGTCGAGGAGGGCTCATGACGAGCCAGGTTCAGCAATTGGCTTCCAGAATCAACATGACGTTCGACGAATTCATCGGGGAAATGCGAAAGCGTGGCTGCAGCGAGCCGACCGCCGCGAAAATCTGGCGCGGCTGCTATGAGGACTTTGATGCCTTTGATGACAACGACGTGCGCCTCAGCAATCTACGTAAGGCCGCCAGCGTGCTAAGAGTCGCGACTGGAATCTTGGTGCCCAAGTAGAAACCCTGGGGCACTGTGTCTTCGGGATTATGGATCGGGATGCGCTAAATCATGGTTGATTCTCTGGTACGTGGTGCACAGCAAGACGGGCAGGGAAGAGTTTCTTCGCGACCAGCTCCTGATGCGCCGCCTAGAAGTGTACTACCCCTGGATCCGCGTTCAGCCTGTCAATCCGCGTGCCAGAAAGAGAGTACCCTACTTCCCGGGGTACCTCTTTGTGAACGTCGATCTCCGACAATTCCATTTATCTGCTCTACGTTGGTTGCCAGGCGCAGTCGGAATCGTCCTGGTCGATCGCACGCCAGTATCGGTGCCTGAGAGCCTGATCCTCGCGATCAGGTGGAAGGTGGATGCAATCAACATGGCGGGCGGACTGCCCCTGTTGGACACCTTCAAGTCTGGTGATGCCGTGGTAATTCGAGGCGGGCCATTTGATGGCTATGGGGCTATGTTTGATGCCCGCCGGGCAGGATCTGATCGTGTGCGCGTTCTATTGCAATTCCTACGTAGTCAGCCGATACCGGTGGAGCTCCCCTGCAGCCAAATTCAATACTCGACTCGGCACTGATCTGATACAGCAGGGGGATTGAAGGTTGCCGCGGCGAAGGGGGAAACCGGACTCGACATTTCCATGATGTCGATGTGGCGGAGCGTGGTTGGTAGGAAGACATCCTTGCTATCCAAGAAACTGAGACTGGGAATACTGTTGGACTCTTTGAAGTCCCTGCATGGTTTGCAGGGGCCGTTCAACGCATTACGCTCGGCGACGCAGGCGAGTTTGTACTCGCAATTTCAAATGGCGCCGGCCGCAGCCGAAGAGATTCAGCGGGGAACACATGGATCTATTCGGCTTTCAACTGGGCAGACGAGAGGATATTTCGGAAAGAGCCAGATCCGTTTGCGCCCACGAGCATCCGGGGGCTGCTGGCAAACGTGCCGGAGATCCGAGTCAGCCCAGTGCAGGCCGGGCCCGCCTGCTCTCTGAAGGAGCCGGATATCTCCGCCATCAGGAAATACGAACTGGACGCCATGATCAGGATCGGCTTTGAGTGCTTGCAGTGTGAGGACCTGCATGTTTCGAGGCACGGAATCTGGTACTACTACCATGGGGACGACACCATCATGCAAGGTGGGCCTCCCGGCTTCTGGGAGGTTGCCGAGAACAGAACCGTGACCGGCACGGCGTTGATTTCAGTTGGCGGCGACGGATTTTCGCGGCGCGTCCTGTACCGCTCCCACTTCTTCACTTATCCGTTTTCCCCTGCTCGACACCGGCGCTATTACTTCTGGGCGGCCGCGTCCTTCCTGCCTCGTCAGATCGAGGCCCTGCACCGTCTCGGAGAGGCCGAATTCTGGCGGCAGACCGCGAAATTCCAGAATAGCTTGACTACCCAGGTCCGGAAACGCAGCGTCCCCTCCGGCATCGAGGCCATCATACCCGTGAGCAGAATCATCATGCGCACCGCCAGAGAATTCCTTAGAAGACTTTTCTATGTGGGTCAATGGTTTGTACTGCTGAGCCTGAAGATGGGCATCACCGACGGCTTCAAGACCTTCGAAGTATTGAGGCCCTCCAAAGACAAATTCTGGGCAGACCCGCACGTCGCACAACGAGATGGAAAATACTACATCTTCATTGAGGAATTCCTTCGCGCGGAAAATCGAGGGCATATTTCGGTGATCGAACTGGATGAACTTGGAAATTGGAAGATGCCGGTCAGCGTCCTCGAAAAGCCGTACCACTTGTCATACCCATTTGTTTTTGAATGGGATGGCAGAGTCTACATGGTCCCTGAGTCGAGAGCGAACAAAACGATTGATCTGTATGAGTGTGTGGAGTTTCCCTACCGATGGCGATTTACAAAGACGTTGATCGCCAACATCAGCGCGGTCAATTCAACATTATTGCATCATGCAGGCAAATGGTGGCTTTTCACCGCGGTCAGCGAGAATGAAGCTGCCGCGCCGAACGTCGAGTTGTTCCTCTTTTACTCCGACGATCTTCTAGATGGGCAATGGACATCGCATCCGCGAAACCCAATCGTGTCCGACGCCCGCAGTGCCAGGCCCGCAGGAAGCCTGCTCCTCGAGAGCGGAAAGCTCTTCAGACCATCCCAGAACTGCACCGAAACCTACGGGCACGGATTTGACCTCAATGAAATCACAGTCCTCTCGGAATCGGATTATTGCGAGCGGAGAACCATATCAGTACGGCCTGATTGGGATAGAGGGATCCTGGCCACTCACACCTACGCACATCAAGGATCTCTCACGGTGATCGATGCCTTCACCTACGCCAAACGGATGGCGTAGGCGGGCGGGTCCCGCCCGGCAGAGAATCACGTGGAAACGCAAATCGCCTTGCGGACAGTGACCAACCAGGCAGTTCTGGATCTCATTAGGAGACTCGGGACTGCGCTTGCAAATGAAGGAATTGACCACTGCCATTGGAAGAGCAACCTTTTCCTCGGTGAGGCTGGCCGCGGCGAAAGGGATCTTGATCTGCTAGTAGGCAAGGACCATGCTCAGAAGTTCGTTCAGGTCCTGTACGGCGTCGGGTTCAAGGAGGCGCTGGCACCGCAGCGCGACAGTCTGCCCGGCGTGCAGCATTTTTACGGCCTTGACCAAGAAACTGGACGACTTGTTCACGTGCATGCGCACTTTCAGCTGATTCTCGGAAGCGATCTTTCGAAGAACTATCGGCTGCCTGTAGAGCAGGTCTACCTTGGATCGTGCGTCCAAGGGGACCTATTCCGGGTTCCGGCACACGAGTTTGAACTGGCGATTTTCACCATACGCATGGTGCTGAAGCACTCAACCTGGGACACCATTCTGATGCGGCATGGTCGGCTTAGTGCCTCTGAACGCGAAGAGCTGAATTTCTTGAACGCGCAGGATACCCTGGGAAGAATAGACTCAGCCTTGCGGCAGCTGAACGTCGTCGGCCGCAGCCTGTTCGACCTGTGCCTGCGGTCGTTGGAGCCGGATTGCCCATATTGGATTCGCGTTCAGGCCGGCGAGACGTTGAAAGAGGCCCTGCGACCCTATGCGCGATACCCTGAGGGGCTTGACATTCTCAGCAAGTTAGAGCGACGAATATGGGAACCAATATTGAGGCGTGGGTTCCGGTACTTGCCGAAAAGCCGGATGGCCCAAGGTGGGTCATTTATCGCCATTGTCGGGGGCGATGGTGCCGGGAAGACAACTCTGATCGATGGATTATGTGCCTGGCTTTCAAAGGATTTCGAGGTCGAACGGATGCATATGGGGAAACCGCGCTGGTCGCCCACGACGATCGTCATTCGGGCGATTCTGAAGATAGGCACGATCCTTCAACTCTACCGCTTCGAGGCGGACGGCTATGAGAGTTCACCAAAGCGACACAGCTATCCATGGTTCATCCGAGCAGTCTGTACGGCGCGTGACAGGTATCTTACGTACGCGAGAGGGCGACGATCCTCGACAAACGGAGCTCTGGTGCTGTGTGACCGATATCCGTTGCCGGGCCTTCTCTCGACGGACGGTCCCCAGTGCGCACTGGCGCTGGCGGCCGTAGAGAGAAGGGATTGGTTTCTTGATTTTCTGTCGCAACGAGAACAATCCTACTATCAGCAAATCGGGCTGCCCGACCATCTGATCGTCTTGAGGCTAAACCCGGATCTGGCGGCGAAGCGAAAGACCCAGGAAAGCGAAGAGTCTGTTCGGGCGCGTTCTGACGAGGTGTGGAGACTGGACTGGGAGAACCTGCCCGTCTCACTAATTGATGCCAGCCGATCGAAAGCCGAGGTCCTTGGCCGGGTCAAGACCTTGCTATGGGCAAGCATCTAGAAAAGGCGTTGAGACGGCAGTCGCCAACCCCGCGTGGCTCAAGGAATGACGGTCATTGCAGTGCTGAACGTGGGTAATACGGTTCAGGCCTGAAAATGTCAACGATCAGCCGTCCTGTGAAATTCATCTCTGGCATGTTCTCAGATGAGGGCCTAACCAAGAAGGCATATTTGAACGCCCTGACGGTCATGCTCGACTACGCCGCGAGCGTGATTGTGGGCCTCGTCATGACGCCCCTCATGGTGGCCGGGTTAGGAAACTATCTATTTGGCCTATGGCAGGTCTTAAATCGCCTGATCGGCTACATCACGCCAGCCAGCGGTCGCCCCGGATTTGCACTGAAGGCGACGCTTGCCAACAAGCAAGCTTCGACCGACTTTGCCCAGAAGCGTCGTTTTGTCGGCAGCACCCTAGTGATTTGGTTGTTATTCCTGCCGTTGCTGGTCGCCGTGGGCGGTATCGTCACCTGGTTTGTGCCTTATTGGGTTCGCGCGCCAGTGGCCTACGTCTGGATCGTGCGCGTAGCTTCTGGGCTGCTCGTCGCGAACATGGTGGTTGACGCGCTTTCAGCCGTGCCGCAGGTCACCCTGCAGGGTGAAAACCTCGGCTATAGGCGGATGGGCATGTCTGTTGTTCTGGTTTTTGCATGCGGCGGTTTCACGTGGCTGGCTCTCTATTTTCGTACCGGAATCGTGGGTATCGCCGCGGCAGTGTGTGCTTCAACCCTGACGACCGCCTTGTTCTATCTGTGGGTTGTCAAGAACTACATCCCATGGTTTGGGGTGGACAGACCCCGGCGCGAGGACACGCGTCAGATGTTGGCCCTCAGTTGGTGGTTCATGGGCTGGAATCTGGTCACCAGCCTGCTCTTGGTGAGCGACGTTGTTGTATTGGGATTGCTCAACTCAATCGAATCGGTAACCAATTATGCGCTTACGAAATACGTGCCCGAAAATCTGATTGGAGTCATCGTCATCGTGGTATTTGGGATTATGCCGGGGCTGGGCGGCATCATAGGAATGGGAGACTACGGTAAGGCCATCCGCCTGAGGGGCGAAATCAATGCGTTTATCTGGCTAGTGGCCACTGCCTTGGGGACATCCATTTTGCTCTGGAACCCCATCTTTGTGGCGTTGTGGGTGGGGGCAGAACACTATGTCGGCGCTATCCCGAACCTATTGATTGTTGCGGCGGCGATGCAGTTGGTACTCATCCGTAGCGACGGCAACGTTATTGATTGGACATTACGCATGAGCCAGAAGGTGCTTCTCGGATTGCTGTCTGTATCCTTGTCGATCGGGGCCGCCAGTATCCTAGTTGGCTATGGAAAGGGCGTCATAGGACTGTGCCTCGGAATAATGGCTGGACGGATGATCATGAGTATTGGCTATCCCTTGTTGATTGGCCGATTCCTTGGTGTTTCGCTGCTGTCTCAGATAAAGGGAGCGCTTCGGCCGTTTCTGGTGACCGTTTTTCTATTTCTGGCTGCAACGAGGTTGGGGACTTTGCTTTCCTCTTCGGATTGGTCGGGAGCCAGGGGCTGGCTCTTCTTCATCCTCTCCGCGGGCGTGACAGGCATCGTGATGCTGTTGATGTCGTTCTATGTTGGACTTTCGGCCGATCAGCGCGTCAGCATGATACGTCGGGTTCGGGGCGCGATCACGCTCGGCGGGTCCGCCTAGCCAGGCAACTGATGGTCGGAAACCACGCGAACGCTCTGCTCAATGGCATCAAGATTGGGTCAAAAGCACCACGAGTTGTTGAAGTCGTCGGACCAGCAGGTGCAGGGAAGACCAGCCTTTGCCAGGCAATGGTTCAATCCAGTCAAGGCTTTCATGAGAGTTGCTTTCCGGATGTGCGAAAGCTACGGGAGGCTCCGTTCTTCGTTTGGAACGGCCTTCAGCTGTTGCCCAAGATCCTGCGTTTGATGATGCGCGGTGGTCGGCGGCTGAGTAGGCGTGGATTTGCATGGCTTTGCATACTCAATGGATGGCCGACCGTCCTCCAAAAGGAGATGAGGACGCACGGCAAGGTGATTGTCCTCGATCAGGGACCCGTGTTCCTCCTAACCGAAATCTGTGAACTTGGTCCTGATTCTCGGTATGCCAAATCCGCTCGCAACATGTGGCGGCCGTTTTACGGCAGATGGGCTTCCGTCCTAGACGCAGTTGTGTGGCTGGACACGCAGGACGGGTTCCTATTGCAGCGCATCCGTAACCGAGACAAGGCGCACCCGGTCAAAGACGAATCCGCTGAGAAGGCCATTGGATTTCTGGACCGTTACCGCGTTGCCTATGAGCGCAGCCTCTCCCTGTTGAGAGCCTGCAACCCGGATCTTCGAGTCCTTCGCTTCGACACAAATGGCGCGACGGCCGCCGAAATTGCGGATTTCCTGGTAAATGAATTCGGATTATCAGCATCATGAGCCGCACGATCACATTTCAGGGCGAGAGACTTCCCGGAGACCTTGGATGATCACGTCGAGAGAGCGCGTGGCTTTTTTTCTGCCCGGTCTTTATGAAGGTGGAGCCGAACGAGTTGTTCTCAACTTGGCTGAGGGCATCGCCCGCGAGGCTACCAGGTCGATCTGGTTCTGGCCCGTGCGGAAGGCCCTTTCATGGCACAAATTCCGGATTCGGTTCGGCTGGTAGACCTGAAGGCAGCGCGCGTCATGCGGAGCGTGCCAGCTCTTGCTCGGTATCTGCGGCAGGAGCGGCCGACGGCAATGCTGTCTGCATTGTTCACCAATATTGTGGCGTTATGGGCCCGGCGATTCGTTGGCCCGGCCCCCCGCCTAGTGATATGCGAACACAACACCCTGTCGGCTGTCGTCAAGAACCAAGACGATCCGCGCTGGCAATGGTATCCCAGGCTGGCGGGATGGTTCTATCCATGGGCTGATGCCGTTGTTGCTGTGTCTAAGAGCGTAGCCGACGACTTGGCACGGACAACTAAAATCCCCCGCGATCGCATTCAGGTGATCTACAACCCCGTGGTGACCTCGGACTTGCGCGAAAGATCGCAAGCGCAGTTGGATCATCCCTGGTTCGGAGTTGGCGAGCCTCCAGTCATCGTATCGATCGGTCGGCTGACATCCCAGAAGGCGTTCGACGTGTTGATACAGGCCTTTTCCCACGTAAGGAGGCATCGGCTGGCCCGCTTGTTGATTCTGGGAGAAGGGGAGCAGCGCCAAGGGTTGCAAGCTCTTGTGCGAGAACTCGGGTTGGAACAAGACGTGAGTTTGTGCGGCTTTGTACCAAACCCTTATCCATATATGGCACGTGCTGCACTGTTTGTGCTTGCTTCGCGGTGGGAGGGGCTTCCCACTGTCCTGATCGAGGCCTTGTATTTTGGAACCCCGATAGTTGCCACAGATTGCCCAGGGGGGACGCGGCGAGATTTTGCGGGATGGTCAGTATGGCCAGTTGGTTCCTGTCGATTCTCCGTTGGCTCTTGCCGAAGCAATCGAAGCATCCCTGGATTGCCGGCGGCCTCAACCCTCCCCGCAGCTATGGCAGCCCTTCGCATTGGATTGCGTAGTCAAACGCTACCTCAGCCTGTTATTTGGAGTGTAGTTGTGCGCCGGATTACCTATCTGCTGTGTCTTGTCCTGATCTTCATGATGCCCTGGGAGGATAGTGTTTCGACGTTGGGACTGGGATCGCTGACCAGAGTTCGCGGGGTTTGTGGTTGCAGCATTCTGGTTCGCAACCATTCTATTGGACGGACGATTTCGGAAGCCCCAGGTGTTTCACCTCGCTGTCCTGATGTTCTTTCTTTGGAACCTCGCCAGCGTGTACTGGAGCCGCGACATAGGAAATACCCTGCAGCGCGTACAAACGTACGCTCAAATCCTCTTGTTGATGCTTGTACTCTGGGAGATGCTCCGAACCGCAGGCCAGTTGGACGCCGGCCTTCAGGCGTATGTACTCGGCGGATATGTTCTGGTGGTGGGGACGATTTATGACTATGTCCGTGGCATTGTGGCAGTCTCGTACGAAGTTCGGTACAGCGCCCCCGGAGTCAACGCCGTTGATCTCGCATTGATACTGCTTCTGGGACTACCGGTTGCCCTACACCTAGCTCTTGGTGGGACCTCGGCTAGGAAGAGCCGCATACTGACGCTCATCAACGTGGCCTACATCCCGCTGGCCATCTTTTCAGTGATTCTCACAGCAAGTCGCACTTCCCTGATCGCGATCCTGCCGTTTGGCCTCTATCTCGCAACGTCACGGCAGATCAGGCTCCAGCGAAAAATAGCGATCTTCGTTGGTCTTCTCCTTGCCCTAGGGATTCTGTTGCCCATGGTTCCGGAAGCGGTCATAAGCCGTCTAAGCACAGTCGGTGCTTCGATCGGGCAGCAGGACATAGGCGGTCGAGTGCAGTTGTGGCAGGAGGCCATTGCAGAACTTGCCGATCATCCAATTCTCGGAATCGGCAGCGGGACGCTGGCTGCGAGCATTGGCTCTGCAGCTCACGATACCTTTATCTCAGTCGCTGCCGAGACAGGTTTCGTCGGACTGACCCTATTCCTCTCAATTCTTGCGATAGCTATCTATCAGACAGTGCAATTGCCGCGAGAAACTGCCGGATTGTGGCTGGCTGTTGTCTTCACATGGGCAATTGGCGTGCTATCACTGTCGTGGGAGTTTAGAAAGCCAACTTGGCTGTTCTTGAGCCTCGTGATCATCGCAGGGGGCCTCCCGGCAGAGGTCCAGGCAAGGACGACTGCCCCGGCAAACTCCAAGCCAACGAGGCAGGCTCTCGAAATGCCCGAAGCCGGCATCAATTCGAAGGTGGCTTGATGAAGACCGACACTGGCACGTGGAAATCGGCTCTGCTGACCGGCGGCCTCTGTGTACTAATGGTGTTTCTGCCAGGCTGCTCGGGTTTGAAAACACCGGGGAGCGTTGCGGCCGCTCCATCTTCCCCGGTGCCAACCCTCAACTGGACGCCGACGGTTGTCCCAACGCCGCCATCCGGGCCGTTGGCAGTCGCGGCCTTCCCTGGCGCCGAGGGATTCGGTTCGCAGACCAAAGGCGGCCGCGGTGGGGTCGTAATCGAAGTAACCAATCTGGAGGATTCTGGCCCTGGCTCCCTGCGTGCTGCCGTCGAAGCCACAGGGCCCCGAATCGTCGTCTTTCGCGTTGCCGGAACCGTTGAACTCAAGTCCAATCTAGCCATCCAGAACCCATACATTTCGATTGCAGGTCAGACGGCCCCCGGCCAGGGTATTACAGTGCGCGACATCAGCCCGGCCGTACAAGGGCTGATTGAAGTTCAGACGCACGATGTGATAGTTCGATATCTCACCTTGCGGGCTGGTCCACCGTCGCCGGGCGACGGCATGTTTATCCTGGCTTCTGACCGTCACGATACCTACAATGTCGTCATCGATCATGTTTCAATCAGCTGGGGGGTGGATCGGGATTTGGCTACTTGGTACGATGTCCACGACATCACAATTCAATGGAGTCTCTTCTCTGAAGGCTTGAACTGCAGCATCAATCCGAAGGGCTGTCACAGTAAAGGGGTCTTGATTGGGGGGTATGCGAGCGACGAGAGCAAGGACAGATCCGGTGCCTACAATATCTCCTTTCATCACAATCTGATGGCGCATGACGGGGAACGCAACCCGTATATCGAGGCAAGCGGCGTCATTGATGTCGTCAACAACGTTGCGTACAACCCATTTGGAACCTTCAGCCATATCGATATGGTCGATCAGCTCGCGCCGGATCTGGTGAACTACATCGGGAACTACTACAAGCCCGGGCCAAATACGGAAGTGAAGTACGCGATTCGGGCGATAAATCCTGGAGTGCCGGGAGCAGGAATCTATGTCCAAGGAAATATCGGACCGCAACGTGAAAGCGATAGTCTGCCTGATGTCAATATCGTGAATCCTGACTCAAGGCAATTCGTGGTGAGCGCGCCTTTTCCCGCAGCTGCAATCACGACCACAACTGCGAGACAGGCGTATGACGAGGTCATCAATGATGCCGGGGCGAACCAGGGGCTGAATTGCGATGGGACCTTCTTTGCCCGTAGAGATGCAATTGACGCGCGGATCGTCGATGACGTGAAGAATGGCACTGGCAAAATCATCGATAATCCTTCCCAAGTCGGTGGCTGGCTGACGATTGCCCCCGCATCGTCGTGTGTCGATTCAGACCATGACGGCATGCCGGATGCCTGGGAACTGCGGTATGGATTCAATCCGAACGATCCTTCCGATGGGCCCAAAGACGCAAATGGTGACGGCTACACCAACCTCGAAGAATTCCTCAACGGAACTAGGCCAATCCCATAGGGCCTTGAATGACAAGCATTGAGTTTAGCTTGAAGGCGCAAACCCAAGCCCCTATGCACGTGAGCAAGCTGCTGCTTGTTGGGCCCAAGCCTCCCCCGATCGGCGGCTCGCCCCTCACGGTTCAAGCCATCCTTTCAGAATTGTCCTTGTATCCCAATGTGGATGTGACCCTGATTAACACATCTCCCGCGGTGGATGTTCGTCACAGGATGACCGGCTTCAATCCCGAGAAAGTCCGGAGGTCGTTGATTATCCTGCCAGAATACGTGTCTGCAATCCGCCGATGTGACGCGGTCTTGGTATTCGCCAATGACTTGTTTGCCATTACCCTGGCACCCATACTATTGTTTCTGGCTCGGCTCTTTCAGAAGCCGTTTTACCTAAAGCCAGTGGCAGCGAGTCTCGACCTGTTTATCGAATCCCAAAAGAAGCCGTTTCGAGCGTATCTACTTGGAGTTCTGCGGGCCACCAACGGGATCCTGGCGCAGACCCGCCTCCTACAGCAGGACTTGACCAGACTGGGGCTCACAAATGTGTACTATGTCCCGGGTTGCAGATCGTTTAGCCCGATCGCCCCGACTGCACAAGCTAGCTCGACTGGACTTCGCCTGATCTTCCTAGGCCATATCTCGCGGCTCAAAGGCGCACTCGTCTTGCTTGATGCTCTAGCGAGTCTTAAGCAGATATGCGATCAGGACGTGACCTGTGACTTCTACGGTCCCATCATTGATGAAATCCACGATGACTTCTTGCGTGCACTGGAGTCCGTCCCCAATGCCCGCTACTGTGGTGCGGTCGAGCCAGGGATCGGGCCTCAGCTAATTGCCAAATACGATGTGCTCGTTCTGCCCACCTACCATGTCACGGAGGGACACCCGGGTGTGCTGATCGAGGCTATGCATGCCGGAGTCCCGGTCATAGGAACTCAAGTCCGCACCTTCCCCGAGTTGATTACACACGGGACAAACGGTCTGCTCGTGCCCACTCAAGATAGTAAAGCCTTGGCCGAAGCCATCCGACAACTGGCTGTGGATCCGTGTCTGAGGAGAAAAATGGGAGACGCGAATCGGCGCAAAGGAGAGGAATTCCGTGCCGACGTAGTTGTAGCGCAATTGCTGAAGATCATTCTCCCCAATATGGCAGCCGAGAAAGGGCGGCAGTGAGGGCTATCCAGTTCGTGGCCCCGCATGCAACGTCAGGACGAAGAGGATTGCCGTGGCCGGCGCATCTTGGGTCCGATGCAAGCACAGCGAAATAGGATGAAGATCTGCATAGTTTCCTGCCTGTTTCTCCCAGAGCCGATTGTTTCATCCCATACCAGTGCCGATCTGGCGGAGCAACTTCGGGGCAGTGGGCATCGCGTCCGCGTGATAACAAGCTTTCCAAGCCGCCCGAATGGCAAGCTCTATGAGGGCTACAAGCGCAGACTCTGGCTTTATGACCGCTCTTTCTCTAGGTACGACGTGCTCCGTTGTTTTTCAGTTGTTTCCCCGGCATCCTCTCTGCTAAGTCGCTTCCTCGAGAACATTTCCTTTGGAATCACATCCGGTTTAGCTGTATTGTCCCTGGAGAAACCCGATGTGATCTATGGAAACACGTGGCCGATCTTTGCACAGGGAATCCTTGCCCTCGCCTGCCGTATGCGGGGAATTCCACTCATCATGAGCGTGCAGGACATCTATCCTGAATCACTGGCGGTGCAGGGACGCATGCGGAACCGCCGGTTCTGGATCTTCAGATTCCTGCGCTGGCTTGATACGAAAGCCAAGAAGAATAGTGCGGCCTTGGTCGTAGTCTCGGAGCAATTCAGGCGAATCTACCTACACGATCGAGGCCTCCCGGCTGAGAATGTGCATCTGGTGCCGAACTGGTTCGATGAGAATCGCCTGCAAATTGACCCGAACGACCATCTCATTCGATCCAGACATGCAATACCTGAAGATGCTTTCCTGGTTGTATACGGCGGGAATTTAGGCGCGGCATCGGGGGTGGATACCGTGATCAGCGCCTTTCAAGATCTGATGGAGCAACCGAACATCTATCTCCTGGTCGCGGGGGGCGGGAGCAACCTTCTAGCTTGGCGTCAGCTTGCACGAGAACTGGGCAATCCCCGCATCATCTTTCACACCCCTTGGCTTGACTCTGAGACCTCGAGTGTCCTAGCAGCACCCAACCTCTTCATATTGCCAACCCACGGGGATCAGTCGCTAGTCTCTGTCCCTTCAAAACTGATGGCCTATATGCTTGCGGGTCGTCCGATTCTCTGCGCCGCAAACAGGGAGAGTGACATCGCTCGAACAATCGCCGCGGCAGACTGCGGGTGGGTTATTCCGTCCGAAGACCCAGGCGTCATGGCACAGCGAGTACTGGCGCTTTCCCAACGGCCTTCCTGCGAGTTGTCTGCCATGGGGCAACGGGGAAGAGACTACGCAATCAAGTTCATGACGAAATCGGCAAACCTGGGCAAACTTGTGAACTTGATCCTTAGCATAGCTGAACAGGAACCGATCCCGAAGGTGCGTGTGCCGGCGAAGGACAATCCTCGGTGACTCAACAAGCTCGAACCGCCGGCCTTGTCATACGAGCTGCTACCAAGAGTGATGCCCTGGCTCTAACGACACTGCATTGCGCTGCGTTCCGACCAGAAGAGCATATACCGGCAATGCTGGGGAGAGACTATGTCCGCGCAACGTATCGCTGGCTCACCACGAGCAACAGAGGCTATTGTCTGGTTGCTGATTTCGGCGGCAGAATCATCGGATTGGTCGGGGTCTACGATAGTTCGTATACACGACCAATGTTCTTTGCGTGTTTGCCTGCGATGATAAAAAGCGTCTTGCGCCGTCCTCGTCTGCTGCTTGAGAAAAGGCTGTGGAGACGATTGTTTCGACGCTCGGATGTTACAAGCGCAAGCAAACACATTGCGGATCGTCCCGGCTTTGCCCAGATTACTGCTCTAGCGGTGGATGCGGAGTACCGGCATGGAGGGGTCTTTCTTGCTCTTGTTGAGGCCGCTCATACCTATAGTAAGAACAGGGGCAGCCGTGCGATTCGGTCGGGCGTGTACAAGATGAATTGGCCGAGCAGGCAGGCCTTCGAGAAGGCCGGATGGGTGGAGACTCCGGAGCTGGCAACGAGCGACACGGTGTTCTACGTGCGTGTCATTGATCCGGATTTCCTGAGTGATTTGACGCCCTTGCAGATTGCGCATACGGGAGGCGCGAAGCAACACACATGAATGCAGAGACCTTCGCCACATGGTTGCGCCGCCAAGGGCGGCACGTGTATCGCACGGCCAGCAGCTACTGGTACGATGCAGGTCCCCGCGTCCTGCAGGCCTTTCCCTATCACCGGCTTATCACTCCAGAGGCAAATGAAATCCGCGATCTGATATTAGAACACGGGATCATTGCCCTGCGCTATTCAACGCCGCTTGGGTTTCCGGATGCAGTCATGAGCTATCACGTTGTTGTCGAGGAGCCGTACGAACTTGAGATGCTCAAACCGCAGGCCCGCGGTGCTGTCAAGTGCGGGCTAGCTCATTTCAAGGTCGAGCAGATTTCATTTGAGCGGTTGGCAACCGATGGCTGGGCATTGCAGCAGGACACCTTGAGGCGTCAGGGTCGCCTGCGCAGCATGGCACAGCAGGAATGGGAACGCCTTTGCCGTGCTTCGATCGGCTTGACGGGTTTTGAGGCTTGGGCCGCAACATCCGAGGGAGAACTTGCGGCAGCTGTCATCATCTGTCGAATTGACGACGTGTTCAATGTTCCATATGCGCTAAGCCACAGCCGGTTCCTCAGCGACCATGTGAACAATGCCTTGTTTTTCTGCACCACCCGGGAGATGCTTGGTCGCGCCGGCGTGAGGGGCGTATTCTACACGGTCCATTCCCTGGACGCCCCGCCCACGGTCGACGAGTTCAAGTTCCGCATGGGCCTCCAGGCAAGAGCAGTCGGTCAGCGTGTCGATTTTCACCCTCTTCTGAATCCCTTTGTGACCCAAAAGGTTCACACGTGGGTCGCATGGGCATCGCGGCGCGCCCCATCGAACGTGCTGCTGACAAAGGCAGAGGGGATGGTGCGCATTCACGTGGAAGGCAAACGCCCTGTCGCTGAACAGGCGTGGCCGCAATGCCTGGCCGCAGAAAAAGAGAGCTGGCTGAAAGACCTGGCGGGCATGCAACCCGCGCCCGAAAAGATGAACCAGAGCCGGGAGGTCTCTGTGCGGGATTTGGACGGCTGTCAACTTCCAGGTGTACCGAAGTTCTCAACAGGAATCGCCGACCAAGGTCACCAGCCGGCAGTGACACGGATTAAGGGCTGGCTGGCAAAGCCCTGGAACATCCACGTTAAGAAATGGTTGAAGCAAGCCTACTACTCTTCCGTGCGTTGGAGGAGAGCTTCTTCTGCACCGGCCGCCTCGAACCAATTGACGGCTGCGGTCAAGTTCGCCAAGGGAGACCAAGTGCGGGTGCGTTCGTGCGAGGAGATTACCTCCACGCTGGATCCGTTCAAGGAGCTGAAAGGATGTGCGTTCCTCCCGCAGATGTATCAATACTGCGGAACGCAGCAACGCGTGCTTAGGTCGATGCAGCGTTTCATGGATGAGCGTGATTACAAGCTCAAAGAAGGTGCATGGCGTTGTGTTGCTTGAAAACGTCATTTGCAACGGAACGGCCACGTTCGGTGCATGCGATCGTTGCTGCTTTCTGTTCTGGCGTGAGGAGTGGCTGGAACCATTAGAGCCAGCCCATTCCAATTGAGGGCGACTTGATCCGTTCTTCAACGCCACTAAACCCGAGCATGCCTAGAATCGAACGTTCCCTGAATGCGTCCCTCGGCAACATGGTTGGCGCGGCGATCAAGCGTGCCTTCGATTTTGGTGCTGCGCTATGCGGACTTCTCGTGCTTTCACCCGTGTTTGTCCTTATTGCCATCCTGATCAAGCGGGACACGCCAGGCCCAATATTCTACCGGGGACCGCGCTTGGGACAATCTGGAAGAGTTTTCCGCATGCTCAAGTTCCGAACGATGTACGAACGCCCAAGAAGCTACCGCGGCCGGCGCGTGACCGGCAAGGATGATGATCGCGTCACGCCGGTTGGAAAGTGGCTGCGCGCCACCAAGCTCAATGAGCTTCCGCAACTGTGGAACGTGCTGATTGGCGAGATGAGTTTAGTAGGCCCCCGGCCCGAAGATCCGTCGATTGCGAAGACCTGGCCCTTGCGAATCGCGGCGAGCTCCTCTCGGTACGGCCTGGAATTACCAGTCCGGCTTCTGTTTTGTATCGGGATGAGGAGAGCATGCTTGGCGCCAATGAAGTCATGCGCAAGTATCTGCATGAGCTGAGCCCAGACAAGATGCGGCTGGATCAACTCTACATACGGTATCGCTCCTTCTGGCTCGACCTCGATGTGATGCTTTGGACCGCAATCCTGCTACTTCCGAGAATCAAGGCATATTCACCGCCGGAGCTACTCCTATTTGTGGGGCCAGTGACTCGACTAATGGAGCGATACGTAGGCTGGTTCATTCTGGATTTCTTGGTTGTCTTCGCATCGTTCGGTCTGATCGGCATGGTGATACGACTATTCGGTCCACTAAATATGGGCGAGATTATTGGTCTTGAGGTGGCACTTGGATACTCAGTGCTATTTAGCATTGTAGGAATGGTTTCAAATATGAATGGCATCAAGTGGCCCAAAGCGACTTTTTGGGACTGGGCGCGCCTCTGGGCGACGTGGTTCGTTGTAACGGCGATTGCCTTAGGCTGCCTCCGCTATTTCGGATACAACAGCCTGCGCATCCAGGGTGCAGTTCTCGGGGCATCTGTGCTCGCGCTCGCAGGCTTCACATCCGTGCGTTACCGGGAGCGTCTGGCAAGAGGCTTGGCGACCTGGCTATCGAGCTGGCAACATAGTCCACGCGTGCCTCGCGAGCGCGTGTTAATCGTTGGTTCAGGACGGACAGCGGAACACATCGCCCGGCTGATGGATCATCCCACCTATTCCCGGAAGTTCAAGATCATAGGCTTCCTTGACAATGATTTGCGCTCCCAGGGAATGAGGATCTACGGATCCAAGGTCATCGGACAAGTGAAGGACGCCGAAAGAATCATCAAAGAACAGGACATAGGCCTGATCATCTTGGCGGACAGCCAATTGGCGGAACGAGGGTACGGAGAGTTGCGGAGCAAGGCGGGCTCGTTCGGTGCCAGAGTGTTCGTCGCGCCAGACGTTTTTGGTGCCTTGGGCGCCCTGAACCCGAAATCACGGACCTACAACGCCACAACTGATCTGCCGGATCTATACCCGCTGGTCAGGAGACAAGAGATCGCGGTCAATCGCAACGGATTGGCACGATTGCCCAAAAGGAAATATGTGACCAGGAAGCTGCGGTCCAGAGGGGACAGGCAGTAATGGGAACCTTCTGGACAGACAAGCAGGTTCTTGTCACGGGCGCCGGCGGGTTCATCGGCAGCCACCTCGTGGAGAGGCTGGTCGAAGAGGGCGCGAGGGTCAGGGCGTTTGTGCGATACAACTCGCGTGGAGACCCGGGGATGCTTCGCCTGGCTGCGCCAGAGGCATTTACCAAGCTTGAGGTGGTCGGCGCCGACTTGAGAGATCAAGCGGCTGTCCTCGATGCGACCCAGGGTTGCCAGTTCGTGTTTCATCTTGGTGCGCTCGTGTCCATTCCTTATTCATATCTTCATCCCTCTGAGGTAGCCGAGACGAATCTCATCGGAACGCTGAACGTCTTGATGGCCTGCCGCTCTTCGGCGGTGGAGCGCTTGATCCATACGTCGAGCAGCGAGGTGTATGGAACCGCACAGCGGACCCCGATCAGTGAGAACCATCCCCTGCGCGGACAATCTCCCTATTCCGCCACGAAGATCGGAGCGGACAAACTGGTCGAGAGCTTCTCCTGCACGTACAAATTGCCAGTTGTCACGGTCCGGCCTTTCAACACGTACGGTCCACGCCAATCCTCCCGTGCGGTGATCCCCACGATTGTGACGCAGGCCCTGGTTAATCAAACGATCCATCTGGGCAATCTCGCGGCCACTCGTGATTTCACTTACGTGGACGACACCACCAGCGGATTCCTCTGCGCAGCCACGGCCAAAGCAGTTGAAGGTCATACGTTCAACCTCGGGACGGGTGAAGAGATCAGCATCGGAGACCTGGCCGAAAAGATCATCCTCAAGGTCGGCGGCCACGCCAAGGTGACGATTGATCCGATCCGATTGCGTCCCCAGGCGTCCGAAGTGATGCGCCTCGTGTCCGACAATACTCAAGCGCGTCATTGGCTTTCCTGGACTCCGCGCGTGCGTCTCGAAGAGGGCCTTGACAGAACCATCATGTGGATCAGGGAGAATCTGGATCGGTATCAGGTTGGTGTCTACGAGTTCTAGAAGGAGAGGTGACTTGTGAAGGCGGTGGTGTTGGCAGGCGGAAAAGGTACCCGGCTCGCGCCGTACACCACGATTCTGCCGAAGCCTTTGATGCCAATCGGCGACATGCCCATCCTCGAGGTCATGTTGCATCAGATGAAGGCGGCAGGGATCGAGCAGGTTGTCTTGACGGTCGGCCATTTGTCCGAACTGCTCCGTGCATTCTTTAGGGATGGAAGCCAACTCGGCCTCAAAATCACCTACAGCTATGAGGAGTGTCCGCTGGGAACGGCGGGCCCAATTGCGCTGGTTGATGGATTGGACGAGACTTTTTTGGTTACGAATGGCGATGTGCTCACGACCTTGAGCTTGCGAGAACTGTTCCGCTTCCACAAAGAGCAAAAAGCAATAGCAACCGTCGCGGCTCACCATCGGCAGTCAAAAATCGATCTGGGGGTGATCCAGAGCGACGGAGATCATCAAATCACCGGCTATGTTGAGAAACCGGTCTATGATTTCATGGTGAGCATGGGGATCTACGTCTTTGAGCCTGCGGTCAAGACCTACATTGCTCGTAACCAGTACTTGGATTTCCCTGATTTGACAAAGAGGCTAATAGCGGCGGGCGAGAGAGTTGTCGCGTACCCGTTCGATGGCTACTGGGAGGACCTTGGGAGGCCCGATGATTATGCGCGTGCGTCGCACGATTTTGAGGCCATGAGAGCCCAATTCCTGCCCGGGAATTAGGGAGAGCGCCTTATGGAATGGCGAATACCGCTTGCTGACATTGATTTCGGCTCAGAAGAAGCGGCTGCCGTGAATGCCGTACTGCAGAGCAAGTGGCTGACGATGGGTTCAGTCACCCAGGAATTTGAGAAGGAGTTTGCATCCTATGTCGGCGCGAAGTATGCGATCGCGGTAACGAATGCAACCGCGGCTTTGCACCTGGCGTGTATCGTGGTCGGTCTGGGTCCGGGAGATGAGGCGGTTGTTCCGTCCTTGACCTTTGTGGCCACGGCCAATGCCGTTCGATACACGGGTGCCACACCCGTGTTCGCGGATATTGTCGGCGAAGATGACCTGAATATTTCGTACCAGGCAATTGAAAGAGTGATCACAAGACGGACGCGAGCCATACTTGTCATGCATTATGGTGGCTATGCCTGTGACATGGCCAGCATTATGGAGTTGGCCCGCGAGCATAACCTAAAGGTGATTGAGGACGCGGCACACGCGGTCGGTTCGGAACTGGAGGGCCAGAAACTCGGCACCTGGGGGGATCTTGGATGCTTTAGCTTCTTCTCGAACAAGAACATGACCACGGGCGAGGGGGGCATGCTTGTCACCAACGAGGATGCCTATTTGCGGAGGCTGCAGTTGCTTCGTTCGCATGGAATGACCACGCTCACCTGGGACCGCCATAAGGGTCATGCTTGGAGCTACGACGTGGTTGACCTCGGATACAACTACCGCATTGATGAGATGCGAGCCGCGTTGGGCCGAGTCCAGCTCGGAAAATTGGGGGCAAACAACGAACGTCGCCGCCGGCTCACGCAAGGCTATCGAGACGCCCTGGAGGAATTGGTTCCACAGGTTGTAGTGCCCTTCGCGAAACACGCCGGTATTTCAGCTGCCCACCTCATGCCAGTGCTTCTCCCGGTCGGGACCAGCCGGTTGAATTTCATGGAGGCCATGAAAGCGCAGGGCATTCAGACCAGTGTTCACTACCCGCCCATCCATGCTTTTACCGCCTATGACGGCAACAGAGGCAAGCACTTTCTGCCAAACACAGACAATGTAGCCGCAAGAGAAGTCACGTTGCCGCTGTATCCGGCCTTGTCTGACGAGAATGTGGTAACCGTCGTGCGGGCAGTCGCACAGGCGCTGCGTCCCACTTGATGGATAGAGCCTGCGCGCTTTCCCGTGTGGTTTGGGTGCATGAAGGGGCGGAGTTACCAATCGAGATTGACGGCTGACGGTCAAACAAGAGGAACAAACCATGGAGATCAAGGATTTCGCATTGCTGATGTGGAGAAACGCGCGTTACTGGATCCTGGGACTTGCTCTGGGTGTGGTTCTCGGCCTTGTAGTCAGCAGCGTGCAGAGGCCGACGTATGAAGCCGCAACGCAAGTCCTCGTCAGCCGCCCTCGCCTGCAAGGCAGCATCGACGTGCTGCCTATCGGCGAAGATCAGCTAGTTATAACCAACGCACTCTTGGTCAAGACCAAGCCTGTTCGGGATGCCGCAGGTTCCGAGTTGGGCACAAAGGTCAGCGCGGCGGCGATACAGGTCACTGCATTGCCCAACAGCTATGTCATTGAGATCAGAGTCCAGGATACGGATGCGCCACGGGCTGCGGCGATTGCCAATGAACTGGTGAAGATCCTGGTTCAGACAAATAGCGATCTCCTATCAGAACGATATGCAGCATTGGACAGCGCTCTGAATACGCAGATTGACCAGGTTCAGACACAAATGGATGGTCTGAGAGCCCAATTCAATCAGATGAATGCGGCAAGCATCCGGGAACAACTAGCGCAAGTCAACGTCCAGATTGATCAGTTGAATTCGCAAATATCCGATCTGGAACAAGAGCTCGGCAAGCTGCCGACGAACCCCACGGCTGCTCAAGGCGTTTCGGTTGTCGAAAAACAGGCGCAGCTCCAGCAATTGAGGTCGCAATTGAACCTCTACAAGCAAATCCAAGTCAATCTGACCTTCATCGGAAAACCCGGGCAAGGTGGCGTAACCCGTGATGATCCGAGTCTGACACTCATCCAATCAACCCTGAATCTCTATCAGCAGGTTTACCTAGGCCTACTCAGCAGCCTGGAGGCAAGCCGTTCGGCCCGTCTCCAGAGCATCTCAGACATCATCCAGGTTGAGCCTGCCGTGGCGCCCAAGGCTCCGATCAGCCCACGGCCCGTCCTATACACGCTATTTGGCGGAGTGGTGGGCTTCTTCCTCTCGATCAGCGCCATCCTCGTTGTTGACCACATCAATAGGCCGCTGACGACAGCCCGTGGAACAGAGGAGTTGCTTGGCGTGCCGGTGCTGGGCGTGGTTCCTGATGCCAATCGGGCCAAAGATGGTCTGGCAAGCTTGTACGATCCTGGATCTGCCGGCTCTGAAGCCTTTCGCGCTTTGGCAGCGAGCGTGGAGCTTGTCAATCCCGAACCGAAGCTCAGCACGTTGATGGTCGCGAACGTGGGGAAGTCGGAAAGCAAGACGGCGGTCGCGGCGAATCTGGCGATCGCCTATGCACAGCAAGGGAAAGCCGTGATTCTCCTGGACGGAGATCTGTGGCATCCCCGGTTGCACGGTTTGTTTGGTCTGGCAAGCCGGAAGGGTCCAGCAGGCCTTATTAGAGTCAAGAAGGGCAATAAGGGCGTGGGCTATTCGGTGGAGGAGCTCGAAGAATGGGATTTTGTGCCCGGTGGCATTGTCCCCGAGGGGCCAACAGGGTGGTTGGATGCCGAGAAGTGGGCATCGGTGCTAGCCGCGCTCCGGAAACAGGCGGATCTGGTAATTGTGGAAAGTCCTTGGTCTGAACTCGCCGATGCTCAGACGCTGGCTTCCAATGTGGAGGTCGTGTTGCTTGTCATAAGGTCAGGACGAACTCATGCCGACGCAGCACGAACTGCACTACGGCGTCTTCAAGCGGCCGGCGCGAGCGTGGTTGGGACCGCCATGGTTCATGTCCAGCGCGCTCAGTCCCCAAGTGTCAGGATCCTGTCGTGGGCAGAAACCCACTTTCGCAACAAGGAGGCTCGTTCGGCGGGCGCCAGCATTGCAGGGGATTCGCCGACGGTTCCAGTTTCATCGCGGAATCCGTTGGCGCCCCAGAGAAATTCCAAGAGACATTGATCCAATTTCTCCAATCCATCGCGGGCAACGGGGTCTCATCCTCTCTTTCAAGATAGGGCGCCCCAGTAACGAAAATCTGATCGATCCATCGGAGGGAAAAATGTTCAGGCGCTTTCATCTCGTCAACAAGAGTTCCAAAACATTCAATCTGTTCCACAAATGGGAGAGCAAAATGGCCACTTCTTCATTCCCCATCAATAAGGTTCGGCACCAAGTCAGTCTTCCCAATGTGCTCGCCAGGATCAGGCCAGTCCTGATGGCCCTGGTTCTCGTTTGTTCGCTGGTCGGGATCGCGCAGACTAGCGTTGCAGCGGCTGGCACGACCTACTACGTCGATAAGACGAACGGTTTGTGTTCAGACGGCGGACTCGGCACTCCGGCACAGCCCTATTGCACCATCGGCAAGGGCGCTGCCATGGCAGGACCCGGAGATACGGTGCGGGTCGTGGCCGGTTCGTACGCCGAGACCGTACAGCCCACCACTTCCGGAACCTCAGGCCTCCCAATCACGTTTTCAGCCGCGCCAGGCGTCATCGTCACAGGTGACGGAACGGGGACCGGAAGCGCGTTCCGGTTCTCGGGGTTGAGCTACATCACCGTGGATGGCTTCACTGTGAACAACACCGCAGAGACGGGCATCTACGTGAATGGCAGCTACATCACAATCACAAATAACCAGCTCTACCATACTTACAGTTATGGCGTCTATCTGCTTAGTTCAAACCACATCACTGTTTCAAACAACCACGTCACATACGCAGGCGCGAACACGGATAACACTCATCACGCGCAGGGCATACTGCTGACGAGCACCACCGATTCCCTGATCACGGGCAACACCACGGATCACAACTCGTGTATCGGGATTCGACTGAATAAGAGCAACAACAACACGATCAGCAACAACCTGTCGTTTGCCAACTCGTCGGCAATTGCCTATCCGGTGGTGCTGGTTTCCGATGCGGCCGGGATCGAGCTGACAAGCAGCAGCAACAACACGGTTAGTGGGAACATCACCTACGCCAACGAGGACACCGGCATCAACTCATACTCAAGCCCGACCATCGTCTCGACCAACAACACGATCGTCGGAAACCTCAGCTACGACAACGGCGACCATGGCATTGATAATAACGACGCGACCAATCAAAAGATCATAGGAAACACAGTCCAGGGCAACTTCACCTCCGGCATCAATCTCGAGGCCGGATCAACTGGCGCCACTGTCGCCAACAACATTGTCTCAGACAACGGCCAAAACCCAAGCGGAGGCAGAAAGTCTTACAACATCTACGTTGACGAGACGTCCGTGACTGGAACCAACGTCGATTTTGACCTTTACTGGATGACCAGCCCCTACACACACCAAGTGAACTGGAATGGCACTGGCTATGACTCCCTGTCGGTCTTCCATACGGCCACCGGGCAGGAGGCCCATTGGTTAATGGCCAGCCCGCTCTTTGTGGATCCGGCAGCCCCTGCCACGGAAACGCCTTCGGTGGAAAGCGGGGACTATCACCTATCATTCGGATCGCCAGCAATCGACAGCGCCAATTCAGATGCCCCAAGCGAGCCAAGCGCTGATATCGAGGGCCACGGGCGCGTTGACGATCCGTCCACGCTGAACACGGGCGCTGGCACATGGCCATATTATGATCGCGGAGCCTATGAGTTCCAGCCTCCAGCGGCACCATACGTTACTACCCAGTCGGTCATTGACATCACACAGACCTCAGGCACTGGGCGCGGCACGATCCTCGCTTTGGGTGCCACAAATCCAACTGAGCATGGTGTGGTCTGGAGTACCTCAGCCAATCCGACCACCGCCGATAGCAAGACTACAGACGGCCCGGTCAGTGCGACCGGCTCCTTCACGAGCAGCATTACGGGCCTTGCGCCCAGTACTGCGTATCATGTCCGGGCGTATGCGACAAATGCGGCGGGCACCTCATACGGTGGTGATGTCAGTTTCACCACGCTTGCTGCCAACACAGTCACCTTTACATCCTCGGGTTCCTGGATTGCACCCGCAGGGGTTACGTCTATCACGGTTGAAGTTTGGGGTGGAGGCGGCAAGGGAGGAACTAGAACCTCCAACGGAGGCGGAGGGGGCGGGGGTGGAGGAGGCTACTCAAAGAAGGCCAACATCGGGGTAACTGCAGGGAATTCCTACACCGTAGTAGTTGGTGCTGGCTCAACAAGCGGCACCTCGCCCGGCGGCGATTCCTATTTCATCAATACATCTACGGTGCTTGCCAGGGGCGGCGGTTCGGTGAGCGATAACAATGCAAATGGCGCGTCGGGGGCGCGGCAGGCGTTGGTGACGCCCCGCTATACACAGGCGGCAACGGGGCAACCACGGCCGGCTCCAATGGGGGCGGAGGCGGCTCATCGGCCGGAACGGGTTCCAATGGAAATGCCGGCAGCGGCTCAACCGGTGGAAGTGCACCAGCTGGCGGCGGTGCCGGAGGTAACGGCAGGTCAGGCACCCAAGGCGATGGCACAGGCGGCTCAGCGCCGGGTGGGGGTGGCGGTGGTGCATACAGAACAGTTTCCTCCACACGAAACGGGGGTAACGGCGCCACTGGGAAGGTTCAAATCACCTACTATATCGATTACAAGTCGACCACCACGAGCGTGAGCTGCGGCGCGGGCACGCCCAGCGTGACATATGGCGGCAGCATCAACTGTGTGGCGACCGTTACCTCCTTGGGCGGCACGCCGACAGGCAATGTTGCCTGGACGACAAATGGCGCGGGCGCCTTTGACTCGGGCACGTGCATTCTCAGCTCGGGCAGCTGTTCGGTGAACTACACGCCGAGCGCCGTCGGCACGGGCTCGCACCTGATCACAGCCACATACGGCGGCAGTTCGCCCTTCCTCGCCAGCAATGGGAATCAGAATGTGACGGTCAATCCCAAGGCGGCCTCGGTGACCGCCAACGGTAGAACCAAGACATACGGCGATACGGTCACCTTTGCCGGGACCGAATTCACGACCTTGGGCCTGATCGGCAGCGACTCAGTAATGAGCGTGACGCTGACAAGTGGCGGCGCGGCTGCCGGAGCTACTGTAGCCCTCTCGCCTTACACCATCGTCCCCAGCGCCGCGGTCGGATCAGGTCTCACCAACTACACGATGACCTACAACAACGGCTCGCTGACGGTCAATGCAAAGGCCTTGGATGTCACAGCTAACAACAGGACCAAGACCTACGGCGATGCCATCACCTTTGCCGGTACGGAGTTCACGACCTCCGGCCTAGTCAACGCCGATGCGGTCACCCACGTGACGTTGAACAGCAGCGGCGCGGCGGTCGGCGCAACCGTAGCCCTCTCGCCATATACCATCGTGCCCAGCGCGGCGGTGGGTACAGGCCTGACGAACTACGCGATCGCGTATCACAACGGCGCCCTGACCGTGAATGTCAAGGTGCTCACGACGAGCGGCATCGTCGTGACCAGCCGGGCCTACGATGGCACCACGAACGCTCCGCTCAACACGGGCAGCGCTTCACTCGTCGGCGTGGTCGGTTCGGACGCCGTCAGCCTGAATAGCGGCGCAGCCAGTGCCACCTTTGCGGACGCGAACGTTGGCACCCACAAGCCCGTGACCGCTGGCGGCTTTGGCCTGAGCGGTGCGGCTGCAGGCAATTACTCTCTCACTCAACCCGTCGGGCTGACCGGCGACATCACAGCCAAAGGCCTGACGATCACGGGCCTCGCCGTCAACAACAAAGTCTATAACAGCAATACGATTGCCACGCTCAACACGGCAGGCGCTTCACTCGTCGGCGTGGTTGATTTCGGACGTCGTGAGCCTGGACAGCAGCGGTGCTAGTGCCAGCTTTGCTGACAAGAATGTCGGTACACACAAGGCCGTGACTGCTGGCGGCTTCGCCCTCAGCGGAGGCGATAGAAACAACTACTCTCTCACCCAACCCTCCAGCTTGTTTGCTGACATCACGCCGTTTGCGTTGACCGGCAATATCACGGCCAGCAACAAGATCTACGACGCCACCGTCAACGCCACCATTGCTACCCGTACACTGACCGGAGTATTTGGGTCGGATGACGTTCACTACGCAGGCGGCACGGCGACATTCGACACGAAGAATGTGGGCAATGGCAAGACCGTGTCGGCTACTGGACTGAGCCTAACTGGCACAGATCAAGGCAACTACAGCGTCAACTCGTCCGCTTCCACCACCGCGAACATCACGGCCAAGGCGCTGACGGTCACGGGAGTGACGGCATACAACAAGACATATGATGCCACGACGGCTGCCGCCATCAACACTGCTGGCGCAGCCCTGGTCGGCAACCTCGACGGCGGCAATGTCCTCCTTGTCACAGACGTTGTAGCGGGCGCATTCACCCCGAACGGGAACGTCGGCAACGGGAAGACCGTCATAGTCTTTGGGCTGACGATCAGCGGTTCGGCCAGCGGCAACTACACGCTGACACAGCCGACCACCACGGCCAACATCACACAGAAGGCGCTGACGGTCACCGGCGTTACGGCGAGCAACAGGACCTACGACGCTACGACGGCCGCCACCATCAACACGGCTGGCGCAGCCCTGGTTGGCAACCTCGACGGCGGCAACGTTGTGCTCAACGCAGGCAGTGCCGCCGGCGCATTCACCCCGGACGGGAGCGTCGGCAACGGCAAGACCGTCCAGATCTCCGGGCTGACGATCAGCGGTTCGGCCAGCGGCAACTACACACTGACCCAGCCGACGGCCACGGCGGACATCACGCCGTTTGCATTGACCGGCAATATCACGGCCAACAACAAGATCTACGATGCCACGACGGCGGCCACCATTGCCACCCGCACACTGACCGGCGTATTTGGGTCGGATGACGTTCACTACGCGGGCGGCACGGCCACATTCGACACGAAGAATATCGGCAACGGCAAGCCTGTGTCAGCGACCGGGCTGAGCCTCACCGGCACCGCTGCCTCCAACTACAGCGTTAACTCCTCTGCCTCCACGACGGCGAACATCACGGCCAAGGAACTGACGGTCACCGGCATCACCGCGGACAACAAGACCTACGACACGACCGCCTCGGCCGTGATCCACGTGGGCAGTGCCGTGCTGGTCGGCAACCTGGACGGTGGCAACGTCGTGCTTGACAAGAGCGGCGCCAGCGGTGCCTTCACCCCGAACGGGAATGTAGGCACAGGGAAGACCGTGCAGATCTCCGGCCTTGCGGTCACCGGTTCGGCGATTGGCAACTACACGCTGACCCAGCCGACGACCACGGCGAACATCATCGCCAAGGAACTGACGGTCACCGGCATCACCGCGGACAACAAGACCTACGACGCGACCGCCTCGGCCGTGATCCACGTGGGCAGTGCCGTGCTGGTGGGCAACCTGGACGGTGGCAACGTCGTGCTTGACACGAGCGGCGCAACCGGCGCCTTCACCCCGAACGGGAACGCCGGAAATGGGAAGACGGTACAGATCTCCGGGCTTCATGTCACCGGTTCGGCGATTGGTAACTACACACTGACCCAGCCGACGGCCACGGCGAATATCACTGCCAAGGAGCTGACGGTCACGGGCATCACCGCGGACAACAAGACCTACGACACGACCACCTCGGCCGTGATCCACAAGGGCAGTGCCGCGCTGGTGGGCAATCTGGACGGTGGCAACGTCGTGCTTAACACGAGCGGCGCCAGCGGTGCCTTCACCCCGGATGGGAATGCGGGCATAGGGAAGACGGTACAGATCTCCGGGCTTGCGGTCACCGGTTCGGCGATTGGCAATTACACGCTCACCCAGCCGACAACCACGGCGAACATCGGCAAGGCTACCCCGACGCTCTCGGTGACGAATTCGCCGGTGGTCTACAATGGCTCACCTCAGGCGGCGGACGTTTCTCATGGTTCAGTTTTGGGCACGCTCAGCAGCGTGAAATACAACGGCTCCTCCACCGTACCGACCAATGCTGACACGTATGCCATCACGGCGGACTTTGCGCCGACGGATACGACCAATTACAACAGTCTGACCGGGGCCTCGGCGGGCAGCTTCATCATCAACAAGGTAACGCCGACGCTCTCGGTGACGAATTCGCCGGTGATCTACAATGGCTCACCGCAGGCCGCGGTGGTTTCTTCCGGTTCAGTGGCTGGCGCAGTCAGCAACGTTCTGTATGATGGCTCCTCAACGGTCCCAGTTGGCCCCGGCACGTTCGCCATCACGGCGGACTTCACGCCGACGGATACGACCAATTACAACAGCCTGACCGGTGCTTCGGCGGGCAACTTCACCATCGGCGCCGGCGGTCCAGTTGAGGTGCATATCAATGGAGCCCTCATGGGCACCTACACTATTGCCAGCGGCCAAGCGGAGCGGCACAACTACGCGGGAGTAGATAGTGGTCCCGCGGTGGTCAACAGCACAAACGGCACCAAGATCGTTGCGGCGGAGCGGGACTCCTGGTGGGACGGCAAGACTTGGAGCGACTACGCTCAGGTGATGGGGCTGCCTGCCGGTCAGGTATCGGATACGTATGTGTTCCCGGCGTACAACAACGTCACGTTGGATGAGCAACTGCGGTTTGGGAACGTGGACACGGTGGATACGACGGTCACGGTCACGATCGGCGGGATATTCAGGGGCAGCTATCTGCTGCATCCAAGTCAGGCTGTAAGAGTGAACTACGCCGGTGTGGACAGCGGGCCGGTGGTGGTGCAGGGCACACCCAACGTGAAGATCATTGCGGCGGAACGCAACTCCTGGTGGGACGGCAAGACCTGGAGCAGCTATGCTCAGTTGATGGGGCTGCCTGCGGGTCAGGTATCGGATACGTATGTGTTCCCGGCATACAACAACGTCACGTTGGATGAGCAACTGCGGTTTGGGAACGTGGATACGGTGGATACTACGGTCACGGTCACGATCGGCGGGATATTCAGGGGCAGCTATTTGCTGCATCCAAGTGAGGCTGTGAGAGTGAACTACGCCGGTGTGGACAGCGGGCCCGTGGTGGTGCAGGGCACACCCAACGTGAAGATCATTGCGGCGGAACGCAACTCCTGGTGGGACGGCACGACCTGGAGTGACTACAATCAGTTGATGGGTCTACCTGCGGGCCAAGTATCGGACAAATACGTGTTCCCGGCATATAGCAACACCACCGTGGATGAGCAACTGCGGTTTGGGAACGTGGACACGGTCGATACTACTGTCACGGTCACGATCGGCGGGATATTCAGGGGCAGCTATCTGCTGCACCCGAGTCAGGCTGTGAGAGTGAACTACGCCGGTGTGGACAGCGGGCCGGTCGTGATCCAGGGTACTCCGGGGGTGAAGATCATTGCGGCGGAACGCAACTCCTGGTGGGATGGCAAGACCTGGAGCAGCTTTGTCCAAATGATGGGACTTCCGGGAACCCTTCTGTCCGACACGTACGTGTTCCCGGCCTACAACGATGTAACGCTAGATGAACAATTGAGGTTTGGGGTGCCGTAAGACGGGCAACGGCAAGTGTGATTGGTGATCCACAGGACCTCCGCGGCCACACGCCGCGGAGGTCTTGAACTGAACCTCCTAATTGCTTCACAGCTCGCGTGCTGTGATCGTGCCGCAGCGGAGGCGCCCTTGCGCGTCCGCAAGATTGCCATTCTGAGGAGAATGCACAATGAAGACCCTTTCATCGACGCTTTTCAAAGTGCTGGCTGGATTGATGGTGGCCTTGCACAAAACAGGCTCGTGCAAGATCCGCAATCCTAAGGAGGAAGAAATGAATGCCCGACCTCTCGCTGCAGCGCGACACCTATCGACTCAGACAATCGCGGTGATGATCACCGCGTTGCTGCTGGCGGCTCTGCCGGTAAGCGCGGCGCTGGCGGCGAGCGCAGGCCCGAATTACCCTGGAACGGGCGCCAACGCAACCGGCGTGGGAACCGTTGACTGGTCAAATCCGGGCAATGCCGTCTCCGACGACAACGTATACGCCACGGTAGCCCTCAACAACGGCGAGACTTCCCATTACCTTGAAGCCACCAGTTTTGGTTTCGCCATCCCGGCAGATGCGACCATCAACGGAATCAAGGTTGCGATCGGACGCTTCTCTAGCGGGGCCTCAGCGCCGTATATTCGAGACAGTGTAGTCAGCCTGCTCAAGGGCGGCAGTGTGGTGGGGACCAACAAAGCCTTTACCCTGAGTGACTGGCCTACCTCCGAAGGCGTGGCAACCTATGGCACACCGACAAACCTGTGGGGAACCACTTGGACGCCTGCGGAGATCAACGCGACGAACTTTGGGGTCGCTCTGGCTGTCAATAACAGCAATGCCAGCAGCCTGACTGCCAACGTTGACTATGTAACGGTCACGGTAACGTACAACACTCGTTACCCTGGATCGGGCAGCGACGTGTCTGACGTCGGCACGTTCGCATGGACGAATCCCGGCAATATCCTTCTTGACGATGGCAACTATGCAACCGCGCTGGATGTTACGCCGGGGGCCATCACCCACTACCTCGAGGGAACCCAGTACGGTTTCTCGATTCCGCCTGCTGCGACCATCAACGGAATCACCGTAACCATTGGACGCTACTCCACCGGAACCGGAGGCGCACCGCCGATCTATGTTATTCGAGATAGTGTGGTCAGTCTGCTCAAAACGGGCGCGGTTGCGGGCGATAACAAAGCCAACACCATAGACAACTGGCCAGCGTTCGGCGCAGCCAACGCGGCGGCAACGTACGGTGGCCCTGCTGACCTGTGGGGAACGACTTGGACGCCTGCGGAGATCAACGCGACGAACTTTGGGGTCGCTCTGTCTGCGACCAACAGCAGCTCCACTAACAACAGGACGGCAGGCGTTGACTACATCTCGGTCGAGGTAACCTATACGATTCCGACTACCCTGACCGTCGATGAGGCAACCGGGATCTACGGCGGCACGGCGAACCTCTCCGCCACGTTGTCGCCCGCGCTCAGCGGAAGGACCATCACCTTCACCCTCAACGGCTTGCCGGCAGGCAGTGGAGTGACCAATAGCAGCGGCATTGCCACGGTCAGCGGCGCCAGTCTCTCCGGCATCAACGCCACGACCTATCCGAGCGGCGTGGGAGCCAGCTTCGCTGGCGGAGGCGGCATCTATGCGGCGAGCAGCGGTACGGCTTCGCTGACGGTCACGTCCAGGCCGATCACGGTCACGGCTGTGACCAACACCAAGACCTATGATGCCACCACGAGCGCGGTCGCCATGCCGACTCTGACTTCGGGGACACTTGCCTCGGGCGACGCGGCGACATACACAGAGGTCTATCAAAGTGCGACTTGGGGGACCGGCAAGACCTTGATTCCCTCGGCCGTGATCATGCGCGGCATCACCAACGTGACTTCAAGTTACAGCATCACGGCGGCGAATGACACTACTGGCGTAATCAATAAAGCCACGCTGACGGTCACCGGCGTTACGGCGAGCAACAGGACCTACGACGCTACGACGGCCGCCACCATCAACACGGCTGGCGCAGCCCTGGTTGGCAACCTCGACGGCGGCAACGTTGTGCTCAACACAGGCAGTGCCGCCGGCGCATTCACCCCGGACGGGAGCGTCGGCAACGGCAAGACCGTCCAGATCTCCGGGCTGACGATCAGCGGTTCGGCCAGCGGCAACTACACGCTGACACAGCCGACCACCACGGCCAACATCACACAGAAGGCGCTGACGGTCACCGGCGTTACGGCGAGCAACAGGACCTACGACGCTACGACGGCCGCCACCATCAACACGGCTGGCGCAGCCCTGGTTGGCAACCTCGACGGCGGCAACGTTGTGCTCAACACAGGCAGTGCCGCCGGCGCATTCACCCCGAACGGGAACGTCGGCAACGGCAAGACCGTCCAGATCTCCGGGCTGACGATCAGCGGTTCGGCCAGCGGCAACTACACGCTGACACAGCCGACCACCACGGCCAACATCACACAGAAGGCGCTGACGGTCACCGGCGTTACGGCGAGCAACAGGACCTACGACGCTACGACGGCCGCCACCATCAACACGGCTGGCGCAGCCCTGGTTGGCAACCTCGACGGCGGCAACGTTGTGCTCAACACAGGCAGTGCCGCCGGCGCATTCACCCCGGACGGGAGCGTCGGCAACGGCAAGACCGTCCAGATCTCCGGGCTGACGATCAGCGGTTCGGCCAGCGGCAACTACACGCTGACACAGCCGACCACCACGGCCAACATCACACAGAAGGCGCTGACGGTCACCGGCGTTACGGCGAGCAACAGGACCTACGACGCTACGACGGCTGCCGCCATCAACACGGCTGGCGCAGCCCTGGTCGGCAACCTCGACGGCGGCAATGTCCTCCTTGTCACAGACGTTGTAGCGGGCGCATTCACCCCGAACGGGAACGTCGGCAACGGCAAGACCGTCCAGATCTCCGGGCTGACGATCAGCGGTTCGGCCAGCGGCAACTACACGCTGACACAGCCGACCACCACGGCCAACATCACACAGAAGGCGCTGACGGTCACCGGCGTTACGGCGAGCAACAGGACCTACGACGCTACGACGGCCGCCACCATCAACACGGCTGGCGCAGCCCTGGTTGGCAACCTCGACGGCGGCAACGTTGTGCTCAACACAGGCAGTGCCGCCGGCGCATTCACCCCGGACGGGAGCGTCGGCAACGGCAAGACCGTCCAGATCTCCGGGCTGACGATCAGCGGTTCGGCCAGCGGCAACTACACACTGACCCAGCCGACGGCCACGGCGGACATCACGCCGTTTGCATTGACCGGCAATATCACGGCCAACAACAAGATCTACGATGCCACGACGGCGGCCACCATTGCCACCCGCACACTGACCGGCGTATTTGGGTCGGATGACGTTCACTACGCGGGCGGCACGGCCACATTCGACACGAAGAATATCGGCAACGGCAAGCCTGTGTCAGCGACCGGGCTGAGCCTCACCGGCACCGCTGCCTCCAACTACAGCGTTAACTCCTCTGCCTCCACGACGGCGAACATCACGGCCAAGGAACTGACGGTCACCGGCATCACCGCGGACAACAAGACCTACGACACGACCGCCTCGGCCGTGATCCACGTGGGCAGTGCCGTGCTGGTCGGCAACCTGGACGGTGGCAACGTCGTGCTTGACAAGAGCGGCGCCAGCGGTGCCTTCACCCCGAACGGGAATGTAGGCACAGGGAAGACCGTGCAGATCTCCGGCCTTGCGGTCACCGGTTCGGCGATTGGCAACTACACGCTGACCCAGCCGACGACCACGGCGAACATCATCGCCAAGGAACTGACGGTCACCGGCATCACCGCGGACAACAAGACCTACGACGCGACCGCCTCGGCCGTGATCCACGTGGGCAGTGCCGTGCTGGTGGGCAACCTGGACGGTGGCAACGTCGTGCTTGACACGAGCGGCGCAACCGGCGCCTTCACCCCGAACGGGAACGCCGGAAATGGGAAGACGGTACAGATCTCCGGGCTTCATGTCACCGGTTCGGCGATTGGTAACTACACACTGACCCAGCCGACGGCCACGGCGAATATCACTGCCAAGGAGCTGACGGTCACGGGCATCACCGCGGACAACAAGACCTACGACACGACCACCTCGGCCGTGATCCACAAGGGCAGTGCCGCGCTGGTGGGCAATCTGGACGGTGGCAACGTCGTGCTTAACACGAGCGGCGCCAGCGGTGCCTTCACCCCGGATGGGAATGCGGGCATAGGGAAGACGGTACAGATCTCCGGGCTTGCGGTCACCGGTTCGGCGATTGGCAACTACACGCTCACCCAGCCGACAACCACGGCGAACATCGGCAAGGCTACCCCGACGCTCTCGGTGACGAATTCGCCGGTGGTCTACAATGGCTCACCTCAGGCGGCGGACGTTTCTGGCTCAGTGGCGGGCGTAGCCAGCAGCGTGAAATACAACGGCTCCTCCACCGTACCGACCAATGCTGACACGTATGCCATCACGGCGGACTTTGCGCCGACGGATACGACCAATTACAACAGTCTGACCGGGGCCTCGGCGGGCAGCTTCATCATCAACAAGGTAACGCCGACGCTCTCGGTGACGAATTCGCCGGTGATCTACAATGGCTCACCGCAGGCCGCGGTGGTTTCTTCCGGTTCAGTGGCTGGCGCAGTCAGCAACGTTCTGTATGATGGCTCCTCAACGGTCCCAGTTGGCCCCGGCACGTTCGCCATCACGGCGGACTTCACGCCGACGGATACGACCAATTACAACAGCCTGACCGGTGCTTCGGCGGGCAACTTCACCATCGGCGCCGGCGGTCCAGTTGAGGTGCATATCAATGGAGCCCTCATGGGCACCTACACTATTGCCAGCGGCCAAGCGGAGCGGCACAACTACGCGGGAGTAGATAGTGGTCCCGTGGTGGTCAACAGCACAAATGGCACCAAGATCATCGCCGCCGAGCGCGACTCCTGGTGGGACGGCAAGACTTGGAGCGACTACGCTCAGGTGATGGGGCTGCCTGCCGGTCAGGTATCGGATACGTATGTGTTCCCGGCGTACAACAACGTCACGTTGGATGAGCAACTGCGGTTTGGGAACGTGGACACGGTGGATACGACGGTCACGGTCACGATCGGCGGGATATTCAGGGGCAGCTATCTGCTGCATCCAAGTCAGGCTGTAAGAGTGAACTACGCCGGGTTGGACAGTGGGCCGGTCGTGGTGCAGGGCACACCCAACGTGAAGATCATTGCGGCGGAACGCAACTCCTGGTGGGACGGCAAGACCTGGAGCAGCTATGCTCAGTTGATGGGGCTGCCTGCGGGTCAGGTATCGGATACGTATGTGTTCCCGGCATACAACAACGTCACGTTGGATGAGCAACTGCGGTTTGGGAACGTGGATACGGTGGATACTACGGTCACGGTCACGATCGGCGGGGTATTCAGGGGCAGCTATTTGCTGCATCCAAGTGAGGCTGTGAGAGTGAACTACGCCGGTGTGGACAGCGGGCCCGTGGTGGTGCAGGGCACACCCAACGTGAAGATCATTGCGGCGGAACGCGAACTCCTGGTGGGACGGCACGACCTGGAGTGACTACAATCAGCTGATGGGACTGCCCGTAGGCCAGGTATCGGATACGTATGTGTTCCCGTCGTACAACAATGTGACACTCGATGAACAGCTGCGTTTTGGGAACGTGGACACGGTGGATACTACTGTCACGGTCACGATCGGCGGGGTATTCAGGGGTTGCTATTTGCTGCATCCAAGTCAGGCTGTGAGAGTGAACTACGCTGGTGTGGATAGCGGGCCCGTGGTGGTGCAGGGCACGCCCGGCGTGAAGATCATTGCGGCGGAACGCAACTCCTGGGGGGATGGCGCGAAGTGGAGCAGCTTTGTCCAATTGATGGGGCTGCCTTCAAGCCTGCTATCCAACTCGTATGTGTTCCCGGCGTACAACAATGTAACGCTCGATGAACAATTGAGGTTCGGGGTGCCGTAGCCGGCGCACGTTAGCATCACAACCAGACCGGGACCTCCGAGCATTCGCTCGGAGGTCCTTTCTTGAGCCTTAGCGTGGCTCCGCGGTCAACCCCATGTCCTGGCTCATAGACACGGGACGCTGCGCGAGATCCGGCGCCGACGACGATGGTGCCGCGATCCAGCCAGCGGGCCGAATGCAGCGCTCCGCCAATCCCCGTTATAATGCCAACGATGTCCGAGCCCAATGAAGGCCGCCTGCTCAACAACCGTTATCAACTGCTCGAACGATTCGGTGCGGGCGGGATGGCCACGATCTACCGGGCGCGCGACACCCTGCTGGACCGGTACGTGGCGATCAAGATCCTGAGGGAGGATAAGGACCGCAATCCCGGCTTCGATCAACAGTTTCAGCACGAGGCCCGGGCGGCCGCGAACCTCTCCCATCCGAATATTGTCACGGTCTACGACTACGGAGTGGATGACGGCGAGTCGTTCATTGTGATGGAGTTCGTGCCGGGCACGGACCTGAAGTCCCTGCTGCGCAAGCGGGGACGGTTCAGCGTGGAGGAGGGCATACCGCTCATGGTGCAGGCCTGCGCCGGCATCGGCTATGCCCATCGAGCCGGGTTGGTGCACTGTGACGTCAAGCCGCACAATATGCTGGTCACGCCGGACAAGCGGCTCAAAGTAACCGACTTTGGGATCGCGCGGGCGCTGGCAACCTTGAGCCCCAACGAACGGACTGACGTGGTCTGGGGATCACCGCAGTACTATGCGCCGGAACAGGCCTCGGGGCATGCTCCCAGCCCGGCCTCCGACGTCTACTCGCTGGGGGTCGTGATCTATGAGGTGCTGACCGGCACGCTGCCCTTCACGGGCTCGACCGCCGAGGAGCTGGCTCATCTTCACCTGGAGGCGAAGCCGGTCGCGCCGAGCGAATACGTCCCCGACCTCCCGCCGGCGCTGGAAGAGATCATCCTTAAGGTGCTGTCAAAGGAGCCTTCGGCCCGCTATCGAACAGCCGACCAGCTCGGCCGTGTGCTGATGAAGTTCGGGACCCAGCGAGAGCTCCCGACCGTCCCGCCCGCGGCGCTGCCCGAGACCGAAGCAAAACCAGAAGCCCGGAAGGTGCCAGACTTCGTCTGGGAAGAGCCGGCGGAACCGGAGCCGGCAGCCGAAGCGCCGGTGAAAATCGACTGGATCTCAGTGGGACTGGGCCTGCTGGCATTGGTCGCAGTAGGCGGTCTCATCCCCTTCTGGATGTGGGTCTATTTCGTTTACAATCCTCCCATCAAGTAGCGTCTTCCGTGGGCGGTACCGGCTGTTGAAGTGGTATCGCCTAAACCCAACCCGACCGAACCGCACAAATGACCGCTCCCAACATCATCGCCCCTTCCATTGTGTCGTCCGATCATCTGCGGCTGCGGGAAGAGATCGCAGCTCTCGAGTCCGCCGGGGCGGACTGGATCCATGTGGACGTGATGGACGGGCACTTTGTCCCGAACATTACGATGGGCCCGTTCCTGGTGGAGACCTACAAGCGGGCCAGCAAGCTCCCGCTGGACGTACACCTCATGATCGAGCAGCCCGAGCGATACCTGGCTGCATTCGCCAAAGCCGGTGCCGCCCATCTCACCGTGCACGTCGAAACCTGTCCGCAGCTGTACGCGACCCTGCAGCAGATCAAGGGACTGGGCTGTCAGGCTGGAGTCACGTTGAACCCCGGCACGCCGGTCTCGGCCATCGAGGCGGTCCTGCCGTTGGCCGATATCGTCCTGGTGATGAGTGTCAACCCGGGCTTCTCCAATCAGACCTTCCTGCCCAACGCTGTGGGAAGAGTCGCGCAGCTCCGCAAGATGCTGGACGAGATCCGCTCCAATGCACATCTAGAAGTCGACGGCGGCGTGACGCCTGAGAACCTGGTGCAGTTGGAAGATGCGGGCGCCAATGCTTTTGTGAGCGCGCACTCCATATTCAGCAATCCGCAGGGCACCGCGGCCGGAATGGCGGCGCTGCGCCAAGCCGCCGACCGGTCGCTGGGAAAGCGGGCCCACGCGGTCTGATCGAGTCGCGACCCCCGCAGGTATGAAACATGAAACCACGGCACCAAACGGTGCCGTGGCTTTGGGTTACTCCGGATAGGGCCGGCGCCTGGGCCGCGTACGTGGTCCGCGGGCTTGACGGGTGCGCGCTCGTATGGCCAACGACCCCGGAGAGATGTCAGGGCACCTGATTCACGATGCCGCTGCCGGGATTGACAGTAATCGAACCGGGTCTGCACGGCGCCGCAGCACCGGTGAGCGGGTTGGTGCCGCCGCAGCCGCCGCCGCTGCTCCCAGAGTCCTTCGCAGTTTGAACGGGTTGCTCGCACAGGCCGGGAATTACAGTCGAGGGCTTGAAGCCAATCGCCAGGCGGCAAGTGTTGTCGATCTCGGCCATCTGATTGAGCGGGTAGAGCTTATCCCCGCGATTGGGCGAGCCCGCCTGGGCATGCGTCATGTGGTCGTTGTAATCGAAGAGAGACGGGTCGATGGTCGTGCCGGCCCAAACTCCCATTGCATAGGATGTGGGATTGCCCAGCATGGAAAGCTTGAAGGCAATCTCAACCGTCTTCGAGTCGTCGGGCTTGATCCGGGCGAACGCGCCGTCGCTGAGCAAGCCTTTGCCCTGGTCGAAGACGAGTGTCTCATAGCCGTCGCCGCCCTGCGGGTTGTTGTCTGCCACCATGGGGATGTTGCCGCCAACACCACCGTCGGAGTTCTTCCAGGCTTGGACGCCCTGCCGGCTCCACTGGGTCGAAGTCACGCTGGAGGCCCGGATGAGCCAGTCGCCGCGTCCGTCCTTGTTGAGATCCAACTCCACGGCGTACTGACCCGGCAAGCCGCCGTTTAAATCATTGCCGGCCAGGGTTATCGTGGCGTAGCCCCAAGTGGCTCTTTGAAGCCCTGGGCGTTCACAATATCGAGGTAGGGAAAGTACTTGTCCATGGTGTTGGCGTTGAACGGTCGTTCGTACAGACCGTTGACGAAGACGTCGCCGCCCGAAACAGCCTTCTGGCTGGCATTCGCCATGGAATTGACGTCGCCGGCCTGATCAAGCCGCGACGTTGGCAGATCAACGGGTACCGCGGCCGGGGAGGGTACTGCCGGAGGTACGCCGGGTGTGGATCCGTTCGCGCTCTTGGCCTGGCAGGCGGCTGCCGCCATCAGGACCAGAACTGCGCTCAATGAAAAAAGACGGGATGGAATGCCTCTGCTCATACAACTCTCTCTCCTTATCCGCTAATGAGCCCGCGCAAAACGCCGGATTCTACCTGCACAAATTCTAAGAAGCAAACACCGCGGGCACTCAAAAGACGCGGGACCCGCGCGAGGCGAATCGCCTCGTGAAGATGAGCACGAGCCGGAAGACGAAGCCCGGCCTCAGAGCTGAGGCCGGGCTTTTGACTCATGGTGTAGATGATCCGGGCAGGCCCGCGCCTCTGAGCCAATTCAGGACGGAGTGGCCCGCCGACTGGGATGCAATCGCCTAGTCAGACCGGCGGCGGAGCATCATGGACACGTGACCGGAACACAGTTGGCTGATAGAGCAGCCGCGGGGCACGAGTGAGGCACGCAAGTCGAATCGCCGCCTTCGGCTTGCCTCTTCTGGACTGTCTCGCACAGGCCGGGTATGTCAGTGGTCGGAGTGAATCCGATCGCCAGGCGGCAGGTGTTGTCGATCTCGGCCATCTGCTTGAGCGGGTAGAGCGTGTCGCCGGGATTTGGCGAGCCCGCCTGGGCATGGGTCATGTGGTCGTTGTAATCGAAGAGCGACGGGTCGATGTTCGTGCCGGCCCAGGCGCCCATGGCGTAGGAGGTTGAACTGCCAAGCATGTCAAGCTTGAAGGCGATCTCGACCGTCTTCGAGTCGTCGGGCTTGACCCGGGCGAATGCGCCGTCGGTCAGCGTGCCCTTGCCCTGGTCGAAGACCAGTGTCTCGTAGCCATCGCCGCCCTGGGCGTTGTTATCCGCGGCCAGGATCGCAGCGCCGCCGACATCACCGTCTGCGTCCTTCCAGACCTGAACACCCTGCCGGCTCCAATCAGTCGAAGTCACAGAAGAGGCGCGGATAAGCCAGTCGCCGCGCCCATCCTTGTTGAGATCCAGCTCCACGGCGTACTGACCCGGCACGGCGCCGTTGGAATCAGTGTTGGCGACCGTGATGGTGGCGTAGCCCCAGGTGTCGTCCTTGAAGCCCTGGGCGTTCACGATGTCGAGGTAGGGGAAGTACTTCTCCATCGTATTCGCGTTGAAGGGCCGCTCGTACAGATCCTGGACGAATACGTCGCCACCTGAGACCGCCTTGCGGTTGGCATTCGGCTGGGAATTGACGTCTCCGGCCTGATCCAGCCGCGAGGTTGGCAGATCAACGGGTACGGCGGCCGGTGAAGGTATTGCCGGAGGGCCCGCAGCCGGTGTGGACGCGGCCGGGCCGGTGGTCGCAGTAGATCCGTTCGCACCCTTGAGCTGGCAGGCGGCCGCAGCCATCAGGACCACGGCTGCGCCCAATGTGAAAAATCGGGACGAAATGTTTCTGCTCATAAGAACTCTCTCTCCTTGTCCGCTAATGAGTCCGCGAAGACGATGTATTCTACCTACATAGTCTCTAAACAGCAAACACTATTCGGGCCTCAAAAGACACGGACCAGTGTCGCTTGAGGCGGTGTGTGAAGCGGACCGCGAGCGGGAAAACGAAGCCCGGCCTCAAGGCTGAGGCCGGGCTCCTATTTGGATACGGCGTCGATCCCTGTGGGCGCTACGCGCTGGCGTGCGTCAATTCCCCACGAAGTGCTTGGTCAGCTGCGGTAGATACGCCGAGAATCATGTGCGTTGCCCGATCAGGGTGCACACGGATTCGGACACATCGCACCGGTAGGCGGGCATGGAGGAGGAACGCAACCAGCACTGCTTTCCCCTTCCCTCTTCTGCACCGTGCCGCACAGGCCAGGTTCCTTGCCGTTGGGGGCGAAACCAATGGCCAGCCGGCAGGTGTTGTCGATCTCGGCCAGGGCCTTGAGCGGGTAGACCTTGTAGCCGGCAAGGGGTGAGCCGGCTTGGGCGTGGGTCATATGGTCGTTATGATCGAACAGCGTTGGATCGATGTTCGTGCCCGCCCAAGCGCCCATGGCGTAGGAGGACGGATTGCCGACCATGGATAGCTTGAAGGCGATCTCGACGGTCTTTGGGTCGTCGGGCTTGATGCGGGCCCAGGCGCCGTCGACCAGATCGCCCTTGCCCTGATCGAAGACCAAGGTCTCGTAACCATCGCCGCCATGGGGTTTCGTATCGGCAACCATGGGGATGGTGCTCCCGACGTCGCCGTCCGGGTCATTCCAAGCTTGGACACCTTTTGTCGTCCACTCTGTCCCTGCCAGGTTGGAGGCACGGATGAGCCATTCACCGCGGCCCTCCTTGTCGAGATCGAGTTCGACCGCGTATTGGCCGGGGAGGCCACCGTTTAAATCATTATTGGCCAAGGTGATGGTTGCGTAGCCCCAGGTGTCGTCCTTGAAGCCCTGGGTTTCGACGATGTCCAAGTAGGGGAAGTACTTATCCATCGCATTGGCGTTGAAGGGCCGCTCGTACAAGCCATTCACGAACTCGTCGCCGCCGGAAACGACCTTCTTGTAGGCATTGGGCGAGGAGTCCACATCGCCGGCCTGGTCGGCGCGCGCGGCCGGCAGGCCGACCGGGATGGCGCCGAGGAACGGCGCGGTCGGCGGGATCGGCGTCTCGGTCGGTGCGGTGATCACGTTCGGCGTTGCGACGATGGCCGCGGGAGTCGTTTGCATCTTACAAGCGGAGGCAGCCAACAAGAGTGTGGGGACCAACCAACAGCACAAGATGCGGAATTTGGCGTTCATCGGATCTCTCCCCTCCAAATGGAGCGCTCGAATAGACAACTACATTGTATGCATTTCCAGACGAAATACAACTACCCGCGGCAATGCGTGCCGGAGGCCAGATGTCGTCAGATCGGCCAGGGACAAAGAAAAACACGGCCCGAGCGGGTCGTGTTTTGGTTCAAGCGAAGGTCGGAGAACTAGGCTGCCCCCTTGCTGAGGGACTTGATGCACTTGGTGCACATCACTTGCTGCACCAGGACGCCATTCTTGAGCAGCGTCACCTTCTGCAGGTTCGGTTTCCAATTTCGGTTGGTAGCGTGCTGAGAGAACGAGCGACTATGCCCGAAGGTAGTGGTCTTGCCGCACTTTGCACACTTAGCCATCTTCCAAGATCCTTTCCAACAATTCCAATTCCGGCCCCCTATCTAAGGGCACGGCATTGTACCGCAAGAGTCGAATCCGCGCCCTCTCAGCGGCGGGTGGCAAATCTGGTAACATTGAATGCCAGTGGCATCGGGCAGCCATGGGAGCGGGGGCCCCGCTCGGGCAGCAGCAGCCGGCAATCGCCGGTTGACCCAGGCCTGCATGACCTGAACCGGCAGGCGGAAGGGAAGGCACATGGGCGAGGATTCGACATCTCTGGGCGGAATTCATATCTCACCGCGGGCGGTCGCGGCTATTGCGTACCATGCCACTCTCCAATCCTATGGTGTGGTCGGCCTGGCGCCGAAGAACATCGCCGAAGGTCTGGCCCAGACGATTACTCATGAGCCGGCGCGGGGGGTATCCGTGCGCTATGACGGCGAAAACATCGATATCGATGTGTACATCATTGTGGAGTACGGCACGCGCATCACGACCGTCGCCGACGGTGTGGCCAACGTCGTCCGCTACAACGTCGAGAGGGCCCTGGGGATGCCCGTGCACGAGGTCAATGTGCATGTGGCCGGGCTGCGGATCAGCAATCCGCTCTAGGGGAAGACTGGATGAAGGTGGAGACGACGGCCCGAATCAAACAACTGCGCATGAAGCCCTACGATGGGCAGGCATTGAAACGCCTGGTTGAGGCGAGCCTGGCCTGGCTCAAGACCAACCAGCAAACGGTCAACGCGCTGAACGTGTTCCCCGTGCCGGACGGTGACACGGGCACGAACATGATGCTCACGATGACCTCGGCCTGGAACGAGATCAAGGATTCGGGTGAGAAACACGCCGGCCGCATGGCGGCCCTGATCGCCAAAGGGGCGCTGATGGGAGCGCGGGGCAATTCGGGCGTGATCCTTTCGCAGCTCTGGCGCGGCTTCGCGCGGGCGCTGCAAGATTCCGAGGTGATCGATGGAACCGGGCTGGCCCATGCGTTCCGCGAGGCGCGCGACACCGCCTATAAGGGCGTGGTGAAACCCGTCGAAGGCACGATCCTGACGGTGGCCAAAGACGCGGCTTCGGCGGCAGACGCCGCCCTGGCTGAGACCCAAGAGCCGATCGAGATCCTCGAAAAATGCGTGCCTGCGGCCGCGGAATCGGTTGAAAGAACGCCGGATCTGCTGCCGGTGCTGAAGCAGGCCGGTGTGGTCGACGCCGGCGGCAAGGGACTCTTCTTTATTATGGAGGGCGCATTGCGTCATATCTACGGCCAGCCGCTGGACGTACCCCTCGTGAGCGTCCAGCCGCTATCCTCCCTCAACCTTGACAATGCCATGCAGGAGGTCGAGGAGGGACAGGATTACGAAGTGGTCGTGGACTTCTTCCCGAGCGGGCGATTCGAGCTGGACAAGTTCTACAAACGACTGGAGGGTATGGGGACCTCCATCCAGGTGGGCGAGGGCGAGGGGATGTACCGCATGCACATCCACGTGCCTCTCGACAAGCGTTATGAACCGGTTGACTACATCATGGGGATCGGCACCATCACGAAGGTCGCGATGGAAAACCTCGTGGCGCAGATGGACGAGGTCCATTCCAGGGTCAAGGGTCAGAAACTCGAATTGGCAAAACTCGAGCCCAATCAGGTTAGCGTGGTGGTAGTCTCGTCGGGACCCGGGTTGAGCCGCATCTTCGCGAGCCTGGGGGTAGCGGCCGTCGTCGAAGGCGGGCAGACGATGAATCCGTCCACGCAGGAGATCCTGGCCGCGTTCGAGAACCTGCCTACCGACAAAGTGATCATCCTGCCCAACAACGGGAATATCATCATGGCGGCCAACCAGGCCAAGGAAGTCACGGTCAAGAGGGTGGAGGTCGTCCCGAGCCAGTCCATGCCACAGGGCCTGGCGGCGATGCTGGTCCACGATCCAAACGGAGATATGGATGAGCTGGCTGCCAAGATGACCAAGGCGCTGACATCGGTCCGGACTGGTGAGATCACCGTGGCCACGCGGTCTGTGGAGATCGACGGGGTGAAGGTTGAAGAAGGCCAGGTGATCGGGCTGCTGGATGGGGAACTGGTAACGTCGGCGAAGACGCTGCAAGAGGGCGTGCTTGACCTGCTGAAGAGAGCCAAGGCCGAGGAGCATGAGCTGGTGACGGTGATCTACGGCGCGCGCACCAGTCAGAACGAGGCCAACCAGATCGTGGATGCTGTGCGGGCCACATTCCCGCGACTGGAGATCGAGCTGCAGGACGGCGGCCAGCCCCATTATCATTTCATCCTTTCGATCGAATGAACCCCGGCGGGTGAGCGCCGGGTTCATGATGCGCTAGATCAGCAACTGGCTGAGTGAAAGAGGGCGGAGTACCAGAAGCAGCAATGCCTCAGCGGGACCTTCCCGTGCAACGATGAAACTAGGCGTAGTAACCGACTCAACCTCGGACCTTCCGCAGTATCTGATCGAGGAGCACGGGATCGAGGTCGTGCCGTGCGTCCTGGTGATGGGAGGCCGGGAGTACCTCGATGGACAGGGCATCGCCCGGTCCGAGTTCTACCGCCAGCTGCCGGATCTCAGGCCGCCGCCGACCACGGCGGCGCCTTCGATCGGGGAATTGACGCTCCGCTATCGACGACTGCTGGATGGGGGCTGTGAACACGTCCTTTCGATCCATGCCACGGGGGCACTGACCTCGATCGTTGAGTCGGCCAGGCAGGCCGGGCGCGAATTCGGGGGACGGGTGACCGTCGTGGACAGCCTCAGCCTCTCGCTGGGGCTCGGCTTCCAGGCGCTGGCCGCGGCGGAAGCCGCAGAGAATGGATTGGAGGCGGCGCTCTCTGCTGTGGAATCCGCGCGCCGGCGCCTGCATCTTTTTGCGGTTCTGGATACGCTGGAATACGCGCGCCGCAGCGGACGGCTGCCGGCGGCGCTCTCGATCCTCGGCGGACTGCTGCACATTAAGCCGCTGATCGAACTCAGCGACGGGGAGATCAAGACCATCGCCGCGGTCCGCACGGCGAAGCAGGCCACCGAACGCATGGCGGACTTCTTCCATACGGGCGGACCGTTCGAAAGGCTGGCGATCCTGCATGCCAACGCGGAGGCGAGGGCGCGGGAATTCCTTGGCCGCATCATGCAGGAATCCAGCCAGGCCCTGCCGCGGGATATTCTGATGGTCAATGTGACGACGGTGATCGGCACGCACGTTGGGCCGAACGCGCTGGGATTCGCGGCGGTGAGAGCCGGATGAAACGCCGATCACAGGCTAGCCACATGGTCACCCGGCTGCTATGAACTGCCGGGTTCTGCTATGATCCAGCCACCATCCGCATAATACGATCACCAGCGGGAAAATGACCCAGAGGACGTAAACCGAAGGATCCATGGAACCTTGAGCATCATGAAAATCACGAACAAGATTTAAGTATTCACGCCCGAGACCGACAACCAGTCCCCAGACACCCAACCCTAGCCAGCGAAGATTGCGATTTGTGGCCAGGAAGAACAGTGCCATAGCCAAGATAGGACCCAAAAATGGAATGTATCCACCCCAAGGGTCCGATCCGGCCGTGTAGATATTCCACAGTAATCCATTGAGCGGGCCATAATGCCATGAGAGAGGGCCAGGGCGAATCGCCGCAATGGCAAGGCCAACCGGACATAGAACCAGGGGAAGCAGGCCGAAAGTGACCGTCAAGACATCGTGGCGATTTTGCCAGACAATTCGCCCCCACAACAGTAGCAAGCCAAACCCGATCAAAGAATATAGGATCGTCTGTGCTTGGCCATAATAGCCATTTGCCACCCATAACACCGCCGCAATTTGAGTCGCCCGGGCCGTAATCCAGAATAGTGTTAAGAGGCTGGACTGCCGCCAAAGACCAATAGCAACCAGCAGTAGGCCCACCAAAATGTCCACCCGGGCAACGTAAACATAGTAGTAGTTGAGGAGTAGTGTATTGAAATAGGGGATGATTATCAGCAAAGGGACAGCAATCAACAAGAAATCAATCCAGCGATCCGGACGGTAAATCGCCCTGAAGCCTTTTTCTAGTTCCTTTGGAGAACCGAGTTCGGCCATGAGCTTTCTTCTGCGCTGCTCTGGACTGTCTGCCAGTGCCGGGTCCGTCTCGGCACTTTCTATATGGCTGGTTATCTCTTCGATCAATGCGGCCCGCTCTGCCGGAGGGAAACGCCTCAGCTGTTTCTGCAACGAGCGCATGTATTCTTGCATGGCTACCTCCCGGGCTCCGGGACGCGGATCGAAAGCTTCAGAGTTTTCTGCAAGTTGGCCATGAAGGTTTCCCACTCCGCTTGGCTGGCGGCCATCGCCTTTCTTCCCTTTTGTGTAATTGAATAGTACTTACGCCGTCGTTTCCCCCGTCCGTCCTCCCATTCGCTCTTCAGGAAGCCATCGATTTCCAGTTGGTGCAGAGCCGGATAGAGCAGTGCTGCCGTCATCGTAAAGTACCCTTCGCTTCGCCGATCCAATTCGCGGCATGATCTGGTAGCCATACATTTTCTCGGCAGCCAGCACGCTCAAAATAAGGACCGGAGTGGTCCCTTTGCGCAACTGTTGCAGGTGTGTCATGTGGGTACTCGCCTTCTCAGAATTTTGTATAACATAATGATATATCGGATAGTGATATATGTCAAGCCCCGATTTCTGGCGGCATCACTAGGGACCCGGCCTCGACCGCATGATAGAATAATCCTATGCAGCCTTCATTGGAGAAGCTCCGAAAATTCTTCGGACTTGAGCGCGAACGGGGCTACGACAACACGGCAATCATTGGCGGGCTGGCGAAGATGCTGGATTTCTGGGAGGGTGAGGCCCGGGCCGACAATATCCGGGATGAGGTGATCCAGGCGGTCCAGCAGAGATTGCGGGCCTACGCAGGCCTCAGTCCAGAGTTGCGGGCCGAAGTGTTGAAGGGTCTTTGGAAGCGAATTGGGGAAGCGTATCCCGAAGCAATGCAGCGGGCGGGTGGCAACCAGAACCAGCCCGCCGCGCCGAAGCCGGTTGCCACCAGTCAGTCCGAGGAGGCCGCCTCAACGACCACGGCAGTACCGCCCCCGGAGCAGAAGCCACACCCACCTTCATCTGAAACCGCACCGACCCGGCCTCAGCCATCGGTGGCGAGGCCGCGGCCCAGCGCGCCCTCGCGGGCCGAAGCGGCACCCGGCGGCCGCCACAGCCAGACTCCCGCCGCGCTCAGTGCTCCGCTCACAGTTCTGCAGGGCGTGGGGCCGAAGAATGCCGCGGTCCTGGAGGGCCTGGGACTGCGCAGCTTGGGCGACATGCTCTATTACTATCCGCGGCGCTACGAAGATTACAGCCAGCTCAAGCCCATCAAGGCGATCTGGTACGGTGAGCAGCTGACCGTAATCGGCACGATCCAATCCGTGCACACGCGGCCCACCAAAGGTGGGGCTCAGAGCATCGTCGAAGCCATCCTGAGCGACGGTACCGGCACCCTGCGGCTGACGTGGTTCAACCAACCGTGGCTGGCCAATCGGCTGCGGGATGGCCAGCAGATCTCCGTCTCCGGGACGGTTGGCCAACACCTTGGACGCCTGGTGATGAACCAGCCGGACTGGGAACCGGTCGACATCCAACACCTACACACGAATCGAATCGTGCCCATCTATCCGCTTACGGAACGGATCACGCAGAAGAAACTGCGCATACTGATGGACCAGGTCGTCACCTATTGGGCGCCGGCGGTTGTGGACTCGCTGCCGGAAACCGTGCGCACATCGGCCGCATTGATGGATTTGGGACAGGCTCTGCTGCAGGTCCACTTTCCAGACACGCAGGAGAAACTGAAGGCCGCCCGAGAGCGGCTGGCCTTTGACGAGATCTTCTTCCTGCAGATGGGTGTGCTGCAGCAGAAGCGCGACTGGAAGCAGGTTGAGGCGAGGCGATTCTATGTCGCCGACGAATGGCTCGAGGCGCGGGTGAGCAGCCTGCCATTTACGCTGACGGATGCGCAGCGGCGCACCCTGGCAGATATCCGCTCCGACCTGAACTCCGGTCAACCGATGAACCGGCTGCTGCAGGGCGACGTCGGCTCCGGCAAGACCGTGATTGCGGCGCTGGCTGCCGCGATCATCACAAGCAATGGGGCCCAGGCCGCGGTGATGGCTCCGACCGGCATCCTGGCCGAGCAGCACTTCCGGACGTTCACGGAGCTGCTTGCAGGGGCAAACGGGATCATGCGTCCGGAGGAGATCCGTCTCCTGGTCGGCGACACGCCCGAGGCGGAGAAAGAGACGATCCGCAGTGGGCTGGCTGACGGCAGCATCAAGGTGGTGATCGGGACGCACGCGGTGATCGAGGCGCCGGTCCAGTTCAAAGAACTGCAGATGGCCGTGATTGATGAGCAGCATCGCTTCGGTGTGGAACAGCGGGCGGAGTTGCGGTCCAAGGGGACCAACCCCCACTTGCTGGTGATGAGTGCCACGCCAATCCCGCGCTCGCTGGCATTGACGGTCTATGGCGACCTCGATCTCTCGGTGATGGACCAGATGCCAGCCGGCAGGCAGCCGGTCAACACGCACGTGCTGCGCCCGCAGGAACGCGAGCGGGCCTACACTCTGATCCGCGCCCAGATCCAGGAGGGCCGGCAGGCCTTCGTGATCTACCCGCTCATCGAGGAGAGCGAGAAGCTGGAGGACCTGCGGGCCGCCGTTGACGATTACGACGTCCTGTCCAAGGAGATCTTCCCGGACCTGCAGCTCGGGCTGCTGCATGGGCGGCTGAAGCCGTCCGAGAAGGACGAGACCATGCTGAAGTTCCGGGCCAAGGAGTTCGACATCCTGGTTTCGACGACCGTGGTGGAGGTGGGCGTGGATGTGCCCAATGCCACGGTGATGCTCATTGAGGGCGCCGACCGTTTCGGCCTGGCGCAGCTGCATCAATTGCGCGGACGGGTGGGGCGCGGCTCGGCCCAGTCGTACTGCCTGCTGATCCCCACACACGAGGACGCGGCCGAGAACGAACGGCTGCAGGCCATGGCCGAATCGAACGACGGTTTTGTGCTGGCCGAACGCGACCTGAAGCAGCGCGGCCCCGGCGAATTCCTTGGCACGCGCCAGTCCGGATATGCGTCCGGCCTGCGGATGGCCAGCCTGACCGACGTGCCGCTGATCGAGAAGGCCCGGGCCCAGGCGGAGCAACTGTTTGTGATCGATCCAGACCTCAGCAAACCGGAAGATGCATTGCTGGCCGAGTCCCTGGGGCGATTCTGGGGCAGGAGCAAAGGGGACGTCAGCTAGTCGCAGGATGACATGCCTGCGGGACCACCGAGGGGCGACCATCAGGTTCGGGACAACTAGACGGAGGACGGAGGACTACTAGGCCAAAATGGTAAGAGCACTTTTTCCCGGAACGTTCGATCCGATCCACTACGGTCACATCGACATTGCAGCCCGCGCGGCGCGCCTGTTCGACGAGGTGCTGGTGGCAGTGTACGACCGGCCGCTGAAATCGCTGCTGTTCGACCCGGATGAGCGCATCGCGCTGGTGCGCCAGGCCTTCAAGGACAACCCCAAGGTCAGCGTGATGGGCTACAGCGGCCTGACGATCGATTTTGCCCGCAAGATGAACGCCCAGGTGATCGTGCGGGGCCTGCGGGTCTTTTCCGACTTCGAGTTCGAGTTCCGCATGGCGCTGGCCAATCAGCGCCTGGCCACCGATATCGAGACGGTGGCCTTGATCACGGCAGAGGAGCAGACGTTCCTATCGTCCAGCACCGTGCGCGAGATCGCGTCGCTAGGGGGCGACGTTTCCAGCATGGTGCCGCCTTTCGTAGAGAAAGCACTCAGGTCAAAAGTGACCAGTCTGGGTGACCAACATTCCCCTCCCAATGCCCTGCGGGATTGATATATAATGCTCATAGACCACCGCTAGCCGCGCGGAGGCACTTATGGATATTCTGCAGCTGATCGACCGCCTGGAAGAGCTCTTCAACGAAGCGCGGGCCGTGCCTTTCACACATAACGTGGTCGTGGACGAAGATCGCATGCTGGAGATCATCGATCAGATGCGGATCGTCATCCCCGACGAGGTGAAGAAGGCCCAACAAGTGCTGTCGCAACGGGACCGCTTCTTGGCCCAGGCGCAGGAGGAGGCCGACCGGACGCTGGTGCTGGCGCGGGAAAAGGCCGAGCAGATCGCGGCCAAGGACAATATCGTTATCGAAGCCCAGCGCCGCGCCGAACAGATCCTCGCCCAGGCCCGGGCCGATGCCGAAGCCACCCGGCGGGATGCCGATGACTACGTGGTCGACACGCTGGTGCAGCTCCAGGAAAACCTGGACAAGGTGCTGAACCAGGTTCGAAATGGAGTGCTCATGGTGCAGGAAGACAGGCTGCGGAAGGGGACGGCCACGGCGCCGCCGCCCGTACCCGAGAAGGTCCCACAAATAAGCAACAAACCCCGCCGGTAGGCGGGGTTTTTCATCCACAAGACCCTGGAGGTACTGAGGCAGGAGCGGCGGCGCAGTTTGGGTCCGTGGCTTCCAATTGCTCGGCACGGCCCTGGAGCAGCGCAAAAAAAGCGGGGACGGAGTTCGAACTCCGTCCCCGCTCGCTCTGGACAACTGGATCATCCGCCAAACTCGTACGTGGGCATGCCGGTCACGTTAGTTTCCATGTGGAAGATGCCGCCAGCCTGGGGATACTTCTTGAATTCGGCCTTATCCATGCCTAACATGGCCGTGGTCACGAACAGCTCATTCATGGCTGGGCCACCGAAGACGCAAGAGGTAACGTTGAGAGCTGGGACTCCGAACTGCGCCAGGAGTGTTCCGTCCGGCTTCCACTGCGAAACGCGGGCACCGCCCCACATGGCGATCCACAGGTTGCCGTCCGCGTCAGTGGTCATGCCGTCGGGCCAGCCGAATGTTTTCACGAAGTGGATGATGACGCGCGGATTGGCGATCTCCCCGGTGCGGAGATCGTAGTCAAAGGCCCTGACCTCCCGGGTCGGCGTATCGGTGAAGTACAAGGTCTTGCCGTCAGGTGACCAGGCCAGGCCGTTCGAAATGCGCAGACCCTTGAGCAGACGGGTGATGTTGCCATCAGGCGAGACCGAATACAACGCGCCTCTGGCTTCCTTCTCGTTGTGGTCCATGGTCCCGGCCAGGAAGCGGCCGCGCGGATCACACTTCCCGTCATTGAAACGATTGTGCCGGTATTCGCGTCGGGGTGCGGCCACCTTCTTGAGCTTCTTCATGTCCGGCTCCAGCGTCCAAATGCCCGAACGCTCGGCGATGACCAGTCCGCCGTTGCGACGCGGGGCCAGGCAGCCCACATAATGATCGAGCTGTAGGATTGGCTTTCTCCCGGCGTAGACCCGCCGCTCGAGCACGTCGATCCAGTAGAGAGTCTGGGTCTTTGCATCCCAAGCCGGGCTTTCCCCCAGTGTGGCACTTGCATCGATGTAGAGTTCAGGCAGCATCATGATGGCTGGCCAGGGACCCCGCTGTATGCGCGAGCTTGGTCGGTCGATGACCGTCAATAATGTTACCACGCGTTCCCGGGATGCTTGCGCTTGTAGATTCGATTGTCGTGCCGTATACTGACGCAGATGAACACACTGCTGGCGTTCCAGAACATCACGCTGATCGACGGCACAGGTCGCGATCCCGTAGCTGATGCGACCGTGGCCGTGCGCGGCAACAAGATCATCTATGCCGGCGCGGCCCGCCAGTGGCTGCCCTCATTGAAGGAAGACATCATCAATCTTGACTTCGCGGGCAAATATCTCCTGCCCGGTTTGATCGATTGCCACGTGCATCTCTCGGGCAGCGGCGAACCGGACAGCCGGTTCGATGCAGATGACGGTGCCATGGCCTTGAAGATCCTGGGTAATGCCCGTAGGAACCTGGCGGCCGGAATTACAAGCGTGCGCGACTTGGGCGGCTGGAACGAGCTCGAGTTCGAGGTCCGCAAGGCCATCAAACGGGGCGACTTTAGCGGACCGCGGCTCATGTTGGCCGGCCGGTTCATCTCGATCAGTGAATCGGGCGCGGACCACTACGAAGGCATGTATCGGGTCGCCGACGGTGTCGACGAGGTGCGCAAGGCCGTGCGCGAACAGATCAAGCACGGCGCCGACCTGGTCAAGCTGGGTGTGACCGGCGCGGTGCTGGTCGAGGACGGCGTGCCCGGTGCCACGCACTTCAATTCCGATGAGATCGGCGTGGCGGTCGAAGAGGCGGCCAAGTCAGGCCGGCGCGTCGCGGCTCACGCCCACGGTATTGACGGGATCCGCAAAGCCGTGCAAGCGGAAGTCCACAGTATCGAGCACGGCACGTACCTGCATCAGGGTCCGGACGTGATCCAGGAGATGGCCCGGCGCGGTACTTTCCTGGTGCCGACGCTCAAAGCCGGGCGGGATGTCATCGAAGGTGATACGCGCCACGTGCCGGATTGGATCGTTGACAAAATGCGGGAAACGCAGAAGGCTGCGGATAAGTCATTGCGCATGGCCTATGAAGCCGGGGTTCCGATCGCGATGGGCAGCGATGCGGCCACGCCCCTCAATTTTCATGGCGAGAACGGCCTCGAGGTCCACTGGATGCACGAGGCGGGCATGAAGCCAATGGATGCGCTCGTGGCGGCGACGCTCACGGCGGCCAAGGCCCTGGGCTGGGACGCACGCGTGGGGTCGATCGAAGAGGGCAAGCTGGCGGATCTGTTGGTGTTGGACTCCGATCCGCTCGAGGACCTCAGGCGCCTGGCCGACAAGAAGCAGATCCGGGGGGTCTTCCTGGACGGCAAGCTGGTTGCACGCCAGCCAGTGGATTCCTACCCGAAGTCCGTGCTGGCACAAGACTGCCTGGCGGTGGGGTAACAGGCGCCACATCCCATCGGGAGGCTATTCTCAGTTCCCTCTTGACAAACAGAACATTTGTTCTATAATATCAGCAACCTTGATTGCTCCTGACTGCTTGCGATCGAAAGAGAGGTTGCCATGAACACTTCGTTGAGGATCAATCTGACGCGCGCCCTGCGCGGTACGGCCATCAAGCGGGGTGCGCTCTTTGGCGCCATCCTGATCACCGCCCTGCTGGCTTTTGAGATATTCAACTACTCGACCACGGCGTTCGCGCTGACCGATGTGCTCGGCGAGGTGCAGACTGCTGGTCTGGGCTGGTCCACCATCCTGGCGCTTGCTTTCTGCGGCATTGACTTCGCGGGAATCGCCCGTCTATTCACGCCGCAGCAAGGGCGCGACGAGCCCGCCGAGGTCTGGTACCTGTTCGGAGCCTGGCTGCTCGCCGCCGGCTTCAACGCCGTCCTGACGTGGTGGGGAGTGTCGGTTGCCATCCTCAATCACACCTCGGAAGGGAGCATCCTGATCGGGCAGAGCACCATGACACGCGTAGTACCCGTGCTGGTGGCGGTCATGGTCTGGATGATCCGGGTGTTGATCATCGGGACGTTCTCACTGGCGGGCGAGAACATGTTCAGCATGGCGGAGGCACGTGCCGGAGCTCGCCAGAGCTATCGGCCGCTGCCCTCGACCAATCGTCTGCAGCCGGGCGTGCCCTTCCCGCGGCCTGCGCCCAAGCCTCTGCCGGCCATGCGGTCCGTCATCCATCCTGGTGGCCCGAGCGCAACCGCAGAGCCGAGGTATCAATCCGTCGGCATGAGTGCACGCCCGCGCGAGGACAATGCTGCCGTGCGCAGATAGAGACGTTTCGAGGAGCGCGCGTACAATTACCAGAATTCACTGAGACGACCATTCGGTCGTCTCAGTCATATCCAGGGTCAACCTCGACGTCTACTTTCGCCTGCGGATAACGGCGTCGATCACGGTCAATTCGCCGGCCTGATTAAAGGTGTGGGTTGCCCTCACCGTTCCGCCGGGCGGCTCGAAGCGGGCCTCCGGCGTCTCCGCGTAATCCTGCTCAGTGAGCGTGGTGATCCGGTTGAACCTGAGACCGTAGCCGTAGCGGCGTGATGAATCCTGGGACGGCCGGATCAACTTCCCATCCTGTGTGAAGATGCAGCCTGCGGGCCGCGCCGAACGGATGTCCTGAACGATCGGGTTGCGTGGGTGCGGAGTCCAGGCATCCGCGAATAGACCGTCAGCCGAGAACAAAGAGAGAGAGTTGAGGCTGGAGCCACCAGCCTCGCGCACGTTCGCAAAGAGCCAGTACCGTCCGGCATGCCGCAGCAGGGTCGCGTCCACGGCATAGATCCCGTTCAGCAATGTTTTGACGAATTCCCATTGATCCGGGAAGTCCACGCAGCGGTACAGCTCGACGGTGCGCCTCTCAGCCGTTTCCGGGATCATGAAGGTCCCTCCGTCCTGCTCGAAGAGAAACGGGTAGGAGAGATGGTAGTCCCGCTCGAGCACTACCTGATGGGTCAGCAGGTGTCCATCCCGATCAAGCGTGAGGCAGGCGATCTGGCCTTTTCCGGTCGCGTAGATCTTTTCCTCGACGAACACGTGATAGTTTTGCCCGCGCTGGAGCACGAATGGATCGCCCCAATAGCGGTCCCTGTCGGGCATGATGGGTTGGAAGTCCTCCCAGCGCAGCGAGTCGTACTGCGCGCCCCGGGCGCTCATGATCACCCATTGATCGATGAAGAACAGAGCGGCAAAGCTCTTGTCCAATTTGCGCGAAAGGTGCTGAAGGAACGGGGGCTGCATCATCGCGCTCGATTCCAACGTGCTCTCGCCGTCGGTCAGGAGGTAGAGACTACGCGGGGAGTCGTGACCCCGGTCGAAGATGAAATCGGTCACGATGTACCCGCTGGCAAACGCGGTCTCGAAGAGTTCGCGTGCGAAGAAGCGCCAGTCACGGGCAAGTGCGAAATCGCTTGCTTTGAGCGCCATGAAATCCGGAGGGATATCCACAGCCAGGAGCTGCCCTTCCAGGGCGGGAACATGTTCGGGCGGACGGGGCAATCCATCCGGTCCCGAATGAAGCGGGTAGAGCGGATGGACGCCCACCCGGGCCAGATGTCCAAGCTTGAGCGCCGGGCGTGGCCGCTTGCCCAGCCGTCGTTCGACGCGGTTGGTGTTGAGCCACCAATCGACCTGGAATCGGTCGGAGGGCAGGCCGGCATTGAGTCCGTCGCGCATCTCTCCGTATTCGGAGCGGCGGTAGGTGGAGCAGACCGCCCCCAGCTGGGCGATATTCAGATAGGCGTTTCGACTGAGCAGCAGGTCGTAGGTCCAGGTGATGTGGTCGAGACCCTGGTGACGTACCATCTGCCACTGGGCGCGCTTGAGGGCAAAGCCCAGGCCCCGGTCGCGATAGTCCGGGTGGACGCCGGCCATGTGCGAGCAATGCTTGGGACGCGGCCCATCCGGGGTCGACTCGAGGCCCGGGAAGCCGAAGACGAATCCGATCAGCCGTTCGTCATCGAACGCGCCCAGCACCAGCCCCCCATTGTGCACGACGGTGATCAGCAGGTGGGCGGGGACAATGTCGGTCTCGCTTCCCGGCCAGACCTCACGCTGCAGCGTTTCGACCGCCGCCATTTCCTCGGGCTTATCCAACAGGTGAATATTCCAGCTTGGCATTCTTTTGCATCCGTGGTTTCGGTGCACCCCGCCCTCGTCCGCAAGGCCGTCTCCGCCTGCCGCGGGCGACGGGTTTCGGCTCAGAAATGAAACGTCCGCAGGTTCTCCAGGACCTTTCTTGTGCGCTCTGAGGTTTGCTGGGACAGACCCGCCCAGATCCTGCTGTACCACGGGGTCCGCTTGAGATAGTCCAGTCGATAGGCAAAGCGAGCCGGCATGAGACCGAATGCATGCGGCAGGTTGTCGACCGAGCAGGTGCGGCTGACGGCGATGTAATCCAGCCAGAAGGACGAGGCGGGGAAGTTGGGGATGAAGGACTCGAGGGTGATGATCAGTGAGCGCAGGAACACCGGATGCAGTTCGAACAACACCCGCTCATGGTGGGTGGCCTGCATGAGGATCTCGACGATCTGGCGGACCGTGAAGTACTCGCTGCCGCCGATCTCGTAGGTGCGATTGATAGTCCCTTCGTCCTCGAGCGACCAGAGGAGAACGGTGACCAGGTCTTCCACCCAGAGAGGCTGGATCACGGTCCGCGTGCTGCCCGGGATGGGGAAGAAGAAGGGCGAGCTCTGTAGCAGACGCGCCAGGCTGGTGGTGAAGTGATCTTCCGGTCCGAAGACCAGGGAGCTTCGAAAGATCGTGTGAGGCACGCCCGAGCGCCGGATGTGTTCCTCGGCGATGCCTTTGGCCTTGAACACCGGGTAGCCGGACGAGCGGCTGGCTCCGATGTGGCTGACCGTGATGATGCGCTTCACATCCGCATCCGCGGCCACGCGGGCAAGATTCTCCGTGCCCTGGATGTCCACAGCCAGCAGATTGGCGTTGCGTCCCTGCGACTCGGCGCCCGCCAGATGGAAGATCACGTCGACATCCTTGAGCGCGGCGCGAATGGCGCGTTCGTCGGACAGGCTGACCACGGCCACGTCGATCGTCCTGCCCTTGGGAAGCCGGGGTGAGCGCCGGGATGGCCGGATCAACACGCGCACCTCACGGCCGGTTTCGAACAGCTGGCGCAGCAATGCCCGTCCGATGAAGCCGGTGGCGCCGGTGACCAATATCATGCAATGAGATTATAGCAGAGCCGAAAAAGGCTCCGTTCCGTGGGGATCAGGAACGGGGGATCGAGAGAGCTAATCGCGCAAACTAGGGGGTTGCGACGGTGATCTTGAGGATGCTGGCCTCCGTCGATCCATCTGCCAGCCCCAATTTGATTCGGTACGTACCAGGTACGAGGGACAGGCCAAAGCCCACGTCCTTCTTCCCGGAAAACGACGCAGAGAGGACCTGCGGCTGGGAACCCGGGGCAGCCAGAGACAGCTGCAATGTTTGGCGCCCCTCCAGTTGCCGCGGAACAACCTGGACTGAGAGGACGACCTGAATTGGCTCTTTTGCCAGGAGGTCAAATCCCAGTTGTCCCTGGGATCCGGGAGCGATCGTCGGCTGGAAGTGCCCATCGCGGAGCATGATGGTCCTGGAGTTCCCCCCCATGGTGAGCCCGGGGTAGACCGGAAATCTGGGGCAGACCGCGACGGTCGAGGAGCTGAATATTTCGGTGAACGGCCATGCCTTTCCATCGCAATCGTTCGGGCCGCGAAGGTCGTTGCGAATCCAAAGCGAGTTGGCGCCGTCATTGCTGAGCAAAGAGAACTGCTGCGGCGCGAAGTCTTGGGTGGCAGGCGAGCTGTCCGGCGTAAGGAAGAGGTACTCCGAATCCTGGAAGTCCTTCACGAAACGGCTGACATCCGTCCGCGGCAATATGCTCCCGTTGTCAGGGACCTCCAATGTAACCGGCCTGGTGAAGTGCTCGCCGAAGAAGGGATAGTCGCGAAAGTCGTCCCCGCCCGTGAGGCCGACCGTAGCACCCATGGGCACGTCCTTCATGATAAGACGGAAGTTGAATTCGTCTGCCCAGCTCGGATCTCTTCGCTCCGGCGCAAACGCTTGGCCCCACCCTATGCCCTGGAGGACGCCAGCCTGCTGGGTGACCGTGAACATGGCGGTGAAGCCAAGGAGGACGAGGCAGCTGGATACGATGGCATGCCAGACCACGCGGGTCTCGAGGAGGCAGGCCATCAGTGGAAACGAAATCGCCATTGGGATCAGGTAATACCGCCCTTTGAAGGGTGTCCACGTCTGCGTGGCGCCCTGGACAACCAGGAAGCCAAGGCCGAAGATCAACATGGATAAGCGCAGGGGCTCCCGCCGGCGCGCGCCTTGATATGCCTGTGCAATTGCGGCTGCAATCAGCAGGATGGCCAGAGGCCCGAACCAGGAGGAATTCTCATCCAAGGGATTGATGTATCGCAGATCGAAGCTGGAGAGGCCGATCGTTCCAGGATTCCCCACAGAGATGCCAAGCCATCCGTAGATTCGCGAGAAGACCGCGGCCTTCAGCGGGTTGACGACAGATGCAAGTTGAAACGGGAGGCCCGAGAAGTCCACGAACTGATAGGTGTATCTGCCCAGATTGTCGCGAAGGCGGCCCTCATAGGCTGCGACACCTTCTTCGGCGTCCAGGACCATTGCCCCGGTTCTTGGAGTGGACGCCCCCAAAGGGTTGCCGAACGCTACCGTGTTCTGGACATAGGTGAAGGATCCGAACAGCGCAAACCCAAGCATGCAGGCTGCGCTCCAGCGGAAGAGGTAGTTTCGGAATTCGCGGGAACTGTGGCGCATCGTGAAAACGACGATCAAGGCCAGGCCCAGACCCGGGAGAACGAACAGGCTCGTGCCCTTCGTTCCGATCGCGAGTCCGAAGGCGAGTCCAGACAGGAGCACAGCACCGCGGGTCCTCTGTTGATTTCCGGAGAAGAAGAAGTATACGGTCGCAACCCAGAAGGATGTGGTCACCAGATCGTTCTGGGCGGTCGAGGATTGGAATAACACCTGTGTCAGCGTTGCCCACAGGAGCGCAGTCATGGCAGCCTGCCAACGGGAGTAGCCCAAGAGGCGCGTCAAGCCGTAGATTCCCAGCATGATCACAGGAACGGTGACCCACTGGACGAATCCACTGAGCCGGTCGGAGCCCCACCAAAGGATTGTCCACAGGAGGCCCAATTCCGCGTTCATGGGAAAAGTCGTCTGTCGAGGATCCGGGGTGGGCCAGGGATAGAGAGAATGATATTGGAGCCAGTACCCGACCCGCGCCAGGTGATACGTCAGTGCATCGTAGTTGTCAGGGACAACCGCAAGGATCAGCTTGGCATGCAGAAGATACACATATCCAACCGCGACCGTCAACAATGCCAGGGATATCAGCTTGTAGGGGCGTTGCCGATCCAAGGCAAGCCTGCTCAGGCGGAATTCCCAGAACGGCCTCATCAACTGCGGCCTGCCGACGCCGATCCAAAGCGCCACTGCGGATGCAGTCAGCAGCACCTGGAGCGACAGCACCGCCAGCCAACTCAGCGCACCCATGAGGCTTGCGGCCTGCAGGATCAACACAATGTCTGCATAGGCCACAACGTACAGACCCAGCAAGTATGGCAGCAGGCCGCGGAGCCTTAGACAGGCCATTACGAGGCCGCCAAAGGCCAGGACGAGAACCAGATTGGACAGCAGGAGAAGGATCGGGGTCATGGCCCCCAGTCCGCCGAAGGCTTTACGTCGTGCTCCCCGGAGTTCGCCGAAGCCTGCGAGACCTGATGCCCGAGCGTCACGGTGCTGATCCAACCCAAGAGCACCACAATGGGGGTGGAAATCAGCCGGTCCAACCCGGCGGCTGCGACGCCCACGGGCAAATCGAAACCCAATGCCAAGGCGACGCCCCCGACGATGGCCTCGCGCACGCCCAGACCACCGGGAGCGATGCTGACCACCTGCGTCAGAACTGAGGCGGTCGAGAACATCAGGGCTTGGCCGAGCGTTATGTCCTGCGACAACATCTGGAAGGCCAGCAAGTAGCGCATGGACAGCAGCAGTATCAGTCCCGCTTGCAGCCCGAGCAGCTTCAGCAACAACGTCGGTTCCCTGCGAATGAAGGTCCAACCTTCAAGCGCTTGTGCCACCCATTTGCGCAAGCCATCCGGGATCCGAGTTCGCTCGAGTGGCAGCCAGAAAATCAATGGGCAGGCTGCCATCCCGCCAAATCCGATCCAGAGCAGAGGCGAGAGGGGCCGATGACTGAAAAGCCACCAGTAGAGCAGGATTGCCAAACCGACCGACCCGCTGAAGGCGAGTGTCCAGACATAGAGTGCGAGCGTCGCACTGAAGTACTTGGTGTATGAGAGACGATGCATATGCTTCAAGTAGAAGCCGCGCGTAAGGATGCCGCCGGGAAGGGGCAGCAGATTTGCCAGCGTCGCAGAAGCGGCCAGCAGGTACCCGTTTCGGAATGAAATCTTCGCCCCCAGGCTGTGGAACATGTAGACATTGATCAGGCCGCTGATCAATGGGAAGATCATCGCGATCAGCGCAATCGAAATCACGCCCAGAGACGACAGGCGGACGATCCGTGCATACCGGTCGGCGTGGATGAACAAGTAATACAGGAGGGCAGCGACAATACCCCCACTGATGATGATGAGAACAATGGAACGTAATCGCTGGAGCCTCATCAGACAAACCTGCCAACGCTCAATCGAATTGGTACCCCAACTTGGTCATGAGTGGGCCGCACACGCGCCTGAAATGCTCTCGTTGGGCAATTGTCCACTCGCTCCAGCCGGGGAAATCACCGGTGCTTTGGTGGAACTTGCGTTCCAGCCAGCCATCAGTGCGGCCCAGGCGCTTACGGTCAATTCCTGGAAGAGATGTGGCAAAGTCCACCAACTCGTTGAGCACCTGATATCTGTGATCCCCTGAGAAGACCTGCTCGAAACGGTACAAGCGTGCCCGGGAATTCCTTGAGAGGGATTTTAGCGCGTACGCGTTCAAACGGGACCAAGCCCAGCAGAGCCTCTGAAACGGCGACCACCTTGGCCACTCCTCAGCATATAGATCATCCTCCACAGCGATCGGAGTGGGCCACTTGTGCGAGATCAGCTTCCGTAGGCCTCTCTTTCCGTAGACCTCCCCCCAGTTCATATGTGACCTGATCCAATCACGACCGTCCCGCACAAGGTAGACTGCTCTGTGCTCGCTGAACGCGCGTGGGGCGATATCGAGCAGCCCGTAGTAGCCAAGATTGGCCTCCATGTACACGGAGCCCGGCAACTCATCGATCAAACCCTGTCTTTGGCGGACCAATTCGCGCAGAGCCTGATCCGCGCTGATCCTGCCGAGGAACTTTGCGTCGGAAACCGTTGCTAATGTCCATTTTCCGGCCGCCTTTAGAAAGAACATCCTCCAGATGCTGGCGCGTCGCAACTGGAGAAGGTAGTGCTTCAGCCTGTTGTCCACGCCCTTGTGAACGAAGAGATCTGGCTCGTGCAGGCACGTCGCGTCGGGCATGATCCCGGTGAAAAGCCTGACAAAGAATTCGGTGCCGTTTCTCCCTAGGGAAGCAATCAGGATGCTGGGCTTGTCGATCATTCGCACTGGTTTTGGAGGCTTCTTTTCCATCGGGGTCCCTCGATCAGACTCTTCATATGTCGAACTTCACGCTAGTCTCCCGTAGACTGTGGCCTCACTACGGAAGTTTGAAGGCGGATGCAACGTAGCCATCGGACAGATCCATGCCGTTGAAGAGCGAGGCAATCACGCAGAAGGGGTAGACTGTGTATTTGTTCACCACCAGACCGAGAGCATCGAGGTAGGGTCCCCCATTGAGCATGAAGGCACTCTGCTCGGACTGTCTTCGCTTATCCCAAGCCGACTTTTCCTCATATTGAATTCTCGCCAGAAAGACCTTGCCGAGCCTAACCACGTTTTCAAAAGGGAAGCCGTAGGAGGCAACATCAATCTCAGCGAAACCGGCGCCCGAGAGCCTTCTACATAGGTCTTGTTTCTCGTATCGACGGTAGTGTCCGACAATTTCATCAGCCTTTGACCAATATTTGTATCGAGCGGGAACAGAAATCATCAGCTGCCCAGGGGCCTTCAAGTAGCTGTAGGCCCTACTCAGGAACTGACGATCATCTTCGACGTGCTCGAGCACCTCGCAGGCAACGACGCAGTCGAATTCGGCCCCCGTCAGCTGGGACTCCATGAAGTCACCCGTGATCAGGTGCAGCCTCTGCTTATCGGCGTCTCGCAGCGCATTGTACATTGCGCTAACTCCAGTTGCGTTGAGGTCTATCAAGGTGCCCCGGTCGAATCTCGTCAGCAGTTCCACGGCCAGGTGCAGATTCCCGGGACCGATTTCGAGGAATTGCCTGCCCCTTCGGATCCTGCGCATGACCTCATGCCTGCGAAAGAGAAATCGGGGGTTGTCATACTTCACTGAAGAGGCTCCTTTCCAGGATGCATGAGATTTGCGAGATCGAATAGCGAGACCGAAACAAGTCGTACCCGCGCTGTCCGATTTGTTCCATTTGGCGTGGATGGTCGTATGCCCACTGGATGGCTGCGGCGAGAGCCGGGGAATCCCCCTGCGCAACCAGCAGGCAATTGACTTTGTCGCGAAAGCCGTAATCCTCCTCGGTCTCACCGACTATGACTGGCTTGCGCATTGCCAGGAATTGAAATGTCTTGGCAGTAACCACCCGCCGGGCTTGGCCGGTGTTCCCAAAGGGTCCCCCGAGACCGACGTCCGCCTGGTCGATCCGCTGCGGAAGACCTGCAAGATCAACCCAACCTGTATGAGTGACATTGTGCAGGTTAAGCCTTTCGATCAACCGGTAGATGTCCGGGAGATTCGCCTCATAGCCCCCGATCAAGGTGAAATGTATCGGGACTTCGCGGAGCAGCGACGCCGCGCCGAGGATGATGTCGACCCCATGCAGAGGAAGGAAGGAGCCATAGAACAGCACTTCAAAGGCTGCGGTCGCATCACGGGTGCGCGCTGGTTTGGCAGTGCGAAAGAGTTGTTCGTCCGCGCCGACGGGAACCGCGAGAATGCTCTCTGCGGGGAGGTTAAACAGGTCCTGGAAGAGCGCCTTATGGGCAGCCGTGTCCGTGAGGATCATTGCTGATCTGCGCAAAATCGAGCGCTCATAGAGGTAAACCAGCCGCGCGAGGAATCCTCCCTTTCTTATCGCGGCGCGTTCGTTTAGCAGACTGTCATAAGGTGACATCATGTGATCAAACACCAGAGGCTTGCCCAGAGTGATAAGCCGGACAAGCCAGAAGATCTCATAGCCCCTGAAGCCGAGGATGTAAACATCTGGATTCTTGAAAATCCGAATTGCTGCCAGCTTCGCAAGAGTCTGGCAATAGCGCCACACGCCCTTCACAGAGTTCCGTGCCTGGTAGAGCTTCAAACTCCTGATTCTTGACAGGGCAGCCACCAGGGTCCCCGATCGCACATAGTCGGGTATGTAGTAGCACAGTACGTAACAAACGGAGGTCGTTTTCATCCGCCTATGTCGTGCGTGGGTCGATCTCCTCTCCTTTGCTCATGATGGAATGGCCACCCACGTCGGAGGCAGGAGTGCGATACCACCTGGGGCGGTCCCGCTGCAATCATCCAGTCCAAGCAGCAATTCTTGGCTGGTGCGTTCGCTGTGTGCGTCCAATGCCGGCTCCGATTACAACCTGAACACTGCGGAAGCAGCCTGCACTTGCCCCGGCGGCTGCGTGGTGACCGTTACGTGTGAACAGCCTCCAGACAAATTCCTGATCTCTGGTTGGCAATCTCAGGTGAAATCCAAAAGACATGGAAATGTAGAGTGCCAAACAAAGCCCTATCGACCCAACCCGTCACATTCTCGAAGGACCGCCAGCACTGGCTTGTCGCCGGCTGTCTCGGAATCGTGTTCCTGCTCGGTGTGTTCCTGCGGGTGTATCGGCTTCGCCAGAGCGGCGTGAACGAAAACGATGCCGCTACCCCGCCCGAAATCCACTGCACAATCGTCCTTGAGCAGGCGAAAATCGCGCGGCGGATTTGCCAGGCAACCGGGGGTATGTGTCTGTTCGTAGCTATCGACATAGTCCTCGGCATAGAATTGTCTGAGCTCTTCCGGGGACTTCATCTTGTTCGTCGTCATCCAGTCTCCAGGACCGTTTTCCAGAGGGTTCAGCGCGGCACATCATCGTCTTGTTCCGGGGCATCCGGGATGTCATTCTCTTCCAGGACGCGAGGCGCTCCGACCAGTCGTCTGCGTGCCCGCACCTGGCTGAGTATCTCCTCCATCATGACCCGATTTGCTCGTACCGCGTCGGCGAGCAGCCCCAGAAACACCATGACGAGCCCAAAGATGGCAAGCGTACCTCCGATCGATACGGACTGGACAAACCGGCCGATTCCCGAGTCGCCTGTGAAGTAGTGGAACAGAAAGCGGGCGATCAGGAAACCGCCGGCCAGCATGAATGGAAGTCCGAGAAGTAGAAAGGATTCGAGCGGACGATAAAGCACGTACGAACGGATAATCGTGCCACTCTGCCGCCATATGAAGTTGAAGAGTCCCTTGTGCAGTCGGGAAGGCCGCAGTGCCGGATTGGTCAGGATCGGAACATGGGCGATTGCCATGCGTTCCCGGCCCGCCTGGATCAGCGTTTCCAGGGTGTAGGAATAGTCGCTGTGCACCTGCAGCCTGAGCGCTGCGTGCCGCGAATAGGCCCGAAAGCCGCTCGCGGCGTCCGGGGCATCCGTTTGGGATAACCCGCGGATCACCCAGCTTCCGGCTTTTTCCAAAAGGCGCTTGATAGGCGAGAAGTGAATGTTGCCGCCCGGCTTCCGATCGCCGATAACCAGATCCGCAGTGCCGGCCAGGACCGGCGCGACCAAGTCGGGGATGTAGCGGCCCGGATACTGGTGATCGGCATCTGTATTGACAATAATGTCGGCGCCCAGGGCCAGTGACGTGTTGAGCCCGGTCAGGAACGCCCGGGCCAGTCCGCGGTTTTGGCGGTGACGCACTACGTAGTCTGCGCCGTTTCGCAGGGCCACCTCCGCCGTACCGTCCGTCGAGCCGTCGTCCACGACCAGGACAATGACTTGCGAGACCCCGGGGAGGGATCTGGGTAAGTCTGCCATGGTCTCGCCCAAGGTCTGAGATTCGTTGTAGCAGGGGATCTGGATGACAACCGTCTTCGACATTGTCCGTGTTTCCGATCGTGGTAACCCCGCCGGATTACGCGGCCGGCATCGCCCCCGGCCAACCTCAGACGATCATTTTCCACCGTTGTGGGCGTGGGCAGGCCGCGCGAGGTCAGGTAGGGTTCGATTGACCTTGGAATTCTATCATGTGCTAAGAGCGGGCCAGCGGACTAACAGTGCCACTTGCAACAGGTGGTTTGCCTGCCGATCAGACAGAATGGACAAGAGGCCTTGAAAGCCGGGTGTGTTCTGGCCGGCCGGCGGTGCAGGCCAGAACGATCAGGGACTTGATCACAGCTCGCGCGCCCGTCACCCCCTGACCTCGTGCCCCAAGCAAACAAGCCGGCCACTGTGCCGGCTTGTTCGTCCGGGCAGGTGACCCCAGCAATTTGTGGACAGGTTCCAAACAAGTTCTAAACACCTGGTTGGTATTCTCAGGTCGCATATCAGGAAAACAACGGAGTCTCACGTGTTGAATACCGCCTTCTCAACCCGTATTGTCACATTATCGAGGGAACGCAAGAACTGGCTGGTTGCCGCTTGCCTTGGGGCCGTGCTCCTCTTGGGCGCCTTCCTGCGCTTCTATCAACTTGGCCAGAGCGGCATGAACGAATACTATGCCGCGGCGGTCAAGAGCATGCTGCTGTCCTGGAAGAACTTCTTCTTCGTGGCGTTCGAGCCGGGTGGCTCGATCAGCCTGGACAAGCCGCCGCTCGGCTTCTGGGCCGAAGCAGTTTCCGCCTACTTCCTGGGCGTGAACGGCTTCGCCCTGGCACTGCCGAACGCGATCGCCGGCCTGCTTTCTATCGTTCTGCTCTACAAGCTCGTGCGCCGCCCGTTCGGAGCCGCCACTGGCCTGGTTGCCGCGCTGGCCCTGGCGGTTACACCGGTTGTGGTGGCCACCGAGCGCAACAACACGATCGACGGCATGCTGGTCTTCGTGCTGCTTGCAGCGGCCTGGGCGTTCCTCGAATCCGTCTACACGGGAAAGGTGCGCTGGCTGTTTCTGGGCGCAGTCCTGGTCGGGCTGGGATTCAACATCAAGATGCTTCAAGCCTACATGCCCCTGCCCGCATTCTACGCGGTGTACTTCTTTGGGGCAAAGCAGCCGTGGCCCAAGAAGCTGGTTCACCTGACGGCCGCAACGGTGCTCCTGCTGGTGGTCTCGTTTTCATGGGCCGTTGCGGTGGACCTCACGCCCGCGGCGGACCGCCCCTACGTGGACAGCACCAGCAGCAACAGCGTTCTGCAACTGGTCTTCGGCCATAACGGGATCGAGCGTCTGACCAATTCGGGTGGCGGCGGGCCCCAGCCCGGTAATCCACCACAATTGCCCTCAGGGCAAGCCTTCACGCCACCTACGATCAACGCTGGCGGGCCAATAGGTGCCTTTGACGACGGTCAACCCGGCGGCCCAAGCGGCGGCAGCATGGACTTCGGCACTGCCGGAACTCTGCGGCTATTCACAGAGCCGTTGGTGGGAGAGGCGTCCTGGACGCTTCCGTTCGGTCTGGCGGGCCTCATCGTCCTGGCGATCGTGCTCTGGAGAAGGAAGTTCGGAGACTTGCATGTATCGGTGATCCTATGGGCCGGATGGCTGCTGCCCACGATCATCTACTTCACATACAGCCCTGGATTGATGCACTCGTACTACCTGATCATGCTCGGTGCACCTCTGGCCGCGCTGGTGGCGCTGACAGCCTGGGCCCTGTGGCAGCTCGCGCGTGAGCGCTGGATCCAAGGCTGGTCAGTCGGGATCGTGTTGGCCGGCGGCACGCTGGCTTTCGAGGCCGTGACCTTGATGGGCCGTACCTCACTGGCCGTCCCTGCCATCGTGATCGCAGGCATTCTTTTCAGCCTGTGCGTGCTGCTCGCCTTTGGAGGACACATCCACGCAGCAATGGCGCCGGCGGCGTTGAGCTGCCTGGTCGCGGCCATGCTCGTCGCGCCGCTGCTCTGGTCAGGTTTGACGACCTTCAATTCATCCACCTCCAGCCTGCCAGCTGCCGGACCAGCGGGTAGGACTGCTACCGCGATACAAGCGCCGCGGGCACAGAGCGGCGACGGTGGACTGCAGGCGATGATGCCGCAGAATCCCGGTGGATCTCTGCCGGGGAATCCGGGCGCCGGCGGACCGGGAGGCGGGCTAAACCAGAGTTTGTTGGACTACCTGCTCGCCAAATCGCAGCCCGGCACTTACCTGATGGCTGCCGGTCGCGCGAACAGTGCTGCGCCTTACATCCTGGCCACGGGCCGGCCGGTCCTGGCGCTGGGCGGCTTCCTCGATCAATACGATGAGGTGACCGCAGCACAGGTCTCAACGCTGGTGCAGAGCGGTCAGCTCCGCTTCGTGCTCGGCCCCTCGCTCGACAGGCATCAGGACGTGGCGCAGTGGGTCAAACAGAACTGCGCGGTGGTCGACAGCTCTGCGTATTCAAACGGCACTCAGACCTCCAGTGATCCCGGTCGCTTCAATTCCAACGCTACCCTGTACGACTGTGGACGGTAGCAGCCCGAGAGGATGCGAAATGAGAACAATTTCGATCCGGCTGCTGATCTCGGTCCTGCTGACTGCATCGCTTGGCTTGAGCGCCTGCGGAACAGCCAAGGTTCAGTCGGACAATGCCGCTCTATCCGGCATCTACACCGCGGTTGCCATTACCGTGCAGGCGCAAGCCGCCGCAACGAGGCCGACGGCAACTCTGGAGCCGACTTCCACCCTGCTGCCCACTTCGACGGCAGGCGCGAGCAGCACGTCCAGCCCTACCGCGACGGTCTATTTGGGTTCTTACACGTCCGGAAGCATCTGCGAGAACTCGGCCTACCTTAGCGATGTGACCATCGAGGACGGCACCGAACTTGCGCCGGGTGAATCCTTTACGAAGATATGGGAGTTCGAAAACACCGGCTCGTGTGCCTGGAGCAAGACCTTCTCGGTCGAGTTCGTGAGTGGTGACGACATGGATGGGTCGTCCACCGAGATCGACACCGTCGTCGACCCGGGTGAGGAAGCCGAGCTATCTGTCCCGTTGACTGCCCCCGAGGATGAAGGCACCTACACGGGCTACTGGCAGCTTGCGGACACCAACGGATACCCGTTTGGGGAAAGGGTGTATGTCCAGATTGTGGTCTCGGACGCCGCAGCAAGCAGCACCCCGACCTCGACGCCAACGACTATGGTCAACACCGCCACGCCCATGACCGTCGTCGATACGCCAACGCCGACAACTGTGGTGGAGACACCGACGCCGACTTATGACGTGGACACGGAGACGCCAACAGCCATCGAGGACACAGCAACGCCCACAGTCACCGCGCTCGTCAGCAGTCCAACGCCGATGCCGAACATGGCCACCCCAACGCCCACCGTCGACGCAACGCATATCGACAACGGCTGGGCTGGCACGCCCACCGCCGTTCTGATCTCTGACCCGGCGTCGCGATCGATGCCAAAGCCAACTTGAACAACACCGATTGGGAGGGAATACGCAGGATGCATTTAGGTCGCAACCTTAAGGCGCCGAAAGCAACTCCGCCCGCGACGCCGGGCACCAGCCAGACTGAACTCGGACACACCTCTGTAGGTATAATGAATTCAGCGTCTGCGACTCCGCAGGCGCCGGCAGTGGAGGGATCAGCTGACATGCCGCGAACCATCCTGGTTGTGGACGACAAGGCCAACGTGCGGACCCTGGTGAGAGAGTATCTTTCCGAACAGGGGTTTCGGGTGGCCGTTGCCGACAACGGACAGAATGCCCTGTATGCGGCCCGCCACGAAAAGCCCGACCTGATCCTCCTGGATATCATGATGCCGACGATGGACGGATATGAGTTCATCCGCGCCTATCGCAAGGAAAGCGAAACCCCCATCATCCTGCTGACAGCGAAACTGGACGAATCCGACAAGGTCATCGGGCTGGAGCTGGGTGCGGACGACTACATCACCAAGCCGTTCGGGATGCGTGAATTGGTGGCGCGGATCAAGACCGTGCTGCGCCGCACCGGCAAGACCGCCCAAGCCGGCCCGGTGCTGCGCGTGGCTGAGATCGTTCTCGACCAGGAAGCGCACACGGTCTCCGTCGCCGGCGAGCCTGTGCACTTGACACCCTCCGAGTTCGACCTGCTGGCGGTCCTGATGGGATCGCCCGGGCGCGTCTTCTCACGGCTGGATCTGCTGGAAGCCCTGCAGGGCACGACCTTCGAGGGAGTGGCGCGCACCATCGATCAGCACGTCCGCAACCTGCGTACCAAGATCGAACCGGATCCGGCGAATTCCGCGTTACATCGAGACGGTCTTTGGGGTCGGTTATCGCTTCGCGGCGGAGTGAAGTGTCTCGCTCGATCACTACCCGATTAATCCTGGCCTTCCTGCTCGTCGGCATCACTGTCGTCGGGCTTGCCTCCGGCATTACCTATTGGCTCACGGTCCGGGAGTTCAAGCAGCTGATGTTTGACCAGGCGCGCGATCGTTTCGTCGCCGATATGGCCTTCTATTATCAGACGAAAGGCAGCTGGGACGGCGTGTTGGCGTACTACGAACTGCGCAGCACCGCAAGTTCCCGCTTCAATCCGCCTCCAGGCGGGCCCGGGCCCTCGACCGGAGGGTCACCGCCACCGCTGCAAACGATATTCTTCGCCCTGGCCGACCAGGGCGGCCATGTTCTGATCCCGGCCGGCCAGTATCAGGTCGGACAGTCCGTGGCTCAAAGCGCCCTCTCGCAGGGAACGGCGATCACCGTGGATCAGGTGCAGGTTGGGACCGCGCTGGTGACCGGGGATCTACCACCGCTGGGAGGTCTTGAGCAGCGTTACCTCAACAGCACCAACTTGGCACTGCTGTACACTGCCTTGGGCGCTTCGGCCCTGGCTCTGGTGCTGGGCATCGTCCTCGCCCGCGGATTGACCCATCCAATACGCGATCTCACCACGGCCATCCGGGCGATGGCGGGCGGCGATCTCAACCAGCACGTGGTGGTCAAATCACGGGATGAATTGGGGGAGCTCGCCGCCGCGTTCAACCAGATGAGTTCAGATCTGGACCGGCTCAGCCGATCGCGCCGCCAGATGACCGCCGATATCGCCCACGACCTGCGCAATCCCCTCACCGTGATCGGCGGCTACGTCGAGTTGATGCGCGAAGGCGTCCTCAAACCCACGCCCGAGCGCCTGGACGCGATCCAGGTCGAGGTCCGACACCTGGAGCGCCTGGTCGACGATCTGCGCACGCTTTCGCAGGCGGAGGCCGGCGAGCTGCGCCTCAACCGGGAGCCCGTGGCCGTGGCGCAGTTGCTGGACGTCATGGTGCAGTCATACCGCCCTCTGGCAGAGAAGCAAGGGATCACCCTGAAGGCCGAGGCTGAGAAGGACCTGCCCGAACTGAACGTAGATCCCGACCGTCTGGCGCAGGTGCTGGGGAATGCCGTCACCAATTCGCTGCGCTACACTGAATCTCCCGGAGGGATCACGCTGCGCGCCTCGCGGAATGCGGACCAAGTGATCATCGCCGTGAGTGACACCGGCAAGGGGATCGCCCCCGAGGCCCTGCCGCACGTGTTCGATCGGTTCTCATCGGGGGGATAGCTCCAGGACGGATGCGGATGAATTGGGCCTCGGCCTGGCTATTGCCAAATCGATCGTGGAGGCCCACGGAGGCGCGATCTCCGCTGCTCAGCACGCCGGGCTTGGGGACGACGATAAAAATAACCCTGCCATTGGAACAGCAGGGCACCTCTTCACGAAGCTAGATCAGTTACGTGTCGATCATCAGGCCGGAGCAGGAATTATTTGGTCTGCGTCAGGCCGGTGGTGACCACCTCTCCGGCCTCGAGGCCCAGGTGATTTGAGCGTACTGTGCATCCTTCAGGCCGACTTCGACCCTGCGCAGGTTCAGCTTGCCGTCTTTGACCACAAAGACCGCGTACTTGCCCGTGCTGTACTCGTGCAGCGCCTCAATCGGTATCAGCACCGCGTTTTCGACCTTCTGGCTGATGGCTGCCACCGAGGCGCTGGCCCCAACCGGCAGGTTGAGTTCCGAGATGGAGGTGTCAAGAGACACCTCTCCCGCGATGGCTGTCGAGCCGGCGTTCGAATAGAGTTCCCGGTCCACCTGGGTGATCCTGCCGGTGAAGACCTGGTCGGGCAGATCATCGAATGTGATCTCGGCGGTGTTGCCCACCTTCAGCTTGGCCCAGTCCGACTCATCCCAGTAGACCTCGAGGTACGGCTGGCTGGTGTTGGCCAGGACGATGATCTTGCTGGCATCGACCGTGCCGCTGCTGGTTGTGTTGACTTCTGCCGTGTCGCCGCCGGCCGCATTGACCTGCAGCACGGTCCCATCGAAGGGCGCAATGATCTTCGAACCGTCCAGCGTGGCTTGTGCATCCTGCAGGCTTCTCCTGGCGCGCTCCAGCTCGATCAGAGATGCGTTGGTTGTATCCTCAGGGATGGGTGCCCCGGTCAAGACCTCATACAATTCCGTGCTCTCGTTCAACTCGGTCCTGGCCTTGCCGATGTCGACCCGGGCCAGCTTGATCTCCAGCTCAGTCGGAACCAGATAGGTGTCAACGCCCGTATCCTCATCTTCCGTGAGCCGGAAGGTCTCAGGCACGTACTCATCCTCGTACTTTTTCCGGGCGTCTTTGAGTTTGTCCTGGGCGAAATCGAGAAACGCCTGAGCTTCGCCCAGCCGCCTTTGGGCCGTTTCATCCGACGGCGCCTCATCAACCGCGGACTGCCGCTTCTTGACGGTCTTTTCCCCCTTTTCGATCTCGGTCTCCCAATAGTAGACGTCCGGGCTGATCAGGTACTCGAGGTTGAGCTGGGCCGACTGCAGTGAGGCGCGTGCATCTGCCATGGCCCGCAGCGCGGCTGCGACCGCGGTGGGGGAGGTAAGATCCTGATACTGGCTTTCCGCCGTGGCATAGGCGAGTTGGGCCTGTTGGCTGTCCACCTCTGCCAGCAGGTCACCTGCCTTCACCAAGTCCCCAACCTTCACGTAGACGCCGGTTACAGTCAACTCGCCGCCGGCCGTGAATCCCAGGTTCTTTTGCGGGGCAGTGAGCGTGCCACTCCCGGTGGCCGAGATGGTCAAGTTGCCCGAGCGCGCCGTTGCGGTCTGCACAGCCTGTTCCGTGCTGACTTGAGCAGGCGCATAGACGGACTTGTAGTAGAACCCCACACCGCCAGCAAGCAATGCGACCAGCACAATAATCAAGACCAGCAGGCGCGTGGGGATCCGGAGAGCATGCAACTGGTCTCTCAGTCTTGCCATCATACCTTGCGCCAGCAGTCTGACATCGCCAGTGTGCATCGTCCGCACCGTTAACCACCGCTTGTCCCCATTCAGGCGAGATCTGCCCCCCCCGCAGCCGGCAGCTATCCGCCCGCCTTCTTCTGAAGGTACTGGATTACCGCATTGAGCAACGCCGAAGGAATGCGGTTCATCGTCGCGCCGCGGGCCTGCTGCGTGGCGCTGGGCGTCTGGGCGGTCGTAGGGCCGCCCGGCATTCCGCCGCCCATGTCCGGCATCCCACCGGGGGGCATCCCACCACCCGGACCGCCTCCCGGAAAGCCGCCTTGCCCGCCTCCGCTGCTCTGCCCGGAGCTGCCGCTGCTTCCTTGGCGCGGTGAGGAACCGGCTGCCGCCGTCCCGCCGCCCTGCTCCTGCATGAAAGCGAACATGTCCTGCTGCGTGAGCTTCATGGCGGCGATGGCCTTGCGTTGATCCGCGGTCATCGTCTCGGTGATCTGTTTGGATAAGCCGTCGATTTCGGCCTGGGCGGCCGTATCACTATTGATCAATTGGCCGTATACCCCCCAAAGGGTCACGAGCTCGGCTGCCTGATCCTTAGTGACCTCGTTTGCCGTTCCATCGAGCTTCATGGTCCCAATGAGGAGCTGGGTCATCTCGGGCAGCGATCCCCCGCGCGAAGCTCCCGTTTTATTCGCGGCGGGGGCGCCACAGGCACTCAGCAGGAGAGCCAGCAGGACGGGGATGATGATCATTCTTCTCATGGGAATATGGCTCCTTGATGTTGAATTGGATCTACTCATAGCGAAGCGCTTCAATGGGGTCGAGCTGGGCGGCCCGGCTGGCGGGGTAGTAACCGAAGAAAACGCCCACCAGCGCAGCGGAGGCGAAGGCCAAGAGGACGGAGGCCGGGCGGATCACCGTGCGCATATCGCTCGAAGGCTCCAAAGAGCCAGGACCCGGTGATTCCCACCACCATGCCGAGCACTCCGCCCACCAGGCTCAACAAGAGGGCTTCAGTCAGGAATTGCACCCGGATATCGCGCGGCGTGGCGCCCACGGCCTGCCGGATGCCGATCTCCCGCGTGCGCTCCGTGACGCTGACCAGCATGATGTTCATGATGCCGATGCCGCCCACGATCAGGGAGACGCCTGCCACCCAGCCAAGCAGTGAACGAAATGCTGCCGTGGTCGATTCCCGGGTGCTGATGATGTCCTCCTGGGTCGTCACCGTGAAGTCCATCGTGTCCATCGTAACCTTGTGGCGCTTGACCAGCAGCAGTTCGATCTGGGTGATGACGTTGTTCAGGTCGGCATCCGGATCCACTTCCACGTAAACCATCCGGATCCGGTCGCCCATGAAACGGGCAAATGGATTGAAGGTGAATTTCTGGAAGACCACGGTGATCGGCAGGTAGGCGCGTGAATCGAAATCGGTGTTCCCGACCAGGCCCTTCTTCTTAAAAACCCCGATTACTGCCAGCTTGGTGGTACCGACCGTGATGTATTGCCCAACCGCGTTTCCGTTCGGAAAAAGCTCCTCGGCCGCGCTTGAGCCTAGAACCGCGACCCTGGTCTTGCGGTCGACTTCCTGCTGCGTGAAGTAGCGTCCTTTGGAGATCACCATGTCCCGTACGGACGGAAAGCCGATCGTGGTGCCAAGCAATTCCACGCTCTCAAGGGCGACGTCGCCGGCCTTCACGGTCTCGCTGGACTGTTGCTCCACGACCACGTTCTTCACACCGCTCACTCCGTCCTGGATCGCCGCGGCGTCGTCAAACACCAGTCCACCGGTCTGTGCCTGTCCCGGTTGGGCCCGGGTCATGGTGCCCTGCACGAAGATCAGGTTGGAGCCCAGGCTGGTGATTTGTTCTTGGATCGTGGCCTCGGTCCCGGCGCTGACGGCAACCATGATGATGACCGCCGCAACGCCGATGATGATGCCCAGCATCGTCAAAATGGAGCGAACCTTGTTCTTGCGGATCGCTTCCAAGGCGATGCGCGTGGCTTCAGACACTTTCATACTGCACCTCTGGCTGGGTCGTTGCCGCGTGGCCTTTCCCGTTCTGCACCACGTCCGCCACCCGTCCATCCATCAGGTGGATGGTCCGCTGGGTATGTTTGGCTATTCCGGGGTCGTGTGTGACCATCACGATCGTCGTCCCCTGGTCGTGCAGCTTGTGCAGGATGTTCATGATCTCCACGCCTGACCGGCTGTCGAGGTTGCCGGTCGGCTCGTCGGGGATGACCAGGATCGGATCATTGATAAGGGCGCGGGCGATGGCCACGCGCTGCTGCTGCCCGCCTGAAAGTTCCTGGGGCTGATGCTGCAGGCGATCTCCCAGGCCAACGAGCTCCAGCATGCGGCGGGCCTTCTCATCCCCGGCCTCGGGGCTCAGGTGATTGTCCTGGCTGTAGAGCAGCGGCAGAGTCACATTCCGCAGTGCGGTTGTACGGGCAAGTAGGTTGTACGATTGAAATATGAAGCCGATCTTCTTGTTTCTGATTGCCGCCAGTTGCACGCGGTCGAGATGGCTGACGTCCTCTCCATCCAGGATGTATTCCCCCGTTGTGGGCTGGGACAGGCAGCCGAGGATATGCATGAGCGTGCTCTTGCCCGAGCCCGACGGGCCCATAATAGCCACGAATTCCCCTGCCAGGATCTGTATGCTGACCCCGGCGAGGGCGGACACGCTCACCTCACCCATGCCATAGACTTTGGTGATGTCCCGCGTCTCGATGATGGTTCGCACGCCAGTCATTTTGTCGTTGTCTCCGTGACACCCGTCGTGACAATATCGCCCGCCTCGAGTCCGGACTTGACCTCGGCGTAGAGTGTGTCCTGGATGCCAATCTCGACCGTGCGGAGCGTTGGGATGCCATTCTCCATGACAAAAACCGCGTACTTCCCCGTGCTGGTCTCATGGAGGGCATCAACCGGAACCAGGACGGCGTTTTCTGCCTTCGCTCCGATCACGTCAACCGTGGCGGTTGTCCCGAGCGGCAGGCTGAGGCCGCTTGCTTCGTCTCCGCTAATCTCCACATAGGCTCTGACCACTGAGGAACCGTTTTCGGTGTAGAGGCCCGGATCGACCTGCGTGACAGTGCCCTTGAAGGTCTGGTCCGGAAGGATATCGAATGTAACATCCGCCTCTGCATCCGTCTTGATGTTGCTCCAGTCTGACTCGTCCAGATAGACCTGGAGGTACGGCCCGCTGAGATCCGAGATGCTGATGACCGTGGCGTCGCTCTTGACCGAGTTGCCCACGCTGATGTCCACGGACATGACGGTGCCCGCGATGGTGGCGGTCAGCTGGGTTCCATTCAGCTCGGTCTGTGCGGTCTCTAGGTTGAGCTTGGCCTGTTCCAGGGCGGCGAGATCCGTGCCGGTTGCGTTCTCGGGCACGTCGCCGCCGGTAAGAGCTGCATAGAGCCAATTGGCCTCCTTTAGGGCCGCTTGGGCTTCTGCCACGCTGGCCCGCGCCGATAGAATGTCCGCCGCGGTCGGCTCAGCGACGTACTTCTTCTTCTTGTGCGTCTGAGAATCCATAACCATGTAAGTGAAGTTGGCCTTCACGTACCGGTCATAGTCATCCCTGGCGCCCGTGAGGTTGGTCTTTGCATTCTCCAGCGCGGCTTGCGCCTTTTCTAGGGCGGCTTGCGCATCCTTGTCTGTGGGGGAGGCTGCCGCCTGGGCCTGGGCATCTTTCAAGGCCTGCTGGGCTGAGGTCACCTCGTTCTCCCAATGCATGACGGACGGGCTGATGTCGTATTCCAGATGCTGCACCGCATCGACGACGTCGCCCTGGGCGGTTGCCACAGCGCTCTGTGCGGAGGCAATCGCGGCGTCTGAAGTCAGGTCGGCGAGGGAACGTTTCGCCTCGGCATACTGGATGCGGGCATCGGCATCGTCGATCTTTGCCAACAGATCGCCCACCTTCACCTCGTCACTGACCTTGACATTCACTTCGGTGACCGTGCCGCCAGTCGTGAAGGCCAGATCGACCGATTTGCGCGCGATGAGCGTGCCGGAGCCGGTGGCGGAGATCACCAGATTCCCTTGACTCACAGTCGCCGTCTGAAGCGCCGGCTCGGCCGCGGTCCGGGATGGCAGATAGACAAGTTCATAGTAGCTTAGGCCGCCAACTGCCAGAACAATGATCCCAAGCGCGATCCAGCCAACCGTGCGGGGGAACTTTGGCAGCCGGGTCAGTGCCTCCCGAAGCTTTGAGGGGAGCCGCGGTCTCTTGAAAGAACGCAGAGCATTAGGGAGTTTTCCGGTCACATTCATCGAATCGCCCTTTCAGCTGCTGTCATCATTTGATTCCCCTCCTCACTACGAGCATTGTATCTTCCTTTCTTGGCAGTATAGCGGGACGTTGTATATGGCAAATAGCGGACTTGTATAGAATGTGTTTAGATGCAAGAAATCGCCCGGACCGGCCGATCGCCCGGTCCGGTCGGTTTGTCACGACGTCGGCACCTCCTACCTCTGCGGCTGGTGCTCCAGCACATTGATCACCGCCCGGACCCGTGCCGGTTGAGCTTGCGCCGCTTGGGACCCGAAACTCGGACGTGCTGGTGCTTGAGGTCCACGTGAGCCCCGACGAGCCTGCGCGGAATGCCGAGGTATCAGCTTTGCAGCTTGCTCTCAAGCAGCTGGATGACCTGCTTGATCAATGATGGGGATGCAGTTGTGCTGGAGCTCTGGGAGACGGAGTTGCCCTGCTGTGCCGAAGGGGCCTGCATTGGTCCGCCGCTATCAAGCGGCATGCCTCCGGCGCCCATATCACCTCCCAGCGCCGGATCCACCGCCGCTTGGGCGTTGGCGCCGGTCGCTGTGGCACCTGCCGCAGCCGCCGCGCCGCCGCCCTGTGAGGCTTTGGCAGCATCATTGTCGGTCAGGTTCATCGCCTCGATGGCCTTGAGCTGCGATGAGGTCATCGTTGACTTCGATCTGCTCGATCACTGTCGTGATCTCGACTGGCGCGGCCGAGCCGCTGGTATCGAGCTGCTCCAGCAGCTGCCAGAGGGGCAGGAGTTGGGCGGCCGCGGCCGCGTCAACGGCTTGGTCTGTCCCTTCGAGATCGAGAGTCCCGAGGGCCAACTTCAACGCCGGCGTGATGGCACTGCTCGATGTGGCCGTGGCAGTCGAAGCGCTGCTGCCGCAGCCCGTCAGCAAGAGCAAGCTGGCAATCGCGACGAAAGCGAGCAACCACGCTTTTCCGCCGCGCCGTGCAACCGGCGGGACAAGCCTGTGGAGAAAGGGAGAGAATGAGGAGACATTGAAACTGGCAGCCATATGGGCATCCTTTGCTTCATTGAACTGTCCGGAGCATACCCAGCCGGTGTTTAGAACGGATGCCCTTCTTGTCTGGAACCTATGCAGGTTCCTTCCGCCGATCACTCAAGTGGCACCGCCGTAGGCGTATGACCTCAGCAACGCCGAGGGCCCTCAGAATTCCGACGAGGATTGTCCGGAACTCGCGGCTCAACCAGGCAGCCCGCCGTCAATCTTGGGCACGCTGGTCTATAATTGACGGAGAGAGGGACATCGGCATGGCAAAGAGGCGTCAAATTCACGGATACGCGACGGTCAGCCCGGCATACCTCCAACTACGCGCCAGGCAGCGCAACAAGCTCACCGTGTGGTGGGTTGGTCTGGGAATTGGGCTCGTCCTCCTCGTAGGAGGAGCCTTGCTTCTACTTCGTGCCGCGCCCGCGCTGCCGGCCGAGATCTCGACCATGCAGGCGTTCGAGGAATACCGGGAGGGCGCGCTCTTTCTGGACGTACGCTCCGCGGCAGAATGGAATCAGGGCCACATCCCGGACAGCCTGCTGATCCCGTTGGATGAATTGCCGAGGCGCTTGAGCGAACTGCCGCGCGATCGGGATATTGTTGTGGTCTGCAAATCGGGCGTACGTAGCAGGGAAGGGGCCGCGATCCTGCGCAAGGCCGGATTCACGCGGGTCACCGGTTTGAGCGGGGGACTGCAGGACTGGATTGCCGCCCGCTATCCGCTCGGGGACTGAGCCTCGATCGGCGGCCCAGCCCACTAGCTGGCACTCGATCCAGGAATGTGAAATGAACGGCGCACCTGAAGGTGCGCCGTATCCTTACTTGGCAACCGGCAACGTGAACGTAAACGTACTCCCCCGCCCCTTTCCATCGGATTCCGCCCCAATGTGGCCCCCATGGGCTTCGACGATCGCGCGTGCGATCGTGAGGCCGATCCCGCTCCCGCCGCCCGCCCGCCGCGACCGGGATTTATCAACCCGATAGAACCGGTCGAAGATCTGCGACAGGTGCTCCGGCGGGATGCCGATACCGGTATCGCGGACGCGGATCTCGACTTGATCACTGGCCGGCCTGGCTGCGACCATCACCTTGCCGCCCTCAGGTGTGTATTGAAGCGCGTTCCCAATGAGATTGATTAGCACCTGCGCGGCGCGATCCTCGTCGGCGAGCACTTGCGGGAGTCCCGAAGAAGGTTCCAGTTCCAGCGTGACGTGTTTGGATTCCGCCTGGGGTCCAAGCCGTTTGACGACGGTGAACATCAGCGAGGAGATATCGACCGACCGGAGTTGAAGCCCAACCGCACGCGCCTCCACCCGGCTGAGTTCCTGCAAATCGTCGACCAGGCGGTTGAGCCGATCGGCCTCGGCGTGGATTTGCTGAAAGGTCTCCGCGCTGGCTGGGAGTACACCATCGATCAGGCCCTCCATCGAACCCTTGATCGCTGTCAGAGGCGTACGCAGCTCATGGCTGACGTCGCCAATGAGCTGACGGCGCATCGATTCGACTTGGTCCAACTCCCCGGCCATCTGATTAAAGCGTGTCCCGAGCTGTGCGAGCTCGTCCGAGCCGCTCACCTGCACGCGTTCGTCGTAGCGGCCGGCTGCGATGCGCTGCGTGACGCGCGACATCGCCTGCACGGGCGCCAGCACGCTGCGGGTGAAGATCAGGCTCAGGACAAGGGCTACGGCCGCGGCCGCCAAGCCGGCGTAGGTGAGCGCCTCATTGAAGCTGGAGCGGTAGTCGGCGAAGAGCTGTCCCGTTGCACCCGGTCCGCCCCCGGCCCCTGAGCCCATGCCCATCATTCCGCCCGGCCCGGGCCCGAACGCCGTGCCCATCCCGGCCATGTGGCGATTGAAAGAGGCTGGCAGGATCGATTGGCTGGCAATGATCAACACGACCGCACCGACCACGATCACCGCCAGATAGGAAGCCAGGAGCTTTGCGCCCAGATGATTGCGGAAGTAGGCGGTCATGATGCCTCGCAGACCAGGTCAGAGCAGTTCATCTTCAAAACGGTAACCCACGCCGCGCACCGTTGTGATCAGGTCCTCGCGGCCAAGCTTCTGCCGGATGTGACCGATGTGCACGTCCACCACGCGCATCTCGCCGAAGTATTCGCCGCCCCAGATCTTTTCAAGCAGCTGTTCGCGGGTGAGTACCCGGCCTCGGTTCTCGGCTAGGGCTCGGAGCAGGTCGAATTCGGCGGCGGTCAGCTCAACCGGGCGGCCGTCCACGTTGACGGTGCGCGCAGCGGCATCGAGCCGAACATGCTTGAAAGACAAGACGCTTCTCCCAGGTCCGGAACCTGCGCCCGCTTGCAGGCGGCGCAGAGCTGCCTTGACCCGGGCCACCAGCTCGCGCGGGCTGAACGGCTTGGTCACGTAATCGTCAGCCCCGACGGAGAGGCCGATGACCTTGTCGGTCTCTTCCGTGCGGGCGGTCAGCATGATGACGTAGGCATCCGATTCGCGGCGCAGACGGGTGAGCAACTCGACGCCATCCATTCCCGGGAGCATCACGTCCAGGACAATGAGATCGGGCTTGAAGGCACGAGCGGCCTTCAGGCCTGCGCTGCCATCCGCGGCAGTATGGACCTCATATCCTTCGGGCTCGAGATACGCGCTGACTAGTTTGAGGATGGAAGGCTCGTCGTCAACGACCAGGATCCTCGCCATCTCGCCATTCTACCTGTAAAGACGTCAGGCGGGCGAACAGCCGTTCACCCGCCTCTCACTGCCGATGCATCACTGGATCGCGGCTTCCTCGATGAAGTTTCCGTGCCAGGTGTGCAGGAAGACCTGCCCGCTGTAGCCGTCCACACTCAGCATGCCGGCCACCTTGCCGTTCCGGGTGAAGTCAAGTGTGTAGTAGCCATAGAACTGCATTGGGTCGGTCGCGGCCGTCGTGCCGGGCAGATTGGCATCCAGGTACTTCTGGGCAGCCGCAATCGCCTGATCGGAGCTGACGGTCATCGCGCCGGAAGGCTGGGCAGGCGTGGTTCCGTTCCAACCGAAGCCGCGCATCATGCCGCCATAGCCGCCCATTATGCACTGATGGTTGATGGCACCGTACTTCTGGTTCCACATCATGTTGGGACCGTATTCCGGGAAGGCCGTCTGCGTGGCGGGGTCCACGAGCAGCTCGAATGCGCCGATGCCGGTGCTGGATTCCTTCACGGCCACATAGGCATTGTTGTCGAAGACCATGATCTCGGCGATCTTCAGATCCGGATTATTCAGGTTGGCGAGGTACTTCCCGGCGGCCGACTTCGCCTGATCCACGGAGAGCGGCGTCGAGCTGGTCGCGCCATAGCCGTATCCGCCCATCATTCCGCCCGGCCCATATCCGCCGCCTCCGTCCATCATGCCTGGTCCACGGTTTCCGCGGCCGCGCATCATTCCGGGACCGCCGTACCCGTTCATCATTCCAGGGCCGTAGCCGTAATTCGAGGCGGTACCCGCCGCGGGGCCGGCGATGCCGAAGACATTCCGGGCGTACATGAAGCCGACGAAGAACACACCAGCGGCCAGCGCAATCACCGCGATGACGATCACCGTAACTGTCAGAAGTCTTATTCACCATGATCTCCTATTCGCTGTCAAAATCCTGCCTTAACTTGCTGAGGCGAGTATAGGTTGGATGGTTGAAGCCGGCATAAAGCGATTGTGAAGAAACAGTAAAGACTGCCCCTTGGCAAAGCCCGGCCCCTGCCGGCTTCTCGGTCTCCGCGGACGAAAAAAGAAAGTGCCCTCCATTGCAGGAGGGCACGCTTCCTTGTTGGCGTCAGTCCTTAGGCTGCGACCTTCTTTTTCTTCTGGGCCACGGCGGCCGAAAACGTGAGGGCACCGCTGCCGCGCTCGACCTGGATCGTGTCACCCTCATGGAACTCGCCGGCCAGGATCTTGAGAGCCAGCGGATCCTGAAGCTCCCGCTGGATAGCGCGCTTGAGCGGGCGAGCGCCGAAGGTCGGATCGTAGCCGGTCTCCGCCAGGAATTCGCGTGCGGATTCGGTCACTTCCAGGTGATAGCCCTTATCCTGGAGCAGCTTCGCAACCCGGCGCAACTGGATATCCACGATCGCGCTCAGGTGCTCCCGGCTCAACGGATGGAAGACGACAATCTCATCGATCCGGTTGAGGAACTCGGGACGGAAGTGGTTTTGCAGGACCTTGGTGATCTCGTCACGCGTCACCTCGTGACCACCCTCCCACAGCTGGTTGCCAAGGTTGGAGGTCATGATGACGACCGTGTTGCGGAAATCGACTGTGCGACCCTGGCCATCGGTCAAGCGGCCGTCATCCAGGAGCTGCAGTAGCACGTTGAACACCTCGGAATGGGCCTTCTCGATCTCGTCGAACAGAACAACGCTGTACGGGCGGCGCCGGACGGCCTCGGTCAGCTGGCCGCCTTCGTCATAGCCCACGTAACCGGGCGGCGCGCCGATCAACCGGCTGACAGTGTGCTTCTCCTGGTACTCGCTCATGTCGACCCGGATCATGGCCCGTTCATCGTCGAACATGAACTCGGCCAGGGCGCGCGCCAGCTCGGTCTTGCCTACGCCCGTCGGTCCGAGAAAGATAAAGGAACCGATCGGCCGGTTGGGATCCTGCAGGCCGGCGCGGGCACGCCGCACCGCGTTCGAGACAACGCGCACGGCCTCCTCCTGCCCAACCACACGCTGGCGCAGGTTGTCCTCCATGTGGATCAGCTTCTGGGTCTCGCCTTCGATCAGCTTGGAGACCGGGATGCCGGTCCAGCGGGAGACGATCGCGGCGATCTCTTCGGCGTCGACTTCCTCCTTGAGCAGCGGGTGGTCACCCTGCATGGACTTCAGCCGGGTCTCGGCGGAGCGGATCTGCTCCTCCAGCTGGCGCAGCTCGCCGTAGCGCAGGCGGGCGGCCTTCTCAAGGTCGGTGGCGCGTTCGGCGCGCTCCATCTCCGTCCGCGTCTGCTCCATCTTCTCCTTGAGCGTACGGAGCGCGCTGATGGCCTGCTTCTCTGCCTGCCAACGGGTGGTGATGGCTTTGGAGCGCTCACGGAGCTCGGCCAGGTCCTTTTCCAAGGCCTGCAGGCGCTCCTTTGAGCTCTTGTCCTTTTCCTTCTTAAGTGCCTCGCGCTCGATTTCGAGCTGCATGATCTGCCGGTCGACCTCGTCCAACGGCTGCGGCTTGGAGTTCGATCTCCGTGCGCAGGCGGGCGGCCGCCTCATCGATCAGGTCGATGGCCTTGTCGGGCAGGAACCGGTCGGATATGTAGCGGTGACTGAGAGTGGCCGCGGCGATCACGGCGGGGTCGGTGATGCGAACGCCGTGATGGATCTCGTAGCGCTCCTTCAGGCCGCGCAGGATCGAGATCGTATCCTCGACACTGGGTTCCTGGATGATCACGGGCTGGAAGCGGCGCTCGAGGGCCGGGTCCTTCTCGATATGTTTGCGGTATTCGTCGAGCGTGGTCGCGCCGATCATGTGCAGTTCACCGCGTGCCAGCATCGGCTTGAGCATGTTGCTGGCGTCCATCGCGCCCTCGGCCGCGCCTGCACCGACCACGGTGTGCATTTCATCCACAAATAGGATGATTTCGCCCTGGGACTCGGTGATCTCCTTGAGGACGGCTTTGAGGCGCTCCTCGAACTCGCCGCGATACTTCGCACCGGCCACCAGCGCGCCCATATCAAGCTGCACCAGGCGCTTCTTCTTGAGACCCTCAGGGACATCGCCGTTGACGATGCGTTGGGCTAGGCCCTCGGCGATGGCTGTCTTGCCGACGCCGGGCTCGCCGATGAGCGCGGGGTTGTTCTTGCTGCGCCGCGAAAGGATCTGGACCACGCGGCGGATCTCCTCGTCGCGGCCGATGACCGGGTCGAGCTTGCCCTTGCGGGCCATGTCGGTCAGATCCCGGCCGTATTTCTCGAGGGCTTGATACGTGGACTCGGGATCAGCCGTGGTGACGCGCTGCGAGCCCCGCACCGACTTCAGTGCGTTCAGAATCGCGTCCTTGGTCAGGCCGAACGCCGCAAGGCGTTTGCCTTCGACGGAATCGGCCAGGCCGAGCAGGAGATGCTCGGTGGAAACGTAGTCGTCCTGCATGCCCTTGGCATAGCGCTCCGCCGCGGCGAGCACATCGGCGGTCGTCTGTGCTAGGCCGACGTCAACGGATGCACCTTGGATCTTCGGGTGTTTGTTCAGGTCGTTCTGCAGCTCTGCCCGTAGAGCTTGCAGGCTTCCGGCCACACGTGTAACGATGGCCGGGACGATGCCTTCGTCCTGGCGAAGAAGGGCCATCAGCAGGTGCGCAGGTTCCACGGCCTGATGATTCAGGTCGCGGGCGAGCTCCTGCGCCTGCAGGATAGCCTCCTGGGATTTCTGGGTGAATTTATCGAGATTCATGGGGACCTCCCGTACGAATAAGCTCCATTGCAGTATAGGTGTGCAGCGTTTGAACGGTATTAGCGCGGCATAAGAATGAAGTCAGCGAGGCTCTATGGGGCATTGGCATTCCGCGTCCGGACATCACCGCCTGCGCGGGCATCTGACGCAGCGGGCAGAGTGCGGCGTTCCTGCGAGTTCGGTCGTTCGCGAGACCGTCGCACCCGCACAATGCCGCGCGGCACCAGGTCCTTTGCACGGACATGATGCCTCGAGGCGCCGCCCAAGCGTCCGGCTTCGCAGGATCCACACGGAATCCAGCCTTGACGTCCTGTGGCGGGGCGGCGGTTGCAGGTCGAGAGGAAACTGGGCTGACCGGAGCCAGGAGGGGCCCGGAATCCGTGACATTCGTCAGTTGACTAAGGGGGCGTCCTCGCGTACTCTATGTGAAAGCGCTTTCAGAAAGCGCTTTCATCCATGTCGCGTCCTGTTGCTCCTCCCACTATCTCAGATGTGGCTCGTCGAGCCGGCGTCTCAATCGCCACCGTAAGCCGCGTGCTGAATGGAAGCACGCCGGTCGCCGTGAAGACCGCCGCGCGCGTCGCCTCGGCTATCGGGGAATTGGCATTCGTGCCCCGCGTGGCCGCCCGCGGGCTGGCCAGCCATCGTACCCACACCCTCGGCCTTGTGCTTCCCGAGATTGGACGCGAGTTCTTCCTGCCCCTCTTGCGCGGGATCGAGGCCGAGGCACGCTGCGCCGGTTTTGATCTGCTCATTGAAACCACCCGGACCCCGGACACCGCTCGCAGATCTCTGGGTGGTCTGGGCGCCCACAACACGGACGGTCTCATCATCTTCACCGACAGCGTCGAAACCGCCGAACTCTCGCGCCTTTACCAGAAGGGTTTTCCGATGGTCCTGCTCCATCAGACACCACCGGAAGGCGCCAACATCCCCGTCATCACCATCGAGAACAAGTCGGGTGCCGAGAAGCTCGTCGACCATCTCATCGAGACGCATGGCTGCCGGCGGATCGCCTTTCTGCGCGGGCCTGCCGGCAATGAGGATTCCGAATGGCGCGAGCGCGGCTACCGCGCCGCGTTGAAGCGGCACGGCATCCCCTTTGACCCGACGATGACCGCGTACGGTCGCTACGATGGCGGCGAGGCCCAGGCGGCCGTTGAGCAGTGGTTAATGGACGGCCTGCAGGTCGATGCCGTGTTCGCGGGTGACGATGACGCCGCGTCCGGAGTCCTTGCCGCCCTGCGAAACGCCGGGAAGAACGTCCCGCACGATCTGGCGGTCGTGGGCTTTGATGATGTGTCCGTATCCCGGTACTTGACCCCTTCGCTCACCACCGTTCGTTCACCTATCGAGCAGGTCGGCCGCCAATCCGTTTTGCAGCTCGTGAAGGCAATCCGCGGCGAGGCCACTGACTCGATCACTCTGCTGCCCACGGAGCTGGTCATCCGCAATTCATGCGGCTGCTCATGATCTAGACTTCTCGTCTTACCGGTGGGGAAGATCTGAATTTAGAAACCCGCGACAACCGATCGAGCTGCATTGTCTTTGTTTGAGATACCGGCAAGGAGGTGCTTCGGGAAAATTCCGCTGCCCAGCATGCCTATCCACCGCACCGTTCGTTTGGCTTTTTGTTCCCTTGAGGAGGGGACGATGAAAATAACAAATGGATCGAAATGGTTGAACATATTGGTCGCGCTGGGCATGATCCTGGCGTTGTCGTCAGCTTGCGCGCCTGCCGCGCCCGCCACTGCGGCGCCACCCGCCCAGGCGCCCGCGCAGGCTCCCACCCAGCCGCCCGCGGCCGCTGCACCAGCCGAGGCAAGGAAGCTGGTCGTCTGGGGCTTCATCTGGACTGCCGACTGGCTGGATTCGATAAAGGCAGGATTTGAAGCCTCGCATCCGGGCGTCACTGTCGAGGTTGACCGGTTCGAATACGACCCATATCGGGACATGGTTGTCACCACGCTGGCTTCCGGCGAGGGCATCCCGGATGTGGTGACACTGGATCCCATGTGGACCGGTGACATCATCCGCAGCGATAGCCTCCTGCCGCTGGACAAGGCCGCCACCGAATTGAACGTGGCCGACTTTGTGCCTGGTGGCTACAACATGTACGCCTGGCAGGGCAAGCAGTACGGCGTCCCGCTCGACCTCGATTTCAAGATCCTGTTCTATCGCAAGGACGCCTACGATGCTGCCATGAAGACGCTGGGAATGACCGTGTTCCCAACCACCACGGACGACTTCATCAAGCTGGCTCAGGAGGTAACCAAGGAGACCGGCAAACCGGCGACGGAAATCGAGAACGACTACTACACGTGGTACACAGGCTACTTGGCGCCGATGGGCGGCAACTTGATCAACGATGCCGGCACCGAGTACGTCTTCAACAACGACATTGCCGTGCAGTCGCTTCAGCTGTACAGCGACCTGGCAACGAAATACAAAATAGCCAAGCTCTGGAACTACACCACCGACGGAGATGCGACCGTCGGAGCGAAGGGCGAGAGCTTTATGGCCATTGCGAACGGCTCCTGGTTCATCAGCGATCTGTCTTCCGCTGCGCCGGACATGGCAGGCCAATGGGCGATTGCGCCGCTGCCTTGGGGCGCCGCTGACAGAAAGTACGATGCCGCGACCGGCGGCGCCTGCCTTTCCATCCCCACTAAGGCCGCGCAGCCTGATCTGGCATGGGAATTCCTGAAGTACGCCATGACGCCCGAGAATCAAGTCCAATACTACAAAGTGGTGGGCGGCGTGCCGTCTCTGAAGACCTCCTGGACGGATCCGTCCTTTGACGAGATGAACACATACCTCAATGTGCCTCTCGGCCGCGACGTAGCCAACTGGTCGCTGCGCGCCATGCCAATGCAGCTACCCTCCATTGAGGTCTCCGACCTGATCACAGAGGCGATCACCAAAGTCACCAGCGGCCAGGCCACGCCCAAGGCGGCATTGGACGCCGCCGTGCAACAGGCGCCGCCACTCCAGTAGCTGGGATCAATTTCGAATTGGATCGACGGTTCCAGTCGGCATCCAGCCGGCTGGAACCGATCCTCCGCATTACAGGAGGGAACAGGTGACAACTCACATGGATCGGCCGCGCGGGCCGGCAGGCGCTGAGACGGTTCCCGGCGCACGGCGGAGAAGCAGTCTTGCCCCACTTCTGTTCATCTCGCCGTTCTATCTGGGCTTTATTGCCTTTAAAGTCCTGCCGATCGTTTTCTCTCTCTATCTCAGCCTAGCAAGTTGGAACGGCGGCGGCGCCATCGAGTTTGCCGGATTGGCCAACTTCCAGGCGTTGTTTGCCGATGCCAGGTTCTGGAATGCTTTCCAGGTTACCCTGATCATCACAGTCGTGTGCACCATTGTCGGAACGATTGGCGCGCTGGCTCTGGCAGTACTGCTGGAGCGCGTCGTGGACTGGCTGGCCTCATTGCTGCGGGTGATCTTCTTCCTGCCTTCGGTCACGTCAGTGGTGGTCATCGTGTATATCTGGAGGCAGCTCTACAGCACAGACTACGGTTACTTCAACACAGTCCTGACACAACTCGGCTACGCCCGTGTGAGTTGGCTGACGGACCCCCATCTCCAGCTCTTCGCGTTGTTGATCATGTTGATCTGGGCGGGGCTGGGATGGGATGCACTGATCATCACATCCGGACTGCGCGCCATCCCCACCGAGCTCTACGATGCCGCGAAGGTGGACGGCGCCGGCGGCTGGGCGGAATTCTGGAACATCACTCTCCCCCTCCTGCGCCCCACCCTCACGTTCGTGCTGGTCACAGGCGTCATCTTCCTGTGGGGAATTTTCGCAGAGCCGCAGCTGCTCACCGGAGGTGGCCAGATGCACGAGAGCGAAACGATTGCGCTCTACCTCTACAATGCCGGGTTTCGCTATCATAAATTCGGCTACGCCTCGGCCATGGCCGTGGTTCTTTCCCTGCTCATGTTTGTTTCGAGCTGGCTGAACTTCCGTTTCGTCCAGACAGAAGTCGAATATTAGGGCGGAAGGCGAGGTCCGATCATGGTCAAGCGTCGCAGGATCGTTCAGTACGGCATCGGTGGTTTTCTCTGCCTGTTCGCCGTGCTCTACCTTTTCCCCTACATCTGGATGGTGGCCATGTCCTTCAAGCCGGACGCGGAGATATACTCTGGCCACATCTTCGCCGCAGCCCCCACCTGGGAACAATATCAACGCCTGTTCTTCGGCTACAAGTTCAAGGACCTGGTCCTGATCGTCCCTTACCTGACCTACTACAAGAACACAGTCTTCGTGACCGTTGTCAGCCTCTTCCTGGTGTTGCTCACCGACGCCTTGACTGCCTACGGTTTTGCCAAGTTTAATTTCCGAGGCAAGAAACTGCTTTTCTGGTTGATGATCGGGACCATGCTCCTGCCGCTCTATTCGACGCTGATCCCAACCTTCTGGCTGTTCTCCAAGGTCGGTCTGATCAACACGTACCACGCCCTGATTTGGCCTAGCGTGGTGGATGCCTACGGCATTTTCCTGCTGCGGCAGTACATGGAGACCATTCCCAACGAGCTGCTCGACGCGGCCCGGGTCGATGGGGCCGGTCCCTTCCGCATCTTCTGGCAGATCGTGATACCGCTCAGCCGACCCACGCTGGGGACCCTGGCCATTTTCCGCTTTCTGTTCGTCTGGAACGACTACCTCTGGCCGCTGGTGGTGCTGCGCAAAGACGTGATGTACACACTGGCAATTGGAATCGCCAACATGCAGCTGCGTCAAGGCATGGTCGTGTGGGGCAGTCAAATGGCCGCCTCGGTCCTGGCGACGCTTCCCGTGATCATTCTGGTCCTGCTCATGCAGCGGCAGTTCCTGCGGGGCCTGACCGCCGGGGCCTTCAAGGCCTAGACACTGGACGGAAAATGGCAATCCGAATTGCGGTCGTAGGCGGCGCAAGCAGCTACACGCCCGAGCTTTTCGCGGACCTGATGAAAATCGGCGACCAGCTGGAAGTCGAGCAGGTCACGCTCACCGATCCCAATGCCGGGAAGCTGGGCCTGGTCGCCGATGTCGGGAAAAAACTCCTGGCCAAGACCGGCGCCGCGGTCCGCATTGACGCGACGACGAACCTTCAAGAAGCGCTCGCCGGCACGGACTTCGTCATCCTGCAGATCCGGGTCGGCGGCCTGCAGGCGCACGTCCGGGATGAGACCTTGCCCATGGAACTTGGAATGGTGGGCAACGAAACGACCGGCCCCGGAGGATTTGTCTGCGCCCTGCGCACGGTGCCGGCTGCCCTGCAGATCGCCCGCGAGCTGGAGCGCCTCTCGCCGAACGCCTGGCTGCTGAATCTCAGCAATCCCGCTGGCATCGTCACCGAGGCGGTGCTGAAACACACCCGCCTGCGAACGGTCGGTTTCTGTAACATCCCCATCAACACAACCTATGAGCTGGCGGAGCTTCTCGGTGTGCCGGCGGAGAAGGTCGAGCTCCGCTCGTTTGGGCTCAACCACTTAAGCTGGGCCCGCGAAGCTTATGTCGATGGCCAGGAAAAGCTGCAGCCGCTGATCGCCGCGACCCACGACCGCAGTTCCGTCCTCTATCGCAGCGGGCTCGTGGAAGATCTCATTGACCCGCAGTGGCTTCACGCGCTGAACATGATCCCAAGCTGGTATCTCCGCTATTTCTATTATCCGGAAGAGGTCTTGGCCGAAGACCGTGGGCACGACACCAAGGGCAGTACGGATCAGGAGGCCGAGGAGCAGTTGCGCCGTCTCTACTTGACGGAAGGCTATGGCGAGGCAGCCAGACGGATTCTGGCCTCGAAGGGCGGTGCTCAGTACTACCTGCCGGTGCTCCAGGTGATCCGGTCAATTGTGGAGGACCGCGGCGATGTCGTCGTTGTCGACGTGCGCAACCAGAGTGCCCTGCCTGATCTCCCACCGGACGTGTGCGTCGAGGTCCCCGCCCGCATCAAACGGACGGGCGTGGACCCGCTTTGTGTTGGAAGCATGCCGCTGACGGTGCGAGGGCTGGTCCAGGCCGTCAAGGCTTACGAGGAGCTGACCATCGAGGCAGCGGTCAATGGCAGCCACGAAGCCGCGCTGGCGGCCCTGGCGACCCATCCTTTGGTGGGTTCGTCCTCGAAGGCGCGGCTGTTCTGGGAGCGCGTCCTGCAGAATGAACATGCATTTCTCCCGCAGTTCCCGGAGTCCCTCAACTAGGCGCACTCTCGAGATGATCCCTAACTCCGCCCAATCGCACCCAAACGCTGGCGAGCCAACAACCGTCCGCGTGCTCTACTTCGGCTATTACATGGCGCTGGGTGCGCTGTCCCCCTATATTGCCTTGTACTTTCAGCGTTCCGGACTGAACGGAGTCCAGATTGGATCCCTGGCGGCCTTGATCCTCGTTGTGACGTCGCTGACAGCCATCCCGTGGAGCGCCGCAGCCGATCGATTTCGGGGGCACCAGCGTATTCTCGGCCTGGCCTTGGGGCTTGCACCGGTTTGCATATTCTTTCTCTCGCGAGCCACCGACTACCTGGTCCTGATCCCGTTGATCGTCTTGTATGCATTCTTTGTCTCCCCAATTGTCCCGCTCCTCGACAGTTCGGCTTTGGTTGTGGCGAAGGCGAACAACCTGACGTACGGCCAGTTACGCGTGGGCGGCACCCTTGGCTGGATCATCTCGGTCTGGCTGGTGGGGATGCTGATACAGGCATTCGACATCCATTGGTTGTTCTACGCGTACATCGTCTTCATGAGCCTGACTTTTGTTTACTCTCTCTCGCGGCCCCCGAGAGGAGGAACCATCCAGATCCCGGTGTGGAGCAACCTTCGCATGCTCCTGACCGATCCGGCCGTCCTCTATTTCCTATTGAGCATCTTCCTGGTCGCGGTCGGGAGCGGCGCGGTGATGAACTTTTTCAGCCTCTACCTGGATGGGATCGGCGCCGCGGAGGGAACCATTGGCCTGGCCTGGGCGCTCGCCGCGATCAGCGAAGTACCCGTGATGATCTACTCCGGGGCTCTCATGCGTCGCCTGGGCGCCACCGGTCTCCTGAAGCTGGCCTTCTTCATCTACGCCGCCCGCTGGCTGCTGTTCTCATTCATCCGGGATCCGGGTTGGGCGCTGGCGGTGCAGCTCCTGCACGGGCTTTCATTTGCCGCCTTCCTCACCGCGGGCGTCACATACCTCAATGAACGGACACCGGTAGGGCTTACCACAACTGCCCAGGCCGTATTCAACGTGGTCGCATTTGGCCTGGCATCCATTGTAGGGTCCTTGCTCGGGGGCTATCTCTATGATGTGGTCGGCATGGCGGTCATGCTGCGCGTGCTCTGCCTCCTGGCAATTTGTGGTCTCTTCCTCTTCTGGCTCACTGCCCACCCGCGGAGGCCTGCCTATGCAGCTAGTGTATGACGCCGGACTGTGGATCGACGGCACATCCGTCCCAGCGCGGAGCAGGGAGACATTCCCGGTGCTCGACCCGGGCCGCGGCGATCTGCTTGGCTCCGCTGCCCGAGGCGCGGCCGCAGATATCGACGCGGCTGTCGAGGCTGCCCAGCGCAGCTTCCGGTCGGCTGCATGGCACGACCTTGATCCGTTCCAGCGGGGCCGGCTGCTGTGGTCTTGGGCGCGCAAGGTCGAGTCCGAGGCTGACGACCTGGCGCGATTGCTTTCACTTGAGAATGGCAAGCCCGTTCGCCATGCCCGCGACGAGGTCCATACCACAATTCGGAACCTTGAATACTATGCCGGCTGGGCCGATAAGAGCGATGGGCGCACGCTGCGTGTTCCGGACCATGCCCTCGACTACATCCTGCGTGAACCGCTTGGCGTTGTGGGACATATCATCCCCTGGAACTACCCACTTGATATTTTTGCCCGCGGTGTTGCCCCGTGCCTGGCAATGGGTAATACCGTCGTGGTCAAGCCTGCCGAGGAAACTCCTCTGTGCACATTTGCATTGGCCCGCATGGCCTCCGAGGTAGGACTCCCGGCTGGCGTGGTCAACGTTGTGAGCGGCTTGGGGCCCGAGGCCGGAGCGCCTCTCTGCAATCATGCGGGGATTCAGGGTCTGGCCTTCTGTGGCTCAGTGGAAACAGGCAGGGGAGTCCTCCTGGCCGCGGCACGGCAGATCACACCGGTTGTCTCGCTCGAACTGGGCGGGAAATCCCCGTGTCTGATCTTCCCGGATGCAGACATTGAGCGCGCGGCCGAGAATTCCGCGCTCGGAATCTGCTACAACACTGGGCAGTCGTGCGGCGCCCTTTCCCGGCTCCTCGTTCACCGTGACCTGGTGGCGCGGGTTGCCGACAAGATCCGGACCACGCTGGCCGCGGTTCGACTGGGTCACGGCCTGGATAATCCCGACATGGGGCCACTAGTTTCCGAGGTGCAGCTCAAGAAGGTCATGGACTACATCAAAATCGGCTCCGATGAAGGCGCGCAGCTCGTGTGCGGCGGCCGCCATCCCGAAACGGGGCAACTCAACAAGGGATTCTTCATCGAGCCGGCTCTCTTCCTCGATGCCAAACCGGGCATGCGCATTGTTGAGGAGGAGATCTTCGGCCCCGTGATCTCGCTCCTGACGTTCGACACCGAGGAGGAAGCAGTTCAGATTGCTAACACCTCCAGGTATGGGCTGTCTGCCGAGATATGGACCCGTGACCTCTCCAGGGCACACCGCGTGGCGGCCCAACTGGATGTGAGCCACGTCACCATCAACGGCGGAGGCGGCTTTGGAATCGAAGCGCCTTTTGGCGGCGTCAAGCAGAGCGGCTTTGGCCGCGAGGGCGGATGGGAATCCATCGCGCAGTACTCGCGGGTCAAGAATGTCTGGGTGAACTTGTGAAGTTCGGCTTCATCCCCATTGAAGGCGGCGCCTACTACGACGAGTTTCTCGCCGAAGTCGAACTCGGCGAATTGCTCGGTTTTGACTTCATCTGGCTCGAGGAACATCACGGAGTGAAGGACCATTACTGGCCATCACCCCTCATGGGTCTGGCCGGCATTGCCGCTTGCACTGAGCACTTGATTCTTGGGACCGATGTCTTGGTCATGCCGCTCTATCACCCGGTGCGGGTGGCCGAGGATGGTGCCCTGCTCGACGTCATGTCACATGGCCGCTTCGTCCTGGGCGCCGCGATCGGCTACAAGCCTGACGAATTTGCCTTATACGGCGTCGCTCTCGAAAACCGGGCGCGCGCTTCGAGGAGTCTATCCGTCTGATCCGGGAGCTGTGGACGCAGGAAGAGGTCGACTTCGAAGGGCGATACTATCGAGTCCGAGGCCTTAGGATCGAGCCGCGGCCCGATGGGCACGGGTGTCCACCGATCTGGTTGGGAGGCTGGGGTGAGTTGTCGCTGACCCGCGCCGCGAGATTCGGAGATGCCTGGCTCCCCGGCCCGACAGCCAACCTCGGCAAGCTGCTGGAGGCACAGCAGATCTATCAACAGAAATTGCGCGAAGCCGGCTCAGATCCGGCCGCGCGGCCGACTCCGCTGACCCGCGAGGTCCTCGTCGCAGACACCGATCGTGAAGCGCGGGAGGTGGCAGAGCACCACATGCTTGTGAGCTACCGTGAGGAATATGGCACCCGGGAGTGGAAGCATCCGCTGATCGGTGGCGAAGACGCCACCCCGCCCGACCAGTTCGACAGCATCTCCCGCGACCGGTTTCTGGTGGGAGCGCCCGAGACCATCATTCAGCAGATCGAGAAGTACAAGACCGCGTTTGGTGTGGATCATCTCATCTGCCGCCTCTATTTTCCCGGCCTTTCACACGATTTCATCCTGAAGGAGTTGCGACTGCTGGCAGCAGAAGTCATGCCGGCCTTCAAGTGAGTAATGCATGAAGATCAGCATCGTCACCGACGAGATCAGCGCCGATCCCGAGACCGCCATCGAGCTTGGGGTCGAATGGGGAGTGCATGATTTCGAGATCCGTGGCTTCTTCTCGGACCGTGCTCCTCGCCTCTCGCCGTACCAGAAACAGCACCTGCATGACGCGCTGGCCGAGCACGACGCTCGCATCATTGCCATCGGTCCGGGCTTGTTCAAGATGGCTTGCCCGCAGCCGCGCTCGCCCCGTCTTCCGCTGGCTTGGATGGAGCAGAACGCGGATGACACCTGGGCGGAGTTGAGGCAGGCGGTGGACCATCACTTGAATGAGCTTCTGCCTGCCTCATTTGAGTTTGCATACGAGTTCGGCGCGGGGCTGGTTGTGATCTTCGGCTTTGACCGCGCCGGCGCACCGGCCGGTCCGCCGCCCGAGGAGGTTCTCGACTGGCTGCGTCGTGCTGCAGAACGAGCGGGCGCAGCCGGAATGCAGCTCGCCCTGGAGAATGAAGACGGCTTCTGGGCCGATACGGGTACTCGCACCGCTGAGATCGTGCGTGCGGTGAACCATCCGGCATTGGGGATCAACTGGGATCCGGGCAACGCCTTCTTTGCGGGCGACGAGCCGTACCCGGGTGGCTACCGTGAGGTGCGTGGCCTGGTCCGCCACGTGCATTTCAAGGACGCCCGGCATGACCGGGCTGGATCGCCATGTTATGCGGTCGAAGGACAGATCGACTGGGCCGGCCAACTGCAGGCTCTGGCACACGATGGATATGACGGCTGGATCTCCATCGAGACGCACATGCGGCCCAAAGTCATGGCTGGGCGAGCATCCCTGGAGCGGCTGCGAGCCTTGGTAGACGCGGCTCAAGCTGAACTCGCTGCAATCGACCGAAAGGAGAACCACAACATGAAAGCCACCGACTTGGAAGGCATGATCCCGGCAGCGATCGTCCCAATGCGGAAGGACTACTCGATCGATTTCGAGGCGTTCCAGCACTATCTGGAATGGGTGGTCAGCCTTGGACCTGTTGGTCTGGCAGTCAATGTGGACACCGGCGAGGGCCCGTATCTGACGCCAGACGAGCGCGCCCAGGTCATACAGACAGCCCGCAAGGTAGCCGCGGGCAAATGCTTCATCGTGGCCGGTGTAAGCGGACCGAGCACCCAGACAGCCATGGCGAATGCCAAGGCCGCCCGCGATGCCGGTGCGGACGCGCTGCTGGTGTTCCCGACGCCGGCATTTCTCAATGATCCCCTCGATCCGCAGATACCCTATCAATATCATCGCGCCATCGCTAATGCATCCGGCCTGCCCTTGATCGTGTTCCAGCTGGGTCCGGTCTTTGGTGGCGTCGATTACCCGCCCGATGCACTGGAAAAGCTATTGACCTTGCCGCAGGTCGTGGCCCTCAAGGACGCATCCTTCGATCCCCAGCGTTTCATGCTGACCCGCGACATTGTCCGCCGGGCCGACCACCCGGTCACACTGCTGACGGGCAACGACAACTTCATGCTGGAGAGCTTCCTCCTGGGAGCGCAGGGCGGGCTGTTGGGTTTTGCTGCGGTTGGGGTGGGTCTGTTGGTGGAAATGCTGGATGCCATCAAGCATAAGCATTTCGACAAGGCCACCGGCATGCAAGAGCAGGTGCACGGTTTCTGTGACTACATCTACGGCCGCCCCTTTGGGGACTACCGGGCGCGCTGTAAGGTCGCGCTGGTGCACATGGGCCTGCTGACGGCCGAGCAGACCTATGTCCGGCCCCCGTACACATCTCTGTGGGACGCGGATGCCGAGGCTGCTCGCCGGGCGGTGGAACGCGCCGGGCTGCTGGCGGTTGCGGCCCGTACGTGAACTTCAGCTTTGACTCTGATAGGTCCAAGGGCGATTGCTGAGGATCCATGAAGATCGCAGTCATCGGCGGCGGCTCCACCTACACTCCCGAACTGGTCAATGGGTTTCTAGACAGGTCGGATAGCTTGCCGTTGGAAGAACTCTGGCTCATGGACATAGATCAAGCTCGCCTGGGAGTCGTGGGCGGCTTTGCCCAACGGATGGTGAGGGCTTGGGGAGATCCGTTCGAGGTTGTGCTTTCAAGCGACCAGAGGCAGTCCGTTGCCGGGGCGTCGTACGTGATCACCCAGCTGCGGGTTGGGATGATGCCGGCCCGCCGCGGCGACGAGTACTTGGGCCAGCGGCACGGCTTGATCGGCCAGGAAACGACTGGCGTCGGCGGCATGGCAATGGCCTTGCGGACGATCCCGGTGATCCTCGAGATCGCGAACGATGTTCGCCTGGCTGCGCCCGAGGCCCTTCTGTTGAATTTCACCAATCCTGCCGGGCTTGTCACGGAGGCCCTGACGCGCTACGCGCCCCAGGTGGCCAGCGTGGGCGTGTGCAACGTGGGCATTACGACCAGGATGCACATGCTTAAGCGGCTTGAGCAGATGACACACCAGAAGATCGATGCCAGCCGCGTCCAACTGGATACGCTCGGCCTCAATCACCTCACCTGGCATCGCGGTTTCACGTTGGATGGGGAAGAGGTGTGGCCGCGCCTCCTCGCCAGCTATCTCGCGGATGCCCGCCGCGAGGCAGAACTTGAATGGGACGTGCCGACGCTGGAAGCGCTGCACATGATCCCCAACTACTATCTTCAGTATTACTACTACACGGACAAGAAGCTCCGAGCCCAGGCGAAATGGCCGCCATCACGGGCGGAAGAGGTGATGGAGATCGAAAAAGCGCTGCTGCAGCAGTATGCAGACCCCGCCCTCGTTGAGCCACCACCGGATCTGATGAAGCGCGGCGGCGCCTACTATTCAACATTGGCGAATCAACTGATCAACTCCCACTACAACGACCTGGGTCAGGTGCATGTGGTTAATGTCCGGCATGGCGCCGCGGTCAAGGGCTGGCCCGCGGACTGGGTCCTCGAGATGCCCGCCCGGGTAGATCGCAGCGGCATCCATCCAATCCCGGCCGATCCACTGCCCAGCGCGTGCTTCGGACTCATAGCCCAGGTCAAGATGTATGAGCTGCTCACTGTCGAGGCGGCTGTGCACGGCGATCGGACCGCTGCCTACCAGGCGCTCCTGGCGCATCCCCTCGGTCCGGCCGCAGATCAGGTGCAGGTTGTGCTTGACGATATGCTCGAGACGAATAGAGCCTGGCTGCCTCAGTTCTTTGAGAGGACGGCCTGATGCGTTACCTCCTCGGAGTTGATGTAGGCGGCTCGAAAACCCACGCTCTGATCGCCGATGAAAACGGCTGCGCACGCGGCTTCGGCTCCGCCGGCATGGGCAACTACCAGGGGGTTGGCTACGAAGGGATGCGCCAAGTGTTGATCGATTCCGTGGGCGAGGCATTGGCGCAGGCAGAGGCTACTGTCGGTCAGGTGAGTGGAGCGGGCTTCGGGATCGGTGGATACGATTGGCCCTCGCAGCTGCAGGCAAATCGCGATGTCATTGCCGGGCTGGGGCTGGCCTGCCCGATCGAGATAGTCAACGACGCCACGCTTGGCCTCGTGGCAGGAACGAGTGCGGGCTGGGGGCTTGCCTTGGTGGGGGGTACGGGCTGCAATTGTCGCGGCCGTGACGGCGCCGGTCGCGAAGGCCGCGTGACCGGTGAGGGCGAGCGCTTTGGTGAATGGGGAGGCGGCGGGGATCTGGTGTTGCGGGCTCTTCAGGTCGTGAGTCACGAATGGAGCAAGCGCGGCCCCCACACGGCATTATCCGACGCCCTTCTCAAACTCACGGGCGCGATCGATCTGGATCAGCTGATCGAAGGCCTTGATCTCGGGCCCTACGAAGTCGGCCCCGACTGGGCGCCTGTGGTGTTCCAGATTGCCTATGCGGGCGACGTAATCGCCAGGCAGGTCGTTACCTGGGCCGGTCATGAAGAGGGCGAATTGGCCTGTGCGGTCATACGCCAGCTGCAACTGGAGGACGAAGCCGTTGAGATCGTTCAGATCGGAGGTCTCTTCGACGGCGGCCCGCTCTACTCCGATGCCGTGCACGAAACGATCCTGAAAGTCGCGCCGAAGGCCACCTTCGTACGACTTAACGTTCCGCCTGTGGTCGGGGGAGTGCTACTTGCTGCGCACCAGGCGGGCCTACAGCCCCAGGTCATTCGTGGAAACCTGATCGAAACCACCGAGGCGTTGCTAAAGAGCCAAGCCTAGGACCGGCTTCACCGCGGCCCCGACCTGGCCGCACATTGTCCTTGGTAGACGCGCTCTCTTCTCGGGCAAGCCGCGCAAAACGGACGGCGGGAGGCTAACCATGTCATCGAGGATTCTGCAGTTGCCTTGGGGAGATGAATTCGTATCCATAGCCCTGCCGGAGCAATGGCAGGTCCAGGGCATCTTGGAACCCTCATCGTTGCCTCCCTGCCCGAATCCGCGGGCGGAGGTGCTGCATGCCCTGGCCGATCCACTCGGCGCGCCGCAGATTGGGAACCTAGCACGGGCTGGAATGAAGGTGGCCCTCGTGATCGACGACGGCAGCCGGCCGACCCCGGTAGCAAAGATCCTTCCCGCGGTGGTTGCGGAACTGGAGTCCGCCGGCATAACGCGGGCACAGATGTCCCTGGTGCCGGCGCTGGGCCTGCATCGGCCGATGGCGCAGGAGGAGATCGCTCAGCGCGCCGGCTTGGAGCTGGAGGGCGTCCAAACGGTGACACATAACTGCGATGATCTGCAACAGATGCGCTTTCTGGGCACGACTTCGTACGGTTCGCCGGCGTGGATCAACCGCACGGTAGCCGACGCGGACCTGGTGATCTCGATTGGCTGTATCGAGCCTCATCTCATAGCGAGTTTCGGCGGTGGGTACAAGAATATCATCCCCGGCGTCGCGGGGAGGGCAACCGTGGCTCATAATCACGGTCTCAACTGCGCCCCAGGAACATTCAATATGGTTGGCCAGCCGATAGATCGCAATCCCATGCGTCTGGATCTGGAAGAGGGATGCCGGATGCTCGGAAACAAGGTGTGGATGGTCAATGCCATCCTCAATCACTGCAAGGAAATCGTGCGGGTGGTAGCCGGAGACCCGATAACCGCCCACCGGGCAGGTGTCGAAGTGAGCGCGCGGCTCAACGGGGTACGGATTCCCCGGCCGGCGGACGTGGTGATCACCGACTCGCACCCAATGGACCAGGACCTGCGCCAGGGGGTGAAGGCTCTGGCCAACACCATCCGGGCGGTCAAACCGGGCGGGGTATTGATTACCGTGGTCCGGGCGGAAGAAGGCATGGGCGTGTTTGGGCTGGCGAACCGCAAGTTCCCGCTCAGCCGAGGCGCGTTGAAAGTGGTCGCTCCATTGCTGGTGAACTTTGTGCCGAAGATGAAGCTAAAGGGTATGGGTGAAGAGGACCGTTTCTTCCTGTATTTCGCCCTTCAGGCCATGATCCGCGCGCGGCTCATCATGTACGCCCCGACCATTCCGGCGGAGAAACAGGCCAACTTGCCCTTTGTGGAGTTCAGGCCCACCATAGAGCAGACCATCCAGGCAGCGCACGCGAAGTACCCCGGTGCCGCGAACGTGCTGGTCTTCCCCTATGGCGGCATCACTTACCCAGACTTTGGGACGTAAATCCTTGGTGTCTGCTAAGTAAGCTGAACAAATGCTGGTGGCGGCGGCCAGCATTGTTGTCGTGGCAGTCGCCGTTGGAGTATCAGTCGGCGTATTGGTGGGAGTGCCTGTCGCCGTGCTGGTTGATGTATTGTGCGACAATGTGGGAGATTCGTCCTACGTGAGGTTTTCGGTCGTGCCGGCCCACAGAACCTCTAGCGGCAGCACTCCTGCGCGGCCGCAAGGCAGATACCGGCGCAGGGCTGGACGCCTGCGAGATCCACGCATTCGTCAGCCGCGTCCGCACCGGTTCCCGACGGTCGGAACAGTGATGGGGGGATGCCGGCCGTCGGCGCTCCGCCTCCCTCCTGCTATGGCACGGCGACTCGGAGCTGCTCATCCAATAGGGTTGGGACCGAGAAGTTATACCAAGGGAACCAGTACGTCGGGGAGAGCTGGCCTGATGGCAGCCCCATCATCTCCGCGGTCTACATGCAGTTCGAGCCCTGGCACCATATCCCCGGCGGAAGCGCTCAAGGACGAAGCGCCTGCCTCTGCTGGAAACAGCCGCGAATTACGACCTCCGCGGCGTGTGGCCGCGGAGGTCCTGACGATCCTCTGGTCTCAAGTCCAGCCGTGTGTGTGCTACGGCGCTCTGAACCGCAGTTCGGTGCCCATGGTCGCGTTGTTGTACCAGGCGAAGAGGTAGGTATCGGTGAGCTGGTTGCCCGGCAGTCCCGTCATCTCCATGATGCTGTTGTAGTTGGCGCCCACCTTCCACGCTAGGCGCTCGGTGGCGATTCTCGGCACGCCGCCCGAACTCTGCACCTTCACCGGCCCGCTGGCTGGATCGCGCGCACCATCGTGGTCGGCGCCGGATCTCGCGCAGCGTCCCGTGTCTATGAGCCAGGACATGGGGTTGACCGCGGAGCCACGCTAAGGCTCAAGAAGGACCTCCGAGCGAATGCTCGGAGGTCCCGGTCTGGTTGATGCTAACGTGCGCCGGCTACGGCACCCCGAACCGCAATTGTTCATCGAGCGTCACATTGTTGTACGCGGGGAACACATACGAGTCGGATAGCAGGCTTGAAGGCAGCCCCATCAATTGGCTGAAGCTACTCCACTTCGCGCCATCCCACCAGGAGTCCCGCTCTGCGGCGATGATCTTCACCCCCGGAGTACCCTGGACCACCACCGGCCCACTGTCCACACCGGCGTAGTTCACTCTCACAGCCTGACTCGGGTGCAACAAATAGCTGCCCCTGACTATCCCACCGATTGTGATCGTGACCGTAAAATCAACCGTATCTACGTTCCCAAACCGCAGTTGCTCATCCACGGTGGTGTTGCTATACGCCGGGAACACATACGTATCCGATACCTGGCCCGCAGGAAGACCCATCAACTGATTGTAGTCACTCCAGGTCGTGCCATCCCACCAGGAGTTCGCGTTCCGCCGCGATGATCTTCACACCCGGGGTGCCTTGCACCACCACTGGCCCGCTGTCCACACCGGCGTAGTTCACTCTCACCGCCTGACTCGGGTGCAGCAGATAGCTGCCCCTGAATATCCCGCCGATCGTGACCGTGACCGTAGTATCCACCGTATCTACGTTCCCAAACCGCAGTTGTTCATCCAGGGTGACGTTGTTATATGCCGGGAACACGTACGAGTCGGATAGCAAACTCGCAGGCAGTCCCATCAACTGAGCATAGCTGCTCCAGGTCGTTCCATCCCACCAGGAGTCCCGCTCTGCGGCGATGATCTTCACCCCCGGACTACCCTGGACCACCACCGGCCCACTGTCCAACCCGGCATAATTCGCTCTCACGGCCTGGCTGGGATGCAGCAGATAGCTGCCCTTGAATACCCCACCGATCGTGACCGTCACCGTCGTATCCACCGTGTCCACATTCCCAAAACGCAGCTGTTCATCGAGTGTCACATTGTTGTACGCCGGGAATACATACGTATCCGATACCTGGCTTGCTGGCAGTCCCATCAACTGAGCGTAGTCGCTCCAGGTGGTGCCATCCCACCAGGAGTCCCGCTCGGCCGCAATGATGTGCATGCCATTTGTGCTGGCAACCACCACGGGACCACTATCAACTCCCGCGTAGCTGTGCCGCTGGGCTTCACTGGGCCGCAGAGTGTAGGTCCCCATCAGATTTCCGGCGATCGTCACGTCCACTGAAATCGTGGTGCTGGCCGGTGTGTAGGTCGGTGTGGGGGTACTCGTCGCAGTGGAGATAGCGGTCGCGGTATTCGTTGGCGTGGGGGTACTCGTCGCAGTGGAGATAGCGGTCGCGGTATCCGTTGGCGTGGGGGTACTCGTCGCAGTGAAGGTGGCGGTCGCAGTTGCCGTATTCGTTGGCGTGGGGGTACTCGTTCCAGCGGAGGTGGGTGTCGCGGTCGTCGTATTCGTCGGCGTGGCTGGCGCTGTTGCCGTGCTCATCGATGTACTGGTCGGCGTATTCGTGGGAGTGCCTGTCGCCGTGTTCTTGGGAGTACTGGTCGGCGTATTGGTGCCAGTGCCTGTCGCCGTGTTCGTGGGAGTGCTCGTCGCCGTGCTCGTCGGTGTGCTGGTGGACGTATTCGTCGGGGTATTTGTCGGCGTCGAGGTGTAGGTTGGCGTGTTCGTTGGTGTCGACGTCCTCGTGGACGTTGCCGTGCGGGTATTCGTGGCGGTCGGCGTGGGCGTTCTGGTGGGCGTCGCCGTACTGGTATTCGTCGCGGTCAGCGTAGATGTTCTGGTTGGCGTTGCAGTAGGACTGGCAGTACTCGTGCCGGTGTTAGTTGGCGTACTTGTCGGAGTAAAGGTGGTGGTCTGCGTCGGCGTCCGGGTGTAGGGAGGCGTGTCTGTCGGCGTTGGGGTCGATGTTCTGGTCGGCGTGGACGTGCTGGTATTCGTGGCGGTCGGCATCGCCGTGGTAGTGGTCGTACTCATGCCGGTGTTGGTTGGCGTATTTGTCACAGTAGATGTTGGCGTCTCCGATGGAGACTCCAATGTTGGAGTGGAAGTCGGAGTGTCAGTCGCGACCTCGGTTGGTGTCATGGTGGGCGTTGATGTTGCAGTGTCCGACGGGGTCGCCGTGTAGGTTGGCGTGCTCGTTCGTGTAGATGTCGCGGTCGGCGTCGCCGTGTAGGTTGGCGTGTTCGTTGGCGTCGATGTCCTCGTGGACGTCGCCGTGCTGGTATTCGTGGCGGCATAGGTTGGCGTGCGCGTCGGGGTGGATGTCCTGGTCGGCGTCGGTGTTCTGCTCGGCCTCGGAGTGCGCGTATTCGTCGGCGTGGCAGTGGCTGAGGGCGTATACGTCGGGCCCGGTGTACCGCCGGGCGCTCCGGTCATCTCATACATCTTTCCGTCGATCACTCTGGGATCCTCATTGTTGTCGATCCCTCGATCCACAATGTAAAAATGCTTCTCTCCAGAACCGTCGCTTGCCGGGGCATAGGCCAGGCCGGCAGGGGTCAACGCATTGTCGGCGGAAACGTCAATCGTCTGCAGCAGGCTGCCGCCCAGCGTGGTCTCGACAATCACAGGATTATCGCTCTTACTGAGCACGAACAGCGTTCCACTATCGGGGTTGAATTCAACACTCTCCGGATCGACTACGCCGTACTGCGCCACATCAAAGTGGGCTACCAGGCTGCCAGTGACCGTGAACTGATAGATTTCAGCATTGGTCCCGTCCACCACGAACAGCTGGTTGTTCCAGGTGTCGTAGGTAATCCCCTCCGGATCACCACTCCCGCTAGCCAGGGTATCAAAGCTTGTCCAGGAGTCATCAGCCGTGCCAATCAGCCCGTCGGCCCCAGGATTGAGATTCCAGACCTTGTACTCGTCATCGTCTGAGAAAAAGAAATGCCCGTTGGCCGGACTCCAAGCTACTCCGGTGGGTTCATCCGTCATGGGGACCACCGTAGGCGCTACCGTGGAAATATTGGCGGTGCGTACAACATTGCCGTCCAGTGTCATTTCCCAAAGGTTTGCCCCGGCGAAATGAGTGATGCCGCCGACTGTCTCCTCGACCTCCGAGTCAGAGGCCAGCAGCGTATTGCTGAGGGGTAGATAAGTCAGCCCGTCGGGGTCGGGACTGGGAGGCGAGAACCCCGCCATGTTCGTGGTCCGCACCAAGGAAGACTGGAATGAGCTCGCCGTGGCCGCCGCGGCCGCCGCGGCCATAGGTCGGGTCAGGGAAAACTCCACGATTTGGCCGGATCCTTGCGCGGCCACATCGCCGCTGTCAGCGAGGTACAGGCTCAGCTGCAACGGATCGTCCGTCTGGTCACCACTGGGGGCAAAGACCATCGCTTCGGGATCATCAAGCCGGAACTGGGACAGATCGCGGTTTGTCACCACCTGGCCGGCCTGGGTCAGTTCGTACAGTTTCTGCTCAACCGAGTCCACAAGATAGAGATGGCTCGTAGTCGGGTCCAAAGCGAGGCCGCGAACAGCAACCAAACCGCTCGGCTGCAAATTCGTCGCGGAAATCACGGCCCCGTCAAAGCTCCCGTCAAGTCCGGGCTGGACGCGGACGATCCGGGGCCCAACGGCATCCAGAATGAAAAGACATCCACTCGCCGAGTCGACGGTTATGCCCTGTGGGTTCTGCAAGCCAAAGCGGCTGACGGCGTAACGGTTCAATGTAGTTGGATCCAGATTACCATCAGGGCCTTCACGAATCTCCAGCAATTGATCGGCTGGGGATTGAAGAACGAGCAAGCGCTGGAACTTGCTGTCGTATGTCATGTTGATCGGATCCCTGATCTGCGCCTCAATCCGGGCTGAACCGATCCGATTCGCGAAGGGGGTCAGCTTGACGGCGTCCGTAGCGGCCGGCGGAGACTGCCCGGCCCCCGGACCCTCCACAACATAGAAGGCATTGGCTCTCGGCGAGAATGCCAGGCCTGCCGGGTATTGAAGGCCGGTCTTGGCAGCTTCCATCGCACGCACCTTTCTAATGAAAGCCGAGCTACCTGGAGCAGAAGAGGCCAGTATTTGTGGGATTGAAAGGCACAAGGCCAATCCCAGAGTTGTCAGAATACGGAAAGAACGGGGACTTCGATAAATCGCACGAAATGCTTTGTGACGACCGTCTTTACGGCTGATCTGGGCGCGGTCCGACGGCGAAGCAACCTTCTCCCCTCTAGTGCACTGATCCGGAATCTTCACGGCAATGCCAGCGATGACTTGCTCAGTGGGGACTAAGTCACCAATCTCGGTCGAGATAGTATAGAAGAAAGTCTATCCCGACGTGGCCGTCAACCCACCATTTGCATTCTACATCGTCCATCCCCCAATGACAACAGCCAGAATTCGCGGCGTCCGCAATATCCGCCCTTGGTGATCATCGCAAGTCGAAAAGACCAAACGCGCGAAATAGACATGGGTCAGGAATCGAGAGATCTGGCGAGCCGCGATCCATCGGCGTTCTGAAACCAACTCATGTGGGCGCGCACAGCACGGGCCCACATTACGTGGGGCCATTTTGTTCGCCGTTCGTACGTGATACACGAGCTCCATGCGCACCGCAGCCGCGCACGCTCGTCCGAATGTTGCCTTCATCAAGTGGACAACTCGCAACGCCCATTACAGCACTGCGCCGTTTGTGATTGGCTCCCCCTCTGCAGGCAGCCAAAGCGTCCCGGGGTCATGCCGCGCGACATAGCAATACCCCAGTCTCTCAAGAGACTCGGGCATTTGGCTGAGTGTCGATAGATTGTCGTCAATTGCAAGTCAGCAGCTTGAGATCCTCCCCTCGTTCACCCTTGTGATATTGCTCCCCATGTTGGACTCGGTCACACTTTCTCAAATGTGTGCCGAGACGCGCCCTGTCAGCCTCCTCTCAGCGGCGGTTATTCCGCTGAATCTGTCCGGCGGACAATTCCAGCGGCACCTCCTGCCTGCTCAGCAACTTCAATAACACGCGAACCCGCTCGGTGCCCGAGACGCGCATATCGAAGATCGCCTCGTAGCCGGCGAACGGGCCCGCCTGGATCGTGACGGCCTCGCCGCGCTTCAACCCGTGGAAGATCTCACCGCCCGCTGCATTGATCTCGTCCACCCGCTTACGGATCGCGGTGATCAGCCCCTGCGCCACGGGGGCCGGTTCCGAGCCAAACGACACCAGCCCGTTGGAGTACGGCATCCACGTCAGCGCAGAGATTCCTACCGCCTTGATATCGGTCTGTACGAACATGTAACCGGGAAAGTATGCTTTGGTCTTGTGCGCTCTTGGATTGACCGGCTGGACGCGGGTTCGAGGAAAGTACACCTCAAAGCCCCGAGCACTGGCCTCTCTCCACAGGGCCTCTTCCCTATTCGGCTTGCTTCGCAGTGCGTACCACTGCATTGTCATTTTCAGCGCACTTTCTATCTTCACGTGATGATCTTCAGTCCAACCTATAGGGATGCTGTCTCCCTTGAATGCTACATTGTTTGAGGGTGGAATCGACTTACAGACTGCTTAGGTCAGCTTGCAAAATAGATGAATGCTAGATTGTTTGGGGGTGGAATTGACTTACAGACTACTTAGGTCAGCTTGCAAAATAGAATGGTGCCACAGCCTGTCATGACTGCATGGGTACCCCGGACGCAGGGACAATTCTCCGCAGGGCGAGCAGCGGGCCGGAATCTCATGCAGCCGTACGCGACAACACCTTCCCCAGTCACAGGCACGGGGCGTTCGGACATGGCACGCACGTCGCCGTCACCTGCCGGGCGGCGCCAGCTTGAGCATCCCAGAACCGACCCGGGTCCGCGGGCCGTGGTCTCCTTGCGTTGACGGCCGTTGGATTGGCAGCTGGACGAGAGGCATGCCGAACCAGACCCGTCTCTGGATCTGTAATTAGCCGACGAATTCCTCAAGCCGACGTGCCAAGAACGAAAGACGCATGGTGCGGAAGACCGCCGACTTGTGGACCGAGCGGAGGGCTTTGGCCAATAACATGCGAACGGCCACCAGCACGGACGTCCAGCTTTTCACCGTGCAGGCTTTCCTTGCTGGAATACGGGCGGGTCAGGAAAAGGCTGATTTCAATGCTAAGAGACAGAGCACTGAGCTGCTCGACCCACGCGGGAAGCTAGCTCTTGAGGCTGGAGAGAAGGTAATCTGTCTCAAATGCCTGATCGATCTCCTCGAACAGCAGCCGCGCTTGCACATGCCTGTATTGCCTTCATCGAACAGTCGCGACGTAAACACGATCTCTCCGACCAGGCGGGCGGTCATTGCTGGCCCTCCCGTGTGACGGTCGGCAATGGAAAGGTGGACGGTGCCCTCCCCGGGGCACAGCGATCCTTTCTGAATCGGTTAGGTCTCGGGTAGCTGTAGAAAAAGAACCCTCATGATAGAGTCCAAGAACCAACACGTCTAATGCCGTTCGAATTCGCCTTACCTCTCTAATGTCAAAGGCGCCCTGATTTTCAGGCCGCCTTTCACACGTCCAAGCCAGGTCGCGCCCCCACAGTCAGCGCACATCAACATGCGCTCGAATCAAACCGTCCCGTGCCACTCGAGTTTGAAATCAGATGGCCCCCATAAGTCAGGCCTAACCAACATCGCCCCTTCTCCGACGGCAATCGTCTGGCCGTATCACGAACCTCTTCGTATTGCCCTTTCGACCCCCCTTCAGGACAAGTTATAGCCGAGCGTTTATGGCAGGCGCCAGTGTTTTGATTTCCCTCTTAGCCAGATCGCAATCTTGCTTGGTAATACATGGAAACATATGTGTATATAGGTTGCGAACTTTCTTGATAACTTCCATATGTCCCAAGAAGAAGACCATCGATGGAAAAAGCTGCGGGATACAGTCTGATTCGTACGCCTTGACTATCTCTTCGAGTTGACCCAACGTGATAAGGTGGATTGGCAGAATCTTCACTCGCGATGAATTACCAATCCAGGGCATCGCGTCATGTCCCGTCCGCTGCTCTTCCGCATACTCCCAAATCCTATTTCGTTTGTTCTTGAGAGAGATGTCCCACCAACCAGGCCCGTAGAAGCTCTCGAGAAAACCGTAAACAGCCAGTCTTAGCCCGTTTTCCAGCTCGTACAGGGGCGGGAACAACACGTCCCCAAGCTCGATCGCCTCCAAGTACTCGGGGGGTATCTTAATTCTTCGCCTATACTTTGCTTTTCTTGGCATTGGACTTCTTCTTGCCCAGCGAGCGTGCGTTTGTTACTGATTGCGTCGAGCGACCACAAATTTGCCCAATCTCGGCGTCTGAAAATCCAAATCTATCCAATATTTCCACTTTCCTCACCAAGCTCGCCTCCGCCTCGTTTGCCACGCAGAGATATCCCAACATCAGGCGAACTGTCTTGTTTGGATCATCTTTTTGTGCCTTGTTTGCGACAGGTTTCGCCATCATGCCCTCCTTCGCCCCGTCTTATTTGTTGGTGTTTTCTTTGCCATATACTTTAGTGTCCTAACGGACGCGGGCGTTGTATTGCATATTCTCGCGATCTCCGCGTTACCGTAACCAAGCTGAGCTAGAACCCGAACACGATCTTCAAGGCTCTGAAGCTCTTTTACGGCTATATAGCCGAATACAAGCGAAAGACTTGGAAGGCCATGTTCATCAGAATTCAGTTTTCTGGGCATTGATATGTACGTCGTCAGAACATTCGGGACATAAGGTCATGTTTGCTAAGGTGTGGTCTTCCGGTTTGAAGTGATTATACTGTTGCGATCTGCGAATTCTGCAAACGCCGTTGTCTCAAAGTTCGTTGCTTGATTTCGTCTCTTTTGGAAAGTACCTCCTGGGCTCTGCCGAAATAGACATCGGCCGGTGTGAGATTGTCCAGTGACTCGTGATAGCGACGGTGATTGTAATAGTCCACGAAATTGGCAATCTCGGTTTCAAGTTTTCCCGGAAGAAAATAGTTCTGGAGATTCACAATATTCTTCATGGAGCGATGGTACCGCTCGATCTTGCCCTGGGTCATCGGGTGATAGGGCGCACCATGCGTATGATCCATATGCTTGCGTTCCAGAAAGAGTTGCAGCTCTCTGGAGATATAGCAGGAGCCATTGTCGGAAAGCAGGCGTGGCCGGTGTTCCACCAGCACATGGTCCAAACCGGTCCTAGCGAGTGCCATCAGGAGCGTGTCCTGAACATCCGTGGCGGCCATCGTGGGGGTGAGTTTCCAGGCTAGGATGTAACGGGAGAAATCATCCAGCACCGTGGACAGGTAATACCAACCCCAACCCAGGATCTTGAAATAGGTGAAGTCAGTTTGCCACAATTCGTTCACGCGCGTCGTGGGATGTTTGAACTTATCGGCCGCACTCCACACGGTGAAGGTCGAGCTTTCCACTAGATCGAAGCCCTTCAGGATGCGGTAAGTGCTCAATTCGGAGATGAAATAGCCCTTTTCGTCGGTAAATAACCAGGCCAACTGCCGGGGAGAACGGTCCGGATATTGCAGCGCCAGATCCACCACCTGTTGTCTCACTTCCTTCGGGATCCGGTTCCATAACTGCCTTGGATTGGGACGATGATCGATCAATCCATCCGGGCCTTCCTCCTGATACTGTTTGTACCAGCGATAGAAGGTACTGCGCGGCACCTGCAGTTCTGTCAGCGTGCGTTTCACCGGTAGGCTCGAATGTTCCACCAAGTGAAGGATCTCGCTCTTTTCCGCTTCATCCCGCCGGATCATTCGTCCCACTTCGTTTCCCTGCCCAGCAAGCTTTTTTTCAACACCCTGTTCTTCAACGTCAGCTCGGCCACCAACGCTTTGAGCTGCTCGTTCTCGCTGCGCATTTCTTCGACTTCGTGACTATCAGCTTCGCGCTTTGTGTCGCCCACCAGGCGCTGCTTGCCAGCCTCCAGAAACTCTTTGCTCCATTTGTAGTACATGTTCTGGTGGATGCCTTCGCGGCGGCACAACTCCGCGATCCTGCTCTCCCCCCGCAATCCTTCCAGCACGATCCGCACCTTCTCTTCCGCGGAATACTTCTTGCGCGTCTTCCGCCGAATCTCACGAACGGTTGCTTCTACTGAGGTTGCTTCTTCGGCCATTTTCTGCTCCTTCGGTTGATCAATTCAACCAGATCCTGGCCGGAAATCCCACCTTAGTTCTTTGCCCTAAAGTGTCTCACAAGTTCTGACACGAAACAGCATTGATATCTCCTCTTCGCAATTCCTTTCTCATATTCACGATTCCTGCAAGACTGCGATCAGGTCAATAATCGTTTGAATATTCAGATTATCGATTTCGCTTTTACTCTGAATGAGGTAATACCATGAATGAGTTGCGTCGTTAGCATCACCCTTGAAATTCTTAGCGAGATCATATAGCCGCTTTACGGCATCGCTTTTTCCTGGTCCAAATTCGTTTCGCTTTTCATACAAATTCCTAAGGATGACATTGAAATCCTTAAACCTAGCCTGAGCAATGTCGTAATAAAGTTCCTTGTTTTCCAGCTCTTCTGGCGGAAATCTACCCGAAAGAAGTTCTCTTATAAGATTCTCGATGATCTTTCGAGCCAACACATGAACTGCGGTATAGCATCCCTTCGTGTAAGCTCTATTGATTTCGTCAATATGCCCTCTGATGAACGGATTGGCGGAGTCGTATCTGATAACTTCAAGCACCTTCTCCTTCTTAGGGCCTCTTGTTCTTGTGATTGTGATCCTCGATTTGGCTTCCATTACTGGCAAGGAAGTTCTATCTTCCTTTTCGAGTTTTCCCCACACAGAAATGCCTCTTTTCCTAGCAAAGATCTGCGCAACAGCATTCGGTGTGCAGGACGGAAAATCGGAGCGCAAGACTGAAATCTCTTTGCCAATATACTTGGGGCTCAGTCCTGTTTTCTTCGCTAAATAGCTTACGATGTTCGGATTTAGCTTAGCCGCCATCTTCTAAGTGGCCCTCCCGGATGGCCTGCCGCTTTATGCCCTTTACCATCCCATTTACTGTTTCCTTAGCCACTTTTATGTTTGTGCCTATTTGATCTTGCCGGGCTCCGCCAAGATACAACTGTATGGCGATCAGTTGCTTCATTAGCCTTTCGATATTCTCCAAACTTCTCATTTGTCATAAGCGAATATCATTATCTGTAAGTGCTTGTTTCTTAGGCACAGCATCTCCTTCCTTATGCTTTCCCTCGGATATACTATACGGTGTTTCGCGGCAATCTTCAAGACCCCGGACAACAATCTATGCCCTTCAATTCGGCAAGACAAGAACAATCTGGCGGTTACCGCACGGCAGCGCCCGATCTTCTTGTGACCTGCCCCAATAGTTTGTGCCAGTTCTTATGTTAGGCCTGGCTGCAGAGTTGTTGCTAGCAGCCAGGCTTGTGGTGCCGGCGGACGATAGCCAAGCGAGCTGTGCGGTCGAATGTAGTTATGCTCCTTTCTCCAGCGCTCGATCAGGACTTGCGCTTCTCGCAGGCTGCAGAAGATCTCGCGGTTCAGCAATTCATCCCGCATCTTGCCGTTGAACGACTCGATGTAGCCATTCTCCCAAGGACTGCCCGGTTCAATAAACAGCGGCCTCACATCCAGCCTGCCTAGCCACTCCCGGAGCAGGTGGGCAATGAACTCCGGTCCATTGTCGGACCGCAAGTGCACCGGTACCCCACGGGCACAGAACAACTCCGCCAAGCACTCCTGCACATCTTGGTGATCCAGTTGCCTGGCCACTCGCACGGCTAGGCATTCGCGGGTGTACTCATCAATCACATTGAGGATCCGGAACGGCCGGCCATCGTGGGTCCTCTCCAGCACAAAGTCATAGCTCCACACCTGCCCGGGGAACTCAGGTGTCAGGCGCAGGCAGGAACCATCGTTCAGCCATAAGCGGCCCCGCTTGGGCTGTTTGGCAGGCACTTTCAGGCCCTCCTGCCGCCACAGGCGTTCCACCCGTTTGTGGTTCACTCGCCAGCCTTCGGTCTGCAACAGGGCCGTGATCCGCCGATAGCCATAGCGACCGTACTGGCGCGCCAGCTCTACCAGGCGCAGCGTGAGGTTCTCTTCGTCGCTGGCTTCCCGGCCCACATAGCGTTGGGTGGAGCGAGGTTGTCCCAAGGCCCGGCACACACGCTGCTCGGAAAGATGGAAAGCTTCCTGAGCTCCTTCCACGGCTTGCCTGCGCCTGTCCGGGCTTAGAAGTTTCCCCGCACGGTTTCCTGCAGGATGGCCTTATCCAGGGAAAGATCGGCCACCAGCTTCTTCAGCCGGGCATTCTCCTTCTCCAGTTCCTTGAGCCGGTGCGCTTGCTCGGTACCCATACCCCCATACTCTTTCCGCCAACGGTAATAGGTCTGTTCGGTGACATTCAGGGTGCGGCACACCTCCACCGGGGTCTTGCCTTGGCTGAGCAGCACTTCGGCTTCTCGCAGCTTGCTGATAATCTGTTCGGGGGAGAAATGTTTCCTTGGCATCTGGACCCGTCTCCATTCCTAATCCTAGCTCAAATGTTGGATCAGCTTTTGGAGGGCAGGTCAACAAGGTGGACAATCCGCGCTCCCGCGTCGGCATAGCATCGGGAGCCAAGTCGGCCATCCAGAGGTAAGAAGAAGCAAACGCCCCAGGCTTTCTGGAGACTGGGGCGTTCATTCCGTCGCTGCAAACTCAAGTGTTGTGCGCGGCTAAGGCGAACACCGAATGGCTGCTTGCAAGTCAGATCCCAGCTGGCAAGCTGGTCGTGCGGGGTTGCCACGGATAATCTCTGGCTGGAGTGCGTTGTCCGACACGATCAGGTCCGGATACGTGTGCATTAGAACGATCCGATACCAGGGCTGGATAAGAAGGTCGCTCGATATGACGGCGACGTCTGGGCGCTCGTGATAAGCATAGTGAAAGTACCAGAGCGAGAACGTGGCCTCGTCCCCTTTCGTGAAGATCAGGGCTCGTGCAGGTGCAGAAGCCAGGACCGTCTGGGCGTATTGCTCCGCCTGCCTGTCAGACGAGAGACTCATCGAGGGAATCATCAGAAGGGCCCTTAGGGCTAGATAGGCCAAGATTATGACTATTGCCACTAGCTTGATACGAGAAAGGCGAGATGACACCTGTTGGACGATCCAGTTGGCGCCGAAGCCCATCCAGATCGACAGAGCGAACAAGGCCGGAATAAGGTAGACATAGGAATCGGGGGAATAGAAGAGGATGGCGAGGGCGGAGTAGACAAGGATTAGCCAGCTGGTGGCCAAGTACATCCATGACCGCTTGAAGAGCACGGCGAGCACAATGGCAACCAGCAGCAATCCCGGAATGCCCAATTGCTGAAGAAGAAAGTGGCTCCAAGCCTGTGTTCCCGACCACAGGTAGCTGGGACTGAAGTCGCCCAGCCAATTCCAGTAGGCTCTCCCGCTTACCAACCAGATCAAGCCCTGACTATTTACGGGGTTCCCCCAGTTAACTGGTGCCTGCACCTGCGCTCGCAGAGGGATCACTAGGTAGACTGTCAATCCGACCAATAATCCAAGCACCCGCCAGACAATCGGCACGCGGCCGCTGAAGGGGAAACTCCCCTCGGTTCTTGCGTTCCGAGCAAGGTTCCGAGGATCCCAATTTGAAATAAAAAGCAGCGGCAACATGAAAATGATCGACAGATGGTTGCCGAGGGCCAGGCCGGCTATGAGTTCCCCCACGAAGAGCGTCCTTCGACGTGTTGTGTTGCCGCGTACGCAGAGGTACAGGAGTGCTGCGACAAAGAGTGCATTCAGCGCGTAGACCTCTGTGATGATGGCCTGCGACCAAACGAGAGGAAAGGTTCCAAATGCCAAACTGGCGACAGTGGCCGTGAAAAAGCCCTGGTCCCAAGTCCGTACGAGCAGGTAAATGACCAATGCGGCCAGCACAGTGCAAGTCGCAGAAAGCACGTTGGTGCGATAGGCCAGCGATCCGATTGGGAGCTGCAGGAAGGCCGAGGCCGCCAGCAGATATGTAGGGTAGCCTGGAGGGTGGGGGACGCCTCCGGTGGCCGCCGCCGTCACCAGATCGCCGCCGTCGGCTCCATCGTATGCCCAGGTCAGGCCCTGGGGCATTGTGTGCAGATACAATGCCGCTAGGAAAAGGCAGATGAATGCGGGCGGGAGGATTGCTCGTATCCGGGACATTGTTCCGGAAAAAAAGTGAAGCGAGGCGGCTGCCTCGCTTCAGTGTCCTATCTAAGTCGCAAATTCATTGCTCGAACAACGCAGTAAAGGTTGGGTTTGGATCGTTGACCGGCAGGGTGACACAAGATTGCCCGTTCTTTATCTCTTCTGTGGTCTTCAACCATTGCGTTTGATCGTGATGCTGTGCAAGCGCTGTCTTCGTGGGTGGGATCGGGAAACATACTTCGATTTCCGCGAGCAGGGCGGTAATGACCGGTTTTGCGTCAATCCTAACTCCACAGCTTAACAGGGTCCCAGGAAAAGGCCCTGGGAGCGCCGTCGAGTCTACGACGGTCGCCGTAAACGTGACGCCCGCTGGGGCCGACGTCGTGAACGCCGTCGCACAGTTGCCCACGATGACCAGAGAGCCTGGCACAATATCAACGACCGTGGGGACCGTGATTACCGTTCCCTGCGGGCGGGCTGCGGCCGGCAGAACCGGCTGGGACAGGGCCGCGGCCGGCATCCCCTGCACGGATGCACCGGCTGCTATCGCCGGCCCGCCGATGCCTAGTCTATCTGCCCACGCTGCGCCTTGGATGCCGATCACTGTGAGGCCTGCCAAACCCACCAGCACAAGCACAATTCGGAGTACCTTGCCCATTGCTTGCCTCCTTCTCAGGTCCATTCCCTTTGCTATGCTATTCAAGAAACCGTGTCGTGACTCCGAAATTTATTCGGATTACGGCTGAAACTGGATCCGGATAGCCGCATCCGTAGTCAGTGTCAGATCAAAGAGCAGACTGTCGCCGGATTGCACGTACTGGCCCGGGCTCACCGAAGCGACCCGCGAGCCCTGCGGCAGGTGCACCCGAATGGTAATGGGGGTGGCTACCGTCCCAGCCTGCTTCTGCACTCTTAGTTCATAGATCTGCTCGCCGCTTGTGGGATCAGATTGAAGGATGCCCGCCGGCAGGTTGAACTGAAAGTCCGTCTCCAGGGTTCCACCCATGGGCACCACCAGCAGCGTCCCAAAGCCTTGCAGACCCGAAAGATGGTCATCCAGGTTGTCGACCCGCCCTGGCACGTCCCCATCGAGCATGACCATTTCATCGCGCGTGACCGCGTGAGGTGTGGCGCTCACAAGCTTTGACCCCGCCGGCACGTAGACCCGCAGATAGTCGTAGTAGCAGCGGTCAATGGCGTACCAGTATTCCAGCGTGGATCGGTCGACCCCCGCTGGCCGTTGATCGCATTGACCCGTTGGGCCGCCGGCTGCGTTGCGCTGGAACACCTGCAGACTCGACGTCGGCGCCGAGGGCGTGCTCATGTCGACGTTGTAGAAGACCTGCGAACTGACGGCCGCGCTGGTCTTGTTGTAGCCAATGTTGGTGTCTATCGTCATCAAGAAATCACCCTGGTCCCGGGCGATCGACCCGTCCCAGCCGCGGGCCGCCAGCAGCCTCGCCGCGACCGGATCATCCAGTTGAGCCAGAACGTGACGCTGGTCGAGTTCCCCGATCACCGTCTGGATCAATGCCGGCCAGGATATTCCCGACCCGGAGAGCACGCGGTTCAAGATTGCCTCTGCGATTGGATTCATGAACTGCTTGCGATACCAATTGGGGTCGTTCAGCCGGTCCTCAGGCGGCACCTTCTGCGTGCGCATGACCTCTTGCACGTTTTCGGGTGAAACCGTCGCGTTGATCTCCTTGACCTCCAGCGGCCCCGTCACCGACAGGAGCGACTTCAGGACATGCTGGTCGATGGCGATCACACCGTTCACGGAGTAGGAGTTGCTGTACGCGAATAGATACTCGGCCCACTTGACGGTCGTCGGGTAATCGGGGAACCAGTTGGCGTCCCGAAAGGTCATGATCGGAATGTTCATGAAGCTGCGCATCTGCCAGGGCGCCGGCGGATAGGCCTTGCTCATGTCATCGATCGTGTAGGAATCGACGATGTCCCAGCTGATCAGCTCACCGTTCCAGACCACCAGCTTGCCCACCGCCGTGATGAAGCCGCCCGTCGGGCGCAGTTCGTCCTCGTTCTGGATCAGGACTAGATAGGTCTTGGGGCCTTCGCTGCTTCCTCCTAGAAGTCGCGGCAGCGACACGGCCAGTGAGAGCCCTTCGCCCATCGTCCGTATGTACCCGTCTGCGCGCGTCACCCAGGAACGCGTGCCCGGCGAAAGCTCATCCACGACGATCCGCTGGCGTGCCTGCTCGGCCCGTGTGAGCTGTTCCTGCGACTGCAGCAGCCCGGGCTGGACGTATATCAATAGCCCGGTCAGGTCGGAGGCTTTTAGATTGACCTGGTGGTCCCGCAGGAACTTCCAGATCGGGAACGTATTCTCGTACGCCAGTGAGGCAGCTTCCGTCGAGTCCGAAGCGACCTCCAGCAGCTCTCCGGCGTACTTGAGGTCGCCTCCATAGACGGGCACCCAGCCCAGGTTGCCCCCCAGCCACAACCACGGCGATGCTGCTGTTCGCAGCGCCTCGACGTCCATGTGCGTTTGCGTCAGAAGCGGACCTGCCTGCTCCAACGCGCCGGAATCCAGGGAGGTCACGTTTACTTGACTTCAAATTCGCCAGGTCGTTCTTCACTGGCTGCAGCAGCCGGTAGACGCGCCAGCCTTGGACTCCGGCCATGCCCGCGGTGAGCATGCAGACTGCCAGGGCAACGCCGGCGGCGCTCCACCACCAGAGCCGCTGCCTTCTTGCCGCTGACTCGCTCACAGGTCGCCGTCTCGACCCCGCAACCGATGCTTCCCCCAACACCACGGATGATGTCTCTGCCGCCAGACTCAGGTGCTGCTCGTGGTTCAGGAACAGGTCCGCGAGATCCTGGATACCGCTCCGATGCCAGTCACTGATGGTGCTGTTGGCCGCAAAATCTGCCTCATCTCCTATGAGACGGTAGGGGCGCACTTGCTCCGGCGTCAGCTCGTCGGCAGTCTTGCCGTAGACGAACAACAAAATGGCCTGGTCGATTCTCCTCCAAGCCTCCCGCATCGTGTGAGGGTACAAGCGCCCGTATATCAGCGGCGCAAAGTAGTTGGCCGCCAGGATGCCGAAACGCCCCCAGCGTGTGTCAAGCCGTTTCCCATCCTGCGGCGGTGTGACTGGCATCATCTGGCCGAACAATGCACCCAGCGCTAATGCCAGCTGCGTGCCGGGACTCTTATCGGCCAGGTTCGGATCACCCGCTACCAGCTCTTGGACCGTGAGGCTGCCGACCCATGGATGCGCGTCAAGCCGGTCCGGGAACCGCAGGTTCTGGAGTATCCCCTTCACCTTGGCAAAAGAGCCGTCGCTCTGTATCAACCGGGTTTCACCTTCTTATGGAGACCGCCGATCGCGCCGGACTGCCTTCGCCAGTTGAAGGATCTTTTGACCTCCCCGCTGGATCAATGCCTGCAGTTCGGTTGCGACCTCCTCAGGGCCTCTGCCCTCACCGTTCGCATCTTGAATGCTGTACGGAACACCGTCGACAACTTCGCCGAGCAACTTGATTCGCCCCACAACGTTGGGAAACTCGCTGACTATCCCCTCTCGGTGACCCGTCTCCATCACCAGGATCAGGTCGAATTGATCCAGTAGTTCTTGGCTGACCGGCTGCGTCCTGTGCATCTCAAGCCCGGGCAGCCCCAGCCGCTCCGCGATCTGCACAGTGACTCCCGCCGCGGGCATGCCGGTCGTTGCCCAGGTCCCCGCGCTTTCCACCCTCCACTCGCCCTGCGCGCCCTGCGCGGCCCCGTGACGGATGAAGTCCTTAAGGAAGGCTGCCGCCAGGGGAGAGCGGAATTGATTGCCTGTACACACTAACAGTACGGATGGCATGGTGATCTAGAGCCAGGTTAGTAAGCGCCCCGCTGTAGGAGCACGATCTTTATCGTCTTGAGCAAAGTAAAGATATCGAGCCATAGCGACCAGCGCTCGATGTACTCCCGATCCAGCTCTGCCCGCCGCGCAAAAGTGCATTCATTGCGGCCGGAGACCTGCCACAAGCCCGTGATCCCCGGTGCCACCCGGACATATTCTCGGAATGTCTCACCGTAGAGTTCCCGCTGGTCCGGCAGCATCGGCCGTGGGCCAACCAGGCTCATCTCCCCCTTCAATACGTTCCAGAGCTGTGGCAGCTCATCCAGGCTGAATTTGCGCAGGAGGCTGCCCACCCGCGTCACGCGCGGGTCGCATCTCAGCTTCTGGTACTTGTCCCATTCCTTTTTGAGCTCGGGGTGGGCCGCCATCTCGTCGGCCAGTATCCGGCCGGCATTCAGGTGCATCGTCCGGAACTTGAGCAGCTTGAATCTCCGCCCGTTCCTGCCTAACCGCTGCTGGCGGTAGAACACGCGGCCGGGTGAGTCTATGAATATCAGCACCGAGGTCACTACAAAGAATGGCATCAGCACGACCAGCCCGAGCGTCGAAAGGACCACATCCACGACCCGCTTTTCGAGTTGCGCCCAGAAGTTCAGCAGGTTGTTCATCACCTGCAGCCCCAGGATCTCCGAAAAGTCCAGCGACTTGAGGCTGTGCAGCGAATAGCTGCCGTTCCGGTCCTTGATCAGGATCACGCGCTCGAACACGAATCGATACCGTTCCACCAGCGCATCCAGCCGATTGAGGTCGCTGACTACGACCAGTGCCGTGCTCAGTGACAGCCTGCGCGCAGTGGCCTTGATCTCCTCCAGCACCCTGGCGTGATTCGTCACCGCGCCGTCCGCCAGAACCACCACAGGCACCAGGCCGAGTTCTATCTTGTCCTTGAAGTACTCCTCCAGCCCCGGGTGCTTGCGCACGTCGCCGATCATGGCGACCGGTTCGCCCCACAGATGCAATCGGATCAGGATCCGCCGCGTCAGATACCGGCCCGTCGGGATCAGGATGAGGGTCAACACCCAGCTGATCAACAGTGCCAGCCGTGAATAGATGCTCGTTGTCTTCAGCAGGAACGTCGTGCCGATCACGATCAGGTAAGCAAAACTGGCGCTGCTCACAATCTCCCGCAGCTCATTGACGTAGTTCATGCCGACAGCCGGGTAGAGCCCCTTGCGCAGGAAAGCCAGCCCCAGCGTGATCGCCAGCAGGAAGATGATTTCCAGGTAGTAAGGATCGTCGATGACCTCCATGACCGACCGGATCTGCAGCGCCGCCACGATGGCGACCAACAGGCACAGCATGTCGGAAACGAACAGCGCGCTCCCCATCCACAGGCGCGCGTTTGTCCGCAGGGCCGTCCAACGAGCCATGCCCGTCGCCGCTACCGGCTCGGTTTGACGCTTGGCGGGAAAGCCTGCTTCGATCGTCTTCTGCATTAGGTCTCGAGTCCTTGCCTATCCCCCAACTTCATCCAACCTGTCTTTACCCGGGACTATGGGACTGTCTGTTCGCTTGCGGCAAGAAGTTGATGTTCTTTGTTCACCAGGCTCAGCAATTGGGCCTCAAACCGGGGCAGGACGAGATCCGCGTCCCAATTGCCGCAGACATAAGCGCGTGCCTTCTCGCCCAGCCGCGCCCGGTCGACCAGTGAGCCGGCCAGCCGAACAATAGTCTCGCACAGGGCGTCAATGTCGCCTGGCGGTACCACAAGCCCAACCTGATTGACGACCTCGCCGACCTCGGTATCCGCTCTGGCCGTGGCCACGATTGCCTTTCCGCTTGCCATCATGCCCAACAGCTTGGAGGGCATCACAAGGTCCGCGGCGTCAGCCCGCTGAGGCAAGATATGAATGTCGGCCGCATTGAGCAATCCGTTCAGCCGTTCGGGCGGCTGCAGTGGCAGCAGCATCACGTTGGGCATGCCTGCGCATGCCGACTCGAGCGCTTGTCGTGCCGCACCCTCGCCACACAAAACAAAGCGTATGTCACGGTGCGATGTAAGCCGCCTCGCGGCCTCGACCAGGCATTCGAGCCCCTGCTTGTGTCCCATGGTGCCTGAATACAGGATCACGACCTGGTCATCCGGAATCCCCAGCGACTCTCGGAATGCTTGCCTGTCCGCTGACCAGGTAAAGATGGATCTCGTATCCACCCAATTCGGAAACAGATAGGCCCGTTCTGGCCTGACACCCTTCTCCACGAGTTGCGCAACCATACGAGCGGAAATGGTTGATACCCGATCAAAGCGCCTCAGGAGCCAACGCTCTCCCGCCGACGCGATCCTGGTCAGCAGATTCCCTGAGGGCAGCATTCCCAGGTTGGTCGCCGCATCCAACTCAAAGTCCTGGATATGCAGCCACGCCTTTGCTCCACACAGACGTGCTGTGATCCAGGCGAACGGAGCACAGAAGAAAGCGGGCGCAACGCACAGGACGGTATCCGGGTGCCACTGCATCTGCCACAGGAGCACTGGAAAGCTTGAGATCGCAAATGAAAGCAGGTGTGTGAGTCGCTTGATGCTCGAGGGTTTGCGCGGTACCCACAGCGGACATCGGTACACATCCATCCCCTCTTTGTTCTCGTGGCGGTATTGCCACCAGCGATACGGCGGCTGCACGCGCCAATAAGGATAGTACGGTGGCGTGGTCACCACCCGCACCTCATGGCCGTCGCCGTTCAGGTAGGCGGCCAGTTCACCGGTGTATTTGCCGATGCCTACGAGCTCAGAGCCGAAGTTGATGCCTAGGGCTAGGACACGCATCGCGGTCAAGCAGCCCCGCCTTTCACCGCAAAGACCAACAGGGTATGCCGCAGGAACTGAGGGCACAATCGTTCGTACAAGTATCCAAGCCGATATAGGACACACGAGAACTTCAAGTATTCAGTCAAACCACCAAAGCCCAGTACCACGCCTTCAAAACCATGCCGCGTCAGGCAATGTTGCAGCCGCACTACCGAGTTGCAGGCGTAATGCGTCGGAAAGACATCATCAACTTTTCTGTTTCTTTGGAGCGCCGCAATCAGCCCGGCATGGTACTTTTCTGGAACAACTCTTGCCGCCAGGGCGACAAGCCCCCAAGCATTGGTTGTTCGCGCACAGAAATATCCGCCAGTCTTCAGGACCCTGCTGGCCTCTTCGAAAAAGAAGGCTGGATCCGCAATGTGCTCAAGCGTCCAATCGCAAACAATGAGATCGACGGAGTGATCACCAACGGGCCAGTGAGCAGACTGATCTTCTAACAAGCGAAACTCATCTAGGAAGGGATTGCTAATCGCACTCATGTCGAGGTCGAGGCCAATTACCTTCTGGACCTTGCCTCGCAGTATACGTAGGCTGCGCCTCAGAGCAATGGGATCGTCCTGATAAGCACCGCGGCCGCACCCCACATCCAGGACCACACAGGAGGCTGTCGTTAGCGCATTGACGCGCAAATAGAACGCGACTGTGCCATCATGGTTTGTGAAGCCTCCGAAGGTAGCCTCAGGAAAGAATCTGTCTTGGCAAGTCATGGACGGACAGTGACATCCGGAGGATGCGCTTGAAACAGAAAGTCTCCTTGCACAGCCAGCCCCGCCTTATCGTATGTGAGGTTGTAGACACCCTCAAGCGCAAAACCGTTGCCGCTCAGTAGGTCCACTACATCGTGAGCAAGAGCTTGCCCCGTGTAAAGCTCTAGGAACGAGCACTCGACGTACACGTATGAGAAGCAAGGCAATAGGGATGCGCAGCCCTCCAAGACTTCCCGCTCATAGCCTTGAACATCTATCTTCAACAATGCCGGGGCCAGAACGTCCTTTGTCTCAAGTATCCTATCTAGAGGCTTCACAGTTACCGCGCGCGTTTCCTTCTCCGCGGTGCCAGGGAATAGCCCGGTTTGGAGATCCGATATGGGCAGCAGGGACGACGAATCGTCTCCGCGTGAAACGTGAATGGGGGCTTCCATTTCTCTGGGGCCAACAGCTGTTTCGTACAGAACGACCAAGTGGTCGGCTGCAAAGACCTTGCGAAAGACCGCGGCCGGCTCCTTCAGTGGCTCGAAGGAAATTATCTTCGCACTGGGAAAGTTCCTTCGCGCAACGAGGGCGAATTGGCCGCGGTTGGCGCCAATGTCGACCACGGTTCTAATACCTCCCCGGCTTAGATGAGCAAGTAGAGCAGAATGCTCGACGCCCGCCGCTGCACCGTGCTTCAGCAATGCGCCGGCGTGGTAACGGTTTGGAAGTATCTTTACTAGTCTGGTTATCTTATCAAAGGCGGACATAAACCCGCTGCTTAGCGCTGCAAGTCTCTACCTTGTGGCTCAGGCAAGTTCAAGCATAGAAGCACTCGTCCAGCCATTTCACTGTTTCTTGGATCCCGAGATCTAGAGAGTAGGGTGGAATCCCAAAGGCCTCGATTGTGGGCCGTATGGGTACAGGATTGGTGGTTGTGAGGTTGAAGTATCTGGGGCCGTCCATCGGAAGTCGCAGGTGGAAAGTTCGTAGAGCGTCACCGATCCAAGCCAAGAGATGAATCCATTCCCTTGGGACCTTTCGCACATCACGACCGCGCAAGGCTCTTGAGAATGCATTGATCCAATCGAGCTGCTTCACGCATTCTTCTCCCACATAGTAGACCTTACCGTCGACCAACGAGGATTCAGCTTCCAGTATCCTGTTGATTTGCCAGACTACGTTCTCCACGTAACCGTAACTCCGCACAACACGATCGCCCTGAGGATGAACGTACCAACCACTCTTCATCCAATGCCAAAGCCCGCCGGGGAGAAAAGGATGCCACGGTCCCCACACAGTGGTCGGTCGAATAATCGTCCAAACACAGGTCAAACGCGCCTCGCGGGCCAGTTTCTCTGTAGTGACCTTGCTTGCCCCATAGAGCCCGAGTGGAGCATAATCATCGTCTCGTTCGGCGAGACCGGCTCCGGGCTTGCGCACATGCTGGCTGGATGCTATGACAACTCGAGCAACGCTGGGTGTGCGTTTTGTCGCTTCTAGAACATTGGCGGTCCCAACAGTGTTGTCAACGAAATCTGCAAGGGTCTTTCCTTCGGTAGTGGCTCGGGCAGCAAGATGAACGACATGCGACGGCCGGAATTCTGCGAAAAGGCCATACAGCCGATTGGCGTCAAGAATATTGCACTGCCGCCAATACGGCACCTGAACTTCTATCTTTGGAGGTGCAATATCCACGTTAAGCAATTCCGCCCGCTGACGAAGTAGAGCATGTACCAGGTGTGTGCCAATGAATCCGCTGCCTCCCGTTACCAGAATCCTAGGCCCCGGCATCTGTCGCTCCCGCCCAAGAAGATGATGGGCAGTCCTGAATTGCCTTCTCGACACCCTCCGCGAAATTGTCTATCATGTGTTCGACTGTGTATCTTTCGGCGGCCAACGCACACCCGGCCGTCAATCCCCGCAGTTGTTCTTCATTGACCATCAGGTCGGCCACAACCTGAGCGTAATGTGACGGCGTGATGTCATCCTTGAGTATCACCCCATTCATTCCGTCAATCAGGTATTCCACCTCGTGACTGTTATCGGGATTTTCGGTTCCGACAAGCGGCACGCCGAGGGCAAAACAATCCAGGACAGCCAGGCCAATCAATCCGGGCATCAGGAATAATTTTGACGAGGCAAAGAAAGGCACTTTTTCGTCACCGAATTTTGGGCCCAAGTAATGGAGCCAGGGGTAATGCTGAGCGCACTCCACAACGATTTGAGCATCCGTACCCGAACCCAACATCAGCATTTCAAAGTCGGGTACACGCTGTCGTACGATCTTGCATGCCTCCATCAAGAACTCAAGCCGCTTCTCCTTGTACATACCTCCAACATACAGGGCCACGTGTTTACCAACTAGCCCTAACTCCCCTCTTAGCTTGGCTAGATCTTCATCTTTGATCGCAGCGCGCGCCAGGGTGAGGTGCCGGGTGTCGATTGCGTTTTGCACTACTGTCATGCGCTCCAGGGGATATCCCCATCCATGGACGATCCTTGCGGTCCGCGCCGTGTAGGCAAAATACCAGTGAGCCCTTTTTGCCACAATGCGCTTTATCCATTCGCTGATCCAAACGGCGTGGGTCTTTTGGAAGTTTTCTCCATGCCCCCAAAGAGCAATCCTCGGTCCGCCAAACATACTTAGCACGAGCAGTATGAAGTTCACCAGATACTTACTGCCCGGCTCCACTATTATGAGATTTGCGCCGCGGATATGCCGCAACAGTGGTTGCCAGTACAACTGCTTCTCGCCGATCTGCAGTATCGTGTTCCTTATTTTCGTGCCCCAGGAGATCTCGACCTCATCGCGTTTTAGAGCATCCGGCCCACTTGCCTGCCCATATACTAGTTTCAGTTCAATCCCCTTTCGCTCAAGCACAGGTCTTAGTCCCTCATAGAACTCTCGCCGGTATTGCGGAACGTGCCTCACCGCTATGAGCACCTTGCGGGGAGTTGAGGAATCTCGAGGTTTCACAGTGCAGTGCGTCTTCGCGGCCTGGAAATCAGAGTGAACGCTCAAACTGTCTCTGGGGAAGGAGAAGATGCCGGTATGCCAGGGCCCAGTAGATGGGCCAAAAAGGGGCCGGCATGCCGTCGTGCAAAAACCGCGAGTTCACGAGGGGAAGACCCTTAGGCCCAAGAGCTTTTCGCATGCGAACGGACAATGGTAGCGACGCGTCTCAGCCATCCTCCCTGCAGGTCATTTCGCTTGCACTCGCCAACAAAACCCCGCACCGCGATCACGGGCAACCTGAGCGCGGAGGCGCGCAGACCATAATCAAAATCGCCCATTCCATGCGTGAATGCTGGATCCAGGTTTCCCACCTTCTGAGCTATAGCGCGAGGGATCAGCACGCAATTGCCATTCATAGTATGAACCGCTACGTCGCCATCCCGCGGCGCGATCCATGTGAATTCGAATGGCCGCCAACGATGCATCCGTCGGACGCCCCCGTAGGACAATCCGCCGGTGTCAGGATCTCGGGCCGAGCCGACGATAATTGCCCTGTCGCCGTACTTGGCCGCTGCCCGGAGCATCCTTGGCAGGGAATCAGGGAACAGAGTAGTGTCATCGTTCAACCATAAGTAATAGTCGAAATCCTGGCGCAACGCTTCTGCAAAGGCGAGACGCATAGCACCATTCCAGTACAAATTGCCGTCTCCTTGGAGCAGCCGTACCGATGGGAAGTGCTCAGAAATAGCCTCAGCGGTGCCATCGGTACTTCCATCGTCAACCACATAGACGGCCATTTCTGCGCGGTCTAGGAGGCCCTGCTGTGCTGAGAGCCTCTCAAGCGCACCCAGAGTCCTAGATTTGCGATTGTGAGCCGCAATTAGGGTAGCGATTCCGAGCATCCAATGTCCTCGGGAATACCCGCGTTCTACCTTGACTATTGTTAGATGAGGCCTGCAACATATAGCCCCCGTTCACCAAAACAAAGAAAAGGATTGAATGTACTAGGAAGCTTCCGTCCAACAGATAAGTGCGGAGAGGTGCCTCTGTGAATGAACGGACAAGCAAGACAAGCACAAGGGCAAACGATGTGCCAGCTGAAATTCGAGCGTATCTCGCCGCCAGGGTAATGAGAGCCCCAATGTAAATCAATACCCCCGTCAATCCCACCAACCCCAATTCTCCAAGCGTCTGTAAGAGTTGGTTATGGGCTTGACCGGCCTGCAAGTATCCATAATGAAGCCTAAATTGAACATCCCATATGTTTGCGCCGTAGCCAAAAAGTGGATTCCGGAGCCAGGTCCTGTACGCGATTTCCCAGAGAGATGTTCGCCCGGTCAAAGTGCTGAATGGCCCGAGCACCGCAACGATCAGATCCACCTTAAGCAGCAATAGGACCGTGACACATATCACTGCCAACGCCACGGCGCCCAAGAGCCAACGCGCCAGCGATTGCGCTGCCACTGCGCTCCTTCTGAAAACTAAAAATGTCAATTCGGCGATCATCCACACTATCCATGCTGCCCACGCCGTTTTTGACTGGGACAGGATAAGCACAGCGAGAGCCGCCAACAAGTGCACGGTAGACAGCACATGCTCCTTTTGGTGGTGCCGGGCAAGGACCAAATATGCCAGGGCAATATATCCAAGCCCGTTGGCTTGATTTGACAAACCGAATAGGCGTACATTTAGGCCTATTACAGACAAGCCGGGTTGAGTTGAATACGCCCATCCCGGTGCGATCAACATTGACAAAAGGCTCCCGTAGACAAAGCAGAGTAGGATGAATCTGGCCGCCTTGATCGCTCGAGAAATATCTGTCTGCGGATTGAGGAGTATCGTCACCATGAATAAAGGAAAAAGAAACTCGCGATAACTGATTGCACCGTACCCTGAGATCCAAGTGCTCACCACTGCTGGCAAGAATGCTAGCAAGCCGCACAGGACCAGCAGAATACCGTCCCGGGACAATCTAGGATGCCCATTCCTAATGCCTCGAGCGATTCCAGCTCCACAGGTCAAAACAAATAGGGCAACTTGCACTTGGGAGATCCTCACCCACACCTCGGTTCCCTTGACCGCGTCGATTGAGGCTAGGTAAGCATTAGGGTCAAAGTCCAGCAATGTTCGTGGCGACAAGGTGTTGACGAGGATAGTTCCCAAGCCTATGATGAGGAACAGTATCGGTGCGAGAGAGCCAGAGTTTGAGAACAGCACACGCACAAGCAGCCATAGAACCATCAGTCCGAAAAGAGCTGAGACTAGAAGCGCCAGGTACAAGGTCGCGCTATCGGGCAAGGCCTATTCTCCATCAGTGCGGCTAGCATCGCGCAATTCGCTCACTCGCCCTCCTAGAAACGGCCGGTCGTTCGCGCTGGGCAGTAGTCTGAGCTTGCAGGTCATGAAATCCCGAGGCTACCGCGGTACAGATCAAGATACGCCTGCGCGCCGCGCCTCGCGCCGAATTTGGCCTGAAGCACTCCGCGTGGAATTGGTTGATTTCGGCAAGGGGCGTCCAGGGCTCGCATTAGGGTGCGCGCCAAATCGCTCGGCGTGGGATCAGCATAGACGATCTCGGGGAAAGAGGCCCGCCACTGCACCAGGCCGGGCGACGGGGACAAGACGAGCATCAATTCGCAGGCTGCCGCTTCCAGCATTGATATGCTAAAGCCCTCATAAAGGGAAGGCATAACAAAGACATCCGCGGCCCAAAGAAATGGCCGAACCTCCTGGCGTCCAACAAAACGAGCCTGTGCCTCCAGCCCGAGGTCGCGCGCGAATTGCCGTTCACTGCCATTGGCATCTTCTTCGCCGACGTGTAGGTAGAGGGCCGAAACTCCTGCGGTTCGCAGCAACGCAAGGGCGCGCAAGATTGCAACGTGGTTCTTGATTACGGAGCAATTGCCAACGCTTACTAGCACCTTTTCCTTCTCGGACAGCCCAAGTGCCATACGGGCAGCGCTCCGCTCCCCTGGGGACGGCGGTCGAAAGACTTCAGGGTCATACCAGTTATAGATCAAGCGCGTGGGATTGAGGAATCGTTCGCTTTCGTTCTGTTGTACTGAGTCGCTGACACTGACTTGCACTACACCCAGCCTGCGCGCGGCCCATCGCCTGATTATCCGGGAAAGTCGTGCGGGTCCCCTGAACATGAAATTGTTGTGGATTGTACGTACGATTGTGGGTACGCCCGCAGCGCGCGCAAGGAAGGCGTACGTCAATGCAGCGCGTTCTGTGTGGATGTGGACGGCATCGAATTCGAATTCCCCGCAGTAGCGCCAACACTTGTGAGTAAATCCGGTCGAGGTGGAGAACGCAATGTGATGAACAGCAAAACCCGCGCTCCGCAGGGAGTCGACATAGCTCCCAGGGGTCTTGCCGGTGCTCAGCGCGTGCAATTGCATCCCTTGTCCTTGCCAATATGAGGCCGCACTTCCCAACATGACTTCCGCCCCAGACGGGCGGATTTCATTGAGGATGTGGAGCACAGTGTTGGTTCGGTTACTCATAGAAGATCAAGGCTCGAAAACCTAACCACCGATGTCTTGCATTAGGGAGGCAAATCTGTTTCCCGCATCAATTGCGCTGACAAATGACTCTGCATGTGCGCTCAATCGAGCCGCCATCTGCTCTCGGGAGGCGCTCGTCATGGCTTCATAGATGAGCATCATGTCAACGATCTCATTTTCATCAAGCGTTTCTAGCAGCGGCGCACACTCGCCGACAATCTCATTTGCAGGTGAATGCCGAAGCGCAATCGGAGGGCAACCCTGGACCAGCGCCTCCAATACGGGGTACCCAAAGCCTTCGCAGCAACTCGGAAAAAGTAACGCTATGGCGCCCGAGTAGATGGCATCTCTATCCGCATTCGATAGATCGTGGAGCAACACCACGGAATCCGAACTGGCGGCGGCAGTTCCCTTCAGATTCCGCGCCGCGGCCTCAGGCACGAGCAGTGCCAGCTTATTTCTACCGCCTCTGGATCGATACAGTTCGAAGGCCCTCTGTGTGAGATCCTGCCCCTTGCGAATCCCGCTTGCACCCATTGCGAAGAAATAGCCTTTTGCGCTCAGGCCGTGCGCAGAGAGGGCCTCAGCCCTACCCCGATCTCCCGGAGCCAAAAAGGATATGGTGGGTTTAGGATAGATCACCATTGAAGGGCGCCGCTTTGCGTTGGGGAAGGCGCGTTCGAAGGTCCCCTTGGTGTACGCGGAAATATACGCGAAGCCGTCGGCTCGCTGCAAGGCTGTGAGAATATTGAACCAGTGCCTGTATACCGCCGTTTTGTAGTAGACATAGCCTGCGGACGGTAGGAGCCCACAGATATCATTGATGATTGTAAGTACCCTCACGGAACGGCGCAAGAACACCGGGGTCTGGTGATACGGCGCGATGAAGTAACTGATGTCGGCAGTCTTGAGGATTCCAGGAATCACAACTTGTATCCAATGAAGATTCCGGACAAAACCTTTCTCTGGAAAACAAGGTTGCCGCGGAATCAAAGTCGCCACGTGCGCTATGTTGAGCAGGTCGCCAAACTGGAAGTCACTGTCCGGCTTGCGCGGTAGCACAAGGCTTATTTGGGCAATCGCGGCATGCCGATGGAGCTGGCGCACGATCTCAGAGACCATGACGGCCCCGCTGGTATGTGGCTCAGCAATCAAACGAAAGGCGTCAACGGCGACGCGAATGTCTTCCATTGGATTACTCTGATTCGCCGATGAGGAGATACGTACCGTAGTGGCAACGAGGATTTCGTCCTCGTTCGCGAGGAAGTATATGTTTGAAGAGCGGGCGTACATCGCCAAGTTCGGCATCAAGGTATCGATCATCCACCTTGATTGGATGCCCAGGGTCTTCCCAGGATTCTGGACATAGCTTCGTGTCATCGCGCTCGCTCAAGTCCTGGCCAAGGATGATCGTTCCTCCTTTTCTCATCACTCGCCGCATTTGCCACATGCACTTGTCGACATCCCGTACATGATCCAGAACATTGATGCATATGCAGAGGTCCATACTGTCGTCCGGGATGGACAATTCCTCAAGAGGCTCAGACAGAAGAGATGCGTGATGTTTCCTATGGAGCCGTTCAACCTCCACGGGACCGGGAAGTGAAAATGGCTTAGTCACGGAGTACGTCTTCTTCATGCCCACATAGACTTAAATCAAGGGGTCTTCGAGATATAGGCGTCGAAAGCCAATGACGGGCAGAATCAAGCGAACATTGGTGTGCGGGCCGCAACCGACTTCCAACACGTTCGGAAACGCGTGGTTCCGCAACAGCGCGTAGTTGCCGAATTCTCTGCGCCACCAGCGATTGTGGTCGTCGCCTCTGTTAACTACCCGCTGTGCAAAGGCAAGCTCGAACGCTTGCGCCGACTTCCAGCGACTGCCATCAACCTTTCTTATGAGATGCTTGTCGATTGAATGTCTCCTGATCGCGACTCTTGGGTCGCGGGGCAGTAATTCATGGTCTATTACCTACGCGTAGACCTTGCGATGTCAGCTCCCATGACGCGAACATACGGGGAATGTGTGTCACGTACGGGACAAGATTGAACAACGTCCACGCGATTACTGTCCCGTAGATAGGGCCGGCAATGCCTATTCTTTGAACTAGGAATATGGAAAGCAGTATGTTCGATACCGCCATTATTAGTGCCCATTGAACCTGCAGGCGGATTGTGTTTGTTCCGTTTAGGAGCATCGCAATGGGGGTGCCCAGTCCGTTCAGGACCGTCCACACGCCCATGCCCAGCAAGACGAGAAACGGTGTTCGCAAATCTGATCCAATCCATAGTCTTACGATCACCGGAAAGAATAGGACTAGCACAAGCGCTGCTGGGGTGTTGATTGCAAGTGCCCACTTGATTGAGCGAGAAAATGTCCTCCGTATCCAATCAACGTCGTGGCGGGCGACAGCTTCTCCATAAGCCGGCCATAGGGGAGTCAGGATGAAGCCTGAGAGCAGGGGAAACAGCATAAAGAGCTTCATGGGTATGGCGTACTGAGGTACGTAGCTGGCCCCCAAGAAGTGGGAAATGATGAGGTTGTCTGACTGATAGGCAAGAGCGACTGCGATCTGCAGCACAAAGAAGAGAAAACCGAGCTTCAGTATCCGCCGGACAGCGAAGCCTGAAACTGAATGCCAACTTGGCAACAGCCAGCGCCGTCTTCCCGCGAACAACACCACGCCGTTGATCAGGGTGGACACTATGGGTATGCCCGTCATGGCGAATACGATCCATGGCAGGCTCCCCTTTAGGTAGATTACCAACAGAACGCCCCCTAAGCCCAATACGTTCCCAAATGCCTGCCACAGACTGTTAAAGAATCCTTCTTGATAACCCATCTGGATGCGCTGTATCGTTCCGAGCGGCACATTCACGATGAAGCATGCCAGAAAGACGGCAATTGCAGGGCCGGCCTCGGCTACGGCCTCAGCATCTGACAAGTTCAGAAGCCACTGCCAGGATATGCGCGGCAGGACGATCGCGAACGCAATCCCCAGGAAAACGGCGATTCCCAACAATACAAAGAAGGCGCTGGAAACGTACCTGTTGGCGAGTTCTTTGTCGTCCTCCCCGTTGGCTTCTGAAACTGCATTGATTAGTCCGTTGCCGATACCCAGGTCCGCAAAGGCCAGCATTGCGATGGCGGAGCTCATGACCACCCAAAGCCCGTATCTCTCAGCTCCCAGATAGTTGAGCGTGAGTGGCACGGCAATCAGTGTCGTTAGCACTGAGATGCCCTTTGCGACCGCAGACGCGGCGGCGCTCATCCCAATTCGTCGATACCTGTCCTTGGATCGCGCCTCGGGATCAGATGCATCAAACGGCTTTAGCCGGATGACTGAGGCGAGTTCCCTGCCCCTTGCCAACTGCTCTACGAGATTGAACACGTTCGGAATAGATTCCCTATTTCGTCCTCGGGAGCGACGCTAACTCGCTATCCTCCACCCCATCCCTCTTCATCCTCACCCCCGGCAGGACGGTGTGGTACACCGCGTTTGGCACCGTCTTCGGCTCGTCGGCCGCCTTCCGGCTCTTCCGCGGGGTCTGGTAGTAATGTGAGTACTTCGAATAGTACCGGTGGTAGTAGTAACCGTACCTGCGGCTGCGCGGGTTGACCTCGTTCATCACCACGCCCAGCACCCGTGCCCCCACCGCCCGCAGCTGTTCCACCGACTGCTGCAGTGCGCTCATCTTGGTCTTCCCCGGCTTCACCACCAGCACCACGCCGTCCACCGCCGGAGCCAGCCCCGCCGCGTCCGTCACGGTCAGGATTGGGGGCGAATCGATCACGATCAGGTCGCTGTCCTTGTTCAGCTGGTCCATGATCCGGACCATCTTCTGTGAGGTCAGCAGCTCGGCCGGGTTGGGCGGCAGCGGACCCGAGCTCACGATGCTCAGCCTGGGGACCCCGTTCGAATGCACGATCCGGTAGAAGTTTTCCGGCTGGGTGACGAACAGATCGCTCAACCCGCTCGCGTTCAGCATCCCGAACTTCTGATGGATCTTCGGCCGCCGCAAGTCCGCGTCGACCAGTACCACCTTCTTCTCGCCCTGTGCCATCACCACCGCCAGGTTGGACGAGACCATCGTCTTTCCATCCTCTGGTGTTGGACTCGTGATCAATATGCGCCGCAGCGGCGTGTCCACCGCCGCGAAGGTGAGGTTGGTTCGAATCGAGCGGAACGCCTCCGCCACCGGCGATCGGGGCTGGTTCAGCGCGATCGGCCGGCCGCCCTCGGATTGGTGCCAGGCGATCATCCCCAGGATCGGCAGGCCGAACTTCCTCTGGATCTCTTCCGGGTTCTTGATGCTGTCATCCAGCGAGTCGGCCGCGAATACCACGCCGGCCGCCAGCAGCATCCCCGCCAGCACCGCCAGCACCACGTTGCCGCGTTGTCTTCGGGCTCACCGGGATCGTGGGCGGGGTCGCCGGCTCCGAGACCACCACGTTCGTGCTGGTCTGCTCGTCCGCCAGCCGCACCTGCTCGTAGCTGGTCACCAGGTTGGAGTACAGCGTCCGATACTGGGTCAGCCGCGCCTGCAGTTGTTCCAGCGCACCCGCATCCGTCGTGACCGCGATCTGGGCGTTCGTCGTTGCGATCTGCGTCTCCATATCCTGCATCTGCTGCTGCAGCCCTTCGCGGCTCGCCGAGTACCGCTGTGACTGCAGTTCACGGATCCGCTCGGTGAAGACCGCCGCCATCGCGTTCGCGATATTCGCCGCCTGCACCGGTTCTGGGTCCTGCACCGTGATCGTCAGCAGCTGCGTATTGGTCACCACGTCCACCGAGATCACCTGTTTCAGGTCGTCCGGATTGGTCGCCAGCCCAAGCTGGTCGATCACCCCCTGCAACACGGGCCGGTCAAGCAGCATCTGTGAATAGGTCATGGTCATCGTCTGCGTCGTCACCAGCGCGCTCGGGTCCACTCCACTGATGCTCGATGGCGCGCTGACCAGCAGCTTGGTCGACGCCTCGTAGATCGGCGTCATCCGGATCGAGACCACGTACGCCGCGGCCCCTGCCAGGACGCCGGCCAGCACGATCAGCCAGGCCCACGACCAGAATAAATAGAAGTATTCCTTGATATCGATCGGCAATTCAGAGAGTTCGTTTTCGGCAAATCCGTTCATGTGCAACTGCCTTTCGGGCGAGTGGGATTCCTGCCCACATCGCCCACACTAGGCCTACGAAGGCCTAGTGTCGTGCGAGGCTCGCGCAAGGCGACATTCGGGCGAGTGGGCCTCCTGCCCACGTCGCCCATCCTAGCGGCACGAGCCGGTAGGACAAGCCGCCCGCCTCTTTCTCGGACTTAATTCTCTACTTGGACCCTTTGGCCTCTACCCACGTCAGCCATATCCCCACGAACGCCGCCAGCAACCCAAGGAGTGCCGCGGCCCACTGCTTCCAACCGATGCCCGGCGCCCCACCGAGCCCCAGGGCGTCCGCGCCCAATGCCACGAACACGATCAGAATGCCCACCAGGTTGAACACCAGCCCTAGAGTTCTCTTCGACATCTTTGCCTCCTGTGCGAGGCGGCCCCAAGCCGCCGTCGCTCTATCCCTTGCAGTCGTCGGCCTGGGATGGCCTGCTTCCCCGCCATCCGTGTGGCGATTCAGAGGACCAGTCGCTGGGACGTCCGCCGCCACGACCCTTGGGATGGTCCGCCTCTGATTCCAACGCCTCGCCGCATCTTCCTCCGTCGGGCCAAACGGCCCGACCGCGCCGCAGGTCCCACAGCGAGCCCCAAATCCCACCACGGCCACGCCCAAAGAGCCGCAGAACGGGCATGCCTGCAGCTCGGGCATTTGATCGTCGGGACGAATCGATTCCTCCATGGTCCTGGGTGCAGAATGGCACGCTCCGCCGTTCCGACATCATCTGCGATGTCGACCCGGAACCTGTCCATTCACACGCCTGCTCAGAAGCGGCTTTCCGGCCGTCTCTTAGTGGCGATTTTTACGCTGGATCTGTCCTGCCGACAGTTCCAGCGGCACTTCCTGCCTGCTCATCAACTTCAACAGTACCCGTACCCGCTCGCTTCCCGATAGCCGCGCGTCGAACATCGCCTGGTAGCCGGCGAACGGCCCGGCTTGGATCGTCACCGCCTCGCCGCGCTTCAACCCGTCAAAGATCTCACCGCCCGCGGCCCTGATCTCGTCCACCCGCCTGCGGATCGCGTGGATCAACCCCTCCGGCACCGACGCCGGCTGCGCGCCAAATGACACCAGTCCGTTGGAGTACGGCATCCACACGAAGGCCGAAAGCCCCGTCGCCTGGATATCCGTCTGCACGAACATGTATCCGGGAAAATACGGCTTGCTCTTTCTTGCCCGCGGGTTCACGGGGTGGACCCGGCTCTGCGGATAGTACACGTCAAAGCCGCGCACAGTGGCCTCTCTCCACAGAGCCTCTTCCCTGTTCGGCTTGCTCCGCAACGCGTACCACTGCAACGTCATCTTCGACAGACCTCGGTGCTGACTGCCTTGAGCCTCAATGCCTCATCTCAAAGAACCGTTCCGCTCCCTTGCTGCCGCCCGGATCACCTCAAATAGACTTCAGCCGTTCTCTCTTCCAGAAACAAAGAGGCCACGACGGCGCTTTGCGGCGCTGTCATGGCCTCCGGGATTCTTTCGCCCTCGCCAAGGCCGGCTAGGTGTGGGTTGGCTCAGCTCTCCGGCTTTTAGTCCGGCGACCTGCCCCTGCCATCATTCTTCCAGGCCTTGTGGCTCTCGAGACGATTGATATATCTCAGCTCACCGTGTTGGATGATGAGGTGGACCTCCCCGTACTCTCCAACCGACGCCAGCATCTCGTCGATGTGTTTGACCTGCTCGAGGTCCAGCTTCTTGAGCTTGAGCCCGGTCGTCGGCTCGCTATCTTTTCCGTTGGAGCGATCCATACCGTCCCTCCTAAGGTGAATCTCCTGAACTCGTGAGAGATTCGGGGTTGCCGCCCTGAAAATGGCAACCGGCTCCCGGGATTCTTTCGCCCTTGCCGGAGTCGGTGACTGCACGCGCTGATCGGTACGGCTTTATTGTAGAGTGGAGCCTGCCTCCAGACTGTTGGAATCGCGTTGCAAATGACCTTGCGTATTTGTTTGCCGCAGCTTGGCTTGGAAACTCCGTACCCCGCGTGCGATTATTCCCCGCTTCTACGCCTCATGCTAATTGACATTTATCCCCGCTCCGCCTGACACTCCGCCAAGAAGGCAAAAAAGATAGCCTTTGTGTGAAAATCCACACAATTGTGGGGGCTTCCAAGCAACTCTTGGTGGCCTGGCGCTGAGGATTCTGGTCCGTGGCCGATGTGGATGCCCGGGCCTGCTCAAGCCATCCTGCAGCCTCCTTCCGGTTCCTGCGACCTCACGACGGCCCTTGCACAGTCAAGGGTAGGGGTTCTGAGATATCAAACCCCCATATTGAATGACCGACCAGGGACGGCGAAGTCCTCGCAGAGGAAACCCCGAACCCGCTGATTAAGAGTCCGAGCCAAGTATGTCTATAGCGTCCATGACGTGAGAAAGCGTCTACCGAGTGCCAGTTTTACGGGTAGATCTGTCCACTGCGTCCATAGTTGCTACCGCGTGTTTTCCCAATTGCAACCGAATTGCAGCCGAAAATGGAAAGGCGACTCTACGCTCGGAATGCGAGCCACGTGGCCAGATCAGATCTCTGGGGGGGCAGATGTGGGTCGCCACGGAAAGATGAACTAGGCCGATGGTTTGACCCATCGGGCCAGTCTCATGAAACGCCGGTCGGACCGGAATCTTCCCCGGCGACCGTCGTTGATTGTCTGCACTTGAGGGCGCGAGCAGCGACAGCACTGCAATGCACATCGCTGGCCGCACAAGACTTTCCTCGAACGATGATGTGCTCTTACGATTCCTTCTCACGCAAGGTCTGGACGCGGCCGGGAAAAACACTGCTGGCCCGCGACCCCCTCGCCGGGGGCAACTTGGAGTTCGCCGCGGCCTCGCGTTCTCCGATTAGGAGCTCGCAATCGTGGGGAACTCCCGCTGCACAAAGGATTTCACTTCTTCCGCCGATTTAAACGCCAGGACAGCCTTGGCAAGCTCTTGGCATTCGGGCACCTTCAGGTGGCGGATGATCTGCTTGGCCAGCGGTATCGCCTGTGGGTTCATGCTGAATTCATCCAATCCCAATCCCAACAGGATTGGAATGGCCAATGGTTCACCGGCAAGCTCACCACAGACGCCCACCCATTTTCCGTATTTGTGTGCTTCCGTGATTACATTCTGGATCAGTCGCAGGACGGACGGCGAGAAAGCACTGGCAAGGTATGCAAGCTGGGTATTCGTCCGGTCGGCCGCCAGGGTGTATTGGGTGAGGTCATTGGTGCCAACGGAGAAGAAATCCACTTCTGGCGCAAGCTTGTCTGCCATGACGGCCGCGGACGGCACTTCGACCATGATGCCAAGCTGCAATTCGTCAACAATCGGTTCCGCTACATCTACGAGTTCGGTTCTGCATTCCTCCAGAACTCTCCGCGCCTGCCGGATCTCACTCAATGTCGCCACCATCGGGAACATAATACGTAGTGTGTGTCCTCTTCCGGCACGCAGGGCGGCCCTCAACTGCGGCTTTAGAAGTTCGTCGGGATGCCGCAAGGCAAGACGGATACCACGCAGGCCCAAAAACGGGTTCAATTCCCTCTGCAGATCGAGGTATGGCAAGACCTTGTCGCCACCGATGTCGCTGGTGCGCAGGACGACCGGCAACTTGCCAAATACGTTCAGAATGCCAGCGTACGCCCTGTGCTGTTCTTCCTCGTCTGGCATGGTGTTGCGTTCCATGTAGAGGAACTCGGTGCGCAACAATCCCACGCCTTCGGCACCTCTATTGATCGCGATCTTTGCCCCGTCTTCACTGCCAATATTGGCAACGACATCCACCTGATGCCCGTCCACGGTGATGGCCGGTTCATTGCGGCGAGCCATAGCCTCCTCTGCTGAGGACGTCAGCGAAGACCTCTTGAACTGGTACTCCCCCACCGTTTCGTTCGTTGGGTCTGCGAAGACTCTCCCGGTTAAGCCGTCCAATATGACCCCTTGACCCTCCGGAATAGTCAAAACCTCGGGGCCACCACCGACCACGGCCGGTATGCCCAAGCCTCGGGCCAAAATTGCAGTATGGGAGGTCTCGCTTCCTTCGCTGGTGCACAAACCCAGGACCATCCGCTTGTCCAACAGGACGGTGTCCGATGGCGTCAAGTCGGCGGCCATGATAATCGATGGCCGGGTCAACTCGCCGGCGTTCGCCGAACTGACCCCTAGCAGTATTCTTAACAATCGCTGCGCCACGTCCCGGACGTCAACAGCGCGAGCTCTCAGGTAGTCGTTCTCCATGCCCTCCAAGGTCCGGGCATACTGTTCCGTTGCCTCCCTAACCGCGAACTCCGCATTGAGTTTTCTTTCCCTGATGATCCCGTGGATGTTCTGAAGGAGGTCGGGGTCCTGCAACATCACCAGATGGGCTTCGAAGATCGCTGCCTGGTCCGGCGATGTCTCAGTTTTCGCCTTCTCGAGCACGGCGTGCATTTGTGCGCTGGCGACCGATATCGCCCGTTCGAGACGTTTGATCTCCTCGTTGGGATGGAGGATCGGGTGCTGTTCTATGGACAAATCAACCGGGCGAAACTGGAACGCAGGCCCAATCGCGATGCCCCGCGACGCGGCGATGCCCTGCAGTAGTCTCATGCACTTTCCCCAAAATTACGCGCGTTCAACTCCTCGAGGGCTTGTAGCGCCTCGTCTGCATCTTCCCCTTCCGCGACCACCGTAACAACGCTGCCGCTTCCAGCTCCCAGGGTCAGGAGGTTCAGAATGCTCTTGGCGTTTGCGCTCGCGTCGCCCTTTGTGACTGTGATCGTGCTCTTGAACCTGCTGGCTGTCTGCACAAATAGGGCGGCCGGACGGGCATGCAAGCCTACTTTGTTCCTGATCTCAAGTTTTGCTTCCGGCATGACCCAATTCCTCTGTGTGATCACCGCCCTCGCTGGAGGGATCCGGCCACGGGCTTGCCGGTCTGTCCCGGCGGACGTGGCTGGCGATCACTCATACCATCTGATTCAAAGACTGTTGAGTTATGAGATGTCTATCTTGCGGCCCTGGTTGCCGCCTTCATCTGACCGATGAATGTCGACAGCCCATCGAAGTCGCCCTTGTTGAGTCGCTCGATCATGGCGCTGCCGACTATTACTCCGTCCGCACCGACCTGGGCCGCTTCCTCTACCCGTTCAGGACTGTTGATGCCGTAACCCAAGATGATCGGCACCGCTAGGCCTGCTTCTCGCATGGCAGCAATGATGGACCTGTTCTCAGGGGCCACTTTGGGTCGTTTCCCCGCGGCATCCGCAAAGGACTGCAGCAGCACAAAACCCCGGGCCTTCTTCTTGACTTGACCCAGGAACTTCTTGTCGAAGGGGTGATGGAATATATACGTACGATCGATCCCCGCCTTCTCCAGCGACGCGTCGAGTTGGCGCCAGAGTTCAGGTTCCTTCTCTTCCTTGTCAGGAAATTCCAGCGACTCGACGCCAATCTCTCGGATGGAGGCAACGAATCGCTCGAGCCCGTACTGCCGGATGAAATCCGCGTAGGCCATCATATAGAAGGGCTCGTCGGGGAAATCCTTCCGGACTTTGGCAAGGACCGCGAGGTACTTGTCCAATTCCGGCTCTAGGTTCAGAGCCTTCATGTTCGAATCCGCAATGATGTTGGTATCGATATAGGGCTTAGGGCTGGGCATCGAGAACTCAACCAGGTCGATCCCGGAGCGGATGTATATTTCCACTACTCTTCGTGTCGCGTCAATGTCGGGATACCCCACCGGCACCCCGGAAACCAGCACCTTCTCACCGCGGCTCAGTACTTGCTGCATCCTTGCACTTATGGTGGTCATATCTTTTTGTCTCCGATCACCTATTCTGTCACGAGTGTCTCACAACTCAGTCTTTCCGGATAATGGAAGTGCGAAATGCGCCATGAATAGGAGGCTCACAAGGTATATGTATCCTATCAGGGGTATGTATGGGCCAGGAATATCGGCGAGCTTGGGGCGCACGAACACAATGTACCTGCCAATCACCAGCAGCAGGATCAGCCAGACGGCCACGCCGATGAGCTGGACGTGCTGCTTCCACGGCTTGATGAATATGCCCAATTTGACGAAGTCGAGGAATGAGACTCTTAGCAGCCAGGAGATTGCAGTTGCAACCTGCTGCACGTGGTCACGTTTGGCGATCAAGGAGAAGGCCAGGGCGACCACTGCTGCGGCCAATAAACCGCCTACAAACCAAAGCGCACGCTCATTCATAGGCACCTCATGCCCAGCACTAGCTGGCGCGAAAGAACAATTCTGGATCGACCTGTGCAAGGTTCTCGAGCACGATATCGGCAGCCTTGAATGCGTCAGGCGGAAACGAGGTGGCCAAGGCGCAGGACAACATTTTTGCCGACCGGGCAGCCTCAACACCTGCCGGCGCGTCTTCGACGACCATGCACTTCTCCGGCTTCACGCCCAGGGAGGCTGCCGCCAAGAGAAAGATCATTGGATCAGGTTTGCTTGCGGGCAAGTGCGCTCCGGAAAGGATGGAAATGAAATAGTCCGAGATGTGAAGCGACTCCAAGACCGCCACGATATTGGCCATTTCGCCGGACGATGCAACTGAGCAACGGATATGCCTGCCCTTGAGGAAACCCAGCCACTCCATGACGCCAGGTGTGGTCTTTGGCCCCTCCTTGATGATCGTTCGGAAGTGCTGTTCCTTGGCATCAATGATCGCCCGCTTGGCGGAGAAGGGAAGGGATCTGCTGGTCAGATCGGCGTACCTGGTTATCATGTCCATGTTGGTTCTTCCCAGCATCGCCAGGTAGGTACTTCGATCCAGCGTTGGTAGATCATGCTCCCCAAACGCACGGTTCCAGGCAGCAATGTGCACGGGCACGGAGTCCACCAAGACCCCATCCATATCGAAAAGCACCGCCTCGATCTCCGTGGAGGCATTTGATAACCGTAAGAAGGGTTTCGACACTGTCTCAGGCGTCATGGCGGCTCGAGAAGTCCCACAGGCTCCGTGTGGCATTCATGGCCGCCTCCACCTTGGCGTACAGGTCTTTGCCTAGCGGCAGCATGGGCCTCCGCGGAAAGCCAGCTGTGATGCCCCGGACACGCAGCATGGCGAAAGCAGTTGGCGTGGAGGGGCCAAAATGCAAGATGTCCCACATCTTCAGAACATGCGTTTGGAGGCCTTGCGCTTCTGGCAGTTTCTTGCTCTGGGCTGCTTCACCCAACTTGTAGACTAGCTCCGGCAGTACATTTGCCAAGCCGGCGATGCAGGCCTGAGCTCCCATCATGAATGCCGGCAGCAATAGGCTCTCGGAACCGATCACCACATCAAAGTCTGGCTTCCGGACTTTGCGCATCACGGCATAAGTCTTGCCAATGTCGAAAGTGCTGTCCTTGACGCCGCTCAATCCGGCCTCGGCCAATCGGTTGATCAATTCGGTGGACATCTGATTTCCCGAAGCACCCGGATTGTCATACAAGTATACGGGCAGTGACACGCTATCGATGAGGTTGCAGAAATACCGGAATAGCGTCTCGTCGTCGTAGTGAAAGTAGTACGGGGCTACGGCCGTAATGGCCCATGCGCGATGGTTTGCCGCGTGTTCGGCCAGTTCTAGTGTGTCGCGCAAACTGGGAGTACCAACATGGGCGACCAGCTGGTAAGAGTTCATCGACACAGGCCGAAACCGCCTCGAAAACCCGCTTACGTTCGTCAACATTCATGAGCGGCCCTGACCCATACGTGCCGCACACGAAGAAACCCTTCACATAGGGTTTCATGAATTCAACCAGGACGGGGATCCGGTCAAGATCGATGTCCCCGTTCTCGTTGAAAGGCGTCAGTAGGGGTGGAACAATCCCAGACAGTCTCATTGGGCGTTCTTCACTTTGCCTTTTCGAACGCTAGGGCCCCGCCCGGATTGTTCACAAAGATATCCGCGATGACATCTTCGGAGATACCCTCGCGACGCATTCGAGGAATGAAGTCCTCAAGAATGTACTTCAATCCGGGCGCCCCGCCGTAAGCGCATTGATAGCTTTGCCTTGCCAGATCTCCGCCCCAGAGGATCTGTTTGCCATGACCCGCTTCCAGCATCTTCCTGACCAGTTCAATAAACCGCGACTCTGGGAAGTATTTTCGTCGGCTGGGCGTGTCGTATTGCAGGTAGCAGCCGGTCTTAGCCAATTCGTGATGCAGGTAGAAGTCCGGATTGCGATCGTAATGTCCGATGGTGATGTGTTCTGGCTCGACGCCAAGGGACTCAAGCATCTCCACCAACTCCACGCCGAGTGTTCCATCCTCGGTGTGTGTGAAGATCGGAACGCCGGTCTCACAGTGCGCAATCGCTGCAGCCTGAATAATCCTCTCGTCCTCGGATTTCATCACGTAGTAGCCGGTCGCGATCTTGACGACACCAGCGCGTGCTGCGGATCGCTCAACGATTGGCCCGTTGTACTGATTTTGGTCCATCCCTGTTTCGATTTCTTCAATGAGGATCCGTGCAATCTGATCGACGTCGTAGAAGAATCTCCAATGACTCTCAATGTAGAACTGAGGCCGGTGAAAACCAGTGGATGCAATGATATGGAATCCTGTTTGTCTTGCGACCTCGACGAGTTTCCTGACGTTTCGCCCGACCCCCAGGCACGTCATTTCCACCGCCGCCCTTCCCCCTGCTGCCATGAAAGACGACACTTCCGCGGCTGTCTTTTCCACGCTGTCCAGGCGATAGTCAGGATTTCAGCTTAAGAATATAGTCCTTGTCCATGATCAGGTGCTCATGCGCGTCTGTGAAGCCCAGCTGCTCAGGCGGGATGTCTCCCAGAACAGTCCGTATGGTCTTCATTTGCCCACCCTCCCTGAGTCGATCTTGACGGGCTCAAGAATAACCCCTTGTCGAAGCAGGCCATCCTGCAATCCCTTAACATCGATGTGTCTGGGCGCAATGGCGTTTGAAACTGCCAACGCCGCCGCAGTACCCGCGGCCTCGCCCATTGCCATGCACTGGGCGGAGTTTCGAGCGGAGGCCTGCGCTTCATGCGTCGCGCTCGAGCAGCGACCGGCAACCAGTAGATTGTCCATCTTCCTGGGAATCAACGACCGATATGGAATCTGGTAGTAGTCACCGGATTTCAGAAACCGCCAGTTCACATCTCTTCCGGCCGTGTGCTCTTCCACAGGAGCGGAGCAGCAGGCGATCGCATCTTCGAATTTCGCACCTTGGACGACGTCATCCCCTGTCAGGACGTATTCGCCGCTCAGCCGCCGCGTCTCGCGGACGCCAATCATCGAAGCCGTTGACGCCAAGTAGGCCTTCTCAAATCCGGGATACTCATTTATCAGAAATCGGACGTATTCCTGGACCTGGCGGCGCCCCTCAATCTCTGCTTTGGTCAATGCCATGGGATCCGTCGCATCCACGTTTGGCACCCGCGTCAGATTGGCATGCACATACCCAGCGTTTGGCGTAGGATGAATGGATCCGCCAATGCGTGTGAGATCGTATTTGCCACTCTCGAAAGCGTTCTGCATGATCCTGGTCCGTTCAGCCTGCGAAATCGAAAATGCTCGCTCGTTGTCCACATTTGCCATGTAGAAGACCGTGGTCAGCGACTGCACCGGATTGCCGTTGCTTCCGGCAAGTTCGTATTCCTCCCCAGCGGAGGCTCCCACATCCATATCGCCAGTTGCGTCGATTACTGCATTCGCCGCCACCTGGTTCAGTCCCGCCTTGTTGCATATCGTCACATTTTGGATGGCCCCGGCCTGGGCATGCACTTTGGGAACGAATGAATGGAGCAACAGGTCGACGCCTGCTTCCAGGACCATCTCCTCAAAGACGATCTTGAGTTGCTCCATGTCGTACGTCACCACCGGCCCCGAACCGAATGTGTTCTGGCGGATGAAAGCGGCTTTCCTCTCCAGCAGCCTCTCGACCACCTCATAGCTTATTCCACCTACCAGCTGATATGTCTGTTCTCCCGGGCTGAAGAATCCGTTGAATGTATCGACCCCCATGAGGGTACGGCTCCCGCCCAAGAATCCCATGGATTCCAAAAGCAGAACTTTGTGCTTCCTGCGGCCGGCCGTGATGGCCGCCAGTGTTCCGGCGGCGCCTCCACCAACCACAAGAACATCCACTCTCGGTACCGCTCCCATGCGCTATCCCTTCAGAACGCTCTCCGCCTTCTGAAACACCTCAATCACGGAACCGACGCTTTCAGCGTCGAATAATTGAGCCATTAGGTCCTTTGAGAGAAAAAGCTCGGCGAGGGTTTGAAGTGCCCCCATATGCGCCTCTTTGTCGATCGCCGAAAGCCCGAAAACAACTCGGACAGGATCGTTGTCTGGGTTCCCGAAATTTACGGGGACGGACAGCTTGACCAGGCTCAAAGCTGTCTGTATCGCGCCCGCTTCGCTCGCCGCGTGCGGTAGCGCGATACCCGGCGCGATCGCGATATACGGGCCCAGGTCCTCCGCCACTTTGACCATCGCCGCTATGTAGCCGCTGGTGACAGCGCCGCCTTCAAATAGTAGCCTCCCTGCTTCGCGGACTGCGTCCTGCCAGTTGCTAACCTGCACGCCCAACCTGATCCGTTCGCCGGGCAGCAGCTCCACCAGGGAGGGGATTTTGCCATCATCTCGTCCCGGGGAACGGTTGACTCTCTCATCGCTTCCAGTCATCAGGATCCTCGTGCCACACGAGCCGCTTCTACCCATTTCTTGCTGATCTCGGTGATTTCCACAAATGAACCCGCAGAAATGAGCTTGGGGTCCGCCAAGCTGCTTGCACCCGCCACGCCGCACGCCCCGGCTTTGAAGAATGCAGGAAGGTTCTCAAGTGTGACGCCTCCGACCGCAACGAGGGGTATTTGTGGTAGCGGAGCATGGATGGCTTTCATGTGTTCGGGACCGGCAGGCATCGCCGGGAATATTTTCACTGCATCCGCGCCTGACTCCCAAGCAAGCAGGCATTCGGTCGGGGTAAATGCCCCTGCAAAACTGGGTTTACCATATCGGCGGGCAGTACAAATCGTCTCAACCCGAGTGTTTGGGCTCACAATGAAATCAGCTCCGGCGAGGATCGCCGCTACTGCAGACTCGCTGTCCAGCACGGTTCCTGCGCCGATCATCACCGAGCCTCCGAACTGTTCGTGTGCCTTGGCGATGTGCTCCACCGCCTGCGGCGTCACCAGGGATATTTCGATGAACTTGATTCCGCCTTTGGCAAGGGCTTCAACCGTCGGGACAACGTTCTTTGGCGAGTCGATGCGAATAATGGCCATAATCCCGCTTTGGATGAATCTTTGTATATTGGATGACAGCAGGTTCATCGCCCTACCTCCTCATGATGCCCAGGTTCCTCGACAATCTAGCCTTTTCGACATAACGCGATCCAGGGTGACGTCGGCTGATTCAGCCGAAATGATTGGGATGGAAATGAAGGAATCCGTCCGCATATTTCGACGGGGTAGATCACTTCTGCAAACAGAGCCTCAATTCTTGGTGCCAGCTGCTCAACAGAACGGAGACCGCACGGTCCGTCCGCCAAGCCGTCTTCCCCAGGGATGCTTATGATCCCAATGCCCCCAGACTTCAATACACGCCAAACCTCGGACACTATGCCGCCAGATTCCTGAACCATGTGAAGTAAATTAACCACGTAAACGCCGGCTACGCTTTCGGAAGCAAGGGGCAACCTGTAAGCATCGGCATTGACCCGCGGGATCCCTCCGTCCGCTGGCCCACCGAAAGAGTAACAAAGCGCGGGCAGGTCCACATCCATGCCCAACACGTGCAACTTTGGATTCGTCTCGGCGACTAGAAGGCTCCCAAGACCATATTCGCACCCCAGATCAAGCACCCATCCTGGGGATATTTGCCCTGCCAAGGATGTATAGATGGTGGCATGGAGGGCCAGGCGCGGCAACTCATGCAGCGTCTCCCAATACTCGGAGGTGGCTACCCTCGCCTTGGCGGACCTTTCTTGTCCCATTTATCGCGCCCTCTGATCACTTGAGACTACGAGGGGCAGGAGCTCCCAGTGCCAAACCCCTGCCCCTCCGATATGAAACGAGAGTGGTACTCTGGCAAATTCCAGGCGCTGATATGCCTGCCGCTAGGCCGGCTTGGCGGCCGGCTTGGCCTTCGGCATTGCCTCGTTCTCTTTGGCTTTGCCGCTTCGAAGCATCAGCACCCCGATCAGGACCAGGATGCCGATGACGATCGCGGGGATTCCAAAGGATGCGAAACCAGCCACCTTGTTGCCGCCAATCAGGTTCAGGATCCAGTAGAGCGGTGCCCAGATAATGTAGTCGCCACCGCCGAACATGAGCCCCGTACCCTTGAAGAAGTCAGCCTGCAATGGATAGGTGAGCAGGGCGGCGACGTCTATCAGTATGCCGATGATCGCGCCGGAAAGAATCGCGCCCTTCCATCCGCCGTAGCGGTCACCAAAGACACCGGCCAGCGCGCCATCGAAGAAGAAGAAGATCGGGCCGGGGAAGATGATGATCGACATGCGCAGGACTACCTGGACGAGGGTAAAGATCACCATGGCCACGAAGCAGGCGAGGAACCCCAGGATCACGCCCGTCGGCGAATACTGAAAGAACAGGGGCGAGTCAAGGGCGGGTTGAGAGCCGGGGAGCGCCGTCTTGGCAATGCCTTCGAAGGCCGGGATCATTGCAGCCAGGAACATGCGCACGCCGAAGAGCACAATGGCGACGCCCGCCGCAAACCCAATGCCTTGCAGGATCAACCAGACAACCCAATTCGATCCGCCGCTGAGCTTGGAGACGTTGTCCGCTCCCGCCACAAAGCCGATGATCAGGTACACGATCGGGATCAACGTGGCAAGGATGACCGTGTAGTCGGTGAACACAGAGAAGAAACCGGGCAGCTCAATCTCGTCGCTGCGCTTGGACTGCACCAGCTTGCCAGCCAATGCCCCGGTGGGGAGATCCATGGTCTGCAGGTGGCCCAGTGTGTACTGATCCTTCGAGAGGAACTTCGTGAACGGGCGGGCGATCGCCGGCATGCAAGTCCAGAACAGGGCGGTCAGGACCGCGGCCCCTACGATCTGGGCAGTCCCCGTGAGACCCAGGGTTGAGCCAAGCACGATCGTCGCGATGGAGGTGTTGAAGAGCATGATATGGCCGGTCAGGAAGACGTTCTTAAAATTCGCCCACGGCAGGATCCGGACCAGGAGCAGATGGAGGATGAAGGCGAGTACGAACGCCAGCGAGATCGGAATCGCCATCGTCTTCATCGCGACGCCAAACGGCCCGAAGCAGTCAGGCAGCACGCCGGTCACACCGAATGAGCTATTCAGCAGGGTCGTCAAGGGCAGCAGTGATCCCAGGAAGATGCCGATACCTCCATTTAGGATCACGATACCCACGATGACCTTGATGGTGCCTTCCAGTACGTCCCGGCCTGATCGCTTCTGAAGGAGGAGGCCCAGGAGCGCAATGATCCCCAGGAAGATCGGCGCTTGGACAAAGACCTCGTTAATCAGGAAATTGATGACTGACATTTGCATATCTCCTTGTTGGATGGAAACCAGAGAAGCTGAACCAAGTCAATCCAATCGGGAGGGACCATGTTGAGTTGTCTCTATACTCACCCCCCTTTCGCGCGAAACTTGGCGAAGTGCGGGCCCAGGAGAGTCTTCAATTCATCTGGATCCACAAATGATTTCACACCGACAATGGGTACGCCCGGGATCTCGCCAAGTCGCTCCAGGAGATGCGCTTGCACTGCAATTAGGTCGGCCTCATAGCCTTTGGCCGTGCCCACATCGGCCGCCTCAATGGCGGTCTGCACCCCAAATTCGCGGGCAATCTTCTCGATGGTGCCTTTGGCAAGCAAGCTACTCCCCAGCCCACATCCACAGACTGTCACTATTCTCATCCTTCTAGCCATTCATCTTCCTCCATGTTGGTAACCGATCTGGTTGTTTCCAGACTTTGGAGCCAGCCAGACAAAAAGACCGGCAAATATGCCGGTCTATGCTCCTTCAGCGATCTACCTCGATCACCACGCGCACGTATTCGTCAACCTTGGGGGCCAACTCGACGCAGCATAGCTGCCAAGAGAGCCACCGTACGGCCGATTCCTCCAACCGCTCAAATGTCGTGTTCACTGACCTTAGGCACATTATTGCATTTCCTTGTCCCCTACGGCGCCAGATTCGTCTTAGTTTGTAATAGGGACTTGTTACACTTCTACACTAATCTTGAGTAGCGCGACACCCAGTGCAGAACCACGGATTTGTGCAGCGTATTCGCAATTGCCGATCTTGCTTCCTCGTCCTGCATCATTCTGTTCAACTCCACCAGGGCCGTGGTGTGCGCTTGGCCGTCGGGCGCACCCAGCACAATCGCGATCTGGACGGGGTCGTGGTCTGGGTGTCCAAACTGGACGGGCTTCCTCAGGCTAACCAATTGGATGGAGAGTCTGCGCACACCCTGCGGAGCGGCATGCAGCAGCACCGCGCCTGGCCAGATTACCATGTAGGGACCATATTCGCGTATGACGTCCTTCATTGCCTGAATGAAACGGCCGTCTATTGCCCCACTGTCCAGCAATCGGCGACCGGCTTTCTCCACCACCTCCTCCCAGCTGCCCGCGGCGACGCCAAGTTCGATCCTCTGTTCGGTTATCAGATCCGATAGATGGATCGCCGCCGGTGGCACCAGCCCGTTCTTCGGCATCTCCTTGCCCTTGCGCTCGAACATATCCTTGAGATGCCTGCAGTCCTCCAGCCCCAGCAAGGGACTCACGTGCATGATCGGGATGCCGTTCTGTCTGAGAGGGATCGTGCTGACAATGAAGTCCACGCCGCTTGCACGCTTTCTGTCCTCCAGCTCGCGCGCCGAGATCACTTCCACGACTTCAACATCCGGAAATTCGGCCCGCAGACGGGAGACCAAAAGCCATGCGGTTACTGTTCCCTCCGCACAGACGACCATCACCTTTTTTGTGGGAATGTCAACTCGGCGCAGCCGTTCCATGGCGGCTATGAAGCAGATCGCAATATCCCCGATCTCGGCTTCCTCCAGATCTCTACCCAGCCAGCTGGTCAATAGGGCGCTGACCTCCTTCGCCACGGAATAGGCATAGGGAAATTGGATCTTGACGTCTCTAAGAAGGCCGTTCGTCGGACTCTCCCCGGGCGCCTGGGGATCGAGCAGGGTTTTCAGATGCGCAGTTAGATTGTTGAAAAGTTCCGCATCAGCGCGAAGGCTTGGATGCAGAGAGAGTGCGGCCTCCAGGACAATTCGATCGACGGCTTCTCGAATGCGCAGATCGCTCTCGTCCTTCGTAGCTTTGGACCGCGAACTCACAATAGCGGTCGGCCGGTCGTCTGCAGGTAGGCGCCGGGCTATCCAGGCGATCTCCGGCTCGGGCAGCGCCATGCTTGAATGCGCTTGGAGTCGCGTGATTATCTCCTTTGCGGTGGCTAGGACTCGCGTGCTGGTGGCGGATGCCGGGATCTCCGGCGAGTGAGCAATGCTCCTGCCCGCACGGTTGCGATAAACAACCAGGGCGAGATAGATGAACAGCTTTGCGTATGCCTGATCTGAGAGGGTTCGCGCAAATTCATCCTCAAGGGGCGCGATCGACCTCTTGATGAGTGGGATCTCCAGCAGTGCCCAGATCCTGAGAAGAGCCTCGTCCAATGCTGTCTTCCCACCAAATGAGACATCCACGACGGTCCCTGTTCCCCGCAGCGTTGCGAGTAACCCGGCATCTCCACATGTCTCCCGTAGCACGCTAACTACTGCATCACGCCAGTCAAGCTCGTCCCCCTCGATCATGCACCCGCGGTTCTGACGCCTGACAAGCCTGAGATGATGGCTCTTAAGCCAATCTCCGGCCGCATCAAGCACCCGGATGGTTGTGGACCGTGAGTGTCCCAGTATTCGCTGAAGCTGTTTGATCTGTGGGGGCCCTTCTGGGAAAAAAAGGGTAAGCAGTACTACATAGAGCCTGGAAGAGGGAGACAGCCAAGGCAAGGGATGATCATATTCCCGAATTGCGTCGGCCAGTCTCCTCCGCAACTCCGCCGGCCCGATCAGGGAAAAGCCCCTGCCCGGAACGGGACTGAGACGCATGCCCCTTTCTCCAAGCCAGTACTCCGCCGAAGCCAGGCTTGTCCGGACCATCCGTGGGGACAAGTTCACCTGTTTGGCTATGAGGGCCGCAGACAGAGGCTGCTCGGAATCAACCAGCAGGCCGAGGATATCCAGGCAGCGGGAATTCAGTCGAATGTTCAAGAACCGCCCACGGCGCACGACAAGCAATGAGACTGGGTCGCGAATGCCTCCAGGGTCTCGCGTGCTTGTACCGGCGAAAATGGTTTGGAATGACAAGAGTATATCGATTTCCCCATCGCCTAGAAAGTGCCATTTGTAATCAATTCGGATAAATCAGAGCTACTATGTTCCCAAATCCCCGCCAGATCTTGCAGGTTCCATTTGCTGCCCTTTGTGCGCCCATCGACAGGGGGAATGCTGGGAGATAAGTATTGGCGCTCACAGACGGCCACAGAGTTGCTGCCTATGCCGCGATTTCCGATTCTGCTCAGTGTGCAGGAGGAAGCGGTTCAGACATTGGATCAGCTCATCTCATCGAGGAAGGCCGGCGCCAGGGACAGAGATGCCGCACCAATCGACGAAATCGAAACGATCAGGCTGAGATCTATCCGTGCGCAGATGGCGTTGGTATAGAAATGAAAGCGTCCGAATGCTGGAGGCCTTTTTGGTGCCCCGCTATGGGCGGGCTGAAGCTCGAATTCCTCTATCTAGGTGACCGACCAGGGACTTGCCTGCGCCAGTGCCGCAGGCACAGGTGAACCCACTAGTATGGGGAAATGAGTAAGGTATCCTCTTTGTACATGAACCGGTTGTGGGTCAATTCGTACTTCGGAGGATACCTCATGGCTCAATCTAACATATCAAAAGGATGGGCGCAAGCGGCTCCAGCCAGTCTGCATGTGGAGGTGGACTTGGCGCTGGAGAAGAACGTGGCCGTCATCCTCAACCAGGATGCCGAACGGCTGGACCACTTCAGTTTTTCCCAGGACCGCCGCGGCTATGAGTACTTCCTGGATCGTCTGGAAGCCGTGCGGTGCCAGGCGCAGACTTCCCGGCTAGTGGTCGCGATGGAACCGTCCAACTATTTCTGGAAGCTGCTGGCCCGCGAGTTGGAGCAGCAGCAGATCGCCTATCGCCTGGTGAATGCCTACACGGTCAAGAAGCACCGGGAAGGCGATCAACTGGACCGTTCCAAGGACGACCGCCGCGATGCGCAGCAGATCGCCGAACTCTGCCGCACCGGCCATTACACCCAAACTCGCCTGCAGTGCGGAGCCTATGAGGAGCTGCGGCAGTACGTCACGCTCTACGACCAGTTCCAGCGATCGATCCGCCGGGAGAAGCAGGTGTTGTGGGGCCTGGTGGGACAGGTCTTTCCCGAATTGTTCCAGGTCTTTCAGGATTTGGAGGGTGAGACCTGCCGGGCACTTCTAGCCACCTGCACACCGGCAGCATTCGTCCGGTCAATGAGCTGCCCGGCGTTTGAAGCACGGGTTCGCCTGGCCCTAGTCGGCAGAAGGTTGTTGGTCTCGAAACTTCGCCGCTTGCACGCCCTGGCGGCCCATTCCTTGGGGCTCACGCAGGGACTGGACGCCCTGCAACTGGCCATCCGGCTACACTCCGCCCATTTGCAGGCCTTGCAGCAGCAAGCCCGGCAGGTGGCCGACGCCATGACCGCTTGTTTGAACTCCTTGCCCGAGGCTCCCTATCTGCTCTCGGTGGCAGCCTTGGGTCCCGTCTCGGCCGCCACTTTCCTGGCTGAAGTGGGGGATCCGCAGCGCTATCATTCTGCCGCCCAATGGGTCAAGCTGGCCGGCATCCAGCCCACCCCCAACACCTCCGGCAAGAAACAGCGCAGCCCCACGCCCATGTCGCACAAGGGCCGACCGCGTCTGCGCACCATGCTCTATTTCGCCTGCTTGCGACTGATTCAACATGACGTCCGCTTTGCCCAACTGTACGCTCACCTGCAAAGGAGGCCGCACCACCCGCTCGCCAAGATGCAAGCCCTGGGCGTTCTCATGAACAAGCTCGTGCACATCTTGTGGGCCCTCATCCAAAACCAAACTTTCTATCAGCCCGCCTTCGATGCGCAGCCTGCGCCCGTTTCCCACCCGGGGACACCGTGAGCCCACTTGAGGCGCTCTCCCGACCTCGTTAGATCAGCCTGGTTGCCCCGGCCGCCTGGTCACATCGGATAGAGTATCCTGAGGCTTGACCTCGCATGACTAGTTCGATCCCAGGATTTCCGGCCAGGGTTCACCCGGGTCCCGGGCACAGCTTTCCGCTTCCAAGCGCTCCTCGGCTTGGCTTGCACACCATCCTTAAAATCCCCCTGACCCACAGGGTACTGTTCAGCGCTGGACAGCCCTGCGCCAAGAACTCTTTACTTATTCCCTATAGTATGCTGATTAAGAGACGGGCCCGAATGTGTCCACGCCGTATATGTGGTGAAATAGCGTCCAGGCAGTGCCAGATCTACGGGTGGATTTGTCCACTGCGTCCATGTTTTGCACCCCGTGATTTCCCGGTTGCATGCGGGTTGCATCCGAAATTGGAAAGGCGACTCTGGATCGAAGGCGGCAGGCGGAAGTCAAGGGAGGAGCGGTGTAGATGTCCCGCGGGCACAAGCTTGCGCGTTTCAGCGTGGCACCCAATTTATACAGGCGAGAACGTTTGCCAGCCTGGTCAACTCCGTGATGCCCATGCCGGAGGTAGCCCAGTAGGATTCATCGCGAAGCACCCTTTGGGGAATCTGCGGCCAGGCGTCTTCAGGCTCGTTTCCAGTTGGGCTACGATTTTGCTTGCTCCAGAGGAGCGGTTGTGTACCGAGGGCCCTCGCAGCGCCAGTTCGACGGGTTTTCGGCCACGCGCAATTCGCCCCTACTTCCGCCAAGCTGGGATCGCCTCGGTAGCAACACGCTCGACCATGTTGCGGTTGAACCCAGAGATGCGATTCGCCAGCACCTCACGATACTCATCCGGCATCCAGAAAAAGATGAATTCGTCGATGCCGATTTCTCGATAGCAACCGATGTATTCATGAAAGGCATCCAGTGAATCCGTCGGGACATTGTTGGCGTACCCAATGAGCAGAGAGCGGCGGATGTCACGCGGGTTGCGCCCCGATGCAACACAATGCTCATCGAAAGCTGTTTGTCGCCTTCGGCACGCTTCTAGCGCCTGCTGCGCCGAGATGCGTTCCCCGCTGCTGTACTCAGTCGGGCTGATATCGGGCGTATTCCAGGTATCCGCACAGGCAGCCGCAAACTTCATTGCCACTGGCCCCGTCACACCAAGAGTCAAAGGCGGGCGCGGCTTTTGGATAGGGCGCGGCGACAACACGGCATCCTTGACGCGATAGTACTGGCCGCAATAGGTAGTCACCTCGTTGCGAAGCATCAAGTCAACGATCTGAACCGCCTCGCGGAAACGCCGAACGCGTTCTCGGGGCTGCCAGGCTTCGCTTCCGGTCATCGGATGATCCTTGGGACTGAAACCTGCACCCAGGCCCAGTTCCAGCCGTCCGTTCGACAGATGATCGACGGTGAGGGCCTGGCTCGCCACCAATGCGGGATTGCGATAGATGAAATTCGTTACGAGCGTGCCAAGGCGGATCTGGGCTGTCTGTGCAGCGACCGCGGCCAATAATGTCCATGCTTCCCACATCGGGTCGCCCAATCGCAGCGGATTGTAGAACTGATCGGCAATCCATACGCTGTCATAGCCCAGGGCCTCCACGAATTGGCATTGCTCGATCATCCGTGGAACGGGAAGCATCTGTAGGATGAAGATGCCAAAACGCGGTTTCTCAGGCATGCCCTCCTCCTTGCTACGGCCAAGCGTATTCAGGCTCAATTCCAGTTCGGCTACAGTTGTGCCTTTGTCTAAAGTGCAATTATGGCCCAGAGGACTTGGGTTTCTAAGCTACTTTCGTGCAAGAGCGGCGTTGAGTTGTTCCATCATGGGCGTGATATCTCCCTCAAACCAAGCCTCAATCGCTTTGCCGTTCTCCAAACGGAGTATCTCAATCCAAGTCAGCGATATCTGCCTGCCATCGGGTTGATGGGTAAAGCGGTCTATGCATCGAACCACGACCTTGTCTCCTTCTGCGATGATATCTTCGATTGTTGTGTGCAGATCAGGAAAAGCCTCCAATTCGGCGGCGATGGTTCGTTTGGCCCCTTCAGGTCCAGAAATCTGGATCGGGCTGCTGTGGTTAGTGTAGTTTGGGGCGACGAACTCCTCGACCAATGCAAGATTTCTCTTGTTGAACACCTCCTCAAAGAAACGGCTCACAATGGCTTTATTCGTCTCTGTGGACATGGGCTCCTCCTTGTGTTACTTCATACGGAACTACGGGCATGCGTTGTCAGTCCAGTAGGATTCGTCGCGCAGGCACGCTTTAGGGAACCTGCGACCAAGCGGATTCAGGCTCAAATCCAATTGGGCTACGATTTTGGCTTGCTCTGGACAGATTTTGTGACCCCAGTATGATTCGAACCTACGACCAAGCGTATTCAGGTCGGAGATCCCGCGAGGGGGGCTCAATTCCAGTTGGGCTACAAAATGCATCAAGTGCGTCGCAGCGGTTGCTGATGACGAGCGGGCACCAAGATGACGATCGACAGGAGTGCCACAACAGCGCTAGCTACAAGCGTGGTATTCATGCCAAATCTCTGAATGGCAATTCCAGAGGCAGCAAAACCAATGATGCCCCCGATCCAGCTCGTCGAACTAAAGATGGAAAGTCCTTTATCCAGCGATTCCCGCGGCACGAGATCGGTTATCAGGGCAGATCCGATCCCAGTACCAACGTAAGCTTGAATGGAAAGGAAGGAGGCTGCAACCCAGAACTGCCATAGACCGGTAGAGAAAGATAGAACTTCCAAACCGCACGCTCCCATGAAGTAGCAGATGGTCAACAGGAGCTTGCGGTTGAATCGATCCGATAGCCGTCCCACCAGCGGTGACAAAGGCAGGGCGATCAGACCGCCGATCGCTGCTGTGCTCGTGATTGCCCCCGACAGGAAATTGAGTTGGTGCATGGCCAGGGAGGTGCCGAGGCGACCGACAAATAGAGCAATGCCGGCCATCGTGCTGGCTAGCAAGACCAAATAGAAGGCGCGCCCTAGTCGCGGCGTTGCGGCCTTTGCTGATGATTTGCCCCGTTGGACCATGGACCTGTCTTGCAGGAGCAACCCAATCAACGGCAGCAGACACGCGAAGACTGCCAGTGAAGCAAACAAGGTGGGATATCCCCACCGATCGGCGATGGCACCGATCGTGAGGCCTCCGATCAAAGCCCCCAAGGCGCTCGTCAGTGCAAGTATGCCGAACACGCGCCCCCGTTCATGTTTCTCGGCGAATAGCCCTGCCAGGATCGTGATGAGTGTCAGCCCGAGTCCACCGAGGAACCAGACAAAGGCTGTCAATAGGGTCAACTGCCAGGCACTCGATACCTGTCCCATCAGCCAAATTGCAGGGACATTCAAGACGCCGGATATGATCACGACCGTCTTGCGACGCTGAAGCTTATTGGATAGCCAGCCCGCCGCCAGTGATCCTAGCGCCAGAGCCAGATAGGATATGGATAGATAGTATCCAACCAAGCCAGGCGTCGCGCCCAATTGGCTGGCGTACACGGGTAGGAGCGGGAGAAGTCCATTTCCCAACACCCAAGGTATGAGGCTGCATACGAATAGTGAGTAGAGCAGTTTTCTATTCATCGGCTTCCCATTTCCCGCGCTGCTAGCATTGGGTGTGGGCCCAGTAGGGTCCGATGCCCTTGGCGGGCACTTACCTACGACCACGCGCACTCAGGCTCAATTCCAGTTCGGCTGCGACTTTGGTCTTGCTCGCAGGTGATTTGTGGGCCCAGTAGGATTCGAACCTACGACCAAGCGTATGCAGGCTCAAATCCAATCAGGCCACGATACTCTCCGATCGCCCCATATGGGGACATGGAGGGGGGTGCTTGGGCCTCCTTCTTCTGTGTGCGCTCCTTCTATCTCAGGTGGATGCGAAGCAATTCCTTCGCCATGGCGACCCAGAGATCATGGTCATCCAAAGCAATATTGGCGGTAAACGTCTTCTTTGACTCTGCGCCGACCAGGTCGAGGCTGCTAAGGAGTTCTCCGGTCTCGGGATCGAACCGATATAGGTATCCCCACTTATCGCCACCGGCCAGCATCCACAAGCCATCTTGATCCCCAACGAGCGCGGTGGGCAGATCATCCGGAGATGGAACCATGACCAAAGGCTGGTGCGTTGTCTTGGTCATCTTGCTGCCGTCGGCAGGATAGGCCCACAGGGCGGCGGCGTGCGTCCCGTCACCGGCAGGCACGGACATGGCGACCCACATCCGGTCCCCAATCAAGGTGATTGGCCTGGCGCACGCATCCCCCTTGAGATCGGCAGACCAGGCTGCGTAGTGTTGGCCGGGATCATCGACATTCACGACCGAGAGGACGGGATTGCAGTCACTTACGTACCAGTTTCCGGTGATCCACATCCAGCCCTTGCCATCATAGGCATAGCAATCCCCCCACGGGACGACATCATATTTCACGTCGAACGTGCTAACGTCGATCATCTGGTGTGACGCCCATATCTTGCCAGGAGTAAAGCCCAGCTTTTGGTCGAGCTCCCCTTCCCATTGGGAGGCATCAAATTGCCTGAGCACGGTTCCACTGACCGCGTCGATGGCAAACAGCGCGTCTGGCTTCTGGCCTATCTTCGATACCGTCAAAGCCCAGACATGCTGCCCGTCAAACTTCAGATCAAAGACAGGTTGCGCCATGAGGCCGCCGCTATCCGGGAAGAGGGCGATGGATTGCACCACCTGGCCACTCTTGGCATCCAACACATCCACCATGCCATTGGCACTCCCCACCCAGACTTTCCCCGGAGTGGTGATCAGGCCATTGCCTGCCGCCGGTATGTGCGGCAGCGGGTAGCGGTCAGTGACTGAAAAGGTGTATGGGGCCTTGGTTGTGGATTGCGGAGGTGGTTGCGTTCCGGCCGCATTCTCCGGCGAAGCTGTGGGCGCAATCGCTGCGGTCGGCGAACCAACGGGGGAACCAAGGGGTGCAGTCGTTACGGTGGGCCCGCTCCCCGCCAGTGGAATCGGGCTCCTGCTGCAAACCAAGGTAGCCAAAGCCGGGACGATCAACCACCAGGCGGCCATCCCGCGGCGCTTTTGGAGTGAAAGTCGTATCATCCCTGCCCTCCCCGATCAGATCCCACTCAGGATGCATCCCAAGCCTCCCCGATCCAGGGGACCAGGTCACGCTCGCTCCACCTTAGTATCGCGCCGAACGAATTGAGTTTCAAGCAAGGCGTCCGGGATGCGGTTTTGCGGGAGTTGTCGCCCCTGCATGCTCATGCGCGGCTGTCATCTCTGCCCTTGCGAACATCGATCAATTTGTGGGCCCAGTAGGATTCGAACCTACGACCAAGCGTATGCGTACTCAATTCGAGTTCGGCTACGATTTTACCCCTGCGGGCGCGTGATTTCATGAAGGCGCCTAAGAGGGTTAGCCTGCCCTATCACTGACCCCACATAAGTTCAGGCGTGGGCATGCGGTGTATGCACTCAGCATGGCGAAAGATGTATCTGCACTAAAGGCCGTCAGTCAAAACCTAATGCACGAAAACTTGAGTATTACCGATGGCGTCTACGGCATTTTTTCTCAAACAGACGTGCGGCAACAGATCGCCATGCTCGGTAGTGGTGTGGAGAACAACGAAGATGCGCAAGAACTTAGGTCGGCTGTTAGTCGGCTCTTGGTGAAGTTGGAAAAAAGCGGCGCGGCGTAATGGGTTACCTATCTACGGCGGGGGAAAGCAGAGATGATTATCGCCAGTATGGCAATCGGGCGCCACTTAAGTGTGCTAGAGATAGCTTGATCGAACTTATCGCCTGTCAATCGACAAGTCGCCGGTTCATGTGCTCGAGAACCGACTTGAGTACATCTGCTAGAAGCCGCCGCTTTTCAACACTACTGAGGACAAGGTTCTCCTCGGCCAAAGCGCTGGCATAGGCCGCTTGGATCAATTCGAACAGGTGGTCATCGATATGCGCGGCGTTCAGGCGCTGCAAAACGCGCGAGCGCACATCAGCGTACGAACCGAGAACAGAGCTTGAATTGAGCATACGAACAGCCGCCTTTCTTCCGAATATGCCTAGTAGTCATCTCAGAAATGCCAGACAAACGTATTTGTCGACCCTCCTGAAGCGTTAACTGCTCCTTAACAGATGCGCCAAATGTGGGCCCAGTAGGATTCGCCGCGTGCGCCCCCGCAGCGCAGCAAAGGGGGAACCTACGACCAAGCGTATTCAGGCTCAATTCCAGTTGGGCTATGGTTCGGGCGCCTCTTCTCGCGGGAATTTGCGCTGCGCACTAGGAACGGTCGCGGAGTGCCTCTCAGGTAATCCGGGCGTAGGTGACAGAGAATCCTCTTTCGGATCGTATCCGAGGACTGGGGCCGACAGCCGCCTCAGTCCACAAGTCTGAATCCAGTCAGCGCGGAGATCTCCGCGGAGGCGGCGGCGAATTTTGTATCGCCGTCCCGTGAAAGCGTCCTGTTTTCGGCAAAAATTTGTCGGCGTCGGTTCATGGAAAAGTCATCCATCGGTTCAGGCCGGTCCCAAAGCAGATTCTCCTCGAGAAGATTTTGAACTATCTTGGCCATGAGTTTGGTTCCGTCTAGCAACTCCGATAGCGGCTGCTTCCCGTCTGGCCAAATGTCCATAGCATCCATGATGCAGGGCCCAACCTCCTCCGACGCCGACTTCATGGCCCTCAAGACCTTCCTCCGCTCGAGTACCCGTTTGTCCTCAGTGTGAGCGTTACTGACTCGCGGAAAGGCAGCGAGCCTGCTCTTGAGTTTACGGAGTGCGTTGTCTAGTCTGGGTCGCTGGTCCGGACTTGGGGCCTTTGCCTTTCTTGTGAACATAAGCCCTCCAAGACCTTTATTTGTTCGACCCATGGTTGCCCCGGCTTGGCAGTCCATGTTCGGCGTGCTGTAAAGCAGTCGCCGACCCTAGCGGTTGGCTCGATTCCAGTTGGGCTACATTTCCCATACGAATTATGGTGATATTTCGGAACCAAAGGTCTGCAAGTTGTTCGGTGCGCGGTGCTTGCGGCAATGGCACGTCAATGAAGCGGTGTTGCGATGAGGCCGAATACCAACGGCTGTGATGCGATTCGCATGAAAAGGCGGTAACCGTTCATATCTGTAGTCTGTTCATTGTTGATGGACTTTTGGATGTTGTTGGCAACCCAAGATGAAGCCTCCGGGCCAAAGAACTCGGAGACTAGTTTGAGCAGCAGCGTGCCCTGCGCTTCAGTGTGAGCGTCATCAATTTGACCAAAGGCTATTGTAAGATCGCCATTGGTATAGAGTTCGACCCTCATGTTGGATTGCTCGTTGAGGTAAGCCTTACAAGGGCCCTTGCATTTCCCCGTGAATGTCGATGAGTAGGCGAAATCGTTAGAAAGCAGAAACGGTTCGTGATTTGGCAGGTCAATCGGGGTCGGTTGGGACGGAATTGCCGGACTACAGCCCAAAATGGATAAGCCGAGCATGCACAGAGCAGACAACATTCCGAATGGTTTCATTGCATCACCTCCTTGGAGTGTTCTTGACGCTCATGTCCCGCCTAGGGCGACCAAGCGGTTTCAGGCGCAATTCCAGTGGGGCTATGATTTCGCGTCTTCGTGGGACCTGATCAGGCCGCCTTGCTCTTGCCTTTTGCCAGCGCCCGTTGGATGTCCTTCACGCGGTGCTCCGCCGAATGGCCGTCGAGATCATACGGCCAGTTGTCCCCACGGCTGGGCCGGCTGAACCATTCATCCGGCGCCTCTCGCAACGCCCTCAGCAGATCTGCCTGTACCCGCCTGTGCCATTCCAGCACCTCTCGTGCTGAACGCTTGTGATACCGTGCATAGACCAGGTGATTGCCCTCCGTGATATTGAGTTCGCTCTCTTCTCGCGGCCTGCGTTGCCTGCGTGCCGCAAGAGCCACGCCTTCCTTCCAATATGTGATGTGGGCCAGCGCATCCTTTACCGTCCACGGCTCCTTGGTCTCGGGCCGGGGTACGGCCTTTCTCCATTCCGCGGCTGTCAGCCCGGAGACCAGGCGGTCCAACAGCCGAAACTCTCGTGTGGCGCGCTTGACGACTTCGTCGCGTGTGTGGGTCATGATTGCCTTTCTTTACGTGCCCCTTCCTGCGGGGTTCTGTAAGGGGGCCTGCGAGCAAGCGTCTTCATACCGCGGAAAGCACGCGGCACCTGCGGGGCTCAATTCCAGGGCGGCATGCTGTCGGGCCCACCTCTCAATCGCGCGTGCACTGCTCGGGAGTTCTTTCCTAGGCGTCAGAGTAACTGCATTGGTTTTCTGCCTACCGCGCATATCCAACCTCGATCCTGCTCCTCAAACATCTGAATCTCTGAATAGCCGGCCATCGAGAAAAACTCGCCAAGTTCGCTTACGCTGTGGAGTGGTATTCTGACCAATTCCGCAAACTTTTCATTGCGGGCAGCATGCTGCCCGCCCTTGTATGCTCCTCCTATGATCATCAGCTTTCCGCCAGGTTTCAGTATACGTAGAACCTCCTGCATATCGGCGACCATGTCAGGCCAGTAGTTGTGTGTGTTCACAGCAGTGACGAGATCAAACATGTTGTCGGAGAACGGCAAGCAAGACACAGAACCGTGTCGTATTTCGACGCGGCCCATCTTGATCAACGGCTTGTTTGTTGTGCGGGATACCGTGACACTCTCCTCGGAGAAATCGATGCCGTAGACCTTCCCCCCTGAGGCGATCCTGGCCAACTTGTGGACCGTGCCACCCCCGCCACAGCCTACGTCAAGGATTGTGTCGTGTGTCTCGATTCGGACATGATTCAATCCCCAGTCGGTCAGCTTGGAATGAGTGATGTTCATTGCCCTCAATAGCAATCTACCGGGCCAGCCGGCCGGCCTCCGCCATTGCTGCCCTGCTTTGCGCATGATTGCCATGGGTTCTTTCTCCCGACGAGCATTGATGGTTCGAATTGTCGCAACCCGCATGAAGCCCGCACTCGAAATGGTCAAAAAGGTGGGCCCAGTAGGATTCGAACCTACGACCAAGCGTATACGGGTTCAATTCCAGTTGGGCTACGACTTTGGCTCTGCGGAGGCGCCGGTGCCAGGCAAGGACCTCCTGTGGAGAGCGGTCACGCCAACGGAGGTACACAAGGCGATTGAGGTCGTCCGGGGGTAAGCCGCGCTCATCGGCCGACCTGCGCTGTTTCCGGATGGTCCGAACCATGTTGGCCTTCCGGTACGTGATGTGGACAAGCGCATCCTTCACGGTCCATGGATCTTTGGTTTCGGGCCTGGGCAATCGCTGTTTCCATTCCTCGGTCGTAAGCTTGGAGACCAGCCGGTCGAGGCGCCTGAACTCGCGTATGGTGCGCCGGATCACTTCCGAGCGCGTGTGACGCATGGCTGTGCTGATTTTTCGCGGCTAACTTGGCTTTTTCGCCAGGGCGCGCTCAATATCCTTGACGCGGTGGAATTCAGAGTGACCGAGAAGGTCGGAGGGCCAATCCGGGCTGCGGTCCCGCTTGCTGAACCATTCTGCGGGCGCCTCCCTCAGCGCGGCGAGCACGTCCTTCTGGACCTGCCGGTGCCAGGCCAGCACCTCCCGTGGGGAGCGGCGGCGCCAGCGCCTGTAGATGAGACGGTTGCCTGCCGTTACGTCCAGCCCGCGCTCCTCCAGCGGCCTGGGCTGCCGCCGGGCGGAGCGGGCCACGTTTGCCTTCCAGTGGGTGATATGGGCCAGCGCGTCCTTGACGGTCCACGGATCTTTGGTCTCCGGCCGGAGCAATGGCCGCTTCCATTGCTCGTTCGTAAGTTTAGAGACCAGCCTATCCAGCAATTTGTACTCGCGGATCGTACGCTCGATCACCTTGGCGCGGCTATGTCGCATGGGTTTCGGCATCCTTTCGTTCGTTTAAGCAGCATGTCAAGTTGTGGACCCAGTCGGATTCGCCGCGCCGTGTCCCGCAGGGAATACGACGACCAAGTGTACTCAGGCTCAATTCCAGTTGGGCTACGTTTCTGCTCCTTGTAGCATAGGAGTTGTGAACCCGGCAGGACTGCAATGGGCGAGGTGCCTTGTAGGCCCGGAGCCCTCGTCTGTGATGGCTCGGGAGGAGAGAACAAACCGGAAGCCAGAGAATGCTTGTACACCAAGCATAATCCCACCGGTCCGCTAGGCGCGGTATTGGGCCTTACTTGATGCGTCGAAGTCGGTCTCCGTAGTTGACATAGATGTGACGGTAGTGAGAGCCCGCACTGAGAACCTTTGCTCGCAGGCGATCGTGCAGACGCCCGTCCTGCAGGTATTGATAACCCGCCGGGTCTTCTTGCACGAGCAGAATCTCGGTTGCAGAGTGATATTTGTTCTCCTTCTCATCAATGGCCGCGAGAATGCGATCTAGTCGCAGCTCTAGATCGGCAGGCGGTTCGAAATAACCGGGCCCCTTTGCAACAACATGGCGAGTCGATGGGTCGCGCTCCCAATTTTGATGCATGAGGCCACTGCCTTTGTCACGAAGGTACTCGCGTTCCAGGGCGCGGCTATAACCTTCGTTGGAACAGGTAATCTGCAACCTAGCGGCGCGGCGCCACCAGAAAGTGATGATTGCGTCAGGACCAGGATTTGAGGGAGAATGCAGTCGAAGGTTGCGCACGCCGCGAAGTGATTGTGCGAGGCGTACAAGTGGGTGAAACTCCTCAGCCAAAACTTTGCAGATTCCCGTACGCATGAGGACATCATCGTCCGGATATGCATCGCGATCACCGAAAAACTCATCTAAAATGCGCTGCGCCTGACGCACTTGCATTGGCATCTCTAGTGTGGCTCTCGAGACTCGAGGCATTTCTCCTCGTCAAGGCTCAAACCCAGTTGGGCACCGATCTTGCCCCACCTCACGACGAACTTGTGGGCCCAGTAGGATTCGAACCTACGACCAAGCGTATTCAGGCTCAATTCCAGTTGGGCTACGATTCGGCATGATTTCTGTGGCCCCTACCTCACCATCGCCGTTGCAAAGCCGCCCCAGGCGCGGTCGGTTTCGGTGTCCTTGCCGAGCGTCTGGTGTTGATCAAGAGATAGTCCGCAGGATCGGAGGAACTCGGCAAGGCGCTCGCGGGATGGCGGCGTGCTGTCGATGCCGAACTTGAGCGGCTCCCCGGCAGCTTTGGTCGCGTAGCGGCCATAGCGCCAATAGAGCTTATTCGAGACCAGCGCCTCGGTCGTGAAATAGTCAAAGGCAACCACGCTGCCTTTCGCGCTGGTGGCAATCTTGCGGAAGGTATCCTCCACCGCGGCGCGGTCGAGGTACATCATTACGCCCTCCCACAGGAACAACGCCGGTCGGGATAGATCGAACCCGCTGTCGACCAGACGCGCGAGCCACTCTTCCTTCTCGAAGTTGGCGGGGACGAATGTGATCCGGGAGGCGTCGACCCCGGCCTTTTGTAGCATGTCGCGCTTGACCGCCTGCGTCTGGGAAACATCGACTTCGAACGCGTGCACGTTCGCGCCGGGAGGAAGGCGGTATGCACGCGTATCGAAGCCCGCGCCCAGGATGACGAACTGGGTCATCTGCGGGAGATAGCGTTCGACGACCGCATCCAGAAAGGTCTGGCGAGCGGAGGCTTCCGCGGCCTCTCCCACCTCCCCTTCGAACGGGTAGCGAAACGCTTTCGGCAAGTAGCCGGTCAGCCGGTTTGCGAGCAGGGTCGGGCCAGTTGCCATGCGGAGCGCGAGCGGGGGCACTCCGGGCACCAGCGGCAAGAGCCGGGCGGCAGCTTCATCCTCCCGGACGCCGATCTTATGTAGAGAATACCTGGCCGTAAGCGGGCCCTGGGCTGTCGACGAGACCCCTGATTTGCTGCCCAGCAGGATGCCCTTGACAATCCAGAGGATGTAGCCGAACGCCGAGACTGGCGACATCAGGATGCTAAGTAGGCCAAAGCTGATGGCGGCAGATGTGGTCGTGGAAGGTGGCTTGGGATTGCGTTCGTTCATTCTGACCTCCGCATGTATCATTCACTCAGAGCTAGGCTTCACCGCCTGACCCTACGCGGTGGCTTGGGAGCAGGCAATCAAGGACCGGGCAGATCGCCCAGCTCCTCTGCAACACAGAAGGAAGAATCCGCCCACCGGCGACGTGGCTGGCGGCTTCTCGGCGGACCAGGTCGGAGAGGGAACCTACGACCAAGCGTATTCAGGCTCAATTCCAGTTGGGCTACGTTTCGACCCTTATTGGCGGGCAATTTGTGGGCCCAGAAAGATTTCGAACCTTCGACCAAGGGTATTCAGGTGGCAGATCCCGCGAAGTCAAAGATCTTGCGGAGGAGGGCGGGGCTCAGTTCCAGTTGGGCTACGCCTCAGTCTAGGCAAACGCTTCATCGCCTCACGACGCGACGTCAACCTGGTCGTTGACCAGGACGATCCGGTAGCGCGGCTTGCCGCCCTTGACTTGCTGAAGCGCTTCGTTGACGCGCGACATGGGCATCAGCTCGATGGCAGGCTCAATGTTGTGCTCCTGCGCGAACTGGAGCATCTCGCGCATCGTCGCCGGGCTGCCCAGGAACGCGCCGGTAAGCGATACCTGGTGCGCCACAAAGTCTGTGGAGTTGAACGCCACGTCAGGAAAGCTCGCCAGGATGAACGTGCCATTCTTGGTGACCAGGTCTATCAACTCCACCCAGTCAAAGCCCGTGCTGGTCGTGCACAGCAGCAGATCAAAGTCGAACTGCGCCGCGCGCAGGCTGGCAGTATCGGCGAGCAGGAAGTGATTGGCGCCGAAGGCGAGCGCCTCCGCCTCCTTATCCGGTTTGGAGGAGACAGCCGTGACCTCGAAGCCAAGAGCATGGGCAAACTGGATGGCGAGGTGCCCGAGGCCGCCTATGCCGACGATGGCGAGCTTCTTTCCAGCCGAAGGGCGGTGCGGTCGCAGGGCCGAGTAGGCGGTCAGGCCGGCGCACATCAGCGGCGCGGCCTTTGCGGACGACATCCCAGCCGGCAGACGATAGGCGAAGTGGCTGTCCACCACGATGGAGGAAGCAAACCCGCCGTACGGATCCCATGCCCCCATCTTGTCAATGTGCCGGCACAGATGCTCTTCTCCGTTCTGGCACCATTCACAGTGGCCACACGCGCGCCCCTGCCATCCGATGCCGACGCGGTCGCCCTCCTTGAGGCCGGTTACGCCCCGCCCAGCCTCCTCGACGAAGCCGACGACCTCATGCCCCGGCACGAATGGAAAGTTGGTGATGCCAAAGTAATCATCGATGGCGTGCACGTCGGTATGGCAGACGCCGCAGTGGGTGATGGCCACGCGGACGTCGCACTCCCCCACGGTCGGAGATACGTAGCTGATGGGCTCCAGCGAAGCGCCTATCTCCTTGGCAGCGAAGCCGTTCGTGAGTAAAGGAGACATTCGGGGTTCCTCCCTTCCTGTGACACGTCCGTTTGCGGAATGGCCGGCTCCTGCCATCACTATAGCACGCTTGCGGGCGGCATTCAATCATCGGGGGAGGCTATCAGTATTCAGCGGAGATTTGTTGGCGGTGGGATGCTGTGTGACGGAAAGGCCTTAGGCACAGGGGGCACGAACATTGACTCATCCCTCCGCCAATGCCCGCAGTGTGCGCCACCCGCTCAGTTGGCAAGCGTGTGCAGGGCACAACCGTGAGGATCAGGCGTGCTGCCAGTGTCACCCCGGCGATGATGCGCGCGGCAAGATGCGGACGAGACGCGGCGGACGGTTGCTGTGCAGCCTTCCAACTGGCAGCCAGCCAACTCTGCAAGTCTGAACCGCCCTGCCCTCCACGGAGGCCTGCGGCGCCTGCCGCGCCAAGCATCGAAAGCACCCTTGCCTTATCGGCACTTTCGGCGAGGCAGCTTGCGAAGTCTTATTATGTAGACAGAGCCCGCTGGATCCCGGATGTATCACCGAGCGTATTCAGGCTCAAGTCCAGCGGGCTGGGATTTTGCGCTGCGCCTAGCTCGCGGATCGGCCCTGTTTGACAAACCACCCGGAATCGCTACAATGAAAGAGTTGTATCCGTCTAACCGCCAAAGGAGGCTCTCTATGATAAAGGTTACAAGCTCAGTCGTCGTCAACAAGTCCGTGGCCGACGTGTTCGCGTACACGACAGATACGAGCACCGCAACCAAGTGGCAGGGGGGCGTCGATGCCGTCATCCCCGAGGGACCGCAGGATGTGGTGGGCTCCAAATACACCGAGGTGCGCAAGTTCATGGGCCAGGACATGAAGTCGACGCTTCAGATCACCCTCTATCAGAAGAACGCAAAGTGGGGGGCAAAGGTATTGAACGGACCCGTCCCGTACGAGGTGATTCAAACCTTTGCGGCGGAAGGTGGTGGCACCAGGATCACCACCGACGTGCAGGGGGAGCCAAAGGGCTTTTTCAAGATCGCCGAGGGCGCCCTGCAGGGGCAGCTGCAGAAGTCCCTGGATGAGGACGGCCAGCGTTTGAAGAAGCTCCTGGAAGGCGGTTAGCTGCGGAGGCCAGCCGCCCAAAATCGGCTTGAGGCAAGCCAGCTGGTCGCGCTTCCGCGCCAGGGGTGTGCGCCACCGACGATAGGACGGCGCACCATCGAACAAGAAACCTCAACCATTTGGTTTGAGGTTTCATTTTCCTTTGCGCGGGGTGGGGCCTACGACCAAGCGACTATGAGTTCGACCCAAGCATGTCTACAGCGTACGTGGCGTGAGAAAGCGGCTACACAGTGCCCAAATCACGAGTAAATCTGCCTCATGCGTGTACGGCTTCTACAGCCTGTCACTGCAACTGCGCCCGAATTGCAGCTAAGAACAGGAAAGGCGACTCAGGCACGCAGTGGATAGCATTGCGCTCGATTCTTGCCTCTTCGAGTCTCAGGCCGCCAAATCCATCGGCGCATTGCTTGGGGTCGAAAGTCTTCTATTCACGCGGAGCATCCCGCGCCACGGCTGCAACAATCCGCGCCAGATTGGTCAGTTCGGTGAGCGAGACCCACTCTTCGCGGGCGTGGAGGTTTCCTCCCGCTGCACCGAACATCAGCGTGGGGATGCCCGCTTCTTGAAACAGCGCGGCGTCTCCCCACGAGTTCTCGCCTACCGCTTCAGGAACCAGACCCGTTTCTGTTTCCATCTCAGATGCAACGATTTGCCATAGTTCTTGGTGGCCATGCGCGGTTGAAAGGATCGCGCGCCAGTTTGACATTCACCCTGCCTTTGAACTTCGGATAGAGTTGGCGGACCTCATCAAAAATCGCCTCGATTTCTGCCACTCGATTTTGGATGGTTTCGCCGGGCTGGGTGCCGATTTCAATTCCAAGCACGCACCGATCGGGATAGGTGGCGTAATCGGTGCCGCCTGTGATAGTGCCTGTATGGAAAACGGTCTTGCCATTGAGTGGATGTATTGTCGCCCCGAATTTCTCCCTATCCAGTTTTTGCAGTCGGGTAACAACTTCCGACATATGCGCGATGGCATCCACGCCAAGCTCTGGCACTGAGCCATGCGCAGCACGCCCCTCGACGATAAGATCCAGCCAGCCAAAGCCTTGATGCGAAACAGTCACCTTGCCCATGCCCAATGCTTCCAAGGCAAGGACTGCATCGGGATGATAATGCTTGACAAAATCCATTGAACCGCTCGATGTGCCTTCTTCATCGATTGGCAAGAGCACCCACACATCGCCGCGTAAGCGAACGCCGCTCTCGACCAACGACTTCAGAGCAAGTAATGCCGCCGCACCGTGACCCTTGTCATCTGCCGCGCCGAGGCCAATCATCTTGTCACCTTCGATACGAGGTATGAGTGCCTTGTCGGGCCACAGGGCATAGCCGACGGTGTCGTTGTGTGCGTACAGGCAGATGCTTTTTCCACCACCTGTGCCGCGCCACACGGCGATGAGATTCGGACGGCCAGGTTCCACTTCCTCTAGCCGCACTTCCAGGCCGAGAGGTTCCAGCCAATGTGCAATGTAGCCGGCCACATTCGCTTCACCAGGGGAACCGGGCACAAGCCATGGGTTGGACGAATTGATCTTGACGAGTTCCGAAACCAAAGTGATGACATCCTGCATTTCAATAGACATGATTGCTCCATGATCTATCTGCTTCACCTTGTGAACCTCGTCCTGGAGGTCGGCTCAACGCATGTTGTCTCCAAGGATAACCTGCGGTAGTGCATATAACAGCAGTTACTTGTCCGCAAAATGACAGGCTATGAAATGTTCTCCGCCACTTGAAACGAGTTCTGGCTCTTTCGCCAAGCAGATTTCGGGGTTGCCCATTTGCTTGCATTTCCAACACCGTGGGTGAAATCGGCAACCAGAGGGAATGTTGAGTGGCGAGGGTGTTTCACCCTCGAGAATGATCCGCCCCGTTCTCTTGTTCGGTTCTGGAATTGGGATGACTGACACCAATGCCTGTGTGTACGGGTGTCCGGCCTTGCCGATGATATCATCAGCCGAACCTGCCTCGACCATCTTGCCGAGATACAATACCAGGATGCGGTCAGCAATCATCCATGCCAAAGAAAGGTCATGGGTGATAAACAAATAAGTGAGGTGATTTCTTTCGCGCAAGTCGAGCATCAACCTGATAATCTCAGCGCGGATGGATACATCGAGCATGGAGACGGGTTCGTCAGCAACGATGAATTCAGGTTCCAGCGCCATCGCCGCGGCGATGGAGACGCGCTGCCGCTGTCCGCCAGAGAGAAGGTGCGGGTAACGCTGGGCAATTTCCTCGGTCGGAAAAAGTCCCGCCGATTCCAATGCGTAGTGGACGCGCTGTTTCAGGTTCACATCTGACGCCGCGCGTTGATGGATCAGCAATGGCTCGGCAACGATGTCAAAGATAGATTGGCGTGGGTCAAGCGATTCGTAGGGGTCTTGAAAAATAGTCTGAACTCTTTGCCGGAGGTTTCCGCAGTTCATCCCCGCGTAATTGGGACAGGTCTTTCCCGCGATAGCGGACCTTGCCCGCAGTGGCATCGAGAAGGCGCGTCAGCGCCTTGCCAAGCGTGGTCTTGCCACAACCCGATTCACCGACCACAGCCAACACTTCGCCGCGGCGAATATCGAAGGTGATACCGTCCACAGCACGGACGGCAGTTGGCGCATCTTTCGGGGCAAAGAGCCTGCGCCGCGCGGGATAATGAACTTTCAGGTCGCGGATTTCCAATAGCGTTTCGTTCATCGAACATCATTCAGCAGAAAACATGCAGCTTTGTGATCTCCGCCTAAGCTAACCATGGGTGGCTCGCTGAGGGTGCATTGGTCCGTGCATTCGGAACAGCGCGCATAGAAAGCACAGCCTGCAGGCAAATGTACTAGGCTCGGAGGATTGCCTGGGATGCCCGCGACGAACTGCCTTTCTTTGTGAATGTTTGGAAATGCCCGCAGTAACGCTTGCGTATACGGATGCGCGGGCTGTCTGAATACGGATTCCACCGAGCCATCTTCCACCAACCTCCCGGCGTACATGATGGCAACGCGGTCACACGTTTCAGCAATCACTGAAAGGTCATGCGAAATCAGAATCATTGCCAGATCTAGTTCATCGCCCAGGCGCTTGATGAGGTCCAGGATTTGTGCCTGCACCATCACGTCCAGTGCAGTAATGGGTTCATCGGCAATGACCAGCCGCGGGTTACACGCCAAGGCCATCGCAATCATTGCGCGTTGACGCATGCCACCTGAAAACTCGTGAGGGAAATTGGACGCGCGGCTGGAGGAAATGCCCACCATATCCAGCAACTCCAGAACACGCCGGCGGCCATGCTGTTTTGATGTCTCTGGCTCATGATGCAAAATGGCCTCGAGGATTTGTGACTCAATTGTCTGAACTGGATTGAGGGCATTCATTGCACCTTGAAAGACCACCGAGATTTGACGCCAGCGGATCTGTTCCATTTCCGCTTCGGACTTGGCGAATAAGTCTTCGCCATCAAAAAGAATCTGACCCGCAACAATCGTCGCATTACGCGGCAACAAACGCGGAATGGACAATCCGGCAGTTGTCTTGCCACATCCCGACTCGCCTGCCAAGCCAAGAACTTCCCCTTCTTTCAGAGACAGACCAACATCCCGCACTGCCTTCACTGTACCCATCAAGCTGCTGAACTGTATTGAAAGGTTCTTGATTTCCAGCATTTCAGTAATCCCGCAGGCGTGGATTCAAGATGCGATCGAGGACATGACCCGTGAGCGAAAAGCCCAACACAATGAAGACAATCCCAAAACCCGGCGGAACCAGGTACCACCACGCCCCGCGTCCTGCCGCGCCCGCTTCAAAGGCATAGTGAAGCATTGTCCCCCACGAGACCCGCACGGGGTCGCCCAGTCCGAGAAACGCAAGGGTTGCTTCGGAAAGGATGGAACCTGCGATCACCAAGACGGTGTTGGCAAAGATCAGAGGGGCCACGTTGGGAAGAATATGCACCATGACGATGCGAAAATCGGTCGCCCCCAACGAACGGATGCGCTCGATGAATTGGCGTTCGCGCAGGCTAATAACCTGTGAGCGTGTGATGCGCGCGGTCGAGGGCCAGCCAGTCAATCCAATGACCAAAATGATGATGGCGAAACTCTGCCCGAATATCACAGCCAGAATAATCACCAATGGGAGCATGGGCAGGACAAGGAAAAAGTCTGTCAGGCGCATGAGGAGATTGCTCACCCCTCCCTGGAAATATCCTGCAATCAGTCCAATCACTGAGCCAAGGATGATGGAGATGGCCGTGGCAAGAAGTCCAACCAACAAAGACACCCGTGAACCAGCCAGCGTTGCCCGTAAGACATCGCGCCCCAACTCATCCGTTCCCAGCCAATGCGCCTGACTTGGCGGCTGCAGAATACCGGCGGCTGTTTCGGCCACATTCTTTGGATCAAAAGGAAAGCCTATCGGCCCCAGCAAACCAATAACCAGCATAGAAACAAGAATGACACTCCCTGCCCGGCCCAGGGGATCTGACCACAGCAATTGCCATGTCTGATTCTTGGGGACTTCGACCATCGTCCCGACAGATTCGCTCATGCCTCTCTTACCCTCGGGTCAATTAGCATATAGGCAATGTCAGAGATAAAGTTTGCCAGAATGACGGTCGCGGCAGAAAGCAGAAAGCTGGCTTCGAGGAGGGGATAATCCCGGCGCAGAACGGCATCGTACATTAGGCGACCCATTCCAGGCCAGGAAAACACCGTCTCAACCTGAATGGCACCTCCAACTATCAGGCTGACATAAAGGGCCGTGGTAGTGATAACAGGCAGGAGAGCATTGGGAACGCCGTGCCCCCATAAGACTTTGCGCCCTGGCAGTCCTTTGGCCTTGGCAGTCAAAATGTAGTCTTCGGTTAACACGTCAATCAACGAACTGCGCGTGATTAGGGTGAACTGCCCCATGTCAACGATTGCAAGTGTAAGTGTCGGTAGGATCAGATGCTTGCCTATATCTGGGAGAGTTGCCAGGGACATTGCGGAGCCTAAACCCGGAGATGTCATTCCTGAGATTGGAAAGGCATTCAGGTAGACGCCTAGAATGATGACCAGCACCAGTCCAGTCCAGAATGTTGGCAAACTCCAAAACACCAGGGAGGTGATGACCAACGCGCTGTCAACGCGTGAGCCCCGTCGCGCGGCCGCAACTACCCCCGCAATTACACCGATAGCCACCACAATTACAGTCGCCGCCCCCAACAAGATCAGCGTATTCGCAATTCGCTCTTGTAGGATTTCAGCTACCGGTCGGCGATATGTCACAGAAATTCCCAATTCGCCAGTAGCCACGTTTCTCAGATAATAGAAGTATTGCACGATAATGGGCTGGTCCAGACCAAAAACCTGGCGCAGGCGGGCAATCGCTTCCGGCGATAGATGCCCTGCCCGCGCCATCAGCCGAATTGGGTCACCAGGCAAAACTCGGAATAGAATGAAGTTAAAAGTTGCCACGGACAATAGTGTCACCAATACTTGTCCGATTTTTCTCAGGAAGATCGCGAGACGCAACACAATTCTATCCCGAGCTGATCTCGCCTATTTCACCGGCTCCACTTTCATATAGTTCTCGCGGGTGATGTTGTAGATGATCCCGCCAGGGATTTCAGCCCATCCCTGCCAGGTACGCGTGTCGTAAGCTTGTAGCTTGTCCTGATACCACATGACAATATATGCCGCATCCTCGTAGAACATTGTCTGCATCTTATCCACATCTCTCTTGCGTGCTTCTACATCCAGCGTAGTGGCTTGCTGGTCGTACAACTCGTCATATGTTTTGTTACAATAGAACACATCGTTGTTGCCGCCAATCTGGCTGCAAAGCGGAACGCCGAGCATGTAATCAGGGTCCGGCACACTCGAATCCCAACCCCACACAAAGATATCCCAGTCCGGCGCATCGGTATTGTAGACCGTGTTGCCCAGCGTGTTCTCATCGAGAGTTTGCAAATCAAGCTTGACACCGATCTTCTGAGCTGCATCTTGGAACAGTTGTGCGGCCCGCACATCCACAGATGTGCTTTGAATCGCGATCAAGCGGAATTGCATAGGTTCGCCCTGGGCATTTTCGCGAACCCCATCGCCATTGCTGTCAACATAGCCGGCTTCATCGAGCATCTTCTTTGCTTTGTCCGGATTGGCATTCAGCTGCTGGTCGGCCGGAATGGTCAGATGCCAATCCGCGATGCCAATCGGGATTATCGAATCGCCTGCTTTGCCGTGGCCTGCCAAAGCAAGTTGAACAAGCTGGTTTCGATCCAAGGCATAACTCAATGCCTGACGTACCACCTTGTCACGCAACATGGGGTTTCCCTTTGAATTAGAATCCTCGGACACATTGAAACCAATGTGGTGGAAGGAGTAAGACGGAAGTGAAACGACCTTCAGGTTTTGAGCCGATTTCAATCCATCCCACACAGTCGGGCTGACTTCCGTGAGAATATCAACGTCCCCTCCCTTTAGCGCCTGCGCCATGACATCCTCATTCCCGTAGAGGACGAAGGTAACTCTTTCAGCCTTCGGCGCTTCTCCCCAGAAATCCGGATTCCGCTCCAAGGTTAGGCTGGAACCGCTTTTCCATTCGACGAAGCGAAACGGCCCAGAGCCGATCGGCTTCTCGTTGGCGAATTTTTGAATTTCATCAACCTTCATTCCTTCCCAGAGGTGCTTGGGCAGAATGGGTATGGCCAGACCGGGGTTGAAAGCCTGCGGAACGTCGAAGGTTAGTGCCACGGTTGTTGGATCAGTCGCTTCAATGGAGACCATGTGAGTCAACCATTGTGCGTATTCCCCAAGCGTATTGTCTTTGATCAGTTTGTAGGTGAATACCACATCGTCGGCAGTGACCGCTTGACCGTCATGCCATTTGGCGTTGTCGCGCAGTTTGAAAGTGAGAGTCTTGCCGTCCCCTGAATAGGCGTATTCCTTTGCCAGCTCAGGTTTGACTTTGAGATCCACGTCATAGCCCAGTAATTTATCATAGACCAACTGAATAATCTCGTTGGCCTCAGTACTGTAGGTTGTGAGCGGATTCATTGTATCGGGTTCAGAGGCCCAGCCAACGCGCAAGATTGTGGTAACTGGCTTACTACCCCCCTGGCATGCACTCAGTACAAAGGAACAGATCACAGCCAGACTCCAGAGCTTATTCTTGAACATAGAAGTGCCTCCTTTACTCACCTGTTCGCACAAGGCGAAAGAAAAAGGCTTACATGGCTGATAACGTTCTCACAGCCATTTTATCATGAAGTCGCCCAATTTCAACAAAGCTAATCCTGGCAAGAGGTTGACAACGAGGACAAAGAAGAGCTGTTTCCGGGAAGACCGCAGACCAACTGCAGATCAAACGCCTGGACCGAGAGCTGCTCTCAGTCAACCGATTACAACCTTGACTCATCTCTGTTTAGTGGTTATCATTTGTGAGAACGTTATCATATCTATGGGCAAGAATAAAGTCACCATTAAGGATGTCGCCCGCAAAGCCGGGGTCTCTCCAGCGACAGCATCGCGCGTTGCCGGCAACTATGGTTATGCCAGCAAACCCATTCGACAGAAGGTGTTGGCGGCCATCCGGGAACTCGGCTATCGCCCCAACTCTGTTGCTCGCAGTATGGTGACAAGGTCCACCCACACCCTAGGGCTGGTTGTCACCGATATCACGAATCCCTTTTTTGCTCATTTGATGCGCAGTGTGGAAGATGTTACCTGGGAGGCCGGCTATACCCTCTTCCTGGCAAATACCGACGAGAATATTCAGCGCGAGGAAGCCATCATCCAAACCGGCTTGGAACGACAGGTGGACGGCTTGATTCTTGTCCCTGCCACCAGTCGATCTACGCCATATCTGGAGCATTTCATTCAGCAAGGAATCCCCCTCGTTCTGCTCGACCGTAGTGTCAAGGGACTTGCGGCAGACGCGGTGATGGTGGATAATGAACACGGCGCATACCAAGCCGTGACCCACCTCATCCACTTGGGTCACACCCGCATTGGAATGGTCATTGACAACCTGGACATTTCCACCAATGCCGAAAGATTGGAGGGCTATCGAAAGGCTTTCCATGATGCAAACCTGGCCGTTGAAGAACAACTCATCCAGTCCTGCCAGTTTACTGAACAATCCGCCTTTGATCTTACAACCCATATGTTTGACCACCCTCAACGGCCAACCGCCCTCTTCGCGGCCAACAACTTTATGACGTTGGGGATCTTGCACGCAGCACGTCAGGCTAATCTCAGAATCCCTGAAGACCTAGCCCTGGTCGGTTTCGACGATATGGAATGGTCTGCGTATAGTCCGCTACAAATAACGACAGTAGCGCAACCCGTGCAGGAATTGGGGAACGTGGCGGCTCAACGGCTACTGATGCGTCTGCGAGGAGATCAAACCTCTCCCATGGAGATTCGGCTCAAAACCAACTTCATCATCCGCAAATCCTGCGGATCGTGAATTCGCATATTTCACAAGAAAGGATATCTTCCTTCCCATGGAACTCTCAACATTGGTTGACAAGGCGCGTCAGAGTCTTTTGTTCACCGCGCCCGTTCTCGGTCCGGACCTGGAGCGGTTCCTGAAAGAACAAGGCCCTGCAATCCGACAAATGGCGAAACGCGCAATTGACGAAAAAGTCTCGCACGTCTATTGGGTGGGGTGCGGCAACTCATGGGTCAACCTGTATTCGGGAAAATACCTCCTGGACAAATTCACTGACATGCCAAGCGACGTCTACACTGCCTATGACTTCATCTGGCGCAACCCGACTCGACTCAACTCCAACGCCTGGGTCTTTCTCGCCTCTTTCTCTGGAGCGACGGAAGACACCGTTGCTGCTTTACGCTTCGCCAAAACACGCCGGGCTCGCACGGTTGCAATCGTCAACAGGGCGGATAGCCTAATGGCCAGCGAAGCCGAGGAAGTTGTTGCTTACAACTCCAAGGCCTTATACATTCTGCCGCTGGCGTTCGCTTACCTCTTCTCGCTTGAGATAGCGCGCCTCAAAGTCGCCGCAAGCGCGGACGACATCATTAAAGGCTTGTACCAACTTCCGGCCTTGTTAAGTAGGCAATACATTGAGGAAGAAGCGCCGACTAAGAAACTCGCCGAGCAATTTGTGGCCGAACGCATGTTTTACACGATGGGCAGTGGCCCGCTCTATGGCCTAGCCTACAAGTTTGGACTTACAGTATTCATGGAAAATATGCGCGTCAACGGCTCATTCATGGACGCCACCGAATTCCGACACGGCCCTGCCGAGATGCTTGACCGCGAAAAGCCAGCAGTTGTCTTATTGAAGGGGACTGACGACTCTCGACCGATGATTGAACGCGTGCAGAAGATATGTGAAACCCATGGAGCACGCGTGTTGATATTCGACCTCGCGGAATACCCTGGCGTTCATCCCCTGCTGGCTCCTTTTGTATTGATGATTCCATTGCAGTGGTTTGCTGTCTGGTCATCATTGATGCGCGGGATCACCGATTTGGATGAGCGCGTCCTGATGGGACGCGGCATCATGGGGCAGGGCAAGGGAGTGACCTGGCCGTGAGCACCATCGCAGTTGCTGTTGGAGATAATTGCGTTGACCATTACCTGTCTCCAATTGAACGTGCCTTCAGCGGCGGGAATGCAGTCAATGTGGCTGTTCATCTCCAGCGTGCCGGTTGCCCGACTGCATACATCGGTGCAATCGGCGATGACGAGAATGGAAACAAGCTTTTGCGGGATATTGGCCGCGAAGGCGTGGATACAGTGCACGTCAGAGCTTATCCGGGTCAGCATACTGCGTGTACCCAAATTCGTCTGACCAACACAAATGAACGCCAGTTTGTCTACGAGGATTTTGGGCCAAAAGATGTCTTTGCATTGGACGAATCAGACATTGCTTTTATTCAGGAACATCGCCTCGTGCACAACACTTGGCAGGGTGGCACAGAAAAGTACCTCCCACGCTTCAAACAATCAGGCATTCTTGTCTCTCAGGACTACGGCGAACGCTACACCCCTGGTTTTGTTGACCAGACGATACCATATGTTGACATAGCCTTCTTCTCATTGCCCGAGGATGTAGGCCTGGATATGCGGCAGCTAGCAGAGCAGATGAAAAGGCGCGGGCCACATCTGGTTGTCGTGACACAGGGCTTGAGCGGAAGTGTTGCCTTCGATGGAGATTTCTATTTCGAGCGAGCCTATCCTGCAAAAGTGGTTGACACCCTGGGCGCAGGCGACGCATTCATTGGAACCTTTCTGGCAAACTGGCTCAATAACAGAGAGATCCCCAGAAGCATGAGGGCCGCCGCCCTGATCGCCAGCCAGACCTGTAGCCATTTTGGCGGTTGGTAGAACAGGAGAAGAGATGGCGTATCAAACCGATCGTTCGCAGGAACTATTCAAACAGGCGCAACAGACTTTCGCGGGAGGCGTGGGCAGTGGCACACGCTCCCCCGGCAGTGGATGGTCTCCATCCCCGATATATGTTGACCGCGGCCAAGGCTCGCATCTCTGGGATGTGGACGGCAATGAATATGTTGACTACCTCGTCGGTGGAGGCCCGCTGATTTTGGGACACCGACCTCGGTCCGTCATTGATGCAGTATGTCATACACTGCAAGAACGCGGCAGTCTTTTCTCGCTTGCGCACGATTTGGAAATCGAAGCAACTCGCAAAGTCTGCGGGCTGCTCCCATCCATCAAGAAGATGCGCTTCGACAACTCAGGCACGGCGGCAGTGCAACGCGCCATTCGTCTCGCGCGAGCATTCACGGGAAAGACAAAGGTTCTTCGATTTGAAGGCCACTATCACGGATGGTCAGACCAAATCCATTGGAGCAACCGTCCTGCGCTCGAGGCGGCAGGCCGCCGCAATGCACCGCGTCCCCTTCCCAACTCCAATGGCATCCCCGAAGTGCTGGCTGAAACCCTCATCGTGCTTCCATGGAACGATGTGGATTTGCTGGCAAAAACCATCAAGGCTCATAAAGATGAAATCGCCTGTGTCATCACCGAACCGATTCTGGGAAACACGGGCGGGATATCGCCTCGGCCTGGATATTTGCAAGCCATGCGCCAACTCACGGCGGACAACGAAATCGTTCTCATCTTTGATGAGGTGCTGACCGGCTTCCGAGTAGGATTGGGTTGCGCCCAGGGGATGTACGGCATCGCGCCAGACCTGACGACTCTGGCAAAAGCAATGGCAGGTGGTTTCTCCGCCGCGGCCGTGGGCGGCTCGGAAGAGATCATGGATTTGATTCCGAAAGGCGAGGTAATGTACGGCGGCACGTACAATTCCAATCCTGTCGTCACCAGTTCCACTATCGCGACATTGAACGAACTTTCAAAGCCGGGTGTGTACGAAAAGATGAATAGTCGCGGCGAGAAGCTGGCAAATGGTTTGGTGGAATTGTCACACCGCGCAGGCTTTCCCGCTTGCTGGAGCGGAGTTGGCTCGATGTTCCAACTCTGGTTCTGCGAGCCAGATGAACTCCCACAAGATTATCGCGAGGCAGTTCCGATTCTTAAGCGCAGTCCCTTCCCCATTCTCTGGCAGGGATTGATGGAACGCGGCGTGCTGGTTCAACCGCGGCAGGACAACCTGTTCCTGCTTTCCACGGCGCACACTGAAGCCGATATTCAGAGTACGCTCCAGGCGGCCGAAGACACATTGGGCAAGATGCGCGTTGAATGATTGTCCTCCAAAAGAGGTGATTCCTCTTTCCTGAACCCAAAGAAAGGAGCAGATGAAATGAAAGCCCAACTCTACTGGATGTTTGCCACCCTGATTATCGTGATGATGGTCCTGTCAGCCTGTCAGGGGCAGACTCCCACTTCGACGGTATCGCCTCCTCCGTCGAATTCGACTCAACCGCAGACCTTTGACTGGAAGCGCTATGAGGGGCAGCAGATTACCCTATTGTTGAACGAGCATCCCTGGACAGAAGGACTGAGACCGTTCGTCAAAGAATTTGAAGACAAGACCGGCATCAAAGTCAACCTGCAGGCTTTTGCCGAGGATCTCTACTACGATAAGGCCGAACTAGCTTTGCGTTCGGACAAGCCGGTGGCCGATGTGTTTTTCCTCTCAATGGACTCGGTTGGTTACGCCCAGTGGCAAGCCAATCTCCTCGCTCCCATTACTCCTTACCTCAACGATCCTGCGATGACCAGTCCGGATTATGATCTGGCCGATTTTCCCGAGGGATTCCGCATAGGTGCTACATACCCCCTGGATGGCCCGGATGCTCAATTGTATGGCATCCCGATCACCTTCGAGACTTACATTCTCTTCTATAATAAAGATCTAGTCAACAAATATCTGGGCGGGAAAGCGCCTGAGACAATGCAGGAACTGATTGCAGACGCCAAGAAGATCACTGAAGAAGGAAATGGCGAGGTCTTTGGCTCGGTCGTGCGCGGGATCCGTTCGGATACGATCATGGATACCTTCACCGGCGTAATCTTTGACAGCTGGGGCAACGATCCATCTCCGCTTCCATACAACCTGTGGTTTGACGGCGATTGGAAGAAGCCGCGCTTCACCGATCCGCGCATCGTAGAAGGTTTGTCCAATTATGCCTTGCTGATGAAATATGGCCCGCCCAACATCCAATCCATAGACTGGAACGAAGCAACTCAGCTCTTTGCACAAGGCAAAGTCGCCTTTTATGTTGACGCCAGTTTGTTCGGGCCAGATTTTGAGAATCCGGCCTCGTCAGCTGTAGCAGGTAAGGTCGGCTATATGCCTTTGCCAAAGACTGATAAAGGTTCCATGACAGGCCACTGGATGTGGGGGGTAGGCATTCCAGTTAATTCGGCGCACAAGGAAGCCGCGTGGTACTTCATTCAATGGGCAACCAGCAAACAGGTTGATCCGCTAATCGGCACAAAGACCGGGGGGGCCACACGTCTCTCCACTTGGAACAATCCAACGTACAGCCAGACTTCTGAACCCCGAATACGTGAAAGCCGTCCAGACTGCGATGAAAACCTCGCGGCCCACCGGCGTGTTTTTTGAAGGCTGGAAAGAAATCGGCATGATGGTGGTAGATGCCGTGCAGGAAATCTATGCCGGCAAGCCGGCAGATCAAGCCTGCGCGGAATTGCAGGATAAGGCGTTGCAAGTCGTCAAATAGCGTTGGCACATTGATCGCCACATAGCAAGACTTGAACCATCCCGGCGGACAATCCATGTGGAATGATCTGCCGGGATGGAACTCAAAGCTTCATAGACGAATTCATGGCAACCTCTTCTATCCAGCACAAGCGAACTTCCAAATTCAACTCCAATTATCTTTACATCCTGCCGGCCTTGTTGGTTCTGGGATTTACTTCCCTTTATCCAATCATCTATTCCATAATCATGAGTTTCTTCAATTGGGATTGGGGACTCCGCTTTGAGTTTGTGGGGTTGAAGAATTACATCTACTATTTCACAGATTCTGTCTTTTGGCAGGTTCTCGGGCAAACCTTTACTTTCACCTTCGGCGCGGTCTCAGTGGAATTCGCCTTGGGAATGGCATTGGCCGTCATTGTCAATCGCCTTGGCACAGGGATGGGGATTATCCGCACGATCCTCATGACGCCGCTCATGGTCTCCGGCATTATCGTTTCCTTGATCTGGAAAATCCTTCTTGACCCAACCCTGGGTATCGTCAACTATTTCATCAGACTGCTCGGGTTTCCGTCTTCTTCCTGGTTCGGAGCGCCGTCCACAGCAATGCCATCCATTATTCTTGTAGATACCTGGTGGCAGATGGCGTTCGTGTTCATCATATTATCGGCGGGATTGCGGAGCCTGCCTCGCGAGCCATTCGAAGCCGCCGAAGTGGATGGAGCCACCAGTCTCCAGTCGTTCCGTTATCTGACTCTCCCCATGATGAAGCCCACCATTCTAACTGTATTGATATTTCGCACGATTGACTGCCTGAAGGTTTTCGCCATCATTTTTGGGACAACCGGCGGCGGGCCGAATATGGTGACAGAATCGGTACAGACACTGGCGTATCGGACTGCATTCAAATACTTGCTTCTTTCCCGTTCAATGACCCTCATGGTGATCTTCTCAACGGTGATCCTGGCATTTTGCCTCATCTATATGCGGGTCGGGGAACGAGGCAACGCTTGAGCAAATCCCGCGTTGGTGAAGGACTGGCTCCATGACAAACCGCGCCAAACGCAAGTTGATCACAATCATCGCTTACTTCCTTGCGATCCTTGCCATTGCGGGGACCATATTCCCGCTTCTGTGGATCTTTTCGATTTCGTTGAAGACCCAACGGGATGCTTTTGCGATGCCGCCGGTATGGATATTCAAGCCAGTGTGGAGCAACTATGTCCGAATCTGGCAGACGGCGGGATTTGCCGGCGCATTCACTAACAGCGTGATCGTAACGTTGGTGGGAGTATCTCTATCGTTGGTAGTGGGGATCCCCGCTGCCTACGCATTGAATCAACTTGCATTCCGGGGGAAAGGATCTATTGCCATCTGGCTCTTGATCACCTATATGTTCCCGGAGTTTCTATTTATCATTCCGATGTACGTGCTTTATCAGAAGATAGGTCTGTACGATACACAGATCGGATTGGCGCTGGTGTATCAGGTATTTGTCTTACCGTTCGTAATATGGCTAATGCGAGGATTTCTGAGGGACGTGCCAGCAGAACTGGAGGATGCCGCACGAATTGACGGTTGCACTCGTCTGCAAGCCCTAGTCAATGTATATCTCCCTTTGACCGCGCCCGGCATTTCTGCCACTGCCATTCTCTCGGCTATCTGGATATGGAATGAAATCACCATTGCTTTGGCATTGACTTTCGATTCGGCCCGGACCGTAACGGTGGCCGCCGCCGGGTTCCGCGGTTACGCCGCGATTGATTGGGGCGGAATGACTGCCGCATCCATCGTCTCCATTGTGCCAATGCTAATGTTCGCGGCAATTGCCCAACGATATATCGTTGAAGGACTAACCCTAGGGGCAGTCAAATAGCGCGATCCTCAGCCTCTACGAGGTACTCGCCAGGAATGCGCAATTGCCGTAGGACAGATGTTGGAAGCCAGCCTTGCCCAGCTGTAGGTGCACACGAGGCAAATGATCCAAGGCTGCGGGTGTCATGGATGAGATTCTTACTCCAGTTGCCGTGAGCATTCCGCAAGTGCAGCCAACTGCAACGAACTGCAACACCGATCGATTTCCCCGCTTTTTCAACCCCCCAAATATGGCTCAATGAAACAAGAATACGGTCAAGAGACCGTATTTGGCATGACCGACCAGGGACTTGAGCCCTGAAGCCACTGATTAGATGTCCGAGCCAAGTATGTCTATAGCGTCCACAGCGTGTAAAAATGTCTAGAGAGTCCCAAATCTACGGGTAAATCTGTCTACTGCGTCCATAATTTCTGCAGCGTAGCCTCGCAATCGCACCCGAATTGCACCCACCTACGGCAGGAAAGGCGACTCTGTTTTCCGCTACACTTAGAATTCACAAACGGTTTATTGCGCACTTTGTCGGATGGGAGGATTCCTAGCACGTCTTCGCTTTTCTTACCAATGTGTTTGATTCTCTGATCCACCCCGCCAGAAAGCTGCGCGGTGCCATCATCGAGAGTGGTATGTTGAACGATGACTGCTCTTGTCGGGTTCAATGTGCTGTCTGCCCTCAGCGCGTTCACCGCGAAATGAAGTCCGTCCCCAGCGTGCATGGTTATCGGCCATTCGGAGTCACCTCTACCAGCACGGCCCGGACCACAATGCGAGCTTCGTATACCTTGGTCACGGCATTCCACTTGTCGCACGTCACCAGCGTTAGCACCGGCGTCGATGCATGCTTCAAGATCGTGATGTCATCCGGGGCCACGTCACCCACCGACTTCACTTCGTAAATGTACGTATGCCCGAAGGCGATGATGAATATCATGTCGCCCGCCGCCATCTGGTTCAGATGGACAAAGGGTCCGTCCGATCCGTAGGGCGTCGTGACGTGGCTGGTGATCACGCTGTTGCCTGTCAGGCCCGGGAAGGCTGTGCCTTGCAGCCAGCCACCTACGCCCGTCAGCCAATCCACCTGCCAGACACCGCCCACCAGCGGCACGCCCACGATGCCCATGTTCAGCTTGAGCGTGGGAATCTGCAACCTCACACCCGTGGAGGCATACTCGGCTGCGGCCGGCGGGTTCCCGATGTCCGTGAAGACGCCCGGTCCGTAACCCGTGACGGGAATCTGGAAGCAGTTCTTGCCCCCTCTCTTGCAGCCGCCGCCACCTTCGCCGCCACCCAACGGATTCAGAACGAACGGCGCGCTTCTGCCATAGCCGTTGATGTGCAGCGGATCACTCGGGTCGTAGTGCCGCTCGGTTGAGAAGATATTCCCAGTCTGTTGACCCCAGCCGTTGCCGGGCAGGCTCGTCCAATCCACCGCGGCAGTGTTGGTGACCGGCACGCCTGGAACCAAGGTGGCATTCCCCGTTACCGTGAATTTGATCACGCCGATGCTGCCCGCCGCAAAGGTGTTGGGGTCGAGCCACGTGACGTGGATCGTGCCCGAGTTCACCGCGGGAACCGGCGGGTTGAACAGGCAGTGCGTCGGCGCCGGCGAACTCCCCGCACAACTGAGTGAGCCGTCTTTGTAGTCAAGCACCAGCGGCAACGGGTCGTCCACCACCACGTCGAACGCGGGCGTGTGGCTGTTGGCCGCGTGCTGGATTGTCACCGTGAAGGTCACGTCCGTGCCCACGCCGATAAACGTCGTGTCGGCGGTCTTGGTGATCTCCAGTACCGGCTCAACGATATTCACAACTGTCGACTTCGGCCCAAGCTGCGTCGAATCCCACGAGAACACCGCCGAGTTGCTCAGCGCCGTGCCGTCCAGATTGTGCTCGCTATTCAGCACGACCACCTCGTAGTTGAACGTGAGGGTCGCATCTCCCTCGCCGGAGTTCGTCAGCGTGCCGAAGTCAAACGCCACGCGCCGTCCCACGTCAACCGGATTTCGGACCCGCCGGCGGCGTATCCAGCGTCGGGTTGGCGCACACCAAGGCAAAGTCACCGGAGTGCGCCGTGAAGGTCAGCCCAGGACCGGCAATGCTGTCGCACTTCACAAAGGACAGGCCCTGCTGCATCGTATCGACCATCATCGCATTCGTGAGACCCGATGGGCTGGGCGGAAATCTTGACACTTACCGTGTACTGCACGATCTCACCGATCGCCACCTGGGGGTTCGTCGTGAAGCTCTGATTGCTGCCCGTCAGGTCCTTGGCAATATCCGTCGGCGGCGCGGAGGTCGGCGTGTTGGTCGCCGTGCTGGTCGGAGTATCCGTCGGAGTATTGGTCGCCGTGTTCGTGGCCGTGCCCGTCGGAGTGTCCGTCGGAGTATTGGTCGGTGTGTTCGTCGCCGTGCTCGTCGGAGTATCCGTCGGAGTATTGGTCGGTGTGTCCGTCGGGGTGCTCGTCGGAGTATCGGTCGGTGTATTGGTCGCTGTGTTCGTCGGTGTGTCCGTGGCGGTATCGGTCGGAGTATCCGTCGGTGTGTAGGTCACCGTGCTGGTAGCCGTCGGCGTGTTGGTCGGAGTGTCGGTAGCGGTATTCGTGGGCGTATTGGTCGGCGTATCTGTCGGCGTATTGGTCGGCGTATTGGTCGGCGTATCCGTCGGCGTGTTAGTAGGTGTATCCGTCGGCGTGGCGGTCGGAGTATCCGTTGGCGTATTGGTCGGCGTTGGGGTCGGCGCGACCACCAACAGCGTACTGGAGGATGGGAAGATATTGGCGCCACCACTGACACCCGAAACAGCGCTCGTCACATCCCCCGCAAGAATAGTATCGGTCATTGAGCCAGCCGCATTCGCTGTAACATTCACGACAACCTGACAGGTGCTCTGGGCAGGTTCATTGATACTCGCAAGGGCAACGCCGGAAAGCGCAAAGCTTGAGTTGCCAGCAGCACCCGTGAACGCGCCTCCGCAGGAATTCGAAAGAGGGTTCGCACCCGATAGCGTCAAACCAACTGGCAAATGGTTGATTAGACCAATCCCAACCAAATCCAAAGCGAATCCGTCTAGTGTGTTATAGCGATTGATCAAAGTCACAGCGAGCTGAGCCGACTCTCCCACGCTCACCTGGCTCTGCAAGAAACTGGCGGACACATCAGGTTCAATTCGGCAGTTATCTAGGGCATTCAGATCGGAGTAATTGAATTTGCCCAGCTGCAATGCACGAATGAAGGCAGCGTTTGGAATTGAATTCGCCGACCCTGGGTTCGCAGCAGCCCAACCTTCCCGTGTAAATTGCCCCGTAGCATTCGAAAAATAGTTACCGCAACTAAACCGGTATGCCATACCGGTGCCGGTCCGCCCATCAATATTAAATGACGGATTCCCATCCATGAAGTTGGGGGCTGGCGGTACGGTGAGATTGCCGAAAGCAAAGCCGTGGTAAAAAATGCCGTCCGGACGTCGGGTTTGCATCACATCGCCGGTATTACCAAGCACTATACGATTCCATGTGGTAGCCGGCGCCGTGTACGTGCAGCCCGCGTAATCAGGGTTGCCAGGGCTGGGTGAAATCCTTGGGCGATCTGCGCACTGCTCAAGGTGGAGAGTATTGTAAGATGCGCCCACGGGCAGGTAGTAAACGCCATCCCCATCGCTGTCACAGGGATCATTGGGGAAACTGCCTAAGGGTGAATTGACATCATCGGAGTTGTAGATGACAATGCGCGCTCCTGCGGGTGCGGCCGCCAGCGATTGTCCTACTGGACAGGCTGGCAAGGAACTCGCGAAGCGCAGATGCCCGGTGGAAATGCCCTTTCCAGTTGCAAAACTGTCGAAATCGCCATTGTTATCATCAATGATCCAGCCTCTAAGGTCCACCGGCGCACTTGACCCCACCACCACCAATTCCACCCACTCTCTCTCGCCGCTTGACCCATTTGAGGTTTCATTGACGATGACGCCGCCGTCGGTTGGAAAGGCCGCTTTGTTGATGATGTAGGTTTCACCGGCAGTGAAATTGCCATTTCCAGCACCTGGGCCACCAAGTGGATTAGACGCCGCATCAACTATGCTGTCGTCGTCCACGAGATCGAGGCGCAGCGTTCCGCTGCCAATCCCGGTGTTGACTGAAATAGTGTAGCTATTTCCTGAACCGCTGACGCTGGCTACAGATGCCCCTGAGATGCCCGATGCGGCTATGGTGAAATCAGTCGCATCCACGCCGGTAACCGGCTTGGAAAAAGTGACGGTGAAGTTTACCCTTAATGCGTTGGTTGGGCTGGCATTGGCGCGCGTAATAGAACTGACAAATGGCGCAGTGAAGCTCGTCAGCGAAAAATCGTCCACTGCCAGTCCATCATCCGCTCCAGTCGCGTCAAAATCAATCCAGCGTATCCAAAATGTGGCCCCGTCAGGAATATTCAAACCGGTGATGGTGTAGTTGATCGCCGAGCGGTTAGTGGAAGCGTTTCCGTTTAGTGCGCCAACCGTTCCTGCGGTAATGGGACCAATAAAATCCAGTTGATGGTAATTTACCCACGTCCCCGTAACCAGGCTGGTGGCGTCAGTGCTCAGTTGGAAATCCAGATGATCCTGGCGACCCAAATTGCCCAGGCGCCACTGTTCGCCAGTATAGCCAATGACAAGTAGATTACTTGGGGTGCCGGTATTGTTTACAAACTGCGCGCCGATGGTGGGCACCAGAGTGCCGCTGCGCAACCCGCCGAACGCGCGCTCCGTTGAGCCGGTTGACCCAAAACTGTAAGTGTCCCCCACATTGCTGCTGCCGGTGCCGGCAGTGTATGTTGTGTTGGCACTTGTTCCTGTTTCGGCGAAAAACCAACCATTGGGAACCGAACTGGATGTGCCTGAGGAGGCTAGCGAATCAAAATTCTCTGTGTATGTAACCCCCTCGGCGGTTATGGAAACCTGTCCGGCCGCAAGGACCGAGTACTGCGGAAGGCCCACCGCCGAAGCCAGGAGGCCGAACAGCAGCAGATTTGTGAGAAAGCGGTGGCGTACCGAATGAAAATTACGGCAGTTCTTGAACACTGGCCCCCTGATGCATGAGGCAAAGAGATTAGGGGCTGCTCGGCTAGAAGCATTCACGAACTAGATCCAGCTTTCGGTATCGATCTCGGCGGCGGGGGAGCGCAGCAAAATCCCTCCGACGGCGATTCGTCGGGCACAGGATCTGCAACGGACCAGGCGCACAGCTGGAAGATGCGAACCAAGTACCGTGCAAGGGCACGATTTGTTAGTGATAGTGCGCCCGAAATCAGCGGGAGGTCCGCGCCGATAAGCCACGAACCTCCATGGCGCTAGGCCAAACGGCGACGACGCGGAGGCGGCCCGAGAATGCAAAAATGGCCAGTAAGAGCCAGACCCTCCGGCAAGCGAAGTCAGCGTCGTCAACCAGACCGATTTCATGAAGTTGGCAGGGCCGGAATACTGCCCACCAAGGCTGTCTGCATTATACAGGCAAAACTTCACAATCAGGATGTTTCGCATCACAGGCGAAGGAGGCTTTGAATTGGTTGCTGCGCGTGCTCGGACAATGCCACTGGGAACGGAATGGGGAAGCGAAACGGCGAGGCTGAATGGAGTGCAGCGACATTGGGGTGAGGGAACCGACACGGAGCAAGCGGAGACGACAGAACGAGGCGCGCGCTGTATCTCTGCTTGGGCGCGCTTATGGCATGATTTTTGGGGAGTTCCACCCCACATGAGCCTACCTCCGCCGATTGTTCCTCGTTGTTTCCCCATCGGTCCGTGATTCGGGCCTTCGGCCGTCCCCGGCCAGGTCATGACCCGCCCCGCAAATAGAAAATACCGTCGTAAGACGGTATTTAGGTGACACTCCCTGCGGTCGCAGGGACTTTCGGGCGAGGGAGCTTCGAGCGACCATCGCCCATCTCGCGCCCAAGCGGGCGCGGGAAAACCCGCCCAAGATGGGCCAAAGAAATGAAGATACGGCGCTTCCGCGGTATTCCTTGTGACCGACCAGGGACTTGAACCCTGAACCCACTGATTAAAGAGACGGGCCCAGATGTGTCCACACCGTATATGTAGTTCAATGGTATCTATGCAGTGCCAGATTTACGGGTGAAACTGTCTACTGCGAGCATGTTTTGCACCCCGTGATACTGCGGTTGCATCCGGGTTGCAGCCGAAACTGGAAAGGCAACTCTGAAGGAAACCGTGAAGTGATCTCGACTGGACCCGCTGATTCACTGAAACGTAGCCACAGGCCTTACGCCGCTCCGGCGCACTTTCGCCCCCATTGGGACGCGGTGTCCATTCTCTCATGACACGGCCGCTGGAGTTCTGCTCGGTGCTACACTATATCTGAAACAAGCAGGGAGTGGTGGAAAGCCTATGCAGCTCCTGTTAGATGGTGGGGGAATGTTGTTTGAGCATTGGAGAAGCCTATTCTTTCTCATTGGAGCAATACTTGGATTTGGAGGTTGGGGGATCTCACTATTCCCAGGGGCGACCAGAGATCAAAAATGGATAGCCTTTCCGTTGAGCCTGGGGACAGGCGCAATCCTGGTGACTTTGTTGAGCTTCATCCTGTTCCTGGCGAGCCTCGTTCGACGCGATGTGCTTGAGCCGGGCGCCTATGGGATCTTGCTGGCCGGGGGCATTTTGCTGGTGCTGGCTCTCCGCCGGCGGGAGACCTGGTTAGCCGCGGCCTGGGGATTGCCGGCCCTGCTGCTGCTATTGCTGGTTCGTCTGGCCTTTGTCAGCAGGCTGGTCTTGCCGCCATACAGCGACTCGCCAACCCACTACTCAGTTGTCCTCAACCTGCTGGAGCCATCTTCCCGGCCGGACGCTTTGTATTCGTTCGAGAGCATTTTTCAACACTACTATCATTTTGGCGTGCATTGCCTGACAGCCTGGGTTGCGTTGGTCTCGGGTGAGACTTCGCCCTTGCTGCTGGCCGTTATCGGTCAGGTCTTTCTGACCATTCTTCCTTTTTCGATCTTCGCGTTGGCTGGCATACTGGCGGCGAATAGCCCTCCGGGTTTGCGCAACTCTGCTGCGTGGGCGGCGGGTCTCATCGCGGCTTTCGGTTTTTGGATGCCTGCCTTTGGGGTCAATTGGGGCAAGTATCCGACGGTGGCAGGGCTGGCTGTCCTACCCGGTCCGCTCGTGTATTTGTACGCTGCCAAAGGCACCAAGCCGAAAAGCTCATATTGGATCGTAACGGGATTGTTGTTCACGGGCGTGATCCTGCTGCAGTCCCGGACGAGTCTCCTGATGGGATTGGCTTGGGTGCTCTATTTCTTGGCCAAACTCGTGCATCCCAGATTGTCAAGCATTCCCTTTGCACCGATCGCAGTTGGAGTCGTGCTGGTGGCCGGATTGATGTATTGGGGCTGGCTGCGTCCGGATCTGGCAGGTTTCTACATCAGCAATTGGCCGCTCCTGGTCGCCATCGCCGTCTTGCTGCTATCGGCGTATTCCGCGTATCCAGCACAAACTCTCGCCGCCTTGCTGACGCTGGCAGGAATGGCGGGGCTATCGCTGATGGAGGCAACCTCCTTCCTGCAAGACCGAACCTTCCAATTACTGGATCGACCTTTTGTGCAAATGGGTTTGTATCTGCCATTGGCCGTCCTGGGCGGACTGGGCGCCGCAGGGCTCGGGGCGCAACTCTCCAGGACGAAAAAGCTCAGCGCACTGCCAGTTGTTCTACTAAGCCTGCTCGTTCTGGTCGAGGCTCCGTCGATTCACACTTTCTACCCGGATCAGTGCTGTGCCTACGTCAGCCAGGACGATGTTCGGGCATTCGAATGGCTGAAGCAAAACGCCTCTTCCGAAGCGTTGATCGTGACTGCCGGGCTTCAAACCAGCACCCGCATACTTGAGCAGGACGCCGGAATTTGGGTCTATGCCATGACCGGCCTTCCCACGACCAAACGATCCTACAATTCCACGCCTTACGATCCGGCATTTCTGGGAACAATATGCCAGGGCAGGAAGGAGGTTTATCTCTACCTCGGTGGAGGGCCCATGAGCTTCCGGTTGTCAGACATCCTCGGGGACGCCGAAGACTACGAAGTTGTGTTTTCGTCGGGCAACACCGCACTTGCCCGGGTGAAGGCTTGCTTGCCATAGAGAATCGGTGTCTTGAAAAGCGAGGGGGAAGATGTAATAATGATTGTTGACCGGGGAGGGATACATGAATGCTAGGCGAATATTCGTCGTCCTGTTTATAGGGGGGATGGCTCTGTTGTCGTCGTGCGGCCACCCGGCAGACCCGATTGTCTGTCCGCCCGCAGACCTGGTCGCACCGATGCTGATCTCTCCACCAGACTACGCGTATACCTCGAGCACGACGCCGCCCCTGGAATGGAAGTACAAAGGGGTCGCCTACCCGTATCCGCAACCCTATCCCACGCCTGCACCGGAATATAAATGTCGGCCCAATCAGTTCCGTGTCTCGCTTTCTATGGCCCCGCTCTTCAATACCGAATTGGGCGGTGTCGGGCCTGGGGCCCTCAGCGTCACCTGGACAACCCCGGCTCTTCAGGCCGGACAGACCTACCGGTGGAGCGTGGTCGCAATCAGCAAGGGTAAGGAGGGACCGCCCTCCCAAACGCGCTATTTCTCGATCGGCAACATCTGTGCATCCGCGACCGACCTGAAACCCCCGAATCCGCTAATGCCTCCCAACACTTCCAGGCAGGATACGCTCACACCGGAAGTGATGTGGGGTTCCCCGACGGGGATGACATGCCTGCCCCGGGGCTACGTGATCCAGTATTCGACGAGTGCAAATTTCGGCACATTCAAATGGCTTACCGGCCATGGCCCCGCCGCCGGCTTCTACATGAAGCTGCCTGAGCTGCAGAATTGCACAACCTATTATTGGCGGGTTGCTGCCCATCTGTCCACCTCAGTAGGCGCCACTGCAATGCCAAGCCCCACCGGCCCATACTCTGATACATGGTCGTTCGATGTCGCCCTGCCGGGAACGTGTTTGCAGTCACCCTTCATACCGCCTCAAGAAGCTGCTACTCTGCCGCCAGGGCCGGTGCCCCCGGTGTCCAAGTTCTGGCAAGTCACTATGAATGCCAACTGCCGGGCGGGCCCAGGAACGGCCTACAATGAGAAAGGGTTTGCTCCCAAGGGATTCGCGGTCGAGGTCGAAGGTCGCAACGAGGACGGCACCTGGTTCCGCCTGATTGACCCGAGCGGCATATCATGCTGGGTGTCGGAAATTGCGCTGGAAGTCCCGGCGGACTGGGAAATCCAGCCGGTTCTGGCTTACCCGTTGGCGCCTCCTCCGCCCGAAGCCCCTCCGGAAGAAGAAAACGCTCCGCCCGCGGAAGTCAACCCGCCCGGACCGCCCCCAGATCCTTGCGCACAGTATCAAGGCGCTCCAGCCTGTCTCGCTCAACCGGGTTGCTTCTTTGACCGCTATAAAGGCATCTGTGTAACCAAATAGACAGCATTCGTGTTGCCCACGGGGCTGACGGGTAATGGCCGGATGCACTAGACGCCGGCGGTTGCCAGATTGGATCATTGCTGGTCTTTGTCTGGCAGGATTACGCCCCCGTTGAAATTCGTCTCGCAGTGGAAGTGCCTCAATTTGTGGGCCCCGCAGGATTCGTCGCCGAGCACCCTTTGGGTAATCTGCGACCCAGCCGCCTCAGGCTCAGTGCCAGCTGGGCCACGATTCTGCCCCAGCAGCAGTTCTCAATGAGTTGCGGTGGCGTCGTACGTTGATATCGAATCCGGTGAGACACGTCTGCCCATCCGCTAGGCGGTGATGGCTGCGAGCGAGCTGCTGGGGCTGGATCCGTTCTTGAGCGCAAACGACGGGAGAATTGTGGCTTCGGTTTAGGAACCGCAGGCCGCGCGCTGTCTGATGGCGATGCGGCAGCCCGCATTCGGGAGGGTGCAGCGCTCATCGGGAGGGTGGTGAAGGACCATCCGGGACTAGTTCTTCGGACGACCTCCCTGGGCGGCAGCCGCATCGTGCATCTGTCGGCAGGTAAATTGATGCGAAGGATCTGCTAAGCGCAGTGGTCGCGCGAAGTGAGCATCACTGCGACCGCACGACAGTCTGCTCGGCCGCAACGATGTCGGGAATACCTCAGCCTTTCTGATGCCTCAAGTCGTTGAACGCTCGCCGCACACCGCTGTGACCTTGTTCTTGGCAGCACCTCCTTGGGCCCTAGCGCTCGTGGGCGATCAGGAAAGAGCTGAATAGCAATGTGAACTGAACCCCTAGAACGAGACACGAAGAGAAAGCACCCTCTGTGAGAAAATGGAACAGGAGGTGCTTTTTTCTATGGCAGGTAAGAAAGGAATGCAGCATTATCCGCCGGAGCTGAAGCTGGAAGCGGTGCGGCTGTTTTATGAGGAGGGCCAAACGCGCGCCGAGGTCACGGCGGCGCTCGGGATCCGGGATCCGCAACGAATCCAGAAATGGTTGAGGCAATATCGAGCCGAAGGCGCCAGCGCGTTTGCCAAGCCGAGAGGTCGACCTCGCAAAAGGGCCGGGGCGCAAGCCGAACTGGAGCGGCTGCGGATGGAAGTGGCCCTGCTAAAAAAATTCCATTCCGAATTGCGGGAAGTGCGGCTCGCGGAGCGCAATATCGGGTGCTCTATCACCATCGAAAAGAGTTCGAAATGAAGGCCATGTGTGCCTTCCTAGGTGTCTCGCGAGCAGCCTATTACGCTTGGCGCAAGAAGCTGGAACAGCCGGACACAGATGCGGTGCGTTTAGAACTCGTGCAGCGGGCTTACACGGCTTCGCACCAGATCTATGGCTACCGGCGGATTAGCCTGTGGTTGAAGCAAAAACAGGGTCTGGTGATCAATCCCAAGGCGGTTTTGCGCCTGATGCACAAGCTCAATATCCGTTCCAGGGCCCGCAAACGCAAAATGTACCGGAAACTCGAAGAGCTGGGCATCTATCACCGCTATCCCAACCTGCTCAACCGCGACTTTGCTGCCACTCGCCCCAACCAGAAGTGGGTCACGGATATTACCTTCGTCTCAACCCAACAGGGCTGGGCGTACCTGTCTACCATCAAAGACCTATTCGATGGCTTTATTGTGGCTCATCAATTTGGGCCCGAGAACTCCATTGGATTGGTGACCCACACGCTCCAACAAGCCAGACAAAAAGAAAAGGTCACTGATGGGCTGATCCTCCACAGTGACCAAGGAACGCAATACACTTCGCAGGCGTATGCCGTCCTCACTCAACAGTATGACATCACTGCCTCCATGTCGCGCCGTGGCAACTGTTGGGACAATGCGCCTATGGAAAACTTCTTCAGCCATCTCAAAGAAGAGTACCTGCGCCATCTGCACAACCCCAGCTTTGAAGAGGCTCGCCAAGCGATTGAGGAATACGTTGACTTCTACAACTACGAACGCATACAATTGAAAACGAAACAGACACCCTTCCAGCAAAGGTGCCTGTTTCACTAGCCACTTGGGGTCTTTCTGATTGTGTCTTGTCTAGTGGGTGCAGTTCAATGACCACACTCGTTTCATGCGTACTTGCGGCGCCGTTCTCTCTCACCAGCCCTAGAAACCCGTTTCCGGAGGAATATCTTTGCAGTTATTTGGGTAGACCGAATAGGTGTAGACCAGCGAGGACTTGGCTTCATCGAAGATAGACCGGCCGGTTTGCCCATGGATGGCGCACTCCCAATCGGGCCCCGAACTGCAGCCCAACGACGTACCAGAACAAGTCCACCTCTGACCCAACTGCGGAACGTAGGCGCCCAAAGGATGCTCGGCGAACGAGGCGAAAAGGTCGTCGCTACTGCCCGCGCCCGTGTCGGAATCCCAGAACTTGGCCTCGATCCAGATCGCGCCCAGGTCTTCACCGGGGGAAACAGGAATGGTGATCGCATTGGGCTCGGGTGCATAGAGCTGTGCAAACGGACCGCCCGTAATGTCCTTGAATTTGTACGTTCCGCATCTGAGCGGCATGGCAAAGTTGGTGTCCCAGAAGGACCGGGTCGCATCCCTGACCGAGATCTTGAAGTATGCCTCCAGATTGTCACAGTAGTCGCCTGGCCAGCCGTCATCGGTCTCATCGAGAATGATTTGGTCAAACCTGACCCTGAGGACGGTCTGACACTTCGGCAGGGCGTACACGAACGGGGCGCTCAGATTTGATGTGACCGTTCCCGCCCTGGCGGCGACTTGCCAGCGCGGTGGCTCTCCGCATTCGTTGGGGAGCTGCGCCGACGACCCCCAGCTATCAGCTTTCACTGAGTCATATGGTTTTCCATTCAAGAAGATCTCGAAGCCGTCGATCAGCTTCGGATCGCCATCCCATTTCCACCTCAATATCCCGAACGGGCGGTGATAGGTCTTTCCTCCTTGATCTCCTGGCGGAACCTCGAAGGTCACGTCGTATGGCACCGTCAGAGTCGGGTCAGTCGATCCGTACTTGTCTGCCAGCGTTTCTGGATACGGACTCACCGAGACGCCAATCTGGAGGTTTGTCCCTGTCAGAGTCTGCCTCTGACCATTCCAGGTTTCCGGGGCCAGCGCAGCCCTGAAATCACCAATCTTGCTCAAGGCATTGCCCGACCATCCCCAGCATTCTCCACTCAAGTCGATGATTCGATCCTTGGGCACGGCAATTCCAAATGAGGCGATATCGGAGGCCTGGCTTTTGCCTCCTTGCAGAGCAATGAATTCCTCATAAGGAAGACGCTGCTCAGGAGTGTTTTCAAATGAGACATAGCAGTAAGCCTTGTCCGCGTTGCCGTTGACCGTCACGTCAAGGAAAGTGATGGTCAGCGAATTCGCCGCCGTGGCGGGGCAGCCGGCTGCAAAGGGGACGTAAGCCCAGACGACGTTGCTGGGTTGAGAGCCGTAGGAATTCGCCGCCTCCACCCAGAAACTAAGAGCGCCTCCGATTGACGGTTGGAACTCGTACCACGTTGGCCCGGTTTTGGGCGAAGGCTTCAAAGTAGCAGTGGGCGTTTCAAAACCGTGAAAGACCGCGGGCACTAAATAGACGTAGTAGTTATCCTCGTCGTCCGCATTGTCTTGCCAGCGCAAAGTCACCTTGCAACCTTTTGCCTCGACCTGCAAGTCCGTGGGGGCAGCGGGTGGACCAATCCCTCCGGCAAAGGGCTCAGGGATAAATGGACCTATCGGCAACAGGCCGATGCCTCTATCCGAGGCGATCTGCATCATCGGAACATTGGGTATTTGGACCGGCGCGCTTCCTCCCGGGGCGGCAGGCCCGATGGGCACCTGTTTCGGCTCGTCCTTGCGCGGGGCTGGAACCTTGATTGTGGTGCCAGCTGCAGGCGCGGCGCCCACACCTTGGTTCAGCTGCTGGAGCATTTCAGGCAGGATGCCATGGGCCGCGGCGATGTGGTCCAGGGTCTCTCCCGGCTGCACCTGAACCGCCATGAAACTGCTCGTGGCTGTCGGCTCAGCCACTAGGCTGACCAATGCACCTTGACCGATCAGCCCGAGTGTGTCCACGGCCCGCACAATGATCGCGTGCGGTCCTGCCGCAGGTACGAGCAGATCGAAATCCGCGTAGAAGGGGGAGATGCCCTCGGGACGTTCACTTTTCTGCCGGCCCATGATCTGGCCATCCAGCAGTAGTTCCACACCGATGATGGGCCTGATCCCCATGGCTGTAGCATACACAGCGATATGACTGCCCGCGGACGCCGAAGTGCCCGGGGAAGGATCGGTCACAAGGACGCTGGGCGGGGCATACTGCTGGCGTAGCTGGGCTTGCCGGCGCGAGGCGTAATTGATGACAACTGAGGCGCAGGCCGCAACCAGCACTAGGCCACACATCAGCAGCGCAAAGACGGTGCCCACTTTTACGCAACCTGATCGGGTCTTCACGGCGGCCTCATTTCTGATTGCAGCAGAATGGTCGGCTGCTATTCGGATGCGCGCATTGCCAGGACGACCTCACTAGGGAATATAGGGCGGTACATCCGTGCAGCTGTTTGGCACGACTGAAATAGTGTAGGTGACTGAACCGCCGGCAGTATCGTTATAAAAGGGATCGGTGTATGTTTTCCCGCATCCAAAGAGATCCACCAGCTGTTGCGGGTTGTCCGCGTACATGTCCGAGTAGATATCGCCGAACCAGTCGTCGCCGGTCCATTGGTCATAATCGAAGAACATGGTGCTCCACCAAATGTGGATATTCTGGTCGTCTATAGGAGCCACCACGGTGTCGGGATAGGGATCCTGCTTATCATACTGATGACCCATGTCATAGAAGGAATACGAGTGGAAGCACTGAATGGTGAAGAAGCTGCTACCAGTAAAGGGCCCTCCCGGATAGTAGAACTTCTTCCCTTGGTGCGGGCCAATCAACGCGTAGTAGGCCTCCAGGTTGGGGCAATCGCCGGCGAACCCTTCTTCGTCCGTGGTGCGCATATCGAGCTTGTTAAACTTGAGCACCAAGTACGACTTGCATTTCGGCTGGAAATATTGGACGGCATTGCTGGGGGGAGACTGCACCATGGCCACGCCTCCCCCGGGTCCCGCATGCCCATAAACGGTGGCAACGGCCACGACCTCCCAACGCACCTGATGGCCGCAGCTGCCAGGCAGCCGTACCACAACATCGCGCATGTCAGGATAGTTGTACGATGCCACGGGTTTGCCGTTGAAGAGTATTGTGAAGCCGTTGATCGTCTTCGGATCGCCATCCCACTTCCAATGGAGCATTCGAGCAGGCGGATTTCCCTGGAACAATGGATTGTTGGGTGGATCCCCCTCAAATAGGTCGTAGGGCGCAGGAATCGTTGAATTGAGCGGGAGACCGTAAGTCGTCATCGTCGTCCCGCCCAGCGGATTGATCGCCAAGCCAATCTCAAAGGAATCTCCGTAGACCGCATGCCGCTTTCCGTCCCACAGTGCTGAGGCGACGCTGGCCTGGAACGATCCGAGCTCGACGAGTGTCGAGCCCTCCCAGGCCAGGCACGAGCCACTGAGAGGGAGCACGCCATCAGACGGGATGGGAGCGACCATCTTGTGATCGGCAGCAGCCCACGCCGCGATGTCCGCCTTGCCCGCCGCAGCCTGAATGAACTCGCCGTCATTTGCCGGGACCCGCAGGTGGGGCGCGTTCATGACGGAGAGATAGCAATAGGTGTTGCCGGCACTCCCCGGCACCGTCATGTCCAACGCCTCGACCTGCAGTTCGGTGGGCTTGCCAGCCAGACAGGTTGGATCCACGGACGCGGAGATAATGTTGCTGGGCTGGCTACCGGCGGAATCTAGTGCCTCCACCCAAACGTTTAGCGAACCAGATTGAGGGACTGCGATCTGGGCCGATGCCGGCCCTGACGACGGCGAGGCCTGCAACTTGGCAGCCGGCCACGGCAGGAGCCCGGGGCCCGAAACCCAGACCTCGTATCCCGCCTCGTTGGTGGAATTGTCGTTCCAGCGCAGCTCCAGTTTGCAGTCCTTGACCTGCCCCTGCAGCCCATCAGGCGGGGCAGGATGAGTCGACGTGAGTGGTAGATTCGCCCAGAAGGGGAAGGCCTGAACGACTTTCAGCGCCGGCTTATCTGGCAGCTGGATAGTACCCCCGGCAGAAGGCGGAGGAGCGCTCGCGGCTTGGCCGGTTTCTTGCCGCGGAACCGGGACCTTGATGACTGAGCCAGCGGGCGGCTCCTGGACTCCGAGGCCAGGATTAAGCTGCCGCAAGCGCGTTGTGTCGGTCCCCAGGGACTTGGCGATATCCTCGTACGTCTGGCCGGGATCCACCAAGGCGGAGCCGGTCATCTGGTTCGGATCGGGCGCGGTGCCGCCGACGAGAGTGACTGGCTGGCTCTGACCTATCAGACCGGCTGTGTCGATGGCCCTCACAAAGAGTACGTGCGGGCCACCCGAATCAATTGCGAGGGGCAAAGCCGATTCGAAGGGTGAATAACCTTCCGGGCGTTGACTGTTCTGCGTCACCTTAAGGGCGCCATCCAACCAGAGCTCGACACGCGCAATGGGCCTGGATCCGCTGGAGGTGCTGAGCACGACGGTATTGCCCCTCGCAGGAACCGATGTTCCCGAGGCAGGTTCGCTCACGATCACCATCGGTACGGTGAATTCAGCACTGTATCGGGGCAGTTGCTGCCGGAGGTAGACAAAGGCGGCCATGACGGCGGCGATCAGCGCCAAGGCGCCCACGCAAAGCGCCAAGATAACACCCCACTTTGCGCATGCAGCTCGGTTCTTCATGGCAGCCTCCTCCAAGATCTGGCCAAACGGCTCAGTCTTGATGCCCGCGTCTCATTTCACTCGATACACATAACCTGAATCGTCCAAGGCCCTGCCTGAGACGTATTGTTGGACATGTCCGTAGCCTGTATGCTGATGGACCATATGCCTGGATCCCCGGAAATTGGTCCGCCCGTTGCCTGATATTGATCGCCGCCCACAGGCTGCAGATACCACTCCTCCCCTTGTCCCCCGGGTCCATGCATTTGGTACGTGACATTCCCCACGCCGGATGCGTCGGTCACCGTCGCGCGGATGTTGAAAGTATCGGGGGCGCCGCAACCCGCTTTCTGTATGGTTGTCGGATCAATGGAGACATTGGAGATGCTCGGCGGGGTAGTGTCTTGAACCTCTTCTGGCGGGACCGCTGGTCCACCCGGAGGAGGAACGACCGGAGCGGCAACGGCAATGATGGGGGCCCTATCCAAGTCTCCTTGCACCACGACACTTACGATCGAAACCCAGCAAGTTCCGGAGCCGCTGGATTTCCTCACCATGAACCAGGTGTTCTGCTCGTTTCGCCCTTCGACGGCAACGACCTGGCCTTCAAACAGCGTGTCCACGTTGTCGTAAGCAGTCCCCGGGCCCGTTCGACAATTGGCGTTTTGGGTAAGGCTGAGCGACGGACCGGTTCCTTGGGCGGGGGCAGGTGCGGGAGGCAGGGGCCCAACGGTTGTGGCAGGTGTAGCAGTCAGGGGTCGAACGGCTGTGGCAGGTTCAGCGTAAGGGGTTGCGGTGATGCCGCCAGCCGAGCCACCCACGAAGATCTGCACATGCGCCGACGGGCCGTAGTTGCCCTGGCCGTCAATGGCTCGGGCGCTGACGACGTACGTGCCGGGCCCAGGTGGCATCCAATCCACGCTTGCATTGGAAAGGCGCTGCCCGCTGGCCCGGGCCTCTGCCAGGAGGGAATCCGCAATGAAGAATTGCATCTTTCCGACGCCGTCCTCATCCGAGGCATGCGCCTGGATGGTCAGTGCCGCCAATGGTAAATGCTGGCCGTCAAGGGGACGATCCATCCAAGTCGTTGGGCCCTGCGTGGAACCACGGCAAGCTGCCATTGACGCGGCCGCCAGGATGATTGTGCCAAGGAGAAAAGCTTTGCGTCTCATGCTTCACCTCGTTCAGGTTAAGCAAGCCCGATTGGGGCGGAAGGAAGTGCGCCTGGATTGCGAGCCAGGTGGAGGCACGCGCAGAAAGAGCGAACAACTCAAGGGGCCGAGCTGTGCAAGGCTTCGATCGCATCCAGTTCTGTGCCCGGCGAGGTCGCCCCAGCGCCACCCCCCCCTTTGTCAGTTATGCGGATGCAGCGGGCCGAGGCAAGTCCGACCGTCGCCAGATCAAGGCTGGCACGTTCCCCGACCTGTCCGAAGGATTTGTAGCTGCTGCAGTCCGCGCTCGCCTCCACAATCCACTCTTCGTCGTTCATAGGGTCGCCATAGACCTCGATGTCATTGCCCGCGCCATCCACTGCCAGGTTGTCCACGAACTTGACCACGATAATTCCTCCGACGCCAAGGTTCAGAAAACCCGTGAGCGCATCGGTGTTGAAATCCGGGGGTCCCAGCACAGCCGACGTGTCTCCCAAGTTGCGATTGACTGGATCGCCCGGCGTGAAGCTGACCACCTCATCGATGTAGGGATCGCCCGTGCTCGAGGAGGATGGGCCCGCGATCGTGGGGGCGGGGATTTCACCCGTTGGGGCAGCGGCAGGGACGCTTGGCACCGATATCCAGGGAGCAGCCGCCCAAACCGTGGGAGTGGCGCCAGCCAGTCCGGTCAGAGCACTACATGCCAAAGTCGGCAAGACAAGGACGACCAGAATTCGAAGGCCGGTCAGATCGTTTTTCATAGGTTCCTCCGCACTGGTCCAACTTATCTATTCGAGGGGAGAATGACGCCCCGCTTCGGACGGTTCGCGTACCGACCTTGGCGGGCGACCTAGCCCCTTGGTGGGCATTCCAGCTGAGAGCGGCTGCAACCGAAGCATGGTTCTTTCACGGCTGCACCACCAACTGACAAATCTCGTCCGGTTGATGCCCCGCGGGGAACGTTCCGCCACTCTCAGTAAAACCGCGGGCCAGGATCGTGGAGAGTTTTATCTGGTGGGTTCCCGGCGGGAGCCGCCCGATTGCCAGCTTCCAGCGTACGGTGCTCGTTGACTCAAAGAATCCTCTGGGCGCTGCTCATATCCTGTGGCTGGTCATCCACGGCCAGAACGAAACTCGAGACGGATATGAACTCATCTCTCTTGGTCTCGTTGTCCGTGGACCAACCCCAGACGAGAACGATCGGCGTCTGCGCGGGAACGATTCCCGCACTTGGATTATTCTGGCATTTGAGAATGCCTACTTCGAGCGGATTGACACCGGTGGGGATAGGGACCGGAAATGTCGCATTGGGGATAGGCCCTGCACTCGTGGCAGTGGCCTCTGTTGGGCCCGGCACCGATATCCACGGCTGCGAAACCCAGATGGTCGGCGTTGCGCCAGCCAGGCCCGGCACTGAACTGCACGCCAGCACCGGCAAGAGCAATGCAATGACAATTCGAAAGGCGGTCATACTGTCTCTCATGTGTCCCTCCGTGGCCCGAGACGATGCCTTCTTCGGTATCTGGGGGCTTGCGCCTCCGAGTTCTCGCGACCTAATCAGTGCAGCTGAGGGAATCTCCGCGGGGCGATCCGCACGGCGGCCCGCGTCTGCTCAGGGCGCGTGGCGGCCGCCACGCGCCCTGTCAACCGGGGCCGTCAGGAGAATCGCGCGAGCAGGCAGCGCCGACGGAGCACTTCCCTTGGCAGCAGCGTCAGTTGACTCACCTTGACATCCTCCCTCGTCTGGCCTGCAATCGCATCGACCCGAACCAGGGTTCAGCCACGCACAACAGCCACTAGGGCGGGGGAGGAAACGACTCGGAGTAGCTATCGTTGGAAGGATTTGGATCCTTGAAGCCAACCTGTGTGGTGCAAGTTACGACAAACCAGCTGGTGGTTCCATCAAGGTAGATACCAGTATCGAAGATCTGGGTTTGACCTGGATCCAGGTCAACGGTGATTTGCCCGTTGGCTCCGGATGCCGATGGCGGAGCACCAGTGTACGGGTTCTTTTGGACCGTGCATGAAAGACCCACGGGGACATTGTGTGGGCTTCCGGGACCATTGTCCGTGACGCGCACGAATATCTCGCCCTGGGGCCAGTTGTCAGGGTACAGATCAGTAACGGCGAGGTCTGCCGTCAGGACGTTCCAGGAACCACCTCCTGGGGGCGGTGCCGGCTCCGGCGGTTTCTTGGTACTGGTCGGTTCGACGGGCTGGACCGGCGGCTGGTACACGGGCTGCGACGTGTAGGTCGGATAGGGGGTGTACGTGGGGTACGCCGCGGGCGGGTTTGACACCCATGGATAGAGGGTCGGGGGAGCTGCCTGCGTCGGGTAGACTTGCGGCTGTGGAGGAGGGGCAGTTGGGACTGTGCCAGCCTCAACGCAAGTGCAAGCCAAGATCAAGAGTGCCGCCAATGCAATCCAGACCGTTCGTGGCCGAAACGTCGGAACGAGACCCCTAGTGGTCATTTGATCCCTCCCCGCCACCAGGCCGACCAGACTGCGCCGATCCCCCCTGCTGACAACCTATTCCTAGGAAGATGACCTGCCTGGAGGCTGTTGGCTCCAGATGTCATTATAGTGATGCACAGAAGAAATACAATAGGCTGCCCGACACCGTGGACGGACCTGTCAGACAACCACGGTCATCCGCAGTCGGCTTTCCACGTGATCGGAGGGGAACTGCGCTGCATATATGCCAGCAGGCGCGGATAGCGCACACGACCACTGGATGACTCGGGTAGCTGTAAGGTGTTAGCATTTAGCACCCCTCGCAGGAGGGCGGCCGGATGTGTTCGGGAGTAGACTTTCCGTCGGTTAGAGAACGGAAACGTCGAACTCCGGGTGTGTGACGTGTGGGCCAGCCGACTACAGCAATGAGAAGCCTCTGGCAAGCTCGCTAAGGTGTTTGGTTGCCCGTTCGAATCCGCTAACCTGGGAGGCTCGTTTGAGCCAGCCCGAGTCCGTGTGTGATGTCCCGCCCATAAATCAACGCACCCGGCCTGTTTCTTTCTCATGGAGGTGTTGATATGGTTGAGGGTCCCACTCGGTTCATCGGATTGGATATCCACAAGGAGTACTTTGTCGCCATTGGGGTCAATGCGCAGCGCGACGTTGTCTTCGGTCCACTCAGGGCCTCGAATTATCAATTGGAGGAGTGGATTTTGCGGCATCTCACCCCGGAAGACTCGCTCGTCTTGGAGATGACCACCAATGCTTATCATTTCTATGATAGCCTACTCCCTCACGTTCACTCGGTCTTGGTGGTTCATCCCCCAAATGTTGCGCTGGTCACAAATGTTCCGGTGAAGACCGATAAGAAGGCTGCCTTAGCGCTCGCTCAACTGCTTGCGGCCGGGATGCTTACGGGGGTGTGGATCCCGCCACACAAAGTGCGCAACCTGCGTGCACTCATTGCCCAGCGCGAGAAGATGATCCAGCTCTCCACCTTGGCAAAGAACCGCCTGAATTCAATACTCCATCGCAATCACCTGCTCCTGCCGGAGAAGCCCTTTGCTCCTGAACAGCGCATCTGGTGGGAGAGCTTGCCCCTTTCTGACACTGAGGTATTTCTCCTGTGCTCCGACCTGGATACGTTGGAATTCGCTCAGAAACAAATCGAGCAACTAGAAGCCTGTTTGAAGCAGGCCAGCGCACAGGATGAACGCATGTCCCAGCTCGTGCAACTGCCTGGTGTGGGTTGGCTCACAGCCATCACCATCCTGTCTGCGATCGGTGAGATAACTCGCTTCCCCACTGCCAAACGCCTGGTCGGGTATGCTGGACTAGGTGCCCGCTTGCACGACAGTGGCCTAACCCATACCTCGGGTCGCATTACCAAAGCTGGCCGTAGAGATCTGCGCCGCGCCATGGTAAACGCAGCCAATCGTGCCGTGCAGCATCATGTCCATTGGAAAAGCGAACTAGAGCGGCTCCAACCCCACCTTGGGCGTTCCAAAGCCGTCGTTGCCATCGCACGCAAACTACTGGTCGCCATCTGGCATGTGCTCACCGAGAATATCGCCGACCGTTTTGCCGACCCTTCCGCTGTGGCACGTTCCTTCTACGATCATGCTTATTCGATTGGACGGAAAAATCTGCCCGAAGGCCAATCCGTTCTGACCTTTATCCGCACGCAAATGGATCAGCTGGGCATCGGAAAAGACTTGCAGGAATTCCCCTGGGGCGGCAGGCTGCACAAGCTGCCTCCTTCGAAGATGTTCGCACAAACAGAGTGAGCGGCGTCCCAAGCAGGTCGGCGCTCCTGTCACCAGGATTTATTTCCGGCGCCCCGGGATCAAGACCTTAACCCGGTTTTGGAAACGGGATCACCGCTCGATCCCATTATATAACTGAGACCACCAGAACGTTTCATCGATTGATGAAATGGCATCTTTGGTATTATCGCTTACTACCCTCTTGCTTCCCCTTGACACGGTTGTTAGTCCGTAGCTGTAGAAGAGGGAGCCCTCTCGATCGAGAGGGCTCCTTTGCCATCATATGTAGGGGTCGTCAAGCACAAAACTCGTGTAATTAGGTGACCGACCAAGGGCTTGAACCGTGAACCCACTGATTACGGGTAGGTCTGACTAGTGTGTTCACAACGTCCGCAGCGCGTCTTTTCCGTTGCGCCCGAATTGCAGCCACGATCGACATGCATGGCCAGTCACGGGACGCTGCCTGCGATAGGAATGGAGCCGCAGAGGCTGTGTACACCGGCCGGCGACGGTTTCTGTAGGCGGGGGGAAGGAGTCGAGCTCGTGAAGACTGACGAGGCTACCTAGCAGCGGATCCCTAATGTCGCGAATGCGGACGAGAGTGCCCGTTCTGTCCGGGAGAAATAGTCGTCGGTCCTCTTGTCTTCCAGACCATATTTCCGGTAGACCCAATCGGCATGGTGATAGTTCATCCTGTCCAGCATCACATAGTCGATCTTGCCGGCAAGGATGTCCGGAAGGCCTTCTGCGCCAGGAAGCATGGGCGCAATCATGGCGTAGGTTCTAACCCCGGCTCTATGCAGTTCGCCAAGTGCTGTTACCCTCTCCCCTATGGCCGGAGCACCAGCTTCAAATAGATGCCTGATGCTATCGTCAGCTGTGGTGATGCTAAGACCGACCTCGCAATCTCCTGCTCTCTTCAAGATATCCAGATCGCGAAGAACGAGCGCGGATCTTGTTTGAATGATGATCGGCCAGTCGTTTTCAACCAGGATTTCGAGGCATTGACGTGTCAGCTGGTACTTCCGCTCCAACGGCTGATATGGATCGCATACTCCGCTGATCCATACCTTCCCGCGTCTCTTCCTGGAAATCTCCCGGTTCAGCAACTCGCAGGCATTCACCTTGACATCGACAAACTGCCCCCAGGGTTCAGGATGCCCTGTGAACCTCTTCATAAAGCGCGCGTAGCAGTATGAACAAGCATGCTGACACCCTGTGTAAGGATTGATTACGTAGGGGTAGACCTGGGATACAGAGAGAATCGATTTTGATCGGACTTCTTTGACGATCATTCTTCGGTCAACACGGAATAGTGTACTGCCTTGCCTTTCCCCCGTCATCTGTCACTTGTCACAAGCAGGCCCCACCCTCACGGCGACCGTGGTTCTGCCCCGGTGGAATGCGCGGCGTGACCGCGACGCCGTGGCGAGACTATAAGTCACGTGCACAGCATGTCACTGCGATTGCACCCGAATTGGACACGAAACTGATTTCTCCACTGTTTTCTCCCTCCACACGGAACCGGATCCCGCAAGAAGATGCTCGATTCAAAAGCCCTTGCCCGACGGTTCACAGGCCTGAACCCACTGATTAAGAGACGGGCCCAGAAGTGTCCACACCGTATATGTGGTTCAATGGCGTCCATCCAGTGCCAGATCTACGGGAAGATTCGTCCACTGCGTGCATGTTTTGCACCCCGTGATACCGCGGTTGCATCCGGGTTGCATCCGAAGTCGGAAAGGCGACTCAAGGCCTGGAGGCCGAAGGACAGAGAGTTTGTGGCAGACGCTGAACTCCACCTGGGCCACGATCCCTTCCGCCGGACGCGCCCCGGCCCACGTGTCATGTGGTCCTCAGCGTTTCTGTCACGTTGATCCCACGGGTGCGCAATGCCTGCACGAATGGCCTCGCCGGGACCATGCTCTCTACGCCGCCTGCGCCGCGCGGTGTGTCCCCCGCGCCATCATCTCAGCCACGATCCCCGCGCTCCAGCCCGTCCCGCGTTCCATCGCGCTGAAGCCCGTAGCCCTGTCGTAGTAGTCAATCATTTCCACGATAGCCTCGGCCTGGTTCCCATTCTTCCTGCCCAGCGCCTTGACCCGCACGATGACCATATCTTCCTCGCCGGGGAAAAGAACCTTGGGCTCGAACAAGGCGTGGAAGAGGTCGCGCGGAATAACCTTTTGCTTGCCGACTTTAATGGATTCGGTGCCCCACAATCCCAGGTCCCAATACGCGCGCAGCTGGGAAAAGTGGCCCGGCCAGCGTAGAGTGAGGTTCTGCAGTGTTCGCAGCTTGTTCTCAAAGGTCCAGGGCATCGTGTCTGTGCCGCCGCCGGTGACGAATGCCTCCAGCGTTCCGATCGGCGCTGGGAACTCAACCGTCTCCAACTCGGTCATCGGCTCCACCGTGGTCACCTTGCCGTCTCGCAGGAAGATGGCTGGCTCAGCGTACTCGTTGGTCAGCCCGGCGATATGAAAGGTCAGCAGATACTGGAAGGGCGGGCGGGGGTGCTGTGGAATCCCGCCGTCCCACATGTATACGTCGACCGGCTCGTCCAGCAGTTCCATGGCATAGACGCACAATGACGTGCCCATGCCTGGCACCTGCCCGCAATTCGGGATAATGCTGATTCCAGCCGCCTTTGCCTCGGCGCGGGATTTGTGCTGCTGACGGGCGATGTCGGTGTTGCCGCCCAGATCGCAGAGATTCACCTTGGCCTTCAGGGCAGCCTTGGTGATGGTTTCGTTGAAGTAGTACGGCACCGCACTGAGACATGCCTGCGCCCCCGCCAGTACGCCGGCCAGTGAGCGGCGATCGCTCGCGTCCACCTGCGCCGCCACGGCGGTCTTGCACTTGAGCATTTCGTTGAGACGCCTGGCAGCCCCCCGCGCGATCTTCAGATCTATGTCGGCCAAGACAACCTTGCCAGCCGCGCCCCAGCGGATCATGTCATAGGCGGCCGCTGTCCCCTGGCGGCCGGCTCCCAGTACGACGTAAGTGTACGATGTCATATTTCGTCTCCCTCCAAAAGCCTTCTCGCGTTCTGCCTATCCTGGAACCAGCCACCCGATGTCTCGGGCTTCAGCCGCTTGCGGCAGAGCCGGACGCCGATTCCGACTTCGCAGCCTTGGCCGTCTGAATTCTAGCATGCGTGCTGTAGAATCATGCAGTTGCGATCGGGGTGAGGGTCGCGTGGAGCTTCGCATGGAAAACAACGTCCGCCCGCATCTTGAGCTGCTATCCGGTGAACAGATTTTGCAGGTGCATCATTACGCGCTGCGCATCTTGTCGGAGACCGGCATGAGAATTGACTCGCCGTCAATGGTTTCTCTGTTGGAGCGCCGCCTGGGACTGACGGCTGTTGACCGCACGATCCGCTTTCCCGCAGCCGTCGTGGAAGAAGCGATCCAATCCGCTCCACGGACCATTGAGATCTTCGACCGGAGCGGGCAGCCGGCCTTCACGCTCGGCGCCGACCGCCTGCGCTTCGGCGTGGGCGTGACGGCTCTGTTCTATCAGGAACCAGTCCATGACCATCTGGAGCCATTCACGCGCCGCCATTTTCAGGACCTCGTCCGGCTCGGCTCGTCGCTGCCGCTCTATGACGTGATTTCGACCGTCGGCATCGTCCACGATGTCCCCGAGAGTCGCTCCGATCTATACGGCAGCCTTGAACTGATTGCCAACACCACCAAGCCACTCGTCCTGCTCGTGTCGGATGAGAATCAGTTCCCGGCGGTCCTGGACTTATATGAAACCCTGCATGGTGACCTGGCTGAGCGCCCGTTTGTCCTGCCATATTTCAATCCCGTAACGCCCTTCATCATGAACGCCGGATCGGTGGACAAGATGCAGCTTGCCATCGAACGCGGCTTGCCGGTGATCTTTGCCAATTACGGCATCGCCGGCGCCTCCACGCCACTGACGCCTGCCGGGATCTTGTCACTGATGCTGGCCGAACTGCTCGCTGGGCTGACCATCAGCCAGGCGATACGAAAGGGCGCCTCGATCGTGCTCGGCATGCTCCCCGTCTACTTTGATATGCGCGCCATGCTGAACTTCTACGATCCGCAATCCGTGCTCATCAGCATGGCCTGCGCCCAGTTGATGGCCCACTATGGGATTCCCCACTGCAGCACATCGGGCAGCGGCACCGGCTGGGGGATGGACTTGATCGCCGCCGATACCTATTGGATGAACACTCTGGCGCTTCTGCTTTCCGGTGCCAGTCTGGCGCCGTTCGTTGGCGACAGCCTCGGGTCCAAGTCCATCTCGCCCTGTACCCTCGTGCACGTGCATGAGATCATTGACCAAGCTCTGCGCCTAGCTGGTGGCTTGGCCCTGGATGATGCACAAGCCGGGCTGGAAGAGATCTCCAGCGTTCGGCCCGGCGGTAGCTTCCTGACATCGCCCTCCACCCGGAGCCACTACAAGAGCGGTTACTACTTTAGCCGGGTGTACCCGCGCTACACGCTGGCGCAATGGCAGGCGGCTGGAGAGCCTTCTGCTCGCCAGGTCCTGCGTCAAAAGACCCGTGACCTGCTGGTCAGCGCGCCTGCGCCGGATGACCACGATGAACTCATCGCCAAAGGTGAGGAGCTCATTCGACTACAGCCCTGAGGCGGCCGTCTCGTCTTTGGAGCGGCTCAGTGTATGCCAGCCTGTCAAGTAGGTCGAGGTGAATATCAGGGCAAACGGGATCCACGTCCCCAGCAAGCTGGTAAACATATCCAGGCTCTTGTTGATCAGGAGCGCCACCACAAAGAAATCCATCCCGATCACAAAGGCAACGAATATCAACGCAGTCTGCAAAGGCAGGGTGTAGTAGAAGTTCTTGAAATAGATCAGAGACACGAGAATGAAGAAGATTGGGGCTGCGATCGCATGGATGACCAGGGCATTTTTGATCGACGTAGCTGCCATGCTGATACCCATCGTCGCAGCACAAAGCACCCAACCTACAAGGGCATGCACCAGAACGGTGAGCACCTCTCTGAAGTTCATCGCATCCTCCTCACCTCAATTGGACGTGCCGTGCAGGGCCTGACTTCCCGAGCAGAGCCTTGAATTGAGAATGGATCAGATTTCCTAAAGCAGCCTGTCGCCGGCTTCCGCCGCGTCTACCCGAAAATGACACCCGCGACTTTGGCGATTGTGATACGCGGCTTGAGCGATGATGAGAGCCACCTCAACCGCGTTCCGCAGCCCAATCAAACCGTCGCTCAATTTCGTGTTTTGATAAAAGGTTTCGATCTCGTTCTGCAAATGCCGCAATTCACGAATTGCGCGCGCTAATCGGTCGCCAGAGCGCATTAGGCCAACATAATGCCACATGATGTTTTGGATGGTCTGCATATCACCCTGGATTAGGGCCGGATCTAAATCATTGGTCAAGCCGCTTTCGTCCCACGGAGGAACCTGCTCCCGACTCGGGACTACGCGTGATTCGGCATTCAGGGTCTCTTCTATTCTTCCGGCGGCGCGATATCCCCACACGAGCCCTTCCAGTAGAGAAGTCGATGCCAGTCGAATTCGCGCCATGCAGACCCGTGCAGGACACTTCTCCCACTGCATAGAGACTGGCAATGCTGGATCGACCATGTTCGTCCACAGCAACTCCACCGCATGAGTAATGCGCGGCAGGAACGACCGGGATTGGCTCGCGCGTGACGTCGAGCCCGACGCGCATACATTCGGCATAGATGTTGGGGAAGCGGTCCTTCAGGGCTTCAGCCGACATATGCGATGCGATATCCAACAAAACGTAGGAGGAGCCGCGCATTTCCATCTCTGCGTGGATTGCCCGCGCGACCACATCGCGCGGAGCAAGATCTTTCCACTCAGGGGAGTATCTTTCCATGAAGGGCTGTCGTCCCTCAGGATCGAGCAGGATGCCGCCCTCGCCCCGGACCGCCTCACTAATCAGGAATCCCTCTGCTCCCGGAACCGCGAGCGCAGTAGGATGGAACTGAATGTATTCAGCGTTGACGATGCGCACGCCCGCGCGGGATGCCATCGCGATTCCGTCCCCCCGTGCGCCTGGAGGGTTCGTCGTATTTCGGTAGATACGGCCGAGGCCGCCAGTTGCCAGAACCGTGCAGGCCGCCAGAGTGCGGTGAATGGCCTTCCCCTTGCGATCGAATACGTACGCGCCATGGCATGCGATAGGCCGATAACTATCCAACGGGTCCCGCGAATGGTGAGGATACGTGACCAAATCCACCGCGGTCGCATTGGATAGAACTTCAATATTCGGATAATTCTGCAACAAGGCCGCCAGGCCGTTGCTTATCGCCGTGCCTGTTCCGTCGCCGACATGCAGGATCCTTCGCCGTGAATGGGCGGCCTCCTGGCTGTAGGCCAGTGTGCCGTCTGCCTCACGATCAAATTGAACGCCTGCCTTGTGAATGAGGACATCCTCCACAAGCCCGGGGCCTTCCTCGGCCAGAATGCCCGCGGCCGCAGGCAAAGAAGCACCCGCTCCGGCATCCAGAATATCCTCAATCAGAAGCTCGGCACTGTCGCCGGGGCCGCGATGGATTATCCCTCCCTGGGCCCAGAAGGTATTCGAGTCGTGAAGGTCGGTGGATCGCGAGAGAAGGATGATCCGGCGTTTGGGGTTCTGCGCCAGCTGGATCGCTATGGTTAGCCCGGCAATCCCTGAACCTATGATGAGAACATCGGCGCTTTTCACACTCTAACCTGTTTTGATCATTCGATCCACGGCCCGAAAGGCCCGTTCGCGAATGTCTTCCGGGATCTCAATCAAATACTGATCGTATTTGAGCGAATCCCGCGTGTCCTCCATGGTGATCATGTTCATATGCGGGCATCGCACCATACACAGCCGCAGCATCTCCTTGTCCGGATTGGCGACGGCTACATTGTCGCCCATGGAGCACTCGGTCAAGAGGAGATAATGCGGCGCCTTCGTCTCCCGCACGTACTTGACCATGGCGTTCGTGCCGCCGGAGAAGTCGGAGGCAGCCACGACCTCCGGACTGCATTCCGGATGGGAAAGGATCACCGTATCCGGAAATTGTTGGCGCACGGCCCGGATGTCTTCAACAGTAAATCTCTCATGGACCTCGCACCTTCCGTGCCAACCGATCATTTGGACGTCAAGAAAGTTGACGTCCTCACTCGGCCCGATGGATGGGATTAGGCTGGGAAAGATAATATGCTTATGGCTCTCTTTGGCCACATTGCTAGCCAGGTATTGATCGGGCAGGAAGATGACCGTATCTGCCTTGAGCGACTCAACCACCGCAACCGCATTGCTCGAGGTACAGCAGATATCGCTCTCAGCTTTTACGTCCGCATAGGTGTTGACATACGTCACAACTGGCACGCCCGGGAATTTGCTTTTGAGGGCGCGCACATCCTCAGCGGTGATGCTGGCCGCCAGAGAGCAACCGGCTCTTGAAGCCGGCAACAGAACTTTCTTGCCGGGGTTCAAGATTTTCGCAGTCTCTGCCATGAACCGCACGCCGCAGAAAACGATAACATCTTTGTCTGTCTGGGCTGCCTTGCGGCTCAAGTCGAGCGAGTCGCCTTTGAAATCGGGGACAGAATAGAACAAGACCGGCTCCATGTAGTTGTGCCCCAGGACAATCGCATTGCGCTGCTTTTTCAGTTCGTTGATCTCAACGGCAATCTCGGCCTTGTAGGCCAATTCAAAATCCGGCACCAGGTTCGCCAGATGGGATTTCATGTTCTCGTATAGTTTTTGTGCTTCAGGTTGCACTTGGTCTCCTTTGTCGATACTTGCCCAAGAACGTATGCCTGCGTTCTACCGACTGATATCAAATGAGACATCGAAGGTCTTTGCAGAATGCGTCAGCGCGCCTACCGAAATGAAGTCGACACCGGTTTCCGCGATTGCTCGGACAGTCTCCAGGGTCACGTTCCCTGATGCTTCCAGCTTGGCGCGTCCGCCCGCCATCTGAACAGCCGCCGCCATCATATCAAGGGGCATGTTATCCAGCAGGATGCGTCCGACCTTCAGCTCAAGCGCCTCGTGCACGTCATCGAGCGATCGCGCCTCGACTTCAAGCTCGACGCTGCGGTGGGCGGTACGGGCGCGGCGGACGGCTTCCGCCAAACTTCCGGCGAAATCGATGTGGTTGTCTTTGATCAAAAGCATATCATAGAGACCGATGCGGTGGTTTTGACCGCCTCCGCGTGCCACTGCCAGTTTGTCCAGCAGCCGCAGGCCGGGAGCCGTCTTGCGCGTGTCAAGGATGACGGCCTTTGTGCCGACAACGGCATCCACGAATTGACGCGTCAACGTTGCAATTCCAGACATCCGGCCCAGGAAGTTTAGCGCGGTTCGTTCTGAGATCAGCAGAGCATGTGCCCGTCCCGAGACTGTGGCAAGGGTCTCGCCATTGTCCACACGAGCGCCTTCGCTCGTGGTCGGGATGAATTCGATCTTGGGATCAACCACTGCGTAGACCGCTCTGACCACGTCCAGCCCGGCAACCACGCCGCTTTGCTTCGCAATGATCCGTCCTTGCATTGAAGCATCAGGGGGAATGATACTATCGCTGGTTATGTCTCCGCTGCCAATGTCCTCCGCCAGCGCCTGCTGGATTGCGCCGAGAATATCAGGATGCAAGGTATTCGTAGAATCTTCTCCTTCAACCAGCCCCATTATTACGCAATTCCGAACATTCTGTGTGTTCACCAGTCGGCTATGGATGAGGCTGGAGGTGCAACGGCTCCTGAGGAACCAAGGGAGCCTTGGCATACTTGCTAGGAGGCAGATCACGCTTCAAGCGTGATCCGGGCATGCGGTCGCGAGTTTGGGTTTATACTCCGTTCAAGCAATGGATTCCTATGCTGACATGACAATATGGGCCGGTTCGCTGCTCCTGCCGCTCATGGTTCCGGAGCGGGCGCCGGCACTCAAGCTGATAAGTGAGCAAGTTGAAATGTGTGAATGTGCCCGCTTACACGCGAGCGGAGTGGGTTGCGGCGGAAAGGAGTCGCGACGAACCGAGACGAACACAGCGAAATGATCGAAGAGTATGGATGGGGATTCGATCTGTTATCCGCCGCGCTGGCCCAAGTGCCGCGTCAGGCGCGGGAGTGGAAGCCCGCGCCCGGCGAGTGGAGCGTCCATGAAATCCTCGTACACATGGCAGATAGCGAATGCGTCGGCGCGTTACGTGCCCGCACGTTGATCGCCGAGCCAGGCAGTACTGTGATGCCATATGATGAGGCCAAATGGGCGGTCGCGCTCAACTACCAAAACCAAAATGCCGAGGACGCTTTACAGCTTTTCAAGTTCGCGCGTCAAACGACTTATCATCTGCTCAAGACTTTGCCTGATCAGGTCTTGACGTATTCAGTGGTACATCCTGAAGAGGTGTATCCCGAATATGGTGAGGTTTACACGCTGGAGAAATGGCTAAACATCTACACGCGCCACATTCGGGATCATATCGAGCAATTGCAGAAGATATGTAAGGCTTGGAAAGAAAAAGACAAGTAATCCCGATGCTCCGATGTTGATTCGTCACGGATGGCGAGCCCTCTTGCAGGGTGCGAGACGCTTCCGATAGAGGGTCCCGGGCGGGCTGAGCATCGTTCTATTAGAAATGCCGGAAACAAAAGCGAAGTCCAACCCCATTAATCTGCCCATACCCTTCAGCACTTTCATCCGGCGAGAGCGTGAAGTTGCCGAGGTCAAATGCCGGGCGCGGAACATGATGCCCAAATTGCTGCTCTGCGCAACCAGCCTGGCGAGCAGCGCTTTTCCGGAGCCTGGGCGAAGGGGCAGGCAATGACGCTAGAGCAGGCAATCGCATTCGCCCCAGAGAAGACGCATGACTAACCTGCCCACCGGCACGGTCACCTTCCTATTTGCCGACATCGAAGGCAGCACCCAGCTCGCCCGGGAACATCCCAACACATGGGAAGCCTTGCGGGCGCGGCATGACGCCATTTTGCGTGCGGCCATTGAGACAAACAACGGCTACCTCTTTCAGATCATCGGCGATGCGTTTTGCGCGGCGTTCCATACCAGCGGCGATGCCCTCAACGCCGCCATCAAATCCCAAACAGATTTACGGGTCGAAAATTGGGGTGATGTGCCGGTCCGCGTGCGCATGGGGATTCATACCGGCAAGGCGGACCTGCAAGAAAACGGTCAATATGTCGGCCATATGACACTCGGCCGCGTACAACGGCTGATGTCTGCGGGCCACGGGGGGCAGGCATTGGTCTCGCCTGCGACAGAACAACTCGTGCGCGACGAGCTGCCTGAGGGGGTTGAGCTGCGCGACCTCGGTGAACGATTGTTGAAGGATTTGATCCGACCGGAGCACATCTATCAAATCGTCGCCACAAATCTTCCCGTTGATTTTCCGCCGCTCAGAACGCTGGATGTGTATCGTCACAATCTTCCCGCGCAATTGACAAGTTTCATCGGGCGCGAGAAAGAGATGGCGGAGGTCAAACAAGCCATCCACGAGAATCGGTTGGTTACGCTCACCGGTTCGGGGGGCACGGGGAAAACACGTCTTGCCATACAAGCCGGCGCAGATTCGCTCGACCAGTTTCCTGATGGCGTGTGGTTGGTGCAGCTTGGATCCACCGCCGAAGCCGACCTCGTGCCACGCTCCGTTGCAGGAGCAGTGGGCGTTCAGGAGATTCCCACTCAATCCCTAACCGATACGCTCGCACACTTTCTCAGTTCCAAGTCTCTCTTGCTGGTTTTTGACAGCTGCGAGCATCTGATCGAGGCCTGTGCGCGACTAGCGGAGCATCTATTGCAGGCCTGTCCTGACGTGCGGATCCTGGCGACAAGCCGTGAGCGACTGCGAATCCCTGGAGAGATCACTCGGCAAGTGGCGTTGCTCACGGTGCCTGATCCGCGACGCCTGCCACCGTTGGAAGAACTGGAACAGTATGAAGCGGTGCGTTTGTTCGTCGAACGCGGCAGGTCGGTCATGCCATCGTTTGAACTAACGAAGAAGAATGCGGGGGCGGTGGCTCAGCTATGCTTTCACCTGGACGGCATGCCGCTGGCGCTGGAACTGGCGGCGGCGCTGTTGAACGTGCTGACGGCGGAGCAAATTCTTTCACGATTGGGCGACCGGTTCCAACTATTGACTCGCGGTAATCGGGCGGCGCTGGACCGTCAACAAACGCTGCAGGCCACACTTGACTGGAGCTATAACCTGCTTTCGGAGCAGGAGCAGCTTTTGTTCAAGCGCCTGGCGGTCTTCGTGAGCGGCTGGACGCTGGAGGCCGCCGAGACCATATGCAGTGGGGAGGAGATCGACCCAGGCGCAGTGCTGCATTTGCTGTCGCAGCTGGTCAACAAGTCGCTGGTGACCGCTGCGCCGGTCGGTGAGGAGAGCCGCTACAAGATGCTCGAGACCATTCGCCAATATGCGCTGGAGAGGCTGGGTGAGTCCGGCAAGGCCGATGAGGTCCGAGGCCGCCACCTCGGCTATTTCCTCCAGTGGGTCGAGAAAGCAGCACCTCCCCTGGGCCGCGCCGAGCAATTCGCTTGGTCGGATCGCTTTGAGGCTGAGCACGATAACATGCGGGCAGCGTTGGAATGGAGCCGTGTGGCTATCCAAGGAGCGAATGCGGGGCTGCGGTTGGCGGCAGCAATGGGCTATTTCTGGAAGCTGCGCGGCTATTACACCGAGGAGCGAATGCGGCTTTCAGCCGCGCTCGCGCAAAGGGGTGCCCAGCAGCCAACCCTTGCACGTGCGCAAGCACTGCATCAAGCCAGCGTGCTGGCATTCTTTCAGAGTGATTATCAAGCCGTGCGCGCCTCGGCCGAGGAAAGCATGGTGATTTCAAGAGGACTGGGTGCCGCCGGGCGGCCGACGGTCGCCGATGCGCTGGAGATACTGGCGGAAGCGGCTACTGAAACAGGTGATTATTCGACTGCTCCCAAATTGTATGAGGAAGCCCTGGCTGTTTATAGGGAGGTGGGGAATCCGGTGGGCATAGGCGATACGCTCAAAATGCTGGGCTGGGTGTCCATGCGCACAGGCGACTTTGAGCGGGCAGAATCTCGACTGGAGGAAGGTCTGGTCGCCTGCCGTCAGTCCGGTGATTTGAGGCAAATCAACTCAGCCCTTGCGGGCTTGGGAGAGTTGGCTGTGCGCCGCGGCCGATATGAACGCGCCCGCGACTTGCTGGGAGAGAGTTTTGATATCAGCCGGCGTTCGGGAGATAAATGGGGACTTGCCATTGCGCTCGGCTCACTAGGGTGGATCGCCCTCCGTCAGCAAGATTTTGGGGAAATGGGGAAACTGCTGGGCCAAAGCATGAAGGTACGTCTTGAAACGGGCGACAAAGGCGGCATTGCGTGGTGTTTGGAGAAATTGGCTGAGGCCGCAGGTTGGCAGGGACAACCTGAAAAGGCTGTGAAAACCTTCGGTGCAGCATCGGTCTTGCGCACCTCTGTGGGATCGGTGATCGACCCCGTTGATCAGCAGGACCACGATCGCATTTTGTCTGGACTTAGGACCGCCCTCGGTGAAAAAGTCTTCACAGGCGCCTGGGAGCAAGGGGCAGCAATGCCGCTTGATGAAATGATTGCTTATGCCCTGTCTCCACCCGGACTGACCGCCCGGGAGGCCACTCGAAGCGAAAAAGAGCAATTTGGCGGACTGACGGCGCGCGAGCGGGAGGTGGCCGCGCAGATCGCCCAGGGCAAATCCAATCGCGAGATCGCAGCGACGATGGTCGTCGGTGTAAAGACCGTCGAAACCTATGTCACGCGCATCCTGAACAAACTCGGCCTCAACTCACGCGTACAGATTGCGATTTGGGCGAAAGACAAAGGGCTAGCTCCCCTAGGTTCCCTCACAAAAGATTGACCGTCGAACCATGACCCTGCCGTAAAATCTGCGCCGGTCTGGCGCAGCTTTCTTTGTACTGGAAAACTGTAGGGGGGCACTGTAGAGTTTTCCCTGACGACACACCATTGCAATCCCTGTATAGTAGGCCCATGTTCACAGCCAACGGAGATGAGGAGCATAGCCATGGCCAATGATTGCTTTTACCAAACGGTTGTCAGTCACCAGGCAAGCATAGATCGAGAGGAAGGTTAGCCGTGAATTACTTCTACTTGGAACAAAGAAGCAAAGAGAAGATCAAGGAGTTGCAGGCGGAAGGGCTCAGAAGTCAGGCTTATTACCGGTCTCGGCCTGCAAGACAGGATCATCTTCACGGATTGCGACGGCTCATCCTGAGTTACCTAAGTTCTCGAGCAAGCAAGACGGAACGATCTGTGAATAGAGCGAAATCCGAAACCGCCTACTCCGAACCTTGATGCCCCACTGCCTGGCCGAAGGAGGCAGGATGCATGAGTAGCAGGAAGTGCCTGCGTGACCCGCTTTCTGTGCCCTCGTTGCCGAGGGCCAGGACACGCTCGGTGCGGAGACAGCGCGATAAACTGCCGGCCGAAGCGCCCACAATTAGGCCGAAATCTCTTCATGATTGACACGGGTTGCTACAGAGTTGATAGAGAATAGCCTCCGGCTTTCGGAGGCTTTCTTTCTGCCCACATGTGGGGCGGTTCGAACCTGAAATCGCTGTATCCAGGTGACCGACCAGGGACTTGAACCCTGAACCCACTGATTAAGAGTTCGATGGCAAGTATGTCCACCACTTATATAGCGTGAAAAGTGGGTACACAGTGCGAAATCTAGGGGGAGATCTGTCCACCTTGTATACTGTGTCCGCAGCGTGTTTTCCCAGTGCAACCGAATTGCAACCGAATTGCGGCCGAAAAAGGAAGGGCGACTCTAATCTCTGCTACGTCTGAAATTCGCGAGCAGTTTGCATTTCCGCCGGTGAGGGAACGTGGTCAAAGCTGATCGTAGAGAAAATGCTCAGACCAGGAATGCTGTCTTCTTGGCAGTTACAACGCCGCTAGCTTTTCGCGAGCACGGCCGGCGTCGGGTACTGCGCCCAGCGCCTCGAATGCACTCAGGGCGCGGGAGAAGTACTCACGCGCGGCTTGGTTCTCCGTCTGCGATAAAGCCAACTCCCCCAACTCGAACAGCGTGCGTCCGACTTGCCAACGGGTATCCAGAGTCTCAAACAACTCCAGCGCTCGTTTAAGTTCGAACTTCAGCATCAATATAACTGCCGGCTAACCGATGCGCCACGCCCCAGGCACGATGCGCAATGGCCTGGTACAACTTGTGATCGTAACGGACGGCCAGTTCTTCTGCCAGAGGCGCATATTGCTGCAGGGCGGCTGCGTCGCCTTGTTGCGCCGCGGCATCCGCCCACATGGCATATATGTCATGTTCTCCGAACAAGAAAGGTCTCTTGCCTAGCGCGAGCTCCAAGTTCTTCCGACCGAGGGCGAACTCGCCCTGCGCCATCAGCGGCAGGCAGCGTCAGTAGTAGTTATGACGCTCCCAGTGATCCTCTGTGCCGAAATCATCCAACATGCGGGCGTACGATTCATCATGCAGTAGTGCGGCCTGCTCGAATTCCCCGCGCCGGGCGCCGCGCCCGCATTCAAAGCTATCGTCCAGCATCTGGCCCAGACCCGATAGCGTCTTTCCAGCTCGCGCAGTTCTTCATCGATTTTGATCACCTGATCCCATCGATCCATTTGATAATGACAGTAACACTGCCAACGGAGACTGTAGGACTGTTGATCCGGATCCTGAAACTGGCTCCCGAGCCGTTCGGCCTCCAGCATCTGAGAAATGGCTTCAGCATATTCGCCGACGGCCATGAACGCAATGCCCACCTCAATGACTATGTCAACACGCGCATGCGGATCGTCAAAGCGGGGATCCTGGCTGAGCGTGAGCCTCCTGAGTTCGATTTGTACTCGTTCGCGAAACAAACCGCGTGCAAAATAGACATGACTCAGGGCATTCAGCGCATAGCAAGTTTCAACTGGCGCGCCCAACTGCTCGGCCAAATCCACAGCTCGCCGGGCGTAGCGTTCGGCGGAGTCCCAGTCGGGAGGCACTCGCCTGCCCCAGGCCTCGCTTGAGATTGCGCTCAGCAGTCGAATGGCCTCCGTGTCTGGAGGCTGATCTTCCACAAGTCTTAGCGCGGTCTGCTTGCTTTCGTCCAAAACCGCCTCGAACGGTTGAACATCGGCCCAGCGATCGGCGCCGGCGGCCGCCTCGATGATCTTGCGATACAGCCGGATGGTCGCCGCGTGCGCGCCATGATCCGAGATTGGCCACAAAGTGATGGCTTCCTGGTACAACGGAATTGCTTCCGCCCCGTGATTGATCAGACCGAGGATGTCTGCAAGTCGCTCAAGCAGCTCCCGGCGCAATTCTGGCTGGCGTGCTCCAGCTAGGTCGAGCGCCACGCGGAGGTGGACAATGGCTGTATCGTGCGCATATACCGCTTCGGCTCGTGCCGCCGCGCGGCGCGAATACTCCACGGCCTTCTCTGTCTGGTGTGCCGCCGCGAAGTGGTGCGCCAGGGCCTCAAAGTCATCTGGAACCAGTGTTTCTATGGCGTTTGCGACCCGCTCATGCGCGCGCCGTTGCCGCCGTCCGCTGATGCCCTCATACAAGGTCGTTGGGATCAAAGCGTGCACAAAGGAATACGTTTCCGTGCCCTTGCCCTTCACCGCTTCGATGAGCTGGGCGCGCGCGGCCGCCTCCAGCGACTCGATCAGCAGCTCTTCGTCTTGGTCGCCGGAATGTAACAAGGTCTCAAAATCGAATTCCCTGCCGATAATCGCGGCCAGGCCAAGCGCCTGCTGCGCAGGGGCCGGGAGACGGCCGACGCGTGTTTGAATCGCCAACCGCAAGCTTTTGGGGATTTCGATTTCATTCAGACTGGGTCGGCTCCAGCGCCCATCGGCATACGTCAGATCGCCCGCGTCGATCAATCCTTTGCATAGTTCTTCAACGAAGAAGGGATTGCCTTCGGTTCGACGGAAAATGCCCTCCACAAATTCGGGTGTGATTTCTTCGGCGAACATCACGCTGAGCATGTCGCGCGTCCGGTCTTTGGTCAGCCGGGTCAACTTGATTCCCGTCGCCAGGCGCTCGCGGTTGAGATCCAGCAGCACTTCATTCAGGGAGGCCGCATCGTCCAGTTCCACCTCGCGATGCGTCAGTACGATCATCAGGCGCAGACGGTTCTTTTGAAGTCCGAAGCGGCTTCTGCGCGCCAAATGTCGTAACAAGAACAATGTGGCGGGGTCGGCCCAATGCACATCCTCTACAACAAGCAGCAAGGGCGTGCGGGCCGACATGCGCGCACATAGTTCGATTACGCTTTCATAGATTCCTTCCCGTTCAGTTTGACTGCCCGCCAATGGATCCGGGGCTGCACTGGCAAGCCGAGCCCGCAGGCCCGGGGCGATTGCGAGGAGTTCAGCCAGAACATAGGGCGGCAGCGCATCGGGCAGCGTGGGAGCCTGGGAAAATGATTTTTCAATGATCTGCGCGACCGGCGCGTACGGAGCGCCGCCTTCGGCGTAACACTCCCCGCTCAGCGCGGTCGCTCCGCTGTCTTTTATCTGAGTTACGAATTCACGCATGAAACGAGTTTTGCCTACGCCCGGCTCGCCGCTTATCAGCAGCACCTGCCCTTCGCCTGCCATTGCTCTCTGCCAGCACATGTGTGCTTCGGCCAGTTCGGCCTCACGTCCGATCAGTTTTCCCCGCACAATGCGGTCCAGCAGAGAGGGGACTCCCTTGCCCGGCGACGTCGCAGCCAGAGTTGCTCGCAGAGGCGCAAAGTCCGTGGGCACACCCGGGATGACAAGTTGATAGATATGCATGGGGCGAATCAAGTCCTTCAATTGCCATTCCCCCCGATCGTTCAATTCGACGCCCAGCGGGAGCTCGTCATGCACCAACTGTTCAGTGGAGGGCGAGAGCAGCACCTGCCCGCCGTGCCCCGCAGACATCAGCCGCTGTATGCTACTGAGCGTCATGTAGCCAACGTAAAGACCGTTCTCTTGCAGATCCGCTTTGCCCGTGTGCATCCCCATGCGCACGCGGATGGGCGTCTCACCCCAATCTTGAGATTGCAGATCAACCTGAGATCTGATTGCGGCCTTGATCGCATCTCCGACGGTCTGGAACGCGGCGCAAAACGCGTCGCCGACGATCTCAAAGAGGTAGCCGCCACTGCCTTCGATGGCGGTGCGCAAGATGGCGTCGTGCTGCGCGGCGCAGTGCTTCCCATTTCTCGGGGTATTCCCGCGCAAGCTTCGTGCTGCCTTCGATGTCGGTAAAGAGGAAGGTGACGGTACCTGTAGGGTGTGCCACGAGCTAACCTGCTCTCCGATGCTTGGTGACTATCTCTTGGATAGACTTTAGATTTAACATGTGAGCGCAAAAGATTACGGAAGGCGACGGACCCGGCGTGTCACCCCGCTTTGGTGGTCCAATGGCCAATAGATTATATCGCCTAGCCCCAGGAATTGGATCTCAGCAAGAGGCTGATTACGCCGGTCCAAAGGGTGTCTACGGCGTATATGTGGCAAATAAACGGGTACTGAGTGCCAGATTTACGGGATAGATTCGTCCACTGCGTACATGTTTTGCACCCCGTGATACTGCGGTTGCATCCGGGTTGCATCCGAAAATGGAAAGGCCACTCGAGGTCCGCTTGCGAGGCAGTCAGCTCCTTGCCAAGTCTAGAACATCTAGCATCTGGGCGTGGAGATGACCATTGCTTGCCAGCACGTTGCCTTCGAAGGGCGTAAACGGCGCCCCAGATTTCAGCGAGATGGTTCCCCCTGCTTCCTTGACTATTAGCGCCCCCGCGGCCATGTCCCAGGCGTCGAGGCCCGCCTCCCAGTACCCATCGAGCCGGCCCGCGGCAACGTGACAGAGATCCAATGCCGCCGAACCATCGCATCGCAGGGAAAGGGTCCTTCGAATGAACTGTTCAATCTCCTCACAATTCCTTGCTGGATTGCTGGAGGCATCATACGGAAACCCGGTGGAAAGCAGGGCCTTCCCCAATTCCGCTGTCCCAGTGACCCGGATCGGCTGGTCGTTGAGACTTGCACCGGATCCTTCCTCCGCGGCGAAAAGCTCGTCCCGCAGCGGATTGTATACGACACCGACAATGACCCTTTCGCCCCGTTTCAGAGCAATTGACACGGCAAAGAGCGGATATCCACGAGCATAGTTCGTCGTCCCATCCAGCGGATCGACGATCCAGACGGCATCCTTCTCAAGTTCCCTGGATCGGTTGCTTTCCTCCGCCAGAAAGCCATAGTCCGGAAAGCTTCGGCAGAGCATCTCGTGCAGTAGATGTTCCGCGTTCAGATCCATCTCGGTCACGATGTTGTATGCGGCTTTGAGATGCTCCTGATGAGGTTTCGCAAAGCCCTCACGCAGTATCTTTCCAGCCGCTACGGCGGCGCGACAGGCCGTCTCAAGTTCAGAAGTAGTTTGTGGTTTGGTTGATCTCGCCATAAGTGTTTCTTCGGCGTCGGTAGGCCCCGCCCGAATCCCGGTGCTTACGCGCGGCGCCCGTCATCGACTCCGCGGAGCGATGCGTCTCGGCCCTTGCCCCCTAGTCCATGAACGCGCCACCATTCACATTGATGGCTTCACCGGTGATGAAATCCGCCTCACTCGAGGCGAGGAAAAGGACCATGTTGGCGACATCTTGGGGCAATTCCAGCCTGCCAAGCGGAGTATCGTCGACGTACGACTGTTTCACGGCCTCCGGGCTGAGGTTGCGGAGTTTTCCTTCCCAGACCAACTCGCGCTCCTGCATGGGCGTGGCGACGTAGCCGGGGCAGACAGCGTTGCACGTGATCTTGTAGGGAGACAATTCTTTGGCCATCGCCTGGGTGAGGCCGATCACCCCGAATTTGGTGTACACGTAGTGCGCCAGGAAAGGCGCGTTCCCGCCGCGCTTACCGGCCATTGAAGCAATGCTGATGATCTTCCCCCCTTTCCCCTCCTTGATCATGTAACTGGCCACGCCCTGCGAGCAAAAGAACACTCCGCTGCCATTGACCTCGTGGAGGTAATCCCAGTCGTGCTCGGTCAGTTGTAGGAAGGGGACCATCGTGGAGACGCCAGCGTTGTTAACCCAGATGTCAATCCTGCCGAATTCGGGCAACGATTTCGTTGATTACCTTCTTGATCTCGCCCCGGTCCGATACGTCCAGCTTCCAGGCCTCTGCTTTTCCGCCCCGACTTCGAATGCCATCCGCTACCTGATTGGCCAGCTTCAGGTCAATATCGGTCACAGCAACAGTGGCCCCTTCAGCTGCAAGGGTCTCAGCGATGCACCTGCCCATGCCCATCGCAGCTCCGGTCACGCCAGCGAATTTGTCCTTCAAGCGCATTGGAATCCTCCTATCTTATAGAGCCCGGGACGATGCAGGTGGTTCTAGCTGGCAGCGGCTGCCAGTCGAGGGAACTTGTCCTTCAAAGCCTCATAGATCTCACGGTAGAGTATGAACATCTTCTGATAGCGAGCGTGGTTTGCCGGATCCGGCTGCGTGACGGTCGCTATCTTTATGTACGGCTCAATCTGATCCCAGCTGGTGAACGCACCGATCCCCATGCCGGCACAGAATGCCGAGCCAAGCGACGAACCCGGATGATCTGCCACCTGCTCGAGGCGGATTCCCATTACATCGCTCGTAACCTGTTTCCAGAGGGTGGACCGTGCTCCTCCGTTGGCGCAGCGGGCATACGTGGGCGTCATGCCGTGCTCAGCCAGGACCTGGAGGTGGTGGTAGAAGCCGTACGAGATCCCTTCGAGGACAGCCCGGTAGACGTGTGCAGCGGTATGGGTCAGCGTAAGCCCAACGAGAGTTCCCCTCGCTTGGGGATCCTGAATGGGGGTCTTCTCGCCGAGAAAGTATGGAAGCAGGAGAAGGCCGTCAGAGCCGGCTGGCACTACCGCGGCGGCCGCGTCCAGTTCCGCATAGCTGCTGTTCGGCGTAAATTGGTTGCGGAACCACTTGATCAGGCTGCCACTCGAGGCCATGCAGCCGCTGGCAACATACTTCGCGGGGATATCGTTGTAGTCCAGGAAGAGGCGTTCATCAACCAGGATTGTGTCCAGGCTGATCAGGATGTCCCCAGCTCCCCCCAACTTCACCAGCAGGTCCCCTTGATTCCTCAGACCGGATGAGAAAGCCGACGCAATGTGATCTGCGCTGCCCGCAACAACCGGCGTGCCCTCTCTCAGGCCCGTCAATGATGCAGCTTTCTGAGTTACATGGCCGACGACCTCCGATGGCCAGCGAACTTCCGTCAGCAAACTGCGGTCAATCGTCGACAGGGCGAGGATTTCATCGTCCCAATCCTCCTTGTAGAGGTCGAAGTATCCGCTCTCCAGCGCCCAGTTCCGTTCGAGATAGAGGGCTCCCGTCAGGCGATGCGTAATGAACTCATAGGAGCCCATCAGATGAGCTGCGCTCTCGAGGACCTGGGGTTCGTGCCGACGCAGCCACAAGATCTTTGTTCCGATTGTCTGCTGCGTGATGGCACTTCCGGTGCGCCGGAGGATATCGGCCGCATCAGTCCGGCTCCGCAGGTATTCGATCTCCTGGATGGCACGAGCATCGTTCTGCTGGATTGAGTTGCGCAGGACGCGGTCCTTCTTGTCCAGCAAGATAATGGTCGGGACCATTCCGCTGACGCCGACCGCCCCCACCTGCGCTGCCTGGATGCCCCCACTCTGCAGACACTGTGGTATGCCTCGACAAACGTTCTGCCACCACTCGTTCGCGTCTTCTTCGGCCCAACCCGCGTGCTGTGAGAACAGGGTGGAGGGCTGCTCGGAGGACGCGACGACATGCCCGTCCAGATCAATCAGGATGATCTTGGTGGCCGTTGTTCCAACGTCGATCCCCATCAGGTACATGGTCTAGGCACCCCGGGCTTCCGCCACAGCCTGCATAAAGGCCCGCGCACGGCCTGGATCCACGGGATTCCAGGTGTATCCGTCGACCTTCAGGCTTGATCCCACGATCACCCCGTCGGCCACGGTAAGGTACTTCTTGATGTTCTCTGCTTTGCCGCCCGTGTTCAGCAAGACCGGCACCGTGTCCCCCACCGCCTGCTTGACCTCCTTCAGCGTGTCTAGTTGCGGTTCCATGCCGGCCGTCATTCCAGAAACCAGAATAACGTCCGCCAGAGAAGAAACCACGGCGCTCTTGGCCCTCTGTCCCGGCGAGCGCGTGCCCAAGCTAGATGCGAACTCAGGCGTGACATTGTGGAACAGCTTGATGTGGTCGGCACCAATTGCCCGTCGATAGCGCAGCAACTCAGCGGCATCCGGGCTCCAAAGACCCATATCGCTTTCATACACCCCAGCGAAGACACCCCGAACGAACGCGGCGCCAGTCGCGAGCCCTACCGCGAGGGCCAAACGCAAGTCCCAGAGGTAATCGACGCCGAAGGGGCGATCCCCGGGGGCAAGCTGAGTGATGACCCGGGTCATCACCGCTACGGCTTCAAAATCTGCCGCCAAAGCGTAGGGACGATCTCCTTCGTTACAGAAAAGTACTGCGTCGACGCCCGCCTCCAGCAGCTTCTGCAGGTCCTTTCCCATGTAGTCGATCATGTCCTTCACGCTCATGCTGGGATCATGCAATGGCGTTCCGGGCAATGGGGGAAAGTGAGACATCGCAACGACGGGCTTGTCCTTGCCGAACATCTTGCTAAGCAATTCAAGAGTCATGTGTTGTGTCCTTTGATGACGATGTTGGCCGCGAATGGCTGCCGGAGGAACCCGAGGCTTGACGCGGCGAGGCTATTCAGGCGAAATCCAGCCCGCGCTGGCTCCAAAGGTCATTCTGCAACAATTACCCTTACGTGCGCTCGCTCAAGGGCCTCCCCGATCGACGCTGGCGGAGCTTGATCTGTCACCAGAATGTCCAAGACATCCAGCGGGGCGATCTTGACTGTAGCGATGTGATCGAACTTCCGAGCGTCCGCGACCGCGATAGTCTGCTTGGCGTTCTTTAGCATTGCCTGTTTTACCTGCGTATCGTCCCAGTTGTATTCGGTGAGCCCTGCATTGGCCTCGATGCCGCCGACCCCCAGGAACAGCCTGTCGACGTGGAAGATCTCAAACGCGCGGATAGAAAGCTCACCGATCATGGAAGTCTCGCCCGGTCGCACGATTCCCCCAGGCAATATCAAGCGGATGTCGGGCAGGTTGGCAAACAGCGCGGCGATGTAGAGGCTCGGTGTAATGACAGTCAAGTGCCGACGGCCAATCAGACAACGCGCCACCTCGAACGTGGTTGAGCCCACGTCTAGGGCGACTGTATCGCCTTCTCTCACTAGTTCTGCTGCGGATCTTGCGATGCGCTGTTTTTCCTGGATGTGTACGGTGTTTCGCAAGGTCAGGGTGGGCTCGTAGAAGCGGCCGCGTGCGCTCATGCCACCGCCGTGTATCCGCTTTACCAGCTCCTTCCTTTCGAGCTCGTCCAGGTCGCGCCGGATAGTCATTTCCGTGACATCGAATTGTCGGGCGAGCTCAGAGACTCTAACGGTGCCTTGCGCCTCGACCGCTGAAAGTATTGCTCGCTGTCGGCTAATCATGTCCATCGTGTTGTACCGTGTTCGTGGATATTCTCGCGCAAATGGAGGGATCCAGCCTGCACGAAATCCGAAACCATCAAATGTCCTATTATGTGCGAATTATAGGTCTGCAATGTTAGCTTGTCAATATTTAGGACACATAATGTTGACAATCGAACATAATCACCGTATAATTCTAATATAGTCTAACATTGGGCCGGGGCGTTCCAGGTCCATGTCCGCATTCTCGGCCTCCGCCGACTCCCAAAAGGATGCCAGACCGAAGATGCAGGGACACCGCCATTTGACCGAAAAGGAGGATGGACATCTGGGGAACTCTACCGCACGTGCGACTTTCAATTGTACTGGCCATACCATGACATAGGAGAAGGCAAAATGAAATCTAGACCATCCACGTTGTCGCTCTTCATGGTCGCTCTTTTTGTCTGCGCGATCACCCTCCAGGGCTGCGCACCGGCGGCCACCCCGGCTCCCGTTCAGCCTACGGTGGCACCTGCCCAGCCCGCGGCCGCGACGGCGGCGCCCTCCGGCCCGGGACCGATCGCAACCGCAAATCTTGCTTCACGTGATGCGGCCATACGCAAAGAGGGCAAGATCGTCAGCTACGGTATGCCTGACTATTGGGCGGGCTACGAAATCAGCTATCCGAAGCTAATGGCGCAATTCGGCATCACGCACGAGGACACCGACATGTCGAGCGCGGAGGCAGTCCAGCGCTTTGTGGCAGAGAAAGCCAATCCCATCGGTGACCTCACTGACTGTGGCATCACTTGGGGCCCCACTGCCAAAGATGATGGCGTTGCGGCCCAATACAAGAATCCCTGGTGGGATGAAATCCCGGCGAACCTCAAGGATCCGGACGGCTACTGGACGGGCTGGTACTACGGCGCGACAGCTTTTGCCGTGAGGACGGACTTGGTGAAGAATGTTCCGACATCATATGCGGATCTGCTCAAGCCCGAATACAAGAACCAGATCGCGATCTTTGATCCGCGCAAAGCAGCCGTTGCATTGTATGCTGTTCTTGGAGCAGCCTACGCCAACGGCGGCGATGAGAAGAACATCCAGCCAGGAATTGACTTCTTCGCCAAGCTTCAGAAGATGGGCAATCTAAGCGCGGTTGATGCCACGCCGGCCAATTTGCAGAGCGGCGAGGCGCCGATCCAGATCATCTGGGACTACACGGCACTGGCTGACCGGGACACCTTGGCAAAGGACAATGTCACCGTGCAAGTGGTGATTCCCAGCGATGGCGCTGCCGCCGGTGTGTATGTGGCGATCATCAATGCCAGCGCACCACACCCGGAAGCTGCTCGCGCCTTCGTCGACTATTCCTTCTCGGATGAGGGCATGATCGACCGAGCCAGGGGCTATGCTCACCCACTTCGCAATGTCACCCTGCCCCCGGATGTAGCGGCGAAGCTGGTTCCTCAAGCGGAATATGCCTCGGTTCGCTTCATCACGGACTACACCGCATTCGGTGCATCCTCGAAACTGATCCAAGACAACTGGGGAACGGAGGTGCTAGGTCAGTAGCACACCGAGATAACTCCAAAACTCGTCCCTTCGGGGGCAGCCGAACCGCTGCCCCCGACTTCGGAAGAAGCGATCCGCACTTCACAAGGATGCCAAAACCGCAATGAAGAATGTCGGCAATGTGCAAGAGCCTGGGCTGGAATCCACGGCGCTGTCGAGCGAAGGGAATCTGATTGCGAGGGCATGGAAGAAAACTGCAGGTGTTCTCCCTCTCCTGCTCTTCTGCGCCGCATTTGAGATCGTACCCATCGTACAGATCGTCGCAGGTGGCCTAGAGTCGAAAGAGGGCGGTATCACGTTCGGGAACTACGTAACGGTGCTGCAGAATCCTCTATACCTGAAGTCATTCGGCTACAGCTTGGAGATCTCGTTCGCAACTGCCATCATCGGAACCGTTATGGGCGTCGTGATTGGCTACCTGATCTACACCGCCAGCCCCTGGGCCAGAGATCTGCTGGTTCCGCTATCGAGCGTCACGGCGAACTTCGCGGGTGTCCCTCTGGCCTTTGCTTTCTCGGTAACCCTCGGCGCCAACGGCCTTGTGACTGTCTTTCTCAGGAACGCAATGGGGTTGGATCTCTATGGGCGGGGGATCACGCTCTACAGCCTTACCGGACTCTCCATCGTCTATTCCTACTTCCAGCTGCCGCTCATGGTGCTCCTGGTCATCCCAGCTCTGCGCGGCCTCCAACCCTCCTGGGCCGAAGCCGCGGCGAACCTGGGTGCCAGCCGCTTCCAGTACTGGCGTCGCGTGGGTCTACCGATTTTGTTTCCAGCCATAGCGGCCAGCTTCTTCTTGCTCGTCGCGAATGCTCTGGGCGCTTACGCCACCGCGTATGGATTGAGCTACGTCCTCAACCTGATCACGATCCAAATCGGATATCTCATCCAGGGCGAAACGATGCTTGAGCCAGCCCTTGCCAATGCGCTCGCCACCGTTCTGCTTCTGCTGATGACCGTCATGATCGTGGCAAACCAACTGCTTTCTCGTCGAGCAGAAAGGTGGCAGGCAAGATGATTACGAAGCTGGTCCGCTGGATGATGATCCTCATATTCCTTGCTTACATGCTGATCCCCATATACGGCGCGTTTCATTTTTCTGTGGGCCCGGGGTTCACACTTAGGCAGTATCGTGCGGCATTTTCGGATTACCTCTTCTGGGGGTCGATGCGGCGCTCGCTCACGCTGGCCTTAGGCGTCGTCGTGCTCTCCCTCATCATTTGCGTTCTAGCAGCCTACTGGACCATCACACGCTGGCCGGAAGCCCGCGTCATAATCAGTGTCTTGGTCGTACTGCCTTTTGTTCTACCAGGCGTGATTCTGAGCTTGGGGCTGATCCGGGTGTACAGCCACTCGCCTATTCCAATGACGAATACGCCGGTCATGCTGATCTTGGCGACTTCTGTCCTCACCCTTCCATATGTTTACCGGGCAATCGACAACGCCTTCAGGGCAATCGACGTCCGCACGCTGACTGAGGCTGCGACGAGCCTGGGGGCAAGTCCCATCGTCGCGCTTGGTCGCATCATCCTGCCCAACGTGTTTCCTGGCATTTTGGCGGGATCACTTCTTGCCATCTCGGCCATCATGGCCGAGTTCACCGTAGCTAACTTGATGGTAGGCCAATCCTATATGACCTTCCCTGTATACGTCGGATACAAGGGCTTCCTCGATGCGAGACTGGGCACTGCCCTGGCGATCTTGAGCTTGCTGGTCACCATCATTCTTGCCATTCTCATCACCTTCGTGACGCGCCGGTGGTCGCAGGTCGGCGAGCAGGGCGCCACCAGAACAATGTAGAGAGGACCAGTGGACTACCTTCAATTGGAAGGACTCACAAAGCAATTCGGCCAGGTAAATGCCGTCGACCGGGTGACACTGTCGGTGGCAAAGGGCGAACTTGTTTCGCTGCTCGGGCCAAGCGGTTGCGGGAAGACCACTACGCTTCGATTGATCGCCGGCTTTGAGAAGCCGACCGAGGGTCGAATATTCTTGGACGGCGAGGACATCTCGCCGATTCCCGACAACAAGCGGAATCTCGGGATGGTCTTCCAGTCTTATGGACTCTTCCCTAACCTGAATGTTGCCGACAACGTTGGGTTCGGACTCGATGTCCGCCGTGTGCCAAAGCCTGACCGGGACAAGCGTGTGGCAGAAATGCTCGATGTGGTGGGTTTGAGAGAGTTGTCCGGCCGGTATGTCCAGCAGCTCTCCGGCGGGCAACAGCAACGCGTAGCGCTGGCGCGTGCGCTCGCGATCCAGCCGAGAATGCTCCTGTTGGACGAGCCGCTCAGCGCCCTCGACGCAAAGGTGCGCCTCGCCCTGCGTGGCGAGATTCGCCGAATTCAGCAGGAGTTCGCCATTACCACAATCTACGTGACCCACGACCAGGAGGAGGCCCTCGTCATCTCTGATCGGGTGGTCGTAATGAACCAGGGACACATGGAGCAGGTGGGCACTCCGATTGACATCTACGACAACCCTCGCACCCCATTCGTGGCAACCTTCGTCGGAACGGTCAATGTCCTTCGCGCCAGCATGGTCGATAGCGCAAAGGGCATGGCGAGCGTCGCGGGGCAACTGATCCACTTGGAGAGCGAGATCGTCGGCCTCATACAAGAACGGGGAACCGTAGAAACGAAGCTGGCTATCCGTCCGGAGAAGATCGCTCTCGAAGAACGGCCCGACAGTAACCACCTCATCCTTCGGATCGAGTTCGGTCAGCTTCATGGGGGCGCTCGTTCAGATTTACGCATCGCTCGGGGACCATCAGGCGTTAATCCTCACCCACTTGAACGACGAGCGCACGCGCCGGCTCCAAAGCAATCAGGCCCTGGACGTGTACTTCTCGCCCGCCGCAGTTAAGGTGATGAACTAGGCCCTGAGGCGCGCTCACGAGTGTCCCAAAACAACAACGGAGCTTATATTTCGCTTCGAAGGGGTGGGACCGGAGGATCGGGGGGCCAGCGCGGCAACGCCCGCACAGGCAGGAGGGGCCGAATTGCCTGGGGAACAGACTACCGGATCGCAGGAGACCTAGATATGACGCTTTCGTACTCCCGTGTTTTTGCAGCAGGGCCCGCCTGGTTCCGAGGCGATTTCCATGCCCACACAACATGTTCCGACGGTGCCTTCAGTCCGAAAGAACTGAGCGACCTCTCCGTTGAACATGGCCTTGACTTCCTTGCCATCACGGACCACAACACCCTGAGGGCTTTTGACGATTTTGACGACTCCTATCAACGGATGATTTTCCCGGGCACCGAGATCACTGTGGTGCAAGGGCACTGCAATGTCTTCGGTTTCGATGGGAACGTCGCCTGGGTCCGGGATCTCATGCACCCCCTGACAGAACTGCCTCTTGAAGAGTCCCACTCGCTCTTCACTGATCGGAGGGACTTCCAGAAGTTGATTGACCGGGTGGCGGCATCGGGGCTCTTTGTTTCCATCGACCATCCGGTGCACAAGCCGTGGGAATGGCAGGATGATGCAACCCCAATCTCGCTGTTCCAGGGGATCGAGCTGATCAATGACCCGACTTACAAGGATGGGCCGGAGGGGAATACCCTGGACCGGCGGCTCTGGAGTTCCTGGCTGAACGCTGGCCACCGAGTGACAGCTCTCGGAGGGTCGGACTTCCACTCTCTCACTCCTGCTGACGATCCGACCCGCCTCATGCGCCTGGATTTGCCCCTCACCTATGTCTATGCTGCTGAACTCTCCTGCCGGGCCATGCTGGAAGCATTGCGCGCACGGCACACATACGTCACGATGGGGCCAAAGATCGAGTTTAAGGCCACGCTGGACGGCAAGACCTACGTGATGGGAGACGATCTCGGGGTGCTCCATTCTCCAGCCAGACTCTTTGGTCGCGTGGAAGGCTGCGCCACTCCAGCATATGTCTGCATCATTCGGAACGGACGGGTGATCACGCAAGCGCCCGTAGAAAATGGCGAGGCCGCAATAGAGTGGGAAATTCCGCCGGGCAACTCCAGGAGCGCCTGGTATCAATTCGACGTGCTCGGCATGGATGACCAGTCCATTGCCGTCAGCAATCCCTTCTTCGTGGGCGAGGCCCGCCAGCCGGAACCCCGCACATTTGGCAGCTTCCCGGAGGTTGCGTCCATAAGGTGAGCCTCCATTTCACGGCAACGAAGCATCCCCTCTGCAGATCCCTTTGTTACAACGCGTCGCAGGACTGGGCGCAGTGGTGCCGCAACCTCCCCGCCCCACATTGGCGTCGGCGGCTGTCCCCTTCCTGCTTCGGACACTGCAACGGTGGAGCAAATGAGGATAGACAATGAACGGTCGTGAACGGGTGCTGTGCAGCCTTTCCCATCGGGAGGCGGATCATGTCCCGCTGGATATCGGGGGCTCGGACGTTACTGGCATCCACCGAGACGCCTACAAGAGACTTGCGCGCTTACTGGGCTTCAGAGAAAACGTGCCTATTTGCGAGACATTTCAACAGGTAGCTCTCCCCGATGAAGCGCTCTTGCAGAAGTTGGACGTGGACGTCCGGCCCATCTTTCCGAAGAACCCGGATGACTGGGAGCCGGTTCATGAGTACACTGACCGCTATGATCAATTCATCGACGAATGGGGGGTCGGATGGGCCACTCCCAAAGAGGGAGGCCTCTATTTCGACATGATCAGCCACCCACTGGTCAACTGCAAGGGGCCAAGCGACCTAGCCACATACAGGTGCCCCGACGGCGCCAACCCGGGAAGATTCCGAGGATTGAGAGAGCACGCCGCTGACCTGTCAAGCCGAACTCATGCAGCCCTGATCATGCTGCCAGTCTACGGTGGCATCTTCGAATCGGCCTTTTGGCTGCGAGGGTACAAGCAATTCTATCTGGATCTGGGTACCAATCCTGCCCTCGTGAATGCTATTCTGGACATGACCCTTGAATTCCGCCTGGGCTACTGGGGAAGAGCCCTTGAGGAACTGGGAGACCTGATCGACGTTGTGGTGGAATACGATGACCTGGGGCATAACACCAGTACCCTTATATCACCGCAGATGTACAAGCGGTATCTACAGCCACGCCACAAAGAGCTGTACAGCTTCATCAAAAGCCACTCCCATGCTGCGGTCTTCCTGCACAGTTGCGGTGCCATCTACCCCCTGATACCCGGTCTGATCGAGGCAGGGATCGATATTCTCAACCCCATTCAAGTCGGCGCGGCGAACATGGGCGACACGAAAAGGCTGAAGCAACAATTCGGCAAGGACATCACTTTTTGGGGAGGTGGGATCAATTCACAAACGATCCTGCCTCACGGAACCCCCCAGCAAGTGAAACAAGAGGTGAGGAAGAGAATTGAAGACCTGGCGCCCGGCGGCGGCTTTGTCTTCGCGTCTGTCCACAATATCCAGCCCGACGTGCCGGCGGAAAACATCATGGCCATGTGGGAAGCCTGGAGAGAGTGCGGCATCTACTGATCTGCGTGTTTGGGCGGCCCGGCGTGAGGCCAACTGCGAAACCACCGCCGCAGTACTGCCCTATCCCCGTTGCAGTACTTTTGCAGTACAGAAGGAGCCCTCTCGATCGAGAGGGCTCCTTTGCCATGATATGTGGGGTTCTTCAAGCGCATAGCCCCTGTATCTAGGTGACTGACCAGGGACTTGAATCCTGAACCCACTGCATGGAGGTCCCTGACCCAGCCGCCGGCCTCGCGCACGATCAGCGCCCTTTTGACCAAAACCCGCTAGGCTTGCGTATTGTCTTCTTTTGTTTCCCAGGCGTCGCGGGGAATCCGCCGGCCGGTACCGCCTCCTCAATGCGGCGCGCCCGGAGTTTGTGAAGCTGCGCGCCGTTCAGCGTGGCGCCGCGGGCTTTTCGCCGACGAACAGCTCGTCCGTGATGGGGCTGCAGACGACGCCCAGCGCCAACTCCCCGTTGCTCTCGAGCACTATGGACACCGGCCGCTACCGGCAGGCGGCGCAGGCAATTCACCGTGCCATCTAGCGGATCAATGATCCGGCGCTCCGAGGCTGAAGCGTCGAGGGCCGTTCCCTCCTCGGCCAGGACGGCCGCGTGCCGAAAGACCTGTGCAAGCCCTTGATGATCAGGCGCTCGGACTACCGGTCGATGTCGGTGACTGGATTGGTGGGCCCTTGACGGGCGCCTCTTGAACGGGCTGGCGCCAGCCGCGGCGCAGGACCTCCCCCGCCTGGCGCGCGAACTGGATGGCCACACTGCGATGGTCGCTCAGAGAACTCACCCCATGGTCAACTGGTAGGAGAACTTCTTTTTCCTTTCGTCCACCGTGATCAGCGCGCCTCGCAGCACGCCGTCGCTGTATTCGCTGCCGGGATTGATGCAGATGGTCTTGCCCAGGCGGATGGCGCCGGAGGCTTCGTGCACATGTCCGTGCAGGCCCAGCGACGGCTGCCGGCTCATGATCAGATCGCGCACAGATGAGCTGCCCACGCCGATCATGGCCACCTGCCCGCCCTCCACCACCGGCTTCAGGTTGGCATCCAGCTTGGCGGCCTGGTCAATGGGTGTGTCCTTGGGCGGCACGTGCACGTTATAAATCGTGAGATACCCCTCAGGCATCTTGTCCGCCAGCACAGTCAACCGCCTGCCGATCTCATCTTCGGGCAGTTCGCGCGGGCTGTTCCAAGGCGTCGGGTTGGAAAAACCGAATGAAAGCATCGGTATCCCCGGTGCAACCTCGACTACCTTCTCCTCAGGGTTGATAACAAAGCTGGATTCGTTGAGCACCTCGTCCACCACCGGATCATCATCATTTCCCGGCGAGATATAGACCATGATACCCAGCGGCCGCAGCCGTTCCTCGGCCAGCGCCAGCCAGTCCCGCAGCGACTGCTGAATGACTTTGTGGAACAGCTTGGGTCCCCCATCCGGGTCGGTATGGATGGAGTCGAGTTCGTCCGGCGTGGTGACGTAGGGATAGAGGCCGTTGAAACGGATCTCCTGCAATAGCTCCTCCAGACCGTCCTGCGTGACTTCGCGTGGGTGCGCGGAGAACTCGGCAGTGTAAGTACCGGAAGCGCCCTTCACCACCGGCACGACCGCCTTGCCCGTCATGTCTCCGCCTAAAATGATGACCTGCGCCTCGTAGTGCTTGGCCGCGTTCAGGAATTTTCGGAAGCAGCGGTCTGAGCCGTGCACATCTGTCGTGAAGAATAATTTCAGCGTCACGTTTCCGCCCTAGCGGTGGACTTCTTCCGGCTCGTCGTACCAGGGGAGCCGCCGCCCGACCACGTTGCGCGCCTTCCAGCCTGCGCTCTTGGGTGCGGCCTCGATCACCTCCTTCAGCTGGTCTAACCGCGTGCGGATGATCTTCTGCTCCGTTGGCTTCAGGCCTCTGGGCAGGGACTTGCGCAGGAAGGCAAGGTTATCGTGCGCGGTCGTGTACCAGCCCCAATCCCTGCCGGTCAGGGCCGCGAGGTAACGCGTGTCGATCCGGTTCTTGCCGGGGCCCGCGCCCAGGCCGCAGGACAGCAGCAGCATGAAGACGTCGTTGGCATCCTTGCAATTCATTTCGTGGATCTGCAGCTTGGTTAACAGCAGGTCGGCCGGCGTCAGCGTCACCGCATGCAGCGCCAGCCGGCTCTCCAGTCTCAACTTGTGGCATTGGACGAATTCCCCCACAAACAGGTCGGCCTGGATCTCGTGGCGGTAGGTGAACAGCATGCGCGTGGCGCCATGCAGGGCGTTGAACCGCCGGTCCGCCTCCCAGCCCTGCGCCTCGAAGGTATCCGAGACGAAGCTCGAAGCCGCGGCGGTCCACCGCAAAATCCACATCCTTGTACGTGCGCCTCAGGATGGGCTGCCTTGCCGAGGCCGGGCTGGCCAGGTAGATGGCCATACCCCCCAGGAGGCGGAGCTTTGCACCTCTGCGCTCCGCCTCCTGGACCAACTGCAAGGCTAGTTTCTTGAGCTTGGCTGCGGGGTAGGTCATGCCCCACTATTCGGGTGGGATCTCGGTAAAGACCCGGTTCATGTCCACGCCCTGGCTGCGGCGGACGGACATCGCGATCAGATACCAAACGGCCGCGATCACGGGCACCGCAAAGGCCTCGATCATGGCCGTAGCCGTGATCTGCAGCCCAAACTGCGTGGCAGTGAAGGCCGCGTACAGCACGAAGGCCCACGTGATCATGGTCACCACGCCGCAGATCACCATTACCGGCACGCCCATGAACCGGGCGCGCACGGCTTCGGGCGCGTTCTTGTACAGGTCCTTGCGGCGATACGGGAACACGACCGCCGCCAGCCCGACAAAGATGAAGGCCAGCGCCATGACCGCGATGATGTTGATCAGGAAGCCGCCCAGCCCGCCGTAGATGTTCATCCAGTTCAGGAACTCGATGTAGATGCCGATCACGATGGTGGCATTGACGGGGGTGTGCAGCTTGGGATGAACATCCGCCACCCACTCCGGCGCCAGGCGGTCAAACGACCAGGCAAACAGGTTGCGGGTGCCCAGCAGGAATCCGGCCGGTGTCCACCAGATGATGGACAGGATGAAGGCCAGCACGATGTAGACCTTGATCGCCTCGGGCAGCGCGAAGAAGCGCGTCAGCGCCGGCAGCACGTGGGTGACGCCCGCTGGCATCGCCTTGGCGGCGTTCATGCCGACGAAGGACAGCGACGAAAACAGGTCGAAGCCGACCGTGCGGTAGACCAGCAGGGAGCCGATGGCATACAACAGCGCGCCCGCTACCAGGCCGCCGATCACGGAGGTGACGACGGTTCGGCGCACGTTCTTGATCTCGCCGGCGAAGTAGCCGGTCCACTCAAAGCCTGTCAGGTTCTGGAAGGCCCACAGCATGGCCAGCAGCGTCATCCCCCAGTTCAGGCCCGGCGAAACGGTCAGGCCGTTGCTCTTGGCCGCGCTGATCACGTCGGCCGGATTGACTTCCGTGGCGGTGGTGAAGTTGGCGACGAAGGTGCTGTTCGACGTGGCCAGCAGGCCGATGTACCACAGGCCCATTCCGATCCACACAACCCAGAACAGTACGAGCATGAAACGCGCCGCAAACTTGGTTCCGCGCAGCATGATGAGCGTGAACAGCAGCGTCAGGACAGTGGCCACCAGGAACTGGTTGCCCTGGACCGCGAACCAGGCGCTCACGGTGTCCGGCAGACCCATGACGTAGGCAGCGGCCGGCACAAAGTAGGTCATCATGGTCGTGAAGTTGAAGGCCACCCAGTTCACGAAGACGAACGTCAGGGTGACGTTCACCACGAAGCCCAGGAACGGATGCAGGGCCCGGCTGACCCAAACGTAGTCGCCGCCGGAGCGCGGCATGGCCAGCGTGAAGTACACGTACACGCCGCCGAACCCGAGCAGCAGGATGGCGCCCAGCACAAAGGCCGAGCGCGACGTTCGCGCCGGGGAACGCCGCCGCGCCGAAGTTCAGGGCCTGCGAGATGCCGACCGGCACCAGGATGGCCGCAAAGACCAGATTGAAGGCGTCGAAAGGAGTCAATTCGCGAACCAGGCCGGTCGCGTTTCGGATGAACATGCTGCCTTTCTTCTTTGGAGCAGAAGCTTTGGTTGGCATTGATTTCTCCTTCTCAGGTACAGAAATACGCTGCACGATCAAAGTTGCTTCGAGACGGCGTAGCAAACTCCTCTCTTCCGGGCACCTCCTTGTGTGGATGTGAGGCGGGCGAAGCCCTATTCCATGAACGACCCGCCGTTAATGTTGATGGCTTCTCCTGTGATGAAGTCGGATGCGGGCGAGGCGAGGAAGACGATCGAACCCGCGACGTCCTCCGGGGTCTCCAGGCGGCGCAGGGGGGTATCGTTGACATACAGCTGGCGCACTTCATCGGAGGAGGTAGTGGTCGCCGTTTCAATGTAGCATCATCATTGTACTTGCCTGCCGGCCGATTTTCAATACCCAAGGACTCAGGCCAGGGCTTACTTAAAGTCATGGGAGGCAATTTGACATGGGACAATGCCACGTGATCTTGAGCCGCCAAGCTCGCAAAGAGCGATAAGAGATTCTAGTACGTTGTAGGTTTGGAGTTCTCGGCGGTAAATCATCCGGTCCGAACAACCTCGTCGTAACTCTAGGCAGGCCTTGACCTCCCTAGTCGAAAGCCCATCTCCCTTCTAGGAGCAGAGTCTCCTCTCCTAGCATCGTCTCGGCCATCCATTCGGTCATGATCGCTTTCGCAGAATTCTCCTATAGAGGGCGGTGACCAACCAGATACGCGAACCCCGAACCCACTGATTACGGGGCAATTCAGGTGACCGACCAGGGACTTGAACCCTGAACCCACTGATTAAAAGACGGGCCCAGACGTGTCCACACCGTATATGTGGTTGAATACCGTCCATGCAGTGGCAGATGTGGCGGTAAATCCGTCCATTGTTTCCATGTTTTACACCCCGTGATACTGCGGTTGCAACCGCGTTGCAACCGAAAATGGAGAGGCGACTCTGGCCCGGACTCAACAACCCACTGATAAACATGAAGAGCCAGCCCCCGGCATGCCCATACCGCACATACGAGAGTGTCCAGGTACTGCCAAATTCGGCGGCGAAACAAACTGGGATGTCGGTGTTCTGCATCCCGTGATGCCGCGGTCCCATCCGCGTTGCAACCGAAAACGGAAAGGCGACTCGCGTGGCAAGGGGGCGATCAGCCGGCTCCGCAGCGCGTGCCGTTCTGACTTCAACACCGCCACAAGCCGTTTCCGTCTAACCAACTACGGGCTTGGATTGAGGGATACGAGCGCCCATTTTTGGAGCGTTCCACCTCTCTGGAGGACCTTGAACCTAGCGAGAATTCCTTCCCATTCAGCGCGATGGACGTGACCCAAAGGCGGCGGGGAACCAAGCGCCAGGTAGGCGTGTGCCCCTGGCTTCAGGATACGCTCGATCTCCTGTACCGCCGCCTGCCGATCCTTAGGCATAGTACACAGCAATCCATTGGCCAGAACGAAGTCGATGGTTCGATCTTTGATGAACCCCAGGCTCGCAGCCGACGCAACATGGAATTCGATGTTTTGGCAACCAGACTTCGTGGCTCTTTCTTGCAACTGGCGGATTGCGCCTTCCTTCAAATCAACGGCATGGAACTCGTCCCTCGGGCCCCACGCGGGCTGCCAATGCCAGCGTGCAGTAACCTGAACCGCAGCCCAAGTCGGCCACGACCTGGCCCTTCGAGACGTACGGTTCAAGCTGTCTTTGGATGTCCAAGCCGTTCCGAACAAATATCCTTCTGATCGGATTCAGGTTAATTTGGTTACTTCGCTGTTCGGCATGACCAACGACGTTCGTTTGCGGCATGATGCACCTCCGTCACTTGATCAACAGACCCAGCCGATCGTCTCCCAACTGCTGGCAATGAACCCGAGGCACCCGACGTGGGCGTCGATCCGGTTGAGAAGCGATCCCGGGATCCTATTCTGGAACTTGGTGATGATCGATGGAGCACACGCGTATCCTTTGACGGCGTCACCGCATATCCGCACGGGCGGGGATGAACACAATCAGTCAGATGTTTCTTGTTTGGTCAGGTGACAAGGGATCATTCTAAGGTCTTCCCTAAGATGTCAACACCACTTTGCCCAGATTCCTCCCGTAATTCAGTACCGGCGGCCGGATCCTTACCCCATTCTAGCGGCATCAAGATTCCGTGTTCACCTCTCCTTTCCAGCTACCCCATTCCGCTCTTGTCCCACGATTTGAAGGTTAACTCAATAGCCGGGCAACCAACTCGTCAAGTGTCTCGTTCACATGGGCCGTCCAAACCTCTTGCTCGGGGCTTCGCAAGGATAGCTGCTCCAAGTCGCTGATCCAGCGGGCTGCCTGATCCAGGTATATCGAAGGCGTCTCTGGATGCCTCCGCACAAACCGCAATAGCTCAAGAGCCCTCTCTTTTTCTCCCTGGTTTGCCAGTACGCAAGCCAAACCGATCAGCGCGTACAGGCTCTGCGGTACGATTTGGTCTGGTTTGGACTCTTGGAGGGCGTCTCTGAAATATGCCTTGGCCCTTGCCATGTCGCCCAGGCCAATCTGAGCAAACCCTAATGAGCACAAGGAGGTACAGATGCCCCAGCGGTGCCCGATCTCCTTGAACATCTCATAGCCTTCTTGCCCCAAATGCGCAGCCTCGGGGTATTGTTCTAGGAAATAGGCGCTCATGCTCATGCGGCTTAGTGCGTACGCTTTTCCCGCCTGGCTTTCCAGGCGGTCAAACACCGATAAGGCCTCCTCATGATACTTCTTGGCTCGTGCATGCTCTCCTAGTCCGTCCACCGCCAGGCCCATCTTGCTCAGCGCAAAGGCGGTTCCCCACAGGGTTCCCTTTCGATCAAAAAGATCGTAGCATTTCTGCAGGCTCATGAGCCCCTGTTCATACTCGCCGAGCAGGAAGTAAAGATATCCAAGCCAGAGCAGGTAGGTCGGCCAGACACTCTGGTCGAATTCTCTTCCAAGCAGGACGGCTTTTTCCAGGAGGTCCTTTGCTCCCTCGTACTCTCCCCGATAGGAGGCATTGACCCCCAAGTTCTGCAAACACTCGGACAGTTCGATTTCCAGTCCCGGCTGGCGAAGCCCTTCCAGGCATTCCCTCGAGATCGCTTCGCTCTCATCGATCTGTCCCAGGTTGCATAGGTAAAACGCCTGGTGGATCCGCGCGCTCAAGATGACCGAATCGTTGGCTGGATCAGGGACATTCCTGGCCAGCAGAGCCTCTCGCCTGAGTTCGAGCGATCTCCTGGAATGCATCCGCTCCCTCGTGCCACCCCTGTACCGCATAGAACCACATCAGCGAGAGCAGCAGCTTCCTGGCGGCCGGTTCTGGCCAATCCACGCTGGCCCAATTAATCGCTGCCCTGACGTTGTCCATTTCCAGTCGAATCTGGTCCCGTGCCTGGAGCATCATTGGGCCCCTCAGATCGGCTTCTCGCTGAGTCACCATGTCTACATAATAGCGGCAGAATCGGTATTGAATATCCTTCTCCAGCTCTCCCAACTCGCTCAGTTTCTCGGCGGCATATTGCCTCAGCAGGCTGTGCATTGTGAAGTGCCCCGCCTCAGTTCTCCGCAACAGGGATCGATTCAGGAGTGCCGACAGCTGCTCCAGGTTCGCCCCCGCAACCTCCTGCGCTGCTTGGCGGTCAAATCCGCCGGGAAATATGGATAGCCTGGCGAACATCTCGCGCAGCTGGTCCGTGAGCAGCGACCACGAGCTATCGAATACGGCCCGGATGCTGCGGTGCCTTTCGGGCATATCGCCCATGCTCGTGGTCAGGAAGTCGAGACTCTTTCCCGCCTCCTCCGCAATCTCTGGTAGAGACAGTACCGAAGTCCATGCAGCAGCCAGCTCGATCCCCAATGGCATGCCATCGACCATCCTGCAAATGCGGACCACCGGTTCGTAGTCCGCCTCGGTAAGCTGGAAATCCGCCCCGGCCTGCTCGGTCCGTTCACGGAATAGCTTTACGGCCTCCACGCTATCGGCGGGCACGTCTTCAGAGGCCTGCGGTAATCCCAAGCCCTCCACCGGGAAGGCCCTCTCGCACTGCAGGCCTAATCTCTGCCGCGACGTCGCAAGCACTTTCACATCAGGTGCGTTCTCTAGTATCGCGGAAAGGTCTCCCACTTTGCCGGACAGCTGTTCGCAGCCATCCAAGACCAACAGCATCGACCGCTTTCTCAGGTAATTCAGCAGTTGGATTCTAGGAACCTCGGGATTGATGAAGCTGTCGATATTGAACGGCAGTACCCGCAAGATAGCCGAGACCAGGTAGTCAGCGGAATTCCCAGCTTCCAGCGGCACGAAGTAGCTGCCATCCGGAAACGACCGCAGGGCCTCAGCGGCAGCCTGGAGCGCCAGGCGGGTCTTGCCGCTCCCGCCCGGCCCCACCAGCGTGAGTAGCCGGCAGGCGTGGTCTCGGATCAAGGCCCCGATCTTTGCCAATTCCTTCTCTCGACCAATGAAGCTCGTCTGCACGGCGGGCAGGTTATTCTCTGGCTTGGTCGGCATCAAGCTCGCCGGCTCGGCCCCCTTTAGGATCCGTTCATGAAGTTGCTCGAGTTCTTCCGAAGGCTCGACCCCCAACTCTCTGTGCAAGATCTCGCGGCATTTGTCGTACTGGGCCAGGGCCGCCGTCCGCTCCCCGGCCAGGGCATGCAACAAAACCGATTGGTAGTGAGCGCGCTCGTCGAGCGAATCAAGCTCCAGCAATCGATTGACCAGCGAGCGTCCTTTTGCGCAGTCCCCTGACTCAATTGCCCTAGAGATCCACCTGTGCAGAGCGCCGGCGACCAGCTCTCGCAGGCGCTCCTGCTCTGACTCGAGCCAATCCTCGAACTCTGAGCTTTCCCGGACGTGGAATCCCTGCAGGAAGTCACCCTGGTAAACCTGCAGGGCCTGTTCGATCCTCCCGCTCTCCAGATCCCTCTCCAGCTCGGAAACATCGAGAGCGATCTTGGCGCCGGGCTTGATGCCCACCGCGTCCCGAGAGACCTCCAGGTAGGCTGTCAGTCGCCTCCGCAGGATGGACAGTGCTACCCGCAGGCTGGTCGATGCACGTTCCTCTGCACTTTCGGGCCAAAACAGGGTTAGTAGTTCGCTGCGACTGCGCTCTCCCCCCTTCACGGCTAGGTAGACCAGCAAGGCTTCGGCCTTGTGCGACCCCATGTCCTTGAGAGCCCGGCCATTGACCCTCAAGGAGAGCCCGCCCAATGTCCTGACCTCTAGCATTCAGCCTTCCCCGGTCTCCGAAGCCTTGATTGCGGGGTCAGGCTCCGGTTGGGCCGAACAGCGCCGTTGCTGAGCGGCTTCCTGTGGATCCAGGCGCCTTAGCGATTCCTTAGCGATCTCTTTGCACCGTTTCCATATTATATGTCCAAAGTCACTTGTCAAGAAAAGGAGGCCATCTGCATGACACGAAATCCCGACATCCTGTTCTTCTATCAGACGTTTGCCGCTTTCCTGGCGCTGATCTTCGTTGCCGTGGGCTTGGTCACGGCGTGGGGATTTTTCTATCTTCGAGAGTTCAGGGATAGAAGACGGCCGGGAATCAATCTCAAGGAACTATAAAAGGAAAGAGGTGTGACATGCAATTCCGAACGATGATGATCATCAAAGCCGTCGTGTGCCTGTGCTTCGGCGTTCTCATTCTGGCGGCGCCGGCCTTCGGGTATTCTCTCTTCCTGGGCATCAACCTCGATGCCGGCGGAGCTTTTGCTGCCCGCGAATATGGCGCGTCGCTCATCGGCATTCTCCTGATCGCCTGGTTCGCCAGGAAAGCCGTGGAGTCCGATGCGCGTTGGGCCATTACCCTTGGCTTGTTTGTCTATGACCTTGTGGGTTTTGTGCTCGCGTTAGTGGGCGAAATCACGGGCTTGCTGAGCCCGCTGGGATGGTCGATTGTCGTGCTCTACCTGTTCCTCACGATTGGCTTCGGCTACTTCCTGTTCAGAAGCCCTCAGCCCGCGATGCGCACCAAAACAGCGTGAGCATAGGTCGCCAACATCGTCGATGATGCCCTCTCCCTCTCCCATCCACCAGGCGGGATCACTGTGGCCGAAATCGACTCTGGATTGAGTCCGTGGCCGCAGCATTGCCACAGAATTGGTACATAAGAGAGAGCCTCCAGTTGAGGGAGGCTCTCTTCAGTCCTGGATGTGGGACTGTCTGAAGCTAAATTCCCGCTATCTAGGTGACCGACCGGGGACTTGATTCCATAACCCACCGATTACGGGGAGAAGTAGCTGCACAGTCTACGCCAGGTGCGCACTGTCTCTGCAGTAACTCCCCCCAACTGCAACCGGAAACGGAAAGGCGCGTCTGCAGGCGATCAGAAGGAAACGCACGAATCAACTTTTCTGCGTAAGGGTGTACACAGCGTCTAGGGGGTCATAGAGCGGCTACCGGGTCTCAAAAACACGGGTAAATCGGTCCAAGGCGTGTACGGCTTCCACAGCATGTCACTGCAATTGCACCCGAATTGCACCCGACAGGAAAGGCGACTCGTGCATGAGCTCATCTGCCCATCACGTGCTGTGAATTGGGTTGCCTTGCCTGGTGCGGCGATTTCTGCAGGGGCCAATTGCTGCCCCAGTTGCAGACTGGCCCACGCGCTGACCTGTGGGCCCGTCTGGATCCGATCCTACGACCAAGCGTATTCAGGCCCAATTCCAGTTCGGCTACGATTTGACACTACGTACCCGGGCAACTGTGAACCAAGCTGTTCGCGGGTCATGGCCCATACACACGCGCTGTTCTCGCGACTGAATGGTCAACTGCCGCTGTTAGTGGAAGCGCGGCAGAGTCTCCTTGTCCACTGCCCGCCGTGTGGCGCGCAACGGCCTTCATACGTCCGGGTCAATGTGTCCCAATTCATTTATTGTTGCTTCGTGATTGAGTCAAGTCCTGTGAGGGTGGACCGCTTTGAGGAGTTGCTTTCTCTTTATTGAAGAACCTTACACCGAATGTGATTGGAACTACGAAACACAGGGCAAGGTAGAAGCCCAGAGCTATGCCGGGGTAAATCATGAAAGCGCCGTCTTGCAGTGCCGATAGGAGCTGTCTTCCCACAATTTCTGGCGTGAATGCACTCGACGGTTTACAGCCGCAGTTGAGATGAATGAGCATAAGATCCAGCGCACGATCCAACACAACTTGCACACTTGGTGATATGAAGGACAGGAACCCGGTACCCATTACGGTGAAGAGAATGTTTGTTGCGAGCTGCTTGTCCTTCAAGACGAATCGAATTATCGCTAGGGACGCAAACCCGGCGATTGGGGTGACGGCAATGCAACATATGGCTAAGAAAAAGAATGGAATTGTATTGCCAAAATCCATCTACACTCCTGCGCCGAACTGGGTTCCCAGCCGCCCTTTGGTGGCTGGACAGCCCATGAGCCCCTGCAATATGGTCATCGCATCTAGCCGAATCATCAACCCAGGACCTATTCGTAGGATACAGCGGAATCCATTTGAATTCAATAGTCTTCGCGTTCAGACGGAAAGCGTTTGTGGTCTGGCGGTTAGGGGTTCATCTCCTATTGACTAAGGTTGTTGATGGTCCGACTCACAACCAAGCGTATGTAGGCTCAATTCCAGTTGGGCTATCATTCTGGCTTCAATTGCATCAAGGTTGTGAACCTAGCGGTGGAATGCCCGACTCCCATTGGCATGCGCTAATGAGCCTACAGCCCGCCAACGTCATGAGATTAGCATTCAATGCTGGCGGGCCATTGGCAATGTCACAACATTAACTACCGATGAGTGCAATTCTGCGGGCGAGCAAATCGAGGAGGCCCTGATAGGCTATGTCATGTGCCCGCTTTAGATCCGCTGGAGCCACGCTGCCATCATGAACAAGGGCGCCGCGAACATCGTATGCCCACACCATTTCCCTGCTACGGTCCGTTCGTGTCGGTTCAGGCAGATCAACTAGGCCAGTCAGCATCAGCTTTCTGATACTGGAACGTAGCGACGCCTCCCGCCGGAAGGCCACCTCGCGCTGCAATGACTCCAAAGCATGATGCTCTTCGCTAACTGCTGGATACGCTTGCATTTGGGCGGTTATCTCTTCGTTGAGCCTATCGAGAAGTCGCTGCACTACTTCATGTTTCTTTACCGGTTGGGCAAGAATTCTCAGCGCGGTCATGCAAGTGAGAAGCTGGGAGCGTAAGGAGGTTTCGCGTTGAACGCCACTGAATAGCTCAAGTACCGTGCGGAGTCTTGCATCTTCGTAAGTCAACGCAATATTCGCCCGACCAAGGGCCCTACTGAATGATTGCCCATATTTTTCAATGGGCCACTGCATTACCAGATTGATTTCACCCACCTTTTCCATGCGGATGTTCTGGTCCAGCGGAATCACCGATGGGTAGTTGCCATCGACGAAGCCATGGATTGGACCCTTGTTAGGAAGGCCAAGGGATCTTTCGAGATTCCTGGCCGCCTCAAGTGGATTATCGACATATTTGATCGAAGCCACTTGATCCTCAACCATGAAGCCGGTGCGTAGCTCAACTGATAACGCTGCCAATGCACCCCACACACGTGGTATGAATGCTAGGGCTTCTTGCTCTGTTGAAAATGGCTGCACCCGAACTACAAGATGGGGCTCCTCAGCACCGAGACTGCATTGCAGACCTCCGACCGCGAATTCGTATCTGGCCTCTAGACCAGTAACCCAGTGTAGGGGTCTGAATGGGAAACGAAGCATGAATGTCTTTGGCATCGCTGCGAAATGATGATCCAAGGCCATACAGAGAAAGTGCGCGTCAGGCGCGCATCCGCCGCTGGTGGGGCAACTGGCGTCTGCGTGTCTTAGGCATGTCTGGTGGTCAAGTTGCTCCTTACAGAATGCATGAAAGGTGGCCCCACAAGGATTCCAACTCTCGACCAAGCGTACTCAGGCTCAATTCCAGTTGGGCTACAGTTTTGCCTCGTCTGAAGGAGGCATTATGAGCCCGGGGGGGGCGAGTGGTTCACTTGGCTGCTGGGCGAATTGCATCTTCGTATTCTCCTATCGAAGGTGGTTTTACTATGTACGCCCTGGCCCCTGCACTCTTGGCCATGTCGCGGTAGTGTGCGTTGTCCTGGACCGTGCAGATTACCACCCGGGCATTCGGATGCCTTCTGCAGATTTCTCTTGTGGCGGATATACCATCTAGGCGTGGCATGTTGATGCATGTGGTCATGACATCCGGTGTCAATATACCGAACTGTTCGATTGCTTCATCTCCATCGGATGCTTCACCGACGACGACAATATCTTTGATGTTACGAAGGAGCCCGCGAAGTCTCTCGCGAGTATCTTCCACGTCATCAACAATCAGCACTCGAATGGGGTGTTTAGTTAGAATTGAGTTGGTTTGCAGAGAGACATGGGCCGGCCTGATGGCGGAGTCATAGTACAGATCGTGCAGTCGCTGGATCGTTGCATCCGGCCCCAGTTGGGCGAGTTGGCCGACAACTTCATGTAGTATCTTGTTGCCCTGTTCCTTGAACTTTGAAAACCGTTCCAATTGGGTCTTCCACCTGTATATTACTGCGGCACATTTGCCGATGCTATCGGCATATGTTTCTGAAGAAGAGTCCTGAAATCGACGCGAAGGCCGCCAAGAGATAGACATTTGCTAGGAGGACGTGTGCATCGGCGTCGTATTGGTTGAGCTCGATGGCTTCCTGAGATAGAGTCGTTATTTGCCCAAGGGTGAGGAGGTAGGCAGGATCTTGCGGACTAAGGTTCTGTAGTGTGCTGAATAACCTTGAGGCTTGGTTGTAGGGGTGTTTCTTTGGGTTTCCGAAGAGTGTCCTGAGCATTGTCATTTCCTGAAGGGTAGGACCTCGTCGCTATTTCCTGAATTCCGCTAGGCCTCCAGCGTGCGCGGCGAAGGGTACTCAGGCTCAATTCCAGTTGGGCGATGATTCGCGGCCTTTGAAATGTGGAGACTCGTGCAAGCCCTCCTATTGGGGGGTATCAGGCTTGCGGACAGTGCGAAGCTCGAGTAGAAGAGCTTGTCCTTGGGGCGTGAGGGACCAGAACAAGCCCATTCCGCCTGTTGTTGACTTTACGTAGTCGACTGAGATGAGTTTGAGGGCAAGTAGCTGGATTTTGATCGTCTGGTAGTCCTGTTCGTCCATGATCGGCTGGTTTTGGAATCCGCGGAAAAGCGCTGCAGAAGCTACTTGGTTTTTGACCGTTGTCTCATGAGGGTGCTCAAGTAGCGCAGGTGCCAAGGCAGCGAACACTTCTCTCCACGTGAAAGTGATCGAGTGGATTTCTGGTGTCATAAAACTAAGGGGTTGGTATTTCGCAGAAAGATGTACCTCGTCATCCAATCCGGCAAGGTTTGCGTGATCTGCCCCCGAAGATTGTACCAGTGGTTAAGTTAGTCCCAGCTGCAGGGTGGAGGATAACAGCCAGGCTTGTGGTGCAGGGGAACGATATCCGAGTGAGCTGTGTGGTCTGATGTAGTTATACTCCTTCCTCCAGCGCTCGATCAACACCTGGGCCTCTTTCAGAGTGTAAAAGATCTCGCCGTTCAGTAGTTCGTCCCGCATCTTGCCATTGAATGACTCGATGTAGCCATTTTCCCAGGGGCTGCCTGGCAAGATAAAAAGCGGCTTGACGTTCAGTTTGTCTAACCATCGACGCAGTATTCGGGCTATGAACTCCGGCCCGTTATCTGATCGTAGGTGCGCAGGCACACCTCTGGCACAAAACAACTCTGTCAGACAATCCTGGACATCTTCATGATCGAGGTGCCTGCGGACTCGCACCGCCAAGCATTCGCGCGTGTACTCATCGATCACATTCAGAATCCTAAAAGGCCGTCCATCCTGGGTTCGTTCCAACATGAAGTCATAACTCCAAACATGCCCGGGAAACTCGGGCCTCAGTCGCACGCAGGACCCGTCGTTCAGCCATAATCGACCACGTTTGGGCTGTCTGGCAGGCACTTTCAGCCCTTCTCGTCGCCACAAGCGTTCCACGCGCTTGTGGTTGATTGTCCAGCCTTCAGCTTGCAACATCGCCGTGATCCGTCGGTAACCATAGCGACCATACTGGTTAGCCATTTCAACCATGCGCAGAGTGAGCGGCTCTTCATCGCTCGGCGTCCTGCCCACGTACCTTTGGGTGGATCGGGGTTGTCCTACGGCCCGGCACACACGCCGCTCCGAAACATCGAAGACTTCCTGAGCTCGCTGCACGGCTTGTCTGCGTCTGTCCGGGCTTAGAAGTTTCCCCGAACGGTTTCCTTCAGGATGGCCTTATCCAGGGAGAGTTCGGCCACCAGCTGCTTTAGCCGGGCATTCTCTTTCTCCAGTTCCTTCAGCCGGTGAGCCTGATCCGTTCCCATTCCCCCGTATTCTTTCCGCCAACGATAATACGTTTGTTCGCTGATGCTGAGCGAACGACTTACTTCCACGGCCGTTTTCCCCTGGCTGAGCAGTACTTCTGCTTCCCTCAATTTGCTGATGATCTGTTCAGTGGTAAAGTACTTTCTGGGCATTTTGACCTGTCTCCATTCTCCAATCCTAACTCATACGTTGGATCAGCTTTTGGGGGGCAGGTCACTACTTCTGGAGTGTCCGGCTCATGGGACCTGGATAACGTCGTGCTCCATGACAATGTCGGGCACATCCCAGTGCTTCTGCTGCATCAATTCCTTGAAGGCGCGGCGGAAGAGAAGCGTCACGTTCACCGTCACGTGCTGATCGGCGGAGGCCCCGAAGGTATCGGCGGTCGTATCTGACCCGAATGCAGGAATGCGGTTATCGCTGAGGATGCGCGTTGGATTCCAGTACGCGGCGGTGGGGGAAATCTCGGTCCACAATTCGCTCAGGATCTTGGCAAAGCCTTTGCCGGGCAAGCCCCCATAGTAGCCTTTTGCGGGATCACCGACGCCGCCCCAACCAGGAACGGTGGAGCCTTCCAGAAGAGGCAGGGCTTGTCCTTGCCCATCCGTGGCATTCACCAATAGAATCATCTGTCGCAAGGGGGAGTCAGTCGGGATGTCGTGACCAGTCTTGTCGTTAACGATGGTCACTTCGACGATGACTTGGTCTCCAGCGCGGCGCCCGGAGACGGTCAGCGTGACCGCGTTCTGCAAGAGGTCGACGCTGGAGGCGCCGGGGAACGTGTGGGCGGGAATGGTCCCGGGGTCGCGTTCGACGCCGCCTTTGCCCGGTGCGAGATTAGTCAGCGCGTGGCCCCCCACTATGGTTGGAGCTGGCATGTGGCACTGCTGGCAGGTTTTGCCGGTAACCGGGTTGCTGTAGGGACTTGCCAACCACTCTCCAAACGAATCGTAGACCACCGTATCCCAAAACACGCCGTGATGGCACGGGGCGCACCACTGACTTTGGGCGATCAACGGCAGATACGTTTCTGCCTCGGGGACGTTGGTGTCATCCAATGATCCGAAGAAGATCTGAGAACGATTCTTATCTTCCGGGAAGGGACGGCGAATATCCTGGGAGAGCACCCCGGGCATGTTGGGATAGGGAAGGCCAGTGGCTGGGTCAAGCTTGACCGCCGCAATCTTGTGACAGTAATCGCAGTGGATCCCCAGGGCGTTGACGCCGCTGACAGTCCGCGGGTCGATGCCGTAGGGATCATCCACGGCTGCGCCGGGGATATGGCAGGCCGCGCAGTTGCCGGCCGTATCGGGAAAATCAAGTTTGTAGCCGGGACCAAAATAGGGCTTGTTGGGATCCGGCCGCAATGGAATGTGCCCATAGTCCAGGCTGGATGCGTAGCGGGTCAGGGGACTGCGGTTGCCTTGGACGTCCGTGCCATAGTACATGGTCAGGAAACGAATGTTGGTCGCTGACTTGCCGTGGGCATCATTATCCAACCAAACCTGGGTCACGCCCGGCTTGCAGCTGTAGCAGGAGTTGGCCCCCGTGGGAGGGATCCACTCATACGCCGGGTTGTCATTGGTTTGGACTCTGCGCAACACCAGCTTGGCCCTGGTCGCGGGCGGCGTCACGGTCTCAACCTTGTCACAGTAGTAGGCGTCCTTCCACGCACTGATCGTGACCGCGTGGTCGTTCGGCAGGCCGTCGAGCACAAAGTGACCGGTGCTGTCTGTGATGGTTTGCCTGGTAGTCGCCTGGACGCGGACGGTGGCACCGGCAAGCGGTGCTCCTTGCATGTCGACCACGGTGCCCTGGATAGAGAGACCTGACGCCGGCGTGGCCGTTGAGGTCGCGCTGGAGGCGGTGGGTGGCGCAACGGAGGCAGGGGGCGTCGCAAATTGAGGCTGGCATGAAAGGAGCGCTGCCAGCATGAGTAATGCAACGCCGGACCCAATCAGAGCGAACGAGAGTCTTGTGGATTGCATACTTTGCCGCTGCGCTAAGGCCTCAACTCTTGCGGGTTGGCTATCGAGATCGGGCGGGCAGCGTGCGGTCCGCGCGCGGCGGTCTTGGACGCCGATGCAGGATCGCGCCGACGAAGGCCAGCGGAACGATCGCGCCAATGCCGCAAGGCAGCGAAGGCGTACTGCCCTTCGAGCCGCCCGAGGCCGGCGTCGGGGATTGGTATGGGTACGCGGTCGCCGTGGATTGCGCTTGGATCACAGGTGCTGCCACCGGTTCCGGCGGCTGACCGTTCAGATCCAGGCGATAGACGCCGCTGCCTTCCGACGCCGCGTAGAGATGGAGGCCATCGTTCGAGAATAGCGAGCGCATTGATCGAGCGTGCCAGCAGGCCCTCATTTAGCGTGTTCCAGCTCTTGCCACCGTTCACGGAGCGGTAAACGCCGCTGAAAACCTCCGCGGCATACAGTACCTGTGATTCCTGGGGATCGAAGGCGACGTCCGTAATCACTCCTTCGGCAGGCAGCCCGGCTGCCAACTGTCGCCAGGTCTGGCCGCCATCGGTGCTGCGGTAGAGTCCGGCCTGATTGCGACCTGCGTAGATTGTGCTGCTGTCGTGCGGGTCGATGCGAACAATGGTGATGGACTTGTCTGCAGGCAACCCACCCCCCACCTGACTCCAGCTCTGGCCGCCGTCGGTGGAGCGGTAGAGCCCGTGGTGAAAGCTGCTAGCGTAAACGATGTGGGCGTCGCGCTGGGTCGATGGCCAGCTCGTTGACGGCCAGTTCCTTCATCTGTGGATCAGGCGACTGCTGCCAATGCTGGCCGCCATCGTGGGAAATGAAAACGCCCGCGCCGGGCATTCTGATTGTGGCGTTGAAGCCTGAGCTCGGCACGTCGGAGGTGAAATGTCCGCAAGAGATGAAGCCCGCGGCTCCGGCGTACACAGTTGCGGGATCGGAAGGGCAAGACCACGGCGGCAAAGCCCTTCTGTGTGCCCTCGGGAAACTGCTGCGTCTGATGCCGGCTCAGGCCGCCGTCGTTGCTGTTCACCAGGTTGCGCCAGCAATTCATCCCGGAAATGAGATGCTGCGGGTTGGACAGGTCGATGGCGATCACGTGCCAATCGGGGAAATAGAATGGAGGGAAGGACAACCCCATCCAGTCCTCGCCGCCGTCGTAGGTTGCAAAGATTCCGCTGCGCGCCGCGCAACCAGGCGGCCTGGCTGTGCGGGGTCAACCGCCATATCGCGGATGGCAGCACCCGTGTAACCCTTGCTGGCGGGTTCCCAGGTCCTGCCGCCGTCCAGGCTGAGGAAGTTGCCTCCGCTGTACTGATTGGAGAACACCCGGTTGGGATCACGCGGATCAACTAGAAAGTCGAACGGGTGGCCCGCCATAACACCTGGTGATCCCCAGCCTTGATCCTGTCCAGCCACCGATTTCCAGGCGAGGCCTCCGTCCTCGCTGCGGTCAACCCCGAGGAACCCCCCAGCGTAGGCAACTTGAGGATTTGAAGTGGAGAACTCGACCGCTTCGATCATCGGATCGACAGAGAGGGTCTGTTTCCAATTCCTGCCACCGTCGGTCGTCGGGTAGACACCGGCGCCCGGACTGCCCCAGGCATTGCCTGCACCTGCCAGCAGGATGTCGGGATTGAGCGGGTGCATGAAGAGTGAACCCACGTAGAGGTTGCTGATACCATTGTTGATCTGCTGCCACGTTCCGCCCCCGTCAGTGCTCTTTAGCACGCCCACACCGCCCTGGATTCCCTTGGGGACGTCGGAATTGGCAGAAACACGGTCGAAGATGCCGGTGGAGACGCTCGGAGGTGTAACATCTAGCGGGTCGATCCCGCACATCACACACCGGTTGTTGCCCAGCCAGATCCTTTTCCAGTTCTGGCCACCATCCGTGGTCTTGTCGACAACTCCCTTGGTCAAATCGAACTCGCGGCCGGTCCGCTGCTCGCCAGCCATTTCCCCAACTGGAACCTCGCCAGCTGCGTAAACGATATTGGAGTTGTGCGGATCCACCCGAACCCACAGCGTGGTCGGGCCGCGCTCGATCACTCCGCGGTCCTTCTTTTGCCACGTCTCTCCGCCATCGGTGGACTTGAAGAAGCCCCGCTGCCCCTGGGTGCCGACCCAGATCGTGTCATAGTTCTGGGGATCA
>CAVTZR010000007.1:0-7140 GCA_963739265.1 uncultured Chloroflexia bacterium
CCACCGCAATGGAACGCATGGAAAGCATGCTCACTATGTTCATTTTCACCCCCATATGTGGACTCCATGGACGTATCAAGTCTACATGTACGTACTGAACATCTGTTCGGTCAACTCTTAATCAGTGGGTTCAGGGTTCAAGTCCCTGGTCGGTCACAATCTGTGGGCCCGGATGAGGGCACATTTCGTTTGCGGTGCTCTACGGATTTGCCCGCAACTCCTGGAGGCGAGGAGTGCCCCGATGTCGCTTTGCTCCATTCTGCCGGGACAGGCGAGGCGGGCCGGTAACCCATTTGCGGCGCAAGCCCCTCTTCGGTCCTAATTCTGTCAATATGCACAAAGGGTCCTGCTTGGAAGCCCTGCTTGGCGGCTAGAGCCGAGGCGGGCATCTGCGCCGGCGGATCTCGAGGCTCGGCAGCTACGCAGAGGAAGCGGTGGGGGAGAGCCTCGAATTGGGGATTGACAGCCGGAGCAACTTGATATATCATTATGTCAAGATGGCCTTAAGGGTCGTAATGAAAGCATCGGATCCAGTCCCTTCGCTGCAATCTCAAAACCGCGCTCCGATGTACTTTCGATCCAGCTCGACATACTCGAGCAGCTGGAGCGCGGGGCGCTCCAGCCGGGCGATCTACTGCCTTCCGAGGCCGACCTGAGCAAGAAGTACAGGGTCAGCAGGATAACGGCCAAGAGGGCCCTGGATGAGCTTGTGCGGCAGGGGAGGGCGTTCAGGCAGCAGGGCAAGGGTACGTTCGTTGCGCGAGAGCGGATCCGGGAGATCTCGGGGTTCCGGAGCTTCAGCCAAGACATCCTGGCGCGTGGGCTCGTCCCCAGTTCACGGGTGCTGACATTCAAGGAGATCGCACCGGAGGCGGAACTCCGCGAGCGGCTGCACCTTGCCGAGGGTGAAAAGGCCTTCCTGCTGAAGCGACTTCGGCTTGCGAGCGGCGATCCGGTCGCGGTGGAGACCGCGTACATCAATGCCCGCCTGTGCCCCGGGCTGCTCAGCCAGGAATTCAGCCGCGTTCTCTCTACAAGGTCTTGATCGAGCAATACCGGGTGATTCCGACGTGGGCAGACGCCGAGATCGAAGCGGCCACGGCCTCGAGGCAGGACGCCCTTCTGCTGCGGCTCAAGGTAGGGCAGCCTGTGCTGATCGCTCGGCGGCTGACGTTTGCGGCCAACTACGACGTGATCGAGACAGTCCACTCGGTCTATCGGGGCGACCGCTTCACGTTCTACACTGGTCGACAGAACATCGTCTAGCGGGGGCCTTCGCATGACGCTTGCCTCGGTCTCACTTCAAAACGGCTCTTCTCAAAGGGCGGCCGCCGCTTCATTCCCATTGGCGCGCACTGGGTGCCTGCAAAGGCCGGCCTGCAATGGCCGCTCCACTGGGATGAAAAGGATCTATCCGCCGACTTTTCGAAGATGCGGGAACTAGGCTTCAACACTGTCCGGATCGACCTGTTCTGGGCATGGTTCGAGCCGAGGCCCGGGCGACTACAACACAGAAGCCTTCGCTCAACTGGATACTTTCGTCCGCCTGGCACACGAGTATGGGATCTACCTGCACCCAACGTTGTTCATCGGCGGCGAGGTGGGAGAGGCATTCTGGGATGTGCCGTGGAGGCAGGGGCGGCATCCGCACGCCGATCCGGAGATGCTGCGGCTCCAGGCAAACCATGCCGCAGAGCTGGCCCGACGATATCGAGGCGAGGCGGCAATACTTGCATGGGATCTGACCGACGAGCCACCTTATTGGATCGTGGGCGACCAGACGACCGATGGAATGGCAATCAATTGGACTCGGTCGATCGCTGCAGCAATTCGTCACGAGGATACGGGCCATCCGCTCTGTGTTGGGACCAGCATGGAGGACCTGAATCACGGGCCGTTCCGTCCGGACAATCTGGTCAAGGAGGTGGACTTTTGCTGCGTGCATCCTTACTCCATCTATGCGCCCGACTATTTCCCCGACCCGATGCTCTCGGAGCGCAGCACCTATGCCGGATCCTTTGAGACCGCGTTGTCGCTGGGCGCCGGCAAACCGGTGATGATCCATGAATTTGGCGCGTCGTCGGCGCAATATGCGCCGGAACGCATCGCCGACTTCGACCGCATCACCCTGCATTCCGGTCTGGGCGCGGGGGCGTGCGGTTTCCTGGCGTGGTGCTTCACGGATGCGGCTCCGGACCTTTTCCGGCAGGTTCCGTACCTGCGGGCGCCACACGAGACGCAGTTCGGACTGACGACGTGGGATCGACAAGACCGGCCTCGCGCCAAAGTCCTGCGCGAATTCTCCAAGGTGCTGGCGCAGATGGATCTGGACGGTCTGGAGTCAGCACCGAGAGAAGCGGCGATCCTCGTCCCCGACGAATGGGCCAAACCCCATGGCAGCCAAGCCCGTTTTGGGCTGAGCGGATCGAACCCCATCCCATACACCTCTGTGCAGGATGGACTTGACACAGCGGGCGAGAACGCCTGGCTGATGCGCTGTCTGCTGAACGCTTTCATACTTGCACATCGCGCCGGCTGGAACGTCGGCATGCCGCGTGAATACGCGGGCTGGAAGGCATATCCTCTCGTCCTTCTTCCCTCGCCCTTAACCAGCACAGACCGGAACCTGGTTCACGTACACACTCCGTTCTGGGACGAGGCGCGCGCCTATCTGAGCCAGGGCGGCAACCTGTATGCGTCCTTGTGTGCCGATGCCGCGATCCCCGGGATGGAGGAGATCTTCGGAGCCACCCTGGCCGATCATGCACCGACGGAGGAGGCAATCCTTAAGGTTGTGGCTCCGCTGGGCGAGCTCAAGCCGGGGATGGCGTTTCGGTATCGGGCGGACCCCGACGATCCAAGGCAATGGGCGGCCACGCTTGATGTGCATGATGCGGAGGTCATAGCCATCGATCAACGCGATGCTCCAGTGCTGCTTGCGCATCGATATGGAAGGGGACATACCCTGGTGTCCGCATATCCCCTGGAGAACTATCTGGGGCTGACGGCGTCAGCCTTCGAGGGTGAAGAGTCCTCTCATCTGATCTACCGTGGCTTCGGTGAGTGGGCAGGTATCACGCCGTTCTTCTCTACCGATCACCCCTCCGTCGAAGTAGGAAGCCTGATCGGGGAGTGGGGCGGCTACGCAATCCTTGCCAACCACCAGCCCCAGAAGCGTACGGTGAAGGTAACGGCCCGATCGAATTTCGACTCGGCGGCGCTGCTTGCGGCGGATGGCAAGCGTCCATTGCAGATGCAGGGTAGGACCTGGCAGCTCGAAATCCAAGGATATGGGGCAGCCATTATTGAATGGCGCAAGTAGCGCAGGAGGAGGCAGGACCCTAGCAACAGAGTAATCTTGTGTCCAAGCCAAGTTGCACATGTTCAGTTCGAAAGAGGAGAATCGCATGCACACCAAGAAGCTGGCCCTAAGCGTTCTAGTCCTGTTCTCAATTCTCTTGACCGCCTGTGGGACGACCCAACCGTCCACGCAGGCGCAACCGGGGGCTCCTGCACAGCCAGCCGCGCCGCAAGGGACCGCGGCGCAGCCGGCAGCCGCGGAACCGGTCACGATCACGGTGTGGGATTACTACGGCGACCCTAACGCGACGCCAATCAAGCCTGCCATCGCCGCCTTCGAGCAGGAGTACCCGAATATCAAGGTCGATTACCAAATCCTAGACTGGCAAACCACTCTGGATAAGTTGAATGTGGTTCTCACCAGCGGGACGCCCCCGGATGTGGCCACCATCGATATGACCTGGTTGCCGGGCTGGGCGCCGCTGGGTGTATTCGCCGATCTCAAACCCTTCTTGAAAGACGGCCAACTCAATGGGCTGCCCCTTGACCAAAACTACACTGCCGGCTCGATCCAGGCGATGACGTCCGGCGACAAGATCCTGACCATGATGTATGACTTCGATGTGTACGCCCTGTACTATCGCGCCGATCTGCTGGAGCAGAAGGGCATCGCTTTGCCTACGACCTGGGACGAACTCGTGGCCGCGCTTCAGAAGCTCGGGGAAGCCGACAAGTACAAGTATGAAGTCTATCCCGACACGTTCCACATCGCCCAGTTCATATTTCAGAACGGTGGCACTCTGCTCAGCGCGGATGATAAGCAGGCTGCATTCAACAGCCCTGAGGCCGCGCAGGCGTTTCAGTTCTATTCGGACCTGGTAAACAAGTACAAGGTCGGGATTGACTGGACGACCGATCAGGGTGAGGACATCCAGGGTATGAAGGACGGCCGGATTGCCATGTTTGCCAACGGACCCTACTACATGGGGCTGATGAAGTCCGGCGCCCCCGAAATGGCAGGGAAGTGGCGGGTCGCGATTCACCCCTACAGCAAGACACAGGGATCCTACCTGGGTGGTACGGGACTCGTGATCCCTTCGGCCTCAAAGCACCAGCAAGCCGCTTGGACCTTCATTGAGTTCTTGCTGCGACCCGAGAACGCTCTGGGCGTCTACAAGTACGCAGGCGCTGCGCCTGCGTTGGTGCAAGCGTTGAGCAGCCCAGAGGTGGACCAGCCCGACGACTACTTCGGCGGCCAGAAGACATTCGATGTCTTCTTGGAGGCCATGAAGACGGCGCATCCGTTCCCCTACGTCCGGCAGTGGACCGACATCGATAGCTACATCACGAACTCGCTGCAGGAGATCCTACTGGGGCAGAAACCGATCCCACAATCGCTGGCCGATGCTGCCGCGCAGACCGACGCCGCCCTCTTGAAGTGACGACCCGGCGGCACCTCCACCACAACTAGTGCGCATGCCTGAGCGGAGTGGCCCGCCTGCAGGACCACTCCGCTCGAAAACGAAATGAGCACCTTGTCTCTGTACCCGCACCGGACTTTCCCCCTCGGGCTCGCCAGCTGCTTCCGGAAGTACTCGATGGCCTATCTGTTCATCGCGGCGCCCGTCCTTGGGATCACGGTCTTTATCCTAGTTCCGATGCTGCTTTCCCTGAGCTGGAGCTTCACTGAGTACAACGGGGTCCAGGCTCCCATTTTCATCGGTTTCGGCAACTATGTTGCCCTGTTCCACGATTCGATCTTTCTGGCAGCGCTCCGGAACACCACTGTCTTCGTGTTACTAGGCATGTCCATCGGTCCCACGCTGGGGTTCTTTGCTGCCGTGCTTCTCAACCAGAGCCGACACCTCCGCGGATTGTTCCGCGCGGCATTCTTCATGCCGGTGATGACGTCGCTCGTGGTCGTGTCCACCATCTGGATCATGCTCTACAACAGAAGCGGGATTCTGAATACCGTGGTGGAGGCCTTCGGCGTGCAGCCCATCAGCTGGCTCTCAGACCCACACTGGGCACTGTTCTCGATCGTCATTGCCAGCGTCTGGCAGGGTTTTGGGTTTGAGACGGTCGTGTTCCTGGCAGCCCTGCAAGGGATCCCCAAGGAGCTGTACGAGGCCGCCGAAATGGACGGAGCCAATGCAGGCCAATCGCTGTGGTACATTACCCTGCCTTCGCTTCGGCCGGTGATGCTTTTCATCTTCATCTATGGGATCATCGGCAGCTACCAGCTCTATGACATGGTCTACGTCATGACCCGTGGGGGGCCGGTCTATTCCACCATCAGCCTCGTGTACTACCTGGTCTTTAAGTTCCAGAACCTGAACCTTGGTTACGCTTCCTCGATCGCCTACGTCCTGTTCGTCATTCTGGTCGTCTTTTCGTTCCTCCAATACCGCTTCTTCTCTGAGCGCCTGGATTGAGCTGCACATGATGTCGAGATCGCATCCCATGCCCAGAAGAGCTCGCCGCTGGTGGCGCGGAGGTTCGCTCTACCTGACGCTTGCCGTTGGGGCGCTGGTCACGCTGTTCCCGTTCTACTGGGCGCTCACCAACTCAGTCAAGCTGGCTCAATTCATCTATGCAAGTCCTCCGCAGTGGTGGCCGGACCCGCTCACCGTCAAGCACTATGTGGCCGCCCTGACCCAGATTCCCTTTGCACGCTTCTTTGCCAACAGCGTAATCGTCAGCGTCGTGGTCACCCTTGGGAACGTCTTCTTCGACACCCTGGCGGCCTACGCCTTTGCGAAGCTGAGGTTCCCAGGCCGCGACGTCATCCTGTTCGTGATGCTGATGGCTCTCATGGTACCACTGCAGGTGAACCTGATCCCGCTGTACCGGATCATGGCGACTCTGAATTGGGTCAATACGTATCCTGCTCTCATTGTGCCCTTTCTCGTTTCCATCACCGGCATCTTCCTCATGCGGCAGTTCATGCAATCCATCCCGGATGAAATTCTGGATGCGGCCCGCATAGACGGCTGCGATGAATTCGGAGTGTTCTGGCGAATCATGTTCCCGCTTTCGGTACCGGGAATCGCCACGCTGGTGATCATCACGTTCATGGGAGCCTGGAACGACTTCCTCTGGCCACGGATCATAACGAACTCCGACGCCATGTACACGCTGCCGGTTGGCCTGACTCAGCTGCAGCAACGGTACTCATCCAACGTAGGAACGGTCATGGCCGGGACGGTTCTCACCATGATGCCGATGATCCTGGTCTTCTTGCTCATGCAGCGACACTTCATCGAGGGCATGACAGCCGGAGCCGTGAAGCAATGATCGGTGCACTGGATATCGGCGGGACGAAGATCGCAGCGGGCGTGGTGGGGCGGGACGGTCGCCTGCTGTGCCGAACCGAGCTGGCGACCAGTGGGGAGTTGGACCCGGAACGGGCCTTGGCCGATATCGTCTCGATCCTGCGAAGCGTATCGAGAGAGGTAAATGAGCCATTGGAGGGCATCGGGATCGGCTGCACTGGGACGATCCAACCCCTGGAAGGCAAGATCGGGAAGGTACCTTTCCTGCCCCGCTGGGAGGGCCTGGCGCTAGTGGATGAACTGCAACGAGCATTTGCCGTTCCCGCAGCCATGGAAAACGACGCCGATGCTGCGGCTCTCGGCGAGTCAGCCTGGGGAGCAGGCAAAGGCGCCGAGCGTTTCCTATTCATCACGATCGGCACCGGCATTGGTAGCGGGATCATCTTGCAGGGACACATTTACCGTGGTGCAAACGGATCCCACCCGGAGTTGGGCCATCACGTCATCGATCCGAATGGCCCAAGGTGCTCCTGCGGTTCACGGGGTTGTTGGGAGAGCCTTGAAA
>CAVTZR010000008.1:0-45227 GCA_963739265.1 uncultured Chloroflexia bacterium
ACGGTTCAAGACCCTAGTCCGGTCACCTAGATGCAGGGATCTTGTGCCTGAGGATCCCCACAGATGATGGCAAGAGAGCTCTCGCCTGCACGACGGCTCTTCTTGTACTGCAACTGTACTGCAACCGCAGGGCTCCTGCACTTACTAGTGAGCCCGTCAGCGCGCAACCGGATTTGCGCTAGAATGGCTTTAGCTGGGCGTTCAGCCGACCTTCATTACCCGAGGCGTCGCCATGCACGTGAACGAAATAGTTATCTCCCCCTGTAACCGCTGCGGCCACCCAACCAAGCATCTAGTGGTGGCGGTACGGCATTTTGAGGCATGGTTTGAGGAAGAAGAGCTTGAGGGGGGTGCACCCCCTGACCTGGAATATGAGTACGCAATGCTTGAATGCGGTGGCTGCCAAAGCATCTCACTACGCGTTGACGAGATGCTTGGCGGCACTTTATTCAGCACCAACTTCTACCCTCCAAGAGTTGCCCGCGAGAAACCGGCTTGGTCCAGAGATCTGCCAATCCAAATTCAATCACTGCTTACCGAAATCTATGCCGCCCTTGCAGATGACAGCCGCAAACTCGCCGTTATGGGTGCTCGTGCAATTCTGGATATTGTCATGACGCAAAAGGTAGGGCGCCTCGGGACATTTCAGAGGCGGTTGAAGGCGCTTGAGGCAAAGGGATATATCGGAAGAGCGAAATCGTGAAATACTGAGGGCATCCTTGGACGCCAGAGGCACGGCTGCACAGAAAGCTTACGCACCAACCTCCGACATCGTCAACGAAATCATGGACATAATTGAGAATCTCCTGCACGCCATCTACATTGTCCCCAAGTCCTTGAAGAAGATCAAGCGCAGTACGCCACGACGAGCTGTCCGCAAGATCAGGAAAACGACTCGGTAGCAACAATCCGGCGCCTCTGGGCGAGGCGGTCGCGCAGGGCGGCGTTTGGGCGATTGCTGCTGAGTCGAAATCCAGGAAGTAACTACATCTCCAGAATTTCCAGCAGCTTGCAGACAACCCTTGCAGCCGGACCACTGCCTGCTGGCTCTGGGTGACTTGAACGTCCGGATTCCGAGCTATACTGAAGTCACAATTCCGTGGTTGTTGTTTGATTCGTCGTTCCTGCTTACTTCGCCGCGCTGGCGAAGCATCGCTGGCTTTCGATGAGACGGTCGCCCCAAACCGGAGAATTCCATGCAGTAGGTCAAGAAGCCTGTCGTTCGACGCGCCTTATGATCGGACCTAGCGACAAATGCCTTGTTAACAGAGGGTAAAGGCCTATGTTCAATCAAATCCTTCTTCCCATGGATCGCTCGCCTCTGGCCGAGTGCGTATTGCCCCACGCCGTAGCGGTGGCCCGCGCCTTTGAGTCCGGGATCACGCTTGTTAACGTTTTGGAGTCGCAGGATCGGCCGAGCTGGCGTCGAGCGATGGACCCGCTCACTTGGCGAATCAGGAGAGGCGAAGCCGAGAGCTACCTGGGCGACCTAACGCTCCGCCTGCAAAGCGCCGGCGTCCCTGCCGAAAAACAAATCCTAGAAGGCCCCGCGGCAGAACGGATCGTCGAGTTTTCGCGCAAGAACGATGTCCCTCTCATCATGCTCAGCAGCCATGGGCAGAGCGGTTTGAGCGGCTGGAATGTGAGCAGTATCGTACAAAAGATCATCCTGCGCGCCCACACTTCCATCATGATCGTACCGGCCTATCAGCCGGCATCCCCTGATTTGACAGGCCTGCGCTACCGTCGATTGCTAGTTCCCCTGGACGGATCACAACGCGCTGAAGTTATCCTGCCCATTGTGACGACGGTAGCACGCGCGCACGAGGCCCAAACGGTCCTGGTGCATGTCGTCCGCCGCCCCGAAATGCCCCGACGAATGCCGCCTACCGACGAAGATGTCGCATTGGCCGACCGGGTCGTGGAGCGCAATCGGGCAGAGGCGATCCAGTATCTGGATCAACTATGCCTCCGGCTGCCCGGGAAAACCCAAGCACGCCTGCTCATCAGCGACCATGTCGCTGCACCGCTGCATGGGCTGGTTGAAGAAGAAAAGATAGACCTGGTGCTCTTGACCGCGCACGGCCAGTCCGGCTTGACGCGCTGGCCATACGGCAGTGTTGTGAGCAGTTTCATTACCTATGGAACCACCCCGTTATTGATCGTACAAGACCTTCCGCATGACAAGATAGAGCCCACCTGGGCCGAGGTTGCGGTCGGGAAGAATGGAAGATGACCGGGCCCACTTCCCTGACAACTTATCATGAATAGTCCCCCTGATCCCAACCCATCAGCAAACCAATCTCGCGTAAGTGATGACCAGGCGGGTGATCCTTCACCGCGGACCGGACAAGCTCTGAGCGAACCGCGAGATCACCCCGGTGATGCGACGAACAACAGCCCGCCGGAGAATCTGGCACGCCAGCATTCCCACACTCGGGTTGTCCCACATCATCCGGCTCGGGTCTTCTCGCTTCTCCACCATATGAGAGAGATGGAACTGCTTGTGCGAGGTGCTACCGCGTACTTCAGACAGGCATCTCCGAAAGTACCGCTCTCGCGTGCGGCGGAGTGGATGCTAGACAATTTCTACTTGGTCCAGCAATCCCTTCGGCAGGTTCGCGAGGATATGCCGCCCGAGTTCTACCGCCAGTTACCCAAACTCACCACAGGCCCGTTGGAGGGGCTTTCGCGCATCTATGCCGTCGCGCAAGAACTGGTCGTAACGAGTGGGGCGCATCTCCACCTGGACCGGACGACGCGCTTCATGCACCTCTATCAAGAAATCACGCCACTGACCATGGGCGAGTTGTGGGCGCTGCCGGCCATGTTGCGCTTGGGCATTCTGGAATGTCTGGTTCAGGCCCTTGGCCGCATAACGGGCCTTCAAAGAGAAAACCCACTTCCCGCCATCACCTTGTCCGATGTCAACGACGATGAGGTGGTCGCCAATTGCATCGTCAGCCTGCGTACTCTGGCAATCCAAGACACCCAAGCCTTCTTTGAAAGCGTCAGCCGGGTGGAGCAGGTACTGCGTGACGATCCGGCGAATGTGTATGCCCGAATGGATCGACAAACGCGCGATCGATACCGCAAAGTGATCGAAGACCTGGCTCGAGCCATCGGCCGGGATGAGCAAGAAGTGGCGCGCATGGCAATCGAAATGGCTCAGCGCCAGAGGGCGACATCTGTCGAGCTCAAGGACAGCCTGGACGCGCCCGCGCTGCGCATGTCGGCTACTACCTTCTGGATCTGGGGCGCCGGCTGCTCGAAGAGCAGCTGGGCTACCGGGTACCCGCGCGTGCGCGCCTGCGCCGCTGGATATTCGATCATCCAACGCTTGTGTACCTGGGCGGCATCGGGTTGCTTGCCCTGATTATTCTGCTGGGTGGATTGGGCTACGCCAGAGAAGCAGGCGCGAATGTCCTCCAAGGGATTGCGACAGGCCTACTGCTTCTCATACCTGCCCTAACCGTGTCCGTCAGCCTGGTCAACTGGATCGTCACCCTTGCCATCCCCCCGAGGGTTCTGCCGAAAATGGACTTTGAAGACGGCATCCCCGCCGGGCGCAGGACGCTGGTGGTCATCCCGTCGCTTCTAACGAGCGCCGTGGAAGTGAAATCATTGCTGCACCAATTGGAGCAGCACTTTTTGCGCAACCAGGCCCCGCACCTCTACTTTGCCCTGCTCACAGATTTGGCTGACTCGCGGCGAGAACATAGGCCGGAGGGTGTCCTCTTGGTCGAGCAAGCTGCGTCTGGCGTTCGAGCGCTCAACGAGAAATACCGCGGGGAAACGCCCGGTCCATTTTATCTTTTCCATCGCGACCCCGAGTGGAATCCGCGCGAAGAACGATGGATGGGCTGGGAGCGGAAGCGCGGCAAATTGCACCAGTTGAATCTCTTGCTGCGGGGCAGCCGAGAATCCGCTTTCAGCGTGCAAACAGGCGATATGGAAGAGCTGCGAGAGATCAAGTACGTCATCACGCTGGATGTCGATACGATCATGCCGCGAGGAGCCGCACGGCGGCTTGTCGCCACGCTCGCCCATCCGCTTAATCGCGCCGAGTTCGACCCGCGCCATGGCGTTGTCAGCGCGGGTTATACGTTACTGCAACCTGGGATCGAAATCACTTCGACCAGCGCCAATCTCTCGCGCTTCACCCGCATCTTTTCCGGAGATGTTGGCCTGGATCTATATACGCGTGCCGTGTCCAACGCGTACCAGGATCTATTCGGTGAAGAGATCTATGTGGGGAAGGGCATCTATGATATTGACGCGTTTGAGCGCAGTCTGGCGGGCCGCATGCCTGAAAACGCGCTGCTCAGTCACGACCTGCTTGAAGGAATCTACGGGCGTGTTGGGCTGGTGACCGACGTCGTCCTGTTCGAGGATTACCCTCCATATTACTTTGTCTATCTCCGCCGCTCGCGCCGATGGATTCGCGGCGATTGGCAGTTGTTGCCGTGGCTCTTGCCACGCGTGCCCTCGGTCGGGAAAGGAACAATCCCGAACAATCTCTCCATCATCGACCGCTGGAAAGTCCTGGATAATCTGCGGCGCAGTCTGTTCTCCCCGACTTTGCTCGCATTATTTGTTGCTGGCTGGCTGTGGCTGCCTGGCTCACCGTTGATCTGGACGCTGGCTGGGCTGCTAACACCTGCCGTGCCGGTTCTCACCGGCTTCGTGATCGGTTCCATGCAAGCGGCGAAAGGGCGCCCTTGGCGAAATGTATTTCAGACATTGCAGAACGGCGTGGTGCGCTGGATTCTGGCGCTGGTTTTTCTTCTCTATGAGACGCTGGTCACACTCGGCGGAATCGCAACCACGCTCTTCCGATTGTTCATCACGCGGAAACGCCTCTTACAGTGGACAAGCTACGCGGATACGGTGCGTGTGTTTGCCGGCGGGGTGACTTGGCAGCAGATTTTCGCGACGATTCTTTCGTCAGCGGCGCTCGCTGCATCGGTCGTCTTGCTCGATCGCGCGGCGGAATTTGTCGCTATGCCGCTCTTGATCGCCTGGCTGCTTTCGCCCGAGATCGCCTACTGGATCAGCCGGCCGACCCGCCGCGCGCTCGTGCCGCTTTCCGCCGCGGAACGTCAACGGCTACGCCGCTTGGCTCGGCGCACCTGGCTCTTTTTTGAACAGTTCGTGGGACCCGAAGATCACTGGCTGCCCCCCGACCATTTTCAAGAAGCCCCGCGTGGGATTGTCGCGCACACTACTTCGCCGACTGACTTGGGATTGCTGCTCCTTTCCAGTCTGGCAGCCTACGACCTGGGCTACATTGGTCTGTTGGATCTGTCCGCACGCCTGCGGGATACCTTGGAGAGCATGGAGCAGCTCGAAACCTATCAAGGTCACTTCTTGAACTGGTACGATACTCGCAGTCTCGAGCCACTCGCACCCCGTTACGTATCCACAGTGGACAACGGCAATCTGGTGGCGTCTCTTCGGACCCTTTGGCAGGGATGTCAGACCTTACCTCACCAGCCTGTCTGGCGCTGGCAGAACTGGGAGGGACTGCTCGATACGATGAGTCTCCTGGATGAAATCGCGAACGATCTTCCGGCGGACAGCCTCAAGCCAGCCCTTGCATCGTTGCGAGCCCACGTCAGCCAAATGCGGCAGCGCGTGCAGTCAGCGCAAGCGGATCCTGACGCTTGGGCGCCGCTGCTGAACCGCTTGATGGGCGAGGACGCGAATGAACTCAATCGGGCGTTGATGTCATTGACTGAATCGACCACGGCGAGGGTGGACGCCGGGGTGCTGCACCGGCTAGTCTACGTTGCTGACCGAGTGCAGAATCACCTGCATGGCATCCAACGCGAGAGGGAGCAACTCTCCCCTTGGCTGATCTCTCTTGACCAACTTCCTGGACTGTTCGCGCGTCCGGGACTGCCTCCCGCCATTCACGACGCTTGGCAAAGGTTACAAGATGCCTTACCGGCTGCGCCGAAGCTTGAAGATCTCGCTCGGACCTGCAAAGCAGGGCTGGTGCGGCTCACTGAACTGCAGGGCCAACTGGAAAACGTGGAGGAATTGCCCGGACAGGTGCAAGAAGCGCGTGATTGGTGCGCGTATCTCGCTGGAAAACTGGAATCCGCCGCGACCAGCGCCGACGCTCTGTTAGTTGGCTTTCGAGATGTCGGGCAAAGGTGCGAACGGTATTTCCAGGCCATGGATTTCGGCTTCTTGTTCGACCCGCAGCGCCAGCTCTTTCACATCGGCTATAACGTGACGGCAGAAAAACTGGATGGCAATTACTACGATTTGCTGGCCTCGGAGGCGAGGATCGCCAGCATGGTGACCATCGCTGAGAATCAGGTCTCCCCGAGCCATTGGCTGCACCTGGGTCGTCCGCTGACCCAGGTGGATGGCGCCCGCGCTCTCTTGTCCTGGGGCGGGACAATGTTTGAGTACCTGATGCCGGCTCTGATGCTGCGGAGCTACCAGGGCACATTGTTGCAGCAGAGTTGTCTTGCCGCCGTGGATATCCAAATCGCCTACGGCAACCAAGAGAAGGTGCCGTGGGGCATTTCCGAATCGGGATACTATGCGTTTGACGCGAACCAGAATTATCAATACCGGTCCTTCGGCGTGCCCGGACTGGGATTCAAGCGTGATTTGGATCAGGATTTGGTGGTTGCACCCTACGCCTCGCTCCTAGCTCTTTCGCTGCGCCCGCGGAAGGTCATGGAGAATATCGCACGCCTCATCAAACTGCAGACACTGGGCACGTATGGTTTCTATGAGTCCGTTGATTTCTCGCCATCCCGGCTCGCGCTGGGAGAGACGCATGCCATCGTGCGTTCGTATATGGCGCATCACCAAGGGATGATCCTGCTCTCGCTTCTCAATTACTTGCACGATGATGTAATGGTGCGCCGTTTCCATGCCGATCCGCTTGTGCAAAGTGTCGAGTTGCTCCTCCAGGAGAAGGTGCCGTATGATGCGCCGTCCGAGTCTCCGCAACCTGGAGACGCTCGGGGCGCACAACGCTATCCAATTCCACGGCAGAACATCGCTTCGCCCTGGAATGTGCCGGTGCAGTCGCCCACGCCGCAGGCTCATTTCATTTCGAATGGGAGTTACGGAGTGCTGATCACGAGCGCGGGGTCTGGCTACAGTAGCTGGCAAGACACAGACCTCACGCGTTGGCGCGCCGACACGACGGGGGAGGCCTGGGGAACCTGGGTCTATCTTCAGGACACGGAGAGCGGCGAGCTGTGGTCAGCCGCCTACCAACCGACGGCCGCGCCGTCCGAAGGCCAGGATGTGCAATTCCATCCCCACATGGCAGAGTTTCGCCGCAGCGATCACGGCATCGGTGTGACCATGGAAATTGCCGTTGCGCCGGACGACGATGTCGAGATTCGTCGCATCTCGCTGACCAATCATACGGATCGCATCAGGCGAATAGCGTTGACAAGCTATGGCGAGGTCATCCTCGCACCGCAGGCCGCGGACGCGAGCCATCCCGCATTCAACAAGATGTTCGTCGAGAGTGAGTACGTGCCCGAAGCACACGCGCTGCTTTTTCGGCGGCGCCCTCGTTCGACGAGTGAATCATCGATCTATCTGGCGCACTCGGCGGTTGTCTCGCCAGGACACAGAACCACGGGCGCGCACGAAAGCGATCGGGCCCGATTCGTGGGTCGGGGACATACTGTTCGTGCGCCGGCGGCGCTGACGCAGGGGGGTGGAGGACTGTCAGGAAGTATTGGTGCGACGCTCGATCCAATTATGGCGCTGCAACAGGATTTTGAGCTGGTGCCGCACGCATCAGCGCAGATTAGCTTCATCACGGTCGTGGCGGGCTCTCGCGACAAGGCGTTGGCGTTGGCGCGCCGCTTTCAGGGTGGACGTGTGATCATGCGCGCGTTTGAGCAAGCCCGGGACCGCGCTGAAGTGGAAATGCGCCAACTCGACCTGACGTCGACCGATCTGGAACGCACCCAACAGCTCCTATCGGCCCTGCTTTTTCCCTGCGCCGCGCTGCGCGCCGATCCTGGAACACTCGGATCAAATCGCAAAGGGCAGCCGGGACTGTGGCCCTTCGGCATCTCCGGCGACTATCCGATCTTGTTGGTGCGGCTGGACAAATCAGATGACTTGTCGCTGGCCGAACAAGCGCTTCGGGCGCACGCGTATTGGCGCAATCGGTCGATCAAGATTGACCTGGTCATTCTCAATCAACAGGCGACAACCTACGGCCAGGAATTGCGCGAGCAACTGCACCGCCTCCTCGTCAAGCACAACAGTGAGGATTGGTTTAACCGGCGCGGGGGCATCTTTATTCTCTATGCCGACCAACTGAGCGATCCCGACCGAGTGCTGTTGGAAACCGCTGCCCGCGTGGTGCTCGACGGCGCAAAGGGGCCGTTGGCGCAACAGTTGCAGGCACTGCATAGGCCACCGACGCGCTTGCCTCCCTTTGTAGCGATCCCGCCGGTTTCACCGGCAGAAGCCACACCGCCGCTTGCTCGCCCAGGTGACCTCGTATTCGACAACGGGCTAGGCGGATTTAGCGCCGACGGACGCGAGTATGTCATTCATCTCGCGCCCGGACAATGGACGCCGGCACCGTGGATCAACGTCATCGCCAATCCCGAATTTGGCTTTACCGTCACCGAAACCGGCAGCGGCTACACCTGGTCGGGCAACAGCAGTGAGAACCGGCTAACGCCCTGGTCAAACGATCCGGTTACCGATCCGCCGGGCGAGACGATCTACTTGCGCGATGAGGAGAGCGCCGAGGTTTGGTCCCCGACGCCACTGCCGTGCCGCGCGCCGGGGCCATACCTGATCCGCCACGGTGCCGGTTACTCTGTTTTCGAGCACAACAGCCACGGGCTCAAACAGCGGTTGAGACTCTTCGCCGTGCGGGATGCACCCGTCAAGATCTTGCAGCTACGCCTGCAAAATACGTGGATACGCGCCCGGCGGATTACGGCAACATTCTACGCCGAATGGGTGCTGGGCGTCAGCCGCGACGCCTCTCAACAGTATGTCGTATCCGAATTCGACGGGGACCGTCAGGTGCTGATGGCACGAAATGCCTACAACCCAGAATTTGCCGAGCGGATCGCGTTTGTGGCGGCCAACAAGAGGCTCCATGGCCTGACAGCCGATCGCAGTGAATTCTTGGGCCGTCTTGGGCATCTCTCCCATCCGGCCGCCCTTGATCGCATCGGCCTGGCGAGTGCCGTACAGCCGGGCCTCGACCCGTGTGCCGCGCTGCAGCTTCATATTGATCTGCAGCCGGGAGCAGCAGAAGAAGTGTTCTTCTTGCTGGGGCAGGGCGCGAATCGAGAAGAGGCCTTGCGACTGGTCGAGCAATATCGAGACGCAGAGCATGTCGAGGGGGCTTGGAAACGCGTGAATGAGTTCTGGGACAGCCTGCTGGGGTACGTCAAGGTGCAAACGCCGGACCCGGCGATGGATCTCTTGCTGAACCGTTGGCTGCTCTACCCGACGCTTTCTTGCAGGGTGTGGGGGCGCTCGGGTTTCTATCAATCAAGCGGAGCATTCGGCTTTCGCGATCAGCTGCAGGATGTCATGGCACTGGTCCATGCCGCGCCTCATCTGGCTCGGGAACACATACTGGAAGCTGCGCAGCATCAGTTTGATGCCGGCGATGTGTTGCATTGGTGGCATCCCCCATCTGGGCGAGGGGTGCGCACGCGCTCCTCCGACGATCTGTTGTGGTTGCCGTTTGTCACGGCGCACTATGTGTCTGCCACGGGCGACGGGTCTGTTTTGGAAGAGAATATCCCATTCCGCTCAGCGGCTCCGCTGGCAGCAGGAGAGGCGGAACGATACGACCAATACCCGGCCACGGCTGAAACATGCACGCTCTACGAACACTGCCGCCGAGCCCTGGAGAAGGGCACCACGGCGGGGGTGCATGGGCTTCCATTGATGGGAAGCGGAGACTGGAATGACGGTATGAATCTCGTCGGTATCGGGGGCCGCGGAGAGAGTGTGTGGCTTGGTTGGTTCCTGACCGCGACGTTGGTGAGCTTTGCAGAATTGTGTGATTTCAGAGGCGACAAGGAGCAGGCTGTCATATATCGGCAGCGTGCCACCGACCTGATCAAATTCGTTGAAGCGAATGCGTGGGATGGCGGCTGGTACCGGCGCGCGTACTACGATGACGGCACGCCCCTCGGTTCGGTAGCGGACAATGATTGCCAGATCGACTCGATTGCGCAATCATGGGCGGTCTTTTCAGGGATGGGCGATCTGGCGCGTGCAGCGGAAGCGATGGAAGCTGTCGCCAGCCGGCTTGTCCGACCGGCCGATCAACTTCTGCTGCTACTGACACCGCCGTTCGATCGGACGCCGCGCGATCCGGGCTACATTAAGGGTTACCCACCCGGCATCCGCGAGAATGGCGGGCAGTACACGCACGCCGCGCTGTGGGCGGTGTGGGCGGTCGCCGAGCTGGGGCACGGAGATGGCGCACAGGCATTGTTCCGCATGCTCAACCCGATCTACCACGGGGACACGGCGGCAAGGGCGGCGCGGTATATGGTAGAGCCGTACGTCGTCGCGGCGGATGTCTGTAGCTTGCCCTCTCACACGGGCCGCGGCGGTTGGACGTGGTACACCGGCTCAAATGCTTGGATGTACCGCGTGGGACTGGAAGCGATCCTCGGAATACGCCGGGTGGGCAAGACCTTGCGGATCAATCCCTGTATTCCCAAGAGTTGGTCCAATTACCAGGTTACGTACCATGTTGGTGCCACTGTTTTTCAGATCCGGGTTGACAACCCATCGGGCGTCAATCGCGGCGTCAAGCGGGTGACCCTGGATGGTAAGGTCCTGTCCGGAAGCGAGATTTCTCTGCTGGACGATGGCGGCGAACACCAGGTCAATATCCTGCTGGACCGCCTTTCCTGAAATCGATACTTCCCGGCCCGACATCATTGAGAGGCAATACGATGAACTTGGTGGACCTGTGCTCGGCCGGGACTGCAAGGTGCGCCGGTGATCATCCAGTACTTCGCTTACCGGATCTGAACCGATCTACTTAGTCCTGGCAGGAGATGTCTGTTCAAGGCAGCTTGGCTGGCAGGAGAAGCGTCTCCCCCGACTGGCGGAGACCAACACTCCCTGGGCGATGGATATCGCCGGGGAGCGTCTGTCATAGAATTAGATGCTGGTGCGTCTATCTGCCGTTCGAACCGTCTGACTGATTAGTACGGGAAAGGCGTCCGACACACCTTGGAGGAACAGCATATCTCGCGAGACACACGAACCGAGCGGGTGTGGGATGTGCTGCAAAGCACGTTCAGTGCACGGCGTATTGTTGTCATCTTGGCCGGCGCGAAGATGGATGATGCCGCCATCCCAAACGAAGTCTGCGCGATGCGCGCTGGTGGTGGGTTCGGCTCGATCATTGGCCGCAACTCGTCCCAACGCGACCGGACGGCGGCTTTGAGCCTCCTGGACCATATGATTCCCGTCCACAAAGGGGAAACGCGGTAACGGCGGAGGATCCGATGGCACTCAGCCCGCTTGCAGGAAAGCCTGCCGATCCGGCCTCGCTGGTCGATGTACCCAAACTCGTCACAGCCTATTATACGGAAACTCCTGATCCTTCGGTACCCGCGCAGCGGGTTTCGTTCGGTACGTCTGGGCATCGCGGTTCGGCCTTCGAAAGAGCTTTCAACGAATGGCACATCCTCGCCATCAGTCAGGCCATTTGCCTTTACCGAAAGCATCAGAAGATCAATGGCCCGCTGTTTCTCGGGATGGACACGCACGCGCTCTCGGTGCCGGCTCTTGCCAGTGCGCTGGAAGTGCTGGCAGCCAACGGAGTCGAAGTCATGATCGCAGAGCGAGATGAATACACTCCGACCCCTGCCATTTCTCTCGCCATTCTCATGTATAACCGCGGGCGCAAGAAGGATCTCGCCGACGGAATCGTGATCACACCTTCCCACAATCCGCCCCGCGACGGCGGATTCAAATATAACCCTTCAAACGGCGGCCCGGCGGAAGACAGTATCACCGGCTGGATCGAAGCGAAAGCAAACCAGTTTCTGGAGAGCGGGTTGCAGGGTGTGAAGAGGATCTCTTTGCAGAAGGCCTTGCGCGTATCCACAACGCACCGGTACGATTATCTCAATACCTACATAGATGAGCTCGCGAGCGTGCTGGATATGGACTCAATTCGCGAGGCGAAGATCAGTCTGGGGGCCGATCCCCTCGGCGGCGCCGGTGTCCATTACTGGCAGCCAATCGCCGAGCGCTACGGCCTGAACCTCACGGTGGTCAATCGGACCGTTGATCCCACCTTCCGTTTCATGACGGTGGATTGGGATGGTCAGATCCGCATGGATCCCTCCTCACCATATGCGATGCAGCGCTTGATCGACTTGAAGGACCAGTTCGATATCGGCTTTGCATGCGATACCGACCATGACCGGCACGGCATTGTCACTCGAAGCGCGGGATTGCTGTCACCGAATCACTATCTTTCGGTGGCCATCTACTACCTGTTCCAACGTCGACCAAAATGGCCCGCGGCAGCCGCAGTTGGCACGACCGTGGTAAGCAGCCAGATGATTGATCGCGTCACCACGAAGCTGGGCCGCAGGCTCTATGAGGTACCGGTTGGTTTCAAGTGGTTCGTGGATGGCCTGCTCGACGGCTCGCTTGGCTTCGGCGGCGAAGAGAGCGCCGGCGCGTCTTTCCTCCGCCGAGATGGCAGCGTCTGGACCACGGACAAGGACGGAATAGTCCCAGCACTGCTTGCAGCAGAGATGACCGCCCGAATGGGGCGTGACCCTGGCGAAGTCTATTCCGACCTAACGCGCGGATTTGGTGAGCCCATCTATGACCGCGTTGAGGCACCAGCCACTCTGGAACAAAAGTCCGTATTGGAGAAGCTCACGGCGGAGCAGGTCAAAATCAAGTACCTGGCTGGCGAAAAAATCCAGGCTATTCTCACGAGCGCGCCTGGCAACGGTGCTCCCATCGGAGGGCTGAAGGTCGTGGCGGAAGGCGGATGGTTCGCGGCACGTCCGTCGGGAACTGAGAATATCTATAGGATCTATGCGGAAAGCTTCCGTGGAGCGGATCATCTGGGCCGCATCCTGGACGAAGCCCAGACGATTGTCAATGATGCCATGGCAGCCAAGGCGTAGACGCAACGCATCGAATGAAGGCCGACTCCGATTCGAAATCGTTTGGACGTGGGCCCTTTTCTGGAGGTTGTAGAGTGGTGGAAGTATCATCAGTGAAACGAACTAGAGCATCTGTCCTGACCATCAATGGCGGCTCCTCGAGCATCAAGGTCGCACTGTTCGAGGTCGGCGACTCCCTCCAACGGATTCTAGAGGGCGGGATTGATCGGATTGGATTGCCGGAAGCCGCGTTCGTGGTGAAAGGCTTGAACCAGGCCGACAACTTCAACCGGTCAGTGACTGCGCCGAACCACACGGCGGCAGTTGGGGTATTGATGGATTGGATCGAGGAACGAATCCGCCGTGGGGAGTTGACTGCAGTGGGGCATCGCGTGGTGCATGGCGGACCGAAGTACAGCGAACCACAACGAATCACAACAGAAATGGTCGAGGAGTTACACCAACTTCGGCCCTTCGATCCCGAGCATCTGCCGGAAGAGATCCTGCTGACCGAGGCCTTTCAGCGCCGGTTTCCCGATCTGGTGCAGGTGGCATGTTTCGATACGGACTTTCACCACGACCTGCCGCACGTAGCACAATTGCTGCCGATCCCGCGCCGCTATGAGGCGCAGGGCGTCCGCCGGTACGGGTTTCATGGATTGTCGTATGCATTTCTGATCGAGGAACTGGCGCACGTGGCTGGACCGCAAGCGGCGCGAGGTCGCGTCATTCTGGCCCACCTGGGCAACGGCGCGAGCCTGGCTGCGGTCTATGAAGGCAAATCTGTGGATACCAGCATGGGTCTCACGCCGGCCGCAGGCGTGCCAATGAGCACTCGTTCGGGGGATCTCGATCCCGGTTTGGTTTGGTATCTGGCGCGAACCGAAAAGATCACCGCCAAGAAATTCAATGAAATGGTGAATTTCCAGTCAGGGCTGCTCGGCGTTTCTGAGACCAGTTCCGACATGCATGACTTGCTGAAGCGCGAAAAGCAGGACGCGCGGGCGGCCGACGCGGTGGCGCTGTTTTGCTACCAGGTAAAAAAATGGGTAGGTGCATTCGCGGCGGCGTTAGGTGGAGTGGAGACGCTGGTGTTCGCGGGCGGAATTGGGGAGAATGCGCCCACGGTCCGCGCCCGGATTTGCGATGGGCTGGCATTCCTCGGGATCGAGTTAGAAGAAAAACGGAACATGGCCAGCGCCGCCGTGATTTCCACGGAAGCCAGCCGAGTCACGGTCCGCGTGCTGCATACGGACGAGGAATGGATGATCGCAAAGTTGGTCTGCCGCGTTTTGGGTCTGAAGATAGGAACGGAGAATTATGATGAGAACCGAAAACACTGACATTGCAGGTCGACCGCTGTCCCCCGATCTTCTGCAAAAGATGAATGCCTATTGGCGGGCGGCCAATTATTTATCCGTCGGCCAGATCTATCTGTACGACAATCCGCTGGTCAGAAAGCCGCTGACGCTTGAGCATGTGAAGCCGCGACTGATGGGCCACTGGGGTACGACGCCGGGCTTGAACTTCATCTATGTCCACCTCAACCGGATCATCAAGGATCGTGACCTGAACATGATCATGGTCACCGGCCCCGGCCATGGCGCACCTGGCATAGTAGCCAACACGTATCTGGAGGGCATCTACAGCGAGTTGTACCCGAACATTTCCCAGGATGAGCCGGGCATGAAGAAGCTCTTCACCCAGTTCTCGTTTCCCGGCGGAATTCCCAGTCATGTGGCACCGCAGACCCCTGGTTCCATCAGCGAGGGCGGCGAGCTTGGCTACTCCCTGGCGCACGCCTACGGTGCCGTATTCGACAATCCCGACTTGCTGGTTACCTGCGTCGTGGGAGATGGCGAGGCTGAAACCGGCCCACTGGCCACCAGTTGGCACTCGAACAAATTCCTAAATCCCGTCACGGACGGAGCCGTGCTGCCCATCCTGCACTTGAACGGTTATAAGATTTCCGGACCCACCGTGCTCGCCCGCATTCCCCACGACGAGCTTGCAGCGCTCTTCCGCGGCTACGGCTGTACCCCGCACTTCGTCGAGGGCGATGAGCCGCGGGAGATGCACCAGCTGATGGCCGCCACGCTCGACACCGTGATCACCGAGATTCAAAGCCTCCAACACGAGGCCCGCGCCAAGGGATTCAGCAAACGCCCGCGCTGGCCCATGATCATCCTGCGCACGCCGAAGGGCTGGACCGGTCCGAAGATCGTCGACGGCAAACCGGTCGAAGGGACATTTCGCGCACATCAAGTGCCGGTGGAAGAGTTTGCAGCCAAGCCCGAGAATCTGAAGATCCTTGAGGCGTGGCTGAAGAGTTACCGGCCCGAAGAACTATTCGACAAGAACGGCAGGCTCGTTCCGGAACTGGCCGAGCTGGCGCCTGAGGGTAAGCGGAGAATAGGAGCGAACCCGCACGCCAATGGAGGCCTTCTTCTGAAGGAATTGAAAGTGCCGGACTTCCGTGACTACGCGGTCGGGGTCTCGAAGCCCGGCGTCGTGCAAGCCGAAGCCACGCGCATCCAGGGGGAGTTCATCCGCGACGTGCTCCAGGTCAACTCCAGCGCACGCAATTTCCGCGTCTTCAGCCCGGATGAAACGACATCGAATTGTTGGAACGCCGTGTTCGAGGTGACAGACCGCTGCTCCACTGCGGAGGTGATTCCCACCGACGACCACGTCGGCCCCGATGGCCGGGTGATGGAAATGCTGAGCGAGACCCAGTGCGAGGGTTGGCTTGAAGGGTACCTGCTGACCGGCCGCCACGGCTTCTTCTCATGCTACGAAGCGTTCATCCACATCGTCGATTCGATGTTCAACCAGCATGCCAAGTGGCTGGAACAGGCTAGCAACGTTCCGTGGCGGCGGCCGATCGCCTCCCTGAACTACCTGCTCTCGTCGCATGTATGGCGGCAGGACCACAATGGATTCAGTCACCAGGATCCGGGTTTCCTTGACCACGTGATGAACAAGAAGGCGGGCATCATCCGCGTGTATCTGCCGCCAGATGCCAACACCTTGCTGTCGGTCACCGACCATTGCTTACGCAGCCGCAATTATGTCAATGTTATTGTGGCGGGCAAACAGCCGGAACTGCAATGGCTCGACGTGGAGGCGGCTATCAAGCACTGCACGGCGGGGCTTGGTATCTGGGAATGGGCCAGCAACGATGAGGGCGGGGACCCCGATGTGGTGATGGCTTGCTGCGGTGACGTACCCACGCTGGAGACGCTGGCCGCGGTCGAGATCCTGCGACAGCAGTTCCCGGAGCTGAAAGTCCGCGTCATCAACGTGGTGGATCTGATGACGCTGCAGCCGAAGAGCGAGCACCCTCACGGGTTGAGTGACAAGGACTTCGATGTCCTCTTCACCAGGGACAAACCGATCATCTTCGCCTTTCATGGGTATCCCTTGCTGATCCATCGGCTCACTTATCGGCGAACCAACCACGACAACATCCACGTCCGCGGCTATAAGGAAGAAGGCACCACGACGACGCCGTTCGACATGGTAGTGTTGAATGAACTGGACCGTTTCCACCTGGTCGGCGACGTGATCGATCGGGTGCCAAGTCTGGGTTCACGCGCCGCGTACGTCAAACAGTACCTTCGCGACAAGCTGCTGGACCACAAGGCCTATATCCACCAACACGGCGAGGACATGCCGGAAATTCGCAATTGGCGATGGAGCTTGGCTGAGACCTCTAACCCTTCATGAAGTCGGCCGGTCAGCGGAGAAGTCGAATGAAACCCCCTCATGATCTCCCTTTCAGCACCCTTGCCAAACCAGGACGACAGGTGGACCAGGCAGTTCCAGCGGCATACTGGAGCATCCCGCCCGAGCAACTGCTCTCCGCCTTGCATGCCACCCGCAACGGTCTCGAGCCGGGGGACGCCGAGCAGCGTCTCAAGCAATACGGGCCGAACACCATCCGGGCCCAGCCGCAGGCCACCGCGCTGCGGCTTTTGTTTCGCCAGTTCAAGAGCCCGCTGGTCATCATCCTCATCTTTGCCGCCATTGTCTCCGGCGTCGTGGGGGAGTGGGTGGATGCCAGCATTGTGCTTGCCATTGTGCTGGGTAGCACGATCCTTGGCTTCGTGCAGGAATACACCGCGACCAACGCCGTCGAGAAACTGCGCTCGCAAGTCACTATCAAATCCAGCTTGCTGCGCGGCGGCCAGCCGCAGACGCTGCCCTCCGAGCAGGTCGTGCCGGGCGATGTGGTGATGCTTTCCGCGGGCAGCCTGATCCCCGCAGATGGTATCGTGCTGGAAGCGAACGACTTCTTTGTGAATCAGGCCGTGCTGACCGGCGAAACCTTCCCGGTGGAGAAGCAACCGGCCATTGTCCCGGCAAATGCCGGCCTGGCGGAGCGAACCAATTGCGTACTTATGGGCACCAGTGCCGGCAGCGGAACCGCGCGGGTGCTAATCGTGCAAACAGGAAAGGCCACGGTGTTCGGCCAGGTGGCGGAACGGCTGATCTTGCGCCCGCCGGAGACCGAGTTCGAACGCGGCATCCGCCGCTTCGGAAACCTGCTCACGCAGGTCATGCTGGTGATGGTAGTCATCGTTTTGGCCGTCAACATCTACCTGGCCAAGCCGCTCTTAGACTTACTACTCTTTGCCCTGGCGCTGGCGGTGGGCCTGACGCCTGAACTCCTGCCCGCAATCATCAGCATCACGCTGTCCTTTGGCGCACAGCAGATGGCCAAGCGCGGGGTCATCGTGCGCCGCCTGAACTCGATCGAGAACTTCGGTAGCATGGACACGCTGTGCACTGACAAGACCGGGACACTTACCGAAGGTGTCGTCCGTCTCGACGGCGCACACGATGTGCAGGGGCAGGCATCCGAGGCCGTTCTGCGTTGCGCCTATCTCAACGCGCACTACCAGACGGGGCTAAGCAACCCGTTGGATGAGGCGATTTAAGGGGCGGCGCAGAAGGCCGGCCTGGACATCGGCACCGAGCAGAAGGTGGACGAGATCCCCTACGACTTCGTGCGCAAGCGCCTGAGCGTGATCACGGCGGATGCCCAGGGCCAGCGCACCCTCATCACCAAGGGCGCACTGGATAACGTTCTGAGCATCTGCAATAGCGTACAGTCTGGAGATGCAGCCCATCCGCTCGACAGTGCCGCGCGAGCGGAGATCGAGAAGCTGTATAGCGAATGGAGCGAACAAGGCTTCCGCGTGCTTGGGGTGGCGACGAAGAAGATAGACGGGCAGCCTGAAGTCTATTCGCGAGCCGATGAAAACGCGCTCCACCTTCGCCGGCTTCCTGCTCTTCTTCGATCCCCCCAAAGCTGATGTGCAGCAAGTCATCGTAGACCTGGCCCAGCGCGGGGTACAGATCAAGATCATCACCGGCGACAATCAGAAAGTGGCCCGCCATGTGGCGCAGGCTGTGAACCTGCCGATCCAGGGCGTGCTAACCGGAAGTCAGCTCAACGACCTGCACGACGAGGCACTCTGGCACCTTGCGGAACGCACCACTCTCTTCGCGGAAGTGGATCCCAACCAGAAGGAGCGCATCATCCGCGCGCTGCAAAAGAGCGGGCACGTGGTCGGCTATATGGGCGACGGCATCAACGACGCGCCGGCCCTTCACGCCGCCGACGTGGGCCTTTCGGTAAACTCGGCCGTGGATGTAGCCAAAGACGCCGCCGACTTCGTGTTGCTGAAGCAGGATCTGGACATCCTGCGCAAAGGCATCGATGAAGGCCGGGTGACGTTCGCCAACACGCTCAAGTACATCCTGACTACCATCAGCGCCAACTTCGGCAACATGTTCAGCATGGGCGGAGCTTCGCTGCTATTGTCATTTCTGCCCCTGCTCGCTCCGCAGATCCTGCTCAACAACTTCCTTTCCGACATCCCTCTCACAACCATCGCCGCCGACAATGTGGACCCGGAAATGGTGTTGAAGCCGCACCGCTGGCACACCAAGTTCATCGGCGACTACATGGTGCTCTTCGGCCTGGTCAGTTCGGTCTTTGACTTCCTGACCTTCGGGACGCTGCTGTTTCTGTTCCGCGCTGCGCCGGACGAGTTCCGCACGGGCTGGTTCATCGAGTCCCTGATGACAGAGTTGGTCATCGCCCTGGTGGTACGCACGCGCCATCTCTTCTTCCGCAGCCGCCCGGGCAAGCTCCTGCTTTTGAGCACATTGATCTTCATCGCGATCACTCTCGTACTGCCGTACCTGCCGTTCATCTCGGTGTTCGGCTTTGTGCCTCTGCCCGCGCCGCTCATGTTGGCCATGCTCGGGTTGACCGGTCTCTACGTCGTGGCCACCGAGTTGTGCAAGAAGTATTTCTACTCCCGGGCCGAGAACGCCAATGCCTAGGCCCGATCACGCAGCGGTGGCTAAGCACCAGGCGCTGCAACCGGAGCGTCACCACTGCTGACGACAGCATCAGGAAGCTGTTTGAATCGGGTGCTCTCCCAATAAGGGAAAGGATTAGGGCACTTGACGAATTACATGAGCCGGGATCAGGACTTACGCCATGATTGCGCCGATCCTTCCCAATGCAGAAAGTCTCGCGGAAATCCTTGCGGGGAAAGTTGACTATGTGATGCTTGACAGGATGAACTATCACTATGCTGATTGGGTGTACCGGAAAAACGGTTTGGAGGATGAAATGACCGATGACTTTTTTGCCGGACGGAACGGACGCTTTCCTCGACATTCGCGAAGTTGGGAGTTAGGTGTCAATTACAATTGATGATCGCTTTGGACCTGCCAGGTATCCTCGCAGCATAACGTAATGCGGCCCAGATCCAATCGGTCGGAAATCAGGAGGAGAAGCCCATGCACGAATCCGTACTCACCGACCAGCAAGCCCGTTTCCTGCGCGATGAAAAAGAAGCCCTGGCCGGGTTCCAGCTCGCCCTAGCCGAGTTCGATCTGCCGCGCGAAGCGCTGGACAGCCTGCAGAAAGCCATCCTGCAACTGGATGAGCTTTTTCTGATTGTGGTAGCTGGCGAGTTCAATGCTGGCAAGAGCGCGTTGATCAACGCTCTGCTAGGACAAAAGGTCCTGCCCGAAGGCACCACCCCGACCACTTCGCGCGTCACCCTGGTCAAGTGGGGAGAACAAGCCGCCGAGCAAATAGTCGATGAGAAATTCTCCATCTATACCTATCCGCTGCCGCTCCTGAAAGAGCTGAACATTGTGGACACGCCGGGTACGAATGCCATCATCCGCCATCACGAGCGGTTGACGGACGAATTCATTCCGCGGAGCGACCTCATTCTGTTCATCACATCTGCCGATCATCCTCTGACCGAAAGCGAGCGACAGTTCCTTGAGCGCATCCTGGCATGGGGGAAGAAAGTTGTCTTTGTTCTGAACAAGGTGGATATCTTCGAAGATGACTCAGCCCTGCCGGAAGTCCGCGACTTCGTACTAAGACACAGCGCCAAGATACTTGGCGATCAACCTCAGTTGTATCCTGTTTCGGCCAAATTGGCCCAGCGCGCCCAGTCCGAACCCGACCCCGAGCAACGTGGCCGTCTGCGCAGCGCCAGCCGGCTAGACGAGCTAGAGCAGTTCATCAGTGCCACGCTCGATGACACCACCCGCCTCCAGCTCAAGTTCAACAACCCCCTGGGCGTGGCCGAACATCTGGGCGACGAGGCCGGGCGATCGCTGGCGAGCCAGGCCGAAGCCCTGAATGACGACAGACAGACTGCTGCCGCAGTGGAAACCGCCATCACAGAGTACGAGCGCGAACTGCAAAATGAACTCGCGCCACGGCTGGCCGAAGTCGAGAATATTCTGCACCGTCTCGAACAGCGAGGCCTTGACTTCTTCGACAACACCATGCGCCTGACCAACGTCCAGAACTTGGTGCGCGGGGACAAGGTCCGAGCCCAGTTCGAAAAGTACGTCCTAGCCGATGTCCCGCAGCAGATCGAAGAGCAGGTGCAGCGCCTGATCGACTGGCTGGTGCAAAAAGACTTGCACGAATGGCAGCAAGTGATGAGTTACCTGCAACGCCGCCGGGCGCAGAACGTGGACCGCTTAGTCGGGGATATCTACAGTCCGCGTGAGACCCGCCGGCGCGAACTGATCGACACTGTCGGCAAGACTGTGCAGGGCATTGTGGAAAGCTACGACCGCATCAAAGAAGCCAGCGAACTGGCCGCCAACGTCGAAGCCGCCGTGGCTCAGACCGCTCTGCTGGAAGCCGGCGCTGTGGGCCTGGGGGCCCTCGTCACCATAGCCGTCCTCTCTTCCACCCTGGATCTCACCGGGATCCTGGCCGCCAGCACCCTGGCGATCGTCGGCTTTTTCGTGATCCCCTTCAAGCGCAAGCAGGCCAAAGACAGGTTCAGAGAGAAAATGCTCAACCTGCGTACGAAGCTGCTCAGCGCTCTGACCACCCAGTTCAGCAGCGAGAGCGAAAACGCCATTGGCCGCATGAAAGATGGCGTCGCCCCCTACACCCGCTACGTCCGCAGTGAGCGTGAGCGCATTGATAGAGCCAAGAGCACGCTGGCCAAACTCCGGCAGAATATCTCAGAACTCCGCGCGCGTAGCCAGGCAGTAGTTGTGAAATAGCACCACTTCTGCGATCGAGGCTGCCAGAGTCTTCGGGTCCTATGGCTTGCAAAGTGGGGCGCTGCTACATCAAATCACGCGTACGCTAGCGTTGTAGCGGCCGCTGAAAGCATCCAAGCTTTCGCCTATCCCGCCTCCCCCCGTGGCGAAACCATTTCTTCGTAGTCTCGCGCGCGTTTGGATTGTTGTCCGCACGGGCAGCATGCGGTCATCAAGCCATCATGGCCCATAAAGGCCAGAGTCGCCTCTCCAATTTTGGATCCAACCCGGATGCAACCGGCGTATCATGGGGTGCAAAACATGCACACAGTGGACCGTTTCATCCCTAAATCTGGCACCGTGTAGACGCCATTTCACCACCTATACGGTGTGGACGCATTCGGGCCCGTCTCTTAATCAGCATACTATAGGGAATAAGTAAAGAGTTCTTGGCGCAGGGCTGTCCAGGGCTGAACAGTACCCTGTGGGTCAGGGGGATTCTAAGGATGGTGTGCAAGCCAAGCCGAGGAGCGCTTGGAAGCGGAAAGCTGTGCCCGGGACCCGGGTGAACCCTGGCCGGAAATCCTGGGATCGAACTAGTCATGCGAGGTCAAGCCTCAGGATACTCTATCCGATGTGACCAGGCGGCCGGGGCAACCAGGCTGATCTAACGAGGTCGGGAGAGCGCCTCAAGTGGGCTCACGGTGTCCCCGGGTGGGAAACGGGCGCAGGCTGCGCATCGAAGGCGGGCTGATAGAAAGTTTGGTTTTGGATGAGGGCCCACAAGATGTGCACGAGCTTGTTCATGAGAACGCCCAGGGCTTGCATCTTGGCGAGCGGGTGGTGCGGCCTCCTTTGCAGGTGAGCGTACAGTTGGGCAAAGCGGACGTCATGTTGAATCAGTCGCAAGCAGGCGAAATAGAGCATGGTGCGCAGACGCGGTCGGCCCTTGTGCGACATGGGCGTGGGGCTGCGCTGTTTCTTGCCGGAGGTGTTGGGGGTGGGCTGGATGCCGGCCAGCTTGACCCATTGGGCGGCAGAATGATAGCGCTGCGGATCCCCCACTTCAGCCAGGAAAGTGGCGGCCGAGACGGGACCCAAGGCTGCCACCGAGAGCAGATAGGGAGCCTCGGGCAAGGAGTTCAAACAAGCGGTCATGGCGTCGGCCACCTGCCGGGCTTGCTGCTGCAAGGCCTGCAAATGGGCGGAGTGTAGCCGGATGGCCAGTTGCAGGGCGTCCAGTCCCTGCGTGAGCCCCAAGGAATGGGCCGCCAGGGCGTGCAAGCGGCGAAGTTTCGAGACCAACAACCTTCTGCCGACTAGGGCCAGGCGAACCCGTGCTTCAAACGCCGGGCAGCTCATTGACCGGACGAATGCTGCCGGTGTGCAGGTGGCTAGAAGTGCTCGGCAGGTCTCGCCCTCCAAATCCTGAAAGACCTGGAACAATTCGGGAAAGACCTGTCCCACCAGGCCCCACAACACCTGCTTCTCCCGGCGGATCGATCGCTGGAACTGGTCGTAGAGCGTGACGTACTGCCGCAGCTCCTCATAGGCTCCGCGCTGCAGGCGAGTTCTGGGTGTAATGGCCGGTGCGGCAGAGTTCGGCGATCTGCTGCGCATCGCGGCGGTCGTCCTTGGAACAGTCCAGTTGATCGCCTTCCCGGTGCTTCTTGACCGTGTAGGCATTCACCAGGCGATAGGCGATCTGCTGCTGCTCCAACTCGCGGGCCAGCAGCTTCCAGAAATAGTTGGACGGTTCCATCGCGACCACTAGCCGGGAAGCCTGCGCCTGGCACCGCACGGCTTCCAGACGATCCAGGAAGTACTCATAGCCGCGGCGGTCCTGGGAAAAACTGAAGTGGTCCAGCCGTTCGGCATCCTGGTTGAGGATGACGGCCACGTTCTTCTCCAGCGCCAAGTCCACCCCCACATGCAGACTGGCTGGAGCCGCTTGCGCCCATCCTTTTGATATGTTAGATTGAGCCATGAGGTATCCTCCGAAGTACGAATTGACCCACAACCGGTTCATGTACAAAGAGGATACCTTACTCATTTCCCCATACTAGTGGGTTCACCTGTGCCTGCAGCCCAGGTGCAGGCAGGGTTCAAGTCCCTGGTCGGTCACAAAGCGCACTGCTGGGAGGCGGTGCGCTGGCCATTAGAGGGGTGGCGGGTTTCCGTGCAACTCATGTCGCACGGACTTGCGATGGCGGCTGGAAGCCGCCTCGCGGCGCAAGTCCCTGGTCGGTCACCTAGTATACGGTCGCGAGGCCGTATTTTGTTTTGGGAGCATGCTTTTGCCACCGGTGCCCTGCAACTCGGGTCGCCCTGGAAAAGGCACCAGGACAGGCAGGGGCTTGCGGTGGTCGCCGGAAGCGGCCCCCCGTCGCAAGTCCCTGGTCGGTCACCTAAGTACGGGATGGTAGCGCGGAAGGCCCCCCCAGCTAGCTATATGAATACGCTACCCCTCAATCAATCTGGCTCGACGGACGCGACCATCTTCTGGTAATCTCGAGTGCATTTGGATTGTTATCTGCAGGGGCAGACTTGCCGCGTGCAATTGATTGGCGTGCCCCGCCGTTGGACGACGCCTATCCGTGTCCGGCCGTGTCTTGAGAACCTGGAGATTTGGCTACGACGCGAAACCCCGGGGGACATGAACGGCGGTCCTGCTACCTAGCAGCTATTCCCCAAGCCGCTGAAACAGCGGCTCAAGCTCTCCCTTCTTTGAAGTCCTAGACGTGAAGCCGATAGTCAGATATCCGGGAAGGTAGAGCGGATGGTTTGTCATATGGTGGCGGTGATATTCGTCATTTGAACCTGTGGCGCTGGCGGTATACTATGTTATCGATAACGGGAGCGATAACAATCAGCCCAAGAAATGTCCGAACGACGATCAGGCAAGTTGCCTCTGCAGCAGGAGTCTCCACCCAAACCGTTTCGCGTGTGATCAATGAACGGCCGGATGTTTCGCCTACAACTCGCCGGCGTGTCCAGGGTGTGATCGACAAGTTGGGTTTTCGGCCGAGTGCCCTCGCACGCAGTCTTGTTCATCGACGCACCAATACTCTCGCGGTCGTAGCTTGGGGGATTGAATATTTCGGTCCCTCGCGGGCACTGATCGGGATTGAGCAGCAGGCCTCTAGACTTGGATATTCCTTGTTTCTAAACCTCCTGTCCGAGCCAGATGATTCCAGTCATGAACGAGCCATGAACGACTTCATAGACCACCGGGTAGATGGAATCATTTGGGCTGTTCCGGAAGTGGGAGATAACCGGACTTGGATCAGGAGCGATCGACTTAGGCAATTGCCTCCGATGGTTTTTGTGAACATGGCTGCACGGCCCGGACTTGCGATTGTCTCCGTTAACAACCAAAATGGCGGCAGACAGGCTACTCAGCATTTGATTGATCAGGGACGGCGTAAGATAGGAATCATTACAGGACCCCAGAAGTGGTGGGAAGCGCGCCAGCGATACCTGGGTTGGAAAAACACAGTAGGGCAAGCGGGACTGATGTCCTCTCCGACCTTAGTGGTTGAAAGTGATTGGTCTGCTGCAGGTGGCGCGCAGGCAATGGATCAGCTTCTGACGCAGGAGCCTGATATTGACGCAGTGTTTGCATCCAGTGACCAGATTGCTCTGGGGGCCATGCGGGCCCTCCACGCGTCGGGCCGGCGGGTTCCTCAAGATTTGGCTATTGTGGGCTATGACAACATACCCGAATTCGGCTTTCTTCGGACCTCCTCTTACCACAGTCTACCAACATCTCGTAGATGTTGGGCATATCGCGGTACAAAATCTACATCGGATGATCGAAACCCATCGGGAGGGCAAAGAGCCGGTCGAAGCAGAGGTGACGCTTAGCGAGCCCGAATTGATCGTACGAGCCAGTACGATGTGACTTTGGCCACTTCGGGGCACATGTTTTGGATTGTGGTGTTTCACGAATTCTCCACTCGCTGTGGAGCCGGCAAGTGAAAGGAGGTGCACGTCAGCACCAAGTAAACCAGGCACTAGGAATGTGAGAAGAGAAACAAGTGTTAGGCAAAGTCAATTTCACTGTCGAAGTAAACACAAAAGGAGACTAGAATGTTCAAGCAAGTATTACGAGGAATGACTGTTTTCTTCGTAGCCGCAATGCTGCTCGGGGCGTGCGCACCTGCAGCTACGCAAGCTCCAGTCGCTCCAGTCGCTCCTGCTAATACGGCTGCCCCGGCTGCAACCACCGCACCAGCTGCACCCGCGGTCACTGAGGGCGGCGCCCCGGCCGCAGGCGGTGGCTGGTGCTCTGGCACCAAAATCGTCTTCTTCCCTGGCGGAACACCGGGTGGAGGCTTTGAGACCGTCGTCTATAACGGCGCTCTCGCAGCCGCCAAAGATACGGGCGCGGATGTCCAATACGTATGGTCCGACTGGGATCCTGCCAAGATGACCGCCCAGTTCACCCAGGCAGCAGCCACCAAGCCCGATGGCATTGCCATCATGGGCCATCCCGGCGATACTGCTTTTGATCCGCTCATTGATCAAGCCGAGAGCCAGGGCATTATTGTGACCAGCATGAACACGCAACTACCGCTGGCACAAGCCAAATATGCTTCTAACGGCTTCGGCTACGTCGGCGCCATCCTCTACCAGGCAGGCTATGCCCTCGGCCAGGAAGCCGTCAAACGCTCCGGCGTGAAGGCTGGTGATAAGGCTTTCCTGTGGGGTCTGTTGTCACAAGCGGGCCGCGGTGAGCGCACCAAGGGCGTGAAGGATGCTCTGGAAAAGGCTGGACTGACCGTTATCTACCAGGAAATCGATCCCGCCACCAACAAGAGTGCGGCCGCTGGCGTGCCGGTCTTCACCGGCATCATGTCCGCTAATCCGGATATTAAGCTCGTGGTGACCGATCACGGCAACCTGACCGGAACCGTGCAGACCTTCCTGGAGGCAGCCGGCAAGAAACCGGGTGAAATCTATGCCGCCGGCTTCGATATGTCCGGAAACGCCGTTACAGCAATCAAGGCCGGCTGGCTCCAGCTCGTCATCGACCAACAGCAGTATCTGCAAGGCTACTTCGGCGTTCTGCAGATTTGCCTCACCAAGAATTATGGTTTTGCCGGTCTGCAGATCGATACGGGCGCTGGCTTTGCCGATAAGAACAACATCGATCAACTAGCCGCGCTGGTGACAAAGCAGATTCGCTAAAGCGGAAACGATCCCTACCTGCTGACGCTTTTGTGTCTCTGACGGACCAGCAATAGGAAAACATGCAAGGGCTAAGTGGCTCGCGATGAACTCCCTGCCATTTAGCCCTTGCCATTCTCAAAGGAATATGTGATTTCGGAGAACACAGGTTATCCATTCCCGGAACGGAGATGATCGTATGGAATACCGTCTCGAACTTAAGAACGTATCCAAATCCTTTGGAGAAGTACAGGCGCTGCAGAATATCAACTTTCAATTGGGCCCGAATGAAGTTGTAGGCCTGCTGGGTGATAACGGCGCCGGAAAATCCACATTGATCAAGATCATCACCGGTTACTACCAGCCCTCATCTGGTGAGATCTTTTTCAATGGCCGGAAAGTGGATCACCTCTCGGTTCCCAAAGCCAGAGAATTAGGTGTGGAAACCGTCTATCAGGAACGCGCCCTGGCCGAACTGCAAACCCTCTGGCGCAATATCTTTCTGGGACGGGAACTCTGCAACTCCCTGGGTTTCCTGGATATTCAACGAATGAGAGATGAAACACACCGGCTGATGACCCAATCCATGGGCTTTACCTCCCATGCTGTCAGTCCGGATTCCCGGGTCGGCAAGTACTCCGGTGGTGAGAAACAGGGCGTCGCCATCGTACGTGCACTTTTCTTCGACGCCGAAATAATCGTTCTTGACGAGCCTACCATGGGTCTCTCGCTCAAAGAGTCCGCCAAACTGGTCAACTTCGTGAACAGCATCAAGCAAGCGGGCAAATCCGCCATCTTTATCGACCACAACATTTTTCATGTCTACAATGTGGCCGACCGTGTGGTGGTGATCGACCGCGGTAGGATTGCCGGTGAGTTTTCAACAAAGAATATCAGTGTAAACGAGTTAATGGATAAGATGGTGCATGTTGCAGAGACCGGCAACCTCGATTAACGAATGAACAAGGATGGATGCGATGAATTCTCAAACCAACGGAATGCCACCCGAAGTCAGCCAGCACTATAAAGTAACCTTCAGTCTCAGGAGATTTGCCCGCTCGAACAGCGCCCAGCTTGGAATTGTGGGTGTCTTTGTGACCTTGTGGATAATATTCATCGTTTCAGCTCCGAACACCTTTTTATCCCCACAGATATACTCTGCCTTCATGTCCACCATCCCCTTCTTTGCCATCATGGCCATTCCTCTGACCATAGTGGTGATCGCCGCGGAGATAGACCTCTCGTTTCCATCTATCATGGCCATGGGCATGGTGGCGTTTTCTTATGTATACAATGTAACAGCCTTTATCGGAAACACAAGCATACAGGTGTTCCTGGCGATTATGGCAGCCCTCATAGCCGGAGCCATTATTGGCTGGCTCAACGGGATCATCATTGTGAAGTTTGCCATTCCTTCGCTCGTCGTCACCATCGGTACGCAGTTTTTCTGGCGGGGTGCTGTGCTGGTGCTTACGCAAGGCGCCAATTTCACACTAACCTATATCGAAAGTACGTTCTTTTACCCGCTTTTGGTCGGGAAGATCGGTGGATACTTCCCCATGCAGATGGTTTGGTTGGTCGTGATCACGATCCTTGGTTGGGTGCTCCTCAACCGCCACAGATTCGGGGCACACATCTACCTGATCGGTGACAATGTAAAAAGCGCCGAATTGATGGGCGTCAATACCGCGCGTACCCGCATCCAGGCCTTCATGCTGATAGGTCTGGTCTCGGCCTTTGCCGGCGTGATCGCCAGTTTCTATGTTGCGTATTTTTGGCCCAGCCTGGGCGACGGTTATTTGCTGAGCACCTTGGCCTCCGTCTTCCTGGGTGGCACGTCCGTCTACGGCGGTACCGGTACCATTCTGGGAACATTCCTCGGGGCTTTCATCATTGGTGCCATCGAAGCTGCGACAGTGGCCATCGGCTTGACGGGATACTGGACCCAGTTGATCTATGGTTTTATCATCGTGCTATCAGTGATCATGCACACTTATCTGCGCAAGCGTGGAGAGTAAGCTGGCGCCGCTCGGACAAATCCGCCTTCTTCCTCTGCGAAAAATCCCTCCCCCATCAAGAAGTCCCGCGGAAGGGTCATGCAAGCCCTTAATCATGAAGAACCCGATCGTGCCGATCGATCTGGGTGCCACGATTGTTAGCTCCATTACCAAGCAGGTTTCCCTTGAACTCAACCAGCATCTTGGTATACCCTCGGAGGAGATAAGGATACTGGACCATGTCCAGCAGCTGACTTATGTCTATGATGGGTTAACGGAACGCTTTGGCGTGGACTTTCGCATGGTGCAATTACCGACTGCGACAATCACTGCCGTGGATATTTTCGAGGAGGGCGACTATTACGTCTGCATTGACCGCTGGGGTTCGATGCTGCACATGCCCAAGGTCGGGGGTTTCTGTTTTGTTTGGGTGGATTTCCCGATCAAAGAGCCGAGCATGGATGCTCTGGATACTCGTCGGTGGCCGCGGCCGCCGTTGGACTAACGGGCTTCTGGACTTAACTGATCTACGGCCTGATCATCGTTCTTTCAGCCACCATGCACACCTACCTGCGGAAGCGGGGAACCTGATCAGCCTTAGCGTCCAGCCAATTCAATCTGCCATTCCGCAGATTCCACACTGATCTTTGTCGCGTCCCCCGGCCAGTAGAGATGGGTCCAATAACTGCTCCCTCTCAACGTGGAAGGATTTCGTCCCATCGTGACTATGATGTGATCCGGCGTGTAGTGGGCAAAGTAGGTCTCCCGTTGCACAGGAAAGCGGCCCAGCGTTGGATCCAGAGCAACCCACCCGATTCCGGGCAGGTATACATCCGGCCAGGCATGTTCAATGTGCGCGCTGTCCTGTGCTCCGGCTTCCGAATAGCGCAGACCTTCGAAATAGCGCGCTCGGAATTCCCTGCGCACGGCTGAGAGCGATCAATAGAGATGCATACTCCGTGCAGTCAGAGCCCATTGGTCCGAGCGCGGCTTCAGCCCCCCAGCTTCTCGCATTGTAGGTATAAGTAAGATGAGTGCCGACATAATCATAGAAGGCGCGCACCTTCTGACATGCGGTATCATTCCCCCTTGTGAGATTCCGGGCAAGTTCCATGATCTGGGGGTTTGCTGATTCGATATGCAACTCAGGTTGGATGAACTCCTCCGGTAGATTGCCATTGCAGCCCGACAAGTCATAGTCCAACTCGTTGACGACGAGCCGCGTTTCGATCTTCACAGTCCTAGATGTTCCGGCGGGCTGGTGCGAGAAATCAAATTCGGCATAGTGGTTGCCGTATTCATCAACCACCATCGTAAACTCTTCAGGCGATACGACGACCGAATTGACTTGCTGATACGGAGGAAAATCGCGTATCAGCGCCACCCACAGGTTTTGTTTCTCTGGCTCACCCGGCCCTGCATTCTTCAGCACCAATCGTTGCTGCACCACGTATTGCCGTTGGCTGACCACCGTGATGGCAGCCGATGATTCGGCGGCAGCTGAGGTAATGCCGCGGCTTGCCGGTTGACAGGCACAGCTGAGAAGCAGGACTACAAAAAGCGGAAATCGTCCAGGATGCATGATGCCAGGCGTCACGGTCTTGGGTGGCAAGGACAGTCGATCCGCAGAAATCCGCACTGGCGGCATTGGCTCGCGCGCATGAGCCCGGCTGTTCTGCGAGGGCATGTCATCAGGACCCTTCCTTCGTGGTGCCGGGGTTACCGGGCTTGTATTCACTGCCTCGTTTTGGGCGGGCATCTGCTACACAGTATAATACGCGATGCATACCGAATTCTCAGGATTGGCGTTCGCTTTGACGCCCCAGCGCTTCTGACCTATGACGTTGGAGGCGCCGACGTTCGTGGGTGGGTAATCGATGAGACATCGCGAGCGCGTATCGACAGCCCTCAGCCACGAGGCCCCTGATCGTTGCCCAATGCAGGTGAGCTTCACGCCTGAGTTTGCCGCCCGACTGGAGGCGGATCTAGGACTTGAGGGTCACGACCTGCACAATCCGCACGGGGGCGGCAATACCTATGCGCTGGAACGCGCGCTGGATGAGGACCTGCTCCTGACCTCCGTAGGCTGGGTGAACGGCTATTATCAGGATGGCTACCAATATGTGGATAGCTATCGGGATGAATGGGGCGTAGTTTGGAAAACGATCTCATATAAGACGCGTTTCGGTGCAGGCAAATACACGGAGCCTTACGGCCATCCCCTGGCGGATAATGCCTCCTTGGAGACCTATGCGGCCCCGAATCCCGATCGCCCCGAACTGTACAGCGATGCTGAAAGGACGCTCCGTGACTACCACGATGAGTACTGGATCGTGGGCGTCACCCCGACGACGATCTTCGAATGTGCCTGGGCACTGCGTGGCTACCAGCAGCTGCTGATCGATATGGCCAGGGACCCTGACCGGGCCAACGTGGTGCTGGACTTCCCCTTTCGCTATCATATGACAGTCACGCAGAGACTGGCGCGGATGGGTGTCGACATGATCTGGCTGGGGGATGATGTCGGCGGTCAGACGTCCATGCTAATGTCACCAAAGATGTGGCGCGCTTATCTTAAGCCCCGTATGGCTGAGTTAATCGCCTCGTTGCGCGCTATCAATCCACAGATCAAGATCGCCTATCATACCGATGGTGCTATCCATCCGATCATCCCGGATTTGATTGAGATCGGCGTGGATGTGCTGAACCCAATCCAGCCGCTAGCGATGGATCCGGCCAAATTGAAGGACGCATACGGGGATCTGCTTTGTTTCTGGGGCTCAATAGACATTCAGAAGACCATCCCATTCGGCACACCAGGCGACGTGAGGGATGAGGTTCTCTTGCGCCTCAGGACGATCGGGCGCAGTGGCGGCTTAATTATCGGACCGACACACAACCTGCAGCTGGACACGCCCTTGGAGAACTTCTGGGCGATGATCGACGCCATCAGACAAACGCCTTGCAGTTCCCTTTCCTAGAGGAGCGAGGCAAGTGGAAAGTGCCTTGGGCCGGGCCAATTGGGTGATCTCAATAACCCACTTCGGCCCCTGCACTGACTGCGGTGAGTGGAATCATGATGATGACTGAGAATTTTTGGCAGCCCAGTGGCAACCTCTCGGACTGGCTTCTGCGGCGGCCCGTGGGCCAGCACCGCTGTATGAATTCAAGCGGCAAAGAGCAGCCACAATGCCGTCACGGCCGAAAACGAGCAGAGTCGCCTTTACTTTTTCGCTTGCAATTGGGGAAACACGCTGTGGAAACCATGTACGCAATAGACCGATTTACAGGTAAATCTGGCACTGCGTGGACGCTCTTTCACGCCATGTACGCAGTAGACACGCCTACCGGGGACTTTTAATCTGTGGGTTCAGGGTTCAAGTCCCTGGTCGGTCACACCAAATACGGTCAATCGACCGTATTTTTGTTGGAAGGGCGGGCTGATGGAGGGCTTGATGGCCGCGAGGGGCCGAAAACGCGAGCCGTTGACGAAACATTGAGGGACAATTGCCCGGGATGCACAGGGATGGGGGCACTGACCTGAAACAGAGGGAGAATGCCAGATGTGGGGGCGGACGGTGAGGAACAATGCGGAACAATGGGGATCAATAGGCAAGGTTGAGCGTTCGGGGCGAGGCCTCCCTAAGGCATCATGCCCTCAGCGCGCCCAGACGCACGTGCAGAGCACACCTCGTTCCGTCCGCTCCGTCCCGCCGTGGCTGGATCTTGGTGGCTTGGCGGTCATGTTCGATATGCCGGGGCCGCCGGCCAGGTAGAAGATGGGCTCAAGCGGCGAGGCGCTTTCCGCGTGGATACGCTTCATGGGCAGGGCGATCAGCCGCGAGCCCAAATCGGGCCGGTTCTCCGGGACGATGAGGGAGTCACGCTCGGCCTTGTAGCGCGAAGTTCGTGTCTTGTCCTCGCAGGGTTCAAGGGCCAAGTCACCCGCCCGCGCGTCGGCGGGAACGGTAAGCGGCGGCGTGCGCCTGCGTGGGCATTCGGCCAATTTACCTGGCCTTTGCCCAACCATGACCGCTGAGCCGCTCAAGACCTTCACGCCGGATTAGAATGAGGAGGGCTGTGCATTGTTCTGGAGACCCCTTCCGAACTCTATCTTGGACGGCCCGGCATGTTCAGACCCCTGGATCTGAACATGCCGAGTACAGCAAGATAGCGAGCAGATCCCGCAAGGAGAATACATGTCCACCCCCACCCCCTCCATCTTCGATTCGGCACACGATGTTCTGCATTATGAGCGCCGCGCACTAGACACGATCTTCGCGCCTCACAATGTTGCTGTGATCGGCGCAACCGAAACCCCCGGTAGTGTCGGCCGCACCCTGGTATGGAATCTCATTAGCAGCCCCTTTGGAGGCACCGTCTTTCCGGTCAATTTGAAGCGACCCGGCGTTCTAGGCATCAAGGCCTTCCCGAATATCTCTGCCGTTCCTGAGCCGGTTGAGCTGGCTGTTGTGGTTACACCGGCTCAGACTGTCCCCGGCATCATTAATGAATGTGTCGATGCCGGCGTCAAGAGTGCAATCATCATTTCGGCCGGGTTCAAGGAGATCGGCGCGGCAGGTGTTGAGCTCGAGCGCCAGGTATTGGAGCACGCCCACCGCGGCGGAATGCGCATCATCGGGCCAAACTGCCTGGGCGTGATGAGCCCCACCACCGGATTGAACGCGACCTTTGCCAGTACGATGGCACGCCGCGGCAGTGTTGGCTTTCTCAGCCAAAGCGGAGCATTGTGCACCGCCATCCTGGACTGGAGCCTGCGTGAGAACGTGGGTTTCAGCGCTTTTGTCTCCATTGGCTCCATGCTTGATGTCGACTGGGGTGACTTGATCTATTACCTAGGCGACGACCCGCATACGCAGAGCATTGTCATCTATATGGAAAGCATCGGCGATGCGAGAGGATTCTTGTCGGCCGCCCGCGAGGTTGCCTTGACCAAGCCGATTATCGTCATCAAACCCGGGCGGACGGAGGGAGCTGCGAGAGCTGCTGCCTCTCATACCGGCTCGCTCACCGGAAGCGACGAGGTCCTGGAAGTGGCCTTTCGCCGGAGCGGCGCGCTCCGCGTCAACGGCATTGCGGAACTGTTCTACATGGCCGAGGTTCTCGGGAAACAGCCGCGGCCGCAGGGCCGTCGCCTGACCATCGTGACCAACGCAGGCGGGCCGGGGGTGCTTGCCACCGATTCACTGATTGCCAACGGCGGGGAATTGGCCGGGCTATCGCCGGAAACCATGGATGCATTCAATCAACTGCTGCCAGCCGCGTGGAGTCATAATAACCCTGTGGACATCCTTGGGGACGCCAGCCCGGAACGGTACAGCAAAGCTCTTGAGATCGCCGCAAAAGACCCGAACAGTGACGGCATACTGGTCATCCTCACACCTCAGGCGATGACGGATCCAACGAAGACTGCCGAACAGCTGCAGCCTTATGCGCAGTCGCTGGACAAGCCGGTGATCGCTAATTGGATGGGCGGCAAGGATGTGGCACCAGGCGAGTCGATCCTCAATCGCATGAATATCCCCACCTTCCCCTATCCTGATACCGCCGCGCGCGTTTTCGATTACATGGCACACTATGCCGAGAATTTGCGCGGTCTGTATGAAACGCCCATGCCGGCCACCGAAGGAAAGGGCGACGCGGTTGACCGCGAGCGCGCTGCTCAACTCATCAAAGCTGCACGTCACTCGGGCCGGACCATTCTTACGGAATTTGAGTTCAAGCAGCTGCTGTCTTCCTATGGCATCCCGACCGTGGACACCCGCATTGCCACCAGCGAGGCCGAAGCGATCAAAGCAGCCAAGGCGATCGGTTACCCCGTCGTCCTCAAGCTTCATTCTGAAACGATCACGCACAAGACGGATGTGGGCGGCGTTCAGTTGAACCTTAACGACCGCAAGGCCGTGCAGGCCGCGTATCATGCAATTGCCGAGTTTGTCAAAACCAGAGTAGGCGCTGAACACTTCCTGGGCGTCACGGTTCAGCCGATGGCGAAGATCGATGGATATGAGTTGATCCTGGGCAGCAGCATTGATCCGCAGTTCGGACCGGTGTTGTTGTTCGGCCTCGGCGGGCAGCTGGTGGAGGTATTCAAGGATCGTGCCCTTGGAATCCCTCCACTGACCACAACTCTCGCGCGCCGGATGATGGAGCAGACCCGCATCTACACGGCCCTGAAGGGCGTGCGCGGCCGCAAGCCGGTCGACCTCGCGGCTCTTGAGCGGCTGCTGGTCCGATTCGGACAGCTTATCGTTGAGCAGCGCTGGATAAAGGAACTGGATATTAATCCGCTGCTGGCCTCACCGGAAGGATTGCTGGCATTGGACGCGCGGGTGGTGGTGTACGGATTGGATACACAGGAAGACAAACTGCCAAAGCTGGCTATTCGACCCTTCCCGACGCAGTACGTAAGCACTTGGACGACCAAAGGTAACGTGCGGATCACGGTCCGGCCCATTCTGCCGGAGGATGAGCCCCTACTGGTGAAATTCCATCAAACGCTCTCAGACCAGACCGTGTACATGCGGTACTTGCATCCAATGCTGCTAACTCAGCGTTTGGTGCATGAGAGGCTGGCGCGAATTTGCCATTGTGACTACGATCGCGAGATCACGCTTGTCGCTGAAAGCAAGGACAAGAATGGTGAGGTGCTCGTCATGGGCGTCGCTCGGCTGAGCAAGAGCCACGGCGTGGACGAGGCCCGCCTGAGTGTCCTGGTCGCTGATCCATTTCAAGGCATGGGCATAGGGAGCGAATTGGTAAACCGGATGGTGGAAGTCGCAAGAAGCGAACACCTACGGCGCCTCCTGGCTACGCTCACGCTGGACAACCAGGTGATGCAGCACATATTCCAGAAGCTCGGCTTCTCCCTGAATCCAACAAGCGATGGAAAGCTGCAATCGGCAACGCTCGAATTGTGATGCCTGGCGGGGACAGCCGAATCCCGGGTATTGATCGAGTAAGCGACTACGGCTCCACTGTTTGAAGACGATAGTTTCTGCAGCGCAGATGCCTTGGATCGGCCGATGCTCAGCGCCCCTGTCAGGGCGCTGAGTAGACACCGTTATCCCGCCAGATTCGCGATCGTGCGCTTCGCCGTGATGCGCTCGACGCGCAGAGGAAGCTGGCAGGTCTCACTCGATAACCCAAACGAGTTCCTAGATTGAGGCGTGGGATTCCGACGTGTACCCGGATTGATGACGCTGCGGATCAGGCAGGGGACAAAGTGCCCCCGAGATAGAGATGGCGGATCTGAGGGCTGTCCAGGAGCTCGTTGTGCATGCCTTCGAGACGCACCACGCCGCTCTCCATGACCACGCCGTGCGTCGCTGCTCCGAGACCGGCGCGCACATTCTGCTCAACGAGCAAGATCGTCCGCCCGGTGCTATGCATCAGTTTGATGGTGTCGAATACTTGTTTCAGGGTCTTCGGGTCGAGACCCATGGAGGGCTCATCCAATAGGATGAGCGCTGGATCCAGCATGAGAGAGCGCGCAAATTCGACGAGCCGCTGCTGCCCACCTGAAAGGTCTCCGGCCTTATTTCTGGCCCGCTCCTTCACGACGGGGAAGAGCTCCTCCACATTGCTCAGCCGTTTTTGCACGAGCGGGGGATCGTTGAGTGGACCGCGCCCGTGGAGTCGTGCCCGCGGACGGTGATCCAGGCATGCAGCAGGATGCTGCCCCTCTCGACGAGGTGTGTGGATTTAATCGGATAGCGGGTCGCACGCAGCCCCGCTCCAGAGTCCTCCAACACGTGGATGTCCTTCCCTACCTTGAGCGCCAGCCGCTCGATTTCGGGACGGCGGTAGCTGCCCTTGAAGGTTGGCATCAGGACCGTGTAGGGAAAGGGCTCTATCTGGCGGGAGGGAAGGCGGTCGAAGAAGGATCGATAGACATCCGGCACGTCTTCGTGGGAGCGTACTTGGCGGACCCAAGACCGCGCCTGCGGGTCGTCGAAGGCCGTTTGCTGCGGCTAACGCCTACATGCGCGAAGCAGCGCCCGCAGAAATCTCGGTTTGCTCCCCCGGGCTCTCGTTGGCATTGGCCAGTCCCTAGCCCCGATCCTGTGCGCGTGCGCGGCCGGTTGCCGCCCTCGTGATTACTATCGCGCCGCATGCGGCTGGGCAAGAGCCCCCATTCAATCGGAAGACAAGAGCAAAGCGAGTGGGGAGGCCTTCTGCCAAGCGGGAGTCACGCGATCGGCGTGATGTTGGTGATGTTTGGCGAATTCGCCAATTCATGCTTCGCAGAGGATGTCTGACAAAGTTGCCCAGACGATTTGGCTGATTGTCAGGTTCCTGGCGTGACACATGTCACTTGAAGCGCGGACGTGAAGTGGCTACTCTGTTATCGATAACGGGAACGATGACGGGAACGATGACGGGAACGATGACGGGAACGATGACGGGAACGATGACGGGAACGATGACAGTGAATCCTAGGTCAGGCAGATCAACAATAAGAGAAGTCGCTTCCGCCGCGGGGGTATCGACGCAAACGGTGTCCCGCGTGCTCAATGAGCGGCCGGACGTCTCGGCCGAAACCCGTCGACGGGTGCAGACCGTCATCGACAAGCTCAGCTATCGACCGAGCGCCTTGGCCCGAAGTCTCATCTCTCAGCGCAGCTACACCCTGGGTGTCGTCACTGCAGGACTACGGCACACCGGTCCGTCTCGGACCTCGGCGGCATCACGGCGGCTGCCGCAGATGCGGGCTACGCCCTCCTTCTTGAAGGTCCCGCGCTACGACATGGATGACCCGACTGCGATCTTTCAAGCCCTGCTCTCGCGGCACGTGGACGGCGTCATCTGGGCTGTTCCGAGGTGGGAGCCAACCGCAAATGGACTGCGAGTTTGCCGGCCGAGCTGCAAGTTCCAGTACCTGGCCATGGAGCCGCGCGGAATGCCTCGGTGGTCTCGATCAATAACTATCTGGGTGCCCGGCTGGCAATGGCGCACCTCCTAAAGCAGGGCTTCCGACATCGCCCACATCGCCGGCCCGTTGGATTGGTGGGAAGCCCGCCAGCGAATGGCTGCATGGAAGGATGCACTGCGCGGAATTGACGGCACGAACGAACGACGAGGGCTGGGAGAGCGTGTTCGTCAACTGGCTGAAGGGAAGCCGCCTGACAGCGGAGGACATGTTGTTCGTGTTGTCCGTGGGCGGCGGCAGCCTCGAGGAGCACATCAGCCCGAACCTGGTCCGGGCGCTGGACTACGCGAGGGCCGTGGGCGCTCGCGTAGTCGGAGTCGTTGGACGGGACGGCGGCTACACCCGGCAGATGGCCGATGCCTGCGTGGTGGTTCCGACGGTGAATCCGGAGACCGTGACGCCTCACACTGAAGCGCTTCAGGCCGTGATCTGGCATCTCCTGGTCTCGCACCCTCATTGAAGGCGGCACAGACGAAATGGGAGTCGGTCCGCCGAGGCGTCGTGCCGTGTTCCTGGACCGGGACGGGGTGATCAACGCGCCGCGCATCATCGACGGTCGCCCATACCCGCCGGAGACCCTTTGGGATTTGCGGCTGCTGCCTGGCTGGTTCGTCACGACGATCAGGTGTGCTACCACGACGATGCCGACGGATGTCGTGCGGAAAGCCGGAGGCGGGGCTCTTGCTGGAGGCAGCCGCTCAAGCCGGGGTCGACCTCGCGCGCAGCTTCATGGTCGGGGATCGCTGGCGGGACATCGAGGCGGCCCGCCGGGCGGGATGCCGGACGATCCTCGTCGACTGGGGCTACGCTGAGGCCACCGCCGAGGGACCGGACGCCAAGGTGGGATCGCTTGCCGAGGCTGCTCGGTGGATTCTCGGGGGCCCGCACACGACGGAGGCTTGATGAAGAGCATCGCCGACTTGAGGCGGTGACCTTCCAGTACGCGCCGACCGACCGGCCCCGGGCCGCAGGCGCGAAGGCCCGCAACCCGGGGCTCTCACGTTCAGACGCGCGAACCCACTGTCACGGCTGCTTCACGCCGCCGGCGAGTTGGCGTTCAAGCTCCGCGATGCGCGCCTTCAACTCGCCAATCGTCGCCTGCTGCTCCTGCACCACCTTCGTAACGACCGCGACGATATCCATCGGGCTCAGGCTCTTGCGATTCTGCGTGGCGACCAACTCGGGCACATCCTCCGCAATGAACCCGACGTGCCGTTCGCCGGGGCTCGCCTTGTACTCGTAGGTGACCGGCGCGAGTCGGTGATCGCCGCCAGCGCCTGCTCCAGCGGCAGGTCGGCGATGTTCTGCTTGAGCGTCCGGCTGGACGCGTTGGTCCACACCCCGCCCGCCGAGACGTACGCCCCGCTCCCCATTTCCAAGGGATTCGTCGGCGTCTTCGTCCCGATGCCCACGTTGCCGCCGGTCAGCAAGGCCGCGTAGCCACCGCTCGCCAACAGGACCTCCGACCCGGCCGCGTTGTAGAACACGCCGCCCCAGTACCCGGCGTCGCGGCCTGCCCGAGCACGCCATGCGTATGGTCGCCGCCATTCGCCACAATCGTGGCATTCGTGTAGGTCGGCGCCTGGCCCGAGCCGCCCCCCAGACTTCCAGGGGGTTGGTCGGCGCCTGCATCCCGATGCCGATGCCGCCTTCCCTCCTGAACGTGATCAGCGGCCTGCGGGTTCCGGCGAGCACGCCGTAAACATTGAGTCTTCCATAGGAGATGTTCTCGGTGTCGAAATCGTAGCCGTACGCGCTGTTGTTCGACTGTCTGAGGCTGAAGGCCGGGCCAGTCGTGGTGTCCGGCGCCAAAACGGTCAGTTTGGCGTTCGGCGCCAGCGTCCCGATGCCGACGTTGCCTTCCCTTTTGAAGGTGACCAGAGGCGTGCGGGCCCCGTTGAGCACCCCATAGAGATCGAGTCTCCCATAGCCGATGTTCTCGGTGTCGAAATCGTAGCCGTACGCGCTGTTGTTCGACTGTCTGAGGCTGAACGCGGGGCCCGTGGTGGTGTCAGGCGCCAGGACGGTCAGTTTGGCGTTCGCCGTCGTCGTCCCGATGGCGAAGTTCCCGCTGGTGTCGGCCGTGCCCAGTTGCCCGTTCGCGTCGATCACGACCGGCACCGAGCCGCTCACCGAGGTACCGCAATGCCCGCAATGTACATGGTGGACACCCCCGAGGAAAAGAAACCACAGACGGGAGGGAAGCCACTGCAGGAAAAATGGGTCGAATAGGGCAACCCAAGGCGCATCGTGTGGGAGTCGGACACGTCTCCGTTCTGTGAGGCCCCCAAGTAGATGTTCCAGTGCCCCGTGGTGGCGGCGGAGCCGGCGCCATAGCCCACGGCCGTGTTGTAGACGCCGGTCGCACTCGCCAGCGCCCCGTTCCCAGCGCGGTGCGATAGGGCGAGGCCGACTCCTCGATGGAAAGCGGCTGAATGCCGGGGGACACCTGCTGCCCCGTCGTCGTCACGACACTGACCGTGGGCAGCGTGGCGGGGAGCGCCGCGCCAGTCGCGCCCGTCGCCGCCCCAGACGTCGTGGCCCCGGTGGTCACCTCGCCGGCCCGGACCACCGCCACGACGAAGGCGTCACCCAGCCCCCGCGCCGGGTCCACGACGGTCAGCCGGTAGGTGCCCGAGACGGCGATGACCGCCGCCGGCGCCATCACGACGATCTGCGACGACGTCACCCCGGGCAGCACGGTCATCGGCTGCCCGTCCAGCGTCACGACCGGCGCTTCCGGGAACCCGATGCCGCTAATCGTCAGCATCCCGCTGACCGGATCCACCGTCACGTTCCGGATCTCCAGCCGCGCCGGCTGGTCCTGTGCCGCCACGAACCCGGTTCCCGCGAGGGCGCAGACCAGCACCGAAACCGCCAGGACGAAAAGCCTGTACCGCATGGGTCTCTCCTTTGGTGGACGAACAAGGGTTCCGAACGTCCGCTGCGTGTCACCTGTGGATGAGGGGGGCACCGACGCTGCCGAGCCTCACTGCGCGGTGGAGGGTCCGAAGGGCCACGTTGTGCTGCCCTCGGGCACACCCCCCCAGGCACGAAGACTCAGGGGTGGCAAAGGCAACGCGCGAATGCTACCACAACCGGGCGGGAACGGACGGGAGATCAGGAACGGTGCAGGAGATCGCGCGTCCGCCGCGTCCTCTTCAGCGAACGAAAGGCCAACGCAGAAGCCACGCCGCTGATGGTGCCCGAGCAGGTCAAAGCCGTCACCGCGTACATGCGTCAGGCAGCAAGCGGTGGTCCCTCACACAAGATGGCCAGCCGGTCCGGGCTGCGGACGCGAACGCCCGCAACCCGGAGGCTCTCAACCGCGGACGCGCGAACCTGCCGTCACGGCTACTTCACGCCGCCGGTGAGTTGGCGTTCAAGCTCCGCGATGCGCGCCTTCAACTCGCCGATCATCACTTGCTGCGCCTGCAGGCCCTGCCGCTGCTCTTGCAGGACCTGCTGCTGCTCCTGCACCACCTTCGTCACGACTGCGACGATGTCCATCGCGCTGAGGCTCTTGCGATCGCGGGTGGCCGACGAGCTCCGGCACGTCCTCGGCGATGAACCCGACATGATGCTCGCCGGGGCTCGCCTTGTACTGGTACGTCACCGGCGCCAGTTGTTCGATGGCCGCCAGCGCCCGCTCGAGCGGCAGGTCGGCGATGTTCTGCTTGAAGGTCCGGCTCGACGCGTTGGTCCAGACCCCGCCCGTCGAGACGTACGCCCCGCTTCCCATCTCCAGGGGATTCGTCGGCGTCTTCGTCCCGATGCCCACGTTGCCGCCGGTCAGCAAGGCCGCGTAGCCACCGCTCGCCAACAGGACCTCCGACCCGGCCGCGTTGTAGAACACGCCGCCCCAGTACCCCGCCGTCGCGGCCTGCCCGAGCACGCCATGCGTATGGTCGCCGCCATTCGCCACAATCGTGGCATTCGTGTAGGTCGGCGCCTGGCCCGAGCCGCCCCCCAGACTTCCAGGGGGTTGGTCGGCGCCATCATCCCGATGCCGATGCCGCCTTCCCTCCTGAACGTGATCAGCTGCCTGCGGGTCCCGTTGAGCACGCCATAGAGATCGAGTCTCCCATAGGAGATGTTCTCGGTGTCGAAATCGTAGCCGTACGCGCTGTTGTTCGACTGTCTGAGGCTGAAGGCCGGGCCAGTCGTGGTGTCCGGCGCCAAAACGGTCAGTTTGGCGTTCGGCGCCAGCGTCCCGATGCCGACGTTGCCTTCCCTTTTGAAGGTGACCAGAGGCGTGCGGGCCCCGTTGAGCACCCCGTAGAGATCGAGTCTCCCATAGCCGATGTTCTCGGTGTCGAAATCGTAGCCGTACGCGCTGTTGTTCGACTGCCGGAGACTGAGCGCCGGGCTGGTGGTGGTGTCCGGCGCCAGGACGGTCAGCTTGCCGTACGACGTGGACGTCCCGATGGCGAAGTTGTTGTTGTAGTTGGCCGTGCCCAGCTCGGTTGTCCGAATCGATCACCACCGGCAGCGAAGTGCCCACATTGACGCCATAAATGCCCGCGACGAACGTCCGCGACTGCGAAAGGCCGATTCGTGTCGTGTACGTATCGGCAGCATTGCCCTGCTGCCAGGCGCCAATGTGGATGTTGCTTGAACCGGTTGTCACGGCGGAGCCTGCACCCCACCCGAGCGACGTATTCAAGCCGCCCGTCGTGATGCCGGTGCCCGCCAACCAACCGACGGCCGTGTTGCCGCCAGAGGTGCTGGAGTAAAGGGCTCGGTAGCCGACGCTGGTGTTCCAGTCTCCGGTGGTGTTCTCGTGAAAGGCCTCCGAGCCGACGGCGGTGTTTTGAGTGCCGTTGGTCGACTTCCTCCCGGCCTCGAACCCGACAGCCACGTTGTCGGTGGCGTTGGCCGCCGCGAGGACGTAGTCCCCAATCCCCACGTTGTGCTGGCCGCCTGAGTTCGAGTCCAGGGCTGCGAGTCCGATTCCGATGTTGCGGCTGCCGGTGAGGTTCGATTCGAGGGCATAGGTGCCGATACCGACGTTGCCGCCACCGCTAGTATTCCTGAGGAGTGCACTGTAGCCGACCGCGACGTTGGACGTGCCGCCGGTCGTGGCTTGGGCGGCTTGGTAGCCGACCGCGACGTTGGCAATGCCGCCGGAACCAGGGATGTTGCTCGCCAGCGCCTGGTAGCCGAGGGCGGTGCGGAACGGCGACAGGGACTCCTCGATGACGGTGAGGGGCTGCGTCTGGGGTGCCACCTGCTGCCCCGTTGTCGTCATCACGGTGACCGTGGGTTGCGTGGCCGGGAGCGCCGCGCCAGTAGCGGCCGCCGCCGCCCCAGCCGTCGTGCCCCCGGTGGTCACCTCGCCGGCCCGGACCACCGCCACCACGAAGGCGTCACCCAGCCCCCGCGCCAAGTCCACCACCGTCAGCCGGTAGGTGCCCGAGACCCCGATGACCGCCGCGGGCGCCATCACGACGATCTGCGATGACGTCACCCCGGGCAGCACGGTCATCGGCTGCCCGTCCAGGGTCACGACCGGCGCTTCCGGGAAACCGGTGCCGCTGATCGTCAACATCCCGCTGACCAGATCCACCGTCACGTTCCGGATCTCGAGCCGCGGCGCCTGCTCCTGGGCCTGCCCAACGCCGGGGGTCAGAAGCGCGCACGCCATGACCATCCACGCCAGCACGAAAACACTGCGTCGCATGACTGCCTCCTCCTGTGATGCCACGACAAAGGGTTCGCTAAACGCCAGTAACACGAGAGCTGGGGCCGAGGTGTGCGGGGGCGGGCCTGAGACGCAACGCCCAGTTGCCTTCCTACGCGGACCGCGGGGAATCTGGGTATCCGGCACGGAATCGAGAGGCGAGTTGGGCGCCGCCAATAGTAGCACGACAGGGAAGACCCATGTGCGGTCACTGGAGGCTGGCTGCGCGACACTGCGGTAACAACAGAATCGTTAGAGCATGCGGCGCCGACCGGATTGTGTATCGCGCGCTGAGACTCTTGCCGGCTTCTCCGCGGACTGCCCCCGATCCACAGAGGCAGTCCGCCTAGCCGGGTGCGCCGGCCAGCCCTACTGCTTGCCGCCCTGCAACTGCCGCTCGAGTTCGGCGAGGCGGGCTTTCAATTCCTGCATGGTTACCTGCTGGTCCCTGAGGAGCGTCTCCTGCTCTTGCACGACCTTCGTCAGCACCGCGACGATGTCCATCGCGCTGAGGCTCTTGCGATTGCGGGTGGCCACGAGCTCCGGCACGTCCTCGGCGATGAACCCGACATGATGCTCGCCGGGGCTCGCCTTGTACCTGCTACGTCACCGGCGCCAGTTGTTCGATGGCCGCCAGCGCCCGCTCGAGCGGCAGGTCGGCGATGTTCTGCTTGAAGGTCCGGCTCGACGCGTTGGTCCAGACCCCGCCCGTCGAGACGGTACGCCCCGCTTCCCATCTCCAGGGGATTCGTCGGCGTCTTCGTCCCGATGCCCACGTTGCCGCCGGTCAGCAAGGCCGCGTAGCCACCGCTCGCCAACAGGACCTCCGACCCGGCCGCGTTGTAGAACACGCCGCCCCAGTACCCCGCCGTCGCGGCCTGCCCGAGCACGCCATGCGTATGGTCGCCGCCATTCGCCACGATCGTGGCATTCGTGTAGGTCGGCGCCTGGCCCGAGCCGCCCCCCCAGACTTCCAGGGGGTTGGTCGGCGCCATCATCCCGATGCCGATGCCGCCTTCCCTCCTGAACGTGATCAGCGGCCTGCGGGTTCCGGCGAGCACGCCGTAAACATTGAGTCTTCCATAGGAGATGTTCTCGGTGTCGAAATCGTAGCCGTACGCGCTGTTGTTCGACTGTCTGAGGCTGAAGGCCGGGCCAGTCGTGGTGTCCGGCGCCAAAACGGTCAGTTTGGCGTTCGGCGCCAGCGTCCCGATGCCGACGTTGCCTTCCCTTTTGAAGGTGACCAGAGGCGTGCGGGCCCCGTTGAGCACCCCATAAAGATCGAGTCTCCCATAGCCGATGTTCTCGGTGTCGAAATCGTAGCCGTACGCGCTGTTGTTCGACTGCCGGAGACTGAGCGCCGGGCTGGTGGTGGTGTCCGGCGCCAGGACGGTGAGTTTGCCGGACGACGTGGACGTCCCGATGGCGAAGTTGTTGTTGTAGTTGGCCGTGCCCAGCTCGGTTGTCCGAATCGATTACCACCGGCAGCGAAGTGCCCACATTGACGCCATAAATGCCCGCGACGAACGTCCGCGTCTGGGTGAGACCGATTCGTGTCGTGAACGAATCCGCAGCATTGCCTAATTGCCAGGCGCCAATGTAGATGTTGCTTGAACCGGTTGTCACATTCGAGCCTGCGCCCCACCCGAGCAGCGTATTCAAGCCGCCCGTCGTGATGCCGGTGCCCGCCAACCAGCCGACGGCCGTGTTACCTGCGCCAG
>CAVTZR010000009.1:0-24325 GCA_963739265.1 uncultured Chloroflexia bacterium
ATCTCCACTCGGCACCCAAATGCAGGGTTCTGTTGCTTGAGGCGCCCTACATTTGGTGGCTATAGCGCTCTCGCGACTTCGAGAGCCCATTTTTGCGCTGCAACCGTGGTGCAACCAGGATCAGGCCGAGCGCTCCGCCTCTCCGTTCGGCTGGAAATCGGCAGGATGGTCGAGCCAGTTCACCCAAACGGGTCGCCGAACGGCGGCCTCTGCTCATCAGGTTTGTCTGGCGCCCGCGGGGACTTCATTCGAGCCGATCAAAGGTGCGCGCGGCAGCTTTCTTCCACACACCGGCGATCTCTCTCCGGCACTTCGGACAACGTCCGGAGCGGATGCGATTTACCTGCACATCAAATCCGATGCGCTGTATCAACAATGCATTGCAGCTCGGACAATACGTGTGGTCGTGCGGATTCCCCGGAGCATTACCTGCGTAGACGAATTCCAACCCGCAGCGTCGGCCGATCTCCCACGCTCGTTCCAGCGTCTGCACCGGCGTGGGTGGGGCATGGAAACGGTATGCTGGAAAGTAGGCACTCACATGCCAGGGCACATCTGGCCCTAGTTCTAGGACAATGCGGTTGGCTATGCCATGCAGCACCTGATCGCTGTCATTGACGGTGGGGATCACTAGGGTCGTAATCTCGACATGCACGCCGCGTTGACGTGCCAGCTTGCCGGCCTGCCACACTTTCTCAACGTCGATCCCTTTGCAATAACGTCGCACTCCCACGGCATCACCCTTGATGTCAACGTTCATGGCATCCAAGCCAGCATCGATCAATAATTCAAGCGCCTCGGGCGTCATGTAGCCGTTTGTGACGTAGGTGTTGTAGAGGCGCCGGCCGCGAGCCAATCGAAAGACATCAAGTGACCACTCTAGGGAAAGGGTGGGCTCATTGAATGAAATCGAGGTACCCGCACAGCCGCTTTCTTCTGCCATATCAACAAACTCTTCCGGGGCAATATACCGTCCCCTGTCGGGCACTGGCGCCTTGCTGATATCCCAATTCTGGCACCAGGGACAGCCAAAATTGCAGGACCACGATCCAGCCGTGAATGCGCTCGTCCCGGGCCAGAAGTGATAGAACGGCTTCTTTTCAATCGGATTGGGCGCCAGAGATGAGGCGGCACCGTAGGTCAACGTGATCAGCTTTCCCGCCCGGTGTTGGCGCGTGCGCACCAACCGAGGCCGCCGTCTACGACCAAACACCGCCGCTCGCAGACGTTGCAGCGGATTTTGTGGTCCACCTTCTCTTGCAGGATCGTTTCATGCACAAAAGGTCCCTGACTTACGTTTACACTCTTCTTGTCCATGTCGCTGTCCGAAGGCGCCACTGCCGGCCTTCGCAGAGTTGCCCATCAACCCAAGCGATACAATCCTTCTGCCCGCGTGGCTCTCACGGCCTCACTGTATTCCTGTTGCGTAATACAGCGATTCATCTCGGCAAACATTTCACCGTGCACCTTGCCTGCAGGGCGATACTGGGCCATGAGGTTCAAATAGGTGTCAATCGATAGTTGGCGGGCAAGAAATGCAACTATGGACTTGGTTCCCGCTAGGCGGTCCGGCAGGACCAAGTGCCGGACGAGTACACCGCGTTTGGCTAGGCCGTTCTCATCTAGCCTCAGGTCACCGACCTGGCGGTGCATTTCACACAGAGCCTTGCGTGCAACTTCCGGATAGTCCCTCGCCAGCAAGTATTTTGCCGCATTGTCTGCATCCCAGATTTTGAAATCAGGCATATAGATGTCGACAATGCCATCCAGACTGCGAAGTGACTCCAGAGAATCGTAGCCGGAAGTGTTGTACACGAGTGGCAGTCTCAAGCCTGCCTCGACGGCGGACAATAACGCTTCCAGTATCTGGGGCATCACATGCGTCGGAGTGACAAGATTGATATTGTGGCAACCCCTCGCCTGCAGGTCGAGCATCATTCTTGCCAAGCACTGAGGCGAGGTCTCGGGGAATTTCCCACCCTGGCTGATGTCGTAGTTCTGGCAGAACACGCAGCGCAGGTTACATTGCCCAAAGAAAACGGTACCACTGCCGCGCCGGCCACGCAGACAATCCTCTTCGCCGAAGTGTGGGAAATAGCTGGTCACGCGGGCATATCGGCCGATCTGACATGTACCGGTCTCACCGGCGACGCGGTCTGCAGCGCAAGCCCGCGGGCAGGTTTTGCAGGATGCCAGTTCTGCCAGGGCACCCTTGATCCGCTTCTGCAACTCGCCGGTCCGGTAACACTGTAGATAAGCCGGTTCATAATCTTGTGCAGGCAGGAGAAACCTCTGGCTCACATGCACATTATTGCATAGAACAAGCCAGTACCTGACGTTTTGTTAGAAACGCCGATTGAAACCAAGGGCGGAGAGTTGTATAGTAGAGTTGCGAATAGGAACCAATTCAATGGGTGGCCGGCCAGCACCCCGATCCAAGATTTCGTGCAGCGCCTGTTTCTGGGAATCTACATATCTACCATATCAACCACTAGCTGGGCAGCTTTGGCATTCCGTCCGGAGAAGATGATGAAATCCAGGGGCGAAACACAATTCATCAGGTTTCCCCGCTTTGCGGCGGGGCTGTATTCGATGCTAGCCCGCACCCACCCGTTGCAACAGCAATACCGAGAGATAGCCGGCTATCTGACGAGCCGGGTCCAGAGCGGCCGCCTCCTCGACATTGGAACGGGCCCGGGCCGGCTTCTCCTCGAAGTTCACAAGCTGAGCCCCGGATTGCAGTTGTATGGCTTGGACGTCTCAAAAGCGATGAGTGAATTGGCTCAACAGAATCTGGTTGGAGTGACATCCGATCTGAAGATGGCAAACGTCTGTGCCACGGGGTACGAGAGTGAGTTCTTCGACTCGGTGGTTTGTACAGGGAGCTTCTATCTCTGGGACCAGCCCGAAAAGGGACTGGAAGAGATACACCGGATCCTCAAGCCAGACTGTAGCGCCTACCTCTTCGAGACGAACCGAGAATATGACCGGAACGCGTACACGGCAGCATTGAAGGCGAACCTCAAGCGGGAGGGATTGGCGATGCGGCTCTTTGGACCACTCTTGCTGGCCAAAGCGCTGCCAATGGCATATCGATCTACTGAGGTGGAAGCGATAGTAGCGCAGACGAGCTTTGCGGGCAGATGCCGAATTGAGAATGTTGCGCTGGTGGGACTTCCGATATGGATGCGTATCCGACTTACCAAACGAGAATTGCGTTGAGAGGAACATTGCACAACGATTGAAGCCCCCAAGCAGGGTCGGCGCGGCCTCAGCCGCCGGCCATAGGGCTACATAATGTCATTAAGGCCACTTCCGACTGATTGATCTTCTCAAGTGTGGAAGGAAACGCCGAGTGAAACCAAAGATTGATGAAACCCAATTCGGCTCGATCACGGTTGCTGGAGAGAAGTACGAACACGATGTCATCATCCGGTTGAATGGGAAAGTCAGGAAGCGCAAGAAGAAGTTATCGAAGGAACTCTTTGGAACTTCTCACATCATCTCGCTGGCTGAAGCCGAATACGTCTATGAAGACGGAGCGAATTGGATGATCATCGGGACCGGACAATCCGGTAGGGCAAAGCTTTCTCCCGAAGCCGCCGTCTTTTTCCAAAAGAAGAGGTGTGCGGTTAAGCCGTTGTCTACCCCGGAAGCCATCCGCTGCTGGAACGACACGGAAGGGGCGGTGATCGGTCTGTTCCATGTGACCTGCTAGTTAGGGCGAACTTAATTCGCCCAGGTTCGTTGATGTGCACTAGAAATTCAGTTCAACCGCGAGCGAATACGCGGCAGGAAGGCCTCACGCAACGGATCGTTGAGGGGCCTCTCCCGCTAAGAGTGGTGGCAACTGGGCTGCAACTGGAGAAACACGATGTGGAGATTATGGAAGCCGCGGACACCCGAGACGGATTTTCCCGTAATCAGTGAGTTCAGGGTTCAAGTCCTTGGTCGGTCACCTAGATACATGGGTCTTGTTCCTGAAAGCCCATACATCTCATGCAGAAAGAGGCCCTACGACTTGGAGGGCTCCTTTTCCACAGCTCCGCTGCAGCCGCACCGATCAGGCACGGCTCCTCGAACCAGGCTTTCCAGTGCAGGTCCGTAAGCCCTGCCACCTTGATGACCAGGCTGTGGTCCCTGAGCACGTTGCGGCGATTGCATGGCGTCCCCCCTTGGGGCCGTGGGCCTCTGCGGCACCCGCGGAATACCCGGCGGGGCAGCGGGGGCGAGCCGCCCTGATTGGCCTCCTGGGATGGAGAAAGGAGTTTAGACGTCTGAATACGTGACATCGTTCTGGTTGATTCTGGGCCGAGAGCGTATATACTGCTATTCAGAACACCCCATTTTGCGCCATCACAAGCAAGGAGGAGAACATGTTGCGCAAATGCTCGTGGATAGTGCTGTCCGTGCTCGTGGCTGCCGGCGTGGCCCTCAGCGGCTGCGGCTCAAAACCGCCCGCTCCGGGGCAGGCTACCCCCAGCCAACCGCCGACGCTAGCGCCGACCACCGCCCCGGAACCTGCGAAACCGGCCGAGCCTAAGCACGTGACACTCGGGTTGACCAGCAACCCGGAGAGTATCAACCCACTGTACACCTCCACCTGGTACTCGCAATGCGCCTACGAGCTGCTCCTGCTCCCCCTGTGGAACATCGATGACCAGGGCCAACACCAGATGGAACTGGCCCAGGAGCTGCCGACCGTCGCGAACGGCGGAGTCTCTGCCAACGGGCTGAATATCACCCTCAAGCTGCGCAAGGGCGTCGTCTGGTCCGATGGCGAGCCTGTCACCGCCGACGATGTGGTCTTCACCTACGACATGACGATGAACGACAAGAACGGCGTGTTCAGCCGCTATCCATTCGATACGTATGTGGAAAGCATGACCGCCGTTGACCCGCAGACGGTGCAGATCAAGCTCTCGAGCGCCTATGCCGACTGGTCGACGAGCTTCTTCGTCAAGACCTCGCGCGTGATCCCGAAGCATATCCTGCAGCCGGTATTCGACAAGGACGGTACGCTGGACAATGCAGACTGGAACCGCACAGGCGACGTCACCGATGGGCCATACGTCCTCAAGGAGTTCGTCTCGGACGACCACCTGACGTTCGATGCCAACGATAAGTATTGGCGCGGTCGACCCAATATCGACACCCTGTTCATCCGCATATTCGCCGACCGGCAATCTCAACTGGCCGCCCTGCAGTCCGGCCAGATCGATATTGGCTCCTACATAGTCGGCTCAGAGATCCCGGCGCTGAAGGAAACCAACAAGTTCGACATCCTGAACTCGCCCAACGGCTACATCGTCACGATCTTCATGAACATCGACCCCAAGACGGCTCATCCGGCGATGACCGATCCCAACGTCCGGCGTGCCATGGCCCTTGCGATCGATCGCCAGCTCATCATCGACAAGATCTACAACGGCATCTACCACATCCCCGCCACCTACTGGGACAAGACCATATGGGATAATCCGGCTCTGCAGCCCTACTCATATGACCAGGCACAGGCGAAGGCGCTATTGGATGCCGCGGGCTGGAAGCTGGGCAGTGATGGCGTGCGCGAGAAGAACGGCAAGAAGCTCAAGCTGCGGTACGTGTACATCTCCGGCGATGAAACCACGGACACGATGATCGTGACCTTCCAGCAGATGCTGGCGGACGTGGGCATCAAGCTGGACATCATGCCCAACACGGAGGAAGTGCTGTGGGCCTCCTACAAGGACAACGGCCAGTTGTCGCACGGCAACTACGACATGACACAGTGGTCGGATGGCATGTGGTATTTCCCGTCGCCCAGTACCAGTTACTTCCTGTGCAGCGAGCGGCCCTCCAACGACTATCCTACTGGCTACAACTGGTTCGGTATCTGCGATCAGAATCTGGAGAAAGTGTGGGCGGTTGCCGACACCGAGCTGGATCAACAGAAACGCATTGACGATTACCATAAGATCGAGCAGATTATGTACGACCAGACCTACATCATCCCGATCCGCTCCGATCCGGATGTGTGGGCGGTGAACACACGCCTGAAGGATGTCACGTTCTCCGGCGTGGATCCATTGATGTTCGTGTACCAGTGGGATGTGAAATAGCCGGCTGATCCTATTCCGACGGACAGGACGAACGGTGTTGTTCGCCCTGTCCGTGCAGCATCCTGCCAACTGATCCTTTCTCATGACGCGCTACATTATCCGCCGACTGCTGCAAGCCGTGCCATTGCTGCTTATCATCACGGCGTTGTTGTTCATTCTTACAGGCAGTCTGGGTGATCCCCTGGCTGCGTTTGGAGGCGAGCGCCGCCGCCTACAGCCGGAGGACCGCGCCCGCCTCGAACGCCAGCTCGGCCTCGACAAGCCGACGGTCGAACAATACCTGATTTGGCTGGTCGGCAACGACTGGATGAAGGTCGACCTGAACGGCGACGGCATCCCCGATTCCTACGGCACGCGGCAGGGGTGTCGTGCGCGGCGACTTCGGCAATTCCTTCCAGGAGAAGCGGCCCGCCATCGAAGTGATCGGCGAGCGGATTGGCAACACGCTTTTGCTGATGGTAGCCAGTGAGATCATCGTCATCATCCTGGCATTGCTGGTCGGCACTTACTCGGCCCTGCACCAGTATTCTTTCTGGGACAACTTCATTACGACGCTATCCTTCATCGGCTATTCCATGCCGATCTTTTGGCTGGCGCTGATGTTGATCTACCTCTTCGGCGTGAACTTCCAGCGCTGGGGGCTGCCCTCGCTGCCCACGGTCGGCATGTATGACCTGGGCGTGGGGCCCACCATCGGCCAGGTGTTGCTGCACATGATCCTGCCGCTGACGGCGCTCTCGGTGGTCAGCCTCGCGGCGTACAGTCGCTATGTGCGCTCGCAGATGCTGGAGGTCATTCACCAGGACTACATCCGGACGGCATACGCTAAGGGCCTGCCCGAGCGCATGGTGCTCAGGGGGCATGCCCTCAAGAACGCCGCGCTGCCGCTGGTCACCATAGTTGGCCTGGACCTGCCTCTGCTGTTGGGCGGCACCGTGGTGACGGAGGCGATCTTCGGCTGGCCGGGGATGGGCCGCCTGTTCTACAAAGCGTCCAACGCCGGGGACATTCCGGTCACGATGGGCATCCTGTTCATCATCGCCATCTTGGTGGTAGTGTTCCAGTTGATCACCGACATCGTGTACACCTATTTCGACCCGCGCATCCGCTACGAATGAGCGATGGCCACCGTCCCGCTGACGCTTGACGAAATCGTCGCCCCCAAGCCGCTCACTCCCGGCCAGGTGGCGTGGAAGCGTTTCAAGCGCCATCGCATGGCCCTGGTTGGCATCTGGATCCTGGTCGGATTGATCCTGTACGTCACCGTCGGCACCGCCTTCTTCAGCGAAGCGGACGCCAACCTGGTGGACCTGCGCCAGAAAATGACTGCGCCGGCCGGCGTGCATCCCTTCGGCACCGACATGGCCGGCCGCGACCTCCTGGCCCGCACTATCTACGGCGGGCAGATCTCCATCATCATCGGCATTATGGCGGTCGTGGTATCCGTGACGATTGGCGTGCTGATCGGGGCGGTGGCCGGTTACTTCGGCGGGATCGTCGACAGCCTGTTGATGCGCTTCACCGAAGCAATGTTCAACATCCCCCAGCTATTCCTGCTGATCGTGCTGGCGAAGTTCTTTGCCAGCCAGACGCCCAACTTCACGTTCCTAGGCCGCACCTACAGCGGCAGCGTGGTGATCATCGTGGTCGTGATCGGCCTGACCTCCTGGATGTACCTGGCGCGCATCGTTCGCTCGAGCTTCCTTTCGCTCAAGGAGCAGGAGTTTGTGACCGCCGCCCGCGCCACCGGAGCCGGCGATGCCTCAATCATCTTTGAGCATATCCTGCCGAGCGCCATGGCCCCGATCATCGTCACCGCTACGCTCGAGGTGGCCAATGCAATTCTTTCCGAGGCCTACGTCAGTTTCCTCGGCATGGGCGTGCAGCCGCCGACCGCCACGTGGGGCAACATGCTCAACGAGGCCTACAACCAGATGGAGGCCGCGCCCTGGATGTGGTTCTTCCCCGGGACGCTGATCCTGCTGATCGTCCTGGCCATCAACTTCGTCGGCGACGGGCTGCGCGACGCGCTCGACCCGCAATCGCTCGCGGGTGCGCAGGAGTAGGGCGCGGTGGAGCCCAACTTGCTCGACGTGCGCGATCTTAGGGTGGAATTCAAGACGCTGGAAGGCACTGTGCACGCGGTCAACGGCGTCGCGTTCTCGGTCCGACCGGGACAGACGCTTGGCATCGTCGGCGAGAGTGGCTGCGGCAAGAGCGTCAGCGTGCTGTCTGTGATGCGCCTGATCCCGCAGCCTCCGGGCCGCATCCTCGCCGGCGAGGTGGAGTTTGCCGGGCGCGACCTGCTGCATCTTTCCCCTCACGAAATGCAGGAGGTGCGTGGCAAGGATATCTCGATGATCTTCCAGGACCCGATGACTTCATTGAATCCAGTGCTGACGATCGGCCGTCAGATTGGTGAAACAATGATGGTGCACAAGGGTCTGAGCGAGAACGAAGCGAGGCAGGCCTCCATCAAGCTGCTGGAACAGGTGGGCATCCCAAACCCGGAGATGCGCTTGGACGACTACCCGCATCACTTCTCCGGTGGCATGCGCCAGCGCGTGATGATCGCAATGGCGCTCTCGTGCAATCCCAAGCTGCTCATCGCCGACGAGCCCACGACCGCGCTGGATGTGACGATCCAGGCGCAGATCCTGGACCTGGTGAAACAGCTGAGAGATCAGTTGGGCATGGCCGTGATCTGGATCACGCACGATCTGGCTGTGATTGCCGAACTGGCGGATCGCGTGGCGGTGATGTACAGCGGCTACATCGTCGAAGAAACGGACGTGTTCCAGCTGTACCGTGAGCCTCTGCATCCATACACGCTGGCGCTGCTGCATTCGCTGCCGCGCCTAGACACGGGCGAACTCGACAAGCTCTCGGCGATACCCGGCTCGCCGCCGGATGCCACGCGCCTGCCGGCCGGCTGTCCGTTCGGGCCGCGTTGTCGCTTTGCCACCCCGCGCTGTGGGGAGGCAAATCCACCATTGAAGGAAGTGGGTCCGGATCACAACGTGGCTTGCTGGATGGATCTGAGCGCCGGGAGGAGCCGGTGAACCAGGCGCCCGGGCTGATCAGTGTCAGGGAGCTGAAGAAGTATTTCCCCATCACCCGGGGAATCCTGATCCAGCGCCAGGTCGGCGCGGTCAAGGCTGTGGACGGGGTCTCCTTCGATATTCTCAAAGGGGAGACTCTCGGCCTAGTTGGCGAGAGCGGCTGCGGCAAGACAACAGCCGGGCGCACCATCCTGCAGCTGTACCGGCCCACGTCCGGCAGTGTGCTGTTCAATGGAATGGAGTTGACCAGGCAGTCGCGCCAGGCGCTGCGCCGGCTGCGGGCCCACATGCAGATCATCTTCCAGGATCCGTATGCCTCGCTTAACCCGCGCTGGACCATCGCACGCATCGTTGGGGAGCCCCTGCGGGTGCACAAGATTGGCACGCCGCGCGAACAACGCAAGCGGGTGGAGGAGCTGCTCGACTTGGTGAATCTCGAGAGCATCTTCGGCAATCGCTATCCTCATGAGCTGTCCGGCGGGCAGCGCCAGCGCGTCGGGATTGCGCGCGCCCTAGCCAGCAGCCCGCAGTTCATTGTGTGCGACGAGCCCATCACTGCGCTGGACGTCTCGATCCAGGCCCAGGTCGTGAACCTGCTCGAAGACCTGCAGCATCGGCTGAAGCTGACGTATCTCTTCATCGCCCATGACCTGAGCATGGTGCGGCATCTGTGCGACCGTGTGGCGGTCATGTACCTCGGCGGGTTGGTGGAGCTCGCGCCGCGGCAGGTCTTGTATGGGATGCCTCTGCATCCGTACACCCAGGCTCTGCTGTCGGCCGTGCCGATTCCGGATCCAGTCAGGACTCGGGCCCGGCCACGTGTGCACCTCCGCGGGGAACTGCGCGGCCCAGTCGACTTGCCGAGCGGATGCCGGTTCCATCCACGCTGTCCTATCGCCGATGCCGAGTGCCAGCTTAAAGTCCCGGCATGGCGCCTGGTTCCGCCCGACCACTGGGCTGCCTGTCACAAAGTCTGACGCTCATCCAGAACGCAGAATGCCCGTGCGAGCGGCCGTTTGAGAATGATGTTGACCCTCGAGCAACTCCTGCAGAGTCCCGCACGTCAATTCGGGCTACAGCTTTGACCTTTCGCCCGACGGCACACGCCTGGCTTTTTCCTGGAACAAGAGCGGCGCGTGGGAAATCTACGAGCTGTTGCTGGCTGGGGCTGTCGGGGGAGGCGACACGGCGGAGAGTCGGCCGCGCATCACTACGGCGCCTCCGGGCGGCAAGTTCCGACCGCGCTATTCGCTGGATGGCAACCGACTGGCGTATGCCCTCGACCTGGACGGCAGCGAAAGCTTCCACATCGCGGTTTTCGATTTCGCGACCGGTCAACACACCGACCTCACGCCGAACATCGCATTTGCGCATCAACCCAACGTCAGCTGGTCGCCCGACGGCACACAGCTTGCAGTGTTGTCCGATGCTGGTGGCCACTTTGCGTGCCACATCCTGCCGGCCGGTGGCGGAGCTGCGCGAATGGTGCTGGATGTCGATCATCCGTGCTGGGATGCGCACTGGTCGCCCGACGGCGGCTGGGTTGCGGTCGAGGTCGAATGGCACGGCCAGGATCGCAGCATCTTCCTGGTCAACCTGTATGATGGTGAGAGGCGTCAGCTTGAACATGATGGCGAGACACTCAACGCGATGCATCCCGCATGGTCGCCGGACGGAGGGGAACTGGCGTTCTCCGCGGACCCGGATGGTTGGTATCGAATTGGTCTCTATGATCCGGCGTCGGAGAAGACACGCTGGCTGGAGGGCGGCGAAGCCGAGGACACGCAGCCCGCATGGTCGCCGGATGGGGGACGGCTGGCCTCCGTGCACAGCCGCGGTGCGGACACGTCGCTGCGCCTCCACGATCTTGCCAGCGGCGCCATCCTTGATCACCGCCTCGCTCCGGGCGTCTACTCACACCCACAGTTCACCCGCGATGGACGCGGCCTGCTCTTCGTCTTTGAAATCCGCGCCATCCGCCTGATCTGTGGCGCCTTGGTCCGGGTCGGGGCGAATTCACGCAATTGACGAACTCCCTGCCACGTGGTCTGGATACAAGCGATTTCACCATCCCTGAAGAGGTCTGGTATCCGTCCATCGATAGGGTGATGGTCCCGGCGATGCTGTATCGCCCGCGCGCAAAGAAACCGCCGGGCTTGGTCAATATCCACGGTGGACCCAACTGGCTGGTTCAATGCCTCTGGCACCCGCTGATGAGCTATCTGGCGGCGCAGGGCTGGGCGGTGCTGGCGCCCAACTATCGCGGCTCCACCGGATACGGTCGTGCGTGGATGGAGGCCAATCATGGTCGCGTGGGCGAGGTGGACACCTTCGATTGTGCCGCGGGCGCGCAGTACCTCGTCCGCGAGCAGTTGGCAGATCCGCTCAGGATTGTGGTGAGCGGCCGGTCGCACGGCGGATACCTCACGATGACCTGCCTGACTGAATATCCCGAATTGTGGGCGGGCGGATCCGCGGTAGTGCCGTTCATGAACTGGTTCACCTCTCATCAGAATGTGCGTCCGGATCTCCAGCATTGGGATATTGAAAACCTTGGCGACCCGATTACAAACGCCGATGTGTGGCGGAGGCGTTCGCCGTACTTCCAACTGCAAAAGATCCGGGCCGGCGTGCAGTTGATTTGCGGCGCGAATGATCCGCGCTGCCCGGCGAGCGAATCGATGGCGGCCCGCGGCCGTCTGCAGGAGCTCGGCAAGCAGGTGGAGTTGATCCTGTACCCGGACGAAGGCCACGGATTCTTGAAGCTTGAAAACGTCGTCGACCATGAGCTTCGGCGGTTCAAATTCCTGGAAGAACAAGTGAAGTCCGTGGGCTCATCGGCGATCTGAGCGGTGCCAGCCCACATCAGGAGCAGACATGTTCACAATGCAGGCATTGAGCCCGGACGAAGTGGAGGCCATCCATCAGGCCACGCTGCGCATCTTAGGCGAGACCGGATTTGTCCTGAAGGAGAAGTCGGCACGCGAGGCCCTCACTGGCGCCGGCGCCAAGATCAACGGCGATCGGGTTTTGCTGCCGGCCGACTTGGTAGAGAGGAGCATCGAACAGGCTGGGAAGAGGGTCAGCGTGCGCGGGCGAGGCGGCACAGTCAAGACGTTGGGGGATGGCAAACTCTACTTCCACAACCTGGGGGGTGCACGCGACGTTTACGATCCCGTCACCAATAGCCGACGCCAGGCCACGATCGACGATGTGCGCGATGCGACGCGCCTGCTGGACGCCCTCGACAACTGCCACAGCATCACGCCGTTCTTCACCCCGCGCGATGTTCCCGGCCGCATCATGTCGCTGGCAATGTATCGGCATGCACTGCCGTTCACCCTCAAGCCGCTGGAGGGCCCCGGCGTCCAATATCCCGAAGAGGTGCGCTGTGCGGTCAAGATGGCGGAAGTGATCGGCGAGCCGTCGAAGGTGCTGACGCTGTCGCTTTCGCCGGTCAGCCCATTGACGCTGCCAGACCACGAAGCGCGGGCAGTGATGGAGATCGCACGGCTTGGCATCCCCTTTGGGCCGCTGCCGTGTCCGACCGCCGGAACAACGGCGCCGTTCTCGCTTGCAGGCGCCATCGCGCAGCAGAATGCGGAGATCCTGCTCGCGGCGGTGCTGGCGCAACTGGTCCATCCAGGCCTGCCGATCGTGTATTGCGGACGCCTGGCGGCCATGGAGCCGCGGACCGGCGTATCGGTCTGGGGCGGGGTGGAGTTGGGGCTGGCTTCGGCGGGCACGGTCCAAGTCGGCCATCGCTACGGGTTTGCCGTCAACGTCTACGGGTTCTCCACCAACAGCCACATTATTGATGCGCAAAACGGATTCGAGCGCGCTCTCAACGCCGTCATCCCGGCGCTGGCGGGTGCGGATGAACTCTCAGGCATCGGTGAGATGGAGGCGGGCGTCAGCAGTTCGTACGCGCAGATGGTGCTCGACGATGAATTCGTGGGCAGCATCCTGCGCGCCCGCAGGGGCCTTTCGGTCAATGCGGACGCGCTTGCTGTGGATGTGATCGCCGCGGCGATGGACGGCACGCGCAACTACCTCGGGCAGAGGCACACGATGAAGTATCTCAAGTCCGGCGAGGTGGCGTTGACCAGGCTGGCCGAACGCACAAATTGGGAAGCGTGGGAGAGGGGCGGCAGGCAAAGCATCCTCGATCGTGCGCAGGCCGAGGCTGAACGGATACTGCGGGACCACCATGTCCCGCCTCTGGATCCCGCGCAGGACCGGGAGCTGGACATGCTGCTTACTGCAGCAGAAAAGGAACTGATGCGGTGATGACAATAGGCGCGGGCCTTGCATCTTGGCTGCCAGGCCCGAGTCGCCTTTCCATTTTCGGATGCAACCCGGATGCATCCGCAGTATCACGGGGTGCAAAACATGCACGCAGTGGACAAATCCACCCGTAGATCTGGCACTGCGTAGACATCATTGAACCACATATACGGTGTGGACACATCCGGGCCCGTCTCTTAATCAGTGGGTTCAGGGTTCATGTCCCTGATCCGTCGCCGATATACGGCGGTTTCGTCCTTGGAGGCCCCTACATTTGATGGCAAGAGAGTACTCGCGGCGACGTGGACTCTTTCTGTAGTGCAAGAGTGCTGCAACCGGAAGAGAAGCTGTAGGGGAAATTCACAGGCCGTGCGCTCGATCCTGGTGGGACTTCGGGGTCGGCCTACTCCGTCGATGCGTGCAGCTCCGCTTGCCGTTGCCGATCCTCTTTGCCGCGCACAATCGAAAAGCCCGCCGCGACCAGGCAAAGCGCCGCCGAGACCACGAACGCGTGCTGGATGCCGCCGATGAACGCCTGCATCGGTTGCGAGCCGAGCGTCACGTTCGTGCCGACGAACAGACTCATCATCACGTCGCGCGGCAGGCTGCCCGCTGCAACCGCCAGGGCCAGCGCGAAACTCGTCACCATCCCGGTCTGCCGCAAGGTGGCGAGCGTCGCCGAGGCGATCCCCAATCGGTGCACCGCCGCGCTGTTCATCGCCGCGCTCGTGTTCGGTGACCAGAACAGACCGCCGCCCAGGCCCATCATCGCCAAACCCAGGGCGATCTCCGCATACGGGGTCGTCGGCGACAGCCGAGTGACGAACCAAACCAGTGCAGCGGCTTGCACCAGCACCCCGATTGTTGCCGGGATCCGTGCGCCGACACGGTCGGCCAGCATCCCGCTCAGCGGCCCTACCACCGAAGTCACGATGGGAAGTGGGATCAGCAGCAAGGCTGCGCTCAGCGGATCGTACCCGCGCACCGCCTGGAGGTAGAACACGATCAGGAAGTTCACGGCGAACATCGCCAGTGATTGGAGCATCGCCGCCAGCACCGAGAAGTTGTAGATACGGTTCTGAAAGAGCGAGAGATCAAGCACCGGGTTCAGCGCGCCTCGCTCCCACGCAAAGAACACGACCAGCATCACCACGGACAGCGCGAACAACGACAGGATCGGCAGCGAGGTCCAGCTGTATTGGATTCCCAGCGTCAGCGCGATCAACAGCGCCACCAGGCCGAGGCTGAACGTTACCGCGCCGATTGGATCGAAGCGCTCGCCCTGCTTGGGCTTGGATACTTCGTGCAGCGCCCGATAGGCCCATACCGTGCCAATGATCCCGATCGGCACGTTTATAAAGAATATCCAGCGCCAGTCGGCCGCAGTCAGGATCAATCCGCCCAGCAGCGGACCGGCAACCCCGCCGATCCCCCAGGTGATCCCGTTGATACCCAGCGCGCGCCCCGCTCGTTCGGCGGAAAGACCTCGGTGATGATCGCCGCACTGTTTGCCATCATCAACGCCGCGCCCGCGCCCTGCACGAGGCGGAACACGATCAGCTGGGACGCGCTCTGTGAGACGCCGCACAGCAGCGAGCCGGCCGTGAAGACGACAAAGCCCAGGTTGTACATCCGCACGCGGCCAAGCATGTCCGCCACCCGCCCGAAAGTCAGCAGGAAGACGGTGCTGATCAGGATGTACGCCATGATCACCCAGATCATTTCGATCAGGTCGGCGTGCAGTTTCACCATCATGTCCGGTAGCGCCAGGACCACGATGGTGCTGTCGATCGACGACATCAACGCGCCGATCGTCGTCACGCTCAGCGCGATCCATTTGTAATCAACGTGCCCCAATCGGCGCCTCAAAGCCCACCCTCCGCCAAACTCCGGGTACTCAAATTCTCCTCCACTCTCTCATCAGCAGATACCTTACGTGACCACATGCGGATAGAGCCAACCGCCGATGACGACTAGGATCGCGGTCGCCGCAACTAGAATGCCTAAATCGGCGGCCAGGCCATACGCGCTCGTCGCCCCCGCCACCATCAGCGCCCGCAGCGCGTCCACCTCGTAGGTCAGCGGGTTGATGTGGGAGATGACCTGCAGCCAAGCGGGCATCATCGAGATGGGATAGATCGCGTTGCTGGCGAAAAAGAGCGGCATGGTCAGGACCTGTCCGATGCCCATGAACCGCTCGCGCGTCTTGACCAAGCACGCCATGATGAGCGAGAAGGTGGAAAAGAATGCCGCGCCGAGTATCACGACGAGTAGCACGCCGAGCAGCGCCAGCGCGTTCCAATTCATCGCCACGCCTAAGAGCATCGCTAGAATGTAGATAATGACTGCCTGTGATATTCCGCGCACGCCCGCCGAGAGCGCCTTGCCCAGGACGAGCGCAGTGCGCGGTGTGGGACACGCAAGAAACTTGTGGACGATCCCCAGGTCGCGTTCCCAAATGATCGCAATGCCGTAAAAGATCGCTACGAACAGTACGCTCTGCGCCAGAATACCCGGCGCCATGAAGGCCAGGTAGGAAAGGTTCCCCGTGGGAATCGCGCGTGTCTGAGCAAAGACCTCGCCGAACACCAAAAGCCACAGCATCGGCTGTACCGCGCGCGTCAGAAGTTCAGTCGGGTCGTGACGGAGTTTGCGGATTTCCAGTTCGCCGATGATCAGCGTTTTATCTATGAAACTCAGGAAACTGGCAAGCGGATTCGTGGCGGGCGGCAAGCTAACCAAGCCGCCGCGCAACACGCCTTGTTCGGATTGTCTCACGGTAACTGCCTCCTGATTCCAAAGCCGCTCCGGCATAATGAGCAAACACCTGATCCAACGTCACGCCCTCCCCGCCGATGGACGCCTTGAGTTCGGCGGGCGTGCCAATCGCCGCTACTTGGCCCAAGTGCATGATAGCCACCCGTTGGCACAAGAGCTCAGCCTCCTCCATATAGTGCGTCGTCAAAAAGATGGTCGTTCCGAATTCGGTGCGCAATTGCCCGAGACGCTCCCACACCGCCTCGCGCGCCAGTGGATCGAGACCGATGGTTGGCTCATCGAGGAAGAGTACGGGTGGCTCGTGAAGCATAGACTGGGCGATTTCCAATCGGCGGATCATGCCGCCCGAATAGGTGCGGACTAGGTGATCCGCCGCCTCTTCCAAGCCCATCAGCGCGAGCGCGGTGCGCACGCGGGTTACGCGCTCGCGGCGCGGCAGGTCATACAGCTTGGCGAAGATCAAGAGATTCTCATATCCGCTGAGCGTGCCATCGGCGGAGAGCATCTGCGGCACATAACCGATCAAGCGCCGTACCTCACCTGCGCGGCGGACTACATCCAGGCCCGCGATGCATGCGGAGCCCGAGGTGGGAGGAAGCAGCGTTGTAAGCATTTTGAGGGCAGTAGTCTTCCCCGCGCCGTTCGGACCAAGCAATCCGAACACCTCGCCAGCCTCAATGGAAATCGTCAACTGGTCCACAGCCGTCAGTGTGCCGAACCGACGGGTGAGCTTATCAGTCTCCAAAATTGCCATGTGGTCTCCCTGCAAGTGTTGTTTCTCGCTCGCCTGTAAAGAGTGGGCGCAGAATACACAGAGCATCGATCACGATCTTGAGCTTCGCCTCGGGGAGAACAGCTAGTTGGTCGGTAAGATAAGCCCGGGCCAAGTCATAGGCGGTTTGCAGCCGGGCGCGACCGCGCGGGGTGACCCTCAGCGTCACGTAGCGGCGGTCGGTCGCCTGCTCCTGGCGTGTCATCAGAGTGCGCGCGACCAGGCCGTCCACCAACCTGGAGACGGACGGGAGCTGTAACCCGAGGTGCTCTGCGACGTCCGAGAGCGAGGCACCAGCATGACGATCCACAAACCCGAGAGCGCGGAACTGGGGTACTGAGAGGTCGGTGGCGGCGTGATCGCGCATGTTGGCACGGATGATGCGCATGACCATCGGCGCCACATCCAGCAGGTCGCGGGCACATTCATCAGGTGAGGCGCTCATTGTATTGTCCTTTCTAATAGTTTTGTAATCTAAGTATATCGCAAATCGCACAAACCTCGACCCCAAGCCAAGCGAGCGTGGCACACTCATTGCATGAAAACGCTGCCCATCCCGCCTAGCTATGTGTATAGGGAATGATCGCCAGTCCGCATGTAAGGAGCAGCCAGGTTGAGCTATATCACGGGATGTTTGCCCTGGATGGCGAATGCGGCCAAAGCGAAAGTGATGATAGGTAACGTAAAGGAAAAGACTGCGGGTTGGATGGTGCAGATTTGGTGACTGCGACCAAAGGTCTGAAAGGCCTCGGAGAATGCTCAGTCGCTCTCGTGCGACGGACGCGACCATCTCCTGGTAATCTCAAGGGCGTTCGGATTGTTATCGGCACGGGCAGGCGTGCGGCTATGAAGCCATCATGGCCCGCCGCGATCAGAGTCGCCTTTCCTGCTTTGGCTGCTGCAATTCTGTTGGAATTGGAAAGACATGCTGTAGACGCAGTACACAAGATAGACAGATTTGCCCGTGAATTTGGCACTGTGTAGACGCTTCTTCACGCTACATACGCCGTAGACATACTCGGGCCGGACTCTCAATCATGGCACCGCATACCCGCATTTCACGTCACAGAACCTGTGTCCTCTCCGTGGGATGACCCGTAATCAGTGGGTTGAGGGTTCAAGTCCCTGGTCGGTCAACTCAATAGGGCTAATTCCAGCTTCACCCCGCCCCATATCTGGGCACCAAGAGAGCCTCCAGCATTCGGAGGCTCTCTTCTAAGTGGCAACCCTGTAGCAACCCGAGTCAATCATAGATGGCTTTCCGCGATGTGGCTCTTGGCGCAGATCTGGGATGCAGCCCACTTCCTGAGGTGTCGGAAGGGGGAAATCAGTTGGCCCAAGTATCGTGGATTGACAAACGATAAGGACCGCTGTAGATTTAAGTCGACTTAAATATACAGAAAGGTGAACTTATGCCACACGCCGATCCAGTGGTCGTCCTTCTTCAGGAATGGCTGGGGATGTTCATGCGCCGCTCGATGCGCAGCCTGATCCGACACATGAAAGAGAACGATCTCTCCATGTCGCAGATCGGCGCACTTTTCCAAATCGACCGCGGCAGGAGCAATGTCTCGGACCTGGGGCAGAGACTGGGCATCACCATCGCTGCCGCCAGCCAGATGCTCGAGCGGCTGGTTCAGCAGGACCTCATCCGGCGCTCGGAAGACCCGCAGGATCGGCGGGCCAAACAGCTGATCCTGACCGATAAGGGCCGGCGCATCATACGGGAGAGCATCGAGGCCCGGCAGGGCTGGCTGGAGGAATTGAGTGCGACTTTGTCTGGACGCGAAAAAGAACAGGTTGCGGCAGCCGTAAGAGTGCTGATCGACAAGACCCATCAGTTCGAGCAGCAGCTCACGGCTGAGCAATAGCCGGCGTTACGCGTTGGAGAAATCCGAGCAAGCATGCTACGTCTGAGCAAATACCTAAAACCTTACCTTCTCCTGATCCTAATCGCTATCGCGCTGTTGTTCGTGCAAGCGAACGCGGATCTGGCCCTGCCGGACTACATGTCCAACATCGTCAATTACGGCATCCAGCAGGGCGGCGTGCAAAACGCCGTGCCCACTGCCATCCGCCAGAGTGAAATGGACCGACTGGTCCTCTTTATGAGCGCCGGCGACAAGACCATGGTGCTCAGCGATTACATGCTGATGGATAGGAGTTCGCCCGGCTTTGACCAGTACATCAAGGAGTACCCCACGATCGCGAATGAGCCGGTGTACGTGCTGAAGCCCATCGACCAGGCGGAGGTCAGCAAGCTCAACCCCGTAATGGGCAAAGCGATCGTCATCGTGTCATTCATTCAGCAGGTCATAGCCGATCCCTCCAAGGCGTCTGCCTTGGGTCAGGGCATGGGCTTCGACCTGTCCAAGATTCCGGCTGGGACAGACGTGTTTGCGCTGATGGCCAACCTTCCCCCAGCGACACTCGCCAAGATCACCGCGGCCATCGACCAAAAATTTGCCACTCTAGGGGAAAGCATGATTGTCCAGATGGCCGTCGGGCCGGTCAAGGCCGAGTACGCAGCCCTCGGCATGGACACCGGCAAGCTGCAGACGGACTACATCACCCATACCGGCGTCCTGATGCTGCTGGTGACCCTGCTCTCCATAACCTGCACGATCGCGGTCGGCTTCCTCTCCGCACGGACCGCGGCGGGCCTGGCGCGTGACCTGCGCCGGAACGTCTTCCAGCGGGTCGAGAGCTTCTCCAGCACGGAATTCGACAAATTCTCGACCGCTTCGTTGATCACCCGCTCAACCAACGACGTCACCCAGATCCAGATGGTGGTCATCATGATGATGCGCATGGTCATCTATGCTCCCATCATCGGCGTGGGAGGGGTGATCCGGGCCTTGGCGAAATCCACCTCGATGTGGTGGATCATTGCCCTGGGGGTGGTCGTTCTGCTCGGTCTGGTCCTGACCGTATTTTCGATCGCACTGCCCAAATTCAAAATCATCCAGAGCCTGATCGACCGGCTCAACCTGGTGACGCGTGAGAATCTGTCGGGCATGATGGTCATCCGGGCTTTCAACATGCAGGGGTTCGAGGAGAAACGCTTCGACACGGCCAACGTGGACGTGACCTCGGTCAACCTGTTCGTCAACCGCGTCATGGTCGTGATGATGCCCGTGATGATGCTGCTGATGAACGGTCTGGCAGTCCTGATCATCTGGGTGGGCGCTCATGCCGTGGCCCAGTCGCAGATGCAGGTGGGCGACATGATCGCCTTCATGCAATACGCCATGCAGATCGTAATGGCCTTCCTGATGATGTCGATGATGTTCATCATGCTGCCGCGAGCTGCTGTTTCAGCCGACCGCATCGCGGACGTGCTGGAAACCGAACCGGCGATCCAGGACCCCAAGAATCCGCGACAATTTTCCACACCCTTCCACGGCAGCATCGAATTCCGCCACGTGAATTTCCGCTATCCCGGCGCGGAGGAAGACGTACTGCACGACATCACGTTCACGGCGGAGCCGGGCCAAACCACCGCCTTTATCGGCACGACCGGCTCCGGGAAATCCACGATCGTCAACCTGATCCCGCGCTTCTACGAGGTGAGCTCCGGCGCCATCCTGGTGGATGGCATTGACATCCGGGAGGTCACCCAGCACGACCTGCGCGAGAAGATCGGTTATGTACCGCAGAAGGGCAACCTGTTCTCGGGCACGATCGAAAGCAACCTGCTGTATGCCGACGAGGACGCCTCCGATGAGCAATTGGAATTGGCGGCGGATGTGTCCCAATCCACAGAGTTCATCAATGCCAAGCCGGAAGGGATGCAGACGGAGATCGCCCAAGGCGGCATGAACGTCTCGGGCGGCCAGAAACAGCGGCTCTCGATCGCGCGTGCCCTGGTCAAGGAAGCGCCGATCTACATCTTTGACGACAGCTTCTCCGCCCTCGACTTCAAGACCGACGCCGCACTGCGCAAGGCACTCAAGGAGCACACCGGCGCCAGCGCGCTGCTGCTGGTCACCCAGCGTATTGCCACTATCATGAACGCGGAGCAGATCATCGTCCTGGATGAGGGCAATGTGGTGGGGAAGGGCAACCACGATGAGCTGATGAAAATCTGCGAAGTCTATCGAGGCATTGCCTTATCGCAGCTCAGCCAGGAGGAATTGGCATGACCATGCAGAGGGCAAACACACCCGCCCCACGCGCGCCCGTGGGGCTCATGGGCGGCCGCGGCCGCGGTGGTCCGATGGGACACGGCGGTCCGATGGCCATGATGAAAGGTGAAAAGCCGCGCGACTTCAAGGGGACGATGAAGAAGCTGATCCAGTACCTTGGATCCTACAAGGTCTCGATCCTGGCCGTGATGCTGGTTGCGATGGCCTCGACCATCTTCTCCATCGCGGGACCCAGGATCCTGGGCAATGCCACCACCAAGCTGTTCGCAGGCGTGATGAGCCAGATTGCCGGTACCGGCTCGATCGACTTCGGCTATATCGGCCGGATGATCCTGTGGACCCTGGGGCTCTATGTCGTCTCCGCGCTATTTGCTTACATCCAGGGCTGGGTGATGTCCGGCGTTTCGATGAACATCACCTACCGCTTCCGCCGGGATATTTCCGAGAAGATCAACCGCCTGCCGTTTCGCTACTTTGACGGAACCAGTCACGGTGAAGTGCTCTCGCGCGTGACCAATGATGTGGACACCGTCAGCCAGACCCTGAACCAGAGCCTGTCGCAGATCGTCACCTCTGTGACGACTGTGATCGGCGTGCTGGTCATGATGTTCACGATCAGCTGGCAGATGACTTTGGTGGCGCTGGTGATGGTGCCGATCTCGTTCGGGATTATCGGCCTGGTGGTCAATAAGTCCCAGGCATATTTCAAGCGGCAGCAGGATTATCTCGGTCACCTGAACGGCCATATCGAAGAAATGTACGGCGGCCACGTGGTCATGAAGGCCTTCAATGGCGAGCAGAAGAGCGTGGAACAGTTCGACGAGATCAACACCACGCTTTTCGGCTCGGCCTGGATATCCCAATTCCTGTCTGGGCTGATGTTCCCGGTCATAAACTTTGTCGGCAACCTGGGTTACGTCGCCATCTGCATTCTGGGCGGCTACCTGGTCATCAAAGGCACCATCGCCATCGGCGATATCCAGGCCTTCGTCCAGTACGTCCGCTCCTTTACGCAGCCGCTCTCGCAGATCGCCAACATCTCCAACATCTTTCAACAGACCGCGGCGTCAGCCGAGAGGGTGTTCCAATTCCTGGCCGAGCCCGAGGAGGTAGCCGATACGGCTGACCCAATCAAGCTGCAGAAGGTTGAAGGCCGCGTGGATTTCAAGCATGTCCACTTTGGCTACAGCGACGACAAGATCATCATCCATGACTTCTCGTTCTACGCGGAACCTGGTCAGAAGATTGCGATCGTCGGTCCGACTGGTGCCGGCAAGACTACCATGGTCAAACTCTTGATGCGCTTCTACGACGTCAACGGCGGGGGAGCCATCCTGGTGGACGGCCACAACATCAAGGATTTCACCCGCGCCGATCTGCGTCACATGTTCGGCATGGTCCTTCAGGATACCTGGCTCTACAACGGTCCGATCATGGAAAACATCCGCTACGGCCGCGCCGATGCGACTGACGCCGAGGTCATCGCGGCGGCCAAGACCGCCCATGTGGACCATTTTGTCCGTACCCTTCCGGACGGCTACAAGATGGTGATCAACGAGGAATCCAGCAATATCTCGCAGGGGCAGATGCAGCTTCTGACCATCGCCCGGGCCATCCTGGCCGATCCCCGGATCCTGATCCTGGATGAGGCCACGAGTTCGGTGGATACTCATACGGAAGTGTTGATCCAGCGGGCCATGGACACGTTGATGCAGGGCCGGACCAGCTTCATCATCGCTCACCGCCTGTCGACCATCCGCGACGCCGATTGGATCCTGGTGATGAACAACGGCGACATTGTCGAGCAAGGTAGGCACGAGAAACTGCTTGCGAAGCAGGGCTTCTACGCCGAGCTGTACAACAGCCAGTTTGAGGGCAAGGAAATCTAATCGGCCGAAATGTCCGGTGCCGGTCTCTGTTACCGGGATACAGCCTGGCAATTTAGCGAAGCGCGGTAAGTTCCGGCCGCGTGCGAGCGCCCATATAAGGCAGCGAGCCGATGCGGCGCACCCCTGGAATTAGGAAAACGTACCTACGCCAACTGAATCTTCAATCTCAAAGAGAACGCTAGGTAAGACGGATCTGAGCGTAACTCCCATCGGGCTGGGGATGATGGAGTTCTCCGGCGGCGGCCGCGACTATTTCCTCATAGCAGTCTTCAGCGCGTCTGGAGTTTTTTCGGCATGGGCCGGCGCGTCACCTATTGATGGATGCAGCTGGATGAGATCATTTCTTAAGCAATCTTGCAGTAATCACAAAAGAAGGAGTGGAACCAGTAGACAAAAAAGACGCCCACCGGCCCCCAAATCTGGGACAGCACAGACTTTGTCAGTCCAGAGAGACGCCATCGACGTGTGCCTCAGGACCCGTAATCAGCATACTATAGGGAATAAGTAAAGAGTTCTTGGCGCAGGGCTGTCCAGGGCTGAACAGTACCCTGTGGGTCAGGGGGATTCTAAGGATGGTGTGCAAGCCAAGCCGAGGAGCGCTTGGAAGCGGAAAGCTGTGCCCGGGACCCGGGTGAACCCTGGCCGGAAATCCTGGGATCGAACTAGTCATGCGAGGTCAAGCCTCAGGATACTCTATCCGATGTGACCAGGCGGCCGGGGCAACCAGGCTGATCTAACGAGGTCGGGAGAGCGCCTCAAGTGGGCTCACGGTGTCCCCGGGTGGGAAACGGGCGCAGGCTGCGCATCGAAGGCGGGCTGATAGAAAGTTTGGTTTTGGATGAGGGCCCACAAGATGTGCACGAGCTTGTTCATGAGAACGCCCAGGGCTTGCATCTTGGCGAGCGGGTGGTGCGGCCTCCTTTGCAGGTGAGCGTACAGTTGGGCAAAGCGGACGTCATGTTAAATCAGTCGCAAGCAGGCGAAATAGAGCATGGTGCGCAGACGCGGTCGGCCCTTGTGCGACATGGGCGTGGGGCTGCGCTGTTTCTTGCCGGAGGTGTTGGGGGTGGGCTGGATGCCGGCCAGCTTGACCCATTGGGCGGCAGAATGATAGCGCTGCGGATCCCCCACTTCAGCCAGGAAAGTGGCGGCCGAGACGGGACCCAAGGCTGCCACCGAGAGCAGATAGGGAGCCTCGGGCAAGGAGTTCAAACAAGCGGTCATGGCGTCGGCCACCTGCCGGGCTTGCTGCTGCAAGGCCTGCAAATGGGCGGAGTGTAGCCGGATG